>CAWJHP010000001.1:0-3244910 GCA_963842785.1 uncultured Chloroflexia bacterium
TTTGAACCCGGGTTGTCAGCTTGGGAAGCTGATGTCCTACCAAGCTAGACTACGACCGCAAACGCTTTTTTGCATTTAGACATGTTTGTTTTAGGTTTGCGTAAATATATTGATTCGCTTACTGTTCTGATGAATAATTCGCTGTCAGGCATGTTAAATGATGCCTTTTTTCACCTTTTTCTACCTTTTTACACCTTTTTAGCATCTTTTCTAGCCTCAACCTGCAAGCAATTCAAACCCTAAACCAAAAAATCAACCCAAAACAAGCCTTCCAGAAATGGGAGGGAGGATACTATTTACAATTGAAATTGATGTGTAAGAAGCATAACGACACTCACTTGGACTAAAAACACCAACTAATAACACATGCTATTTCTTGCTTCTATCATCCGAGCAAGCATAAGTCGTTATCTTTAACTTAGAGAAACAATACCGAGGAGAAAAACAGCTTTGCCTAAAAGTTACACTTACACGGATGCGGGCGTAAACCGCCAACAACGAGCAGAGTCCAAAAAAGCCCTAAAAAACCTGCAAGAAACCTACAAGTACAGCCGTTATGGCGGCGTTATGCATCTGCCATACGGTAACATTTTTCCAATCGCGAGAAAACACTTTTCTGGATCTCGTCATCGAAGGTGTAGGCACTAAAGTTCTCATAGCGCAATTGGCACAGAAATATGACACCATAGGCATCGACGCGGTAGCCATGGCGGTCAACGATGTTATTCGTTCAGGAGCTAAACCGCTCGCCATAGCAGATAACATTCATGCACAAGAAAGCAACCCCGCGCTTGTAAAAGAGTGGCTAAAAGGAATCATCCAAGGCGCCGCTGAAGCTGAATGCCCAGTTACAGGCGGAGAAACAGGCGATGTAGCTGAAATAATAAAAGGCTTAGCAGAAAACGCTGGGTTCGACATGGTGGTCGCTTCCGTCGGTGAAGTTGAGCGGCAAGAAATCATAACTGGAGAAAACATCAAACCCGGCGATCCGATAATAGGCTTAGCCAGCAGCGGATTGCATAGCAACGGCATAACAATGGCAAGAAAAATTCTCTTTAAGCAATGGGGCGGAAAATACCAGCCAAACGACATCCCAGAAGGCTTAGACAGGGAAATTGTACTCGAAGCCCTTGAACCAACAAAAATTTATGTTAAACCACTCCTCAAACTAGCCAGCGAAGTAAAGGTCAAAGCAGCCGTGCATATCACGGGCGACGCCTACATGAAATTCAATAATCTTGCCAGTTCCTCGCCAGGCATAGGCTTTGAATTCAACAACTTCAAACCCCAACCGATATTCGGATTGATTCAAAAAACAGCCGCTGAGCTAGGCTACACCATTACAGACGAGGAAATGTTCAAAACCTTTAACATGGGCTGGGGGTTCGGCATAATCGTTGACAAAACAGAAATCGACAAAGCCATGAACACGCTAGAGCAAGACAGCTTAAAACCTGAAATAATAGGAAAAGTAACAGACAAACAAACCGTAGAAATCCACTACCAAAACAAAAAGATGATATTGACGTAAAGTTTTGCTTTTTTTATGACAAAAGCGTTTAAATCTTCTAGCTTAATTTAAAGGCTTTATGAAATACCGCGCTAAAATAGAAGTTAGCCTAAAACCAGGCCACAGCAATCCTGAAGGGGAAACAACAGCCCGTTTACTGAAAGAACTCGGCTACAAGGTACAAGCCGTGGATGTGAGTAAAGTTTACACTGTCACCCTTGAAGCGCCAACATTACAAGAAGCCAAGGCAAAAGCGGAAGAAATGAGCAAGCGCCTTTTGGCAAACCCAACCAAAGACAACTACACGATAACCGTTGAGGAGCAGAAATGAACGCTAACCTCTACATCCACAGCAAAGCCGGCTATGCACTCTACGAAGTTGCTTTAGCAAAAGCCAGCGACCAACAACTCATCGAAATCAGCAACGAACTAGCCTTAGGCTTAAGCCTACAGGAAATGAAGACCATCCAAGCCTACTTCAAGGCGGAAGGCAGAAACCCAACAGATGTGGAACTGCAAACCATCAGCCAAACATGGTCAGAACACTGCTACCACAAAACCTTCAAAGGAAAAATCCAAATCGACGGCAAAGAAATCGACAGCCTATTCAAAACCTACATCGCAAAAGCCACAAAAGAAATCAAGCCGCCATGGTGCTTCAGCGTCTTCGAAGACAACGCAGGCATCGTCCGTTTCGATAAGGGCTATGGAATAGCAGCAAAAGTGGAAACACACAATCACCCATCTGCTGTTGAACCCTTCGGCGGTGCA
The DNA here is from genome assembly GCA_963842785.1 of uncultured Chloroflexia bacterium. Lineage (GTDB taxonomy): Bacteria > Chloroflexota > Anaerolineae > Anaerolineales > Villigracilaceae > UBA877. Next base: position 2,282 of record CAWJHP010000001.1, read on the forward strand.
GCCACTGGTGTTGGCGGCGTAATTCGAGACATCCTAGGTGTCTGGGCTGACCCAATCGCGTGCACGGACGTTTTAGGCTTCGGACCATTAGATTACGATTACAACAAGCTTCCTGCAGGCGTAAAACACCCAAAATACGTGTATATGGGCGTCACCGCAGGCATCAGCGCGTATGGCAATAACATGGGCATCCCAACCGTCAACGGAGCAATATACTTTGACGAAAGCTACACAGGAAACGTCACGGTATACTGCGGATGCATAGGACTATTACCATTAAACAAATTCACAAAAAATGCCAAACCAGAACACATAATCGTTTTGGCAGGCGGAAAAACAGGACGCGACGGCATCCACGGCGTAACCTTCGCCTCAGCCGAACTAACCGAAAAATCAGAAGAAATCTCCCGTCCAGCCGTACAAATCGCCGACCCGATAGAAGAAGAAAAAGTCAAACGCGCAATAATAGAAATCCGCGACCTACAATTGGCATCGGCAACAACAGACCTTGGCGGCGGAGGCTTGTCCTCAGCAGTCGGCGAAACCGCTGAAAAATTCGATTGCGGAACAACCATTGACCTTGACAAGGTACCGTTGAAGTATCAGGGTTTGGCTCCATGGGAAATTTACATTTCAGAATCACAAGAAAGAATGCTCATAACAGTGCCACCTGAAAACCTTGAGAGGGTTATGGCAATTTTTGAGAAAGAAGACGTCCAAGCCACAGCAATAGGCAAACTAACAACCCAGCGCCGCTTACAGCTTAACTTTAATGGCGAGAAAGTTGCCGACATGGATATGGCTTTTCTGTTTAATCCTTGCAAAAGCATGAAAACAGCAACCATTGAAACCCCAAGCTTCACGGAACCAGAGTTTCCCCAGCCAGAAAACCTAACTGAAACCCTGCTGCAACTGCTTTCGGCTCCGAACATTGCCAGCAAAGAAAGCGTCATACGCACTTATGACCATGAAGTAAAAGGAAACACTACGCTTAAACCCTTACAAGGAGAGTACGCTGGACCAAACGATGCAGCTGTACTGAAACCGCTTGATGATTCATGGAAAGGCTTGGCAATTTCATGCGGGATGAACCCGAATTACGGAAAGATTGATGCTTACTGGATGGCTGCTTCAGCTATTGACGAGGCAGTGAGAAACAACATTGCCGTCGGAGGAAGAAGGATTGCGCTGCTGGATAATTTTACGTGGGGAAACCCTGAGAAGCCAGAGCGCTTGGGCTCGCTGGTAAGAGCCTGCGAAGCATGCTACGACTTCGCTAAAGCGTTTAGGACGCCGTTTATCTCTGGAAAAGACAGCCTCTACAACGAATCCCCGCTGGGTCCAGTTACGCCAACGCTTCTGATTACCGCCATAGGTATAATTCCTAACATTCAATTTACCACTTCTATGGATTTGAAAGCGCCCGGCAACCTGCTCTACATCATTGGTGACACATTCAATGAGCTGGGCGGTTCAGAATACTACAAGCTCAAAGGCTACTTAGGCGCAAGCGTGCCCAAAGTGAAAGGAGCCAAAGCTAAACGCACGTTCAGAGCTGTAACTAAAGCCATCGATTCTGGCTTAATCAAATCGTGCCATGACCTCTCTGAAGGCGGGTTGGCAGTGGCGGCGGCGGAGATGGCGTTTGCAGGTGGCTACGGCTTAGAGCTGGATTTAGGTAAAGTGCCTGGCAAAGCGTTAGAGCGAAATGACTTTGTGCTGTTTTCAGAGTCAAACAGCCGCTTCCTCATTGAAGTCTCAGAAAAAGACAGGCAGGAATTTGAGGCTTTAATGAAGGGCAAAACCTGTGCCCAAATTGGCAAAGTAACCAAAGACGAGAAACTGCTTATTCACGGGTTAAACCAGAAAATAGTCGTCGACGCTTCACTTGCCGAGCTGCGGCGTAGCTGGAAAAGAACGTTAAGCGGTGAATCCTAAAATGAACCAAGAAGAAATCAAAGTCTGCGTTATGCGCGTCGGCGGAACCAACTGCGATGCAGAAACCCAGCGGGCTTTTTTGGAGTTAGGCGTCCAAGCGGAGACTTTGCATGTTAACGAGTTAATAAAACGCAAAAACCTTCTTGATTATCAGGTGCTGGTTTTTCCAGGCGGCTTCTCATTCGGCGATTACGTGCGTTCAGGAGTGATTTTTGCACGGTGGCTCAGCGCTAAATTAGGCAAAGAAATTGAAACTTTTGTTGATGAAGGCAGACCGATTCTGGGAATATGCAACGGCTTTCAAATACTGGTTGAGTACGGTTTGCTTCCAGGCTTCGAGGGAATGAGCACTTATCCTGAGGCTACATTGACCACGAATGAACCGCAAGGCTTCAAGTGCCAGTGGGTTTACATGAAGCATGAAAATAGGGGAAAATGTGCTTTTTCAAGCAAAAATGGAAGGTGAATTACATACCGAACTTGCCGATGGGCGGAGGTTCATCCTGACGCCGGGAATCAGCTATCAGGTGGCTGACAATGCGGAACCGCACCGGTCTTTCACACCCAATGGGGTCAAGCTGTTCATCGTTGATTAATATATGGCGAAATAAATACTATGCGATCAGCCTAACCGCTAATAAAAACGCCCAAGAGGGCATTTGGAGAACAGGCATGAGGGATGATGTCAGTGATATCGCCACTTACTATAATAGCGATCCCGGGAGAGAACACGGCCGCCTGGAACAACATCAACTGGAATACGAGCTAACCTGGCGCTATTTGAACCAATACCTACCACCACAAGGTTCCATCCTGGAGGTTGGAGCTGGGACAGGAAGGTATACCCTGGAGCTGGTAAGGCGGGGGTATATGGTAACCGCGGTTGATTTGTCGTCTGCGCTCATTGAGGAATGCAGGAAAAATATTGCAGAAAAAGGGTTGGAAAAGCAGTTACGACTCCTGGTGGCGGATGCGCGTAATCTTGGCGAAGTGACATAGAAGCAGTTTGAGACTGTCCTTCTCATGGGGCCACTTTATCATCTGGTAGAAGAAGTTGACCGGAAAGAGGCGGTAAAGGAAGTATTTGACCGTTTGCGAGAAGGAGGCATCCTATTCTCAGCGTTCATCAGCCGCTTTGGCATCATGTGTGATTTGATTAAGAACGTTCCAAGCTGGGTTGAGGATCAAGCAGAGGTGCGCTCCTTGATGGAGAGCGGCAAAGACCCGAATAATCTTCAACGCGGAGAGTTTCGTGGATACTTTGCCCGGATTTCTGAAATTGCGCCCTTGCATGAAGCGCTTGGATTCGAAACCTTAGTTGTTGCCGGAGTCGAACCTAGCATCGCATCTGACGATGAGAGTTACAACAAACTGCAGGGAAAGCAGCGCCAATTATGGCTGGATCTGTTCCACGAGATGAGCACAGAGAGGTCAATCATCGGAGCATCGAGGCATCTTCTCTACATTGGCAGGAAGAAGTGATGAGGGGAATCCAGCAGGAGGAAAAATCCCCATGAGGTCTTCACAGTTTACGCCTGCCCTCGGCCAGTTCGAGGAACAAAGCGAGGTTGGACATGTCAACCTCCCGGGTGCCTGCCAGTTCGATGCCGGACAGCAAACCTATTGCATCTCTGGAGAGGGCGCCAACATCTGGGGAGAGCAGGATGCCTTCCATTTCGTCTGGAAGCATATTAAGGGGAATTTCATTGTGACCATGCAAGCGGCGTTTCAGCGGATGGCAGGCAATCCGCACCGCAAACTTGGCTGGATGGCGCGTGCCAACCTGAATGCCAATTCGGCGCATTTGAGCACTGTAATCCACGGAGATGGGCTGGTATCGCTGCAATTCAGACGGCACCAGGGTGGTATCACTGAGGAAGTACAGGCTGCCCTGACCCATGCTGAGATCGTCCAACTTGAGCGAAGAGACAACACCTATAGCATGTCGGTTGCCCACTTTGGCGAACCATTCGTGACCGTTCAAACAGACGAAATAGACCTGGGCGAGGAGATTTATATCGGGCTATTTGTTTGCTCGCATGACGAGAGGGTGGTAGAACAAGCCATATTCAGGAATGTACGGATCGTAGTCCCGGTAAATGCGGGCTTCGAGCGCGGTAGGGATGCTCTTGGGAGTCATCTGGAACTTTTAGAGGCGGCGAGCGGTCAGCGGCGGATCATTTTCAGCTCGGATACGGTGGTCGAAGCTCCCAACTGGACAAAGGATGGCAAAGCCCTGATTTACAACAAGGATGGACGGCTGTACCGGTTTGACCTGAAGACGGAAATATCCAATCTAATTGATACGGGTGAGGTGGTCAGAAACAACAACGATCATGTACTCTCATTTGATGGGAGCAATCTTGGCATCAGCAGCCATGCCGAGGCGGACAACCTTTCGAGGGTGTACATTGTTCCGGCGCAGGGCGGCAGGCCGAAATTAATCACTTCGAAGGGGCCTTCCTACCTGCATGGCTGGTCTCCGGATGGTAAATACCTGGTCTACACCGGGCAGCGTAACGGCCAATTCGACATTTATCGCATCCCGTTCGAGGGGGGTGAGGAATTGCAAATGACCGACACACCCGGGCTGGAGGATGGACCGGAATATACGCCGGATGGCAAGTATATCTACTTCAATTCTGTCCGTACCGGAAGCATGCAAATCTGGCGGATGCGAGCGGACGGAAGCGAACAGGAGCAAATAACAGAAGATGAATACAATAACTGGTTTCCGCACATTTCGCCGGACGGCAAATGGGTTGTATTCTTAACCTACCTAGCAGGCGAGGTCGCACCGAGTGACCACCCAGCGGCAAGGCGGGTCTACCTGCGGAGAATTCCGTTGGAGGGGGGCACTTCGACAGTGCTGGCCTACCTTTATGGAGGTCAAGGTACGATGAATGTGCCTGCCTGGTCACCGGATGGAAGCCAGCTTGCGTTTGTCAGCAATACCGTTCCATTCCGTTAATTGCGTGTAACCATCCAAAGGAGTATAAATGATAAAAGATTCCATCCTCTCTCTTGAGAAACAGGCCATGGAACGGTGGCGCAATGGCGATCCAATGGGTTTTGTGGAGATCAGTGACGAGGATATCATTTACGAGGATCCCGGCCTGACCAAGCCCATTCTCGGCCTGGAGGAATACAAGCCCTATATGGAGCAAATTGAAGGAAAAATACATTACCAAGGATCAGATTTCATCGACCCCAAGGTGGTTGTGGTTGGGGATGCGGCTGTGCTCACATACAACTACCGTTCCTCAGTCATCACGCAAGAGAAAACGATCATAAGCCAGACACCCTGGAATGCGACGGAAGTGTACTTTCGGCGAGACGGTCAATGGAGAATCGTACATACCCATTGGTCTTATCTCAGGCACAAGCTCCCTGAGAGCGTGGAAGTACCCATACCGGTTCCTCTATCACGCAAGGAATATGATGGGACTTTGGGCGAGGTCATGAGGATCGAAATCGGCTGCGATGGAGCGGTGGCGAAAAGGAGATCCATGGGGATTTATTGAAATCTACGCACCAGAGGTGACATACTTCGACACGGGAACACCGCAGCGCCTGGATGGGCTGGAGGCGTTAAAAGCCGAGTATGCGCAGCGGGAAGGCAAGATCCACTATGATGTCATGGAGTTTATCAATCCGAAAGTCCAAGTCCAAGTCCAAGACAACATGGCGGTGTTAACATACCGCTTCTTCTCCACCCAACTGAATCAGGATGGTTCCATTTCAAGCAGGATACCCTGGAACTGCAGCGCAGTCTACGTGCGGACGGATGGCAAGTGGAAGATCATCCACAACCACTGGTCATTCATCAAGGGGGAGAAGATGTGAGAACTGGACTCTCACTCTTATTCTGGAGCGGTTGAGGATAGCCTTTTCGCGCGTCTGGCCTGTAAAACAGCCAGCAATCCCTGCAGCTGCTCTTCCTCGCCAGCCTGGTTGCTGAAATACTCGGTCATAAACTGCGACCTACGCAGGCGCAGGGCCATTGGAGCGACAGCCTGCAAATCCGCAGAGGTCACCTTTTCACGACCGTCCGCAGCGGCGTAGGCCCGGGCGGCTTCGAACCAGGTGATCTCGGCACGGAGGCTGTCTATACCCAGTTTGTGAACCAATTTAATAGCCGGCCTGGCAACCTTATCCGGCAGGATCACCTTCGGCAACTTTCCACGGGCGGATTGGATCTCTTCGGCGGCGGCCACCATCTCATTTCCATAAATTGAAACCATGAGGCGTGGGTTGACCAGATAAGCCTGGACACGGCGGTAGGCTTCCAGGCGTTCAGTTGGGTCATCCAGACCGCGGACGATGACACGCAGCCCGAAGCGGTCCAGGATCTGCGGGCGCAGGCGGCCTTCCTCGGGGTTCATCGAGCCGATCAGCACGAAGCGGGCCCGATAGGTGGCGGAGACCGGACCGCGCCGGACAGTGTAACTTCCCTGGGCGGCTGCGTCCAGGATGGCGTCGACAATATCATCCGAGAGCAGATTGATCTCGTCAATGTAGAGCAGGTTACGGTCAGCCTGAGCCAGTATGCCACGCCGGACACGCAGCCGTTCGTGGACAGCGGCGCGTTCATCGATCCCGCCGACCACATCATCCAGGCGGGAGTTAAGCGGCAGCTCAACCAACCGAACGCTGTCAGGGGCGACCAGGGGCTGGTTTTCAGCGTACTTACGCGCGCAGTCCGGGCAGACCGCGTCAATCCCGCCGGCCTCAATATCTTCGGGTAGGCAGCCATAATAACAAAGTGAACGTTCCACCTTGGGAAGGATATCCAGAAGGGAACGGACAGCAGTGGTCTTGGCGGTGCCTCTCGGGCCAATGAGCAGGATTCCGCCCACCGATGGATTAATCAGACCAAGCAAGAGAGCCAGTTTCATCTCCCGCTGTCCGACAATCGCCAGGAAGGGAAAAGGCAATGACTCAGCCAGGCCCACTTCCTCGGCGGTGGCGGTTGGGAGACTTTTTCCAGAGACGTAATCCACCAATTCGCTCAAGGTGCGAAATGGATGGGCAACGCGTTCCTTTGGCTCGCTTTCTTCAGGAGGAAGATCGGGTGCGGTCATAAATGATTTGTAAAGAATTACTGGCTTGTTTTTTGGGCGAGGCGGCGCTGCTGACGATGTCTGGCTGCATCCATGCGGGCCTGTTCTTCCGGGGTCTCCGCCAGCAGGGGTGGGATGCGGGTGGGCTTGCCATCATCATCAATGGCGACATAAACCAGGTAGGCGGCATTGGTATGAGTTTGCTGCCCGGTGATGGGGTTCTCGGCGATGACATCCACCTCCACTTCCATCGAGGAGTGTCCGGCGTAGGTTACTTCTGCGTTTAAAAGAACCAAATCGCCGATATGGATGGGTTGATGAAAAACCATCTGGTCAATTGCAACGGTGACGGTACGATGGGCGGCGTGACGGGTGGAGGCCAGTGCGCCGGCTTCATCCACCAGTTTCATGATCCAGCCGCCATGCACGTCACCCTGGCTATTGGCATGCTCCGGCTGCATCATCTGCGCCAATTGGATGCGCGAGAGACGCATGGGTTTTGGTTCGTGGGAGTGTTCCATCACTCAATATCCTGGCGCAGGTCGCCGGCGTCGAGGGTGTGCAAGCGCTCGGGTTCATCCAGCAAAACATCCAGCGTGCCAAAGCGCAACTCGCCCATCATGGGAGGCAAAGGAATGGTGGCGGGAACCAGCAATTTCGGCGGAGGCGGAGGCGGGGTCTTGTGAGGCTTGAGCGAGGAGGTGAAACGCTTGCGGAGGATGCGAGGCTCGGCGGTCATTTCACCGACGAAAAAACCAAGCACCGAATAAACCTGGCGATCGGCGGTCACCCAACCTATCCATTCACCCAGCCGGTTGTACAGGTATGGATAAACGAGCAAGGCTTCCGCGTCGCCGCGGGTAGTGTAGATCGGGACAACAGAGCGTTGGGGTTGTAGGGTCATGATTTCACCTTATCAATATCATTATACGTCCAATAACGGTTAATGAAGAAGTTCCACAACATAACCACAGCGACAGCCACCGCCAGCGTGAAATTCTTTCCCAGGAATTCCGGTGAGAACATGTTTAGCGACAGGCGTTCGAACAAGCTGCGCATGGGTGGCTCGAGAAAATGCAAAATGGGGAGACGGATAGCGAGCCCGGCTACATTAACAACGAAGAACATGGTCAACTGGCGTGAGAGGGGGCGCGAACGCGAATCGGGATAGGTCCAATAGCGGTTCCAGATGAAATTGCTGAGGATTGCACAAACGAAGGAAATCGTACCGGCCCAGACCAGAGCCAGGCCGAAGAGCCTGGAAAACAGGTTCATGATACCAAAATCCACCACGGCGCCGAAAACGCCAACGACCATGAATTTTAAGAAGCGGGTGCGCTCCTGCGGATTGGTAATGAAAGCAGTCATTGCGCACTCATCTTTTCTTTAAAGTAGGTCAATGTACGCGTCAGACCCTCAACCAGGTCCACTTTTGGTTCCCAGTCGAGCAGTGAACGTGCACGCGAGATATCCGGGCAGCGGCGTTGCGGGTCGTTGCCAAAGCGTTTATCAGGCTGGTAGTCCAGCCCGGCAGTGTTTCCAGATAAGCGATTAATAATCCGGGCGAACTCCAGAATGGACGTTTCGGTCGGATTGCCAATATTGACCGGAAGATGCTCATCAGAAAGCAACAAGCGATAGATTCCTTCCACCAGATCATCCACATAGCAGAAAGAACGGGTCTGGGCGCCATCACCGAATACGCTCAGTGGTTCCTCGCGAAGAGCCTGGTAAACCATATTGGGAACGACACGGCCATCGTCCAAACGCATACGCGGGCCATAGGTGTTGAAAATACGTGCTATGTGGGTATCCACTTCATGGGCGTGGTGATATGCCATCGTCATGGCTTCTGCAAAACGCTTGGCTTCATCATACATGGAGCGAGGTCCCACCGGGTCAACGTGACCCCAATAGTTTTCGGTCTGGGGATGTTCGAGCGGGTCGCCATAAATCTCGGAAGTGGAGGCCAACAAGAACCTTGCGCCATGGAGGCGGCTGACGCCAAGACAATTATGCGTACCGAGCGCACCGGCCTTCATGGTCTGGATACGCAGGTTGGGGTAACCATAGGGGGAATCGGGGTTGGGGCTGGCGGGTGAGGCGAAGTGTAGAACAGCATCCAACTTGCCGGGGACAAAGATGTATTCCGAGACATCCTTCTTGATAAATGTGAACCGTTCGTTTCCGGCCAAGTGGGCCAGATTTACGGGATTGCCGGTCACGAAATTGTCCAATCCGACCACTTCGTGACCTTCCGAAAGCAGGCGGTCGCAGAGATGGGAACCAAGAAAGCCGGCTGCACCAGTTATCAGAACACGCATGGAATGCCCCAATATTTATATTTGCCCGGAGAGGAAATTCGTCGCATTTCTGCCATTTATTTCCAATCAATGTTACTGGTCAGACCATCGCCGGTGACCTGTTGGGATTGTCCGCTGGTTGCATCCACGATCCAGAGATTGCCTGCGTAGATGACCCCGATAAAATCTCCCCCATTTGCGAGCAGGCTGGGTGCCCAGGCGAGCGTCCGCGTCTGTGGTTCGAGACCGGGCTGTCCTTCAGCAGGAAAAAGTGAGCGCGGATTCGTTCCATCATTGTTAATCACCACCAAGCTGTAGCGGCTGGTGGCGGAGGCAGCAGGGAAAATGGCTTGCAGGAAAGCCACCGGGTAAGTGGATGCTCCAGACTTGTCAGGGCGCAAGGAGGATGCCGCCGGATAGGCAAACATACCAGTCTGCGGGACGAGTGTGGTGATCGCGCCAGTAGACAAAGAAATGGCGTTGAGGGCGAAGTTGGGTGATTCTTCGGGAGCAATCAGACCGGATGGGGCAGCATGCGTGACCGCGAACAAGGTCTGGTTATCACTGGCCCAGGCCAAGCCGGGAGTCCAAGCCCAGTCACCATGCGTATTCAAAGCGGTGATATTCATCAGGGGTGTTAAATCCGCGTTTGGAATATCCACCAGGCCAACGCCATCCGGACGGGAATATGCCAGATTTTGACCGTCAGGTGACCATGCAAACGAGCTGCCCCACCAAGGATAGACACCCCCATAGTTGGTATCAAGGATATCCTTCGTCGTGCCAGGTTTTCCATTTTCGAAGTCCAGGATGTGCAGATCATTGTTCGCGTCCCACCCAGGTGCAGCAGCTATCGGCTGAACAGTGGAGTAAGCGATCTTGTATTTTTCTCCCGGCTGCCAGTCAGCGAAATGGACAACATTAGAAATGCCCAGGCTGACCGGTACAGCCGGTTGGGTTGTGCTGATGACCCACAATGTATTGATCTCCTGATCATGGGGGAGGGTGGATTTTCGTGTGAAGAGCAGCCAAGCGCCATCAGGTGAAAGCGAGAAAATATAACCATCTAAGTCGCCACTAGTGACGAGCGGCTTGCGGGCGGAGGTGGAGCCTTCCATTATCCAAGCATTTCCTCCGGTCAGATAAACCAATCTACCAGGTATGGAAACGGGTGCAAATGGCGATTGCACGCCGATCATGACAATTTCCGGAACTGCCTCCTGGAGGACTGTTTCAGAGACGACCGAAGTGCCCGTATCAACGTTGTTCTCGAAAACATGCCGAATGGTGATTTCGTTCAGCCCGTTTTGGCCGGCCTGAATTAGACGGGTCTCTCCTGAGGGGAGCGATTCATTGCGGAGATCCTGACGCTCGAAGGGTACGACCACCTGTTTGGTTTCAAACTCTTCGCGTACACGTGAAACGGTGATTGCCATCCCATCCGTCAGAGTGGTATAGGTAGGCGGATCGACACGGTCGGTCGAGGAAAGGCTAACTTTCGCCGCATCGAGAGCTTGCTGGACCGTACTACCAGATGGAAGAATGACTGGGTGGTCGAGGCCGTCGGCAGTTATGCTGGCGGTAACATTTGTCTGCTGTACTTGAGAGGAGCAGGCTGCAAGAAAAGCCAGAGAAATCAGTGGAATGATGAAGATCCAGCACACGATTTTAATCATCGCAAGGCTAATTTTATGGAGTGTCGGCGAGGAGAATTTGCTCATGGGGTTACTGGTATAATCCAAATGCTATTTTGTCCGGCCGACGATGGTCATGGTACCATCCGCCACCGTGATACTCTCCAACCGGAATCCGGTAACCGCCGGGCCAATCGAGCCGGTAAAGGCTTCCTGTATGGCGGCTGTGAGAGTGTCTTTCAAACCAGGTGGCACAGGCAGTGGGCCGAAGTCGGCGGTAGTCAATTCGATCTTAAGCTGCCCTTGCAAATCCACGCCAGCGACCACAACGATCTGGATGTTTGCCTGGAAATAACCCTGCGTGACAGTCCCGTAGATTTGGATCTGGCCGTCGCGAAGGTAGACCTGCGGGTTCGTAAATAGTGGTTGGGCTTGAGACTGGAGGTAGGCAGCCAGGTACGAGGTCAACTGCGGCTCGGTGATAAGAAGCGTTACCTGCCCTGATCCTGCTCCGACGGCAATGGCTGTCTGCATGGAAGACTGGAATTCGCCGGCCGCTCCAGTCGAGACCGGGATGGGCTGGCTCGGATAAGCCGGTCCGCCGATATTGATCGTACAGGCCAGCACCGCCAGAATTAGAACTGACAGACCAGCAAAAAGCGATATTTTGCGGACATTCATGGAAGCTCTCAATTACGGAGTTATTATAGCATGAGCGAATCTGAAATCGACTCCCCACTAGAATTAACGGCAGCCCTCGAGGCGCTTTTGTTTGTTTCCGCGGAACCGGTGACCCCAAACCAACTGGCCACGGCCTTGGAACTGCCTATTCCAGAAGTGGAACACGGTTTGAAGCAACTGGAAGGTAAGCTGAACCGATGCGGCCTACGACTTCAGCGTCACAGCGGGCGTGTACAACTGACGACTGCACCAGAAATGGCTGAGGCAGTGGAACGTTTCCTTGGGTTGGAAGCCACCAGCCGCTTGAGCCGGGCAGCACTGGAGACACTGGCGATTGTCGCTTACCAGCAACCGGTTACCCGTCCGTACATTGATGGGGTGCGCGGTGTCAGCAGCGACGGAGTGATGAAATCCCTGCTTGGCAAGGGTCTTGTCCAGGAGGTGGGACGAGCCGAAGGTCCAGGGCGACCTATTTTATATGGTACTGCTCCAGATTTTCTGCAGCATTTTGGCCTGAATTCGCTGTCCGAACTCCCAACACTGAAGTTGCCGGAGCCGCAAGGCGAGAACGGTCACGACGAGGCTTTGAAAGGCTAAAATGGAAGAGCGTTTGCAAAAAATCCTGGCGCGTTCCGGATACGGTTCGCGGCGGAGTTGCGAAGAACTGATTTCGGCTGGAAGAGTACGCGTGAATGGACAACCGGTAGGCCTGGGGGATAAAGCCGATGGGACTAAAGACAAGATCACGGTGGATGGGCGGCCAATCAAGGAGGCAGAGAAACTCATTTACGTGGCACTATACAAGCCGCGCGGCGTAATATCCACGGTTACCGATCCAGAACTGCGACCGGCGGTGCGCGACCTGGTCCCAATAGCCGGAACTTTATATCCGGTGGGTCGTCTCGATTTCGACTCAGAGGGCCTGGTCTTAATGACCAATGATGGCGACCTGGCAAATAAACTGACCCACCCGCGTTATGAGCATGAGAAGGAATACCGGGTGCTGGTGGCGAGCCATCCCGACCCGGAGCAATTGAATCTTTGGCGGCGCGGGGTGGTACTGGAAGATGGTTTCCGTACCGGGCCGGCCGGTGTCTATGTGGTTTCCAAGCATGGGAAAGGGGCGTGGTTGGACGTCACTTTGGCAGAGGGACACAAGCGCCAGATCCGCGAGATGGGTATTCAGACCGGTTTGCCGGTTGTCCGGATCATCCGTGTGCGAATTGGGGAATTGCGGCTGGAGAGCCTCAAGCCGAAAGAATGGCGTTATCTGACCACGCACGAGGTGGCGGCATTGCAAGAACCTGCCACAAAATCTAAACACAAACCCCTTTCAAAGAATTCAAAAACCAGCCGATGAAGCCGGTTTTTTTTAGTTCGTCACCAGAAACGAAAGCCGGGTAGTGGCGTCAAGGAAGGGTCATGGGCAGCCGTCATCCTACAGAAGCCGAATCGGATAAACGCGCCCGAACAATCAGGAATGCTGCAAATACACCCAGCAGACCGGTAATCAGAACCATTCCATCGGCTCCGCGCCAGTCCACGAAGATGCCGCCCACACTGGCTCCCAAAAATTGTCCCAATCCCAGGAATACGGAATACAAACCCATGATCGCTCCCCGGTCGGTGTCGTGCGCTTCGGTGATATCCGCCAGATGTGCCAGGGCAGCCGGGGTAAAACCACTCTGGATCATGATGCTGATGACAAGAAGGATGGCCAGAGGAAGCACCCAAGGAGTGCTTAAGGATGGCTGGTGATTAATCCCAAAGATCAGCAGGCAGGAAACAACCAATCCTGCGCTGCCGATCAACATGGTAGTGGTCTTTTTCAGGGTAGGGAAGAAAATGCTCCAAGCCAAGATGCCGAGGATGAAGAAGAATGCGTACAAGGCGCGCACATTGCCAGCCGTGAAGCTGTCGAATTGCCCGACAAGAATCTGGTGGGGAAAGCCGCTTTTGTCAGTCAGGATGCGGGCGGAAAGATTGATCCAGATCCCCAAGACGGCATTAATGGCGATCCAGGCCGGGGCAAAACCGGCCACGCGCGGGCTACGGATGATCGCCCAATAGCGCTTAATCGTTTCGCCCGGTGATATGGATGGTACAGTCGAGTTCCGGCGAAGTTCCGCAACACGGTGAAATCCGACCCACAGGATGATCAGGCTGGCCAAGTAAACCAGGGCGTTGACGGCAAAGGACGGACTGGTAAACGGGATTCCGGCTACCCTGGCAGCTGTACCGAATGTCCGCCACATCCAACCACCTAGGGAAAATCCGATTGCAATGCCGCCAATGGTACCAATCTCAAAAAGACCGGCAATGCGTGTACGCAATTTTGGAGAATCGGAGGTGGCTTCGGCAATATAGCCCAGCGTGGCGGGGGCGTTGCTGGCGGTTGAAAGCCCCTCCAACAGGCGGGTGAAAACCAGCAACCAGACGGCGGTTGTAATGGAGGTGATCAGAACTGCCACAGCCCCGAATACTGGACCTAGAATGATAAACCATTTCCGCCCAAAGCGATCACTCCAGGCGCCCAGCACGAGGGCGCCAAGTAACTCCGCCACGAAGAAGCTCCCGATGATCATGCCCCCCAGGGTGTACGAGATGGGGTAAACATTTCCGGCCCCGGCAATCGCCCGCAATGGAGAGTTGGGATCCATAGAGGCGGCGTGGATGGCATTAAAGTAGAATTGGATGTTCTCGCCCATGGCACCGGCTGCAGCCCTCAAGACCAGACTACCAACGATAACTGCAACGAGAGAGCGGAAGAGGTGTGGCGGGGAGGATGGGCGGCCCGGCAATCCAACCATAGATTTCCCTTCTTGAAGGGTTATGAGTCGATTGTTCCCTAGGTTTCCAGGATGGTGACCTTGTTCAATTTCACTGCCGGAGAAGTGGATTTCGACGGGTCACGCGGCGGGATGGACAACAGCACATCCATGCCTGAGATGACCTGCCCAAAGATGGTATGTTTACCATCCAGCCAGGGTGTAGGACCATGGGTAATGAAGAACTGGCTGCCGTTGGTGCCCGGACCGGCATTCGCCATCGAAAAAATCCCGGGTTTGTTATGTTTCAGGGAGGGGTGGAACTCATCCGCAAAGCGGTAACCCGGGCCACCCTTCCCGGTCCCGGTCGGGTCGCCACCCTGGGCCATAAAGTTGGCAATGACCCGGTGGAAAATGGTGCCATCATAATAGCCTTCACGGGCCAGAAAAACAAAGTTGTTGACCGTGCGTGGGGTTTTATCGGCAAAAAGTTCCAATCTTATGTCACCCTTGTCAGTCTTCAACGTAGCGGTATATTTCTTTTTAGGGTCAATGACCATTTCGGGTGATTTGTTCCATTGCTTGGGCATGTGTATTCCTTTCGGTTGATTTGTGTGGTAACGACAAATCTTGAAGGTGATTCAGGAAGATGTTATTAGGATAACATTGTTTCGATACGTGCCACCACCATATCCAGCGCGGCTGCATTAAATCCGCCTTCGGGGATGATCACGTCAGCATAACGCTTGGACGGCTCGACAAATTCCAAGTGCATTGGACGAACGGTGGACAAGTACTGCTTGATGACCGATTCGGTGGTCCGGCCGCGTTCCGAGATGTCACGTTGCAGTCGCCGGATGAACCGTATATCCGGATCGGTGTCCACGAAGATTTTGACATCGAAAAAATCGCGCAAGGCTGTTTCCGCAAAGATCAAAATACCTTCCACCAGGATGACACTGCGCGGCTGGACCGTGAAGGTTCGATCGGTACGGCTATGCGTGGAAAAGTCGTAGACGGGAACTTTGGCTGGCTGACCATTTTTTAACTGGCTGATATGTAGGATAAGCAATTCATTTTCCAGGGAGTTGGGATGGTCAAAGTTGACTTCGACACGCTGGGTCGGGGGCAGACCGCTCAGATCCTTGTAATAAGCATCGTGCTGGAGGAAGGATATCCGGTCCGGCCCGACGCGTTGGAGAATGGTCTGGGCGACAGTGGTTTTCCCGGATCCGGAACCGCCAGCAATTCCAATAACGAGAGGGGTTAAGCGTTTGGACATAGGACGATTATACTCGCGCTGCCATGAGAACATTGAAAGGTGACTTGATTTGGATGCTTCCGGAGTTTTACCCACCAAACCTCGCATTTTTTCGCCTGTTTTCATCTTTCAAACCAAACTCTCCCGTTCTTGGTGGGAAAACTGCCCTCACCCCACGAAATTAAGGCTTTTAGGTTAAAATTCAGGCAACCAACATATGACCGAATTCTTGAAACTTATTCCTCCGACCGAAGCGTTGGCTCTTCTGATGCAGGCCCTCTCCGAGAGCGTACCTGGTGAGGATATTGTTGACGTAGTCCAGGCAAGTGGACGCGTGACAACCCAGGATATCCGGGCCCCGCATTCATTGCCTTTGTTTCCTCGCAGCAGCATGGACGGCTACGCGGTGCGTGCAAGCGACACTTTTGGTGTGTCCGAGTCGATGCCGGGATATTTGACCATTGCCGGTGAAGTGCCAATGGGAGCCGAGCCGGCTTTCTCCCTAGGATCCGGACAAGCCGCACCGATCCATACCGGTGGAATGCTGCCCCGAAATGCCGATGCGGTGGTAATGCTGGAACAGAGTGAGCCAAATCAAACCGGCGAAATTTCCATCCTACGAGCAGTCGCCCCGGGAGAGAATGTAATCTTGGTAGGAGAGGATGTACGAGAAGGGCAAATCGTCATTCCAAGAGGGATCACAATCCGCCCGGTGGAAGTGGGTGGTTGCATGGCACTCGGAATCACTCAATTGCGGGTAGCCAAGAAGCCCAGGATCGGGATCATCTCGAGCGGGGATGAGGTCATTTCCCCGGAGCTGAAACCGGATCCAGGCCAGGTTCGTGATATTAATTCCTATTCCCTGGCTGCGCTGGTAAACGAAGCCGGTGGAGAACCGGTGCTGTTCGGTATCACCCCGGACAAGCGTGAAGTGATTAAGAAGGTTGCAGTAAAAGCATTAACCGATTGCCAGGCAGTAGTGATCACTGCCGGCTCGTCTGCCAGTACACGAGATATGACCGCAGATGTAATCGATTCGCTTGGCAGCCCGGGGGTGCTAGTGCATGGGGTCAATGTCCGGCCGGGAAAACCAACCATTCTAGCGGTTTGCGATGGCAAGGCAGTAATCGGATTACCAGGCAACCCGGTCAGCGCATTGGTCATTGCGGGTCTATTTGTGGTGCCTGTGATAAATAAATTGCTGGGTGTGAAAGTAGAACGCCTGAACAAGACCTGCCTGGCCAGACTTGCATTAAATATCCCCTCGCAAGCCGGACGCGAGGATTGGATCGCGGTTAAATTGACGTCATTAAGTGACCAAGGCGGTGAAGACGAAGAATGGCAGGCAAACCCCATCTTTGGGAAGAGCAATCTCATTTTCTCCTTGGCTGCTGCAGATGGGCTGGTACGGATTCCTGCCGAGGTGACTGGATTGGAAGCGGGGGAACGCGTGCAGGTAACCCTTTTTTAAGGAGAATAATACGCGGATATGTCTGTTTATCTCCATGACATTCCTCTCGAGCAAGCAAAAGCCCGGTTCGAAACTGCCTTAAAAGATGCACATCTTTGGGATATTTTGGGCCGAGAAACGATCCCGCTGGACGAAACTGCATCAGGGCGCGTTTTGGCAGAGCCGATCCTGGCGAAAGTATCCTCTCCGCATTATCATGCTGCGGCGATGGACGGGTTTGTGGTGCAGGCATACCAGACGGTGGGCGCCCAACCGTCCCATCCGATCGTTTTGCTTATTGGCATTCAAGCCAGGTATGTCGATACCGGCGACCCAATTCCCGAAGGTTATGATGCAGTCATTCCGATCGAGAATGTGGAGTCGCTGGATGGAGACGGAGAAGTCGCACAGGATATCCGCCTACCCGTGTCCATAAGGATCCGGAGCGCAGTGACGCCCTGGTCGCACATCCGCCTGATGGGAGAGGATATCATCGTTTCACAACTGGTGCTGCCGGCTGGACAGGTTATCCGCCCGGTGGACCTCGGCGCGGCTGCAGCGGCGGGATACCAGGAAATCCAAGTAGCTAGGAGACCGCGTGTGGCAATCCTGCCAACCGGGACGGAACTGGTTCCCATCGGGGGCATACTTAAGGTTGGGTCCATTCTGGAGTACAACTCGCTTGTATTGGCGGCACAGATCGATAGCTGGGGGGGACTGGCTACCAGGCTGCCGATCATTCAGGATAATTTTGAAGCCATCAGTGCTCGCGTCAAGGAAATTGCGCCGGATTATGACCTGATACTGTTGGGGGCAGGTTCATCGGCTGGGGCGGAAGATTTCTCGGCGAAGGTGGTGGAGAAGCTTGGTACGCTATTAGTACATGGCGTAGCGGTCAGACCGGGACACCCGGTCATCCTGGGAATGTTGTGCATTAATAAGCGAACCATTCCGGTTATAGGTGTGCCTGGCTATCCAGTCTCTTCAGCGATGACGGGGGAGATTTTTGTTGAACCTTTGCTGGCAAGGTGGTTAGGCCGGCGAGCGAATGAAATGCCAATTGAAATGGCTGAATTGACCCGAAAGATCAATTCCCCAAGTGGCGATGATGACTATATTCGGGTGGCCCTGGGGAGAGTGGGTAAAAAGATTCTGGCTGCGCCGCTGGCACGCGGGGCAGGCATCATCACTTCACTGGTTCATGCTGACGGTCTGGTCATTCTGCCACGGGGTGTGCAGGGAGCCGAGTCAGGTGAAATTGTGCCTGTGCGGATTTATTCGAAAAGAACGGATATTGAACGCACTATTTTCTGTATTGGTTCGCATGACCTGATCCTGGATCTTCTGGCCCAGTTCCTGGAAAAGTGTGATCGACGCCTGGCCTCAGTAAATGTTGGGTCGCAGGGTGGTCTGGTGGCACTGCAACGCGGGGAAGCACACATGGCAGGGGCACACCTGCTTTACCCTGAAACTGGCGAATATAACGTGCCTTACATCCAAAAATTCTTGCCAGGAATTCCGGTCAAACTGATGGCGCTGGTAAACCGGGAACAAGGTTTTATGGTTTTAAAGGGAAATCCAAAGAACATCAAAACCCTGAGTGATATCAGCAAACCGGGTATTCGTTTCATTAACCGGCAGCGTGGTGCCGGGACACGCATATTGCTTGATTACAGACTTAATCTGGAAGGGATTCCCGCCGAATCCATCCAAGGATATCAGCAGGAAGAATATACCCATTTAGGTGTTGCTGCAGCGGTTGCCTCAGGGCGTGCCGATTGTGGTCTGGGCATTGCATCGGCGGCCCAGGCCCTTGACCTGGATTTTCTCCCCTTGCTCCAAGAGCGCTATGACCTGGTCATTCCCAAAGAGCATGCCGGGAGTCCATTGCTGGCTCCTTTATTTGATATCATTACCGGAAAAGAATTCCGAACTGCAGTAATGGCGATGCCAGGGTATGATGTTTCCATAATGGGAAAAGTGATCGTGGAAACGTAAGGACCCGGAACTTAAGAAAGGGGAATCAGGGGGAAAAGGTGATAAACGTCACTTGAAGTTCATCCATTAAATATGTAAAGTATTTAAGTCAGTCGGAAAATAGCATAAAAGCTGAGAACAATGTCTGAAAACGACATAGTGAACCGGCAAATTGTCGAACTCCTCATGGAGGATGGCCGCATGGCCGCAGCCGAGATTGCACGACGCATGGGTGGGGGAATATCCGAGCGAGTAGTACGTTACCGAATTAACCGCATGATCGATGAAAAAATAATCCAAATCTGTCCGATTGTTAATCCTCAAGCATTCGGACTGACGACGCGGGCGGATGTTGTGTTAGAAGTTAAATCGGATGCAATCATGGAAGTGGCACACAGAGCTGCGGAATATGAGTGCGTATCCTATTCGGCATGTTCGATTGGCGAGAAGGACGTTTCGATTCAGGTAGTGGGGAAGGACACGGCAGAGATCTACCGGTTTGTGACGGAAGTGATCGGAAAAATGCCGGGGGTGCGAAAAACAACAACATCCATCGTACCGATCGTCCTAAAAGATGTGTACCAGTGGCGCATCCCTCGAGATTCCATCAAGGGAGAGAGCATAAAGGACTCGAAATAATGATTTAGAAAGGACAGCATGTTTAATATTCCCTGGAAAAAGAATAATGCACTGCAAAAGAGGGCCTCCAAGGTCATGCCGCTGGGGGTGAATTCGAACTTCCGTTTTTGGGGTGAGGGAATCACTCCTTATGTAAAAAAAGCCAAAGGTGCATACCTATGGGACGTCGATGGGAATAAATATATTGACTATCGCATGGCATTTGGCCCCATTATCCTGGGGCACGCCTATGATGAAGTCAACGAGAAAGTCAAGCAGGAAATTGATGCGGGGAGCATGTCTGCAATGACCTACGAACTTGAAATCGAGGTCGCCGAAAAAATGGTAAAGATGTGCCCCGGACTCGAGATGGTACGTTTTGCCTGCTCCGGTACCGAAGCTACCATGCATGCCCTGCGAGTGGCACGAGCATATACGGGACGTGAGAAAATCATCAAGTTCGAAGGCATGTACCACGGATTCCATGATTACACCCTGTGGTCGACGTATGCCCCGGTGGAATCTTATGGTAATTTACGCAACCCGATTCCGGTTCCATCCAGTTCCGGCATCCCGCGTCCTCTGATCGAATTGATCACCACCCTGCCATTCAACAATACCGAAGTACTGGGGAAGACGCTGGAATCTTTTGGAGACCAGGTAGCGGCAATCATTGCAGAACCATGCATGGGCAACTGCGGAGCGATCCTGCCTCAAGAGAATTTTCTGCAATTCATCCGCAAACAATGCGACAAGTACGGGATCGTTTTTGTCCTGGACGAAGTCAAGACGGGTTTCCGAATTGCCAACGGTGGCGCACAAGAATATTACCAGATCAAACCCGATCTAGCCACATATGCCAAGGCGCTCTCCAATGGATATCCACTGGCGGCATTTGGCGGCAAGAAAGAGATCATGTCCATTATAGGGAAAGGTGTGGCACAGGGCGGAACCTTTACGAACAATAAGCCCGGTGTTGCGGCTGCATGGGCCACTCTGACCATTCTACAACGTGAACCAGTGCTTAAGACCATCGAAACACGCGGGAAGCGCCTGATGAACGGAATATCGGAAATCCTGTCGGAGAATGGCATCATACATTGTATGAATGGCTATCCGGCAATGTTCTCCTATGCGATGGGCGTGGAAACTGTGGCTGACCAGCGTTCCTGGGAAGAAAGTGAGAAAGAATTCTATCTGACACTCATCGAAGCAATGATCGAGCGGGGTGTCATGCCCGACCACGACCCACGCGAACCATGGTTCCTGTGCTATTCCCATGGGGAGGGCGAGATTGACCGGACGCTGGAAACCTTCCGCGAGGCGGTCAAAGCAGTCAAGAAATAACTGTTGGATCTGGAGTTATCCATGTCAAAATTGAGCACCAAAGAGATACTTGATCTAAACCGGGAATACACTTTTTTCTCGTGGTCGGTGCAGGGACAGATCAATCCCATCCCTGTGGAAAGAGCCGAGGGGATCTATTTCTGGGATAGCGATGGAAAACGCTACCTGGATTTCTCATCGCAGCTGATGAACACGAACATCGGTCATCAGCATCCAAAAGTGGTGAAGGCCATTCAAGAACAAGCAGCGAAGCTGTGTTTTGTCCACCCAGGGAATGCCACCGAACCGCGCGGCCTGCTTGGGAAGAAACTAGCCGAAGTGACCCCAGGTAATCTAAAGAAGACCTTCTTCACACTGGGCGGTGCGGAAGCCAATGAAAATGCCATCAAGATAGCCCGTTTTTATACCGGGCGGCACAAAATCTTGTCGCGTTACCGGTCGTACCATGGCGCGACATACGGTTCGATTGCCCTGACGGGCGATTATCGCCGCCTGGCAGTTGAACCGGTTATGCCCGGTGGTGTACATTTTCTTGACCCATTCTGTTACCGTTGTCCTTTCGGTCTGGAAAAACAGACCTGCAAACGCCAGTGCATTTCGCACGTGGAAGAAGTGATCAAGTATGAGGGACCCGATAAGATTGCCGCCATTATCATGGAAGGAGTCGTCGGATCGAACGGCTTGATCGTCCCTCCGGATGATTACTGGCCGCGCATCCGCGAGATATGCAACAAATACGACATCCTGTTAATTTCGGATGAAGTGATGAGCGGTTGGGGCAGGACCGGAAAATGGTTCGCAGTGGATAACTGGGGAGTGACGCCTGACATCATCACCACGGCTAAAGGTATCACGAGCGGCTATGTGCCGCTCGGAGCGGTGATCGTATCAGAACCGATAGCCAAATTCTTCGATGATAAGTACCTGTTTGCCGGCCTGACGTATAACGGCCACGCACTGGCGTGCGCGGCAGCACTGGCAACCATCGCAGTTTATGAAGAGGATAAGCTTATTGAAAATGCTGTCAAAGTGGGTAAATATCTCGGTGAGACTCTCGAAGAGATTAAGATCAAACACCCATCTGTCGGAGATGTGCGCTACATTGGCTTGTTCTCAACGATAGAGCTGGTGGTGAACCGTGTCACGAAGACGATCCTGCCTGCCTCCATTATGGCAGAGGTTGGCATGGTGCTGCGTGAGAATGGGTTGTTCACGTTCATCATGGCAAATAATATGGGCAGCATGGTATTCATCGTCCCACCGTTGTGCATCACCAAAGAACAGTTGGATGAAGGAATGGTGATCGTAGAAAAGGCATTGGAAGTAGCCGATAAATCTGCGGGATAATATCTCTTCCATAGGAGAATAAA
The DNA here is from genome assembly GCA_963842785.1 of uncultured Chloroflexia bacterium. Taxonomy (GTDB): domain Bacteria; phylum Chloroflexota; class Anaerolineae; order Anaerolineales; family Villigracilaceae; genus UBA877. The sequence goes on from CAWJHP010000001.1 coordinate 24,692, forward strand.
ACATGAATGAGTTGATATTGAAGAATTACATTAACGGGAAATGGGTGGCATCCTCGTCGGGGAAATTCCGGGATGTACCGGACCCGGCAACTGCAGAAATCCTGGCGAAAGTGCCAATCTCCTCGATAGCCGAATTGGATAATGCCGTCCAGGCAGCCCACAAGGCTTTCCAGGATTGGCGAAAGGTTCCGATCACCAAGCGCATCCAATATCTTTTTAAATTGAAGAGTTTGCTGGAAGCTAATTTCGAAGACCTGGCCCGATGCATCACGCTTGAGCACGGTAAAGTGCTGGAGGAGTCGCGCGGTGAAATGCGCCGAGCAATCGAAAACGTCGAAGTGGCGTGCGGGACCCCGACCCTGATGATGGGCGATATTCTTGAAGATATAGCACCTGGAATTGATGAATTCATGATCCGCCAGCCACTGGGCGTGGCAGGTATTATATCGCCATTCAATTTTCCGGCTATGATCGCCTTCTGGTTCATCCCGTATGCGGTTGCCACCGGGAACACCATTATCATCAAACCATCCAGCCGGGTGCCCATCACCATGGACAAGTTATTCCGGCTGATGGAGGAAGCCGGTTTTCCTGCAGGTGTGCTCAATATGGTGCATGGAGGCGCCGGGATCGTGGATGGCATCCTTGACCACCCGTTGATCAGGTCAGTCAGCTTTGTAGGTTCCACGGAAGTCGCCAGACACGTTTACAGCCGCGGAACTGCAAACGGCAAGCGTGTCTCGGCGGCAGGCGGAGCCAAGAACCCTGTGCTCATCCTTCCGGATGCGGATGTCGATACCACCACGAGCATCATGATGGACAGCGCCTACGGGTGTTCCGGCCAGCGTTGCCTCGCCGCAGCCACAGCCATCATGATCGGCGAGGCGGATAAGGTCTTCATCCCGGCGTTTGCCGAAGCGGCCTCGAAACGAGTCACAGGATATGGTATCAAGCCTGAGGTACAGATGGGACCGGTGATCACTCCACAGGACAAGGTGCGCATAGAGGGCCTGATCCAACAAGGCCTGGATGAGGGGGCCGAGATGCTGGTCGACGGGCGGAATGCGGTCATCCCGGGGTATGAGAAAGGCAACTTTATCAAACCAACCATCCTGGTTGACATTCCGGTCAAGGGGATTATCGCCACCACGGAAGTTTTCGGCCCAGTGCTGGGTATCATGCACTGCAGGACGGTAGAAGAGGCCATCAAGATTCTCAATGACGGCACCTACGGAAATATGGGCTCCATTTTCACCCATGACGGCTCGGCGGCACGCAAATTCCGAAATGAGGCGGATGCCGGGAATATTGGCATCAATATTGGCGTGGCAGCACCAATGGCGTTCTTCCCATTCAGCGGCTGGAAGAACAGCTTCTTTGGTGACCTGCACGGCCAGGGGAAGCATGCCATCGAGTTCTTTACACAAGCTAAGATCGTGATCGAACGTTGGCCCAAAGATTGGACACGCAAATTCTAGCCCATGAAGGAGGTACACCAATATCATAGATGAGAAAATTCGATCAGAAGCACAGCATGAAGGTTTGTTTCAGATTCTGAATCATTGAAAGGAGAATGCTAGCATGCCTGAACAAATGTCGTTTGCTCGAAAGGCAAGTGGCCTGGTCAGGGGACTTTCGTTCATCGACGCTTTCGGCGTTGGTTTTATGAACCAAGGCCTGACTGTTTCAATGTGGGTAATGATCAGCCTGGGGCTGTCCCAATACACCGGGGGCAACCTAATCTGGGCCACGATCATATCCGCCGTCTTGTGCGGTATCGGTTTCTCACTGGTCTGGGGCATCCTGGGTGGAAGTATGCCGCGTTCCGGCGGAGAATACATATACAACTCCCGCATTCTTGGTCCGTTAATCGGCATCGCCAAATCATTTGGTAACGCTTTCGTATGGATCATGTGGATCTTTGTCCTGGCTCCATGGACGGTCAGTCCGGGACTCACGATGGTCTTTCAATTCCTGGACAGGCCGGATATCGCAGCGAAATTGACCACCAATCTCAACTATTTCCTGATCTCCAGTCTAGTGAACTTGATCGCCCTGTTGTTCCTGGTATTTGGAATCAAGATCTTCGCGACTGCGCAGAAAGTGGTGATGACGCTGGCGATGATAGGTGGGGTGGTAATCCTGATTGTGCTAAGCATCACATCACACCAGACTTTTATTAATGCATGGAACGCACTGGCGGTCAAGTACGGCTCGCTTGATTTTAATAGCTTTCTCACTACTGCCAGGACGACAATGCAACAAGCAGGTGTCACTCTGGCACCTGGCTTTACGTTTAAGGACACCTTGGGAGTGATGGTGGCCGGTTCCTGGCTGTTCGCATATTCCTACTGCATCACCTTCATCGCAGGTGAGGTCAAGCGACCAGACAAGACCATCATCCTGGCCAACCTGACGGCGGTGCTGGTCCCGGCTTTCTTCATGATCTGGCTGGCGGCCGCCCTTTACCACCTGGTCGGCCCGCAATGGCTGGCTGCATCTGCCTACGTGGATAATAGTGGCGGAATTACCGGCTACACATTCCCCTGGCCGCCGAACTTCGTCGGGTTCGCGGCAGTCATCACCCGCCGCCCATTCCTGTTGATCTTAATGGGCAGTTCATTCATCCTGTTCAACATCTGGTATGTGGCACTATCTTACATGGCGTTCCCACGCATTCTGTTCGCCTGGGGCATGGACCGCATGGGTCCCAAGTGGTTTGCTGATATCGACTATCGCTGGGCCACCCCGGTCAAGAACCATATCCTGTGCTTTGTACTGGGTGAGATTGGCATTGCCATCTATGCCTTCTGGAGGAACCCCATGACCGGCCTGTCGGTGACCGGGATGGAGGTCGTGTCGGTCTTTGGAGTGACTGCGATCGCCGCAACCATCTTCCCCTTTATCAAGAAGGTTGGGAACATCTGGGAATCTTCTCCATATAAGACCTGGAAGATCTTCATGGTTCCGGTTGTCACCATTGGCGGCATTGTCAACCTGATCTACCTGGGAATACTGTTCTACTTTTATTGGATCATGCCGAGCGCCGAGCAGCCTCTGGTGAAAGGGTCGCTAATCCTGTACGTCTGCATCTGGGGTCTGGGCATCCTTTGGTACTTCTTTTGGAAAGCCCGCAATAAGAAGGCCGGAGTGGATGTCGGGATGACCTACGGTGAATTACCACCTGACTAAACCCCACCTATAAGTGCTGAAGAGGGGCAGCTGCACATTCCTGCAGCGCCCCTCGCTTGATTCAAAGACCATCTTCGCAGAAAGGAGTTGTTGATGGGCAATCAGATAAAGATCTTCTTTGTCACCGACATCCATGGCTCGAATTCCTGTTATCGCAAGTACTTAAACGCATTGAAGGCTTACAACGTGGATGTGGGCATCCTGCTCGGGGACCTTACCGGTAAGGTGCTGGTTCCCCTTGTTGAAAAAGCAGGCGGAGGCTGGCATACCACCTTGATGGGACAGTATACCGAAGCCCACACACAAGAGGAGTTGGACAAACTCAAGAAAACCGTTGAGTTGATGGGCTATTACTGGGTGCATCAGACCCCTGACGAATTCCATTCCTGCCAGGCGGATCCTGTCAAGCTTGACATCCTTTTCAAGGAGTTGATGCTGGTCCGTTTGAAGGAATGGATCGCCCTGGCTGACGAGCGATTGAAGGGCACCTCTTACAAGGTTTACATGGCGCCAGGCAACGATGATTATTTTGAAGTGGACAGGATCATCGAGGATTCGTCGGCCATCGTTAATTGCAACAACAAAAAAGTGATGATCGGCGATCATGAGATGATCACTTTTTGTTGGACAAACCCGACCCCCTGGAATACGCCCAGGGAGAAGCCGGATGAGGAACTCGAGCCAATGATGGAGGAATTGATCGCCCAAGTGCAAGATAAATCCAACGCCATCTTCAACTTCCACGTGCCACCCTACGGCTTTGCGCTGGACCTTGCGCCTGAATTGACCAAGGACCTGGTCCAGGCCGCGGATCGCAAGATCCATGTTGGCAGCCGGGCGTGTGCGAAGATGATTGAGAAATATCAACCCCTGGTCGGCTTGTTCGGCCACATCCACGAATTGCGCGGGGCGCAGAAAGTCCGCAAGTCGCTCCTGATCAACCCAGGGAGTGAGTATTCCGAGGGCATCCTGAAGGGTGTGGTGGTTGTGCTGGAAAAAGGGAAAGTGAAAGACTACGTCTTTACGTCCGGTTAGGAGTGCAGCATGCAAAGACAATTCCGCTTACCAAAAGATATCCAGATGAGTGAGTATCCCAAGCCCGAGGCCTACCTTGAGGAAGGCCGCCGGTTGACGGATGAGGCCCAAAAGGAAGGGATGTTTTTACGTGTGATGGGGCCAATAGCCCTGCATTACCACTTTCCTGAATACATGGACCTCTACAGCCGCATGGAACGCCTTGGAGAGCGCGTCTTCACCGATATAGATTATGCGGCCTATGGCAAGCATCGCAACAAACTGGTGCCCTTTTTTGAAAAGCACGGATACGAACTCGAGAAACGCGCTGCCATGATCTCCGGCGGGACACGCTTGATCTTTTTCAGCTCGAATATCCCGATGATCGATGTGTTCTTCGATAAATTAAATTACAACCATCCCATTGACTATCATGGCCGGCTGGAGATCCATCCCTATTGCGTTTCCTTGGCGGATATCCTACTCCAGAAACTTCAGATCGTGCAGATCAATGATAAGGACCTGAAGGACGGAATGCTGCTGCTCTTGGCCGCCCCGATTGCTGAAACTGATGAAGGTGCCATCAACGTTAAATATGTTGCCAAATTATTCGCCGATGATTGGGGATTCTATTACACGGCCACCAATAACCTGAAAAAGATCAAGGACGCTTCGCCCGGAGTTGCAGCCTTGACCGATGATCAGCGCAGGACGATAGCTGAGAAAGCTGACAACTTATTAAAATACATTGAAGATGCTCCCAAGAGTGGAAAATGGAAAGGCCGGGCAAAAGTTGGTATTAGCCGGCCGTGGTATCAGGAAGTTGCCGATTGGGATTAGTATCTAGGAGGATGCTATGTCACAAGAAATAAAGGAAGCTCTCGCTTATACAGATCGTTGGTTGGAGATCATCCATAAGAAAGATGTATCAGAACAAGAAGGAAAGAAAATAATAGAAGAATCAAAGCAGAACTTTGCAGATTATTTCAATAAAGGCTGGTTGGAGTATCGAAAGTCCGTTACAGAAGCCGGAGACTGGGCAGCGACCGAGTGGACCGGTTCGGGTGCGATCTTCCATGATGTGCTCGGACGCGAGTACATCGACTGTCTGGGTGGCTACGGGATGATGGATCACGGCTGGGGGCACCCCGATATTGTGGCTGCAGTCAAGGATCAGCTGACCTACCGGACACCGATGCCCAGCCAGGAGTTAATCGACCCACTGAGGGGCGTGCTAGCGCGGCTGATGGCATTAATCACACCCGGGGAGATCAAGTACAGTTTCTTCTGCGCCAGCGGAACCGAATGTATTGAAGGAGCAATCAAACTTGCCAAGATGTATACCAAGAAACCAGCGTTCATCGTAGCGGTTAACGCTTTTCACGGCAAGACAATGGGTTCCCTTTCCATGATCGGAAAATCCATTTACCGGCAACCAGTCGGAAGCCTTTACGGCGGGCCTGTCTATCACGTCCCGTTTGGAGATGCAGCGGCAGTTGAACAGCAACTCGATATATGTGACAAGATAGGGGTTGGCGTTGCAGGAGTGTTAATGGAACCCATCCAGGGGGAGGCCGGAGCCATCGTCCCACCGGATGATTTCTGGCCACGCATTCGTGAGGCCACGAAACACTATGGGACCTTACTCCTGGCAGACGAGGTCCAGACCGGGCTCGGGCGCACCGGCAAGCTCTGGGGGGTCGAGCATTGGAATGTTGTTCCGGACATCCTCTCGGTAGCCAAGTCCCTGGGCGGTGGGGTAATGCCAATAAGTGCTTTCTGTTCAACCGAAGAGATCTGGCAGTGCATGATGTACCCGAACCCCTTCATCCATACCACCACCACCGGAGGAGGTGCACTGGCTTGTTCAGCAGCAATCGCAGCCATCCATGTCACCCTGCGGGACAAGCTGTGGGAAGTGGCCGCTGCCAAGGGAAAGTACTTGATACCGAAGTTGAAGGCATTGGCAGCTGAATATCCGCAGGTCTACCGGGAGATCACCGGGAAGGGCCTTTTGATCGGGAATCACTTCCAGACGCCCGAAATTGGTTATATGGTAGCGGCGGAGCTCTTCAAGCGAGGTGTGCTTGTGGCAGGGACGTTGATCAGCGCCCAGACTTTGCGGATCGAACCGCCCCTCGTAATCACTTACGAGCAGATCGATACCGTCCTGGATCGACTGGAAGATGCCGTAAAATATGTCAGCAAGCACATACCGACCAGCACGGGTGCCGCCACTCACTAATATCAATACACGGAAGATTCGAAAGGACATGCGGCTCACTCAGCCAAGAAAAGGAGGCCGGGGTCGCTCGAATACTTATGAAAAGCGATTTTGCAGTTGAATTCCGCGAAGTCACCAAGATCTTTCAAACACCGGAAGGTGGAACGGTGAACGCGGTTGACCATGTCTCCCTTGAAATCAAGCATGGCGAATTTTTCTCGTTTCTGGGACCTTCCGGTTGCGGAAAGACCACCTCCTTGCGCATGATGGCGGGTTTCGAATGGCCGACCAGCGGGGAAGTTATCATCAATGGCAAGGAGATGGGCCGGACGCCGCCATTTCAGCGACCGGTCAACACTGTCTTCCAGAGCTATGCCCTGTTCCAGCATATGACCGTCTTTCAGAACATCGCCTTCGGGCTCGAGATGGAAAAAGTGCCCAAGGTAGAGATCAGTCGCCGGGTTGGTGAGGCGCTGGAGATGGTCAAACTGGGTAATATGGGACGCCGCAAGCCAAAGCAGTTATCTGGCGGCCAGCAACAACGGATCGCCCTGGCACGGGCATTGGTCAAACGGCCCGAAGTGCTGCTGCTCGACGAACCGCTCGGCGCCCTCGACTTGAAGCTGCGCAAGGAAATGCAATTGGAGCTCAAAGCGCTTCAGGAACAAGTGGGCATCACATTTATTTATGTGACCCATGACCAGGAAGAAGCACTGACCATGTCCAACCGGATCGCAGTGATGAACAAAGGCAAGGCTTTACAGATCGGCGGTTCGGTCGAGATCTACGAACGCCCGAACTGTCGTTTCGTGGCCGATTTCATCGGTGAGACCAACTTCCTGACCGGGATCGTTAAAACGCTGACGAAGGATCGGATCACTGTCCTGCTGAACTCATTGGATCAAGAAATCAGTGGGATCCCGCAAGGTGAACTAGTGGTCGGGAAAGCGGTTGCAGTATCGATCCGGCCGGAGAAGGTTCGACTGGCGGACGACGATGGGAAGGAGGTCAGGGATCTGCGTGGTACAGAGAACCTGCTGCACGGCAAGGTCGTTACCACAGCCTACATCGGGTCGGATACCCGCGTGGTACTGGACTTGGGAGCCAGTTTACGGATGCGCGCTTGGGAGCAGAACTCAATTTCCACCCTGGACCCGAATGCTTATTATTCTGCGGGTGACGAGGTCAGAATCTATATTCCCGTCGAAAATACCCTGGTGCTTCCAGAAGATGTACCATGACGACCACCCAGACATCCGATAAGCCGCTGAAAAAATCCCTGGGCCGAACGCTTCGTGAGAATCGGGTTGCACAAGGCTTGTTCCTGATCGCACCAGCGGATATATATTTATTCCTGCTGATCGTCCTGCCTCTGCTACTGGTGGCCGGGTTGAGTTTCCTTTCGCGCGGCGAATATGGCCAGATCGTTTATAAATTCAACCCCGAGAACTATACCCGCCTGTTCAATCCCATTTATGGGGCGATCATGATCTTCTCGTTAGGGGTCGGAGTAGGAACCACGGTATTATGCCTGTTGCTCGGCTATCCCGTGGCCTATTACCTAGCGCGTGCCTCGGCCCGGACACGATCCCTACTGCTCTTTCTGATCCTCTTGCCATTCTGGACGAACTTCATCATCCGGATCTATGCCTGGATGATGATCCTACGCTCGGGTGGTTTCCTGGATTCGATCGTGATGGGGTTGCATCTTTCCAATACTTCCCTGAACCTTCTTTATACGCCGACGGCAGTAATGATTGGCATGGTTTATGAATTCCTGCCTTTCATGGTCCTTCCGTTATACACTTCACTAGAGAAGGTAGAAAATTCCCTGCTGGAAGCTGCAGCTGACCTGGGGGCACCGCCATGGAAAGCATTCCTGCGAGTTACCCTGCCGCTCAGCGTCCCAGGGATGATCGCAGGGACCATCCTGACCTTCATCCCGGCCATGGGCATGTTTGTGGTCTCGAATTTGCTGGGGGGTGCTAAAACGATCCTGATCGGGAATGTCATCCAAAACCAGTTCCTGACCGCCCGTGATTGGCCCTTCGGTGCAGCGGCTTCCATGATCCTGATGCTCCTGACGATGGTGTTCACCCTGTACTACACACGGAAAGCGGGGTTCGGGGAGGAGCTACTGGTATGAGCGAGAAAAAACCTGCCCTCTGGTTGCGCATATACACATTCTTTGCGTACATGTTTATCTATTTACCGATCCTGGTACTGATCATATTCTCGTTCAATTCGCAAAAGTTAAATATCCATTGGGAGGGGTTCACGCTGGCATGGTACAAGGTCCTATTCCAGGATCAGCAAATTTTGCTAGCGACACGGAATACCTTGATGATCGCGGCGATCGCGACCCTGGTTTCCACCGTGATAGGAACCATGGCTGCAATGGCCATGCAAAGGTACCATTTCCCGCTGTACAGCACCTCCGAAACCTTGATGTATATTCCGATCGTCATCCCGGAAGTCGTCATGGGCATTTCCCTGTTGGTGTTTTTCGTGCTGATCCACTTCACTCTGGGGTTGGTCACGATCACCCTTTCCCATATCGCTTTTGACGTCCCCTTTGTGGCCCTGGTCGTTCGGGCGCGCCTGCATGGCTACGACAACGCGATCGACGAGGCCGCAATGGACCTGGGAGCCAATGAACTGACGACCTTCTGGCGGGTAACCCTGCCAACGATCATGCCGGGGGTCCTGTCAGGAGCGATGCTGGCTTTGACACTGTCACTTGACGATTATGTCATCACTTATTTCACAGCTGGCCCCGGCTCGACCACCCTGCCTCTCAGGGTATATTCAATGGTACGGTTTGTAGTAACACCCGAGATCAATGCGTTGTCCACTCTGTGGGTTTTAATCGTATTCGTGATTTTAGCCATTGGCCAGATTGCACAATACCGCAAGGTATGAGGCCAAATCAGAAAAAGGAGAAGAAAAAATGAAGCTCTATCGGATAGTTGTTGTTTTTGTCCTACTGGCGATGATCTTATCGGCTTGCGGCAGCTCGCAGACGACCAAATCCACTGTTATGAATCTCTACGGCTGGTCGGATTACATCCCTCAAAAGCTGCTGGATAATTTCAGCGCCAAATACGGCATCAAGGTGAATTACGATACCTATTCCTCCAACGAAGAGATGCTGGCGAAACTGCAGGCGGGAGCGTCCGGATATGATGTGGTCATCCCAAGCGACTATACGGTCGCAATCATGATCAAGCAGGGGATGCTTGATCCTCTGGACATGAGCCAGATCCCCAACTTCAGTAATGTGGATCACGCGTTTCACCAACCGGGATTATGACCCTGGGAATAAATACACAGTCCCTTATCAATGGGGAACTACTGCCTTGGTTTATGATAAAACCAAAGTGCCCTTTGAGCCGAAGAGCTATGCTGACCTATGGGACCCCAGGTTTAAGAACCGATTAGTCATGCTGGATGACGAACGCGAAGTCATCGGGATGGCTCTGCAAGTGCTGGGTTACAGCCGAAACTCGACTGATCCCACCCAACTCAACCAAGCCGAGCAGAAGCTGATCGCTCTGAAACCGAACATCTTAAAGTTCGACAGCGACACACCGGAAAATTCGATCATTGACGGGGAAGCCTGGGCCGGTCTGGTCTATAATGGGAACGCCTCCCTGGCCTTTGCCTCGGACCCGAACGTAGTGTACATCTGCCCGACCGAAGGCTGTGGTATCTGGATAGACACCCTGGCAGTGCCGAAGGCCGCGCCCCACAAGGATGCTGCTTTCAAGTTCCTCAATTTTATACTGGACCCCGCACAGAGCATCCTTATTTCCGAGGAATTCCCGTATTCCAACCCGAACGCCGCGGCGATTACTTATATGAAAACCTCCGATCCAACATTCTATGCATCCTATATGGCTTTCTCGGGTACGAACCCGTCAGATGCTTTCCTTGCGAACGCAAAACCAATCGTCGATGTTGGGAATGCGACCACCCTGTATGACAGCCTGTGGACTGATTTCAAGGCAAAATAAACACTTCCAATCGAGCACCGGAAACGGTCTGACCGCCCAGACATGTTTAGATCAGACCGATCCAGACCGGTTGAGTACATTAGATAATTCTGGATATCACGCAAGCAGAATTCCCGTGAGAGTAAGATTCTAGGGATAGACGGATAGTTTGTCATTCCAAGAAGACTTCTTAAAAAAGGAGAGACATAATGAAAGTGCTACTTGTCGGAGTGGGGGGGGTCGGGGAAGCCATTGCGCACATTGCAGAGCCACGGAAGTGGGTCAAGCAGGTCATCCTGGCGGATTACAACCTGGAGCGTGCCAAGGAAGTCCAGCAAAAATTGGGAGACCAAAGGCGTTTTCCGGTGGAATTTGTGGATGCCAGCAAACAGGAACTAATCGAAACGCTGGCGAAAAAATATAAAGTCGACCTAATCATGAATGCGTGTGACCCGAGCTTTAATATACCCATCTTTGAGGCGGCCTACCAGGTTGGATGCAATTACATGGATATGGCCATGACCCTTTCAACACCTCACTCCGAGAACCCCTTCGAGAAGTGCGGCGTCAAGCTGGGAGACTACCAATTCGAACGCGCCAAGCAGTGGGAAGCGAAGGGCATCCTGTGCCTGGTGGGACTTGGAGTGGAGCCCGGCATGGCGGATGTCTTTGCCCGCTATGCGCAGGACCATCTTTTCGATGAGATCGAGGAGATCGGTATCCGGGACGGTGCCAATATCGAGGTCAGAGGCTATGAATTCGCACCGAACTTCTCGATCTGGACGACGATCGAGGAATGTCTAAACCCTCCCGTGATCTGGGAAAAGGGCAAAGGCTGGTTCACTACGCCACCCTTCTCCGAGCCGGAAGTTTTCGAGTTCCCCGAAGGGATCGGCAAAGTGGAAGTGGTCAATGTCGAGCATGAAGAGGTCCTGCTCATCCCACGCTGGGTCAAGGCCAAGCGTGTCACTTTCAAATACGGATTGGGCGACCAGTTCATCGGTGTACTGAAGACCTTGCACATGATCGGGTTGGACAATAAAGAACCTATCAAGGTCAAAGGCGTCCAAGTCGCACCCCGCGATGTGGTAGCAGCCTGCCTGCCGGATCCAGCCCACCTGGGTGATCGCATGTTTGGCAAGACCAGTGCCGGAACCTGGGTAAAAGGCAAAAAGAATGGAAAACCCAGGCAGGTGTACCTTTACCAAGTGGCGGATAATGCAGAGTGCATGCAGAAATGGGGTTGTCAGGCAGTTGTGGCACAGACAGCGTTCAACGCCGTCATCGGCTGGGATCTGTTGGAACACGGACAATGGAAAGGGAAGGGCGTGCTCGGGCCCGAGGCGTTCGACCCGCTTCCATTCATAAACAAGATGGCCGATTATGGATTTCCCTATGGAATCAAGGAAATGTAGGTATTAGAAAAAGACAATAAGTTGGAATATTCTTTGCCCATCGAGATCAGGAACAGAAATGCCATATAATCCATTCCCATATCAGCCGATTTGTTTCTGACCAAGGAGGCTCACATGCCATTCGGTTATCAAGGCAAAATCCTTCATGTTAATTTGACTTCCGGCCAGATGGAGGTCGAAACACCGCCTGAATCGTTTTACCGGAAATATATGGGTGGTTCGGCCATGGCGCTGTCGTATATCCTGCGTGAAGTCCCGAAAGGGGCGGATCCGCTCGGACCTGAAAATGTTCTGACAGTTTTCGATAGCGTTGTGACCGGAGCTTCCATCTCCGGGCAAAGTCGCATCAACGTCAACGCCAAATCTCCGATGAGCGGTGCGATAGGGGATTCGCAAGCAGGTGGTTTCTTCCCGGCGGAATTCAAGTTTGCCGGTTACGACGGTCTGATACTGCGCGGGCGATCTCCCGGATGGGTCTACCTGACCATCATCAATAGCGAAGCGAAATTGCATGATGCATCCCATTTGCTGGGAAGGGTCACCGGCGAGGTAGATGCCATGCTAAAGGAAGAAGTTGGAGATCCCAAGGCTGAGGTCATGCAGGTCGGTCCGGCTGCGGAAAAAGGTGTCCGATTCTCCTGCATTGTCAATATGGCCAATCGCATGAATGGTCGTACCGGCATGGGCCTGGTCATGGCAAGCAAGCATCTTAAGGCCATCGTTGTGCGGGGAGGGGCGAAACCGCCCGTAGCAGACCAAAAAACAATGGTGGCGTTGAACAGGACCGGTCCGGAGGGCGTCAAGACCAACCCGGATATGGATGGCCTGGCAAAGTTTGGCACCGCCGTGGTGGTCATGTACAATAACATGATCGGCACGCTGCCCACCCGCAACCAGACTGAAGGCCAGTTCGAGCAGGCGGAAGCGATCAGCGGCGAGAAAATGGCTGAGACGATCCTGAAGTCACGCGAGACCTGTTACGCATGCGTGGTGCGCTGTAAACGTGTGATCGAGATCGAGGAGGGAAAATATAAATTTGACCCATTATATGGCGGGCCGGAATATGAAACGATCGGATTATTTGGGTCTTCGTGCGGCATAGGTGATATGGCGGTGGTTGCCCAGGCCCACCAGATCTGCGATATGAATGGTGTCGATTCGATTACCTGTGGAGCGACCATGGCTTTTGCCATGGAATGTTACGAGAAGGGTATCATCACCAAGGAGGACACCGGGGGAATCGACCTTCGTTTTGGGAATGGTGATGCCATGCTCGAAGTACTTAAGCAAATAGTGACGAAAACCGGCAAATTGGGACCGATCCTGGCAGAGGGTTCGGCGCGGGCTGCCCAGGTTTGGGGCAACGGAGCAGACGAGTGTTTGACTACCGTCAAGAACGAGGAAGCCCCGGCGCATATGCCACAAGCCAAACGAAGTCTAGGGTTAATTTATGCGGTTAATCCTTTTGGTGCAGACCACCAGTCCAGTGAACACGATCCTTATTATGAAGAAGGGGTTGCAGAGTTCAACCTGAACCGGTTGAAAGAGATCGGTCTCGGCTTGCCACAGCCATTACACAGCCTCACTCCGGAGAAAGTGCGCTTTGCCTACCTGACCCAGGTGTTCTACAGCATGATGGATACTTTGGACCTGTGCCAGTTCGTTTACGGACCGACTTGGTGCCTGTATGGACCAAACGATACGGCTGTGATGGTCAGGGCCGTGACCGGTTGGGATGTAACCGTGGATGAATTGATGACCATTGGCAAACGGCGATTAAACTTGCTGCGGACATTCAATGCGCGTGAAGGTTTTCGCCGCAAGGATGACCAACTGCCCAAGAAATTTTTCAAACCGCTGGTTGGAACGGGCCCTACGGCGGGCTTGGCTATAACGCATGAAGAAATGGATGCCGGCCTGGACGAGTACTACAAGCTGGCCGGTTTTACCGATGAAGGCATACCGACCAAAGAGACATTGCAGGCCCTCGATATCGAGTGGGCGGCGGAATACCTTCCGGCCGCGTAAAAAGGAGAGAAATTATTGCTTCCCTCCCTCAGAAGAAATTCAGGAGAACCACATGAGCAAACTCTATGATGATATTTTTCCCCATTTGTCGCCTGTCTGGTCACATATCTTTCCCATTGAGGCGGAACGGGCCGAGGGATGTTACATCTACGCCGTGGATGGCAGGAAATATCTTGATTTCACCTGTGGAATTGGCGTAACCAACACCGGTCACTGCCATCCTAAGGTTGTCGAAGCCATTCGCGATCAGGCCGGATTGTTCCTGCATGCCCAGGCGAATATTGTTGTTCACCAGCCGTTGTTGCAACTGGTTGCCGAATTGCGCACGATCGTTCACCCATCGATTGATGGTTTCTTTTTCAGCAATTCAGGTGCAGAAGCACTGGAAGGTGCGGTTAAATTGGCACGTGCCGCCACCGGCAAGCCGAATGTCATTGTCTTCCAGGGCAGTTTCCATGGACGGACTGCCGGAACGATGGCATTGACCACATCCAAGACCATCTATCGCTCCGGCTTCCAGCCACTTCCGGCAGGAGTTTTTGTTGCCCCATATCCGTATGCATATAAACTAGGAATGGACGAAGCACATACCAGCGAGTATTGTTTGAACGCTCTCCAGGAACTGCTGCTCTCACAAACTTCCCCCGCTGAAACCGCCGCTGTCCTGATTGAACCGGAATTGGGCGAAGGCGGTTATGTTGTCCCGCCGATGGATTTCCTGAAGAGGCTACGAGAACTATGCGATAAAAATGGCATTCTGCTTATTCTTGACGAAGTTCAATCCGGTTTTGGCCGGACCGGGAAGTGGTTCGCCCAGGAGTATTTCAGAGTGGTTCCGGATATTATGACAGTTGCCAAAGGGATTGCCTCCGGCATACCCCTATCGGGCGTATTCAGCCGGCTCGACCTGATGAAGAAATGGCAGATCGGTTCCCACGGCGGAACATTTGGTGGGAACGTTGTGGCATGCGCGGCAGGGGTGGCCACCATCCGGGCGATGAGAGATGAGGATATGCCAGGTAACGCAGCTCGGCGCGGGGTCCAGTTAACGACTGGTCTGCGCAAATTCCAGGAAGAGTATCCAGTTATTGGGGATGTACGCGGTCTTGGACTGATGATCGGTACCGAGTTTACCGAGGACGGGAAACCCGCTGAGAAGGGGTTGATCAAGGCGATCGTACATGCCTGCGAGGAACGCGGCCTGCTCCTTTTGACCTGTGGCACGTACGATAATGTCATCCGCTGGATACCGCCGCTGGTGGTGACCGAGCAACAAATCACCGACTCTCTTGACATCTTTGGCGATGCCCTTAAAGAAACAATAAAATAGTGAAAAGGAAAATTCCCATGGAATATAAACTTTTTATCGATGGTCAATGGGTGGATGGTGGCTCAATCCTGGAGGTCAAGAATAAATATAACGGTGAGACGATTGGCACCATTCCCACTGCCCAGCGCGAAGACCTGGATGCCGCCATTACCGCGGCGCAGCGTACCGCACCTATGATGGCAGAAATGCCGGCTTACAAGCGCAGTGAGATCCTGGCACGTGCTGCCCACTTGATGCGCGAACGGAGTGAAGATTTAGCAAAAACAATTGCTGCTGAGGCTGGCAAGGCGCTCAAATTCGCCCGTACTGAAGTTGACCGGGGCTGCAGTACCTTCACCATTGCGTCCGAGGAAGCCAAACGCCTGCACGGTGAGACCATTCCACTGGATGCGATTCCCGCAGGGGAAGGTTATTTTGGATTTTGGACACGTCGCCCTGTAGGTGTTATCGCTGGAATTAGCCCGTTCAATTTTCCACTCAACCTGGTGGCCCACAAAGTGGCGCCTGCCCTGGCATCCGGGAACACCCTGGTGCTTAAACCGGCCAGTTCCACCCCCCTGACAGCAGCCATGTTGTGCCAGATTCTTCAGGAAGCCGGTCTTCCGGCGGGTGCAATTAACCTGGTGGTTGGTTCCGGTGGGACAGTTGGAGAATGGCTCATCACCGATCCGCGCGTCGACAAGATCACCTTCACCGGCAGCCCGGATGTCGGCCGTCACATCATGTCGATGGCGGGCATCAAGAAAGTGACCCTGGAACTCGGCAATAACTCTCCGGTTGTGGTTGCCCCGGACGCGGACCTGGATTTCGTTGCCAAACGCTGTGCCGTGGGTGCCTTCTATAATTCAGGTCAGGTTTGCATCTCGGTTCAGCGCATCTACAGCCAGAAACAGGTTTATGAGCCTTTCGTTGAGAAATTCGTCAAGGCGAGTGAGTCCATGGTGGTCGGCGACCCGCTCGACGAGCGAGTGGATGTCGGGCCGATGATCGATTCCAAGGAAGTTGACCGCATCGAAGGTTGGGTCAAGGAAGCTCAAACAGCCGGTGCAAAAGTGCTTACAGGCGGCAGGCGCGAGGGAACGGTATATTATCCGACCGTACTTAGTGAAGTTACTCCGGATATGAAGGTGGTTGCCGAAGAAACGTTCGCCCCCATCGCTTCCGTCATCTCTTGCGATGATTTCGAAGAATCCCTGCGTCAGGCCAATGATACAAAATTCGGGCTACAGGTGGGTGTCTTCACCAAAGATGTAGACCGGGTGTTTAAAGCCATCCGAAGATTGAACTTTGGCGGTGTTATCATCAATGACACCCCGGCCTTCCGCGCCGACCACATGCCATATGGAGGTAACCGTCAGAGTGGATTGGGACGTGAGGGTGTGCGCTTTGCAATGGAAGATATGACCAATATCCAGATGGTCGCCATTCGTCTATCTTGAGCCGCCTGAATGGTACAGCTTATTCGTATAGACAAAGTTTCTATAACCGGAGCCTGAGTCTTCAAAACAAAAGGAAAAGTAGTATTATTATCGTACGTGGCGGGTTCCTTACCATTGCCCGGCCTTAATCGGATAAAAAATGCCATTTCTACGAATCCCAACCCCCTTACGTTCCTATGTTAATGGTCAACGCGAAGTTTCAGTGGTTGCCACAAATGCTGCGGAAGCCATGGAGAGCCTGATGGTACAGTTCCCGGCCCTACGCCCGCATCTCACCAATAGTCGAGGAGAGTTGCGCCCGTTTGTCAATTTGTTCCTGGGGGAAAATAATATCCGCGATTTACAAGGGCTTGACACCCCTCTTGGAGAGGCAGATCAACTGATCTTGATCCCAGCCATCGCGGGTGGGTAGGAACGTCAAGGCTCAGTCGACCGCAATCATTACGCTTGAGGCCTTAACAACAGCGTAAGCCTCTTCGCCTTCCTTAAGACCCAGATTGTCCACCGAGCCGTTTGTTATGATGGAAACGACCTGGATGCCACCCTGCAATTCCAATGTGACCTCAGCATTGACCGCACCACGCACGATCCTGACAATTTTTCCTTTGAGGATATTTCTGGCACTGATTCTCATCGAATATGCCTCCTGAATACCGATCCCGATATTTCCTTCTGGAAACATCTTACTCGTTTTCAGGGAGCAGTGCAAGCCGCAATAAAATAAATACAATCAGTGCCACCAGGATCAGCAACAAGGCTACCGGCTCGGCGGCCTTTAAACCAAATCCTTCGTAAAGTTCATAAACAAGCACAGGCACTATCTTAGGGTGGTAAGCCAAAATGACTACCGCCCCAAATTCACTGATGCCGCGCGCCCACATCATCACTGCCCCGCCGAGCACCCCGCGCCAAGCCTGTGGCAGAGTAACAAGCGAGAAAGCCTGCCAGGGGCTGGCGCCGTCAGTCATGGCGACGCGTTCCAGCTCTTCATCGGTCAGTGCGAAAGCCTCCCGGCTCAGGTTGACCAGAAACGGCAGACTGACGAACAACATCGCCACCACGGTTCCTCCCAGATTATCCGTGAAGGTTATCCCAAGGGGGGCAAAGGCCTGCCCGAGCAAGCCACGCCGACCAAAGACCAACAACAAAGCCACACCAGCTGCAGTGTGGGGAATAACCACTGGCAGATTGATGATCGCTTCGAGCAACCTTTTTCCATGAAAGCGGCGGCGGGCAAACAGATAAGCAAGGGGCACCCCCGTTGTCATTGCCAGAGCTGTGGCGATAGCTGCTGCTCCGAATGTCAGGCCGATGGAGTTCAACAACTCCGGGTCTCCAAGGGAACTCAGGAAATCCGACGGAGTTGTTGCCAGTAACGTGCTAGCCAGTGGCAGAACCACGAAAAGGACCAGCAGACTGCCTGCGAAGGAAAAAACCAGGTTGAAAACCAGGCTGCGATTTTTCATGGTGTCTTTGAAGCGACGCTTAATGACTGTAGGGTGGAGGGAACGTTAGAATACTGGTCAGCAGTGGCCGGGTTGAAGACCGGCTGGTAGTTGGCTTGCATGATGGCGCGCCCCTGCGGGCCAAGTAAAAAGGCGATAAACTCGGCAGCCACATCCGGGTGGGGGGCGTTGCTAGGGATGGTGATACCGTAACCGATACGTTCCCCAACGAACTGCGGATTGACGGTAGCGAAACGCTGGAAGTTGAGGTCCACCTCCACCTGGTGATAAGCCTGATCATAGGATGCCTCGCCCAGGTTGAGAGCGTCCGGCAAGTGGAGCATCTGCAGTCCCTGCTGCTGGATGACGCTCTCGTACTCGAAGGCGTAGTCCAAATCACCAGATTCGAGCAGGGCGATCATCTCGATACTGGCCCCCCGGACGATGATGTTTGATCCAGAAGCTGTCTCCACTATTTCCGGAACGGTAATAGTGGTCAGGCCATCCTCGTAAAAATAACCGATGGGGAATGTGAACTTACCTCTGAACATATCGAAAAAAATGGTCGGCTGGTGATAGTACTGCTGTGCCAGAGCGAAGACCATCAGAGCCCGATAACCGGCAGCGTCAAAGCGCGGATCAGTGATACCCACTTTTACGTCCGGGCGGGAAAGGATGGTGTACCAATTATCGGCGTTGATCTGGTTGGCGTACTTGCTCTCAGGCCGGTAGGCTATCGCCAGGTGGTTGGTGGCGAAACGGATGTCCCAGCTGGCATAAGGTTTGCCGGTGTCCGGGTCTTTCACCGCATACATCAACATTGGTACCAATGAGGCGTCCGCTGTCGCGACAACATCGATGGGCACATGCAAATCCGTAACTTGACGGATGACCTGGATACTGCCATGAAATTGGCCCTGTACATCAATGTCCGGGTGCTGGGTTTCGAAAGCCTTTTCAAGTTCCGTAAAAGGAGCGATCAAACTGCTGGCGGCATAGACGATTAATGGTGTCTTCTTGGACACGGTCATACGGATGCCCGTGGAGTTCATGCCTGTGCAGCCACTGATGACCAGGAATGGGAATAAAAATAAAGGCATAAAAATGGAACGGAACCGAAACGATGACATCATGAATTTGAGAGATAGAAAGGGGTGGACTTCATACGAGTCCACCCCAGTGTTGAGTAGGAATTATTTTACTTCGATCTTTATCAAATTCTTTACCCACACTTTTCCAGCCTGGCCGGGCATTACCAACAGGTAACTGCCAGCGGTATTGGTAAAAGCGACCATGCAATCGGCGCAACTGTTCACTGTCGCCAGATCAATTTGAGCAGAATAATTGTCAGAAGCCGAAAAAGCTAGATTGGCGGCCCCGGTTTTCACCTGGGCTTTCGTGAGTAAATCACTCAGGTGAACGCCTTTGAAAGTTTGCGATCCGACCTTGGGATGATCGGCGGTGACGTCCGCCACCTTCATTGCATGCAAATCGGCATCTGTCAGGTTGAGGGGCGTGCCAACCATGCCGGTAACCGTTAAAGTCACCGGGCCGGGGGTTGCGGCTGATCCGCAGGCCGACATGATCACGGCCACGAACAAGAACATGAACATGATGATCAAAGCAATACGAGTGTGTTTCATAGGTTCATTCTCCTTTGAAAGGTTTAATTCGCCGGAATGTAAAATCCAGCGTATTTTCTGTAGCAGGTTATTTGACTTCAATTTTAATTAAATTCTTGACCCAGACATTCCCAGGCTGCCCGGGCATGACGGTCAGGAAACTGCCAGGGGTGCTGGTAAAGGCGACCATGCAGTCGGTACAGCTGCGGACTGTCGCCAGATCGATCTCGGCCGAATAGCCGTCACTGGCGGTAAGAACCAGCGTATTTGCCGCCGCCTGGACCTGAGCTACATCCAGCAAGGTACTGAGGCGAATGCCAGTGAATGTCTGGATGCCCAGCTTGGGTTGTTCAGCGCTGATCGTGGCCGGGCTCATTGCACGCAGGGCATCTTCCGTCAGGTTTAACTGATTCGTCACCAAGCCACTAATGGTCAAGGTGCCTGCGGGAGACACAGATCCAGCGGAAGTGGCTGCGGCTGTCACGGCTGAAGTCGGGGTGACCTCAGGGACATGGACCGCGATCATAGAGATTTGCCCAATCATCTGATCCATTTTCAGATCCGACCCGACCAGACGAAGCGGGAAATATTTCTCGGGCAACTCGGCATCGTTGACCAGATACGCCACCAGGATGTTGCCATTGCGCTTGATACTGAGGCTATCCAATGTGACCGTGGAACCGTCGGCGCCGACCACATCCACCTTGTATCCAGCATCCGCGAGTGCATCGTTGAAGGCGCCAATTCCATGCGAGTTGGAGTCATCCACCTGTCCCACCAGCAACCATAGTGGAACACCTACCCAGTTCTGGCCGTTCTCGTCCTTCCAACTGACACCATGACAACTGGGCGAGGCGCAGGATTGAAAGGTGGCCCTATCAACCGGCTGCATCAATGCACCGTGCAGTTTCAGGTTCCAGGGCTGGCCAACAGGCTTAATTTCGACTTTAAGGACCCATTTTTCGGTCCAATGACCATCAACAACCTGGTTGTTCTTCGGACTGACCACCTGCAATCGGAGTGTGCCGTCCTGGACCGGATCGAGAGGTTTGCCGTTTTCTTCGTAGGCCAGGATGGCGGTGAGCGGGTCGTGAGTGGCCAACTCCGCACCGGTGGCTGGGTCGTATGCCGTGAAATTGCCGTTCATAACCTGATCATACGAGAAAGTCATGCTGTAGCCATCCTGAGCTGTTAAAGTGACGCCCATCGAATCATCGAAGAGGTTGCCCTGAGTAGCGACCAGATCCTTGAGGGACACACCTTTGAATTCAACCGGCAAGGTGATCACCCCGGCGCTGTCTTTGATACCACCCTGACCTTCGGTGGCAGGCAGAGCCTTGAGCTGGTCCAAAGTAAATGTAGTAGTGCCGTTCGGACTGATCAGCTCGAGTGCGTTCTTTGGGGCGACGGCGGGCGTCACGGGTGTTGTCTCGCGGGCGATACCACAAGCTGCCAGTCCCAGAAACAAGCAGGCGGACAGGGTCAAAAAAAGATGGAAAATGCGGTTTTGTTTCATGCGATGCTATCTCCTAGAGTGGGATTTGGTCACCTGTATGGGTAGTATCGTAACCAATTAAACTTTCACAAGAGCGGCGGAAAGCATTAGTTTGAAGGATGTCAAGCAAGGGATGCAGCAACTTGACCTGTTCCTGCAGGAAAACGAGATCGTATCGTTCCTGGAAGAGTGGGACAAAACCAAGGTCATGTTGGGAAGCAGCGGCATGCAGGCCCAAAGTCACATCAGCTTTCCCTTCCTGGACCAACCTAGCGCTCTCTGTATGGGTGCGGGTGACAATCTCGTAGCCCCGGATCCTCTCAACGGGGAGATCATGGGCCATTAATTGGCGGTCAAGCCATAAACGTGTCCCGGAGCCAGGATTGCGAAAAACAAAAGTTACATCAGGGCGTATAAGGTCTGCCAAGGATCGGATGGCTTTTGGATTACCGGGCGCGGTGATCAATCCCTGTTCGCGTTGAGCCAGGGTAAAGACCAGAACAGGTCTATCCGGGAAGAAATGGCGAATAAAAGGGAGGTTGTATTCCCCGTTGACATCCAACAAATGGCAACCAGAGAGGTGACATAAGCCCTGGCGAAGAGTAACCAACCCGTCCAAGCTGCCAACGGGCAGGATCAAGATGTTGAGATGCTTTCCAAGCTGCCGGGCAAATAATTCAACGGCCAGATCGTGACTTCCAGAGAAGATGACCGACGGGACGGAGGGATTATCTGGGAGGATGAGTTCCTGCAGGAGCAAGCCACCAGACCGGGCGCGATAGAATTTTTCCGTCACGCCGGAGGTACTACGGGTCTCAACCAATTCCACCAAACCAGCCAGTTCCAATTGTTTGACATGGTGGCGGACCCAAGCTGGGTGTTCCCCCAATGCTTCCCCCAAATGGGTTAATGTAGCCGGGCTGGCCATTAATTTTCGAAGGATGGCCAACCGGCGTGTGTCTGCCAGCACCTTGATCTGTTCGAAAGCCTTGATGATCGTAAACTGCTGCATGGACGGGGTCCCGTTAAGTATTTCTTTAACGGCTTAAGTTTAGATGAGAAATGTATTAGTGTCAACCATCACAAGTTTCTTTGTAAGTATATGGAAAACATTCGGCTTATATCCCTCCATAAAAAAACAAGAGGCTCCCGGTCAACGAGTAGAACCGGGAGTCGCCTTATTCTGAGCCACCAAAGAGATTTGAACTCTTGACCTGGCGTTTACGAAACGTCTGCTCTACCGACTGAGCTATGGTGGCGATTTACCGAGCGGCGGGATTATACCAGTATTTTTTATTATCAGGCAAGTTTTACGCTTTGCGATTATACTCGTTGCCATGAACGTGGCCATGCTTTCTTACCACACATGCCCGCTGGCGACCCTGGGCGGCAAAGACACCGGCGGAATGAACGTCTACGTGCGCGACCTGACGTTGGAGTTGGGTCGCATGGGCATCCATGTGGATGTATTTACACGCTCGCAGGATGAGCATGTTCCACATGTCCTGCATGACCTGGGGTTTGGCAACCGCGTCGTCCATGTTCCAGCCGGACCCGAGACACCTCTCCCAAAGCGGGAACTGGCAGCGCACATCCCTCAGTTCGTGGAGGGGGTAAAGCAATTTTCCAAAGAAAAAGGCATCCACTATGATCTTATTCACAGCCATTACTGGTTGTCGGGTCTGGCTGCTGAAGCGCTTTCGGATGCCTGGGTCGGTACGCCCATCGTCCAGATGTTCCATACCCTGGGCGAGATGAAAAACCGGGTTGCCCAAAGCGAGGCAGAACGGGAAGGTGCTTATCGCCTGGACGGCGAGCGGCGTGTATTAAAGCGGGTTGACCGCGTAATCGCGGCTACGCTGGCGGAAATGGCGCAACTCGAATGGCTTTATCAAGCCGATATGAGCAAGTTGATCGTTATCCCACCTGGTGTGGACGTGGGTCACTTCTATCCCATCCCTGTGGACGAAGCACGGCAATTCATTGGTCTCTCCCCGGATGCGCGCATGATCCTATTCGTTGGACGTATTGAGCCGCTCAAAGGTCTGGATACGCTCATCAAAGCCGTAGCCTGTTTGCGTGTCCGGGATCTAGCCGAACCGGTACACCTGGCCGTAATAGGTGGCGATCCGGATGCGGCTCCTGTTGAAATGTCTACCGAAATGGCACGAATCCAAAAAATGTGTGATGACCTGACGGTGGGAAAGATGGTGGCTTTCCTGGGCAAACGGGACCAGGATACCCTGCCTTATTACTACTCGGCGGCGGAACTGGTGGTGATGCCGTCGCATTATGAGTCATTTGGGATGGTGGCTCTGGAAGCCATGGCCTGCGGGACACCTGTCATTGCATCGCAGGTGGGCGGGCTGGCTTTCCTGGTGCAGGACGGGATAACCGGATACCAAGTTCCAGACGGCGACGACAAGGCGTTGTGTGAAAAACTGACTGCCTTATTGGGAGACACCTCGTTGCGCCGGTCAATGGGCAAGAAGGCAGGGGAATATGCCCGTAATTACGCCTGGCAGAAAATTGCCACCCAAATTGTGGGGGTCTATCAGGACATGATTTTGACCTCGGCTCGATCAACTGTTTTGGAGCAGATCCTTTAAACTGTCTGCCACCCGTTGGGCGGTATGGCCATCCCATAAGGGGATCGGTTGTCCGTGTTTGTACTGACCCGTCAGAACCTGCTCGAAAGTCTGCAGGATAAGTCTTTCATTATTCCCCACGATCGTGGACGTACCCAACTCGACCGTGACCGGGCGCTCGGTATTGGGGCGCAGAGTCAGGCAGGGGATACCCAGGCAACTGGTCTCTTCCTGGATACCACCAGAGTCGGTCAGTACCATTCGGGCTTGCTGTTGCAGACAAAGAGAATCCAAGTAATCCACGGGGTCGATCAAAAGAAAATCGGCCGGTGGCGTATAGCCAAGCAATTCAATCTGTATCTTCGTCCGGGGATGGACAGGGAAAATTAGGGGGATTTTTCGGGACAAGTCTGCAAAAAGGTTAAGTAACCGGGAAAGAGTCTTTGGATCGTCCACATTGGATGGGCGATGCAGAGTCAGCAGGGCAAATTGATCTGGCTCGACTCCCAGACGGGAGGCGGTCTTTCTCTCGATGGCCTTCGGTTGCATGCGGATGAGAGAGTCGATCATGATATTCCCCACCAGCTTAACCTTTTTATCCGGGATGCCTTCCTGTCTCAGGTGCAATATCCCTGAATTTTCCGAGACAAGCAGGAGGTCTGAAAGTGCATCCGTCAACAGGCGGTTAATCTCCTCCGGCATGGAACGGTCGAAACTGCGTAATCCAGCTTCCACATGCACAACCGGGATCAGCCGCTTGGCAGCTGCCAAGGAACAGGCCAATGTGCTGTTCACATCGCCAAAAACCACCACTGCGGAGGGAGGCTTGTCCTGCAACAAATCATCGAAGCGTTCCAAGATGCGAGCCGTCTGTATGCTCTGCGTGCCGGAGCCAACTTCGAGATTGATATCCGGTTCGGGGATATTCAGCACATCGAAGAAAGCCTGTGACATGGCATGATCATAGTGTTGGCCGGTATGAACGACCTGGAAGGGCAAATCCCGGCGGGAATTTAGCTCCCAGACGAGAGGCGCCAATTTAACAAAATTCGGACGTGCACCAGCAACAAGGAAAATTGGTTCGGTCATTCCTAAAGGCATGCCTTATCCAGCAATGTATCAATTTCGGTCATCTTTTCCAGCGAGAGTGGACAGAATTGCATGGCCCCGGCATTTTCCTGCACTTGTGCGCCGGTACATCCGTTTCATTATTTATTTATCCTTCTTCCAGCAGCTTCTTGATGCCCTCGAGAACCATTTTCCAATTCTGTTCGGAATGACTGGCTTCATCCGGAGATGCATTCTTGTCCTGGATAATGGTCAATCGCGTTCCATTTGCTTCAGAGGTTAATTCATAACGAACGGTCTTGTAGTTTTCAGGGATATCCGAGAGACCCGACATGGAACTCCAATAGGTAGTAACCAGGAGCCTGCCAGTCTCCAATTGCTTAACCATCCCTTTGTCTTGATAAGTTTTCCCCTCCCACTGGCCCGTGTAAATTATCGAGCTGCCCACCTTCCAATCGGTTGTTACGGTTGTGCCAAATAAATATTGCTTGATTAGTTCTGGCTTTGTCAGAGCTTCCCAAACTCTTAATCCGGGAGCATCAATGAGAATTGTAGCCTGACTGGTAAATGAATTATTGGCAAGCATACGCATTTCTCCATTCGCACGGGTTGGACGCGTTCTTTTTTCCACTGTCCCACTAAAGGCATTAATCGGGTTTGTTGACAGGCAGCCCAACCTTCAATTGGACGGATAGCAAGCTTATTTAGGATTGCAAATTACTCTTTCAACTTGATTGAAAAAAGGGTCGAACCGTCAATCTCCTGGGTGCGCATCTGGAATAGATCCTTATAACTGGCGATGAGACGGGAGAGCTGGCGATGGCCGTAGGTGCGGGGGTCGAAACCAGGATCCAGTTGGTAAAGAGCGTTGCCCATATGGTCCAAACGTGCCCAGCCATCTTCCTGCTGGGCGATCTCGTAAGCCTGGCGAATTAAAGGCATGGGATCGTTCTCGTTCTCCGTTTCCGGGACAGGAACGGGTGCGGGTGTAGCGATAGCAATCGACGCGACAGGAGCCGGAACGGATGTCAAAGCCGGTTTTTTGCCACGCCGGGCTTGCTTTTGAGCAGCAGGACGGGGCGGTTTATGCTCAGCGACCAAGTTGGATGTATAAACGAACACATCACAGGCGTTGACAAAAGGTTTTGGAGTTTTTTTCTCGCCAATGCCCATGACGAAGACACCTGATTCACGGATGCGTGTGGCAAGACGCGTATAATCGCTATCGCTGGAGACCAGGCAAAAGCCATCCACCACATCGGAATGCAGCAGGTCCATGGCGTCAATAATCATGGCGCTGTCGGTGGCATTCTTTCCGACAGTATAACGAAATTGCTGGACAGGTTGAACGGCGTGGAAATTGAGCACCTCTTTCCAGGAATTCATACTGGAGGTGGTCCAGTCTCCATAAATGCGGCGGACGGTGACCAGACCGTATTTTCCGGCTTCCACCAATGTTTGAGGCAGGAGGTTGGCTTGAGCGTTGTCACCGTCAATCAAGATGGCGATCTTGTGTCTTGAAGATAGCTGTTCATCTGGCATAGTTTTTCCTCCTTGAACGGAGTATTACTGGAATATAACTTGGATTTGATCCCATTATAAGCGCTTTCCCTCCGTGGTATTGAATCCATCACGCCAGCCTAGAAAACAGACTGGCCGGCTGGCAACGCGAACAAAGGAACGCGCAGCAGATCTCCAATTCCGGTAATTGTATCGTAGAATACCCCGTTCTGAGATATTATGGATATTCTTATAGGAATAATGGATGACCTCCATTCATGGGTGGATATTTATCGCTATTTCTTTCTCGTGCTATACTAGTGAACATTTGAATAACCTGGGATACAATATTGAAGTATGACAAAAGCCCTGAAGAGTGCCTCTGTTCGAAAGGAAGCCGTAGATGCCCTGCAAGAAAGCGAAGCGAAGTTTCACGCTTTGGCAGGAATAACCTCTTCGGCGGTTTTCATTTTTCAAGGGAGGCGATTTACGTATATTAATCCTGCCACCGTTCGCCTAACCGGATATTCCAAGCAGGAACTCTTGAAGTGCAATTTCTACGATCTATTTCCTGCCGGCAGAAAGAAATCCATGCGAGAGTGGTGGATGAATGTGCAGCGTAGTGAAAAACCTTCCCAACATCATGAGTTTAATATTCTTACCAAGAACGGCAAGGAGCGGAGGGTTGATCTCGCCGCAACAGTAATCGAGTTTGAAGGTAAACCTGCCGCCCTTTGTACCGCGTTTGAAATAGATGAAGCTTTGCGCGATTCTGAGGAGCGATATCGACGCCTGGTAGAGCAAAGCCCTGAAGCAACAATTGTGCGTTGCGGAGGTGAGATTGTTTATATCAACCAGGCTGGAGTAACTTTGCTTGGTGGGCAAAATGTTGATGAAATCCTTGGGCGGCGATTTATGGATTTTGTTCACCCAGACTTTAAAGTAATTGACCAACAAAGAATCAAGCTGACCCAGGAAAAGTCAAAGATCAGAACCGCAATCAATGAGAAGTTCCTCCGACTGGACGGCACTCCCATCGATGTAGAAGTTACATCAATCCCAATGATATTTAAAACCAAACCCGCTACGCAAGTAGTTTTGCATGCCGTGACGGAGCGAAAACGGATTGAGGATGCTTTGCGAGAAAGTGAATCTCATTTTCGCCGCCGGGCTGAGGAATTATCGGCACTTTATGAGACAACGCGAGAGATTGCCACCCAACAAGATTTAATGACCCTATTGCAGACCATTGTCGACCGAGCAGCCACGTTGCTAAATGCTACTGGAGGTTCCATCTATCTGCGAGATGGAGAACATAATGAATTGGAATTGAGAGTCGCACATGGTTACCAGGGATTCGTTGGGATAAAACTCATGTCAGGAGAAGGATTGCCCGGGGAAATAATGGAAACCCTTCAGCCCGTGGTCGTGGACGATTACAGGAAATGGGAAAATCGCTCCTTAAAATATGATGCTGTTCCGATTACGGCCGTTATGGCAGTACCGATGGTATACAACGGAGAGCTAGTAGGTGTACTTTCCATTAATGAAATCGAGGTTGGGGATGGAGCGGTCAGAAAGTACACCAGTTCCGAAATGGAGCAACTTGTTTTTATTGCTGGAGCAGCTGCAAGTGCAGTCCATCATGCCCGCCTTTTTGAAGAGACAAAGCAGCATTTGGTTGAATTGGAGTTGCTTTACCAAGCCAGCCTGTCTGCGGCGCAAATTCACAGCCCGCGGGCTGTAGCTCAACGGATCGTTGATACGCTCGAGAATTTATTGAACTGGAGCGGTTCCATCTGGTCAATTGAAGACCAGCACATGCTTTTGTTGGCGGTAAATACCAAAGGATTAACAGGACAGGAGGTCAAAGCCAGATTCGAGCGCCTGGCGGAATTAACACCTTCTGTAGAAGATGGAATTGTTGGCTGGGTAAGCAAAAACGGACGAACCGTTCGCACCGGGAAAGTCCAGGATGACCCACACTATATTCCTGAGCGGGAGGAAATTAACTCGGAGTTATGCGTACCGCTTAAAGTGGGGGGCAAGACCATTGGTTGCATTAATGTAGAGAGCGCAACTCACGATGCATTTGACGAACATGATGAGCGCCTGCTGACAACGCTGGCCAACCAGGCTGCCGTTGCGATTGAGAATGCCCGCTTGTTCGATGAAACGCGGCGGCGCGCCAGCCGCCAAGTGGCATTAAACGCAATCATCCATACATCGGCGCGAACGGGAACCAATCTCGACGAAATCCTAAACATTGCATTGGAACAAACCCTAAAAGCATTAGGTCTCGATATGGGAGCTATCTGGTTATCGTGGTCCTCCCATGGCATCCAACGGGTAGTGTCGAGGGGCATCCCATCCACGATAAATACTTTGATGACAAGCGCATCGATTGGTGGGAATATTTCTCTTTCCCGAACCTTGGTGATAAATGAATGGCGGAATGTTAAACACCCTTATGCCGAGCTATTCTTATCAATGGGAGTACATTCCACGGTCATGGTTCCTTTACTTTCAGAAGATAAACGAATTGGAGGGATGGCGGTTTGTTCCCCTGATCCACGCATGTGGACGACGGACGAAACAGTATTGGTGGAAGCCATTGGTCGGGAGGTTGGCCTGGCGGCGGAGAGGGCCAGGCTTTTTGAAGAAACGGCCAACCGACTTAAAGAAATGGAGGCAGTTAACAAAATCTCCACGGCTTTACGCTTGGCGCAGTCTTTAAAAGAAATGTTACCTCAATTGGTGGATGAGACTTTGCAGACACTGGACACTGATACAGGAGGTATC
The DNA here is from genome assembly GCA_963842785.1 of uncultured Chloroflexia bacterium. Lineage (GTDB taxonomy): Bacteria > Chloroflexota > Anaerolineae > Anaerolineales > Villigracilaceae > UBA877. Next base: position 53,849 of record CAWJHP010000001.1, read on the forward strand.
TGGCTCTTTGACACAGAACGCCGTAAATTACGCCAAGAGATTGGGCGTGGTTGGTGTTTGAAGGCAGTGCACATGGAATTGGAGCGTGGAGAAAGTTTTCTCGGTAATGTACTTACGACGGAGGATGTCTATTTTTCCAGTGATGTTGGGACAGATCCGAATGCAGCACAAGTCCTACGTGAATTTGCTCCAACAGGATGGAGTGCAGTATGCGTTCCCATCCGTAACGAATTGGAAGTAATCGGAGTATTTATGGTTTCCACTCCCTTACCACGTGAGTTCACTGGAGAAGATGCACGCTTGTTGATCACGTTGACTGAAATTGCGGGGAATGCCATACACCGTATGCGTTTGAACGAGAAACTCATGCAGCATGCCGCGGAACTGGAGACACGTGTAACAGAACGGACGACCGAACTTCAGACCGCTTTGCAAATCGCACAAGCTGCTGACAGAGTGAAGTCGGAATTTGTTGCCAATATCAACCATGAATTGCGCACGCCATTAACCAACCTTGTTCTTTATTATCAGATGTTGCGAGCACAGCCGACAATCAAGACCGAGGAACGTCTAGATGTTATCGGTAGGGAACTCCAGCGATTACGCAGTTTGATCGAAGATTTATTAAACCTTTCCCGTCTTGATCTTGGACATGTAACATTTCATCCGGTTTTATCCGATCTCAATGCTTTGGTTCAAACCCTGGTGGAGGACCGGCAAGCGCTTGCAAGGGAACGCGGATTGACTCTCCGTGCAGACCTCCAGGCAGACCTTGAACCGGTCAGCCTGGATGAATCCACCATGGTCCAAGCTGTTTCGAATCTGCTTACCAATGCCATGAACTATACTTTGGCGGGGGGGGATGTTCTGATCAAAACATTAACTGGTCAGGAGGAGGGCAATTCCCGGGTGGGTTTCAGCGTGGAGGATACGGGTTTGGGTATCAGTGCCGAGGATTTACCACATCTGTTCGAGAGGTTCTACCGTGGAGAGGCTGCACGGCAATCTGGTGCACCGGGAACAGGTCTAGGCCTGGCGATCGTGAAGCAGGTCGTGGATCATCACGGCGGGCGAATTGATGTTCAAAATGTTTCGAACGGACATGGAGTGAGATTCACCGTCTGGCTCCCGGTGAAACAACCACAGGAGACCGGCTAATCGGTCTCCTGTCTCCTGCGCCCCCGGAGAGGCTCGAACTCTCAACCACTGGATTCGAAGTCCATTACTCTATCCATTGAGCTACGGGGGCAGAGGGAAAATTATACCCGAATTTACGTCCTTGCTCCATTCCATAACGCATGTTATAATCTCGCCCCGCGCCGCAAGGCGAAGATTTTTTGTGAGGAAGATGAACATGATTGACTTGAATAAGAATTTCAATACGACCATGAACCCGAATATCCCTGAACTGAAACCTGGTGACCAGGTGAGCGTTCATGTACGCATAAAGGAGGGAGATCGTGAGCGAATCCAGGAGTTTAAGGGCACCATCATTCGCTTGCGCAAGGGTGGCAATAATGCCAATTTCACCGTCCGCCGGACCGCTTCCAACGGCATCGGCGTAGAGCGAACTTTCCTGCTACTTTCACCGAGGATTGACAAGGTAGTAGTGGAGCGGCATACACACGTTCGCCGGGCGCAATTGTATTTCCTGCGAGGGCTGACAGGTAAAAAAGCCCACCTCAAACAGAAATTCGAGTAAGGTGAAAATCGCTTACAATAAAAGGGTGCAGAATCAAGGCTGCACCCTTTTATGTTTTACGAGGAGCGAATATGTCCAAACCGGTAATCGGCCTGAAAGCCTATAACGGCTGTAATAAATACGGTCATCCAATCACTGCACTAGCGCATCAATATATCAATGCAATAACGGTTGCTGGTGGTATTTCGGTGCTGATCCCGACGGAATCGGATAATGAGAGCCTTCCATTTCTTCTTGGAAGGATGGATGGCATTCTTTTTACCGGTGGCGGAGATATCGCCATCGAACGATTTAACGGAGAACCCCATCCACGCGTGGATGGAGTGGATACCAATCGGGACACGCTTGAATTCGCCCTACTCCACGCTGCAGTAGAATCAGGCAAGCCATTTCTTGGTATTTGCCGTGGTTTTCAAGTGGTTAATGTGGCCCTGGGCGGAATACTTTACACACACATACAGGACCAACTCCCTGGGGCAATAAAGCATGATTATGATTCTGGTTCGGAACGCCAATTACTGGCCCATGAGATACGGGTGGAGAAGGTCTCCAAACTGGCAGGGATTCTCGGCGAGACCAGAATGAGCGTAAACAGCCTGCACCATCAAGGGGCGAAAGAGATGGCGCCTGGATTAAGACCAGTTGCCCATGCTCCAGATGGACTGGTGGAAGCTGCGGAGCTACCCGACCATCCATTTGGAGTTGCAGTCCAATGGCATCCTGAATGGTTAAAAGACCAACCAGTCACGCAGAGGTTATTTGGGGCTTTTATAGAGGCGGCTGGAAAGGCGTAAGAAAATGTGTCCAGACAATTCTCCAATTGGTGTTTTTGACTCAGGTGTGGGGGGATTATCCGTGCTCCGGGAAATCCACCTCCAAATGCCAACCGAATCAGTGCTTTATTTTGCCGACCAAGAGCATGTCCCTTATGGACCACGCGGGTTGGAGGAAGTTCGTGTATTTTCCGAGGAGATCACCCGTTTCTTACTCGGGTTAGGGTCGAAGCTGATTGTAGTTGCTTGCAACACGGCATCTGCGGCGGCCCTGCACTATTTGCGGTGGACTTTTCCTTCCATATCATTTGTCGGGATGGAACCAGCTGTTAAGCCAGCAGCCGAATCCACTCACACTGGTGTGGTCGGCGTATTGGCGACCCCGGCCACTTTTCAGGGTGCGCTATATGCCTCCGTGGTTGAACGCTTCGGTAGTGGAGTGACTTTTCTACAAAATACCTGCTCAGGATTGGTGGCGCAGATCGAAAAAGGTGATCTGATTTCTTCAGCAACTCATGAAATTCTGGAAAAAGCTCTGCACCCCATGCTGGAACAGGGGATTGATACGGTTATCCTAGGCTGCACCCATTACCCTTTCGTTATTCCTTTGATCAAGCAGATTGTCGGTCCGGAAGTACGGGTGATAGACCCGGCGCCAGCAGTGGCCAGGCAAACAGCCCGGCTGCTAGATATGGCAGGATTACGGAATATTGAGTCGAATTCCGGCGAGATGCGCTTTTTTACAAGTGGAAAGGTGGAATTGTTCGAGTCCCAACTGCCAAGGTTGCTAGGTGAGACCGGGGCAGTCCATCAAATAGTTTGGAAGGGGAACAAAATACATTCCTGGGACGCTGAAAACCCAACTCTACCCAGAACTTAGTAAAATCCACCGATACCATGCAACCATAATTTTATCGACTTATGGCATTGGCGGAGTCGCCACCAGGTTGAGCAAAGTTTGTTTTTGCTCCACGCTCTCGCCTGCTTTGACGCGCAGGCGAGCCACTTTCCCCGCGAATGGAGCGCGTAATTCGTTTTGCATTTTCATCAATTCCAAGATGACCAAAGTCTGGCCTTTTTCCATGACCTGCCCTTCGCTTACAAGCACCGAAACCACCATTCCTGGCATGGGTGCTTTGAGCACAAATTCCGCACCCGGACGGGCGGTACCCTGAATGGCTGTTTTCAGGCGTTTTTCACGTTCATCCTCCACATGTACTTGATAGAACTGTCCCTGTAAGAGAACCTGCCAAGCATCCTCGTCGGGGAAAACGTACCCTTCATAAAACTCACCGTTCAGGATGAGCGAGTAGAGAGGCTCGCCGCCGACCGCTGTCAAATCCACTTCGAGAACAGCCTCTCCAAAGCGGACATGGCGTTCATCCAGGATTTCGACCGGGAATTCCAGACCGTCAACTTCGGCTATATATTTCATCGATCAAGCTTTTCACGGCGTCCCGCCCATTTCCAATTTGATTTTTGCTCAGAATTTGGATAAATTTGGGTTCGCCTTTCTATTTGACCGTGGGCCACCAGACTGGCCATCAAAGCAGCAATATCAAGGTAGAGCTCGCGGTTCTCAGCCGCTTCGACCATGGAGAATTGGTCTTCCACGAAACGGGTATCGTATTTACCAGTAATGAACGGATAAGTGCTCATCATATTTTGGTGGAATGGGATATTCGTTCGCACACCAACAAATCGATATTCTTCGAGAGCGCGCCGCATACGGACAATGGCTTGAGGGCGCGTTTCCCCCCAGACAATTAGTTTGGATATCAGCGGATCGTAAAAGGTTGAAATCTCAAAGCCTACATATATTCCGGTATCAATCCGGACTCCGGGACCGGTTGGAACTTGCATCAATGAAATGCGTCCTGTTGAAGGCAGGAAATCGTTATATGGATCTTCCGCATTGATTCGGCATTCAATGGCTGCCCCGCGCGGCTGGATATCCTCCTGACGGCGGCTTAAATGTCGGCCATTGGCAAGGCGGATTTGTTCAGCGACTATATCAATTCCAGTCACCGCCTCGGTGACCGGATGCTCAACTTGTAACCGAGTATTCATTTCAAGAAAATAGAAATTCTGATCCTTATCCACCAGAAACTCGATTGTCCCAACATTGGCATAATCCACGGCACGTGCCGCCTGAATGGCCACAGTCCCCATGCGCTGGCGCAGGTCCTCATTATCGGCGAGGAAGGGCGATGGAGATTCTTCAATCAGTTTTTGATGCCGGCGCTGGATGGAGCACTCACGTTCTCCCAAGTGGATGACTTCTCCATATTGGTCAGCCATTATCTGAAACTCAATATGGCGGGCCGCCTCAATGGATTTTTCCAGATAAATGTTTCCTTCCCCAAAAGCGGATTTGGCTTCACGCCGCGCAGATTGAATCAAATCAGGCATTTCCCCCACATTCCGGACCTCGCGCATGCCCTTTCCGCCGCCTCCAGCGGCAGCCTTTATAAGTAAAGGAAAACCTATTTTTGGAGCAATGGCGAGTAACTCGTCGTCCCGGAGAGGGCCTTCACTCTCTGTTCCTGGCACGATCCTGACCCCTGCTTTGGCCACTGTAGCGCGAGCAATAGCTTTATCTCCCATGGCTGCGATTGCTGACGGCCTGGGCCCAATAAATACAAGCCCGGCATCTGCACAGGCAGCTGCGAAGTCAGCCCGTTCGGCCAGAAAGCCATACCCGGGGTGGATGGCATCTACTCCACATTTACGGGCGATATCTATGATTTTATCGCCTCGGAGATAAGAATCGCGTGCCTGGGATGGTCCGAGCAGGTAAGCCTCATCAGCATATCGGACATGCATTGCATGCCGGTCAGCCTCGGAGTAAATGGCAACCGTCTTGATGCCAAGTTCCCGGCAGGCGCGCTGGATACGAACAGCGATCTCGCCACGGTTGGCGATAAGCAGCTTCTTGAACATACTAAATCTGGGGCATCACACTCAATTTCTTTTCGCCAACAAATTCAGAGAAGAACCTAAGTTGCAGGTTGAGTTGTTCGGCAAAAAGTTGCTGACCCGTGGAGGTAAAGAGTGGATTCTTATCGCGATACTGTTCGAGGCGGTGAATGCGTTCGCTCAACTTGGTTGCCAGTTTTTCGTAATCGTCAATATCTGAAAAACACCACTGCAGAATGCGGTACGGCCCGTACCGGTCTACATTATCGGCATCGCTGACAATTCTTGCTTCAAGTGTGTTTGGGTTATCTTCATCCACGTGTGAAGCGATGGAATAACAGATGTTCTTTATTTTTGTGGTATTGTAGCCCATGGTTTCCAAAAAAGGCTGTGCTTTTTCAGCCCCAAGGCGTCCATGTTCCCGGGTGTTTTCAGCACCAGTATCGAACCAGGCAATATCATGTAACAGGCAGGCTGCCAGGACAAGCTCCACATCGGCGGTCTCATTTTCAGCGATGACCTTACCAAATTGCGCCACACGCAGCGTATGCTGCCAGCGGTAATCCAATCCGGAGAGATAGCGATTTAGGTTGCCTTTATCCTTTTTAGAACGCTTCTGATAGCTTTCATTAAGATAAGTGTGGGCAAAATCGGCGATTTTTCGAAGACGAGTGTTGGTTTTGTCAGTCATTTTTCGTTCCTCTACACTGGCGGTCTCCTCTTATAATGGAATATTACCGTGTTTTTTTATGGGGTTGGAATCGCGTTTATTCTTGAGCATCTCCAAAGCGTTGATCAGTCTTGGGCGAGTCTCGCCTGGTTCAATTATGTCGTCCAGGTAACCACGTTCGGCAGCCACGTATGGGTTGGCAAATTTCTCGCGATATTCGCTGATCAATTCCTCTTTGCGTTGTGCGGGATTTTCGGCTTTTTCCATTTCCTTGCGGAAGACAATGCTGACTGCCCCGTCCGGGCCCATAACGGCAATCTCGGCGCTTGGCCAGGCCAAATTCACATCACCGCGCAGGTGTTTACTGGACATTACTATGTAAGCCCCCCCATAGGCTTTCCGCAGGACAACAGTCACTTTTGGGACGGTGGCTTCGCAATAGGCATGTAAAAGTTTTGCACCTGACCGGATAATACCACCATGTTCCTGCTGCGTACCGGGCATAAAGCCCGGGACATCCACGAAAGTGATCACCGGGAGGTTGAAAGAATCGCAGAAACGGACAAAGCGCGCAGCTTTCTCGCTGGCATCAATATCGAGTACACCAGCCAAAACCTGTGGCTGGTTTGCCACAAGCCCAACTGAGTGCCCGCCCAACCGTGCAAATCCAATGACGATATTCTGGGCGAAAGCCTCCTGGATTTCGAAAAACTGGCCACTATCCACCACATTGTGGATTACTTCCTTTACATCGTAAGGTTTGCCGGGATCGTCAGGGATAAGAGAGTTGAGTGCCTCTTCTGTACGCAGCGGGTCATCACCGTTCGGAAGGAAGGGAGGGTCCTCCATATTATTTTGAGGCAGATAACTGAGCATTTTACGGATCAGAAACATCGTGTCTGCTTCGCTCTCAGCGGTTATGTGACAGACACCGGATTTTTCAGCATGGATATCTGCCCCGCCCAGATCATTTGCGCTTACCTGTTCATGAGTGACAGCTTTTACTACATCAGGACCGGTTACAAACATATTGGATGTACCACGAACCATGAAAACAAAATCAGTGAGGGCTGGTGAATAAACTGCACCGCCGGCGCAAGGTCCCAGGATGGCAGATATTTGGGGAATGACACCGGAGGCCAGGGTGTTACGCAGGAAAATTTCCGCATAACCAGCCAGTGACACCACGCCCTCCTGGATGCGGGCACCTCCCAAATCGTTCAAACCGACGATGGGTGCTCCGTTCTTAAGGGCCTGGTCGAGAATTTTGCATATTTTCCCAGCATGAACTTCCCCAAGACTGCCACCGAATACTGTGAAATCCTGCGAAAAGACATATACCAGACGTCCATCTACAGTGCCCCAACCAGTTACAACACTGTCGCCCGGATATTTTTGTCTTTCCAATCCAAAATCGTGCGTGCGATGGACGACGAATGGATCGGTTTCATGAAATGAACCTTTATCCAGTAACAAGTCGAGGCGTTCACGGGCGGTTAATTTGCCCTTCTGGTGTTGAACCTCGATCCGTTCTGGACCTCCGCCCAACCGGGTACCGGCTTTGCGATTACGTAATTGTTGGATTTTCGGGTTTTCGTTCATGCGCATCTCTTTGAAAAAAAACGCCTGCTTTTGCTGGAGAACAAATTAATCAAGATCAAGAACAGGAAAACGATATCGAACACCAGAACAAACGGCCAGTTGGCATGAGGTTGTTGCAGAACCAGCCGGTCGAACCAATACCAGCCAATATAGCCTACTGTGCTGCCAAGGGCTGCTGGCCACGCCCAAGTTTTTCCCTGCCACAAGCCCCAGACCAGCAACAACCCCATGATAAGCCAGAATGCCCCACTTATGGATATATACACAGAGGATGCACCATATTCTTGCAACGTTTTCCAGAAGAAGATTGTCTCGCCCAAACGCAGGCCGTTCCAGGCTGCAAAACAAATTACCAAGGTAGCCAGGAAAATAATGCGTACAGGGCGGATTTTATTAGCGCCGACCATAATAATGTTTAGGATTCCATGCCAAATGGAGCGAGGTAAAAAAGAATATCCTTGTAATGTTGTTTTCGCATTTTTTCCATTTCCATTAGACCACCTACGGAGAAGTCGTGACCTTATATAATTTATACAGCAATTCTCCATCTGCAGCCGGGATGGATGTCAGATTGCCATCTGGATAATCGGTCTGAACGAGTGGAATTTGTTCCAGGTTGTTGGGTAGGAAAACAAAGAGCAAGTGACCAGCGGTTATACCGGTCTTGTCTGCCGGGATCCAGGGTTGATTAATATCAATACCGCGGATATCCGGATCAAGATACTGGATACTCGGAACGGAACCGTAACCCATCTCGGGGGAGCCAAAGAACAATACTTGTGTGTCTTTAGGTTTCGCCTCTAAATAATCTGCCAGAGTTTGGGCCACCACATCGTTTGCGTGTGCATCCGAAATCACACTATGAGGTGTATATACGCGAAAATAGAAATTCAACTCATCCGCAGCCAGGACGGCCACCAGTATTATGGAGGTAATGGCGATCCATCGCTTTCCTTTTTGAAAAGATTTTTCAAAGATCGCCGCACTCTCGCTCAGGCCAAAACCAACCAAGAGAGCACAGACCGGTGCGGCAGCCACATAACGTTGTGCCGCAGGTGTGCTTTCACTAAGACCCCCAATGGCCATGAACGCGAACAGCCAGAGCAGGATTGGGATAATGAGCCATTTCTGCCTGCGATAGAATAACAGGATAATCCCAATTAAGAATAAACTTGCCGCAAAAGGACGCAAAAGCGGAGCATTTGGCGTGTACCAGGCTTGCAATGGATCATAAGTGAAAGAGCCGATCGCAAGGCCAACCTGATTCAAAACAATTTTCCAGGCGGGAGTGCCAGTGCTGACCACCTGCTGTTGCAACCATTGTGAAGTAAGAGCAACACAATTCATGGGTTCCATGAATGTATTGGGAAATTGCAGATAATGCCAAGCCAGAGGGAAGATAACGATTCCGGTGAGGATGAACATGAATACGAGATTTAACCAGGTACCTTTGAGTCGCGGGCGGTCAAAAATCGCCGCCAGAATTATCCATCCTAGGATCAATATAAGAATGGTACGACTGCTGGGATAGAAGTATTGAGAAATCCCAAGGGAAAGCCCGGCAAGCAGGTAAGCGTTGCGACGATCTTTCACCCATCCATACCAAAGGGCACCGATGGTGACAATGTACCACAATCCATCCCAGATATTGTTCAGACCGATCCGACTGAAGTAGATGTGAAAATTGAGAGCTGTCAGGAAAATGGCGGTGAACCAGGCTGCCCGTTTGCCAAACATGGCGCGGGCGACGAAGAATGAGGCGGTAACCGTCAATGCGCCGCCCAGGGCGGATGGGATGCGCAGGGCTTCAGTGGTGTGCCCCAAAACTCCAATAAAGAAAGCCGGTATTGTAAAGAAAAAAGATGGGAAGGCATACCATGAGGTAATGAAAATATTGTTCCAGACACCATGCGTAAAATCTTCCGCAGAGATGCCAGCCGCGGCTTCATCGCCGGTCAAAGCGATGGGAATGCGATCCGCCAGGATGGCACGGATGAGAAAGGCAACAACTGTCAGCCCAAGGAATAAAACGACCAGGCGCCAGGGCGGCCAGCGGAGTGGCGCAGGCTGAATCCACGTTGCAACCAGAACCAAGCCAATGGCGATAAACCATGTGGAAATTGCCAGGACCGGGTGGATCATTTTTGGTCCGGTTCCGGCGGCAATAGGTACAATAATGGCAATCGGCAGGGAAAGAACCAAGCAGGCCAATTGCCATTCTTTAATGGAATGATTCGATATCCAAACGAGAATACGGGTCAGCCAGCGGGGTTGTTGTTTATCGATGGACAAAATTCCCAAGAAGACGAGAGCCAAACCAATTCCCACCAAAATGAGCATCTCAGCGCGCTTTTCATTTGGGAACTCATCGGCCAGACTCTGCCCAATCACCACTAGGATGACACCCAAAAGGAATAGGAGGATAGATATCGATGATTTCTTGGGCTGCATGAATTCCACCTCACTCTGATATGGTAAATCTGGTGTGAAATCACTTTCCTCAGAGGAATTTATGAAAAAGTCGCAAGCTTTTCGTGCATTTTCCTTGGCAAAGCACCTATTTGCAGGCATTATAGCACGCAAGAGCATACTTCGAGGCAGACCGGAAACAGGTCTCCGCCATGAAGTGGATAAAACCTTCTTTTGGAACCAACCTTTGGAGGTTCATTAGCATGGTGGCTTGAAACAAGATTCCAATGTAAAATGGTTATGAATATGTACAATCTAATACTTCAATCGAAGCTTTACCGGGAGAATGATCATGCTAACCAGATTGAGTAACCGTAAACCTAGACATTTTAGCGCCTGGATTGAATTGTTCTTAATAACCCTTTTTGGTTTGTGGGTGACAAAGCCATATTTAAATTTTGGGGCTTTTGTCTGGCCTTATGGCCTTGAATTTCCCTCTTCAATTCAAACCCACTTTGTATGGACTCTCTTGCCAAAATGCGGTGTATGTATTCTTTGGAACGGTTGGTTAAATGGCGGCGCTCCTGCTTTTGCAGAACTACACGGTAGCCTGCTGCACCCCATCGTAATCATTTCTACTCTCATTTTTGGGGTCTTGAATGGGTCAAAATTGGCTTTGGTCATCAGTTTCATTCTGGGGGGGTGGGCGCAATGGTGGATAGCCAAAACACTAAAACTAGGTTGGATAGCCCGATTATGGAGTGCTGCGATGGCGATCGTAGGGGGTCAATTAGCAGGCAGGATGGAATTGGGCGCTTTTGGGGTTGTACTATCCGTTGCAGCGTGTAGTCTTATTATCGCACCTGGTTTGTCTACTGCCCTGGATGGCAAACGCCGTGACATCGTCTTATTTGGTTCAATGGTTGCGTTGGCAATGTTGTCGGGACAAGGCTACATGCAAGCCGGGATGCTGATCGCCATGATTCCGGCATTTTTAATTTTTACCGTCAATTCACAATTTAAACCTACGCCAGTAGTGAAGAAATTTGCTTTAGCCGCGTTCATTGCGATCTTACTGGCAGGCATATTTTGGGTTCCAATGGTGCACCTTTGGCCATACATCTATAAAGACATTGACCCCCTTTTTAAGGGCGCCCAGCCGATACAATATATTCCTTTAAACCTTGTAATTAGTGACTGGGACTTTCAATACAGCACAATTCTTGGCAAGCTTCCATATCCTTCACTCAACTCGATTTACATTGGTTGGATTCCCATACTTTTGGCAATATTGGCCCTACGTGCACCGCGATCCAAAAAGGATATCAAAGTCTTCATATTCTTTTTACTAAGCATTCTGCTTGTTTTCTTAACCAGTAGCGCGGTTTTACTCAAGTTGTTGGCCCATATAAATGAGGAAGTTTTTGCGGGGATTCGCAATTCGAGCCAAATCTCTGCTTTATCAGTTCCTTATATCCTTGCATTATCTGCCTGGGGCTTGGATTGGCTGATTAAGAAAAATTGGCCGAAGCTCGAGATTAAATTGGGGACGATTGAAATTAAATTTTCTTCCAAGTTGTTTATGATAATACCCTTGGTTTGGGCAGTGTCATCCGGATATAATTTTAGCTCGAAATGGATCATAAACGTCCCTGCCCCGGCACAGATTGAAGAGGTTGCTGAAAAAATGGAAACTAAGTATGCAAGTTGGGTATCATTCCCATTTGGAGAGCATTATTGGATGATTGCAGGTCTAGATTCTGGTCTTAAGATCGGTACAGGCATCAGCCATTGGGAGTGGAAGAACCGAAGCAATCCACCGTCAATATTTACAGCAACGAGAGATGCAGTAGATCAAGGCGCCCCCAACTTTGTAGGTCAATTCATTGGCGTCAACATCATTAAGCACCCGGATGTAAATTACGCCTATATTGAGAACGGAAATCAAGAAATTCCATGCCAGGCAATCGCGAATGGAGGAAATATAGATGTAAATTGCGAATCAGCTAAAGGAGGGACTCTGGTTGTCACTGAAAATGTTTTCTCAGGTTGGAATGCAAGAATTGACGGAAGGCCAACCCAATTGGTTCCCTACGAATATTGGTTGGCAGTCAAAGCTCCAGCGGGTGATCATAAATATAAATTTCGCTATCGTCCCTGGGATGTTCCACTGGGTTTGATGTTAACACTTATCGGTATTGGATTAGTTTTATGGATTTTGTTTCATAAGCAAGGGAAGAAAAGACCACCCGTACCATCATCATAATTCTTGAATCCTGGTCACGGGTATATACCTTTTTAAAAAAAGGTATTCCACTGGTTTATCGGTTCGTTTGCAGACATTAATAAGGCAAGTACCCATGATTGATTTTGTAATTCGGCCAGCCATTCGCAAGGACTTTCCGGCCATCCGTGCATTGATCCATGAAGTTTCGATCAACCCAACTGGACTGAATTGGCGGCACTTCTTGGTCGCGGTAACGCCGGATAATGCCTTGCTCGGCTGCGGACAGATCAAACCGCATTCCGATGGGTCGCGCGAAATGGCTTCCATAGCGGTAGTGGAGCGGGCACGCGGCCAGGGTGTTGCGCGGGCGGTCATCCAGGAATTGTTAACCCTCGAGAAGGCAAGGCCGTTATATTTAATGTGTCGAGCCCGGTTGGAATCGTTGTATAACAAATTTGGGTTTCGTGCGATTGGCCCCAATGAAATGCCCCCATATTTCCAAAGAATCAGTCTTGTGGAACGGATAGTTAACACGAAAACACCGACAGAGAATCGGCTGATGGTCATGCGTTTACAGGGAAGTGAGTAACCATTTATCCAGAAACTATTATAATGACGGATAAAGAATGAAAACATTCCTGAATATAACCTATGGAGTGTTAATTGGCCTACTGGCAGCGGGGATAATCTGGCTGGCAGTGTCGCCTTCCCGCGGGGAAGAAGTAATATTGCTTCCGACCGCCACACCAGGTTTACTGACCGTCTACGTTAGCGGGGCGGTGGCTACACCAGGTGTGTATACCTTACCGGATGGCAGCCGGGTGGAGGCTGCCGTCCAGGCCGCCGGAGGTTTCCTTCCGGGGGCCGAACCGAGCAACATTAACCTGGCGATGCTGATTGAGGATGGTGAGCAGATTAATGTCCCCGGTATTGTAGACACCAGTCATGTTAATGCGGGAAGAGTAAATATCAATACAGCAACACAAGCTGAACTGGATGCTTTACCGAGTATAGGACCAACCACAGCCCAAGCCATTGTGGACTATCGCCTTCAGCATGGGCCATTCCAGGTTATTCAGGATATTCAGAATGTTCCGGGTATAGGCCCTGCCACCTATGCGCTTATCCAGGATTATATCAGCGTGGGCCCGTAACATGCCTTTCGACCATTTCAATTTCATAGCCGGTTTCTATGATTGGGCAGGAAAGTTTACTGTTACTGAGCCATTATTTGGATTCTTAGCTTTATCTCCCAACAGCCTTGTGCTGGACGCTGGTGGTGGAACGGGGAGGGTTGCAGCAGAAATACGTGGCATGGTCAGGGAGGTGTTCGTCGCGGACATCTCGCGAGGTATGCTGCGCCGAGCTGCAGGGAAAGGGTTGCCAGCAGTTTGTTCTCCGGCGGAATCTCTGCCTTTCCTGGCCGGAAGTTTTGATCGGGTCATCATGGTGGATGCTTTGCATCATGTCCTGAACCAGGAACGAACCGCGCACGAACTTTGGCGCGTGCTGGCCTCTGGCGGGAAAATTGTGATCGTCGAACCAGATATCCACAAGTTTGTTACCAGGTTGATAGCCATTGGTGAAAAATTGCTCAGGATGCGGAGTCATTTCCTTTCGGGTGCAGAAATAGCCTCGCTTTTTGCCAATGCGGATGCAAAGACAAGCATTCATTCTGATGAATTCAATGTCATCTTTATCGCGGAAAAGGCAAGGAAAATGTAATTCATTACTTGTCATTAAAGTGCTACAATAATCTTGGCACCAATAAGAGGAGGCATAAATGGACGAAAACAAACCGAAGATCAAGAGAATGGCCGTGTGGACAATTGCGGTCTTTGCGACGATATTCGCGAGTGTAATGGCAGCACTTTGGATTGCACTTTACAATGTGAGTGGTTCTGCGTCCTCTGCTCTGGGAGGAGCATTCGCCTCGGCGTGGCCAATACTGTTGATCGACCTAGTGTTGTGTGCGGGTGTTTATTTCGGGTACGGGTACTATTTGAATCACAAGAAATAAGATAAATAAAGAACCGGTGAACAAATAAGGAAACATCGGTTCTTACATTGCAATCAAATTATGGGAGGACTTTGTATTTAAAGCGTAATGACCTTGCCGGCCTGACATTGTGCGGTGAGTATGTCTCCCATTCCACCGACAATCCCAATCTGAACTTTTTCAGCCAGACCAAAATAGTTCAGGCAGGTCGAACAGACAATCAGCCGCACGCCACTTTCTTCCAAATTCCTGAGCTTTTCAATGACAGGTGACCCTTCTGTCACCAAACGCACGCCGTTTGTGTAAAAACAAATTGCGGCGGGAAGTTCGGTTTGCTGGTTGAGCAGTTCCAAATACTTGCCAATCAAGATGAGTTGCAAATCTTCTGGGCCCTTGCCCATTCCGTTGTCGGGAATAAGGATGACGGTATCGCGAGCGGGCATTATTCCTCCTGATTTGAACCTTCAGTAAACTCATTGAGTAATTGGCGCGCTTCCCGGGCTTTTTCTTTGGGTATGAAAATCTGGACGCGGCCCAACCCATCTATTGTCACAGGATAAATGGTATGTCCAATGGATTCCTGGATGAGTTCCACGTCGACACCGTTGGCCTCCAGGAAACTTTCAATCAATTCTGCCTCCAGGCGTCCCTGGACTTCGGTAAGTCGTTCCCATTTCAAAGTATCCATTCTTTTCACTCCGTTGTCATTATCCCAGCCATTTGGCGGTTGCACGCGGCAGTTCGGTCAACGAACCAATCCGAACAGTGCAGCGTGGCAGGGATTCGATGAAGAGTTTTCCGTATGCTTTTGTGAGGACGCGCCGATCGAGGATGACAACCACGCCCCGGTCGGATTGAGTGCGGATGAGCCGCCCGAAACCCTGACGGAAGCGAAGGATGGCCTCCGGCAGGTGGTATTCATTGAATGGGTCCTCGAAGGTTTCGGCGCGTGCCGCCACCAGTGGGTCGGTCGGAACGGCAAAGGGCAATTTAACGATGACTAGAACCGAAAGGGCCTCACCGGGAATATCCACGCCTTCCCAGAAGGAACGCGTTCCCAACAGGACGGCCCGTTCGGAACTTCTGAAGGATTCGAGCAAAGCGTTCGGCGAGGCACCTTCGCCTTGTTCATATACCGCGATATCCTGCCTTGCCAGTGGACCCTTGATACTATTGGCTGTGCGTTTTAATTGTGCATACGAGGTAAAAAGGACCAAGGCCCGGCCACCACTGGCCTGGCACAAGTTGACAAGCGTCCTATCCAACTGCCCCTGATATTCGCGAGCGTTCGGTTCGGCGATGTCGTTTGCAATGTACAGCAGGGCAGCTGTTTCATAATCGAAAGGGGAGCCCAAAGCCAGTTCATCGGCTTCATCGGCTGTTAAAGTGTTGCGAATGTAGTTGAATTCGCCATGTGTGGTCAGCGTCGCGGAGGTAAGGATAACGCTGCGTTTCTCGTGCCAAAGATACTTCTCCACCAGCGGACCCACCCGGATGGGGGCGGCGTTGAGCGCCAGGCGGTTGTTGTTCGGGCTGACTTCCACCCAGTACACGTAATCCATCGCTGGTTCAAAAATCATCGAACCGAGCATGATTTCGGCTTCGGTCAGCCGCCTGTACAAATTGCCCAAGTTGCTGATGATATCTTCAAGTGTTTCCAGCCCGTTTGAATAAAGTTCGGTGGCACCTTTCTGGATCTCCCCGAGCAGGGCAACCAGCAAGGCCAGGGTTTCTGCCGCGGCGCCCCAAGCAATTTCCACGGCATCCCAACCTGGTTGCGTGCGCGTAGCCGGCAGAATACGTTCCTGGTAAGCATAGGTGCTGGGAGGTTGGCCTTCACTCTGGAAGGCGACGAATTCGGTCAGGGCGTTAAAAAAGAGCCGCACCTGTTCCTGCAGCCGCCAGATGAGGTCAGTGGCGCGTTCGATTTTTTGATTCAGCACAGCATAGTCTGAAGGGCGGACCTGGTCACGCGTTGTGGCAAGTAGATGCCCCAGGATGCCCGAACCGGAACCACCTGCCTCACGGATCAAACGCTCCACGGCAAATTGGGTCAGACGGAAGGATAAGGAATCGGTGGTGGCGGATTCCAGGTGGTGGCCTTCATCTATGATAACGTGCTCATAATCCGGCAGGACGCGATTGCCTATGGCCACATCCGTCAATAAAAGGGCGTGGTTGACCACCAGGATATGGGCGTTTTGGGAGGCTTGTTTGGCGCGAAAAAAAGGGCAGGCGCCTCCGGTGCGTTCCATGCAAGTTTCGCTGGTGCAGGCATCGTCTTCGGCGGAGATGTGCACCCATACATCCCGCTCGGATGGTCCGGTCAGATTGATCTCGGTGCGGTCGCCACTGGTATTTTCCCGTTGCCAAACCAGCACCTTTGCCAGCACGCGCATCTCATCCGCATTACCGGGTCCGCGCTTACGCAAGAGTTCAAGGCGGCGCGGGCAGAGGTAATTGGAGCGTCCCTTAAGAACCGCCGCCCGCAGATCCAGGCCAAGAGCCGCACATAGATCCGGAATATCCTTTTTAATCAGTTGGTCCTGCAGATTGATGGTGTTGGTCGAGACCAGCACACGCGTATTATTCTGCAAAGCGAAAAGTGCAGCCGGGACGAGGTAGGCGAATGATTTACCCACACCCGTACCCGCCTCGACCATCAGGTGCTGCCCTGAGGAAAGGGCGTTTGCGACCGCCCTGAGCATTTCGACCTGTTCAGGGCGGTGTTCGAAACTCTCAAAATAACGGGCGAACGGTCCGCCATATTCCATCAATGAAGCAGCTTCTTCCGTGTCAATCGGGAGAGGTTCTTTGGGAACCTGAATACCTGGCCCTTTACGTTTTTCCGCTTTTTCCGGGTCGTAAAGAGGTCCATCCGGCGTCCCTTTTACTTTTTTGGCCTTGACGCCCTCGCGTGAGCGCCTCTGCAGAGCCTGTTTGAATGCCCAAGCGCCGTCCCATTCGATGGGTTCGCTGTGCCGGACGATTTCGGCCAGCAAGTCGAGCGGCAATTCCTGTGCCTGGGTGAACAGTCTTTGAAACACGCCATGTGTGGCACGGGCGTCATCCAGGGCGCGATGGGTGGCGGGGAGTGGAACGCTAAGAAGTTGAACAAGCGAACCCAGGTTATAGCGGTCAGCAGAGGGGAGCAGTACCGCGGCCAGCTCATAGGTGTCCAGGCGTTCGTTCAGTTCGAAGAGTTTGTATTTCTTAAAGAAGGAGAGGTCGAACTGGATATTGTGCCCCAAGATGGGTGATTCGCCGATGAAAGCGACCAGTCCTTCCAGAACATCCCGGATATGAGGGGCCTGACGGACCATCTCGTCTGAAATGCCAGTCAGCCCGGTGATGAACTCCGGAATATGGCGTCCTGGATTGATGAGAGTGGAAAACTCATCCTCGACCCGGCTGCCATCGAAGCGACGTGCGCCAATTTCGAGGATGGCATCTGTCAGAGAATCAAGGCCGGTGGTTTCTAGGTCAAGTGCAACAATGGAAGTCATGAGAAAACAACGGGTACCATTAATCTTCTTTTTCTGCCTGCGGTAGTGAAGTGTGCAGGGTGGTGAGAATTAATTCGCCAATAGTTTTTTCTTTGCTTTTCTCGCGCAGGAAGTCCTTGAGGTCTTTGGGTGTCAAAGCAGGGATGGGCGCATCTTCCACCTTCAATTCCACTTTGGGGTTGGCAAAGAGCAGTAAGGACTTGACATCCGGAACCTCCGTTCCTTCTGGAAGTACGCGCTTTAAGTAGCGTTTGGCGGAATCGATCTCTGCCTCTGATTCCAGATCCGGACGGCCGATATTCTCCTGTCCAAACAGGCGCATGTACGACTGGAGGAAGCCACCACCTTTTGCCCGCCAGCGTTTTTTGTCATAGGCAATGGTTCCGCTCTGAAAATTCGGCATAATTGTCCAGACGCCCGCCGGGCCGACAAGCAGATGTGAGACGGGTGTTACATAATGATAAATGGTGAATTCCCGTCCAAGTCCTTTCAGGCATTTATCGACGATTTCGTCCGGGCGGGGGTTGTGGCCCCAGCGGTTGGTATAATGAATACCAACCTGGGACATAAGGAAGCCAATCAGCAGGGCTCCCAGGGAATATACAAACAAGTTTGGCCATTTGAAGGTAATTAACAGCCCAATTCCAAGAACAACCAGCGCACCCAGGCTGGAATATTGACCAATTTTCGCGTTGCGTTGAATCAGCTTTATATTGGTAACGCTTTTCATTATTCTCTCACCTTTTCTTTGAGGGATTTTTCGATAGCCGTACGGATGGAAGCCAACACACCGGTCTCAACGGCGTTATTGGCAAGCCGGACAGCATTTTTAATGGCGATCGCGCTCGAACGACCATGACCGATGAAGACCAGGCCGTTAACCCCCAGCAATGGCGCGGCGCCTTCTTCTTCGGGGTCAAGCAATTTTTTGATCTGCCGCAAGGTTGGCCGGACCAGTATACCGCCAATCTTGGCTGTCAGAGGGCCGGCGTTGATCAGTTCTTTCACCTTATCCAGAATCAATTTTGCAACAGCCTCCGACGATTTCAACATTACGTTGCCGGTGAATCCATCCGTGACGGCTACATCCACCAAACCGCCGATGATTTCCTTCCCCTCCACGTTCCCGTAGAAGTTAAGCCCCGATTCCTTCAGCAAAGGGTAGGTGTGCTTGACCAGGTCGTTTCCTTTACCAGCCTCTTCGCCATTTGAGAGCAATCCAACCTTCGGGTTTTGCACGCCGCGCACTTTTTCGACGTAGACTGTCCCCATGATTCCGAACTGCAGCAAGTTTTCGGGCTTGCATTCGGGATTGGCGCCTACATCAAGAACCAGACAAGATCCGGTGGCTGTCGGAAAAACCGGAGCCAGACCAGGCCTGTCCACGCCGGGGATCAGGCCCAGCCGGAAGAAGGCAGTCACGGAAGCCGCGCCGGTGTTACCGGCTGTCACGAAGGCGTCCGCCTGCCCGTTCTTTACCAGATCAATACCGACCGCCATTGAATTCCTTGAGTTCGGGCGACGAGCTTTCAAAACAAGTGCCATGCCCTTATCTTCCATGGTCAACATTTCAGGGGCGTGCACAATCCTTATGGGGAGATTTCCCGGATTTTGTGCTGCGAGCACCGGTTCGATCCTGACTTCATCTCCGACAAGGATAATTTCCACGCCATATGCACGCGCGGCCATTATTGCCCCAACCACATCCGGGGTTGGGAATTCGTCGCTGCCCATGGCGTCAACAACAATACGACTCATAAATCCTCCATTGCATTACCTCTCTGCCTAGAAGCATCCAGTCTACAGCCAGGTTATGATAAAGGGGTTCGCGGATGTTCCAACTGCCCGCACACTCCACCCCCCGGTTGAATGAGGGACATCATGTGGCTGGCCATTAATCCTGGACCGTCTTGCTTGACAGGGTATTGAACATGATTATAATACGACCTGCTCAAGCGCTGGTGCTGGAATTGGCAGACAGGCATGGTTGAGGGCCATGTGCCGCAAGGCGTGGGGGTTCAAGTCCCCCCCAGCGCACTTGGAATCGATAGCCGCGGAACGCGGCTATTTTGCGTATATCCACTTAATGCGATGCAGTGCGACTTTACCAAGTGCGTGTCAGCTTAAAAATCACAGAAAGTATTGCCTTATTGATTTAGTTAGCATATAATCCGCGCCAATTCATATCCATCTCCAACATGTTTGGAGAAAACGCCAAGATCGAAAAAGGAGTGAGAAATGAAGAAAAGTTTTGTAATAGGCATTGTAGTGTTAGTTGCATTGGTTGGGGTGTTCCTTGTCAGCTGCACATCTGCCGCAGTCAGCAATAACGCCCTGGATAGTGTGCTTGCACAAAAGGGGCATCTGTTAATCTGCACCGACTTTCCCTACCCACCCCAGGAATATTTTGATGCGAACGGCAATCCTCAAGGTTTGGATATCGATATCGGCAACGAGATTGCCAAGCGCATGGACTTGAAAGTCCAATATGTCAACAGCGTATTCGATACCATTATTGCGGCTGTAACCAGCGGGAAGTGCGATATCATCCTTTCGGCCCAGAACATCACCACCGACCGCTCCAAGCAGATCAGCCAGATCCCTTACTTCGAAGCCGGACAATCCATGGTCGCCGCCAAAGGCAATCCGCAGAATATCAATGTGACAATGGATCTATGTGGCAAATCCGCGGCGGCAGAGAGTGGAACCACCGAAGCCGACTATCTGCAAGGCACTGGTGACTACGCTGGCAAGGGATTGACCCAAGCTTGCACCGCTGCCGGAAAGCAAGCCATCAATGTTGTCGTGACCCAGAAAGATACCGATGCCCTCCAGCAACTTCAGTCTGGTAAAGTGGCTGTCTATTTCGCCAACTCACCCGTCGCCGCATATTATACCGTCCAGCACCCCGACCAGTTCCAGGTGGTTGGACAGGTCATTGAGCCAATCGCCGAAGGCATTGGTGTACCTTGCGGGCAGTCAGATTGCACCAACGCCGCGCTGTCGCCCGTTGGACAGGCCGTTCAGTCGGCTTTGAAGAGCATGATGGCGGACGGCACATACTTAAAAATCCTCACCAAATACAACCTCCAGGATAGCGCCATCAAGTAATAAGAGTTCCGGTTTCAAATGGGGTGTTTTGGGAAAAAGCCAGAACACCCCTTTCATTTTTGCATTTGTTAATTCAATACAGGCTACATACGAGGCATTTGTATGTATCATTTTGATTGGGCGGTCTTCTGGCATTATTTATGGCCCGTCACTGCATTAAGTGATCCCTTGATCCGTGGTGGGTTGATTTCCACAATCCTGGTAAGCATCATTGCCCAGGTTATGGGCGTCATACTTGGTTTATTCGCTGCACTTGGCAAGATGTCGAAAGTACCGCCATTGCGGTGGTTGGCGGATGCCTACATCTGGTATTTCCGTGGGACACCCTTGTTGGTCCAAATGGTTTTGTTGTACTACGGGCTGGGTGTTACTCATATCTATGATTTTCCCAACATACATATTGGGTTCATAGTGATCGCTGGCGCAATCCAAGCTGGTACCCTCGCTTTGGGGATAAATGAAGGTGCCTATATGGCGGAAATCGTTCGGGCAGGAATTGAAGCGGTCGATGCGGGTCAGATGGAAGCGGCCAAATCACTCGGGATGACTTATGGATTGGCAATGCGCAGGATAGTCCTCCCGCAGGCGGCCAAGGTTATCATTCCTCCCCTGGGGAATGAATTCAATAACATGATGAAAACAACCACGCTGATGGAAGTGATTTCAGCGGGTGAACTATTCTTTGGTTTCAACCAGATTAATGCCCAACTCTTTAAGCCATTTGAGCTGTTCATTGCTCTTTCCATGTATTACTTGGCGATGACCACGATCTGGACGCTGATCCAGGCTCGTATCGAGGCTGGTTTGGGTGAACGCAAAGGAAATGTCAAAACGCCAGGCATGTTCGAGCGCCTCGTTGGGACCAAATTGGGAGCACATTAATGATCGAAAATATCAGCTCAACTGCTGCCCCGGCAGACACCTTGATCGTGGTCAAGGCCGAGAAAGTAAATAAGTATTTTGGTCCCTTACATGTCCTCAAAGATATCGATCTCGAGGTGCGCAAGAATGAGGTGGTGGTAATTATCGGTCCGTCCGGATCCGGGAAGAGTACCCTTCTGCGTTGTATTAACCATCTCGAGAAGATTAATAGCGGACACATCTTTGTCAATGGCCGGATGATCGGCTATTATGAAAGGAAAGGCAAGCTGGTAGAAGAATCGGAGAAGAACATAGCCATGCAGCGGGCCGAGATCGGGATGGTGTTCCAGCGCTTCAACCTTTTCCCGCACCTGACTGCTTTGGAGAACATCATGGAGGCTCCGCTCAACGTTCGGAAAACGCCGCGCGAGCAGGCCGAGGCCGACGCTGAGCGCCTGCTCGCCCGGGTTGGCCTGGCCGAAAAGCGTGACCAATATCCGAATCAATTATCGGGCGGGCAGCAACAGCGAATTGCAATTGCCCGGGCACTGGCGATGAAACCCAGCCTGATGTTATTTGACGAGCCCACCTCCGCCCTTGACCCGGAAATGATAGGCGAGGTTCTCAGTGTAATGGAGGAACTGGCCAAGGAAATTACGATGATCGTGGTTTCGCATGAAATGGGATTTGCAAAGGCGGCTGCTGACCGGATCCTTTTTGTCGACGAAGGTGTGGTTATTGAAGATACCACGCCTGAAGAGCTGTTCACCAATCCTCGCGAAGAGCGCACCAAGTTATTCCTGAGCAAAATCTTGAATTAACTTTTTTCGAAGCGAACCATGATCAGGTTGAAGGAATGGCGGCAGTTGCCGCTATTTCGTTTATAATCGTTTGACCAATCAAGAAATCGAGATCAAAACCTGGAGGAACATCCCATGAAGCTGGTAACCATTCCACAAATGCATTTAATCGAGCAGGAAGCAGATGGAAACGGCCTGAACTATGAAAAAATGATGGAAAATGCTGGATACAATCTTTCCCGCGAGGTATTGCGACTGGCTTACGCCCAGGAGGATGAAGAGGAAATCCAAGTGCTTGGTCTGGTCGGTCCCGGCAATAATGGCGGAGACACCCTGGTCGCCCTAACTCGCCTGGCAGAGAAAGGTTGGACAGCACGTGCATACCTTGTTCATCGGAAGGTGGCTGGCGATGGCTTAATCAAGCGACTGGAGGAAGCCGAAGGGGAAGTTTACCAGACCGAGAAGGATGAAAGTTTACAGCAGTTGCAGGCCTTTATTGAGAGTGCGGATGTCCTCCTGGATGGTGTTCTTGGCACGGGTTTCAAGCTGCCTCTCAAGGATGAATTTGGGTCAGTGCTTGCGGCGGTTCAGGGAATTGTGGCCGAAATGGAATGGCCCCCCTACATTATTGCAGTCGATTGCCCGTCCGGGGTTGATTGTGACAGTGGCAAGGCTGCTCCGGAAACGATTCCAGCTGATGCGACGGTCACGATGGCGGGTGTCAAGCAGGGTTTGCTGAAATTGCCGGCTTATGACTTAATCGGCGAGTTGCGTGTAGTTGAAATTGGCCGGATGGATGACCTGAAATCCTGGCAGGCGATAAAGAATGAAGTGGCTGACGATGGATTGGTTTTGTCGATCCTTCCGCTCCGCCCAACGGATGCGCATAAAGGGACCTTTGGTACGGCACTTATGGCAGCCGGTTCCATAAATTATACCGGAGCGGCTCTGCTGGCTGGAAAGGCTGCATATCGGATAGGAGCCGGTTTGGTGACCCTGGCCATCCCGGCTTCGTTGCACGGAGCGTTAGCTGGCCAATTCCCAGAAGCAACCTGGGTGCTTCTGCCACACGAGATGGGTGTTATCGCATCCAGCGCGGCAGATGTTTTAAAGAAGAATCTTGAACGAGCGACTGCATTGCTAGTTGGACCCGGTCTTGGTTTGGAAGATACAACCAAGGACTTTATTGCAGATTTACTGAGCGGAACGACGGAAAAGCCAACTCACGGACGGATGGGTTTCGTTCAAGGAGCCGGGGGAAAGTCGGAACCGAAACCAGTTACCTTGCCGCCGATGGTGTTCGATGCTGACGGGTTGAAGCTGCTGGCGAAACTCCCTGATTGGCCAAAATTGCTGCCTGCACCAGCCATTCTGACACCTCACCCCGGGGAAATGTCCATCTTAACCGGTTTGGCAACGGAGGAAATCCAGAAAGACCGTCTGGGCGTGGCACGCAAATTTGCCCAGGAATGGGGACATGTTGTTGTACTTAAAGGAGCTTTTACCGTTATCGCGGCACCTGATGGCCATACGACCACAGTTCCAATGGCGACCCCTGCCCTGGCACGTGCTGGAACTGGCGATGTACTAGCCGGTTTGATTACCGGTCTGCGTGCCCAGGGGGTAGATGCCTATGACGCCGCGCGGGCAGGAGCCTGGATACATGCTCAGGCTGGTTTAACGCCGCCGGATTCCTGGGAAATATGGCTGCGGTAATGGCAGGAGATGTGCTGGAAGCCATCCCAGATGTGGTCGCAGGTTTGGAATAAGTGAATAACACCAGTCTGGTAATATAACCAGAATTGATTAAATTATTCTGCTATTGAAGGCTGTCTCTGCTTTTTTACAGATCCCCTCTTCTTCTTGGATTCCACCCGTTTGACCCGTGCTGCCAGGCTAGGTCGAGTGGCATGACGGACTCTGGGCAGGCGGACGGCCTTCTCGAGTAAAGTTGTCAACCGCAGGAGCGCATCCGCACGATTTTGTTCCTGGGTGCGGTGCCGTTTTGCCTCGATGACGAGTACTCCATCCTGGGTCATCCGGATGCCAGCCAGTTTATCCAAGCGTTCTTTCACCTCAGCCGACAGGGTGGGGGAGTTGCGAACATCGAAGCGCAGCTGGACGGCCGTTGACACTTTATTGACGTTCTGCCCTCCAGGACCGGAGGAACGGATGAAGGAGAAGGTCAACTCGTTTTCGGGGATAGAGTGAATGGTAGTACTCCCTTAGAACATCATTGCATTGATTTTCTCGATGGTCTGGCGTACCGGCCTTATCTCCGCTTCAGTGAGACGGTTAAGGGGGGTATCCACCAGGTTATAGATATCGGTCAGGGTGGGTTTGGAAGTGTCTATGTAAATCAGCCCGGTCAGCAACCAATCGTTTTTCTGAGCCTCTTCAAGCGTCTGAAAGGCATGCGCTCGGTCAGTCGGGTCATAATCCTTTTCGAGTTTCTTAAGGATGATCGAGGAGCCATCATGCATGGTGACTTCGCGCACCGTGCCCTCTTCGAAGTCTCCAGTCAATTCAATTTCATCCAGTACGGGGACAAAGGAGATCTCGTGCAGAGGGGCCTCGTGATCCTTGCCCCAAGTATAGGAATGGAAGGCATTCTCCTGGTTATTGAAGGTGACACACGGGCTGATGATGTCGAGAACTGCAATACCTTCGTGACTTAGCGCAGATTTAAGTATTTCTTTCACCTGCTTTGCATCCCCTGCGAAGGAGCGTGCCACAAATGTGGCATTGGATGCCAGGGCTTCCATGCAAATATCCACTGGCATGTACTGGTTGGTGCCCTGATGTTTCAGGTTTAAGCCCACTTCAGCAGTGGCAGAGAACTGGCCTTTGGTCAGGCCGTAGACGCCGTTGTTCTCGACAATGTAAATGATTGGTGCGTTACGGCGCATCATGTGTTTGAAACCACCCATGCCAATGGAGGCTGTGTCTCCGTCTCCAGACATGCCAATGGCGCGTAAAGATCTATCGGCGAACAAGGCACCGGTTGCGAGTGAGGACATGCGTCCATGCAGACCATTAAAACCAAAGGATCGGTTCAGGAAGTATGCGGGGCTTTTAGATGAACAACCTATGCCGCTGAACTTCATGATCTCTTCCGGAACGATATCCAATTCATAGCATGCCGCAATGATCTGGTTTGCGATGGAATTGTGTCCGCAACCCTGGCAGAGGGTGCTTGGTAAGCCGCGATACTCACTTTTCGTCAGGCCGGCTTTGTTGGCCTGACCGGTTACAGGTGCGGGAGTTGTCATATTAAATCTCCTCCTGGCTCAAAATGGCTTCTTTGATCCACTTAGCGGTCAGGGGTAGCCCGTCGTTATGAGCGGCGGATCTAAACTTGTTGGCTTGCTCTGGCATGACCGCATTGAGAATTTGGCGCAGTTGGCCATCACGGTTGGCTTCGATAATGTAGATACGATAATGTTTTTTGATAAACTTTACCACTTCCATTGAACATGGCAGGGCTCGTATCCGAAGGAAATCACTTTTCAACCCCTTTTCCTTTTTTAATAAACCACGCGCTTCTTCCACTGCGGCTTCGGTCGATCCGAAGGCGATCATGCCAATCCCGGCGTCTTTCATTGTCGAAAGAAAGGGTTTAGGGACCAGTGACCTGGCGGTATCATATTTGAGCTTAAGACGAGCCATATTGGCTTCCCAATTCACAGCATCTTCCGATAAACGGGCGTTTTCATCGTGGCCTGAACCACGCGTGAAATATGCCGCTGCATGGTGTTTGTTCCCGGCGACCGTACGGAAGGGAATGCCATCTCCGTCAACATCCTTGTAACGCGCCCAGATGCCATTCAATTGGTCCAGGTCTTTTTCCCATAGCACCTTGCCGCGATCCATTGGAACATCGGGGTATTCGAAAGGTTTGGTCATCCACTGGTTCATACCGAGGTCAAGGTCACTGAGCACGAAGACAGGGGACTGCAGGCGCTCGGCCAAGTCAAAGGCTTTCCAACCAAACTCAAAACATTCCTGAACTGTGCCAGGCAACAGAATAACGGACTGGGTATCGCCATGTCCCAGGTAATATACTTCAGTAAGATCTGCCTGGGCAGTGCGGGTGGGCAGGCCGGTGCTTGGACCTACCCTCTGTACGTCCCATACAACGATGGGCACCTCTGTGAAGTATGCCAATCCGGCGTATTCAGTCATCAGACTGATGCCCGGACCGGAAGTAGATGTCATGGATCTTAAACCAGCCCATCCTGCTCCGACAGCCATGCCTATGGCGGCCAGTTCGTCTTCAGCTTGCAGTACGACATAGGTTGTTTTTCCTTCCTGTGTCTTACGAAGTTGGGGAAGATAAACGTTGAGCGACTCTGCCAGGGAGGTGGCCGGGGTGATGGGGTACCAGGCGGCGAACTGGACGCCGCCATAAATGGCTCCCAATGCCGCAGCCGTATTCCCATCTGCCATGATGTAATTCGTCGTGCCAACCATGGGCTCCACATAATAAGGGTCGATCTTCTTGAGATTTTCGGCTGCCCATTTTGCACCAGCTTCGATTGTGCCAAAGTTGGAATCCACAGCCTGTGCCTTACCTTTAAAGTGAAAGTCAAGGGCCTGTTTGATTGTTTTCAAATCGATACCAAGCACCTGAGCAAGGATACCGACATAAACCATGTTGGCAATATAATCCCGCAAAGCGGGAGAAACATTTGCGGTGCGAGAGAGGGCTTTTACCGGCATCGGGTAGATGGAAATGTCAGTTCGGGTGATGGGGAGCTTGATATCATCGGCGTAGAAGAATACCCCACCGGGCAGCACAGATGCCAGGTCACGGGTGAAAGAAGCCGGGTTCAGGTTCGCCACAATTTCCGTTTCATCCCGCCGGGCAATATGACCATGCTTGCTCAGCCGGATGGTATACCACGTGGGCAGTCCCTGAATATTGGACGGGAACAGGTTCTTCCCGGAGACCGGGATTCCCATTTTAAAAAGTGCGCGTAACAATGTGACATTGGCCGTCTGTGAGCCGGAACCATTGACCGTTGCGATAGTTATGGAAAAATCGTTAATTATTTTTTAACGGCCATGATATAAACTCCTGCTCATTTGGATGCTGAATTCGACAAAAAGAGGCGGAAATATAATAAATCAAACTTCCGGGAGGGTCAAAGAGGAAAGAACAATGTGAGAAAATTAGATTTATTTGCCTGATAACAGGTGAAACACCGCAGCGGCCATCAGGGCTGCGGCACGCGGTAAAACAACTTCGTCAAAGTCGAACCTGGGGTTGTGGTGACCGGCATCCAACCCTTTTTCCAGATTGGCCGAACCAATGAAAAAGAAACATCC
Organism: uncultured Chloroflexia bacterium; assembly: GCA_963842785.1. Lineage (GTDB taxonomy): Bacteria > Chloroflexota > Anaerolineae > Anaerolineales > Villigracilaceae > UBA877. The sequence goes on from CAWJHP010000001.1 coordinate 81,759, forward strand.
GGGTACTTTTTCCAGGAAGAAAGAGAAATCTTCCGAGCCCATGGTGATGGATGTGGCGGAATCTATATTCGCATCTGGGAAAAGGTCTCGCGCAACTTCCTGGATACGGAGAGCAGTTCCCGGGTGGTTAATGGTTGCCGGGGAAAGGCGTTGCAAATCTATTTCTGCCTGACATCCCATTGCCTCCGCAATGCCGCGCACAATCTGCCCAAAGCGTTCCAGAACACGTTTGCGAATTTCCGGTTCAAAAGTGCGAATCGTGCCGGTCAGTTCAACCACCGGTGGCATGACGTTAAAGGTTTCTCCTCCGTGGATGGTGCACACGCTAATTACGGCACTTTGAAGGGGGGCGACATTACGGGCAACAACCCCTTGCAGAGCGCTGACAATTTGTGCGGCGGCCAGCACCGGGTCAATGGTAAGGTGTGGCGAGGCGGCGTGGCCGCCTTTCCCTAAAACTCTGATCTTGAATATTTCCGCCCCGGCCATTACCGCGCCACCAGCGATACCAAACCAGCCGACCGGTTTCTCGTTCCAGAGATGCAGGCCAAGGGTCATGTCCACTTTGGGGTCCATAAGGACTCCCGCCTTAATCATCTTTTCTGCACCCCCCATTCCCTCCTCGGCCGGCTGGAATATGAATTTTACTGTCCCAGTCAACTCATCTCGATGGGCCTGGAGCATTTTGGCCACTGTCAGAAGGATGGCAGTGTGCCCGTCGTGCCCGCAGGCGTGCATGACGCCGGGATTCTGGGATGCATAAACCGCGCCAGTCTCTTCGAGTATGGGCAGCGCGTCCATGTCGGCGCGCACGAGAATGACCGGGCCAGATTTTTCACCTACGAGAAGAGCAACGATACCAGTTTCGGCGATGCCGGTATGGTTTTCCAATCCGAGACTGTTGAGTTCCTTGGCGACAATCCCTGCTGTACGGACTTCATGGAAGCCGAGTTCGGGGTGCGAGTGGAGGTCCCGACGCAGGGATTGGGTGTAATTAAATAAAGATTGGGCTTCGGAAAGGAAGTCAGGCATGGGACCCTCTTTGGAAACGGAGATAGGCTAAGACTGTTCAGCGGAACTTGATTACACGGAATTTTTCCTCGTAATACTCATTTTCATCCGTGCTTCTTTCCGATTTGCGGGCGCGCATACGATCCTCAAACTCCATTGGATCACCTATTTGGGACTTATGCTCTTTCAACGCGCGGACTTTGATCGCCCAGGTGTCGGTAACATCCAGTGTCACATTGGGATTGCTGGTCAACGAGATCCAAACTTCACGTGGTTTGTGTGGTTGCAAGCCCTCATCCTTGATTAGTTCAGGAAAAAAGAATGGGTTACCCGCTGCAGGGAAGACTGCATCCAACACCACCTGTCCAGCGTAACGATGGTCAGGATGATTAATGTAATAGTCACCTGCGAAAAGGTGGGTTGGGTCACAAGTGACCAAGATATCCGGCCTGGTCTGGCGGATGGCACGGACAACTTCCCGGCGCAGTTCAAGAGTTGGAAAGAGATAACCGTCTTCCAGATCCAGGAAACGTACGGATTTCACCCCGAGGATGGCTGCGGCCGCCTCTTGTTCGGCATGGCGGACCTTGCAAATCTGGTCAGAGGTCGCCTTGGCATCATTGAAACCCTTGTCACCACAAGTCAGCAGGAAGTAATGGATCTCATGGCCAGCCTTGGCCCATCGGGCCAGAGAGGCCCCGCAGAAAAATTCCGGGTCATCCGGATGAGCCAGTATTACCAGGATTTTTTGAGGTTTCTCCCAAGTGTCGGGAGCTTTCAAATCATTTTCGCTCATGTCTTCTCTTTTTTAGGATTGGGGCAATTTTCGCAGGGTTGCTGAGACTTGCGTCGCAAGGCTTCCAGTTCATCCCAGGGTTCGATTTCTTCCCGCTGGAATTCGCGAACACCGGAATTAATCAATTCGACCCGGACGGTCATGAGGAGGGGAGAAACATCCACTACTTTGCCTTCACCGATGGGGGTGACCACCCGCTTGTTACGCTTGGGGAGTTCCTTGCGGGCGACTGCGTATTGTTCATATTCGTAGACTAGGCAGCAGCGCAGGCGTCCACACATGCCGGTAATCTCCTGTGGCGTGAGGGAAATGCCCTGCTCTTTAGCCATTTTAATGGAGATAGGGCTAAACTCGGTTAAGAATTTGGAACAACAACGTGTCTCCAATCCACAAGCACCCATGCCGCCCATCATTTTCGCCACATCCCTTGGGCCAATCTGGCGCATTTCCACCTGGGATGGCTGGTATATTTTTTGCATATCATGTCGAAGTGACTTAAGATCAGCCTTTTCTTCGGACTCGCTGCTGAACATAAGTGTCAGGCGTGTCCCGTCGAAGGAATATTCGGCAGCCACCACTTTAATTCCGTGCAGTTTCAACTGGGACGCACGCTCACGGCAGGCAATCATCGCCTCCAATTCCTTCTGCGCCCAGGTGCGGCGCAGGACGAGATCGCGCGGGGTGGCGATGCGTTCGATGGATTTCCAGCCTTCGGGAGGCGGCGTGGCATCTTTTACCATTTGCACCACCTCGCCCAATTGTTTGCCACGCGAAGTATCAACAATGACCCGGTCACCTACTTTGATTTGCGGCATCAAGGAGGCGTCGAAGTGATAAGATTTCCCGATTTCTGCGAAACGTATTCCGACAACTAGAGGTTGCATGGGCGTGATTATAGCAGACTTAGAGACCCCATTCTTTTCAATGGAATGGGTAATCTTATTTCCTACTCGATATTAATTACAGGCGCGTTCTTCTGGTTGAGCGCCTCAACGCTGATACGTGCAGCCACCAGGCAGGCAATTGCTTTGAATGCTTTGGCCGCCTCCGAATCGGGCCGGGAAGCCACAACCGGCTCTCCAATATCACCGCTGATCCTGACGGACTGTTCCATCGGTACAGCACCGAGGAAGGGGACTTTGGCTATCCGGGCCAGTTCCTCGCCGCCACCGCTGCCGAAGAACTCGCCGCGCATGTTTTCAATCACGCCCAAAATGGGCACTTCCAGGGTCTGGAACATATTAAGACCGCGGCTGGCATCTTCGAGCGAGACAGCCTGTGGCAGCGTGACGATGACAACCCCGGAGAGAGGAAGGATCTGTGCCAATGAGAGCGAGGCGTCGCCGGTACCGGGTGGAAGGTCAATGATGAGATAGTCTAGCTCACCCCAATCAACATCATCCAGGAATTGGCGAATGGCGGAATTCAACATCGGACCGCGCCATATAAGCGGCTGTCCTGGTTTAACCAGGAAGCCCATCGACATCAATTTCACACCATGGCTCTCTGCGGGGATCAGTTTATTGGCTTTCGTTGCGGGAATAGCATGGATACCCATCATAGTGGGGATGTTGGGACCATAAATATCAGCATCCATCAAGCCGACGCGAGCACCGGTCTGTGCCAAGGCAACTGCCAGGTTGGCAGAGACGGTGCTCTTGCCCACGCCGCCCTTCCCGGATGCGACTGCTATTGCGTTACGGATGGGCAGGTTGAGCAAGCCGCGGGTCCGTCCATCGTTTGGGACGCTGGCATCCATCTTGATGTTGACCACCTTGACGCCAGGAATCGCCATCACAGCCTCACGGGCCTGTTTCTCGATGTTGCCTCTGAGCGGGCAGGCGGGGGTGGTCAATACGATGGCAAAGCTGACTGTGTCCCCTTTGATTTCAATGTCACGGATCATTTTAAGTGCGACAAGATCACGGTGCAGTTCGGGTTCCTGTACTTTTCCCAAGGCAGCCAGGACGGATTCGGAAGAAATGTTTTTTGGCATGTTACCCTGTTGAATGTCTTGAAGGAGTTGTTTTCTTTTGTATATACTGCTCGACCTCTCCCATGGCTGATTGATATAACTTAGCCAACCCCTCATCGGTCTCATGGGACCGTTTGAGGGATTGTTTGGTGCACGCGGTGCAACCAGTCATGGCACGGTACGAGTCGGCGTTACACGTTGCGCAATTATTCATATGCGCCATCATCAGGACGAAAGCATTCTGTTCGAGGCTGTCAGGCCCGGCCTCAATGACCCTGTTGACCAGGTCCTGCCAACCCTCGTCGCGCAGGTCCCGCAATGTCATTATTGTGCGCGGGGGAAAGAGCAAATCAGTATCGGGGTTGTACATGGGGAATATTTATTCTGCCTTAATGGCTCCGAAGCGGGCGGCTTGCTTGGCAGCGCGGGCGGAATTTTCACGATATGCATTGCCAGGACGGATACTTTCATAATATTTGCTTGGTTTGGAGAGGCGGTCCTTGTTGTATATAATGCGCCCAAAAGAGGCCAGTTCGTAATCGTGATCCATTTTGATGGCATCAAACGGACAGTATTCGGCGCACAAGCCACAATTCATGCATATATCCCCATCAATGTAGAACTCGGCCGGGTCAGGTATGGGCCGGCCAGTGGATGGATCTGTTGATCGGACAATCCAGATGCACTGAGGCGGGCAGACCTTGGCGCAAATACCACAAGACGTACACAGAAGGTTTTTCTCGCCATTTGGCCCCTCGTCATAAACCAGGAAAGGAATAAATCGAAACTCCTCAGGAACCGGGATTTTCTCTTCAGGGTACTGGACTGTAAAAATCCCACGTGCGTCCTTACTGGCGCGATGGGCGATGCCTCCTTCGGTACGGTAGCGTCTGCCAATCCAGCTTATGTCGTCCAGATATGTTTCAGCAAACCGTTTAAGGCTGACACCGAGACCTTTCAAAATGCCTTTGCCATACATGTCACTCATTTTTATTTCCTTGTACCTGAAAAGTGCTACCGGTCCAGTTCGCCGAGGACGATATCGATTGAACCAAGTACGCCCACCACATCCGCAACCTTTAAACCGATGCACATCGGGCCGAAAGCGGTCAGGTTGATAAAGGAAGGGGCGCGCACATGATAGCGCCAGGGGTTTGGTTTGCCATCTGAGATGATGTAGAAACCGAGCTCGCCTTTCGGACCTTCAACCCGGCCGTAAGATTCGCCAGGGGGGACGCGTACCTGATACATCGGTTTGACAGACATAACCGGACCTTCCGGAATCTGCCTGGCAGCTTGCTGGACAATGCGAATGCTTTGCCGGATTTCATCGAAGCGCACCATCAAGCGGTCGTAGATATCGCCATTCTTACGCGTACACACATCAAACTCGAAGCGGTCATAAATTCCGTAGGGTTCGGCCCTGCGAATATCGTAGGGAACACCAGAGGCGCGTAGTAGAGGACCAGAAGCCGAATAACGGATGGCGTCTTCGGTGGTCAGTATCCCCTGGCCAACGCCGCGTGAGCGGATGATCTCGTTTTCACTCAGGAACTGGTCGAGTTCGTCAATCTTGCGGGGCAATCGCTCGAAGAAAATTTCCTTGATCTTTTGGAGGGTACCATCCGGAAGATCGCGTGCAACCCCGCCAAAGCGGAAGAAGTTGCACATCATACGTGAACCGGCCACAGCCTCAAAGATATCCAGGAGCAATTCGCGTTCTTCAAGGGCGTAAAGCATGGGAGTGAAGTACGCACCCAGATCGTTCAGAAGAGAACCGATCAGGAAAAGGTGGTTGGAGATACGAGTCATTTCCGCCATCATTATCCGGATGTATTCGGCTCGCTCCGGCGGTTTAACGCCCATCAATTTTTCGACCGTCAGCGCATAGCCGAAATTATTGCTCATCGAGGTAAGATAATCCAGGCGGTCGGTATAGGGCATATTCATAATATAGGTGTTACGTTCGCCAATTTTTTCGTGATTGCGATGCAAGTAGCCCATGACTGGTTTGAGATTGACAATCGTCTCCCCGTCCAGCACCACTGCCACCCGAAATACTCCATGCGTGGAGGGATGTTGCGGACCCAGGTTTACGATGATGTGGTCGGTATCAAGGCCGACCTCTTTTTTTTGGTAGAGGCACAGAGAGTCGTAAAGTGCTTTTTCGGGATCGAAGGTCTGGCTTTCTGGTTCGAAACCGCCAGGATAAGCAATATTATCCGCATAAATATTCCTGCTTTCAGACATGACTATCCTGCCAGCCGGCCAGTGATTCTTAAAGGGTTTGGCATCTTCCTCGAAGTAAGGTTCGTGCCAATCCTTGCGCAGGGGGAAACCGGCAAAACCTTCCCACATAAATATGCGGCGCAGATCGGGGTGGCCGGTGAATTTAATGCCGAGCAGATCCCAGGCTTCACGTTCCTGCAGCTCTGCACCTGGATAAACGGAGACGAGCGAAGGGACTTCCACCGGGTCTTCACGCGGCACCTGAACTTTAAACATCAGACCCGGGCCGCCAGTGGTACGGTAGACCTGGTAGACAACTTCCATCTTTCCTTCGGGAAGATAGTCCACCCCAGTGACCGAGGAGAAATAATCATATCCGAACTCATCCCGCAAGGCGGTGGCGAATTCGAGCAGATTGGATTTATCGAGCAGCCAGCCAGAGTAGCCCGGGCGGGTTTCCACATGGAGCTGGTCAGGGAAACGCGACGAAAGATCATGTATTTGAATGGGCGCGGGAGCAGACATGTTCGTCTCCTAAGCCTTCCCATCGTTCTTGATCAGGTCGATCTTGCGAGGATCAATCAGATCCGGGCCGAGCATTGGGATGGGAATTTCGGCCGTATCCGGGCCTTTTTTATACCAGCGGGAATTCCTAATGGATTCTCCTCTAATCTTTTCCTGGATCTTCATCAGGCCATGCAAGAGAGCCTGCGGTGTGGGAGGACAACCGGGAACGTAGACATCCACCGGGACAAACCTGTCCACACCGGAGACAACGTTGTAGCCATCCTTGAAAGGTCCGCCACCAGAGGCACACGCGCCCATTGCCAGTACATACTTCGGCTCGGGCATCTGGTTATACAAGCGGACGATGGTTGGGATCATCTTCTTGGTTACCGTGCCCGAGACGATCATTAAATCACTTTGGCGGGGGGAGGGACGCATAATTTCCATGCCGAACCTGGCCAGGTCGTACCGGCTGGCTGCGGCACAAATCATCTCAATGGCACAGCATGCCAGTCCGAACATCATTGGCCAGACAGAGGCACTGCGACCCCAGTTATAAATGCGATCCAAACTGGTGATTGCAATCTGACCTTTTATTTCAGGGGGGATGTCATAACCAGGTGTGTTCAATTCACTTGAGTCCATGCGAATTCTCCATTTGTCAATGTCAGACAGGGTTGGATTATAGCTGCCGGAGGAAGACCTGTCAATTTATTTATGCAAATATATATTTGCAAAAATAGTATAATATCCGTATGCACCCACCGACCCGATTGCGCATCCTGGATTACCTGCGAAAACAGCAGACGGCTTCCGTTCACGAGTTGAGCAACGCCCTGGCAATGACGGGGGCGAATGTGCGACACCACCTGGCCGTGTTGGAATCGAATGACTTGATCGAGTTCATTGGGCAGCACCAGAAAGGGCGCGGGAGACCGGAAAACATATACGGACTATCACGGCGGGTATTAGGGGATGGATTGGATGGACTGGCGGGGGCATTGTTCGAGATCTTTCTTCGGGCCACACCTGAGGCTGAGTGGGAAGCAAAGCTAAAGGCAGTGGCGCTCCAGTTGGGAGGAGAAGATCTTCCAAATATCCATACCTTGCTTCCACTGCGTTTGACCCAGGCGGTTGACCGGTTGAACGAGCTTTATTACCAGGCACGCTGGGAGGCGGGTCCGGACGGAGCAAGAATCATCCTGGGGCATTGTCCCTATGCGGCGATCATCAACTATTATCCCGAACTATGCCGGATGGACGAGTTTCTTCTGGAGCAGCGTACCGGTTTGCCTGTTGAACAAATGTCCAGGTTGCAGCCCAGCGTTAAAGGAGTTCCTTTCTGTATATTTCGGGTAACCAGCAACCCGTAATCATACCGATATTGCGACAATTCAGGATAGTTGACAAATGCCCAGGGTATGATAATCAAGTAAAGTTGGGCAGAGAAATCCTTCCCGCCGGAATATAATTGATTAATAGCCTCACAGACAGTACCTTATACCCTGTTCCTGATAATGCCGCAGAATTTAACCTGTCGGTCATCCCATTTACCTTGACGATTGCAGGTGAGGTATATCAGGAGGGAGTGGATATTCGACAAAGGGACCTCTTTCCGGGGAATTCTTTTTTTATCCCATCTCCACAACCACCTCATTAATTGTTCTTGGTTTTTGCACCGGCAGCGGACCCTGGAGGGTATTTCCATTCAGGCTAACTGTCCTGACACCCTTCTGCACGCCTGCGGGATTTTTCACGGTGATGTGGAAAGAGGCCCCGCGCCACTGGCGGTTCACCTCGAACTCTTTCCAATCGGACGGTATGCAGGGATCGATGATCAGACCAGCGTATCCGGGACGAATGCCTAGGATCCAGTGGGTGACAGCATGGTACGCCCATCCCGCCGAACCGGTCAGCCAGGGATGGCGCGCCCGGCCATGGGCGGTGTGGTCGCGACCCATCACGAACTGGCAGTAGGAGTAGGGCTCGGACTGGCGTATCTCGATCATATCATTCTGGTTGCAAGGCAGGGTTGAATCGTAGAACTTCATGGCACGATCACCGCGTCCGAGTTTACATTCGGCGACGATCGCCCACGGGTTGGGATGGCTGAAGATGGCCCCATTCTCCTTGATGCCCTTATACACGCGTGTCACGTAACCGATGTCATCATCCGGTTTGGAAAAGGATGGCCAGAGCAGGTGGATGCCAAATTTCGAAAAGAGATGCCTATCCACCGAGTCCATGCACTGGCGGGCGTGATCGGGCGGGGCCGCTTCGGAAACCACCGCCAGCGAATTGCTTTCCAGGAAGATCCTGCCTTCCTGGTTCTCACGCGAACCAATCTTGAGGCCCTTACTGGTAAAGCCACGCAGATACCATTCACCGTCCCAGAGGTTCTCTTCGCAGGCCTTGCGCACCTTTTCGGCCATGGCCGTATATTTCTCCACATCCGCGTCGCGACCCAAGAACCTAGCGGCTTCGATGAAATTTACCAGCGCCCAATGGTGGAGGAAAGAGACCATGGCGCTTTCGCCACCGCCCAGATTCAGGCAATCATTCCAGTCGGCGCGCAGGCCCAGGCAGATTCCACTCCTGCCAACCTGCCTGGCGGAAAAATCGAGCGAACGCTTCAAATGTTCGTAGACCGTGCCTTCGCCTCCATCTGCGAACGGGATGACCTGGTCGAAGAAGTTCAGGTCGCCGGTTTCCTTGACATACTCACAGACCGAGGCGATGATCCAGAGGGCATCGTCGGAACATGTATCCTTCAGGCCGTGGATGATGGCGGCAGGATTGGGGGTTGGGACCACTGTCGGAAGTTTGGCACCTGGAAGCCTGGCTTCGTGCGGCTTGAACACTTCCGGATCGAAAAGGTGCAAACCATAGCCCTGCTGCACCTGTCCACTGAACAATTCCTGCATGCGTTGTTTCACCCTGGCAGGGTTTGTGTGAGGGACGGACATCACGTCCTGCGAAGTGTCACGATAACCGAGCCCGGTGCGTCCGCCCACCTCAACGAATGAAGCAAAGCGAGACCAGACCACGCAAGTCTCAGCCTGGTAAAGTGTCCAGATGTTGACCATCGTATCCAATCCGGCGTGCGGAGTTTTGCATTGGAACCTGTCCAGCTTGGCTTGCCAGTATTCCTTCAGTTCAGAAAAAGCCCGGTCGACATTGGCGAGTCGGGAATATTTGGCACGGATCTCCTGACCCACCTGGCGGTTCCCCACGCCCAGCATGAAGATCAACCGAGTAGTCGCTCCCGGCTCCAGGGTGAGTTTTTTATGCAATGCACCGCAGTGGTTGCCGCCCAACTCAGAACTGTTGGAACATTCACCCCGAACAACCGCTTCAGGGTCGGTCTCGGTATGGTAGGTTCCGATGAATGAATCGCGCAGGCAGTCATAAGAATCCGGATCGAAACTGGCTGTCATGTAGTGGAAGGTCCGGGGTTCGTAGAAAAAGTCGTACTCGATCACATTACCGGCATAGCTTGAACCGCTGGCATAAAGTGACATTTGCAGGTTCTGGTTGTCGATCTCGATTTGGTGATAAGAGAACTCAACGTAGGAGAAGACCGATAGCTGGCGAGGTTTCCCGGACTGGTTACGCAGCGTCACATCCCAGAGTTCCACAGCCTCTTCGAGCGGGATGAAGATCAACTGGCTGGCCTGAATGCCCTGGTAATCACAGGAGAACCTGGAATAAGACAGTCCATGGCGGCATTCGTATTTAGCCTTGGTCAGATCTTTGCCAGTCGGCTGCCACGAGATGGACCAGAATTCGCCGGTCTCGTCGTCGCGGATATAGACGTAGTGTCCAGGCCGATCGAGCGGGACACCATTCTGGCGGAAACGGGTAATACGCCCGTGCTCGGCAGACTTATAGAAAGAATAACCGCCGGCATTGTGCGAGAGCACCGTGCACATGTCTTTCACACCGATGTAGTTTGTCCAGGAGACCGGCACGTCCGGGCGTTCGATCACGTACTCACGGTTCTGGTCGTCAAAGTAGCCATATCGCATGGAAACCCTCCGAACATAAGATTAAACACAAAAGACACAAACTACACAAAGGTTCAAATAGCCACACTTTTGATGCCGTCTCTTAGATTAGAAACGTTATTTCGTAAGTGTCTATCAGAGTCCAGCGTGTTTTATTTTATTTTGCACAGAATTGTTTCAACCAATCGATCAAAAGATGTGCCTTTTCGGGTGAATCGGCCTCGACCATCAGGCGCAACACCGGCTCGGTACCAGAGAAACGCAGGAGAGCCCAGTTGTCGTTTTCGAGCAGGACTTTTGTGCCGTCATAATGGGTGACAGTGCGCACCGGAAATTCACCAATGGCTGTTATGGGGGATTCCTTCAATTGCCTAGGGATGGTAATGCGCATTTCGGGAGTGGCGGGAATGTTTTCCTCCAGGCTATAGAGACGCCCGGATATCTTCCAGGCTTCGGCCTGTATTTCGGAGATCTTCTTGCCAGTTCGAGCCAGCATTTCCACCACCAGTGCGCAGGCGAAGATGCCGTCCTTGCCGAGGATGTGACCGCGCACGGTCAGACCACCGCTGGATTCTCCACCTAGAAGGGCATCGTGTTCGACCATGCCGGCAGCGATGTGCTTGAATCCGACCGGGACTTCGTAACTATGTTCATTGAATTTAGTCGCCATCCGGTCGAGCATGTGGGTGGTGGCAAGATTACGGACCACGCCGCCACGCTGACCGCGCACCTCATGCAGATACCAGTAGACCAACAGGAGCAGGTCGTTGGTAGAGATGTAATTGCCCTTTTCATCAATGATGGCGATGCGGTCGGCATCTCCGTCGGTGGCAAGGCCCAGATCGAAATGACCTTCCTGGAGGTCAGAAATGAGCAACCGCAGGGATTCCAAGTCGGGGGCCGGCGACCGACCACCGAAGAGCGGGTTGCGACGCTCGTGGATGAAGGTCACCCGGCAACGCGCCTCGGTCAGGACAATGCCAAGAGTTAACTGGCTTTCGCCATACATCGGATCCACAATGAGGCGCAGATTGGCCTTGCGGATGGCCTGCATGTCAATGATCTTTTCGACGGCATTTACATACTCGTTGGTCATATCACGCCGTTTGACGATGCCAGCTTCCAGAGCCAGGTCGAGATCGAGCTTGATGATATCCCTGGCAGTGAGGTTATTCGTTTCGGCAGTAATCTGGCGGGTTTCTTCGTCCTGCAGCAGCGAACCATCACCGCGGAAAACCTTCAAGCCGTTCCATTCCGGCGGGTTGTGGCTGGCGGTGAAGACCAGTCCATAGGCGGAGTCAAGCAGAGCGGTGGCATAGGTGACGAGCGGAGTGGGGGCGTCCTCCGACAGAAGCGTGACGGGGACATTGTTCCCGGCAAAAACCTCGGCGGCAGTCTCGGCGGCCCGGTCGGAAAGGAAGCGCCGGTCATAGCCGATCAATACGCCACGTTTTTCCTGACCCTGGCGGATGGCAGCGTTTGCCAGCGCCTGGGAGAGCCGCCGAACGTTGTGCATGGTAAAGCCCTCGCTGATCACGGCCCGCCAGCCACCGGTACCGAACGAAACCTGGTCCTCGGCTTCCGGACGGTGCGGGCGGAAGAGCCTTTTTTGCAGGATAAATTCTGCATTTGCCAGGTCTTCCGGGGTGTTGATGCCCTGGACTTCGTCCTGGTCATAGGTCTGGTAACTTTCGACCAGCAGACCGGAACGGACAAGCTGGTGGACACAATCGGTCAGCCGAAGACCACCATATTCCGGCGAGAGCGGCAGCTTTTCCAGAGCCGGGAAAATGGTGTCGGCACGCACGACGTAGGCGCCGAGGTTGAGCTCATGGATCGCACGCACACTTTCGGAGGCTTCGGCTGCCTCGATGATATCCACGATCTGGCCGGTGGCATCCCGGATGATGCGTCCATACGGATATGGGCGGTCCACCATGGCGCTCAGGAGGGTCAGCCTGGCCTGACGCAAGTGATGGCGGTTAAGCAAGCCGCGGATAGAGTCGGGCCGGAAAAGGGGTGTATCACCATATATAATGAACAGGTCGCCGTGGAAATCCGCCAGCAGGGGTTTTAGTTGCAGGACGGCATGGCCTGTGCCGAGCTGTTCCTCCTGGCAGATATAGACATAATCGTTTCCCAGGTGGGCACGCATCTCTGCACTGGCGCGACCCACGACAACATAGAGGTTGCCGGGGCTGACGAGTTGCAGGGCATTCTGGATGACGTAATCAATCACCTTGCGCGTGCCGAGGTTTTGGAGCAGGATCAGCCCGGCATCGGTCGTGTCCGATTCCTTCCCGGCTGCCAGGATGATCGCTTTCAGATCCTGATCTGAATTGTTTCCCTGTTTTGACATACCTGTTCTCCTTCATAAAGCTGGTGAAAATATACTGTCTTTTAGGAGGCATGTCAATGAAAGAGAATAGAGAACAGAGAATAGAGAAAAGAGAACAGGGATTAGAGAATAGAGAAGAGGGAAAAGAAAATAGAGAACAGGTATTCGATACGCGTATCGAAAAAAAATCGAATAGATGGGGGCAAGGATCAATATGAACAGGGATGATGTTATGGATAATCGTAAAACAGAAAACTGTTCCATTTAGAATCCTGCGAGAAGCGTGAGAGGACCGGATTATTACTTTGTGAGGCACCAGACCAGAGCCAGGATCGGGTTCAGCGTTCTCAAACAATCGATATTATAGAACATATGTTCCTATTTTGCAAGGGCATTTTAATAATAATAACCGGGATGGTGCGGACGAAGCACGCACCATCCCGGCCAGATTTAAGCATCATTATGAGTTTATTTCTCGGAAATGGTGACGCTTTCCATCACATCGCCGGAAAAAGTGGGACTCTGGGTGGGATCACGCCGGGTCAAACCGTTGACCACATCCATGCCGCTGATAACCTGCCCGAAAATGGTATAGTCGCTTTCGGCCAGACCAACCGGTCCAAACGTGATGAAGAACTGGCTGCCGTTGGTGTTGGGCCCGGCATTTGCCAGGGCGACCACGCCGGCTTTATCAAAAAGCAGGTCATTGGTTTCGTTGGGGAATTGATAGCCGGGTCCACCCATGCCGGTGCCGGTCGGGTCGCCGCCCTGGGCCATGAACCCTTCAATCACCCGGTGGAATGTGGAACCATTGAAAAAGCCCTTGTTTGCCAGGAATACAAAACTGTTCACAGCGAGGGGGGCTTTATCGGGGAAAAGCTGGATGACGAACTGGCCGCCCTTGGCCATTTTGATCGTGGCAAAATATTGTTTTTTGACATCAATCTGCATGGGTGGGGGAGTAGCGAATTGCATTGCGGCAACCGTGGGGGCGGCATTCCTGATATTCACTTGAGACGGTTCGGAAGTTTTTATGATCCAGACAATAGCACCTACTATGAAACCTAAACATATTATCCCCAATAATACAAAGGGGAGCGCAGCAGACATCGTATTGCTTTTTTTAGTTGGATATACTTCTTCAACTTGTTCTAGGATAGGTGTACTGATCTGTATTGCTGTTTCGGTTTTTTGGAAATAATCCTGCACATTTATGCCGCAATTAGGACAATATATGACATTAATATATATAAACTCATTGCATTTCGGGCAAGCCTTTTTAAGTTGTGTGCCACATTTTACACAATATCCATTACCAATTGGATTGGGGGTATTGCATTTAGGGCAGATCCAGGAACTTACAAATTGAAGAGAAACAATATCTCCTTGTTTTACTAATACATGTTCTTTGCCGCAGTATTGGCAAGTAACATGTGATGAGTCCGGCGATACTGACAGATTCGCACCACATGATGGGCATGACAAGGTGATAAAAGCGTTCATATTTTCTAAAATTTTTATTTTTCGGTAATCGTGACGCTTTCCATGGCGTCGCCAGAAAAAGTGGGATTCTGTTGTGGGTCACGCCGGGTGAGACCATTTACCACATCCATGCCGCTGATGACCTGTCCGAAGATTGTATAGTCGCTTTCCGAAAGGGCATATGGCCCAAACATGATGAAGAACTGGCTGCCATTGGTATTTGGTCCGGAATTTGCCATGGCAACCACACCGGCCTTGTCGAATTGGAGATCATTTGTTTCGTTAGGGAATTGATATCCCGGCCCATTCATACCCGTTCCGGTTGGGTCGCCACCCTGGGCCATAAATCCATCTATCACCCGATGGAAAGTAACACAAGTGAAAAAGCCCTTGTTCGCCAAAAACACAAAACTGTTCACAGCGATGGGGGCTTTATCGGGGAAGAGCTGGATGACGAACTGGCCGCCTTTTACCATTTTGATCGTAGCAAAATATTGTTTATTGACGTCAATCTGCATGGGCGGCGGAGTTGCAAATTGCATCGATGCTACCTTACAATTCCCAGCAATGGTTTTTGGTTTACGTGAAGAAGATATCACAACCCAGACGATGCCAACCACGACCAGGGCGACAATGCCTATGGTGATGTACCTGACGGTTCTCTGGCGGGCCTGGCGACGGCGAATTTCCATTTTCATTGCAGTCTTCTTTTTTGACATGCCGTTCATCTCCTTGAGAAGCACTTTGTAAGCGTGCTTATTCTAATCCATTCTGGTATTAAAAAGGTGGCGATACCCTTGATATTATAAAGAACCTTACACACAGAGTATCCACGAATGGAGTTCCACTCATGACGGGATCCCTGTCATCGGAATCCAATCTCTCCTGATGATGGAGAGTCCGAAGTCAGGAGACTTCGGACTCTGGTAGCTATTTTCATAGCAAAGAAGAGAGGCACCCGGATTGACCCCCTCCCAGCCTCCCCCAAATTCCAAAGAGCATGGAATTTGGGGGAGGAGAAACCTGCGTGCCAGAGGGTATAGATGGGATTCCTATCACCGGAATCCAATCTCTCGTGATGATGGAGAGTCCGAAGTCAGGAGACTTCGGACTCCGATTGTCCAATCACTCCCGGCGAGGGAGACCCGAAGTCAAGAGACTTCGGACTCCGATAGCTTTTTTCATCCCCAATTTCATGAACGGCGGACACCCGGAAGGATGGAGACATCTGCGAAAATCGGCTAAATCAGCACCAGACTTGTTACCATCCCTATTCAACAGTAACACTTTTTGCCAGGTTCCTGGGCTGATCCACGTCCAGGCCGCGCAGGCTGGCGATGTGATAGGCCAGGAGCTGCAGCGGGATGACCGTCACCACGGGGGAGAGCATCCAGGGACAATCCGGCACCCAAAGAACATGGTCGGCCATGGAGGCCACCAATTCGTCGCCCTCGGTCGCGACCGCGATGACCGTCCCGCCGCGCGCCTTGACCTGCTGGATCTGGCTGATCATCTTTTCGTGCCAGGGGTCCTTCGGGGCGATACAGACCACAGGCATGTTCCTGTCGATCAGGGCGATCGGACCGTGTTTCATTTCACCGGCCGGGTAGCCTTCGGCATGGATATAGGAAATCTCCTTGAGTTTCAGGGCGCCTTCATAGGCGATCGGCATGTTGATGCCGCGCCCGAGGAACAGGCAGTCATGGACATTCTTCAGGGCATGGGCGACCTTTTTGATCTGCTTCTCGCTGTTCAGAACCCGGCTGGCCAATTGTGGTACCAGCCGCAAGTCAGCGACCAGGGAGCGGCGGAGCGGCTCGTCGAGCGAACCGCGCAGGTCGGCCAGGAGCACGGCCAGCATGTACAGGTCCACCAACGGGGCGGTGAAAGCCTTGGTGGAGGCGACGCCAATCTCGGGACCGGCTTGCATCGAAAGGCTGCCATCCGACACCCGCATGGCCTGGGAACCGATGGCGTTCACGATGCTCCAGAGGGTGGCGCCCTTGCGACGGCCCTCTTCCATGGCCGCCAGCGTGTCGGCGGTTTCACCGGACTGGCTGATGGCCAGCACAACGCTGTGCCCGTCGAGGATGGGGTCACTGTAACGGAACTCGGAACCGATCTGGACCTCGCAGGGCAGGCGGGCGATCCTTTCAATCAATATTTTTCCGACCATGCCGGCATAGAGCGGCCGTGCCGCAGGCGGTGATGGTCGATCTTATGGATTTTTTTGGCCAATTCCGGGGTTAGATTAAGTTCCGGCAGGCGGATGCGCCCGGCCTGGAAGTCCACCCGACCGGCCAGCGTATCGGTCAGCGAACGCACCTGCTCATGGATCTCCTTCTGCATGAAGTGCCGGTACTCGCCTTTTTCGGCCGCGGCCGGGTCCAGGCGGATGGAATGAATGCGAGGCTGAATGGGCTGGCCGTCCAGGGTCTCGACACGAACGTGATCACGTGTGACAATGGCAACCTGGTGACTCTCCAGGAAGATGACCCGGCGGGTGTATTCAAGGATGGCGGGGATATCGGAAGCAATGAAGTTCTCCGCCTGGCCCAGACCAATCACGACACCCCCGGCGTTGCCGATGCGGGCGCAGACGATCTTATCGGGCTCATCCGCAGACATGAGAACGATGGCATGTGCGCCCTGGATGCGTTGGAAGGTGCGCCGGGCGGCAGCGACCAAGTCCAGGCCGGCTGCCTGGTGCTTTTCGACCAGCTGGACGATGGTCTCGGTATCCGTATCCGACTGGAAATGCACGCCCTCAGCGCTTAGCTCGTCACGCAGTTCCAGGAAATTCTCGACAATGCCATTATGGACGATGACGACGCGCCCATTTGCACTAAGATGGGGGTGGGCATTGCGGGCGGTCGGGACGCCGTGGGTGGCCCAGCGGGTATGGCCGATACCGGGCGAGCCGCTGACGGGTGATTGTTCGACCAGTTCGACCAGCCGGCTCAATTTCCCGGCGGCGCGGCGGACTTCGATCCGGCCGCCGGCCAGGACGGCCAAACCGGCCGAGTCATAGCCGCGGTACTCGAGCCGTTTCAAGCCGTTGAGAAGGATCGGCGTCGCGTCGCGCGGGCCGATATAACCTACAATTCCACACATGGGTTCCTCCAAAGTAGCTGTCCATGGGAGCCCGATAAGGGCGACCCAATCCCAGAATTTATAATGAGATTGCGTCGCTCCCTACCGGTCGCTCGCAATGACATAAATATAT
The DNA here is from genome assembly GCA_963842785.1 of uncultured Chloroflexia bacterium. Taxonomy (GTDB): domain Bacteria; phylum Chloroflexota; class Anaerolineae; order Anaerolineales; family Villigracilaceae; genus UBA877. The sequence goes on from CAWJHP010000001.1 coordinate 99,330, forward strand.
TGCCACTTCCTGCCGGATTGTCCCTCCGGTCACCCGGTGAGCGTTGTGACAGGATTGAACCTGGAGGGAAAGGTTGCGGGGAGCGTGGCGTCCCCGGAGGGCATCCGCTGATCTTTCGATTTTCTCCTCACCCAACCCCTCCCGCCCTTCGGGGCAGCCTCCCCTTCCCTCTCCCGTTAGGAGAGGGAAGGGGAGCCAAGGAGCGGAAAGGTGGGGGGTAGCTTTGCCGTGAGGCAAAGAACCCTCATCCTCGTCAGCTTTAGGGGGTTAGTCGTATAGGCAAAAATCAGATAGTCTTCCAGTCGGGTTACCATATGAACCAAATGACTCAATGACTATCAGCCCGTACTTCGCCCCATCCAAAGCCCATGCGCTGGCTTTCCCGGATGGAAATGATCTCCTGCGCCTCCTATGGAACTGGATTTCGCGGCGAATTATACTCCAAACGACTTGAGGAAAAAGTGACAGTCACCTGGAAGGTGACAGTCACCTTTCAGACTTCAAAGATGGATTAATTGGTCGAATTGTCCATTTTTTGTGAAATCCGCGTCCGGGCTGGTTTACAGATGCTCCATTTGCGTTGACTCGCCTCCCTGAACCTGCTATTATTAGGATTGCGGTAATCCTATTAATCGATCCAGCGCGCCTATCTTGAGCAACCCTGACCATACATAATGGAAGCAAAAAGCCATAAAACCACCCTTTTGAGACGCCTGATTTCCCGCCGGCCGCACAAGACACGCGGGCAGAGCTTTGTCGAACTCATGCTGGTCGTGATGATCCTGGCGCTCCTCATAGCGTTCGTGGTGGAGTTCGGCTTCATGCTAAACATGTATCTGCATGTGCTGGATGGGGCGCGCGAGGCTGCCCGGTACGCGAGCGCCTCGCAAACGGAGCCTTTTATCCCATTAGGCAATGGCACGTACGAAACAAGCGGTGGATTGATGGTTGATAACATACCTTTTTACTACTATACCGCGGCCAAGGCGGCCTCGACCATGTATCCCCCGGTGGAGCTGGAGCCGGCGCTCAAACCGACCGCCCCGGACGACATCGTCATTTCCGTGTTCAGCATCAACTCGGGACATCTGCCGGTACGTTTCCCATTGGGGGTGGGAGATCAAAATGGCTGGAGCCTTTGTAGACATTACGCTGCCTTCAACGCTTTTTTTCATAGTACATATTCCTTTGCTCCACCACATTTAGATGTGGTCGACTCCGAGGGCAATCCCACCGGTTGGGATACATGCGCCGCGCATGCACGCACATCCCAATTCACCCCCGGGCAGATCGAATCACTCATGGATGCTTCGGCACCGAACACCGGGGTGCTGCTGGTGGAGATCTATTACAACTATCCGCAACTCCTGAAACTGCTCTCCAACAACGGCTTCATGGGTGTAACCTACTCCGTACTGCCCGACCCGGTGCCGCTCTATCTATACTCCATCATGCCGATCTCCTCGGCAGAACCAACCCAGGTGCCCTGAACCCATGTCAACAATCCTCCGCAACGTCAAAAAGAAATTCGCCCGCATGGAACGCGGCCAGGTGCTGGTGGTGGTGGCACTGGCGGCAGTGGGCATCATCGCGATCGTCGGGCTGGTGCTGGACGTGGGGATCATGTTCATCGGGAATGCGCGCCTGCGCCGGGCGGTGGATTCGGCGGCACTCTCGGCGGCACTGGAATACCGTGAAAACTCCACCACGTCCCAAGCAGATCTACTCAACACCCTGACGAAATCCGCGGATGAATTCATGGTATTGAACGGCCTGGGTTATTTTGTCGACCCAGTCACCACGGTATATGACTGTTACAATGCCAACACACCGGAACTGCAAAGCACGCTTTGCACGGACCCGCCGCGCAAATTGGTGGAAGTGCAAGCCACGGCGTCTGTCAAGCTGGCTTTCCTGCCGGTGATCGGGATCAATACCGCGGGTATCTCCGCCCAGGCAGTCTCGGAAGCCGCCTCGCTGGACGTGGTGCTGGTGATCGACCGGTCGGAATCGATGACCTATGGTCCTGATTATAACCACCCCCTGGCAGAGAATGACCCGATGCGCGATCCGTTCCATTGCAACAGCCAGGCTCCCACAGATGGGAGCGGGGACGCGGGCTCCTGCCAGCCCTTCGATGCGGTCATCAACGCGGCGGTGGCTTTTACGAACATCCTGGTCAAGGATTACGACTACGCCTCCATCATCACCTTCGACAAGGAACCGCACGTTGAGTTGCCACTGCTGAGCGGGAGTGATCCGAGTGTGGTGGCTGCCAAGCTCAAGACATTGACGGTATACCAGGGCGACGAGACGGTCAGCGGAGGCTCCGCGTATGCGATCTTCCCGACTGGCAGTCCTTCGCGTTGTTATGATAGCAGACCGGATGACGCCATGGCATGCCCAATCTGCGAGGATACACCGTCCTGGGACAATAATATCAGTAATTACAAGACGCTGCTGGGGCCGGGACAGGATCCCTGTCCAGATGTCACCGCAAATTTTGTGAATCCACCGGATCCCTCGCATTACACCACCACCAACATCGGCGGAGGGCTGGAAGAGGCCGGGAACCAACTAGCCGAATGACACCCGCCAGGATGTGCTGTGGGTGGTAATCCTGCTGACGGACGGGGTGCCCAACGCCGGGCATTGCAATCCCAACACGGAACCAAATTGTGATCCGAATCATATACAATATTTCTGCCCGCAGGATACCTGGGGCCTGCTGCCGCGTTGCAATCACGGCGATCCGCTTCCAAGTGATCGCATTTCTTTTCCACCCCCCCACCAACCTACCGCAGGTGAATATGACGCTTCCGATTATGCCTACGACATGGCTGATTTTGTTGGCATACCTTACAATACTCAGACCCATACTGGCGGCCAGAATGCGCTGCTCTTTACGATCGGGCTGGGCCCGGAGGTTGATAATTACCCACAGAGTTATGCAGATCCTTATAGTTATCCCACGGCGGGAGCAACCGGTGAAGGACTCGGGCAAGATCTTCCTCAATTATGCGGCCCATGTTGGACATGGCCAGGCTTTTTACGCCACCGAACCGAGCCGACCTGAATACCATCTTCACGTTGATCGGCAGCAACATTGCCACGCGCTTGTCCGAGTAGGAGAAAACGCCATGAAAAAACCAGGATATCCCATTTCAGGCAAAGGAAAATGCATCTGGCAGGGGGCCGGGCGTTCCCAGGGCGTGGTCGAGTTCGCCCTGGCGGCGCCGATCCTGCTGATGCTGCTGTTCGCCATCATTGATTTTTCACTGCTGTTCTCGGCCTGGCTGCTGATCCAGAACATCTCCCGCCAGGCAGTCCGTTATGCCGTGACCGGCCAGTACGAATCGATCTATTGCCCGAATACGGATACGAGCTCGTGGTATTACCTGCAGCACGAAGCGGAAGAAAACCCGTATCACAACGGACTCGGCCCGTGCAAATCGGGCCTGACCGATACCGCAGCTGCCCAGGCACAAGTCGGCGCCATGCAGGACATCGCACGCATCCCTTCGATCCACGATGAAGCCAACAAATACCTCACCGGCTTGCTCTTAGACCTGAGCGCAACCAGCCAGGCGCAACCGGGGTATTTCAACGTGACGATCTGTTCCAGCCGCGACTCCAATGGAGACGACATAACAGATTTTGCGACACTGCCGGGGAAGACCGGGACAACCACTTATGGACAATGCCAGAACCGGGGCACGACCACCGATACGGAAGACGCCGGCGGACCGGGTGACACGGTGGTGGTGATGGTGGATTTCAACCACCCCTTCATCACGCCATTCCTACAACTACTGAGCATCTTTACCAATCCCAGGAATCCGCAATGGACCATGACCCACCTGGCGTCGACCGACCAGGGAGTGACCGAGACATTCCGGACCTCCCGAATGAACGCCTACAACGCCGGAGTAGAAGGAAATACCGATACTCCAACCATAACACCCAGCCCCACCGATACGAACACGCCCTCGCCGACGCCGACGGACACCCTAACTCCCTCGCCCACCCAGACGCCGACGCTTACCATGACCCCGTCGCCCACACTGACTCCAACCATGACGGCCACGCCGAATTGCTCGCAATTCACGCTGGGCAGTTTCAGCAAGTCGTATAGCGGAAACATTCCCGTACTCACCATCCCGATCAACGAACTGAGCAGCCAGGGCACCACCTATATCACCCAGCTCATCCTGGACTGGACCCAATTCGACCTGGCTACAACCACGGCTTCGGGCCAATCCGTCGCCAGCCTGACCATCGCCGGTGGAAGCGCATACACTTCTTTTACCAGCCCCGCCACTTCCCCGACCACCTGGAATGCCAGCGGCAACGGCAGCAACAATGACATCCTGGTGGGTTCGAATTCGATCGTATTTACCTATTCAAAGAGTGACAACCCGACATACGTAGATCCCTCTGCGTTTGGACTATCGGTTACCCTGAGCGATGGCTGTGCGCCCCTGTACGTCTTTGCCGCCACCGCAACACCGACGAGCACGGCCACGAATACAGCCACGGCGACGAGCACATTTACACCCACGAAAACATCCACACCGACGAACACATTTACGCCAACGAAGACATTTACGCCATCGAATACACCGACCAAGACGCCCACGCCGACGATCACGTTCACACCTTCGAACACGCCCACTCGAACGAATACATTCACGCCGACGAGGACATTCACCGCGACGAACACGGTCCCGACGAATACGCCGACGAAGACCTACACGCCTTCGAACACTCCCACGAAGACCAACACGCCCTTGCCGACGAATACACCGACGAAAACTCCGACGAACACACCCGTCACGCCGACGAACACACCGACCAAAACGAACACGCCGACGATCACGCCGATCACGCCCTCGCCGACAAACACGAATACACCCACGAAGACACCCTTGCCGACGAATACACCCACCAAGACGCCCACACCCACGCCGACACCTACGCCCATTCCTACAAATACGCCCACGAAAACGCCCATCCCTACAAACACGCCCACTAAAACGCCGGTACCGCCCACGCCCACCATTACGCCTTCGCCCACCATGACGCCAACGCCGATAGCAACCATCTGCATCCATTGCGACAGTTACCTGTGGTGGGGCGAGGAGGAGATGGTGATCGAGGAAATCCTGACATAAGTGGGGTGTGACCCCCTATCGGCCTCCCCCAAATCCCAGAGAGCATGGGATTTAGGGGAACCTTGACCCCCTCCCAGCCTCCCCCAAATCCCAAAGAGCATGGGATTTAGGGGAGGGGAAGATCGTAAGAGGAAATAACTGGAATAAATCAGGAGGCCCGAAGTGCCAAGCGGCACGGGGCTCCTGATTTTCTTAAATATCTCTCCATTTATATAAGGATTTTTCCCGTTGTGCGAAGCTTACCCCACTAATTATTGGAAATTGCCTCGAAGAGTGGAGATTGCCACGCCGCCGGAAGAGCACCGGCGGCTCGCAATGACACATTAATAAGAAAAATATAATTAAGAAATTTCATTGATCGGAGTTCACATTGACGAAAGAAGCTCCTGTCAGCGGAGCAATCCGTCTCCGGATGCAGGAGAAGCCGAAGTCTGGAGACTTCGGACTCCGATAGGAGTTGAGGGGTGGTATTCCTTGAAGGCAGAACGGACATTAAGGTTGGTTGAAAAGTTGTTATAATCTCCCTTTAAGGAGGCCGGATTGCAAAAAATCCTACGCAAGATCCTGCCCTGGCGGATCCAATGGAAGGGGGTGCTGCTCGAGTCAGCCCTATTCCTGGGCATCTATATCGCCTGGGTAATCTTCCGGTCTCCGCAAGCCCCCAGCCGGCTGTTCATAGGCAGCCTGGCAGTACTGGTACCGGGGGTCACAGCAGTCCTGCTGATCTTCCAATTCCTGCCAAGCCTTCCACCCACCAGCCAGCCGGCCTGGCGTTTCCTGGGATTCGGGCTGGCCTTTTGGTCGCTTGGCAACCTGGTGCGGACATTTTACGAAGGGGCGCGCGGCATCCCGGTACCAACCCTTTCGCTGGCGGATGTTTTCAGCTTCCTGGCTTACCCACTGTTCTTTCTCGCCCTGATCCTTTACCCATTCGAGAACCGCTATGCGCCTTCCCGTTTCCGGTTCCTGCTGGATGTAACGATTTCGGCGGGAGTGGTTGCGACACTGGTGGGACTGATGCTGGGCCAGTCGGCATCGGTTTACCGTCCGGCTGAATGGATCCCGCTGGTATATCCCATTGCCGACCTGATCCTGTTGATGATCCTGTTCAATATACTGCTGGCGAACCGCAAAGCGCGCCTTACGCTGGTCCTGTGGGGTGGCGGGCTGTTGGCGTTCCTGGCATCTGATTACTTATACAGTCTACTGGCTCCGGTGAACGGATTCCAGGCGGGGGGATTCGAGAGTACCGGATGGATGGCAGGAGGGCTTCTATTTGGATGGGGAGCGGTATTCATGGCAGGTACGGCTGCTGGGCAAGATAAGCCGGTTTCGCCTGCGTTCGACCTGGGCACGCGCGTGCAAAACATCCTGCCCTTTGTCCTGGTATTGGCGCTGGACTGGGTGGTACTGGCCGAATGGCGCCTGAGCGGGCAGCTTTCCTGGCTGGGCGCGGGGACAAGCCTGTTCCTAACCTTGGCGATGGGGGTACGGATGGGGGTACGCGCGGGCGAGATCGAATTACATGAATACTGGCAATTATTCAGCAGCATGGCGGAACCGATCTTTATTTGTGATGAAGGCGGAAAGATCCTGCTGGGAAACCCGGCATTGGTGCGGGCGCTTGGTTTGCAGGCGGTGGACGAGATCAACGGCAAACCTTTATCGGCCATTCTCGAGGACCAGAGCCTCCCGGCTGACCTGTTGAGACGGGCTGCCCGGGAGGAATGTTCGCTGGAAGTAACCCTGCGCGGCCACCAGACGCCCCACCTGCTGTCACTCAGCCCGATCTTCTCGGAGGGCCGAAAGGTGCGGCTGGCCGGAGCAGCGCACGACCTGAGCGACCAGAAACGGCAGCAGGCTGCCATCCAGAAGGGCTACACGGAACTGCAGGTGGTTCACCGGCAGCTGGAAGAGCTGAATGAACAATTGGAACAGAAAGTGGAAGAACGGACACATACCCTCAGTGAAGCCTACCGGCAGTTGGAGGAACAGAACAAGCGCCTACAGGAGTTGGACCAGCTAAAGACCGATTTCGTCTCGATGGTTTCGCACGAATTGCGGTCGCCGCTCACCAGCTTGAACGGCGGACTGGAATTGCTCCTGCTGCAAAAGGGCAATAAAGAGACCGACCAAAACACAATACAATTAATGAAAGAAGAGGTAGAGCGGCTAACCCGTTTTGTGGAAAACATCCTGGATCTTTCGGCCATGGAAGCCGGCCAGATCCAGTTAACCCTGAAGCCGGTGTGCCTGGACGAGCTGCTTACAACGGTCTGCAACCAGTTCGGCCTCCATCCTGGAGGCGGGGAGATACAAATCCACCTGCCAGCGGAAATCCCCTCCGTTTTGGCAGATGAGGCTGTACTGGAAAGCATCTTCAACCACCTGCTCGATAATGCCTTGAAGTATGCCCCCGGAAGCCCGGTGGTGGTGGAAGCCACCCGGATCAAGAACCAGGTACGCCTGCAGGTGACGGACCGGGGTCCGGGCATTCCCGAGGCGAAGCGCCGTCTGCTTTTCCAACGCTTCCAGCGCCTGGATGCCAAGGATTCCCAATCGGTCTATGGATATGGCCTGGGGTTGTACCTTTCCCAACTCATGCTGCGAGGCATGCACAGCGACCTGGCTTTTGAAACGCCCTCAGAAGGGGGGGCACGCTTTTATTTCCATTTGAAGGTGGCCCGATGAAAACAAGCATACTACTAATCGATGACGATAAAACCTTTTCCAGTCTTTTGAGCCGGTTTTTACAGGAAAGTAACTTTAGGGTGTTTGAAGCCTGCGATGGGCCGACCGGTCTACGACAGGCTTACAATGAACGCCCCGACCTGGTATTGTTAGACGTGATGATGCCCGGCATGGATGGGTGGGAGGTGTGTGCGCGCCTGCGTGAATTGAGCGATGTGCCGGTCATCATGCTGACTGCCAAGGCAGCCGAGACCGATAAACTGCGTGGCTTCCGGTTGGGCGTGGATGATTATGTGACCAAGCCGTTCAGTTTTGCGGAACTGGTTGCGCGTATCCAAGCGGTGATCGGGCGGGTGCAAAACGGCAACAAAGAGACCGGTTATATTGCGCATGGGGAGATCGTATTGAACATGGAGAAATACCAAGCCAGTCTGGGAGGCCGGACATTGGTTCTAACGCCCACCGAGTTCCGGCTGCTGGAGGTGCTGGTGCGGCGGAAGGGAAAGGTAGCCTCGGAAGAGGAACTGATCAAGGAAGTCTGGGGGATCGGGCGCAGCGATCCGGGCATCGTGCGACGCTATATCCTGATGCTGAGGAAGAAATTGGAACCCGACCCTACTGCACCGATCTGGGTGCGGACGGTGCGCGGCTTTGGCTACCGGTTGGGGACCGGACCACTCAAAATGCCGGAAGAGGATAAGCCATCCGATAAGAAATAGAACCGAGCGACAAGTTCTATTTCTTCAGGTTCTTCCGTTTTTGACAGGGGATTTAAAGCGATGGATTCATGAATAGAGCTCCCCCAAGAACAAGAATTTCGTCTCCGAAGTTCAACGGCTTCTACTGATATAGAGTCCGAAGGCTGGAGACTTCGGACTCCGGCAGGTATTTGCATTTCAGTCACAAAGCCACAAAAATGGAAGAAGGGCTCCCCATAAAGAAACTTCGTGATATTGTGGCCTGGTAGTTATTTATAATAAGTAAAGCAGATACAACGCGCTCAAGATCAAGAAGGGTGCGTAAGGAATAGCGGTAAAAGCCCTGTATTTTTTCGCAATCAGCATTCCAACAATAATAAGAAGGCTGATCACACCACCGGCCAGCACGGCGAAAAGCAGCCCGGCCGAGATGAGCGGCCAACCAAGCAGAAGACCCAGTATGCCAGACAGGTTCACATCCCCGAACCCCAGGGCCACTTCCTCCGTGGACATGCCGCGTTTCCTGGACATATATCGTACATACCATTCACCGATAAAGTAAAAGACCAGCATGACGCCAAAACCGACTGCACCTCCGATCAGGGTGGGTAGGAGGCCGTGCAAATAGTAGCCGATCCCCAAGCCCAGCAGCGCACCTAGCAGGCTGACCGGGTGCAGGATCAGGCGGTGCTCCAGGTCGATCACGAAGACCAGGCTTAAGTAAATGAATAGAATAAATGCCAGAATAAAGGGAAATCCGGGGTGAGGAAAAATCCATAATAGAATCGGAACGACGGTCAGCACGACCTGAAGGACGAGAAGACGCCAGCCGCGGCGTTTGCCACACGAAGAGCAATTACGGAAAAGCAGATAATCGCTCCTGCGGTAGGCTGCCTGGCAATGCGGACAAACCGGGCGGCTGAATCTGCGTGTAACCGGTAAAACATCTGCCAGATAATTGACCAGCCATCCGGAGAGCCAACCAAGAATGAAAGGGATGAAGATATTGGAATTCATACATCAATTATAGTCGAATAGTCTTCGGCTGATCCGATTTCAATGGGTCTTTATCTACTTGGCGGAAAGGGCAAAGTGCCTTACAATACCGCCGCGCTTTCCTGCGCCGGAGGTTCCCATGGAAAAGTTTCACATCGAAGGCGGAATTCCCCTGAAAGGCGAGATGACACCGGCGGGTAATAAGAACGCGGCCCTACCCATCCTGGCGGCAACGCTCATGACGAATGAACCGGTCATCCTGCACAATGTTCCCAATATCCGTGACGTGAATGATATGCGCAAACTGGTTGCCAGCCTGGGGGTCAAGATCGAAGACCTGGGCGGAGGTTCCTGGCGGATCATGGCGCGTACAGTCAGGCCGGCTGACCTGGATCCGGACCTGTGCCGGCGCATCCGGGCCTCCATCCTGCTGGCCGGACCCATGCTGGCCCGCACCGGCGGATTTCGTCTGCCTCCACCGGGCGGGGATGTGATCGGGAGGCGCCGCCTGGATACCCACAACCTGGCCCTTAAAGCCCTGGGCGCCGAAGTCAACTATGGCCGCTCGTCGTTCGAGTTCAATGCAAAACGCCTTAAAGGCGCGAACATCCTGCTGGATGAGGCTTCCGTCACAGCCACGGAGAATGTCCTGATGGCCGCCGTGACTGCCAGCGGGAGGACCGTTATAAGAAACTCGGCTTCCGAGCCGCATATCCAGGATCTCTGCCAGATGTTGAATGCGCTTGGAGCAAACATTACCGGGATCGGGTCGAATACCTTGCAAATCGAGGGCGTGGAGAGCCTGCATGGGGGTGAATTCACGATCGGACCGGATTACCTGGAAGTCGTCAGCTTCATCGGCGCAGCGGTGGTAACGCGGGGCGAGTTGCGCATCCGTAATGCCGGCAACCAATACCTGGATATGATCCGCTTTGTATTCCACCGGCTGGGCGTGAACTGGACCACGGAAGGCGAAGATATCCTTGTGCCTCCCAAACAGCGTCTGAAAATCGAGCCGGACCTGGGGAATGCCATTCCGGAAATTAAATCCAATGTTTGGCCGGGTTTTCCCACCGACCTGGTAAGTATAGCCATCACCATGGCAACACAAGCACGCGGCAGCGTGCTTTTCCACGATTGGATGTATCCCGGGCGCATGTACTTCACGGATAAACTGGTTGCCATGGGCGCTCAAATTGTGCTATGTGACCCGCACCGGGTCATCGTCACCGGACCGTCCAAGTTGTACGGGGAGAAAGTGGAAAGTCCCGACATCCGGGCGGGTATGGCCCTGCTACTGGCGGCACTGGCGGTGCCGGGGAAATCCACCATACGAAATGTCGGGCAGATCGACCGTGGTTATGAGCGGGTGGATGAGAAATTACGTTCGCTGGGCGCGAATATTGAGCGATTGACGGAAAAGTGATTCCTATTATATAAATGAATGGCATGCAAACCATCGCAGCAATAGACGTTGGGTCGAACGCGATCCGCCTGTTGATTGCCAAGGTGGATGAAAAGGGCCAACCTTTAGCAATGGAAAGCCGACGCGCGGCTGTCCGGCTGGGGAAGGATGCATTTCTGAACGGGGTCATCAGCGAAGCCAGCATGCAGGCAACCGTGGATGCTTTCACTGAATTTCAGAAGGAGATCCACGAGCGAGGGGTATGCCAATTCCGGGCGGTGTCGACCAGTGCCACGCGCGAGGCGTCCAACCAGAAAGTGCTCGCTGAGCGCATCCGGCAGGCGACCGGGATTCGGGTGGAGGTAATCAGCGGAAAAGAAGAAGCCCGCCTGATTCATCTGGCAGTTTCAAAAGTAGTGGACCTGCAAAGAACAACAGCATTGCTTATAGACATCGGCGCCGGTAGTGTGGAGGCCACCCTGTCAGTGAATGGTAATATCATTTCGACAGAGAGTTACAAAATTGGAGCCTTGCGGCTATTAAGTTTATTGGGCCAGCCGGGCAACCACGGTCTTTCCGATGAAGAACGGGTTCTTGATCTCATTCAAATACCCCTTCGCCGGATTCGGGAAATCCTTCACAACCAACCGACGACTTTACTAGTTGGTACCGGCGGGAACATGGAAGCACTCGGAGAAATGGCGTACAAGTTCCTCCATTGCAGGAATAACCGGATGATTAGCCGAAAGGACCTAGGTATACTGATTAAACGAATGGGAAGCCTTTCATACGAAGAGCGCATCCATCAATTCGACTTGTCTCCAGACCGGGCGGATGTGATCCTACCCGCTGCCATTGTACTCAAAGCGATGGCAGAGGAAACCGGCTTACCAGAAATCACAATCCCGCGCACCAGTCTCAAAGAGGGACTACTTTGGGATCTGGCTGAAGGAATCATCCAGGCGGACCGATAAAGGTCCGAATAATAAAAGGAGGTGCGAACAGGCAGTTTGCGCCACTGGCACCTTCTTTTGTGGTTAATGGGTTCAATTTATATTAATTAATCTTGGGTGCAGTCACTTCGATGAATTGGTTGACCACGTCTCGTAGCATCCGTTCGGGGAGTGCACCAACCTGTCGATGGACAATTTTCCCAGCATAAACAAACAAAATGGTTGGGATGCCCTGCACGCCATATTTTGTTGCCCATTCGGGGTTTTCATCGGTATTGACCTTGGCAACAATCAGCTTGCCTGGCATTTCCTGGGCAATCTTATCCAATATTGGACTAACCATTTTGCATGGTCCGCACCAGGGTGCCCAGAAATCCACAATGACTGGCAGGGGATTCTGTAAAACAGATTTTTCGAAGGCGGCATCGGTAACGTGAATTGGTTCGTTCATTCCTTGCTCCTAAATTCGGCGCGTTCGCCGGGTTTGAATAGATGATACTCTGATGTAATCCTGGCGACTTTGCCAAGCATTTGTGCGACGGAACAATACTTGTCCTGGGAAAGCTGGATGGCCTGTTCCACATCCCGGGGGGGAATGGCTTCACCCCAGACCAGGTAAGTCAAATGGATATCCGTCCAGATCTTCGGGTAATCCGTGGCGCGTTTTCCACTAACGCCCACCGTGAGATCCGTAACCTTGAGGCGTTTCTTTCGGAGAATGGAAATGATATCCTCCCCGGTACAGCCAGCCGCAGCGATCAGTAATAAACGCATGGGGCTGACGCCCGGCTTGCCATCCAACGAGCCCATCTGGACGGTCGCCCCGGTCGTGTCTTGTCCAACAAAGGTCAATTCATTTTTCCAGGCAGCAGAAATTTCAGTCCAATCTTCGGGCATGCTTTCTCCAATAACAAGTGATGAGGTTGTATTATAACTTATGATGCATTCAAACAAAAAAAGTTGCATGTGGTCAGTTGTTGGGAGAGATTGCAGTATAATCCCCCCGTTATGGCTGACGTGTTCTCGCGATGGAAAAACGGACTTGCCCGCAGCAGCAAAGCCGCATTTGGACGGCTGGCAGGTGTCTTTGGCGCGACGGAAATTAACTCCGAAACGTGGGAACAATTGGAAGCCCTGCTCATCCAGGCTGATATGGGCCTCGAAACCACCGCATCTGTCATCGAGTCTCTTAAAGGCGCTGTCAAGAACCAGGGTTTGAGGAAGTCCAGCGAACTTCGATCCATTCTTGAAGCTGAGCTTCGTTCCCGCCTGGATGCCGTGCCCTCATTGAATCTGACGGCGAATCCAACCATCATTCTGTTGGTTGGTGTCAACGGATCCGGGAAGACAACCACCGCTGCCAAGTTGGGCCGGTGGTTTATCGACCATGGGAAGCGGGTACTGCTTGTCGCGGCGGATACGTTCCGGGCAGCCGCAGTTGACCAGCTTCAGATATGGGCGGATCGCTTGAAAATCCCGATCCTGGCCGGGCAAACAGGTTCCGATCCTGGCGCCGTGGTATATGATGCCATCCAATCCGCCATAGCTAAAGGGAGCGACCTGGTGTTGGTGGACACCGCCGGCCGCCTGCATACCCGTTATAATTTAATGGAAGAGCTCAAAAAGGTTAAGCGCGTGGCAGGTAAAGCGCTGGCAGGTGCACCACATGCTGTCTGGTTGGTATTAGATGCCACCACAGGGCAGAATGCCCTGGTGCAGGCACGTGCATTCAAAGAATCGGTTGGTGTTACTGGTATCATCCTGGCGAAGCTGGATTCATCGGCGCGCGGCGGAATGGCTTTTGCCATTCAGCGGGAGCTTGGGCTACCCATCCTCTTTGCTGGCCTGGGTGAAAAAGCCGAAGATCTGACACCTTTTGATCCGGATGCATTTGTAAAAGGGATTCTTTCAGAATAAACATGGATACAATGTCAATTTTCCGTTTCCATAGGATATATATAGAAGTTTTCAATTGGGAAGTGAAATAGAAGGGATAATCCAGATGCAGGATTTACTTGAACGGCTACAAACTGCGGGGGATATACTTCGCCAGCTCATGGTGCGTCTTTGACTTACCTGCCAAAGAAGCCCAACTTGCCCGAACTCGAGAAAGAAATAAATACAGCGGATTTTTGGAATGATCCCAGCCACGCCCAGCAGGTGAGCAAGGAAGCTGCCGGATTACGCGAGCAAATCGACGATTGGCATGGTTTTGAACACCGACTTAAGGACGCCTTCGAACTGGCCGGAATGGATGACGAATCCTTACGCCATGAACTGGAAGCGGAAATTGACGGCATGGAAACCGAACTTGATAAACGTTCCTTCACGGCGATGCTCTCCGAGCCCTACGATGCCGAAGATGCGCTCCTAGCCATTCATGCCGGGGCAGGCGGCACCGATTCGCAGGATTGGGCTTCCATGCTCATGCGTATGTATCTGCGTTGGGCTGAGCAGCAGGGCTACCAGACCGATATCTGGGATAAGACCGAGGGTGAAGAAGCGGGTATCAAATCTGTAACAATTGCCATAAATGGCAGGTACGCCTTCGGCTATTTACGTTCCGAGAAAGGTGTCCACCGGCTGGTGCGGCTCTCGCCATTTGATTCTGCCCACCGGCGGCACACTTCTTTCGCACTTGTTGAAGTACTTCCGCAGATTGCATTTGACAGTCCGGAAGTCCAGATCGATCCGGCGGATTTGAAAGTGGATGTTTTCCGGTCTTCGGGCGCAGGTGGTCAGAATGTGCAGAAGAATGCCACTGCCATCCGGATCACGCATATTCCTACCGGGATCGTGGTCACCTGCCAGAATGAACGTTCCCAAACCCAAAACCGAGAGTTTGCGATGCGGATTTTGCGAGGGCGATTATTGGAAATTAAACAAGCTGAAAAAGATGAAGAGATTGCAGTGCTTCGGGGCGAATACACCAAGGCGGAGTGGGGCAGCCAGATCCGCTCTTATGTACTGCATCCGTACCAGATGGTGAAAGACCACCGTACTGAATACGAAACCGGCAACACCCAGGCTGTGCTGGATGGCGATCTAGGTGATTTCATGGAAGCTTATTTGCGTCAAGGCGGATAGACTTGACGCTCGTGCACTTCATGCTATAATCAGCCCGCTTTAGCCAAAAAAGGTCATATCTCATTTCCATGCTGATTGGGATATTACACACTTTATAGTAATGACGATTGATGCGTTGTTACACCCTGGAAGGAGTAAGAATGCCCCCACAACCGAAGCGTAAACTTTCAAAAGGTCGCCGAGACCGGCGGCGCGCCCATGATGCCCTAGAAGCGTCCAATCTGGTAGCGTGCAGCAATTGTGGTACCATGATTCTCCCGCATATTGTTTGTCCGAATTGTGGTTTCTATAAGGGGCGGGAGGTCATTGCGGTGAAGAAAGCAGATAAGAAAAAATAAAGGAACAAAATGACGGGCTGTGATAGTAACAGCCCGTGAGTTTTTTATTAGGCATCGACAAGTGAATATCCAGAAATTTCAGAGGAGAAATGGGCTTGTTGAGGCGCTTATCCGGTTAAGGATTTAGAGTTAGAATATAACCCTCGTCAAACGACAGAGGAGATACCCATGAGCCTAAGTAAAATTGCATGTTCCATCCCCGCCTCACCAACCGTTGCTTTGAATGAAGAGGCTCGTCTTTTGCACGAAAGAGGGGAACCTGTCATCCACCTTGGTATCGGTGAGCCAAAAAATAGAACGCCGATTGCTGCCATACTGAGTTCGGCTGCCAAACTAAATAGTGGGGATGTTAAATATGCACCCACAGATGGAAATCCGTCGCTAAAGAAGGCGATCATCCGCTATACGGAAGATAACTATGACCGTGTGGTTTCACCACAGAATATCATCGTTTCCGATGGGGCCAAGCAGTCTCTATGGAATGTATTGTTCGCCATCTTGAATCCCCAGGAAGAAGTGATTGTCCTGGCTCCGTATTGGGTAAGCTACCCTGAAATGATCCGTATGATCGGGGGAAAACCAGTCATTGTTACTCCCGAGGATGGTTCATTTGTACCGACATTCGAAGAGATCGAGCGATCTGTCAGCCCGTATACAAAAGGCATCATCGTCAACAGCCCGAATAATCCTTCCGGGGCGATCTATCCGGAGGAATTGATTTCAAGGATAGTAGACCTTTGCGAAAGCAAAGGCATCTATATGATCTGTGATGATATCTACCATAAACTGGTATTCGACGGAAAAATGGCTGTTCCGGCATACAAATTTACCAAGAGAGATGTTGAAAATTCCAAGATTGTGGCCATTAATGGTGTGGCAAAGATTTATGGGATGACCGGGTTCCGCATTGGCTGGGTTGTAGCTCATAAGAAACTGGTAGAGGTGATGACCAATATCCAGTCCCAGACGATAACCTGCGTTTCTCCTATAATGCAGGCTGCCGCAGAGGGAGCTTTGACTGGCATCCAATCCAGTGTGGAAGCTTTGCGTTTGACGATCCAGAACAATCGGGATGTCCTGATGCAGGAGTTGCGTTCATTTACCGGTGTGCGGTGTTTCAAACCAGAGGGTACCTTCTATGGCATGCCTGATTTCCGTGCATATAGCGGTAATGGCTTGGTAAAGGACTCGGTGGAACTAGCGAATTTCCTGCTTAAGAAAGCTTTGGTAGTCACGGTACCTGGTGTGGATTTCGGTCTGGAAGGCTATCTGCGCCTGAGTTATGCCGGGACTGTTAAAGACCTGACGGAAGGGATTGAGCGTATGAAATGGGCGCTTGATCCGAACGCCCCGTCTGAGATTTATATTGGGGACCGCAAATCAGTCCGTGATTGGATGTAATGCGCCAAGGAGACATCCATGAGTAACATCTATAATATAAATACCCCCGCTGAAGGACAGGCAGCAGCTTCCCGAGGTGATTACGGCCTGGAAAACCTG
This sequence comes from uncultured Chloroflexia bacterium, assembly GCA_963842785.1. GTDB lineage: Bacteria > Chloroflexota > Anaerolineae > Anaerolineales > Villigracilaceae > UBA877. Next base: position 116,172 of record CAWJHP010000001.1, read on the forward strand.
GGACTTACCAACCTGCGTAAGGCATACTGGAATCTACCAATGGAAGCGCTATATGAGGAGAGCATCTTCCGTGGTGAAGCCAATATTTCCCACATGGGTCCACTGGCCGTCAATACCGGGAAGCATACTGCCAGGGCGGCCAGTGACAAATTCATTGTCCGTGAAGCGACCTCAGAAGATAATATCTGGTGGGGCGAGTATAACAAGCCTTTCGATGCGGACAAATTTGAGGCGTTATTCGACCGAATGCAAGGGTACTTTCAAGGGCGTGATGTATTTGTACAGGATTGCTTCGGTGGGGCCGACCCCGATTATCGCCTGCCCATCCGCATCATCACCGAATATGCATGGCACAGCCTATTTGTCCGAAACATGTTTATCAAGCCACAGACCGCCGAGGAATACCGCAGGCACGTTCCCGAATTTACGATCATCGCTGCTCCAGGATTCAAAGCTTCACCCCAAATTGATCAGACCCCATCAGAAACCTTTATTGTGCTCAATTTTGCCAAGAAGATGTGCATTATCGGCAACACGGCCTATGCAGGTGAGATCAAGAAGTCCATTTTTACGTTGCTGAACTACCTGTTGCCATTGAATGATGAAATAATGACCATGCACTGTTCGGCCAATATCGGCAAGGAAGGAGATGTGGCATTATTCTTCGGCCTTTCCGGTACAGGAAAAACAACTCTTTCCGCAGACCCCAATCGCGGCCTTATTGGCGATGACGAACACGGTTGGAGTGACAAAGGAGTCTTTAATTTTGAAGACGGTTGCTATGCAAAGGTAATTGAACTTTCACCGACAGCCGAACCGCAAATCCATGCCTGTACCAGTCGTTTTGGGACAATCCTCGAAAATGTGATCTGGGATCCGGTTTCACGTGCCATTGACCTGGATGATGATTCCTTGACCGAAAATACGCGTGCATCTTATCCGCTTGATTTTATCGAAAATGCCATTCATGAGAAACGCGGTGGACACCCCAAGAATGTTGTTTTCCTGACGTGCGATGCATCTGGCGTGATGCCGCCAATGGCGAGATTGAATATAGAACAGGCCATGTACCACTTCATCTCCGGCTATACATCCAAAATAGCCGGGACGGAGATCGGCTTACGGGATGAGCCGGAGATTACATTCAGTGCTTGCTTTGGTGGTCCATTCATGGTGCATCACCCGGCTTTCTATGCTGATCTGTTACGCCGGAAGATTGAACGCTACCAGGTGAAATGCTGGTTGGTCAATACGGGGTGGGTGGGCGGACCTTATGGAATTGGCAACCGGATCAGTATCAAGCACACCCGAAATTTGCTGGATGCTGTCTTGAATGGAGCACTGAATGATGTCGAATACTACAAGGACCCGGTATTCGGTTTCGAGGTTCCCAAGACTTGTCCAGGTGTGCCTGAAGATGTACTTTACCCGGCGCGTTCCTGGCCGAAAGAAGAGGATTACTGGAAAAAATACAAGCAATTAGCAAGCCGGTTTATCAGTAATATGAAAAAATACGAAATGGATACCCCACAAGAAGTCATTGCGGCAGGACCAACGAGTTAAGTACTATTATTTCTATTTCGGAGTTTTAATGGAAACCCTCCCTGGCGTTTTTTATGAACCAGGGAGTTTTTATGGCAGTTTTAGAATAGGGAAGAAAACTTCATAAGAGTGCCAAGAGATAATGATGGAAAGGGGAGTTTTGTCATGAAGAATAAGGCGGTTTGTGCCTAGCCGAAACCTTAATAAAAGATATAATAGCCCCTTGGTTTGTGAAAATGTGAACTTATACGCGTGTGGCGTGGAAATCAATCCTAATCCAGGAGCATGAAAGTGAACAAAGAAGCGATCAACAAACTTTTACGACCCAAATCGGTCGCAGTAGTTGGGGCATCTTCCCAGCCAGGGAAGATTGGTTATACCGTCCTTGAGAACCTTCTTAAGGGAGGTTACAAAGGAAAGATCTACCCGATCAATCCAACGGCAACCGAGATCTTAAGTTTGCCGGTATTCTCCTCGGTTTCTGCATTACCTGAAGCCGTGGATTTAGCGATTATCACAGTACCGGTAAAATTTGCCAACCAGGTTTCCGAGGAATGCGGGCAGAAAGGCATCAAAGCGTTAAGTATCATCACTTCCGGATATAGCGAAGTTGGGCGGAACGACCTGGAAGATGAATTGGTTGCCATTTCACACAGGTATGGAATGTGCATCCTTGGCCCGAATATCGTTGGTTCTCTGTCCAACTCAGATGCATTAAACGCTTCTTTTGCACCATTCCTGCCGTTTCAAGGTTCTGCCACTCTTATAACACAGTCGGGCGCTTTACTCATTGCCATGGATGCCATTACCTATACCCGCAAGGTTGGCTTTGATAAGATGATTTCCATTGGCAACATGGTGGACGTGGATTTCGCAGATCTGATCGAATGGCTAGAAGAAGATGTCAACACTTCCTGCACCTGTCTTTATATAGAAGGCATTAAGGATGGGCGCAAGTTCATCGAAGCCTGTCGCAATGCGAAGAAACCAGTTATCGCCCTTAAAGCGGGTATTTCGGAACATGGAGCAGCTGCCGCAGCTTCGCATACCGGTTCGCTGGCTGGATCTACCAAGGTTTACGGGGCAGCTTTCCAGCAAGCCGGCGTGGTTCAGGCTTCGGATTTGAACAACTTGTTTGATCGCACCCTGGCGCTCTCATTGATGCCTCCTTTGAAAGGAACCAACCTGTTGGTCGTCACCAACGGCGGCGGTGTAGGCGTGCTTGCCACTGACGCGGCTGAGAAATACGGCGTACCGTTGAAATTTGCTCCACCGGATGTTCAGACAGAACTCAAAAAGCACATGCCGGACTTCGGTTCGGCCAAGAACCCGGTGGACATGACTGGTATGGCGGGAAATGAATGGTATTACGAAACCGTTAAATTTGCCTATGCCCACCCCTGGACAGACGGGCTGGTACCCCTGTATTGTGAGACAGCGATGACCAACCCTTTGGAAATTGCCCAGGCAGTAAAGCGGGCAATTGATGACAGCGGCGTAAAAGGGAAGCCTGTGGCTGTTTCGATGGTTGGAGGAACCCGTTGTGATAAAGCCATGCAATGGCTGGTTGAAAATGGCATCCCGGCTTACGGTCCGCCGGACCAGGCGATGAATGCCATGGCTGCTTTACGCGAGCTCTACACCATCCAATCCATGTTGGATAAGACCGTAGTAGTCTCAGATCCCAAACGCACCTCCAAGGCAAATGAAATCATCGCGAGAGCCCGTGCTGACGGACGTACTGCGCTGACGGAGACCGAGGCGAAACAAGTTTTCTCTGTTTACGGTTTACCAATAACCCAAACCCGGTTGGCGAAATCAGAAGATGAGGCTGTTGAAATAGCCAAATCGATTGGCTTCCCGGTGGTAATGAAGATCATCTCCCCGGATATCGTGCATAAATCCGATGCCAAAGGTGTAAAAGTAAATATTAAGGATGAAACGGGTGTACGGGAAACCTATAATACCATCCTGGCAAATGCGAAAGTATATAAAGCCGATGCGAATATTCACGGGATTGCCGTCCAGGAAATGGCTCCGCTGGGTACTGAGGTGATCGTTGGTTCTGTGAACGATCCCAGCTTTGGACCGACCATCATGTTCGGTCTAGGCGGTATTTTCGTTGAAGTACTTAAGGATGTTACTTTCCGTGTTGCACCGGTCAATAAATCCCAGATTGAGCAGATGCTGACAGAGATCCGTGGCGCCCCTATGCTGAAGGGCGTGCGAGGTGAATTGCCTCGCGACCAAGCTGCTTTGGTGGACGTCCTCTACCAGTATGGCATAATGGTTTCCGATCTGTCAGGTGAGGTTTCGGAAACAGATGCGAACCCGATCCTGGTTTACGAGGAAGGTAAGGGAGTCAAGGTGGTGGATGCTAGGATCATCTTGAAGAAAAAGTTGTAGCAGGTATCGAACAACCTTCCTAATTTTGAATAAAACTGGGTGCTTTTAGCGAATACGCTTATCGCATCCAGTTTTCTTTTTTTTGTGATGGATGTGTTTCGAGAACGAAACGATTACATGGATTTGGTGCGACTTACCAACCAAGCGCCAAGTAAAATGATTACTCCACCCAGTAATCCTGCCGCGGTTATTTTTTCATTTAATAGGAGAAAAGAGACCAGCACTGTCACCACAGGCTCAAAATACAAAAAAGTGCCGACTCGAGCAACCGGTAATACTTTGAGAGCGTCGTACCAGAAAATGTACGCCAGCCCGGAACAAAATACGCCCAAGAATCCGATGGCGAGCCAGCCGTCCATTGCAATATTATGGATTGACTCCCAGCCTCGTCCAGCTACGAAGATTGCCGTGGAAAACAACCATCCAAAAGCCATGACGTAGAACATCATCAAGGCGGCAGGGTAGGTCTTCAAGCCGCGCCTTGAGAGGATGGTGAAGACGGCCCAATTTGGTGCGCTGATCAGGATAAGAATGTCCCCGGGTGTTCCGATCTTTCCAGAAACCAAGGAAACAAGGTTTCCATGCGTGACGACGAGTAAAACACCAAATGCCCCCAATAAAATACCCAGCGCCTGAAGCCAGTTTAAATTCTCCCTGAGAACGAGCCAACCAAGGACGGCGATGAAAATGGGCATGCTGGCAACGATCCAGCCGGTTGTGATGGCTTGCGTGGTAACCAGTCCGGTGGATTGCAGCCATTGGTGGAAAGTTATTCCCAGGAACCCCAGCATGGCCAAATAAGGCCAATCCTTTCGCTTGGGTAATCTGAACTGACGGCGTAGACCAACTGCTCCACCCAAGATAAATACACCCAGTGTGAAGCGCATCCAGACCAGCGTGATAGGAGGAATGTATTTCAATCCAATCTTGATGGCAACGAAGGAGGCGCCCCAGAAAAGGACTGTGATGACAGCTTTTATTGAAGCGCCGAGATTATTATTCATGGATTATCTGGTCGGTGAAAAATACCCCCGCTTGTTCAAGCGGGGGGAGTATAAAGGAGAGTTGTTATAATGCCCAGGCAAGCATCAGACCGAAAATGGCGATAACCAATCCCAGGTGCAGAAATAGATTGGAATCTTTCAGCCAACCAACTGTAAAGAATTGTAAAATAAAATTCACAATTATAAAAAAGATCCCAATGAGCGGCAGAAGGCCTTTGCGAGGGGCAAGGTATTCAGAAATTTTATCGAGCATTTTATTCATCCATTGGAACATCTTCCTGCTCCTTTTCATTAACGCCTGGTCTTACTTGGAATGGCTTGAAGTGGGCGATAAGACGATCGGGGATGCGACCCTGTATCAGGACGCCCTTGCGTCCATGTTCCAGACGTTCCACCTGGCCGAATTCATGAAAAAGGGAAATGAGCTGACCCTGCTGGTAGGGCACTCGAACCAGGATTGGAGTTAATGTCTCATAAAGTCCGTTGTGGATTCGTTCAAGAAGATCGCCGATCCCTTCACCAGTGCGGGCAGAAATGGCGACAGCCAGTGGAAAATGCTCCACTGCGTGGCGCGCAGATTCTGGATCCATCAGAAGATCAATTTTATTCAGTACAGTGATGATTGGAACATGGTGGGCGTCTATCGCCTCCAAGGTCTGCTGAACTGCCTCTGCCTGGTTCATGGCATTAGGATGGGAAATATCCACCAAATGTAATAAGAGGTCAGACTCAGCGATTTCTTCCAATGTAGCATGAAATGCGGCCACCAGCGTAGTGGGGAGCTTCTGTATGAAGCCAACCGTATCTGTAAAAAGGGCCTGATACCCCCCAGGCAATTCTACTCGCCTGGTGGTTGGGTCCAGGGTGGCAAATAATTGGTCAGCCACAAAAACATCTGATTTCGCCAACCGGTTCAGGAGGGTGGACTTTCCAGCATTGGTATATCCAACCAGGGTTACCGTAGGGATGCGGCTACGTTTCCTTTGGGCCCGATATCTCATCCGGTGAGCGCGAACTTTTTCCAGCTCTTCCTTGATATGGGCGATCTCATGCCGGATCGCACGACGGTCCACTTCCAACTGGGTTTCACCGGGGCCGCGCAAACCCACGCCACCCACTGAGCCGGATCGTCCAGCTCCGCCGCCTGCCTGCCGGGCGAGATGAGTCCATTGGCCAGTCAGGCGAGGAAGGTAGTATTCATATTGAGCCAATTTGACCTGTAGTTGGCCATCGCTGGTGTGAGCGTGCTGGGCAAAGATATCGAGAATAAGCGCCGTACGGTCGAGCACGCGCACGGATTCGCCGAGATACTTTTGTAGTTCCCGTTGGTGGCGAGGAGAAAGCTCTTCATCGAATATGACCACCTGTGCCAGGGTTTCCTCAGCCAAAGCTTTGAGTTCCTCCACTTTTCCAGAACCGATAAACGTCTCTGGGTTAGGGCGATCCATCTTCTGAGTTAGTTCTCCAACCACCTCCAAACCTGCCGTATCAGCCAACAAGGAGAGTTCGGACAGAGAATCTTCAAGGGTCAGCAAATGATCATTTCCAAATACTTCTACGCCTACCAGGAACGTACGTTCGCGTGGCGAGGTAGTTGGTTCGGGAATTTTCTTACTCATATTTGTTCATTCTTTTTCATTTCAGATTTGATTTCAATCAAGCAGGATCGCCAGTCTGAATGGCCTGGATCATATGGTTATAAAATTATTCCAATTGCTCCTAGAAGTTTTCATTTCCTCCGGAACCGCGTGCCAGGTTATTGTTAACACGGCGGATCCAGGACGAGCGGATTTCAGGAAGTATTTCCAGAACAATCATAAAATAGTTGGCTCATCCATAAACCAAGAGACTTTTTAGTGAGAATTTCCCAGGAAATGGAGAGATTGAAATAGGTTCAACCAAAATGATTGATAAGTGTAAGTCAGTATAGATTTTTTGACAATCATAATTAAGTAATTTAGATTGGATGGGTAAGTTATTTCTGCCCCATTATCCAGGTAAGCAAGGTTTCACCGACGATTTGCAAACTTTTTGGGGAGACCTTGTCAGGTGTATCGGCGGCGGTGTGCCAGTAGGGATAATCGAAATCAATGATATCCACCGCCGGGATGCCGGCTGCGAGGAAGGGCGAATGGTCATCCTCCATACTATACTTGGCTGTTTGGATAAATTGTTGTTGGTATCCCAACTTAGCAGCCTGCCCCCATATTTCAGATACCAGGGTGGAATTGGAGTTGCGTTCAATGTAGATGTTCAGATCGGAATCGCCGACCATATCCACGATAATGGCAGCCTTTGGATGGAAAGTAAGTGAGGTGACAAAGGCTTGTGAGCCCATAATCCAATCACGACCGTCGAGACCACCATCGTCTTCGGCGTCAAAAAAAACCAGCCAGGCCGGGAAGCTGTTCCTTGGCAAAGTGCGTGCCAACTCGAGCAGGACTGCCACTCCTGAGGCTCCGTCGTTAGCACCGGGTACTGGCGAGTTGCGTCCCGGACCTGGATCCTGGTCGGCAAGCATACGGCTATCGTAGTGAGCACCAAGGATGAATTGTGGTTGTAGGTTGTTGCGGGAAGCGATGACATTTTGAATGGCGAATCCATGCCAGTTAGTAGACTGGATCTCGGATTGCCAGCCTGCTTTGCCCAGCTGCTCCTGGATGTATGTGATGGTCTTGGCATGTGCCTGAGAATCAGGGATGCGTGGGCCAAAACCGACCTGTACAAGCACGTCTTGATAAGCCCGCTGACCGTCGAATTTGACAGGTTGAATGGCGAGAAGGGATACCCTCCAGACTGCAAGTGCGATAAGGAGAGCTGAGAATGTAACCATCAAGAAAATCTGTAATTTGCGCATAACCATAGTAACGTTTAATTCTCTTGAAGAAATGCTTCTAGATCAGCGTGAGCCCGTTCGGCAAATAATCCGGAGCGTTCATGCTTCTCCATGCGCCTGGTAGAAAGAAGGGGTGGCAGAATGCCAAAGTTGGCTTTCATAGGTTGGAAATCTCGCATGTCAGCGTGAGTAATATAGTGACAGAGGGCACCCAGCATGGTCGTTTCTGGAAAAATGAGGACCTTTTCCCCTTGCAAAAGACGGGCAATGTTCATTCCTGCCAGAAGGCCAGTCGCAATATTGCCCATGTACCCTTCCACACCGGTTATTTGACCGGCGAAAAACAGGTCTACACGAGATCGAAATTGCATGGATGGGAGTAGGGTTCTAGGCGCTGCGAGGAAGGTATTCCGGTGCATCTGCCCATACCGGATTATTTCTACACTTTCCAGCCCTGGGATCATGCGGAAGATGCGTTTCTGTTCCTGGTAAGCAAGGTTGGTTTGGAAACCAACCATGTTATAAAGACTACCCGCGAGGTTATCCTGGCGTAATTGTATAAGGGCATACGGTCTACGTCCAGTACGTGGATCAACCAGTCCAATAGGTCGCATCGGCCCAAAAGCCAAAGCCTGGCGGCCGCGTCTGGCAATGATTTCCACGGGCAGGCAGCCTTCGAAGTAATGCTGAGTTCCAGCGTTGACACCCTGCCCGATCTCGGATTCGAATTCGCGCAAAGTTTTGCACTTAGCAGATAAAAGTGCATCCACAAATGATTCGTATTCTTCCTTAGTGAATGGACAGTTGATATAATCCCCGTATTCATTTTCTCCTTGACCGTAGCGGGAGGCACGAAAGGCAATCCCCATGTCAATAGTTTCGGCCTCCAAAATTGGAGCAATCGCGTCGAAAAAATACAAGCGGTCTTCCCCAGTCAAGGTCGCTATTGCTTGCGATAACCTTTCGGATGTCAGAGGACCGGAAGCTATGATCGTTGGGCCTGCAGGAATTTCCACGATTTCTTTTCGAATAATTTCTATGTTTGGATGAGAAGCAAGGCGCGCGCTGACTTGCGTGGAGAAGTTTTCCCGGTCGACCGCCAATGCTGATCCTGCCGGGAGTGCAGTTTGTTGGGCACATTCCAGCAGGAGAGATCCGAGAATCTTCAGTTCATTTTTTATTACGCCGGAAGCTCGATCGGGCAGGTTTGAGCCAAATGAATTTGAACAAATGAGTTCAGCCAAGTTCGAGGTCCGGTGTGCTCCGGTAGATTTTTCAGGGCGCATCTCATATAAACGGACCTGCAATCCGCGTTGGGCGGCTTGCCAGGCGGCTTCTGTACCAGCCAATCCGCCACCCGCGATGGTTATTTCAGAATATGTCATGTTGACAGGTATTGTACCATTTTGGAATCATATGGATGTGTTATATAATTCAAGCAGATAATCATGAAGATACCCAAAAACCTGATGGACGTACAACTCAAGGAGACTTGCCAGCTGACCGGGGCTTGCTGGGCTATCTGGCTGGAACATTCCACCGAGTGGGAAACCGTTGCTTCCTATAAACTAAATGCAAAAAACCGTTCTGTAATTTTTCGTTACATTAATACAGACGCGATTGATGGCTGGCTGAAAGGCGCATTGACTGATAGACGAAGTCGATCACGCCCTTTTTTACATTCGACCGGGTTGCCAGGTTCCAAATTATATGTCTTTCCCGACCAGATGTTACAGCGGCTGATAATTGTCGGGGCGGAGAAGCTCCCGGATATATCACAACGTTTTTGGAGGTTGGTTGCTTTGGGGAATACCAACCGGTCCTTTCTTGATCCAGTAACTGTCCCGATCTTGACCGTACCCGATTTAGGTATTCCTTACCATTTACCACAAGTGTTGGACCGTGTTCTGGAGATGGTTTTACAAACGGCAGCCAGTGAAACAGGGTGGCTGGCAATACGTTCAGGGGATTTTTTTGAGGTAAGGGCTTATTCAGGATGTGAAACCTATTCTGCAGATCGAATTTCCATTGAAGCAAATCCTCTTTTACTTGAAATAATCAAATCATGTCAGGGGCGGGTAGTGAATAAGGGGGAAGTAGAATGGGGCATGATTCCTTGCATAGGGAATACAGAATCGGCCAGAATTTGGGGGGCCATACCACTCGTCATCGGGCAGCGTTTGATTGGATTGATCGCAATCTGGCGCGAGACACAGGTCCTGCCCGATGAATGGAATGAAATACAACAATTGGCTCGCAAGGTGGCTCCCTCCGTGGAGGCCAGCATTACATTTTCTGACCTTACTGACCATTTGGGGCGCATGGCTCTCTTAAATGATTTTGCGGTGACCATAACATACGCGCTGGACCCGGAGAAGATTGCCCAGAGGATGTTTGCCTTATTGCGGCGAGCATTTGGGACCGAGCGAATCAATATGGTTGTTCTTTCACCAGACGGGAATGGCATTCAGAATTATACCGACCAGGACGGAACGATTATCTTACAGACCATATCATTACAGGACGTTAATGTTGCCAGCTTTATGGGGAAAAGTGAGGTCCAGAGGGTGGATTCAATCTCGGTTGGGTCAGATTTTTCACCCACCTATCCAGGTTCGCGTTCTTCGCTAATCATTCCCATAAAATATCGAAGGCAATTAATCGGTACCTTGGGGTTGGAGAGCGTTGAGGAAAGAGCTTTTAGTGTTTATGACGAACATTTGCTTATGGTTATTGCCAGTCAATTGGCAGGATTGCTGGAAAATGGACGCCTGCGACGAGAGGCGGAAAGCAGGGTCCGTAACCTCGTTTTGCTGCATGAAGTAATCGAGCAAGTCATTGGCTTGACCGACTTGCGTGAGGTGTCACAAATTGCCGCCGATTTGATGGCGCGCAATTTTGCATATGAAATGGCTGCAATCGCCCTGGCCGATGGCCCAGAGGGTGATATACGAGTCACTGGAATTGGTGGTAATGCGGCAGAAATTGTTCAACAGAGCTTGAGTTACATGAACGAGGCAGGAAAAGATGGCATCGTAATGCGCGTTGTCGCGACCGGGCAAAATATATTAGATAATGACGTATCACAAAGCCCATTTTATCGACCAATTCCAAATTGGGATGCCGAATCAGAAATGTGCGTAGCCCTCCGGGATGGCGACCGAATAATAGGGGTGATTGACGTGGAAAGCCAAAGGAAAAACGCGTTTTCGCAAAACGATTTCATTGTTCTTGAATCACTGGCAGGAGTTTTATCAAGCGTGATGTCCAATGCAGGGCAGTACCAAAAATTGCAGGCAACTGTCAATCAATTGAGAACTGCACGTGAGGAACTCCAGGAGCGCATTGTAGCTCAACGCATGGCGGAAAGCCGGCTGGTTCAGGCAGCCAAGCTTGCGGCAGTTGGTGAGATGGCAGCCGGGATTGCACACGAATTGAACAATCCTCTGACCACTGTTACAGGTTTTACAGAATTGGTACTTGATGATTTACCCGATGGTTCTGGGCTTCGAAATGATCTGGAGCTTGTCTTGCGGGAAGCACAACGAGCTCGTGGCGTGATACGTAGATTGTTAGATTTTGCACGCCAGGGTGAAAGTGCACGTGTCCGGTCGGATGTTAATGAAATCATTGTGGATGTCCTTGCTTTGGTAAATCATCTACTAAGAACCAGTGGTATTCAATTAGTCACCGATCTTTCTGAAGGTCTCCCCTGGATTTCCGTTGATCGCAATCAAATCAAGCAGGTGGTTCTCAATTTAGTTCATAATGCTTTGCATGCCATGCCGACTGGTGGTGAGCTTCACATTACCACCAAGTGTCGCATGCATAACAAGCGTGACTGGTTGACAGTGCGATTGTCAGATACTGGAACAGGCATAGCACCGGAAAACATAGAGCGAATATTTGAACCATTTTTCACTACGCGATCAAAAGACGGCGGTACGGGGTTGGGTTTGTCTATTACTTATGGAATCGTAACTGATCATGACGGGCATATTGATGTGGAGAGTCAAGTGGGGAAAGGTTCGACATTTACTGTATGGCTACCTGTTGAGGTGAAGTAATGGCGGACCAACATATCCTGGTAGTAGACGACGAGATTGGCATTACCCACCTGTGTGAACGATTACTTAAACGAGCGGAATACCAGGTTACCTCATTCACAGATCCAGAGGTGGCCATGAAATTCGTTGCGCAGAATAAAATTGACCTATTACTGGTGGATATTCGTATGCCGCAAATTAGCGGCTTTGACTTGATAGCCCATACCAAACAATGCCAACCCGATACGGCGATTTTGGTCATGACAGGCTTTGGTACCGTTGAGATGGCCATCCAGGCACTTCGCCAGGGCGTAGATGGACTCGTGTTAAAACCTTTTGAGGTAGGCGGCGAATTAGTGCAGGCGGTCCAGCAGGCACTGGAAGATAATCTAAAGAAACGCGACATAGCTCGTATACAAGCCTTACGCCCCCTTTTTGATATCATAGAATCTTTCTTGACCGAAACCCACCCGGAGCGCTTATTGGAATTGGTGTTGAGCGCTGTTTGTGAGCATCTCCGTTGTGAATATGCCGGGTTCTACCAGCGGACTAATAATGGAATTCACCTTTCTCTAATTTCGGGCCGCGGGAAAGTTCTGGTCGAAGAAGATAGCAATATTAATGGTGGTATCGTTGGACGTGTAGAGGCGCTTAATAGGCCAATATGGGTTAATGCGACCGGTCCAGGCGAACCGGAACTTCAAGCTGTGTTAGTTTCCCAGGGCCTGGGATCGGTAATGTGTGCTCCCATTTCCCGAAATAATATCCATGGTGTATTGTATGCAGGACAGGCAACCAACTCTCCCGCCTTTCGTGAGGTGGAGTGGGAAATGTTCCTGCTGCTTGCCCGGCAGGCAACGGTGGCTATGGAAAATGCACGACTTTATAAGGAGCTACGTGAGTACGTACAGCGCGTGGAGGAATCCCAACAAGCCTTAATCCAGGCAGAGAAGATGGCAGCTGCAGGAAGATTAACTGCCTCTCTTGCCCATGAAATCAATAACCCGTTGCAGGCTGTTCAAAACTGTCTTCATCTCGCAACCCGTGACGAAGTGACTGAGGGAAAAAGGCGTGAATACCTTGATCTCGCAAATATCGAGTTGAATCGACTTATGACCACTGTCCAGCGAATGTTGGACTTCTATAGGCCGGGTGCTGTTGAACCACAACGCGTTGACTTGGTAATATTGCTTCGGCATGTTATCAACCTGCTTTCTCCCCAATTACAGGCACGTGGGATTCTTGTTCATACGGGATTTTCCCCCAAATTGACATCCGTACTTGCTGTAAGCAGCCAATTGGAACAAGTATTTCTCAACCTCGTGCTTAATGCCTATGATGCCATGCCAGGAGGCGGGGAATTGCGGATCAGTGCACGTCAGGTCCTGGATATGGTGGAAATCCTTTTTCAAGACTCAGGTCCTGGGGTTCCAAAAGAGATGCGCAGCCGGATTTTTGAACCATTTTTTAGTTCCAAGCAGGGGGGAACAGGTCTGGGATTGTCGGTTAGTTATGGTATTATCTCTGCACATGGAGGCAGTCTGGATCTCGTTCCAGATCGTGGTCCCGGGGCTTGTTTCCGGGTGACTTTGCCAGTGAAGGGAGAATAATGACAAAAGCTAACATACTTGTTGCAGACGATGAGCTTATTGAACGACAAACCTTGACTGATATTCTAAGGTTGGAAAATTACCATGTCGTGGCGGTAGCCAATGGTGAAGCAGCGGTGGATCACATCAGGAACAATCCAGTAGACCTGATCATCCTAGACCTACGCATGCCAGGAATGAGCGGTCTGGATGTTGTGAAAGTAGTCCATCGGATTTCTCCAAGCGTTGAGATCATTCTGCTCACTGCGCATGGTTCGATTGAATCCGCGATAGATGCCTTGCGAAGCCAAATACACGATTATTTACTTAAGCCGGCTTCACCAACTCAAATTATTGAAAGCGTCGAGCGTGGGTTGGTTCGGCGGGATGCCAAACTCAAAGCGAACGAGCACCAGCAGACGGATGTTGGTGAAGATGATAACGCTATTGTCACTTTGGGAGATGGTTCGGTGGTTGATTATGGGCGCCGGCTTGTTCGTTTCGGACCCAGAACCATATTATTAACTCCGGCGGAGGGGCGACTCTTGCGTATTTTTATCGAAAACACAGGCAAGGTGTTTACACACCGGGAGTTAGTTCTACTTGTTCAAGGCTACGCCACCACGCAACAGGAAGCCCCAGAGATCCTTCGCCCTCTGGTCAGCCGTTTGCGCCAAAAGTTGTCAAAAATTCCATCCTTAATGCAACGAGTAGTCAGCGTTCGGGGCACTGGATATGTTTTTGAAGATGAGCGAAATCCATCTCATGAGTTGGACGACTGAAAGGACGCTTCGGTCAAGCGTGTGGTCCTATATGTCTCCAAGCCAATTAAGATGAGTATGTCAGGGATGGGAAATGCTGGAAGACCCATGGGAAGACCTTGGAAAACCCATGGCGAGACCATTAATCCTCTTACGAGCCTGACCCAGGTAGGTTAATTATGAGGAGGCCAAACCTAACTCATTTCCCAGATTGGTTTGCTATTAAGGATCAGCCGGATTTGATCAGGGAAACGGTCTGGATCGAGTGGTTTACCAAGGAAACCATCAAATCCCGATGTCCGGGCCATATTCATTTGTTCCAGACTGGCCTCTGCTGTAACTGCAACAATTGGAATCTGTTTCAGGTGTTCGGAGGCACGAATTTTCTTTAACGCAGCGTAGCCATCTTCGTAGGGAAGACGGATATCCATTAAAATTAAGTTGAGACGGGATAAGGTATCAGCATATTCGACGACTTCATATCCGGATGTCTTCCATTCACAATGGATACCCATAAAACCCAACATGCGGGCAATCAGGATAAAATCTGAAACATTATCTTCAACAACCAGCACAGTACAATCTTTTGGAATGGTCGATTTTCGACTTGCCTGCATGTCGGAAAGGGGATCTTGAACGGTGTCTTGAGAATCCGGCATAGTTATTTTTTCCACAGGGAACGATTTATTAATTATTTTAGCATGTCAACAAACGAGACGCATATCAGCATCCTTGCAATCTGAGGACATCTGGATAGTCATTTGCCCTCCCACCGACCATAGAAATCATTATCGATTCCCATACGGAGCAAGATGCGCCCGGCCAGGTCTGTAACCAAATCATCCAATGTTTGCTGGCCGACATAGAAGGATGTCACGGGAGGAAAAATCACCGCTCCAGCCTCGGCAGCTTGCTGCATTAACCGTAGATGCCCGATGTGCAAAGGGGCCTCCCGGACTGCCAGGATCAACTTGCGACCCTCTTTCAGGCATACATCGGCAGCCCGAATGATCAGGTTGCTGGCGTAGAAATTGGCGATCCCTGTTAATATCCTTATTCACAAAACCATTACTGTGAAGGGACGATAAAATCCACCCCTTTTATGGCAGATAAGCAATTCATATCAGGCTTCTCGTCCGGTTTGTCAAAAAATGCCAACATGGTTCCAAATGCACATCCGGACGTGTCTGAAGCGGTGGGAGTATGACCCTGGTTGGGGAATTCCATATAATAGCTATGGCTTAATAAAGCTGCAACTTGTTTTCCGAACAAGGGTGGAGTAACCGGATCGTATTTTCCCTCGATGATTAACGCAGGTATGGAACTCACTACAGGCTTATTCTCATCTGCAGCCGGTGGAATAGCTCCCCATACATTGCAGGTTTTGAACATGGTTTGGGCATCTCCAAAGAATGGCAGGCGAAAATATCTTCCCACGTCATGTTGGGAATCCATGGAGAGCTGCAGGTCCTGGGGCGTTGTTGCAAGTATTTGCTCGTGACACATCATGGATATGTACAGGCCGATATCGATACCTTCGAATTCATAGGGCAGAGAGGATTGCATGGCGACAAAAGTGGAATAATCACCAGTTTTGACACTATAAATGGTTTCCGGTGCATAGGCAATCATTCTGGTTGTTTTCAGAAGGGCAAGAATCACTCCGATCAGGTCACCCCCGTTAACATTCTGCGTGTCCGATCCAACCGGAAGTGGCGCCGTTACCGAAACGGGCTTGGCATCCATTTGATCGACAAGATTCCAGAAGACTGTATTCAGGTCCGGATAAGCTGCGATACAACGGGAATCGGCTGCGCAACCATCAAACATGGCTTGCAGCGCAGAATCATAGCGGATCGGATCCTCGTCAAAGAGTTTTACCTCCACAGGCACAACCGAGTCGAGCACTGCGCTCCGAACGACTTCGGGATGGTCGCGCATCGTAACAAGGGCGAGCCGCGTACCATAGGAGGCTGCGTAAAGGTCAACCTGATGATAACCCAGCACAGTGATGATATCTTTAAGGTCGTCTGAACTGGCAAGGGAGGTAAAGGAATTAAGATCGATGCCGCCGACCGTCATTGCACCATGGCAGGAACGAAATGCGTTGGTATAGACGTAATCGCGAATGGAGGCTGGAATCAGTCCTCCGATATCCTGCTTGTAAACGCTTTCCAATTCATCGCAACCAAGTGCAGGTATGGAAATTCCTGTCCCGCGTTGGTCAAAGGCAATGAAATCGCGCCTGGAAAGAAAAGGCTTGACCAGTTGGGTGTAATTATCTGCGCTCAACATTACAGCTTCACCGCCGGGTCCTCCCTGCAGGAAAATGACCGGATCAGACACAGGGTTGGGACTGGTGCTGTGAAATAAAGCCACTGCAAGTTGAATTGTTTTCGAGTTAGTGCTCGTGCGTTCCTCGGGGACGGACACATAGCCGCAAGAAACGACCACTCCATCAGGTGATGTGAACCAGCAAGCGGTCTTTGCGAAAACTGGCGTGTAAACAACGGTTGGTTCCGTTGTCGGAAGGGGAGTGGGAGCCGGGGGAGAGGGTGTTGGGCTCGTAGTGTCTGTTGGGGTGCCCGTGGGTACCGGGGTGGCAGTCTGTGTGGGAAACTGCGCACGCGTCCAGGTTGGAACAGGATTTATGGGCAACCATTGGCCGATTCTGCCTGACAATAAAAGAAGTGCAAATACTGCAACGCAAAGAAATAAAAAGATGAGCGATAGCCATAATAATCCCACCAAAGGTTTGTTCGTTCGCTTGCGGCTTGGAACGGGCTTGACCGGATTAAATCCTTCCGGAATGAGTTCGGGTGCAACCGGAACCAGGTTTTCTTTCTGGTCTTCCCTACCCTGATTTTCAATATCTGCATTTGGTATCCCAGTTTGGAATGGAACCGATTCGCTTTTTTCAACCACCAGTCCCTCTTCCGATAAGAACGGGAGAATTATGGGGACCGGCTTTAAAATAGACTCTGAGATTTTTCTGGCTGATTCAAGAGAAGGCTGCACCTGCAGGCCAGCAAGGGTTACGACGGGATGAGTATCCTCCAGGAGATTCAATGCCTGCCTGGCCTGGGTGTTTTTTGGATTAATTGCCAGCACACGCTGGAAGCAGTATTCACGCTTATTCTTATCGGGAATGCAAAAACCCAGTCCCAGCCAACCTTGCTCGGAGGATGGCTCTTGCTTGACCAGCCGCCGCGCAAAAAGCACGGCTGCGTCTTCCAGATCGCTTGCCCTGGCTGCTATCAAGGCCGCTTGGAGCAATGCATCATTTGACATGGCTGTGCTGCCTTAATTTACGCCCGGATGATTATCCGAATCTACTCTCATTTATCACGAGTTCTTTACGACTTCGGCCAGATTATCAATTTCTTCGACGGTCAAATGCGCGTGGAGAGGATGGCGATTTTTCTGGACCCACTTCCGAAGAGGTTTGGCCCATTCGACCAGAGCGCGTGCGTCCGCAGGGTAATGGCTGGCGCGTGTTCCTATGTTGATCCATTGGAATTTGGATAGCGCCTGCTCCCATTGGTTGAATGGTACCAGGACTGGGGTCTGGGAAAATGTCGCCAATGGTGAGAAGAAGACCGGTTTGGTGGCAGGGAACTGTGTGCTCATTTTCTTAAGATATTCCAGGCTGTCTTCCGTGTTGAAGATCAGCCACAAAGGAAGTAGTCCGCTCTGAAATGCGGCGCTGGCATCAAATTGGCTGAACATTTCCACCAATGTGCCGGCAGGATTGCGACCTTCTTTTTCTAGTAGCTTCTGCGCCGCAGCAAATGCCAATTGCGAGAATTGATCCGGGCGGGGTAGGGAGATGCGGATAAAACGATACCCTTCGGACCTGCAAAATACCTCCAACGCCTCGGACAGGCCCGGCTCCGAACCCCATTCCGACTCTGGTCCTTTTTCCAAGGGATAATCCTTCAACTTCCAGTCTGTGTACTTCAAGCCGGCGTGATGGGCATAAACCTGAAGACGGTCACTGCTTTCCAGGAATTCCTCAGCCGAAATTCCACCCCATCCACCGACTTGGAAAACACTTCTTGGCCCAACCCGGTAACGCAGCCAGGATGCACCTCCCTCAAGATACACGATTGTACCGCCCTGTTCCAGCCTGGATTTTATAAACTGGGCATATGCAGATGGCAAGTCCAGTAACTTGAATCGCAGGTGGTTGACAAAGCGCGTCAACCAGCCATCATGGACAGGATCATAATGCTGGATGGTCATCAGCCCTGGGTTCAGGTTCGCGATACGCAAGGCGGAATTCAAGGTGCGATGCAGGTATTCATTTACATCGCCTTTCATCGAGCCACCCTTGAGCGTGACGAGAAAAGTCTGAGGGAGGAACGGACCGCCCATTGCCAGTGACAGGTAGGCGGTGGCTCCACCCAAAGCTGCTCCAGCCGTGAGGATCGGGAAAGTTCCTATAATTTGCGTATAGTCATGAAGCCGTGCTTGAATTAGTTCGTCCATTGAAAATGAATCCAACCCGTTCGGAGACAGGCCGGAGATAGATTGGAATCGACTGATGGCGAATCTCGCCATGCCTTGCGGAAAGAGGCCGAGTAATGTCAATGCCACTTTCTGCCAACTTGGGAATTGGTAATTATCGCAGAACTCGCCGCGCAAACCAGCGGCAACTGCACGCGTAACAATGGGGGAGGAAGAATCAGGGGATTCGATGGAAGTCATGTTGATCTCTTCACGAGTATAATTCTTTTGCACCAATTAATGAAAGCAGATTATGCTGGTTTTGGACATAATGTACGAGGCGCCCGCCATAAGAATGGGCGCTACTAGTAGAAGTCAATTATCGCAATGAAAATTGAGAGGTAATTTTCATGGATATTTCTCTTGCTCTTGGTGGGGGTGGCTCACGCGGGTATGCTCATATCGGCGTTCTGCGCACACTGGAAAAAGGAGATTTTCGCATCCGGGCAGTGGCAGGGACGAGTGCCGGTGGAATCATCGCCACGGCTTATGCTGCCGGGTATACGCCAGCAAAGATGGAAGAGATATTTTCAAAATTGGATCAATCCCAATTATTCGTCCGTTCCCCAAACGAAGGGCCCGGCTTACTCGGACTTTCCAGAGCCACCAGGTTTCTAGAGGAGTTATTTGGTGAACGGACATTTGCGGATTTGCGCATACCTTGTGCAGTGGTTGCCGTGGATCTTAAGGCTGGCCGGGAGGTGGTCTTGAGTGAAGGCCGGGTGGTGGATGCCATCCTTGCAACCGGGGCTGTGCCGGGCGTTTTCCCGCCCAAGCAATACGGCGATTCTCAACTGGTGGACGGTGCTGTACTGAATCCGGTACCGGTTTCGGTTGCCCGCTCTCTGGCACCAAGGCTTCCGGTGGTGGCTGTGGTCCTGCAATTAATGACGGACGCCTCCAGTGGTTTTACTGGTATCCCGTTGCCTGTACCAGTTCCTGCGCCGCTAGTGGAACGCCTGACGCGTACGCGGATTGCACAGGCCTTCAATATTTTCCTGCAATCCGTGGATGTTGGCAGCCGCTATCTGGCCGAATTGCGCTTGCGTATAGACAATCCCGATGTGATCATTCGTCCAAATGTAAGCGGGATTGGCCTCCTGGATGAAGTCGATGTAATTAAAGTTGTTTGGCTGGGTGAAAAGGCCGCTGAGGCAGCCCTGCCGGAATTACTGCGGACAGTCGCCTGGCCCAACCGTGCATGGCGACGGATGTCCCCCAGACAATGAAGTATTGCAACTTGTTCTCGTTTAAGCCGGGATGGATAACAGCATGTCACGCGACCTGAGGAAATATGCCCACCAAACGAACGTCCGTCTGATAGTCGGGGCATTACTGGTACTATTCATTGTTGGTGATGGATTGATCTATTTAATTTATGGGGGTGGCGCAGCATTGATGGGTATCCTGTGCTTATTGGGTGGGATGGTCCCTGTGGTGCTTACCGTGCTTATATTACAGTTCTTTGACTGGATTCGAAAATATGCCGATCGTGACTGATCCTAAACTTTTGACGTTCAAGAATTGGACCTTTCGCCTGCTTGTAGACGAGCCCCCTTCAGACCGATTACTTATTCTCCTCCATGGCTGGAAGCGAGATGAGAATTCGATATGGGGGCTTGCAGGCAGCCTTTCGTCAAAATATGCTATTTTGGGACCGCGTGGGCCTTTTGCAGTACCGGAGGGCGACTTTTCCTGGAGGGATATCTGGCCTGGAACATGGGGAATGGCTACCTTTGAAGATCTGCGTCCGGCGGCGGATGGGTTGCCAGCATTTGTGGACGAATGGTCAGCTTCAGCAGGCATGGATGGAAAGCAATGATTTGATGGGATTCAGCCAGGGTGCGGCGATGACATACACCGTGGCATTGTTGTACCCGGAGCGTGTCCGGCGATTGGCAGTACTTTCCGGTTTTATCCCTGAGGGTGGAGAGGATTTGGTTACGCCGCAAAGATTTTCCGGGAAGGCGGTTTTTATCACCCACGGGCGGAAGGATGAAATGATTCCGGTGCAACGGGCTCGTGAGGCTGTGGCTCGGCTTAAAGGATGTGGTGCGCAGGGGGTGTATTGCGAATCCGACGCGGGTCACAAAGTAAGCAAGGAATGCATAAAAAAGCTGGAATTGTTCTTTGGACAGTCTTAATCCCCTTATAAGGTGTCAGTTGACTTCCTCCCACTTTACGGGTATGCTTGACGCCATGATTTTCCAAAAACACAATTTTTCCCGACGGGAATTCCTTAAACTGGCCGGTATTGGCATGGGAGCACTGGCAATGGGTCCATTGACCTCACATTGGAATGGTTCCTCTGCCGCCATGAGATTGACATTGGCCGACTTCCCCAAAGCTGATTTACTGGGTCGTAACTGCACATCCGATACCAGCTTGCAATGGGGAGGCACTGTCCCGATTCATGACGCGTCCGAACGTTACCAGCAACAAGGTGCGTGATGCGCATCGTGATGAGGTTTTTGCCTGGCTGCGCGAGGTCAGTGCTGAAACCATCAACCTTAATAATCCCAATCAGCGCTGGGTGGAAACGCCAGAAGGTTATATTTGGGCTCCCTATCTTCAACCATGTCACAACGTTCCCAACACTCCGCTGACCGCGCTTCCGTCAGGTGCGAAAGGCTTCTGGGCCGAGGTGACTGTTCCATATGTAGATCTTATTCTGGATAATCCTGCGCCAGTCTCGGGATGGATGCGCGACCATGTTGCCTATAACTTACAGGCGCGTCTATACTATTCCCAGGTCATGTGGATGGATCAGGTGCGCACTTCGGATTCCGGTACCATCCAATATCATGTGAATGAGACGGTACGGGAATCCGGGCGACCTTTTCTGGGCGGAAGGGGCGGCTTTCCGCCCTTTGACTCAGGAGGATGTTTCGCCAATCAACCCGGATGTGGATCCAGCCACCAAGAAGGTGGTAGTGAATTTGAACTACCAGACCTTATCGTGCATGGAAGGTGACCAGGAAGTATATTTTTGCCGTGTTTCAACAGGTATACAGGCAGGCTCGACCCCGTTGGGTGAGCATGCAGTCTGGCGGAAGTTGATCTCTGTGCGAATGTCTGCAAATACAACCGGAGCCAGTTACGACCTGCCTGGGATGTCATGGACAACGTTTTTCGTTGGAGATGGTGTTGCCATCCACGCGGCGACCTCCCATAACGATTTCGGCGCAGTGCGTTCGCATGGTTGTGTCAATTGCAGCCCGGAAGATGCCAAATGGGTTTTTCGCTGGTCTCTGCCAAACGTACCACTCGAGCCGGGTGATGTAACCTGGCAAAATTGGCAAAGTGGCAGCACCCATGTTTTTGTGGTAGATACTTTTTAATGGTAGCGATTATAAATGGGTGATTTTGAAGTAACAACAGGTCTGGCATTTTTGGCTGGCCTGGCATCGTTTTTATCCCCGTGTGTATTTTCGTTAGTACCGGTGTATATTGGGTATTTGAGCGGACGTGCAGTTGGTGGGGAAGCGAAAAGCCAAAACCGCTGGGTTACATTTTCGCATGGGCTTGTATTTGTCCTCGGGTTTAGTCTGGTTTTTATCTTATTCAATATTCTCGCCGCTACCATGGGTGGCATTCTCTTAGGCGTGCGTTCCTGGTTGGCTAAGGTTGGCGGTGTAATTGTTGTCATTTTTGGCCTGCATATGATCGGTGTATTTCGCATCCCTTTTCTGGAATATGATGTACGCGTACATTCCCAGGCAGATCCGACGCTGGGGGTATATTTCATCACTCTTGATGGGAGTATTTTTTTCCGCTGGTTGGGCGCCTTGCGTTGGGCCAATCCTTGGGTCCATCATGACTTTTGCAGCAAACGGCGGTTCCATTTTCAGAGGAGTTCTGCTTGGGTCAGCTTATTCTGCTGGATTGGCAATCCCATTCCTGCTGGCGGCTCTGGGCATTGGCTGGGTAAGTGCCATCCTATGCCGATACAGCAATGTAATGCGAATTACCGAGATTGTAATGGGAGTGATGCTGGTTGTCGCAGGGATTTTGCTTTTTCTAGGTTCATTTAGTATCTTGGCGAGTTTTATCCCCTTTTTTAATTTTGGTCTTTGAAGATTGTCCCCGAAGAATTCAGCAGGAGTTTTCTATGATTAATGTAACCCTTTATACCCGGGCAGGGTGTAAATTATGTGAAGAAGCTGAAGCAGATTTGAAGGCACTTCAAGAGAAAGTTCCTCATAAATTAACCGTGATTGATATTGACTCTGATCCTTCATTTCGGGATGCCTTTGCTTTGGATATCCCTGTTGTTGAGGCAGGGCCGTTCAAGCTAAAAGCGCCATTCACTCGCCAGGAGTTGCAAATGACCCTTGGCGCAGCCGCGGATCGCCGTGCCCAATTGGAACGGATCAACGATAAGGCTTTCCAGATGAACACATCCGGCAGCCAGACCATCAGCGGCTCGGATCGTTTCTCGTTTTGGTTATCGAAGCATTACCTGGCGATTTTTAATCTATTACTGGTACTCTATGTAGGTATTCCATTTCTGGCCCCGGTTTTCAAAAAGATTGGCTGGAACGGCCCGGCACGATGTGATTTATACAATTTACAGTCCCATTATGTCACCAATGGGCCTTCCGTTCCTTCTTTTTATTCGGCGAACAGGCCTATTACCCGCATGCTGTAGCCAAGATTCCCGGTGTATTGACTTTCGAGCAAGTAAGCGGAATTACCGATTTGAATGATCCCAGCCGGCTCCAGGCGCGGCTTTTCGAAGGCACTCCGCTCCTGGGTTATAAAGTTGCCTTTTGTGAACGATGCGTAGCTCTTTGGGGTGCCATGGCTTTGTTTGGTCTGATCTATGCTGCAACCGGCCGGCGTTTGCCCAAAATGCACTGGATGATATGGATTCTGGTCGGGATAGTCCCGATCGGTTGGATGGTTTTTCGCAATTGTTCAGCCAGATCCCCAGTACTTTCATTCAGTCTATTTTGCCCTATCGCGAGAGCACGCCATTCCTGCGTGTCTTGACCGGTTTCCTGTTTGGTTTCACAACCGCCTGGTTCATGTTCCCGCTTATTGAGGAGACCATGACCGATACCCGGCGCATGTTATCCAAGAAATTTGCAACCCTGAAACCGCAATAAACATGCCTTTCCATTCCAAAGCGGGAATTCGCTATTATCAATTTAACAATTGGGCGATGGCCTGACCCAGGCGATTTTTACCCGTCGAGGCGGTCGCAGTCCGGAGCCGTGGGCGGCCTTAAACCTCGGGGGAACGGTTGGTGATGACCCGGAGCGGGTGCGCGAAAACCGTAATCGTGCGCTGATGGCGTTGAACCGTGATCCTGAATCTGTCTACGACGTCTGGCAGGTGCACGGTGTCAACGTGGCAATTGCAGAGGCACCGCGGTCCACAGGATGAGCCCCACCTGCAGGCAGATGTCATTCTGACCAATGTGCCGGGAATAACCCTTCTGATGCGATTTGCCGATTGCGTCCCAGTATTATTGCATGACCCTATCCGCAAGGTCATCGGGATAGCGCATGCAGGTTGGATGGGAACCGTGCGAGGAACCATCCGGTTTGCTGTGGAAGCCATGCAGAGTCGCTTTGGTTCAAACCCTGGCGAAATATTGGCAGGGATCGGTCCATCCATTGGGCCGGATCATTATGAAATTGGGCCGGATGTGAAGGCACAAGTACGCCAGGCTTTCGGGCAGAAAGCTTCCAGCTTGTTGAGAGAACGCCAAGGGGACATTTATTTTGACTTATGGGCAGCAAATCGTCTGGCACTGGAAAAGTCAGGCGTGAACAAGATCGAGGTGGCGGGTTTATGTACGGCCTGTCATACTGAGGATTGGTATTCACACCGGGCCGAGCGAGGCCGCACCGGTCGATTTGGTGCGATAATTGCATTAGACATATGATATTGCAATCATAAAAGAATGAATGAAGCCCTGGTCTCATCCATCCGAGAACGTTACCTGCATACCCTTACCCGGATAGCAGAGGCGGCAGCCAGATTCAGGGCGCAAGCCGGAGGAGGCAGCACGCCTGGTAGTGGTCAGCAAGTCACAACCACTGGAAGTTGTCCGGGCCGCAGTAGCGGCTGGGATATCCATTCTTGGCGAAAATTATGCGGAGGAAGCGGTTGAAAAAATAGCCGCATTGAAGGAAACTGGGGTAGAATGGCATATGATCGGTCATGTGCAAAGCCGGAAGGCCGACCTGATTGCCGCGAACTTTTCCATGCTCCATTCTTTGGATAGCACGAAACTTGCCAGGCGATTGGACCGTTTCTGCGGTGAATTGAACCGGACCTTGCCTGTGCTCTTGGAGTTCAACGTCAGTGGAGAGGAAAGTAAATTTGGTTTTACCGCCTGGGAGGAAGCACACTGGCCTGATCTGGAGCCGGAGATCGAACAAATACTGGCACTCTCGAACCTGCGTGTGAGCGGTCTGATGACCATGCCGCCCTTCTTCGATGATCCGGAGCGGACGCGGCCATATTTCCAGCGTCTTACGACGATTGCAGCGATTTTCTGGCAAAGCCATTATCCACAGGCGCATTGGGAGGAACTATCCATGGGCACCAGCGTGGATTTCGTTGCGGCCGTCCAGGAAGGGGCCACAATGGTTCGGGTCGGACAGGCGATTTTAGGCTCACGCGCAAAATAGAGGCTGTATGTTTATTTTAATTGGGAATATAATCAACTATGCTGTAAATTTATTGATAATGCTGGTTATTGTCGATTCTGTGCTTTCGTTTTTTTTAATTCCTTACCATCCTGTGCGCGTAATAATGGACCGAATTGTCAACCCTTTCCTTGCGCCCATCCGGCGGATTGTTCCCCTGTTGGGAATGCTGGATCTAAGTCCATTGATTTTGATTATTCTTGTTGAAATTTTGGCAAGTGTCCTGGTCAGGTTACTCTACACACTGTGAGGTGAAGCATGTCTCCCAGAGATTTTCATTTGCATGATGGCAAAAAAGGCGCGGCGCTGGCATTACGTGTGACGCCGCGTGCCAGCAAGAACGAAATCGTGGAAGTCCTGAGTGACGGCACGGTTAAAGTGCACCTGACAGCTCCTCCGGTGGAGGGAAAGGCCAATGAAGCCCTGCTTAAATTCCTGGCGGAGATTCTGGATGTACCTCTCTCGAGCCTGGATATAGTGGCCGGGGCAGGCGGACGCGATAAGCTCATTTCAGTGACAGATATGGATGCCGCAGTTCTTCATAAGAAAATTGTGGAAAACATCAGCTAAAACATTTTCCCGCAGAGCAAATATCTGCGGGAGAATTCATCCAGGCATCAAGGGACAGTCCCATACAGGGACCGGTACATGCTGTAAGTTTCATAAATACTCGCGAATATATTTGCTAGTAGCCGTATAGCGGATGACTTCCAAAAAGAGGTCCGGGTCTGGTCCGGAAAGATTGCTCCAGATGGGGGCAGCCGCGGGACCAGCATTGTAGGCTGCCAATGCAGTGAAAAGATCACCATTAGAGCTAACCCGTTGTTGTTCCAAATATGTGGTGCCTAGGCCAATGCTGATCAGCGGCCGGTACAAATCATCGGATGTATAGTTAGGAGGCCAGCCCAGGTTATCTGAAATGGCTTGCCCGGTGGAGGGAATAATTTGCATCAGTCCGCGTGCTCCGTTGATCAGATTGGACAAAGCCTTCAAATTGGCTTTCCTACCCAAATAACGGAATACAAGAACAATGGATCAAAACCAGTCTGTTGTGCGGCAGGAATAATAAGCTCTCGATAATACAACCCATAAAGTACATGGTTGAAGTAGGCGGGTACAGACAGAGTTTGGCTGAGTTCATCCCTGCCAGGGTGAGTATCTGTTGAATAGCTGCGATGGCTGGACGATATAGGCCCAGATCGAGCATATAATTCGCCAGGCGATAGGAATCGGCAGGGTTATTCCTGGACACTGGTGCGCAAATCCTCGAATTCCAGGCGGGCTTCGTCTTCCAGACCAAGTGTCCACAATTCCGTGCCGCGAACAAGGCGCGGGTCTGTTAGGAGGGCGCCTTGGCCGCTCAGGTCGGTATCCGTCGGCAGATTGAAGGTCACGCGCAACCAAGCTTCTGCTTGTGAGCGTTCTGCTGGGAGATCCACGGATAAGTTGGTAGCAGGCGGTGGAGTAAAAGCGGAGCGTTTGAGCAACATGTCCTGCGAACGCAAGCTGTAATAATCGGTCGGGTCCAGGGAGGCTGCCTGCTGCCAGGAGGACTGTGCAGAGGCACTATTGCCCAGGATCTGCTGCGATTTGCCTATCCAGAAGGAGGCTTGTGCCTGGTCGTCGACATCCGTGGAAAGCTGGAGGTCCCTTTGAAAGGTGACCAGCGCCTGGGTGTATTCTGTTGCACGGTAATGGGCTATCCCAGCCCAGAAGAGCGCCTGCGGAACTAGATCACTACCAGGATAGGAATCCGCGATACTTTCCCAAACGTGCGCAGCATCATCCAGCCGGTTGGCCCGTTCGTAATTTCGACCGGCATCGAGCAGTGCCTGTGGAGCAAACAGGATATCCGGGTCTGCCTTGGCGTAATCCAGGTAAGTTTGAGCAGCGGCTGTATAATCGCCCAGTTCCGACCATTGTGTATCCGCTTTTTCGCCCCAGGCGGTCTGCCAGTATTTATTCGCCGGAAAGTTAGCAATAAAATTGGTGAGTTCATTCACCCCTTCCTGGTAATTACCAAGCTGGAGCAATGTCATTGCATGGTAGTAAGGAGCTGTGCCATCATTTTTTGGGTTGGCAGTGATAAAACGTTGAAACGCATCCAGGGCAGACCCATATTGGCCGGCGAAATAATCCGTCCGACCGCGGTTCAGATCATCTACCGGCACATTGGCATTTACCAATGCCAACAATGCGCTGTATGAGTCATAAGATGAAGGGTAATTATTAACGGCATCCAGGAAGCACTGGTAAGCCTGGTCGGTCTGGCCCAGCGATAGATAAAGCCTCCCGGAAAGTAGATCCATCTGGGCCTTGACATAAATGTTGGAGCTTGCTTTTGAGATCGAATCAAATAGATTGAGGGCAGTGGTCGGATCGCCTGAACTGGAGTATGCCTGTGCGATCTTGATTTGAAGGGATGTATCGTCGCCGATGTGGGGGGCTGCCAGGGCAGTTTTATAAGCCGAGATGGCATCCGAAAATTTTCCCGCGGAAGCATAAGCGTCGCCGCGCTTTTCCTGGACGAAACTGTCTATCACACCGGGACGCAGGGCAAGGTAGGTGGTATAGGCTTGTGCGGCTTCCGTATATCTTTCAAGTGTCATATAAATTTCGCCCATTAGGAAATAAGCCCGAACAGCGTTTTGGTCTCCCGGGTAGCCAGTGGCCAGATTTGAAAGGTCTATCAGTGCTTTACCATTATTTCCTGCTGCATATTCGACGCGACCCAGACCCCAAAGTGCTGCGGCTCGCATTGCCGGATCCGTCGTGGTGGAAAGAGCGGTCTGAAACTGCAATTGGGCGTTAATATAATCCCCATCGAAAATGGCCTGCTCACCGGTCTCCAGGCGGACTTCGGGAGTAAGCGTGGGGGAAGGGGTCAGGGTGGGTGTGGGAGTATCAGTCGGGGTGACACTCGGCGACAGGGTTGGTCTGGGCGTCGATGTGGGAGGAACCGGGGTCGGGCTGGACGAACAGGCAGCCAGGAATAGGATCATTATTCCGGCAAGCATTTGTTTTTTAATCATAACAATCTTTATAATTTAGAAAAGATGTCATGTCAATGCTTGCGAATCTGCGGACAGCATGATAAACTTTGACGGTAATAACGCCCGTGAAAGGGCGTTTTTTCCTGTGTGGTGTATGCGTACAGTTTTTTGGGATTTTGCCAAGCATGAATTGTGTTTAATTGACCAACGCCGCCTGCCGGTTTCGCTGGAAGTGATTTCAATGCATACTTGTCTTGAAGTGGTCGAAGCAATTAAGACGATGACGGTTCGCGGCGCACCTGCTATTGGTGTGGCAGCGGCTTTTGGACTGGCATTAGCAGCCAGTGAATCCGAGGCCAAGGATACCACTGACCTCCTTGCGGATATCGAGGCTGCAGCGGCGATCCTACAATCCACCCGGCCGACTGCGGTGAACCTCAAATGGGCCCTTGAAAGAGAATTACGTGTTCTGAAGAATGGGAAGGATGTAAAGAACCCCGAAACCTTGCGGGTTTTGGCATTGGAGGAAGCCCAGCGGATAGCCGACGAGGATGTGGAGACAAACAAACGCATGGGCGCTCACGGTGCGGCCTTAATTGAGGATGGCGACACCATAATCCATCATTGTAATACGGGTGCGCTGGCAGTGGTGGACTGGGGCACGGCGTTGGGTGTCATCCGCTCGGCCTATGATCAGGGCAAGCGTGTACACGTACTCGTGGATGAAACACGTCCACGTTTACAGGGAGCGAGATTGACGGCCTGGGAACTACAACAATATGGAATTCCCTTTGAAATTATCACTGATAACATGGCTGGATATTTTTTACGCTCCGGGCAGGCCCAAAAAGTTCTCTTTGGCGCGGACCGGATTGCCGCCAATGGCGATGTTGCCAACAAGATCGGCACGTATATGCTGGCATTGGCCGCCCATGATAACAATGTCCCGGTCTATTCGGTTGCCCCGACCTCAACGATTGATTTATCAGTGGCAGATGGTAGCCGGATCTCCATCGAAGAGCGCGACCCGGAGGAGGTTTTAGGGTTACAATTCAACGGGGAGCGTGTCGCTCCACAAGGAGCGAGAGCCCGAAATCCAGCTTTTGATGTGACACCCAACCGGCTGATCACTGCCATCGTCACCGAAAACGGGGTTGTCAGGCCGCCTTTTGACTTAAACCTTCCGCTTTTTGTGCACCGAGCATCACATGCACAGAATGATAAAAGATAAGAAATAAATTTGATGTCATGGAGCTTCAAACCCGTTTTAGCGGGGATGATGGTAAAGGCTCAAGACAGGAAGACTCTTTCACATGGATATACTTATAACCGGTTCTGTTGCCTACGATTACCTAATGACCTTTCCAGGGCTGTTCAAGGAGCAAATCCTACCTGAACGGCTGGAGAAAATCAGTCTTTCCTTCCTGGTCGATTCCATGTCCCGCCAGCGTGGCGGGATTGCACCGAATATCGCGTATACCATGGCTTTATTGGGCGAGCACCCACGTGTCATGGCAACAGTCGGCGAAGATTTTGGGGAATACCGGCTATGGCTTGAAAGCAAAGGCGTGGATACAGCGTTGATGCAGGTCATCCCAGGCCTTTATACCGCTTCTTTCTTTGCCACTACAGACCTCTCAAATGCCCAGATAGCCAGTTTCTATCCGGGCGCGATGGGAGTCGCAGCGCAACAGAGCCTGCATACGGTGCAGAACCGTCCCAACCTGGTGGTCGTTTCCCCTAATTCCCCGGAGGCCATGACCAAGTTCGCAGGTGAATGCCATGAGTTGAGAATTCCTTACCTGTATGATCCCAGCCAGCAAATCCTGCGTTTGGAAGGACCTGAATTAGCACGTGACATGGAAGGAGCCCATTTCCTGTTTGTAAATGATTACGAGTTTGAATTGATTTCCAAGAAGACCGGCCTGGACCTCGTGCACATGTTAGAGCATGTGGATGTGGTTGTCGTAACGCGTGGTAAAGACGGTTCCTCTGTGTACGCGGTTGGAAAAGAGTACAATATCCCGGTTGTCCCAGAAGTCTGCATCGTGGATCCCACGGGTGTGGGGGACGCCTATCGGGCTGGTTTCCTGACCGGCTATGCACGTGGTTGGAGTTGGGAATTGTGTGGTCAGATTGGTTCCCTGGCGGCGACTTACTGCCTGGAACAGAAAGGCACACAGAATCACTCCTTCACGCGTCTCGCGTTCGTAAAGCGTTTCCGGCAGTACTTTGATGACAGAGGTCTTTTAGACTCGATCATCTTGTAATTATTGCAAACTCGTTTGAGTTAGGAATGGATGAACGTAGGCGGACTTGCCGCCCGCGCGTATCCATTTCCTCCAGCTTGTTAAGTAAGGATAGTCAATTTTCGGGAGATGAAAATGAATAACTATGATATTAAAGATGGATCTTTGGCTGAAGGTGGCCGGCGACGCATTGAATGGGCCGAGCGTGAGATGCCCGTGCTGCGCAGTATCCTCAAGCGATTTGAAAAGGAAAAACCGCTCCAGGGTGTGCGCCTTTCGGCTTGCTTGCATGTAACCACCGAGACTGCCAACCTGGCACGCACACTGGTAGCCGGAGGCGCAGACCTGGTTCTGACCGCCTCCAACCCACTCTCCACACAGGATGACGTGGCGGCAGCGCTGGTAAATATCTACGAGGTACCGACCTTTGCCATTAAAGGCGAGGACAATGTGACCTACTATAAACATATCCGGGCTGCCCTCGATCACAAACCACACATGACCATGGACGACGGCGCCGACCTGGTTTCGACCATACATAAGGAACGGCGAGAACTCCTGCCCGGAATCATCGGTGGGACCGAAGAAACCACAACCGGGGTCATTCGCCTGCGTGCAATGGCCGCGGACGGGATGCTCCAGTTTCCAGTCATCGCGGTCAACGATGCCATGACCAAGCATTTCTTTGACAACCGGTACGGAACTGGCCAATCCACTCTGGACGGTATCATTCGCGCCACCAACGTTTTACTGGCAGGAAAGAACTTCGTGGTGGCCGGTTACGGCTGGTGCGGACGTGGCCTGGCTTCACGTGCACGCGGAATGGGTTCGTTGGTGATTGTCACCGAAGTGGATCCACTCAAGGCTCTGGAAGCCGTCATGGACGGATTCCAGGTCATGCCGATGATGGATGCTGCCAGGATCGGTGACATTTTCTGTACTGTGACTGGAGACATCAATGTAATTGATCGCCAACATTTTGAGGTAATGAAAGACGGCGCGATCGTTGCAAATTCCGGCCATTTCAATGTAGAAATCAACCTCCCCGCTATCGCGAGACTCTCCAAGGGAGATCCTAAACTCGTCCGACCCTTTGTGGACCAGTATGAGACAAAGGATGGGCGCAAGATAAACATTCTAGGTGAGGGCCGCCTTATCAATCTGGCATCTGCCGAAGGGCACCCGGCTTCCGTAATGGATATGTCGTTTGCCAACCAGGCGTTGGCAGCCGAATTCATGATTAAGAATGCCAATACTTTGGAAAAAAGAGTTTACTCTGTCCCGGTGGAAGTGGATGCCGAGATCGCGCGCATCAAACTTTCTGCCATGGGCATTAAGATTGACAAACTGACCCCGGAACAGTTCAAATACCTGAATTCCTGGGAAGAAGGGACATAAGGGAATCAGGAAACAAGAAGCAAAAAGCCGCGTGGGAAACCATCCACGAGGCTTTTTTGGTGAATATTGGCGGGGAAAATTGGAGAATCCTCTCAAAGTACTTTCATCTTTTTCTTTTCCAAATAGTCGCTGTACCCGCCGATATATTCTTTTACCCTTCCGTCTTCCAACACCAGGATGCGTTGCACTGTCCGATCGAGGAAATACCGGTCATGTGAGATGACCAGCACGGTCCCGACGAATTCGCCCAAGGCATCCTCCAGAACTTCGGAGGAGGCGATATCGATATTATTGGTCGGTTCGTCCAGCAACAGGAAGTTGGCTTCAGAAAGCACCAGCAGAGCCAGTTGCAGACGGGAGCGTTCACCACCCGAAAGCGTACATACCTTTTCGCTGGCTTGTTTGTAAGTAAACAGGTAACGCAGAAGGAAGGCAACTGCGCTTGATTCGCTCATCTTACTTGCCATGCGGACAGTCTCCATCAAGGTCTTATTGAGATCAAGCGTTTCGTGTTCCTGCGCATAGAAACCGATCTTGATACTAGGGCCAATCTTGATCTCACCAAACTCCGGGACTTCCGTGCCAAGTATGAGCCGAAAAAGGACGGATTTTCCACTCCCATTTGGACCCACCAGCCCGACCCGTTCTCCGTGACGAATCAAAAAACTGACGCCGGTCAAGACCGAGCGGGCATAGGATTTTTGAACACTCACCAGTTCCAACACTTGGTTGGAACCACGCCAGCCGTTTAGCTCCAAACCCATCTTCCGATGTTCGATTACAGGTCGATCCAAGTGCTTGACTTTTTCAAGCCGGGTCTGCATGGAGTGTACGCGACTGGCGAATTTATCGCTAACCTGAACCCATTGCTGATACCGTTTGAGCGCCATTTCCATGCGGGCGATGGAACGCTGCTGGATTTGGAAGAGTTCCATGGCACGCGCCAAGCGTTCCTGCTTGTCCAGGATGTACTCAGTATAGTTGCCGGGACAAGTGGTCAAGTGACCGTCTTCGATTTCGGCGATTTGGGTGACGACTGCGTCCAAAAGATAGCGGTCGTGGGAGACAAGCACAACCGTGCCGGGATAATCGCGGATAAGTCTTTCAAGATATTCCTTACCGGGTAGATCGAGATGGTTATCGGGTTCGTCAAGCAGCAGCACATCCGGCCGGGCAAGGATTAAGCGTGCCAGCCCGATGAGCTTCTTCTGACCTCCAGAAAGCGTACCGACGGGTTTGGCAAAATCCTCATCCGGCAGACCCAAGCCGCGCAATAATTCCTTTACTCGCTCCGGGTAGGCTGCGCCTCCCAAGGCTTCGTACTCAACCAGGGCTTTCTCGTGCAATCCCAGCAGCCGGGCGAGTACCTGTTCATCTTCGTAAACGGATGGATTTCCCAGCCGGGTTTCGATGTCTGTGAGCACCTGTTCGAGCACTGCGAGGCGCGGATTGCCATCCAGCGCCAATTGGAAAGCTATGGCGGACGAATCAAACCCCGGTTGCTGGGGCAGGTAACCCACCGTCAACCCTTTGGCCTGGGCGATGAATCCGCCCGGTTCAGCGCTGTATTCCCCTGTGATGAGTTTGAGTAATGAGGATTTCCCGGCTCCATTCGGTCCGACCAGACCGATCTTCTGGTCGTTCTGGATCTCCCAGGAGATGTCCCGAAAGATAACCCTGGCTCCCAGGATGAGGGTAAGATTAGAAAGGCTGATGGATATCATGATATCTCAAAAGGATTCTGGTCGAGTAGCCGATGCCCTAGGCGTATCAGGACCAGATAAAGAAAAACCGCAGGGCGGACCTGCGGTAAGTGAGAATCTGGGTTCGGAAATGATTGATTTAC
Source organism: uncultured Chloroflexia bacterium (assembly GCA_963842785.1). GTDB lineage: Bacteria > Chloroflexota > Anaerolineae > Anaerolineales > Villigracilaceae > UBA877. Next base: position 150,016 of record CAWJHP010000001.1, read on the forward strand.
GATTCCCGTGCAGCAGGCGCGATTCGATGTACCCCATTAGAGATAAAGCCACTAATCAGCACAAATGGCAAGAAGGAGTTTCTTCGGTTGGCGTGTATCATATCGGCGGCATTATATCACAAGTGACAGCCATATTCTCCATATCTGGATTGAACTTTAGAAGCCGACACGCGAGTTGCAATTCCTGGTTAAATATTCAAGGCGGATTCGCCTTCCAACACATTTTCCATGTCCTTAGAATCATTTTTTTCGATCAATTTCATATTGATGTGATTTCGGCACTCCGCTGTCTAAAATCGACTTTATTTATGATAAAATATATGTGTACGCCGAAAGTCTTCAACAATGCTCAGGACGAGCCTCGGCCCATCTGGTCGGGGTTTTTTATCGCCTATAACCTATTACTAATATTTGACAACTGAAAGCAGACTTATGCTCAAAGAACGCACCGATCTCAGAAATATTGCCATCATTGCCCACGTGGACCATGGGAAAACCACATTGGTGGATGGTCTGCTGCGTCAATCGCACACCTTCCGCGACAATCAGCAGGTGGCCGAGCGTGTGATGGACTCGATCGACCTCGAACGCGAACGTGGCATCACGATCCTTGCGAAGAATACTGCCATCATTATTCCGGATCCTGTTACCGGCGAAACAGTCAAGATCAACATCGTAGATACCCCAGGCCACGCCGATTTCGGCGGGGAAGTAGAGCGCGTCATGAACATGGTGGATGGTGTACTCCTGCTCGTGGATGCCGCCGAAGGTCCCATGCCGCAGACCCGTTTCGTTCTGAAGAAGGCTTTGGAGATGGGTCACAAAGCTGTGGTCGTCATCAACAAAGTTGACCGTAAAGATGCCGAACCCGAGCGAGTGGTTAACCAGACCTTTGACCTGTTTATCGAACTGGGTGCGACCGACGAACAAGCGGAGTTTCCCATCATCTACACTCAAGCCACCAGCGCCCAGGCCGGTTTCACTCCCAAACTCGGGCCAGACCTCCAGCCGCTATTCCAGACCATCCTGAGGCATATTCCCGCCCCGAAAGTGGATGCGGACGCTCCACTGCAATTGTTGGTGACCACCCTGGGTTATGATGATTATCGCGGCGTGACCGCCGTAGGACGCATCCATGCTGGTACCATCAAGGTTGGGCAGCCCCTTGCACGCCTGAAGGTGAACGGAGAAAATGTGCCCGAACGTGCCCGTTACCTTTACGTGCATATGGGCCTGAACAAAGTCGAAGTGGAACATGCCGAAGCTGGCGAGATAATTGCCCTGGCTGGACTGGAAGGGATTGCCATAGGTGAAACCCTGGCCGACCCGGAAAACCCGTCTGCCCTTCCAACCATCAAGGTGGAAGAACCGACAGTCCGCATGACTTTTGGGGTCAACACTTCACCTTTCTCAGGAAGGGAAGGCAAATGGAGCCCATCTCGGAGGCTGCGCGAACGTCTTTTCGATGAATTGCGTACCAATGTTTCCCTGCGCGTGGCGGAAACTGAAACTGCGGACACCTTCCTCGTGTCCGGGCGGGGTGAATTGCACCTGGCAATTTTGATCGAAACCATGCGCCGGGAAGGATACGAATTCCAGGTCTCACGCCCGGAAGTGATTTTTCGACAGGCTGAAGATGGCACTCAACTCGAACCCTATGAGGAAGTACACATTGAGACCAGCCCTGATACGGTCGGGGTGGTGGTGGAGATGCTCGGGGGACGCCGGGGAAAGATGATGGATATGCAGGATATCGGGTCAGGGTAGTGTACGGTTGGTGTATATTGTGCCAACACGTGGCCTCTTGGGTTTTCGCTACCAATTCCTGACTGCAACGCGCGGAATGGGCGTGATGAATGCTCTCTTCCATGGTTATGAGGAGATGGCAGGACCGATGGCACAGCGTTCCACCGGCTCCCTCGTAGCGTGGGAAGTGGGTGAGACGACTGCATATGCTTTAAAAAGCGCCGAGGAACGTGGAAACCTGTTTTATGGTCCGGGGGTGTCCGTTTATGAGGGCATGGTCATTGGCGAGAATGCCCGCCCTGGTGATATACCTATCAATGTTTGCCGTAAGAAGCATCTTACCAACATGCGTTCCTCACATGGGGATATGGAAATCCGCCTGACACCGCCGCGCCAGATGAGCATTGACGAAGCAATAGAGTATCTGGCTGACGACGAATTGCTCGAAGTGACACCAATCTCATGGCGAATCCGCAAGCGCATCCTGAATACCGATGAGCGCGGCAAGCAGCAAAAGAAAGCCAAAGATGCTTTGGAGGAGTAGAAAAAGAACCTTCACCCAGGATTGGCAGCCCGCGGTAGGTTTTCTTATGGTTTCGGGTGGGATTTAAAGAAATCCCAGATCATTTGAGAAATGGGAATTACATATTTTGTAGGCCAATTGTTCCCGAGTGCATCCAACGTGTACAGCTCGACCGCTGAACCAGCCTTGCAAGTAGTGTAAGCGGTAAGAGTCCCAATTGTTCCTTGCTGCTCGGATTGTGCCGAACCGGTACAGCTGTCCAAGTTAGCCCAAGTGGTAATACCCTGTTCAACAGGTGGAAAGTTGATTTTTCCAGACATAAAATCGCCCAATCCACCTCCGTAGGGCACCAGATTATCGGCTTTCCCGTTCACCTGCATAATCGAAACCGGTTGGCTGGGCTGACAGGGATTATCCAGGAGAGCACCTGCCACTGGCGCAATTGCTGCGAAGGTATCGGACATTTCACAGGCAAGCCGAAATGCCATCATCCCACCCATGGAAAATCCCGTAGCATAAATGCGTTTGGAGTCAATGCTGGCAATCGAACCCAAATCCGTCAGGATCTGGCGTAAAAAGGCAGGTTCGTCCACATTATTGTCAGAAGAATATCCGCAGCAACCACCCCCAACATTCCATACACCGTTTTCACCGGACGGAAAGACTAGGATAAAGCCATTTTGGTCAGAAATGCTACCGAATTCGGTTATATGCTGCAGATCTGTTATTTCAAAGTAGTATTCGATGTCATAACCGTGCAAGGCGAATACCACCGGCGAAGGGTGGCTGCCATCCAAACCCGGCGGGATATGGAGCAGGTAGGTCCTGTCCACGCCATTAACTTTTACTGTACGGTTGGTCTCACCTGGTTGAAGTGTGGCTGCGGAGGTCGGAGTAGGTCGAGGGGTAGCAGTTGGCGCAATGGTCGGAGTGAACAGTGGCGTATTGGTTGGCGAGATAGTTAGAGTGGCAGATTGGCCACAAGCGGACATACTGATCAGAACGACGGTTATAAAAACAGCAAGCAGACAGTTCTTAATATTATTTTTTCCTGCAGGACTGAGAGACCTTGTTACAGACATATTTAATCCTTTCAAATATAGGAAACCAGAGGATGGAAAGATTACAATACTATTCTAGCAAATTCTAATAGGGACTTCAATACTAAATCTTGAAGTTTGGAACATGGTCTGCCAGATCTATTCCGATTTAACGCGAACAATACTTCCGCCTGTAACTTTAATAAGGTCGGTAGATGGAAGTTCAAATACGGCATTAGGTGTCCCGGCGGCAGCCCACACATTGGTGAATTGCAATAAATCTTCATCTATAAATGTTTCCAGGGGTTGGGTATGACCGAACGGCGGTACACCGCCAATGGCAAATCCGGTTATGGTTCGGACAAAATCAGGATCAGCGCGGCCAATGGATTCTCCTGTGTATTGACCAATTCTTTTTTCATCCACCCGGTTCGAACCGCTAGTCAACACCAGGATGCCTTTATTACTGACCTGTCCTTTAAAAACCAGAGATTTAACAATCTGGCCGAGCTGGCAACCCACCCGATCGGCTGCTTCCTGGGCAGTACGAGTGGAACTGGTAAACTCGAGCACTTTAGAATTGACCCCGAGTCCTTGAAGGATATTCTGAATTTTTTGGGCCGATGTGCTAAGAGGTTCCATAATTACTCTCCACTTCTGAGCGAGGTTACCAGATTAATAACTATAAATTCGTCAAGAGTGACCATGGTTCTATGGCAAAGGTAGAGGCAAAATAACAATGAATTCCAACCATTTCTTTTTCACGGAAAATCCAACGATGATTTAATTTCTTTCATTTCATGTAAAAAGCCAAGTTTTAACCCGCAACCTGCAGGAGCTTTTCAGATCTCAACGGATGAACGCTTCAGCTTTTCCATCCAAACCGTCGCGAATTTGCTCGGCGTGACCGTGGAATAAGTCCATGTGAATAGCAGCGTCCACAGGGAAGTACCTTGCATCTGTGGTTTCATTGCTAAGCCCCAATTCTCCTCCAGCAAATTCGACCTCGAATGAAAGGACGATTACGTGAGCTTTATTCCCATCCGGATATATAGTCAGACGGTTTGGGTCACTGTAGACGCCTGTCAGACGAACCACCCGGACCCTGAGCCCGGTTTCCTCGAAGACCTCGCGTTCGCAACCCTCGGTGACCGACTCGCCCGGATCAATCATCCCACCCGGCAGGCACCATTGACCGTTATCCGTGCGGCGGGTAAGCAGGACTGTCTGGCGTTTTTTGTCGAAAAGAATGGCTGAACATCCCAATCTCAGCTTACCTTCTTTACTTATTCGATTGCCGTAGACAACTATGGTGGGGTTGTTAGCGGATGAAGGTTGCATCTTGACCTGCCAGCGTGTCTGAGATGAATTGTTTGTGGTGGGGAAAGATATCCATCTCCTCGATCTGGAGCTTGGAATAAAATCCAATATCAGTTGTTTCATTACTTAAACCGATCTTTCCGCCAATCCCCCAGACTTCAAAGTTCAAGATAATGAACTGGAACTGGTTACCATCCTTGTAAATAACCAACCTGTCCGGGCTACTGTAGACACTGGTCAGTCGCTCTATCCGTACCTGGAGTCCGGTTTCCTCCCACACCTCCCTTACACATGCCTCGAAAACGCTCTCGCCGGATTCCACTCCGCCACTTGGAAGGCACCATTGTCCATTATCGGCACGCCGGGTAACGAGAACTTTTTCCCTGTTCGCGTCGAACAGTACTGCCGAACACCCTAAACGTATATTGCCCTGGCGACCAATACGGTCACCGTGAAGAATTTAAGTCATAATCAATCCCAAGGGCTGGCCTGCATTAGCGGCTTCCATCAGTAAGCCCTTCGACGTTTATTAACTGATACAGGAGATAGAATTCTTTTTCCGGAGATGTGGGAATAAATTATAAGGCAATTTCCATTTCGATTTCATCGCGAAGTGGGATTCCATCCAAACCGATTAACGGGATCTCGGGTTTGAGCAGGCGGGCTTTATCCACGGCGTTGATGTGAATTGATGCTATAACAAAACCACGTTTCTGATAGAAATGGAGAGCTTTCAATTTATCATTGGTGGTGATGAGCCAAAGTCGCTTGCAACCCTTCCTTTGCGCGATCTGTTTAACGGCTTCAACAAGCTCTGTTCCGACACCCCGACCCTCGCTCCAAGAGTTGAGTGTGACAATCTCGCATGCATTACATTCATCAATATGAAAAGTGATCAGGCCGAGGATCTTCCGTCCTGACTGTACAATAAACCCAGGTAGTTCAGCAGGCCGATAAATTGTCTGATGAACAACAACGATCTCTGCACCCCAGGATTCGACAATTCGATGGGCTACAAAATCATGGTCGGCGATCTCTAGACGACGAAGCGTAGTAATTCCCATGTGACTATTGTTGAACTTCAATCTTAATGAAAAATGACTCCCCAAACGCGACCCCGTCTGCATTGAACGCCTGCCATTCGCTTATGTATTCTCCGTTCTCCTGGGGTGCCGTGAAAAGGATGCGAATATTGGCCTGTGTCCCGGCACGCGCCGGGTAGAGCGCCTGTTCCGCTGAGGCGCCGAGTGCGTCACCAGAGATAAGTCGCAGGCGATAGCGAGCATCCCAATTGCAATTTCCGTTATTCTGCACAAGCCATTGCTTATCGAGTGTACTGCCGGGAGTAACGACAGTGCCGTCAGGTATAGTCACGTCATTGATAAAAAGTAAATTATCTGTGCAAATAGGCGTCGGGGTCGGATTTGATGGCACTAGCAGGATGATCGGTGTGGCCGATGGCTGTTCCTGGGCAGGTGTTGGAAACGAAATTGGAGAGGGCAATGGAGTTGGGGAGTTGCTTCCTCCGCAGGAGGAAATGGTCAGTCCCAGACACCCTAAGAGGATGACAAAAAAACAGATGGATATGGAGGCAGGGAAAAATCGTCGCGTGTCCATCTGTGTCCTTTGATCGCCAGATTTTCAACGGCCAATTTTAAGTCTATTCATCCCCGACAGCCTCATTACTGGTATCCTCGCCCATGGCCAAAGGGAGAGCCACTTCGCCGCCGTTGGCGCGTTGGCGGATGATAGTTTCAATTTCGTCAGCAATGGCCGGGTTCTGGCGCAGGAATTCTTTGGAGTTTTCGCGTCCTTGTCCTAGACGGTTTTCTTTAAAAGAGAAGAAGGCGCCGCGTTTATCCACAATACCAAGCTGAGTTGCCAAATCAATCAGGTCGCCGACCTTTGAAATTCCTTCGTTATACATGATGTCGAATTCTGCGGTTCGGAAGGGGGGCGCGACTTTGTTCTTGACCACCCGAACACGCGTCCGGTTGCCAACAATTTCCGCCCCAATCTTAATGGATTGGATTCGGCGCACGTCAAGGCGGACCGAGGCATAGAATTTCAAGGCATTGCCGCCTGTGGTAGTCTCCGGGTTGCCAAACATGACGCCGATTTTCATACGCAATTGGTTAGTGAAAATGACTGAGGTCTTGGTTTGGTTGATAGCTCCGGAGAGTTTTCGTAATGCCTGTGACATCAGACGGGCCATTGCACCCATCTGAGCATCACCCATATCGCCTTCAATCTCAGACCTGGGAACCAGTGCGGCTACCGAGTCGATCACCACGAGGTCCACGGCTCCGGAGCGAACAAGCGTCTCGGTGATTTCGAGAGCCTGTTCGCCTGTATCTGGCTGGGAAACCAACAGATTATCCACATCCACGCCGCATTTGGCTGCATAGACCGGGTCAAGGGCATGTTCCATATCCACATAGGCAGCAGTTCCACCAATCTTCTGGACTTCAGCAACGATATGCTGGCAAATGGTAGTTTTGCCGGAAGACTCGGGTCCATATATTTCGGTGATACGACCGCGCGGGATGCCACCGATCCCAAGGGCAAGATCGAGAGAGAGCGAACCGGTTGGGATGGCGTCAATGGTCATTTTATGCGCATCGCCCAGACGCATGATTGAACCATCGCCGTACCGTTTGACAATGTCTCCAACCGCTTTATCGAGCATAGCGCGGCGACCTTCATCCATAGAATTGCTAGAAGCAGAATCAGGTTTTTTAGTCATAATTATCCTCTCCATTTTTTATAATCATTTAGAGTATAGCACAGATGTTCGATGCGTCAAGGGATTTAAGGAGTTGCCGTAGCGGTAATAATGGGAGTAGGGGGCATTGAAAAGTTGTATTTGGCAAACCCGTAAAATGAAAAGTAAGTAACCTGACCGGGGAAAATCTGGATATTTACCGGATTATTCATTCCAGCATACATAATATTAAGCTCATAAACACCTGCAGGAAGGTCACCCAACGCGACGTTTTCGTCATAATATGCATCGCTATGGATGGTAGCGTCACTGGCGTAAGTATAGACTTTCCAGGTTTTATCAGTTGTGATGTTCTTTACGGAGACCAGATAATTCTTGAGGGTAGATCCATAGTCAGCCATCACCCGGCCGACCAGAATCCCTTCCCCTTGAGGTGGAGACACCCATAAAACTGGGTTACGTGTAGAATAAAAACTGTTTTCTCCCAGCCGGATCTCGAAATGGAGATGCGGGCCGGTGGTGTTTCCGGTACTCCCCACTTTCCCAACTATCGCACCGGTATTCAGCCATTGACCGACAACCACATCAATCTCCTCCATATGAGCGTAGATTGTGTAGAGTTGTTGATCTTGATAGCCGAAGTCATGACGGATGGCAACAGCCAACCCATAAGGATCTTTAAGGCTTTCGGGTGATCCGGTGTAAAGGCCTAGTCCGGCCCAAACGACCGTTCCCGGCCCAGCGGCCAGGACATCGGTTCCACGTGGGGCAGGCAGATCTACGCCCGTGTGAATAATAGTAGGTCCAAAGAAAACACCGCCATAAGGATAATCCCATTCCGGCTCACCTGGATAAGCTGCAGCAATCGGAGCGGCAAAGTAGAAATGGTCGTGGGTTGAAGGTGCCCAAGGGATGGGATAGAGAGGCGGACGGTATTCGGCGCCTTGAACCGGAATAACTGTGGGAAAGAATAATTGCATAGCGCCGGGCGTTGCAGTGGGGAGTGGAGCTGGCGCCTCGGTTAACGGGAAAGGTGTCGAAGTTTCGATAGCCAGTGTAACAGTTCTCTGCGGAGTAATAAAAGTAACATTCGTGGGAGTGGAGGTGGAAATTGGGGATGGGAGAATGGGCCGTGGCGAGGATGTTTGAATGGTCGCGGGTGCACACCCTGATAGGAGAATCAATACTACCGGCAGGGTAATCCACAGACGGTTCATGGTGTATTGGTTGGCCGCGAAGTTGGAGTGGAAGTGGGCGTAGGCGAACGGTACCACATCGGAGTACGCGTGGGTGTACGTGTGGGCGGAATAACTTCTGTCGGTGTAACGAGTACTTCAGGTGGGTAGAGTTGGAGCATGGCGGTTTGCCAGTCCAGTCCCTGTGTGAATGCCAATTCGTTGAAGCGAGCCCCGGCATAATAAGTACGCCAGTTGGTTAAGAGCTGGCAGGCGTTCCCACCCATATTGTATGGCGAGGGATGTCAGGTCAAACCAGTAACCGGAAGGAATGGAGCTTGCCAACCGTCCGCCGTTTTCATAGGCATCCGGATCACCAGTCCGTGCACTAAAATCCCAAGGAACCTGGGTAAGCGGAGCGCCTTGTGAACCATCCTGGGCTGTGGTCCGCAGGAAGATACGCCAGTAGGTTTGCTGGCCAAAATCCTCTCGGATAATGGCCATCCAGCCGGCTTGAATCTGCGCCGGGTTTAAAGTAAATGCACGGCCTGTGTATAGCCAATCCTCGCCCAATCCGGGTTCAAGCGGCGTTGTGAAGGGTACATAAGCATTTTCCAAACTGGCAAGGGCATCCCAACCAATCTCCATGGCGACCTGTGATCGTAGTGCCTGGAAGGAATCATACGAAAATTCATTTAATTGTGGGTAAGGTGCCTGGACACCAGGCAAGGAAACCAGTGAAGCGCGTCCTGGCAGGAGATTTGATTCGGGAGTGATCGCTACGGTGTACATTGGGGCCGGCGTAATCTGTGCAGTCTTTTGAAAGGCGCCTGGTAATGCAGAAACTGTGTTCCCGAACGATAGTCCATTTGCTGGACCAGGGAGCAACAATGGCGGCAGATCGATCGTTCCGCTAGTGGTATAGCCTGTAAGAAAGGTCTGGTTAGGAGCCGTCAGGCGAGTGGCGAGATGACCATTGTCTTGCCATACAGGCCAATCGCCGGAACCAGCCCATTGTGCTGGAGCGGAGGGAGTAAGGGCATCCCAAACATAGATGCTCGTCAAGCCTGAAGCCATGTCTGTGGAAGCCCAAGCCAGTTGATGTCCATCCGGCGACCAGGCCGGGTGTGATTCCACGCCTTGGGGAGACTGACTGATATCGACGAACCTCGCGTCTCCTGATTTATCCAGGTCGGCGACCCACACCTCCGGGTCACCGCTACGATTTGAAATATATGCGATTTGCCTCCCGAGTGGGGACCAAGCCGGCGAGATATCAGAAGCGGAATCTTGAGTCAAAGCAAGAACCTGAGTGGGATCCTTAACTGAGTGGATGAAAATGCCCAAAAAACCATTCTGGAGGGATTCACAAGCGAGGAAAGCTCCATCAGGAGACCAGGTTGGAGCGGCGTCGTACTCAGGAGTATCCGTCAGTCGTACTTTATTTCCATTGGTAAGGTCAAGCAAATACAGATCCCAGTAACCATTTTGGTTCGAGGCATAGGCAAGCCATTTACCATCCGGACTTATTGCCGGAGTAATATCATCCCAGGCATTCGAAGTGAGGCGGGTGAGTGGCAGAGTTTGAGATGAGTATGCGAAGAGATGAAAATGCCCTGCGTCGGACAGGGAAAGAAAAAAAGTACCGAGAGGTGCCGAGATTGAGGCACCGAATTCTGGTGTGGCGGTAATGATATAAGGCGTCTGGGTAGGCGCATCGGTGGGAGTTATACTATTGGTGGGCGTTATGCTTGGAGTGACCGGAGTGGATGTGGAGGTGGGAATTCGGGTGGGCGTAAGTCCGCAACCAGCGAGAAAAAGCATGATGCAGAAAGTGGTGAATAGAATGCGAAATGCCACGGGAGGAAGGCGAGGATGGGAATTGGGAACGAGGGTCATTTTATTCGACTATGATGTGGACTTCAACGAAAAGAATACTCCTATTCATTGCAGTTTATTATAACCAGAAACTGGTTTTCTTACGGCTGGTATAATTATGAAATGCGTTCAATGTTGACACACCTTGACGATACCGGTCGGACCCATATGGTGGATGTTGATGCCAAGCCACAGACCAAGCGCCTCGCGATTGCACGCGGGGAAGTTATGATGAAGCAGGAAACACTTGCCTTGATCCGCGCAGGAGCGATGAAAAAAGGGGATGTATTAACAGTGGCTCAGATTGCAGGGATTTCTGCGGCAAAACGGACTTCGGACCTAATTCCATTATGCCATCCCCTACCGATTACTCATATTGATGTTTCACTGTCGCTGGATGAGACACTTCCAGGTGTTCTAATCATAGCAACAGTAAAAACCACCGGAAGAACCGGCGTGGAAATGGAAGCTTTGACGGCAGTCTCTGTGGCAGCGTTGACTGTCTACGATATGGCGAAAGCTGTGGAGAAAACGATGAGAATTCAGAACATCCGCCTAATTAAAAAACAAGGTGGTAGGTCAGGGACCGTGAAGAATGAATAGGGCTTCATTATCATAATTAACGTAACAGAGAAAATATATGAGAATAAATATCTTGTTTTTTGCCTCCCTGCGTGATTACACAGGTACGAAGACAATCGAAATGGAAATCCGGGAACGAACATCCGTAGCGATGCTAAAAGAATCATTATTGGAAAGGTATCCCAGATTGGCACAGGCAAAGAATTCCGTCCTCGTGGCAGTCAACCGAGAATATGCAGCGGATGAGCAAATCATCCCAAAGGATGCGGAAATTGCCTTTTTTCCTCCGGTCTCTGGCGGGTGAAAAAATCATGGATTATCCGACGATCATCTCTGTTTCTGAAGCTAAATTTGACCTGGAAATGCTGATTGCCCAAGTAACGCTTCCATCCACCGGAGCGGCAGCGATTTTTTCTGGCATAGTACGAGGTATCACCATTCGAGGCGAAACTCACGAAACCAGCTATCTTGAATATGAATCCTACCAGCCGATGGCCGAGGCGAAAATGCGTCAAGTGGCGGAGGAAATACGTTCCCGTTGGCCTTCCGTGGAAGGGATAGCCATTGCCCAACGCGTTGGGCGGGTTTATCCTCAAACAATGGCTACTGTGATTATCTGCACTGCAGCCCACCGGGATACTGGAATTTTTAAGGCGGCGCGGTTTGGGATTGATCGGCTGAAGGAAATTGTTCCGGTCTGGAAGAAAGAGTTCAGACGGGATGGGGAATTGTGGGTGGAAGGCGAACATATACCGAAGACCGGAGAATAAGAAGTCCCTTTTTCTTTGGAAGGGTACATGATCCATCCTGGTATATATTGTACTAATTGTGGGAGTGAATATCCGGGAGAGGGTGTTCCATATCACTGCCCGAGCTGCGGCGGGTTATATGATTTTCGAGGCGTATTCCATTTTGATCCGGCGCAGGAGGACCGTTCCCTGCCAGGTATCTGGCGCTTCCGGCATACATTTGGTCTCTCACCGGACATCGAACCGATTTCCCTAGGCGAAGGGGATACGCCACTTATTTGGGCGGAGGTTTTTGGCCGACGGATAGCTTTTAAATGTGAATTCCTCAATCCGAGCGGATCTTTCAAGGACCGTGGTTCTGCTGTCATCACTGCCTGGCTGCTTTCGAATGCCGTAAGAGAGGCCGTGGAAGACTCTTCGGGGAATGCTGGTGCTTCATTCGCGGCTTACGCAGGGCGGGCAGGGATCAAAGCGCGTATCTTTATACCCGAGTCTGCTTCTGGCCCTAAAAGGAGACAGATTGAAGCTTATGGTGCGGAACTTATTCCGGTCGCAGGTTCGCGGTCTGAGGTTGCCGCTGTTGTCAGAAAGGTGGCTGATGGTGGTACGCCTTATGCCAGTCATGCTTACATCCCTTTCAACCTTCCTGGTTACGCCACAGTAGCATACGAGATTTTTGAGCAATTAGGGCAAATGCCAGGAGCAGTAATCGTCCCGGCTGGGCAGGGTGGGTTACTTCTTGGGTTGGCGCGCGGATTTGACGCATTGTGTATGGTAAAGAAAACAGAGAGGATACCAAAGGTGATTGGCGTACAAGCACATGCCTGTGCCCCGTTGTGGGCCACGTTCACTTTGGGAGATGTCGGGTTGGGGCTCGTCACTGAGGGTCATACTCTCGCAGAAGGAGTACGAGTACTTTATCCGCTACGGGGGGATGTGGTGGTTGCGGCAATTAAGGCTAGTCGTGGAACCATATGCATTGTTGATGAAGAAGAAATCATACCGGCACGCGATAAACTAGCACAACTTGGATTCTATGTCGAGCCAACATCTGCCATCGTGTTACCGGCACTTAGTCAAATGCTAGGAGAGTTGCCTGATCCGGTTGTTGCAATCCTGACCGGTTCTGGCCTTAAGTACGAGTAAAATAGGGTTAATCTCGTGGCAAAGGATTTGCACCATGACTGATATTAAATCTTTTGGCAGCAAGTTGATCAGCAACCTTGAGAAAGTTATTGTTGGCAAGCGACCAACCATTGAATCAATCGTTGTAGGTCTGCTTTGCCAGGGACACGTACTTATTGAAGACGTACCAGGGGTTGGCAAGACGGTGCTGGCGCGCAGCCTGGCGAAGTCATTAGGTTGCTCATTCAACCGTCTCCAGTTCACACCTGATATGCTCCCCAGTGATGTTAGTGGTGTCTCAATCTATGATCAGTCGAAGCGTATCTTTGAATTCCGCCCTGGTCCGGTGTTTGCGCAGATAGTGCTGGTGGATGAAATCAATCGCGCCACCCCGAAGACACAGGCCGCATTGTTGGAGACAATGGAAGAAAGACAGGTGACGGTAGATGGTATTACTCACCCTTTACCTGCCCCGTTCATGGTTTTAGCAACGCAGAACCCAATTGAATATGAAGGTACTTTTCCTTTGCCTGAAGCCCAATTGGACCGGTTTCTGTTGCGAGTCAGATTAGGATATCCCAACCAAGCGGAGGAAATTGAAATCCTCGATCGCCAACAACTACGCCATCCGATTGAAACATTAGAATCTGTCGTTGAAGTCGAAGAGTTGCAAAGGGTTATGGAGGAAATCAAGAAAATATATGTATCCAAACCAGTCAAACGCTATCTGGTGGATTTGGTAAACCGCACGCGCCAGAGTTCTGATGTCTATCTGGGAGCCAGCCCACGGGGAAGTCTAGCGCTTTTCCGAACGGGACAGGCAGTAGCAGCCCTGGCGGGGCGTGATTTTGTCTTGCCGGACGATATAAAATGCCTGGCAGTGCCGGTGTTGGCGCACCGTGTCATTGTCGGACCGGCTGCCCGTCTGCGAGAGTTAAGCGCTGAGAAGATTGTGGAAGAAATAATAGAGAACCTGCCCGTCCCCGGTGGAGATTTCCAGGTCCCTTAGAATATGAAGGGATCCCTTGCCTTGCGCTGGCTGCTTGGTGTTGCAATTGTAGTCGGTCTGGCAGGCTGGATTGTAACCGGGGGGATAATCTACGCACGCATAGCTTTCATCGGGATACTTTTATTGGGTGGTGCGGCAATTTGGGCGTTTTTTTCAATGAAGGGAGTCCGTCTGCGAAGGGATACACGTACATTCCGGGCAAGTATGGGGGACGTGTTTGAAGAGCATTACGAGATTAAAAAAGATGCATGGCCAGGGTGCGCCTGGCTGGAAGTGCTCAACTTGTCTACTTTACCAAATGCCGCCGGGTCCCGCTTGTTGACCAGAATTGGCGCACACCAAATAAGGTATTATTCAGCACGTACTCTCCTGACCAAGCGGGGGGCTTATTTACTTGGACCGACCACACTGACATCAAGTGACCCATTTGGTCTATTCACGATGCGGAAAGAAATTACTTCCAGAGACACTCTGGTCATTCTGCCCATGACATTCACCATTCCTATATTTCCTCCGCCTCCCGGTCTCCTTCCCGGGGGAAAAGTGATACGCCAGAAGACATTTGACGTGACACCTCATGCCGCAGAAGTGCGTGAATACGTTCCAGGCGACCCGATGAAACGTATCCACTGGCCCAGCACAGCTCACCGTGGGCAATTCATGGTCAAAGAATTTGAACAAGACCCGCAGGCTGATATCTGGTTATTTCTAGATGCTTATCGCCCGGTTCATTTGTCAATGTCTGAACCAGTGATTTCCTATAAAGATGATTACTTATGGGTGCGCCGCCCGAAAATGTCCTTGCCGGGGGACACTTTTGAGTACGCTGTCAGTGTAGCAGCCTCGCTGGCGAGTTACTACCTGATGGATCGACGGGTAGTCGGATTGGTATGTGCTGCAGGGAAATTTACTGTTGTTCCTTGTGAGCGTGGAGAACGCCAATTAAATAAAATCATGGAAACTCTGGCTTTTCTCCAGCCTGAGGGGAAAATGCCACTCTTGGGACTAGTAAGTCTGCATGCAAAGTACCTTCCTTTAGGCAGCGGTGTAATATTTATTACACCCTCAGCTCATCCAGATCTATTCCTGGCTGTAGAGGATTTGCAGCATCGGAACTTACGACCGGTGGTAGTCCTCATTAAATCCGAGACATTTGGCGGACATGGAGAAACAGAAAAGATGGTAGACAGCCTGCTCTCGAGGAATATACCGGTCTGTGCGATTGGCCTGGGAGATAATATAGGAACACAATTGGCATTGCCGGCTAAATACTTTCATCGATCATTCATACCAAAATCCTACTCCCGGGGGGAAATATAGTATGGCTTCGCCCGTTTTCCTCGGTAAATAAGGGTGCCCGATAAGCATTTCCTAATCATTGAACTTGGAAAAACTAATTGGCAGTGCCGTTGGTCCAGGAAAGAAAAAAAAGAAAGAGCCATTGAAAGTATCCCTTCCAATGACTGAGGCGCAACAGGTCGAATGCAGGGATGGAGATATAATGCACTTGACGGGAATACAGGCAGATTTGATATTTAATTATAGGAGAATAAAATGGAAGATTTCTTGGATATTTTCGATCATTCACCGGAGGAATTGCAGGACATTCTCGATCTTGCCAAAACCTTGAAAAAGGAATATTTTTCCAGCGGGAACCCTCCACTTTTCAAGGGAAAGGTGCTGGGAATGATCTTCCAGAAACCCAGCCTGCGGACACGCGTCTCCTTTGATATGGCGATGCGTCATATGGGGGGGGATGCCCTGTATCTTTCGCCGAGCGAAATTGGGCTTGGGAACCGGGAATCAGCTGCGGACGTGGCGCGCGTACTTTCAGGCTACGTACACGCAATCATGGCACGTGTCTTCGAACATGAAAATGTTTTGGAACTGGCAAAATGGTCATCGGTTCCGGTCGTGAACGGTCTAAGCGATTTCAGCCATCCCTGTCAGGCGATGGCAGATGCCCTTACCATTCAGGAAAGATTTGGAAAAATCAAAAATCTGAATGTGGCCTTTGTTGGTGATGGAAATAACGTGGCCGTTTCATTGATGCATATTTCTGCAAAATTGGGCTGGAACTTTACCATTGCAAACCCAGAAGGATATGACCTGAATCCAATAGCCGTGGAAATGGCAGAAGAATTAGCCGATTCTTCTGGCAGCCAGTTGCGCTTCCTACGGGATCCACACGAAGCTGTTAAGAAAGCCCAAGTGATCTATACTGATACCTGGACTAGCATGGGTCAGGAGGAAGAGACAGCCAAACGCGAACAAGTCTTCCCGCCTTATCAAGTTAACTCTAAACTGGTCTCCGAGGCTGATAAAGACGTGATTGTGATGCACTGTTTACCGGCGCATCGCAACCACGAACTGACCGACGAGGTAGCGGATGGACCACATTCACTCATATTTCCTCAAGCACATAACCGCCTGCATGCCCAAAAAGCAGTGCTGGCGCGCCTTTTCGGGGTTGCCTAATATTCTGCAAAACCGAAATGCCTCTCGATTGCGTGGCGCTCGGGGCGAAACCTCATAAAGTCTATTATACAGAAAGGTGGAACCATGAACACGCAGGAATATATCAGAAATTGAAGAGCAGTACGGTGCCCACAACTATCTTCCGTTGGATGTCGTCATCACACGAGGCCAGGGCGTATGGGTGTACGATGTGGAAGGCAGGAAATATCTTGATTGCCTCTCAGCCTATTCAGCACTGAACCAGGGTCATGTACATCCGAAAATCCTAGCAGCCTTGATCGAACAGGCTGGGAAAGTCACCCTAACTTCGCGCGCTTTCCGCAACGATCAATTACCCCTGCTTTACAAGGAACTCTCGGAGCTGACCGGTTACGAAATGTCCTTGTTGATGAATTCCGGTGCGGAGGCCGTAGAGACTGCCCTCAAGCTAGCCCGTAAATGGGCCTACGCGGTCAAGGGAATTCCACGTCACCAAGCCGAAATAATTGTTTGTTCAGGGAACTTCCATGGACGCACCGTCACCGAGGTTTCGTTCTCCAGCGAATCACTTTACCGGGACGATTTCGGACCTTTTACGCCTGGGTTCATCACCGTTCCCTACGGAAACTCAGAGGCGATTGGTCAAGCGATTACTCCAAATACAGCCGCTGTTCTCGTGGAACCTATTCAAGGGGAAGGTGGGGTCATTGTTCCTCCAGCTGGATATTTGAAAAGTTTGGCTGATATTTGCGCAAAAAATAACGTTCTACTTATGGCTGATGAGATCCAAACGGGGCTCGGAAGGACTGGGATGCTTTTTGCGGCACAATACGACCATGTTCATCCCGATATAACAATTATCGGTAAAGCTCTGGCCGGCGGGTTCTACCCTGTCTCGGCAGTGTTAGCGGACAAGCACTTGCTCGGACTGTTCCAACCCGGCGAGCATGGTTCAACCTTTGGCGGGAATCCCCTGGCAGCAGCGACAGCACGGGCCGCATTGCGTGTAATTGTCGAAGAAGGTCTGGTCGAACGGGCTGCTGAAATGGGTGAATACTTTATTGAGCAGTTGACTGAAATCCCAAGTCCCCATGTCAAAGAAGTACGTGGAAAGGGCCTTTTAATAGGTGTGGAATTAAAGGAGAGTGCCGGCGGAGCGCGGCGGTTTTGTGAGGCGTTGGAAACAAAAGGAATCCTGGTCAAAGAGACGCATGTCAACACCATCCGCTTTGCGCCTCCGCTGGTGATTGACAAGGCAACGATAGATTGGTCATTGCCATCCATTCGTGAAGTCCTAAATTTGAAGTAGAATGGCAGGAAACGCCTGACTGTTCAAAGTCTCGCTGATTTGGATTTTCTTCTCAATAGTAAACCAACATGACTCATCTCGGTGCTAGGGATGAGTCGTGTTATTACACCCTGTAAATGAATTGTAATTTTGCAGTAGAATAGTAGAATATGCCTGATAATGTTTTCGGTCCGGACATGGAGGTGGAAAATGAACATTGGTATCCCAAAAGAAAGACGGCCGTATGAATACCGCGTAGGCCTTTCCCCGGCCGGGGTGGAAATCCTTCGGCAGAATGGACATCCTGTTTTCGTGGAGCATGATGCAGGGAGCGTGGCCGGTTTTGCGGATGATGAATATGAGCAGAGCGGGGCACGAATTGTCTTTTCCACCGAAGAAGTCTATGGAAGAGTCGATTTGGTTTTGAAAGTCTCCCGCCCGACAGAAGAAGAGATGGCTTTCCTGCAACCAGGGACAATACTAACCGGACTTTTACACTTACCATCGGCCCGCCAAAGCAAGATAAATACGCTTCTGAATAAAAAAATAACGGCGATTGCCTGTGAACAAATACAGGAAGCGGATGGATCTTTGCCAGTCCTACGCCCGTCCAGCCAGATCGGCGGTGCGATGGCGGCAGAAGTCGCAGCCCGCCTGTTACATAGTGACCAGGGAGGCCGTGGCATCCTACTTGGGGGCATCCCAGGTGTCCCGCCGGCGGAAGTGGTTATCCTAGGCGCGGGCACAGTGGGTACGTACGCGGCACATGCCTTTTGTGGTTTGGGTGCACATGTGACAGTATTGGATAAGGATATCAATGCATTACAGCGCATCAGTCAATGTGGAATGAACGTTGTTACCATGCTTTCCACAGAAAGGAATATTGTGCGCTGCTGCGAGTTTGCCAACGTTCTTATTGGTGCGGTGCTGGTACCGGGTGAGCGCGCCCCACTTCTGGTTTCACGTGAGGCAGTTCGGAAAATGAAATGGAGGTCAGTCATTATTGACCTAAGTATTGACGAGGGGGGGTGTGTGGAAACATCCCGCCCGACCACGCACGATCGTCCCTCGTATATCGAAGAGAATGTGATACATTATTGCGTTCCGAATATGCCGGGCATCGTGGCGCGTACTGCCACACATGGTTTCGTGAATGTTGCCACTCCTTATATTCTCAAGATTGCCAACCTAGGCGTGGAAAAGGCAATGGCGGAAAACCCATCTATCGAAGTGGCAGTCAATACTTATCAGGGTGAAATCCGTCACTTATCGCTGTGGAATAAATAGGGAGTAGCAAATGGATTGGCATTCGACCTACAAATCACGTGTTACTTCGGCTGAAGAAGCGGTGAAGGTGATCAAGTCCGGGAATCGCATTTTCATGACCGGGAATGTATCCGTACCGCAGATATTATTGGCCGCGTTAGTCAATTATGCGCCAGACCTCACGAATGTGGAAATCTGCCAAGCACTTTCGGTCGGCCCGGCCGATTATGTGAAGCCAGAATTGGAAGGCCACCTGCGGGTGAATTCCCTTTTCATAAGTGCCAATGTTCGCAAGGCAATTTGGGAAGGGCGCGCGGACTTTACCCCGGTGTTGCTATCAGAATTCACACTATTATTTAAGAACAAGGTTCTGCCGGTGGATGTGGCGATGATCCATGTTTCGCCTCCGGATGAACACGGTTTCTGTTCATTGGGAGTGGAAGTCGGTCTTTCTAAATCACCGGCTGAGTCTGCCAGGATCATCATTGCCGAGGTTAACGAGCAGATGCCGCGCACCCTGGGTGATTCCTTCATCCATGTCAGCCGCTTGACTCACATTGTACCGGTTGATTATCCGATATCTGAGTTGCCGATGGGAGGCGAAGGCGATGACCAGATGAGTCGAAAGATTGCTGGCCATATAGCCGATTTGATCCCGGACGGGGCTACCCTGCAGATGGGGATAGGAGCCATTCCGGACGCTGTATTGAATTTTCTTGATGATAAGAAAGACCTCGGTATCCACAGCGAAATGTTCTCGGATGGTGTTGTCCGGCTGGTGGAAAAGGGCGTGATCAACAATGCCCGTAAAACTCTACACAGCGGCAAGATCGTGGCGGGGTTTGTCCTGGGAACTCATTCGCTGTATGATTGGGTGGACGACAACCCGTTGTGTGAGTTTCATCGCCAGGAGTACGTGAATGACCCATTCGTAATTGCCCAAAATGATCGCATGGTCGCGATCAACTCGGCCATTGAGGTAGACCTGACCGGTCAGGTCTGCGCCGACAGTATAGGGCCAAAATTCTTCAGTGGTATTGGTGGGCAGTTGGATTTCATCTATGGGGCGTCCCGTTCAAAAGATGGCGTACCAATCATTGCCATGCAAAGCACGAATGTCACAAAAGATGGCAAAGCGTCCTCCAAGATCGTCCCCATGTTGAAGCCAGGCGCTGGTGTAGTTACTGGGCGCAATCACGTTCATTACGTGGTGACTGAATATGGTGTGGCCGACCTGTACGGCAAGACGGTGAGGCAACGGGTCATGGCCTTAATCAATATTGCCAATCCAGATTTTCGCACCGATTTGGAGAGACAAGCCAAGGAATTGAACTGGATATGAGTTGCCTTCCTTTGTTTCCATGAAAATCATTAAGAGCGATAAAATTTGGTTACCTAATTAGCATGAACAGAAAAGCTAAAATTGTAGCGACCATTGGTCCCGCCAGCCAAGATAATGCGGTTGTTGAAAAAATGCTACTAGCAGGCATGGATGTCGCCCGCCTGAACTTTTCACATGGGACACACGAAACGCACGGAACGCAAATCTCACAATTGCGAGCGATCTCAAGGCGTTTAGATCAACCTTTGGCGATTCTGCAGGATTTGCAGGGACCTAAGATACGTGTGGGCGTGTTGCCTGCCTCATTGTCACTGGTTCCCAGCCAGATGATCCTGCTTTACCCGGAAGGTGGCATACAACCGTCGACAAGCAACAATCAACCGCTCATCCCAGTGGATTTCCCGCAATTGTTCGGTTCGGTCAAACCGGGCAATAGAATCCTGCTCGATGATGGTCGATTGGTACTTTCGGTCGTTTCGGTAAAAGATGAACAGGTTTACGCAGAAGTAAAGACTGGCGGGATGTTGACCTCCCATAAGGGCATCAACCTGCCGGGGGTTCTTCTTGATATTCCGGCATTCACTGAAAAAGATGCCGATGACCTAAGGTTTGGATTGTCGCTTGGAGTGGATTTTGTAGCAATTTCATTCGTCCGACGGGCGGAAGACGTGCGGTTGGTCAGGAATGAAATTTCCTGTCTGTCCACGGCGGAGTGCCCCTTGCTAATCGCCAAGCTCGAACGACCAGAAGCATTGGATAACCTGGATGCCATCCTGGAAGCGGCAGACGGGGTGATGGTGGCGCGTGGTGATTTGGGAGTGGAAATGGCCCCGGAAGATGTACCCGGTGCGCAGAAGCGTATTATTCAAGCCGCCAATCGAAAGGGGAAGCTGGTCATCACTGCCACGCAGATGCTTGAATCCATGATCCATAACCCGCTCCCAACGCGCGCCGAAGCTTCGGATGTGGCGAATGCCGTCTTCGATGGCACCGATGCGGTCATGCTCTCGGCCGAAACGGCGGCGGGTGAATATCCAATTGAAGCGGTGACTTTGATGGATCGCATAGTCCGGCAAGCTGAAGTGGGTTTTGAATCTTGGGGGCATATTCAGGATATCCAGGCGGATGACCACGATGATGCAGTGGCGTTAACACGCGCAGCACGTGAACTGGCACATGACCAAGATGTCGCTGCAGTGGCCGTTTTCACCCGGATGGGTCGCTCTGGCTTATTGATGGCAAAATCCAGGCCACGCGTTCCAATTCTCGCATTTACCCCGGAAGAATGCACCTACCGACGCCTGGCGCTTGCGTGGGGTGTGTCACCCCACATTGTGCCATTCGTGAATACCGTGGAAGAAATGTTCCGTTGCGTGGAAACGGCTCTGCGTACCTCCGGTTTAGTTAAGCCTGGGCAGCAAGTCGTACTAATATGTGGTTTTCCCATTGGGGAGATGCGCCCGCCGAACATGGTGCTCTTGCATTCGGTTGGGTAAAATACCGATCTGGGATTCTACCCAGTATCTATATAACAACCGGGGCTGTCTTTTTTTGGACAGCCCCGGTCGGATTTCCTGATCAGCTCTTCAGGAATTCTTCCAATGATTCCCGACTGATGCGATAAGCATTGCCGAGTTTCTTAGCTTTCAGGCTGCCATCATTGATGGCTGCCATGACATCTTCTTCGGAAACCTTTAAGACAGCGGCCGCTTCAGAGGGAGTCATCACGTCAGGCATGCCGCCGGTCGACGGAACAGGGCCATTAGGAACTTTCGGTTGTTGGCCCGATTGCATGCCACCCTGTAAGGCTTGCCCCATTAAGTTGCCGATGCCCATCCCAGCGCCGATGCCGGCGGTCAATCCAGCGCCACCAGCCTGGTTATTTGCGGCGTCCCGCATGGCATCCGCAGCCTGCAATTGAGTGTAGGTGGCCATATCGAGCATACCCATGTCGCGCAGTTCCTGGACGGATTTATCGGACGGCCTCAGATTGGCAAGTATGAAAGATTTAATGGTCAGTCCAACAGCCTGGAAATTATCCTCACACTGCGAGCGAATGAAACCGGCCATTTCTTCCGTCTTGGCAAGAAGCTGGGGAAGATTAAGTTTGGCACCCCATTCATTCAGGGTATCCTGCAATTGTGACAGGATAATGCTGCGCAGGCGGTCCTCAATCTGGTCAATCTTGTAGGAAGCTGTCTTACCAACAATTTGGGTCACCAACTGCTGTGGATCTTTTACTTCAAATGAGTAAGTACCGAAACCTTGAAGCAACATCACTCCCAGTCCCATTCCCGGATTACTTACCAAGATTGGTTGTGGAGTACCCCACTTTCGCTGGGGAAATTCTTTCATCGAAACAAAATAGACTTCTGCAGGGAACACTCCCTTGCCGCTGGTAAAAATGTCCTGCAATTTCTGAGTAAGTAGAGGAATGTTTTCGGTAGCAATGACATGCCGTCCGGGACCGAACATATCCAATGCCAGACCATCGCGGAAGAAGACAGCGCTTTGCCCAGTGCGTACGATGACATTGGAACCGAGACGATAGTCGCCGGTTGTGCCGTCATCTGGAAAGCGATGGACGATTTCGTCCGTCATTTCATTCGGATATTCTATGACATCAAAGATACGAGCCATTTTCTTTCTCCTTGGTTAGGTGTCGATACTTTTTAAGATGATTATACTGCTTCGTTGATTCAATTTACAAGTTTCTTCCCTAAATATCTACGTTGTCAGTCCTGAAAGGTTCTATTGTTTGCTTGAATTGCTATAGGAGGATAAATCATTTTGGGGATTGCATTGACTGACCAGAACTGCCGGATTGCAACATGAGGATCTCTGCCATGATGCTGACAGCGATTTCCTCGGGTGTCTCGGCTCCTATTCCCAACCCGATAGGAGAATGGATTCGTGCCAGTTTTTCCACTGATATACCCTGCCGATTGAGTTCCCTTACGGTAGTTTTCCAGCGTTTGCGTGAACCGATTACGCCAATATAGCCAGCCTGGGTGTCGAGCAGGGATGGCAAACCGACCACGTCCACATTACTACCGCGCGTAGTCAGGACGAGAGCCGTACGAGGGGTGATGGTCAGGTGTAAAGGCAGTTCTGCAAGGGGGACGGGGTAAAACTCGTCCGCGTCCGGATTGGCCTCTGGCGTACAGAATTCGAGGCGGTCGTCCGAGATGCCTACACGGAAGCCGAGCCATTTGGCGAGATGTGCCATGGCTTTGCCAACGTGTCCGCCACCAATTATGACCAGCATGGGGGGTGGCAAAATGGGTTCCACAAATACCTCCACCTGGCCTCCACAAACACCGGGATCACCACGATCTGGGTCAACCATGCTATATGCAAGTAACCGTGCTTTGCCGTCCTTGAGCGAGGCCAGTGCTTCTACAAGGACGCGGTTTTCCAATTCGCCGCCCCCGACCGTACCGAGAATATGCCCGTCTTGATAAACCAACATCTTGCTGGTACTATGACGTGGCGTGGAACCGCTGGTCTTAACGACAGTACACAAGGCAGCCAGTAAGTGAGTCTGGTCCAGCTCGGCGAGCGCCTGGAATATTGAGGACATATTTTGATTAATTAAATGATTGTCAAGGCTCCAGCGAAATTAGTGGCCTTGTCAACAACCGCTTCCGTTGCGTGATGAACCTACTCAGGCCAATTCATTCGTTTGCACGCGCACACGGATGGCCTCCACCAAGGCATGGACGTACACCAAGCCGGCCTTGGTGGGATTTTTCTCCAGATGTTTCCAACGGCGGGCTTCGAAGAACAGACAGGTGCGCAGGTCGGTTAGTGATTGCGCCAATTCCTGGTTTGTTCTATGCAGTGCAACCCCCTGTCTGGCGACCTCACGGCATTTTTTTACCGATCCCCAATGTTCGTAGCCATTAAATGTATGGGCAAAGGGGATGATATTTTTCCAAGAGGCGCGCCGGGGAGGAATATCTTTTTCAATCAATAAAGAATTGGGTATGGTGTTCATATTTGCCTTTTCAAAATTCTCAGGATGACCGGAAATTCCTGCTATTTGTCGGAGACCACGTCTTCGGTTTGACGAAAATTCAGCTGAGATATATCTATTATAAACCCGGAGGGCACAATACGCCGCAAATGTAGGACACTTGGCCTAAATTAATGATAAGAATATATCTATATTGTCCTAGGGTAGCAAGTACAGGCCGCCAGAATGCAAAGGCTGAAGGAGATTAATGCAAAAACAATGAGGAACAATGCCACATACGAGGCTGAGGTTGCAAGGATAATGAAAAAGAGAATAATTTAGGAAGGGGAAAAATGATAGATTATTCCATATGAGATAATCAACTCTAATAAGAAAACTTGGATAACAATGGAGGGGACGGAGATCTACTGAATGCCGTTCTTGCCAGTCAGGCGCATAAAATTGTCAACCTTCGTGTAGCGAGAGATTTCTTTCAATTTTACATTTGGGTCTTCGTCTTTGCTTTTAACGCTTTCCAAACTTTCTCAGGAGTGACCGGGATTTCGTTGATATTGATGCCAACCGCATCGAGTATGGCATTTCCCACCGCCGGAGCAACTCCATCCATCGGTATTTCCGCCACGGCCTTAACCCCAAACGGATGAGTAGGCTCGAAGGTTTCAACGAAAATAGTCGCCAGTTCGGGCATCTCATCGGCACGGAAGATATGATAATGGTCGAAATCATACTCTCGCGCCTGACCTCGTTCGTTATATACCATCTCTTCGCAGACGGCGTAACCCAGCGCCTGGGTCATCCCACCCTCAATCTGGCCGGAGGCTGTCAGTGGATTGACGATGACTCCGCCGTCAACCGCCATGACCAGTTTGTCCACGGTAACTGCACCAGTTTCTTTATCCACAGTGACCTCAGCAAATTGCGCCGCAAAGGGTGGTGGAGAGGAGGGGGAGACATAGGAAGCCACGCCCATGATTTGTTCCTGATCGTTGTGATGAAGGGAATCAAGGGCAATCTCGGCTAGAGTCACCGAACGGCCATCCGGGGCGAAGGCGCGTTTGTCCGCCAACTTAATCTCGGCAGGTTCATATGAGCGGCCAACCAAATCATTTGCCCCTAGCATCAAGGCAGCGCGATTCTTGATCTTCTCCGCAACAATCTGGGCTGCCTTGACAGCAGCTGTACCGGAAATGTAAGTGGTAGAGGATGCATAGGCGCCTTTGTCGAAAGGTGTAAAGTCTGTGTCTGAGGAGTAGGCAATAATGTCATCCAATGGAACTCCGAGCACTTCGGCGGCCATCTGTGCCAGGACAGTGTCGGAGCCAGTACCCAGATCCGTAGCACCGACCAAAAGGTTAAATGAGCCGTCGTCGTTCATTTTGATGGAGGCACCACCCATATCCAAGTATGGGATGGCAGTGCCTTGCATTACTAACGCAACTCCAATACCTTTCCGAAGATTAAGCCGAGTAGAAACCTGCCTCCATATTTCATTTCCGGCTTTGTTATCCCAATCAATGACCGCCTTTCCCTGCTGGACACATTCCTCCAGCCCGACTGTGTGAATGATTTCCGGACGCGGCTCGCGCCCCTCGTTCCAGGCGGTGCTGAATGGGTGGTACTCGCCAGGATGGATGGCATTCTTCAGGCGGAATTCAAGCGGGTCGAGGTTGAGTGCGCGGGCAACCTTTTCCATGTGACGCTCAACCGCCCAGAATCCCTGGGGCACGCCGTAGCCGCGGAATGCTCCCGCAGGTGGCGTGTTAGTGTAGACAACATCGGCGTAAAAACGAATGTTGGGTAATTTTCGGTATTGCCCATCGCCTACATACAATGCCATGGACTTGGCCCCGGTGTTGCCAGTCACGGTCACGGCATGGCACCCATACGCGCCGGTATCGCTCAATATGCGCATTTGGTTGGCGGTCATGGTACCATCCTGCTTAACGCCAGTTTTCATCCAGATACGCATTGGATGGCGGGATCGCCCGGCAATGAACTCTTCTGCGCGGCTATATTCGTACATGACCGGACGGCCTGTGGCAATGGTCAGATGGGCTGCCACGTCTTCCATCAGGACTTCCTGCTTGCCACCGAAACCGCCACCGATCCTTGGCTTGATTACGCGGATTCGTTTTACCGGCAGCCCCAGCACCGGAGCCAGTTGACGACGAACATGGAAGGGTACCTGGGTGCTGGTACGGATAACCAGGCGATCGTCTTCGTCCCAGTACGTAATGGATACATGTGGCTCGATATGGGCCTGCTGGACCTTGGGTACAGCGTACTCGGCCTCAAAAATTTCGTCTGCCTCGGCAAAGCCTTTTTCCACATCACCTATGTCAATGCGAATCTCTGCAGCCAGATTTTTCTCCGGCTTGGAATCGGCAAAATTGACGTATTCCGGTTCGTCGTGGATGCGCGATGCGCCGGGCTTCATGGAATCAGCCGGGTCGAGAAGAGACGGGAGGAGCTCATAATCCACGTCAATCAGGTGTAAAGCCTGTTCAGCGATCTCTGGCGTTTCGGCAGCAACGAAGGCTACACGGTCGCCTACAAAACGGACCTTGTTATCCAATGAGAAAGTATCCAGTGGGCCTGGAATCGGATCCGACTGCCCGGCGGTGGAATAAACAACGCGAGGAATATTCTGCCAAGTGAGTACTGCGGCTACACCGGGCAAAGCGCGCGCCCGGCTGGCATCAATCCGGGTGATGCGGGCATGGGCGTGCGGGGAGTGCAGCACTTTGGCGTGCAATAAATCGCGAAATTCAATATCTGCGGTAAAGGCTGGTTTCCCCTGAGCGAGCTTAATGGCGTCCAGCTTCGGTGCGGGTTTACCAACCACGTGATGAGATTTCGATTCTGGGGTGAGGACAATCTTTGGCTGGATCCGGGCGAGAGTAATTGGGGATTGTAAGTCAGGTAAAAATGGACCAACGGCGGAAAGGATTTCCAGATCGCCCATTGCCTGATTTTCCGTTTCTTTTTCTCCCCGCATTATCGCAGCTGCTTTTAAAATGGCTTGAACGGGTTTCGCGTAGCCAGTGCAACGACAAAGAACACCAGAAATTGCCTGGCGGACTTCTCTTTCAGAAGGATTTGGATTTTTATCAAGCAGAGATTTGGCAGCCAGGATTTGTGCAGGAGTGCAATAGCCGCATTGGATGGCACCGGTTTCTATAAAGGCTTGCTGAAGGGGATGCAGGCCGCCCGTCTTTTTCCAGCCCTGGTCGGGATGTTCGCCGAGAGCCTCGATAGTGACGATATTATGTCCTTCGGCCTGGGCGGCCAAAAAAGACCCCGCATTTACGGGAAGCCCATTCAACAGAACAGTATCCGCTCCAGTAAGTCCCTGCTCGTCGCCAAATTTTACACCATGGTAGCCAAGTCGTCGCAAAATCGCAAATAAAGTTTCCGATGGAGAAGTTTCAACATCATGTTCTGTACCATTAATCATCAATTTAATGAACATACTTCCTCCGGTATTTCGTGTATTTTCTGATAGGTTGTGGAACAAATTGCGATATCAAAGCGGCTGTCCCAGTCAGTAACAGCCCGAAGGTGGCCACAAATATCCATTGAATGAGAGAAAGCAAGGCTACATATGATGAATAAGAATCGGGGAGCGTCCAGGTAACGAGAATACCATTGACGGCGAAATTGACGAGGATGGGGAAACCCAAGAGGTAGAGGGTGAATAATACGAAACCAAGCGATGTCTCCGCAGCCTGGCGAGGACCAGCCTGGAAGGAATGCGAACTTAACGCAGAGACAAGCCAACCAATCACCAATGCAATGGAAGCAGTGGCAGCTGTATAAGTGATAAGCCAAGTCTGGCTATCGACCGAACTCAATGAATATGTTCGCCCATCTAAAATGGCATAGCGGAAATTGAAAACCAGGACGTAAACGAGGGCACCGCCAGCCAGCCAGAGGATTTTCTTTTTCCCACTAATGACGAGGAAATAAACTGGAAGAACAGCCAGAGTAATTGCCAACACATTACGCCAGACGCGCTCCCGTGCCAATCGGTTGGTACGGGCACTGTCAATGGCAACCACATATGAAAAAGGATCGCTCTGGTCAGGTTGCCGGGTAGGCTGGCTCTTAATGGCAGTTGTATAGGTCTGAAACAGGAGCTTTTTCTGAGCAATTTCGGCTGTCTGGATCCTGGCTCGATATTCAGGTGACAGGTTGAGCATGTCCGCCCGGACAAGACCCTCGGCAGAGGCGGGGATGTTCGTTCCCAAAAGAGCGGCAATGGTCGGGGCCACATCCACCTGTTCCATATTGGGATAAAACGAACCTGGCAGAACACCGGCGCCGGCCATAACAAATGGTTCTAACAAAGTGACCGGTTCGGGGCCGCCGTGCCCACCACGATTAATCTGCCCATGGTCGGAAAGCACGATGACGGTTGAAAGCTTGAGGTCTAGGGCTGATACAATTTGCTGCAGTTCATTATCGGCACGTTTTGCGGCCGCGTTCCAGCGTGGATCAAGGGGTCCGCCCTGATAATGACCGGCATAGTCCACCTGGTCAAGATGGATAAGCACAAGTTGGTAATTGTCTGAGATCATCGGCCGCGCAGCCGTCACCACGTCCCGGTCAGCGGCGGCATCTTCACCGGATGTATAGAATGATGCGTCCACGGCGGTCTGCGGGACAAGTTTTTCAAACCAGTAGTAACCGGAGATAGCAGTGCGCAGGCCGAGGCGGTGGACGGCAGAAAATATATCATCCTGGATGAATGTGGGGATGTTTTCATAGTCCAAGTTGACAGCAGGGCCGTCATTGATATCAGGCCAGGCGCCGGTCAGGATGGTGGTATAACCCGGCTCGGAGTAGGAAGGCGGTTGGCTATGCATCTGGGCGCTTGCGCCTTCGTTACGTAGCTTATTAAGGAAAGGCATGACTTGGGAATTAATCGATGTGTCGTAACGAAGGGCATCAATCAGGACAATGACGACCTGGTGGGTGAGAAATGTTCCCAAAGGAGCACCAGGCGAAGGCGGCGTGGACCGCAAGGGTGAACGGAAGTGGAAAACAGAGTAGATCAAGCCGGTGGACCAGAAATACCCTGCAACGGCAATAATGAGGCAACCAGCGATACCTGTAATGAGGCCGCGAATTTTCTTCAAAGGTTTTCTCCCGATTCCATCTGCGCTCGAATTTGTTGTCTCAGTCGATCAATCGAAATGCGCTCACCATTCTTGTCTTCGAAGAACCAACAATCCCAACCATTAGCAGGTGCACCATTTGACAAAGATTTGGCAACTGCGTGGATTGATCCGGTCGTCCCGCCGCATCGAATGTGACCATCAGCCAGAATCGTGGCGGTGATACCATTCCGGATGAAGTACAAGGTCTGTCCCGGCTGAACCAGAGCGGTCTCCAGAAGCGCCCCAAACGGAACCCTGGGCTGGCGACGCGGGTCAGGAAGATTAAGTGCCGCATCAGGTGCCGCCTCAACCTTATCAATGCGCTTCTGAGCAACTTTGATATAGGCTTCGTCGCGTTCGATGCCAACGAAATACCGCCGCAGTTTCTTGGCGGCCGCGCCAGTGGTGCCTGAACCAAAGAAAGGATCGAGCACTACATCGCCGGGTTTAGTGCTGGAGAGCAGGATGCGATAAAGCAGTGCTTCCGGCTTCTGGGTGGAGTGAACCTTTACGCCATTGTTCTTAATGCGTTCCCTGCCCGTGCAGATTGGGAGGTACCAGTCTGAGCGCATTTGCAGATCATCATTAAGAGATTTCATCGTATGATAATTAAAAGTATATCTTGCGCCCTTGTTTTTTTGCGCCCAAATGAGAGTTTCATGCGCATTCGTAAAACGGACTCCGTGGAAATTCGGCATGGGATTCGTTTTTATGAATACGACATCATTCAGGATCCAATAACCCAAATCCTGTAAAATCGCGCCGAGACGGTAAATATTGTGATACGTTCCAATTACCCAGAGAGTGCCGGTATCTTTCAAGACGCGCCTGCACCCGGAGAGCCAGAGCTGCGTGAACCGGTCATACTCTTCAAAATTAATGAACTTATCCCATTCATCCTCCACAGCCCCAACCCTAGTACGGTTGGGCCGCCAGAGTTCCTGTGAGAGTTGCAGGTTGTATGGGGGATCTGCGAAAACCAAATCAACCGAATTCTCGGGGAGTGAAGCGAGAATGGAGATACAGTCTCCTGGGAGGATGGTATTGAGAGGCAAATTATCAAGCATTAATGAGAGAATTCTTTCTTTTTGAGAATATATTTTCGAGCGTCAAGTGCAAGTTATTCTATTTTCATTTCCAATCTTCTGCCAGCCAATGAAAATAAGCTGGGAAGTTGGTCAACCAGTAGCTATTACTATGGCCTCCCGGGCTGAATATCTCCGTATGCTGGATGCCATATTTATCCAAGTAAGGGAGCAATGCTTTGGCCTGCTGAAGCATGTAGACATCCTGTTCACCGCTGTTGAGAAAAACACGCGGCTTTTGGTTTACCGGGATGGCTTGCAGCCAGATCTCGTCCTAGGCTTCCTGACCGGTAGTCAATCCGTTACCAAAAACACCTGCACTGGAAAACAAGTTGGGATGCTGAAATGTGAGTACGTAGGCAGATGCGCCTCCCAACGAGCCTCCGGCTATGGAACGATACTTTCGTTTAGGATTGGTACGATAATGGCTTTCAATGAATGGAATCAGGGAGGTAACGATCCTATCCGGATCCAGATCATCGTACGTGTTTCCAGTTGTTACAATCAACAAAGGCGGGATCTCTCCACTCAGGATGAGTTTGTCCGTGAGGGGGGAAAGACCAACATCAAACCATTCACGATACGTGCCACCGAACCCTGGCAACAAGTAGAGTACCGGATAAAGCATACTTGCGTGGGGATTGTAGCAAGGTGGCAGGTAGATTCCTATCTCACCAACTGCATCCAATGTCAAGGCCTGAATCGTGCCGGGTTGGTTGCAGTCAGGAACCTTTGAAAATGGATATGTAGTAGAACTCGTGTGGCTTGTGACACAATTAGCAAGAAGAAGGAGTCCGGGGAGGAAATAGAGGGTGGACTTCATAAATTTCCGCTGGACATTTCTATCGCGAACCAATTCCATCCAAACAGCGTTTTGCCAAAGTCCCGGCGACATCCATCCTATACTCTGCACTGGCCCATTCATCTCCGGCTACTGAGGCAGCATTGCGAGCAGCCACTTGGATGCCGGAAGCATCATTTCCATCCATCGCCAGAATGGGAACTTGACCCCAGCCACCAAGCGCCAGGCGCGTCCGACCAGAGGACCACTGCACCAATGCCACGCAGACAAGTGGTTTGTCGGCCGGAGTACGGGCAACGGTCTCGAAGGAGAGTTCAATATTCAGGGGAATTTCGATTTTGGTGATGAGTTTGCCTGGAGCTCCAACGCGCAAGGGTAAATAGTCACCCAGGTTGATTTGCTCGGTACCAGGTTCAACCGTCATTTTAGCATCCAGGGCCAGCATTACTGTGCCAAAAGGTGACCGCCCGTCGCATGTCACCAGTGTACCAGCCACTGTTCCCATGTTACGCAGGTTGAGAGGCGTTTCCAACTTAAGAGCTTCTTTCAGTCCTTTGGTTGCGTAAGAATATTCGAGTAAATTCTGCAGGGTCACGGTCGCACCAATCTCGAGTTTGTTCCCGGATTTATTGAGTTTATTCAAACCGAGGGATTGCAGATCCACAACGGTAAAGGATTCATCACTGCGTTGAGAGAGGATTGTACCGCCGCCCATTGGGCGGGCATCCGCATGCGAAAGGAGCTTCAAAGCTTCTTCAAGAGTCTGGGGACGGTGATATTGGGTAATCATGGAAATTCTCCTAGGGATAACAACGGCTTTATTATACGCCCATGGAGTCCGCGTGGGGATTGTCCGACAATTGAGTTCGTTTAATTGCATACCGACCAGAAACGGGGATCAGTTTAATCCTGAACGCGCAAATCCACCCTATCTTTTTCCAGTGGAATATATATTTACCAGTCATCCGTCTGGATATATCTTCCAGCCCATAGCTGCGTGGTCGACATTATTGATCAATTCTGAAGGAACATCAATCAGTATGGAATTGCATTCTGCCAGTAATGCGCCAGTCTCATCGTAAATTCCGGCCCAGCCTTCCGCCATCCTGCCCCTGGTTTTGCCGGCTTTCCCGACGATATGTAGCGGCTTGCCAATGGGAACATTCTTACGATATTTCACTTCCAGTTTTGCAGTAAACATGAAGCGAGGCTGGGACGGGTCACCCATTTGGGCGCGTCCACTGATTTCGTCCAGAATAGAGGCTACGATGCCCCCATGCATTACACCGGGATAGCTCTGATACTTTTCCGGGGCTAAAAAGGTTGTCTCGATAACACCCGGTTCAACCTCGTAAATCTTCAAACCGAGACCAACCGGATTATCCACTCCGCAGACAAAGCACATACGGGAATTAGGTTGTTTCTTCACTCTTCGGGTGTCCTCACAATCGGGTCTTTTGGCCCTAAAAGAATAGCCAGTTTCTTTAATTCAGAAGCGTGTACAAGGGCTAAAACCTCATCGGCGGGTTGCAAGACCGTATCGCCGTGCGGGATAAACAACTTGTTTTTACGGATAATCGCCACGAGAACGCATTCGTTTGGTATTTGCAGGTCGCGAAGGTTTTTATTCACCGAAAGGGAAAGGGGGTGTACTTTCTCTTCAATCAACGAATATTCACCCTTACGCAGCTTAAGGAGGGTCATCATGTCACCCAGGGACATTTCCTCAGCCACAAGGCGTGCAAGAATATCGGCCTGGTTAAGAGCCACATCCACGCCCATCTCGGGTGTGAACAGCCAAGCATTCTTCGGATTATTTAGACGCGCAATAACGCGGGGCACATTGAATTCGAAACGCGCCAGTGATGTAACCACCAGATTGGTTTCATCCGAACCAGTAACTGCTGCCAAAGCATTAGCCTTGAGTACGCCGGCTGTTTCCAGGGCTTGTGGGGAACTGCCATCGCCAACAAGGATCGATTCTTTCGGGATCTCCCCCTCGATTCTTTCCAGCACCATTGGGCGTTCCTCAATAACTTTGACGGTATGCCCACCGTCAAGTAGCAATTTGGCCAGATAAGAACCGGTATTTCCACCGCCGACAATGATAACAAACATATTTACCTCCTTTCCAACCCAAGTAATTCCTCCAACCGTTCCATTGCAGAGGATAATACAACGAGGTTGATCAAATCCCCTTCCTGGAACACTGTCCCGAGAATGGGGACGAATGCCTGTTCATTCCGTATAATGGAAATAACCATGACCTCTCCGGGAACGTTCAATTGATTCACGGTTCGGCCGATTAATTGTGGAGAGGCTTCCAGATGGATGAGCGAGACTTCGCCGCGTCCGAAAGTGTCCCACACGTCCAGTTCGGCATGTGTCAGCACCTGGAGGATGCGCTCGGCCCCCCAGTTATTAGGGGAAATGGTTGTCAATCCCAATCGTTGATATATTTCCGCCCGAATTGGGTCATAGAGACGGGCCACGACTCGCGGCACATGGAATATATTTCGAGCGATACGCGCCGCGACGATATTGGCATTATCGGAGTGACTGGAAGCGACAAAAGCTTCGGCCTCTTCGATCCCAGCCTGGACCAGCACTTTACGATCGAAACCTAGTCCTCGGATGATGCGCCCCTTGAAATTTGGGCCTAGCCGCCCGTCGGCATCGGCATCATGATCAATAATGGTAACATCATGTTGCTGCTCAGTAAGGAGTTTACCGACCTGCGAACCAATTCGACCGTATCCCATGATAATGATCTTCATTTCCTTGCCTCCTCTCATCGAGAATCAGAAAGAGTACTAGCATGCGTTCCTTCTCTCAAACGTATTATTGCCTTCCGCAACCATTCCAAGGCATAGAGCATTAGCGCAAAAATTGC
This sequence comes from uncultured Chloroflexia bacterium, assembly GCA_963842785.1. GTDB lineage: Bacteria > Chloroflexota > Anaerolineae > Anaerolineales > Villigracilaceae > UBA877. The sequence continues at coordinate 184,162 of CAWJHP010000001.1, forward strand.
AAGAATTAACCAAACAATAGCTGGAAATGCTTGATTATCAAAAGCTTTTGCCAAAAAAGGAATATAAACCAATCCGACAATCATAAGCAAGGCCAAGGAAATCCCAAGGATCAATAATCTATTGCTGCCCCAACCCATCTGAGTATTGTGGGCTTTGGAAGTCCTGCATGCAAAGGTATTTCCAATCTGAACAAGTACCACCCCAGCCAGAAAGACCGTCCTGGCAACCACATTAATATTGCCTGGTACAACCAGTAACCTAGGCCAATTAATGCCGTTGAGGAAGGGTTGATTAAGGAGATTGGCATTTCCTGAGAATAGATAGGTGAATAGAAAGCCCAAATAGCATAAACCAGCTTCGATTAATCCCAACCAAAGGAAGGCTCTAGTAAGCAGACCTTTATCAAGAAGTGGTTGGGAACGGCGTGGCGGATTTTTCATGATTTCCGGTTCGGGTTTTTCACTCCCCAACGCCAGGGCAGGGAGGATATCGGTGCCCATATCAATGGCCAGGATCTGGCGAATCGCCAGAGCAGGCGGAAGACCAAGAGCCGAAGTCAAAAGGAAAGGAAGGACTTCAGAGACATTACTTGAGAATATATATGTAATGAATTTGCGGATGTTGTCGTAAATGGCCCGCCCCTCTTCAATGGCAGCCGCGATGGATCCAAAGTTATCGTTGGTAAGAATGATGTCGGCCGCTTCTTTGGCTACATCTGTGCCAATTATTCCCATGGCAATTCCTACGTCGGCTTTCCGTAATGCTGGAGCATCATTGACACCATCACCAGTAACGGCAACCACCTCACCGCAAGCTTGATAGGCCGAGACCAGTCGCAGTTTATGATCTGGCGCCATTCGGGCAAATATAATTTCTTTATCGAGGAGTTCTCCCAATTTGCGGTCATCCATCGAGTCCAATTCGGCGCCGGTCAAGATGATTGGATTTGGGGTTGTAACCATACCGACACGCCTCGCCAGCAACTCGGCAGTGAGACCATAATCCCCGGTGATCATTATGATGCGAATACCTGCTTGACGACAGGTTTGAATTGCTTGCTCGACCTCGGGACGTGGCGGATCCATCATTGCCATCAATCCAAGGAAAGTCAAGTCCCGTTCGATTGTATCGGCGGTGTAAGCTCCAGAACGCGGCGGTAAATCACGACGGGCTATGCCAAGCACACGCAAGGCACGGCGGGAATACTCATCATTGGCGGACATAATCTCGGTTCGGATGGCTTCGCTAATGGGTCGGGTTTCTCCATCTACAAGGATATGGGAACACAATTGCAATACTTCGCGTGGCGCTCCTTTCACAAAAGCGACCTCCCGATCAACCTCCCGATGGATGGTTGTCATGCGTTTCCTTCGAGCATCAAATGGGATTTCGTGGATACGCGGCAAAAAAACTGCAACCGCATGTTCATTCATATTATATTTCAGTGCAGCCACTTTAAGAGCGGCTTCCGTTTGATCGCCGAGGCTGGTCCAACTAGGATGTTCTGGACCGGGTGGGTTAATACGTGCATTATTGCAGCATAAGGCAGCTTCCAAGAGGCTTAGGAGATCTTTTTCATAAGAAGTGTCCTTTGGTGAAGGATTAAATTGGCCTTTTGGTTCATATCCAGCCCCCGTGATTCTTATGCGACGACGCGACACCCATATTTCGCGGACAGTCATCTGGTTTTGGGTTAGGGTACCACTCTTATCTGTGCAAATTACGGAAACATTCCCAAGCCTTTCAACTACATTCAACCTTTTTGCCAAAACACCTCGCGATGTCAACCGTTGGACAGCCATTGCAAGGGAAAGTGTCAGGGTGGCTGGCAGACCTTCAGGTGTCACGGCGACAAGCGTGCCGAGCGCAAGAAGGATTGCGTTAGGAAAATGCTGGCTGATATGTGGCTCGAAGGTGGCAAGAGCCCAGACAATCCCACCTATGGCGACTGCGATCCATGTCAATCTGCGGCTGAGGAATTTTAATTCATTTTGGAACATGGATGGTTCTTCGTGTACAGTCTGCGTGAGTTGGGCAATGCGCCCGAACTGAGTCAACATACCAGTGGCATAGACGATCGCTTTACCGGTCCCAGAAGCGACAGAAGTTCCGGCAAAGATTATGTTAGGTCGTTCCAAGTCGCTGAGATTTGGGAGGAGAGAGGCTTCTGCAGTTTTACGTGCTGCGACTGCCTCACCTGTCAACGAAGCATTGTTTACACGCAATCCATATTCCTCGACGACACGTGCATCTGCTGGAATATTATCGCCTTCGGCAAGGATTAATAAATCACCCGGTACCACTTCGCTGGCCGGGGTGTGTATATCTGAACCATTGCGGATAATGTGTGCATAGGAGGGGAGCAGATGGCGCAATTTTTCAATAGCTTGTTCCGCACGATACTCGCGCCAATATGAGAAAGCACTATTTGCGATGCTCAATAACAGGATTATCAAGGCAAGTGTCCAGTCTCTTTGCCAGAGACTGATGATGGCTGCCAAGACCATAATAAGAATAAACGGATGTCGAACCTGGCGAATAAATTTTTGCCACTCTGGTGGATGTGGCTGTTCTGAAAGAACGTTATCCCCATAAAGGGATCTACGCGACTCTGCCTCAGCTGAGGACAGGCCTGCTTGAGAAGTCTCCATTATCTGGAATACTTCCGGTACCCGCAGGGTGTAGATTGGGGCGGAGCTCATAAGTTTGGTTGTGAAAACATCTTCTATTTCTGGAAAGGGGTTTTACCCACCGGAGGCCTCAAAAGCATCTCCCAGCATTTGGAGTTCGTTCATAAGATGTGTGCGTGTAGAATGGCTAAAACGGGTGTCCTGGGCAATTTTGGCCTGTTCTTCAAGCGCAGCGCGCACCACAAAAGCTGGCACAAACATAATCCGACCGGCAGGAATAATAACAAAATTGTGGTTTTTGATCCTGAGATCCTGGTCATCGAAATAGGGGAGACTCAGGCTGAGACCACGGTTAAGGCTTTGGGCTTTGGCTCGTTCCTGAATGGTGTGGATGATTTCCCTGGTTTGAAAGCGAGCAAGAGCCCGACCCTGGTTGACCAGTTGTCCAAGCATCCCATAACGTTTTTTCTCGAATTCTTCATCGGCGACCATGTATGGAGCAAGGGAGCGGGATGCAAAAAGAATAGTCAGGAAGCGTTGCATAGACGAGATATGCGCCTCGGCTTCACCAATAGAATTCACGATCAGTTTGTCATGGCTGTCGAAAGCAATCCATTGTGGCAGGAAGAAACGGCGCGCTTCCGGTGTGTAGGGAACCTGGAGATTACCACGCCCAATATCCGTCTGTCCCTCCTCGGCTATCGCATCCGTGCTTGCAGTGATGGCCGATTCTAAATCAGTGCTTGTGTCCACATCCGGCACGGAAGGGATATCGTCTTCCTCGGCGGGAAGGTAAGTGACACTCCGACCCGAGGGCAGCATATTCCGCACCATGATATTGGCGGCTGCAAAACGAACCAATTCAGCGCTAGCGGCAACGGCCTTGTCGCTCGACTGGTCCAATTGTGCAAAGCGCTGGCGCAGAGTCTCATGGACGTCCCGCCGGGAGACAAGATCACCAATTCTCCCCACCCGCTGTTCCCGCACGGAGGTTGGGACCGGGAGCGGTTCACTCGTTTTGGAAAGGGTCACACGATCAGGCAGGGAGAAATGCAGGTTGTGCTGTCGTTCGATATAAGCATTTGCAATCTGGTTTGCCTGCGCTTCGAGAAAGCGTTGTACGATGGCAGGTTGGGCATCGAACAGGGCAGATTGTTTTTCATATTCCTCCCGCAACTGGTCTGCGGCAGTGGCAAGGATCTTTATTTGTTTTTGCTCAGCCATAAGGTCATCCTCTCTGGAAACGCAAGCCGGTTATTAATATCCGATTCTTGAAGCTATCAAGCTCTACCGGAAGCACAGTCCGCTGATGCAATTGTATAATACTTTTGCCCGGAAGTGGGGACTAAATCGCTTAAATTGTAGCAAAGGTATCAATCAACAGTTCGATGCTTCCTCCAGCCGGGTACAGGATGGGGCATGTAGCGCCATGGTTAATATATTCCTGGACTTTGGCCCGGGCTTCGTCAGGTGTACCTGAGGCGGTGATACTGTTGATGAGGTTATCCGGGACGAAATGCTTGGCCTTGTTGACCTGTTCCTTTGTAGCCGGCCAACCCAAGGTGGCCTGGATTTCAGCAACGATATCCTGCGAGACATTGCTGGCCTTGGCGATATGTGGCTGCTGGGCAAGATACTGGCAAAGGAGCATCTTACTTGCCTCGATTGCCTTATCATGATCCTCGTCCACTGAGCAGACAATCAACTGCGGCCGGTCAATTTGGTCGAGATTGCGTCCGGCTTTTTTTGCGCCGATAGATAAGAGCTCCATTGCACGGTCGTTGAATTCCAGCGGAACACAGTAATTCAGGATTGCGCCATCGGCGATTTCGCCGGCCAGTTCCAGCATTTGATTGCCTGTGGCGCCAATCATGATGGGCACATTACGAGGTTCCCGCCGACCATGGATAACATCCAGTTCGATGTCATCAACATGGATGAACTCACCCTGGAAGGTTACCCTTTCCATGTTGAGCAGCCTCTTCATTACAATGACTGTCTCGCGCATGGCGATAAGGGGTTTCTTCCGGTCAATCTCAACCTGCCTTGCCAAAGGGTCCCACCAAGCACCTATGCCGCAGATGATCCGATTAGGAGCCAGGTCATCGAGGGTCAGGAAGGTTGAGGACAAAAGGCCGATATTGCGCGTCCAGTTATTGATGACTGCCGAACCAACTTTGATACGGTCAGTAACAGCGGCATATGCGGCCATCGGGACGATAGCGTCACGTACCAGCCTGGATTCTGCCTGCCAGACAGCTTCGAAACCACGACTTTCTGCATACCGGACGCAATCCAATCCGTCGCGCAGATCATGAGCATCCTGAAGATAAAGAGCTACACGTTTCATATTATTTATCCTTATATAGGTAAGATTAGTATTATTATAGTTTATAATTACCTGGAATTATCAGAAGATTTTGGTCAGGACGCAAAAAGGCGCACAGATAAATCCTGTACGCCTTTCTTCATGAGCATGACGGAAAATTATAGGATTTCCTGCAGACGTTCCCACATCTTCGTTGCCAGTACACGCGAACGGGCGGCCAGGCGTTCTTCATTCATGCTGATTATCTTTTTATCCTGCATGAGGATCTTACCGCGGCAGACGGTTGTATCGACTACAGCATCCACCAGCCCGAAAATAAGATGACCAAGGAAATTGGCCTCGCTGAGTGGGGTAGGCGGACAGTAATCAAGGATTGCCAGGTCAGCGGGACGGCCTTCGGCAATCTCACCTAGACTAAGACCAAACTGACGTTTTACGATCTCTGCGTTATTTTGAAGAAGCATTTGCGGAGCCTCCATGAAAGCGACACGCGGGTCGCGGTTCGCCAGACGATGCAGAAGATAAGCACACCGCATTTGGGCGAGCATGTCAGAACCCATGCCATCAGTACCCAGGCCAACCAGTACACCTTTTTTCAACATTTTAAGGATTGGTGTAACACCCACAGCGTTATTCATATTCGATTCGGGATTGTGAGCAACAATAGTGCCGGTTGTAGCTATGAGATCCATCTCATCTTCGTCGATGTGGACGCAATGAACGAAAATAGATTTCCTGCCGGTGGCACCCATCTGGTGAAGTCGGTTTACGATAGTCTTGTTGTATTTTTTAAGTGAATCCTCCCGGTCGGAGAGATCTTCTGCAACATGAATATGACAGCCGACGTTGGCATCTTTAGCAATTCCGACACATTTTTCCAAAGACTCGTCCGAGAGGGTGAACGAGGCGTGCATTCCCATCATGGCCGAAATCTGACCGTCACCTTTGCCAACTTTTTTTATAAAGCGTTCGTTTTCGGTAATCCCGCCGCCAATAACATTGCGATCAGAGACTTCGTAGCAAAGGGAGGCGCGCAGACCTGCCTGGCGTACAGCGGTTTCTATAAGGTCGAGCGAGCCATCGCGCATAGACGGAGAGGCATGGTGATCAATGACTGTGGTCGTGCCATTACGGATGCAGTCAATCAATGGGAGTTGGGCTGAAAGAAGGATATCCTCTTCACAAAGCGCCCGGTCAACTTTCCACCACAACTTCTGGAGAATTTCGACGAAATTCCTAGCCGGTTCTCCAGGAATGGCCATGCCGCGTGCCATGGTTGAGTAAAAGTGATGGTGTGCGCATATAAACCCAGGGAGAATAATCTTTCCGGAACAGTCAACAGATCCAGCCTCCGGAAAACGCTGCTTCATTTCATTAGAATTTCCCACGGCTGAAATCAGTTCTCCATCGGTGACAACAGTTGCGTTCCAAAGAACGTGATTATTTTCACCAAGCGTAACAACAATTCCATTTTCAAAACGAGTAGTCATGGTATGCCTTCTAATATTCTTTTAATACGGAAAGTTCTTCGGAACTACGGTTGCGCATGATAATGGCTCCCGTGAAGCATTTTTTGGCACAAATGGAACAACCAATGCAGCGGGATGCGTCAGTGCGGGGCAGACCTAGTTCGTCAAGTGTGATAGCCAGGTACGGGCAGCGGGCACAGTTTCCGCAGGAAACGCAGAATTCTGTTCTGGCTTCGGAAATCTTTTTTACTGGCGTCAGCTCCATGAAACCTGTGACAGGGTGTGGTTGGGCAATACCGATGAGTTCCTTCATTGAGTGAATGCCACGCTCCTGCATTAAGAAGGATGTACCTGATTCGAGGTCGCGAATGATGCCGTAACCCTGTTTCATCACGATGGTACAGAACTGGACGGTCTTGACGCCCAAAGCCAGGAAGTCCATGGCTGCTTTATAATTCATTGGACCTCCGTTGCCGGAAATCTCGATGCCTTCCGGGACGGCTTGCGAAAGTGTCAGATATGAAATGGGTGTGACTCCTTCGCCGCTCATGCCAACGATGACTCCCTCGTCCCATTTTCGGCCCGGAGCCGGACGAAAAGCCAGGGTGGGGAAGGAGTTCGCAAGCGTGATGCCGGCCTTCTTGCCTGGGTATTTCTCAAGAACCTTGCGAATTGAACGAAGAATGGGCACTATGGATGTTACTGCAGCGGTCAGTTTGAACAGTTTGGGAATATCCGGTTCACTGACTTGCATAATCCAGTCAATGATCTTAGCAGTCAATGTAGCGTTCTGAGAGACTATGTCGCCTTCAGTACCATCTCCGCCTTGTGGGCAGGATAATGAATATTCTATGCCCATGGCTCCGGCGGATTCCAATTTCTTCGTGTTGGATTGCCACCCAGCCGCATCGGACTCGTCCTTACCCGAAACCGGGCCGCCGGTCGAGGCCATGGTTAATCGATCGGGCCATTGTTCCACAAGCCGTTCCACCTCATGGCAGACACGGTCAAGTGGGTGGCCGGAAACGTTATCCGAATTAGCATACGTGTAAGGGCCAAAAGTGAACATGTACTCGCCTGGGATATGGATGGGGACATTATCAAAGGCGGTCTTCATCACTGCACCGGCCCATCCGGCCGAATAGGCTTTGGTTACCTGATCCCAACCGTCAGTAGACGGTGATGCGGAGACAAGGTATGGTGAAATGATTTTACGTCCGAAGAACTCAGTCTCCAAAGAAACCGGTACCGGGTTGTGTCCAGGCAGGCAGTAGTAGGACTTATTAGGATGCTTGATTTCCGTTTTTTCCTTCTTCTGGAGCCAGTCGTCTATTTCCAACGCAGCATTCTTACCGGACGCGGTAGCTTCGACGACGGTCTTCGGACCGGTCAGGAAATCGCCGGCATAGAACAGACCCTCTACCTGCTCACCGCGCGGCAAGGTGGGACGCATACCTATGGCGATGACGACCGCATTGAAACCGGTGCGTGTGCCGATTGTTCCTGCAATATCTCGAACATTAGCCGGGCTGAAACGAGCCTCATCGGGGAGATCCAATTTGATCGTCTCCAGGCCGGTGATTTTTCCGTTATCAGCAAGGATTTTGCTGACCCGGATACGCCCGTTGACTTCAATATCGAAGTCGATGAGTTCTTTGCGTTCCTTTGAAGTGAGGGGCATTTCAGCAAGCTTTTCCAGCATAAAGAGTTCCACATGTGCTGCCCCGCATTTCCGGGATGTGATGGCACAATCCAGAGCCGTCGCGCCACCTCCAATGACAGCCACGCGCCCTTCGAAGTGATGGGAAGATGGGATCACGAGCAGGTCCACCATCCTGGTAGCAAGGTTCTCATTCTCAATACCAAGTTCAATCGGTTTCCATAACCCGGCGGCAACGCAGACTGCGTCGTAGCCGTTCTTGAGCAATGATTTTGGATCTATGACCTCCGTGTCGATTTTTGCTTTAATATTTCCGAGTGAGAGAAGGAAGGAAATATCAGATTCGATCACTTTTTTATCCAGACGATGCTCAGGGATCAGGTTTATCATCCCACCGAGCCGGTCATGACTTTCGAAAATGTCCACTGAATAACCCATTTGACCCAGAGCCGCGGCTGCTCCAAGTCCTGCCGGGCCTCCCCCAATAATGGCTACCTTCCTGCCATTTTCCTTGGGCTTCGAGAATTCTGGTACGCCACCATTTTGTTTAGCCATTTCAACGATAGTGGCTTGAACAAGAGGAATGTTGATCGGGCCGTCGAATTTTTTGCGCGTGCAGGCTGCCATGCAAAGTGTATCAGGGCAGACCATACCGCAGACGCCTCCCAATGGATTGGCGCGCACGATCTCGGCGGCCGAACGACGAAGGTCGGATAGGTTGCCTATGCGAGCAGCCATGATGAAATCGGCCGGGGAGCAATTAACGGGGCAAGCCTCCCGGCAAGGCTTTTCCTCACAGAACTCACAACGCAGTAGTTCCGCCTGAAGTTGTGCAGGAGTCATGATGAGAGAGTAGATTTTCTCGTTCTGCATTGGACACCTCTGTTTATTGAATTGTCAGACAACCTAGCACATTATAGCATCCTCGAAAGAAAAAGGCACTTTGCGAGTGCCTTATTCCAATTTCAATCCCTTTAATCCGCCGACCAATTCCAGGTCCTCGGGCAGGTCCAGATCGAGTCCGATCCGTTCAGAGTTGAAGATCTCAAGCGTAGCGCCCGCTTCGGTGGCCCGCTGGCAATGACGTTGGAATGAACCCGGTCCGTAGGCATATTCAATCAAGCCTGCAGGGTTGATGAAAAGACAATTTGTGCCATCCTGACGACGATCAGGGGAAATGACAACTGAGGGGGGATTTTTGCCACGCCGAAGCAGATTCTTCAAGTCGGCTGAGCGTACGAGCGGCAGGTCGGCCGGAAGGATTAGGACTGCCCGAGCTCCCTGAGTCTTGGCAACGATGGTGGCACGCTTGATGGCGGTATTGATTTGTGGTGCCCCGTCCTCCAAAACCGTACGCCCACCCATACTGCGTGTCAATGCGAGCGCTTCAGGGTCACGACTGACCACCAGAGTATGCTCGATATCGGAAATTTCATTAACAATAGTTAAAGTATGCTCGAGCAAGTAACGATTAAGGCGAGTTCGTTGCTGATCAGAAAGCATCCCTGCCAGACGCGATTTACCGCGGCGTAATGGTTTAACAGGAACGATGGCCCAAATGGTCATATTGTGGTACTCAGTAATGTTTGAATCAAGTTTAGCACATCCTGGGCTAAGCGGCGTCTATCTTGCCGGGTTTTCATAATGGTTTGTGTAATCGTTATGGGAATCGTAAATTTCTTCGCCATACTATTATCAACCTTGTCAAGGATGAACCCAGATAGGAAATCCTGGTAATGCCGTGCGACGGCCAGTGCAGAAGGTAGAATACCCATTTCGGAGTACATTTTTGCGGCTGGACCCTTGACGGTCTTTCCACCAATAATGGGTGTGACAGCCACCACGGTTTTCGCGACAAGAGCAGATCGGAGACCTGCCAATGACAAAATTGGATCAATACTTACCCATGGATTGGAAGGACAAAGTACAACCGCATCGGATTTTTCGATCGCGTCCATAACCCCCGGAGTAGGTTGTGCCACCTCAAGTCCTGCGAACCTGAAACCTCTGACCCTGGGCTCGCAATTCTGGTGAACGAAGTATTCCTGGAAAGGCAATTCTCCATAATCAATTGTATCCACCATGGTACGGACCGGCTGGTCGCTCATCGGAAGGATGAGGAGATGAATGCTCCAAGCCTGGCAGAAGTGTTGTGTGATCTGGCTAAGCGCCTGTCCTTCCCGCAGACGACGTGTCCGCTCGAGGTGGGTGGCCAGATCCTTATCGCCGACATGGAACCAATCCGGACCGCCAAGTTTCTGGATATTCTCCATTGCCTGGAAAGTATCGGCGTGTTGTCCCCAGCCGGTTTCGGGGTTTGCCAGCCCTGCAAGGGTGTAGCAGACAGTATCTACGTCGGGGCAGATCAAAAGCCCCCAGAGTTCAAAATCATCGCCGGTATTGACGACAACTGTCAGATCTTCAGGAGGCAACAATTGGGCGAGACCATCGACCAACTTTGCACCGCCAACACCGCCTGCCAATGCCACGATCTTCATGCGTATCGAGTCACTTCCTGTAAAGGACTTCTTTCCAGCATTTCAGGCGTTTCTGCAGGGTAACCGAGAAATATCATTCCTTGAGGTTCCCACTCGGGGGCCAGACCCAAGGCCTGGCGTGTTTCTTCCGGAGCAAAGAGTGGCCAGCAGATCCAGGTACCGCCTAAACCCTCTGCGTGGGCAGCCAGAAGAAGTTGCAGACCTGCGACAGCCACGGATTGTGCGCCCATCATTGCTTCGGCCTGCTGACGCATTTCATCCGACTCCGGTTTGACCCGTGTCTTATCCCGGCATATGACAATAACAACGGGTGCCTGCCTGGTCCGGCGGGTTGTCCGATCAACACGCGATTGGATCTCTGTACCAGGAGCGCCGTCGGCAAGCATGTCCTGCCGGAACCTTGTAGTAATAGCCTGAGCCAGATGCAACTTTGCTTCGGAGCCTGTTAAAACAACGAAGCGCCACGGTTGCAGATTGTGTGCAGAAGGAGCACAGATGGCCGTATCCAGAATGCGTTGGATTATGACAGTAGGGATCGGGTCTGGTTTGAAGCGGCGAATGGAACGTCGGGAGCGTAGGAAGGCGTGAAGATCATCTTTCGTCATTTCTTATTACCTGTGCATATCGACTTTCTTAAGGAAAATATTAAAAAATGACACGTTGTACACCTGGTTGGTGGTCCTGGTACCTAATGTTGCCGGTATATATGCCAGAGGGTGTGTCTATTCTTTTTCGGTTCGTCCGAGCAAGGCCTTCATATTATTATCTCGTTTGTGGAAGGCGATGGTGACAACCACTTAAGTTTGAAGGACAGGTATAGAATGACCCAACACTGATCGCCTGTAACAACATCCATTTTTACCAAAGAAATATACCGAACCAATGTTCGGATGCGCGAAAAACGATGGGGCGAAGGGCAATAGCCTTCATCTGTTCGGTAGAAGTGTATGGAAATGCATCCACCATATGTCCTTTATATTAGAAATGTTAACAACGGGATTTTCGTCGGTGAACAGACCAAGCAGATTGTGCGAATAAAGAAGAGTTTTACGCAAGTGGTGATAGTTTGCAAAGGGGTCTCAGGGAGAGGATGGTATGACCCGGTCGACTGCCTGGAGTAACGCGGGAAGCAGGTAGTTCTGACACTAACCAAGCCAAAACAGGTTTTCAATTCCCACCAAAGACGTACCATTCGCAATGCAGCAGGTTTATCAAGTAAGGAGGCAATTTCGTTCATTCTATCTAAACATGTCTTGTTTTTTTGGCCGAAGTAATTCGCTTAAAGAGCCTTCTCGGAGGGGATAAGGGAAGCCTCGGACGTGGACAGCAGGGGTGCCTTCGGCTGCCTCACCCATTACGAGCGAGGCAGCTGCAGCCAGTTCATCGGCTGCTGCAACTATTGTGATCTTCAGTCTGTAGCCAAACAAGTCCTTCCAGCCGCGCTTGTCAACCAAACCTGGCAAGCCACTAATTCCAATGGCTGTACCAATCGTCCCCAGTCGCCAGGCGCGCCCGTGCAAATCGATAATCATGACACCCAAACGGTTCCCTGTGGAAATTTTAATCCTGCGGCGGATCTCAAGGGCAGATCGGTCGGGATTTTCAGGTAATAGAAGAACCCAATCTTCCGGATTCCCGTCCTCGCCCATCACATTGGAGTGGTCAATCCCGGCGCTGGCACAGACAAATCCCAGACGGTGTTCCACGATTATCGTCCCAGGACGGACACGTAAAACTTCGCGGCTTTCCCTGAGAATGAGTTCGACCAGGCGCGGGTCTTTTTCACTGCGCGCGGCCAATTCGAGAGCCTCTTTGGATGGAGTGACTGTGGTCAGGTTGACCAGCCGGCCTTCGGACTTCGAGACGATTTTTTGGGCCAAGACCATAATATCCCCATCCTCAGGAGTGATTCGAGCTAGCTGCAAGGACCCAAGGAGAATATCGGCAAGATTATCACCAGGGTGAATAAGGGGAATTTTAGGAAGTGGTGTAAATGTGAGGGGCATAAGAGAATTATAAGTGTGAAATTTGTACAGTCGAATGATGAAGTATGCTGAAAGATTCCGTATAAAGCTTTAGGATACGCTGCGTACCCCCGTTATTCTTATACCGGCATTCGTCGAGCCAGACAGCTTATTGATGTTTATAAGGATACTCGTGAGTCCTTCGACGACGACAGAATTTTCAATCGGTCCCGCGTCCCAACCAGTAAGCCCGACTGCTTGGACTAGCTTAAGTGTCTCGATGCGGGCCTCCTTGCTTGTACCTGTCACCAGTACGTCACACTCGACCGGTTCCTCATGAAGAAGAAGTTCATGGGAAATATTCTGAAAAGCCGATGCAACCAGCACATTTTTTCCAAGAATGGCACTTGCTTCCTGCGCTGCGCTACCGTCTGAGGGCATCTGCACAAGAGTAAGCTTGGGAGGGGACAGCGGAACGGTCACATCCACCAGGATCTTGCCATGCAGAACTTCTTTTAAACCTTCGAGCGTCTCACGATGGGCAGAATACGGAACCGCCAACACAACTATATCAGCTGCCTCGGCAGCCAAGAGGTTAGTTGTCCCTTCAACAATAGCGTTCCCAGCGAGAAGGTCGAAGATCTCCAGACTGGTGGCTTTAGCCTTGTCGGGATTGCGCGAACCGATCAAGACACGGTAACCGGCTTTTGCGAAACGAAAGGCCAGACCTTTGCCTTCCTTCCCTGTGCCACCAAGGACGCCGATGGTCATTTTAATAGATGATGCGCTCATCTTGGATTTTCCACGATTATTAAACATTAATAGCCCACTCCAAACTGGACAGGGTCTGGAACTTCCACACCGCGTGAAGCCATTTCCAATAGAGTCCGAAAGACGGCCTCACGTAATTCTGTCTCTCCTCCATACATAGCCTGGTAGAGAGCGCCGAAGACTCCTTCTACTGGCAGTATGCGAAGATAAGCCAGCGAGGCCAGTTGTTCTTCTGGATTTTCCGATTTAAGGGCCAAAAGAAGCAAGTCCGTAGGAGGCTTATCGGGCGAGATGCCTTCTCCCTTTTTCCCGGCGAAGGCAATAAGCCAGGGTGATTCCGAAGGTGGTGGAAGACGCCAGGGGATATGCGGGTTGGGTTTACGATGATCTTCAAGCACTTCCAGTGCGGAGTTGCGGACAACCCACTGGTCATCTTCAGTTTGTAATTTGGTAAGCAGTTCTTCAGCCCAGAGAGCATGTACGCGGCCCAGACCATAAGCCACAGCGCGGCGAACATTCAAATCTTCTTTCATCTCCGCGCCTTCCTTAAGCATTTTATGACCTTCGCCGGTGTGATTGGACATTGCTTCAGCGGCAGCCCTACGCAGGATTTCATCCCCATGCAAGAGGGCGGAGGCGATAGCGTCCATAGCTGTGGTTGTCCCGATGGCTGAAAGGGCCAGGCAGGCTGCACGCCGAACGTTAGAATTGGGATTGTTTAAAAGAGCACTAAGCAATTCGACAGATTTCGTATCCCGCATCGCTCCTGTACCCAGTGCGACCAGTTGAAGGAGTTCGGCATCATTTTCTGATAGCAACTGACGAAATAAACCTGTTGAACCGGGGTCACCACATTGAACAATAGCCGCAAGGGCCTGACCACGCAAGCCCAATGGTTGTCCAGTCTGTTGCAACAATTCAGCAAGCTTTGCCATAACCAGCCCGCGCCAAGCAGCCTGAGCAGGAGCGTCACGCAACCAACGGGCAGGAACGAGCAGGTTGCGAGATAAAGGTCGATCCAATTGTGCAAGTAATGTATTAACCAGCGGCGTAGCATCACCTTGGGCAGCCAGGAAGTGCATTGCCAAGTATTTACCAATCCAGGGAGGTTGTTGAAGTATGGCGTCTGTATAACTTGCCAGTGGTTTACCGGTGAGGTAACCACCAAAGATGGGATGGGTAAAACGCATGCGGTTATTGCGATGCTGCACCAACAGTCCACTCTCCGCCATTTTGGAAATCAGTCCAAGGGAGGGGGCTTTCTGTTTCACCGGCTTACCTGACCGCTTGCTTTTCTTTTCTTCCTGACCGGATTCATCCAATGATTCGGGTTCATCTGGTTCAAAGGATTTAACCCATTGCCTGGCTTCGTGCGGATCAAAGATCGGCGTGGTGGAAAGGTTGGTTTGCAGAGCCAGAGATTCGAGGGCTTCACGTGGAGCACTTGCAGGTGTAATGCGGCGAATATGCGTTTCCACTGCATCCATTGGACGAGGACCGCAAAGGTCTCCAGCATATGCCCCCCAGGTTTTGAGGGTCAATTCCAGTGGTGTCAAAAATGTACTATCTGCCATTAGCCAACCATTAAGCAGAAGTGGATCCACGTTATCGCTAATTTGCGCCCACGCTTCATTTGCCACATAGCGTGTCCACAATTCGCCCCATGTCTCAAGAAAATTTTCTTTTTGTTCAGAATTCCATGCAGCCAAGGCAAACGGAATGAAATTTAGAGACACCAGACCATCCAAATATTCACTGGAGGCTGTGGTGATTATGCGAGTTTTAGTGTAGGCACGTTTAATGGCCCGGATGAATTCAACAACGTCCTGTAAACCATCCGGTGTCAACTCGTCGGTTCCATCGAGTAGAAGCAGCGCGCGCCCTTCGGAGAATGCCCGGCGGATAAAGTCAGGAATGCGTGGCAGATCGAAGACGGAAGCCTTCTCGGCGACCAAGTCAATCAACCCATTTATTGGACTGTCTTTATTGATTGGCAGGTCGAGATCGGCGACATGGATCAGGAAAGGCAGCGTATCAGGGGGCAAACCCGGTTCCGGGTCCCGGCGTGCAAGTCGAGAGGCAAGGCTGGCGAGAGCAACTGTTTTGCCCATGCCAGTCTGTCCTACAAGGATTATATCCGAGTTCCCAGAAAGGGCCTCGGAAAGAGTGAGGGTAGGTGCCTTATATATTGCAGCCAATTCCGGCCAGGTGGGGAGGTAAGGAACAGTTAAATCAACGATATCCTCGGTATAAATGGGAGCGCCGGGTTCGACACGCGGGGGTGTAGCGAGAAGCAGGGGAGGTTCGAGAATTTCGTCCAAGGAGAAAAGTGGTGCAGCCAGATGCATTCCCTGGGCCTGATGCAGAACTGTCTGACGGTAACGCACTTCGACAGCGTTAATGGGTTGGTTTTTTTTCTTATTTTCGACTTGTTTGAGTTGGGCGTTCGCCCGTATTTGCCTGAAAGCCGGGCGCAACAAGGAAATGACCCACCAAATGAGAGATGAGAGAACAACGCCAACCCAGAAAGAAAAAAAATCTAAATTTGGGAAGCGGAGGCGCATACATCACCTGTCAGTAGATTCAACTTCCGTAAAGGATACGCCCGCAGGATGGGCATAGCGTCATTTTACCGGATGAGCGGGCAGACTGTATCTGCGCCAGACTAAGGGTGGAACCGCAGGCTCCACAGGAGTTATCGCTGATAACTGCCACCGCAATTCCGCGGTGCTGCCGGCGTAGTTGATCATAAAGATCCAGCTCACCGGCAGGGATAGCTCCTGCAACTGCATCATGTTCGACATAAAATCTCTCGAGATCATTCTTAAGCGTCTCTTGTTCAAGACGCAATCCTTTATTTTGTTCAGTCCGGGTATCCTGGCCAACAATCAATTTTGTTTGAGCTGACTGCAGGTCTGATTCGGCTGTTTCAGATGCCAGCATAGCTTCGATTTGACGATCTTCCAATGTGGTCAGGTGGCGTCTTAAAGCGGCCACATCGTTTTGAAGATCCTGCAACTCCTTCGGACTATGGGATTTTCCTCCGTATAGGTCGGATTGAGTTTGTTCAATCTTGATATTCTGACTCTGGACATCCCCCTCAGCTTGTTTTAGTGTCTGTGCAGATGCATGGATACGAATTTCAGCAGCCTTAACTTGTTCGTTCAATTGACGAAGTTCAGCGTCATCATCCAATTTATCCTGGATGGCTCGAAAGCGGGTTTGGAGACGGTCGATTTGGATATCGATCTGCTGGAGACGGTAGAGGCTTAATGTCTGGTTCATACCATCATTATATACTGATTGCTGTTTGTCCAATGAGTAGTTGGGCAAAGATAGACCTGTCTTTGTAAAATGGCAAGCACAGTTTCATTGCGAGGGCAGGTTAAAGTAATTATAAATAGCGCGCGAAAGTTCGGCATACATAGGCGAAGTTGTGTCCCACTGAAATTGCATTTGATTGTATGAATATATTGTCAAAATATAATTTCCAGCAGAGGTGTAAATAATAGCTGCATCGCTGAACTGATTCTCGTTGTTATCCCAGCCATGTTTATGAGCTACGATGGTGCCCTCAGGCACACCGGCCTGAATCAGCGCCCCGAGTTTATCCTCTTCCATGTATTGGATCATATGCTGACAGCCTGCCTGGTCAATATGGCCGGGAAAAACTGCAATCAAAGAACCACCGCCATTCTGAGCGCATAAATAAATATCTTCGAGCAGCATACCCATATCAGACGGAGTAGTCTGAATGAAAGTGTCCGGGTCAGTATTTACATCTGTTCGTGAATTTGCTGGGGTATTGATTAAATTCAAAGCAGCTGAGCCTGGAGCGAAAAACATGCTTATAAAGGTATTCTTAAAGCCGAGCGCTTGCATTGTTTCTGTAACGACCAATGGACCACGCGTTTCATCCAGTAACTTCATTGCGTCGTCGGATGCGGGATTTAGTGATGAGCGGAACATTTCTGTTAAATCTCCATTAAGCTGATCATCAATTTTGCCACTAAAGTGATTGAATTCGGAAATCATGATGGGAATTTTTATGGTGCTGGCACCAGAAAAGGCGATATCCGGGTTGATGGATATATTCTGACCGGACTGATAGGCGAATTGCATTTCATCGGAAGTCTGCAGGTCAAGGAAGTACAGATCCACTAATCCCGTAAAACCGCTCTGGTCTATAATTTGCTTGAGCAGTGTCTGCAAAGTACCCAAAGTTGGACGTCCCGCAGCCGTACGTTGTGAGGAAAGTAGAACCACGCGTTGATCTGGCGAGTCCAAGGCATTTCCAATTAATTCCACCGCTCGGTCAATATCGAGATTATGGCCTGGCGTACCCGGTGAAAAATTGAAAGTTCCGGGGATGGGTTGGGCGGAGATGGGTGCCTGGTCATACCGGGCAGATATTTCATTTTTCAGGTAAATGCGCAGGCGGTCTTCTGAATAAGAAGCCACCAAAGGGATCTGGCTAGCAGGAGAAGGACGATTCCATAAATAGTCCCAAAAACCGCCCCAGAAGGATGAGCTGGTCCGTTGCAAATCTGCTGCTGCCAACATACTGTCTGTATTTAACTGAAAACCTACCAGACCAGGGTCAAGGTCAATTACAGAATTGTTATAATGAATTTCGATCGGGATGGAATAAACCTGCAAAAGTCTTTGCGAGGCAGATTGAGAGTCAAGTCCACCTATAGGTACACCAGCGATGGTCATATCTGCCGGATAATTCGAGCGCGATACACTATATTGAACCAGCTGGTAAACAATAAATATCACAGCCACCAGAATGAAAATCAGGGAAACCCCGCGTAAAAAAAGAGAAGAACCGCGTAGTTTCACAACGCCTCCATACCTACGAAGATAGTGATGTTTAGCATATCTACCTGGTAAAAAGTATAACACACCCGAAGTGGACGGATGTTCTTGAATTACATTATAACTTGCCATGCAATCGTGAAATGAGGTAAAAGACTATGTCCTTCCTGATTTCACTTTCAATTTTTTTGTGGTAAAACATAGGTATGGATGAGTATCCTCTGGCCCTGGTAACTGGAGCGGCACATCGTCTAGGTCGAACTTTTGCTCTTACACTGGCGAAGCACGGATATAGCATTCTCTTGCACTATCATCGTTCTTCCGAAGAAGCTAACTCCGCCTTAGATGAAATTCGCGCCATTGGCGTGCCTGTGTATCCAGTGGAAGCTGATCTATCCGACGAGATCCAGATCAGATCTCTTTTCTCCAAAGTCGATTCCTTGAATCTCCTCTTAAAATCCTGGTCAATTCAGCTGCAGCCATGAAACGGTCTGACCTTCGAACCCTCTCTTCCGAAGATTGGGATTCTACTCTTGTGCTGAACCTCCGAACGCCGTTCCTTTTAGCGCAGTATGCCAGTGCACGTATGACGGAAGGCAGCCTGATTGTGAATGTAACCGATGCAGGAGTAGGGAAGGAATGGACTGGTTTCCCGGCTTATCTGGTCAGCAAGGCCGGGCTTGAAACACTGACACGCCTGCAAGCGAAAACATACGCTCCCAAGATCCGTGTTAACGCCATTGCACCGGGTCTGATACTGCCATCCAGCAATACATCGAAAGAAGAATGGGAAAGGCTGATAGAAAGGCTGCCAATTAAGCACCCCCCATCGCTAGATGATATTGCCATTACCCTTGAATTTTTGTTAAAGAATGAATCCGTTACCGGACAAACGATAATTGTGGATAGCGGATATTCTTTGATCTGATGTTATGTGGTCTCTAATGGTCACCATAATAGATTTTAAATTGTTCGTAAAACTAGCACGACCAATCCAACTTCTATTGGCGGCCCTAACCTATTGTCTGGGAGCAGGGATCGCTCGCTATCTCGGACATCCGATCATATTTGCAGCCTTTGGATTGGGTTTACTGGCAATTTTGGCAATCGAAGCGGCCGCCTTTTGGCTTGTGGAATACTTCCGCCTGCCGATGACCCCATTGGCCAAGGATGAGACACGCCGGCACCGGGAAGCGCTACGTACCGGCCTTTTTCAATCTGCCGCGGCCCTATTGACTGTATCAGGTGCGATTATTGTAACCCTTCTCCTGTCCAGGATGTTGCCTCCCTTGGCCGGAATTCTGCTAGGGTTGATTATCGTCTTTTTTATTGCTTACTCTGTTCCACCCATGCGCTTATCCGAAGTTGGATATGGAGAGCTGGGAATGGCAATAGCATTGGGTACCTTTTTTCCGGCGTTGGCTTTCCTGCTCCAGTTTGACGAATTCCATCGCCTATTGACATTTTCAACTTTCCCATTAACCTTATTAGCACTAGCGTATTTGTTAGTTAATGATTTCCCTTCCTTCGCGACAGATCTGAAGTTTGGACGTCACACACTTTTGATCCGTTTGACATGGCAACACGCGATTCCCATCCATCATTTATTAATTCTTTTATCTTTCCTGTTCTTCGCGGTCGCACCCTTCCTGGGATTCCCTTGGGGATTGATCTGGCCAGTCTTCTTGTCACTTCCCTTTGCCGGGATCCAGATCTTCTGGCTACAGCGCATAGCCATGGGTGGCCGTTCATTATGGAGGTTTATAACCGCTCTGTCGGCGGCAACATTTGGACTCACCGCCTATTTGTTGGCATTTACTTTTTGGACACGTTAACTGGTCCGAAAATTCAACTTTTTTTTCTAATCTCTTTCCCCCTTTGAAGATTACTTTGATTGATAAAGGTATAATTAAGAGGAAGGTTTTTTTTGGAGAATTGAGATGACGATCGCCCTGGTTATTGACGATAACAAACAGTCTACTGAAGCGCTTGTCCAGATGCTGAAGATCTGGGATATAACAGCATGCCCGACCTACGGGCCAAGCGCGGCAATGAAGATCCTTGGTGAATTAATACCCAATATCGTTTTTCTTGATATTAACATGCCCGGCGTGGATGGTTTTGAAGTCTTGGCGTATTTACGCCGGGAACCACGGTTGGCAGATGTGCCGGTCATTATTGTCACATCAGATGACCAACCTGAGACAACTCAGCGTGCCCTTGCAGGAGGTGCTATTTCTGTAGTAGTCAAACCCGTGATGGTTGCCATACTCGAAAACGCTTTGAAGGAAGCCGGGATTCTCTGAAATTGCATTATATGATCTGTATAAGATAGTGTGGCGATGGGCTGGTTGATCGCCACATTATAATTTATAATATAGATAAAATATATCTATATAATTGCTCCTTTATTTTCTGTAGGAGGTCGCCATGCCCATTTCTTCTGGAATTCAAGCTCCAGCCTTTTCCCTACCCGATGAGAACAATATTATTCGACGGTTGGCCGATTTCCGTGGACGCCCGGTTGTTTTGTATTTCTATCCAAAGGATGATACACCAGGTTGTACCACTGAAGCCTGTAACTTTCGCGATGATTACAGTACATATGTGAATGCAGATCTTGTTGTACTGGGTGTCAGTCCTGATTCGCCTACATCCCACGCTAAGTTTAAAGCAAAATATTCGCTACCGTTTCCACTACTGGCGGATAACGGTCATAAAGTATGCGACGAATACGGTGTATGGGGACCCAAGAAATTTATGGGTCGTGGATATGAGGGAGTCATGAGGACGACTTTCCTGATCGATCCAAATGGACGCGTCGCCAAAGTGTTCGAAAATGTCAGACCGGCTGAACACAGTGCCGAAGTCCTGGAAGCGGCAAAGAATCTCAAAGGAAGGTTGGTCGAATAGGAAGGGATATTTCTTCAGAGGGTGTATTTCTTTATCTACTTTCTTAATGAGTAAAGATGATGCTGACCTTATCTTCAAAGACGATATGCCAGGAACCTGATTGGCGTAGCATATTTGCCAAGGGGGCATCGGATTCAATCAGGACGGTGTGAACAGATTGCTCTTCCAACTTCTTTTCCCAGCCTGGTTCGGCGTGATAAATGCTCACGTAATTATAGATAAAGGCATCTCCATAAACATCCGCACGGCCATCTATGTAGACCTTATATTCGGGGTAAGTGCGCCAGATGAGATAGCCGCCCCAACCATATGAATTGAAAAGATTTCCGGTTGGCTTATTAACAAGTAACCAATCCACGGCAGCTTTTGGGAAGTTTTCAGCCTCCGTTCTTGGTTGCTCCAAGACTACTTGTGAAAAACGAAAACCGGTGATTAATAAAACGCACAGCAATAAAATGAATGTTGCAAACCGGACAGGGAGTTTTGGAACCCGGGAGTCGGATTGAATTCTTATCAGGGAACCAACCTGTTCCGTTAGAACCGGGATGGCCATTATCGCAAAGAATGGGACGTTTCGCATGGAGAGCAAGGCGGCATAACCAAATACGATAATCAGCAAGATATTTGTGGGTGAGATGGATTTCTTGCTGATCATACCGACCCCGATAAGCGCCAAGATCAACCAGGCGAGTGGCTGCCAAATCAGTTGGTGGAAGTCTGGCGAGAACCATTCCTGGATGAATTGCTGCATAGATGGGCTGGTCAAGGTCTGAAATGGATAGAATATGATCTGGATACCATTTGGATTAACAATGGTTAACAAAATGCAAACTCCCAAAGCTCCGCATAAGGTCAAGATAGATTGAAGAGTTGGACCAGCCTCAGATTTTTCCTTATTAAGATATTCTGCTATAAGCAGTTCAGACAATTCACCGATAATATAAATCCCCAGAATGACGAGACCCAGGAAATACCCTGCGTGCAAATTGACCCAAATTAACAGTAATCAGAGGTAACGGAATGAGAGATACAAGTTTTCCGTCCCTACGGTAACGGTCCAGTAAAAATAAGAACAGGCTGGTGAGAAGAAATGAAATCATTTGCGGACGCACACCCCAGGTCGGTGCGGTAGAAACAGCTCCCAGAAGGAGAATAAATCCGGCTACATATGGTCGTGTTTCAGAGGGACTGCGGAAATAAGTGAGCAAGAAGGTACCGGTAATGATTATTGAAAAAAAGAAGATTAATAGACCATAACTGCCAATTTGGTAGAGAGCGTACATCAATAGCTCTGACAACCATTCATGGGTAATCCAGGGTCCGCCAGCCTTGGTAAAAGAAAACGGATCGGTGTGCGGAATAACATGTGTTTGAACGATTAATTGGCCAGTCCGCAAATGCCACCAGAAATCCGGATCGGCGATTGGGCGGAGTGTCATAAGGAATAGACCTAAGAAAAGGACAATGAAAAAAACTTGGCGGATAGTAAATCTCATGAGGTTATTTTACTGCTTCTTCTATAAAAAGGTGAACCGGTCAGCATCCTCCTCAGGCTCTTGTAAAAATCCCCGCCACTTTTTCATGTGACGGGGATTTATTCTTCGTTCATTCACCAAGATAATCGCGCAATTTGCGGCGAATGGAAGGGTGCCGTAGACGGCTCAATGCCTGGGCTTCAATCTGGCGAACACGTTCGCGTGTCACGCCCATCTTGCGTCCGACTTCCTCCAAAGTGTAAGCCTGCCCATCGAGCAAACCATAGCGCAATTGCAGGATGCGAACTTCGCGTGGAGGCAACCCATTCAAAACCTCGCTCAAATGCTCACGCAAAAGATTATAAGTTGCGGTTTCATCTGGCGGGGCTGCTTCATCATCTTCGATAAAATCGCCGAGGACTGAATCTTCTTCATCATCCGTTGGCGTTTCCAGCGAAAGCGGGCGGCGTGCCACTTGGATCATATTCTCCACTTTCTTCGGAGGTACTTCCAGTGCTTCAGCCACTTCCTCGACGGTTGGTTCACGGCCAAGGCGTTGCGTTAATTGGTGCTGAACGCGCAGGAGTTTGTTAATCTGGTCACCCATATGAACCGGAACACGGATGGTACGTCCCTGGTCAGCAATGGCGCGAGTCACTGCTTGGCGGATCCACCAGGTGGCATAAGTACTGAATTTGTGGCCGCGGCGATAGTCGAATTTCTTGGTGGCTCGGATAAGACCGATATTTCCTTCCTGGATCAAATCAAGAAATGGAACGCCGCGCCCCATATATTTCTTAGCAACACTAATCACCAAACGAGAATTGGCCGTAATCAGATGTTCACGAGCCGCCCAACCATCTTCGATGAGTTTCCGCAATTCGATCCGGCGACGCGAGCTGACGTTGCCGCGTGCCAATTCTTCCCGCGCCATGCGTCCGCGTTCAATACGCTGGGCAAGTTCAACCTCCTGAGTGGCGGTCAGCAACGGGACGCGGCTGACTTCTTTTAGATAGAGACCGATGGTATCGTCTGTATCAATATTGGCGAGATAGTCATCCAATGAAAGTTCCGGCTCAAGCTCAGCCTCGGTTTCTTCAGCAGCAATTAATTCATCCTCAGGAGGTTCAGTTGTGGGTGTATCTTCGACAAAAGCCACCCCTGCACTCAGGAGTGCCGCAAAAGCCTCCTCCAATTGTTCAACATCCTGTTCGGCTTCAGGGAAGAAATGCAGAATGTCGTCAATGGTTACATATGTTTTTTGCCGTCCCAATTCAATCAGCCGGGCAATCGGCGAATATTCTTCTTCCTCCTCAAGCAATAAAGGATTTTCCATTTTGTTTCCTTACAAAATTGATTTTAAATTAGAATACTCTTTTTTAAGTCGAAATTCAATACCCATATTTTGAATTCAATAAAGTCGGTTACGGAGTTGCTGTCCCAGTGGCTTCTGAGGTCGGGACTGGGCGTTGCCGTGGCAGGAAACGGGGGGGTCGTCAGCAGGTTCAGGAGCGCATCGATACCAGACTGTTCAATAACATAGATTTTTCCGCCATCAAAACGAACGTAATATCCACTGCTGGTTGGGGTCAAATTCCCAACTTCGATTTTATGGCTGACCCCACTGACAAATGTCATTTCTAATGGTATCAGCAGGAATTGCAAGTCCCACCGTGGCTTAGATCTGGGGGCGTTTCAAGCATAGTGACGATACTCAGTGCACCAACCTGGGTTTCTGCGGCACCGGCCAAACCCTGATCAGCCACGCCGGAGGTTGGCGCTGTAATCACCCAATTCTTGCTCAGATCCCGCTGCATTTGGAAGTTATTACCTTTTTTATCAATAATATGGAGGCTTTGTAAAACACCATCAGCCTGGGTGACCAGAAAACTCTCTCCAGTAGGTGTGGGGGTTAACATGGCCCCATTAGAAGGCAACTTTTTTATCAGAAAATATGCGCCAACCGCCAGTACAAGTATTGCCAGTAAAATCCAGGTAGGACGTTTGACCATCGGATTATCCTCGTGAGCGTCGCATCAGCCAGGACGCCACACCAGCTGCGATTACCAGTCCCGGGATGAGAATTATGAAAGCAAAAGCCAGCAGGAGAACGGTGATGCTATTAGTCATTCGCATTTGCCGGCTAATGGGTTGACTGGCGGTCAGGTTGATCATGTTACCCTGTCCAGCAGCCCAATCAACTGCGTTTGATGAAAAGATCGCCATTACCGTACTGGTCGAAATAAACGTCGCTGGCAAAAGAAGAGTCACCTATTACGACCACCCTCCCTTTTGTAGTGGAATTTTCAGAAGCAGCAGCAACAGTCAATGGACCCGCGAAGTCGACCGTCGAATCAAAAGATACCTGGTTGTTCTGCAATGCAGCAAAGTCGGTTTCTCCCCAGGATGTGTTTATTGTTGTGACCAAGGCAGTCGTTTGGACATTCTGAATATTGGCTGTTAAGAGTAAGACTGCGCGCTGTTGGGAAAAACGAAACCAAATTTTGGCTTTGCAACTTGTCGGTGATCGGGTGAGAACCGTATGCGTTTTCGACTGCGACAACGATCTGGCTCGAACTCGGGTCAATCACGAGGTCATTGACAATAGTGATGCCCCAAGTGCTTGACAGATAATCAAGCAACGGGTCGGCTGGTTTTCCTGTATCGGACACCATGGAGGCGTCTTCCATGACAATGAGGGAGCCCCCTTTTGCCAAATAGGCTTTCAGAAGAGACAACTCCTGCGCTGGAAATCGGCTGAGTAGGACCGTCAATAATAATTGATAAAGCATCTGCCGGAATTTTATTTTCAGCCAGCAGGTTCAGGGACTTCACTGTGTAATTCTTTGATTCAAGGACCGTGCGCGCACGTGTGTAAGACGTGTCACCAGAGTTCTGAATGTCCCGTTCACCATGCCCGGTCAGGAAATAAACAGCCCGCTGACCAGGGTTCATCAGACGCACCAAGGCATTGGCGAAATCTTGCTCGGTGGGACTCGTAAGCAGTTCCTGACGACCTTGCATAATCAATACAACAGACGCATCTTGAGTGATTTTGTATTGTTGCGCCTTCGCCGGATTGGTTTCAGGGTCCACGAATTCATAGCTGAACTTACCATTGCTCTTGGCCTTCAATCTTTGTGAACAGATCCAAAGTGCTAGTGTTCGAAGTGCGGGATGTGAAAAAGCCAATTGCATGAACCGGTGCCGGGAGCACAGTAAGCGTATCAATTGTTTCCGGAGCAAGAGTATTTTGTTTGCCTTCGGTCCAATCCCATTGGATGGGATTTTGATAAACGATCGCGTTGACCACAACCAGAATAAGGATAAAAGCGATCAGCATGATGATGGCATTGCTGCCATGACGTGCTTGCCTGCCTGTAAGGAATTCTCTAATTCGCTGGGGATCAAAAAGGGCATAAAGCGCTGGCCCAACAACAGCCACTCCCACGCTTATCCAGAGAACCAGGTTTATTACTTTTTGATCGGGAGGAGCATACAGCCCAATAAAGACAAGAAGTTTTACGATTAGTGTGATGATGGCTACCAGGACTGCAACGGCCGGAGAGCCACAACCCGGCAGGTGCAAACTGCCGTATAGTTATTTTCTTTTGGGATTTCGACTTCTTTGCCATTATTTCCACCTTCGGATTTCAACAGCGACAGTGCCCAGGAAGAGACCGAGCGCAGTCAAGCTGAGATAATAGACAAGATCGGAAAGAGCAACAGTTCCGGTTTGCATGGACGAAAAATGGGTACTCATGCTTAAGTAATCAAAGATACCACCACTGCCTTGCATGACCACAGCCGGCCAGCCGATAACAACCCAAAGGAAAAAAAGCACAGCAAGTGTGGCAAAGAAAGCCGCGAACTGATTGTTGAAAAAGGACGAAATTGCCGTACCAATTGCCAGAAATGCAGCAGCTACAAGCGTTATGGCCAGGTAATTTGCCATCATGAGGCCCTGATCAATACCAGGTGTAACCAAGCTGTTCAGAACGATAGGATAAATGAAGGTGATGATAATTATGAGAAGAACAAAGAGGAACGAGCCAAGCCATTTACCCACCACCAACTCCCATTCATGGATGGGGGCGGTGAGGAGCAATTCGAGGGTGCCAGTTGCGATGTTCGTCGGCCATCAGTCGCATGGATAAGGCCGGAACCGCAAAAAGGAATAGAAAAACCATAAGCCCGACAACCAAATCGGGACCAGGCGCGGTTGTGGATCCTGTGGTATAAGCGGCCTGGCCGGCCAGGTAGATAGTCAAGAACAAAATAAATACCGGAAATCAGAAGAATAAGCAATCCAACGATGTAGGCGATCGGGCTTGCAAAGTACAATCGAATTTCACGACGAGCGATTGTCCAAACGTTGCGCATCTCTATGGCTCCTTATTTTAGTGGACGCGCTGTCACGCGTCAATTCCAGGAAAATTTCTTCCAGACTTAACCCGACTGGACTGAGTTCAAGTAAATCATAGCCGAATTGGATAACTGTTTTGGCAACTTCCGGGCGGACATCCACACCAGGGGCAAACTGGAATTCCATCGCACCATCAGGACGGATTTTAATATCCTGCACTCCATTTATTTTGGAAATCTGGGGCATGAGTTCTTCTGCGTCGCCTTTGATTCGCAAGATTGAGCGTTCCGCCCCAACCAGTCGGGCTTGAAGGTTTTCGGGCGTATCTTCGGCGACAATGCGACCCTTATTGATGATGAGAACACGATCGCATAATTGTTGTGCTTCAGATAGAATATGGGTTGAGAGGAGAACAGTCCGTTCTTTTCCAATTTCCCTGATTATGCCGCGGACTTCGACCACTTGAGCCGGGTCAAGTCCGATAGTTGGCTCATCCAATATCAAAACCTCGGGTTTGTGCAGCAAAGCCTGTGCCAGCCCCACCCGTTGGCGCATTCCTTTGGAAAGATTGGAGATGTACCCATCAGCACGTTGCTCCATATGGACCATTTCGAGGGCATTGTCAACCATTTCATCACCATTAGGCAGGTGGCGTAAATCGGCCATAAATTTCAAATAATCGAAAACTGTCATATCGGAATAAAGAGGAACTGTTTCTGGCAAGTAACCTACCCGCCTGCGAACTTCTATAGATTCTTCAACCACATCGAAACCGGCAATTTGTGCCGTGCCGAAAGTAGGTGGCATATAACCAGCCAGGATGCGCATCGTTGTGGTTTTTCCTGCGCCATTGGGGCCAAGAAATCCGACCACCTCGCCTTGGTTGGCTTCGAAGGTCAAGTTTTCGATTGCCCTTCTTGAACCATAATCTTTAGTGAGACCAGTAGTGCGAATCATTTACTTCTCCTTATTAGTAATGATTTTGTGCGCAAGAAAAGGCACAGCGGCCATTTGCAGGCAGCAGTGCCGATGGAAAATGACAATCAACCGAGAAGACTATACAATAAATTTAGATACCATGTCAATAGGTTTTATATTTTCTAATGAAACCCTAATGCTTTGTTTCTACAATACCGTCACTTGGGAACGGGGTTCATGTAAGTATTTTATATGGTGGTAAAATTGCGAAGATTTTTGTTTGAGCGCTGCGTTTAAAAGCAGTAAATTAATAATCTCATCGGAGGTGACATGAATATCCTTTGGCTCGGCAGTCGTCATGGTCTAAACAACTTTGAACAGATTGCCATTGTTTTCGTTCTAGTTGCCGCATTCATCAGTTTGGGATACGCCTGGTTGTTGCGTGGTATCGTGCTCAAAAAGGACAAGGGCACGGAAAAAATGCAGGAAATTTGGAATGCCATCCGGGTTGGCGCGAATAGCTACTTAAACCGCCAACTTAGAACCATCCTTCCATTAATAGCCGTTCTGACTTTGGTGATGTTTTTTAGCGTATATGTAGTTCCTCCAAGTTCAGAAGCCATCCAGGAATTCAAGAATTTCGGAACCCAAGGGATCATACTGATCATTGCCATAGGTCGTACCATCGCTTTCATCATGGGTGCTTCCTTTTCGTTGATTGTTGGTCAATTGGGCATGCGCATGGCGGTTCAGGCGAACATCCGTGTCGCCTCGGCTTCACGACGGGGTTTTAATGAAGCCCTCTCGATTGCATATTATGCCGGTACTATCACAGGTATGCTGACAGACGGTCTCGGTTTGCTCGGTGGAACTCTGATATTCATTGTTTTTGGTAAAGCTGCGCCGGATGCCTTGCTCGGTTTTGGTTTCGGCGGCACGTTATTGGCACTTTTCATGCGTGTAGGTGGTGGTATCTATACCAAAGCTGCCGATGTCGGTGCGGACCTGGTTGGGAAGGTGGAGAAGGATATTCCGGAAGATGATCCACGCAATGCGGCTGTCATTGCAGACCTGGTTGGTGATAATGTTGGTGACTGTGCCGGAATGGCAGCGGATATTTTCGAATCCTATGAAACGACCATTGTTTCCGGCTTGATCTTGGGCCTGACTCTGGTTGCCCTGACTGGAAAATTATATTGGATCGTGTATCCACTGATCATCCGGGCAATTGGTGTGATCAGTTCCATGCTAGGCACATTCACCGTGCCGATTTGGGAGAAATTCCCGCTCAAATTCCTGCGTGCGCATGATGCGGAAGAATCCATGTTCCGTTCTTATGAAGTCTCCAGCGTGTTCACTGTTACGATGTCTATTTTCCTGGCATGGCTTTACGCTCACGACATCCGCTTGGCCGCCCTAACCGCGGTCGGAGTGGGACTGGCTGTTGCGTTCAATCCCCTGACGTCGTACTTCACTTCCACAAAGAAATCGCCTGTCAAGGAAATCGTCAAGTCAACCACTACAGGTGCAGCTACCACCATCCTATCTGGACTTTCGGTTGGAATGGAATCCAGCGTTTGGGCGCTTTGTGTGATTGCGATCAGCTTCATCCTCGGCTTGTTGCTTGTACGGTGGTTCCGGCGATCCCAAATATGTTCTCTATGCCATCGCCATGATCGGTATCGGTATGCTCAGCCATACTGGCAACAATGTTGCCATGGACTCCTATGGTCCGATCTCTGACAATGCCAATGGAATTGGCGAGATGGCCTGGCATGATATGGAAGATGAGGAGACCAAGAAAGCCCGCCAGATTATGGCCGACCTGGATGCAGTCGGAAATACCACCAAGGCCATCACCAAGGGTGTTGCGATTGCCTCGGCTGTGATTGCTGCGGTCAGCCTGTTCGGATCCTACATCGCGGATGTTGGCGTGGTTCAGAAGCAATTGGGCCAGGTGGTAATGGATGGCGATCCGCGTTTCCGATACCAAGGTATTCATCGGCCTGCTCCTGGGGGGCGCCTTGCCCTGGTTATTCTCCTCGCTTTCCATCCGGGCAGTCAGCCGGGCGGCTGGAAGGATCGTAGAAGAAGTCCGCCGACAATTCAAGATCCCCGGTATCATGGAAGGTACCAAACAACCTGATTATGCCGAGGTGGTTGGCATTTCCACTGCTTCGGCCCAGAAAGAACTTATCCCTCTGGCAACCATCGCTGTGTTGATGCCACTCGTGATTGGCCTGGTCCTGCAGGTGGAAGCCCTGGGTGGTTTCCTGGCAGGCATCATTCTCTCCGGTCAATTGTTGGCGGTTTTCATGTCCAATGCCGGCGGAGCCTGGGATAATTCCAAGAAATCCATTGAGGATGAACCACGTGATCTGAAGGCCAATACTGGCAAAGGTTCCGAACGCCACAAGGCAAGCGTCGTGGGCGATACCGTGGGTGATCCCATGAAGGATACTGCTGGTCCGGCTCTCAACCCGATGATCAAAGTTGCCAACCTGGTTAGCTTGTTGGCTGCCCCGATCATTGTCAAGTACCCGATTCAGAATGCGGATGGCTCGATCAATTTTATCGTGGTTATCATCGCAGTCGTTCTTCTGGCCGCTACAATCTGGGCGATTGCCAGATCAAAGGCACCTGCAGCAGAGTTGAAAGCTGAAAAAGTATAAAAGAAGTTACCCATACGTTAAACACAAAGAGCCTCCCACTCAATAGTGGGAGGTTCTTGTTTAAATAATCTATTGCGCGTAGCCACTAATAACTAACTATCCAGTTTTTTCTCCCCTAAATAACGCTTTTGCCATTCAAACAACTTATTAAGCGCCTCGATGGGCGAAAACGAATTCATGTCCAATTTTCCTAATTCGTCCAATAGAGGGTTGGTCTCTGGAAATAATGCCACCTGTTGGGCAGCATG
The DNA here is from genome assembly GCA_963842785.1 of uncultured Chloroflexia bacterium. GTDB lineage: Bacteria > Chloroflexota > Anaerolineae > Anaerolineales > Villigracilaceae > UBA877. The sequence goes on from CAWJHP010000001.1 coordinate 214,897, forward strand.
AGGATTAATGCGAATGGCCTGTCCCGATGATTTCTCAAGCTCTTCCATTATTTCGGTCGCACGCTGGATAACAGGGCGGGGTAGACCTGCCAAATGAGCAACATGAATACCATATGATCGATCAGCTCCACCAGGGATGATCTTATGCAGAAATACCACATTCCCATCCGCTTCGGTCACGGCTACGTTGTAATTACGTACACCAGGGAGTAAATCCGCCAATTGGGTCAGTTCGTGGTAATGGGTTGCAAAAAGAGTCTTCGCATGAAGAAGTGGGTGATTATGTATATATTCGACGACAGCCCAAGCAATGGACACACCATCGTACGTACTAGTGCCGCGGCCAATTTCATCAAGAATAAGCAAGCTTCGTGATGTGGCATGATGAAGTATATTCGCAACCTCTATCATCTCCACCATAAAAGTAGATTGGCCGGCATGGATTTCATCCTGAGCACCGATACGTGTAAATATACGATCGACCAGCCCGATTTTTGCAGAGGATGCCGGGACAAACGATCCCATTTGTGCCATCAGTGTAATCAATGCTGCCTGACGCAGGTAGGTTGATTTACCCGACATATTCGGTCCGGTGATAACCCGGATTACCTCACCTTTTTCAAGCGTTATATCGTTCGGCACAAAACGTTCGCTGTGCAGCATTTGTTCGACAACTGGATGACGACCATCCCGAATATCAAGACCAGTCATCATTCAGGACCACGGGGCGGACATAGCCGCCGAGGGATGCCGCTTCAGCCAGGGCGGAAAGAACGTCCAATTCAGCCAGAGCATGGGCGGTACTCCAGCAAACGCCCGGCGGATTTCATCAGTTCTGAACATATTTCTCGAAACAAGCGTAACTCGATTTCACGAATGCGTTCTTCGGCATTCAGCACAAGCGTCTCGTATTCTTTCATCTCCGGGGTGATATAGCGTTCGGCATTCACCAGCGTCTGCTTGCGGATATACTCAGGAGGAGCATTAGCAGCCTGTCCGTGGGATATCTCAATATAATATCCGAATACTTTGTTATAGCCAACTTTCAGAGTTTTGATACCAGTCCGTTGACGTTCTGTCAGTTCAAGGTTATTGATCCAATCCCTGGCATGTCTGGACGCTTCGATGACGCCATCCAGTTCCGGCGAATATCCCGGGCGAATAATGCCAGTATTCTGGAGTGTGGCTGGTGGATCATCGTCGATTGCGGATTGGAGCAGTGTCAGTTCAACAGCGCAGTTTTCGAAAGAAGGCAAGAAAGAAGTTGAAGGAGAATTTTCATTACCAGCATCTCCTTTTCCCATTAATACTTGTTCAACTTCAGGCAGGCATAATAATGTTTCCCGCATTGCCACCAGGTCACGAGGCTGGGCATGACCTGACAGAATGCGGTTGGTTAGCCGCTCCAAATCGGACAAGGGCTTGAGTGAAGCACGCAACTCAGCCCGGAGCATGGAATGTAATACGAAGAATATCCACACCGTCCTGCCGCCGGCGGATACTAGTCAACATCCAGCAACGGCTGGCTGACCCATTGGCGGATACGTCGCTTTCCCATGGGTGTAACAGTCATGATCAAGTACACCCAGCAGGGAGCCTTTAGTCTCGCCATGCAGTGTTTCGGTCAACTCCAGATTGCGACGGGTAGCGGCGTCAAGTGTCATGAATTCGTCCAGACTGTATATTCGCAGGTCCTGAGAGCAGAGTCGAGTGCAGCCCCTTCGGTTTCCTTAAGATATTGGAGGATTCCTCCTGCTGCACGGATTGCAAGAGGCATTCCCTGCAAGCCAAAGCCATCCAGGGTGGATGCACCAAAATGCGCAAGCAATGTTTCCTGGCATTTTCCCGGTTCGAAGCGCCAGGCGGGCCAGGCGGTCAAATGACCAGGTATACCATTGGGGAGGACAAGATTATCTGGGTGGATGATTTCGGCGGGTCGAAGACGCGTTAACTCGGCGCGGACGGGACGCAAATACCTGACCTGAGGAGCGCATTCGATGAGTCCGACGATGCATCGAGTTCGGTCACGGCAAACTCGCCCGTGGAGATATCAACATAGGCGATACCTGCTCGACCAGTCCTCCATGACAATTGAAGTGAGGTAATTATTGGAATCGCCAGGGAGGAGACCTGGTTCAATGACAGTTCCAGGTGTCACCACCCGGACGACTTTGCGAGGAAATATGCCCTTGGCGGGCTGATCACCGACCTGTTCACAGATGGCAACATGATAGCCTTTTTCGATAAGGCGTGCCAGGTAATTCTCAATGGCGTGATATGGGATCCCTGCAAGCGGAGCACGCAAACCTTTGCCGATAGGACGTGAGGTCAGGACGATATCCAGTTCTCGTGAAGCGATTTCGGCATCCTGGTCGAATGTTTCGTAGAAATCACCGAGACGGAAGAGCAAAAGGGTGTCAGGATATTGCCTTTTAATTTCAAGGTATTGTTGGCGGATGGGAGTAACGTCATCGGTCATTCCTCCATTTTACTGCTTCTCTTGGAAAATCGTGTACTTCTACTTTATATTTTGGTATAATAAAATCACTATACTCTTACGAAACGGAGGCTCAAATGGCAAGTGTAACGTACGATCATATTACCAAGGAATTCGGAGAAGTCGTGGCAGTAAATGATCTAAATCTGTCCATTGACGACAAGGAATTTATCGTCCTCGTAGGCCCATCGGGCTGCGGGAAAACCACTGCTCTGCGCATGCTGGCAGGGTCTGGAAGAAATCACCAAGGGCGAAGTCAAAATTGGCGACAGGATAGTGAATGATGTGCCGCCCAAGGATCGCGACATTGCAATGGTGTTCCAATCTTACGCTTTGTATCCGCATATGACGGTGTACGACAACATGGCCTTTGGCCTCAAGTTACGGAAGACACCCAAGCAGGATATAAAACGCCGTGTTCAGGAGGCGGCCGAAATCCTGGGCATTCAGGATATGCTGACCCGCAAACCCCGCCAACTCTCCGGCGGCCAACGTCAGCGTGTTGCGCTTGGGCGTGCAATCGTTCGAGAGCCGAAAGTCTTCCTTTTCGATGAACCGCTCTCCAACCTGGATGCCAAACTGCGCATTGCGATGCGTTCTGAAATTACCAAGCTTCACCAGCGCCTGTCAACTACGTTTATTTACGTTACCCATGACCAGACTGAAGCCATGACCATGGCTTCGCGAATTGCTGTCATCAATAAGGGTGTTCTCCAGCAATTGGATACCCCACAGACCCTTTATGACCGGCCTGACAACATGTTTGTAGCCGGCTTTATGGGTGCCCCAGCGATGAATTTCTTCAAGGCGAAGATCCGCCAAGATGGCGGCCGCCTAATGATTGAAGGTGGTGCATTTAAAGTACCGGTAGTGGCCGATAAGAAGGCTTATCATAATTTCGTGGATAAACCGATTATTATGGGCATCCGTCCGGAAGATGTTCATAACCCAGCTTTCGTCGCGCCTGGAATCCATGCAGCTCCAGTGGAAGCCAAAGTGGATGTGACCGAATTAATGGGCAATGAAATTAACCTGTACTTGCTGACAGGTCAGGATAGTATTGTCGCCCGCGTTGACCCTCGAACTGATTTCCGAATGGGAGACAAGGTACAGGTGGCCTTTGATATGGATAAGATTCACCTGTTCGATCCCGATACCGAAAAGGCAATTCGCTAATCTTAATGGATAGGAAAACCGCCAGGTATATTCCCCTGGCGGTTTATTATGTTTGCTTGAGGTGAATATGGAAACGCAATATAAACTTGTCCTTTTACGGCATGGACAGAGTACTTGGAATCTCGAAAACCGTTTCACGGGTTGGACGGATGTCGGACTGACTGATCAAGGAGTGGGGGAGGCTCACACTGCTGGTCAATTATTACGAGAGAATAAGTACACTTTTGACCTGGCATATACTTCGGTTCTCAAGCGTGCCGTCCAAACACTGTGGATTGTCCTAGAAGAAATGAGTCTGGAGTGGATACCGGTTGTCAATGCATGGCAGTTGAATGAACGACATTACGGTGCTTTACAAGGATTAAACAAGGCAGAGACTGCCAAAGAATATGGCGAAGCACAAGTTAAATTATGGCGACGATCTTATGATGTGCCGCCACCCGCGCTGAACGTGGGATGATCCACGCCATCCGCATTTTGATACACGTTACGCTGGTCTACGAAAAACCCAATTACCAGCGACAGAGTCATTGAAAATAACTTTGGAACGGGTTTTACCATTCTGGCATGGTACGATAACTCCTATTATCAAGACGGGTAAGGCCTTGTTGATTTCCGCACATGGCAACAGCCTTCGGGCAATGGTTAAATACCTGGATGATATTTCAGACGAGGAAATTCCAGAGCTAAATATTCCTACCGGTATCCCGTTGGTTTACGAACTCGACGCGAACATCAAACCTGTCACCCATTACTATCTGGCTGACGAGGAGACTGTTCGAAAGGCAGCAGAGGCAGTGGCTGCCCAAGGCAAGATTAAGTGAAATAGAAAAACTGACGCTAATAGGCGTCAGTTTTTTTCTTGCTCCTTCATCATTGTGAATCCCAAGCTAAAATTATTTCCGTTTCCGCCCAAGCAAAGTAACCAACCCAGCAAGGATCAGAGCGGAAACTATGATTGCAATCACGGCACCACCCGCAGCTGAAGTGGGCAGTCCAGGTGAAGGAGTTGAAGTCGGAGGAAGGGTGGTTGCCGTGGATGTAGATGTCGAAGTGGGCCAGGGTGTGATCGTAGGTGGAATGGTCGGGGTGGAGGTGGGCTGGGTTGGCGTGGGTGTATAAGCTGCCCGGATAATAATTTTCTGATTCACAAAGATTGTGGATTTGAGCGTCAAGTTATTTAGTTTTAGGATATCAGCCAAGGGGACATTATATGCCATACTAAGCGAACCAAGCGTATCACCGGGTTGAACGACGTGCAGGATGGAGCCGTCTGCGTTGGGTGTGTTCGGGACAATCGTAGGCGTGTTAAGGTTTAAGGGTGCGGGTGGTGTATAAGCTATCGGTTTTCCTCCTGTAGAGAGAGCTTCCACGAGTACAAAATACGAGGTATTGCCCGAGGAGGCCACTCCTGCGCCAACATCGGCAAACTCTGTACTGACGAGCATGGAGTGGTGGTAAGGGTCATTGTTCCACCATGTCACCGCTGCTGAAGGACCAATTCCAACACCTGCATAGAGAAGTTCAGCCAGGAAGCCTCCCTGGGATAGGTCTCCGGCGAGCAGATAACCAGCCGCCAAAGCACGCTGGTAAGGGCGCGAGCCTCCTGGGCCGGTATCGGTCATAGTACTGATAGATAATTCATAATCGGCCTGCTGTTGGGCGACGGTCATCAAAATGGAATTCGTTTGGAGGGCGGTCAGACCTTGAGATGAACGAATCGCGTTCACACCGGTGATCAAATCGGATGAATTCGAAAAGTCTGGAACGTGCAATGATAAATCGGCCTGCACTGCTTGTGACAGTGAGAAGAAGGCCAAGCCAAGAATAAGAACCCAAATTAACCGGAGAGTTTTTTGCATGTTGCTATTATAATGGCAGGACACCCTTGCTGTGATTGCAGATGAAGCTCAAACTGATGGAAGAATTCAAAGCCAGTAGCTTGCGAATTGTATGCACATCATTGAATTGAGATTGGAGGAGATCGACTGTGCATTTATTAATGGATCGTACATAATATTGGAGCCCAAACGGATGCGAGGTAAAGAAAAATATGCTGTATATAACTTATTCCCTTGATATTCTACTGTTACTCGCCGTCCCCATTGTTCTGGGTGTGTTTCTGGTGCGTAAATTCGACCTGGAAGGAAGATGGTGGTGGATTGGTGCGATTGTTTATATTATTTCTCAAATCATTCTACAGCCACTGGAGAATTATATTGTTAATCCATTCTTGAATACATTAAGTTATTCCGGGTCCTTACCATCCATCGAGGTATTGATTTTTGGTGGATTGGTACTTGGCCTGGGCGCGGGATTGTGCGAAGAACTTCTGCGTTATGCAATGTTCCGGTGGTGGACAAAAGACGCCCGTTCTTTCGAAAGCAGTATTTTGCTCGGAACGGGCCATGGCGGGTCCGCCTCAATCATACTGGCTTGCCTGGTTTTTTACAATTTTATTAATATGGCAATGTTCAGGCATAGTGACCTTACGACACTCGTCTCGGCGAACCAAGTGCCAATTTTGCAAGCTCAAATTACGGCCTTCTGGTCAGCGCCCTGGTATTATACTTTTCGGGAGGCATTCGGACAAATATTCATGCTCTCCATCGAAATCTGCCTGGCTGTGATTGTATTGCAGACCTTTATACGAAAGCAATGGCATTGGATGCTGCTTGCCATTGGATTCCATACCCTGGTGGAGGCAACCCGAATTATCTCCTTGAACTTATCTAATGAATACATCATGAATGCTTTGCTGGGCATCTTCGCTTTATGCAGTGTCATAATAATTCTTGCTTTACGGAAACCGAAACCTTCGACCAGTATTTCTTCAAGTGAATTGAGCCAAACCACACTACCAAGCCAACCAAATAAGTAACTTATAAAACGGAACTAAATTAAAATATTTCTGATGTAATAAGAACGTAGATGCAGAGATGGATATTCTGTTTATTGCTCACCTGCTCAATGGAGTTTTGATGATTGCCATGCCGATTGGACTGGCAATTTGCCTAACTAAATGTTGGAAACTGGACAATCGGATCTGGTGGGTTGGCGCAGCAACCTTCGTCCTGTCCCAAGTAGGTCATATCCCATTCAACTGGTTATCAGGAATATTTCTGAACCAGACCAGCCTGGTCGCCTGGAATCCGACAGCCCAGTTGATATTCAATGCTGTTTTTCTTGGGCTCAGTGCGGGGGTCTTCGAAGAGGGAGCTCGTTACCTGGTGTTAAGGCAATGGGCAAAGGATGCACGATCCTGGCGCAAAGGTGTTTTGTTCGGAGCCGGGCACGGCGGTGCGGAAGCCATTATTCTAGGTGCACTGGCATTATATTCGTTCATCCAATTGGCTGCCCTCCGAAACACGGACCTTTCAAAAGTGATCCCAGCCAACCAGCTTGCACTGGCTCAGAAACAGATGGCGACGTATTGGTCCCTCACCTGGTACTATTCACTTTTTGGAGCTCTGGAGCGTTTCCTTGCCATACCAATACAGATCGCATTGGCCGTGATTGTTATGCAGGTTTTCATACGCAATCAAAACCGTTGGCTGTTCCTGGCAATTTTTTATCATGCCCTGTCGGATGCTTCAAGCGCGGTGTTCGTAAGATATTTTGGGGTTTATTGGACGGAGGCGATTGTAGGCGCTTTCGCAATTCTGAGCGTAATCCTGATTTTAATTCTGCACAAACCTGAGCCCCCCGAGGAAATCCTGCCTGCAACAACTGAATCGATTATTGTCTTGCCAGAACCAGTTGATGAAACTCCAGAGAATCTTGAAAAAACGAGGTATCAATAAACATGATCCATGCCGAAAACCTGACTAAACGCTTTAAGGAAACACTTGCGGTTGATAATCTCAACCTGGATGTGGCCGAAGGAGAGGTGTTTGGTTTCCTTGGTCCAAATGGAGCTGGGAAGACAACCACCGTTCGCATGTTGACCAGCCTGATCAGTCCCACCAGGGGTATGGCAACAGTTGCTGGGTTTGCTATTGGCAAGCAGGATACGGAAATTCGCCGGACGGTTGGCGTGTTGACCGAGACCCCCGGAATGTATGATAATCTTTCCGCAGAGTATAACCTGCGGATCTTTGCAGAATTATACGAAGTAAAAGATGTAACCGGTCAGATCGAGAAGTATCTTAAGATGCTAGGCTTATGGGAGCGCCGCTTTGACGCAACTGCGACTTTTTCAAAGGGAATGAAACAAAAGCTGGCGATCGCGCGCACCTTATTGCATGAACCGCGCGTTTTATTCCTAGACGAGCCAACAGCCGGGTTGGATCCGGAAGGCGCCCATCTTGTGCGTGAGTTTATTAGCGAATTAAAGAAAGAGGGCCGCACTATTTTCCTTTGCACCCACAACCTGGACGAAGCCGATCACCTTTGCGACCGGGTGGGTGTTATTAAAACACGAATGGTAGTTGTAGATACCCCCACCAAATTGCGCGCCTCGGTTTTTGGGCGAAAGGTTATATTTCATTTACGAACTGCCGATGAAACAATCGCCGAGGAAGTCCGAAGATTGCCATTCGTGCGCGATGTCAAGGTTGTTGAAAATAAACTGGTCGTCAATTTGGATGAGCCAGAGACTCGCAACCCCGAAGTTATTCGGGTCCTGGTAAGGGTTGGTGCGGATGTCCAATTTGTGGGAGAGTTACGACATACTCTAGAAGATGTCTATCTCCAGTTGGTTAAAGATGCATGAGGCAGTCATGAAAAAGATATTAACAATTATACGGAAAGAATGGGCTGAAATCTTCAAGAACCGCATGGTGATTTTTACCGTGACGTTCCTGCCACTATTGATGACAGCTATACCCCTGGGAATTTTATTCAGTACACGCGGTACGGCACCCACGACTGGAAATTCATTCAATAACCAATTACCTTCAGAGGCAACCCAATCAATGTGCCCAAGCGATTTGAGCGGATCCGATTGCTTCCAGGTGTTCATGGTCAGTGAATTTATGATGCTATTCATGCTTATTCCTGTAGCCATCCCAGTGACCATCGCAGCTTATTCGATTGTTGGAGAGAAAACCAACCGCAGCCTAGAACCGCTCCTGGCTACACCCATCACTACAGTAGAACTACTGGTCGGAAAATGCCTGGCCGCGGTCATCCCGGCAATCCTGGCGACTTATGTGGCATTCGGAGTTTTCGCGCTGGGTTCATGGGTGATTATTGCGAACAAGATGCTTTTAGTGGCACTTTTGGACGTCCGCTGGTTGATTGCCATTTTCATTGTCGGACCATTGTTGGCGCTCCTGGCAGTCGCGTTTTCGCTGATGATTTCATCGCGTGTCAATGATGTGCGCGTGGCTGAACAAATCTCGATGATAATTATCCTGCCAGTCTTGGGGGGCTTTTTTGGGCAGGTGGCCGGACTGTTCGTATTAAATAAGGAGATTATTTCAATCGTCGCCATCAGCATGCTTGTAATAGATATACTTATGGTCTATCTGGCGACACGAGTTTTTCAACGTGAACAAATTCTTACTAGATGGAAGTGAACCGATGAAAAAAATGTTCTTTGCAGGCCTAGGTGGAGTCCTGTTGAGTCTTATTGTTGTTTCTGCGGCATTTGCACAAATGGGCCAATTAACGCTTAGCATATCGCGCAATTGGGGATACGGCGGTTTTAATGGCGATATCGAAGGTGTATTTTCGCTGCGAATAACCGGACTGGGCAATCTGGCACGGGTTGAGTACTTCATTGATGACGTAAAAATCGGGCAGGTAAACCAACCACCGTTCAACCTGCAGTTCTCCACTGACAATTATCCGCTCGGCAATCACCAGTTATATGCTGTCGGATATTCATCCAGTGGGCAGCAATATCGTTCAAATGTCATCAGTGCTAATTTTGTCCCAAAGCAATCCTCGATGAAGATCATCCTGCCATTGCTGGGCGTCATCTTGTTGGCCATCCTACTAGCGACGCTCGTGCCGTTCCTGGCCAATCGTGGCAAGCGCACCAGCCTTCCGCTGGGGGCCGAGCGGAATTATGGCGCTGGGGGTGGGGGAATCTGCCCGAATTGTCACCGGCCATTTGCATTATCTCTATTCAGTGTTCACCTGGGATTATCCAAACTGGCTGCATGCCCATATTGCGGGAAGTGGAACCTCGTGCGGGTGGAATCTATTGGAAAATTGCGGGAGGCTGAGAAGGCTGAATTGGAAAATGGAATGTCTGAAAGACAACCCGAAATTTCCGAGCAGGAAAAGCTTCGCAATGAGATCGAAGATTCCAAATACCAAAGCTCGTAAAATGACCTTCGATGACAAGATTTGCAGTATGGATTTTATTTTCAAGAATCTTTAGGTTGCGCAAAAACTAACTCAGGCAGCTTTTTCAAGGACGGACAGCAGTTCGGTATCTGTGAGGGTCACCGGATTTCCCTTCATGCTGTTAGCTTTTTGGGATTGTTCAACAATGGCAGAGAAATCTTCTTGTTTCAATCCATAAGTTGCCAACGGGCGGATACCCAAAGTCTGGCATATCTCGCGCACCCAAGTAGTGGCGGCATCCGCATCGGCATTCTCATCCCCAGTCAGCAAACGAGCCACTTCAGTGTAGCGTGCAATGGCTGGCGAATCAGGTTGCCGAGTGTGCAATACGCTCAAATTGGCTTTCATGACCAAGGGCAGCAAGCGGGCACAAATTGCTCCATGCGGAGCGTGGGACATCCCGCCGATGGGGTTGGCGAGCCCGTGCACGGCGCCCAGACGGGCATTCGCCAAGGCCATTCCACCGAATAGACTGACCATTGCCATGTCTTCCCGGGCGTTGGCATCCCGTCCGTTCTGGCAGGCTTTGCGGAGTGATCGGGCTACACGGGCGATCCCATCCCGGCAAATAGCATCTGTTATCGGAGAGGGGGAGTTGCACACGAACGGCTCGATAAGCTGTGTCAGCGCATCCATACCGGTGGAAGCCGTAATGAACGGTGGAAGGCTGTAGGTCAGTTCAGGATCAACAATTGCGATACGCGGGAGCATGTGTGGACTGCGTAGGCTGACCTTAATGCGTTTGTCAGGAATGGTGATGACAGCATTGCGGGTTACCTCGGATCCGGTGCCTGAGGTGGTGGGAACGGCAATAAAGGGAATTGATGGATTCTGCAGCACCCGGCCTGCGCCAACGATCTCAAGGTAGAGAAGTGGATCACCAGGGTTTGTGATTAACGCAGCAGCGGCTTTAGCAGTATCCAGAATTGAACCGCCACCGAAACCAATCACCAGTTCGCCCCCGAATTCTTTCATAATGCGCGTAGCCATTAATACACTATCTATATCAGGCTCTTTATTTACTATAAATATATCAAAAGATAATCCAAGACCTGAAAGTCCATCCAACAAAATTTTACAGTGGTCGTTGGAATCGCTTACAACAAAAACGCGTCTCCCAAAAGAAGCCGCGATAGAAGGGACTTCAGAACTGATGCCGGGACCGAACAAGATTCGGGTAGATGTAGAAAATTCAAAGCGCATTTACCAATCCTCATCCGATGGGAAGAGATTTTTATAAATTGTACGTGTACGGGGTTCCACCAACATCGGTTCGACTAATTCACGCCATTTGTTGTAATGTGCAGTCGTTTTGTGGCTTGCCGAATCTGTTGGAGTTCGGTAAACCTCAATAAGTTCAAAATAGCTGGGATCATCTGCTTGATGAATCACATCAAAACGGGCTATACCCGGTTCACGCAGACTATTTCGGGCATTTTCGAGTGAGATCTCTTTGAAGGATTCAACGAATTCTGGTCTTACATGGACGTGAACATGAACGATATACATCGTTAACTCCTTTGAAATCAATTACTTATGAAGATGTCTGGCTGCCACAAAACTTAAACCTGCCTCCGTGAGCGAGCGGGCAGTGTGGTTACAAGCCGCCACTTTATCCATGAAGTTAACCTGCATGGCCTCCCAATCGCCAGATTCGATCACCTCTTTTTTCTCGCGAAAATAGTCCAAAATGTCGGATGGATGCTTACGTGCCTGCTCGACCTCCAAATCACCGCCCTCATGTTTAGCGGCGATATTCGCCACATGATCCGCAATCTGAAGCAATTCGGAACGACGGTCATAGGGCTGGATTACGATGCTCTTCCATGTCTCAGTAATGTGGTGCTCAAAGCGGATCACGTCCTCGAAGCCGAGAGCCTTGCGGAATTGAGCGGTCAGTTCCATGGTCTGGTTATCGATCGAATTGGACCAGTTGAATCCGATCAATGGAGATGTGCCATCGTCGCGGCTGAAGAGTTTGGCGGCAGCCATGATCCATAAGGCATGATAGGGGTTATCGGAGCCGAAAAAGACCGAGATCTTAAATTGGATATCCACACCCAGGCGATAGAGCAGGAAGCCAAGAAGGATCGTCCCGGCGTTGAAATTAAGCACATGCTGAACACCGTAGTTGGTATAGTAGTAGAGAAACTCGTCCAGCCACATCAAGGCATGTTCGTTGGGCTGGCCGATCCCACCGAAGTAGCCGGTAATGGTAGCCGGTCCACCAAGGTGTGGATTGGAACCATCCGTACCCTTAGTGTCAAGAGTTTCCACGAATGAAGCGCCGATGATATCCAGAGCAGCTACAATGGCAGGCAGGTCGCCATCTTCTTCAGACTCTTTCATTTTCCGAACGGCGATAAACCGGCCCGGAACCAAACTTCCTTCATGAATGGCGCGTTCACACATCCGACGAATCCAAGGAAAATATTGCAAAGCTGAGACTTCCAAAGTGACCGCCAATCGATCATTATAGGGAAAGCTTCGGGCTCGATCACCCAGCAGGCGTTCCCGATATAATGCCACAGACGTGAAGGCACCCCGATCACGCTGATCAAGCAGCCAATCCAAATCCTTGATGTAATCCGGATTCCGGGTTTCCACCAATTTGAGCAAGTTGGGCAATTTTCGAGATTCGGCGTGGTGGCGGTTAATCTCCTCCGGCGAACCGTATTTTTCCACTACTTTCAGAAAACTGTTAATAACCTGCTCGCCTGGATCAACAAGAACTGTATTTATGGAATCGAGACGGTCATAGGGTATCTTGAGCAACTGAAGCAGTTTTTCGTCCATATTTTTCTCCGGGAAAAGGAATTAATAGTTAATTGGAGCATTGTAAGATATTCAGATCACCCCAGTAATTTTTTCAACTCTTCATATTCATCGTCCGGCATTCCGAACCAGTTTTCCGGCTGCGGGAACTGCCTGCCAATTACTTCATCGTGATAGGATTTCAACCCGTTCAGAATGACCTCGCCGGCATTGCCAAAAACTTTTGCCATTTTTGGTTTGAATTTCGGGTAAAGCCCGAACATATCATGATAGATGAGCAATTGCCCATGTGCATGCGGCCCTGAGCCAAGGGACATAATAATGCAGCCTTCCGCCCGTTCGGTAATCAGTTTGCAGAGCCGGTCGGGAACCATTTCCAGAAGGATGGCGAAAGCGCCGGCTTTTTCGAGTGCCTTGGCATCATCCAAAATCTTCTTAGCCAGAAGCGCAGATTTACCTTGCACACGGAAACCGCCCAGCGCACTGACGGATTGCGGAGTCAAACCAAGGTGACCAATGGCGGGTATACCGGAGTCCACGATGCCCTTGATACGGTCTGCCATGGCAGAGCCGCCTTCCAGCTTGATGGCGTCACAGCCGCATTCGGCCATAAAACGACCGGCATTTCGGATGGCAGTCTCAACGCTTGGCTGGTAGGTCATGTAAGGCATGTCGCCAACCACAAAAGCGGTGGGTGCCCCACGCCTGACGGCCTGGGCATGCCGGACCATATCGTCCATTGTCACAGGCAAGGTCGAGTCGTAACCGAGCATGGTCATGCCCAAACTATCGCCGACCAGGATCATCTCGATGCCGGCTTGTTCCTGAAGGTAGGCGGTAGGGTAATCGTAGCAGGTCAGCCAGGTGATGGGAACGCCTTCAGATACTTTCTTGAAAAGATAGGGTAAAGTAATTTTCTTGCGGGGTTGTGCAATGGGTTCAGACATTTCTTTCTCCTTTAGGAAAATCAATTGGCATGGGTTGGATCAAATCGGTTAGTAAATTAAACGGCTAGTTCCTTATCTTAGAGGCCCAATCCGCCTCAATAAAGAGTAAACCAGCGAGTACCATCGGTGCGCAAATCAGAAATAAAGGAATATACGCAGAATATATGTCAGGTAGACTAAAATTGAAGTAAACCGCCAGGACTATTCCCAGCAAGGTTGTACTTATTCCTCCCACCAGACGCCATTTCCAGCTAAATAATGCCATGAGGAACATAACGACCGTCAAAACCAGGTTGTCAGTTCCGCCGCGAACTCCACCGAGTATATCGGATATCCCTTTGACCAACCAAAGTAATGCTGTCAGGATCAGAATTATTGCGGCAACAATTTTAAAGTTGTTTGCGCGTTTCAATTTATGTATCCTTCCGTTTTGTTTTCAGACAGCCATGATAACTATTATAAGACACACTGTCCTAAAAATACACAATGTATGCTAGTATCTGGAAGTTTTAAATAAATAGCTATTCATTCAACGGAATTTACGATGAATCTCCACAATGTGCCAACAATTTTGTAATAAAAACGCCTTATAATCGCACAAATCTCGATAAAGGAAAGAAATAATATTACCTGATTACCGACATAACCTCAGGTAATGTTAAGGTAAGTAGATTTGACAAGTTTACAAAGTTATCTGATCGCATGGCTCTTGCGGTTGAGAAGAGCATTCTCCTTTTCTTCCGGCAAGGAACTGGATATTGCCAAGGAACGTGCCGAAACCGTGGCGATTTCAGTTTCCTTGGCACGTTTCAGCGGTGTGACGCGAACACCTGTTTCAGCCAACGGTGTACCAGGCGAATGGATCATACCAAACAAAACAACAAATGGGCGATGCATATTATATGTTCATGGCGGTACGTTCTTCGCAGGGAATATTGAATCCCACCGGCCTTTGGCAGCCAATATTGCGGTTGCAGCCCAGGCGCGTACCCTGATCATAGACTATCGTCTTTCTCCCGAGAACCCCTATCCAGCCGGCTTGGAAGATGTGACAACGGCTTATCGCTGGCTGCGTGAAAAAGTTGCTCCCAAGGATATCGCCATTGCAAGTGATTCTGCCGGCGGTGCACTGACGCTGGGGTTATTACTCCTTTTACGTGATGGAGGAGAGCTCCTGCCAGCCTGTGCTGTTTGCTTGTCCCCAGCGACTGACCTGACATTGGAAGGGGAAACATATCAGACGAATCGCAAGCGCGATCTCATGCTGGAATATTGGAAGTTGGTCAAGGGACTGGAGATTTACTTGTGTGGCATTGATCCACGAAATCCGCTGGCCAGCCCTTTACATGGATATCTACAGGGGCTGCCTCCCCTGTTAATCCAAGTTGGCTCATATGAGATGATTTTGTCTGACTCAACCCGATTTGCCGAAAAAGCCCGTGCTTCGGGTGTGGATGTCACCCTGGAGGTTTGGGAACGGATGCAACATGAATGGCAGTTTGCCATCGGATATCTTCCTGAGGCCAGAAAAAGCGATCCACCGGATTGGGGAATTTATTGGCGCCCATTTATCAACCGATTAATGTTGTAAGGGAACATTCTCCTGTTGGGAGTGTTTAATTGCCCAGTTCCTACCCCTGCTTACAAAATGAGTTGAACCAGGGTGAAATGATTTGCGTGTAGCATACACAGCAGTCATTTTGCGGGATTTTGTTGTTCCATGGTTACAGCCTTTCAGGGACTGCATTTTGCATTGTCATGTCGTACGCTCTTTCTTTTTCAAGCTTGAATTGCTGGGTATACAAACGATAGTATTGACCACGATTACGCAACAGCCCGGCATGCGTACCCATCTCGGCAATTCGGCCTGCTTCGATGACAACGATGCGGTCAGCGCGACGAATGGTGCTCAGGCGGTGAGCAATGATGAAAGAGGTGCGTCCTTCCATCAGGACTTCCATGCCCCTTTGGATAAGGGATTCGGTCAGCGTATCGACACTTGAGGTAGCCTCATCCATGATAAATATTTCGGGACGGGCCAACACGGCACGTGCCAGGCTGATAAGCTGCTTTTGACCAACTGACAACAAGTTACCGCCCTCTCCCACACACTGACAGTAGCCATTTTCGAAGGATTTAATAAAGTCATGTGCACCAGCGAAAATGGCAGCTTGCTCAACCTCGCTATCTGAAGCGTCCAGCCGACCGTACCGGATATTCTCCCGGATTGTGTCGGAGAACAGGTGAGGCGTCTGGAGTACGATGCCAACATGGGACTGCAAGCTTTGCATGGTGTAGTCGGTATAGTCATGCCCATTAATGCGGATAAAGCCGCGCTTCGGTTCATAAAAGCGGCACAACAAATTGACGATCGTGGTTTTCCCGCCGCCGGTTGGTCCAACCAAGGCGATGGTTTCGCCTGGCTTGACCCTCAATGAAAAATCGATCAGGATGGGCTTACGGTCCTCGTAATAAAAGTCCACATGGTCAAACTCAATCTCGCCACACATCGTCTCTGCAGCCAATGCATCAGGTCGGTCCTGGACCTCGGGTAGTGTGTCAATTAATTTGAAAATACGTTCCGCAGATGCGATGGAATGTTGCATATCGGCATAGACACGTGCCAGATCCTGCACTGGCCAGATCATGAACGTCAAGTATGAGACAAAGGCATTAATAGAACCGACGGAGAACTGGCCGATCTGACTCTGCAACCCGCCATACCAGACTATAGCACCCAACGCGAATGCGGCGATGATTTGCACAGTTGGCAGGAAGAGCGCTGAAAGCCATGCGGCCCGATAACTGGCCTGGAACATGGTATCGGTCAAAATTGAAAATTCCCGCAGGTTTTCCTGCTCGCGTCCGAGTGCCTTCACCACGCGTACACCTTGAAAATTCTGATTATATTCGCCAGTAATCTTTGAATTAGTACGCCGAGACTTGCGGAACTCCGTGAGGATTTTCTTGCGAAAGTTTATCGCAATGATCACCAGTATTGGGATAATACTGAACACAATAAGCCCAAGTCTCCAATTGATTATGAGCATAAACACCGTCGAAGTAAGCACGCTCACGATGGCCCAGGTCATATCCAACAAACCCCACGTCATGAGGTTGGAAACACGCCCAGAGTCTGATGTGACGCGTGACATCAACCGCCCAACAGAATTCTGACTGTAATAGGAAAGCGAGAGGTTCTGCAGGTGATCAAAGGTTGATTTGCGCAGGTCGTACTGGATGCGTTCGCCAAGAATGCCGACCAAGTAGATAAAAGTGAAAACCAAAACGGATTCTGCCAGCTGGATACCGCCGTAAAGGATGGCATATCTCACCACCAGGTTAAATTTCCCTGGGACGATGCCCTGGTCAATGATGAGCTTGTTTATATAAGTGAAACAGGCATCCAAAATTGCAGTTGCCACGATGGCCGAAAGGAATCCGGTCATCCAGCGCCAGTGGGGTCTTACCAGGGCTGCGATGCGGGCGAATGTTGGCGCAGTCAATTGACTGGTGTATTCTTCTTCCTCGAGTTCGATCAGTTCATCGGACATTGTTCCTCCAAAAAACTTTATCTTTCGTATTTCTGAACTTCCTGCTCCAATTCATCGTCGATGCGAGTCTGGATGCTATAAATTTGACGGTACATGCCATCCTGGGCCAGCAATTCTTCGTGCCTGCCCATCTGGACGATTAAGCCTTTATCCATAACCAGAATCAAGTCGGCCTTCATAACAGTCTGGATTCGATGAGCGATTATGAAAGTCGTCCGGTTTTTCATCAATAAATTCAGCGAAACGCGAATTTCAGCCTCAGTTTCTGTGTCGACTGATGAAGTCGAGTCGTCCAGGATGAGGATACTCGGATTTTTGAGCAAAGTGCGTGCGACTGCAATGCGTTGCTTTTGACCTCCGGAAAGCGTCACACCTTTTTCGCCGACCAATGTGTTATAAGCATCCGGGAAAGTCAGGATAACCTCATGCACTGCAGCCGCCCTGGCAGCTTTTTCAATCTCTGCTTGCGGGATTTCGCGGCCGACGCCATACATGATATTTTCACGGATGGACCGGCTGAACAGGAAAGGTTCCTGTTCCACAATGCCGATCTGTCGCCGCAAGTATTCGCGCGAATAATCTTTCAGTTCAAGGCCATCGAGCAGAATATGCCCTGAAGTGTACTCGTGGAAACGGGGCAGAAGGTTTACCAGGGTGGTCTTGCCGGATCCGGTCGAGCCAAGCAAGGCAATCGCCTGCCCAGGGGCGGCAGCGAAATGAGATGTTTTTGAGAACTTCGTTGCCGGCGTCCTCATATTGGAATGAAACATTTTCAAAGACGATTTCGCCATTCACCGGTTCTTTTGGTTGAATTTTGCCGTCATTCAGAGGTTCGCGCTCCTCCTTGACAATTTCCATCAGGCGTTCGTACGATACCAACCCGGTGGAAGTTTGGACGACCAACCGACCCAGGTTACGCATAGGCCAGATCAACCAGACCACCAGTCCGACATACGCAGGATACGTTCCCACAGAAATCTCGCCATGGATGACCAGATAGGCGGCAAAGACAAAGCCCACGAGCATTTGAAGACCACAGGCGATATCTGACAACGGCCAAAAAAGCGAGTGCATCCTGATGAACTTACGACCACGCAGGAACTTTTCCTGATTATCCTTTTCGAACTTGTCCTTCTCATAATCCTGCCGGGCGAACGCTTTGACCACCCGCACACCCGTCAGGTTTTCCTGGAGAGTTGTGGAAAGGATCGCCTCCTGCTCCTGGTAAGCTTCATATGCCCTGGTCACCTTTTTGAAGAACCACAATGAGACTACCAGGATGATTGGAACCACAGCGATGGAAGCAAGAGCCAATTTCCAATTTAAGGCCAGGATGGCAAGAAAATTGACTACGAATAACGCAATAATACGTCCCACCCCAATAGCTTGATCGCTGAAGAAACTTCGCACTGAATCCATATCCGAGGTCACGCGCTCAATCAGGTCGCCGGTGGGAGTTTTACTGTGATAGGCAAAACTCAAGCGCTGGATATGATCGTAAAGGAAGTTTCGCAGACGGCGGGTGATGCCTTCTGCGGAATAAGCGGCCAGGCGTCCAGACAGGAACGCGAATCCGCCTTCAAACATAGCCAACACAACGAAACCACCTGCGATCAAGATCAGGGTTTTTGAAAGGGTACCGGCAAAGGGTTGGGCGTTGCCCAAAATGGTATCGGCAAAATTGCGCAGTAACAAATACGTAGCCGTTTTCGCAATTGCCGACACACCCAATGACAAATTAGCAGCCGCGTAAGCAAGCCGGAAATCCGGCATCATCCTCCACAGGCCGACCAGTTTATTCCTGGTCAGGGCTTTGCGGAAATCAAAGTAGGTTGAAGGGGGTGCATTGACAGCCATAGTAATCACTTAGCTTGATTAAAAAAAACCACGGTGCAGGGAATGCACCGTGGTCAAAATGACGTACCTGGTTGAACTTACCAATCAGCAGGCGCACTCCGCGAAGGAAAAACCACACCAGCAACAGCATTGGTGCGGGTTCGCATCAGTAGAACGGTACTCTTGATCATCACGAAGTGTGTTTCCTTTCCTTAGAATTTCATTAACAACGTTGAGTTTATCATTGATTCGCGAGATATGTCAATACCAGGGAGCCCAATCTCCTTCAATTTCGAAGATTCCTTGACATCCCTTTTTTGAAGCGTATAATATTCAAATAGGCTTATAATTACCCTTTTGAAAGGAGGTGCAATCAAAATATCCAAATTGATAACTCGCTTCCAATATTCATTGTATCAACCATAGTGATTTTTCAAGAGGAGAATGTATGAACCGCCAAAAATGGTTTGTTGTAATTGCCTTGTTTATGGTGATGAGCATGATTTTCACCGCCTGCGGTCCGTCAAAAGCGGGTACAGTTGCCGATAAGAATACAATCATTATCGGTACCACGGATAAAGTGGCCAGCCTCGACTCGGCCGACGCGTATGCGATCCGGGACTGGGAAGTGATCAAGAATATCAGCGATGGTCTCATAACCTGGAAACCTGGCACCACCGACCTGGAACCAGATCTGGCAACCGATTTGGGCAGAGTTTCCCCGGATGGCCTGACATATACCTTTACACTGAAAGACGGCATCAAATTCGGCGATGGAACCCCACTGACCGCAACCGTCTATGCCGCACAGCTTAACCGCCTATTGACCATTGGTCCCAAGTGCCCGAACGATGTCGCCGATTCCCTGGCAGTCCCGTTCGTGAAGAGCATTGCCGCCCCGGATGATAAAACCATTGTGTTCACATTGACGAGCAAGATCGCCTTCTTCCAGCAGATCCTGGCAGGCGCACCGTACGTGGCTTCTGATCCGAAAACCTTCACCACAGATAAATGCAATCTCTTCCCGACTGCCCCGGTTTATGGTGTAGGTGCCTGGTATATTTCCCAGTACAACCCGGATGAGCAAATGGTCTTCCTGCCCAATCCATACTACAAGGGCGATATGAAGCCACAGGTCAAGCAGGTCATTGTACGCTTCTATTCCGATCCTAATACCATGGCACTAGCCGCCCAGAGTGGCGAGATTGATGTCGCCTGGCGTTTGCTCTCACCGGACCAACTCACCCAACTCAAGAGCGTCACATCCCTGAAAATTGGGACGATTAACGGCGGCCGTATTCAATACCTAGTTCTGAATCATACGATGGCACCGTTTAGCGATCCGAATGTCGACAAGGCAGTTGCCTCGGCCGTCGACCGTAACGAGATCGCCGATACCGTCTATGGAGGCCAGGTTACCCCGCTCTACTCTCAGGTACCGCCCGGCTTCCTGGGTGCGAGCCAGGCATTCGATAAGATGTACGCTTCACCGAATCTCGATGCAGCTAAGAAGTACCTGGAAGCCTCCGGTTATTCGGCGTCGAACCCGCTGAAGCTCACGCTTTGGTACCCACCCGAGCACTATGGCGCTTCGACAGCAGCCTGGATGCAGGTAGTCAAGAAAGAGCTTGAAGCGACTGGCGAAATGCAAGTGACTTTGCAAGCCCAGGAATGGAGCACTTATGTGCCAGCACTGACCGGTGGAAAGTCCTATCCGGCTGGTGTATTGGGTTGGTTCTTCGATTACCCGGACCCCTCCAACTATCTGGACCCATTCGTGTACAACCGCGGCGAAGGGACGAATGTCACCGCTCCTGCCACTGGGAGCCTCACCGGGACGCCGATAAATGACAAAGCCGCGCAACTGGTCACACTCCTTCAGCAAGCCGATGTCGAACCGGACCTGACCAAGCGTGCTGCAGAATATCAGCAGGCCCAGGATATTTATGCAGACCTGGTAGTAACCCTGCCGCTCTTCTACTCAGCCGAACACGTGGTCTACCAGACCTACATTAAAGGCTCGGCAAATTTTGCCTCACCCGATACCCTAAATATAGGCCCAAACATTCTGTTCTACTACTCCATGCTCACCAAGAGCAAGTAAGCCTCTCTTAACCGATTGGGGCGGGAGCAATTCCCGCCCCAATTTTTAAATTCCGATCTAGAAAAAAGTGTCGCCAATCGCAATCATTGCCCTCATTATTGGCGTCCCATCCATCCTCCTGTTGGCATATGTTTTCGCACGGGGTTCGACGGGACTTCGCCGTTATATTCTTACGCGAATCGGTCTGACCCTGCCAATGATCTTTATCCTGGCGACCATGGTCTTTTTTGTTTTGCGCATCCTGCCTGGCGACCCGGTTTCCTCTGCACTTGGTCCCAAGGGTACACCGGAGATGATCCAGCAGATCCGCACCCAACTCGGGCTGAATGATCCCCTGATCGTCCAATATGGACGATTCCTTTGGAATATGGTCACCCTGCACTTCGGGAATTCTCTCGTGGGCGGCCATCGCCCAATCATTGACGAAATGAGTGAACGCTTCCCGGCTACATTGGAATTGATTGTGCCGTCTTCGATCCTAGCACTTTTGATCGGAGTCTATGGGGGCACCCTGGCTGCTTCCAAGCGCAAAAATGTGACTGATTTCTCTCTGCGAATTTATTCAGTGATAATCTATTCCCTGCCGGTTTTCTGGTTCGGGTTGATCCTGCAACTCATTTTTGGTGTCTGGTTGAAATGGTTGCCGATCGCCGGACGGATCGATCCTGTCATCGGGACAAGCCTGCAAACCATCACCAATATCTACAGTATTGACGCCTTAATTTCCGGTAATTGGCCGGCGTTCTTCTCAGTTCTGCAACACCTGGTTCTGCCAACAATCACGCTTGGCCTTATTCTGTCGGGTGTTTTCGTACGCATGACCCGTATCAATGTCATCGAGACACTGCAAGCAGATTATATTGCGGCTGCGCGTGCCCGCGGTATCCGTGAGCATGTATTAATCTATGGCCATGCTTTAAAGAATGCCTTGATCCCAGTCATTACGCTTATCGGCCTTCAAGTTGCCATCCTTCTGGCCGGGGCTGTCCTTACCGAGACGGTCTTTTCATGGCCAGGCATGGGTAGCTACCTGGTGGAACGTATTTCCGCCCGTGATTACAACGCCGTACAAAGCGTAATCACCGTCTTCGCCCTTCTGGTCGCGTTGATCAGCCTCGCAGTTGATGTTATATACTCTCTGGTTGACCCGCGCGTAAGGTATTAAACAGTGGCTGAGACTAAAAAAGAACTCACTGAAGCCCCTCTCGAAGGTACCACGTGGGAAGTTGATCTCCAACGAGTTGGTTTTGTTCGGCGATTATTTATGGCACGCCGCTGGTATGGCGCTGATTGGTGGTTTGTTGCCATATCATCCGTGGCAGTGTTCATCCTTATCATTATTGCTCTATTTCCAGGCTTGTTTAGCCCCTATTCCCCGGATGCCTTGGTTGGTTCACGCTTCTTAGCTCCGGGAGAGCACGTAAACCCACCAGTGCTGGTTGTATTGAAAGATTCGCCAATTAATACACTTAAGGACCTAGCAGTCTCTGAAGGTATTAATCAACCGAGTGTGGGCGTTGAAGAAGATCTACCTACCGCTGGCGCCCTAAATGAGGAGGCCCAAAAGATTGATGAGCAAATAAAAACCCAACCTGGGGGTTTGCGATTGCGGCCTCAAATTGACCGCTATGCTTCGCTTAACGCAGTCCTGCAAGCTGTGAAGGTTGGGACGGATAAGGCTGCGGTTGTCCAAGAGAGCGAATTTAATAAGATCCAGGCTCAATTTCCCACCCTGCGCCAAGCTCAGGTCCTGGCTGGGGGAGCCGCCACTGCCGGCGGTTTCATCTTGGGAACCAATGATATTGGCCAGGATGTTCTCAGCCGCCTGTTGTGGGGTACTCGCATTGCCCTGATAATCGGGTTCAGTTCATCGATTGTAGCGTTATTATTGGGTGTACCATTAGGATTGTTTGCCGGTTTCGTTGGCGGAACATTCGATCGTCTGCTCAGTCTTTTGATGGACAGTTTGTATGCATTTCCGGGGTTGATACTGGCCATAGCGATCACTGCTGTGCTAGGCCCGAGCATGTTAAACATAATTGTTGCAATCGCCGTTCTGTACATTCCCACCTACTACCGGATTGTGCGCGGGCAAACACTCTCTGTCAAGGAGGAAGTTTATATTGAAGCCGCAAGGAGCATTGGAGCGCGCAGTCTGGAAATCTTACGACGGTATATCTTCCCGAATGTCATCCCGTCAGTGGCGATCATTTTCTCGGTAAACGTTGCGGATGCAATCCTGACCGGAGCCGGGCTCTCTTTCTTGGGTCTGGGTTTACCACCCACCCTGGCAGACTGGGGGATCGACCTGGCGCGAGGCCAGCGTTTCATCCAGACGGCCTGGTGGATGATCACTTTCCCCGGACTGGCCATCTTGCTGGTTGTTCTGGCATTCACCTTAATGGGTGAAGGGCTGATGGAAATCTTTAATCCCAAACTAAGAGACCGCTGATGTCTGATGATATCCTTTATTCAGTTAAGAATCTGATAGTCGAATATAAAACGCGCGCGGGTGCTGTGAGGGCTGTTGATAATGTTTCCCTCGACATACGCCGTGGCGAGATCCTTGGCCTGGTTGGAGAATCCGGTTGTGGGAAATCGACCCTGGGGAAAGCCTTGATGCGGCTGCACGATGGCCCTGCCAGCATCTCTGGCGGTGAACTCTGGTTTGATGGGCGTAATTTGATGGACCTGTCCCTGCGGGAGATGCCAGATATCCGGGGTGCCGAAATTGGGATGGTTTTCCAGGATCCCATGACCTCCCTCAATCCGGTACAGCGTATCCTGGATCACTTGACCGAGACGATACAAACGCATGAACCAGAGACCAATATTACTTCCGCGCGCATTCGAGCTGAAGAGTTGGTAGAACGCCTGGGTATCAGGCACGAACGGTTGAAAGAATATCCGCACCAGATGTCAGGTGGAATGAGACAGCGTGTGATGATTTCTCTGGCTCTGGCCTTGCGAGCCAAACTGGTCATAGCCGATGAACCCACTACCTCCCTGGATGTGATTGTGGAGGCAAAATTCCTGGACTTGCTCAAAGAACTCCAGAAAGAATTCGGCCTGACCATTCTGCTTATGACACATAATATTGGCGTTGTTGCCGAGGTGGCCGACCGGGTGGCGGTGATGTACGCCGCCAAAATGGCCGAGGTTGGAACGGCTGAGGAAGTGTTTGCAGACCCGAAACATCCCTATACACAAGGTTTGTTGAAGTCCGTCCCAAACATTAAACTTGATGGCGCAGAATTATATAAAATGGGCGGACAACCACCCAGCCTCTTGCGTCCGCCTTCCGGATGCCGCTTCCACCCGCGCTGTCCCTTCGTAATGGATATTTGCTCCAAGGCAGAACCTGCCTTCGAACCGGTGGCCGGCGGCCATTTGGCTTCCTGTTGGATATACCAAAAAGCTCTTGCGGCAAGTGTAACAGGATGACAGGAGACCCATAATGCCTAAACAAGAAACCAGGGATGAGATATCTCGAGCAGTCAGGGTCGCCACCGAAGGGGAAGATCTGGTACGTGTCGAAGAGCTACGCAAACATTTTCCGATCCAGACCGGTTTCCTGGCAACATTACTCAACCGGGGCAACATTCCGACTGTGAAAGCAGTGGACGGCGTTAGCTTTAACATTCGCCGGGGAGAGGTGTTCGGATTGGCTGGTGAGAGCGGTTCAGGGAAATCCACGATTGGCCGGCTGGTCCTGCGCCTGTATGAACCTACCTCCGGACGGGTCGTTTTCGACGGGATAGACTTGCAGAGCCTGTCGCCAGAGGAAATGCGGCGGATGCGCTCACGCATGCAGATCATTTTCCAGGATCCTCTAGCTTCGCTCAACCCTCGCATGACCCTCGGCCAAGCAATCGAGCATCCTGCACAGATCCACATGCCGGAACTCCTCCCAGCCGAACGGCGTAACCGTGTGATGGATATCTTTCATGCGGTGGGCATGAACCCGCCGGAAGCATTCTACAACTTGTTTCCTCACCAGATTTCTGGTGGACAGCGCCAGCGAGTGGTTTTGGCACGCGCTATGATTACCCATCCTGAATTGGTCATTGCAGACGAACCGATTGCCATGGCAGATGTCTCCGTTCGGGCGCTTCTCCTTGATTTAATGATGAATCTAAAAAGAGAATTCGACCTGACTTACCTTTTCATCACACATGATCTAGCAACAGCCAAGTATGTATGTAACAGGATTGCCATCATGTACCTTGGCAAACTGTGCGAGGTGGGACTCCTGATTGATGTTTACGAACATTCAGCCCATCCTTATACACGCGCCTTACTGGAGGCCGTTCCCGTACCTGATCCGCGCCACCGTCGTAATGAACCGATGCCAGCCGGTGAAATTCCCAATGCTATCAACCCTCCTTCAGGTTGTCATTTCCATCCACGCTGCCCTCTTGCCAAGGAGAGATGTTCTTTGGAGGAACCTCTTTTGCGGGAAATCCGTCCGGGACACCAGGTGGCCTGCCACTTTTCAGAAGAACTCTTAAATGATCTGCAATCTCACCGGTTGTGAATAACATCCGTGGGGTAATAATTCTAGCGACCCTTCAGATATCCAAGCCAGGGGAGGGGAGACTGATGGATTGCGCCAGGTCATGGATCCATTTCCGGGAGAAGTAGCGTCGTAGAGCGAGAATGCATTTTGTTAGTTCTTCCGACATTACCATTAGATAGACCCAATAAACCGGGAGATGCAGGACAAAACCTCCCAACAATGCCATTGGGACTCCTAATATCCAAATGATGATGCCGTCCAAGAATAAAGAATAACGTGTATCGCCACCGCTGCGTAATGTTCCAACGATCAAAATCATATTTTGAGAACGAACAATCATCCAAATTGCAAGGATGATAAGCGCTCTATTCGTAAAAAGTGCAACGTCCGGAGTTATGTTATACAGACCGATGACCGCTCCTTTGACAGCGAGAACAATTCCGCTGACAAGCAGGGCAAACATCACAGTCAAGCCCAAAGTTCGACCGACATCCCGGTGGGCTGCTTCTTTTTCTCCCGCCCCAATCGCGTGACCAGAAATAATCGCAATTGCACTTGAAAGCCCCATGAAAGGAACAAATGCAAGGTTGTCCACCGTACCGACAATGTTCATAGCTGCAATGGAGGGAGTTCCAATGCGGGCATAAACAATACTATACACTGTTATCGCCAATGACCACATCAGTTCATTGAGTACTACGGGGAAGACGGGATTGATTATTTTTGAAATGAAGCCCAGATTAAATCCAAACAGTTCTTTGATTTTGGCAGCCACCGGATATTTCTTCCAATAGATGATTAATACAATAGCAACGCATTCTGCCACGCGAGAAATCACGGACGCGATGGCAGCGCCGTGGATGCCCATGACGGGGAATCCTAAAACGCCAAAGATGAGAACATAACTGAGGGCGATATTCAATGCAAGTGCCGATACTGTCACAAGCAAGGGTAGTTTTACTTTGCCAACACTGCGTAATATTGAGGCAAAGCCAGAAGTGAAGGAGAAGAACAAAAAAGACCAGGCATAGATATGCAGGTAATCACTACCCAGTGATATAACCCTTGGGTCTATCGTGAAAATGCCGATGATCTGACCAGGGAACAGCTCACATAAAAAAAAGAACAAACCTGCCGTCAGAAAACTGAGGGTCAGACAAAAGCCAAGGACTTTCCGCAGGCTTTTAATATCTTTTTTCCCCCACAGCTGTGCGGTAAACATAGCAGAGCCGCTGCCAATCCCAAATAATATCAAGCTAAGGAGGAAAAAAACCTGGCCCACCAATCCAACTGCGGCAATTGCAGCATCCCCAAGTTGACCAACCATTACACTTCCCACCATATTTAGAGAGGCTGTCAAAAGGTTTTGTAGTGTAATTGGTGCAGCAAGTCGATAGAGCTGTGTCAGAAATACCCGGTCATGATAAAAGGTCGTAACACGCAAAACATGATTTCTTAACGAGAATATCACGCGCTTTTTCCTCCTCGACAATCCAGTTATTATACATGGGTTATCCTGTAATTATTTATCGTTGTTCACAGAGGGTTAATAGGGAGGTCCATTTTTCAAATTCTTCGTCGAGTCGGCGTTTATGATAAGATAGTCTTGAGAAGCATATGTCACTTTACATGGAAAGCCCTGCAGGGGCACGGACTGTCTTCAACGGTCGTCAGATGGACTACTTTGCCGGGTCGGGTTACTTGGGTCTGCAGAACCATCGTTCTGTATTGGAAGCCGTACAAGCGGCGCTGAAGCAATATGGTTTTTCTACTGCAACTTCACGGGGTGGGTTTGGGGAGCACCCTATTTACGACAAATTGGAACAAGAAGCCTGCGCTTTTTTCGAATCTGAGAAAGTGCTTTATTATGCTTCCGGTTACTTTGGGTCTTCCATTCTAACTCAAGCAACTGGAAATCAATTTGACCATATCTTCATCGATTCATCGGCGCATTTCAGCTTATGGGATGCTGCCTATGCCACCAATCGTCCTATTACAACTTTCCATCACTTACGCGCTCAAAGCTTGGCGGAGCACCTGAACAGCGAATTACGTCCCCGGCAACGACCGTTGATACTTAGTGATGGGGTTTTTCCGGTTTCTGGAGAGATTGCGCCTCTTCCTGACTATATGGCACTGGTTAAACCCTTGCAAGGACTGGTTTATTTGGACGATGCTCATGCAGTCGGTGTTCTGGGCCAGCATGGACATGGCACACCCGAATATTATGATATCCAGGATGATAGCTGCCGCACATCTGCAACACTAGCCAAGGCTTTAGGGAGTTTTGGTGGAGTGATCTGGGGAGAGACAGATTGGGTGGATAACCTCGACCGAGCTTCCCGGATATGTGCCGGTGCCAGCCCACCGCCTCTGGCGGTTGCGGCAGCAGCCGCAAAAGCATTGGAAGTGGCACGCACCGCCCCGGAACTGCGCACGCAATTATGGGACAATGTCGAACAGGCGCGCAAAGGCTTACGATCTCTCGGCTGGGAATTGGCGGATACACCAGTGCCAATCCTTTGCCTGGAGGGCCGACAAGGGGTCAGTATAGAAGGAATTGAAAAAGGGTTGTTTGAGCAAGGAATTGCTGTGGAATTGGTCCGTTCTTATACCAGCACACCACCCGGGGGTGCCCTGCGGA
Organism: uncultured Chloroflexia bacterium; assembly: GCA_963842785.1. Lineage (GTDB taxonomy): Bacteria > Chloroflexota > Anaerolineae > Anaerolineales > Villigracilaceae > UBA877. The sequence goes on from CAWJHP010000001.1 coordinate 243,249, forward strand.
TCGCGATATTTGCCACCCATTCCAGTGCGCAGATAGATCGGTTGGTAAATGAAATTGGCCGATTAGTTTGAATGGTATATAAGCTTCCATTAAATTAAATGTGCTTAGCTAGGGTTTAAGGCGAGTAGAAGAAATAAGAAAAATACTTTCATTATTGGTCTGGGGTGGGCGTTAATGCGTAGTCTGGCCAGGGAATATTATATCCTTCCGAGTAACCATGCTTTTCAGCAGAGTAGATACGCGCGCTGGATGGCAAAACGCATCCTGGTTCATCTGTCAACTTGATAGATAGTATGCCGGTGTTATTGGAAAGCGAGGGGAAGTAACCGGTCGGAATGAAGACCTGCGCGCCACCCTGGCAAAGCCAGGCTTCGATAAGATACCCGCGATAATCATCCAAAGACTTCCATACCGATTTCCAGGAAATAGTCACTTCAATCCCATCCCGTTGGGCTTTAGCGTCCGGGGCCTGATATTGGTTTGAATATGGCAGCCTAGAATAGACGATGGGTACGGTGTTGATATCGCCAGTGCTAAACTTGACCGCTGATGTTTGGATCCAGCAAGGATTCCAACCATGCACATATTGAATGTAAACCCAAGAACCATCCATATCACGCCCAATAACCTCCATCATGTCGTTAGAAAACAGGCTGAATTTATATAAGAAAAATGATCCAGGGCCATAGAAGCAATCAGAGTGCCCCAAAATTGTAACCACCGGCGGTTCTGGGAGCGTGGGTGAGCTGGTGATCGTGGGGCTGGGCGATGGTGTGAAAGTATATAAGGGAGTTTCCGAAGGTGTGATGGTCACAGGAACTTCAACGACACGTGTAACTTCCTGTGTGACTTCCTGAGTAACAATTATGGTTACCAACTGAGTCTCTTGAACTGTTTCAAGAGCAGGTTTCGCGACAAAAGCCGGCAGAGAAAATGTACAAGAGACTCCAAGAAGAACGATTAGGCAAGCAATGGTAAAGGTCCGATAGTAATTATGAAGGGTTGTGGTTGTGGGCATATTCCATGCTTGTATACTATGGGGTAGTGGTTTCATTAGGGGTGGGAGTTGGCGTTGCCGTCGAATCATAAGCTGGCCAGGGAATCATACGGTAGTCAGTATAGCCATGTTTTTCCACGGTATAGATCCGGGCGCTGGATGGCAAATCACATCCATTTTCGTCTTCTATCTGGATCACCATCATCGAACTGTTCTGGTCAAATGAAGTTGAGTATTTGATGGGGAGAAAAACCTGCGAACCGCCCTGGCAGACCCAAGCCTCAATAAGGTAACCGACGTAATCATCCTCTGTCATCCAGACTGGTTGCCAAAAAATGGAGACTGTATTCCCAACGCGATTGGCGCTGACAGCAGGAGATGGCTTATAAAGAGTCGAATATGGAAGTGCGGTCCATGTGATTGGAACGTCCTTGATTTCCCCCGAGTCAAATTTGACCAGGGTGGCCTTGATCCAACAGGCATTCCAGAGAGGGTCAACAGGTGCTTTGACGAGCAGCCAAGAACCATCCATATTACGTCCAATCACTGTCATCCAGACAGTTGCATTCAAGCCATACTTGTAAAGATAAGCAGATCCCGGTCCATACAAGCAGGCGGAAGTGACGAGGATGGTAACACGAGGAAGTACAGTAGTGGGCGTTTCTGAAGGAAGACTGGTGATGGTTGGAAAAATTGTGGGTGTAAAGGTTTGGATAAGAGTGGGAGTCGGCGAGAGCGTGACTGGTATATTTACAATGCGTGTTACTTCGGATGTCACCACACGGGTAACCTCCCGAGTCACTTCGACCTTTTGGAGTACGGGCATTAATTGCGGAGATGCAACAGCATGCCCACAGGAGACACCGAGAAGAATGAGCAGGCATTCAGCCAAGCAAGAAACAAAGATATTCAATCGCCCAGTATGAATTGTCATTACACTAATTATACATGGCTCGGTAGGGGCTTATTTTGGAAAGTTTCTTTAGTGGTCAGACTAAATTATCACATGGAAAAGAAGAAAGCGATGATTCTGGTTTTGAAAAGAGGGCACCATTATTTCTCAAAAATGTCATGATACCCTTTATCCAGTTCATCGTCCGACAGATGTGCGTAGCGCTGTGTGACCTGGATGCTGGCATGGCGGGCGAGTTCCTGAGCCAGCTTGAGATTGCCCGAGGCGCGCAGGACGGTTGTTACAAAATAATGCCGGAACGAGTGGGGGGTGATACGGCCTTCTGCATCGTCTCCCAGCGCCTGGCGAACACAAGCGCTGACTATATTTCGTCCTGTAGTGGTTGTGATCGGTTTCATTTTCTTACCGGTTCCCTTATCATGGCGGGCGAAAAGGGGCAGGGAGGGGAGGGGTCGGCCTGATGCGCCGTCCAACGAGGCACGTGCAGAAAGATAGCCTCTTAACGAGTTCAAACTGCGGGTGGAGAAGCGCACGACTGCTTGTTTATCGCCTTTACCAATAATTACAGCCTGACCCTCATTCCAATCAATATCGCCCCGGCGTAAATTACAGGCTTCGTGAACACGCAAACCTGTATCTGCCAGAGTCAATAGGAAAGAGCGGTCACGCATTGCGCGTAACCGAACATTCAAATCGACTGACATTTCATTAGTGAATTTATTCACATACTCAAGTACGCGTTCGATATCATTCCTGGGAAACTGAGGCAGTCTCTGACCGGAACGCCGGGCACGCTGAACTCGTAGAAGATCCAAACGAGGCAAGTTGATTTCAGATAATCTTTCTGCAGCAAGGAACTTGTAGAAACCCGTGGTAGCAGCGAGATAGAGCTGTTCACTGGCAGGAGAAAAATCTTTGAGAGCATTGGCCATCCAGACAATAGCATCTTCTGATAATGCCGATATGGGGGAGATCTTTGGATCAACATGATTTTCTTTGAGCACATCAATGAAAACATGCAACGCATTGGCATAGGAACGTCCAGTATTAAGACTTCGGGCCATTTTGACCGATTCCAGATAGTTTTCAACCGCCTGAGCTATTGTAAGGTCAGCCATATTCGTATACATTTATGGTTATGATAATAATACAAGGCTTTAAACAAGACAAGGTTTTTATTAATTATCGAAACCATAAAAAATAAATCCATGTGGTAAAAGATGCAAGGCGCCAGCTGAAAGCCCGGCGTGCAAAATGATGGACTTTCCTACATGGCAAGCAGCAGCCCTATTAAGTATATTAGATGCTGTGAATAAGAAAAGATGGTAAGTAGGGACTGCTTGTAAAGTGCGACGTGCCGAGGCAAAATGCCAGGGACAAGCGAATTGAATATTGTGCAATATTCCGGGGTAGGTACCCGGCGCACCGCCCAACCGGACGGAGCGTACGGGACCAACCCCTGGGAGAGCAGCAAGGATGAAGTGCGGGAGCTTCGCCTTGATGCTCCCGCTGTTTTAAAAAATAAGGGGAGAAGGGTTGAATAAATGAATAACTGGTCACATGTTCTACAGGTTTATGTTGATGATAGTATTTTTGAGCGATGCTCGGCTCTGGCTGAAGAAAACGGTTTGAGCAATTCGTCTTATATAAAAATGCTCGTCAGCAGGGCTTGGATTGAGAGGAGAGGAGGTGAGGCGGTAAAGATTACGGAAAAATCTGTAGAACATGTTGTAGAGCCACCTGGTAAGGCAAGAGAAGTGTCTGTGTTGCCGGCTGTGTGAGATCCAAGGAAAAACTCCAGGAGTGAAGAGATGAGCGAAAAAATAGGGTCTGTACTGCAGGTGCGGGTTCATTTTTCAGGTGTTGATTTAAGCCTGGGCAATAAATTATTAGCGATCGCAAAAAAGCATGAGCTGAGCTCGTCTAGGGTGGCGATAATGGCAATAAGGGTAGGACTGATAGCTGTGGATGAGTATTTGAGCGGAATCAGGCTTGATTTGGATGCTTTGGGATTTTCTTTAACTGAGGAGGGAGAAAACAGGCAAAAAGAGCTAGAAAGTCACAAATGACATGAGGCTATGTTGGACCGAAGCTGTGTGAGCTGCCGGCTTGCTTAGGTCTTGCAGCCCGGGTGATGGGTGTCGATTTCCGTGTCTGGACAGGTGGACGGGTTTACTACCTGGGGGGACTGTGCCGGCGGGCGTTCACGGCTTCGCACTCAATAGGAAATCGTGCTAAAGTAGGTCGGGCTCCTGCCCGGCAGGTCGACCTTGGCTGAGCCAGGAGCTTCTAGGAGCGGGATTGGCTGGGGATGTCGAAAGCGGGTGATCTGGATTTAAAAAAGATGTGGAAGGATGGCCCAGAAAGGGCGAACTGGGTGGTAGTGGGTCGTGGAAAGGAGCAGGCAGATCCACTACCAAACGGTTAAAGTAAGTTGATATAGTAGTGATATTGTGATAATATATGCAGCACACTAACACAAATGAATTCTTATTAGCTGATCCATTGCTTGAAGAAGTACGGCTTTATGTATTGGAAGCCGGTAAGTTTAATATTGGTGACGTTCAATCTAAATACAGGGTGGGATTTCGAAGGGCAATTTTTCTAAGAGATGCTTTGATAGCTGAGGGTATTCTTGGAGCCACAGAAGCTGACGGCCAAAATTGGCTGGCAGGTAGCTCGGTAATTCAAGAGATGGCTGATGAGTTAGATGTTGTTGTGCAAAAAGTAGTAAGTATCGTCGGACCAGGTGGGTCTAGGGAATTCCAGAAACTTGTCAAGGTGATGGCTGTTGACCGGGCGTCTGTGATGAGAATGGTGATTATTGCTGGTATCAGGTCATTGTTGGGAGTACTAGGAGACAAATGAATATAAGAAAAAAGATTACTCTAGCATTATTTTCTTGGTTATGATAAGATTAAGTTAAGGTTTCGATAATAATACTTATCGAAAGCAATAATAGTATAAGGTAGGTTTATCACAATGTCAAGTCCCCCACCGTCAAGAACTGGAGCCAAAACTCTGATCATTAGGAATATCGTGTATCACCTGGTATTATTGGCTCATAAGAAAAGTTGTATATATTCTTAAAAGTGTTCTTTCCTAATTTATTACACACCCCTACCCCAACCCATTAAACTCACTGGATTCTAGGAAAAACGCAAATAAAAAATGATTAGCGGATAAATGAACGCGAACAAATGTGCTATTGGATAAATAATATTATAGAAAATGCTGTAGGAAATGATATTTCATGCTGAATAAGTTAATGGAAAATGGAATGTATATTTGAAGAAGTTGGAAATCTAGAAACTCCATAAAGAACTGCCATATCCAGACGTCCAATAACGCAGAATGGAACCCCTCATATCAGCCTCGTCGATAAACAACAGCGGAATTTGTGAACGCTGGCAGCTAAAACCGTCTTGCCAGGCTTTCAGCCCCTTTAATGAGACTTCGATGGAGAAGGTCTCTTTTTTTGGTGGCAGCCAGTTGTCAAGTTTATGTTCTCCATAGATCAGGTATGGATAATCAGCGTAATACCAAAGAGGGATTCGCTGTCGTTCTGCAGAAAGACGAGTGAGAACATGGTCACGGTGCGATCCGATTGCCAAAGGAGCGACCAGCTTACAGGATTCAGGCAGATTCTTGCGAATGAAATCCGCCACTGATGGGATGAGATAAGTCTCGTCAGGTTCGAGTGGCCTGAACTGGTCCTCGTTCTCCTTGATTACCGGTTCGTCCGTTCCGGGAAAATAACGGTAAATGTTATCTGGTATGGTGTAGCGCCGGAAGGTGGTGACTCCCAGGACTTTGCAGCAATCGGCATCCTCGCGGCTGCGTGTGAGGGGTACATCCTCGCCAATATCCCAGAACTCGTGCAGGAGTTGGCCGTATTCAGTCAGGGGTTTGTTGGCAGGTGGATCGCCACCGCATATTGTCCAAATTTCGACCCGCTCGCCAGATTGGGCCAACTCCCAGACCATTCCACCTGCTGAAAGTACCACATCATCGAAATGAGCAGAAAGGAAGACCCAAGTTTTCATTTATTATCCTGGAGGCGGGCATCGATCTCTTTCTGAGGTACTTTTATGGCAAAGATCACCCCTCCTAATAAGAACAGGAGCGCCGAAATGATGAAAAGTGCCATGAAAGTAGTGCGCGTCAAGGATATCAAAAGGACCCCGAAAATCAGACCCGCCAGGGCTCCTGATAGGCCGGTCGACAGGTTGTTGTAGGCCATGTATTGACCGGCCTCATCCTTGGGGGCCAAGTCGCTGGCAAGGGCCGGGACACTGGCAATGATCGGCCCGGTAGCGGCTGCGCGAATACCAGCCAGGACAAGAAAGAAGATGTAATTTCCGGTCAGGCCCATTAAGAAAGTGGTCACCGCACAAAGGAACATGGCCCACAGGATCAAGGACCGTCGCCCGACCTTGTCAGAAAGCATGCCCGAGCCGACTGCAGCCAGCATGGTCATCACTAAGCTGATGGCCCCCATGGTACGGAAAGCAGCATCAGGATTGACCAATGGGAAGTAGACCTGGAAGAAATATAGGGCAAAGAATTGCAGGCTGGTCATGCCCAAATAGGCAAGCAATACTGCAAAAACCAACCAAAAAAAGATTGTGACTCGCGTCCGGACCCGGAACATATCGCGCACCGCCTGCCTCAGGCTAATCCTGTCCGTCTTTTCGGCAGGTGTATCCTTGCCACGTATCGCCAAGGTGTTGACGATCCCACTTAGCGCAAACACCCCGCCCACCAGCCAAAGGGCCGCCGAAGTCTGTCCGTTTTGAATGAGGATCGTAACCACCACAATAGCGAGAGTAGCCCCCACCATAGTCAGTGCACCCTGGATACCAGAGGCAATGCCACGCTGGTGCTCCGGTACCACATCCACGAGCAATGGCCACCAGGCACCATTGCCAACGTTGGTAGCGAATTGCATCCCGCAGTAACTTAGAATGATTATTGGTAGTGCCAGTGACAGAAAAATTGCCCGGAGGGAGGGCGTAAGGAAGAGCGTGGGCAGACCAATAAGTGGCAGCCCGATCAACGAGCCAATCAGGATGGAGGGAGAGCGCCGCCCCCAACGGCTGGAGCTGTGGTCGCTGAGGATCCCAGCAAGGAGGCTAATAATAATAGCAAGCAGGGTACCGAAGAAACCGATCAACCCTGTCACCAAGCCCTTGCCTGAATTGACGACCCTTTCGACCAGTGTGGGCAGAAGCAAGCTGTTATACGCCGTCCAGACCAGGTTTGCCCCCAGCATCAACATACTCATACCCACCAAAAAACCGATCGAGCGTTTACCCGGCATGCCTGATTGATCTGTCATAAAGGCCTCTTTCCAAATAAAAATATCGTCCCCAAGGGATATGGGCTAACCAGGGTCATAAAATGGTAAATTTGTTTTTCCCCAATTATTATATTTATCTGGTTTGGGAGACCTACATCATAATCTTTTGTAATTTCATCAAGTCTTCCATGGCACCTTTGACCTGGATCTTGCGTTGCATGTAGGCGGCGGTTGCGTTGATCTTTTTGTCCATAATCCCGACAAGGCTGTCGGTGGTCATAGTAACCAAGATATCAGGCTTTTCGACCGTCTCCTGGGTAAAGGACGCTTCCTTGCCATCGACCGCCTTGAGGAGCCAGTCCTCCTTCGTGTCAGTGAACCTGAATTGCAGGGATTTAGTGAAGCCTTTCAGGCTGGCCTGCACAGCCGGATTGGCGAAGCGTTCCACCATTTTCTGAAGATACGGTTTGATGTCTGCCATGAGAATTCTCCTTTTTTGAATTTAGGTTGAAAATAATTGATAAAAGGTCGTCAAATTTGTACCAGAATGTTACCTTTCTGGACTGATTCATATGCCTTCTCTATCACTTTGATCGTGTAACAACAGTCCATTGGATCGACGGTCGGCGGGCGGTCTTCAATAACAGTTCGAACAAAGTTCTTAACTCCTTCGACAATGGAGAAGTAATGCCAGCCCATCGGATCATAATCCACCCCATCCGCCGGTGTCCCGTCAAAATCGACCGGATCGGCATAAAATTTGACAGGTGGGTTGACCAACTGGTCAACGATTAATGTGCCGGTCGTACCGTACACTTCCAGGCGTTCGCTGTGAGGAACCTCACCTGTGAAGGAGAAACTGGAGAGGAAGTCTGCCCCACAGGCCAGCCTGCCGCGCACATCCGCATTGTCCTCCACTTCACTCTCCCAGTGAGAGAGCTGCGATGTGAAAGCCACAAGTTCCTTAATCCGCCCGAATAGCCATTTGAGCAGGTAAAAAGTATGCGGTCCAGAGTTTATCAGGGTTCCGCCTCCAAAGCTGGCCTTTTTGCCCCAGAAATCATCACTTGACAGGCGTATGCGTTCGTTGGCGGGCAGGAATGTGCGGACCAGCGTTATGTCACCGAGTTTTCCCGAGCGAATAATTTTCTCGGACTCGACATAGGCCCGGATAAAACGGGTGTTTTCGGCTACGCCAAAATGAATGCCGGCTTTTTGCGCGGCTGTGTAGATTTCGAGAGATTTTTCGTAAGTAAGTGCGACCGGTTTTTCCAGCAGGAGGTGTTTCCTGGAAAGGATGACTGCCAGGGCAGCTTCTTGGTGCAGGTGGTGCGGAAGCAGCAAGTCCACCAGCTCGACGTTCGGGTCGGAAATCAGGTCGCGATAATCAGTATATATTTTTGCATCGAACATCCCCGCCAAGTTTGCGGCATTTTCCCGATTTGTGTCGCAGACGGCAATTACTTCGGCCAGATCAGGGATATCCTGGAAACCGGCTGCATGGTCAGGAGCTATCAACCCAGCACCGACGATGCCCACCCGAATTTTACTGGACGACATAACTTAGAATTTCCTCTCGATGATGTCCACCGGCAAAGTGGTGAGTTGTTCTGGCCCGGCATCTGTAACCAGGAAAGTCTCCTCATCTCCGATCATGACTCCCTCTTCGCTAGGCGAATACAATTCGATATTGAGCAGCATACCCGGCTGAACTGGGGTCGGGTCATCGGACATTATCCAATGCTCCTCTACCTGCAGCCCCAGACTATGGCCGACATGCAGGAACATCGGGTCTATTCCCGCCTTGCCATACAACTCGAAGGCATAGGCGTGCAACTCGGCGAAGGTCTTGCCGGGGAGCAGCAACTTACCCATCTCCGACACCACCCAACACAGCTTTTTATGCAATTCCTTGAGCGCCCCCGGTGCCACTCCGGTGTAGACCAGACGACGGTTGTCGGAGACATAGCCTTTATAAACAGCTCCCAGGTCCAAGGTCACGATCTGATCAGATTCAAGGGGTTCGTCGAGAGCGATTTCCGGATTGGCCGCTCCGAAGGCTACAGTGACATGGTCAATGCCATCCGCACCATTTTGGAGCATACGCCGCTTGGCTTCGCGAATCAAATCAAGGCGGCCCATCCCCAGACGCAGATTCTGGGCCAATTCCATGACGGTTTGATCGATAATATGTGTGCTCTGACGGATCAACTCAATCTCCGCCTGAGATTTGATCATACGCAACTGATAGAGCAAGTCGTCGATAATTTGGATATTAACCGGTTTGACATGTTCCTCGAGAAGACGGGTAGCATAATACGGGAAAGTCGACTCGACCCCGACCATACAGCCAGGCTTGAGCTTCTCGTCTATCAACGCGCCCAGGTCATCGAGTGCCATCTGGGGAGTGAAGGACATGCGTACATCGTCAGCTCCGAATTCGATACCCAGCGCGGCCGGTCCCCAACACAGCAAGATGATCTTGCCATCGCTACTGGCGAAGGCGAAATAGGGATCCATGTTACGCAGGGCATGGATGATCGGGTTACCACTGCCGGGAAGGCAGGGATAACCAGTGGTATAGAAGACGTTCTCGGGAGAAGACAGAAAAATGCCGTCCAACTTGCGTTCGTTCATCAGGGCGAGCAAACGGGTTCTGTCCAAACCTACCGGTTTGAAGGAAACTTCGGACATGGGATTCTCCTATAGTCTTGCGGTCGAGGAAGGTCTATGACGCAAGTTGTGAAACGGCAATGTCTTTACAGTATCACAACTTGTTTGGTTTCGATAGACCTGGCAACGGCTTCTGCCGCCTTCAGGGCGTATAGTGCATCCGCCGGGTCAATACGCGGAGGGCGATCTTCAATCACAGAATGGACAAAATCGCCGACCTCGGCGATCATCGAGTTGAACTTCCAGGCCATCGGGTCAAATGGAACCCCATCAACCACAGTACCATCAATATCGTTAGAACCAAGGTAATACTTGACAACCGGGTTGGCCAACTGATCGATGATCATCCCGCCCTGACTGCCGTAGATCTCGACCCGCTCGGTCCAGGGGATTTCGAAGGTACAACTGGTATTGAGCTGGAACTCAGCACCGTTTATCAGGTGACCGAGAATAAGGCCATTATCTTCCATTTCACCCTCCGGGATGATCTTGGAAGCAAAGCCCATCACATCTTTTACTCCACCAAACAACCATTTAAACAAGTAGAAATTGTGCACGGAAGAATCCAATATTACCCCGCCGTATGGCGCCTTACCGTGCCACAGGTTGGGATCCTTTATGCGGTAGGCTTCGCTGCCGGCAATCAATGTACGCACACTCCAGATGTCACCCAAGAGACCCTGCTTGAGGATCTCCTCCGCCTTTAAATAGGCTGTAACAAAATGGGTGTTTTCCGCTACGGAGAATTTCAAGTCTTTTTGTTTAGCCAGGTGGATCAATTCCTCACCCTGCTGCGACTTGACAGTGATAGGTTTTTCCACCAGTACATGCTTGCCCATTTCGAGAGCTGCTTTGGCAATCTCGTAATGCAACACGTGAGGGACAGTAATGTCGACCATGTCGACATCCGGGTTATCCAAGAGTTCCTGATAACGGGTGTAGCCCTTTGCCCCGGCGTACATTCCAATGCGATTATTTACTTCTTCGTCATTGATGTCGCACAACGCAACTATCTCGCAGGCTTCCCCCAGCTCCGAGTATCCAGCTTCGTGAGAGTATGAAATGGAGCCCAGGCCGATCAACCCAACATGAACCTTTTTCTTTGGCATAGGCCGTCCTTTCAGATAACAAAGTGTTTGTCGAACAAATCAAACTATAGCACAAACAATATTTGCACGCAATGGGAATGGGCGATATGAGTAATATATTCTCTGAATTGTAAAATAATTCATGTAAGCGACATCCACCTAGACCCATACACATTTTGGGAGGTGATTATATTGATTATATGAATTGCGTATGGGTCCAATGGCAAAAACAATGAGGAACAATGGTATGAAAATTAGTATAAGTCGGATAAAGATGTTAATAAAATAATAAGGTAATGAGAGGAGAGAAGCAGGGGAAGAGCTGAAACAAGAAAAGATTTTTGTGCTATAGTAAGTATGGTTTATTTAATCATTTTCAACATCATCTTGAAAGGATTTTCCATGGAACCTCTCATCATAATAGCCACACCCAACATTTGCTGGCTTAAGCCGGAGGTGGAATACCCGCAAACGTCGGAAGCCATTGCCGAAGAGGGTCGCCGATGCTTTAAAAGCGGTGCTACCGTCCTGCACATACATGCCGAAGGAAAATGGAAAGAAACCATTGCTGCAGTGCGCGCGAAGAGTGACATTATCGTTCAATGCGGTATGTCCAGCCTACCCATCCCGGATAGGATGGAAGTTTTCACCAATAAAGCTGACATGATCTCCATCATACTTAACCACCATGACGAGGCTTTCGCCAAGGAGGATTTTAATGTACTGCATACAAAAAAAGAACTGGTTGAGTATGCTCGGCTATGCGAAACATATCGCCTCATCCCTGAGTGGGAGGTCTGGCATTCGGGTTCAATATGGAACCTGAAATACCTTATTGAAAAGAAACTGCTTAAGCCGCCGTATGTAACCACCCTGTTCTTCGGTTGGCCGGGAGGCACCTGGAGTCCAGCAACGGTCGAGGAATATAATTATCGCCGAAGGCTTATGCCGGAGGGCTGCGTCTGCAATGTCAGTATCATGGGAGAAGGTCAACGTGAGATCATTGCAGCGGCCATACTGAACGGCGATCACGTGCGGGTCGGGACGGAAGACTTGCCTTATGATCACAGCGGCAGGCTGGTGGAAACGCCAGAGCTTGTGCGCGAGACTGCAGAGATGGCAAGTTGCCTCGGCCGCCCGCTGGCAACCGTTCAGCAGGCAAGGAGGATGATTGGGATTGTAAATGAAAAGAGGCGACATGAGCGATAAAGAAGTTGTAATTATCAGCGGGTCAGCCAGGGGAATCGGCGCGGCATGTCTGCGAGTATTTGCTAAACACAATTACTCAGTTATTGGACTGGATATCCTGCCCGAAGGCCAGGATATCACGGATGAGATCAAAAAAGAAGGTGGTGAAGCGCTGTTCTTACCCTGCGATGTGGCCGAGGAAAAACAAGTAGCGGCATGCGTCGACCAGGTCGGGGAAAAATACGGTCACATCGACACGCTGGTTAACAACGCCGGCATCGTGCTGGTCAAGCCCTTTGACCAAATCACCTGGGATGAATTTCGCCGCACAACGGATGTCAATCTGGGCGGGCATTTCCTGTTATGCAAGTATGTCATTCCCTATATGAAGAAACAGAAGAAAGGCGTGATTGTAAACATGGGATCGGTCTCCGGCCATGTCGGGCAAACCGACCATGTGATGTATGGAGCCACCAAGGGAGCCATCATCGCCATGACACGTGCCTTGGCTTGGGAACTGGCACCATACAACATCCGAGTCAACTCGATCAGCCCAGGCTCGGTCGACACACCCATGTTGCGCGGCGACATCGACCTGGAGTCGAAACGCTCCGGCAGTCCATTCGCGCAGGTCAAGAAAGAACGTGAGGCCGAACAGGCTATGCGTCGCTGGGCCGCTCCCTCCGAGATCGCGGAACCAATCTTCTTTTTGGCCAGCGAAGGGGCTTCATTCGTAACTGGCGCGGATTGGCTGGTGGATAGTGGCTGGGTAGCAAAGTAACATATTTCGTTAACGAAGGGAAGGAACGTCTATGAGTGAAGAATGCTATCTGGTCACCGGTGCAGCCGGATGCATAGGGGTCTGGGTGCTGCGAAACCTGCTACGGGAGAAAGTTCCAGTGGCGGCACTTGACCTGGAAACCAGACATCACCGGCTGCCGCTGGTATTAGGTGAACAAGAGATCTCCCGCATCCATTTCCTGCAAGGCGATATTTCGGACTATCAGACAGTGGAGAATGCCATCACGGAGAGTCACGCCACACATATTATTCACCTTGCCGCACTACAACTGCCCTTTTGTAAGTCTGATCCTGTGGCTGGAGCACGCGTTAACGTGGTTGGAACGGTAAACATCTTCGAAGCTGCCAAGCGTCTCGGCTTGAAAAAGGTGGTATATGCCAGCACCACTGCCGTTTATGGGCTCAGCGAGGAATATCCCGAAGAACCCCTAGCAAACGATGCTCCACTCAAGCCGCATTCCCATTACGGTGTTTACAAACAGGCCAACGAGGGAAACGCGGCAGTGTATTATCGGGATGAAGGTCTCTCCAGCATCGGCCTTCGGCCCTACGCAGTATATGGAGCTGGACGCGACCAGGGCATGACCTCCACTCCCACCAAAGCCATCCTGGCTGCCGCAGCAGGCCTGAAATACAAAATCAGTTACGGCGGACGATACTGCTTCCAATATGCAGACGACACTGCCAAGGCTTTCATCCAAGCCGCCCGGGCAGATGTTCACGGTGCACAAGTTTTCAATATTGGTGGGGACACGATCAGCACGCCCGAGGTGATCTCTGCCATCGAGAAGGCGGACGCCTCTGCCCTCGGACGGATTACTTTCGAAGACATCCCCCTGCCCTTCCCACCGGAGGTGGATAACCACGCCCTGGTCGATGCCATAGGTCCCATTAGCTTTACACCATTGAAGGATGGAGTGGCTGAGACCTTAGCCATCTTCCGAAGTGCACTGGCGGAAGGCAAAATCAAGGCGGAGTAAAAGGTTATGCGAATACCCCCACATATTGTCACATTTGGCGAAATCATGCTGCGACTTTCCCCTCCGGAACGCCGACGCATCAGTCAGGCTCACAGTTTTGACGTGATCTTTGGCGGCGGAGAAGCCAATGTGGCGGTCTCATTGGCGACCTTTGGCATGATTTCTGATCTCGTCACCCGTCTACCAGCCAACGACCTAGGAAAAGCTTGCTTGCAGTTTTTGCGCCAATATTGCGTCGGAACGGAGCATATCCTATTCGGAGGTGAGCGTTTGGGCATCTACTTCCTGGAGAACGGCGCTGCCCAGCGCGGCAGCAAAGTGACCTATGACCGGGCTGGATCTTCCTTCGCAACCATTCAGTCAGGAATGCTAGATTGGAAGAAAGTGCTGAAAGAGGCAACCTGGTTCCACTGGACAGGCATCACTCCAGCTATTTCAGAGAGCGCAGCGGCAGTTTGTTTGGAAGGGATAAAAACTGCCCGTGAGCTCGGCCTGATCATCTCGTGCGATCTGAATTACCGCGCCAAATTATGGAAGTGGGGAAGAACAGCCGAGGAAGTGATGGCCGAACTGGTTGGATTGTGCGACCTGGCAATTTTAAACGAGGAGGATGCTGAGAAGGTCTTCGGAATCCAAGCACCAGGGACAAATGTATTGGCAGGCATGGTGGAAGCGGAAAAGTACATCCCGGTTTGCGAGCAATTAGCGGCACGCTTTCCGACCCTGCAAACAATAGCCATCACGTTGCGCAGTTCGATCTCGGCCAGTCACAATACCTGGAGCGGAGCACTGTGGCAGCAAGGAAAATACTTTATTGCCCCAACTTATGATGTCACGGAGATTGTCGATCGCATAGGTGCGGGAGACAGTTTTTCGGCTGGCCTAATATATGGCCTCAATATGTATAGAAATGACATCCAGCATGCACTGGATTTTTCCGTAGCCGCCTCGGCCCTTAAACATTCCATTTTCGGCGATTTCAATCTGGCAACAGTGGAAGAAGTGGAAGCACTGGCAGCCGGGAATGCCTCCGGGCGGGTCAGTCGATAACCTAAAAGGAGTTTAACATGGCCAAATATTCCCGTTTGAAAGTGCTTACCACCATGATCGAGACAGGTATTGTGCCGCTGTTCTATCATGAAAACCCCAAGGTGGCTGCCAATATAATCCAGGCCTGTCTGGATGGTGGGGTACGCTGCATCGAGTTCACCAACCGTGGGGATGGAGCCCATTTGGTTTTCGCTGAATTGATGAAGCATTTCCAGGATGACCGGCGACTAATTCTGGGCGCAGGTACGATCATGGATCCTGCGACAGCCGCCCTTTATATCCAGCTTGGAGCCAATTTTATCGTTGGTCCGACTCTCAACCCGGAGGTGGCACGTCTATGCAACCGGCGCAAAGTCCCCTACACACCCGGCTGTGCCACTGCCAGTGAAATCTCCAATGCAGAGGAGTTGGGCGTTGAGATTTGCAAGATTTTTCCTGCCGGCGAACTTGGCGGTCCTGCCTTTGTCCAGGCTTTGAAAGGACCAATGCCCTGGGTACGACTAATGCCCACCGGAGGGGTAACGGCCGAAAAAGAGAACATCGTTGCCTGGATCCAGGCAGGGGTGGCTTGTATTGGATTGGGAAGCAAGTTCATCTCCAATCAGTTGATAGACAGAGGCAATTTTCCCGCCCTTACAACTAACGTCGAACAAATCCTCGCCTGGATACAGGAGGCACGCAAAGGTGCCTCTCCCATTTAAACAAGGGCAGATAAAAGGCTTGTATTCAATACCTGTACATCCATCGGATGGCGCATCAGATCCTCCTGTAAACGAGATGTATCTGCGTCATATCGCAATCGCCTGGCAAGAAAAGCAAATTCCTCACTGTCAAAGGGTGGGATGTTGAGGTCGCTAGTATTGCCGCGAACGACACGTAGCGAATCAATCAGCCAGCACAAGAAGGTGTGCGCTTTTCGCATTCGCACATAATTGTCTGCAGATAAAATGCCCGCATCAGCCAAAGCGGCCATTGTCATACGGATATTTGTCAAACGTAAAGATGGATTGGCTGCCCCGTAAGTGATTTGCAATCCCTGAACAAGATATTCCAAATCCACCAGGCCACCAGGGCTATATTTGGCGTTAAATGTCCCAGGCGTAACGAGATGACGGATTTGTCTCTCGCGCATCGCACGCATGGCAGTAACATTAAAATGGTCTCCGTTATAAACAAATTCGTCCCGTAGTGAACAAATATGTTCGCCCAGTTCCTGGTCACCGGCAATGGGGCGCAATTTCACAAGAGCCTGGCGTTCATATGCCCACGCCGGACCCTGGGGGGCAAAATAACGTTGAAAAGCTTCCAGCGATACAGCCAGACTGCCACCTTTGCCATAGGGGCGCAACTGTAAATCGATGTGGAAAATGCCTTCCTGCCGGGCTTGGATTGAATTTACGAAAGACTGGATCAATTCTTCATAGAATTCGCTTGCAGAAATACCTTTCGGGAGGTTCGTACTACCATTGCCTGCATAGATCACCATTAATTCAATATCTGAAGCATATCCGAGCTCCCGCCCGCCAAACTTTCCGAGCGCAAGAACAGTATATGGACAAGGATGATGATCTCCCATTTGTGGTTCCCCATATAGCTTGCGCATCTCATCAGCACATCGGAAGAAGGCAGTCCTTACTACCACTTCAGCCAAATCAGTCAATTCATATGCGAAATCCCAAAACTCCGATGTATGTCCCAGGATATGACGCATATCAATTCGGAACATCTCGCGGTCTTTGAAGGAATTCAATGCACCCCGCCAATCACCCACTTGCTCAAACGCAGATTCAAGTTCATCCTGTAATTGCTGAGGTTCCTTGGAAACTGCAAGGGTGTCAACGTCACGGACAACCGGGAACAAGTTGGAATATTGCATACGTAAGAAATCATTCCACAAGAAGTCACTCATGCCAAGTAACTTCGCCAGGGCATCCAAAACCTCGGGTTGTTCAAGCTTTGCCAGTTCATCCGGCCAATTTGTGCGTCGAAAAAGCTGACCAAGAAATTCGCGGAAGTGCAGTAAAGCCGCTTCAGGGTTGGGTGAATGAGGCAATAGATGCGTAAAGTGCTTGATAAGTACTGTAGCAGCGCGTAATTCCCGCTGCTTTTCTAATGATATGATTTTATGTCCTTTACCATCGGTAACATAGATAGTATCGTTTACCCGATTACCGATCGATTGCACGAACATACGGGCGATATTTATATGGCTTAAGGCCAATGCATTACTAAACTCATAAAGGAAGCCCACCGTGTCGGTTGAACCAATCTTTAGAATGGTATATAGTTCAGATGAATCATTATCGATTTCTATTTCAATCGGATATAAAGGGGAGGACATTCCGGTCATCCCCTGGAACGCCTCACCTACCCGTTTTGCGAGTGCTCCCTGTGCTTCACGACGCCGGCCAGCCTGCAGCATTAATAACAAGACACGCAAATCATTCTCATAGTGTGTCCACATTTCAGAAGTGGGCAGTTCGGCGAGTAATGATCGAACTATAAAGACATCGACGATCTTACGCCTTCCATTTTTTATCCCAGCAATTGCCTCAATACCCTTCTGACGCCATGCTGCCTCGGAATTAGATGAATTGGAACTTGCCTGGGTTGATGGTGAAACAGGTACCAATTCGCTGGCCAGTGTTGGCTCATAGGTAAAAACCTGGCTCTCGAGGATATCAAGGCCATAAACGAAAATCAAGCCGCAGATCAAGGACAGTTCGCCAAGGTAATCATAAGCCACCACTGTTAAACGCCAGCGCTTATCATCCAAATATTCAGAATCCACAATTACAATGGCCTCACCAGTAATCTTATTAGCAAGGTGGACGTGTTGCCGGATTTCCTCCTGACTGAATGTGGCAGCATACGACGCATCCATGCGGGCCAAGTGTTGAAGGATTTGAGGAGAAATATCTTTGGAAGATGCAATATCTTTCACTGCTTCAGCGCCCACATATTTCAAGAAGATGGAACGGATACCCCGGCAACTCTGTTCGTAGCGTTCAATGAATTTTCCGCCCGCCTGGGAACCTTCGAAACCAAGGCGCCGGGCAAGCAAGGCGATTGCAGCAGGATCAGATGGCAAAGTGTTGGTTTGGCGGTAGTCGATCATTTGCAAGTAATGTTCGATGGTACGCAGGAAATTATATCCATCCGTCAGGATATGGGCTTCTGAGGATGTTATCAAACCTTCTTCCCGGAGGAGTGGGATCGCTTTCAAGGTGGCACGTGTTCGAACAGAAGGGTGGGTCAACTGCAAGGATTGAACAACAAATTCAATATCCCGGATCGAACCCTCCCCAAGTTTGACTTCTCCCCAATGGCGCCCCTTTTCTTGGAGAAATTCCTCCGTTTTTTGTTTCATGGCGAAGATGCCAGCACGAACCTGGTCTGGAGACGTTTGGAAGAGGTATGGTTCAATCTCTTTCCGGAGTTCTTCACCAAGAGACAAGTTCCCTGCGATCGGCCGGGCTTTGAGGAAAGCTTGTTTTTCCCAAAGACGGCCATGTTTTTGGATGTATTGAAGATAACCATCCAAAGTTGAAATCAAAGGGCCATCAATCCCCCACGGACGCAGACGCAAATCAACACGATAGAGGAAACCTTCCGGAGTGGTGGCTGAGATGTTCTCGATCAATCGTTCCGCCAGGCGGAGGTAGTCATCAGCATCTTTTCTTGCCACAAAAAGGAGATCGATATCAGAACTATAGTTTAGTTCCCGTCCGCCCAACTTCCCCAGTGCAAGTACGGTAAAACCGCCGGATGCAATTCCGGCCTGTTGCTCAGCCAGAGTCAAACAGACACGCACCAATCCTATTGCCAGACGGGATAACTGTGAAAAAACAGCCTGCAGATCATATAAGCCAAGAAAATCGTTGGTGCCGATCCGGAGAAACTGGCGACGTTGGTACCGGCGCAACGCATCCAGTTTTTCAGTGTTTGTCTCAAATGAATGAGCAGCGGAGGCTGCTTCGTTCTGGAATTGTTCGATGGTTTTGCGATCAGTCAGGGCTTGACGATTGTTCAGTAACTCGAGGGTTTCAGGAGTACGAAGCAGGATCTCAGTCAGGAATGGACTGGTCGAGAAAAGTGTCACCAGGATCTCAATAACTCGTGGATTTTTCCCCAGTTCCTGAAAAAGATCCGGCCCATAATTCTTGAAGAAACGTTCAAAATTGATCAAGGAACGATCAGGGTCAGCCGAGGAACCGAGGGCAGCCATCAAAAAAGAGTATATAGTTGACAAGCCAGGGCGATCCTGCAATTCCAATCGTTGCAAGATAGTTCTGGCGGTCTTCCAGTCGGTAAATCCGAATGTCTGCAGGAGAGATTGTGCGGTCGTTTCCTGAACCAAATCATTTATTACTGGGAAGCGATGCCTGTTTTCACTCATCAGGAAGATTATACCGTAGAGGACATTCCATGAAGCCACCGCTAACAGGGCCATCCATTTGATAAAAATTGTACCCATTTGGGTAATTTACAGAAAGATAGGTAATCCGTATAATCGCAATCGCTAAAAAATAATCATAGGCAGAATTCTGATTTTAGGAGTGATTTAAATGGCGAAGACAATGAAGGAAGTACTCGAAATGGGGAAAAATGTCAAAATGGTGGATCTGCGGTTCATAGATGTTCCAGGGACCTGGCAGCATTTTTCCATTCCGGCTCACCGCCTCAATGCGGAACTTTTTGAAGAGGGGATTCCATTCGATGGTTCATCCATCCGGGGTTTCCAGGAGATACATGAGTCCGATATGCTTCTGCTCCTGGATCCCGAAACAGCCTTTCTTGATCCCGTTGCCGAAATTCCCACCCTGGTGATCAGTTGCAACGTTCACGATCCAATCACCCGCCAACCTTACAGCCGGGACGCACGTTATGTTGCTAAAAAGGCCGAAGCCTATCTGAAGCAGACCGGCATCGGTGATATCTGCTTTTTTGGACCGGAAGCAGAATTCTTCATTTTTGACAATGTCCGATATGCCAGCAGCACCAATGAATCCTTCTATGCCATAGACAGTACAGAAGGTTGGTGGAACAGCGGGGATGCCACCAAACCCAATTTCGGCGGACAGATCCAGCCAAAGCGTGGCTATTTCCCGGTCCCGCCAACCGACACGTTGCAGACCTTGCGGAGCAAAATTGTCATGGCGCTTGAAGAATGTGGTGTCGATATGGAAATCCATCATCATGAAGTTGCCACAGCCGGCCAAGTCGAACTAGGGATGCGTTTCAATACCCTGACCCGCATGGCTGACCAACTGCTCATTTACAAATACATCGCCAAGAATGTCGCCCGCAAGAATGGGAAAACTGCCACCTTCATGCCCAAGCCGGTCTTTGGTGACAATGGCTCAGGAATGCACGTCCATCAATCAATCTGGAAAGCTGATAAGAATGTCTTCTTCGATGCGTCGGGATATGCTCAACTCTCCGACACGGCCAAGTATTATATTGGCGGACTACTCAAACATGCACCGGCACTCCTTGCCATCACCAACCCAACCACCAATTCCTACCGGCGTTTGGTTCCCGGCTACGAAGCACCTGTAAACCTAGCATATTCCCAAAGGAATCGTTCGGCTGTTTGCCGCATCCCGTTGACAAGCAGTGAAAAGGCCAAACGCGTGGAATTCCGCGCTCCTGATTCGACAAGCAACCCGTATCTGTGTTTCGCGGCACTTTTGATGGCCGGACTGGATGGTGTCCAGAACCGCATCGATCCCGGTGAACCAATCGACAAGGATTTGTACGAACTTCCCTCTGAAGAAGCCAGGCTTATCAAACAGGTACCAGGTTCGTTAGGTGAAGTCTTCGATGCGCTTGAAAAAGACCATGATTTTCTGCTAAAAGGCGATGTATTCACAATGGATCTGCTGGATGCACATGTTATCTATAAGCGCCAAAATGAACTTGACCCTGTGCGGATCCGCCCTACTCCGTACGAATTCTTCTGTATTACGATATTTAGGTTCTGCTGTAATCTAAAAAATTCTTGGCAGGAGGCCGAGGGAAATTCCCTCGGCCTCCGGTTTTGATGGTGATACAATTTATTAAACCAGATGCACAAATGACCATTCCAAAAACTGATCCCTGGCTACTTGAAGCCCTTGCCAGTCTCAATGAGATTGGCGCAACCGTCAACCAAATTGGTGCTGGAAGGAACGGTTAACGTTGAATCTACTTTAAAACTGATAGTCCAGAGTGCCACCGGATCGTGCCGGATGCTGCCGCAGTCATCTATACTTACGATCCCGTGCAAGAGAATTTCATCCATACATCCAGGGTATCTGCGGGGGAAAAGCAACAGCCCGAATTCAGGAGATGCGCCACGTACAAATGGCTTGGGGTTGCGAGCCATAAGACAGCGTCGCAGAGTGCTTTCGTATGAAGAAGACGATATGGAGATTCATCCTGTCAGAGCAAAAGCCGGAGCAAAGGTGATGGGATGCTTTCCACTGACAGTTTCGAATCGACCAGTAGGTGCACTGTACGTGTACTTGCAAGACGAGCGACAATTCAACCAACTTGAATTGCTGATGTTGGATAATTTTGTCAATCAAGCTGCCATGGCCATCTATCATGCCCACAACCTGGTGATGATGCGGCATAATTTGGACCGAAAGGAAGAAGAACTGACGCGTTTACGCCGGGCAGGTTTGCTAATTTCTTCGCGCCTACGCCTGGAAGAGACGCTAGAAGCAATCCTCCAGATGGCTCTTGGAAGTAACCGGTGCTCATTATGGCATTTTTCGTTTATTGGATAAGAGTGGGCAGTTCTTGAGCACACGTGCCGTTGCAGGAGAGCATCTGGCCCGCCCATTGATCGAAGCACTGCCCATCAATTCCAACAGTGTCATGGCGTGGGTTGCCCTCAAGCGTCAACCAGCGTGTATTTCCGATCTGCGTGAAGAACCCTGGTCACAAATCTATTATCCACTGGATGCCAGCCTTGAAATGCGTTCTGAACTGGCCGTACCTTTAATTGGGGCTAGTGGACGGCTCGAAGGAGTATTGAACCTGGAAAGTCCGGCAGTAGGGGCATTTAGCGAGGATGACAGCCACCTGCTGCAGGCCCTAGCTACGCAGGCTGTAATAACCATTCAGGAAGTGAGCCTGTTGGATGCACTCCAGGAGGTAGCTCACCTGCTACTAACACAACCCTGCCCGATAGTGCTTACGCACCTTGCAGATTTTGCCTGCACTCTTTTAGATGCCGCAACCAGTGCCATCTGGAGACTTAAGGGCCAGTCCATGCTATTGGAGGTTAGTAGTGGCGGTTATACGCATGATCGAGAAATTCCCATCCAGAATAGCCTTGCAGGATTGGCGATCCAAAAACGAACCGCAGTGCTCAGCGGAGATGTACGCTCGGATGAACGGTTGAATGGCATCGACCTGTCAAGGGAAAAGATATGGACCCGGGCTTTGATCGTTCCATTACTGCCAGGAACTGAAGAAGTCCCATTGGGTGCATTCGGTATATACAATTCCGATGCAGGTCCAGGACATTTTGCCGAGTCGGAATGGGACAAAAAAGTTCTCTTTTGCCTTGCCGATTACGCCGTACTCGCATATCAGACCGCTGCCCGGCATGAAGCCTTGCTTGCTTCGCAGGAACAACGTTCGGTTGCCGAGACATTTGCAGCAGTTGGAGATATAGCATCCAATTTACTCCACCACCTGAACAACAAGGTCGGTACGATCCCAGTGCGCATCCAAGGAATTGAAGATAAATGCCAGGATACTCTGGCGGTCAATCCATATCTATCACATAATCTGGATGAGATCAAACGATGTGCAGCCGAAGCCATGGAGAGTGTACGGGATAGCCTTTCCGAATTAAGGCCAATACGATTAGCACCAACAGATATAGCGGTCCTAATTGCAAGCGCCATCCAATTTACAAAATTGCCTCCCGGAATTAATGTTCTGGTAAATGAACTGGATCAATTACCTCCAGTCATGGCTGGCGAGCGGACTCTGACATTGGTTTTCACCAACTTGCTAGAAAATGCAGCGGACGCCATGAATGGCCAAGGAATAATCACCATCGGTGGTTCGGCGGTTAAGGACTGGGTAGAGATTACTGTAAGTGACAATGGTCCCGGCATCGCTCCCCAATTTCATGACCATATTTTCGAATTATATTATTCCGGTCAACGAACAACCCGACCAGACAAACTTGGATTCGGCCTTTGGTGGGTAAAGACACTCATGAATCGCCTAGGCGGTTCTGTGAGCGTGGAAAGTGATGGTACCCACGGCACCACGTTCCATTTGCGCCTGCCACAAGTAGAAAAACCCATTAGACCGGAAAAAATCGAATGACGAAATCCAATATTTGTACACTGATTGTTGAAGATGACACTTCCTGGCAGCAAATCCTGAGTGAGATCCTAACCGATATTGGATTAACGGTCGACATCGCCAGTAATTTGAAGGATGCGTTACATATTCTGAAATCTGATCCCCATCGATTAGCCATTGTGGACTTATCTCTAGCGGGAAACGACCATCGTAACGAAGATGGGCTGCGTGTACTGAAAGCAATCCGCCAGCTTGATCCAGGCTGCCAGACGATCCTGTTGACCGGATTCGCCACTGTTGAGCTGGCGGTCAGCGTTTTAACCGAGTACGGTGCCTTTACATTCCTGCGTAAAGAGAATTTCCAGCGGAAACAATTTCGTGATCTCGTCGGGAGGGCACTGACAAGCGCCCCCTCCCCTAAGATAAAAACAAAGAGATTTTCTGAAGCAGGGACAGGTTCTATCCCGGATACCGGTGAAGAAAAAGAATCCCAGCAAAACAAGGTTCTGGTCGTGGAGGACGATGCCGGATGGCGCAGCATCTTATCTGAACTGTTGGAGGATGCCGGCTACAAAGTTCGAATGTCCACTAGCTATGGTGATGCCTTAGGATATCTCAGGCGGGAGAAATTTAACCTGGCAGTTGTGGATTTATACCTGTCCGATGAGGAGATTTGGGAGCGAGGCGCATCTGGACAACACCTGGAGGGATATCAACTGTTGGCTACCACAAAATCCGCAGGCATACCGACGATCGTTGTCAGCGGTGTCGCTTCGGTGGATGAAATCCATACTGCTTATGCAGATCATTCGATATACGCCTTTCTCGAAAAAAAAGCTTTTGACCGAAATACTTTTAGGCGGCTCGTTACAGAAGCGTTTCGATCCCGGCAAATACCAAAGGAATTAGAGTGTCTGACCAAAAGGGAACGGGAAGTATTCGACCTATTGTCCAGGGGAATGACCAACAAGGAGATTGCCGATGCGCTGGTCATCACAACCAATACCGTAAAACGTCATCTCAAGAGGATATTCGAAAAACTGGAAGTGCATACGCGTTCAGCCGCGGCAGCAAAGGCAAAGTGATAAGGTTTCTACTTGACAAACAGAATATTTGTTCTATAATCAAGGCATGGATGACGAAATTGTCCGCTTGAAGTCGCTTAACGAACAGATGACCTTAGAACCAGCCGAAGATCGCAGCCCGGTTGGGTCTTACTACCAGGACAGGACAGAAAACTGCTTACTACTGATTATCTATAATGCTAATTTGGCTTGCGGCGTGCCTATTTCTCCCCATTTTGCCCCATTTCAAATACTCCACTAGAGAATCAATCGCCGACTCCAGTCATCCGGTAACACCGGCTTTACCAAGCCGCGTTTCTGTTACGCGATTAAGGATTTGACCTGGAGGAACTTCCCTTCGAAGAGGATGGCAAGCTTCCGATCCAAACCGATCCGAACCTAGCCTGGGCACAAATTAACCTGTCAGAGAAACCGGTTGAAATTAACCGGGCGGAGCGCCAAACCCTGATGCGTGTCCCAGGGATTGGCGCTAAAGGAGCAGAAGCCATCATGCAAATGCGAAAATAGGTCAAAATTCGAGATGCGACTTCATTGAAAAAGGTGGGAATATTACTTGAAAGGGCTGCATCCTATCTGCTCTTTGAAGGGCGTCGGGCCTCATACCAGCCATCTCTTTTCTAACAGCCGGTCTTAGCGACGGATGTTTCTATTAAGGGAACTTTTCAATGGAACACAGCGTCTTTGGTATTGACTTAGTATTAATAAATCATTAAACTATTCATTATGGGAAGGAGATGATTATGAAGAAACTGCCATATCGTCTTTCTCTGATCTTGCTTGGCTTTTTGGTTGGCTGCAATTTACCTGGCGGGCAATTAACACAGATCTCACCAGATATGGCCTTCACCCAGGCTGCCGAGACAGTTGCGGCTGAACTGACCGAGGTTTCTTTGCTCGCCTCCCCGACCCCGAATGAACCGTCTATCACGCCAACATCCATCTCGACCAATACACCCATTCCAACTAATACACAATTCTTGTCACCAACAAAAACACCCATTCCTTGCAACCTGGCAATATTCGTAACTGATGTAACTTACCCAGATAACACTCGTGTCGCTCCAAACCAGTCCTTTATCAAGACTTGGCGAATCCGCAACGTAGGCAGTTGTTCATGGAATTCCAGCTACCTGCTCATCTTTGATCATGGCGACGGGCTAGGGGTTTCTTCCGGTTACACACAGCCGTTGACCACAGGAGTGGTTAACTCCGGGCAATCGGTGGATCTGACTGTGAATATGACTGCTCCAGCTGCAAGTGGTACTTATACTGGTTACTGGCGTATGCGTGACCCCCGCGGCGCAGTCTTTGGTATCACGCATTCCGGTGGAACTTTTATTGTGAAAGTAATTGTAGTAGCAAATACATCAATCACCATTGTGCCAGTCATAAGCGAGAGCGGTTCAGTGAGATCGGATGGAGAGATCTTCACTGGCGACATTAATGTTGGTGACTCTGTTGAGAATTATAAAATTCAAGCGTTTATTAGCTACAATATTTCAAGCATCCCGTCCAATGTCACGATTATTGAAATAAGAAACAAATTTAATTCATACTCCATTGGCGGTGACCCATTTGGGAAATTGGGCGTATTGAACTGCTATAAAATGGATTATACAACTCCTCTCCTACCTACTGATTTTATCGCGGGTTTTCCAGCTGGAAATATCGCTGACTGGGGGGCGTTAAGCGTCCTCGATAATATAGAAGTACAGCCGGGATTAAAGAATGCTTTACAAATGAACCTTGGGTCCTCTCGGTTCAAGATACGACTGCAATTTAACGGGACTAATAACGATGGCACAGCCGATTTTATACGTTTAACAAATCCAAGTTTGATAATAACATATACCACACCTTGACCTGTGGGTCAGAATAAAGAAAATCCCTGGTATTCTTCTTGTAATGCCAGGGATTATTAATTTATTCTTGTTCCTTTTCCTTCATTTTATCCCATGCACCGACCCAGGGATGTCCCAATCGATGGCCGGATGGGACAGACACTTTGGTCAATTTCTGGGCAATCTGGGCAGATATCTGAGCCACACATCCCCAATCATTTCTTAGGATGGCCTGCTTCATTTCAATTGCATATTGTCCAGTCCAAGCCCAATCCATGCGAAATTTATCGGCCTTAACCCAGTAATCGCGTTTTTCCCAAGGAGCCACCGAAGCATCAATTGTTTCAGAGATAATTCCCAAAGCCAAAGCTATGAAAGCGGCCAGGTCACGCGATTCAGGTCCTGGTTCATTTTGCTTGGCCAATTCACGGATTGCCAAGACAATACCCTTTGTCAGGCGAGCCCGTTCTTTACCGGCGCTATCAGGATTGATAACTCTGCTCAAGAGTACCTCCAGGTTTAAAGACTGCGCCATTATACTGCCGAAATTAACATAGGGGATTCATCCCTCTATCCTCCATTTTCTTGTAAGCGAATGGTTAACATGGATGCCACATTGATTGACGCACTTCCCCCTTGCGCTTATAATCTTGCAGTTCCGGGGAAGTGGCGGAATTGGCAGACGCGCAAGACTTAGGATTTTGTGCCGCAAGGCGTACGGGTTCAAGTCCCGTCTTCCCCACACTTCACCATGAGATCATTTATTACAGAAAAGAAGGAATAAGCTTTGAAAATCGAAACCCAACCTCGCGATGACCACCAGGTCACTATGATTGTTGAACTCGAACCCGAACAGATGGAAGGTGCAAAACACCGCGCTGCCCGACGGATTTCTGAAAAGAAGAACATTCCCGGCTTCCGGCCCGGCAAGGCACCTTATGATGTGGTCGTTCGCAGTTTTGGAGAGGGCGCCATCGTCGAAGATGCCGTGGATTTATTGCTGGACGAAGTTTATCCAAAAGCTCTGGAGGAAGCCAAACTTGAACCAGGTGCTTCCGGCTCACTGGAAAAAGTCGAAGATCTTGATAAGAGCCCGAAATTCACTTTCAATGTACCGCTTGCTCCGAGTGTAAACCTTGGTGACTACCGTTCAATACGGCTGCCCTACGATTGGCAGGAGCCCGGCGAAGAAAAATTGGATGAAGCCATCGAAGATTTACGCCAGATGTATGCGAAAACTGAGACAGTAGATCGGCCCATCCAAAAGGGCGATTTCGTGATGATCGACCTGAAAGGAGTCAAGGCAAAGGCTGCCGAAGGTGAAGCTCCGTTGATGGACCGCCCAGGCCTCCCCATTTTTGTGCGCTCAGATGAGAAGGAAGAAGAATTTCCCTTCCCCGGTTTCTCAAACAAGTTGATTGGTTTGAGTATAAACGAAAATAAGACCTTTACTCACAAATACAATAAGGATGACAAAGACGAGAACCTGCAAGGGCAGACAGTACAATTTGAGGTGAAGATTAAAATGGTCCGGGGTAGCACCTTGCCGGAGCTGAATGACGAATTTGCAAAACAGGCAGGCCCTTTTGAAAACATGCAAGCAATGAGAGAGGCAGTCAAGGCCAATCTGGCAACCCAATCAAAAGCTCAATATGACGATGAATACTTCGCAAAGTTAATGGAAAAAATCAAAGAAATAGCTGTTATAAAATACCCGCCGCAGGTGGTGGACCATGAAGTGGAACATGTAATGGAAGATCTTAAGTCCCGGCTGGCAGGCCAGAACCTAGACATGGCAGCCTATCTAAAATCACGCGAGATGGATGAGGAGAAGTTTGTTGCCGAGGAAGCCAGACCGATTGCGGTAAAGCGGCTAGAGCGTTCACTTGTCATGGACGAGATAGCCAAAGTTGAAAAAATCGAAGTTAGCCAGGAAATGCTACAATCCTCTTTCCAGCAAACCTGGGGTGAGTACCAGGGAGAGACAGGCTTCCAGAAAATGGCACGCGGTAAAGCCCAGCCGCCCAAGCAGCTTATGAATGCGGTTGCAATGGAATCCGCCAACCGGGCTTATGTACAGCAAACACTTAATCTCCTGAAGGATATTGCCACGGGGCAAGCCAAGGTGAGCGCCGATGATATCCCCTCTGAAAAAGACAAGATTAAGAAAATAACTGCCAATAAATCCGCATCCACGAAGAGAACTTCTACTGAAAAGAAACCTGCCATCAGGAAAACAGCCTCTGAAACACCAGCTCCTAAAGCAAGGAAATCTGGAGAGATTACAAATACGGCTGGTAAGGCCAAAGCAGCCTCTAAAACGAAAAAGACGACCGAAAATAAATAATCCTTTTTTTTACTGTTTGAAGAAATGGAGACAATATGAATCCCGATCCGAAGAATGTCATCCCAATGGTTATTGAGTCATCAGGTCGCGGTGAACGTGCCTATGACATTTACTCGTTGCTGCTCAAGGAGCGTATCATCTTTCTAGGCACCCAGATCGATGACCAGGTAGCCAACGTGATCGTCGCACAATTGCTTTTTCTAAGCCGCGAAGATCCTGAACGTGAAATCCAGATGTATATCAATTCGCCTGGTGGTGTTATTTACTCTGGACTGGCCATCTATGATACGATGCAGATGATTTCCAATCCTATCAGCACCGTGGCCGTGGGAGTAACCGCCTCGTTTGGAACTGTTTTGTTGACGGCCGGAACGAAAGGTCGCCGGTACGCCTTGCCGAATGCCACCATCCATATGCATCAGCCTTTGGGTGGTGCACAAGGTCAGGCAACGGATATCGAAATTCAGACCAAGCAAATTCTCCGCTTGAGGACTCTTCTGAATGACATCATGGCGAAACACACCGGAAAGCCTGTGGAAGTTATCAAACAGGATACCGAACGCGATTTCTATCTGGACGCACAGCAAGCCGTGGAATACGGGCTGGTTGACCAGGTACTGGAAATCCCTCAGAAGAAATAATCTCTCCATGGGCAATACAAGTTGCCTAAACCTGGTTTCTGGGCCGGATAGAGCCTATCCGGCCTTTTTCTTCCGGAGGAGAACATGATTTATCCATCTACGTTCTCAATTGCAGCCTGTAATCTGGACGAGAAGAGTTGGGGTGTGGCAGTTGCCTCCAAATTTCCGGCGGTCGGGGCAGTAGTTCCTTGGGCGCAGGCCGGTGCGGGAGCAATCGCCACACAATCTTTTGCAAATACATCCTTCGGCCCCCATGGATTAGATATGCTGTCAAAAGGGATGTCTGCAAAAGATACACTTTCCAAGCTCCTTGCGGATGACCCGGATCGTGAACATCGCCAGGTGGGTATCGTGGACACACAAGCCAATTCTGTTACGTTTACCGGGAAGGGTTGTTTTGTCTGGGCCGGTGGCGTAACCGGTCATGGATATGCGATTCAAGGTAACATACTGGCAGGCGAGTCGGTTGTTTCTTCCATGCAAATGGCTTTTCTTGATAAAAAAGGAGAGTTACCAGAGCGTCTCTACGTAGCCTTGCTCGCCGGCGATCGTGCGGGTGGTGACCGGCGCGGCAGACAGAGTGCGGCCATCTACGTGGTCAAACCAAAAGGTGGCTATGGAGGTTATATCGACCGCTGGATAGACTACCGGGTCGACGATCATTCCGACCCGGTCTTGCGCCTTGGTGAGTTACTCGAGCTACACCATCTGTACTTCGATAAAAGCCCTGAGTCTGAGCGCCTAGCATTGACCGGCAATGCGCTCATGCGTTTGCAGGAAATCATCGCTCGCACAGGTTACTACAAA
Source organism: uncultured Chloroflexia bacterium (assembly GCA_963842785.1). Classification (GTDB taxonomy): domain Bacteria; phylum Chloroflexota; class Anaerolineae; order Anaerolineales; family Villigracilaceae; genus UBA877. The sequence continues at coordinate 273,281 of CAWJHP010000001.1, forward strand.
GGACATGCCCATGGAAAGCTGGATGAAGCTACGCGCATCGCTTTGAATGCCTTTATCGGAAATGAGAACTTTGAGGAACGCTGTGACACCCAGGAGGGTTGGATTGATCAGCCTGTATTCGATCATATTATGAAGATGTTTGGAATATGATGCCGGGCCTCCTACCTGCTTACATCAAGTCACTCATCCTTGACATGGACGGCGTCCTGTGGAAAATGGATACCCAGATTGGCGACCTTCCATTAATATTTGACCGTATTCACGAACGCGGCCTTAAAGTAGCCTTCGCCACTAATAACGGGATACAAACACCCGAGCAATATGTCGAACGCCTAGACGGGTTAGGTGTTAGCGTTGAAGCCTGGCAGGTGGTAACGTCTGCATTGGGAATAGCCGAGCTGTTATCCAAGCGATTTCCCTCCGGTGGACCGATCTTTGCGATTGGCGGAACGGGTGTTATGACGGCATTGCATGAGCGAGGCTTCGAATTGCTATCAATAGAGGATGCGAAATTGGCACATGCCGTGGTAATTGGTCTTGACCATCAGATTAATTTTGAGAAGATGCAGGAAGCGACCTTATTGGTAAGAAGAGGTGTGCCGTTCTATGCCACCAATCCAGATAAAACCTTTCCCACTCCGCGCGGTGAAATCCCCGGAGCAGGAGCCTGGATAGCGGTGATCGTCACGGCCACTGGAGTGGAACCCATTTATGCAGGGAAACCTGCTCCTTATCTGTTCGAGCTAGCACGCGAACGACTTGGTACGTCACTAGAACAAACCATGGTTGTAGGCGACCGGTTGGAAACAGACATCGCTGGAGGACAGGCGGCTGGGATGCCGACTACACTTGTACTTTCTGGGATAAGTAATAGAGAGCAGGCAGAGAGGTGGATGCCTAAAGTGGATATCATTGCTGAAAATCTATCAGACTTATTATATTGAAATACGATAGGAACGCGCACAATCTTGGCATCGATTGTTACATTGAATTAAGTTATCCTCTGATCAGACGATCAAAAAATACAGAATGCTAACTGGATAGAAAATTTAAAATGAGACTCATTTATGATCTCGAGTTTGCCGAACTTAATGAGTTAATCAAAGGTTGGGATCAGGAGTCTTACCGCGCCCGCCAAGTCTGGCAGGGGCTTTATCGGCAATTTTGGAATTCTTCAGAGCAATTCACCAACATTCCTGCTCATCTACGCTCCAAGCTGGGTGAGAACCTGCAATTTCAGGCAATCGTGCCTGTAAAAACTCTACATTCCTCTGATGGTCAAACGGTAAAAATACTCTTCCGATTGCAAGATGGCAATTTCATCGAAACTGTCATGATGAGCTATGCCAAGCGCATTACATTATGTATCTCTTCTCAGGCAGGTTGTGCCATGGGCTGTGTCTTCTGCGCGACAGGACAGATGGGCTTCAAACGCCATCTTACAAGCGGAGAGATCGTTGCTCAGGTGATCTATTTTTCCCGCATATTACATAATCCTTTGACAGGCTCAGAAGGCGGAGTGGTCTCCAATGTGGTGGTTATGGGTATGGGAGAACCATTCCACAATTACGATAACACCCTTTCTGCGATAGATCGTTTGAACGACTCAAATGGTTATAATTTGGGTGCACGGCGTTTTACCATCTCGACAGTTGGCCTGATCCCGGCCATTTTACAGTTCGCGGCTGAAAAAAGGCAAATCAACCTGGCAATTTCTCTTCATTCAGCGGATGATGCCTTGCGTACTTCCATGCTACCTATAAACAAAAAATACCCCGTTGACGCATTGCTCGAAGCCAGCCGGGAATATATCGCAATAACACGACGACGTATTACATTTGAATGGGCACTGATCAATGGGGTGACAGATACAACCGAACAGGCGTACTTATTATCCAGGAAACTAAAGGGCTTGCTCTGCCATGTCAACGTAATTCCGCTCAACCCTACCACTGGTTATTCTGGGCAAGCAAGCACGCGAGACCAAGCGATAAGGTTTAGGGATATATTAAATTTTAGTGGAATTCCATGCACGATCCGAATGAGACGTGGAATTGATATACAATCCGGATGTGGTCAATTACGAGTTTTATAATTTTATAATTATTAATGTATTTGTGGCTATGCGCAATATATTTATATACAATCATATTTCTTGCCATATTTTTAGGTTTGATGTATCCTAATAAAATTAATTATTCTTTCTAAGGTGTTGCTGCATGCCTGATAATTCAAAGTCTTCCTGGCTCGACCGCCCCCTTTTTACTATCTTCCCTGCTTTGACCAGGGAAATGCTTGTCTTCTCTTTAATCATACTTCTGGCGATTATTAGCAGGCTCTACAATTTGGGGGCACGCGTAATGAGCCACGATGAGAATTTGCATGTTTATTTCTCGTGGCTCTATTCCATTGGAAAAAGTTATCAATATACTCCATTAATGCATGGCCCCCTTCAATTTCATTTACTCGCATTGACATATCTTCTTTTTGGGGCCAGCGATTTTACCGCCCGCTTTCCTCATGCGCTTGCCAGCATATTGACTATTATCCTACTTTGGAAATGGCGGCGCTATCTGGGTCGGGCCGGAACACTTGTCGCCGCCTTATTGATGTTAATCTCTCCGTTCATGCTCTATTATGGCCGATATGCCCGAAACGAGGCCTTTGTTGGCTTATTCTTCGTATTGACTCTTTATGCCATCCTGCGTTATCTCGAAACTGGAAAAGTCCGTTACCTCCTCTTTTTGACCATTGCCACTGTTCTTCATTTTTCTGCCAAGGAAACTGCCTTCATATATACGGCGCAAGCCATGCTATTCCTGGCAATCTATCTAATAAATCGTGTAACCCGAGCACCCTGGAAAAATAGGGGCGCCTTGAATGGTTTTTTCATTGCCCTGTCCATCGGGATACTTCTGGCGGGTGGCGCACTAGGCTTGACCATTTACAATCGTGTCCAAGTCACATCCGATGCTTCCCAAACTGCCGCGCCAATAATCCCGGGACAAATTCCCGGGAGCACCATTCCACTTATCGGGCAATTATCTTCTATCACAATATTACTCATTTTGGCTTTAAGTGCCTTTCTTATAACAGCCATCCTTCTTATCATTGGCTATGGTTGGAAAAACCTTTGCCGTGAACGTTCGTTCGATATGCTGATATTGCTTGGCACATTTGTCCTACCACAATTGGCAGCTTTTCCAGTCACAGCGTTGGGTTGGAATCCACTGAATTATCAGTTTTCCTGGCCCGGATGGAACCTACCAGCTCTTTGGGCACAGTCACCTGTGCGGACAGCCACCATTTTTCTCATACTGTGCATTCTATCGATCGCCATTGGCATGCTTTGGAATACGAAGCTATGGCTGATCTACGCGGCCCTGTTCTGGGGCATATATATCATCCTATTTACCAGCATCTTCACCAATTGGCAGGGCTTTTTTGCCGGATCGGTCGGTGCACTCGGCTATTGGTTACAACAACAAGGTGTGCATCGAGGTGACCAGCCCTGGTACTATTACCTGCTTATCCAGATACCTGTCTATGAGTTCCTTCCTGCCCTTGGAGTCGGCCTGGCAGCTTATTTTGGATTACGCAGGAAATCCCCTTCCCCACTTGCCTCCGCTGTTAATGATATAAGTCAAGGGGAAGCGAGCAAGACCTCAAAAACTATGGAATTTGCTCCAACTGCGCCAGATAAAGAAACGTTCTCCAAAAAGCCCCCCATCAGTGAGGGTAATTTCACTTTCCCCCTGCTCATATGGTGGGCCTTGAGCAGTTTGCTAGCCTACTCAACGGCTGGTGAAAAAATGCCCTGGCTGACTGTTCACATTACATTGCCGATGATCCTTTTGACTGGCTGGGGGTTGGGCCAGGCCATCGAACGGGTTAACTGGTCCGAATTCCGCAAGCGTCAAGGAATATTGGTGACCATTTTAATAGTCGTTCTATTTACCAGTCTTGCCGGCATGCTCATTACATTGCTTGGAACGAACCCTCCCTTTCAGGGTAAGACATTGGTTCAGTTGTCTGCAACCGGGACATTTCTGCTCGCCTTTGGTATAACTCTCGCCAGTGCAGGTGGATTGGTTTATTTGCTCACTGGATGGCAGATTCGGGATGCTTTACGCATTGCAACAATCGTCATCTTCGCTCTTATGGCGATTTTGACCGGTCGGACAGCGATTCGGGCAGCCTTCATTAACGCCAACAATGCCACGGAATATTTGGTTTATGCCCACGGTGCCAATGGCATAAAAGACGTCATGGACCAGATAACCAGTATTTCCAGTCGCATTGCCGGAGAACAAAATCTTCAAATTGCTTATGATAACAATTTACCAAATCAGGGTGTCTCCTGGTCGTTTAAATGGTACTTGCGGAATTATCCCAATGCCACGTCGTTCGACAAACCAGACGAAAGCTTGCGAAATGTACCTGTCATAATTGTTGACCAACAAAATTTCGAGAACATTAAGCCAATCGTAGACAATAATTATTATCGGCTAGATTACCTCCGCATGGTCTGGCCAAACCAGGACTATTTTGGACTAACCTTATCGCGCATCTGGACTGTGCTCAAAAATCCGGCCATGCGAAACGCTGTCTTCCAGATCTGGTTGAATCGGGACTACTCGGCCTATGCAAAGGTAACCGGAAAAAGTGGCCTGACATTATCTGACTGGCAGCCATCAACCAAAATGGAATTATTCATCCGGAAAGACATAGCCGCACAAATGTGGGAATATGGTATTTTACAGGCAGCGCCCATACAGGCCGATCCCTATCAAAAGGGATCAATCGTCTTACCTGCAGATTTGACTTTCGGAACAGCCGGGAATTCCAGCGGACAACTTAACGGGCCGCGCGGATTAGCTGTCGCACCAGATGGCAGCCTGTTCGTTGCCGATTCTATGAATAACCGCATTGAACATTTTGATGCAACTGGCAAGATAATCCAGACAATTGGACAGTCGTCACCGGGCTGTCCCTATCCAACCACTCCTCCACCAAATGTACCTCCCGGCACATTCTGCGAACCTTGGGGAGTGGCCATTTCTCCCGATGGAAAGTGGATTTACGTAGCAGACACATGGAATCACCGTATCCAAAAACTTTCTCAGAATGGTACGCCTGTCAAGACTTGGGGAACTCCAAATTACGACCCAGTTTCCAGCGGCCCATTTGGGCTGTGGGGACCCAGAGGCATCGCAGTAGACGCACAAGGTCATGTTCTGGTGGCAGATACGGGCAATAAGCGCATCGTAGTTTATGATGCAGATGGAAATTTCATCTCTCAGTTTGGTGGTGGAGGTGCAGCTGCTGGTCAATTTGATGAACCCGTCGGCCTAGCTTTTGATACCCAGGGCAATCTTTATGTGGCAGACACTTGGAATCAGCGCATACAAGTCTTTGTTCCCGGTCTGGACAATAAAACCTATACACCTTCAGTACAATGGGACATTGCAGGTTGGTCGAGTCAATCTCTGGATAACAAGCCTTTTCTCACCGTTGACCTGCAGGGACATATATTCGCAACTGATCCAGATTCGTTTCGCGTGCTCGAGTTCACAACCAGTGGTGAATTTGTTCACGCCTGGGGTGATTATGGCACTGGACCTGAGAACTTTGGATTACCTTCCGGAATAGCTATCGATGCCCAGGGAAGGGTCTGGGTCAGCGATGCTGGTAACAACCGTTTGATGCGTTTTTCATTACCGTAAGATTTGTCTGCTTGCAATAAAAATATTATCTCAATTATTCTTTTTTTTTGGCAAGGAGCCAAAGGGTGTAAAATGAAAGATTGATATCAAGATATGCACATAAGATAATTCTGACCCTTGAAAATTTAATAAATAAGCATGTTATCGTAGAATGGAGAAATAATTGCATGAAACTACATGAATACCAATCCAAACAGATATTTTCCAGATATGGTGTTCCAATCCCGAAGGGACGGGTAGCAGGAACTGCCCTCGAAGCCAGGCAGATCGCCGAGGAGCTAGGTGGCCGCGTTGTTATAAAATCACAAGTCTTAGTTGGCGGGCGAGGCAAAGCTGGTGGTATACGTGTTGCCAAATCAGCCAAAGAAGCTGAGGATTTAGCTACCCAGATCCTTGCCATGGAAATCAAGGGCTTGCCTGTACGAAAAGTGCTTGTGGATGAGGCAGCCAATATAGACCAGGAAATCTATCTGGGCATTACAAACGATCGCGCTGCCCGCCGCCCGGTCATCATGGCCTCTGCAGCTGGTGGAGTGGAAATAGAGGAAGTTGCCCGGACCAATCCGGAAAAAATTATAAAGATCCATATTGATCCATTGCTTGGCTTGAGAGATTATCAAGCCCGCGATATCGCGGTTGGCATTGACCTGCCAAAAGAATACTGGAAACAGTTTGCAGATATTTGCCGCAGTTTATGGCGTTCCTACGTTGAGTCAGATGCCACATTGGCAGAGATCAATCCTTTGGTTATCCTAAGAGAAAAGCAACTGATGGCTCTGGACGCTAAAATGCTCGTAGACGATAACGCCCTCTTCCGTCACGGCGACCTGGCTGAAATGCGCGACGTGGACGAAGAAGCTGCCATCGAGACCGAGGCGCGGAAGTACGGACTTTCATTTATAAAATTGGACGGACAAATCGGTTGCATGGTCAATGGAGCAGGATTGGCAATGGCTACCATGGATATTGTCAAACTTTTCGGTGGAGAACCAGCCAACTTCCTGGATATAGGAGGCGGTGCCAGCGCTGACAAGGTCGCAGCGGCGTTACGAATCATACTCTCGGACAAGAACGTTAAGGCCATCCTTTTCAATGTCTTTGGTGGCATTACCCGTTGTGATGAAGTCGCCAAAGGTATTCTGACTGCATTGAAAGAAGTTAAACCAACCATTCCCATGGTTGTCCGACTGGTCGGAACCAATGCAGAGGAAGGCCGTAAATTATTGGCTGATGCCAAAATGGTCACTGCTGAAACATTGGTCGATGCGGCTAAAAAAGCTGTATCGTCATCAAAAGTAAAGGAGGCCAAGAGATGAGCATTTTAGTCGACAAGAAAACCCGTCTGCTCGTGCAAGGTATCACAGGAAACGAAGGCCTCTTTCACACTCAGCAGATGCTGATATACGGAACCAAAGTTGTAGCAGGTGTGACACCCAGCAAAGGTGGCGAATGGGTGTTGGAAGGCAAAGTTCCTGTATTCGATTCCTGTCGTGCGGCAGTAGATGCCACGGGTGCAAATACGACCGTTATTTTCGTTCCATCGCGTGGCGCCCCGGATGCCATGTTCGAGGCTGCCGACGCGGGAATCCCTCTCATAGTATGCATCACAGAGGGTATTCCGGTGCAAGATATGATGCGTGTTCGCGAATATCTTGATCAAAAAAAGGTTCGTCTTCTCGGTCCAAACTGTCCAGGGCTTTTGACTCCCGGTGAAGCTAAGGTGGGCATTATTCCCAACAATATTGCCCTTTCAGGAAATGTAGGTGTGGTTTCTCGTTCCGGTACACTAACATACGAGGTACTATATGCCCTTATGCAAAATAAAATGGGCGTCACTACCTGCGTTGGTATCGGCGGTGATCCTATCAATGGAATAAATTTCATTGATTGCCTGGATCTGTTCGAAGCCGATCCGCGAACCGAAAAGGTCGTAATGATTGGGGAAATTGGCGGTACGGACGAAGAAAAAGCCGCCCAATTCATTGCCGCCAACATGACCAAACCAGTTGTTTCATTTATCGCCGGTCAGACCGCCCCTCCCGGAAAACGGATGGGTCACGCTGGAGCCATCATTGAGGGTGGTGCAGGAACCGCAGCCGACAAAATAAAAGCACTCGAATCGGCGGGTGTTAATGTTGCTCGCTATCCTGAAGAAATTCCCTCCCTATTGAAGTTAACTGTGCAGGGGCAGCCTTTTGGGCTGCCCCTGCTTTTCAAGAATCAACGAGGACACGTCGGCGCTCGTGCCTCTCCGAAATTATTTGTTTTTATTTCTTGGTTTTTTGAGCTTCAACAAATGAAACTGCATCGCCTACTGTGACAATCTTCTGGGCGTCCTCATCGGAGATTTCCGTACCGAATACATCCTCAAATTTCATGATAAGTTCGACTAGGTCGAGCGAATCGGCTTCCAGGTCCTCCCGAAAACGGGCTTCTGGTTTGACCTTGGCTTCATCCACGCCCAACAAATCTACAATAATAACCTTGACTTCATCAAAAGTATCTGCCATAGGTTCCTCCTTGTAATTTTGCCCAATTGTAACCGGGTTGACAGTATAATTCAATAGACGAAACACAAACTCATGAAAAAAGTTACGCCCATTGAAACTCGTAAATCGGATCACATCAAGATCAATCTGGATCAGGACGTCCACTCCGGCTTGACAAATGGACTCGAACGGTATCGCTTTGTCCACGAGGCATTACCGGAGGTGGATTTTCAAGCGGTAGATACTTCCCTGAAATTGTTCGGTAAGAAGCTTGCTGCGCCAATTCTTATCTCGTCCATGACTGGAGGAACTGAACAAGCCAGGGAGATAAACAAGCGTCTCGCGGAAGCCGCGCAAGAGGCAGGGATTGCAATGGGAGTGGGTAGCCAGCGTGCTGCCCTGGAAGACCCCCAGCAAATTCCCACATACGCCATAACCCGCAAGGTCGCTCCAGACATTCTTCTCTTTGCAAACATTGGCGGAGTGCAACTAAATTACGGCTATGGTCTCGATGAATGCCGGCGTGCCGTGGAAATGTTGGACGCAGATGCACTCTTCCTTCACCTTAACCCATTACAAGAAGCCGTTCAAACAGGAGGCGATACGAATTTCGCAGGCTTGGCTAAAAAAATAGAAGGAATAAGTAAAGGATTGGAAGTTCCAGTGATTGTGAAGGAAGTCGGATGGGGGATTTCGCAAAGAACTGCAAGAATATTATTTAATTGCGGTGTTGCTGCAATTGACGTTGCAGGCGCAGGTGGAACGAGTTGGTCACAGGTCGAAATGCATCGCGCCCCAGATGATTTCACCCGTGAATTGGCTGCCACTTTCGTTGGCTGGGGGATTTCCACCGCGGAATCCATCTTGAATGTCAGGAAAGCTGCAGAAGGCATGATTATTTTTGCAAGCGGTGGTTTACAAGATGGAATCGACTTAGCCAAGTGCGTCGCCTTGGGGGCATCACTGGGAGGGATGGCAGGCCAATTTCTAAGGGCCGCAGCACAATCGCCTGAAAAAGTAGTAGAACTCTTGAGATTGATTCAAAAAGAGATCCAGGTGGTTATGTTTGGGGTGGGCGCAGCCAACTTGAACGCATTAAAAGATGTTCAGTTGAAAGAGTCCTTCTAATAACAGAGCTTTTCCCACCATGTCGTCTTCGATCCACGCTGTAATATTCGACTTCGGCGGTGTACTAATTAACTGGGATCCGCACAAGGTTTTCAACAAATACTTCGCCAATGACACCCGAGCGGTCGATGCCTTCCTTACAGAAATCAATTTTTCCTCCTGGAATCTCTCTCAAGATGAGGGGCATTCCTTCGCACAGGCAGTAAATGACCTTTCAGCTCAATTTCCAGAATATGCTCATCTCATTCGTGCATATGATGAAGAATGGGAGGAGTCCATTACGGGCACCATTCCGGGCACAATTGAACTCCTATACAAACTTAAGGAAGCCGGCTGCCGGCTGTTCGGCTTAACCAATTGGTCTGCCGAGAAATTCTCGGTTGTCAGACACAAATATCGTATATTCGATATCTTTGAAGACATCATAGTATCCGGAGAAGTTAAACTTATCAAACCCGATCCTGCCATCTTCCACCTGCTACTCCAGAAAGCCCACATTCAGCCAGAAGAATGTTTAGTGGTTGATGACTCGTTTCAAAATATCTCAGCCGCTCGCCAGATGGGTTTTTTCACCCACCACTTCACCTCCCCTGCCCGGCTTGAAATCGAACTTCAAGAACTAGGTGTCTTAATGATGCCATGAAAATTTAAACGAGGAAAAACAATGAGTCTGAAAACATTTACTGAACAAATGCTGCCTGCCATCGAAACAGAACTCCAGCGACTTGTAGCCCGGCTGGATGAACCACGCACTCAGCCATTTTACGAAATGCTCACATACCACATGGGCTGGAATAGAGATGGATCCAGACAAGAAGCAACCGGTAAACGAATTCGACCTCTATTGGTATTGTTGACTTGCGCCGCCTCGAATAAGGGCACAAGTAAAATAAAATTGAAAGACAAGTCATGGCAATCTGCAGTCCCTGCCGCCGCAAGCATTGAACTCATCCATAACTTTTCCCTCGTTCACGATGACATCCAGGATGGCTCTGACCTTCGCCGCGGGAGATTAACGGTCTGGAAAAAATGGGGAATGCCACAGGCCATCAACGTTGGAGATTCGCTATTTATTCTTGCACATCTTTCTCTCCTTGAAATAAAGGATAAATATCCGCTTGAAATTGCATTCCAGGCGGGAAAAATCATCAATGAAGCATGTCTGGCACTGACCTGCGGTCAGTTTTTGGATATTTCATATGAGAAGCGGTCGGATTTGACCATCGAAGATTACTGGCCGATGATTTCCGGCAAGACCGCCAACCTGCTCTCAGCCTGCACAGAAATTGGGGCCTTGCTTGGTGGCGCGAACGAAGCAGAACAAGAGTGTTATCGAAATTTCGGTCATTTTCTCGGTTTGGCATTTCAGATACATGATGACTTCCTTGGCATTTGGGGTGATTCGGCATCTGACTGGCAAATCCAACGAGGCGGACCTGGTGATTGGAAAAAAATCTTTACCGGTGTTGTTCGGATTGGCGAAGAACGGATACTTTGCACACCGTTGGAATGAAGGGCCGATTCCTCCTGATGAGGTTGGCTCTTTGTCCGAACTGTTGGCCGGAGAAGGGGCAAAATTGTATACGCAGGAAGCTACCGACCAGATGACCGACCTGGCGATCCAATCCCTGCGCTCCGCCGAACCCTCATGGTGAGGCCGGTGAAGCATTATTCGAACTTTCTCAAATGTTGGTGAACAGGAATTCATGATCGCATTCTAAGAAACCTCTAACTTTTTTTGTTGTTAAAGAAATTTGGTATAATAATTCTTGAATGCGGGTGTAGTTCAGTGGTAGAACGCTTGCTTCCCAAGCAAGATATCGTGGGTTCGAGTCCCATCACCCGCTCTGGTTACAGGTTGATCATTATTCCACTCTTCTTGAGCGATTTTCCTAAGATTTTGCAGCCCTATCGCAGGTATTCGATTCGAAATCTAGTTTGATTAATCAAACGATCGCCGGCTAACTTTCGGGAACAGAACTTTCCAAAGTGGGGTTCTTCTTCAGAATAAGAAATAGCAAGAATCCAATCAAGCGCAGCCCGGCACTCACCCATAAAGCCCCACCAAGGCCAATATAGTTCGCCAAGCTCGTTCCAATCAACGGAGCAGCTATCACAGAGAGATACTGGATGCTCTGCTCCAGCGAAACCAGGATGGCACTATATTCATCCGGGATGGTTTTCATATACTCATCAAAAAATACCAGGTCCAAGCCTCCCTGAAACAGCCCGGCAATAGCGGTAAAAATGATAATTGGCATAACATACCGAGTAGTGGCAGTCAGGAGAGGATAGAGCACCATACCCAGTGTAGTTGCCAGCAGGACAAAACGGCCACCACGGCGCTGCGAAACCCATGGCCAGAGCAGGTATCCTCCCAGCATAAAAAAAGTGAAGGTCATGTTTATGGTACCAATATTTCCATCTGAAGCACCCACCACACGAACGAAGTAGAGTGGCAGGATCGGCGCAGCCAGGGCTACAGCCGAGAGGTAAACAAACCGTTTGATGGAAATCGATACGAAATCCGGATACTGGCGTAGGAGTGTCAAGGTGTTTTGGATGGTTTCCCCCACCGATCTGGCGGTTGCCAGTGGAGGCGGTGTCTGTTCCGGCAGCATAATTCGGCTTGAGAAATAGAAACTTATCAGCCCTCCTAAAGACAGCCCCAGGAACATGATTGCATAATTGAGAGGAAAATATATCCGGTCAAGAAACTCTGTTACGAGGAAGGTGGCAGTGAAGTTGGTCAGACCCAGGATGGCCCAGCGCCGGCTTAGCAAAGCATAACGTCCTTCCCGGCCTGCAACTGCATTCATTACCACCGTGAAGCATACCGAAAGGGCTGTCTGTGGTAGCGTTGCGAATGCCCAGATGACCAAGGTTGAGATCACCGCGTCCGTGCGGGGGATGAGCAAAGTCACCAGGCCTGTCAGAGCATAGCTCGAAAGGACCATCAGGCGGGATAGACTGAACCAGGGAACGATCTTCCTACGTGTTTGTAGAAAGCGACCAACAAAGAATGCAAGGAGCAAGCCAGCCAGACCGGGCATTGAAGTAAGCAAGCCAACCTGGAAGTTGCTCGCCCCCAGGCGGGCAAGGAAAACTGGCAGAAACGGTGCAGCCGCAGACGCCAGCCCTACGCCGACAGCATCGATCTGGACATTCTTAAAATTGTGTTCTTGGATCGCAACAGACCGGTCTGAAAGTAATGAAGCCATGAAACTCAAATAAAGGTGCCAATATGAAGGATAGAAAACTTACGCATGGAACTTCTTTTCCCCAGCTTCGATCCGCACTGCAATCTGGTTCACGCGTGGAGGGATCGGACATGACCAGGCGTTGTTATAGGCGCAATAAGGGTTGTAAGCCTTGTTAAAATCAACCCGTAACAGCCCACCCCCAAGGTCTTCAGGCTCCAAATACCGGCCTGCACCAAAGGTCTCTGTGGGTGCAGTCTTATCCACGAAAGGAATGAAGTACTCCCCGCCTGTTTCGGACACATACACTTGCAATAGAGCGTCTTGCCCCTGTACATTGAAACGGATCTGCCCTATACGAATGTATTTCTGCTCATCACCGGTATTTGTTTTCAAAACAGCGTTTTCCGGTTTTTCCTCCTTGTCGATAAGTAAATCAAAGCGCAAGTCCGGATTTTCTTGATAATAGTTCAGGCCTGAAAATGTTTTTCGTTGATTGAGATTTAAAGGGGATTGGGGATCGGTCCTGAAGAAGTCGTCTTTTGCTTTTCGTAGGTCGGTCAGTTCTGACATGACTACCTCATTTACTGGTTGTTGCTATAAGTAAACCATATTAATCAATAGAAGCCTACTGCATCCATAAGAACTTCCTGGTTATTATCTGCGATAAGGGGTCAATCCTTAGTAGTCATTGAAATGGATTTTATTTTTATGTGATCTTTTCAGGATACTTGCTTAACAGCATAGGTGTTGTATCGATATTTCTCATTAACTTATAAGATTGATTAGGTAAATTTGAGATATTCTAAAATTTAGCAGCGTGTATGGGATTCAAAATAAAGATTCCCACGGTCGGTTCCGGATACATTTGTTCACTCATGTTGAGTTAACTGCCTTAATGAGGATTTTTGAAATTTCTAAAAATGATATCTTGCGGTTTCGCAATTGAAGAGGAAAAACGGCGGATTATATCAATCTTTTTTCCACAAAAGCCCTCTTCGTGGCTGTATGAGAAAAACCATCAGGAATATGGCCGTTGCCGTTAGTACAATGGCCGAGCCTGAAACAATGTTCAAATAATAGCTTATATATAATCCCGCCAGGCTGGAAAATGCTCCAATGCTTGCAGAAACCAGCATCATTGGCCACAAACGGCGGGTTAATAGATAAGCTGTGGCGGCTGGTGTGACCAACATGGCTGCAGCCAACCCCACACCAACGGTTTGCAATGATACGACTACTGTCAGTGCAAGCAGGACCAGCATCAGATTTCGTAGGAGTTCCGCCGGCAAGCGTAGAGTTGCCGCCAAAATCGGGTCAAAGGATATAACCATGAATTGCTTGTAGAGCAATGCCACCGAAACCAGCACAAATAGACCCAGACCGGCTGTTAACCATAAGTCACTCATACTGACACCCAGGACATTACCGAATAAAATGTGACTCAGGTCCACTGCATAGGTCTGAATGGAAGTGATTAACGCCACACCCAAGGACAACGCAGCCGCAAATAGTATTCCTATTGCGGTATCCTCCTTAACCGTGCCGCCTTTCGAAAAGAATCCGATGCTGAGGGCTATGATCACTGCCGCAATTACTGCTCCCACCAGCAGATTTCCTTTCAGAAGAAAAGCAATTGCAACGCCTGGCAAGATGGCGTGGGCGATTGCATCCCCTAGAAATGCCATGCCTCGCAAGACTACATAGGTCCCCATTACGGCGCATAAAATCCCGACCATCACGGAGGCCAAGAGTCCCCGTACCATGAAACCATAATGGAGAGGTTGCAAGATCCAGTTCAATCTATTTTCCCCTCATGTAAATATTCGTCATCAGGCGGACAGCAATCATCCACGAGAATCAGACCATCTGGTAATTTCAACATTTGAGAACCAAAAGCCTGAATCAGGTTATCCGGTGTAAGAACAGACTTCGAATCTCCATAAGCGATCAAACGATGGTTTAGCAGCAGCACTGCGTCGAACCGGCTGGCAGCCAGGTTGAGGTCGTGGGTCGAAATGAGAACAGTTACTTCTTGTTCCCGTAAATGGTCAAGAAGAGCCAAGGTCGCATCCTGCGTGGTCGCGTCCACTCCCGTAAAGGGCTCATCCATCAGAAATATATGGGGCTCTTGGGCAAGGGCACGTGCCAAGAAGACACGTTGTTGTTGCCCACCGGAGAGATCGCTGATGGAACGATCGGCCATATCAGCAATGCCCATCTGACCGAGACTTTTCCGAGCTATTTCCCGATCCATCTTCCTGGGGCGTTGCAGCCATTTTTGGTGGCCAAATCTCCCCATCAAGACCACATCCCGAACGGTAACCGGGAAACGCCAATCCACTTCTTCCCTTTGCGGAAGATATGCAACACAATCCAAATGGTGCCCGAGCGGAAGGTCATGGATAAAAATCTTCCCAAAAGATAATGGCAAGAGGCCTACAAGAGCTTTAAATAGTGTGGATTTACCGGCACCATTTGGTCCGACCACTGCAACACGCGCCCCGTGTGGTACCTGAAAAGTGACATCCCTAAGTACGGGTTTCCCATTATATGAAACGGATATATTCTCGACATCCAGGCGAGCCGGAGATTCTGGAATTGTATTCATATCATTTTAGGGCGGTTAAAATCACGTCCACATCATATTTAATCATATCGATGTAGGTTGGTGCGGGCCCTTTTGGCCCGGAGGTGCTTTCTACATACAGGTTGGTGATAACTTTGACACCAGTTTCTGCGGCTATCTGCCGGGCAAGTTCCTGGTTCTCTCCAATATCCAGAAAGATTGCTGGAGCGCCACTGCTCTTGATCGTGTCAATCAAACTGGCCAATTGCTTCGCTGACGGAGATGCTTCCGTAGTGACGCTCGGTATGACTGCCCCTACAATCTTGAAATCATAGGCCTTTGCAAAATAACCCAACGCATCGTGATTGGTGACCAGCAAGCGTCTATTCACCGGGAGCTTAGTGACCTGGCCTTTCACCCAGAGGTCGAGTTCCTGTAATTTTTTGATATAGACATCGGAATTAAGTGTATAAACATCCTTCCCGGCCGGGTCGGCCTGGATGAGGCCGTCTCGAATTTGGTCAACGTAATTAATCACATTAATCGGGTACATCCACATGTGCGGGTCACCCTCCTGATGTTGTCCTGACGGGTCTGGATCTGGTACCAGACCATTGGTGACAACAATCACCTGGCGCTGTCCTCCCAGACTGTCGAGAGTCTTCTGCAACCATGCTTCGTATCCCAGACCGTTGATGATCAAAATCTTGGCCAGAGCCAACCTGGCAACATCCTGGGGCTTGGGTTGGTATTCATGAGGATCGACGGTAACCGGTAACAATGTGTCGATTTTTATCCGGCTCCCAGCTACATTCTGGGCAATATCCCCAAGGAACGATTCAGTTGCCATCACAAATGGCAGGCTAGAGACCGGGGCACCGACTGGCTTGCACGCAGTTATAAGGAGGCATGCGAATAGTACACATTTTATTAAAAATAAGTGGAGAAGTTTAGTCGTCATGAAATTCATTAGTATTACAATAAAGTCATAATACCATGCATCCTGCCCTTCCCTCGGCGAATTTTACAACCATTGTCTGTAATAATTCACGTGAACGATCACCGATCCGGTAACCAAAATAAAGATTACAAGTATTGTCAACAATACAAATGGGCGAAGGCGTTTCTGATTATGCCCAAGCACCTGAGCGTTCTTGCGTTGTTTGTTATCCAAGTATGTCCCGGTTGCTGCCGCGACAGGGATGGCTGCACAGAAAACACACATGATCTACCTCCTAAGGATATGATCGACAGGTTTTACACAAGCCAAAGGCTTGCAGCCAGTGTCCGTCGATCTGGAAATTCGAGTTTTTCGAGAATGCGGTAAACACTGACCAGACCCAAGCCAGGATACTGCTCCCGTGCCGCTGCATACAACTCCAATGGAGTAAGGGCACATGTACTTTCTTCCAGCGTTTCGACAACAGCTCGCCTGGGGGCTGTAAGCCGGCAACCGCTTTTTTGCAATGTATCAAACCAATTTCCATCACACATAAGTAAGGTAATACCTCAGCTTATTGAAAATAATTTTTAATTTTAGCAATAACTTCAACCTCTGTCAATTGAATGATCAAGTCTCCTCCTATGGCTCAAATACTAGCATCCAAATTTACAATATTAGCTTATTTTTGCCCATCAAGGATAAAAAGATTCAAAATTCTATCCTTTAGAGTATAATGCAGCGCTGTTTATTTCACGAACAAAGCAAGCGTAAATAAAGTGTTGATGAGGCCTGATATGAAGAAGAACCTGACTGTGTTTTTTGTGTTGGCAGGTGTTATCACCATAGTAATTATTGCTTTAATGATCTGGGGTTTGCCATATTTCCTAAATACTACTTTACCGACTCCCACGAACACGGGATTTGGATCTGAAACAGTACCTGCGCAGGTGAGGCAAATCCTTGACCATGGGATGGTAAACCTGGGGGGAACCAATCAGGCGTATCAAGATCTGAGCGTAAAAATATTATCCGGTCAATACAAGGACACGGTCGTAAATGTTACTTATGGTAAAGACCAGATCCAGCCAGAAGGTATCCTTTTTCGCCCTGGCGACGAGATTATGGTCGTGGTAGGTACAGATTCCAACAATAATATTATCGCGGAATATACCGATGCCGTGCGGACACGCCCAATACTTATCTTACTTGCCGTATTTATTCTTGCACTACTGGTTGTTGCACGCTGGAAGGGGTTGCGCAGCTTACTCGCCCTAGCCTTCAGTTTCCTGGTTGTAATTGCTTATATTATCCCGCATATCATCCACGGAGAGGACCCGGTGCGGGTTAGCATTATCGGCTCGATGATCCTACTGGTGGTTACACTCTACCTGACGTATGGTTGGAATTTAAAAACCCACTCAGCTGTTATAGGAATTCTTATTGTCTTGCTTATAACCGGTGTGCTGGCATGGTTGTTTGTGAAAATTGCCCTCCTTACCGGCGGGGGGAGTGAGGAAGCCTTGTACCTAATCCAAGTACCTGGAATCAAGATAGACCTGCGCGGGTTGCTTTTAGGCGGAATCATCATAGGTGCTTTGGGAGTGTTAGATGATCTGATCATTACCCAGGCCTCGGCAGTCTTTGAGTTGCGTGCGGCAAATCCTTCTCTTGGTTTACGCCAACTCTATACCAGAGCATACCGCATCGGCCAGGATCATGTCGCATCAACGGTCAATACGTTGGTGATGGCGTATACCGGGGTTGCCTTGCCATTACTCTTACTATTTGCGGTGGAACGTGGTAATTATAGTCAATTGATTAATATTGCTTCTGTCGCAGAAGAAATCGTCCGGACACTTGTAGGCTCGCTTGGCTTGGTTACGGCCGTGCCAATATCGACCTTGATTGCAACTGTGTTGTCCTTGTACAGTGACCATCTGGGAGTTATTCGTCCATATCTAGGACCAGAAACCAGCGGAGAAGTACATTCTCATTAATTTCCGGAATCGGGAAGGGTTTTCCCATGATTGTGATTAGGTTTAATCGTTGCCTTATTCCAATATACTGTTATTCAGACCATGCGATTCACAAGGGTGGGATCAAATCAATACACTTTTCCGAATGAGGCTAGCCCCTAATATATTATGGTAATATAAAAACAAGATGCCAGAAAAAGTAAAAGTCGTTTCCACAAACCGGAAAGCCGGTTTTGAATATTTTCTCTTTGAACGATTCGAGGCGGGCCTGGCACTGAAAGGCAGCGAGATCAAGTCGATCCGCGCCGGTCAAATCAGCCTGGCGGAATCTTACGTTCGCGTTGACGAGAATCAAGCCTGGCTAATAGAAGCCCATATTGCCCCGTATCTGCAAGCCAATCGTTTTAACCACGATCCAAAAAGACCGCGCCTTTTGCTACTACATCACAAAGAAATTCATGAAATGTGGGACGCTGTCCGCCAGAAAGGCGTTACCATCGTACCGATTCGAGTCTATCTGAAGGATGGTCGTGCAAAATTGGAAATCGCCATCGCCAAAGGTAAGAAGCTGCACGACAAACGCGAAGCCATAGCACGAAGGGATGCAGAACGTGAGATGGATCGCGATGTTATTAAGTGATCCTTTGTTCGAATTTCTTCCTCTCTCGCCGTATTCTAGGAAAATCCAATATTAGTTAGGACTTGTAAGATCGAATAAAAGCGTCCACCATTATTGGATCAAAATAAACACCCCTATACCGAGCCAATTCATCCAATGCATCGGCTATTGGCATGCTGCTATGATACGGACGGTTTGTGGTCATAGCATCGAAGGCATCTGCTATCGCCAACAAACGGCCTTCCCGTGGGATCTTCTCTCCTTTCAATCCAGCGGGATATCCACTCCCGTTCCACCACTCGTGGTGACAAAGGACATAAGGTATGGCAGCTTTGAGATGATCCACTCCTTCCAACATCTTTGCACCAATCTCCGGATGTTTGCGCATGAGGAGCCATTCTTCTTTTGTAAGAGGCCCTGTCTTTTTTAATACCTGGCTTGGAACAACGATCTTTCCAATATCGTGCAATATAGACCCGAATTCCAAAATGGCGATATCCTCGGTATTCCAATTAAGAGCAAAAGCCAAATTGAGGGCCAATCGGCGGACTCGTTCCAGATGCCCGGCAGTATATGGATCGCGCGTCTCAATAACATTTGCCAGCATTATTACAGTTTGTAAATGAGCAGCCCGTGTATCAAAAAGTTCAATCACCCGGCGACGCTCGAGGCGGGCACGCACAGCATTAATTAATTCTAATGCTTCAAAGGGTTTGAAGAGATAATCGTCCACGCCCAGTGAGCGCGCCCTGTCAACATCTGAACGCTCTGTTCGGGCGCTCAAGAACAGAAATGGAACGGTAATCCCTTCCGGCAAGACCCTCACCGCTTCCAGAAGCTCGTATCCGTTCATCTCCGGCATCATAATGTCGGATATAACAAGGTCGGGTCGGTTTGAAAGAAATAATTCGAGGGCTTTCTTCCCGTTCACTGCCATAGACACCGCGTATCCCTCAGCCTCCAAGAGGCACCGCATCACATCCAGTAATGGCGCATCATCTTCCACCAACAATATTTTTTGCATATTCACCCTGTCGTTTTAGCAAAAGTCATTTTTGTCAATTTTATCAATTATACGTCAAACCTGGCTGCACCTACGACTGCCTGCCCAAGCGAAAGTCCACCATCGTTTGCCGGGACTTGATGGTGCAGATAGACGACAAATCCATCCTTATGCAGACTGTAAGTCGCACGTTCAAGCAAAGCGATATTTTGCCAGACACCACCACTCATGGCTACTTCTTTTATCCCTGTCTGTCGACGGATATCATCACAAACTTGCCGCACCAAATCAACCAGGCCATTATGGAAACGAGCCGAAATGATTGGGGCGGTAGCGCCAGCACCGATATCTGCCAGTAGATCCCTGATAACACTCCCAACATCCACCACATTATCATGGATCTCGAAATGATATGCACCTGATTCGCTTTGATCCAAGATTGCTTCGAATTCAATTGCGGCTTGGGCTTCATAATTTACAATCTGTCGTATTCCGGTCAGGGAGGCGGCCGCATCAAAAAGGCGACCCAGGCTGGAAGTTCGGGGTGTGTTCAGACCACGCTCCAACTGTACACGTAACGCCTGTCTTTCCTCGAAAAAGAAATTCTGAACAGGTTCCAGCCTATCGTCCCAATCCAATCCCAACTGCCAGAGCAGCGCCAGTGCAGTACGGGCTGGTCGTTTAATGGCTGAATCCCCACCAGGAAGGGGAAAATATTCCAGATGATATGGGCGTTGGTATCCTGCATAATTTGCTATTAGGAATTCGCCGCCCCATATTGCTCCATCTTCACCCAGGCCAGTGCCATCAAATGCCAACCCAATTACCGGCTGGCTTCCATCCAGACCATTATCTGCCATACAGGCTGCTATATGAGCGTGATGATGCTGAATACGGAATATTGGAAGACTGAATTGTTGCGAGCGCTGTAGCGCATAACGACTGGAAAGATAATCAGGATGGAGATCACATGCAATCGCTTGCGGTTGAATGCGGAACAAACGCTCGAAATGATCAATCCCATCTTCAAATGAGCGCAATGTCTCATAATTCTCCATATCACCTATGTGGTGACTGACAAATGCGTAGCGCTGTCGAGTAAGGCAAAATGTATTCTTTAATTCTGGACCGGTCGCCAATACAGATGAAACTTCAAAGGGAAGCTGAATAGAATCGGGTGCATACCCGCGGGAACGTCGAAGAAAGTATACTGAAGGTTTATCTTCCCCTTTGCCTGATTTATTCTCCCCGGAATCTATTATCCTGGTAACTGAATCGTCGCAACGTGTTCGGATGTTACGGTCATGCATCAGGAAGACATCCGCCAGTGAGGCGAGACGTTGCAGTGCTTCATCATTGCCTATGGCGATAGGTTCTTCTGATAAATTGCCGCTGGTCATTACCAAGGGTTTCATCGCTTTTAGGGATGGTACATTGTCGCTTACAGGTGCAAAGATCAAATAATGTAATGGCGTGTAGGGCAACATTACAGCGAGAGTTGTCTGCTTTGGAGCCACATCCTCAGCAATAAGAGAGTTCTGGTCGGCGGCGAAGAAGGACTATTGGCCGCTGACGAGATTGAAGAATTGCACATTCATCCTTATTTACAAAACAGTATTGTTCCACTGTTGCCAGATCCGGCATCATAAGGGCAAACGGTTTATCCACACGAAGTTTACGGTGTCGCAACTCTGATACGGATTTTCGGTTCGTAGCATCACACGCCAGATGAAAACCTCCCAAACCTTTGATGGCAACAATCTGACCATCTGAGAGGATTGTCTGTAAAGCTATAAGCGCATTTTCCCGTTCAGCAATCCGACCACCACCCGCCCCTTCCATCCAGATTTGCGGTCCACACACAGGGCATGCCACTGGCTGTGCATGAAAACGCCTGTCGGTTGGATCGCCGTATTCAGTAGCACAATCTGGACACATCTCGAAAGGAGACATGGTCGTATTCGTTCGATCGTATGGAATATTGGTGATAATGGTGAAACGCGGTCCGCAGTTGGTACAATTTATAAAGGGGTAACGGAAACGCCTGTCAGAGGGATCAAGGAGTTCCTTCAGGCAGTCTGGACAAATGCTTACATCAGGTGATATGGGTTGAAAAGCTCCGTCCAATATCTCAGAATGGATAATTTTGAAACCCACAAAACCACGCGGAATCACCAAGGCAACATCCAGAGAATCTATTCTCGCCAGTGCCGGAAGTTCAGACTTCAGAGATTCAACAAAGGAATTGATCGCATCAGATAACCCATCCACCTGTATATCCACCCCCGCAGACGTGTTCCTCACCCACCCAGTTAACCCCATACGCACTGCCAGCCCATAGACAAAAGGTCGGAATCCGACACCTTGAACTATACCAGTAACGTGGACATTTGCGCCCCGCAATTCAGTCATATTTCTTGGTTTCTACGACACAACTCGATTTCAATGCAATGAGTATTGCAAGTGTTCAGCAAGGTGATCATGCCGCGTGGGATGACAACCCTTGACGAAGAATGTTCAATCACCTGACCGTCCATCCTTGACGAACAAATCTGATAGTCCCCATATTCCAAGCCGCAGTCGTTTCTATAGATGATTTCTATTTCCAGGGCAGCAAACCGAGTGACCAGACGCGCCTTGCTTTCATGGTCAAACTGCGCTTTCACCAACTTCGGTTCCAGTATCAAGTTGCCAAGTTGCCCCTTTACGCCAAATGCTTCTGTCACGAGAGTTAGCAAGTACCAACTGGCTGAACCAGTCAAATAAGTGTACATTCCCCGACCACGCTCATTTATGTATTCAGGGATACCCGGATAGATTCGGCTGTGTTGAAAGTCCTGGCAATGCTGGTAGATGCCATCCAGGACTTTGTATCCCTGTTTGACCCACCCACGTTGATAGAGTGCATTGGCGTACATGACAGCCATATGGCTGAACATGGCTCCATTTTCTTTATGTCCGTAAGCAAAGCCGAAAGCCCGTCCCAGGTTGAGTAACACTTCTCCAAAATCAGTGTTGAGCCGGTAACCGCCCACCTTTTCATCGTATAAATATCGATCAACCGATCGAATAATTTCCTTTGCCTGGTCATCACTTGCAACTCCCCCCATCAAAGCGAAAACCTGCCCCGTGAGAGTCATTCGCACACCATGCGGAAAGTCGCCTTCCACGCGTTTCCCAGCGTTGTCATAATATCCATTGAACCAGCCATATCCCTCTGAATTAGTCAGCCATTCCTGTTCACGGAGGTGATTGCATAACCAGCTCGATTTGACCATCAGATCGGAAGCCAAATCTTGAAGACCAAGGATGGCTTTCCGGCCGGAAAGTGTATGTGTACAACTATTGAAGTATTGTGACAGTTGAGTCTGCTTGGCCGAAACAGAATCATAATCCAATTTTTCTGACAATGTATCCAACAATGGCATTATTTCATCGGCAATTTCCACTTCTTTAACATCAAGGTTTGCAATTGCCAGCACCCATTCGCTCAATTTACATAAATTACCGGCATACATGGACGAAAAAGCGACACTTTCTCCACGCTTCGTGGCCATGTCCATCGCATCGTTCCAGTCAGCTCCCTCCAAGCGTATAATATTATGCTCACCCACATTAAAAAACTGAATAAGATTCTGCACAATCAAGTGTTCTAAAATTGTACCCTGATAAGGCTCGCCAAAAGCGGAACGTAAAACCGTTCCCTGCTCTGGAGTCCAGGCATCATCTACGCGTTCTGTACGGGCGCAAAGATGATCTTTAAAGTAAACCTGTGGAAGTAACAGGAACGTCAGGTCACCGGTCTGGTCAATATATAGACTCGTAGTTAGTAGAGGCCAAGACCCATGATCCATCCAGACACGAGGGATATTATTTCGATCGGCTTTGAATTCACCCGGTCGCATGCCGACAATGGTAGCGTTGGTACCATCTATGCGCACACCGCCAAAATTATCATAAAGCAATTTTCTGACATCACTGTTATCCATAATCAGTAATGCCAAAATGTCCTGCCAAAGATCGCGCCAACCACGACCGCCACGTCCATAATCGTGGTAAGGAAGGAAAGAATTGCCAAAAATCCTGCGTAACACCGGTTGAACCATCACCCAACGCAGCCAGCCCTCAAAGCGGACATTTCCGGTATGCATACGCGGCATATCAAGTTTGGATCGCCAAAATGTTTTCGTTTTTTCCAACCATGCACCAAAGCGGTCTGAATTACCATATTCTTTTATGAGATGCTCCGAATCGTCTGTGCTCATGATCGCCAGCATCATTACAAACGAACAACTTTTTCCCGGTTGCAAAGCCACCTTTCGAAATCGTAACCCTCCGATGGATTCATAACCATCTATACTCATCCCTGGTCGGAAGTCTGGTTCATTGTTCTGGACAATGGATTCCGGCCAATCCAAGCTGCCTCCCTCACCGATGAAATCCTCCATTATCGGGAAAAAGCCTAGCGGGGGTGTACCGTCCTCCTGCACACCCAAGACTGCATACGTCAGGACATTAGGTTGATGGCCGCGTTCGTCAAAAGAAAGTGTGGGTTTGACAAATACTCCATAATCTCCACAATATGTGCGGTGCAGTAGAGAAGTCACGTGTCTATGGTCACGCAGATTATCTGCCGAACGTCCATAAATTGGGACTGCCGCCGTTGGGATGAGTTCCAATTCTTTATCTGATATGTTGACAAGTGTAACCTTCATTAACTCAACACGGTCGGTACTGGCGGGTACAAAACTGGTGACTTCCGCCTGTAAACCAATTTGCGTGTTTTTTCTTGTCACCCGTTGCCACAAAAAACCTGCTTCCAGAAATGTTTCCTCCTCCTTTTCGGAAAAGTGCCGGGCTACTTGCACAGCACTATTTCCAGCTACTGACCAGGGAACAGATCCATCCAGTTGCACCCAAAAATTACGGCCCGAACGAGAAATCTTGCAAGGTTTCGACAGAGACCGGTGGCGTAAGAAAAGCGTTATGGTCGGCCTTGATATCCCCATGCAAATTTGGTGTTACTGCTGAGAAAATACCCGCCTCATTGACCATGGGGAAATAGAGATAATTGTGTCGATGAGGATTGTTCAAACAAAATGTTCCCTCCTCATCGATAAACTCCCAGCCGGTATCTTTATTTGGAGTCATTTAACCTCTATAAACCCAGGGTATTAACTTTCTGCAAAATAAACATCAATCTGCCGGAACCATCCCTCACGGACCTGACATGCATAAGGTGCAGGAATAACCTCACCATTCAATTCGAGAGTGGGCCCATTTAAAGAACACAGAATTATGGATTGAATAACGTTTTGTGGATCGAAGGTATCACGCATTTTTGGGTTATGGTAAATAACCGTTGTCCGCCCGAGGAATTTGAAAGAAACAGTACGATCCTTATCGAATAACCACGCTGGCAAGATGGGTTTTAGAACCAAGCAAAGTTTATGATCTTGAACAAAGAATGGTTCTGCGCCAGCCATCATCAGTTTCCACATACTTAGAAATTCAGCCGTGGCTCCACTGAGGCGCGCCACAAATCCCGCCCCGTGCATGAATTCATCCGGGTAAACACTGCTGACAAGAAAGGATGAATTCTCTAATGGGCTACGTCCATAAACGTTCGGATCAAAGAAAGGTACCATGGCGGTCTTAAAATCATCGAAGAATTCCTCGTAAAGACCTGCCCGTAATACCTCCAGAAGGTATTTGTATTCCATATGCAGCCAGATGGACTCATTTTCCAGCCAGCCTGGTGTAAAAGCACACGCCCGGCCGATCTCCTGGTTAAGAGTTTCAAGAGATGCATTTACTCTGTACATTTTTAATTTGCGGTCGTACAGTGGACTTTTTTTCACTTTCTCATAAATTTGTTTCGCGCCGATGGTATCTATGCCATACATCGCTCGCACTATTCCCTCCAGAAATAGAGGTAGAGGCCGGGGAGTTAAGCGCCTAGCACAAATGTAATTTCTGCCTTCCATATCAAATTGCAGGCGAGCCTTTTTATCTTTTACAAAGTCAAACGCGTCGACATTATAGCTAAAATATGTTGGTTGGATGCCATTATTCAATGCAAGCGCACGGTCAATCCCTGCCTTGATTTTGGCTCCAATTAAGTTTAAAATCCCTTTCATCCTTTCAATAGTAAATTCTTCCTCCGTCCCATCAAAACCAAGATGAATAGTCTTTCGATAGATCTCGCGAGCCGACGAAACATTATCCCAAAACCGGTAGTCACGTTCATTAATATTCCGAGTTTGAAAACGTTTAATTTCGTTAACAACAACGCTAATCAATCGCCCCACTTCGATTGGTAGCCTCACTATCCCTGATCCCTCGGTCTGCATTACATTTCGAAGAAATTTCACCAACCTTTCCAGCGCATATACCTCCGGCATGGATGAACCAAAAAGCCCCGGCAGGCCATTCAAAGCGTCGTACCAGCCCGGACGACCCGCTTCCATTTCAATCCCCATTCCGTAAGGATCAAGTGTTGAAAATTTTATCACTGCCAGGATGATCAACTTTGCGAAAACACTGGTGCGATAGATCGGTCCAGTTCCATGCCCGGTGCGCAGCCAGCTGTTATTTTCGCTTCGTCTGGCGATTAGAGCTGCTTTTTCATGATCTTCAAGCAGACTGCCCACCTGGCGAGGTTGTCCGTCCACAAGCACATATTTTCTCGAACGAGGTTGTACTAAAACTGAACTATCGTAAAAGGGAATATCAGTATTTGAAAAAAGCAGGTCATGCTGGCACTCCGGATAAACTCCCAGGTAGCCGTCTATCATGTCCATGTTATAAGTCCAATGGTCGACCCAATAACCTTCGCCTGCGGCAACCTCAATGTGCTGTTCACTTACATCCATAACCTTTTCCAGAAAGACTTTGATCTCCACCGACAGGTGAATTGACTTATCGAAAATTCCTTTTGCCAAACCTCCCAGGCTAAAATGAGTGGATAGTAAATTGCGTAATTCGGCTCGGTTTTCGGAGAGAGCCAGCAATCCTTCCAGCTTTCCAGGCTGAACCTTGAAGCTGCTCCCTTGAATGACCAAGGGGTTGTAGCCATCCGCCTGAATCAAACTCAAAAAAAAGCGGATATTAAAATCACCCACAGCCGGGTTGAACCAAACATCATTACGGCGATTTTGGATTACATCCCGATAACTGCCATTGCCTTGCGAGTAGAATTCGGGAGACAAAGAAAAAGCATTGTAATCACGTTCCAAATCACCGTGTTTTCGCGAGTAAATATGATAAACGCGCGCCTTTTTTCCCGTTCCAAAAACAATGGGCCATCCGCCGCGTAGAATGTTATCGAAAAATGTCTGTCGGCAATACGCGTCGAAAATCGGCATCCCGGTGAGGCAATAAGTGGCTTCGGTCAGATTTCTCACCAACTCATTGGCTTCAAGACGTTTGTCATCCAGGTAGGTTACTTCGGTCAGGTGTTTGATTTTTGATTGGATATTTTCCAAACTGCTTACATGTCCGAAAATGCAATTAATCTTTGTGGATTGGCCGGGTTCTAATTCGTCTTGGGAAGCAGAGAATCCGCAAGGTGTCCGGCCACAAGTAATTTGCTTTGTGGCTAAGAGGTCATTCAAGCCCAATCGGAAAAATGCTTCAGGGGTGCTCAGGGCTGTATTCTGCCCGAACACAAGCGTAGGGTCTATAATGGCAGGCAACAACTTTGATCCATCCGGGCAGTTCTGGAAAGCCAGCATGAAATGCCCAGCTTCAACTGAACTTACCTCGGTCGTGTCTGCCACACTTGCCCGCAAACGGTAAAATGGGACATTCTGTTCGAGATTGGAAACTTCCATCCAGGCTTCAACCGTCCGTCCGATATCTTTCAGCATCTGGTTGTTGACGCCAAAAGGGATCACTGCGGGAAGACCGTCCACTATTTCCAGGTTGATAGTCCGATCCGATCGGTTGGTTACCGTTACCATGCGCACCAGACCAGCCAGGTTTTCGCCCGGTAACAGGAAGTAAACAACGTCTGTCTGTAAACCATACTCGTGACTTTCTTCCTGCAGACATAATTCGTTTGCTCCAATAATCATCTTCTGTAAGGAAGAACCCGGTGCAAAAGGCTCGTATAAGACCTGTTTTTTTCGGTTCCTAATCCTCATAAAAGTGCGAAAACCTAGATAAGAGGTCAACTGGTAGGCCCGATTAGCCGTTTGGTACTCCAATATGGGCTTGTCCTTATTTTCGATTCCAAAACTGGTAATCGCCTGACCGCGGTTGACATAAAAGGCCCACAAAGGTATTCCCATCGGTCCTGCAATACCCGGCAAGAAACTGGCAAATGGCCGGGTATTCTGATAATCATTAATTATAAATTGGCCGTTTTCGTCCAACTGATATTTGGGCATAATTCAAATACGATTATCTATAATCTGATATTTCCCGTTGAGATAGCTTCAAAATCAAGTCTCGTTGCCCTGGATCAAGTGGGCCATAATCCGAGTTCTCGCGATTTGTACTTTGGTTCTCAACAATCAACACCGATCCAGATCGGCTAAGAACAATAGTGTGCCAGACACTCCGCTTAATGTTATAAATCTTCCTGGGTTGCATCACCTGAAAGCGTACTGATCCAATTCGATCTCCGCCATCACCAAAGAATAAGATACCCTTTCCCTTAAGCAGTACAAATACTTCATCGGTCTCATTATGTCTTTCCATCGAAACTATTCGTTCCGGATGGATTTCATCCAGATAATTTAAGATGGCTACACGCCAAGTCTCATAATCAAAAACCGGTTTATAACCGGGATCGGTAACCTCACGAACTTCTAGAAGTTTTACATCCATTGCATCACCTTATTTTCCGAGCCAGGCTCCATAATGATTTGCTTCCAAGGGCCTGTTGGTCAGCCTAAATATGCTTTGATTTCTTTTTGTGTATTATCTAATAGACAGAAACTCACACACACCTAAGTATTTATGATTTTAATCCAAAAACCCCATCCATTACATGACAATACCCGGATAATCAAGTGTTCCTTAATTTATGAGGGAAATCACTACAGACAAGTGTTCATAGAATTGAATGGGGCCGTGTAATGAGAAGTAGTTCAACGGAGTATATCCAAATGAGAATTTCCCCTTCAAACCATGGAGTAAGAATCTTGCAGTTCTTATGTTCTTATCAGCACTTAATGCTAATGTAAATTCAGATGCATGAAATATTAATAACAGTCTCAGAAAAACGAAATCCCCGCATCGTCGACAAATGCAATTTCTTGACCGCACTTATTGCGATTCTCCTGAAGCTCACCTAGGAACAGCTTGGCTGAATAATAGGTTGGCTGCCTCCCTCTCCCAAGCCATAACCAAAGGGGAACAATGGAGCATCGCAACCTGTTTTTCCGGATGAATTATTTTCATTGATGGGCAACTGGCTATTCGAACGAGGCCATGTATAAGGTAATTTACCTACGAATGGATGGTCGCCAAAGAGAACATCGCTGACGCCCTCCCCTTCCGTTCCAGGCAGCCAGGCTGCCACCCAGGCATCCGCAGTCGCCAACTGATCCGTGATGATCAAAGGCCTCCCTGAAATGATAACGACCACCAACTTATCCACATGGGAACGCAGATTATTAATCGTTTCTACATCCGTCTCCGACAGGCTCAAGTCAGCCTTATCGCCAAGTCCTTCAGCATAAGGGATTTCGCCGACTACGACTATGCCGACATTCGCGTTATCCGTAAAATTGCCATTCTTATTGTATTCAACCGTGGTGCCCGCAGCGACTGTTGCTTTAATTCCGTTAAGGATGGTAGTCCCGATGTCAATACTTCCGGTCTGTCCCTGCCAGGAAATCGTCCAGCCGCCACACATCATGCCTATATCGTCTGCACCTTGACCGGCCACGTAAATCTTGGGAGTATTCTTATCAACCGGGAGGGCGTTATTATCATTTTTCAATAATACCAACAACTCCTGCACTGCCTGCCTTGCAACCGCAATATGCGCATCGGAGCGGACAGTTTTAATGAATGTTGGATCAGGGTAGGGGTGTTCGAATAACCCAAGTGCAAATTTCGCCCGCAGGATCCTCCGGACAGCATCATCAATGCGATCCTCAGATATGTCCTTCTTTTCAACGGCCTGCTTCATGACATTGATGAAGGTCATATAGTCGGCCGGGACCATATTCATGTCTATGCCGGCATTGATCGCTGTAACAACCGCAGTGTAATAGTCAGAGTCGACCTGATCGATCGCGCCCCAATCAGAGATGATAAAGCCCTTAAATCCGAGTTCGTTCTTTAGCACATCTGTTAATAAATACTTCTGAGCAGACATCTTGGTTCCTCTCCAACTGCTGAATGAACCCATGATGCTCATTACACCGGCATCCACCGCTGCTTTATACGGTGGCAGGTAGAGCTGTCGAAGAGTGGCTTCATCAACCTGGACATTGCCCTGGTCGAGCATATAATCATCAGTCCGCGAAGATCCCCAGATGGTGCCGCCATCACCTATATAATGTTTAGCAGTCGCCATGGTAAAAAGTGTCTGCCCGTCGGAGGCTTGGTAACCATCCGGTATCGTCTGCAAGCCCTTGATATAAGCTGTCGCCATTTCCGTCGTCAAATGAGTGTCCTCGCTGTAGGATTCATATGCACGCCCCCAGCGGATATCCTGCGGAACAGCCACTATCGGGGAGAAGGTCCAAGGAATCCCAGTGGCAAGCATTTCTTCCGCAGTTGCTTCGCCTATCTTGTCTGCCAGGGCCGGATCATGTGTGGCAGCCACACCGCTCTCTTGCGGAAAAACGGTTGCCCCATATAGATGGGCATTGCCGTGGACTGCATCGATGCCGTAGATCATCGGGATTTTTAAACGCGTGTCCATAGCGGCTGACTGATAACCTTTGACCATATCCTGCCAGGATTGAGGATTGTTCTCATCCGGGTTGTCGTCCCCACCGCTCAGGATAGATCCGATGCCATAGGTAGTGATGTCCTCAGGACTTATCTTCCCCATTTCCACCTGGGTCATCTGGCCAATCTTCTCATCCATATTCATGCGTGAAAGTAAATCTTCGACACGCACATCGATCGGCCGGGATGGATCCAAATAAATTGGTGCAAATAAAGTTGCGGTCGATGTTACTGATATCGTTGGAGTTGAAAGTGGTTTAGGAGAACAGGATACCAACAGGATTACGATACACAAAATAAACGAAGTCGTGCGTTTCATAGGTAACCTTATCTTATATTAATTATTATGGAATGGTTCCTGGTTTTCCGTTTTAAAAGTCATCCATCGCATAGTTGGGATTACTAAGCATCGCAATCAGAGGCCTTGGAACTTTCACTTTTAACAAGGTTACCATCTTTAAGAAATATTACCTCATGCGCGTGCTGATCCACCAAAGGATCATGCGATACCATAAGAAGCGTAATCTTCTCAACTTCAACCAGTTTTCTAAAAAAAGTCAAGATTTCATGAGTGGTTTTACTATCCAGTTCACCCGTAGGCTCATCTGCAAGGATCAAGCTGGCCCGATTTGCCAATGCACGCGCGACTGCCACGCGTTGTTGTTGACCACCAGACATCTCATACGGGCGATGATTACGCCAATCGCTTAAGCCTACCATTTCCAAACAATCCAGTGTACGTTGGTGGCGCGCGGCATAACCTTCACCTTTAATCCGCAACAGGAGTTCGATATTTTCATAGGCGGAAAAAGTTGGTAATAGGCCAAATGACTGGAACACCAATCCAATCTTCTCACCCCGCCAAATGGTCAATTCTTTTTCGCTCATTTCACTCAGATCATGCCCGAGGACACGGATAGAACCGGATGTAGGTTGATCCAGCCCTGCCAGACAGTTGAGCAGGGTGGTTTTACCACTCCCGGATCGTCCTTTCAATGCCACGAATTTTCCCTGGTGTACCTTCAGATTGACCCCGCGCAAGGCGGCAATGCCCGCTTCCCTTGAACTTTTCAGCGGGTAAACACGCCAGAGGTCATTAGTTTCTATCGCAAATGTTGACGCTTTTGAGAACTCGTTTTCCATGGCGTTACCGGTCTCCTCCGGATCTTTTTGCTTCTGTCTTACCGATTTGGAACTTGCGACTCAGTTTTTTAAACATGTTTTTCAAACGCTCCCATAAAGTAGCGATTCTTTGGGGATTTTCCACATCTTCCAAAATCTCATTTGTCACCGCTGAGGTAGAATCGTGTTCGTGTTCAGCGTGATCAATCATGGGAGGCCTGATCAGGATACCTTCCTCGACAACTTCCAGGCGGACACGTCTGCGGATATGGAACTGATCCAGGTAATCGCGTGGAATGGGGAGTCGCCCAGCGGAATCCAGAATGGCCAATTCTTCGAAAACATGCGAATGATCTTTGTGCAAACCATCTGTACCATCATCTAATGTGGTTTTGAGTCGCACGGATTCTGTCGCCAATTTACCATCCCGTACCGCCACAATACGGTCTACGTGTTGGGCGATTCCAGGGTCGTGGCTGACGATAACAATGGTCAGTCCAAGCTTTTTATTTAAATCACGGAATATATCGTAGATCGTCTTGGCCGTGGCAGTATCCAATTCGCCGGTCGGTTCATCAGCCAATAGCAACCGTGGCCTATTGGCGAGAGCGATGGCGACTGCTATACGCTGTTGTTCACCACCAGAAAGCTCTTCAAGATGGTGTTCCATACGATCGCCCAGGCAAATTTGATCCAGCAACTCCATGGCGTATTGGTGAGGTTTTCTCCCGACTTTTCCTGAAAGCGTCATGGGCAATTGGATATTTTCCAGGGCTGTCAAATAAGGGATCAAGTTCCGTGCACCATACTGCCAGACGAAACCGACCGTTTTGCGACGATATTGATCCAAGCCGTGCTGGCTTAGTTTCCCCAGATCCTGATTATTTACCAGAGCTCGGCCTCCATTGGGACGGTCCAGGCCACCAAGTATGTTGAGGAGAGTTGTTTTCCCACTCCCGCTGGCGCCAACCACACCAATCATTTCGCCTTCTGACACCGACAAGTCCAATCCTTGAAGTGCCTGCACTTCCAAGGAGGCATCGGAGGCTTCACTCCCATCATTAATGCGGTAGATTTTTATCAGGTTTTCACACTGAATGAATTGATCGCTGGACATTAATTGCTCTCTCCGAGTTTAATCGCCTGGAATATTTTCATACGTACCAATACGGTCGACAGCACACCTAGTGCCACGACAAAAAGGATAATAAACAAGCCATAGATCTCGAAAATTGACTGCCAAGCTATCACTATTTGGAAGGGAGGGTAATTTGCCTGAGAGGTGGATCCAATTTGCAGGAATGGCACGAACAATTTACTGGCCATTACACCGACCAGTGTCCCAGCACCGACTCCGAGCAGGATAAGTGATGCCAGTTCGGCAGCCAGAAACATTCTCATCTGCTTGACGGACAATCCAATCGCTCGCAGCATACCCATTTCGATAAAGCGTCGGCGGAACGAAAATAGGGCATATAACAAAAAGCCCAATACTGTTAGGAGCGCCGACGCAATAAAGCCTACCGATAGCAGACCAAACAATCCCTGGCGGTCGGGTCTCTGCTGGGCAGCCAGGATATCAGCACTGGCTGAAGACCAACCTGATACCAAGGTATTTAAACCGTTCTCCACCAAACGGTTTTGATCCGCCTGCGAATCGAGCATGATGCTATATCCTCGTATTGCATAAACGATACTCTCGGGATCGGTCTGGGCAGTCGTCCGAAGCCAGACCTCGTGAGGAAATTCCGCACCGGCCTGCAGATATAGCCAATCTAAATTGCCCACGAAAACGGGACCGTTTTCCGGATACCAGGTCGGAAATAGATCAAATGTTCCAACGACAGTTAATTCCACCGGGATCGACACACCTGAGACACCGGTTTGTACACCAAAGGTCAATTTGTCACCGATTTTTAAACCCTGCTTAATCAGGAGACTGTTCGGCACAAGCACCCCTGCAGGGTCAGCACCCAGCGAATTCATTAATGCACCCAAAGGTTGCGAGGCAAAGTTACTCTGCCAGTAAGCGACATCCGGGAAAGTGGTACGGTCCACACCCAGGAAAGTCCCCCCTATTGCAGTGGATGTAGGAGTCAAAGCAGTGACCGTATATCTGCCGACGCGGCTCGCCGCGAGAACACCTTTTAATGCAAGGTGTTCCTCTACTGGTCCGAAGGTATAAACCGGGGTCTGCGTATCCTGGTTAACTGTCGTACCCTCTTCGGTAACATTCATGTCGGAACCAACGTTATAATAGGTCTGCTTGTATAGTTGGGCATCCAAAGTTTTTGCCAGGGATGCTGTAAAAGACGAAAGCCCTAAGGTGAGCAGCAATAAGACCAGCGGTGCACTATAAAAGGCGGGAGTTCTTGTCAGGTAACGTGCTGCCATTAGAATTCCGACACTTTTTGTCTTGCGCAACGCGCAGCTAAGTAAACTCATCAGACGAGGGACCAGTCGCAATATGAACAACGCCACTGCAAAAATACCAATTGCAGGAGCGATGAGGAGCAATGGATTCTGTAACGGGCTTGGGACATTCGCCTTGCCCGCTAATGCCAGACTGCTTTGGTTTTGCAATTGCCATAGACCATATCCAGCCGGGATAAGCAGCAGAATATCAACCCAATAGCGCTGCCACCAAGGTGGATGTATAAGGCGGGCGCGCTCCTGCTTGTAAGTAACAATCGTGGTAGCGGCGCCACCCAAGGTTGGTATGAGGACTTGCACGAGCAGGATGATGCCAATGCCAGCGATCCCGTAGATAAGTGCGGAAATGGTCAGGCTGACTCTCAAGCCTCCGGAGGCAGTAAAATCCATGAAACTACGCGCTTTTCCAATGGCATGAGCGATCCAATAACCTAGAAATATCCCCCCTATCAGCGCAACAACGCCCAGCAATACACCTTGTAGCATGGACATTCCGACTACCTGCCAGGTACTTGCTCCACGGCTGCGCAGAATGGCCATCTCTGCCGCGTTGTTGTCCTACGAATAAGCCAGTCACCAGCCCGATGAAAGCCAGAATAAGCCCAAGAATCGGGACGCTAAATGCATATAATAAATATGTAAGATAAGGAGCGTTCTTTTGGTAGCGTTGTAAGGCATCCAATGGTGATGAGACGAGTTTTGTACCATTTAAAAGGGTTGCGGCTTGTTTCTGGATCGCTTGAATTCTTTGGTCGAGACCAGAAATGTCTCCAGAGTGAAGATTCGAGCCGTCAGCAACAATAAACCACATTGAATCACGCAGTTCGTCTGGTATTGCATCACTGATTGCACTGGTATAACTGGCCTCGATTAACGAACAGCCAATTCTCAGATCCCGCACCCCAATATGGTGCGCTGGGATCAACCGGGATCCACGCTCCAACAATAATTACAGGGATCTCGATGTTATTCTGCCGGAGGTAATAAACATCCCCAGCCTGAATACCTAGTTGATTTTCAAGCGTTTCGCTCACGAGTGCCGGGACTTGCCCCAGATCCAAAATGGAAGTATAGGGTTGCGGTAATTGACCGGAAACCAGCCGGATAGTTCCTTCCATGGGTGTAATAAAAGCCAGGTCAACAGAAGTTAAATAATATTGACTTCCCGGTACATTCGGATCCAAGGGAGGATACATGAAGTATCCGTCAGTGTGGAACCTGCGTACCGTTTGCTCAATCGGGAATTGGATCGTCCGCAAAGCGCTGCCGGTCAAATACTGATCTGCTTTCAATGCATCTTTCCATTGAGGGCTTTTTTGTCCAGCCACATTAAGCTCGAATGTGAAAGCCATCGGTGCATAGTCAACCGGGCTGTTGGCGAGTTTGGCTTGATTTCCGGCAAAAAGCTCCTCCCTAAAAAGTCGGAAGTATGTTGCATCGGCATACAAAGGTATACTCAATATGA
The DNA here is from genome assembly GCA_963842785.1 of uncultured Chloroflexia bacterium. GTDB lineage: Bacteria > Chloroflexota > Anaerolineae > Anaerolineales > Villigracilaceae > UBA877. The sequence continues at coordinate 308,871 of CAWJHP010000001.1, forward strand.
AACCGGAAGCGACCATTAATCCGACGATCGCAGCGATGCTTAGAAACCGTTGTGTCAGTAGGCGTTTGAAAGCGACACCGATTGTCGCCCAAGCTAGTTGTATAAACGATATGAATCCCGATAGAATCTTCATTGGCCGATTACGACCTGTCCTTCTTCCAAGCCGGAAATGATCTCCACACGATCGGCAGTTTGCAAGCCGACTTCAATATCGGCACGTTTTGGGCCATTCGTTCCATTCACGATAACGAATGTAACGCCTCCGACCACCCGAATTGCAGCCGGAGGCAACCACAGAACACTCGTTTTATTTGCCAATTGCACAGAAACAGTAACTGTATCACCAAATTTAAGCTCGCCGGCTGGAGGAATCTGGTCAAGTTTAATATGTACATTTGAATCTTCGGAACTGCCGGTGCCATAGGGAGAGGGTAACTGGCTGATTTTGCCATTCAATTCAAGAGTTGGGTTGTTGTTGGGGCTGACCACGACAGGCATCCCCTCAAACATATTCTTGAACAAATCGTCAGCCTTACCTGGATCAACATTGGCAATGATCTCGGATTGGCTGCCATCTCCGATAGTGAATGCCGCGGTCGTAGTAGCGACTAACCTGCCCGGATTAACCCCCGAGATGATTACACCATCCACGGGTGCAAAAATCCTGGCTTTATTCACCTGAGACTGTAGTTCTGCATATGGATCGGTGCTTTTCGGATCAATTCCGTATTTAACCAAAGCCTCATTTAAATCCAGCTGTGCCAGGTCAACATATTTTTCTTGAATTTGAATATCATACGTGGAAGCACTTTCGGCCTTATCCTTTGCCAGAGTAAGTTGTGCGATACTTAGATTGTCTTCGGCCCGTTGAATCGCATCCTGGGTGGTAGTTGCATTGGCCTGTAGATTGACTAATTCCACCAGATCTGCAAGCAGTTGTCCTTTCTTGACAAAATCATTCACCTGAACATAGACATTACCCACAGTTCCATCCATTTGGAAATAAACCGTCTCCAAAGCCAATGGGGTAACACTTCCAAAAAGTTGAGCATTGATGACAATATTGCCACGTTGAACGGTATAGGTCTTTTGCACCGGGGTTGGATAAGGGGTGGGTGTCGCAACACTTTTTTCAGTACCACAACCCACCACCATAAGGCTTAGTGTCAATATAATGGAAAGAACAGACACTCTATGATTATTTTTCATTAATTCACTCCTGACCTACATACGCAGTAACTTTCAAAGATTTGACATCTACGGATGGCAACGGAATAATCTTTCCTTGAAGAGGCTTTCCATCCAAGAAAAGGGAAACCTCATTTCCAACCCCTTTCCTCATAACAGAGATCTCATAACGGACACCCCGGAAAAGACGGATAGCATCGAAACCCTGCCAACCCGATGGGATTACAGGCTTAATTTCAAGTCCATCATAATGAGGTTGGATTCCAAGAATTGCCTGGGTGATGGCTACGTAGTTCATTGCTGCTGTGCCGGATAACCAGGAATTTTTAGCTTCCCCATGCGTGAAAGCATCCTTACCTGCGATCATCTGGGGATAAACGTAGGGTTCACATTTGTGCAATTCACTAATCTCCTCGCGTTTGGAAGGGTTAATGCGCAAATAATAATCATGCGCCTGGTCTCCACGCCCAATTTTTGTTTCTGCGATCATAATCCACGGATTAGTGTGACAGAAGATGCCTGCATTCTCCTTGTAACCCGGTGGATAAGAAGATATTTCACCTAAATGGAGGTAATACTTGCTAAAGGCGGGTTGCTGCAACACAATCCCGTGCGGTGTCAAAAGATACCTAGCAACAGAATCGAGCGCCTTTTTTGCGCGCCCGTCTTCCACACCCAAGCCAGCCCAGATGCAAATGCCCTGCGGCTCAATGAAAATTCGTCCTTCCTTATTAGCCTTTGAGCCAAGTACCCTCCCGAAATCATCGTAGGCGCGAAGGAACCAATCCCCATCCCAACCGGCTTTCCAAATGACCTTTTCCATTTGTATGGCAGCTTCTTTCATTTTCTCGGCTTCGCTGTCATCTTGGATGTGTTGGGCTATCGCAATCATTTCCCTGGCCGCCAAAATGAACAATCCAGCAATGAAAACGGACTCGGCAACTTTGCCATCCTTGTTGGTGGTCGTCTGGAATGACTGTCCAGGGGTATCCGAGAAGCAATTCAGATTCAGACAGTCGTTCCAGTCTGCGCGGCCGATTAACGGCAATTGGTGTGGACCAAGGCGGTCGATCGTGTATCGAAGTGAACGCTGAAGATGTTCATAAAGAAGCGTTTCGCTTCCCTCTTCGTTTTCATATTGAACCGGTAAATCCAAAATATTCCAATCGCCAGTCTCTTTGATATAGGCCGCGGTGGCTATCACGAGCCAGGCCGGATCGTCGTTGAACCCGGACCCGACATCGTTGTTACCGCGCTTGGTCAATGGCTGATATTGATGGAATGCGCCACCGTTCTTCAGCTGCGTTGCCGCCAAGTCCAGGATGCGCTCACGGGCGCGTTCCGGAATCATATGCACAAAGCCCAGCAAATCCTGGTTCGAATCACGATAACCCATGCCACGCCCAATACCGGACTCGAAATAAGAGGATGAACGTGACAGATTGAAGGTGACCATGCACTGGTAGGCATTCCAAACGTTGACCATGCGGTTGGTATGTTCATCCGGCGTCTGTACCTGAAGCTTGCTTAGGAGTTCAGTCCAGTAATCCCGCAAAGTCACAAAAGCCGCTTCAACGTTCCTGGGGAGGAGGTACTTAGCAATTATTGGCTTGACCAATTTCTTGTTTATTGTTTGAGAATCGGGCGGGTCAAATTTGTCATCCTTTGGATTCTCATAGTATCCCAGGATGAAAATAATCTTTTTTGTCTCTCCAGCCTTCAATTGAACTTTAACATGATGCGAACCGATCGGTTGCCAGCCATGTGCGATTGAATCAGAAGACTTTCCATTTTCCACTGCCATGGGCGAATCCCAGCCCCGATAAGAGCCCAGGAAGTCTTCGCGCTGGGTGTCGAACCCGGCCAATTCTTCGGAGCATGCAAAAAAGGCAAAATGATCTCGACGTTCCCGATACTCCGTTTTATGATAGATGACTTCATCGACCAGTTCCACCTGGCCGGTAGAGAAATTACGCTGGAAATTGGTGGAATCATCCAAGGCATCCCACAAGCAGAATTCAATCGCGGAAAAGACGGAAAGTTCGGCTGTTACAGGACGGTGGTTAATCAGGCTAAGTTCCCAGATTTCCAGGTTTTCGCCCATAGGCACAAAATAACGCGTCTCGGCTTCGATATTGCGGAACAAGCTCCGGATAATGGTATAGCCCATCCCATGGCGGCAGGAGTATTCATCCAAGGGGCTGCGAACCGGCATCCAGGAAGGCGACCAGAATTTTCCGTCCGCGTTATCTCGTAAGTAGATGTATCGTCCACCCATATCGTATGGCGCATTGTTATAACGGTAACGCGTCAGTCGCCTCAAACGGGCATCTTTATAAAAAGAGTAGCCCCCAGCCGTGTTGGAAATTATGCCAAAATACGCCTCGCAACCCAGATAATTGATCCATGGCAGTGGTGTATCGGGACGAACAATCACATACTCTCTGGCGGCATCGTCAAAATGGCCGTATTTCATGGCTTTCCTCTCCGGAATAATCAAACATTGCTGAAAGTCAGGTCGGTTTACGAATATTGAATAGGTATGTAAAAAGTGGCAGAAACGTACCAGCGCCGATTATACCCGCGGCCGAAGAAATCCGGCGAGATCTCTTTATTTCATTCCAGCCAGATGTTAGAAAACAATCGATTCGCTTAATTTCCAATCCACAAGAATACCCGTATCATCCCCTTATAATCCTTCTATTTGGCCTTACCAGCGTGCTTTATTTTCTTCGGCAAAGCCGATCAACTCCTTGATCTGGATGATTTGCCCATCATCGGCAACGGCTTTGCCATTGAAATGTCCAAATACCTGATGATCTTCGCTGAATATTATCCCCAGATTGGTCTGAGCGATGCGTTCTTTGAATGGCGTAAAGGTCAAGTCCAGGCGTCCAGTGGAATCGCTGAATTTCCAGGGTTTCATATAATTGCCAGAAGTGTAATCGAACTTGATATCCTCCAGTTTGTGAAGGCGATTTCCGAGGATCAGGGCATTCTCCCCTGCCTGCGACAGGTCACCGAAACCGCAGCCCATGTTCAGGCCGATAGGGCGTCCATCCGGTAAAAAGCCCGAACTACTGGCCCAGTTCCAATAGGACTTGTATTCCCAGACACCCCGGCCCCAATCCAGTGAACCTGTGCACGTGCTCGGATCGAGCGTCAAGGGGATATTGCCATATTTTATGATCCCATTTGCAGGTAGACAGTTGATCTTGCGATTATAGTAGAAGCGCTGTTTACCAATTGGTATGACAATATTCATCGATTCATATCCTGGCGGGCAGTTCAGAGTGATATTCGCCTGGATGCCTCGTCCATCGTGGAAATTCGGCCAGTAAACAGAAATCTTCCGTTGGTTTTCCGAAACTGTGAAATCCAAGGTGGCTTTTTCATTCTTGAAATGGCTGTTTCCTAGGGTGCTGTTACGTGGAAGTTGGATGCCTTTGGCGAAGGGAATGACCTGTCCTTCTTCGTGCAATTCTCCAGTTTCAAAGTTCATTACATAGACGAACAGGTTGCCCGCATATCCCAGGTCTGCTATGGTTGCGGAAAAAAATCCACCTGGGAAGAATACGGCGTAATAGTCCCAGCGTTTGCTGCGAAGTCTCTGAAAGGACCGCAGCGCGTAGAACCGGGCTTCTTCCAGGTTGCAGTACAATAAGGGCTGTCGAGACCATCCTACCTGTGCCAGGTGGCCATCTGGAGTAAGTAATACGCCAGGTTGGTTTAGTTCATTTTGCACGCGACCTCCAATCTTTTTACCAGTTTATTGCGAATGTCCTAACCTGTCAAACCTAATCTGAATTTGCTGCGTTAGAAATGGAATGAATATATAATCAAGGCATTATGAGTGCCTTGAATAACTGGATGCTCAATATAAGTGTAGATGATATCTTGCGCGGCCAGGGAGCGGATCCGCTGGTTGTTCATGCCCGCAAACCATTGCTCATTGCAGCAGCGGAGCGGGCCCGGATCGGCGGTTTTAATCTCATCCACCCGGCTGCGCTCACCCAAGAAATCGCCGTACACGCTCACCTTCACGACCGCATTCTGTTGGAGGGAGGAGCTCAAATGACTGGCACATTGATAACGCATCAACTTGGTGGATCTCAACGAGTTGTAGCGGCTGTTTGCACGATTGGGGCGGAATTAGAGGAGTCAGTCAATAAACTTCTCAGTAAAGATCCATTATTTGCCTTAGCTTTGGATGGGTTGGGCAATGCCGCTGTCGAAAGCCTCGCTCAACAAATCTGCATGAGCATCGGTAAACAGGCCCAAATTCTTGGTCTTCAAACTTCAATGCCACTCAGTCCCGGAAACCGCGAATGGCCGGTGGAAGTCGGTCAATCACAAATTTTTGCCCTGCTCAATCCAACCCGGACCAATATCAGCCTCACATCCGGCGGCATGATGATCCCGAAAAAATCCGTTTCCTTTGTTGTCGGCATCGGTCCTGAGATGTCTCAGGTCGGAATATGTGATGTCTGCAGTCTGAAAGACTCCTGCCGGTACCGCCATGCCTTTAATCTTCAGAAGTGATTTTTTACCAAATGAACAGCGCACCAATTCGTTTCCAGGTCGGACTCGATAGAATCCGCCCATTCTGTCGGGGAGGCCTGATCACCTTGATAGAAGTTATATAATAGTTTAATCCAATGAAACATTTTTGGAATGAGATTTATTGGTTACACGCAAGGATATTTATGAAATTCATTTAGCAACATCCGTTATTCGAGCAGGAGTCAAAACTTTCCTTTATGAAGCTGGGGTGATCACCGTCGACCTGGAAGCATTCACTGTGGCTGGAGCATCTGGCGCTTTCCCGGAATTATGCTCCGCCGTTCGCATGGTATATTCCCCCTCCCTATGCCGATGGAAAAGTTCCATCAAGTTAGCATTGCTGTTAGAGTTGGGGTCAGGCAGATGCCCGCATCGCTGGACAGGTGTGGTGATGCCGAACAGCTTTCAAGAGAGATCCGTCAAGGCTCGCTGACCTCGCGTCCCGCTTTCCCTTCCTTGTTCATGGAGCATCCTCCTTTCACTATATTGACGAGAAATTGCTTTACAGGTAAATTCACCCGTAACTTCCTTTACCGGATGAAAGAAAATCATTATTTCGTGATATAATCTTACTATAAGTATCTCATTTATATTAATTGAGAAATACATATCTATCAAATTAAGGCTGTTTTGAGCGGGAGATTCAATTACCTGATGTCAAATGGTTTGTTAGATAATATCAACGCTCCGACAGCCCAGGATAGACCGCTTAATTTTAAATATGAAAGCGAGGATGCCCAGTTTTTTATCGTTTCTGATATCAACGGAGTGCGGGTTAATGTGCCTAAGAACCGCGCCGTCCCAGGGTCATTTATCGATCCACGCTCGGAATCGCTCACTCCTGCATTTCTTTTGTTAGCCCTGGCTTTTCTTGGGTTGGCGCCAGCCGGGCTTTGCACGCTTATTCTCTCGCCCCTCGCAGCACTCTGGGCATTGGTTATTTTGGTCACCAGTCCTTTATCCCGGAGTCGCACCATTCGGGTAGTTATTGTTTGGGGCATCTCCGCTGGTCTGCTCGGAATTGCTATCATCTTAAGCAGACTCTTCTTCGCGCAAATTTTATAGTAGGAATACCCAGTGATAGCCCGAACTTTATTTCTCGTTGGAGCCTGGTTTACTTTCAGTCTGGTGGTGATGTTATTGGGTGGAAGGCGCCTTCGCTTGACCCATCCTGCAATTTCGGCTGTCTGGATGGCTGTGGTTTTGGGGGTGGGAGATGCCTGGGCACTTAATTCATTTGGTAGACCAAATGAAGTCCTAATCCTCACTGGATTGACTGCTGCGTTAGGGCTCGTCATCATATGGCGATTACGTGATTGGAATGCCTTTGGCCAAACTGCCTGGCTGATGACAATGATCGTCACACCGCTCTTCCTGGTTTATGCTTATTCCATTATCATTTCTGCCCACCTTGCGACAGCCTCGCTGCTCGCAGCCGAAATATTTCTATTCCTTCAATTCATTGCTTCGCTGGTCGCGTTGACCCAAATGTTTGAAAATATTGATGTAATCTGTCGCGTACGCTGGCACAACCGTATTGACAAAGTCAATCCTGCCAAAGATTTTCTGCCGATGGTTTCCCTGCACTTGCCCGCTTACGACGAACCACCTGAGATTGTGGAGGAAACACTGCGGGCTCTTGCCGTCCTGGATTATCCCGCTTATGAGGTTCTTGTCATTGATAATAACACTCCAGAGGAAAAAACCTGGCGACCAATTGAAAAACTCTGTGTTGAACTGGGCCCACGTTTCCGCTTCATCCATCTTGAGAAATGGCCGGGGTACAAGTCCGGCGCGCTGAACTTTGCCCTGACCCAGACCTCACCCTCTGCAAAACTCATCGGTGTGGTTGACGCGGATTACCAGGTGAGTCCACTTTTTCTGCGTGAAATGGTTCCGGCATTTACTGATCCACAAGTGGCTTTCATCCAAGCTCCTCAGGATTACCGAGATTTCAAGCCCGGGACATTTGCGGAAGCAATGTATTATTCGTACAAATACTTTTTTGAAGTGCCAATGCAAGTCCGCAATGAACGAAACGCCATCATATTCTCAGGAACGATGGGCTTGATCCGAAAATCGGTTCTGCAGGAGATCGGCGGTTGGAGCGAATGGACCATTACGGAAGACGCGGAGGTCAGTTTGCGGGTCCTTAAGCTCGGCTATAAATCATTATACTTTCACCGAAGTGTGGGTCGCGGGCTGATGCCTTGCACCTTCACCGGGCTAAAAAAGCAACGTTTCCGCTGGTGTTTTGGCAATATCCAGATACTACGCAGACATTGGGAATCCCTGATGCCGTGGGCTCATTGGGTCGACCCTGAAAATCATCTGACCCAGGCGCAGCGCTACTTCTACCTAGCCGGAAACGTCCAATGGTTCTCAGATGCATTCAATTTCGGATTTTTATTCTTCCTGGCAGTGGGAGGAATCATTAAGCTGGTTTCGTCAAATTTCACCATCCTGCCCATAACCGGCCCATGGATAAGTATGGCTTTTATTATTATTTTGCTGAATCTATGGCGGTTAATTTGGGTTATGCGCAACGCTCTGAAACTCTCATGGGGCCTTGCCTTCCGTTCCATGTACGGTATGTTCAGCGTTGGATGGGTGGTCACCCTGGCCAGTTTCCAAGCACTGTTCCAGGCAAAAACTGCTTTTTTACGGACGCCCAAGACAAAAGGCAAGCAACATTTACTTAATGCTCTCTTCGAAACACAATGGGAGACGGGAATCGGTCTGTTTTGCCTGGTATTGGGAGCGATGGTACTCGCTCTGGCTGATAGGACTCCCAACACATACTTTGTCGGTGGATTACTGGTCTGGCAGTCAAGTGTCTATCTGATATCGCCGATATATGGCCTGTTCTATAAATCCTGCACGGATTGACCGACCGGGGAAACTGTTTTGCCCGTGAGTGGGATTCTGTTAGCTATTTCAGAAATTTTAACCCTGTTAAAAAACCGTAACACGCATTCTGCCAAAATAGCAGTTCCAACAGGTAATGCACGTTCATCAATATCGAAAAGCGGGCTATGGCCGAAACGTTCATCCTTCTCGATCAAAGTTCCCAACGAGAACATCGCACCGGGAGCCATATCTGAAAAGCAACCAAAATCCTCGGCTCCCAGGTCTTTTGATGGTAAAAGTACATGTTCGATGCCCAATAAACCACTTGCTGCCTCCCGGATCAGGTTCACCGCAGCAGGATGGTTTTGCATGGGAGGCGTCCCGATTTCAAATCGTACCTCGTACTCCCCGCCCAGAGACTGGGCCAGTTCGAAAGCGCGCCGGATTTCAACCTGGAGTTGTTTCTGCACACGTTTTTCCGTATAACGCAAGGTGCCGGTCATCTCCACCCGGTCGGGGATGACATTCTCGGTTTGTCCTCCAAGGAGTGAACCTATACTCACTACGGCCGGGTCAAAAGCAGATATCCGCCTGGAGATAATAGCGTTTAGAGCCAGGATTACATGCGCAGCTATATATATGGGGTCCACTGTTTCATGTGGCCTGGCACCATGCCCACCCCTCCCGATAATTGTTCCAAACCATGAGTCTACACCACCAGAAGCAGATCCGGACTCGATCAGGATATCGCCGACCGGGGTCGATGGATCTACATGTAATGCGATGACCATGTCGACACCCTCCATGGCACCGTCAGCTATCATACGTGGTGCGCCACTGATACCTTCCTCATCGCCCACTTCTTCAGATGGTTGAAAAAGAAAACGCACTGTTCCAGAGAACTCTTCCTTTGCCAATAATGTAGCGGCTCCCAGCAGCATGGCGGTGTGGCTATCGTGGCCACAGGCATGCATCACTCCGGGATTTTGAGAAATGTACTCGACGTGGTTGGCTTCCTGGATAGGCAATGCATCCATGTCAGCACGCAAGGCAATCATTGGCCTGCCATTACCATATTCAGCGACCACTCCGGTCCGACCAATACCTCTCATTACACGACAGCCCATTTCCTCCAATATCTCCGCAACGCGCGCCGCAGTTCGCGTCTCATTGAAACCGAGTTCCGGATGCATGTGAAAGTCTCGTCGCCAGGCAATGAGTTGATCTTGGATTACTTTGGCTTTGTCTAACATAGGCTTCCTCAACATTTAAAGGGTGTCTATTTCTTTCGAAAGGGATCGCGCAAAATATTCATCACACTAAGATAAAGCAGCCCAGAGGGACTTATTCTTAATGGCGCATAGTCTTAATTCTTGATTACTTTACCAATTCTTTTTCCGCGGCGGCTAAAATGGTATCCAATTCACGCTCTTGGGCCGCGTCCAGAGGTTGAACCTGGTGCTCGCGTAATATCCTGACCAACTCAGCCTGCGCCCGTTCTGCCAAGCCTTGTCTATTACCCCTTTCCCAATTATCCCATGAGGAACGTTCTGCCAGTCGGGTGAGATACACCTCCCCGGATTTAAGAAATTCGACCGTGTGTTTTTGCCCAAGAAAGTTGTGTGTGGATGCCATGGCGGCCTCGATCACATCCACCGCCAGACTTTCCGCACCTACACTGAAACCTTTCCTGGCTCGCAGGATGCTGCCGGCAAACTCATTATCTGCTACCATCTGGGCATAAGATCCCATTACCCCTGCCTCCATTTCGCCGATCCCGGAAAGTTCGTCGGCTCCTGCGAGTGCGGGCAGGATTGCGTTCAGGGCACGCTCAAACCCGTTTTGTGCTTCCAGAGAGTGTGCATTTGTTGAAAAACCGTAGACATTTACCGGCAATCCATATCTATGCCCCACCTGCACTGTTCCGGCTGAGGCTATGCCTATTTCGACACCTCCCCAAACCGATAAGCCGGTACGTGGTTCCATCATTGCCAACCGTCCACAATAAATCATCGACAGGCCCGGGTGGACTAGTTGCGCCAGCACCAGCGCCGCCAATATTTCTGCATTTTGCTGGGCAATTGCACCAGCGATTGAGAAAGGAGCAGTTGTACCAGCGGTAGGGCACGGTAGCGGGCCAAAAGGTATACCAAATTTCGCAATTTCGATAATGGCTTCCGCCTCTCGATCTGGTATGGTCAGCGGGCTGACCGGTGAAACACTTAACGTTAGAACATCCGCCGGTGAACCTATCACCTCGGCCATCTTCACTGCATATTGCGCTTCAATGGCATTTTGAACCCCCGGCCCTTGAAGAGGTTTATTAGTAAACGGCAGGGCATGGCGGTACATAGCCAGAGACATAATTTCGCCTGGCACATCGGTCGGTGTGAAAAAAGGCGTGATGGTATGACAGTTCTCCAGCGCATCCAAAAGGCGGGTGGCATCCCTGACATCCTGCACTGTTGCCAAGCGACGGGTTCCTGAAGCCATATCGTAGACATTTGGTGCGCCACCCAGGTTATGAAAGTGGAGCGTTCCGTCGCCAAGTTTATTCAGTACGCCAGCGCGTCCATGAATGGTTGTATGCCTGCCTGCCTGTGAGATGCATTTTTCCACCAGGTCAGGCGGGAGGAATATGCGCCTGTCCTGTGGCCTCGCACCCGCCTCAATTAATATTGCACGACTGTGCCTCTCGCCCAGCATCACACCGGTTTCATTCAAAATACGCAGACTGGCCTGGTGGATGGATTCGATTTCAGCTTCATCCAAAACGGATAAATGGAACATGTTTTCCCTCTGCAAGAATCAAGCCTCAAGATATTTGGCAAGGAATTCCATACGTCGTAATTCGGAATCCAATATATTTTCCATTTTTAAAAATGCATGACCTTCATCCTCATAGATGACCAATTCCACTTCTTTACCCATCTTTTTCAATTCGATCTGGGCTGCGATGGAATCACTGATAGGACAACGTGCGTCGTGCCGTCCACAGATCAACTGTAAAGGGGCACGCACGCGTTCAAGAAAGAAGGCAGGTGAACGTTCCAGCCAAAGATCATGGTTTTCAACTGGGTCACCAAAATTTTCTATATCCCAATGTTGGAAATCCGGACGGATTTCATTGTGATTGGTAAACCAATTTAAAAAAGGAACGACTGCTGATCCCGCCGCCCACAGATCCGGATAACGTGTCAGGCAGGAAGCAGTCAGGTAACCACCATGACTGCGCCCGGTAATGGCGATTCGCTTAGGGTCAGCCAGCCCTTCCCGATTTAAATAGAATGCACCGGCCGCGACATCGTCGGTATCCACCCCACCAAAGTCAAAACGACTGGCTTCCTGCCAGGCTCTCCCATAGCCGGTGGAACCCCTGTAGTTTGGAACAAGCACCGTCCAACCACGACTGGCCATTTGGATCATGAGAGGGTACCAGGTCATTTCGAAAAACCAATCCGGGCCACCATGGACAAGCACAACCGCCGGCCCGACTTTTTGAAGCTGTGGCATGAAAAGCAAGGCCGGAATTGGTGTTCCATCCATCCCGCGATAGGTAACCTCTTCAGGCATTGTAAAGGATGACTTTGCCAATTCTTCCGGCAATGAATATGTCAACTGGGTGGATTTGCCCTTTTCAAGCGAAAGTGACCATAAATCCACCGGGTGATATGGATTGTCGAAACCGAAGATGATGAAACCACCATCGGGCGTAAAATGTGGAATGGTGTGCACTCCCGACTCGATTTGAAACATTTTTGGCGACATTCCTGGTTTATGAACCATCAACCAGGAAATCGTACCACGATTGAGTATATATGCCAGCGCCTTCCCATCCGGTGACCAGGCCGGGAATTGCTTCTCTCCGTTACCTTCAGTTAACCAAGCAATTTGGTGGGTGGCGATTGAATAAATTCCGATGTTGTTATAACCGTGGGTATCCGAAGAGAATGCCAAACGTAGGCTATCCGGTGACCATTCAGCCTGCCCGGCATCGATTGGACCATCCTTGTCAGAAATCCGCTCCGCCGCCCCACCCTGGGCAGGTACGATGTACGTTCCGTAATCAATTCCGCTTGCTTCAACAGTTACTGCCATCCAGTGGCTATCTGGTGACCAACGCACTTTCCATGCAGGGAAGCCGGCATCCAGCACTAGATGCACATTTCCGTCCGCCACACTTATCACATACACACAAAATAAGCCGGATCTGTCAGATATGAAAGCGACCCGCTTGCTATCGGGTGACCATGCAAATGACGTCTGGAGAGCGCCAGATACATCCTTTGTCAGGTCCTTCTGTCTGCTCGACTCAAAATTGTAAAGAAGAATGTGGAAATTCTCACTCCCATCGAAATCCACCAAATAGGCCAGAGTGTGACCATCTGGTGAATAACGCGGATGAAACTTGGCACCTGGTCCGTACGAAACAAGTCGAGGCTTTTGGTTTTTTCCCTTTTGGTAATCAACTTCATCGTTGAGAAGAATCTCATAAATTTCATAATTGCCCTTTGGATTCCAGGAATAAACGAGGCGAAGGCCGTCTGGTGAAATATCAAAACCCATTTCGGCTTCGACACAAGGAACCTTCAACAAAGTCCTCAAATCAATCATGGTCTTCGTTCTTCAAACCTGAAGACATGCAACCCAATGTCCTGTTGCAACTTGCCTCCATTCAGGTACAGCAAGTCGGCACTTTTCGACGGCAATCGGGCAGCGTGGATGGAAGCGACAACCAGACGGAGGATTAAGCGGGCTAGGCACATCGCCTGAAAGAATGGTTCGCCGGCGTATGCGGTCCTTTTTAGGATCCGGTATCGGAACAGCCGATAGCAATGCCTTTGTATATGGATGGAGAGGAAATTCGTACAGCTCATTACGCTCAGCCATTTCGGCCATCACCCCCAAGTACATAACCGCCACCCTGTCACAAATATGGCGAACCATACTCAAATCGTGGGCGATGAAGAGGTAAGTCAGTCCAAATTTATCTTGCAGGTCCTCAAGCAGGTTGACCACCTGCGCCTGGATTGACACATCCAGCGCAGAAATCGGTTCATCACAAACAATAAACTTCGGATCGGATGCCAATGCACGCGCAACCCCGATGCGTTGGCGCTGCCCACCTGAAAACTCATGCGGAAAGCGATTAATGAGCCTTCCGCTCAGTCCGACCAAACCCATGAGTTCTTTAACGCGCTCGATTCGTTCGGCCTCGGTAACCAGCAAGTGATGAACTCGCAACGGCTCGCTGACGATAGAGTTCACCGTCCAACGGGGATTAAGCGAAGCGTATGGATCCTGGAAGATCATTTGTGCTTTACGACGGATAGCGAGCAATTCCGACCCATGAGCATGTTGCACATTCTGACCATCAATGGTAACCGTCCCAGTGGTAGCCGGATATAGACCCAGAAGCGTTCGCCCCGCTGTGGTCTTTCCACAGCCACTCTCACCTACCAGGCCAAGCGTCTCACCACGTGCAATGTTGAAAGAAATCCCATCTACGGCACGAACCGCGCCCACCTTTCGTTGGATGATAATTCCGCGCAATACCGGGAAATACTTGGTCAGATTTTTAACTGAAACCAAAGGCGGGATTGCATTCATCAGGAAACTCCCGCTTGAATGTCCACCCAGCAAGCGATCGAATGAGCTTGATCAACAGGCTTAAGGGGCGGGTTTTCAACCTTGCAACGTTCAATTGCGTATTCGCAACGCCTGACAAAAGGACAACCGCATGGCGCCACCAAAAGGCTAGGTGGTGCTCCAGCAATCGATCTAAGTCGTTGTCCACGGCGTTGGTCAATTCGTGGTAATGCCCCCAACAAGGCAATCGTATAGGGGTGCCTTGGATCCTCATACAAAGCATATACGCCAGCTTCCTCGACTACAAACCCGGCGTACATTACCATAACCCTATCGGCAATCCCGGCCACAACTCCCAAATCATGGGTAATCCAAATAACAGCCATTCCAACCTGCTGACGAATTCTGGATACCAGCTCTACAATTTGAGCTTGGATGGTAACATCCAATGCAGTGGTCGGTTCATCGGCAATCAACAAACTGGGATTACAAGCGAGAGCCATTGCGATCATTACCCGCTGACGCATACCTCCGGAAAACTGGTGGGGATAATCGCCCAAATGACGCACTCCATCCGAGATTCCAACCATATCCAGTAGTTCCACAGCTCGTCTTTCTGAAGCTTTCTGATCCATACCCATATGTGTGCTTAGAGATTCGGTAATTTGCCGGCCAATTGTCAAAACAGGGTTGAGGGACGTCATCGGATCCTGGAAAATCATGGATATTTCTTTCCCTCGTACAATTTCCATTTCATTCTCAGTCTTCGTAAGCAAATCCTGCCCGCGATACATGGCACTGCCTCCGGATATCTCCCCTGGAGGAACCATTACCAGTTGCAATACCGAAAGCATACTGACTGATTTTCCACAGCCACTCTCGCCAACAACAGCCAAGGTTTCCCCTTCATCCACATGGAAAGAAATTCCATTAACAGCATAAACCGTACCTTCAGGGGTATGAAACCGTGTGCAAAGATCCATGACATCAAGTAAAGTGCTCATGATTAATAAGATACCTTTAACTCGCCCGACTACGCGGGTCCAGGGCGTCCCGCAGGCCATCGCCCAGGAAATTGATACTCAATACTGTCAAAAGAATCAGCAGGCCAGGAAAGAACCACAACCATGGTGCCGTATCAAGGTAGTTATTGGCCCCATCCAACATATTTCCCCATGTTGCCGTAGGAGGTTGAACACCCAAGCCAAGAAAGCTTATGTAGGCTTCGGCCAAGATTGCGTTTGCTACGCCCAATGTGGCAGTTACAACGATCGGGGCGATACTATTCGGCAGGATATGCCGGAAGATAATCTCAGCATTGGATGTCCCCGTGGCACGTGCCGCAAGGACAAAATCGTTCTCCTTCAATGATAAAAATTCCGCCCTGACAATCCGCGCCAAGTACATCCAGGAAGTGGCGCCGATAATAACCACAATTACAATCACGCTGCCGCTGAAAGTCCTTCCGATTATTTCAATGTCCGGAATCTTACCAGAAAAGAACTTTGCCATTACGATTAAGAGAAAGATTTCCGGGATGTTGAGCATGGCCTCGGTAATACGCATCAATACGTTATCCAAAATTCCTCCATAATAGCCTGCCAAAGCACCGACCAGGATCCCGAAAAAGGTCTCGATCAAGACCGCAAACAGGCCAATTATTAACGAAATTTGACCACCATAGATGGTCCGTGCCATGATATCCCGGCCGATCGCATCTGTACCAAACGGATGGGTAATGGACGGCGCTTCCAGATTGATAGTAGTATCATTGTAATTCGCATATTTTTCAGATGTAAAGAACGCACCTCCAAATGCATAAAGAAAGAGAAAGATCAAGACAAATGCGCCAATCAAAGCCATTTTGTGGCGCCGAAACCGTCTCCAAGTTAATTGCCCCAAAGTTAGAGGAGGCGAATCTAATTCGTCCTGGAACAATATTGCCACTTTGGGACTCACTGATTCGGTGTTCATGAAGTATGACTTCTTCAATCGAAACGAATTCGTGGATCCAGCCAGGCGTATACAATGTCCGTTATAATCTGGAAAACCACAACCGCGACAGCGATAATCATCAAAATCCCCATGACAACGGGTATATCACCACGTTCCAAATAATCCAGGAAAAGGCGTCCTGTACCAGGCCATGCAAAGATGCGTTCAGTGACCACTGCCCCGCCCAATAAAAAGGGTAGGTCGAGGCCAACCACAGTTACAATTGGCAGCGAGGCATTCTTCAAGGCATGGATATAGATGATAGTCCGGCGTGGAAGTCCCTTTGCCTTGGCCGTACGAATGTAATCCTGGCTCATTACTTCCAGCATGGTGCTGCGAATGTAGCGACTGTAGGAAGCAAAGCTAACCAACGACATGGTTAGTACCGGTAAGATCATATGAAGCAATACCTGCCCGATGGTGTCTCCGACTTGAGGGTCAAACATTCCCACGGTCGGGAGATACGGCAATCCCCAACGCTTGAATAATACAGAAAAAATGTACATCGAAATCAAGGCCACAAAAAAGATAGGCATCGAATAACCGACGAATAGTAAGGTCGTGAGCAGGTTATCAAGGGCAGAATACTGGCGTAAAGCCGAATAGATCCCGACCAGTAGGGCCCCCAACAAAACCACTATCTCGGATGCCACCATCAATAAAAGTGTATTTGGCAACCGGTCACCGATGACCTGCACGACAGATTCTCCGCGATTTACCAGCGAAGTGCCAAAGTCGCCACGCAAGATGCCTCGCCGGGTTCCCGGGGTTTCAGCAATCCCGTCTCCATTCAGGTCGACCTTGGTCCAATCATTCCCAATCAGCCAATAGATATATTGAACATAAATTGGTTTATCCAGACCAAGTTGACGAGTCAATCTAGCCCGTTCTTCCGGACGAACTATTGAGTGTCCACCCATTGTGGCAATCGGGTCGCCCATGTTCATCATAAGTATGAACAAAATGATGCTGATAATGAATAGTAGTGGGATTCCCTGGAGGAAGCGACGAAGAATGTAACGACTCATTAGGACCTTTCAATACCAGATCGAGGGGCCGAGTGAACCCGACCCCTCGAACCGCAGCGTGATTTAATTATTTACTCGTAAGATCCCAATCAGTAACATTGAAGAATGGCGTGACACCCGAAAACTTGACTCCCGTCAGACGCGGGCTGACTGCCCATCGATCCGGCTCCTGCCAAAGACCGAGCCAATAGACTTTGTTATAAAAGATCTGGTTGATTTGGGAAATTGTCTTTTGACGCTCATTCGGGTCGACCTGGGTGGTCTGCTTCAGGAGCAATGCATCCAGATCCTTGTCACAAAGATACTGCCAGTTTGACCCGGATGGATTCTCGGCAGTAGGAATCTCACTGCAATACCAATAATATACATCTGGATCTGGAACCGAAGGGCCATCGGTCCATTCCATAATATCAACCTTGCCTTTTGCAGCCGGGCCGTCTTGCGCAAAAAAGGTATCACTTTCATAAGACTGCAACTCGACCTTGATACCCACAACCGCCAATTGCTGTTGGACCACCGCTTGAACATTCTGGCGGATATCACTTATGGTCGTCCCGTAGGTCATATCCAGCTTGACACCATTCTTTTCACGCACCCCATCGCTGCCAACAACCCAGCCAGCTTGATCCAGCAATTTTTTGGCGCCTTCCGGGTCATAAGGATAATTCTTCAAAGGCGGGTTGTTATAAAAAGGAAGCGAATCCCAATAGCTTGCAGGCGTTTTAGTCAGCCCAAGCATAAGGTCCCGGTTGATGGCATCACGGTTGATGGCCATGGCAATTGCCTTGCGGACATTTACGTCAGCCAGGCCCGGGTTACCAACCTGAGGGTTTATCACAAAGAACAATCCTTCATTTTGACCATTTGGCTCTGTCGTGATGGTCAATCCGGCCTTTTTCAATACCGGCACATCGCTATAGGGGAAAAAGGTGGATAAAACGCCATCCCCATTCTTCATGGCAGCCGTTTGGGCAGCAGTATCCGGAACAATCCTGAAGAAGATCTCACCGATTTTTGGCTTCGGTCCCCAGAAATTATTATTGATCGTAAAACGGGCGTAACTGGCCTTCTGCCATTCGGCAAAAACGTATGGACCGCAGCCGACTGTTGGGGCGAGATTCCAATCCGCTTTGTCCAGCGTGCCTTGCGCAGTAAAAACGGGCTGGAGAATATGGGCCGGAATAATGCCATGCCACAAGCTGATCCAGGGTGCAAACGGCGTATCGAAGTGGATGATGACCGTTTTGGGATCAGGTGCATCCACGCTGGCAACCTTATCGTAAGGATAGGCTGAGGCGACGGTGTTATGCGAATCTATATGCATGGCCCAGGTGAAGCGAAAATCCTCTGAAGTGAGGGGCTGATTATCCGACCATTTCAAACCATCACGTAAATGGATGGTAATGGTCTTGCCATCCGCCGAGAGGCCTCCATTCTGTTCTGTCGGGATCTCCGTTACGAGATAAGGAATCGGCTCATTCTTTTCATCGAAATTCCAAGCCCAGCAATCCCATAACTGCTGTGTGACAGTGGAGAACCACATATTTGAATACATCGGATTGAGCGAGTCGAAATCCTGCCCCCAAATGATGGTAGCGACTTTTCCGGATGGTGAACCGGAATTAGCCCCGCTGGCACAACCCCCCAGAACCAGACTGGACACGATCAATGTAATGAAAGTCGTATAGAAGAACGATTTATGTGCCATTCTCTTCCTCCTTTGGGAAAATGAGTCATTCCAAAATTAGTAAGACGCCATCAGAACATTCACTCTTTATCCTGATGGCGCTTATTCTCATTGAATTTGTGGCAGGGCGTCCATTCCGGTCTTGCGGGCCAAATTCTCGACCATTGTTCGCAACTCACGATCCTGCCCGGGGGTATGGTTCGGTCGCGAATAACCAGCTAACAGTTCGCGCGTACGTACTTTGGCCCGGGCAAAGGCATCGAAACTTCCGGAGGCCTGCCAACCTCGGATGGAGTCCCGATCAATGACAAATGATGGGAGATACTGTTCTTTTGAAAACAAATCTCGCGTGACTTTTTGCTTAAGGAAATCCCCTTTAAAATTTATCCCTTCGAAAAAGCCGGTAGCCAACGTTTCGGTATGTAGCTCAATCCCGGTCACCAGTCGTTTTGCCATGGCAATCACTTCAGCATCCACTACTAATTTTTCCGGGCTTTGACAAGCCAGGAAGTCCAGCATGCCAGCTCCAGAGATCATGTTGATGCCTGCCAGTGCTCCAAGCATCGCAGTAATACCGCTTTCCATTCCGGCCTGGGCGTCTACAACCTTTGCATCAGATGCGCCAAGATACGCATGCGTGGGCAAATTCAGTGATTTGCCGACCTGGGCATATGCTACATCAATCATAGCTGTCTCGATCGCACCCATCGGTGTGGTTCCGTGGCGCATATCAAAGATCGCCGGCGCTCCGCCCCAGACAATGGGTGCGCCCGGATTGCTAAACTGGTGAATGGCAATTCCGCTAAGGCTTTCAGCAGCATGCTGGACAATTGAGCCCAGCAAGGTTACTGGCGAAGCCACCCCTGCCAGCGGCATTGAAACGAGTTGCGCCGGTACGCGGGCGCGCGCCAATTCGATAAGGTTCTCCGCTCCAAATTCGCTCCAGATGAGGGGTGGTGATGGACAGACATCAAACACAGCTTGAGGCTTATTTTCCAAAGCACGACGACCACCAGCAAAAAGGGCCAACATATCAAACATGACCGGAAGTGTTTGTACGGAAAATGATCCGGTTACAATCGGTTTTTGGGAGAACAGTAGAACAACATAAAGTCGATATAAATCCCCGATCTCTTTCGGAACTTCATTACAAACAATTGCAGTGGATTGGGCATCATATTGCGGTAACATCTCTGCAACTTTAACGACACGTACTAAATCCATTGTTAAAGATGTATTATGCTCTAGGGTTTCCGGGTCGAGGATATGCACTCCGGATGAGCCAGGATCAAATTGGACGGAGTCTCCCCCGTAATGTACCCCGGGCTGTCCATCCCTGTCAAAGAGCTGGAACTCTTCTGGAACTGTGTCCAGAGCCTGGCGGACAATTTTCTCAGGGATGTTTACCACATCCCCATTTGTTGTTGCCCCGGCAGCAACCAGCAATTCGCGTGCTACGGCAGATTGAACTTTAATGCCCGGTTTCTGCATCAATTGAAATGCTTCGTCCAGTATTCGGGCAATTAGATCATTTGAAAGCAACTCAAGTTTTGGTTGCATCGAAAGTTAATTTGACTCCAGAGAAGAAATAATCTTAGCCATTTCAAAACCAATTTTTTCATCTAGTGGATCGGGGTTATGCTGATCCAGCGCATCGCGTGCTTTTGCCAAAGCCCATTTACGCGCATCGTCTTTTTTGGTCTCCCACTCATTGTACGGTCTCCGGTCCATGAATTGAGGCAGGAAGAGGTCACGCATATGCTTGAGTGTATGTTTTTGAGAAAGAAAATTTCCTCCCGGTCCGACCGCTGCAATGGTATCAAGCGCAAGGGTCTCATCATCCACAATAATGCCCTGCATGGTTTTATGAATAATAGAAAATATTTCGCAATCCATCATCATTTCAGCAAAGGACCAGATGCGACTTCCATGCAAGAAACCCACCCCCAATAACATATCCGACATGACAATGCACGCCATAAAAGCGGAAAGGCTATTCTCAATGCCTGCCTGCCAATTCGGTTCCTTTGCGCCAGTGGCAAAAGCGCCCATGGAAAGGGGAATATTATAATAATCCGATAAAACATTCGTTGCCGCGCCATAAAGGAAATCCTCAGGACCGCCGCCCGTGTAGGCGCCTGTCCGTAAATCGGAAGCGGTCTGCGCGGCTGCATAAAATACTGGCGCGCCAGGAAATGCCAATTGAATAAGGGCTGTACCGGCAATTACTTCGGCATTGCCAACCGCCAGGTTGCCAGCCAGCGTGGCCGGCCCTGTGGTCAGGTTTGAAGCCATGGTCATAAAACCTGTCGGTATTCCATATTCACCAGCCACAAGCGCAGCATCCAAACTTCCGCCATCATGCCCAAGTGGTGATGTTGAACACTGCATCAAGGATAGGACCGGCCTTTGCCGCAGCTTATCCTTTCCACCTACAACCAGAGCTGCCATTTCAATGGCTGCACGTGCTTCCCGTTCGTTATAAATCGACTCGGTCTGAACATGTTTGGTGGAGTTTTCCCAAATCGCCTTGATCTCATGTAAGCCGCGCGTGGCGTGTGGCACATCCTGGGCCGAGACCGGCACCCAGTGGAAGGCTACCTCTTCGGTGACGTCGGCGATTCGGGAGATATCGCGTACATCCTGCAAGCAAGAGACGCGCCGCTCACCTGAGTGTATATCAATCACTTCAACTCCGCAACCATCCGTCCCCACAAATACATGATTTCCATCCAGTAATAAATCCTGCTGCGGATCGCGCGCCGCAAGTGGATAAACCGGTGGACATGTCTTTAGCGCTTGCTCAATTAAGTCGGGTTTGGCTCGTACCACCATTTTCCCTAAATCCACTTCCGCGCCATGTGCGGCCCAAATTTCCAGGGCACGCTTGGATGGGAAACGTACGCCCACTTTTTCGATGATCCACAGGGTTGCATCATGGATTTTCTTGACTTCCTGCGGTGTCAGGACTTGCAGATGCAACTTGGGGTTGGTTATGGATTTGATCATTTTGGCCATTGTGATCTCTGGTCCCAGTCAGGCTATTCCAACCAACTGCTTCGCCAGTGCGACCGCTCCAATGGCATCTTCCGACGAGCCATCAGCCTCAATTTTTTTGACCCAATCACGCGTGACAGGAGCACCACCTACCATTACTTTTACTTTCTTGCGTAGACCCAACTTATCCAGTTCGTCGATAACTTCCTTCTGCTTTACCATGGTCGTAGTCAGAAGTGCGCTCAAACCCACCAGGTCAGCATCCACTTCTTTAACTTTTTCGACAATCTTTGCGGCAGGTACATCCACACCCAAATCATAGACCTGGAAACCGGAAGCAGATAGCATTGTCCCGACGAGGGTCTTTCCGATCTCGTGAATATCACCTTCGACAGTCGCCAGAACAACCTTTCCAAAGACCTGGCGGGTCGTGCCGCGCTTTGCCATTTCAGGTTCCAAAGTGGCCACTGCAGCTTTCATGGCTTCACCCGCCATTACCAGCTCGGGTAGAAAAGCCTGACCGCTCGCAAAATTCTCTCCGACCTTGTTGACGCCCACTACAAATCCATTGGAAATGGCGTCCAACGGATCTATACCTGCCTCGATAGCCTGTTTCGCCAGGGAAACTGCAGCATCAGAATCGCCATCCAGTACACTCTGGGACATTTTCTGAAAGAGTTCTTCGGTCATGGAATGCTCCTTTATTTAATTATTATAAGTTAAGAGTGTTTATGCATGAGCCGCCCAAGTGCACTAAATGGGCGGCTTTGCCATACTACCCTTCTTCAAAAATCCACTGGTCGGTCTCGCGTTTCCAATCCACCAACTCATTTGCGTGAAACCATAGTGCTATTTCTTTTTCGCCATTTTCTATCGAATCCGAAGCATGTGTCAAGTTGCGTCCTACATCAAGAGCAAAATCATGACGGATGGAACCTGGGGCAGCTTCGGTCGGACGGGTTGCACCCATTGTCTGGCGGATGGCCGCAACAGCATTTGGTCCTTCCCAGACCATCGCCATGACCGGTGCAGAGGTAATATATTTTATCAAACCATCGTAGAATGGTTTGCCCTTGTGGATGGCATAATGCGTCTCAGCCAGATTCCCGATTCACCTGAATGAACTTGGCGGCCACCATTCTCAAGCCGCGGCGTTCCAAGCGGCCGATGACTTCGCCAATCAATCCTCTTTGAACTCCATCTGGTTTGACAAGCACCAACGTTCGTTCCATGAAATCCTCTTCCCATCAAAAATAACCTCGAGGTGTAAACCACCCCGAGGTCCGACTTTAGTATCTCAAAGAGTGAGCATAGAATCCCCGTTATACCTCACCGTAACAATTCCTCGGCTTTTGTGTAAGCATCCAAGGCATCCTGCAAGCGATTTGCCCGCATGTAGGCATCTCCTAAAGTCTGCCATATTATCACATCCACCGGATAACGATAGATCGCTTCCCGCAAATCATGGATGACCTCATCCAGAAGACGGCCTTTCTTGATGAGCTTTGTATATAACTTCATCGCCTCGTTCAAAGAGTTCTGATCAAGGATATCCTGGGCGCTTGATAAAAGTTCCGCGTCTTTATCCTGAGCCGGAATGGGCGAAAGCATACCAGTTTGTTTCAAGGTCGGCAGCTTAGCAGTTGGTTGGACTAAAATTGGGATAGGTTGGGATTCCTGGAGGGAAGAGACAACTGTGGGTGTTTCCTCAACAGGTTTGGTTTCTGCAATTGGTTGCGCTTCAACGGGTGCAACGGTTTCTGAAATCGGAGCTGTTTCTACGACAGGTGTAGCGTCAGCAACCAGTTCTGAACTGACAACTGGAGTGGTTTCTGCTTCTAGTGCAGACTCTTGAATAGCAGCTGCTTTCGTCTCCGCCGGAACCCATTCTTCAGGCATCGTTGGAACCGTCTGCCCGGCGATAGGAATATTTTCGTCCGTCCAGGCAGGTAATTCCGAATCCGGAACCGATACCGATGCAGGCGTCGGAGGGATTTGTTCAGTCGGTGTAGGCGTGACGGGATTGCGCAGCCACTCAGGCAAATTTTCTTCAGTTTTTGGAGCCTCAACCGGAACGGCAGGTTTTTCAAGATCCTTCAACCAACCTGGCAATTCCTCCTTAGGCTCGACAGGCTCCTCTTTAGCTTCGGATGGCTGCCGGAGTTTTTTCCCTAAGGCCTCTTCAACATCCTTCCTGCTTAACCAAGATGTGATCGTTATATCATCTTTCCAGTCGGAAGTTTCTGGTGTTACTGGCAATACTTCCTTCGCCGGATTAACCGAAGGCGCTTCCTCCTGAACTTTTTGGATCCAATCAGGTGTTGATGCCTGATCACCCGATGGTTCCACCATTGGTTCACCAAGACTCGTTCCTTTTTCAGCCGTCAGTCCTTCCAACCATGCCATCGTATCATCTCCACCGCTGACGGGTGAGATCCCAGGTTGTGAAGTTGCCTCTGCAGGGGTTTCGGCGACGGAAATTTCTTCTTTTTCCGGAATGACTTCGTCAATGATTTGTGTTTGTTTAGAAACCGAAGTTTCGTCGAATGGAGGAAGCGATTCAGGAGGCACAGTTTCACCCGGAGCACTTATTGGTACCTCTGCAGCAGGTACAGCAGCCTCAATTGGTGGTTGTTCAGCAGATAAGCGCAACCATTCCGGCATATCACCCGAGCGTTCCTGAGGATTGGTCAATAATTCTTCTGGCTTGGCACCCTGCTTCACGGCCAGACTTTCCAGCCATGCCAGCGCGTCGTCTCCAATATTAAGAGACTTCACCTCTCCTGCAGGGTGCAAAGATTCTCCGGCGGCGCTCGATGCAGGTGCCTCAGATTTGGTTTGTTCCGTGGCACCCGGCTCCAGTGGAACAGGCAAGACTCCTGAGTCAGCGGGAGTCATCTCAACTGAAGTTGGTATAGACGCAGAAGGGATGGATTCAGACAAAATATTCTGTTCACTGGTCGATTCTGCCGGAGCGATAGACCTAAGCCATTCTGGAACACTCTCTTCAATGACAGGCTGTGGTTCGATAGGCGTCACGGCTTCGACAAATGTCTCCCTAGCAGCTTCTGCCGGGGTTGCTGGCTTGAGCACCTCCGGAGCACCCACCTCGCCTACAGGCTGAGACTCTAATGGCTGCTGGTTCTCCAAAGTTATCTCCCCAGCGGTTTCCTCCGGAGCCATGGCCTGGAGCCAATCTGGAATTTCACCCCCGATAGCAGGTGAAGGTTCGACATGAATCTGTGGTTCTATTTGCACACCCTCATTTTTTTCTATTTCGGTCGAAAGCTTAAGCCAATCCGGAGTGGCATCTGTACCCTCAGACTGAGATTCAACAGGTACTGGCTCAGATTCGACGGGCATTGGCTGAGCCTCAGGAAGCTCCTCTCCAACCCCTTCCGTCAAAGGAGGTTCAATTGAAGCCTGTGATTCCTCAGACAGTCTGGTTTCCATATGCACTTCCAAAGTGACTTCCTTCGCTGGTGTGGACTTGAGCCATTCAGGAATTTCCTCATCACTCGTGGTAGGAGGTTCAACAGGTTGAGTTTCCACAGGCACGGGCTGAGGTTCACCAGTCTGAAGTCCTTCCACGCCATCCCCACTGGAAACCGGTTGGGCCATGGTTTTAAGCCAATCTGGCACCTCATCAGCTCCGACAGGCTGAGGCTCGATAGGCGGTTGGTTAGATTCCTCAGGTTGAATTGTTTCCAGAGGCGGTTCACCGGTAGTCGCCTCCGGTCCAGCAGGTTTGAGCCAATCAAGGAGCCCTTCCTCGCCCAATTGCATGGGTTCGATGGGTTCCTGCGACTCTGGGTTTACTTCCCTGGCAATTTCGGCAGGTGCCATGGATCTGAGCCAGTCAGGGATGTCAGCTTTGGCAATCGCCTCTTCGTGCGGCTCTTCTTCTGCAATGGGTAAACCAGCCTGGGCAGCTCCGGTTGATTCCTGCCATCCAGCAGAACGCATCCACTCTGGAACTTCCTCAGATGCAGAAGCAGGGACAGAGGCGTTGTCGACTCCGGTAGATTCGGAGATAGAGGAATCTGGCTGGTCAGCATCTTCTGCTGTTTTCATCCAATCAGGTGGGTTATCAATATGTTTTTCCTCATTCACTTTGATTCCCAGCGAAGAAGCCCAATCAGGCGAGGAAGCAACGGGAGTTTGGCCTGGCATATATTCAAGCCTCTCCAGGGAAACGGCCGAATCGACAACCTCGGCTGAATTGAATACAGAATTAACGGTGAAAGAAGAATAAGGATCGAGCATTTGCAGGCGTTGGCGGTAAACCTGGCTATTTTCAGCACGCGCGGAAGCTGGCAACACATCCACCAAAACCCGTAAGGCATCCACACAGTAAGGATACTTTTTGAGCAAAGCAGCTGCCATTTCGGCAGCCTCCACTTTTTGACCTGAACGATAATAAGCCCTTGCCAACATTACCTGTAAATCGGGGCGGTTGGTATCCTCGGCCAGGACCGAACGAATCTCTGCTATGGCCTGATTGAAGAGTTCACCCTGAGAATACATGTTGGCCAATGCATCCCGACTTAACCGAATTTTAGATGGTTCAACTCCATCGCGCCGTCCGTACAGACGACGCAATTCACCCTGAATGGCTGAGTTGGATGGCTGGACTTCGAAAGCACGTTCCATATGCCAGATGGCTTCATCCAGTTTGTTCTCATCATCCCGGATGATACTCATTCCGACATGGGAAACGAAATCGTCCGGTACAGCCATGAGAGCGCGTTGGAAAATATCCGCTGCATCAGTGTAATGACGAGCTTCCAGAAATGCTTTCCCCAATAACCGGTATGTTTCAACATGCATCGGATAGGTTTTAAGAATATGCTGGCAATGAGCGACTGCCTCATCCAATTGCCCGCCCTCGATCATGCTTTCGATTTCATGATTGTAAACACGCAGAAATACTTTTGCCATAGCGCACTCCTGTCTATATTATGCACTAAACTTTACGAATATGCAATTGCATTTATGTAAAAAATGGCGCTCTTCAACCCATTAATTCATGTCATAGAACTGAGGCAGTGGTGGTACAGGCAGGTCACTCCATCCAAAGGCTGCCTGAATACAAAGCCGAGCCTCGGCCAGCTTTGCCTTATCATCCGCGTAAATTGTGATAAGTGGTTGTTTTAGCTCTATAAAATCTCCAACTCTTGAGTGAACTATAAATCCAACTGCGTGGTCCACCGGCTCGCCTTTTCTGGCACGGCCTGCACCGAGTGTAACGGCTGCCTCTCCGATCATGCGGGCATGCACCCGGGCCAGATATCCGCGAGACTCCGATTCCACCATGTCGATAAACCTGGCCTTGGGGAATTTTTGAGGGTTATCGATAAACGAAACATCACCACATTGAGCGTTGACCAAAACACGTAATTTTTCCAAAGCCGCCCCTGATTTGATGGCTGCTTCGGCCATCTGCCTCCCTGAAACAAGATCCGAGGCGCGTCGTCCCAAAACCAGCATATGTGCGCTGACATGCATGCAGTGCTCTCGAAAATCTGCCGGTCCGCTGCCGCGCAAAGTGTCGATTGCTTCGATTACTTCCAGGGCATTGCCGACTGCCTTTCCAAGTGGCTGGTTCATGTCCGAAAGAATCGTCACCACCTTGCGTCCAGCCATTACACCTATATCAACCATCAAGCCGGAGAGCTCGCGGGCATCAGCGAGGTTTTCCATAAACGCTCCCAACCCGACCTTGACATCCAATAGGATAGCCTGGGCCCCTGCAGCAATCTTCTTACTCATTATTGAAGAGGCGATCAGTGGGATGGACTGGACAGTTCCTGTAACATCACGCAAGGCATACAATTTACCATCCGCGGGTGCCAGGTCGAGACTCTGTCCAGTCAGAACAATGCCAATTTTTCTGAGCTGATTTTTGAATTCTTCTTTAGTTAAATTATCCCGAAAACCGGGAATGGATTCAATTTTATCGAGCGTTCCTCCACTGAACCCCAGCCCACGCCCCGACATTTTGCCGACCGGCAATCCACAAGCCGCCACCACCGGCAGGACAACCAAGGTGGTTTTGTCTCCCACTCCACCGGAGGAATGTTTATCGACTGCTATGTCCACCACACCTGTAAGATCTAGGATTTCACCGGAATTTACCAATGCCATGGTTAAGTCGGCGGTCTCGCGCGGGGTCATGCCGTTGAGCAATACCGCCATGGCCCAGGCCGCGACCTGGTAATCAGGGGTCTCTCCACGCGTGAAGCTATCGACGAAGAATTTGATTTCTTCACCAGTCAATTCCTCTTTATCCCGCTTTTTGATGATTATATCTACAGCACGCACAACGGCACTCCTTGTCTTCCCTTTGTATTGTAACGTATTTCAGGAACGTCTGACCATTTTTTGCCCTTCCGGGGTATCCTGTATAGTCCATCCGAAAGTTGCTATACGCTGGCGCAGGCCGTCAGCTGCCTCCCAATCCTGACGGAGGCGTGCCTGGTTACGTTCTTCCACCAATCGGGCAACAGCGACAGGTATTTCTTCCGAGTCCACAGGCAAGTTTGTGTTCTTAATCATCTCCCAGGCTCTGACAGAAATCCCATCTGCGAGATTCTCCGGCAACCGAAAATCACCCAACTCCGAAATCTGTAACTCTGCACCCGCTGTGAATGTTTCAGGGTTTGTCGTCCGTAGCAAGGATACCGAACCCACCCCACTTATGAGACATTTCCCGGTAGTGAAATCGAAAATGATGCCGGTATGCTCATCCAATCCTACAACGGTGTGTCCGGGTGGCAGCAGGTTGCACCACTGATTGAACCGCTCGATCCCAATAAAACAGCGACTGGTATCCACTTCATCTCCGCCATCCTTATTGTTCCAATGAGGAATAAGGGAAAGTGGCAGGTTGAAATCCGCAAAAAAGTCCATTCCTGGTTCTGTTTTAACGTCCTCGCCGACTTTGTAAATTTCATAAACCGGGATCGAGCGAGCACCAATGGCAACCACTGCTGCACTGGCAAAAACCAGCCCAGCACCCAGACGATGGCGGAGGCGAACCAGATCCCAGGCCAGACTGCCCTTAAGGTGGCGAACTGCATAGGTCGGAGAACCCGGTCCCATGAAAATCATATTGGCCTGTAATAGCGGTTGAAGGATCTGCGGGTCATCCGGGTTGAAAGCAGTTCCACGCTTGCGGGCAGGCAAAATATCAACCAGTGGATCATAATCCTGCAAACGTTCCTTCAGGAAATCCCCCACACGTCCGGCCACTTTCGGTGAGTTCAATTCAAAGCCAGCAGGAGTTTCAAGAATGGCTATCCGCAAAGGCCGGGAATATTGCCTGGCAATCATTTCAAATATCCGCCCACCTGCCAGAGAGGTTTCGCCAGAACCAAGTAAAGCGATAGGACCACAATTGCCCTGCATCCTCTTTACTTCTCCAATAGCTCCCGTACTGTTTTCCAGACCTGGTCAAACATAGCCACCGTCAGACGGCCAGTCTGGGTATTTTGCCGGCTGGGATGATAGGAACACACCAGATACCTCCCATTCGGGAGGTACCATACGAGATTATGGGCAAACGATATTGAATTAGCCTTGATACCCATTATAAGGAGAATACGTTGAAAAGCAATCCGACCCAACGCCACGAAAACTCTCGGTTGAATGAGTTGGAGCTCTCGTTCCAGATAGGGTTGGCAATTCGCCATTTCCTGCAAGGTGGGCTTGTTATCCGGTGGGACGCAACGACAAACGGGGGCTGTATACAGATCGGTGAGAGTCATTATATCGTCACGAGACACAGATGTTGCCTGGGATGCAAACCCGAGGCGGAAAAGTGACGGATAAAGGAAGTCACCTGAAGCGTCTCCGGTGAACTGGCGTCCGGTCCGGTTTGAACCATGTGCACCGGGAGCCAGGCCAACGACGAACACGCGCGCATGCGGATCGCCAAATCCGGGGACAGGCCTGCCCCAATAGGTCTGGTCATGGTATGCCAGCCGTTTCGCAATGGCCACTTTTTCACGCCATTCAACCAGGCGAGGACAGCGGCGGCAACCGAGAATCTCCGTATTGAGTTGCTGCAGGGTCATTACCAAATTCTACCTTACAACCATTTTGATTTTACTTAAATATGCGTTACACTTACCATAGGCAAGATCGTAACAGCCGGATCATCCAAAGGAGGAAAAATGAAACCTTTACGAAAAAATGTAGCCATCGCCATCGACGGTGGTGGTATCAGAGGCATAATCGTGACAAAAGCTCTCGCAACATTGGAACGCCAGCTCAGAAAACCGGTGCACGATATATTCCGGCTGGCGGCGGGAACCTCCACTGGTTCGATCATTTCAGCCGGAATAGCCGCCGGTCTGTCAGCAGCCACAATGCACCGTCTCTATATCAGCCTGGGTGCCTCCATCTTCAAAAAATCCTGGCGAACCGTCTTCTGGCCATTGACCCGCTTCCGCTACCCAAATGGACCACTGGCAAAGGCCCTGAACGAGTATATCGGAACCAGAAAAATGGGTGACTTCTGGATGGCGACACCGCCCACCGATGTGGTCATTACAACCTTTGACCTGCTTTCCAACAAGACCTGCTTTGTCAAACCCTGGAAACCTGAATACCAGGATTGGCCGGTCATCATGGCCGTACTCGCCTCCAGCTCCGTACCAACCTATTTCCCGGTCGTCGCAGACCGGTACGTGGATGGAGGGGTGGGATCGTATGCCAATCCCTGTTATCTGGCCGCGTACGAAGCCCAATTCTGCCTGCAAATGGGATCCGAAGGAGACGACACTGATCAGCCTGGGCACCGGTCGCGACCCACAAACGCTCAAACCCGGCCAACCGGGTCGCTTCATGGCCTGGGACTGGATCATCCCCACGCTGGATGCATTCCTAGCCTCGGCGGATGATCAGCAAGTTCGCCTGGTCGATACTTTCTTCCAGAATCTGGATTTCCGGCGTTTCCAGGTGGACTTAAGTGAGTCCATCCCGATGGATGATCCACGCCAAATCCCCAAATTGATCGAATATGGAGAGACAATGGGCAACATGATCCTGAATGACCAGGTGGATGGAGCAACCGAGGTCAAGCCAGTGCCCATACAGGCGCATATCCAAACCCGTTCATAAAATCAACATCGCATCACCGAACGAATAAAAGCGATAGTGAGCTTGCATGGCAACTTCATAAGCATGCAGGACTTGTTCCCGTCCGGCAAAGGCGCTGACCAGCATGATCAGCGTGGACCTGGGCAGGTGGAAATTAGTGATCATGGCATCGACCAGTTTAAACCGATAACCAGGTAAAATATATAAATTCGTCGGACCGCTGTAGGACAGGAGGCTATCCCGGCCGAGGCGTGCGGCGGACTCCAGCGTGCGTACAGAAGTGGTGCCCACTGCGATGATCCTCCCGCCGGATTGACGCGTCCGCGTTATGGCCTCCACCGTTCCCGGTGGAATTTCACACCACTCGGTGTGAATCTGGTGCTCTTCTGGATTATCTTCTGTCACCGGCGCGAAAGTATCCAACCCTACATGCAGGATAACCTCAGCAAAATAAACACCCTGGGACTTGAGTTCGTCAATAAGCCGCCCGGTAAAGTGCAATCCAGCGGTCGGGGCAGCCGCAGAACCGGGTTCGCGGGCGTAGACAGTCTGGTAGCGTTCCGGGTCCTGAAGAGGCTCATGGATATACGGAGGCAGGGGGACATGCCCAACCTTAGAGAAATAAGGTTCAATAGGTTCGGCAAAGCGCAGGCGCCGCCGAGAACCTTCCAAGACTTCGATAATCTCTGCATGGAGTCCGAAATCGGCAGTTTGCGGGCTGTCCGACAATTTTCGGCAACCATAGTCGCCAGTTTCCACGATTAACTGCCTGCCAGCGGACAGACCCTTGCCGCCCACAAGGCATTCCCAGGTGAGAATGTCTGTACGGCGCAGGAGCAGGATTTCCACGCGTCCGCCGGTGGGTTTGCGGGCAAAGATGCGGGCCGGGATGACACGCGTTCGATTAACAACCAGCAGGTCGCCTGGGTGGAGATATTTACCGATTTCACGGAAAATAGAATGCTCCAGTGTTCCGGTATCACGGTGCAAGACGAGCAGGCGCGAGGCATCACGCGGCTCAACGGGAGTCTGGGCGATGAATTCGGGGGGAAGGTTGTAATCGAAGTCGGAGGTTTTCATGGAATTCAAATCATCTAATAGTTTTACAGCCTAATAATCTTAAAGTTTTCCATATTCGATCGCGATTGGATAATTGTTCCACGGAATGTGGAGGAACAATGTGCCCTATTGAAAGGCACGCAAAGGTATTTCACCCGAAACTTCAGGAAACCCGGCTCGAATAAAAGTAACTTTTTTTGTATGTTTTACGAAACGAATAATAGATTGAAAATCGCGCCGCAAGCTTTTCTTCCTTGGACATGCGCCCGGGATTATATTGCTGGGACAAACAGAGACCCGGTCCCTAATGATTCCTCCCGTGAAAATAGTTGAGGAACGGAATCTGAACTTCATTGGTTGGTACATGAGCAACGATCCCTTAAGGCAGTGAAATATGTTACCATAGTATAATTTTAGAACTATTGTTCGTTTTTTACAAGGGTCAAATTGATAATACCTAGCCCACTTGGAGACTTGACAATTGATTCAAAAGTAATACTTTAATCAAAATCTGATGTCTTCATGATGGCCATAATGCTGGATTATTGTCGATCCCCAAATGATTTATCAGAGCAACCAGTTAACCCCCAGACCATCTTCCCAATCTTTTAAACCGGCCATTAAAAGTCAAACTATCCAGCTCATCTACCAAATCATAATCAATTTCAATCAATCCCATTCTTAGAGCAATTTCGGCTGGCTTTCTTCGTTATACTCCACCCCCAGGTGCTCGTAGGCGGCTTTGGTGGCCACGCGACCCTGGGGTGTGCGGTCGAGGAAACCCAACTGGAGCAGATAAGGCTCGACCACGTCCATGATCGTATCAGGTTCTTCACTGATGGCGGCAGCAATTGTGTTCAACCCGACCGGACCTCCATTGTATTTCTGGATGACGGTCTTCAGCACACGCCGGTCCAGATCGTCCAGGCCGAGCGGGTCTACGGCCAGGAGATCGAGGGCTTCCCTGGCAACCGCTCGTGTTACCTTCCCGTCCGCAGCGCACCTGGGCAAAGTCACGCACACGCCGCAGGAGACGCAACGCTACACGAGGCGTGCCGCGCGCCCGGCGGGCAATCTCCTGGATACCACCCTGGTCCGCTTCCACCTGCAATTTGCCGGTGGCGCGCATGACGATTGCCTGCATGGCCTGGATATCGTAGTAATCCAGGCGGTAAACCGCCCCGAAGCGCGCCCGCAAAGGCGCGGTCATCAGTGCCAAGCGGGTAGTGGCGCCGATCACGGTGAAACGCGGCAGTTTCAGGCGGATGGAGCGCGCGGACGGTCCCTTTCCAATGACAATGTCGAGTGCATAATCTTCCATGGCCGGGTAGAGTACTTCTTCAACGGGCTTGCCGAGGCGATGTACTTCATCTATAAATAGCACATCACCAGAACGCAGGTTGGTCAGGATGGCTGCCAGGTCCCCGGCGCGCTCGATGGCTGGCCCTGAAGTGACCTTGATATTGACGCGCATTTCATTGGCAACCACATGTGCAAGAGTGGTCTTACCCAAGCCAGGCGGTCCATAAAAGAGCACGTGGTCGAGCGGTTCGCCACGTTGGCGGGCAGCCGCGATCAGGATGGCCAGATTTTCCTTGACATTTTCCTGCCCTATCAAGTCTGAAAGGGACTGCGGGCGCAAGGTCTGATCGAGGCGGTCGTCGGGTTTCGGTTCCGGGTCGAGAAGGCGTTTGGGTGATTCTGGCATGGGTTGATTATATCAGGCAGGAGAAATGATCCATCCAGCAGAAAATAAAAATGTGATTTTACTGACAGACCAGCTTAATTCGTAAAGGAAAACTGCTTACAAGAATTTAAGGCCACTGAAATAAATTGGCGGTGGAAGGCATTGCGTCAATAAATATTGCTTACGGATTGGGGACGCCGGAGGGCCTGGGAGGATATCCACCACCCCAGTCGGTGATGTTGCAGGTCACCGTTTGTTCACTGATCACCGTCACAATGCCAGGACAGCCACCCGTATTGTTGCTTGAGTCATAAGCCACCACCTGGTACTTGCCTGGGATAAGATAACTGCTGGTCATTGAATATGAAGTGTCGCCGGAGGCAGTGATCCAATAGGAATAGTTATAAGGTGATTCCTGTCCGAAAGCCACAATCGCCAACTTTCCCAAAGATCCATAAGGATAACCGGAGATATTCCCGGCGATCGTTCCGGGCTTGGGAACCGGCGTATTGGAGGGCGCCAGAGTCGGCGTTATTGTCGGAGTAAGTGTAATGGTTGGTGTGAGGGTAGGAAGCAGTGGAACCGAAAGGGTATTGGTGGGTTGTTCCAAGGTCGGGGAAGAGAGTTGTTGCTCGGTGGGAGAAGATTTTAGAACAGGTTGGGCAGCCAGGGTGTAGGCGGCCATGGTTAAAGCAACCTGCGTTGCAACCGTATCGGGATTCGTTTCCTCAGGGGTTCCGACTTGTGGCAAATTACAGGCACACAATAAAAAAACCAAGATAACTAAAGTAAAAAAGAAAAAAGGCCTTTTCATATTAATAATTATAGCTCAAGTAAGGTGGAAAGGGACATCGATGATTATCCGCTCCAGCCCATGCTGACGGCGGTGATAAAGCAAGGCCGTTTTAAGCAACCAGGCAGTCTGGTTATGCAAAAGGCTTTGCCACCAACGGCCTGGAACGAATTCCGGGAGCACTATGGTTGCAAGCTGTCCATCATTGTGCTGTGAATCCGTCTCATCAAGAAATTGCATCAGCGGCGCGACAATCGAACGATACGGAGAAGGGACAACCACCATTGGTACGTCCGGCCACCAGGATTCCCATTCCAAACGTGCCTTCTCTCCTGACCCGGGTTCCAACTCCACAAAGACAGCGGTCACATTATCAGAAATGGACCGGGCGAAATTGACCGCTCCCACCATGCCACGGTGAACCCCTGAAATGGGAATGACCACCCTGGCAGGCACGACCGACTTCAATGAAGGCGGAAGTCCTTTAAGGGAAAGTTGCTTCCGGACCTGCTGGTAGTGTTCAGAAATCCGACGGAAACCAAGCACTATAAGCGGGATAAGAAGAACTGTTATCCAAGCACCTTCCAAGAATTTACTAAAGATAACCACAACCAGCGTAGTCATGGTCGCCAAGGCACCCACACCATTGGCAATCGCTTTAAGCAGCCAAGACCTGCCACGTTCCCGTAACCAATGTATCACCATGCCAGACTGCGAAAGGGTAAAGGCAAGAAATGCACCAATGGCGAACAGAGGGATGAGTGCATGTGTCTCTCCATTAAAAATAAAAATGAGACCGCCGGCTGCAAACGCCAAGACCAGGATTCCGTTCGTGAAAACCAAGCGGTCCCCAAGGCCGGTAAGCTGTCGGGGTAGAAAGCCATCCTTTGCTAGGATGGCTGCGACACGGGGGAAACCCATAAAACTTGTGTTGGCAGCCACCGCCAAAATCATCAATGTAGCAAGCTGGATGACCAAATATAGAAATCCGCTACCCAACAAACGGCGCGCCAAAGCAGATAAAATCGTCTCCTGCGGACCAGCGACCACACCCAAGAGTTGAGTCAAACCGATACTACCCAAAAATAAGGTTCCCATCAATAAAGCCATCACGATCAAAGTACGGCCGGCATTCCTGGATTGCGGAGACTTGAAGGCCGGGACGCCATTGCTAATGGCCTCGATACCCGTCAGGGCTGTACACCCGGTTGAAAAGGCATGCAAGACCAGTATCAAGGTGAGAGGTTCAATGTTTGGTGGAGCAGGTAAAGCGACCGGGGTTGGACCTTCAAGAATAAGACGCAACAGCCCATAGGCAAGCATGGAGAGGAAGGTTGCGAGGAAAAAATAGACAGGTACCGCCATGAATGTGCCTGATTCCCGCAAACCGCGCAAATTAACCAGCGTAATCACCGCAAGTAAAGCAAGTGCCAGTACCACGCGATAGGACCAGAGTACTGGAAAAGCCGAAGCCATGGCTGCCACGCCTGCAGTCAGACTGACAGCTGCGTTTAATACGTAGTCAATCATCAATGCAGCCGCGGCCACAAGCCCAGGTAAAACTCCCAGGTTGGCGCGTGCGACGATATACGACCCACCCCCGGAAGGATACCCCTGAATGGTCTGGAAATATGACAATGCAACCATTGCCAAAACACCCGTAATCGCCAAACCAATTGGCAAGGCATAGGTCAGACCCAGACTCCCGGCTACGATCAATCCAAGGTAAATCTCCTGGTTTGCATAGGCAATCGAAGCAAGGGCATCCGGGGAAAATGCTGCCAGTGCGCGGATCTTGTTCAGTTGTTTGTGTGCAAGGGAATAGGTGGGGAGAGCCGGACCGATAAAAAGGTCTTTTATTTTGGAGAGCATCTGGTATTCTCCTGATTACAAGCTATTATAGAGCCAAACCAAGTCACTGCACACAATAAAATTGACCTCTTGACATGACCCTTTGACGGGCATATACTGCCGACGACGAAAAAACAAAGAATATGGACACAAATCTATTGCTCGACCCTGATCTTAGACGTTATACTCAATCCCTGTCCGCTGGATGGAAGATGCCTGCGTTAATGGCTTGAAAGACCGTGAGTAAACGGTGAAAGTTGCCTGCCCCCGTGTCTCCACCAGCGCGGGGGCAGATTATTGTTTTTAGAGGTGAATTATGAGCTTCTTGCCCACCATCAAAATTCCCATCCGGCCGATTGGCAGCCGGGCGTACCAACGGGGTCGAAATCTCAAAAAAACTGGTGGAAAGCGCCCGCACAGATATCTCAGACTGTCTTAGAGCAATTAAATACCACTCCGAACGGCCTTACCCAGGCCGAAATCGAGACCTCGTCTCGAACAGTATGGACCAAATGAGGTCGCCAGGGAAAAACGCCGCACCTGGGTTCTGCGACTTTGGGATAACATCAAGAATCCGTTGGTCATCCTGCTGGTCATCCTGGGCGCCATCTCTTACTTTACCGGCGACACGCCCGGCAGCATCGTCATATTGGCAATGGTAATCCTGGGGATTGTCCTGCGCTATGTTCAGGAAAGCCGGGCCGATAACGCCGCAGAACAACTCAAGGCGATGGTCCGAACAACCGCCACCGTCATCCGTGATGGCCAGCGGAAAGAAATTTCTTTGAAGGAATTGGTCCCAGGTGATATTGTGGCACTGGCAGCCGGTGACATGATCCCGGCAGATGTACGTGTGCTTACTGCCAAAGACCTGTTCATCAACCAGTCTGCCCTGACCGGGGAATCACTCCCGGTGGAGAAAACCGCGGCGGTGGTCGATGCAAGCGTGCAGAACCCCCTGGAGATGACCAATATCTGCTTCCTGGGCTCCAACATCGAAAGCGGTACAGCAACGGCAGTGGTCGTTCAGACCGGCAGCGGGACGTATTTCGGTTCCCTGGCGAACAGCATCGTCGGCCAACGCATCCTGACCAGTTTCGACAAGGGCGTGAACCAGTTCACCTGGCTGATGATCAGCTTTATGGTCGTCATGGTGCCACTGGTATTTCTATTCAACGGGCTCAGCAAGCACAACTGGCTGGAAGCTTTCCTGTTCGCCCTGGCGGTGGCTGTCGGCCTGACTCCAGAAATGCTGCCGATGATCGTTACGGTCAACCTGTCCAAGGGCGCCATTTCCATGTCCAAGAAGAAAGTCATCGTCAAGCGCTTGAATTCCATCCAGAACTTTGGCGCCATGGATGTACTTTGCACCGATAAGACCGGCACCATTAACAGAGGGCAGGATCGTCCTGGAAAAATACCTGGATGTACTGGCCAATCCCAGCAAGCGGGTGCTGGACTATGGGTACATGAACAGCTATTACCAGACCGGCCTTGAAAAACCTGATGGATGAGGCCATCCTCGACCATGTCAATCTGAACGATGATCTCCAGGTGGATGAACTTTATCGCAAGATCGACGAACTGCCTTTTGATTTCCAGCGCCGGCGCATGTCGGTCATCGTGGAAGATAACCAGAATCAGCACATCCTGATCTGCAAAG
The DNA here is from genome assembly GCA_963842785.1 of uncultured Chloroflexia bacterium. GTDB lineage: Bacteria > Chloroflexota > Anaerolineae > Anaerolineales > Villigracilaceae > UBA877. The sequence continues at coordinate 346,926 of CAWJHP010000001.1, forward strand.
GCGCGGTCGAGGAAATCATGCAACTCTCCACGCATGTGGAAGTCAAGGGCGAGGTTCTTGAAGTAACGGCCGAACACGATGAGCATCGCAAACAACGCGTCAAGGATTTGAATTCACAAGGTTTTCGTGTCCTTGCTGTGGCATACCGGGTATTTCCAGGGACTGATGACACACCTCATTACACCAACCGGGATGAATCCAACCTGACCCTTTTGGGCTACATGGCCTTCCTGGATCCGCCAAAAGCCAGCGCCAATGAAGCCTTGAGCAAACTTAATGAGCATAAAGTTGGCGTAAAAATTCTGACCGGCGATAATGACATCGTGACCATCAACATTTGTAAACAGGTCGGACTACCGGTGGAGCACATCCTGCTCGGCAAGCCAGATCGAAGAAATGGACGAAGTGCAACTCGCCGAAGCCGCCGAAGCCAATTCCGTCTTCGCCAAGCTCTCGCCATCCCACAAAGAACGCATCATCCGCGCCCTGCAGAGCAAGGGGCATGTGGTCGGTTTTCTGGGCGACGGCATCAACGATGCCCCGGCACTCAAGGCTGCGGATGTAGGCATCTCGGTGGACAGTGCTGTGGACATTGCCAAGGAATCATCGGATATCATTTTGCTCGAAAACAGCCTGCTAGTCCTGCAAGATGGCGTCATGGAAGGCCGGCGTGTCTTCGGGAATATCACCAAATACATCAAAATGGCCGCCAGCTCCAATTTCGGTAACATGTTCAGCGTATTGGGCGCCAGCATCTTCCTGCCATTCGTTCCAATGCTGCCCATCCAGGTTCTGACCAATAACCTGCTCTACGATTTTTCGCAGACCGCCATCCCGACCGACGAGGTGGATGCCGATTGGCTTAACCAGCCGCGAAAATGGGCCATTGGTGAGTTGCGTCGCTTCATCATTTACATAGGCCCGATCAGTTCCATATTTGACTATGCGACCTACTTTATCATGTTGTTTGTCTATGGCGCCTGGGCTCATCCGGACGCTGCACATGCCGCCCTTTTCCATACCGCCTGGTTCGTGGAATCGTTGTTCACCCAAACCCTGATCATCCATGTCATCCGAACGAAGAAGATCCCATTCATTCAAAGCCGGGCAAGCAAAGCCCTCATCTTTACTTCGCTGGCGATCGTGGCGGTCGGTGGGTACCTCCCTTACTCCCCGCTTTCGGGCTTGCTCGGTTTCACCCCGCTGCCATGGTCATATTGGCCGTGGTTGTTGGCCATGCTGGTAACGTATGTAATCCTTACCCAAGTCATTAAAACCTGGTTCTACCGCAAGTTCGGAGATTGAGTTATCATTTAGCAAAGAAAAGAGGTTATCAAATGGTGGTTAAGAACAGCAGAATGAAGATCAAGATCTGCGAGGACGGACCTTACACAGTTTACGGGGGCATTCCCTTAAGTGAGCAGATACTCGTCCCTGACGCGGCGGGCCTATCCACCGGGTGGCGCAAGGGCAAGCAATATCCTTCTCAAGAAGAGTATGACCTGTGCCGGTGTGGGCATTCCAAAGACAAGCCATTCTGCGATCTCACTCATAATGAAATCTCCTTCGATGGCACCGAAACAGCCAGCCGTGAACCTTTTGACCAGCAATCAGAACCAAAGACAGTCGGACCGGAACTGGAACTTTATGACGTGGTTGCCCTGTGCGCCCTGGCGCGTTTCTGCGACCGGGCTGGCGGTGCATGGGATAATACCCGCGCTTCCGACAAACCGGAAGCAAAGAAAATCGCCCTCCAAGAAGTGAGCGACTGCCCAGCCGGACGGCTGGTGTTACACGACAAGGTTGGGAACCTCATTGAACCTGAATTCGAGCCCTCCATCGGTCTGGTGATTGATCCAGTTGTCGGCGAACTTGGGCCTCTTTGGGTGCGCGGCGGGATCCCGATCGAGTCGGCAGATGGTATCATCTACGAAATCCGAAACCGGGTCACCCTGTGCCGATGTGGAAAGTCCAAGAATAAACCTTTCTGCGATGGTCGGCACACGAACCCGGAATAGTCTCCAAGAAAGGAAGGTAACCATGACAGCACAAGAATCTTTCGAAACCGATTTGCTCCCCACCTCCGCCGGGGACCTGGCAATGACGTTCCTAGGACATGCCAGCCTGATGATGACTTTCAATGGGGAAAAAATCTTCATAGACCCGTATGGCCAAGTGGCTGACTATTCCAGCCTGCCAAAAGCGGATGTCATTCTCGCCACGCACGAGCATTATGATCATTTCGATACCCAGGCTCTGAATGCTATCCGGACCCCGGCAACGGTACTCGTATCGAACCCGGCGGGCGCCAAGCAAGTAAAAGGAAGTATTGCTATGCGCAACGGGGATATAAAAACAGTAGCAGGGCTGCACATCCAGGCAGTACCGGCATACAACCTCATTCACAAACGCGAGGATGGGCAACCTTTCCACCCCAAAGGCATCGGAAACGGTTATGTCCTGACGTTTGGTGATACACGCCTGTATCTAGCCGGGGACACCGAAAATATCCCGGAAATGAAGGATCTCAAAGATATCGCAGTTGCTTTCCTGCCCATGAACCTACCCTTCACGATGACCCCGGAAATGGTCGCGGATGCCGCCAGGATCATCAAGCCTCGCATCCTATATCCATATCATTATGGAAATACAGATACCAGCAAGTTGGTGGAGTTGCTCAAGAATGAACCGTCCATAGAGGTGCGGATACGCAAGATGGCATAAGCAAGTAATCCATAATGAAGAAAATAAAAAGCGGTGGAAAAAGCTTCCACCACTTTTTTATATCCTGATCCGTCATGGCTTAAGAATCAACTTTGCCTCCAAGTTTTGTTCAACCGCGTCACGATTAAATAACATCGGGTGATAATTTCCTTCGAACCAGGGTTGCACCCCATCCCGGAAATGACGACTGAACGGGTGCCCGGATTGGCCTGGTACGAGTAACGCCCAACAGTGATCCAGGTCCCCCAGGTCAGCAATGAAACGGAATGGCGGACCGACCACCGGACGAGGTTTCAGGTCATGCCAACAGGTATATGAATTCCAAAGGGTTGAACCATCACCGCCAACCTGGAAGGGGCCGACATTGAAGATGAAATCCAGCGGTTTTTGCTGTCCCAAAATATGATCGAAGGTCAACTTGTGCAGTTTTCCCCATTTCCAATCTGCCATGCGAGGGCCGAGTTCCTTTTTAAGAAATCCACCGCCTGCCGTAGAGCCAAATGTAAGACGTCATCGCGTTTTTCTCCTTTTCCCAAGTCGAACCAGGAAGCTTCCGGTTCCGCAAGCAGGCGAACGAACCACTCCCAAGTGTGTTCCGGCCATTGACCGGGGAATGGTCCCTGACCCTGGATACGCAGACCAAGTTCGCCTAATTGGTGTTCGAGCAACAAACGGATGGCATTCCGGATGGTAGCTTCGAAAATACAGGCCATCGAACTATCCACGCCCAATTTCCCATCCCATCTGCCCATCTGCTGAACGATTTCCAAAAGGTCGGGATCTGTGACCTGCAATGTTCCCAAATAATGGGCGAAGGTGCGGGCGCTCAGTGAAACCAGGTCGAATTGCATTTTTTGGAAGTAGGAAATGTCCGCTTTTTGATTGGCTTCGAGCATTTCGATTATGCGGCCCGCCCGTTCCGAGATCAAGTAATCCTTGCCGAGGAAATATGGGAAGTCAAAACGCTGAATCTGGTTATTGGCGGTGGCAATATAGCCGCGTGGCGGGTTGAAAAGGTGTGGCATTGCCTCGAAGGGGATATAGCCGGTCCATTCATATTCACCTGTCCAACCCGGGGCAGGGACGGAACCTTCCCCCCTGGCCCTTACCGGTACACGACCATTCAGTGAATAGGCAATATTTCCCTGTGTATCAGCGTAAACCACATTCTGGGAAGGATCGTCAAAATGGCGCAAGGCCTCCCGGAAAGACCAGCAATCTCCGGCTAAATTCATATCGTAAACCCCCTGAAACAATTCGCCGGGTTCCAATGTTGTCCAACGCAATGCCAGTGGCGCTAAATCAGGAAAGGCATCTTTAAACAAGATATTGATCACCGGTCCATGCCGGGTAACCACCACTTCCTCCATAACACTCTTGCCCCCCTTGATGAGGATCTGTTCTTTGCGGACAACAGCGGGCTGCCATTCACCTTTGAATTCGTATTCCCAGCCACCGTCACCTGACCGCCGCAGGTGCTCCTCATATAGATCCTGGGCATCCGGGCAGCCATCGGTAAAAGCCCATGCGACGGTCCGGTTGTGTCCGGCAACGACCATAGGTACACCCGGCATTGTCACTCCACTTACATCAAACCCACCGCCCACCAAGTGATTTTCATACCACACCCCTGGCGTGGTCATTTCCAGGTGCATATCGTTGGCCAAAAGAGGCTTGCCGGTGACGCTCCGGCTTCCGTCAACCACCCAATTGTTGCTCCCAACCCCCTCACCGGCATGCGGTCCTGTAAAAGCACGGGTGGAATCGGCAGACTTGCCTCCTGCCAGGGCCTGACCCAAGTCAAGTATCACCGCCCAAGCCTGGTCGATATCGATCTCCAGATCATTGGCCTTTTGCGCGCCCAATTTTTGGATAATCTGGCTGCGATAAAACTCGGATTGCCAATTGACCGCCAATGTCCAGCACATCAACTTGCCCCATCCAAGAGTATCGGCAATTTGCCATGGCTCGGGCTGGTAACCCAGGAACATAAACTCAAGTGGCAGCTTGTTGCGATTCCTGGCCAATTCGATCCAGGCATTGACCCCGCTGCAATAGAACTCGAGCAAAGTCTGCAATTCTCCGGAGACATTCCGGGCTTCCTGGACAGCAGTTGCAAACAGACTGAGGGTACGCATGGCCCGGTCAGTGGGTAGAGCGGCCTCGCCAAGAACCTCTGCCAGGCGTCCGAACACCACACGACGGGTGAAATCCATTTGCCAGAGGCGTTCCTGAGCATGCACAAAACCCTGGGCAAAGAACAAGTCCCTGGCATTTTGGGCATAAATGTGGGGCACTCCCCAGCGATCCCTCAGCACTTCAACTGGTGCATCCAACCCCTGTACGGACAGAGTCCCTTTCACTTGCGGCTGGCGCATCTTACCAACCGGCCAGAGGGCAGCCTTCAACACAGGGCCCAGAACGGGGAATAAAATACGCTCCTTCCAGTTCATATTTCCTCCTCCAAGTTATATACAAGCACAAAGTAGTATAGAACAGATTGTCCGCAAAATCAACCAACATTCACAGGTGATTCTGAAAACTTAACATTCATGCTTTACATACGATAAAGTATTTCCCCGGCCCGTGGAACGTAAAGAATACCTTCATCTTCATGGTTCTCCCACTCGGCAATATTGATGCTAGCGGGGTCGAGATAGCCCAAGTTCAAGCATGCACAATCCTCAGGCGGGATCTTGCTGGCCAGAGTCACCCGAACATTTGGGAGCTCGACGATACCATCCATAAAACCGGAACCACGCAAATGCGAACTGTGAGCCAATACACCCAAAGGGATATTCCGATATCGCTCCCAATTGGCGAGAAAGTAGGGCAGGATATGATAGCCAATTTCATAGATATATTTGCCATGGGAACGACTGACCACCTCGAGATGCGGGGCAAAGATGACCACCTCACCACCCAAGGCAACTGCCGGTTCGAGCTTGTACATGGCCTTGGCGGCGGTCCATAGTTCATCGTACATGGGAGGGGCACACGACAGCACCCGTCTATACGGTTTTTCCACCCGGCGGATATGCCGTTGAGCAGATAGGTCCGCGGCTGCGCTCCAGGCAGCGAGATAGTCACCTATAAACATGCCACTGACATTATGACCTTCAACGACGAACCCAACCAGTGTGACCGGTGTTCTTACCATCCTGGCGGCAAGATGAATCAGCACACGTGCGGGAGTATCTTTTATGCCGATCGTTCCAACCACCCCGGTCAACGCACCCAGCCAATGCATCGCATTGATCATTTCCGGGCCGGAAAGGCCAGGGAACAGGTACTTCGCTCCGCCGGAAAACCCAGCTACTTCATGCGGGAAAGTAGGTCCCAGGATGATGATATGGTCATAATCCAGTGCGGCCTTGTTGATTCGAACTTCGACGTCCTCTGCCAGAGAGGGATGCCAGTGCTCGCCTGCCACTTCCCGGACTTCCGATTGTGAAATAATCCCAAGCCGGGTCAATGCAGACGGATCGTTCCAGGCATGGTTGAGCAACCGAATTTGACGGTACGTAGTGGTGCGTTCTGCGGGTGCGATTCCCACCAATCGATTCAAGTTCTCCTGGCTGAGCGGCGGATGGGTGCCCAGCGCAACCATGAAATCGAGTTGGCGGGTGTCATTGAGAATTGCAACAAGGGAACGAAAGAGAAAAGGAAGAGGCAACGAGCGTGTATGATCCGGGATCAGAACGAGAACTTTCTGGGCTCGGAAACGTTCAGCCAGGGCTGACTCCAGGGTGGCATGGAAAGTTTCAGCTGAAAGGAATTGCCCAAACGGAGCGACCACCCGGGAGATGATCATTTTCGCTCCAATCGCTCAAGCACTTCCAGCAATCTCGCCTGCCAATCGGAATCCTTTCCGAACATGCACCAATATGCATTTTTCCCGCCACGCACACCCGGACCCAGGTCCGGCAGGTGGTCATTCGGAAAATCAAGATCAGGTTTCGATTCCATCCCTTCCTGCAACGTCGGATAACGCAGGACGATCTGCCCGCTTTCCATGCCAACCGAAACCAGCCCGGCGCGTTCTGCCCGTAGCTTAACTTCCATCTGGAAGAACAGGTTGGACACCATTTCAGGGAGAGGGCCAAATCGATCGGTAAATTCGGCAACCAAAGCCTCCAAGGCAGCTTTATCCGTCAAGTCAGCCAGACGGCGATAGAGGCGCAGGCGCAAGTTTGTGTCGGGGACGTATAAGCTTCGGGTATTCCGATGGCAAGCGGCAGATCCACATTGACCGGCAAACCCATAGGTTGGAGAGCATCCAGGCTGGCGGTTTTCAGATCAATTTTCAACCCTTCGAACCTGCCGCGCGTTCGGGCCTGTTTCACGGCAGCGGCCAATAAACGCGTATATAGATGGAACCCAACTGCCGCGATGTACCCGGATTGACGTGTGCCCAGCAGTTCACCGGCTCCGCGCATTTCCAAGTCACGCATGGCAATCGAATAGCCAGCGCCAAGCTGGGTATTTTCAGCAATAACTTCCAATCGCTCCTGACCTTCGGGGGTAGGAGCAAATTTTCGGTGGCGAAAGAAGTAAGCATAGGCACGTGCCGCGCCGCGACCAACCCGCCCACGTAATTGATAAAGCTGGGCCAGACCAAAGGCATCCGCCCGGTCAACGATTAGAGTGTTGGCGTTGGGAATATCGAGACCAGATTCAATGATGGAAGTGGAAAGCAGGATGTCGATCTCGCCGGCAGTAAACCGATGCATCACGCTGGCGAGTTCCGTTTCGGGCATCTGGCCATGGCCTATGGCGATACGCGCCTCGGGGACCAGTTTCTCGAGATGCATACGCATAGCGTCAATGGTTTGAACGCGATTATGAACAAAGAAGATCTGCCCGCCGCGTTCCAATTCGCGCAGGATGGCCTGGCGGACGAGTTTCGGCGAGTATGGCCCGACGTGAGTGATGATAGGCAGGCGTTCCTCAGGAGGCGTATTCAGGTTGGAAATATCGCGGACCCCGGTCAGGGCCATGTAAAGCGTGCGTGGGATGGGTGTTGCCGTCAGCGTAAGAACATCCACTTCGGTGCGCAGTTTCTTCAGGTGTTCCTTGTGTGTTACACCAAAACGCTGCTCCTCATCAATGATGACCAGCCCAAGATCCTTGAACTGAACATCGTCTGAAATAAGCCGGTGCGTGCCGATGACAATATCCACTGCGCCTTGCGACAATGCATATAAAATCTGGCTCTGCTCACGGGGCGTGCGAAAGCGTGAGAGCATCTCGACCGTCACCGGGAAAGCCGACAGCCGCTGCCGGAAGGTATCATAATGTTGCTGCGCAAGCACAGTGGTTGGGACCAGCACAGCCACCTGTCGACCATCCATGACGGCCTTGAATGCCGCCCGCAAGGCCACTTCGGTTTTGCCATATCCGACATCACCGCAAAGCAGACGATCCATCGGACGGGGCGTTTCCATGTCACGCTTGATATCCACCAGAGCCTTGACCTGGTCCTCTGTTTCAACATAAGGGAAACTGGATTCCAACTCACCCTGCCAGGCATTATCGGGACTGAAAGCGAAGCCTTCGGCAACATGCCGGCGGGCATACAGGTCGAGAAGGTCCTGTGCCACTTCCTGTACTGCCTGTTCTGACCTTGCGCTTGGTTTCGGGCCATTCCTGTGTCCCCAGATTTCCCGGTGCTGGCGGAGAACCATCCGGACCTATATAGCGGGTAAGACGGTCAGCCTGGTGGATGGGGACATAGACCTGGTCACCGTTCTTATACTCGACGCACAGAAACTCGCGTTCCAGTCCTTCGAGCGTACGCTGAACCAACCCGATATATCTACCAAGCCCATAATCCACATGCACGATCCAATCACCTGGATGCAAGTCTGCATAAGCGGATTCGGGGGTTTCTGCGCCAGGGCGTGGACGTTGGCGAGGTTGTGGCCGCTCCCAGCCAAAGATTTCAGAATCGGTAATCAGGTATGAACTGCCAAGACTCCAGCCCTCGGAAAGAGAAGTTTCCATAAATTGAAGATTCTGATTTGTGAAATGTTGATCATTTTCCATCCAGAGTTCTTCAAGGCGCGAAGCCTGGCGGGATACCACTACGACAAAATTGTTCTCCCTAACGATTCTGGAAAGGTATTCGGTAAATGGTTTGAGACGTCCCCCAAACCGTTCAATCCTGCCAAATTGTGTTGACAGATCATTCCGTGCAGCTGCGGTTCATTAATCATTTCCTCTGCGGTTGAGTGACCCAATTCCAGACAGGAATGACCGCTCAGTGTATCGGCCAATTCCGACCAGGTGACATAGGGGATTGGGAAGTTCTCTGCCAATGTCCCTTCGGCGATGGATTCGGCGCGCAATTTAACAGCCTGTTCCTCAATTTCGAAGACGGTACTTTCGAGGAGACTCCAATCGTCCACAAGTACCAGGGCTCCTTCTGGCAAATAATCAAGCAGACTGGATGTATACGGATGAATGAGAGGAATATAGAACTCTGAAAGGTGTTCCGATAAGCCGGACAACACTCCCGGTACAGACTTTTCATCCACGAGATATTCCCGGGCAGGTGAAATGAGAATGGAGTCAAGCTTCCCGACTGTGCGTTGCGACCCCGGGTCGAAAAGCCGGATGGTGTCAATCTCGTCTCCGAAGAAATCCAACCTGACTGGATGTGGTTCGGATTGCGGCCAGACATCCAGCAAACCGCCGCGGTGGGAGAATTGGCCCGGTTCAAGGACGGTTTCCGCCGACTGGTAGCCTATACGCAGCCACTCCTTGAGCAGGTTGCTAAGGGAGATGCTTTGCCCCAGCTTGAGTTGTTTGGACGCCATAAGGAAGTCCCGTCGCGGCAGGGTGCGCGTCATAAGGGCACGCGCCGAGGTGATAATGATAGGTGGAGAGGCAGGCTTTTCAACAAATGGAAGGTGATGGACCGCCAACGCTGTCAGCGTTTGCAGGCGTTCCCTTCGGGTGGTGGTACCCCAAGCAGCTTCTTCGTAGAAAAGCGGGTTGGGTTCCGAAAATAAATAACATGGCGCACCAGACGTCCAGAAAGCCAGCTCATCATGGAGTTGGAGGGCATGGTCTGCGCGATCGGTCACAAGGATGAAGGGTTGGTCCAGGTCAATTTGCAAAGCCGCCAGTACAGGCAAGCGGGCGGCGCGTGGTAACGCCAGTCCGGGTTGGGGTTGACCGGATTTCAACGCTACAACCAATTTTTGGTACCCGGATAATTGACGGATCGAGTCGAGCAGGAGTTTCATAATACAGACGACCAATGATTAACGGGTGAAATTATAGAATAATTAACTCTTTCCTTTTTTACTATTTCTCGCTACTACCGTTATATTTATTCATGGCTGCGTCCAGACCTTCGGTCACGAAAGTTAACGCAGCCTCCACGGCGCGATTGAGCGTTTCCGAGATGATGGACAGCTCGCTGCTCGAGAATTCCTGAAGCACATAATCCGGTGCCTGCATCTGTCCAGGTGGACGACCAATTCCCAAGCGCAGGCGCGGAAATTCATCCGTGCCAAAGTGTTCCAGGATGGAGGTCATACCCTTCTGTCCAGCAGAGCCTCCATCCGGACGGATCCGGATGGTACCAGGAGGCAAGTCCAGGTCGTCATGAGCCACGAGCAAGTTGGTCAATGGTAATTTGTAAAAATGAACCAAACCCTGCACGGATTGCCCAGAGAGGTTCATAAATGTTTGCGGCTTGGCGAGGATGATCTTATTCTCCGCAAATAAACCGTTAGCCACAAGCGCACGGGATTGCAGGCGGGTAAAACGCGCATTTAGTTTCACTGCCAACCGGTCCAGCAGCATAAAACCGATGTTATGACGAGTGTCACGATACTCTCGTCCAGGGTTGCCTAAGCCGACAATCAGGAAGGGTTCATTCATTCTTATTTCCAGCGCAACCAGAGATAAATGCCAAGAATAACAAGGAGAAGCACTGCTCCCAAACCACCATAAGCGAGGCTGGTCGAGACATCCGCAGGCGTCAATATCGCTGAATTGGTCGGCAGAGCAGTCGGTGTTGGAAAAGGGGTAACCGTCAGGGTGGCGGTCGTGACACTAGTCGGCTTCAAAGCAGTCGGAGCCGGAGTAGGTGTCTCTATGGGTGTGTAATTCCGCACCCGCAGGTCTGTAATAGTGGATTCAAGGTGACTTCCATCGTTCAGAGTAACTCGCAAGCGCAAGGTGTAGTTTCCATCTGTGATGGTGGTGGTATCCCAAGTTGTCAAGGTATCCGATACCACCGTTCGATTGCTAGAAGCGATCAGGAACCATGTTCCGGTTGTGTCGCCAGCGTAACCGAAGGAGACTTCCGAGGATTGAAAACCCGGCACATCACTTGAACCTTTAATTGCCACCACTCCCTGGAGTACTTCGCCCGGCCGTGGTGAAATGATCACAGGTCCAGCTTGCGCAGAAACATACCTATCGGGAGCCGCCGACAGGCAGAATATCAAGAATAGCACCATTCCAATACGATTCATTTTGTCCCGGCACTTTGTAACAGGTTAGTTTAACACGAAGGCATGCATGGGTCAACTCTAGAGGTGTGGTAGGGTGTGAAATCCCCCAATTCAACAAACCAGATGGGGATTCAGGTATCAATGATGTCGGTAAGCATCAGATTATCCCCCTGACCAGTTTTTTGAAGTAAAATCGTCCAGACAATCCAATTTCACACTAAAAAGGTTATTGAAAGATGAAAGAACGTTTCATCCGGTTTTGGAAATCGGAAAAAGTGAGTATGGATAACCAGAATGATCAGGAGCTGGCACATTCCTGCGCTGGGCGAATAATCAACGCAATGACGTTCATCGTACTAATAATCTGCCTCGGTCTTTGGATTCTTGCTTTCCTGTTATTAAAGGACCGGCTCTTCGTCAAAACCCTGTCTGGAAACGTTCTGACTGACTTGACCTGCCTGATTTTCTTTGGGGGTATGGCAGGGGCCATTTTCGCAGGAGTGCTGGCAGGTAATTTCTTGAGGCGTGCTTTTTGGCGAAGAATTACGAGAAGAAAAAAGGTGTGAACTGGAAGGTGAAAGTTATGCACAATTTCAAGGTTTACCTTATAATGTGACCATCTATTTGAAATGGTTTTCACTGGAGTTATTTGAATGACTCAAACTCGCAGCGAACAGATGGTTAACCGCTTGCGCTCCATGCAAGCCGCCGCGCCGGATATTGAAGCGTCGGCTATCGTTTCAGTGGATGGATTGATCATGGCATCGGCTCTTCCCGCTGACGTGGAAGAAGACCGCGTTTCCGCCATGTCGGCCGCCATGCTAAGTCTGGGAGAACGGATCGCAGGCGAATTGGGGCGTGGCGGGCTGGAGCAAGTCTATATAAAAGGAAATGCTGGCTTTATCGTCCTGACCTCGGTCGGAGCGGAGGCCGTGTTAACCTCCCTGGCGCGACAGGATGCCAAACTCGGTCTTATTTTTCTGGAAATGCGCCGGGCCGCAGAGGACCTGGTCAAATTGGTCGGATGAAACCAATCGGTCCCATACACTTACCATTCAAGAACGTCAACCCACGTGGGGAGGATGCCAGTCACTGGCCCTCCCCACGCCCTTTGTTATATCCCTGCAAGAGGGAGATTACATGCCAACAAAATATATATTCTTCACGGGCGGAGTAGTCAGTTCAGTAGGCAAGGGTGTTACTGCCGCGGCCACCGGACTGTTACTGAAATCGCGCGGTTTCAAGGTAACCGTGCAAAAATTGGATCCCTATATCAACGTGGACCCGGGGACGATGTCCCCCTACCAACATGGCGAAGTATACGTGCTCGATGACGGTGCTGAAACAGACCTGGACCTGGGTCATTACGAACGTTTTGTGGACATCCGCCTGGGCCGTTTCAGCAACTTCACCACCGGACAGGTATATGCCGAGGTGATCAGTAAAGAGCGTCACGGCGACTACCTGGGCGGAACGATCCAGGTCATCCCACACATCACCAACGAGATCAAACGCCGGATTGGACTGGTCGCCAAAGAGACCGGGGCGGAAGTGGTCATCCTCGAAATCGGCGGAACGGTGGGCGACATCGAGTCCCAGCCATTTGTGGAAGCCCTGCGTCAACTGCGCAACGAAGTTGGACGCGAGAACACCTTCTTTGTCCACGTCACCTGGTTGCCCTTCATCGGCGCCACGCAGGAGCTTAAAACCAAACCCACCCAGCACTCGGTGGCAGCCTTGCGTTCCATCGGTATCTCTCCCAACATGATCATTGCCCGCTCCGATTATCCAATCGAAGAGGAATTATGCGATAAGATCGCCCTTTTCTGCGATGTGGACAGGCGCGCGGTGGTGCCAATGGTCACTGCGCCCGTTCTTTACGAGGTTCCTTTGCTGCTCGAAAAAGCAGGCGTAGGTGATTATATTGTCGAGCGGCTGGGCCTGCAGGTCACGTGCCACACCTGATTGGGGTCCTTGGAGGCAACTTGTTGAAGCTGTCCGGAAACCGAAGCCGGTTGTCAATATTGCCCTAGTCGGCAAATATGTTGAATTGAAGGATGCCTACATGTCTGTGCGCGAAGCCGTTAATCATGCAGCGCTATCGCTGGGCGTGGAGGCAGAGATCCAGTGGGTGCATTCCGCCGAACTGGAGAAAGGCAAGGGCTGGGAAGAAGTCAAAGCCGCGGATGGCATCATAGTTCCCGGTGGGTTCGGCTCGCGTGGAATCGAAGGCAAAATCCAGGCTGCCCGGTATGCCAGGGAAAATAAAATCCCCTACCTGGGACTTTGTCTGGGAATGCAGGTGATGTGTGTGGAGTTCGCCCGGAATGTCTTGGGACACGAAGATGCCAACTCGACCGAGTTCGACCGAAGCACCAAGTATCCGGTGATCGATCTGATGTTGGAACAGCGCGCCATCACCGACATGGGCGGTACGATGCGGCTCGGTCTATATCCTTGCGAAATCCAACCAGAGACGAAAGCCGCCGCAGCTTATAGCGAGAAACATGTTGAGGAGCGCCACCGTCACCGCTGGGAATTCAACAACCTTTACCGCGAAGAATTCGAAAAAGCCGGGATGACTTTTTCGGGCATCTCACCGGATGGAATGCTGGTCGAGATTTCCGAATTAAATGATCACCCCTACATGGTTGGAAGCCAATTCCACCCTGAGTTTCTTTCACGACCAATGCGCCCACATCCGTTATTTGTAGGGTTGATCCGGGCGGCTAAGGCGAGAAGAAACGAGAGATTAGCTTAGACAAATGATATGGAAGAGATAATTGATTGCCATGGACAAGCAGACATGAAAGTTATTTGCCTGCACTCTTCGGAGAGGGTGCACGGATATGACTGTGCTATTAATTAAAAAGCGATATTTTAGCGGCTTGGAAACCAAAGGACCTTTGTCCGAAATTAAACAAGGAGAAGACCATGGACACGACAATTGAACTTATCACCGGTCAGGAAATCCTTGACTCGCGCGGCAACCCGACCGTCGAAGTCGAAGTTATTCTGGCAGACGGATCATGGGGACGCGCGGCCATCCCTTCCGGAGCATCTACAGGCGTTCATGAGGCGCTCGAACTGCGCGATGGCGATAAAAAACGCTACAATGGCAAAGGTGTGTTGAAAGCCATCGCAGCCGTCAACGATGTCATTGCCGATGAATTGTATGGTTGGGATGCAACCGACCAGAAAGCCATTGATGCCGAACTGCTGGCACTGGATGGCACTCCCAATAAATCCAAATTTGGTGCCAATGCCATCCTGGGAGTGTCGCTGGCAGTTGCGAAGGCGGCCGCCTCCGGTCTCGGACTACCTCTGTATCGATATATCGGTGGTGTCTATGCGCATGTACTTCCGGTTCCGATGATGAATATATTAAATGGTGGTGCTCATACTGGCTGGCAATCCACGGATGTCCAGGAATTCATGGTCATGCCGCTTGGCGCACCCACCTTCTCAGAAGGCCTGCGCTGGGGTGCAGAGATCTATCACGCCCTCAAATCCGTGCTCAAGGATAAAGGCTACGTGACACTGGTCGGAGACGAGGGCGGCTACGCTCCGGCGCTTAAGGCAAACAATGAGGCCGTCGAGGTCATCCTGGAAGCCATTCTTAAAGCCGGGTTCAAGACCGGACGCGGTGAACAGGTGGCGATTGCACTAGACCCGGCCGCATCCGAACTCTACGATGAAGAGACCAAGACCTACAACCTGCGCAAGGAGGGGAAGAATTTGACAGGCACGCAGATGGTGGAGTTTTGGACCAAGTGGGTCAAGGAATATCCGATCGTCTCCATCGAGGATGGCCTGGCCCAGGACGATTGGGAATCCTGGATCCTGATGACCAAACAACTGGGTGACATGATCCAGATCGTGGGCGATGACCTGTTGGTAACCAACCCCGAACGCGTCCGCCGGGGCATTCAAGAGAAGACCTGCAACGCCCTGCTGGTAAAACTCAACCAGATCGGTTCACTGACCGAGACCATTGAAGCGGTCGAGATATGCCACCGGGCCGGCTGGCGTGCGGTTACTTCCCACCGCTCCGGCGAGACGGAGGACAGCACCATCGCCGACCTGGCTGTTGCTCTTAACATGGGCCAGATCAAGACCGGTGCACCTGCACGCTCCGACCGGGTTGCCAAGTACAACCAGCTCTTGCGCATTGAAGCCGAACTGGGTGATACCGGTAAATACGCCGGCTGGGATGCCTTGAAGCGGTAAGATAAACCAAAACATTTTTTTCGCGCCTCTGAGGAAGCAGCAATTTTCTTCATGCAAGATTTGGCAATTACCAGCCGCCGTATACGCAGCCTGCTTATGGGGAAAATATCCCAGAACTCAACAAGTGAGTAAAAGTCTTTACTGCGTCGAAAGACTACACTTTTTTAGTTCGTTTTAGCGTTTTCACTCATCGACGGCACAAAACGGACAAACAAAATGGCTGCAGCCATCCGACCGACCGCCGAGCACAGGAAGATAGCTCGATACCCCCAGGCAGTCACCACCCAGGCCCCAAAGGCCGCGCCGCCTGCCAACGCCAGCATGACCAAGATCTGGTAAAACGCTGAAAAGCGAGCCCGCTGGGCATCTGGTGTTAGGGATAACAAAAAATTAAACGAGACAAGATTGAAGGCTCCCCATAAGATACCGCTGAAAGAGTTCAACACGATGACATGCCAGAATTGGGTAACGAACATCCAGGCAAAGGGCAGGCAGGGAATAAGGAACATGCTGATTAATTGCACCCTGTGTGGTCCCAACCTGTCCGAAAGCCGGCCCACCCGATGCTGGATCAACAGACCAGCTACACTTGAAACAATACTGACGATACCCACCATCGATGCAGTAAATTTAAGGTTCTGAACCATGTAAACATTGAAGAATGGGCTGGCTATATTGAGAGAAAAATTCCAAAATGCCATCACCAATGCAAGCGCCAAGAAGACCGGATGGTCCTGCATGTCCCCCACAACAGTCCGCCATGAAAATGAACCAGCCTTGGCCACAGGTGAAAAATTGCCCCTTGGATCCCCCAGGTGACCAAAACTAAAAGTAGAAGCCAAGCCGAGGATAAATGCCAGACCCAAAGCAATCTGATAACCGAGCGGTATGGAAGTGCGAGTGATCAGTTCACCGACGAGCAGGATGGCCAGCATGCCTGTAACCCCCATAATGAAATTGCGAGAACCAAAAAAACGTCCGCGACCTTCCATTGGGACAATATCTGCAGTGACGGATACCCAAGCCGGGAAAGCCAGGTTTCCAAATGAATCATGTGTTACAGAAAGGGCAATCGCCACCCAGATAATGGTCTGCCCACCAAAAATAAATGGCAGCAGAGCCAGCGCCAGGATTGCTAACCGGGCCACCCCCCCAGCAAAGGCCATGGTTATCTCTTTACGATGGCCGTAGCGTTCAACCAGGATCGCCCCCGGCAATAAAAGCAAGGCTGAACACAAACTCGAAAAGGAACTCATCAACCCAACTTGTGCGCGCGTGGCCCCCAGCGCCAGGATGTACAAAGTCACATACGTGATGACAATATTCTCACTGGCAGAAGAAAACAGACCATCAAAGAAAAACCAATACAGGTTATGCTTTGTCTGAGTGGAAAGTGAAATCGCCCACTCACCCCCCCAGGTGAAAATCTGGAATGCATGCCTCAGCCGGGAGCGGGAAACGGGCAAAACGGGACGTTGCATAATTTATATCTGCTCGAAATATGGAATATCCATAACGAAAATTGTGTCGCGATGTTGTGATCTTGCGGGTGGGCAACGAACTTGACGTAAAATATCTACCTCTGTGTGGTCCTAATTTTCTTCCTTATAGTATATCAGCGAACAATATGAAGGCAGATCATAAGCTGCTAAGCATGTGACAAATTGACCTCATATGCACTAATTCATTCAAGGGATAAGATGCGGTACAATTCAAGCGTTCGTAAAACTCCTAAAGGCACCCCATGACCCCATCCCAAGAAGTATCCAAATATCGTGAGAACCTGCAAAAAGAGATCGATGGAACAGCGTTATATAATACGCTCGCCGAAATCGAACCTAAACCCGAGCTGGCGGATGTCTACCGCCGCCTGGCGGCCAGCGAGGTTAAACACGCCCAAGTCTGGGAAAAACGGTTACAGGAAGCCGGGGTGAAAATCCCTCGCCGCCGACCATCCTGGCGTGCCGCTACCATGTGTTTCCTAGCAAAACGCTTCGGCGCCCAATTTGTCCTTCCAACTGTCACTGGAAATGAGCAAGCCGACAGTCTGGCGTACGATAGTCAGCCTGAAGCCATGACCGACACGGGTCGCATGTCGGCAGATGAAAAGTCGCATGCCCGCCTGATTGCAGCAATGGCTGGTCGTCAAAATGGGCTGGTGGGAAGTGAAGTGGCCCAGTTGGAAGGTCGCCATCACGCCACTGGAGGGAATGCTTTACGCGCGGCTGTCCTTGGGGCTAATGATGGACTCGTTTCTGTCTTAAGTCTGACAATGGGTGCCGCCGGGGCCAACCTGCCTGGCCATGGCGTGCTTATCACCGGTGTCGCTGGTTTGCTGGCAGGAGCCTGCTCGATGGCCCTGGGGGAATGGCTTTCTGTTCAAAGCTCGCGTGAGCTCTACCAGAATCAGATCAAAATTGAGGCCGAAGAAATCGAACACGCTCCGCAGGAGGAACAGGAAGAATTGGCGCTGATCTACCGCTCGAAAGGATTACCGGAAGAGCGCGCCCGGGAACTGGCAGCCCACATGATGGGTGATAAAGCTCACATCCTGGATACTCTTTCCCGTGAGGAACTCGGAATTGATCCTAAAGAACTGGGCGGCTCGCCGTGGGTGGCGGGTATTACATCATTCTTTCTGTTCTCAGCTGGTGCAATCATCCCGCTCTTTCCATACATTTTTTTGCAGGGTTCCACGGCTGTCTTGATCAGTCTCCTCCTGGGTGCATTGGCGCTGTTTCTGACCGGAGCAGCCATTACCCTGCTGACCGGAAAAAATGTTTGGGTCTCTGGATTCCGCCAAGTAATGATTGGGCTGGTTGCAGCCGGGCTGGTCTTTGGGGTTGGCAAACTGATTGGGGTTTCAACGGGCGGGTAGGAACTGGAATAAAATATCAACATAAGTTAACCGCCCAGGTGCGAGGTCAGATCAGTTTTCTATTCGCACTCCTTGTACCTTCGCGGTAAAATTCCTTCGCATGCCATCAACGATTGCAAAGCGATATAAAAATGACAACTCCATACTGGGTTCAGGACGCCATCTTTTACCACATCTTCCCCGACCGTTTTTCCAACGGTGACACCTCCAACGACCCTCCGAATTTACAAAAATGGGGGGCTCCACCAACCATCTGGGGCTTCCAGGGGGGTGACCTGCGCGGTATTCTCCGGCATCTTGACTACCTGCTGGATCTGGGTGTTAATGCGATCTATCTCAATCCCATTTTTTTGGCTTCTTCGAACCACCGATATAACGCCAGCGACTATTTCCAGATCGACCCCAGGCTGGGTACAATGGCAGATTTCCATGCCCTGGTGGAAGCCGTTCATAAAAACGACGTGCGGATTATCCTGGACGGCGCTTTCAATCATTGCGGCCGCGGTTTTTTCGCTTTTGCGGATGTGCTGGAAAATGGCGAGAGGTCTGCATACAAGGACTGGTTCCATATCAAGCAATTTCCACTGGATGCGTATGGAAGTGGTGATGCACAGAACTATACCGGATGGTGGAACCATAAATCCCTGCCAAAATTCAACACAGATAATCCAAAAGTCCGTGAACATATTTTCAATGTCGCCCGCTTCTGGATCGAGCAGGGTGCGGACGGTTGGAGGCTGGATGTGCCCAATGAGATTGATGATGACGGTTTTTGGAAAGAATTCCGCAAAGTGGTCAAATCTGCCAACCGGGATGCCTATATAACGGGCGAGATCTGGGATATAAACCCGCGCTGGGCAAACGATTCGCATTTCGACGGTCTCCTGAACTATCCCGTAAAAGATGCCCTGGCAATCTGGCTACAGGGAAGTGAAAACGCCGTCCAATTTGGCGAACGCATTGAGGCCATCCTCAAAGCCTACCCACGCGAAAATCTGTTTGCCATGTATGTACCGCTCGACAGTCACGACACCGAGCGTTTTAAAACTCTGGTAGATGGGAACACAAATAAGCTTAAAATGGCTTTCCTTTTCCAGATGGCCTTCCCTGGGGCACCTGCCATCTATTATGGAGATGAGATCGGGATGGAAGGTGGAAAAGATCCAGACAACCGACGCGCATTTCCATGGCGGGAGAGCAATTGGGATCAGGAACTCCGCCAATGGGTGAGAATGCTCATTTCTCTACGTAGACGCACACCGAGCCTGCGACGTGGCGATTATATCCGCCTTATAGCGGAGGAAAAAATCTACGCCTTTGCCCGAACCCTGGGGGAACAAAACGTGATCGTTGCCTTGAATGCCTCTGGTCAGGAACGCCGGATTTTGGTCCCATGCGCAACATTGAACTGGGGTGAAGAGCGGGTTGTTCAGAGCCTGATTGATGGAAGAAAATTCAATGTTACGCGAGGTAAACTTTCATTCAATCTGCCCGCCTGGAGTGGTATTTGGATTGGTTGAGAAGGTGGAGACCATTCAAGCGTTTACCTTACTGGTTACGCGCAACTGGTTGATTATATCAAGAGGGAATTGCAGTAAGAGTCAAGGCAAAGACCTGTCACAAGAAGTACATCCCCCATCTTCTCTGCCAATGATAAAATAGGCCATGCCCGCCATTCATGTCGCCAATCTCACGAAAACTTTCCGCACGAAACGCAAAAGCGCCGGGCTGGGCGCCAGTGTGGGATCCCTGTTCAAACCCAAATATAGCACTATCGAAGCAGTACGTGGACTATCATTTGAGATGGATGCAGGGGAACTGCTTGGCTTCATTGGTCCAAATGGGGCTGGGAAATCCACTACCATCAAAATCCTGACCGGAATCCTGTATCCCGACGGGGGCGATATCCAGGTTCTTGGTTTTGTCCCTTGGAAACAGCGCCGCCAGCTGGCCCATTCCATCGGAACGGTCTTTGGCCAACGTCCGCAGCTATGGTACCACCTGCCTGCCATCGACACCTTCACCCTTTTTGGAAAAATCTACGAATTAGACGACCTTGAAACGAAAAAACGCATCGCCTACCTGGCCGAAACCTTTGAAATTGGAGAATTGCTTGAAACCCCTGTCCGCAAACTTTCGCTTGGACAGCGTATGCGCTGCGAGGTGGCAGCCTCCTTGCTCCACAAACCCAAGTTGCTCCTGCTCGACGAACCATCGATAGGTCTGGACGTGGTCGCCAAACAGCATATCCGTGATGCCATCCGCGAAATGGCTTCTCAAGAAAATGTGGGAGTTTTGCTGACTTCGCATGATGCAGGCGACCTGGAGGCGCTGTGTAAACGCGTCATCATTATCAATCATGGGCAGATCGTATACCAGGACAAGGTTTCGGTACTGAAGCGCTCGTTCCTTAACTCAAAACTGGTCGAGGTGCGCTACAGCCAACAGGTCTCTACCGATTTTCATGTGGGTGGGACAGAAACCATTAAAGTATCCAAAGACCGCTATGCAATCAAATTGCGTTTCGACACGCACAAGACGCCGGTTGAGGAGGTCATGGCCCATCTTTCCGCCGCCGGCACCTTAGTGGATATCACCGTTTCCGATCCGCCGCTTGAGGAGGTCATCGCAGCGATTTATGGGAAGGAGGAAAACCGAGAGCGGAAAGCAGGGGTATGAGAAAATACCTTGCCATCTTCAAGATCAACCTGCTCAACAGCTTGGTCTATCCAGCCGAGATCGTGACCCGCGCCGGGATGATCCTGGTATTCATGTTGGTCTTCTATGAGTTATGGCACGTAACCTATGCCGCATCCGGCTCACAGGTTCTGAATGGTTTGACCCTGCGTGACACAATGTGGTATCTAATGCTTGCGGAGACGCTCGAGTTGGGCCGCCCGCGCATGGCCCGAGTCATCTCCCAGCAAGTCAAGGATGGATCCATCGCATACCTGCTTAATAAACCCTACGATTTTTTGCTCTACCAGATGGCCAGCGGTTTGGGCGAAAGTCTGCCACGCATGGGAATGTTGTTCTGCCTGGGTGGTGCATTGGTATGGAGCCTGGCCGGTTTTCCCCCACCACTCTCCAACTGGCCGCTTGCGTTCTTGGCATTAATCGGAGCCTGGTTGCTACACTTCTGCGTCAATGGTTTGATCGGACTGGCCGCCTTCGTAACCGAGGAAGTGGCTCCTTTTGAGTGGATCTACCAGAAACTGGTATTCATCCTGGGTGGAATGCTGATCCCGTTGGATTTCTACCCGGGCTGGTTGCAGACTTTGTCCAAGTACCTGCCGTTCGCATACATGATGTACGGGCCGGCAAAGCTTTTCGTCCTTCCAGACCTGCAGTTTTTTATTCAAATTATCATTGGACAGACCCTTTGGTTGGCCGCCCTTGGTGGGCTGCTTGTCGTGGTTTTCTCGTGGGGGATGAGAAGGCTGGCAATCAACGGAGGCTAGAGTTGAAAGAACTTAAATTCCTGGTTGCTCTTTGGAAGGTCAACATTGCCTCGGCGATGGAATATCGGGTCGCCTTCCTATCGCAATCCATTGGGATGATCCTGAATGACGGCGTTTACTTCCTGATCTGGATCCTCTTCTTCGACCGCTTCAAGGATATCCGGGGATGGCAATTGACAGATATGTTCATGGTTTTCGGTGTCTCTGCTGGTGCTTTTGGATTGGCCGGGATGCTCTTCGGAAACGCGTTCAATCTGGGAGATATTATTACCACTGGACGACTGGATTATTACCTGTCCCTGCCAAGGCCAACGCTCCTGCATGTTCTGGCCAGCCGCACTGTTCCGAGTGGCTTCGGGGATTTCCTTTATGGTTTTATAAGTTATGCTGCCTCCGGCCAGTTCAGCCTGTCAGGATTGGGACGTTTCGTCCTGGCCATGTTTATGGCAATGATCATCTTTGTCTCCTTCCTCATTATTGTTCAGAGCATTTCCTTCTGGAGTGGGAGTGGTGGCTCTTTTACTGCACTTGCCATCAATGCAATGGTTACTTTTTCCATTTATCCGATTACGCTCTTTAACAATACTGCTAAAATGATCCTGTTTCTCATCATCCCGGCGGCTTTTATGGGTGCTGTCCCGGCTGGTTTTGTCCGAAATTCCTCCTGGTCGTTACTTGGGCAGATGACATTGGCAACGGCCGGATTTCTGGCACTGGCTGTTCTACTTTTCCAGCTCGGATTGCGACGCTACGAGAGCGGCAGTGCATTACAGGTTGAAGTATAGATAAATGACTGATGAAATATTCTTTGAACCGATCATGGTTTCATGAGGTGAAATAGTGACTGAGACGTTCCGGCGGGAAATGTTCCTCACTCATGAGGGAGAGCATGCCCATGATATTCTTAAATGGCTTACGACGCCAAAAGGTACGCGTGAATAAGAACGAGAGTGCCGTGTTATGTCCAGCCTGAGAAGTAGAATCCTTCATCAGACCCTGCAGCGCGTTACCAGCGCCATCAATTTCCGCCATTCAATCCAGGAACAACGAATCCAACTAGATGAAATGGCTCGCAAAGGAATTCGTATTCCCCGAGGTGTCACGGTGCGAAGTGTACAGGTCAGCGGCATCCATTCCGAATGGATTGAGCCGGTTGGCGTCGACACCCGGAAAGTCATCTTATACCTGCATGGGGGCGGATATTGCATCTGTTCGCTCGATACCCACCGCGGCCTGGCAGCCCGATTGGCATTAGCCGCCCAAGCGCGCCTGTTGATCATTGATTATCGTCTCGCCCCTGAAAACCCATTTCCTGCCGCCCTGGAAGATGCCCTGACCGCGTATGAATGGCTGCTGACACAGGGTATTCCCGCCAACAAGATCGCTATTGGCGGGGATTCGGCCGGTGGAGGACTGACCCTTGCCAGCGCGGTCAGCCTGCGCGACGCCGGCCGGGGGCTTCCCGCAGTGTTATTCCTGCTTTCCCCGTGGACGGATTTAACCTATTCCGGCGAGTCACATCGAACGCGGAAAAAGGTGGACCCAATCTTCGGTGGTGAAAGTGGCAGCTTTGAATTTAGCCCGGCCTACCTGGGAGTGAACGACCCTGCCAATCCACTCATCTCACCACTCTTTGCTGATTTAAATGGACTACCGCCCACTTTGATCCATGTCGGAAGCGACGAAATTCTTCTGGATGATTCGACCAGACTGGAAGGGAATCTAAAAGCTGGCGGTGTACAAGTCCATTTGGAGATTTGGGACGGCATGTGGCATGTATTCCAGATCTTCGCACCCTATGTCCCAGAGGCACAGCATTCCATCTGCCAGATCGGGGATTTCGTCCGTGAGAACATCGCATAAAGAGGTTTTATGGGAGCTTACGTTAGCGTGGATACCGAGGTTATTGATCCAGCAGGTTATGAGGGATGCAAGAAATTGGTCTCAGCAGTGGTCAAATTTTTCTTTGGAAAATACCTGGCACACGGCGGTCTGAACGAAACATTTGAGGGAAATGGCATTCTCGACATCAGGTTATCCTGGAATTCGAGACCATTGAAAAGGCTAAAGCCTGGTTGAATTCGCGCGAATACACCACGGCCAGGGCACTTCGCTACAAGTATGGCAAAAGAAGGATGATCGTTGGGAAGGACCATAAACAACAACTTTAGGAGACTCACATGGAATATCGAGAGCTTGGAAAAACTGGTTGGAAGGTATCTGCCATCAGTTTTGGCACTTGGGCCATCGGAGGTACCTGGGGCACGGTGGATGACAAGGAATTGATCGCAGCTCTGCACCGGGCGCTTGATCTAGGAGTCAATTTCTTTGATTCTGCGGATGTATATGGTGACGGACGCAGCGAACGCCTGTTGGCAAAGCTTCGCAAGGAAAGCCAGGATGTATTTTATATTGCCACAAAAGCCGGACGCAGGCTCGATCCGCATATCGCCAGTGCCTATAACCGTCAGAATCTCACCAACTTTGTTGAACGTAGTCTGAAGAATTTGGAAACGGAGACTTTAGACCTTTTACAACTTCACTGCCCTCCAACAGAAGTCTATTACATGCCCGAAGTGTTTGATGTATTGGATGATTTGGTTAAAGGCGGCAAGCTCCGCTATTACGGGGTTAGCGTAGAAAAAGTGGAAGAAGCCCTGAAAGCAATTGAATATTCAAATGTGCAATCCGTCCAGATTATTTTCAATGTTTTCCGGCAACGTCCAGCTGATTTGCTATTTTCTGAGGCCCAGCGACGGCGAGTCGGGATTCTGGCCCGTGTCCCGCTCGCATCCGGGCTCCTGACTGGTAAATTAACCCACAGCAGCGAGTTTGCCGTGGACGACCACCGCACCTTCAACCGGCATGGCGAATCCTTCGATAGAGGCGAAACATTCTCCGGCCTGGATTATGAAGCCGGCTTGCAGGCAGTCGAGGCTTTGCGTCCGCTGGTCCCCCCCGGCCAGACCATGGCACAGATGGCGCTTCGCTGGATCCTGATGTTCCCGGCCGTTACCTGTGCCATCCCCGGAGCCAAAACAAAGCGACAGACAGAAGAGAATATACAGGCTGGTAATCTGCCGCCTCTTACGCCTGATTCCATGAGTGGAATTACCAATGTCTATAACAGTTATGTGCGTTCCCAGGTTCACCACTATTGGTAACGCAGGCTTATAAAACCAAAAAGAAAATTAATAATTCAATTGGATTAAGGTAAATGGGAAGCCTGGGCAGGCAAGCAATTGATCTCGGGCGCCTGAACATACTTCACGTAACATACCGGCCGTGCAGGATTAGCCAGAACCACAGTTTCCGAAAAGGGGAAAGGCCCTGGCAAATTCAAGCCAGGATAAGTGGAACTTAGTGTTTGGAGATACCAATTAAATTGTAACAAGTCAGTTGCCACAATGGCAAGATCAGGGCGATTCCTCAAGGCATATTGAAAATACCATAATGTAAAAACCGCTTCATCTCCCTGAACAAATACAATCGAATTTGCTGGTGCCAAGGAAAAAACAGTTCTTCCGAAGGATTCCGCCCGCCCGTCATGCGACGCATCCACCTGAGGCCAGGCTCTCCAGGCTTGAATTAACAGAATTAGAATAAGCACCCCACCGATTGCTGGTCCAATAAAATGAAAACGTTTCGAGGAGGCATCCATTAACCCACTCAAACCCATCCCAATCCATATGGCAAAACACAGGAAAGCCGGAATCAGATACAAGAATGCATCTGTCGTTGCATACCCAATTGCAAAGAATGAAGACGCCAGCACAATCCACAGCATACTTAAATTCAATCGGGTTGGCTTAAAGAAAACGATCAAGCCTATCAAACTGAAAATGAGACCAAGTAAACCAAATTGTTTCAACAAAAGGGCGACGGTCGCCTGAATTCGCCCCAAAATCAAAGGAAGGCTTAACTCTACTAGCAGACCCTGGTAGAGTTTTCCAGAGACAAGCCACATAAACCCATCCAGAGTAACCGGGTTGCCCCAGTTGACCGGGGGATGGGACAAGGCGCGCAAGGGCAGGGAGAGATACACCAAAAGACCTACTCCCATCCAGATCAAACGACGGATCAAGGAGCGAATATCAAATCGCCATTTATTCATCCAGCGTACTGCTTTGACTGCAGCAGGTTTGCGGATGATCGTGGTAAATAGAATAACAGGCAGAAGTAAAATGGTCGTAAGGTGATTCCCCATTGCCAGGCCAAATGTAAGCCCTAACAGACAATCCAGGCATTTCTTGGGTATTTCCACAGAAAAAGCATTAATGGATAAATAAAGTATAAGGGCCACGAACAGAGCGTTCAGGGCATAGACTTCGGTTATCACGGCCTGCGACCAGATCAGGGGTGCAAGTCCGAAAGCGAAGCCGGAGGCCAAGCCCGCCAGCCAATAGCATTGGGCGTTGGTGAGCGAGAGTGAACGGGTCACCAAGACATACACCAGCAGAGCGGCAAACACTGCGGCGAACGCAGACATCAAATTGGTGCGAAACGCCAAGGAACCGACCGGTAGCTGTTGAAATAAGCGCGCCAAAAGCAGGTAAACCGGATACCCAGTCGGGTGGGCAATTCCCCCTGTTGCCGCGGCCGTAATCAGATCTCCCCCATCCGCACCATCATTGGCCCAGGTCAGACCAGGTGCCATGCTGAATAAATATATCGTCATCAGCGAAATGGCGAGTATCCCAGGTGGAATTATCCTGATAACCCAATTTTGGCGCTGCATTTTACGATTATAACAAGATAGAGGCTTTCGCCTCTAACTTGTTTAGTGTGTCATGTGTTACAGGTGTTTGCCAACTCTAATGTCCGGCAGGCGCATAAACAGCCGAGAAATTAACCAGATCTGCGCACGCCATCCCGTTCGCGGTCTTTGTTACGAGCGCAGTCCAAGGAGTCCAAGGCTGGGTAATGGGTATGACAGAATCATCCGGGTAATAATAGATTGTCATCGTTTTGCCCGGAATGGCCGCAAAACAAATCTGCCAATCGCCATTATTGGTAGGTGGTGGATAATTCTGCTGATCCACGACTTGCTGATCCTTGTAATGAATCACATGACAGCCCGGAAAATAGAAAATATCAACGAATGTGGCAGAGTTTTGTTTAAGGACATCAGAAGGAACTGTTTTGGTATCCTCTGTATATTGGGTTGGATATTCCACCTGAACGGTATCTGAAAGACCTGATACAAAGTATTGAGTGGTAAGCAAGCAAATCCCGCCCACAGCATACGTTCCCGATCCTGTAATTGTGATAAATGAAGGAGGCGTTAGCACAGTACCGCCCCAGCCATTCGGGAAAAATGGGTTAATGCCGGCTTGCCCCGAACCAGGCGGAGGAACAAGCAAGCCAGTCGGCATATAGACGCCCGTATAAAGCGCTGGAGCACAGATCAACCGGCCTTCATCTTCCAGAGTGGTGGGGAGCGATGTCCAAACACGACCGCTGGATGGGGTATCAAGGTAATAATAGATACCCATCTGCAGTTCAGGGCTTGCACCGAAGCAGACGTTAACGGTGCCATCATCAGCGCTCAATGGGCTTACAATAGTACCCGCCTTGGAAAACACAAAGTGACATCCCGGGAAAAGCAGATTACCTACTACGTTAACATCATAAGGAAAAGAAACTACTTTGGACTCAGTGATTGGAACTTCTGCGTCTGCCTGAACTTGAACTCCAGTTGATATTATATTTACGGCAATAGTGCAGACACCGCCGACGTTGTAATTCCCGTTACTATTGATAGTAATTAGTGTAAGCAAGGGGGATTTCACATTTACAGCAGATTCTCGAACTGGCCCAGACCGGGTTGCTCCTTGCAATTCCTATGATCGATAGAACCAGGATAAACACAACGAGAATTGGAATATACTTTTTCATAAGGAACCTCCTTTAATTAAACATAGGCAAAAATATTTCACCTATATTCTATCTCCAAAGTGGAAAAACTGAATACGGATTTAGGCCGGATTTATGGGATATGGAACACAATCTCGAATTCAAGATCCGTGCGCAAGTCGGTTTGGTATAGGATGTTTTGGTCCTGAACCACAGTACCGGTTGGGAATGTCAGGATCAAGGCGTTGTTAGGAAGGTGCACACGGATGGTGATTGGTTCCGCCAGTGTACCGGGTTGTTTCTGAACCAGTAGATGGTAGATTGACTGGCTAATGCCTGATTGGACGATGCTGGCAGGCAGGGCAAAACGGAAGCTAGTCTCCACGGACTCTTCCCCAGGGACAACCTGTAAAGTTCCGAATGTTTGAACACCGGCTATTCCCTCCTCCAGGTCGTCCACGCGGGCGGGAACGTCTTGTTTAATGATCATCCAATTGGCCGGTACAAATTGTGGTGTAGAGTCCAGGAGTTTTGCTCCAACTACCATATAAATTCGCATGTAATTCCAATAGCAGTCCGTGATGGGATAATCTTCCTCGCCTGGTAATCGAATCTTATTCCATTGTTTACAAATAATTCCAGTGGCATTATTCTGATGGACCACGGTCAGCGAGCCGATTGGAGCAGAAGGTTTGGTTAAATCAACATCGTAAGTCAGGTTCGATTTCACGACTGCGTTGGTTTTATTGAAACCGACGTTGGTATCCACCGCCATGAGAAAGTCTCCCTTTTCAGGGCGAACAACCCCATCCCAGTGACGGTTGGCCAACACGTTGGTCATGGTTGGACTATCAAAACGTAGCAACAAATGATGCTCATTCAGGGCTTGCAGCAAATTCGTTAGCAGGCTTTCCGTTTGGATGGTTCCACCTGAGATTTTTGCAATCAACGCATCTGAAATTAATTTAATAAAGAGTTTATTGTTCCAGTCAGGCGAGGCAAGGTCGGCCGCAGTAGGGGTCTTGGCAGACCGCATATAGGCAATGACGTTGCTTGCCGTAATCGGATAGGAAACACCAACCAGCTGTAAAGGCCCGGTTGCTTGCAAGATATCCACCAGGAATTGCTGGTCGAAAGCGATCACCCCATTCACTGAATAGCCTTTGACATATGAATATAAAGTCTCCGCGTACAAAGCGGCCGTGGGATAGTTTGTAAACCAACTCGTGTCGCGTAGCAGCAGGACGCGACTATTCATATATTCCTGGAGCTGCCAGGGAGCAGCAGGATACGGTTTTGACCAGTCAACCAGAGGATCAATCGTCTGGTCTTCATTCTCAAAAGTCAAGGAACTTACCCGTCCATTTTCCATGAGCAGCGTCCCGACGGCAGTAACCAATCCACCGGTTGGGCGCAGTTCGTCTTCATTTTCGACCAATAAAAGGTAGGTCTTGGGACCATCACTGGTAGCCCCCATGATGCGAGGGATTTCCTCGGCTATGCTCAGTCCATCCCTCATTATCGGCATCAGCGGGTCTACATCTGTCAGGATAAGGTCGCGTATATCCGGTGTCAGCTTTCCGGTTGTCAAATGCCCGCGTGTAGTGGTTGCTTCAGAAATATATTGCTGGGCTTCAATTAATTTGGGCTGAGATTGTAATAACACTTCGGCCATCTGCGTCGGATTAAACCCCAAGGTGTTATTTCCCCCCAGCAAAGGCACAACAGCCTGATAGCTCAGGTTGACAGAGGAAAGAAGGGAATCTGCCAAGGTCATCTCGTCCTGGATGGATGCCAGGTCGCCTCCGTAGACCGGAACCCAGCCGAGCCAGGGACCGATCCAGAGGAAAGGCCTGGCTTCAGTTTTCAACTTTTCGAAATCACGGGTCAATGTTGAAAGAGCCGGGCCAGCCGCCTTGATTCGGTCAAATTTGGGACCAGATGCATTAATTATGGATCGAATTTGCACGGCATCCTTCCGAACCAGAATGGCCTGCTGATAGATCTTCCAGCTCCTGTACCCACCAATGAGAATTCCACCTAATAACAAGATGGCAAGGATCAGAACTACAAAGAGCCAAATTCTTTTCGAAGATGGATTTGACTTACGCATCCGCTCTCCGCGGGCATTTATCCCTTTCGTTTGGACTACATGCGATATCACGGCTGGTTTTAATTGGACGCCTGATAAATAATTTTCCCTCCGAAGGAGCATTTCCAACAACCGCTCGAGGCCATTCCTATGCCAATCGCTCAATGTACTATTGGGAGTAATTTCCGGTTCATTCCCCACCAATTTATATGGTTCTTTTTCTGATTCAGGGAGTGCCTCCCCAGACTTCCCATAAACAAAAAGTAGAATGCAATGATCAATGTGCCCCCAGGCTTCCCGCAATGAGACGGGAGTTGGTTCCCCATAAAGCAGCGGTGCAAAGTACTGGGCTGCCAGGATCCCAAATTCCCCCCAGCGAGTATCCAAGCGTTTTCCCCGCCTTGGTGGGGTTGAAGGCATCATCTGGGTGAACAAACTCGAGATGGCAAAAACAAGGCGTTGTCCAGGGCTTTTCTCCAGTTGGTCGGGCGCGTCTAAACTTGTCTGCCGAACGATCAAGCTTCTCGTCCAAGGATGGTTATCTAGAAAGCTGGGTTGGAGGCTATGGACAAGAATGCTTCTAAGGGCTTCTAGTTGCCTAGTGTCGTTTGTCATGCCTTGGCTCAATATTGATGAGTTCATACCACATCGCTACAATGCCCATGAGATTCCCAATATTGAATAACGTGAAACGAGAAAATAACTTCAATGCGTGCCTGCTATTCCGGTCCAGAATCTACCCGCCTGGACAATGGTTCTGTCCGGAACATCCGCCAGAATAATGGCTCCGTTACCTATTCGTACATCATCGCCAATCCGGACACCTATTGCAGTGGTTACCCCCATACCTACCAAAGAACGTGCCCCCACGTGGACCTGTCCCGCCAGTAATGCTCCAGGAGCAATATGTGTAAACTTTCCGATAAAGCAGTCGTGAGAAACAACCGCGTTGGTGTTGATCATGCAACGTGGTTGCAGAACAACTTCCGAACCAACATAGGCGTTTGCAAAAACCTGCACGCCGTCTTCCACTTCTGCACTAGTTTCTACAGTAGCATGTGGGTGGATGAGTGCGGGAAAAGAAAAACCGGCCCTTTCCAACGATTCAAAAACCTTGATTCGTACATGAATGTCGAGAATGCCGCCGACACCGTTGGCGGCCAGCTTTACACCCTTTTCGATCAAATCCGAAAATAATACCCGTGTACCCAAAACAGGAATACCCAACACTTCCGTGCCGGTAAGTCGTTCATCGTCGTCAAGAATGCCGGCAATCACATATTGGTTGGTCTGTTTGACCAAGTCCATGATGGCCTTGGCATGCCCTCCACCTCCAAAAATCAGCAAGTACGGCTTCTTTTGGGGAGGCAGCCGAAG
Source organism: uncultured Chloroflexia bacterium (assembly GCA_963842785.1). Lineage (GTDB taxonomy): Bacteria > Chloroflexota > Anaerolineae > Anaerolineales > Villigracilaceae > UBA877. The sequence continues at coordinate 378,018 of CAWJHP010000001.1, forward strand.
ATCCATTTTGTGCATCCCACCGGCGGATTGGCGAACAACATCCTCCGTTATCAATCGATCAGTGGGCAAGGTTGCCAGATCCACACCAAGGGACTTTGCCAGTGCCCTGGCCGGCCTGGTAATACGGACTTTCTTTGCCGGGACCGGTGGTTGATCTCCTTTGAGAAATATGCCAATGTCCTCAGCAGCCGTTTCAGTTATAACAGCCAACCTTACTCCTACCGACAATGTCGCCCCTTTTGTAGCTAAAATGCGGATGAAACCCGACTCTGGAGAATCGATGTCAGATGCGGCTTTGGTTGTTTCTATAGTAAACAGCAGTACGCCTTTTTCGACAGTCTGACCATCCATAACATGGATATCCACCAACCGCGCTTCGGGTTCGTTTGCATTGAGCAGTGGTACCAGAATTTCAGATTTGATCATTTTTCACCAAGAAGGCGATAAACGGAACGCTTACGAAACAAGAGAAAGAGCCGACTTTACAATATCATCCACGGAAGGCAGGATGGCATCCTCAAGGATGTGTGAATTAGCAATTGGCAGATTACGCGCCGCTACGCGGTGAAAGTTGTAATGACTTAAGTCATGCGTACCTTCAGCTATACGAGCAACGACTTCCGCTCCCCAACCAAGGGAACACGTGCCTTCTTCGACGGTCATCAGTTTCCTGGTGCGTTGGAGGGATCCAAATAGTGGTTCCAAGTCAAAGGGACTGAGTTGGGAGAAAAGGACTATCTCGCTAAATAGTTCATGCTCCATTAATAATTCGAGGGCAGCTGCACGGACAAGTTCGAAGTTATAGCCGTATGTAGCCAGCGTCAGTTGAGCAGTGTGATTGGGTAAACGCAAAACGAAATTCGGGTAGATTCCAGCAGACGGTTGGACATCAAATTCGGTCAGTTCTCCCTGGCCAGATTCTAGTAGTGGTCGGGCGTAGAGCAGTTTGTGTTCCACAAACAATACCGGATCGTCATCCGCAATGGCAGCTTCCAGTAACTGGCCGGGGTCGCCGAGGGCATTGGGGGCAACCACTTTCAGACCAGGTATGCCCAAGAACATTTTCTCCAAAGACTGGCTGTGGGTAGGCCCGTAGCCGCGCCGTCCACCCATCGGGGCACGCACCACTATGGGCACACGCACGTTATCATTGTACATCCAGCGAAACTTGGCGGCATGGTTGACCAACTGGTCGGCAGCCAGGGTGACAAAATCCCCGAACATGATTTCAGCCACCGGGCGCAGACCACGCAGCGCCATGCCGTTTGCCAAACCAACTATGGTCGCTTCGGAAATAGGCGTGGTCAGGACACGTTCGGGGAAACAAGTGGACAGCCCTCTCGTCACCTTGAATGCGCCACCGTAAGGATCGAGGATATCTTCGCCTAGAACGTAGATACGCTCGTCGGTCTGCATTTCAGTGTGAAGCGATTGATTGAGCCGGTCGAGGACAGTTACAGCCATTGGCATTCAATCGCTATTATTGAGTAATGGATAGGAGTCTGCATCTGCACGTGAGAAAGCATCTTCAATAATAACCATTACATCCGCATCCGCTTTTGTTCGTTCTTCGGCACTGAGGCGTGACCCTTGAATTGTCAGCGGATCGAAAGTGCGGATGCGAGCAAGATCCTCCTGCGAACGTGGGTCGTCTCCTTTACTATGGGCGGCAAAGCGATACGTATGCAGGATCAGGCTGCCCGGTTCAAGCAGTGAACGCACCTTCTGGATAGCCTGCCGTGCAACATGACAAATTTCCAGAACATCCGTCGTGTCGCACTCCCAGAAAGGGATGCCAAAAGCCGAGAAACGACCGGATATTGAACCAGCCACAGCTTTCTCAACAGGGGTAGTCTGTGCGTAGCGGTTATTTTCGAGCACAAACAGGATGGGAAGTTTCCATAATGCAGCAACATTAAGACTTTCGTAGAGAACGCCTTCGCCAAGAGTCCCATCACCTAGGAAGACCAGGACGATCTTGCCAGTTTGACGGGCTTTCTCTGCCAAGGCCATCCCAGTTGCCACTGGAACAATTCCGCCCTGGATTCCATTCGAATAAAAATTACGAAATTGTATATGCTGGCTGCCTCCACGTCCGCCCACCAAGCCAGTGGACCTACCCATCAGTTCGGCAGCCAGTCTATATGGTTCTCCGCCGTATGCCAGGAAATGTCCATGACAGCGATGGCTGCTAAAAACCACATCATCAGGATCGGTAGCAGAGAAAACTCCTACCGCATTAGCCTCCTGTCCAATATAAGTATGTGTGGTTCCGACCAGTTTTCCTGCGCTGAACTCGACCAGCAGCCGCTCCTCAAAGTGTCGGATGAGCAGCATGGTCTTGTAGAGAGCAAAGTTGGTATCCATGACGGGCACATTATAATGCATGGGGATTGTAATTCTGAAATTTGATATTGTGGTTATACGCATTTTCAAATTCGGACCCCTTCATCTTGCCTCATGGTATAATGCCGAGATTATGAGCCCAGACACCGCCTCCACCAAACTATGCCCCACTTGCGGTACACGCCTGACAGAAAATGCCACCCGCTGCGTGGTGTGTGGCAGCGAATTCAACGCCACGCCCAAGAAAAAATCAAAATCTGAGAAAGCGGTACAAGGTTCCCGCATGCCGGAAGTTACCCTTAGTCTGCCGGTTGCATTGGCAGTTCTGGCAGGTCTATTGGTAATTGGTGCAGCCGCTTTATACTTCACTCTGCAAGGAACACACCAGATCCAGGCTCCAACCGCTATCCCCAGCCCGACTACTACATCAACTCTTACATCCACTCCAACAGACACACTTATCCCAACCGATACACCAACTCTGACACCCCAACCGCCAGTTTCGTATGTTGTGAAAGCAGGTGACAGTTGCGGAGCCATTGCAAGCCTCTATAATTCTTCAGTGGTAGCCATAATTTCCATCAACAATCTTAATAGCTCCTGTACAAACCTGGCAATCGGACAGACAATCAAGGTTCCTCTTCCTACTCCAACACCATTGCCCCCCGCTACTGCGACCCTGGAACCAGCTGCAGCGACACGGGCGGCCTGTGAAACAGTGGAATACACTGTTCAGGCCAACGACACACTCAGTACCATCGCGATCAATTATGGAGTCTCAATGCAATCCATAAAAGATTTCAATGGCCTGAGCACAGACAGTGTTTTCGTTGCCCAAAAGCTGACCATCCCATTATGCATGCGTGCAGCCACACCCGGTCCATCGCCGACCCCGACCGCCCCACCTCCTTACCAGGCGCCCAACCTGCTCCTGCCCGCCGACGGTGCACCCTTCACTCTGACCAACGATACCATCACGCTTCAATGGGCTTCCATAGGCACTTTGCGTACCAATGAATCCTACCAGGTTACCGTCGAAGATGTCACTTCCGAGACGGGTCGCAAATTGGTTGCTTATGTGACTGATACTAAGTACATTATTCCGGTCACTTTCCGGCCACTGGATAACATTTCGCATGTTATGGTCTGGTCGGTGGTAACCGTCCGGCAGACCGGCACAGATGACCAGGGTAATCCAATCTGGACAATAGCGGGAGCAGCCAGCCTGTCCCGCACCTTCACCTGGACTGGTGCAGGTCTGGCCTCTACACCAACCCCATAATTGCTTCTCCAGACCAATAACCATCCTCGCCAGTTCACCTGGCGAGGTTTTGTTTTTCCCCGGGGTATAATGGCATTAGGAGCATGCCATGACTAAGAACGATCCGACGCTGGATGTCCGTAAATATAACCAATATGCCTGGGACAGGCAGGTTGACAAGAAAAACCCTTTCACCATTCCTGTCTCATCAGATGTCATAGCCGCAGCGAGACAAGGTGAGTTTTCTGTGTCTATTAACCGAAACCAAACCTGTACCGCGCTGCCTGGTTTCCGCCATTCCAAGGGCTGGACTTGCTCGGTCTGGCTTGCGGTGGTGGCCAACAGGGACCCGTCTTCGCGGCCTTGGGAGCTCATGTTACCATTTTTGACAATTCACCTGCCCAACTGGCTAACGACCGTCTGGTAGCAACGCGCGAAGGAGTGACAATTAAGACTGTCAAAGGGGATATGCGCGACCTTTCAGCTTTTTTGGACGAATCTTTCGACCTGATCTTTCATCCGGTCTCCAATGTATTTTGTCCCGAGGTCCGGCCGGTTTGGCAGGAGGCCTTCCGTATTCTGCGGCATGGTGGCTATATGCTGGCCGGATTCGCCAATCCGATCTATTACATGATTGGTACACATGCCGACGAACAGGAAAGCTTACAAATCAAGTATTCCATCCCTTATTCCGACCTGGAAAGCATGGACCCCAAGGATCTTGAAATCTGCATCGAGGAAGCGACGCCACTCGAATTCGGCCACAGCCTGACCGATCTGCTGGGCGGCCAAATAGACGCCGGGTTCGCAATCACAGGTTTCTACGAAGATATCTGCCCCGACTCACCCATAAGTGCGTACCATCCAACTTATATTGCCACCAGAGCTGTTAAATCATGATATTGCAATCAGAAATATGGGCCATTCCACTGAAACACTGTGTTGATTGGCCCATTCAGAAGGAAAATTATTGATATGAAAAATATGCCGATTGGAATCCAGAAGTGTATTGCTTTGGTCGCTCATGACAATAAAAAATCAGATTTGCTGGAATGGGCGAAGTTCAACCGGGACACTCTGGCCAGGCACACTCTATTCGCCACAGGCACTACCGGGGAACTCCTGGAGAAAGAACTCTCACTTGCAATAACCTGTTTCGCCTCCGGCCCGCTTGGAGGCGACATGGAAATCGGGGCCAAGATTGCCGAAGGCGATATTGACTTCCTCATCTTCTTCTGGGACCCACTCGAGCCACAGCCCCATGACCCAGATATCAAAGCCCTTTTACGCCTGGCCGTTCTAATGAATATACCCACCGCCTGCAATCGGTCCACAGCGGACTTCCTGATTTCCTCCCCATTGATGGGTGAAGAGTATCAACATCCCACCCCTGATCTTGAGAGGTATGCGGCAAAACGCAATCCACCCACGTAAAGTTTAAGAAAGATTCACTCTTCCGTATACCCACAGAGGGCCAGCGCCCGTGGACCGGTGTGGATTCCCAAGACCGGACCGGTTATGTTGATCAACACTTCCAGCGGGTTGTATTCTTTTATTATCCGCTCCGCCAGAGCCTGAGCTTCTGGCAAGGCATTACCATGCAGGACAGCCACCCGTTTCGGCTTCTCCGGGGCAAGTTGTTCGAAAAATCGGTTGATCAATGTTTCGATGGATTTCTTGCGAGTACGCGCCTGCCCACAAGGCTCCACCATGCCGGTCTTGTGGTTGATCTGAACCAAAGGCTTAATATCCAGCAGGCTGCCGATAAACCTGGTGGCATTTCCAATCCGCCCACCCCGATGCAGATACTCCAGCGTATCCAGGCAAACGATTTGGACCAGCTTCTCCCGCACCCTGGCCGCAGCATTGATCATTTTGGTTGCGTCTCCGCCCAACTGACGGATGCGCGCGGCCGCCAACACTTGCCAGCCCAGGCTCATGGTCGGACCTTTTGAGTCCACAACGTGGACGGGCATGTCCATTTGCTTTCCCACCTGGCCGGCCAGCTGGAAGGTTCCGCTCATGGCGCTGCTGACCGTCATCACAACAATTTCTTTAGCACCCCCGGAGATGGCATCCCGATATACTTTCTCAAAATCGGCGGGGGTGGGAAGGGTCGAGGTAGGCCAGACAGGGCTCTTTTCAAGACGCAGGTAAAAATCTTCCGGTGACAGGTCAACCCGGTCGCGTAATAATTCCTCTCCCCAGACAACACTTAACGGGATGACAACGATTCCGTATTGGTCAATCATTGCCTGTGGAATGTCACACGTACTGTCGGTGATCAATGCTATTGGATTTGCCATGTTTCCTTTTATCTCGTGCGTATTGGTGCAAAACCATCTAAATGTGCACAATAGAAACTAATCTTACCACCAACGCTGTCGAGTATAATCGTCCCGATGTTTGAATATACAGTTCTTGCCTCCCAGGGTCGTGCCCGTACAGGCATATTCAATACCCCGCACGGCGACCTCAAAACACCCGTCTTTGCCCCGGTGGGGACGCAGGCAACCGTCAAGACGCTCACACCTGCCCAATTGACCGAATTGGGTGCATCCCTGGTGCTTGCCAACACTTACCACCTGTACCTGCGCCCCGGTGATGAACTCGTGGCTGAACAGGGTGGCTTGCACCGTTTCATGCAGTGGTCACACCCCATCCTGACTGATTCGGGCGGCTTTCAGGTGTTTTCGCTTCTTCAGACTCGTAAAATTGATGACGACGGCGTCACTTTCAAGAGCCATATTGACGGTTCCACCCACCGGGTTACCCCTGAGAAATCCATCCAGATCCAGGAAAACCTGGGCGCAGATATCATCATGGCCTTCGACGAGTGCTCCGACCCCAATGAGCATGGATATAGCAAAACCGCCATGGAGCGGACTCACCACTGGGCCGTGCGCAGTCTCGCGTCGAAGAGACGCAGCGATCAGGCACTCTTTGGGATCATCCAGGGCGGTATCGATCCGGATCTGCGGGCATTTTCGGCACAATTCATCGCCTCCTTGCCTTTTCCTGGCATCGCCATCGGCGGGTTATCGGTCGGCGAAACCAAGGAGGAGATGCTCGCCACACTCGACCTCGTCACAACGCTCCTGCCAGAGAACAAACCACGTTACTTGATGGGCGTTGGTACACCAGAGGACCTGATCAACGGCATTGCGCGTGGAGTTGACATTTTCGATTGTGTCCTGCCCACAAGACTGGCCCGTCACAACGCCGCCTTTTCGTCCGAAGGACGCCTTAACCTGATGAACGCGACCTTTGCGCACGATCAGCGTCCGGTCGATGAAAACTGCGACTGCTACACATGCCAGACCTTCACACGTGCTTACCTGCGTCATCTTATCGTGGCAAAAGAACTGTTGGCTGGCACACTGTTGTCCATTCACAATTTGCATGCCTTGATCCAATTAGTGGAAGATATCCGTTCATCCATTTCGAATAACACTTTCGAGAGCAAGGTCCCAACCTGGTTGGAAAAATGGCATGGTAATACCAAGAGAACATCCTTTAATTAGGGCAGTCGGCTGTACAAATCTTTCTTATTTATGAGCGTTGACGACCATAGCATCTTATTCCACGGAGAAAATCCATGACCATCCTTCAATCCTTTGTGCTTGGTATCCTGCAAGGCCTGACGGAATTCATACCAGTCTCATCCACTGCCCACCTGCTGATTGGGCAGAAAGTTCTCGGCATCCCATCCAATACCGCCATGTTCTCGTTCCTGGTGCTTGTGCAACTCGGGACCATTCTTTCGTTAATCATCTATTTTTGGAAAGATCTGTGGGAACTAATCCGGGCTTTCTTTGCCAAACCATTCTCCACGCCATTAAATCGTCTGGCTTGGTACATTATCATTGCCACCATCCCGGCTTTGATTTTTGGCGTCCTGCTCAAGTCTGCTATTGAAACTCTGTTTAAGACTCCGTTACTGGAGGCTGGCATCCGCTTGTTGATAACTGCGCTTATATTGGGACTGGCGGAATGGCTGGGCAGGCGATATCGTACGCTCGTACAAATGACCTGGTTGGATGCCCTTTTTGTGGGTGTTGCCCAGGTATTGGCAGTCTTTCCAGGAGCTTCCCGCTCCGGTACAACCATAGGTGCCGGACTGGTACGCGGGCTTGATCGTCCTTCTGCTGCCCGGTTCGCTTTTCTGATGGCCGTACCGGTTATGTTGGCTGCCGGTGGCTATCAATCATTGGATCTGCTCAAGATGCCTGGGTTGTTCGCGTTTCTACCTCTCCTGGCTGTTGGTTTCTTGACCGCGGCTGCGGTTGGCTGGCTGGCAATCAAATGGCTGATGGCGTACCTGAATAAACATTCCCTTTATATCTTCGCTGGATATTGTGTGGCAGTTGGGTTGATAGTATTGGTGATCCAAATGGTCATTAAATAAACTCATCTATGCAAGACCCTGGTTTGCATTCAACAAGAACTATCTTACACTTTGTTATTTATTTTTTTCTGGTGACAGTCGTTGCCTGCGTACCGGTCACTCCTGTCGTTACACCAGGATCTTTTCATATTCAATATTCTTTCGCAGCCCAACCCTGGTTGGGAAAAGTATCCAATTGCGCGGGTGTAAATATTGTAACAACCGAATTACGCGCAACAGATTTTCAAGACCCTCAAGTGGCTGACATGGTCATCCGCTTAGGACAGTCCGACAACTTGCCATCCTACACCTTTCAGATCGGTACTGACAACCTGCTGATCATCGCTAACGCACAAAATCCGGTCCAAACACTGACCGCCGAGCAGGTGCGCGGACTTTTTACCGGTGAGATCCAGAACTGGAAATCCATCGGCGGTAGCGACGCCCAAGTTCAGGTTTGGGTATTCCCCGCAGGAGAGGACGTGCAACAGTTTTTTGAGCGAACCGTCCTGTACGGTAGTCCTCTAGCGTCATCAGCACGGCTGGCGAATGGTCCAGATGAAATGGAACAGGCCATCGAGAAGAATGTAAACGCGATAGGAATAATCACCCACCGCTTGAAAACCGGCAATGTTTCCGAGGTTTTCACTGCCGCCAGCAGCCTGCCAGTCTTAGCAATCAGCCAGAATAAACCGCAGGGGGATTTGGAACAAGTTCTAGCGTGCCTGCAAAAGTGATTTCGAATGATTAATGCGATATTCTTTATCGTCGTTTCAGCTGTCATCATCTGGGTTTCCATTCCATCCCTTCATCGGCCCGGTTCGCACGGTTTCTACCGTTTCTTCGCATGGGAAATAATCCTTGGTATGTTCGTCCTCAACATGCGAAACTGGTTCTTTAATCCATTCGCGTGGTACCAGATTATTTCTTGGATTTTGTTGATGCTTAGTCTCATTCCCGTCAGCTACGGAGTATTCCTTCTGCGTACCGTCGGCAAGCCAACCGACCAGTTCGAAGCAACCACCCATTTGGTGGCTATTGGTATTTACAAATTAATCCGTCATCCATTGTATGCCTCTCTTCTTTATCTCGCCTGGGGCCTCTTTTTCAAATCCCCCTCCCTTTTGGAAGGCTGCTTGGCGATTGTTACCACGGCTTTTCTCTATGCCACTGCCCGAGCGGATGAGTCGGAATGCCTGGTAAAATTTGGAGCTCCCTACAGAGGATATATGAAGAAGACTAAAATGTTTTTTCCTTTTATTTTCTAGACCTCAGGATGACGTTTAGACCAGTCTGTTGCCTGCTCGTATGCATAACCTGCTCGCAGGACCGTTGCTTCACCCCAATGTTTTGAGACAATCTGCAGGCCCACTGGCAATCCCGACTGCGTAAAGCCTGATGGAATAGACAAAGCCGGCAACCCGGTTAAGTTAAATGGCGATGTGAATCGCGTCAACTGCCTGGAGGCTTCAATGGCACCGGTATCTTCGATTGGTGTAGCAGGTACGGGAGTGGTTGGGAGCAGCAAAATATCATATTTATCAAAGAATAATTCAAATCGTCGCCGTCCTTCTGCCTGCATCCTGCGTGCCAGAGCGTACTCCGTGGAAGTCATCGCAGCGCCAGTCTGTAAACGTTGGAGCACATCTGCACCGAACAAATCAGGATGTGCTTGTAATCTCTCACGATGAAAAGCCGCTCCGTCGGCCTGGGTCATTTTGCCATTTGCCAACGCCAAATCCTCCAGCCATGACATGTCCACTCGCTCCAAATGCGCACCCAAATCCTTGAACACCTGTCCGGCCTGGTTCACCATTCCAAGAATTTCCACATCCGCAGATTCTATATAATCGCCCGTCGCTAAAGCTACACGCAAGTCACAAATACTCTCCTCAAGATGAACAAGATAATCATCCCTGGGAATATCGACCGAGGCTGGATCGTGCGAGTCAAACCCGGCCATAACCGAAAGCATCAGCGCTGCATCGCGGACCGTTCGAGTCAGAGGACCTACGTGATCAAGATTCCAAGATAGCGGGACAACACCCCGCGTACTCATTCTTCCATAAGTCGGTTTTAACCCAACCACACCACATAGTGCTGCAGGGATGCGGATCGAGCCGCCCGTGTCTGTGCCAATGGCAGACAGGCACATTCCCGAAGCGACAGCCGCCGCTGACCCACTGGAAGAACCGCCGGAGATGCGGTTGACGTCCCAGGGATTCTTGACCGCTCCATAATGCAGGTTGATACCAGTCACGCCCAGGGCAACCTCATGTGTGTTGGTTTTTCCTAAAACCACCCCCCCTGAGAGTTTAAGTTTTATTACGACGGACGCATCTTCACCGGGAAGGCTACCCAAGAAGAACTTCGCGCCAGCGGTCGTGGGCACTCCTGCCACATCAAACATATCCTTTATACCTAGAGGCATACCAAGTAAAGCCAGATCTCGTAAATTTGAGGGTTGATTTGCAAATAGTGCGTCCGCCTGGATACAGGCCTGCACGGCCAATTCGGGTGTTGGGGTTATAAAAGCATTAATCATTGGGTTAAGGCGCGCAATTTGACGAAGACAGGCCTCGGTCAGTTCGAGGGCTGTATAATCCCGATTTCGAAGCTGTTCATGAGCCATACCCAAGGTGAGATTGATGAGGTCCGGTTTCATATTTCCTTCCAAGCCAGTTCGGATTCCAGTATTATTTCATACAAGAAAATTTTGTTTTAGAAGTCTCTATATCGCCAAAAGAGAAAATATTAATGGCAAAATCCCAAGAATCATACCTACAATGGCTACTATTATGGCAAATACTCTTTCCCTGCCGCCTTGTTCACTGATAGTAAACAACGAAATTGTTCCAATGGCAATGGCGGGAATGCCGAGAAAAATAAATGCGTATACTGTTCCCAGCAGGAAACTGCCTACTGATGCAAATATGCCAAGAACCAGGCATATGATGACGAGTTTATTTTCTGTCAGTGGCATATTTTGTCTTTTCTTAATTCAGCCATCCAATCCAAATCCCGCTCATTTTGTGTCAGGTTTTCGAATCTTTTCATTATTATCGCACATTTCTGGAAAATAAATTAGTCTCCGGTTACAAACGGAATATAAACTTGAGCCGAAAAAGGGGGAGAAATTACCAGTGGAAGGCCGAATGGATAAAAAATAATCCGTATGTTGTATAATCCATCTAACAGAGGCCACTTGGACAATGCAAACGAAACCCTCCATTCTGCTGGTTGACGATGAAACCGCCATCACTGAAAACCTGGCTCCGTTCCTCAGTCGATCGGGCTTCCTAGTGATGGTCGCTTCCAACGGTGAAGAGGCTTTGCAAAAGGTCTCATTAAATCACCCTGATCTGCTTGTTCTGGATGTCCTGATGCCCCGGCTGGATGGCCGAGAGGTGTTACGCCAGCTCCGCCAGAGTGGCAATTGGACACCCATTCTCTTACTTACTCAGGTTGGCGAAGCGGGTGAGCGTGCCATGGCTTTGGAAGAAGGTGCCGACGACTACCTCAATAAACCTTTCGATCCGCACGAGTTGGTGGCACGTATCCGGGCCGTGCTTCGACGTGCCCGACCGGGCCAGCCTCCACTCTCAGCAGCCGCCCGGCTGGCCTGTGGCAACTTGATTTTGGACCGGGTCTCCCACCAAGTCTGGTTGGACGGGACAAACCTGACCCTGACACCCAAGTCTGTTATGTTACTGGAATACATGTTGACCCATCCGGACGAGTTGGTCTCGCGCGAGCGCCTGCTGGATGTGGTCTGGGGTTGGGATTACCCGGTGGGCACGCGAGCCGTAGATACGCGCATCGCTGAGCTACGCCGGGCCCTGAATGACGACCCGGGCAATCCGCACTATATCGAGACCATCCCGGGGCAAGGCTACCGCTTTGTCGGAACAGTGGAGACGCTCCCGTGAAGCCCTCGCGCTTGGTATCCGTACTGGTTCCGACCTGCCTGGGTATCGGCCTGGCTCTCTACTTTTTCTTTTCGTTTGACCTGCATTACGACCACATCGCTTACCTTCGAGCAGACCTTGGAACCTTATCGCTGTTGATTGGGGTGGGACTCTCCGGGCTGGCCGCCCTATCCTTTACGCTTATGGGTTGGGCACAACGGACCCGCCAGCAGGCCAACTCCTCGGCTGCCGAGGAACGCCGACGGTTCCTGCGTCGCCTAGACCATGAACTGAAGAACCCGCTCACCGCCATCCGGGCTGGACTGGCCAATCTGGCCGAATCTCCTTCAGACGAAGCCCGCCGTGAAGCCCTGTCCAGCGTCGAAACCCAGGCCCTGCGCCTAAGCCGCCTGTCTGCCGATCTGCGCAAACTCGCCGAATTGGAAGTTCGCCTGGTGGAGCGTTCACCGGTGGATATTCCGGCCTTGTTGCATGAAGCCTTCCGCATGACCGAGGAGCAGCCAGGCGCGGCGGAACGCCATCTACACCTGAGCATTCCACAGGCTCCCTGGCCCTTGCCCAAAGTACAAGGGGACCCTGACCTTTTGCTGCTGGCAGTTCACAACTTGCTTGATAATGCATTAAAGTTCAGCCGCCCGGGAGACACGATCGAGTTGCATGCGTTTGAGGATGATACTGATATTGTCATCGAAGTCGCCGACACCGGCCCCGGCATACCAGAAGAAGAACAGCCGCATGTTTGGGAGGAACTCTACCGCGGAGAGGCCGGGCGAGGCATCCCGGGAAGTGGGCTGGGACTGGCACTTGTGCGGGCAATCGCCGAAAGGCACAACGGTCGGGTCGCCCTGCGCAGTCGCCACGGCCAGGGGACGATTTTCACTCTGCGCTTGCCCGCAGGGTAAACTTTGCCGGTTACAATCCAGTCACGGCGCGTTACCAAAACGTGACGCGCTCGTCACCCGTAATGAACAGCGATGTACTAAAATAAAAGTATATCCAATCCAAATCGGGAGGCTGTATGAAATTCCGCATTATTTCAACCATTCTGATCGTCATACTAATCACTGCTTGCAATGGCACACTCGAGGTTGGTCTCGAACATTCCTCCAACAATACAGCGACCTCGAAAACGGATTCTTCTGTGACTCCAACCCCCGGCAATACTACCCCACCCACGGTTCCTTTGGCAAATCCTTCCTTGCCATCCAGCGAACCCACAACATCTACAGCCATCGCCACGCTGGCACCCAGCAAAACCCCTATTCCGGTAACCTCCAGCCCTACAATGGCGATTTATCTTGATGACCGCAGTACACCTTCACAGTTGATCCGTTCCTACTATAATGCCGTAAACCGCCAGGAATATTTGCGAGCCTACAATTATTGGATAAATCCTTCTACATCGCAAGGCAACTTCACATCCTTTGCCAATGGCTATAAAGATACGGCTTCGGTGGACCTGGTATTTGGCCAAATCACAGGAGATGCCGGAGCGGGACAACTTTACTTTACTGTCCCCGTCATTCTAGATACCACCACGAGGAATGGCGTACGCGGCAAATGGGCAGCTTGCTATGTAGTGCACCAGGCACAGCCAGTGAACTTTGGGGAACCGCCGTTTGATCCTATGGGCATCGACCGTGGGACTGCCAAACCCTCCGATATCAATGCAAGCGATGCCAGCCTTCTGGCCACGACCTGTGACGACTTTCCCACCGGTAGTAGTGAGATGGCAATTTCAGCCGGCAGCCTGAATATCGATAAGAATAATTTTCTTGATAACCGCAGTGGTCCGATCGAGACCGTCAGTTCTTTCCTGAATGCCCTCAACTTGAAACAATATGTCCGGGCTTATTATTATTTCCAGGAGCCCGCCACTTTTCCGGGACCATTTGACAAGTATGCGGCTGGATATTCTGACACCGATGTGATCACAGCCGCCTTTGGCGCCATCCAGACGGAAGGAGCAGCCGGCAGTCTGTATTACAAGGTGCCTCTGGTTATGCATGTGTTGACCAACTCGAACACAACCCAGACATTTGCAGGCTGTTACACTTTGCGTCTTGTTCAGCCTTCTGTACAGGCCACTCCGCCCTTTCAACCCATGGGCATAATTGCAGGTAATTTCAAACAAGTGGCTAACGGCGCCAATATCACCACCTTATTGCCTGCGGCCTGTAATTAAGAAAATAAATCAGAAACACGAAGCAATTCCAATCGAAATATGGAGCACATATGAAATCCTGCATCTTGTCATCAGTTATCATTCTTTTGTTCATCGCGGCCTGCAATGGCACGTTCGAGGTCGGTCTCGAACATTCCCCGGCAGGTGACCTCAAAACAGTTTCCACACCCACGCTTTTCACTGAACCGCTCGATACCCTTATTCCACCTACCACGACAGAATCCCTGCCTTACCCTGCGACCAATGTACCGAATAACACCCGGGTTCCGACTGACACTTCGAGCCCGCACATCGTTCAGATCTTCATGATAGCCGTAGACGATAATGGCAAATCCGGGGCTCCGGTCGGGTGCGGCGACAGCGCTGTTCCCGTGCAGGTCGAGATACCCTCCACCCAGGGGGTATTGAAAGCCTCGCTGGAGGCACTTCTTTCCACGAAAGGTCAATATTTCGGCCAATCGGGCCTTTACAATGCACTTTACCAGTCGGATCTGCAGGTGGATAGCATCAGCATCGACGGCAATAAAGCAAGCGTGTACCTGACCGGTACTCTGCTCATGGGCGGTGAATGCGATACACCGCGCGTGCAAGCGCAACTTGAGCAAACCATCCTACAATTCTCGAACATTACGGAAGTAACCATCTTTATTAATGGAATGCCTTTGTCAGATGTTCTTTCTCTAAAGGGAACAGTTCCCCAGCCTTCGTCGACCATCCAGGCACCTACCCAGAATACGGTCAAGATATTCCTGATTGCCGTGGGCGATAACGGCCAGACAGGTACACCAGTAGGCTGCGGCGACAGTGTTGTCCCGGCTGAGGTCGTGATCCAGCCCACCCAAGGAACATTAAAAGCCGCGCTGGAGATACTTCTTTCGACCAGAGATCAATACTACGGGCAATCAGGCCTGTACAATGCCTTGTATCAGTCGGACCTGCATGTGGAAAATGTCAGCATCGATGGCGGCAAAGCCAACGTTTACCTGACCGGTAACCTGAAGATGGGTGGCGAATGCGACTCACCTCGGGTACAAGCGCAACTCGAACAAACCATTCTACAGTTCCCTTCGGTCACAGCCGCAGCCATCTTCATTAACGGCAATCCTCTGGTGGACATTCTTTCGCTGAAGGGATAAGAACTTATAATATGGTTATAGGAAAGAACCGTTCTTTATGCGGTTAATTAGGGGGATTGTTTTCATCGATTTGATAGTTTCTAATTTAAACAGGCTGAAGTTAAATAATCTGGCGGCATTTGGCCGCCAGATTATGTATATCTTCCGCCTTATGTCTTGTCAGGAAATCAATCCAACCTGTTTGCCAACTTTTGCAAAGGTTTCCAGAACTCTGCCCAATTGATCGTCAGTGTGGGTGGCCATATAGCTGGTCCGCAGGAGTTGGCGGCCTTCAGGAACAGCCGGGGAAATCACCGGGTTGACAAAGATACCCGCGTCGAAAAGCTCTTTCCAGATTGTCATCGTGCGCATATCGTCACCGATAAGGATGGGGATAACGGGCGTTTCTGACTTGCCGATGTTAAAGCCGAGACGGCGATATTCCTTACGCATATGGGCAGCAATTTCAGTCAGGCGTTGGATCCGCTCTGGCTCATTTTGCATGACATGCAGGGCAGCCAAGGCCGCTGCGGCATTGGCAGGTGGAATGCTGGCGCTAAATATTATGGAACGGGCGTGATGTTTGATGTATTGAACGGTATCGTTATCGCCAGCAATGGCACCACCCAGGGAAGCGAAGGATTTACTAAATGTGGACATGATGAGATCCACATCTTCGGTTACATCGAAATGCGCCGCCGTCCCTCGCCCTCCGCCGAGAACCCCAGTCGCGTGGGCGTCATCCACCATTAAGCGTGCCCCATATTTCTTGCAAAGGGGAATAATATCAGGAAGGGGCGCGATATCGCCCTCCATGCTGAACAGGCCATCCACCACCACCAATTTGCCCGTTTCCTCCCCAGCCTGGCCTAGAATGCGCTCCAAGTCGCGCATGTCATTGTGTCGGTAGCGAAAGGTCTTACCCCAGCTCAGTTTCGCTCCATCCACAATGGATGCATGATCCTGTTTATCAAGTACAACCATATCATCACGACCAACGAGAGAGCTGATGGTGCCCAGGTTGGTCTGCATTCCGGTCGAGAAAACCAGAGCGGCTTCCTTGCCCACCCAAGCAGCCAGTTCACGCTCAAGTTGTTCATGCAATTCAATGGTTCCATTCAGGAAACGCGAACCTGTGCAAGAAGTTCCGAAGCGGTTAATGGCGTCCAGAGCAGCCTGGCGAACCTTGGGATGAGTCGTCAATCCGAGATAGTTGTTTGACCCGCACATGATCAGGCGGTGTCCCCGGAAAACGGCTTCCGTTCCCTCGTTCTCGGTGAGTGGGATGAAGTAAGGGTAATATCCTCCCGCAATGGCATCCTTAGCAGCAGTGAATTTCGAGCACTTCTCAAAAATATCCATTGTAACCTCCTATTTTTTTGTAAGGATATCCTTAACCGACAAAATCAATTTCCCGTTCTACGAGCATGATATATTCATAAGTCTATATGCGCACGGCCGAAGACTATCATGCTCCCTTAGAAATCTTTCCCGAGGCAGCCATCTGGTCAAGAATGGCAAAGACCAAGTTCTTGGGTAATTTACTGGTCAGCAAGTAGATCAGGTGTGCATCCACGCCAGGGAAGATCATGAAACGACCCTTCTCGGCCTGTTTCAGAATGGAACGGGCCACCGCATCTGCAGAAAGCACTTTACCATTCCCAGCAATAGCCTTCGTCTCGGCCGGTTTGAGCGGTTCTTCGTAGGCCAGTTGGGCTGTATCAGTATCAGGTGGGAAAGCGACTGAGACACGCAGCCCATGCGGTTTCATTTCCGCTCGTAGGACTTCCGAATATCCGGCCACGGCATACTTCGTTGCCCCGTATGCACTATATCCAAACACACCCATAAAACCCGCCTCTGAAGAAATATTGATGATATGGCCAGAACCGCGCTTCATCATCGCTGGCAGGGCAGCCATGGTCACATACACTGTTCCCAAATAATTGACCTGCATCAGGCGCTCGAAAACCTCCGGCGGGAGTTTATGAACATAGCCCGGTTGGGAGATGCCGGCCGAATTGATCAACACATCCGGCACTCCGGCAGATTTCGTTACGGTTTCTACTATCCGTGCGGCTTGTTGGAAATCCGATACATCTGCGGAGACAATCCCGCACAATTGGGAGGGGTCGCGCCGAACCGCCTCCACTTCTTTCAGCGCTGTCTCCAGGAGCTCGATCCGGCGTGCCGCCAACCAGACCTGCGCGCCTGCTGAAGCCAGTTGCCTGGCCGCGGCCATACCAATCCCACTCGAACCGCCGGTGATCAGAACCACTTTCTTATTCCAATACTGATTTTGTGCCATCTATTGCTACTCCTTTACATATAAAATACGTGTAAATTTACAAGCCTTCCACATTTGATAATACACTTTCGAATTTGTTCAATGCCTCATCGATTACGTCGTCAGTATCAGCCATGGAAGTGTACATGCGCGAGCCTGCCAACGTTATTAGACCGTTCGCCATGTAGGCCGCACCCATCTCTTCCATCATCTGCCGGCGTGGTTTGAGACCTTTCATCAATCGGATGGGGTTATGCAAGTCGAGCAGCATGACCCCGGAGGTTTCCAGGTGGCAGATCGATCCCTGGTTGAAAGCAACGAACGGCAGGTTGTGTTTTTCTATTAAGGTTTTCAGGCCTTTCGTCAACCGGTCGCCGGCTTTTCCTGCGACGACCGGGGCATCGGTTCGTTCCATTTCAAGCAGGGAGTGGTAACCGGCCACACAAGAAAGCGGATTGGCTGAAAGCGTTCCGCCGATGTAGGCGCGTTCCCCTGCTCCACCAATGCCAGCAGAAAAGCACCCTACCACATCCGCCGCGCCCGCCTACACCGCCTGCCATCGGGTAACCACCCGTGATGCACTTGCCAAAAACGGTCAGGTCGGGTTTGACTTTAAAATAACCTTGTGCCCCACCCATACCTAGACGGAAACCGGTCACCACCTCGTCAAAGATCAACAGTGCCCTGAACTCGTCGCAAAGCTCTCGGACCTTCCGGTTGAAGTCATATGGCACCGGACGGGTGCCGCTTTCTGGTCCAATCGGCTCGACAATGACAGCAGCAGTTCCACCGATCAGCTGGTTGAAAATTAATTTGGCCCGCAATTCTCCCAAGGCATTCGGAAAAAACTCCTGGGTATTGGCGGTTGCACCGACGGGGATTCCCTTGGCTTCCATCCGTCCCGTCCCGGGAACGTGCAGGCCATAGACCATCGAGTCACTCCAACCATGGTAGGCCCCGCCAACCTTGATGATTTTCTTTTTCTTGGTGAATGCCCGAGCGCCCCGGATGGCTGCCATGACGCCCTCTGTACCCGAGCCGAGCATGCGGAACATCTCTATCGATGGCATGAAACGATTTATCAATTGTGCCAGTTTGAGTTCATATTCGTGGAACAAACCGGTTACCGGCCCGCAGGTCTGCAACATCTCGACCACTTTGTCGCGCACTGGGGCATAATTACTACCGAGGACAGTCGGCCCCCCGGCCTGCAAAAAATCTATGTACCGGTTTCCGTCTACATCCCACAGGAAGGCCCCATCTGCTTTTTCAACAGCAATCGGAAAGGGGTAATTGAAAGCCAGGTTGTGCTGCACTCCACCGGGGATAAATTTCTGGGCCTGCTCGGTGAGCGTTTTCGAACGGGCGCATTTTGTCTCGAAATAAACCAGATATTCCTGCATCTTGTCGCGTCTGATGGGACGGATCGGCTGACGCACAAGTGCATTTAAACGATGGTATACATCCGCTATGTCAGGATATTCAGAGATGGCATATTTTTGCTCGGTCATTGAATTATCCATTAACCGTTTAATTTCTTAAAGCTGCCTTTGTTCTGATGGTAGAAATGCACGAATTCGGCAAATAACTTATCGTAAAGCGCCCTGTTATCCGGATTCGGAACATAAGTTGCTTTTATCTCAACCTTTTGGGGAATATCCTCAAATGCCAGCTGTCCAAGTCCAACCGCAGCTATAAAAGCCGCTCCGCGTGCATTTGCCTGGATGGGGTCGCGCACCTGGCGGATATTTACGTTCATCACGTCAGCCAGGATCTGGCTCCAAAGATCCGATTTTGCTCCGCCCCCAACAAAATTTAACTGGGTCAGTTTACGCCCCATGAATTTCTCGGCTGGGGCGAGCAACCAGCGAGTATTAAATGCTACACCTTCCAGAAAAGCACGGATAATGTCTTCGCGCGTGTTTTCCAATGAAATGTTGAAAAGGGCTGCGCGAGCATTCCGGTCATCAATGGGAGAGCGTTCCCCATAAATCCACGGCATATACATTAGCCCATTGCTCCCAGGCGGGACTTTTTCAGCGATCCTGTCAAAAATCTGGAAGACATCCGGGGACTGCTGTCCATTTTGAAGCTCATCCTGGTGAAATATGATCTTGTCGCGCAGGAAATTCAAATTACCTCCGGCAGTGGTCTGCAATACAATCATCAGGTACTTATTGGGAATCGCGCAAGGCACAGAGGCCATCCAGGAAGACAAATCCGTCTTTTTATAAGGCACATGTGCGGCAAGCCAGTTGGAGGTGCCGATGTATAAGTGCGTCTCAAAATCATTCACGGCTCCGGATCCAATGGCAGCCGCGCTGACGTCAATCGCCCCGGCGACCACCTTCACCCCATCTTTCAGCCCCAGCATCTGGCGTACTTCGGCATCCAGATCTCCAATTACTGTGGTGCATTGGACGAGTTCAGGAAACTTTTCCGGGCCAATTCCGCAGCCCTTGAGCAAGCCATCATCATAGACGATATGCTGAGGATCCCGGTTGTCAGTCACCCAGGAGGTGAGGATCGAATCGGAGGTGGCAACAAACTTCCCGGTCAGGCACAAGTTCATGTAATCCAAAGCCGTCAGGAATTTATATGTTTTTTGATACACATCTGGAAATTCATAACGGACGAGCAGCATGTGCGCAGCCGGATCCGTGCCGGTATGTGTGGGCGCGCCCCCGGTCAGGTTGAGCAGCCGCGGGATCTTGAAAATATTATAGCCTTCCACTTCAATAAGGCCGCCAACGATCCTGGGAAGATATTTGGCACCGCGCATATCCAGCCACGAAATCACATTCATCAATGGCTTGCCTTCGGAATCCACGGGAACGGTGCACTCGCCTTGAGTGGAACAGCATATGGCGATGATGCTTTCAATCGGTACCAGCTCTTTCTGGATAAGGCGTTTGGCAGTAACCAGGAAAGCCTCCCACCAATCCAGCGGATTCTGCTCTGCGCCACCGTCAGGCAGTACTTGAAGGGGGATATCCTGTACTTCCCATCCAATTAATTTACCGGAAATGGAGATTAAAGCGGTTTTCAAGGCGGATGTGCCCAAGTCAACCGCCATTATGTAGGGTTCTTTTTCCACGTATTCTTCCTTTCGAAATCTTTAGGATTCATTTTATCGCTTCGGTCAATCCAGATATTGCGCATGCTTGCGAATTTTCTCCATTCTTAAGCAGGCTGATCAATCTGTCCGGCCGATGAGAAAATTCCGAAATCTTAACCTCGCCGCGCACCATGGACAAAAGAGTCTCGGTCAGTAAGGAACTGACCGGTGTGGGAATACCATACTTCATCCCATACCGTACGACCGCCCCATGAAGAAACTCGACTTCGCTTGTCTTGCGACCTGCGTGCAGGTCGATATGGAAGGATGGCATTTTCCCGCCTCGACCACCACCCACTACTTTTTTTAAAACAGGCCGGGCCAAAGAGGATGGAAGACGCATGGCCAGCACAAGAGCCTGAACTGGCATTTTTGGCAGATTCACTACATGGACGCCCTGGACAGCCATGACTTCCAATGTCTCATGAACCATGCACATCTCCAGGGCGTACAATCCTGGATGAGCGAACACTTCACCGGGACTTATATCCACAATCGCCGAGGTGGCACTTCCTGGCAGATTGGCCAGGATTTTAGACCACTTCATATCCTCTGCGCACGGATAAAGATGAGCATTCAATCCAGCCTTACTCATTACAGCCACCAACCGCTCTGAAAGCGGGTGTCCAGCTGCGATCCCGATCCCACGTGTCTTTTCCAAAACAATATCGCCGGCATTTCGCCGTGCGATTGAACAAGTCACCGTACCTGCAATGACATGATCGAGACCAAGAACCGCAGCTATCGCCGGTTCATTGTCAACACCATTTTGAAGACACAGGATGCTCGGCATCCTGCTCAAAAAAGGCTTGATCTGTTCCAAAGCGGCCAATGTATCGAAAGATTTCATGGCAAAGATGGCCACATCAAACGGTCCCCGCTGGATCGCCTGCTCAAGCGAGCCAACACAACCAATCAAACTTGGAGGAACGATTAACGGATCCTTCGCATGCCTTTTTTTATCGGTGGACACATCCAGCCGCAATCCACGTGCTTGCAATTCATCTGCAATGGAGGGTTGTTCAATGAATACCACCCGGTGCCCTCCCAGAGCCAGCGATCCACCAACATACGTACCTATCGATCCAGCACCGAAAATCAGCGCTGAGATTGGTTCACGATGATTTATTCAAGAACCTCCAAAAAGGCTGGTTGTTTTGACCGTAAAATCACTCTATTATACTGGGTTGTTTGAATAATCAAGTGAAATGAGGCTTCTTTCGAAAAAACGGGAATTATTAATTTACAAGAAGTTAACACATATCAGGAATGATGGATGCGAATCCAAATTAATGGATTTTACCCGGATCCTTTTTTTGACAGATACTTTGTTTGGGTCCAGCAAGAAGCGGTAGAATTGATCTGATGTATATTCCCCTCACAACCCACTCGGCTTTTTCCCTCCAGGAGGGTTTGGCACTCCCGGACGAACTGGTCCAAGTGGCACAGGCAGACGGGTTACCCGCTCTCGGTCTCACCGATCACCGCCTGCTGACTGGAGCGGTCGAGTTTGTGCAGGCCTGCCGGAAAGCCGGGCTCCAGCCATTGCTCGGCCTGGAGATCGACCTGGAGACCGGTCCCCTGGCACTCCTGGCCATGAGCCTGGCCGGCTGGTCGAGTCTGTGTGCCCTGAGCAGCTCTTTAGCGCTTCGCCCCGAACCTGCTGCAACCTGCCCACTTGACCTGCTGTCTGCCAATTCCCAAGACTTAATAGCCATCACTGATGACCAGGGTGATCCCTCTGGGCAAAGGGTCTACCCACTGAAGGATATCTTCCCGGACCGCCTGTACCTGGGATTGCACGAACCGTCCCAAACCCTACGGATCTCCCACATTGGGCGCCAGCTATTGCTGCCCCTGGTAGTAACTCATCCGGTCTACTATCTGACTCCCGAACAGGCCAGCCTACAGCGTACACTTTCAGCCATCCGCCTGAACCTGCCGCTCGAGCGCCTCCCGGGCAATGCGACCGCCCCAATTGGGGCGCATTTCGTCAGTACAGGTGGGATTGAAAGGCGTTTTCAGGGCTCGCATGCCGCTCTGGCGGCCAGCGCCGAAATCGTAGAACGCTGCAAGTTCGACCTGCCGTTGGGTGTGGCGCACATGCCGTCCGTCCCGCTCCCGCCAGGGATTACAGCTTCTGAGCATCTCCGGCAGAAAGCTGAAGCCGGAGCCCAGCGTCTGTATGGCCATATCAGCTCCGCTGTTCAAATCCGCCTTGACCACGAACTGGGGGTGATCGCCCGCATGGGCTTTGAGCCGATCTTCTTGATCGTGGAGGAAATCCTGGAATTCGCCCGCCGGACGAATGTCCCTTTCTCTTCGCGCGGCTCGGCAGCCTCCTCCCTGGTGGCACACTGTCTTGGCATCACCAGTCCTGACCCCCTTCGTCTGGACCTGTACTTCGAGCGTTTTCTCAACCCAGCCCGCACCACGCCGCCCGACATAGACACCGACTTGTGTTCGCGCCGGCGGGACATCGTAATCCAGCACGTCTTTGACACTTATGGTGAAAATAGGGTGGCGATGGTCGGTACGATCAATCGCTTCCGGCCGCGCTCGGCGCTCGGCGATGTCGCCAAAGCGCATGGGCTGCCTTCTGCCCGTGTACGCGAATTGGTGGAGCAGTTGCCGTCCGCTTTCTTCGCCCGCATAGAGGAACAAACGGGCGAAGAAAACAGCCTGCCGGTTTCTTCTTTTGCTGAATTGCGTACCAGATATTCCGATCCATCCTACCAGCAGATCTTCGACGAGGCCGAGGCCCTGCTAAAGCTGCCGCGTCACTTGTCGGTTCATGCCGGTGGCCTTATTGTAGCGCCCGGTCTACTAAACGAATTGGTACCTGTGATGCACTCGGGCAACAAGGGCGTCACCATTACGCAGTTCGACCTGGAGTCGGTCGAGGCTTTAGGGCTGGTCAAGATCGACTTATTGGGCATCCGTGGTCTGACAGTGCTGGGGGACGTGGCGGAGTTTATACAGGTCAGCCAGCCGGACCGGTTTATCGGGTCTCTGGCAGTTCTCGAGTCGATTCCGACCGATGATTTTGAAACGTCCCGACGTCTCGAAAATGGCGGCACGATTGGCTGCTTCCAGATCGAGAGCCCCGGAATGCGAGCCACGTTACGAGAGATCCGGGCCCGCAGCGAAGATGATCTGATGGCCGCGCTAGCCCTGTACCGTCCTGGGCCGCTCTCGGGCGGGTTAAAGGACGCCTTCGTACGGCGCTTCAAGGGTGAGGAGCCGGTCCAGCAACTGCATCCGGCCCTGGCAACTCTGCTCGGGGAGACCTTCGGTGTGATCCTGTACCAGGAGCAGGTGCTTCGCATTGCCCATGAATTGGCCGGTTTCAGCCTGGCAGAGGCGGACCTGTTGCGCCGGGCCATGAGTTATTTTGACCCAGGGAAACGAATGCAGGAGCTGCAACGTAAATTCGTCAATCAGGCCCAGGTCAGGAGTGGCGTTCCGACCGCGACCGGAGAACGGATCTGGGAGATGATGGCAGCCTTCGCCGGGTATGGTTTTCCCAAGGCACATGCTGCTTCTTATGCAAAAGTAGCCTGGCGGTCGGCCTGGTGCAAAACCCACTTTCCAGCCGAGTTCATGGCAGCCGTATTGGCAAACTGGGGCGGTTATTATAGCCAACGCGTTTATCTGGGTGAGGCGCATCGCCTGGGTTTGACCATCCGCCCTCCGCACGTAAACCATTCAAACCGCAACTTCGCAGTGGCCAGCGTTACGACCGGTCAAAAAGCCCTCTTCATGGGTCTGGACCAAGTGCGTAACCTTAGCGGACGAACAATCGGGCGCATCCTGCGCAGCCGTCCTTTCTTTACCTTGGAGGATTTTCTGGCACGTGCTGATCCACGTCCGCAGGAGGCCGAAGACCTGGCACACGTTGGGGCTTTTGAAGGGTGGGGAACGATACCGGCCATCCTAATGCGTCTGCAGAGCGGAAGCTGGCAGGCCGGTCAGCCAAGTCTCTTTGAGTGGAGTAATATTGATAAAGAGACCCGCAGGGAGGATTGGTCCCTCGAGCAGAAAGTGCTCGCCCAGGAAGAACTCCTGGGGATCAGCCTGGACGCCCACCCGCTGGAATTGGTGGCAGATAAAATAGATGCCGCTGGGGCGATCACTACTATCGAAGCCGCCAGCCGGGTTGGGCAACATGTCACATTAGCAGGTGTTCTCCAAAGCGGGCATCGCAGCCGGACCGCCAAAGGGGAGGTAATGATGTTCATGACCCTGGAAGATCTGGCAGGGACGTTGGATGTGGTTGTGTTTCCGGATGTTTACCGGCAAACGCGCTCCTTCATCCATTCCTTCGAGCCATTCCTGGTGACCGGCGAAGTTAGAAATGATCCGGGACGCAGCGAACCATTATTAATGGCTGAAAAGATTAGGCGGCTGAGATAGGATAAGTTGGCCCTTTGAATTAACTTCCGATTTCTCGTGGGGGCATCCGATAGCAAGGTCTTCTCCTGAATCCGAAATAATCTTGACCGTTATAGATTTTGGAATATAATTCGCTTCTCTAATAGTTAGAGAGGCGAACTATGGACATAATAGCTGACATAATTGCTCGTGACGTATTGGATGTGGTCCCTGTGATCATGCGAACCATCCGGGCGGAGATGCGTCGCCGGCGAAGTTCCGAGGTAAGTGTTGTCCAATTCAGGACGCTGCTTTTCCTTAACCGGAATCCAGGCGTTTCCCTGTCCGAAGTTGCCGGACATCTTGGTCTGACAGCGCCCACGGTTAGCAAAATGATCAGCGGAATGGTTGCAAATCGCCTGATCACACGCTGGGATTCTTCCTCGGATCGCAGGCGGGTAACATTAACACTGACAGAACAGGGACAGACCTTGCTCGAAACGGCTCGAAGTGGTACCCACGCACGCCTGTCTGAAATCCTGGGCAGGCTGTCGCCAGCGGAGCAGGAAACTGTCCATCAGGCTTTCCAGCTTCTCCAAGGACTATTCCTTCCAGACACCATTACTCAATCGTTCAAAGATAGGTGATTTATGGCGATTATCGAGACGAAAGCCCTGACACGTCGTTTTGGAAATATGCTGGCAGTCGATTCTCTGGATCTTTTGATCCAACCCGGTGAAGTTTTCGGCTTGCTGGGGCCCAATGGAGCCGGTAAGACCACTGCGATCAAGATGTTGACCACGCTCCTGCCCCCCACTTCCGGTATCGCGCGTGTCGCCGGGTTCGATATCACCCACCAGTCCACTTCCGTGCGCCGGGTAATAGGATATGTACCTCAAATGATCTCAGCGGACGGGACATTGACCGGCCGGGAAAACCTGATGGTCTTTGCCAGACTTTACGACATTCCACGGAAAGAATGCAAGGAACGTGTCCAGACTTCCCTGGCTTTCATGGGACTGGAAGATACAGCGGATAAACTGGTGCGGGAGTACTCCGGGGGGATGATCCGCCGCTTGGAAATCGCCCAATCCATGCTGCACCGGCCACCCGTGCTCTTCCTGGATGAGCCGACCGTGGGCCTCGACCCAAATGGGCGCCGCACTGTCTGGGACCACATCCAGGAATTGCGGAGAAATTTCGGGATGACTATTTTATTGACCACCCATTTAATGGAGGAGGCCGACAGCCTGTGCGGCCGGGTAGCCATCATGCACCACGGCAAGGTGGCCGCCACAGGTACACCGGAAGAGTTGAAAAACGGCATCGGAGGAAGAAATAAAACGTTGGACGATGTTTTTATTTACTATACCGGAGATGAACTGGATTCAGGAGGTAGTTACCGTGAAACAAGACGATCTCGCCGTACAGCCCGCCGGCTGGGGTAATTCCATCCCGCCACACCGGGCCAGTCCCTTTCAGTCAGTGACTTCTTTTATTAGCAAGACTCTGGTTATTGCCGACTTGGAAGCCAGGAAATTAAGACATGACCCTACCGAACTGGCCACGCGCGCCGTTCAGCCAATCTTGTGGTTACTCGTCTTTGGGCAGGTGTTTTCCCGAACGCGCGCCATTCCAACCGGCAACCTGCCGTATATTGATTTCATGGCACCTGGTATTCTAGCCCAAAGCGTCTTATTTATCGCCATCTTTTACGGTATCGCCGTAATCTGGGAAAGGGACTTGGGGGTTGTTCACAAATTTCTGGTCAGCCCCACCCCAAGGGCAGCCCTGGTGCTCGGTAAATCCCTATCTGCCGGGGTTCGCGCATTTGTGCAGGCATTCATCATTTACATTCTGGCCCTTCTTTTGGGAGTGAAGGTCAGTTCCAATCCAATTTACTTGTTGGGCGTATTAGCCGTCGTTTTGCTCGGAGCAGCCTTCTTTTCCACATTTTCTTTGATCATCGCCTGTCTGGTAAAAACACGTGAACGTTTCATGGGCATCGGTCAGGTACTGACCATGCCGCTGTTCTTTGCCAGCAACTCCATCTATCCAATTTCGATCATGCCGGTTTGGTTGCAGGTGATTTCCAAGGTCAACCCGCTGTCCTATGAGGTCGATGCTTTGCGTGCCATGATGCTGGCTGCCGGCACCAGCACATTCGGACTGGCTCTGGATTTTGTCGTGTTGATCCTGGCAACCGGCATTCTGATCGCAATTGGGTCCATCCTCTATCCTAGGGTTGTGGTCTAGTTTTCAGACCGGTCACCCGATCGACGCCAATTTGCAAGAACTATCATAAGGCTTCCAGTCAAGCAAGACTGGATTGCTGGATCCGTGCCTGCACGCGTTCCCAGGACTTGGTTATCAAGAAGCTCTCATCCATGTTCGCAACCATTTGCTCAAACCGCTTCATCGGAATACTGAAGGTCAGCAAGGTCGCCGGCACCTGGGGGCGGGCCGAGACATCGAACATT
Organism: uncultured Chloroflexia bacterium; assembly: GCA_963842785.1. Taxonomy (GTDB): domain Bacteria; phylum Chloroflexota; class Anaerolineae; order Anaerolineales; family Villigracilaceae; genus UBA877. Next base: position 405,500 of record CAWJHP010000001.1, read on the forward strand.
CCCAGGACACAGCGCGGCTGGTCAGACTGCGCCTCAAAAAAAGGATAGCTCACAATGGTCGAGCAACCTGACCCCATCGGGCTGATCACGCCATTCGGGTCGGCGCGGTCATAATTTGCGAGTGCGAATAAGCCGGAAAGCACATCCGCTGGGGCGAAAAAGATGACTGCAAATGGCCGGTCATACTCAGTGAGTTTGTCCCAACGTTTGAAGACTAGGAAGTGCCCGGGCGCCTTGAATGCGGGATGGCTTTTCAGGTATCTGTCGACCAGTTCAGGCGACTTTTTATAGCGCTCCCCTTCGATCTCGCCTGGAATCCCGCAGGAAAGAAAGAATTCAAACTTTGGCCGCAGGGACTGGGAGAAACCTGTATAGCGTCTCCAGCCCAAGCATCCGGGGCTGTCTTGTCCATACACAAAAGTATGGCCCTCCCGGACACGCTTGAAACTGGCGATGACGCAGTGCTCCTCGTCCTGACTATCCTCGCGTTCTTCCTTGCGGACCTCATCAGTATAGGAATAAGCCACCGGCAGCTCGGCATCCGGAAAGTATTTTTCCCACTTGTGTTGGAATTCTTGCTGAAACTGAGTATTCATGGTTTTACCTCCATAGGATAAACATAAACCGATCAACCGTCCTTCAACTCACGGGGCGAGGACGCTTACCTCGACAGACCAATCAATAATAACCCTATATTTACCGACCTTAAGGTCATCTTTCCGTTTTATTTTGAACTCCTGGATGAACCTTGTTCAGCCGTATCCCGGACAGTTGAGATAAAGACGTCTTCCAATGTGGGCATGATCCACTCAATGTTGATGACTGGAATGGATTCGGCTTCAAGCAATTTCCTGACCGGCTTACTGAAATCTTCCGCACTCGGCACGACCACGTGGATCTGCGCCCCATACAAAGCCACTTCTTCCAAAGGCAGATTTCTTTTAATCTGCGCCTCTTTCAAAATGCGGACCGCCCGGTCCGGTTCCGGCGTATCGATCTCCAATACCTGCCCGTGCATGTGGGTCTCCTTGAGGTCGTCCGGAGTTCCGACTGCGACCAAGCGCCCCTGGTTGATGAAACCCACCCGCTGGCAAAGCTCTGCTTCGTCCATATAATGGGTGGTCACCAAGACCGTGGTGCCTTTCCTGGCCATGGCATAGATCAAGCCCCAGAACTCCCGCCGGCTGATCGCATCGACGCCGGCAGTCGGTTCATCCAGGAAGACGACCCTGGGGTTGTGAACTATGGCACATCCCAAGGCCAGGCGCTGTTTCCAACCACCGGACAGGTTGGCGGTCAATGTGTCCTCGCGCCCTTCGAGCCCGGCCATTTGAACAATTTCCTGCTGTCTTCGAGCGAGTCCCTTGCGATTCAGACCATAGACCCTGCCGTAGAAGCGGATATTTTCACGGGCAGTCAGGTCGTTATATAAAGTGAAAAGCTGGGACATGTAACCGACATGTGCCTGCATGGTCTTGGTCTGCGTGATCGGATCGAAGCCCAGGACGTTTAATTTGCCGGCACTCGGGCGGATCAATCCCAGAAGCATGCGTATGGTTGTGGTTTTCCCGGCTCCGTTCGGACCCAACCAGCCGAAAACCTCTCCTGAGTGGATATGGAAGCTGACTCCATCGACAGCGGTAAATTCGCCAAAGCGCTTGGTCAGGTTTTCGGCAATAACGGGATCATCCTCACCTAGCCGAGCCGGCTGAATGGATGGCATTCGGCTATTGGGCATTTTCGGCTTCTTCCTGGTGCTTCACCAGGCTGATGAATGCCTCTTCCATGCGTGGTTCGATCACCCGCATCCCGCTCCACTCAATGGACTGGGTGGAAAGAGCTTCTTCGATCTGCCTCCGTCTCTTTTCGACCTGATCGACGAAGATGTGCAGCATGGCGCCATACGTCTGCACTTCCAGGATTCCTGTCATACCGTTCACCAAGTCACGCGCCGGTTCAAACTTCGAAGGCTTAAACTCAAGCAGATGACCGGGGACCATCTTCTTGATCCCCGCGGGGGTATCCAGTGCTATTAAACGTCCTTTGAAAATCAATCCAACCTTATTGCAGCGTTCAGCTTCGTCCATATAAGGTGTGCAAACAAAAATCGCCAACCCTTTCTCCGCCCGCAGGTTACCAAGCAAGTTCCAGAACTCGCGCCGACTGACCGGGTCAACTCCCAGTGTTGGTTCATCCAAAAGGACGACTTGCGGCTGGTGGATCAAGCTGCAAGCCAGGGCTAATTTTTTCTTCATACCTCCCGAAAGACGACCAGCCGGGCGGGATGTGAACTCGGTCAACCCGGCGAACGTGAGCAACTCGGTTATTCTCGATTTTTGCAGTTTGCGCGGAATACCGTGCAAATCAGCAAAGAAACGCATATTTTCCAGCACTGTCATATCGGCTGGAAGGGTAAATTGTTGGGCGATGTATCCGCTTCGTTCACGTATTTCGTATACATCCCGCATCGAGTCATAACCTAGAACACTGCTGCTACCGGCGTCGCGCGTAAGCAATCCCAGGATGACACGGGTGGTGGTGCTTTTTCCGGCACCATCCGGACCTATCAGGCCAAAGGTCTCACCGCGCTTCACTTCCAGGGAGATTGAATCCACCGCAGTGATCATCCCGTGTTGCCCTCTAAAGCGCTTGACCAGAGCTTGCGCTGAAATGGCTACTTCAATAGGCATGGCGATCAATCCAATCTTTTCTTCGAAACTGCGGCAGCGATGGCCAGCGCAATTGTGGCATATACAAGCAACGTCAGGGAATCTGTCCAAAGGAACGTCAATCCAACACCTTTAGTCATTATGCCGCGGATAACGCGGACAAAATAAGTCATTGGGATCAAGTCACCAATAATCTGTGTCCAGAATGGCATAGTGGTGCGTGGATAGATAAATCCGGTCAACAGCATCGCCAATAACTGGATCACGCTGGTTAACTGTTGCGCCTGGCGTTGGGTCTTTGCCACGGCCGAGATGACCAATCCCAAGCCCATTCCCGAAATGATAAAGAGGATGGAAAGACCGGCCAATAGCAGGACATTACCTTCGAACGGCACCTTGAACCAGAAGACCCCGATCGCCAGAATCACGACCATGTCCAGAATTGCCACCATCATCCCGGGGATCAGTTTGGCAATGACCATCTCGGCAGGTCGTGCCGGAGTGGCAAGCAGTTGTTCCAAGGTTCCCACCTCGCGTTCACGTACGATTGCCATGGCCGAGTGCGTGACTACAATAATCTGCATGATCAGTGCAATCAAGCCAGGCAGGATGAAGACCAGGTCTTGGATGTCCGGATTGTAAAGGACCCTGGTGGAGGTGGTGATCGGCAGTCCGCTCGGCGAGGCATTCGATGCCATCAGCGAACCTGCGCTCTGAACCGTCTCGGCGGTCAGGTCCAGCGAATATACCTGGGCAATGCTCAAGGCGGCGTTATAACCTGATTCGACACTGAAGGAGTCGGAACCATCCAACAGGATCAAGACACTGCCTTCTCCGCTCTGTACCTTCGTCTCAAAATTCGGGGGTATGACGACCCCGACCTTGACCCTCCCGGCGTCGATCGCTTGCATCACTTGCTGCTCGTTCTGGAGCACAAGTGTGATGTCAAAGTCGCCGGAATTGACCAGTGTCTTGATGAAATCCCGGCTGCGTGTGTCCATGCTCTGGTCGTATACCGCAGTTGGTAAATGCGTAACAGTCAGGGAAACCGCATAGGCAAACAGGAATAACTCTACCAGCGGCAACGCAAAAAAGAGGATCAGAGTCCGCCGGTCTCTCAGGATCTGCACCGTTTCCTTGTAGATGAGGGCACGCAAGCGCTGGAAGGATTTTGACATGCTCAATCCAGCCTGCTCCGGAAGGAGATTGCTGCGAGGAATATCACGACTACCAGGTAAATTACCAGTGCTAAGACTTGTCCGGATAGAACGGAGAAACCGATCCCCTTGGTGATAATGCCGCGCGAAATAGGCACGAAGTAAGTCATCGGGAAGAGGTTCCCGATGATTCGCACTACCGGTGGCATGGTATATCTCGGAAATATGAATCCTCCCAGCAACAAACTGATCATCATGAATAGCATCATCAGCTGCTGTGCCTGCCGTTGGTTTTGTGAGACGGACGAGATGAGCAAACCCAAGCCCAACCCGCCGAAGACATATAGAAAAGATAAGCCAATGAACAACCAGAAGCTGCCTTGGAATGGAACGCCAAACCAGAATACCCCGATGGCAATCACGGTCAGCATGTTGAGCATGGCTATAATCACATATGGGACGATCTTGCCAATCATCAATTCGATCGGACGGATAGGCGTGACCAGGATCTGCTCGATTGTTCCCACTTCACGCTCCCTGACCACGGCTGCAGCAGTGAGAACAAGAGACTGTGTTTGCAGGAGCATGGCCGCCATCCCCGGTATGATGAACCACAGGTCTTTCATATCCGGGTTGTAGAGTACATGGATAAGTGCATTCAAAGCAGGGAGAGTATTCCCGGATGCTTGCTCCCCAGACCGGGCGATCTCAGCATAGACTATTTTAATTGCGTGCTCCTGACCTATGATGGTGGCAAAAGTGTTCGCGGATTGGGAAGTGAAGAAATCCGACCCATCCACCAGAATCAGGACCTGGGCATCCCCGCGCAGGACGTGTTTGGCAAAGTCAGGCGGGATGACAATCCCAGCCTCCACCTTTCCGGAATCGATGGCCTGTATCGCGCCAGCTTGGTCTGACGATGCCGCGACAATATCAAAATAACCCGAATTTACCATGTCACCCAGGTAAGCCCGGCTGGCGTAGTCCAGACTCTGGTCGGCGACAACGGTGGGAATGTGGCGCACGTTGGTGTTGATCGCATAACCGAATAAAATCAGTTGCAGCAATGGCATACTCAACATGATCCCGAGCGTGGTATGGTCGCGCCAGGTCTGGGAGAATTCCTTCTGGATGATGGCAAGGATTCGCTGGAACATGGATCTACTCATCCCTTCCGGATATTGAGCCCATTGGAGATGATCTCGACGATCATCATGGCGATCTGGTGACGTTGTTCCGGGGACGGAGTCGGTTCGACACCGCGCAACACGGGCAATATCGCGGCGATAAAACATGCCATAATCATGCGCGCTCCCAGATCCGGCTCAATTTGCCGAAAGACGCCCTGAGCAGTTTTCAGAGATATGAAGTGTTTGAGGGTCTGCACAACCGGCTGCCAGCGTGTAAGGACATATGCCTTTAGAACTTCGTCGTCAGTCCAGGCTTCAGCAATCAATACCCGATTGTATACAGTCCGGGTCAGGATCTTTTCCATCACGAGATCGACCAAGTCCACAAATGATTGCAGGTCTTCCAATTCGATGAGATGAGCTAATAATGAGTCGACCATCTCAGCTTGATGGGATAGGATTGCTTCAAGAACTTCCTTTTTACTTGAGAAATAACCATACAAGGTGCTCTCACCCAAATCCACGGCCTCGGCCATGTCCCTGGTGGTGGTGGCCTGGTAACCTTTTTGCGCAAATAGCCCGGCAGCCGCGTCCATTATTACCTTGCGTTGGCGCTCAATGCGGCGCAACCGACGATTTTGTTCTTTTATGGGAGGAGATGGATTGACCATATTATTACTCTTTTACTGTAGGAGATTCTTTGTAAGGACGAGGAAGTATGCGAGTAATTCTTCGAAAAACGAGGAATCGTTCGCATTTGGTTCAAAAGTATATTCTTCTTTTTCGGGAAGTCAAGAGTTCCTTCGTAAGACCTCTGTTATCTTTTCCCCCAATTTCCGGTCAGCCGCTGATTTGTTTTATGGGCACATCAACGTGCGGTCACATAAAAGAAATCACGGCTGTTGATCGTCAGGTAGCGATGGTCACCGGGTCCTTTCATCTGTTCAAGGAGCGGAACTACAGTCAGCTTGCCATTATCTCCCAATGTAAAAGCTTCAAAATGAGTATAGAAATTATTGATATCCAATTGGATGGCTTGATAAGCTCCCACATCCAGAACTGCCCTTGTCAGCGTTGGTAACGTCAGGTCGAAACCCACTGCATAGAATAAAACGTTGCCGTCAGGGCTGATTCCAAGAGCAGACCGGCCTGTGGCAGTACATCCATCGGTTGTGTAGCCCCAGTCCTGCGGGTCGCTTTTGGCAGTGAGGGGATTCATTTGTCCGTCTTGTATTATCAAAGGACCATTCTGGCGCCAGGCAACCAAATGAGGTGAGAGAGAGATATCCTTACCCCAGGCGCCCAGGATGACTTTCCCATCGTCATATATCGCCACCGTCCCGAACCCGTCACGAGGCGTGATAAGGGTTATCCCGTCCAGCATCACCCCAAAATGACCGTGCTGTGCCTTAAAACCTCCATTAAAGGCGGCCAAAATTTTACCTGGCACCATGTCAATTGCCGGAATACGGGCAGGCCGGCTGATGAACACGGATGATTTTGGTTCGTCGTAGCCCAGCACAAAATGCAAACGAGTGGCTCGCAAGTCAAAAGCTACCACCGCGACAGAGGCATATGGCCGCTCAGGATCCGGTACGAGGAAGGTTCGATAGGCGACCACCTTACCGGTTGCATCCCAAAGGTAAGGTGTCCAATCTCCTTCGCCTGGTGTGGTGCCAAAGGCAGGCACATTCTCGGGTTGCCATCCAACCGGAATGGGTGTAGGTGTTGGCAGGTTATCGGTAATGTCGGAAGAAGGGGTATCTTCCGGGTAGGATGACAAAGGAAAGATAGTCTGCCAGGGCGCGCTTGGTGTCGTTCTTATAACATGGTATTCAACTTGTTTAAGATGGTCCTCCGAGCTGAGAACCAAATTTTCAATCCCGCTTACAGCCTTGTCTCCCAGCAATCCACGTGCAAAATCCACCACTTTAGCTCCCACATTCGGCCAAAGATTTGTGGCAACAAACGCAACCATGGTCAAGAGTATCACAGTCCCAGCCAGGATACCCAATGCTGAAATTAAGCGCCGGAACCATGATTTTGCTTGTTTTGTCCTTTTATACTTGTGGCTATTCATAAAGTATAGTTCTCAAAGCGATGATTATACTAGAGAGGTCATCATCTTTTTCCCCCGATTCTATATTTTCTGATCAATAAAATGATAATTGGTTACGCGCAATACCCTTAAAGAAAAGATTAAATTCAATACTTCGTTCCCGTGCTCGTGTTATCGTGATAGTTCCACTTGCCCACCAGAACCCCTGGCTGGCACCGCCCGGACAAGCTACTTTGGCAAGCAGCCCACCACGCCCAGTATTTTCGGGCGTGAAATACTCCCACCCGTATCGCCCGGTTTTGGTAGCGCAGGAGGCAGGCGGCAAAAGAATGTACCTCAACCTGCCAGGCATTCAGGAAACGGTTGGTTAATTGGTGAAATTTCTTGAACTTGGAAAGGAACGCGGCGATTTTTGGCCGCATGAACCACCCCTGGTAGCTACTACATTATGAGGCATGGTAACCATGCCTCACTTATTGATCCATAGCGGCAGGCAGGTTGATCCGGCAATGCGTGATAGTTTGATGGCTGGAATGTCTTCAGTTGCGATGGCCAATCTGAATCGCTTATTTCACTAAAGGAGTATTATAAGTAAGTTTCCAATAGAACCCCTATTTCAGCCATGTTAAACACAGGTCCATCCACGCAGACCAGTTTTTCACCCAGGTTGCACCGTCCACATTTGCCGAGGCCACATTGCATGCGTGCCTCCAGTGTGACGTAACTGTCCTCGGGCGGCAAGCCCATCCCAGACAACATCCGGGTGACGTTCTGGATCATGATTGGTGGACCGCAAGTGACGGCGATGGCGTTCTCGGTGGAAGGGCCAACCTTCTCGAGCAACTTCGTGATCAATCCAATCTCATTCCCCCAGCCATCCTCGGGTTTATCCACTGTCAGATGCAAGCTCACATCCGGGGCGGCGCTCCACTCTTTATATTCGTCGGTAAATATCAGCAGAGAGGGTTGTCTGGCTGCCCAAAGGATGGTCAATTTTCCATAATCTCCCCGGTGGTCGAGGACATGCTGGATCACCGGTCGCAAAGGTGCGCCACCGATCCCTCCACCAAGGACAATGAGATTCTTGCCCAAAAATTTATCCATCGGGAAAGAGTTACCCAGCGGACCGCGCACACCCACCAGGTCGCCCACGTCCAACTCATGCAGGCCGGTTGTCACAGACCCCAACCGGGCAACTGCGAAATCCACCAGCGGGCCGCGCCCCACGGCGTTGGCAATCCCAAACGGTGCTTCACCCAGACCAAAGGCCGAAACAAAGACAAACTGACCTGGTTGGAAGTTTTGGAAGGCTGCTCCCGCGCCGTTTTGCATTTCAACGCGAAAAAGTTTGATCTCGGTCGCTATGTCGCGCACTTCGACCAGTTTTCCCAGATATGGCATCATCGGGTTGGCGTTCATACCGGCCTCCCCAAATCCTGCAGGACTTCAATGATATCCACCCCCACCGGGCAAACATCGATGCAACGACCGCAGCCGGTACAGGCGGAAATATTCCCTAGACCGGTTTGTTCCGGGAAGTAATAGAACTTGCAAAAGAAGCGGTTGCGCAGGCGCTCACTTTTTTCAGGGCGTGCCCGATGGCCTCCTGCGACGCGCCGATAATTCTCACCCTCACAACTATCCCAACAACGGATACGTTCGAACTCGCCGGAATCAGTCATCTCGTCCCGGACGGCAAAGCAATGGCAGGTCGGGCAGACGTAGGCGCAGGCGCGGCAACTCAAACACCTTTCTGAGATTCTCTGCCAATATTCATCATTGAAACGCCCCAGCCAGGTGCTCAGCCCTGTATTTTTGATCCCGGGTTGTTGATCAAAAGTTCCAATATGTGGGTCCTGATCGTATTCCGGTAAGTGTAAATTGGCGATCAACGAGTCGCCTTTGTCGGTCACCACTTCCACCACATAACCATCATGGAATTCATACAACATCATGTCCACATCGCCGGCTTCGTCCGGTGCACCACCGACGGAGTTGCAGAAACATGTCGGTCCCATCTCCCGACAAGCCAGACCGATTAATACTGTCTTTTCCCGGCGACGGGCATAATATGGATCGACCGGAAGGGTGTCAATGAATAAGGCATCCAACAACCTGGCTCCACGCGCCTCACAAGGTCTAACTCCAAATACGATCTGTGTCTCATCCAGAATGTTCTCGCTAAGGTGGACAGCCTGCCCTTTCTTCTGAATGGTCATAAGCCGCTCAGTAGGTGGGAATAAGACCTCCTTCACTGACAGCACGGGCCGGGAGATTCCCCAGTTGATCTCATCGCTCCTGGCAACCCGGTGGTAGAGGATTACGCCTGCCACATCGCGTGGCGCGATCACAACCCGGGTCGCGGCCAAGTCATCCAACCAGGCATTCAACTGCTCCTGCGAGATCTGTTTTCGAGCAGGGTTACGTCCTGAAGGGTTCATCTCAATCTTCCTTGTATTCGCCTGACAGGACAGTAACGATTGGCGACGGGGTGACAGCCACACCGGCACGGAAGCCAAAGGCTTTTTCGATCTCTTCGGATAATTTCTGGTTAAGCAGGCTGATCGGGATGTTCATCGGACAAGCCCTTTCACAGGCATTGCAGCCCACACAGCGTCCGGCCAGGTGGTAAGCGCGTCCCAAATGAAAGGTGCGCTTCTCATTCAGACCGATACCCAGGCCAACCCATGTCGAATCGTCCCGTTCATACAGGCAGGTCGGGCAGTTGCAAAGCGGACAGGCCTGTCGGCAGGCGTAACAACGGACACAACGGTCGAATTGGCTTAACCAAAATTCCATGCGTTCAGTGGGACTGGCATTCTGCAGTTCCTCAATTCCTTCTTCGCTCAAGCCCGAAGGTCGAGGGATGAAACCGGACGTGTCGCCCCCGATTAGCGTATCGTAAATAATCGGTTCTGGCTCCCGACAGGTGGTGCAGCCGGCTTGCATTTTTCCTTGCTTGTCCCGGATACCTTCACAGGTCAGCCCAATCACGTATACGCGTTCGCGCTCATAAAGATGTTCAGCAAGTTGGACATTTATCGTCCGGCTGTCGCAAGGTTTGACAATCACTGCCACCGATGGAGGAGTCGGCTGCCCAGCGGTTGATCTGCCGTGCAATTCAACCTTTAGCTTGTCAGGCAAATATCTGGTCAGATTATGACCGCAGTCGGGATTCCAAACCAGGCGGTCGGTTTCTTCAGGAGAATACACAAAGATTGGCCGCGTCCGCCCGCGCGGGCCGACCTCGTATCCGATCACACATCCGACCTGGCCACTCACCAGCAGCTCCTTCGCCTTGAGGCGAATTGCATCGGTTTTGGAGGCACAATCCGTCAATGGGAAAGGAATGTTTTCTTGTTGCCAGGTAATAGTGGCATCGAGAATTGCCTGCCTTCCAGCCTGCGCTTTCCAATGAGCCGGGCCCAAACCACGGATCGAATCAGAGAATTCTGTTGCGATACGTGCGAAACGTTCCCCTTCCGATGCAGAGACCCAATCAAGTCTTAACCGATCCGGTTCCAGACCGGTAAAGGTCAGCAAGGAATGCAGGATCGGCAGGCGCTTGGCGGCGCGGTGGTTGCCGGTATCATAATGGCATTCCCCAATATGGCACCCCAGCACCATCACGCCATCCGCTCCCTGGTCGAAAGCCCGCATCACCAATTCGGGCGAGACACGTCCCGAGCACGGTACGCGGATAGCGCGGATATTTGCCGGGGATTTTATCCGGGCAATGCCAGCAGAATCTGCTCCCGTATAGGAACACCAGGTGCACAAGAAAGCGATTATCTTTGGCTCGAAACTCATACCAACTCCGGGGCCGCCACTGTCGATAAAGCGCCAATAATCTCGGCCACAAGCTCACGGTCGTCGAAATTTATCAAGGACATGGCCTTGTTCGGGCAGGTCGCTGCGCAAGTACCGCAGCCTTTGCACAGGTATTCGTTGACCTTGGCAAAGCCTTGCTCCAATTCAACCGCGTGGTATGGACAGGCTGCTACACACTGACCGCATCCGGCGCAGCGCATAACATCCACCGTTGCAATGGATGGGTCCAGGGCGATTGTACCCTGATCCATCAGGGAAAGTGCTGCAGCCGCAGCAGCGCCGGCTTGCGCCACGCTGTCAGGAATATCCTTGGGGAATTGGCAGGCGCCCGCCAGATAGATGCCCTGGCTGGCCGTTTCCACCGGAGCCAGCTTGGGATGGCGCTCGAGAAAGAACCCATCCCGACTACGGCCAATCCCGAAGGTGGCTGCCACCGTTCCCGCGTCTTTCTGCGGCTCGAAGCCGGTCGAAAGCACGACCATGTCAACCAGCACATGGTCCGGTTGGCCATGGAAGGCCTCCTCCCAGTTTACTCTAAGCTTTCCGTCCTGCAATTCGATGGATTTTACCAGCCCATGGTAGAAGTGCACACCCATGTCGCTTGTGCGGTTGAAGAATTCCTCGTAGCCCTTGCCGAAGGAGCGTATGTCGCGATAGACCTCGTACACTTCGGCACCGGTATATTCATGCACCAGTTGGGAGATCTTGAGCGAATACATGCAACAGGCTCGCGAGCAATATGTGTTGTAGTTGCTGTCTCGGCTGCCGATGCAGTGCAGCACCGCCACAAATTCCGGCTGTTGGCCGTTCTTCAGGGCTATTCTTCCACCCGTAGGCCCACTGGCATTGACCAGGCGTTCGAACTCGAGTGCAGTCAGGATGTTGTCCACTTTCCCATAGTTGAGGGACGGGATACGGGTCGCCTCGAAGTCTTTGAATCCGGTTGCCAGAATGATAGTTCCGACATTGATCTCGTCAACTTGAGCCTGCATATTGTGGTCGATCGCTCCCCGATCACAGGCGGCCACGCATTCCAGACATTCCGCGCATTCTCCGCAGCGAACACACCGTTCCGCCTCAACCAGCACCTGCTCCTCTGTCAGTGTTAGGTCCACTTCGCGAAAATTGTGCTGGCGTTGTTTCAATGGGATACACGTCATGGGCACACGACCCTGGGAGGAGGCTTCGCCAGTTTGGATGCGCCTGCGCACTTCCTCCACCGGCAACTCGACGGTCGGTGGCAGGGTTGGTTCCTGGATACCCGCCGCGCCGCGCATGTAGCGGTCGATACAACGGGCAGCATGATGGCCCTCACCAATGGCGTCCACCACATAGAAAGTTGAACCTTTGTGCACATCTCCGGCCACAAACACACCCTTCAGGCTGGTCATCATCTCGCCATCCGAGTCAATGCCTGCTTTGGCGGGCTTGATCGCACCATCCGAGGGTAGGAACGAGAGGTCGCAGCCCTGACCGGTTGCCCACAACACGATGTCCGCCGGCAGTACATGATCGGTTCCGGGCAGCTCGTCAATTAGAATGCGGCCTTTCGCATCGTAGCCATGATACTCGGTGCGGACGCATTTAACACCGACTATCCGGTCATGGTCGATGACAATTTCCTTGAAGAGTGTTGAACCGCACATCTGAACGCCCTCTTCTTCGGCGATCGCCACTTCCCACTCGAAGCCGGTCATCTCGCCTTTTGGCTTGCGGAAGATCATGCATACCTCTTCCGCCCCCACTCTCACCGCCGAACGGGCGCAATCCAAGGCCACGTTGCCACCACCGATCACTGCGATTTTGTGGCCGCTTAGATCAGGTGGATTCCCCAGGCAGACCTTCTTCAGGAAATCCAGGCTGAGCCAGTTGTCGGGATGTTCGTTGCCGGGAATATCAACCTTCTTGGCCACATGGGCCCCAGTGGCGATTAGTACAGCGTCGTATGGGCCGCCGTCCGTACGGCCGGTGGAGCCATTCCTGCGGAGCAGGCCAGGTACGTCATCGATATGAGTATTTAGTTGCAGCTCCACACCTTCGTCAAGGACTTGCTGGATCTCCCAGTCCATCCGTTCGTACGGCAGGCGATGCGGTGGGATGCCGACCCGCACCATTCCGCCCGCCACCGGCAAAGAGTCGAAAATCTTGACTTTATGCCCCAGACGAACCAAGTCCAACCCCGCGGTCAGACCGGCCGGTCCGGCACCGATAATGGCCACCTTCCTACCAGTCGGTGGCGGGTTGTGCTGGAAAGGCGTCCCAACGATGGATTTATCGCGCATGTTTGGCAATTCAGCACGATGCTGGAAAGCCCAGTCAGCCACGAAACGCTTGATGCCCATGATATTGACCGGTTCATCCACCTTTCCACGACTGCAAGCTGCCTCGCAGTTGCGGTTGCAAACACGACCACACACTGACGGGAACGGGTGTTCGCGCCGGATGGCCCAATAAGCATCCGCGTAGCGTTTCTGCTTGACCAGGGCGATATAGCCCATGGCACGCTGGTCAGTCGGACAGGATGCCCGGCAGGGAGCCATGCCTTTCTTGTCAATTGCAAACGCGCCCGGTACTGCCTGCGCGGAAAACCGATATACCGCTTTTCGCTTGGACAGACCATGGTCAAACTCATTGCTGACTTCCACCGGGCAAACCGTGACGCAGTTTCCACAGCCGGTACATTTGGATTCGTCCACGTAGCGCGGTTTGCGGTGGACTCGCACCTGGTAATTGCCAACATAGCCCGAGACAAACTCAATTTCACTATAAGCCATGAGGTGTATATTGGGGTGGCGTCCCACGGACACCATTTTTGGTGAAAGTATTCAGGCAGAACAATCTAGCGTTGGGAAGGTCTTGTACAACTGGGCCATATGCCCACCGATACTCGTCTCCCGCTCGACCAGATAGACCTGCTTGCCAGCATCAGCCAATTTGAGGGCCGCTTCGATACCTGCGATCCCGCCGCCGACTATCAACGTGGCGGGGGTCATCTGCACCCGGCGCATGTCCAATGGATTGTGATAGTGCACCCGCCGGACCGCCGCGGCAACCAACGCACAGGCCTTCTCAGTGGCTTGCTGCCGATCACTGACCACCCACGAGCAATGCTCGCGGATATTGGCCATCTGAAAGAAGAAAGGATTCAACCCGGCCTCGGCGCACGCGCGCTGGAAGGTTGGTTCATGCATCAGCGGCGTGCAGGAGGCAACCACTATCCGGTTCAAAGCATGGTCTTGGATGTCCTGCTTGATGAGGTTCTGTCCTGGATCGGAGCACATGTAGGTATAGGAGCGGCTGATGACCACGCCCTCCAGCTCGCGGGCAAACTCTGTCACTGCAGCCACATCCACCGTTGAGGCGATGTTCGTCCCGCAATGACAGACGTACACACCGGTCTTGATCTTGGTAAGATTCATGCCGTCTCCCTGAGGAACACCACATTCCCTTCGGAATGGAGATGGCGCGCCTCTTCAAAATCCAAAATACCTTCAATCTCCGCCAAAACCTGATCATTTGAGAACCCATATTGTGTGGCGGCGCCGGCGGGGCAGGCTCCCACACACGCCCCACACCCTTTGCACAGAACCTCATTGACCTGCGCCACCATTTTGCCCTGCCAGTCCACCAACGAAATGGCGCCATACGGACACAACCCCTCGCAGGTACGGCACCGACCGCATTTTTCAGCATCGATGGAGGCGGTGAATGGTTCCAATTCCACCCAACCGTGGTCCAGCATGGAAAGCGCCGCCGCACCAGCCGCACCGCCCTGTGCAACAGTGTCGGGAATATCCTTGGGTCCCTGACAAGCGCCAGCCAGGAAAACACCATCGGTGGTTGTCTCCACGGGAGCCAATTTCGGGTGCTTTTCCAGAAAAAAGCCGTCCGGGCTTCTGCTGACACCAAACAACGCCCCAACCTCATGCTGGTCGGGCTGGGCTTCCATGCCAGTGGAAAGAACCACCATGTCCACTGTTGTTTCAGATGTTTGACCGGTGTATACATCGGTAGAAAGGACAGCCAGATTATTGTCCCTCGCCTCGACGCGCAGATCACCTTCAAAGCGGGAGAATTGAACACCGTGCCCTTCGGTCCGATGGTAGAAATCTTCATAGTCCTTGCCAAAGGAACGCATATCCCGGTAGAATTCGATCACCTCAGCATTCACATACTCGCGGATGAGAGTCGCAAGTTTGAGGGAATACATGCAGCAAACGCGCGAGCAATATTCATGCTCCTTGCCACGCGATCCCACGCAATGCAGGATGGCTACCTTCTTCGGCATTGAACCGTCTCTGAGCAGAACCTTCCCACTCGTTGGCCCACCTGTATTGATCATCCGCTCCATTTCCATGCCTGTTACCACATTCGGTAGGGAACCATATCCATATTGTGGAGCTTTTCGCGGGTCGAAATCGTGGAATCCGGTAGCCAAAATAATGGTCCCGACCTCGATCTGTTCGTGCAGTTCTTTCTGCCCGAAGTCGATCGCCCCGACTGTGCAGAATTTTTCACAGGCCTTGCATTTACCGTTTTTAAAGTATGCACAATTAACCATATCGATAACCGGGATGCGTGGTACTGCCTGAGGGAACGGGTAATAGATAGCAGCACGCTTGCCCAACCCAAGATCAAATTCAGACGGGATTTTTTTCCATGGGCATTTGTCTATGCATGTTCCGCAACCAGTACACAGGTCTTCGATCACGTAACGCGGTTTGCGGCGAACCGTCACAGTGAAGTTGCCAACATATCCGGTAACCTTCTCGACTTCGCTATAACTCATCAAAGTTATATTGGGGTGGCGTCCCACGGACACCATTTTCGGGGTGAGTATTCAAGCCGCACAGTCCAGCGTTGGAAATGTTTTATAGAGGCGGGACATGTGTCCGCCAATGGAGGGTTCACGCTCGACAAGAGTCACATGTTTGCCTGAATCTGCCAGACGCAGAGCAGCCTCAATCCCTGCAATCCCGCCGCCAACCACAAGCGCAGATTGCCTCAGCGGCACCTGGCGAGTCTCCAGCGGGATCTGCCACCGGACTCTCCGGACAGCAGCCGCCACCAGCGCCTCGGCTTTTTCCGTAGCCACTTCTGGGTCGTCTGTCACCCACGAGCAATGTTCACGGATATTTGTCATCTGGAACAGGTAAGGATTTAGACCCGCATCCGCGCAGGCTCTGCGAAAAGTTCCTTCATGCATCAATGGAGTACAGGAAGCTACCACGACCCGGTCAAGGTTCTCCTTCTGTATATCCTCTTTAATCAGCTCCTGACCTGGATCAGAGCACATGTATGTATAGGTGCGGGAAATTACCACATCGTCGAGTTGCGCAGCAAAATTAACCACCCTTCCAACATCCACTATGCCTGCAATGTTCGTGCCGCATTGGCATATGTAAACCCCAATCCGAGCCTTGCCAGTTTGCGAACTCATCCGGCTGCCTCCTCGACTTTGATTTTCTAACGACAACTTTCCCCGATTTGTCGCCATGATGAATGGTTCATTGGCGATTATTGTTGATTGTAAAAGCCTGTACATTATTCGCAAGTGCTTTTTATCACAAATATGGTAGACAATCGGTAGTATACTCGTTCAAAGGTTATGAAACCCGCCGAATTTCCCCTTTTCCAGGAAAAATGTTGGATATTTGTATTAAAATGCTCTTAATCATCGGTATATTTAATCTATTTAATCAGGTTATGCTGCCTCAAATAATCTTGGCTTATCATTTTCCTTATCTGAAAATCAAGACGATATAACCGACGATCATTATTGAAGAGAATATTTTCGTGCTCGTCATCTTTATTGAGGTGGTATTTTACTTTCATGTAATAATTGGGGAACTCAGGTAAACCGAAATGGAAATTATTGTTTATCTGCATTGCTCAAAAGAATTTCAATCTGGTGAAGAAACTGCGCGCTATTAACCGTCCATCCATTTTTCAGATAATGATTATAGGAGTGGGATTGGTTCTGGCTGTCGCGCTATGGATATTCCTGAGTGGTTTTGTATCCTGCTGGCAGGTGACCTCACTGCCGGGCATTCCCTTGCCGACCTGTTCCAACAACGAATCCAAACCCTTCGCCACCCTTGCCGGTGGTACGCCGGCAGCCCGGACGACAACCCCGACCTTGAGTGCACCCCAGATTCAATTACCACCTCCATGGGATGGAGCCAGCCGTGTGACCGTGCTCGTCCTCGGTCTGCGTGGTGGGGATAAAAACCAAGACTGCCCCCTATGCACTGATACGATGATTCTGCTGACGATCGACCCGGTCAGCAAGACAGCCGGGATGCTCTCCATCCCGCGGGATATGTGGGTCAATATCCCTGGTTTTACATACAACCGGATCAATGCTGCTTATACCACGGGGGAATTATACAAACTCCCGGGTGGGGGACCAGGTCTGACAATGCAGACTGTCGAAAATTTCCTGGGCATCCCGATCCAGTATTACGCCCAGATCGATTTTCCGGCTTTTGCGAACATGATCGATGACATTGGGGGGATATGCCTGAATGTGCCCGTGAAAGTCGAAGTGGGCGTGCTATTTGAACCCGGAACAACCACAGTGGAACCTGGTTACCAATGCATGAGTGGCAAGGTGGCCTTGGGATATGCGCGCACCCGTGATATAGCCCAGGGCGTTGCAGGCGGTGATGTGGAACGTTCCCAGAACCAGCAGCGGGTCATCCTGGCCATCCGGGACAAGGTACTTTCCAATTTGCCTGCATTGGTGACCCAGGCAGTCCCGCTCTACAATCAGATCTCTTCCGGCGTGCATACGAACTTATCCCTGAATGATATTTTACGACTGGCAATGCTGGCGAAAGATATCCCCCTGGGTTCCATCCAGCAGGGAGTAATAGATTACACGATGATGATAGATCAAAAAACCACTATAAACGGTTTGCCGGCGGATGTTTTGCGGCCGTTTCCGGACAAGATCCGCGAACTGGTGGACAAAATTTTCGGGGGCGGGACGCTTAACCTGGCGGCCACCGGTGATCCGACCCAGTTGATGCAGCAGGAAGCTGCACGCGTTCTGGTGATCAATGGATCAGGCGTGAACGGGATCGCCCAAAAAACAGCCGATTACCTGAAAGGCCAGGGGATGAATGTGATTGGACCAGGGAACATGGCTGATTATCCTGACAAATATTATTTTCCCCCGCTCCCCGGTAGGACAATGTTGATCGTCCATGCGGGCAAGCCCTATGCAATAAAGTACTTGATGGCTTTGATGAAATTTGACAGCGCCAACCAGTTAGTGGCGGATTTTAACCCAAGCGCTCCGGCAGATATTATGCTTGTGATAGGCACGGACTGGGCCAAATCCAATCCGATGCCTTAATGGCAAAGGTCAATACTGGAAGGGTATGAATCCGTTACGGGATGCCGATTTAGACGAGTAAATGTATCCGGGCGCGGGGGACCAAGGATTATTGTCTACCATTTTTCCCAATGAACCACTTCATCCAATGGTTTTCGTCCACCTTTTTTTGGTTTGGCGGTAATAAGTGCTTCATCCATAGGGAAACCAAAAGAGATACAAATTCGAACCTGCCAACCTTGAGGAAAAGCCAATATCTCTCGGGCCTTGTCCGGTTCATAGATCGATGCCAGGCATGAGCCCACTCCCAGTTCCCAGGCGGCGAGTTGCATGAAAGCTGCAGCCTGACCGGCGTCGAATAAAGTCTGGAATTTATCATCGGGATTGGGGATAAGGATCGCCACTCCAAGCGCTGCTCCGGCCAGATGACCGGCATATGCTCCCGTTTCCGACAGGGCTTTTAGAATGCTCTTTTCCCGAATGGCAATAAATTGCCAAGGCTGGTTGTTCTTGGAAGATTGCGAGCGGCGGCCGGCGTTCAAGATTATATGCATTGCTTCTTCAGACAAAGGTTTCTCCTGGAAAAGTCGTACGGCTCGCTTGGTGCGTATGGCATCCGACACATTCATGGGTTCTCCTAATACACGCATGAAAAAAGCAGTGGGTACGAAAATATTGGTTATTCGACATTGGAGGACTATCCATAAAAATTCTGGAAATATCCCCCTTATGTATAAGGGATATAGCCAGATTCTCCCCTACGAAGCCATATCTGTAGGGCGGGTGGGGGTCGAACCCACACGGTGTCTCCACCGATTGATTGATTTTGGTCTAGGTGGAATTTTTAATGAACAAAGATGTAATTCATTTCGCATTACTGATTATGAAAGCTGTGCTGGCTCTCTCCGCCGGACGGGACCAGTGGACAATGGAGGGGTGACCCTCCCTCTGGTCATTCTTTTTCCTTATAAATCGCGAACAAGATCAACCTCCCTAACCGGATTTGTGCTCCGCTCATAATGGGATAAGCTTTATTGGGGGACAGCAGTTTTTTGTTGACGTTGGTGCCGTTGGTGCTTTCGAGATCAATAATCTCATAGCCTCTCTGAGTTTGTCGGACCAGGGCATGCCTGTGCGAAACCCCGTATTCATACCCGCCGTATGGCGTAAGGTCCAGGAGGGTATCCGACGAGCTGGCTGCCGATTTGCGCCCGAGGATGAATTCTTTTTCATCCCTAAATGCAATCGGATTGGTGTTGCCCATCATAAAGAAGGCGATCCCATTTTGGGGTATATCTGACGACGCAATGAATTTTTCCTCGATCTTCTGAGTTAAATCAGTAGATTTATTCTCCATGCGCCGGGTGATGGTGATGGATCTTTCAACGCTGGTCTCCAAAGAGGCGCCGCAGAAGACGCAAAACTTAGAATCGATATCATTTTTTTTATTGCAGGCCCAACAGATTTTTTCGGACATGGAAATGCTCCTTATGCATGGATTTATCAATTTATCCGCGATGGAGCTGGTTCTAAATCCACCTCCACCTCTGCATGCCAATAATGATACATCTTCCTTTATTATTTTACAATTTCAATTCTACAAAGAATTTCCTAAACTGTAATATTGATATTTTGTCCGTCTTCATTATTGTAATTGTCCACTCTTTCATTTCCTTTTTTCATATCAAGGTATTAAATACCTGAATTATGAATGTCATAGAAATGATCAATTACTCCTCAGTATATCCTCACTCTACTCCACTTGCTTCCCGTTAAATATACAATATGCCAGGCTTAGTCATTTTCCAAGTCATTGGCCCTCCACACTTAGCCGATTGCGCGGGGATCCAATCCTAGAAGAACACGACGGTAAAGCTCTTACCACACTGATGGTCTCTTCTGCATGCACAGTTCAGTAATATTAAAAATGCAATAAATGAGTGTGTTGATATGGGACAATATGAATGATGAAGAATCCCCTGATGATAAGTTCATTTCTGTTGTATACTTAATTAAGAAATCCTCAGTGTGTTTTGTATAAATTTGACACCCGGAGGACTCTCTAAAAATATTTTCTTGCCAAAGACCCCTATATATTGGGTATTCAGCCGGAAAATGCCTTAAAAGGCTATCTGTAGGGCGGGTGGGGGTCGAACCCACACGGTGTTTCCACCGGCGGATTTTAAGTCCGCAGCGTCTGCCAATTCCGCCACCGCCCCATCGCGGGACATTATACAACCATTTTTCGCCAGCGGGCATAGTACGATGCAAAATGGACCCAGAAGGGTGATAACCTTCCTTTCACCTGTCCCAGCGGGATCACCTTCCGTAGCTCCACCGGCCCTGTGAACTGCGGCACTAACAGGCGGGCCTTTCCCAGCTCAAAGGCGGCATGTGCATCCGAACCAGCCGTGCCTGCCAGGTGATGCTCCAAAGCGAACTCGGCGGCCTTTTGGTTGTCTGTTGCGGCGGTGCAACGAGCGTTGAAGGTCTCGATGGCGTCCACCAGGGGAATAATTTCCAACAAATCTTCCTCTTTCCAGGCACCATTACGCCATGAGTTAAATGGGTGCGAAACGCTAATGAATGCACCTTGTCCACGCAGGTGCTTGATCGTCTCCTGAGGGGAAAGTCCACGCGGGATCTCCTCGGACACGAACGCGGCCAGGATCTCACCCTTGGTTGTCATGATCTCTTCGCCGACGATGATTAATTCCGGGTCGAGAGATTTGGCGAACAACGCCCCTTCAATCGTATTGTGGTCGGTTACGATCACCCGGTCCAGTTTTCTCCGTTGAGCAATGCGGATAATGGCAGCCGGAGTAGTAAGGGAGTCCTTGGAGGCAAAGGTATGTGTGTGGAAATCAACTGATAATGACATTGGTGTTGGGAACCAATTCAAAGGAACTATTTTTAAACAGGTTTCAAGACAGCCACCACAACTCCCCTAATATAAAAACCCTCATTAACGTTCTTGAATACAAAAGGTTTATGAATTGGATTGCTACTATGGGGTTTCAGCGTTATGGATTCGTTGTCTTTATAGAATAGTTTTAATGTTGCATGACTGTCTATACCCACGATCTCAGCCATGACTATATCGCCATTGGAGGGCAAATCCACCCTCCGCAGGATTACAAAATCTTTCCCGGTGATGTTCTCCTGGTCCATGCTATCGCCCTTGACCTTCAAAACGAGAAACTTTTGATCGAGTGGCAGGTTTATGATCCGGTGTCCGCGTGTGCTGTATATACGGTAAGGACGACCATTAATGGAGAGTTGATCAATTTCAACTGTCCCGATCGGAAATGGGTCGATACCGCTTGGACCAAAATCTCCGGCAGGTATCTCCTCAGAAATGGTGAAAAGTTGCAATATGTCAGAACTGTAGTTTTCTGAGGTTGCTGAAACCTGGGGCAAGGCAACCTTCTGAGACTCGGCGGGTTCTTCAGTCGTGGGAGTTTCTGTGGCAACTGGTTGCTCAACAAATTCCTTCCCCTTTTTCCCGGAAGAATAAATTCCATCCATATCCACATAACTACCAACCTGCTCCAAGGCGTCAAGCAAACTCCGCTCCAATTGGCCTCTAGTCTCCTCATACCAGGCATGCTGATCATAAGAAAGGCCGGGTTGCCTGGTCAGACGTTCAAAATCCGTTAGACTATTCCGCCACGAAACAACTGCCTCCTGGCGGGTGGGCAAGGATTGCCATTGCACACATCCCAACATCCACTGGATAACTGCCCTGGTGTGAAGATCAGACCACGCCCTTGAAACGGCATCGATGAGTATTGTTTCCGCTTCTGCCATGCCGTTCAACATAAATGAGCTATGTGCACATTCAGCGAAAATCTCGGTGACTTCCTTATCATCCCGCAATTTACAGGCAAAGTCATATAATTGCTGTAAGAGACCTCTGGCTTCGTCCGGACGCCCTTCCCCCAGTGCTTGCCTCATCTGACCGATCAAACGTTCCGAAGATGGATGGATGTGGCTCGTTCCATATTTATTCAACCAGGGATAAACATCCTCAAGTTCAATCATTATTAATCTTTTTCCCCTTCGACCGGTCCAGGGAGTGGTTTTGCTTCCTGCGGGATACTCTCGCCCATGGCTTCCAAAAGTTGAGCCGTGCGGACCAGGATCACATCTCGCAGGCTCTGGCGGGTTCCGCCTCGCAAGTTAACATCTGACAGGGCATGCATGATACTTATCAACATCTCAGCTTGGGCTTCCGCTCGTCCAATTTCCTGATAAGCAAGGTGCTGGGCTTCTCCATAAGAGCGAGCCAATCGGGCATTTCCCATCCACTTTGCCTGCCACGTATTGAGACGTTGTTTTTCAACCTGCTTATTGGGGATCTCAAAATTGCCGATATTGATCGATAATAATTCAGTTCCGCGTCGCCGGAGACTTTTCGAGATGGCTTCGGAAAAGAGCTCCCGTTTTATTTCACCACGGGGATCTCCGCCGGTCTCCTCGGGAGCAGTCAGGTAATCCAATGTATGGCGATTGATAAAATTTGTTATCACTCGACGAATCTCAGAAGCGACACCTGAACTCCAATCCCCCAACCCTTTTTTTGTAACAGAACGGTTATAGACCATGTCGTAAATGGCATCTTCGGAGTATGGATAAGGGTTTTGTCGGGATCGCGAATCCCGATCGACCAGCAGGCGAAACCGATAGCGTGTGTACCCGATCTTCATGTCAAACCCATCTCGGGTCATTGCCGAAATCCCTTCCATTTCCCCATACTGGTCTTCCAGCGCAATCGGTTGAATGGTTTCAAAGCGCGGGACAAAGTGACGTCCGCTGGGATATATTGCCCTCGGTGCTGATTGTCCTTCAAAAAGAACGGCATTCCCGGGCTGGACAAAGACAAATCCAGGTCCACCAATAACATCCAGCAAACTTACGTCCTTTTCTCTGGTAGCTTTTTTTCCGCCAACCACACCTAAACGCGGGTATGAAATGCCAAAGAACGATGCAAATAAATAGAGGAACGCCTGCCAAAAATTCTCAAGTCCGTAAATATCCCGTATAAACCTCACTCCGGCAATAAATGCCAACAGGGATGCAGAAAAAAGTACAATCAAATAACGCCAAAAGCCATTCACGAAGACCGCCACAAATAGCAACGTGAAAGCCAACGCTCCAAAGAAAAACGAACGGATGATTCCCCATTCAAGATCACCCGCCACGAAGTTCTCCAATAGCGCTTTTATCTTTCTTTTTAAGGATTGGTCAATCTCGTTAACCGCCATAATACTTATCCTGGCTCTTCGGGGGATTGAACATCGGCAGACTGTCTTTCCCCATCTTGAGTAAATAATAGGCGCTGAAAGTTCCTGAGCATATCCACGGTATCACTTGGCAATAGCCTGTTCGTAGCCGGGTTGGCCGCGGCAGTCTCCAAGGCCTGGAATATTCGAATAGCCATGGCGTCCTGGGTATAACCAGGCAGTTTAAAAATTTGGGAGAGATTAAAGATGATTTCCCTTTGAGCGTTGGCGCGGGCATGATTCATTTCCCGCATTATTTCGAGATCATACTGGGCATTCGTAATCTCGGTCTTCTTCTGCCATTGGGAACGCCATGTATCAAAGCGTTGTTCCGGAATCGTGCTATCAATTGGCGTGAAATCCATAAATCCTGCATCGATTACTTTTATCCCCCTATCCCGGATCGGTTTGGAATTAAGCAATTCCATGATATCCCATATAAGATATTCACTAGCATTGAAAAGACTGCCAACCACCGGGATTCTGCCGTCTTTTCGCTGCATGAATTGGTACGATAGAACCCCAAGATTAATGACTTTTCGTCTGAAGTCAGGTTTGAACCGGTCATATAGGAAACAATCCGGTTCAGGACGATCCAACGAGTATAACTTATCATATGATACGCGGGATAATTCATCCAGGAGGACTGAAGCCGCCACCTGGGCCGGGAGATCAACCCATTTTTCCAATTTCCCATCCTTGGAGTTGCGAGGTTGGATATCACAGCTGAAATGATATGGTTTTCGTCGAAAATGAAAGGTGGACGATTACTTGAGGGGTTTTCGAACGCCGGAGCACAGTTCCGCTCCCGTTTATGCCCTTGGATATTTGCATAAATCTCGCGTGCATCCTCTTCTTCGATCCCTTCGATAATTTCCATTATTCTTTTTGTATCACGGTCAACCATCAGAAGACGTAATCCATTGCCTTTGGTGTCGATAACTGTCATAACATCCACTGGCTGACCGAGGGTAAAGAGCACATATACATTGGTATCCAACTCAATCCCATCGCTGGTAAAACCGCGTACGCCTTTCATGGTTCGATATTGCTTACGCAGGTCTACAGAGGCCCGAATTCTTTCGCCGGAGCGAAGAAAACCAATCCCTGGGCCCAAGACCCGTAAAGGAGAATGACGTTCATCAATTGGGTTTGATTCCTTTGGCAAATTTAATATTGCAGGCAGCGATCTACTCTCAATTACGATGGCACTCGCCAGGTCTACCAATGCCAGCGAGGCATAACTGCCTTTGATCGAATCATTCTTTCCTTCCTCTTCCTTACGTGTGATCAAAGCACCATTCTTGACAAATACTGCCGGTCCGTGAAGTCTGGCAATATATTCAATCAAACGCTCATAAACCAATTGCTTTTCATGGGAATTATGAGCAGGAAGAACAAAGAGGGAAATCCATTTTAGGATGATAAAATAGGATCCTAAAAACAGAATCAGGTTTATTCCTAAAACGATCAATGCTTTTGGAGTATCATGGGAGGGCGGATTGGTTGGTCGATTAAATAAATATTGAACAAAGACAATCAATAAACGCAAGACCAGGAGAAATTCGGAGCGAAATATAATCACAAAAACAAATAGGAGAATCACCCCAACTAATCGTGGCCAAAAATCGGACTTTGCATAAGAATGCCTTCCATCACTCATGGTGCATCCCAATCTTTTTATTCAATGAAAACCCGTCCTTCACTTTGATTTCCAATACATCTTTCCATTATCACTAATCTCGCCCGCAAGAAACGACTCGGAATAACGAAATCATGGCTACGCTCATACCAATGCCCCTGTAAAAGAGTATATACTTACTCTTTCCTGATTGTCAAGCTTTGATTTTCTCTTTGGAGTTGCTTCCCTTATGAACAATCCTTTTTCCCTT
This sequence comes from uncultured Chloroflexia bacterium, assembly GCA_963842785.1. Classification (GTDB taxonomy): domain Bacteria; phylum Chloroflexota; class Anaerolineae; order Anaerolineales; family Villigracilaceae; genus UBA877. Next base: position 430,865 of record CAWJHP010000001.1, read on the forward strand.
TCCAGTTCTGTGTCTTCTGATAACAACTATACGCCAGGTTCATCCTTATCCGTGGTCGCCCTTGAATCGACCGTCATAACCCACGGATTGCCGCACCCCCAAAACCTGCAACTGGCACGTGACATGGAACGTATTGTGCGTGAGAATGGCGCAACTCCTGCCACAATTGCTCTGCTGGACGGGGCGATCCACATCGGCTTGACCGACGCCGAATTGGTGCACCTGGCGACCGTAGAACACCCTCGTAAGATCAGCCGGCGGGACTTTGCCACTGCCATACTCAAGAAGGACTGCGGCGGGACCACGGTCGCGGGAACGCTTTTCGCTGCCCACAAAGCCGGGATCAAGGTCTTCGCAACAGGTGGCATCGGTGGTGTTCACGAAGTCGAAACACTTGATATTTCCGCTGACCTGCAGGCTTTGGCTGATACACCAATGATTGCTGTCTGCGCCGGGGCCAAAGCCATTCTGGATCTGCCGGCTACCTTGGAATATCTTGAAACTCTGGCCGTCCCCGTCATCGGCTATGGTACAGACGAATTCCCTGCCTTTTACTCACGTCATAGTGGCCTGCCTGTCAGCGCCCGGCTGGATTCTCCTCAGGAAGTTATTACTTTCGCGGAGACACATTGGGAATTGGGTTTGAAAAGCGCTATTCTGGTTTGCCAGCCGCTATCTCCCGAGGAAGAAATCCCACAGGAGAAAATTGACGCAGCTATTCACCAAGCTCGCCTTGAGGCCCGTCAGCAGGGCATCCACGGCCAGTCTTTGACTCCCTTCCTACTGGCTCGCCTTTCCGAACTGACCGCCGGCGAATCCCTTGAAGCCAACCTGAGACTCCTTCTAAATAGCGCGAAATTAGCCGCTCAGATTGCTCATGCGCTGGCTATTGGCCATCTAAATCAACTCTAGGAGTAAAGGGGAATCGCTTCACTAATAAATTAACCTCCATTAATATTTACTTTTTGATTTTTTTGTTTCCAACCTGATATTTCACTCTAATCATTTCGTTACCGTCGGCCAGCGAGTATCACTGGGGCGCGGAGTGGAACTGGGCCGTAGGGTGAACGTCATCGTGGGAGTCAGGCTTGGGAATGGGCTGGGAGTCGCGCTGGGAGGTTCTCCGGTTACGCGAAATTCCCCGATCACCTTCCAATCTATTCCGACGAAAAAAATAACCTGGTACGTTCCAGGCATCCATTCTTCTGAAGGCAGACCTAATTCATATTCACCACTACCGCCTGTCCCACCTCCCCAAGGGGAAGTGTCATATTTCAAAAGCTCGCCATTCCGGTACAACAGCATCGTCCATTGGACTCCATTTGTCATTCCATCGTATGTATAGGTCACAAACAGGTTTTGTAAAGGATTCTGGAATATGGTTTGCGGGTTTACAGCTTGATATTTCGCTACTGACCGGGAAAACTGCAATCGACTGAAAGCCGCAGCCGTGTTGGGTGTGACCGTACCTGAAAATTGCGTTTCTATGGCAACCGGCAGGAAAGGTGTACCGGTCACCGTCGGAGTATAACTGACCGCCGGCGTAAGGGTAATGGTTGGAGTCTCGGTGATGGACGGGGTTTCAGTGATGGTCGGTGTCAGGCTGGTCGTTTGTGTAGGTGATATCGTCGGGCTGGGTGAAAAGAAAATGTAAACAACGGGTTCAGCAACGATTCCTATCAAAATCGCCAATAGAACCAGGGACGCCGCAAAAACGATCATCCACCACCCTTCGGAAACGAGCCTGTGCCGTATGCGATAATAGATAACATCCCGACCCTTTCGGATGGAACGTAAAGCCCTCCAGAGACTGTAGAACGCGCCCAGGAGGGTGATAATTACCGCCATGACTACAGCGCCGTGAATATCCAGGTTCATCCGAACGATTATACCTTCTTGACGTATGACCCGGAACGTGCTACATTTTTCCCATGAGCCTCGTTTTCCTTAAACTCGGTGGATCGCTGATCACCGATAAGACACGTCCCTATACCCTTCGCCCGGAAAAACTGGATCACCTCGCTGCCGAGATAGCTTTTGCATTAAGGGAAGATGCATCCTTACACCTTGTGCTTGGCCACGGCTCCGGTTCCTTTGGTCATCCAGCCGCCAGCCGTTACGCCACCCGCCATGGGGTTTCTGGAACCCATGCCTGGCTCGGCTTTGCGGAGGTTTGGTACCAGGCATCATCTTTGAACCGCCTCGTCGTGGAGGCATTACATCGGGCCAATCTCCCGGTGGTGACCTTTTCTCCGGCTGCCTCCGTCATTGCTCATGATGGAAAGATATTAGCCTGGGACCATTATTCCATCCAGGTAGCCCTATCGAACGGCCTACTGCCGGTCATACATGGAGATGTTGCTTTTGACAAGCTCCGCGGTGGGACAATTCTCTCCACGGAAGATTTATTCACGCATCTGGCTCATCAACTCCACCCAACGCGAATTTTGCTGGCAGGGTTGGAAAAGGGCGTCTGGACTGATTTTCCGATCCGGGAACATATGCTCAGGGAAATCACTCCCGCGACCCATGCGCAGCTGGAATCCGGTGTCGGAGCGGCCACCGGGACAGATGTGACAGGCGGTATGCAATCCAAAGTCAGCAGCATGTTGGCCTTGGTGGAACAGATCCCCCATCTTGATGTTCTCATTTTCTCCGGGGAGCAACCGGGTAACGTTCTAAGTGCTTTGCGAGGGGAAAATCCCGGCACTAGGGTGCATCACCTCGTTGACAGCAAGCCCGACCTGGATTAAACTCAGCGTTCGTTCTATTCATGGAGCAAGGTTATGTATTCCCGACAGGAACTTGAAGAGATAGAGGATCGTAGTCTGGCACCGTATGGGGTCCGCAGCAAGGCCTCGAAAGGCCGCGCCTTCCTGGATAATGAACCTGACTATCGCACTTCCTTCCAGCGCGACCGTGACCGGGTATTGCATACCACAGCCTTCCGCAGGTTGGAATACAAAACCCAGGTCTTTATCAATTTCGAAGGGGATTACTTCCGAACGCGCCTGACGCACACACTGGAAGTGGCGCAGATTGGCCGCACTATAGCACGAGCCCTCGGCGCCAATGAAGACCTGGTGGAAGCTATTTGTTTGGCTCATGATCTGGGCCATTCACCATTCGGCCACGCCGGCGAATATACATTGGCGCGGCTGATGAAGGATTACGGCGGCTTTGACCACAATAAACAATCCCTCCGGATCGTGACTGAATTGGAACAACGCTATCCGGAATTCCCCGGCCTCAATCTTACCTGGGAAGTGCGTGAGGGAATTGTCAAACATGAGTCAGAGTATGATGTGACAGATGCACGAGAATTTAATCCAGAATTGCGCGGTAACCTGGAAACGCAAATCTGTAACGTGGCAGACGAATTGGCTTATACCACCCATGACCTGGACGATGGTTTGCGTTCAGGAATGATTACTCCACAATCGCTGGATGGACTCACCCTATGGGAGAACCTCGTGCAAACATTCAATTGGCGTGGTCCTTTCCTGCAAGACATGGAACGCCATCGCATGATCCGTCAGTTAGTCGGTTTGATGGTGACAGATATGGTCCAGTCAACCGATACACGTCTGAAGACAAGTGGTGCTAAATCCGCAGAAGAGATCCAGAAATTAAACTACAATGTCATCGGGTATAGTGAGGATACACAACGCCACCATAGGGAATTGAAGGATTTTCTCTATGCAAGCCTATACCGGCATTACCGCGTAATGCGTATGCAGGTCAAAGCCGAACACACCATCACAGATTTATTCAATGGCTATCGCCTTGAACCACTTATACTTCCAGATCACGTGCAGGCCTGGATTCCGTCACGTGGGCTCGAAAGAACGATTTGTGATTACATTGCGGGGATGACCGACCGTTACGCCATCGAAGAGCACGAACGTCTTCATGATCCTTATCTCAGCCCATAGATACAAGCGAATACAGCATGCCTGATAAACAACCTATATACTTGACCGCAGAAGGTGCAGCTAAACTCGAAGCTGAATTAAAGGACCTGAAAGGGCCGCAGCGCCAGACAATTTCCAAACGCTTGCGTGATGCCATCCAGATGGGTGATCTTTCAGAGAATGCTGACTACCATAAGGCCAAAGAAGATCAGGGCTTCCTAGAAGGGCGCATCCAGGAACTGGAATTTATGTTCCGTAACGCCATTATTGTTGAAAAGACTTTTGGCCCCAAGAATACGGTTGCTGTCGGTGTACATGTTACTGTCCAGGAAGAAGGACTTCAGCCGGAAACATACCATCTGGTTGGAGCGAAGGAAGCCGATCCTCGCACCGGGAAGATCTCCACACGAGTCCCCTATTGGCTTGGCGTTGATGGACCATCGTGTTGGTGATTTGATTGATGTTGAAACACCTGGCGGGAAGATACGGCTGAAGATTGTAAAAATAGATTGATCTTACAATGATATAAAATGAATTGGGCGGTATTACCAACCGCCCAATTCATTTATTATTGTTACTAATGTCAGGAAGACAATTCTTTATTGTTGTGGCGTTGGTTCTGGTGCAGTTGCCGGCGCAGGTGCAGGGGCTACTACCTTCGGCCAGACTGCGATTTCCAAAGTCAGGCGATCGAAATAACTCTCCTCCGGAAGCGCTCCCTTTCCATACTCGGCATCTGATACAGTCGCAACCAGTTGCAATGCAGCGGTCTCCAACACGACTTGCTTGTTGCGTTCTACCATGAATGGCTCCCCTTTGGCTTGCAAGCGCTGGAAAGTGGCTACATCGTTGAAAGCGTGCGCACTCATCAGCACCTTGGTGACAGTCTGGATATCATTTTTATCGAAGAGCCATACTTCAAAAGCCTGTACCTTCTTCGGGTCGCCAACCCCGATGGTCTCCGAAATGCCAACCCCACATTCCCCCAGGAATTCACCGGAAGGTGCATCAATACTGAAAGAATCGTCAAAAAGATCATCCCCCAGAACATAGGTTGTCACGAACTGGGAAATCGGCGGTTCCTGTCCCATGGACTCATAATCTGTTAATTCTGTCTGGCTGGTGATATCCCGTGCCCGTGAAGCAGCAGTTGGTGAATCGTTGCGTGTATTCCGGAAAAGCGGGATGAGATATCTGAATATCCCATATGCCACCAAGGCAAACAGGATAATAGCTACCACGATAAGCGCAATACTGGAAATTGGGCTTGTCTTTGCCGGTGTTTGTCCGCCACCGGTGGAAGGTGTCGGAACAGACACGCTTGGTTGGACAATACTTACAAAGCTTGAGATTGTACTCGGATCTTGACTTCCGGGGTTATTCTGGATTGTTGTCAATATCGAGGCTCCCACAGGACCTAGAGCCTCAAAGCGTTGTTGAGCCAATGTATTATCTGGGTTGACATGAAATGAATCGATCGCCATTCGCAAATACTGTTCCTGGTAAGTCGCACCCAATTGGGAAGGTGGTACGTCCTTCCACACGACTGGTTGGATCATCCAGGCCCAAATCAACCCAACGATGAGGCCAACAACTGCCCCTAATGCTGCAGCAACCGCAGGCTTTTTTACATAATCAAGAAGCTTCATATTCACATCTCCTCCGGACTAATCCGCCAATATCCTTATTATACAGAACCTTGCCAATTAAGCAACACCTATTTTCTGCGCATTAAATACAACCACCGCTCTGAATCTCGAACTGCACTTGACTCTTGTACAGTGTACCACTGTCCAAAGGCTTTTTCGAACTCGGCTTGTGTATATTCGCTGAAAATGTCAGCACGGCTCCTCAATAATTTTTTAACCTGTGAGTCGCTCTTTGGTACAAACTCGATGATCAGCCAATTTCCGCACCCTGCAAAGAATTCTGCAACCCGTGAGAATGGGACGTTGTTTGAGATGGCGAGATGATGCACCAATGCCAATGCGAGAGTCACATCAGTCGGGCCTCGCTGGAGGAATGACTCGCGTTCGAGATTGCTCCAACCGATGGCCGGGCTGGGGTTGGTCAAGTCCAGAACCAATGGAAGAATATTTTCCTCTTCTTTTTCCTTTACTAGCAGATAATTCATTTCCACTGCCGCCGGATCAATATCCGATGAGATCACATACGCACCGGCGTCCGCTGCAATACGGCTGAATATACCGGCATTTGCCCCCAGATCCCAAACAGTTTTAGCTTCAATCTTTGACACCCATTCCCTCACAAGCACTTTTTTATGCTCAAAAGCCGTGTCGGTGTAATTGGTAGCCGCGTAGTAATTGGCCCATTCTGTTCCTGTAGGTTTCCATACCAATTTGCGTACAGTTGCCTGAAGACTTTCTATTAGACCAAGCAATGCCTCCTTACTCATTTTGCGTCCGCGGCGTTCTTCTGATACGGAAACATCCGCATAGTGCTTCTGAGCGCTTGCATGCAAATGGATATGCGAAGCAAGCCCAAGATTCCATCGGGTCCTCATCGGCAGAAGTGAGCTGGCAAGGTCAAGTGGTACGCCATCGATATGAACACGCAATAATTGGCTCAAACGTACATCCCGGTATGCCATCAAAGCCAACGGAGCCAGGAAGTGCTGGCAGAATTGACGGTAAGCCACCCATGGTTCCCCCTCTTTATAAGTTTCGAAGGAGAGTGTATCAATCAAGGTCGGCCGGCCGTTATGAAACTGGATGTTATAAGCACTTGCGTCCTTAAGAGACATCCCCAATTTTAGGGCGCGTTTCTGGATGGATAAAGTTGCCAGTGCCGCATCCTTCAATTCTCCAAACGACCATTCATAAGGATAGGAAATAAATGCAACACGCTCCGGACGTAGGGTCCTAAAAGCCAGTTTCCTATCGGCAGGTTCGTAGGCTTGCCCCGAATTCAGATTCCGCGTGGGGGATGAGCAAGCCGGCCTTGACCAGCTTGGCATACAGCCCAGAATCCATTAATCGCGTATAATCCTCCGCGTAAACCTGGTTCACCTGGCGAAAGAGAACACCCTCGCGTGTAAATAGGAAACCGCTCGGGTCGCGGAATGAGGCGCTAAGCGCCGGGTTGTTCTTCGTCATCATCATCATCCGTTTTGGTTTTTTCCTTTTTCTTGCCTAGCAGCCGCTTTATTTTGCTCCAATTGGCACCGATGGCAATACTTAGACCGGCGATGGCAGCAATTAATAGTTGGATCAGGAAACTCCCTGACCCGGGATCAAGATAGATCAAGATCATGGTTTACTCCTGTACCGTTTCTGGGAGAATGTTTTCAAGCAGGAAGCTTTCTTCGCATGCCATGCATTGCGCTTCACGCTTGTTGGCAATGACCAGCAAACCGCCACACTTGGGGCAAGGCTGGGCCAGCGGTCGTTTCCAGGACGTGAAATCACAAGAAGGGTAATTGGCACAGCCAAAGAAGATGCGACCTTTGCGTGTCTTGCGCGAGACAATGTCGCCTCCATCTTTCGGGCAAAGCACGCCAATTTTTTCCAACCAGGCCTCGGTATGACGGCACTCAGGAAATCCGGAACAGGAAATGAATTTCCCATACCGTCCATAGCGGATGACAAGTTCCTTGCCACATTCCGGGCAGGCCCGTCCGATCGGTTCCGGACCGGTCTTTGTTACCGGCATTTCGGCCTGGGCCTTTGCCACGGTGACAACAAATGGTGCATAGAACTGGCTCATCACTTTAACCCAATCGGCATGACCTGCAGCCACCAAGTCCAGGTCTTCTTCCATGCGGGCGGTAAAACCCAGGTCGATTATTTCTGGGAAATACTGGACCATTAAATCGTTAACCAGGATGCCAGTTTCGGTGGGAATAAGTCGCCGGTCCACCCGCTCCACATAGCCGCGCGCTTGAATGGTTGATAAGATCGGGGCATATGTGGACGGACGTCCGATGCCGTACTCTTCCAGAATCTGGACCAGGGAGGCTTCCGAATATCGCGGCGGCGGCTGTGTGAAATGTTGTTCCGGAATAAGCCTTACCAATTCCTGGCTCTGGCCTTCCACTATGGAAGCAGGAATCCGGACATTCATCTCATCCTCTTCGTCGGATTTTTTATCCTCGTTCTTGCCTTCTTCGTAGACGATCAGGTAGCCGGGGAATTTGATCGCCGAACCAGCCGCCCGCAACGTGTATGCATGCGCGGATCCTTTACCACTTGCATCCACTGAAAGGGTGGCATAAATTGCCGATTCCATCTGGCATGCCACAAACCTCTGCCAGATTAACTGGTACAGCTTGAACATGGCTGGCTCTAGGAATGGTTTAACCTTATCCGGGTCCCGCAGAACTGAGGTAGGCCGAATGGTTTCATGGGCTTCCTGTGCCCCGGCCACTTTCTTCGTATATTCCACTGGTTTTTCAGGCAGGAAATCGTTGCCATAGCGTTGGGCGATATACTTGCGAACTTCGTCCCGCGCCACTTCAGCAATATTGGTTAAATCAGTTCGCATATAAGTGATCAAACCGGTTGTGCCACCTTCGCCAACATCCTGCCCTTCGTAAAGACCCTGCGCAAGGCCCATGGTCCGTTTGGCAGTAAAACCAAGCTTGCGTGATGCATCCTGCTGGAGTGTCGAGGTAATGAATGGTGCGGACGGCTTACGCCGCCGTTCACTGCGCTTGATTCGACTTATACTGTAATCGGTTTTTTCCATATCCATCAGGATAGGTTTAACGATTTCTTCTTTACCAAGCTCAGGGTCTTTCTCGTCTATTTTTACTAGTTTGGTAAGAAAGGTCTGCCTCTCACCTTGCGGGCGTAATTCCGCGCCTATGGACCAATATTCCACCGGGTTGAATGCGTCAATCTCGCGCTCTCGCTCAACGATCAAGCGCAGAGCCACAGATTGAACGCGTCCCGCCGATAGGCGGCTGCGCACCTTTTCCCATAGAATAGGGCTGATACTGTAACCAACCAGACGATCCAACACACGCCGGGCTTGCTGTGCATTGACCAGGTCCATGTTGATGGCACGCGGGTTCGAGAAGGCTTCACTGATGGCATGCTCGGTAATTTCATGAAATACCACCCGCTTTGCGAGTTTTGGTTCAATTGCAGCAGCCTCAAGCAAATGCCAGGAGATGGCTTCCCCCTCGCGGTCCGGGTCTGTAGCAAGGTAGATTTCAGCCGCTTCTTTAGCTAATTGTTTCAGTTCTTTAACCACCACCTTCTTTTCGTTCGGAACTCTGTACTTTGGCGTAAAGTTATTCTCCACATCCACCGATAATTGCGAACGTAACAGATCACGTACGTGCCCGACTGATGCCCGAACCGTATAACCTTTGCCGAGGAAACGTCCCACCGTCTTCGCTTTGGCGGGGGACTCTACAATGACCAGTTTCCCGCTGCGTCTGTTAACCTTTTCCGGTTTTTCCATGCCTTCGTGCGCATCGGTTTTACCAATCCTATAAAGAGTCGTTCCACAAACGCCACAGATGCCACGCGTAACAGGCGCACCTGCAGCATTGAATTTTGCTTGAGGGTCGACAATTTCCCGTTTTGTCTTGCACTTCTTACAATAGGCTTCCACTAGATTCCTCCTATAAATAATCTACTTTTTGTGATTTTTTTAGATTTTCTATGACCTGGCGTACCTGCTGGGCTTGATCTCTCCGACATACTAAAAGAGCGTCTTTGGAATCAACGATGACCAGATCGTCCAAGCCGATTGTGACTACCAACTTCTTTTCGGTCGAATAGACCAGTAAATCATGCGTCTCCAAAAGCATGTGTTCGCTGTTTACCACTACATTTCCATTTTCATCCGGCAGGAGCAGGTCGAAAAGCAAATCCCATGACCCGACATCGCTCCATTCCAGACCACTGGCTGGTAGCACCGCTACATTGGCGGCATGTTCCATGATGCCGTAATCAATCGTTTCAGTTTTGAGCCGTTGCCACTCCAGCCGTAGCACAGTAACCTGCTCCGTTGTGCCCCAAGCTGCGCCAATACGATCAAGCGCGAATTTCAGAATTGGCATCTGAAGCGAAAATTCATCCAGGATTCGGTCGGCGCGCCAGATGAACATGCCCGAATTCCAGGAATGATCCCCGCTCGCAAGCATGCTGCGCGCTCTGTTCTCATCCGGCTTCTCTGTAAAGCGTAGTACATGGTACACCGGATAATCAAACTTCTCCGGCAGTGCGACATCCCGCTGGATATAACCATACCCCGTGGCTGGAAAGGTGGGAGATATTCCTAAAGTAACCAGATAATTCCTACGCGCTACTTGAACCGCCACCCGCATCACCAAGCGGAACAGGTCGGAATTGCGAATATAGTGGTCAGAGGTCAGGATAAGCATTACTGCTTCCGGGTCGCGTTTAATCAGCACAGCCGCCGCCAGTCCAATCGCGGAAGCTGTGCCACGCGGTTGCGGCTCGATCAAGAAATTCTCTGGTACCAGTTGTGGTGCTTGCTTTTTAAGTTCATCCGCTTGATCAGCGGTTGTGACAACCAAGATGTGTTCAACCGGAATTAATCCATCCAGGCGGTCAAGTGCACCTTGGAAAAGCGTTCGCTTTCCCAATAAGGGGAGAACATGCTTGGGGTGTTTTTTGCGCGAGATGGGCCACAGACGTGTTCCTCCGCCACCAGCCATGATCACTGCATATGTGTGCTTCATATTTGAACCTTATATTCGCCCTGATCCTCACGAACAGCCACGTAATTCATCCCTCCAACTTGTCTCACCAGCCCCTTGAGTTCCATCATTACCAACGTCGCCGAGACCCGCTCGATCGGCAAGCCGGTCTGATTGCGAATGTCATCCATATGCAGGGGTTCTTGAGTCAGGACGCTCAATAGTTTTACTTCAGTTTCATTGGCGGGGAGTATTTTCCTTACTTCGCGCTGTTCGGTAACACGTGTCAGATTTAAAACATCCAGTAAATCCTGAACGGAGATCATTGGGTGAGCCCCCTGCTAAATCAGCCGGTTGGTTCCTTTGCTTTGGGGAGCCAGAATGTTACCGGGCACAGCAAAGACCTCACGGCCCTGATCGACCGCGAACTGGGCCGTAATTAGTGCTCCACTGGTCTCACCGGCTTCAACCACCACCGTTGCCATCGAAAGTCCTGAAATAATCCGGTTGCGCGGTGGGAAGTTCGCTGCGTCAGGTGGTGTCCCTGGGGCATAATCGCTTAGTATGGCGCCGCTGCTGATCAATTTCCCTGCCAATTGAGTATGCTCCGGAGGGTAAATTCGGTCCACTCCGCTACCCAGCACAGCAATGGACCGCCCCCCGGCTTTGAGCGCGGATTGGTGGGCGATCGCGTCTACACCTCGTGCCAGGCCAGAAACGACCGTGACGCCATTATTGGCAAGAAACATCGCCAGTTCTTCAGTCACTTGTCGGCCATATCCACTGACCCTTCTTGTCCCGACAATTGCCACCGCCCAGGAATCTTCAGAGGTTAAGGCACCTTTCATATACAGAACTGGGGGTGGCGAATCGATTTCCTTCAATCGACTCGGGTAGAGATCATCCTCCCATGTTAGGATATGAATGTCCTGTACCTCCAACTTGGTCATGTACCTTTCCAGATCCACGCTGGAACGTACTTGTATCAAACGTTCGGCCAGTTTTGGGCTGAGTCCGGCTGCATTTAACGTCTCCATGGGGGCTTGCCAGGCCATGGCTAAATCACCAAAATGGTCCTGCAAGGCCCGGAGGCGAACTGCCCCGATGCCTTTGACCAGATTAAATCCGACCCAATATCGTTTGTCCATTTTGGTAAATAAAAATGATTTTCAATCTATGCGCTCCTCATCTTCCATCAATCCCGGGAGCAAATGCACTTTTATAATTTTTGAAACCAGGTCCACATTCAGAATAACCTCGGCAATGGCAGGGAGGAGGATTTCACGACCGGCGTCATTCCTTACCATATAAACATCATTCGCTCCGGTCTCCAAGATCTCAGCCACCTGTCCGAGGACTTTTCCTGCCTCATCCTTCACAGAGAGGCCAATAAGTTCATGAAAAAAGTACTCGCCTTCAGGCAATACGGCCGCATTTGTTGCGACAATATAGAGAATCTGGTTACGAAAACGCCCCACCTGCTCGGGCGTGGAAAATCCATCAAAAGTCAGCAGGAAACCATCATTGTGAACACGCAAGCGGCGAATGGTCAGTGGAATGTAATCCTCCCCTGCGTAAAGTTTCGCCATGGGTTTTATCCGTTCCGGAAAGTCGGTGTAAATCTCCACCAGAACATCCCCGGTTACACCATGCGGTCGGCGTACCTTCCCAACTGCCAAGAAAACAGGCTCGCCAGCAGCTGGCGAGCTTGCCTGTCCTTTAGCATGCCCAGACATATTTACGGGCTATGGCTCGACTACATCCAGGGTAGCCTGGCAGCCATCCCGCTCCGCGGCCACCCGTAAGAGAGTACGAATGGCATTCGCCACACGCCCGCCCCTGCCAATGACACGCCCCATATCGCCCTTGGCCACACTCAACTCCAGCGTCACACGGTCGCCATGGCGTACTTCGTCTACCACGACTTCTTCGGGGTGATCAACAAGGGATTTGGCGATGTATTCTGTGAGTGCTTTCATGACATCTCGATTATTGATGATAATGAGGGAAATACAACTCTTGCAGTCTCCATTGGATAATTACTTGCGGGTTTTATTGCTGGTGATGCGCGCGGCCCTGGCTTGTTCGGCCTCGGCCAGAAGTAATTCAGAAGACTCACCCTTCTTTAGACGTTCATAGCGTTCAGAGACACCAGCTGTTCTGAATAACTGTGCCACCAACTCGGTCGGTAGAGCACCGTTGTTCATCCACTCATATACGCGCTCTTCTTTAATTTCCAGGGTTCCCGGCTCAGTGCGCGGATTATAGAATCCCACGATTTCAAGAAAACGACCATCGCGTGGGCTCTCTTTATCCGCAACGACTATACGATAGGACGGCTGGCCTCTCGAACCAGTACGGCGAAGACGAATACGAACCATCGGAATGTTTCTCCTTCAATAAAAAATTTTTTGGTTTCAGCTAATAACGCGGATAGGGACAAAAAGGATTTCACCGCGCGACGCTGTGAACCTGCTTCAAATAAACGGCAGTTCATACCGCCACCCTTTCATTTTAACACTAACCGAACAAGCGGGACAGGCCTCGTCCACCCGTCTTTTGGATTGTCTTCATCATCCGTTGCATCTCGCGAAACTGCTTTACCAGCCGGTTCACATCCTGCACTTCGGTGCCGGACCCTGCCGCAATCCGCCTTCGGCGGCTGGCGTTCAGTACGTCCGGGTTTCGGCGTTCACCCGGTGTCATGGAGCTGATGATCGCTTCCGTTCGCTTGAATTGGCGTTCCATGTCTTCGGGGGATACGGTCCTTGCCACCTTCCCCATTTCCCCAGGAAGCATATCTGCCATCTGGCTCATCGGACCCATCTTCTTGGAAGATCGCATAATTTCTGCCAGGTCCACTAATGTAAATTCGCCTTTTGCAAGTCGTTCAGCCTGCTCTTGAGCCTGTTCTTCATCGAAAGCAGCTTCAGCTCTTTCAATCAGGCCGATAACATCTCCCATTCCGAGGATGCGAGAAGCCAGACGTTCCGGTTGGAAGGCTTCCATCGCATCCAATTTTTCACCAGTACTAATAAATTTGATCGGGATGCCTGTCACGGAGCGAATGGAGATGGCCGCCCCGCCACGACTGTCTCCATCCATCTTGGTCATAATGAGACCGGTGAGCGGGATATTCTGGCGGAATCCTTCGGCAACATGCAGGGCTTCCTGTCCGATCATGGCATCCACTACCAGCAGTATCTCTGTTGGAGCGATATTTCGGACGACGGTTTTAAGTTCATCCATCAGTTTTTCATCCAACTGGGAACGACCGGCTGTATCCAGAATGACTACGGAATAGCCGCCTTTTTTGGCTTTTTGGATGGCATGATTTACCAATTCGGGCGGTTTTGATTCCGTCTCGATAAAGACCTCCACATCCATTTGTCTTCCCAAGCTCCGCAACTGTTCTGCTGCTGCCGGACGGTACGGGTCCCCGGCTACAAGCATCACACGTTCACCATGTGCTCTCAAGTAGTTTGCCAATTTCCCTGCTGCCGTCGTTTTGCCCGAACCCTGTAAACCAACCAGCATCAATATTCGAGGTTTTTCTCCAGAAAGGTTCAGCGGTGCTGGTTGGCCCAATGTCTCAATCAATTCCTCGTTAACGATCTTAATGACCTGCTGGCCTGGGTTAAGCGCCTTCGAGACCTCTACTCCGACAGACCGTTCCCTCACGCGTGTCACAAAGGTTTTGACGACATTGTAGTGCACGTCTGCTTCGAGCAACGCCAAACGAACTTCCCGCATGGCCGAATCCACATCGGCAGCGGAAAGCTTTCCACGTCGTCGCAGCCCATCAAAAACCTGGTTAAGCCGTCCGGTTAATGTCTCAAACATACTATTTCTTTTTTTCCATGTGGGGAAGGATGGGGGTGCGAGGTCAGTGATGCCGCCTGCACATCCCCGCCATATTCCCTGATTAATTGACTTCCAATGCTTTCTTCATTAATAAAAAACAATTGCCCGAAGGCGAACAGATTTTAGCCTAGAACAAGCCTGTGGTCAAGTAAACCAGGGTCTGGAACACATTGCGACAGAAGCACAATCTAAGTACAATACATTCATTCTGCACGCCAGGAGAAATTATGTCGAAAGTTGCAATTGTTACCGATAGCACTGCCTATATTCCTGATGAACTGTGTAAGCAGTTAAATATTACGATTGTGCCTCTTGTCCTAATCTGGGGTGACCAATCCTATGAGGACGGCGTTGATATGATGCCGGAAGATTTTTACAGTCGCATGGCTTCTTCCAAAGAGATTCCCACCACATCACAAGCAACCCTCCCATCCATGAAAAGTGCTTTTGATAGACTGCTTGAACAAGGACACGATATCCTTGGTATATTTATATCCTCAAAATTTTCTGGAACGGTGCAATCTGCCTTGCAGGCACGCGAGATGATGGGCAAAGGAAAAGAAAAAATTGCCGTGCTCGAACTCACTCGCTACCACCATGGCGTTGGGTTGGCCAGTCTTGACGGCCGCTCGTGCTGCCGAGGCTGGTGAGAATCTGGTTGAATGCCGAGAATTGGCTGAAAAAGCCCGTGACCAGACCGGTGTCATGTTCGTTGTCGAGACCCTGGAATACCTCCGCCGTGGTGGACGCATCGGGGGTGCCCAGGCGATGTTGGGGACGATCTTGAACGTAAAACCTCTCCTGGAAATGCGAGATGGACAAATTGAGGCGGTGGAAAAAGTCCGGACCAAGCGAAAGGCGCTTAACCGCATGCTCGACCTGGTGGATGGAAAAATCTCAGGCCGGACACCCGTCCGGTTGGCCATTGTCCATGCCAACGCCGAAGCCGAGGCTTTTTCTTTGCTTGAAACTGCCAGGCTGAGATTTAATCCCGTCGAATCTCTTGTTAGTCCACTCAGCCCCGTGATCGGAACACATGCCGGTCCTGGGACTGTAGCGCTTGCCTTTATGACCGGGTTTTAAAGAGATCGATATCTTCATTTAATAGGATTCAGTTTCAAGCGCGACTTGTCTTCCCCCCAAGTGTTCTATAACTGGTAAGGTCTATCACTTAAGGAGAAGCCATGTCTAAAGTTGCTATTGTCACGGATAGTACTGCCTACCTTCCAGACGCTCTCCTGGCTCAGTACTCTATTTCCGTTACCCCGCAGATCCTGATTTGGGGCGATGAAACCTTTCAGGATGGCGTGGACATCCAGCCAGATGAGTTTTATAAGAAACTCGGAAATGCTAAAACCATGCCCACTACTTCACAAGTGGCCATTGTCACCATGAAAACCACTTTTGAAAAACTTCTTGAGGCTGGTTACGATGTCCTGGGCATTTTTATCTCAGCAAAACTCTCCGGAACCATGGAATCCGCCATTCAGGCCAGAGAAATGCTTCCAAAAGCGGGAACCAAAATAGTTGTGCTGGATTCGAATAGTACTTCGATGGCCATGGGATTCCACGTTTTGACCGCTGCCCGCGCTGCCCAGGCAGGTGCTAACCTGGCGGAATGCCTGAAATTGGCCGAGGAAGCCCGAAAACATACAGGCGTTTACTTTGTTGTAGATACGCTGGAATTCCTGCGACGCGGTGGTCGCATCGGAGGCGCCCAGGCCATGCTCGGTTCGGCGTTGAATCTCAAACCCCTGCTTGAACTCCGTGATGGGCGCATCGAATCCATTGAAAAGGTCCGCACAAAGGGAAAGGCCATCAACCGGATGATCGAGCTGATCATCGAGCGGACCGCCGGACGGGATCCGATCCGGCTGGCAACTCTTCATGCCAATGCTGAGTCCGAGGCAAAATCCGCCCTGGAAGCAGCTGCTGCCCAGGTTCATCCCATCGAGCAGGTCCTAGCTTCCGTGAGCCCGGTTATCGGAACACATGCCGGACCCGGCACCGTTGGTCTGGCGTACATGGCAGGGATGTAGAGAAAACCTCTTTTTCATCATGCAGGGTTCAGTTTCTGGCTGAGCCCTGTTTTTTTCTTTTTTGTCAGACAAGTTCTCGTTGGTTGACGCAATCCCCCTTCAAAGGTATAATCCGCCTTCGGCTCAAATCAAGAAATCACGGGAGTATCGCTATGGAAACGACAAAAGCGGCGCCGGAAAGTGCGCTGCAACCGAAAGCACATCTGACAGGCAAAGTCATTAAAACCACTATAGCGGGGGCTATCGTTGACATTGGGCAAAAAGTACCCGGTGTTATTCATATCTCGCAACTGCAAAAAAACTCGGTCAACCGCGTTGAGGATGTCGTCAAGGTCGGGCAGACGGTCGACGTTTGGGTGCGCCGTGCTCATGATGACCGCATCGAACTGACCATGGTTGAACCACTCATGCTCGAATGGCGTGAGATGAAACCAGAAATGGTTGTGAAAGGTAAAGTGGAGCGTTTGGAAACGTACGGTGCGTTCGTGAATATCGGCGCAGAACGCCCCGGGCTGGTCCACGTTAGCGAAATTTCGCACGATTACGTCAAGAATCCCTCCGAGGTCCTGAAAGTGGGCGATGAGGTCGAAGCCAAGATATTAGACGTCGATCGGCGCAAGAAACAGATTCGCCTTAGCATTAAGGCCGCTCTCCCCAAGCCTGAGGAAGTTCTGGCCGAGGTTATTAAACCTGAACCCCGCAAGGACCGCAGCAGGAAAAATAAAAAACAGGTAGAGGTAGTTGATGAGCCGGAACCTCGGGAACCCGAGCTTACAGCGTTCCAAATTGCCTTCCAGAAAGCCGAGGAACGTGCCGACAAGCACACAAAGACCAGGAAACCTAAGAACGAAACCTCCATGGAACAGGAAGAAATATTTAATCGAACATTGGAAAATCGCCTGCCAACTGGATAACTTTCTGATAAATTACACCGCCGAAGGGTTGAACCCTCCGGCGGTTTTTTTAATAACTCTGGGCTTTTTCCTTCATCTCCTTCAAGAACTTTTCTCGATTTGCGGAACGGGCTGTCTTTCCACTGGAGGTTTTTACCAGCCAGTGCTTTCCGACCATGTATACAAATCGAAGCGCCACCGCTGAGCCGCGCGTTACCGCAGCCCGTATCCCGTCGGCTATCCTCTGTTGTTCAGCTGGATCGTTGGTATCCACTTCAGCCACCATGACAACATCCTCGGTACCGGTAGTTTCATTGAACAATCCAAAGGCGGAGGCGCGTCCGGCATGAACGCCGGAAACTTCATAAGCTAATAGTTCCAGATCCTGTGGGTAAATATTCTTGCCACCGACAATGATCAGGTCCTTCTTGCGTCCGGTAATATAGAGTTCACCATCCACCAGGTAACCAAAATCGCCGGTCAAATACCAGCCATTTATAAACGCCTTTTCTGTTGCGTCCGGTCGGTGATAATAACCGCTTAACATGCAATTGCTTTTCAGACCCACTTCACCGACATGCCGGTCGGGCAAGGGATGACCTTTGCTGTCCAAGACTACTACGGAAGTGTTTGGAATTGCTTTCCCTGCACCGAGCATCCGGATGGCAGTTTTTTCCGCTTCCGCTGGGCGAGCCACCTTCTCGATCTGGAGGCTGTCCCGGTCAATGTCTTCAAAGACCACTGGCCTTTCGATTCCACCTTGGGTCACGGCAAAAACATTCTCAGCCATGGCATAGCAAGTCGTCAGGGCTTCGGAATGCAGTCCCAGGCCTTTGAAACGCTCGTAAAAGGCACGTTGGGATTCCCAACGCATCGGCTCCGAACAGTTTGAAATAGCCCTCCAGGAGGAGAGGTTCACTCCTTCCAGGTCTCGATCGCGGATTTTCTGGGCGCAGAAATTATAAGCAAAGTTCGGAAGCCAGGAAAGCGTGCCTTTATAATGGCTGACGGCTTGCATCAGCCGGTATGGGGCGCGTATCCATTCGAAGGGTGACATTATCACGAGGGGGTACCCCAGCAGGATCGGCATTAGCCAACAGGCGATCAGACCCATATCATGATAAAGCGGTAGCCAGGAAATAAACACATCCGTATCCGATAATTGGATGGATTTCCCATAGTCCGTCAACTGATTTATAACGGCTTGGTGTGAGAGGGCCACTCCTTTCTGCAAGCCGGTGGTGCCAGAAGAGTGCTGTAGTAGGACAATATCCTCCGGTTTACGCCGAAGACCTCCAAAAACGCCGAATTCCGGCGGGCAAGGACCAATAACCTGGTCGCTGACGATTACGGCTTTGACAGAATCCTCGCCTGGTTTAAGGGCGCTGTGCACTTCCGCTTCGAAATCCCGGTAGGTCACGACACCGGTCGGCTGGGTGACGGACACCAATGCTGCCAGGTCAGCGCGGTAACGTTCCGGAAGCAGTTTCTCGGTCAGGAACGGCATGATTGACGGGATTGCCCCGTGCAACACCGCCCCATAGTAAGCAAACAGCAGGTCAATTCCATGTTGTAAGATCAGAAGTATAACATCACCCGGTTTGATGCCGCTTTGGATATAGGTCTTGACATAACCCGATGCACCCTGGATCAGTTCACCGTATGTCACTGGTCGATCGGGCTGTCCACCCTGTAATATCGTAACACTGACCTTGCCGGGGGTCGTATCGTAACGGGCTTTGAGCAGGTCGGAAAAGGTGGGCATTTTACTGTCGGGACTGTATCAGGGCAACCAGTCCATCGAGACTGTCAAAGGTGGAGGCGTTTAATTCAGAATCATCAATATGCACACCGAAATTATCCTCCACGAATAGCGCCAGGTCCACCAAGTGAAATGAATCAATTAGACCACTGGAAAGCAGCGCCTCTCCTGGTTGGATGGCGCGTTTGGGTTGTCTCAGGATTTCTCTTGCCACATACTCAGCAAGTTTGATTTTCATTTCATCGGAATTCATGCGGTCCTCCAGGTAAATTTTTTATCATACGAGCCCCAATCATATCACGGGAGAGGTAACCAATCAGCATTGGTGACCGTTATATAATCCGGGCTTGATTGTCCAATGGCACTGCCCATGTCGATTACCCGTTTCGAGCTGCGATCCACTAGGTTGCCCCCTATCGTAAATCTGGTCGCCCCCAGTATTGTTCCAATCCAGAACAGGTACGATCCATCCGGCGACCAGAGCACGCGTGGATTTAAAAGGTTCGATTGGGGATATTCGCTCTCTACCATTGTATGCGGTTCAACCAGGAAATTGCGGTTTCCCGAAACCTTCCCGGAATAATCGCTCCGAATGGCCACCACGGCTGCCAACTCGTCTCCCTTTGGAGACCAGGCATAATCGATCAATAAATTACCCGGCAATGGCATCGGACGTGAGTCGCTGCCATCGGGTGCACTGAATACTAGGCTGTTTTGATCCGTCGTGGAAGAAGCTCCGCCTACAAGCAAACCTCCCTCAGGAGCCAGCGCCGGTTCCGCAATGCCACTCAGATTCCGATTCAATGCTCCATCCAAGCTGGTTACCCATACTCCACTTGCCTGGCAGACTCCCGGCGAGCTACAGGAACCGCTCTCCCAATAAATATGGCTCCCATCTGAAGTTGGGTAAATTTCCACTGGCGAGGCGTCTGACACCGGCAGGTCGGTTTCTTTCGCTCCGTCAACCGATAAAATGGAAATCCTTGTCGCACCTGGTGTGGAAAGTACGACCGCGATACTTCCATCCGGTAACCAAATGGCATCTGTATTGCCAAAAGCATAAAACGAACTGGTCAGTTGGATTGGGTAAGCCCCATCCGCATTGGTGCGATAAAGGAATGACCCTTCACTTACCAGTAAGTATTTCCCATCCGGGGAGGCAGATTGGAAGCGAATACCCGACCCAAAGATCTGACTTGTCTGGTGCTTGGTCAGATCGAGTATATACACCCCCGGAAATTGGTAAGTTTCACCCTGGCGTTCCGAAAGACCAAATACGATCCGGTTCGATCCACCTGTAGGAGTTGCACCCGGCGTAGATGTTTCTGTTGGCGTCAGGCTCTGTATGGAGGGGTGTATTACTCCCGGAGTGGCCGTTAGGTCCACAGTTCTTGTTAATTCGCTGATGGGTGCCGCGCTTAGCAAACCTCGCCAGACGCTGTCGAGCGCTTCCAACCCGGTAAAACTGCGCGTGTTCCAGGCTTCCGTCGAGATATGGAAACCATCGTTACGCTTCATATCCATGCCGTGCGCCGGTAGTGGTTGTACCGCCGCCCAAAAGTTCCATAGCGGCAGGTCATATTCATAAGCAAGTTTGGCTGTCGTCAGGTTCAGACTGTTATCGCCTTCGACGTTATCGGCTTTGGTCGCCAGGATGGGCACAGCCCCATGTGCGATAATGGTATCCAGAATCTGCCGCATGAGACTTTCATATGCTTGGGGTGTCCGGCCATTCCACCAGACTTCCAGGCTGACTATCACAATTATTGGTTTGGTTATACGCAATTCGCATTCCAAGGGGTTTTCCCCGGCCAGGCAAGCCTTTGGATCAGCCCACAGCGGCGAAAGCACTGCCGCTGCATTGAATCCGCCTTTCACGGCCTGACCATCCGTGTTGAAATGTCCCGCAAAATTATCGATCGTCTGTTGTAGATATGCATAATCGCTTCCCAGCGAATACCGTTCGGGAATATCGAAATACCCCATAAAGGCCGCTTTCACGCTCTGGCAATCACCCACTTTTGAAAAAGCATGTGGGTCCAGACCCATTGTTTGCCCTTCGCGATAGATCTCAATGGCTCCTGCTGTCACTGTTGGAACGATCGGCCATTCCTGCCAGCGCTCTGGCGGCAAGCGTGTATCCGAAGTCGTAGTGGGGTCCGGGGCCATCGTGGGGGCTACAATGGTTTCTGGCGGCGGAGCGATCGGAGCCGTCGGTTTGGGGGCGGTTCCCGTCTGAAGGCTGGTCGGGTTGGCTGTTCCTTCACCTTTGATAGGCGCTGCGCAGGCGCCTAGAAAAATGATCAGCAGGATCAGGGAACAAATTCTCTTCATGCATGGGCCTATTCACCGGCTAAGGCTGGTTGGTTACGCCCTGGTAAACTGCATCGAGCACTTGCAGTGCCGTCAGGTTGCGCCATGGCCAGGCATATTGTAAGGAGATCGGGTTGCTGAAATCGCTGTAATCGTAAGTAAGATGCTCGTGGTCTGCTTGCAATCCGTGTGCCGGTAAAGGCTGGACTGCCCGCCAGAAATTCCACAGCGGCAGGTGGTATTCATACGCCAGGCGGGCAATGAGCGTGTTGATGCGGTTGTTGCCTTCCAGGTTATCCGCTTTGGTGGACAGAATTGGAACGACCTCGGCCTTCAGCAGGTGTTCGATAATCTGCTGCAACCCGGGTTCAAAAACCTCCGGTTCCCAAACCTGGTTGGTACCTAACGAAAGGATCGCAAAGGATGGATGGTACACCCGCAATTCACAATCCAGGCGAGATTCATCTGGATTACAATCCTTCGTGCCCTCCGGAACCGGACCCAAAATGATTGTCGTATTAAAACCACGTCCGGCTGCCATTCCAATCCGCCCAAACGAGCCAGAGAATTGCTCGATAACAGATAACAAATCGGTATAGGATCCGAGATGATAATTGGCCGGTGCCAGGTCATATTGGGTCAAAAACCACACGGTGGAGATTTCGCCATCCCCTATCTTGGAGAAGGCCTTCGGGTTGTTTCCCAAAACCAATCCGGCCTGAAAAACTACTTTCATTTCCGGACTGATGGTTGGCACAACAGGCCAATCCTGCCAATCCTCCGATGAGAGACGTGTATCGGGAGTGGAACTGGGGACCACGGTGGCTGTTGGGGTTGGAAGTTCTGTCTGAGTTGGGGTGGGCAGAAGAATTGTCCCACTTGTCGGAGTTGGGACCGCCAGAGTTCCACTCCCTCCGCCCGGAATTGAGCAGGCAGTTAGAAAAAAACATATCAGAACCAATCCAAGAGGTTTATTCATTATCCTGGGGTCTGTCTCATTGGATCCATTTTCATCCGCAAAAAGAAGCAATTTACAAAATGGTAATTAAGAAATTAATTCTGTCCACTCACGGCGTGATAAACCGCATCAATGGCCTGTAGAGCCGTCAGGTTGCGCCAGGGCCAACCGGCCTTCATACTGGCCGGGTCGTCAAAGTAATTACCGGCCTGCGAAAGGTGGAAGCCATCTGACGTCAGACCGTACGATGGTAATGGAAGGACCGCAACCCCAAAATTCCAAAGCGGAACCTGATAATCATAGGCAACCCGAGCCACAATTTCATTAATGCTTTTGCTGCTCCCGGGAACTTCTGCCCGGGTGGCAAGGATGGGCACTACATTTTGGGAAAGCACATATTCAACGATCTTACGCAAATACTCGTTATATTTCACAAGATCACCCGACCAGGATTCTTCCATGCTGATGGTGACAATGCTCGGGTTGTTAACCCGGATTTCACAGGCGATCGGTGTTTCTCCGGCATTGCACTTCTTGGGGTCGGCCCATAACGGATCCATTGAGGCTGCCACATTCTCCCCACCTTTAACTGCCAGGCTCTCCCGGGACCAGGATCCAGCAAAATGGTCGATCGTCGATTGGAGGTAAGCATATTGTGTACCCAGTCGATAATCCTTGGGGTTGTCAAACGAAGCCAGGAAATAGGTGGTGATGTTTTGGCAGTCGCCAATTTTTGAAAAACGATTTGGGTCACGCCCGGCTGCCAGCCCGGCGAGGTAAACCTGGACCATGCGCGCCGAGACCACTGGCACGATCGGCATGTTTTTCCAGGCATAAGGAGCCAGCGTAGGTGTGGGAGCTTGGGGAGTGCTTGCATCATCAATCGTCGGGATGGGCGTATTGGTTACAATTGTTGCTATTATTGCGGTAGTAGGCTCTTGCGTAATAGTCGGTGTGGCGGGGATGTTCCGGAAATGACCCCACTCCGGGGCGTCGCACGCAGTCAAAAGACCAAGCAAGAGAATTATTAAAAGGATTTTTTGTGTTTTCATGGACAACTCTGCTTAAGGATGGTTGATTCCACGTGCCCTGCCAGGAGTGCTTCACCTGCCGGGGTTAAATGGATGGCACTATTGGTAAATTGATCTGAAGGTACTATGTTCCACAAGTCAAGATAGTTCCAACCTAGCTCGGCGGATTTTTGGGTCATCATTTGACGCCACTGATCATAAGCCCAGCGCGGATAGTAAAAATTGTACCGCAAGTCGCTGTTCTTCCCTGTACTGATCAATATTGGCTCGTTAATCAATAGAACTGGAGTTTTCCCCGCCGCTTGCAAGCCAGCTTCCAGGACACTGAAAGCGAGCATGGATTGGTCCAGAACCGCCGGGTGCATTCCGTGAAAAGCAGTGTCGGAAACGAGATCCGTCTGGGCATGCTCATACTCAACCGGATAGCTTTGATCGATGCCAGTTGCCGACCATAGTACGCCATACATTTGAAGACGGAACAGGTCTGCCAGGTTACGCCGCTGGCCGATCAAGGTCTGATCCCAAAAGCTGGTGCGGACGAGCGCCGGATCTTCTGGATCAAATGGGAGATGGTAACGGGAGATCAAATCGTCCACTCGTGCGGCATTATTGGCAACAATCGGCGAATTTAACTGGCTGTCATCTGGGAACGCTTCCAATGTTATCGGCCAGAGGATCAGGTCCGGCTGGTAGCGCATGGCATAGTCCAGTACCATCAGGTCTTTGGTCAGCGAAATGGTCGGGTAGCCCAAGTTGTAAACCCGCACAATCTTCCCGCAATACGTTAACCGTGCCGCATCCAGTTGACCGGTCAGGGTTTGTTCGGGGGGCAGGAGGATACCCCACATTGACGAATCTCCAATGACCAGCACTCGGTACTCATTGGCCGGTTTAGGCTTCGCTGCAATCACTTGCGATGCAAACATGGCATCCAGGTTGAACAGGCTTAAGTTATACGACTGAGTCGGGTCTTCGCCGAAGGGGAATCGCAGCCGACCTGGAAAGATATGGTTATAAAGCGATACCTTGCCCAATGCGGTGGGACTAACCACCACGAGCGCCAGGTCAACCAGCAGGAACAGCGCCAGACCCTTCAAAAAAACATTACGTAAAAAACTACCGTTCACCCAATCTCCAGGTTATTGTTCTCATCTCAACCCCGCCAGCGTCTGCAGGAATTGCCCGGAAACGAACAGCGACGGCAGGGCAAAGAAGACCCAGCCAATAGCCACGAAATGGAACGTCAGCAATACCCCGCCTACGTTCAGGGTTTTTTGCCAGCCTGGCGGGAGCGTGGCAAAGCGCCCCCTCGTCCAATCCGACCAGCGGTTATGGATGAATAGCCCCAATCCATGCCACGCACCCCACGCCGCGAAATTCCAGGTGACACCATGCCAGAGGCCGATCAACACCATCGTTCCCATCTGCGTGATGAAAATGACCGCCGGGATGGGAAGTGGCTTCTTTCTGGAGCGTAGAGCGCGGGTCACCGGGTTGAAAAAATAAGACCGAAACCATTGCGTGAGTGTCATATGCCAATTGTTCCAGAACTGCGTCAGGTTCGGTTTCAGGTAAGGAGCGTTGAAATTCTCCGGCAGTTTGATCCCAAGCAGACGCCCAAGCCCGATCGCAATGTCGGTATAGCCGCTGAAATCAAAAAAGATTTGGAAGGCATAGGCATACAGCAGCACCCACGCCCAGCCCGCCGTGCGAACCTGCGTCGCATTGGTCGCGTTCAAGGCTACCAGCGCCAGGGTATCGGCAATCGCGAATTTTTTGAAAAGACCCATTACCAGCCGTCTGCCGGCCTCGCCATAATCCTCGCTGTTTAATGCCAACGGGCGGCGTAAATCCTCCACGAAACGCTCGATCCGGTCGATCGGGCCGGCTGTTAGTGCCGGGAAGAAGATCACGTAAACCACGTACTCGTTCAGGTTCACTGCCGGCAGGCGCCCACTCTGGCGGTCCCGGATTGTGTGCAGCAGGCGGAAAGCGATATACGAAAAGCCCAGCCAGCGCAGGTCCAGCGGGGAAGCTAGAGATCTGGACTGTCCATTCCAACCGCGCAGTACCTGGCTGGCCCACTCTGACAGTGCCGGTACTTTCAGCATTACAAAAAGTAGGATGACAAAAAGGAACCCCACGGTCAACAACAACTTGCCTGCCTTCGAAAAAAGTATTAAAAGCCAGGTGGCAAGCGTAATTATCCCCAGGACAATAATAATCTGCAGGATTTGTGGTGGGCGGGAAGCCGTCAGTGGTAGGGAAAACCCCAGGTAACGCGTCAGGCCGAGCGCCAGAACGATCCCCCCCAGTAGGTTCGCTGCTGGCCAGTTGTTACGCCAGGACCTCTGTTCGACCGGTGTGGTCAGCACCCATCCGAGCACAGTAATGCCCAGGGTCAACGTGGGCAGCCAGAAATCCAGGCCACGCACTGGCAACTCCGGTTGCAGGGCATATACCGCCAGCGCACTGATCACCAGCAGCACAGGCAACCGTCCACGCTTGCGAGTTACTACACCTATAACGGTCGCGAGGGCAACAAAGATGAGTATATACGCCAAGGTCATCAAAAGCCCTGATAGATCCAGGTCGGGGCGTTACTGGCCGTCAAAATGACCAGGGCCACCAGGATCAGGCAGAATATAAGCGCCCACAGGTGTTCGCGTGTGAAAAGCCGGAATTTCATTTATATCCGCACACCAGATAATCCCCGCCCTGTTGCACTACTTGGTACGTTCGAGCCGACAGGTCCAACGCCTGGTCTTCGCCATTATACGTTGCCAGGATTCTCCCCTGGCAGTTTACCTGGGAAGCGCCATTATTCATACCGGTCGTCTTGCAGCTCACACCATCCAGGCGGGTCTTGACTGCCTGGAGCGAATCCAGTTCGAGCGACGCGCTCGACTCCCAACTTGCGCAGGAGAGCTCCGAAAGCGTGTTGGCGTCCTTGGCCACCAGTGCGTTCAGGTAATTTTGCACTGCCGTGGAGGCCGGGTCGGTTGCCTTGCTCCCACAGGCAGCCAATGGCAGCAATAATGAACACAGCAGAATAACCAATAAGACTAGCTTGCTCATCTTCTTCTCCTAATTACATTGCTAAGACTGGCGGGATTATACTGCTACTTGCAGAAACAGAAAACTTTTTTCACTCCTTGAACTTGACAGAGTTCCGGCTTGCCTATATAATCCCGCCTGCCTTCCTCGCTAGCTCAACGGCAGAGCGGGCGGCTGTTAACCGCTAGGTTCGAGGTTCAAATCCTCGGCGAGGAGCTTTTTGCAAGATAAATTAGAGGCTGTCCGGTACTTTTCGGACAGCCTCATTATTTTTTCCAACAGTTATGATAAATGTGCTCAAGATGTTTTGTGTTTTCCCGATCCCGGATTCTGTGGGAAACTAGATCAAAAAGCGGCGCCCTGCTCGATATGCCGCTCTTTAATAACCAAATCTTTACGACTTCCCGGTACTTTTTTCAGGGCCTTTTTCAAGACTCTTCTCGGGACTCTTCACAGTCTTTGCCTCTGGTTCCTTGCTCTTTTCGCCTTCCTTGCTTTCCTTTTCCAACTTTTCATCTGCTTTCTTTGCAGATTGCCCGGAAGGCGAATGATGGTCGGTTGCATAGAACCCGGAGCCTTTGAACACAATCCCAACCGGTTGGTAAACCTTCTTTAACGTCTTCTTACCGCATTCCGGGCACCGTACCAATGGATGGTCACTGAAAGACTGCTGCTTTTCGAACTGCAAACCGCAATTCTCGCACTGATAAATATAGACGGGCATGACTGATTTTCCCTTGTTTAATTCCTTCGACTACCAAATCTGGCGGGTCATTATAGCGCACCAATAAGGGAGAGGCAAGGGCAGGATGCACACAGTTAACAGGATTCTTGTAAACAAAGGAGCAAGCCAAATTACACATAGATTAAGCATTTTCTCACGCGTATAGGTTATACTAACTTTCTCAAATTTTGAAAGAGGTCAATGGATTAGTAGACCTCAGGAGACCTTGGGAATGAATTCATGCCATAACCACTTCATCATCAGCAATTTCCTGCTCATGGTTATTCTAGCAGCCTGCGCACAATCCTCTGTCAACTCTCCATCAGGGAACACTGCCCAGTCAGTTAATGCATCCGCCAATGGGGCATGCACCAATGCTTATTTCCCGGTTTCATCCGGAACCAGCTGGTCTTATTCGAGCAGCGGAAGTCCTTTGGGAGCCTACACCTATACCCGAACGGTAACTGACTTGGGCAACAAAGGCTTCACCACCAGTGATCAATATAGCACCGATGTCAATGCCCTGATAAAATGGAAATGTCAGAACGGCAACCTGGCGGCGCTGGACTCAGGAGCAGGCAGTCTCAGCATGACCACCTCGAAATTGACAATGACCAGCAACTCCATCACTGCAGAGGGCTATAATATCCCTGCTTCCTTTGATGTTGGAGCCACCTGGTCTGAAAAAGTGACGGTGAATGGGACGGTGGTAGGCAGTAACACACAAAAGGTGAACACCCAGATTGTCACCCAGGTGAATTGCACAGCCGCTGGTGCTGACACGATAACAGTGCCTGCCGGGAAGTTCGACACGGTTAAGGTTACCTGCAGTGAAACGATTGCTATCTCGGCGCTCATGCAAGGCACACCCATGCCAACCGGTGCCCCAGTTACAAAAAGCATCACTGACTGGTACGCAAAAGGGGTTGGACTGGTTCAATCAATTAAGGTTGGCGGTTCCACCGGCACGGAAACCATTGTGCTGACCAAATATAAAGTGCAATAAAGGATCATTAACCCTGGCCATAAGAAATACCAAAAATCATAAACTGCGCCGCAGAGGAAAGTAAATCCACTTGGTTGAAAAATAAAGCCTGCCTTGCATAATGCAGAAGGAGAGGAAATGAAGCGCTTGGTGCTTTCTTGTTTTTTGTTGCTTTTCCTCTGCAGTTGTTCCCCTGTTTCAGGATGCAAGGACACGGGTGGCGCAGGTTCCTGCCTGCGTGTGCTCTTTATCGGGAACAGCTTCACATTCGTTAATGACCTGCCCGGAATGGTCGCTGCCCTGGCGAAGGCTGGCGGTCATCCCATCCAGACGAGTATGGTTGCTCCAGGAGGATGAACTCTTGCAGAGCATCTCAACTCACCCCAGACGCTTTCGGCATTGCAATCTTCGAAATGGGATTTCGTCGTCCTACAGGAACAAAGCCAAATCCCTTCCGTGGAACAAATCCGCCTCCAGGAGATGGATCCACCCGCAGGTGCTCTGGTCCAGAAAATTCGGCAAACCGGCGCCCAGCCGGTCTTCTTTCTGACCTGGGCACACCAGGATGGCTGGCCGGAAAATAACCTGCCTGATTATGAGAGTATGCAATTGCAGATCGACCAGGGCTACATGGCGATCGCAGACCAATTGTTTGTACCTGTAGCTCCTGTAGGATACGCCTGGTTGACCGCCTGGCTCCAGGACCCCAAGTTGGATCTATGGCAGGCGGATGGCAGCCACCCCACCGACCAGGGTACCTATCTGGCGGCGTGTGTTTTCTACGCGGTCCTCTTCCGGCAAAGCCCCGAAAATAACTCCTACCAGGCCCACCTTCCAACCACCACTGCCCGGTATCTGCAAAGAGTCGCGGCGGATACTGTTCTGGGAAATCCTTCCCAGTGGAATCTGCCATAATCAGGTGTTCTCGAAACCTTAAATGTTTCATGTTATACTCTCTTTTCCAATTGGAAGGGATTCATGCCAGGAAGGGCCATTTTAGAGGTTAGACCAATTTATTTCACTGAACTCCCATTCTTGAGAGGGTTGGTCCCACCGGAGTGGAACACGGACATCTCCCAATTATTTACCCAACATTTCGGACAACCCTATTTCTATCCTGTCGTGGCAGAACTCTCGGGTAATCTCGTTGGTTGCGCAAACGGCCTGCTGAACGAAAATACCGGCTGGCTGGGCAACATCATTGTCTTGCCGGAATACCGCCGGCAGGGCATTGGCTCCGCCCTGACTGCATACCTGATGGAATATTTCCATCAAAAGGGGTGCTCCAGCCAGGTCCTGGTTGCCACCCAACTGGGGGAACCGGTTTACGCGCAACGTGGCTTCAAGGTTCGCTCCTCCTACACCTTCCTTCGCAGCGGAAATACAATTCCCGCCGGGCCGACACCGCACGTACGCAGAGCGGGGCCCTTGGATTTCGAAGCGATACGCACGCTTGATCGGAATATTACCGGGGAAAACCGCCGGGCTTTTCTGGAACAGTTCCTGGCCGGAGGCTGGGTCTACCAGGCAGGCGCACACACACCGTTGGCAGGTTTTTTTCTGCCCGGGCTTGCGCATGGTCCGGTCATCGCAGGGGATCGGCGTGCTGGACTTGAATTGCTCAAATATAAACTGGGTCTCGGTTGCACTTTCGTCGTCATCCCAACGGCCAATCGACCCGCGCTCGACTATTTGATTGGGACTGGTTTCCAGATAGAGAGCACTGCCCCGCGCATGACGTTGGGACAGGAGTTGGATTGGCAGCCCGAAGGGGTATTCAGCCGGGGAAGCGGATATTGCGGATAATATTCTGGGAAGATATTAAAATAATGAAACTTCTTAATAGCTTCTTAAAAATATTCCTGCTCCTCCTGGTTATTCTCTGCGAGGTTCTTGCGATCTTTATTGTTGATTACACCATTTATGACAATAACCAGATTAACGTCATCCGCCAGACAGTCCAGATCCAGGGATTACCCCCCGAATTCGAAGGATTCACAATTTTGCAAATTACCGATCTGCACGGAAAACGTTTCGGGGATTCTGAACAAGGGCTGACCGGAATCATCAATTCATTGGATTATGATGCGATCGCTATCACTGGCGATATGGAAGACACGAATACTAAAGATATTCACCCATTGCTCGAATTACTTAAAGGAATTAAGAAAAATACGCCCATATTCTTTGTCAGTGGAAATACCGGGCCATTTGACATCTATTATGATACCAGGGGCGTCACCAGGCAATATAGCCTCGATATGTCCGATGGAAAGATCCTGCCGGATGGAAAAATCCTCCAAAATGCAGGCTGCACGCTCCTGGACCAGCCACAGTTGCTTGAACGCAATGGATCCCGGTTATGGTTTGCAACCGATTTCTCCGCATCCCAATCAATCCTTATGGTCAAACGCGCACAGCAGGAACTTTTGACCGCTAAAAACGGAGTCCAAAAGGATGCGCTTTCCAGCAGCATTGAGTATCAAGAAAACTTGCAAAGGATATATGCCGCTTTCCAGCCCGCTGACACCCTCATCGGTATCTTTCATATACCACTTCCTTATAAAACGTTGGAGAATCCGCAGGGTTTGCCGCCTTATGATCTGGTCCTGGCAGGACATTACCACGGCGGACAGATCAGATTACCATTCCTGGGCGCACTCTTTATCCCCGATGATACGTTGCCATGGTTTGGTATTTTCCCGCCCCAGGATCTGGTCAGCGGCCTTTTTATCGGGAATGGCATTCAGCAATACGTCAGCCGTGGACTGGGTGCCAGCCGGCGCATTCCCATCCTGGCTTTTCGACTGTTTGACACACCGGAAATTAACCTGATCACATTGAGGAGAAGCGAACAGGTGCTGCCTTAGCCATAACTTGGTCGTTGGTTCTCTTTCGAGATCTGCTCCATTGCTCCCACCCGATCCTGGAGTCACAAACAAATCCGGTATTCTACCGTCCTAACATTTCTTCCAGTCTCTCTTTCACCCTCGGCCATTCATTATCAGTAATACTGTAATAGACCGAATCGCGTCTCACTCCATCCGGTAGGATGTAATGGTTGCGTAAAACCCCCTCACGCTTGGCCCCGATGCGCTCTATCGCCCGCCAGGATCGTTCGTTACGTACATCCGCCTTGAATTGCACCCGGATTGCTTCCAATGTTTCAAAAGCATAACGCAGCAATAGATATTTGGATTCGGTATTGACCCTCGTGTGTTGGAACTCCAATCCGTACCATGTCCCGCCAATCTCCAAGCCCTTATGCTCCGGTCGGATTTCCATATAGCGGGTCGCACCGGCAATGCGTCCAGAAGCCTTGTGAATGACGGCAAACGGCAGGTCCGAACCCGCTTTCTGCCCATCAAGTAGATGACGTACCCAGACACGCATGTCATCCTCGCTTCGGATCAGGCCATACAGCATCAGTTTCCATATGCGGTCGTCGCAACCTACCTTGGCCAGACCAGGCACGTGCGCCTCGGTCAAGGGCTCGAGACGGACAGTACTACCCTCCAAAGTCACCGGTGTCTTCCAAAGGTCTCTAGCCATTACTTTCCCTGTGTTGGCAAATAGGGCATCTGTAGGCCTTTGATATCCATTAATTCCGATAATGCCACTCGCATTGCAACCCGGTCGTCCCAGGGATATTCGACTGTATCGAAGCACATGGACTGTTCATGCCCTTTCCCACACGCCATGACTATGTCCCCCGGAAGTGCCATGCGGATACCCTGCCGGATGGCCTCGCCCCGGTCCGGGATGCGCCAGAAGGTTTTCCCCTCCTCCCCGCCCTGTCGTCGCGCTCCTGACGCCATTTCCTCCAGAATCCCTTCCAATGACTCGCTGCGCGGGTCCTCGGCGGTAAGAATGCTGATATCCGCCCATTGTGTTGCCACTTCGGCCATCATCCTGCGTTTCTCTTTATCACGTAATCCCGCCGAGCCAAAAATGACAATCACCCGCTTGTCTGTCATTTTCCTGATCGTCTCTATCGCCACCTGCAAAGCGTACGGGGTATGGGCAAAATCAACAATGGCGGAAAAAGATTGACCAAGATCAATCCGTTCCATACGTCCAGGGATGCCTGTCATTGCAGCAATGCCATGTGCAACGGCCCCGGGATCCACGCCCAGTCCCCGGATGGCTGCCGCCAGCGCAGCCAGGCAGTTCGAGACGTTGAACGTTCCTACCAGAGGGCTGGTTACTGGCAATCGGAATCCGTCGCCCACTGCTTCGAAATGGATACCCTGCGGAGAGGTTGCAACTGACTCCGCCCGAATATCAGCGGACGCCCCCTGACCGTAGCTGATTTGCGGACTGCGGATAAGACCCGATAGATATTCCCAGGAACTGTCATCTCTATTCAGCACCGCCAGCCGGGGGTTGCCCTGCGGTTTGGGCTGGGTTTTTTCCAATGACTGGAAGAGGCGTGCCTTGGCTGCCCGATAATTCTCGAAAGAGCCGTGCTGGTCGAGGTGTTCGTGGGTAATATTGGTGATAATGCCGATATCGAACTCACAGGCATCCACACGATGCTGCGCCCAACCATGCGAGGTGGTCTCGAGAACAGCGTGAGTGAGCCCGGCCTCAACCATCCTGGCGAGGTAATGTTGGACATCCGGTGCATCTGGTGTGGTGACATGTAAGCCAGTATCCAGCACTTCATCTCCAATAATGGCATTGACCGTGGAAATGAGCCCGGCTTTATGACCGGCAGCCAGGAGGATCTGGTAAAGAAGGTTGCAGGTGGTGGTCTTGCCGTCGGTCCCGGTCACGCCAATGACAGTCAATTTGCGACCAGGGTTGCCGTAAAAAGCCGCCGCCAGCCAGGTTAGCGAAAGGCGCGCATTCTCTACACGTACGGAAGACACAGACAGGTCGGTCAAATCTTTTTCGTAAACCACCGCCACAGCCCCTCGGGCAATCGCATCCGGGATGAAATCGTGTCCATCCATCGAACCGCCCTGCATGGCGACAAAAAGATTGCCTGGTTCCACCTTGCGGCTGTCAATGGCAATTCCGGAGATGGGAACTGCGGGAATCTGTTCCGGGGAAAAAGCATATGGAAATCCGGCAAAAATTGTCTGGAGGCTGACAGTAGCAGGATCGGCTTTTTTGTTCGATGAACTTGAATCGTCCATAATGGGTAGTTTTACCATAAACAAGAAAGACCTGACAGGTTTCTGGACTCCCGTCAGGTCTGTTTCGGTTTCATTTTCACTATTTCAACGACTGGCGCAAGTCTTCAAGTTGGCCGGCTACGGAACCGTCCAGCACTTTATCACCAACGTGAATGACCAATCCACCCAGAATGGACGGGTCAACCTTAAAATTAACCACGACCTGCGAACCCATCTTGGATAAGACATCCTTCCTTACAATTCCCTGTTCATCATCTGTAAGTGGCAGGGCGGAGATTACCTCTGCATGATCCGCACTGATTTCTTCACCCTCCAGAACAACGACCTTTCCAGACTTGATTCCTGAGAAGAATTCCGCAAGAAGAGCGTGCTGGCGATTTTCATCCAGCGTCTCACCCACCAATTTCTGCGCAGCAGCAATCGCCAGAGCGGACACCTGCCCACGTAAGTCCCCAAGCATGCGGTTGCGCTCCTGCTCTACCTCAGCCAGGACCGACTCACGCTCCTTCGTGATCTCATTATCCGACTCAGCTCGCACTTCGAGCATGGCGGCATCGGCTCGTTCGGTTGCTTCGCTGATGAGGTGGGCGGCTTTTACTTGCGCTTCCGCCACAATTCCGGCAGCGTCTTTCTCGGCACTCTCACGTGCTTCCGCAGCGATGCGAGCATCCTCCAGGCTTTGGGTAATCTTTTTCCTCCGTCGTTCGAGTAGACCCTGAAGTGGCTTTACTACCCAGGCCCGCACAACCACGAAGATGATAAAAAAGCATACAATCTGTACCAGCAAATAGCCTAAATTAAGACCCAGTTGTGCCAAGGGAGACCTCCTTCTTTACACCTCCGACATTTAATTAGCCCACAACAAAGAGGATGAGCAGGGCGACTACCAGGCAATAGATGGCTACCGCTTCTGCGAAGGCAATGCCAAGGATCATATTTGTCTGGATGGTACCGGTTGCGTCTGGATTGCGGCCCATTGCCTGTACTGCACCCCCGGTCACAATGCCTATGCCGGCACCTGCACCAATTGCTCCGATCATAGCCAGCCCGGCGCCAATTAATTTTGCAGCAATAATAATACTACCAGTCATAAGATGTACCTCCGTATATGTATTCGGGCGGGAATCCCGCCTTTAGGATTTGTACCACCCGGGCTTTTCTCGCCCGAAATTAGTTTGCCTCATTATGTTCACCGTGACCCTGCGTGGCTTGCGCCATGAAAGTCATTGTCAACAGGCCAAATACAACAGCCTGGATCGCACCAACCAGGAATTCCAAAAGGTAGAACGCTGATGGGAATATGGCAATCGACCCTAGCAGCGAACCCATCACAAATAATAGTACCGAACCGGCAAAAATATTACCGAAGAGACGGAAGGCAAACGAGAGAACTTTGGAGAACTCTGAGATCAATTCGAGCAGTCCAACCCCCCAGTCGATCACGCCGAAAATTGGCCTGCTGAAGAACGTTTTGACGTTCCAAAACTTTGTGAAATATTGGATGCCTTGCGCCCGGAGACCGACCACCTGCACGGCAATCACCGCGATGATGGCCAGGGCGACGGTGAAGTTGAGGTCCGTGGAAACGACCCGCACAAATGGGACCAATCGATAACCACCATCTGTCACTACCGGGTTCACAAGGGTTGTGAAAAGGGAACCCAAATGCTGAATGCCAAATCCCCCAGTCTCGGCTTTCTCGATAATACCAATGCTATCCACGCCCGGGATGAGTTCCATCCAGTTCGCAAACAGAACGAGTATGGTGATGGACGCAAACCACGGGAAAATTGTCCAGGCCCATTTCCCCGCAGTCGATTCGGTCATATTGTACAGCGCTTCCAACAGGGCTTCCAATGCACCGGGAATTCCCTTCAAAACCAGATCGCCCTTCTTAACCGCCTGATTAAAGGAAAAGGCTAATAATATGACGAGGATATCCACGAGCAACAGCGCAACCAGCGTGTTGGTCAGATAGAAATCCCCGATCCCTGGCAACGTGAACAACGGGTGTTCCATCCAGTGTTCGGCCGGGAGTTGGACAAATGGCCGGACCGGCGAGAAGAAATACTTCGCGCCGATAAAACCCAAAATCAACAGCGCCAGCACAATCCAACGGTTTGTACCCCAGCGCCATCGTTTTTTCTTGGAGGCCAACTCAGTTGTTTTGTCCACGCTGTGGTACCTCCTCAGAATCATCCTTTTTCGTTGCCGGCTGGATTCGCTTGCTTGCCGCTTTCACAACGCGGAAAGTCGCATAAATGGTCATCGGAATACTCGCAATGGTCAGAAGGATGGTAAAAAGTGGCTTGCTATTAAGGAGTTTATCCAGCAATATTCCAGCAAACAGTGCAACGAAGATGATTATTAGCGTCAGGCCAGCCACCCAGATAACTGTCATTGTGACAGCAGCCCTGAATTCATCCTGTTGTTTGCTGCCCGGTCAATTCATGGCGACGAAATTATATCAGATTCTCACATTGGCTAAAACAAACTCGCTACCGCTTTGGTGGCTAGGCCGAACCACGGTCCAAACAGGGTACCAAGCAGCAGAATTCCGATCACAAGAACGACCAGCCCAACCACGACCGGTCGAGCCAAGTGTAGTGCGTGTTGTTCCTCGTCCTGGTTTTCCATCCGGTACAGGTAGACAAACTTAAGCACATTCAAATAGTAATACAAGCCCACGATGGAATTGATCACCCCAACAATTGCCAACCAGACCCAACCGGCCTCGATAGCTGCACTAAACACAAAGAATTTGGCAACAAACCCGACAAAGGGGGGCATCCCGGCCAGCGACAGGAACGCCACCAATGCGGCCAGCCCCAGGGTCGGGTTGCGGCGGCTCAGGCCAGCATATGCCGGTAAATCCTCCGAGCCGGTCAGACGTCCGACGATGCTGACAATCCCAAATGCCAGCAGGTTGGTTAGTATGTAGCCGATTAGGTAAAACACCGCACTGGCAAAGCCCAATTGTGAGAAAGCGACCACCCCGATCATGGCATAACCGGCGTGCGCAATGGACGAGTAGGCCAGCATGCGTTTAACGCTCTTCTGAGTCAAGGCGATCAGGTTGCCGACTGTCATGGTCAGTGTGGCAAGTACAGCCAGGATCAGGCTCCAATCCGTATGAATGACCGGGAAGACAACTGAAAAAAGGCGGATTAACACTGCAAATCCCGCCGCCTTGGAGGCAGTGGAAAGGAAGCCGGCCACCGGCGAAGGTGCGCCTTCGTAAACATCCGGCGCCCAAAAATGGAACGGGAACAGCGAGACCTTGAACGCCAGTCCTGCCAGCACCAGGAAGGTAATGCCAACTGCCACCAAGTTGAAATGGTCGAAATACTTGCCCAGGTCATACAATCCGGTCTCTCCGGTGAAACCGTAGATCAGGCTGAATCCATAAAGCAGTATTGCCGATGTCATCGCGCCAAACAGCATGTACTTGAAACCTGCTTCGGTGGATTTATCGTCCTCTTTCAGGAAACCTGCTAACAAATAAAGCGGGATGGAAGTTGTCTCGATGGCAAGGTATAGCATGACCAGGTCTGCACTGCTCGCCATCAGGCACATGCCCAACGTGGCTGCCATAAGCAGGAGGTAGGCTTCGGCACGCCGGTTGAGATGGTCTGCCTCCATGAAGAACAGGGAAGTCACACCGGCAGCGAAGACAAAGAACATTTTAAACACAAAACCCAACCAATCGAAACGCAGCATCCCACCGAGGACCAATAATGAAGAAGCCGGCCTGGCGAATAATAGGCTGATCACCAGGATAAATAACAGTCCGCCAGCCGCTAGCCATCCCAGGAATGGCCGGCGGGAGATATCCTTCTTAAGGAATGGGTCAATAATAAGGATTAAAATACCCAATGTCAGCAGCAGGATTTCGGGGAGAATTGGCTGGATGGTAGTCATTATGCTCCTCCCAGCAGGGCCAGGATATGCTGGACCCCGGTCTGCACCCACGGGACAATCAGGACCGGAAAGAGGCCTATACCAATCATCAGAGCCATCAGGAGCACCAGTGCAATCTTGTCCAGGCTGCGGATTGGTGTAATATGTCCATCCAGGGCATCTGGCATCTTACCAAAGAACACTCGCCGGACGACCAGCAACACATACGAAGCGGTCACAACAATTGAAATGGCGGCAATCACAGCCACCACCCAGTGCGTTTTCCAGATTCCCATAAAGATAGGGAACTCTGCCACGAAACCTGAGAAACCGGGCATGCCCATCGAGACCAGGCTGCCAATGATCACACCAATCGCCACCAGTGGAAGTGGTTTGACCATGCCGCCCAGCTCTTGGATCTGGCGGGTATGCGCCCGGTCATATACCATACCGACGGCAGCAAAGAAGAGAGCCGTCATGATCCCATGCGAGAACATCTGCACGCCCGCCCCGGTCAGCCCTTCAGGGGTCAACGTGGCGAAACCCATCATGACCAATCCCATATGCGAGACTGACGAAAAACCAATCACATATTTGAAATCGGTCTGGACGCTTGCGATGAATGCACCGTATACAATGTTTACCAGCGCCAGCCCCATGATCAAGGGCGCCCAGAATTTGGCTCCTTGTGGCAGGAGCATGATACCCACACGAAGGGCGGCAAACGCGCCCAGTTTCATCAACACACCCGCATGGAACATCGAAACCGCGGTCGGTGCAGCCACGTGACCGTCCGGCGACCAGTTGTGGAACGGGAAGATGCCACCCAGGATAGCAAATCCCAAGAAAACTGGTAGGAACCAAACCTTCTGAAAAGTTGGGCTGAACTTGACTGTTTCCAGAACGAGCATATCAAAGCTGTGGCGTCCACTGCTCCAGTACATGACCAGTGCACCGATCATCGAAATAACCGATCCAATAAAAAGGTACAGGGTCAATTTCATCGCCGCATATTCGCGCGTTTTGATCCAACCCCAGATTGAAATCAGCAGGTACATCGGGAAGACCGCAATTTCATAAAAGAAAAATAACATGAACAGATCAAGCGAGGCAAAGACGCCAAATACACCCGAAGCCAGAATGAAAAGGAAGGCGAAGAATTCACGTGGCCGATCGTCGATGCCCCAGGAGATCATCACACCAGTCACCATGACGATGCCCGTCAACAAAACCAGCGGAGCCGACATTCCATCCACCCCAAAGTGCAGGCTGATGCCCAGCATTGGCATCCAATTGTATTTTTCAATGAACTGGTACCCCGCGATAGCCTTATCGTAAGTAAAATAAACCCACACTGATAGCGCCAGTGCAAATAAAGCCGCACTCAGTGCCGTGATACGAATAGCTTTTTTCTGCTCCGGTTTATATAACAGGAGGATGAGCGCTGTAACCAGGGGAGTAAAGACTATGACACTCAGAAACGGAAAATGCATGGCCACCTCTAATGGAAAAGCATCATCATGGACTTGTTGATCACATCCAGGATCCAAGCAGGATAAATGCCAATGATCAGGATGAGCGCCATCAGCGGTGCCATGACAATGATCTCACGTGGTTTGATCTCGCTCAGCCTGTGTTCGCCCTCCGCCCAGTGCTCATTCAATGGGCCATGCAGAACGTTCTTGATACCCTTGAGAACATATGCACCTGTAAACAGTAAACCGATCATCGCAATTGCCGTATAGACCGTCAGGATGGGCCAGGAACCTCTCACCACCAGAAACTCTGAGACGAACCCGTTCAGACCAGGCAATCCAAGTGAGGCCATGCTGGTGAAGATCAGGATCCCACCGTAAATTGGGATAAGTGGGAACAGACCGCCGAAATCCTCTAGATTACGGGTATGAGCGCGTTCGTAGAGTACTCCCACCATAAAGAACATGCCTGCCGCCGAAAGTCCGTGATTGAACATCTGAAGCACTGCCCCATTCAATGCGATGGTTGCGTTGAGCGTGCCAGCCGCTTTGGCTGCTGCGGCAATCCCCAATAGCACAAACCCCATATGATTAACCGACGAATAAGCCACGAGCCGCTTGAAATCCTTTTGACCATAAGCTGCAAATGCCCCAAACACAATCGCCATTACCGCCAGAAAGGCCAGCCATCCGGCATAATGGGCAGATTCCACCGGGTACAATGGCAACACCAACCTCAGGAAACCATACGCTCCCAATTTCAATAGAACGCCCGCCAGGATCATCGAACCTGCGGTAGGTGCTTCGGTATGCGCGTCCGGCAGCCAGGTGTGGAACGGCCAGACCGGGACTTTGACAGCAAAAGCGATCACAAATGCCCAGAACGCTATTGTTTTTACCGTCTCAACGGGCAAGCCCAGCAATGTTCCTGTGGTCAAGGAATTCCATTTCTGGTACAACACGGGCAGATCGTAGTCATGAAACAACACGCCCAGCATCTGGATGGCAAGCAGCAGCCCAAGCGAACCACCCATTGTGAAGATGATAAATTTTAATGATGCATAATTGCGCGCCTGGACTTTTACGCCCTTCCAGATTTCGCGTTCTCCTTTTTCACTGCCCCACTGGTTGATCAGGAAATACATCGGGACCAGGCCAATTTCCCAGAAAACAAAGAAGATCAGCAGATCCAAGGACATGAAGACACCCAGCATGCCCGTCTCGAGAATCAGGAAAAGGAACATGTAGGCTTTGATACGGTCGGTAATATTAAAAGAAGCCAGCAATGCCACCGGCGTCAGAAGGGTCGTCAGAAGCACCATGGTCAGTGAAAGACCATCCACGCCAATGTGGAAAGTCGAGTGTATAGCGGGATACCAGGTAGCCTGTTCCTGGAATTGGAAGCCGTTTAGTCCCGCCTTGAATTGGATCCATAAGACGATTGTCAGGAGAAAGGGAACCAGGCTGAGACCGAACGACGTCCAGCGGATTGCCTTAAGATTGTCTTTCGGCAGGCACAAAACTATCACCGCCGCCAGGACGGGGAAGAACAGGATGAGGGACAGGAGATATTGGTTGAAAAATGCCATCGGATGCTCCAGAGACGGGACGACTTCAGCCGCCCCATAATAAGCAAAATCGTTACTACATTCCTCTATATAGGAAAATAAGAAGCAAGGCGAAGAAGACCAGAACCACTATCGATACAACCATGTAATACTGGAGGCGACCTGCCTGAATCTTGCGCAACCCGAAACTGGAGTCCTTGACGGCTCTGCCCGTCCCATCTCCCAGGAATTCGTTGATGACCGGCTTATCGAAATAATCTCGGAATGTATGACCCAGAAAGAGCGAAAATCGCGCCAAGTTGTGCAAAAAGCCATCGATCACGGTTTGATCCATGTACAAGGAAGTGAATTTCTCAGCGACCCAATAGGCTGGCTTAACGAACAGGAAGGCATAAATTTCGTCAAAATAGTACTTATTCTTGAGTAACGGAATTTGCAGGCGATCCTCCGTTGGGGACGCCACTTTCCGGTAGGTCAGCCAGCCAAAGAACAGACCACCCAGGGCAACGAACAGCGAAGTCCCCACAGGAATCCAATTGAAAGAAACTGCTTGCGGCATCTGGGGGAGGGTTCCGCCAACAAACTCATGAAACCAGTCCGGAACCAGGCCGCCGGTGAACCAACCCGGCATACCTGCCCAACCAGCCCCAACCGCAAAAATCGCCAGCACGATCAATGGAATGGTCATCGTCCAGGTCGTCTCAGAGGCGTGTTCGGCTGCCATTGTACGTGCATTGCCGAAGAAGGTGAGAGTGATCTGGCGCATTGTGTAAAAGGCCGTCAGGAACGCTGCCAGTGCCAGAACAATGAAGACTGCCAGGTGTCCGCTACCAAAGGCTTCGGCAAAAATCTCATCCTTCGACCAGAAACCGGCCGTCAGCACCGGGAAACCAGAGAGCGCCAGTCCACCAATCAGGAAGGTCCAGAATGTGATCGGCATTTTCTTGCGCAGGCCTCCCATATTGAACATGTCCTGAGCGTCCACATGCTCACCGGTGTGCAGTTCACCATGTTCCATCCCATGGATGACCGAACCGGAACCCAGGAAAAGTAGAGCCTTGAAGAAGGCATGCGTGACAAGATGAAAAGCAGCCGCAACATACGCATGAACACCGAGTGCGGCGATCATAAAGCCTAGTTGTGAAATAGTCGAATAGGCCAGCACTTTCTTGATGTCATTCTGTGCCACGGCAATCGTCGCGGCGAAGAGTGCCGTGAACGCTCCGATGAATGCCACCACAGTCATGGTGTGCGCGTCCAAGCTTAATAGTGGGAACATCCGGATAACCATGTACACACCCGCCGAGACCATCGTGGCAGCATGGATCATCGCACTGACCGGGGTCGGACCTTCCATGGCATCCGGCAACCAGACGTGCAATGGCCACTGGGCGGATTTTCCGACTGTTCCTATGAAAAGCAATAGACCGACGATTCCGGCTGCCGAAAGTCCTAAGAAGGCTGGTGTGCTGGCTAATGCCTGAAGCATTTGCGGCTGGAAGATATCCTTGAAGGAGAGCGAACCGGTGAAGGAATACACAAACGCAATCCCCAGGAGCATGAACACATCGCCAACGCGTGTGGTCATGAAAGCCTTTACTGCTGCATCCCGGGCGGATTTCTTGCCGTACCAGAAACCGATCAACAGGTACGAGCAAAGTCCCATGATCTCCCATCCGACGAATAGCGTCAGCAGGTTATTGGACAGCACCAGGGTGTACATTCCGAAGGCAAAAAGGCTGATGAAAGCAAAAAAGCGTGCATACATCGGTTCAATCGACGGGACGGTATGCTTTTGCCCTTCTTCAATTATGGTCACACCATGTGGAGGCAGGCCTGGAATGTCCTGCTCGCCTTTCGGTTGGCCATAGTTGTGATAGCCAATACTGTAAACGAAAATCGCAAGCACCGTCCAAGCCACAAAGAACAATACCACAGCAGTCAGTGGATCAACCCGGACACCCACCTGGAGCCAGGTCGTGCCAGCCGGCAGCCAATTGACCGCAGACTCGAAAACATTCTTGCCAAACCCTGCCGTCCCCACGGCTTTAATAAAGATCACCATGCTCCCCAGCCAGGAAACCCCCGCCGCGCCTATTGCGATGCCGTGGCTCAGGGTATTGTTCTTATTAGTGAACAAGATGATTGCAAAAAAAGCCAGCAAGGGCGGAATAGGCAGAAGCCACATGATCCAATTAGTCATTAAACCTCCAAACCAGAAACCGGGGATTAGAGGGTAGAGATTGGTCTCCACTCATTAAAATCATCTGGCCTTTACCATTTCATCAAATCAATTTCATCCGCTACAATCGTCTTGCGCCGGCGGTAGACCGAAATGATCAACGCCAGGCCGACGGCCACTTCCGCAGCCGCGACCGCAAAAACAATAACGGCAAAAGCCTGACCGGCCATTTGAACCGGGTTGAGATAGCGCCAGAAAGCCACCAGGTTAATATTGACCGCGTTGAGCATCAATTCCACGCTCAAGAGGATGGCAATCGCATTCTTGCGCGAGAGAACCCCGAACAGCCCAAGGCAGAACAAAGTCGCCGCCAGGATCAGGTACCAGGAAAGCGGGATACTCATCTCGGCCTCCTACTTCTTATCCACGGTTGCAACATAGACTGCACCGACCAGCGCTGCCAGCATGAGAACAGACGCCACTTCGAACGGTAACACATAGGCATCTGGAGACACCAGTGCATTTCCAAGTGCCTGGACGGTGTCCAGTCCTTCAGGTATTGCAACCGCAATGCGGTTCACGCCAGGAATGCTCAGGATGAGCACCACCAGCCCGGACAGGATAACCGATCCGATCAAGGCTGGGATCCACCAGTTGGGGCGCGTTTGTCGGGCTTTTTCCATCAGTTCTCGCCTTGTCAGCATTACCGCAAAGATAAACAGTATGGCAATTGCGCCGATATATACCACCACCTGGACAACCGCAAGAAAGTTGGCCTGAAGAATGGCGTAAAGGACAGCCACACCGAAAAGCGTCACCACTAGCCATAAAGCCGCATGCAGGAGGTTGCGGGCCGTCACGACCATCACGGCGGAACCGATGATAAGTGAACCTGTCAATAGGAATATTATTTGTTCGGCAGTCATAACCCCTGCTCCTGGGTTTGCTTTTGCGATGTGGGTTTCTGTTCCACTTTGCGCTGTTGGCGGCCATGAGCCCTTAGGATTTCAATGGTAATAATTCCGATAACGATGTTCGAGCCAAACATTCCCAATACATAAGCCCAAACCGGCAGAACTATCATTACTTTATTCAAGACCGCCGTATTCACCAACACAACCAAAGAAAGCGGAACAAGGAACTTCCAATTGAAGGCCAGCATGTGATCGATGCGGATACGTGGCACCGAGTATTTGATCCACATGATCACCCAATACCCAAACAAGGCCTTGGCTATAAAGACCAACGCCTGTACGAAAGGTATATTCAACCATGTGAAGGCGGCCAGTTTTTCCAATCCGAAGAAACCGCCGTACCCGCCGAAGAAAAGGATCGCAATAAAGCCGCCAAAAGTGAAAGCGTGCAGGAGCTCGCCCGCATAAAACCAGCCAAATTTCATCCCTGTATATTCGATATGGAACCCTGCCACGATTTCGGACTCGGCCTCATTCAGGTCAAAGGGTGACCGGCCCAGCTCGGCAATCGCGCTGATCAGGAAAATGAGCAAAGCCAGCGGTGAGAGGATCGCGAACCACATCCCGCTCTGCGCCTGGGTAATTCCTCTCACGCTCATTGTGTTCGCAAGGATGGTTGGTACCAGCAGGATGATGACCATCGGGATTTCATATGAGATCATGTTGGCCACCATGCGGAAAGCCCCCAGCAGTGCATACTTGTTATTCGAAGACCAACCTGCCATGATAATGGCAAGGGTCCCCAACGCGCCCGCCGCGATGATGTAAAGCAAGCCAACGTTTAGATCAATTCCGTAAATTGTGGAAGCCAGTGGTAGGATCGCCCACAACACAATCACCGAGGTCGCCGCCAGCACAGGAGCGATGTTGTAGATGATCTTGTCCGCTCCAGCAGGGGTAATATCTTCCTTGATGACCATTTTAATGATGTCGGCGACGGGCTGGATAAGACCGAACGGTCCAATCCTGTTCGGTCCAAGCCTGTCCTGGAAACGGGCCACCACTTTGCGCTCCACCCATACCAGGCCGATATCCAATGTCATGGCAAAGATAATCAGCACGGTGATGCCTACCACATAAAGAACAATGGTTACCATTACTGCGGGCAGGTGCCACCCGGTCAGCCAGCCGGTCAGCCAATTGCCAATGAAATTGATCGGGTCATTCAAAAACGTCATGGATTTCTCCTGCATCCTGATTACACAACGAAAAGGCTGAGAGGATTAATCCTGTCAGCCTTTAATATTCACCCTCGAGGGTCTATACCCATTCCAGCATTCCCTTGCGCCAGGCATATAC
Organism: uncultured Chloroflexia bacterium; assembly: GCA_963842785.1. GTDB lineage: Bacteria > Chloroflexota > Anaerolineae > Anaerolineales > Villigracilaceae > UBA877. Next base: position 475,584 of record CAWJHP010000001.1, read on the forward strand.
CAGCCCGGCGACCAGGATTCCAATGAATAATACCCCCTCCAGCACCACAAAAAGAGGAAGTCGTTTGAGTGTCAACGCCCACGGAAAAAGGAAGACCGCCTCCACATCGAAGACCAGGAACACCAAAGCGAAGACGTAGTACTGGGCCTTGAACTGCACCCATGTATCACCCACGGTCTCTATGCCGCATTCGTATGTACTTTGTTTGACGGGGTTGGGTTTACGCGGCGCAACCAGCCGGGCAAACACCAATGGGACTATCGGAACTATAATTCCAATCACCAGGAAGAGCCCGATGTACAACCATTCATTCTGCATAGGAGCTCCAAAAAACAATAAGTTGTCTTACAACTACACGACGGGCAAATTTTACCATAAAGGCAACCATTCGTCGCTTTTTTTGCGATTGATTCTTTTTGTACCATCCGGAGAATCGTGCTAAACTGGGGCTGATTTCACCAAGGAGTTATATGCCAACCTATCCCCCTGAACCTTTCCGAATTAAAACGATCGAACCCATCCGCCTGCCATCGCCCGGAGAACGTCGTAAAGCCATCCAGGCAGCGGGTTACAACATCTTCGCCTTGGAAGCCCAGAACATCTTCATTGACCTGCTAACCGATTCCGGCACTGGCGCAATGAGCGACCGGCAATGGGCCGCCCTCATGTTGGGGGACGAGTCTTACGCCGGGGCGCGTTCTTTCCAGCGCCTGGAAAAGGCAGTGAGAGATATTTTCGGTTTCAAGTATTTTGTCCCTGCACACCAGGGACGCGCCGCTGAGAACATCCTATCCGCCTGCCTGGTCAAGCCAGGACAATATGTCCCATCCAACATGCATTTCGATACCACAGACGCCAATATTCGTGCTCGCGGCGGTCGCCCGGCCAACCCGGTCATCGACGAAGCCGGCGACCCATCCAACCCGCATCCCTTCAAAGGCAATATGAATATCGCCAAATTGAAAGCCTTCATTGAGAAAATCGGTCCGGCCAATATCCCATTCGGTATGATTACCGTCACCAACAACGCTGGAGGCGGACAGCCCGTCTCATTGGCAAACCTGCGGGCAGTCTCCGAAATCTACCATTCCTTCGGCATCCCCTTTTTCATTGACGCCGCCCGCTACGCCGAAAACGCCTATTTCATCAAGCTGCGTGAACCTGCTTTTGCGGTCAAATCACCGCTCGAGATTGCCCGCGAAATGTTCGCTCTGGCAGATGGAATGTGCATGTCTGCAAAAAAGGATGCAATTGTAAATATCGGCGGTTTGCTGTGCGTAAATGACGAGGGGCTTTACCGCAACATTTGCAATGAACTCATCCTGCGGGAAGGCTTTTATACCTATGGTGGACTGGCAGGCCGGGACCTGGATGCAATGGCTGTCGGTCTTTACGAGGGCCTCGACGAGGCGTATCTTGCCTATCGTCTCAGTCAGACTGCATATTTAATGCAGTGCATTAATGCCGCCGGCATTCCTACCATCCAGCCGGCCGGCGGCCACGCTGTCTATATTGATGCTGGAAGAGTGCTGCCTCACATTCCACACGGCGAATTTCCCGGCCAGGCACTGACAGTGGAACTCTATCTGGAAGGAGGCATACGCGCCTGCGAAATTGGCTCGGTCATGTTCGCCCACCCCGATCCCGACAGCGGCGAGATTGTCTACCCACAACTGGAGCTCGTCCGCCTGGCGATCCCACGCCGGGTTTACACCCAGAGCCATATGGACTACGTGGCCGAGACGTTGGCAAAGATTGCCCAGCGCAAGTCCGGCATACATGGCTATAAGTTTACATATGCGCCCGAACTATTGCGGCACTTTACGGCCAAATTTCAACCATTGTCGGGCTGACTCAGCAATCGCTCCTTTACCCCTATTCCCTGCTTACCGGAGGAACCATGATTCCCAACCAATGGTACGTCATCCTTGAATCCAACGAGATCAAGAAAGACAGGATCATCGGCGTGACGCGCATGGGCGAAAAGATGGCCGTCTGGCGCAACGCCAAAGGCGAGTTGTCGGTGATGAGTGATAAATGTCCACACCGCGGTGTTGCGCTTAGCATTGGCAAATTGGTTGGTGATTGCATCCAGTGTCCCTTCCACGGCTTCCAGTACGACACCTCCGGCGCATGCCGCCTGGTCCCTGCCAATGGCCGCACTGCGAAACCGCCCAAGGCCTTGCATGTGCGCAGTTACCCGGTCCGGGAGGAACATGGCTTTGTTTACATCTGGTGGGGCGAGCCGCGCCAGACTTATCCGCCCGTCCCATGGTTCGAATCTATTGGCGAAAACATGGTCTATTTCACGTTGAAAGACCATTGGGCCAACCACTACTCGCGTGCCATAGAAAATCAATTGGATGTGGTGCACCTGCCTTTCATTCATCACAACACGATAGGGCGAGGAAATAAGACCCTAGTTAACGGTCCAATCGCCAAAGCGGAGAGCCATTGGCCCGGAGACCATCTGATTAATTTATGGGTCTTCAATGAGCAAGACCACGGTCAGAAGCCGAAGAAACCCTCCGAGCTGTCCGAACCTGACCGGCGGCCTTCCCTGCAATTCCGTTTCGGGAACCTTTGGCAAAACTGGATTGCAGACAGTCTACGCGTCGTGATTGCCTTCGCCCCCATTGATAACGAAAACACTTTGATGTACCTGCGCTATTACCACACGGTTCACTCCCCTATTTTACGTCAGCTGAATGGCTGGCTGGGCAGCCTGATGAATCTGATCATCGAGCGCCAGGATCGACGTGTGGTAATCACCGAGCGCCCTCCACGCCCGGACTTGGGAATCGGCGAGATCCTCATCCAGGGCGACAGTCCAATTGTTTTGTACCGAAAAATTCGAAGGTCGTTGATTGAAGGTAAAGAACTGGATAAAAATTGACCGGTACCTGATACAATTGGCGGTGACGAGGTATTGGAATGACCAATAAATCTGTAGTCGCCGTAATGCGCACCCGGCCAGATACCATCTTGCAGGATTATCAGCGTGTATTTGAGCTGGCTGGAGGCAGCCGGGCTCTTCACCGGGACACCCCAACTATTTTGAAGGATAATATTTCATGGCATTTTCCGATGCCGGCAGCCAATACCACCCCATGGCAGTTGGAAGGTTCCATACTCGCCTTGCAGCAGGCCGGCTTTACTGACTTGGTCTGCGTGCAGAACCACACCGTGGGAACCAATCCATTTAAAGGCGAAGACCTGAACGGCTATGTGCCCATCTTCAAGCACTACAACATCCCGGTTCTCTTCAATTTCCAAACAACAGATATGAAGTGGGAACTTTACAGGCCAAAGGCAAAAATGCTTGCGCTTGACCACATCTACCCGGAAGGTATCCGCATCCCGGATTATTTCCAGGGGAAGAACATCGTCCACCTACCTACGGTTAAGACTCATATGTACACAACCACTACCGGGGCCATGAAAAATGCCTTTGGCGGCTTGTTGAGCAAGTACCGGCATTACACGCACACATGGATCCACGAAACACTGGTGGACCTGCTTGCCATTCAAAAAGAAATCCACCCGGGAATTTTTGCAATAATGGATGGGACAACATCGGGCAACGGTGCTGGCCCGCGTCTCATGATCCCGGAGGTAAAGAATATCCTTCTGGCCTCGGAGGACCAGGTGGCCATTGACGCCGTCGCGGCCAAACTGATGGGATTCGATCCCATGTCCATCCGGTATATCCGTCTGGCAACCGAAGGGGGTCTGGGGAACGGAGATGTGCGCCAGATTGACCTTGTTGGCGACGATGTGTCAGGTGAAAACTGGAATTTCAAGATCACCCGCAATTCGCACACCTTCCTGGCTTGGCTCGCCTGGTACGGACCGACCAGGTTCCTGCAAAAACTGATCCTCCGCACCCCTCTCGTGGCCCTGCCTATTGCCATCGGCAACGCTGAGCAGGATTACTTTTATTGGCCTTTGAAGTATAGGAGGGTGACCAGGGAATGGCAGAACAATACGGAATGGGGCCATCTCTTTCAACAGTATCGGCAACAAGGTTATTTGCATGTCTAGATTAATTATAAAGAACCTGCATTAAGAACTTGGATATTTTCTCTCCAGCAACGACCTTGGCCGTTTGGCAAAGACCATCATCGCAGTCAACAAGAATTGTTCTTTATAGAAGTAGTGGGTTGATTATCGGCATACTGTTTCCACCGACGGTAGAAGATGGGTTTGAATATGCCTGACAATAAAATTCTTCTTCCAACGCAAATTGATCTCGACCAGTTGATTTCCGCTCAGGCGCATGATCTCCGGACGCCCTTCAACCACATCACCGGTTTCAGCAAAATGCTTCTTAACACAGTTGGCGATGCTCCTCTGACAGATTTCCAAAAGGAAGACCTGTGGACCGTCTACTGCAGCGGGATGCGCGCCTTGACCTTATTGAACGGTCTGATTGACATTGCCCGGATCAACCGCCATGAGATAAAGCCCAACCCCATAGAAAAAGATATCGAACAATTGATTGCGCAAGGGCTGGCGCAGTGGAAAAAATCCAACCCGGCCGCGGATGTCCAGATGGATTATCAGGTTATCACCCCGGTAAAAACTATCTTCGCGGATGACCAGCTCAACCGTCAGGTTATTTCCAGTTTTATCACCTTTGTTTCACTTTATTGCGAACCGAAGGTGACCATTACCATATCGGTGACAGACGAGCCAGACTGGTTCCTGTTCACTTTTACCGGCGTAGGAGCGAAGGTGCGCCTGCCCTCTCAATTGGATCGGGAAATATTCGGATACATCAATCGTACTCTTGTAGAGATGCAAAAGGGGGAAATTCGCCAGGCGGAAGAGACTTCAGATGGGGTAATTGTCCGGTTCGTATTACCTAAGAAGAATGCTGAATAAAGAGCCGCGGAAACAAACAAGAATAGCCCTCGGCTTGATTTTTATAATTATGCTGATGGATGTCATCGGCATCACGCTAATTTCTCCCGTCGCCCCTTATATCGTTCAACAATTTAGCGGCGAGGCTCTGATGGTCACCATGATCACCGTACTCTATGCCGGTGGACAGTTCATCGCCGCACCGCTTATCGGAAAACTCGGTGACCGCTATGGTCGCCGTCCAGTCCTGCTGGTCAGCCTGGTTGGACAAGGAATTGGTTACTTGATCTTCGGAATGGGCGGCAAATTATGGATTTTATTCCTGGGGAGGATCATTGGCGGCATAACCGGCGGTAATCTCTCCACTGCCGGGGCTTACATTGCCGATGTTTCCAACCCGGAGGATCGTTCCAAGAATTTTGCCTTGATCGGTATGGCCTGGAGTGTCGGGTTGATCCTGGGGCCGGCGGCTGGAGGTATCCTCGGCCAATTCAACCTGCAAGCCCCTGCCTTTGTGGCAGCCGGGTTATCCTTTTTGAATGTTTTATTGGGAATTTTTATCCTGCCCGAATCGTTACCCCGGGAACGCCGGGAAACTTCTCCGATGCGCCTAAAGGACTACAACCCGGTCGTTGCCATCTTTGAGATGGCCCGCAAACCTGGCCTGGGCTGGCTGTTGCTGATAACTGCACTATTCAACTTCGCCTTTAATGGCATCAACAGCACTTCAACCCTTTTCGTGATCGAGAAATTCTCCGCTCAACCCTGGCACCTGAGTTTGCTATTGGGATTGGCTGGTATCGCGGTGGGAGCCTCGACCTTTATCTTCGTGCCGCGCCTGGTGCCCCGTTTCGGCGACAATAAGGTGGCATTGGCAAGCATGCTTGGGCAATCGGTCGTGGATGTTTCCATCTTCTTCGTACCCCTTTTTTGGCCAATTTTTCCCCTGAATATGCTGGTCAGTGCGATCAGCGCCTTTACTTTTCCCACCCTCACTACGCTCAGCACGGACCTGGTATTACATCGGGAAGTGGGCCTGCTTATGGGTGTAACAACAGGGCTGGGAAGCTTGATGAATATCTTCGGCCCGATTTGGGCCGGTGTGGTTTACGACCATGTCATGCTAGGTGCACCTTACTGGATGGGGGCGATCATCCTGGTGCTGGCAGGGTTGATGCTGCTGCGGCCAGTTGGCAGGAAGCAACAAATATCCTGAATAACGGGGGGAGTAAGCCGGGATGGAAAATCCTTAATCTCTGCCTTTGAGGAATTGTGTTCCTATAAAGAAGTTTTGCATTTACTTATTACGGTTCCCGTTCCGCCTGTCTCATAGCCAGGAAGGCTGCGATCGCTACTTCCAATATCTTCTCATCCGGTTCACGCGTGGTCAGGGATTGCAAAGCAAGGTTGGGTTTGACAATAAACCGTACAAAGGGACTCTTGATGTTGTCCGCCGTCCAGCGCAGATATTCGTAGGCAATCCCCACCAAAACCGGGATCATCAATATGCGGCTGACTAGCCGCCATTCCAGCGAAAGTGGACCCAGGACGGTAAAGAAGAATAACGACAACACTACCAGCGTCAACAGGAAAGCCGTCCCGCAACGGGTATGCGCGAGCGGGAATTTCGCAACAGAAGCCGGAGTAAGATCAGCACCCGCTTCGAAGGCATTGATGGTTTTATGTTCTGCGCCGTGGTAGGCAAAAACACGCGCAATGTCCGGCATAAATCCGATTACCCAGATATAACCGACCAGCATCGCCAGGCGTAGTACACCTTCCAGCAGGTTGCTCCACCAGGCATTCCAATGCAGGAAATGTTCGGTCAGCCAGCCAATCCCCGCAGGGATAAGGAAGAAGATCAAAATGGCAATCAGGAGGGTCAGGCCCAGCGTCAGGTAGAGAGCAGGGCCTTCCAATTTTTCATTTTCACCAGCTTGCAAGTTGGCGGAATCGGTCAGGGCGCGCATGCCCAGCCCGAGCGAATCCCACAACATCACCAGGCCGCGCAGGAAAGGGATTTTGGCAATGTCCGTCTTATAAATGCCACCCAGAGGTTCAACCCTGGTCACGATCTTGCCGTCGGGAGCGCGAAATGCAACCGCGCAGGCTTTCCGGCCACGCATCAGCACACCCTCCACGAGAGCCTGTCCTCCATAATTTATGAGCTTATCTTCCACGGATAAATCTTAGGAACTCAGCCTCATCGTCCCGGTTTTCACAAAGTCCGGGAGAGAATCTTAGGGGTTTCTGTCATCTTTTATTGACAGCTTATTCCCAAAACCCGCACTTTGGAAAAGCCCTGCTCTCCTTGAGAAGCCGGGTTCCTAGCCTCCAAGTTCTACGGTTTTAAATTTAAAAAGAAATGGATATACGCATCTATGCCACGATACCAGGTAGGCAAATTCTGTTTTTCGTTCGGTGCATGCACGTTATCGTCGGGAAGCCCAAAACCGCAGATAATCGATTCGACTCCCAGCAGGCGTTGCATATCACCTACAACAGGGATGGAACCACCTTCGCGTTTGAAATAAGGCCGCTTGCCCCAGACTGTCTCCAGCGCCTTTTCCATGGCCCGAACGCCAATGTTATTCCGATCTGATATGGATGCCGGATTGCCAGCCAACGACTTAACCTCCCAGCCGATATCCCTGGGAGAGTTTTGTTCCAGGTAGCGTAGCAATTGTTGATGGACTTCCTTGGGATCCTGGTCGGGGACAAGCCGCATCGAGAGCTTCGCCATCGCCCAAGCGGGTATAACGGTCTTGGAACCTTCACCGGTAAATCCGGAAAACAGGCCGTTCACGTCAAGAGTGGGTCGCGCCCCGGTCTGTTCATTGGCAGTAAACCCGTCTTCTCCATGCAGACCCACAACGCCGGTTTGTTCGATGTAATGACTTTCGTTTATCGGGAGGCGGGCAAATTCGTCACGCTCTTCGGGGCTTATGCTGCGTACCCGCTCATAAAAGCCGGGCAAGGAAACACGGCCAGCCTCGTCGTGCATACCGGCAATTAATTCGGCCAGAGCGTTCGCCGGGTTATGCACCACGCCGCCATAAATGCCGGAGTGCAGATCATGTGCCGGGCCGAAGACACGTAATTCGAAATATGCCAATCCGCGCAAACCATAAGTGATGGTCGGAAATTCTCTACCAATCATTCCCGAATCCGGGTTGACGGCAAAGTCGCATTCCAGCAAGTCTGTATGGCTCGCAATGAACGCTTCCAGGTTGGGAGAACCAATTTCTTCCTCTCCTTCGAACAGCCATTTGATGTTGACCGGCAGGCCGCCGGTCTGGACCAATGATTCGACTGCTTTCAGAGTAACAAGAGCCTGCCCTTTCATATCCGATGCGCCTCGGGCGAAGATGTCTTCTCCGATGACAGTCGGCTCAAAAGGGCCGGTCTTCCATTGATCGAGCGGGTCCACCGGTTGAACATCATAATGGCCGTACACAAGCAAGGTCGGCGCATTAGGAACTCCCAGGAATTCACCATAAACAATCGGGGAATGATCGGTTGGGAAAAGCTGTACTTCCTGCATCCCCATCCTAAGCAATTGCTTCCTCAGCCACTCGGCTGTAAGTAAAATATCCGGAATATGCACCTTGTCCGTAGAAACAGATGGGATGGCCAGAATCTCTTTTAAGGTATTCAGGAAATCCTCTCTATTGCTATGGGCGTATTGCAAAGCATTTTCACGCTGCTCGATCATGCAAACTCCTTATGCGATATTCTAATCTATGGCCCACTGGTCGGCAGGCCGATCTGAATGTTTGGCTGAGCCGTTTGATCGAGGGCGCGTTTGGTAACCAGATACCATTTCTCGATATCATTAAACCGGTCTGCCGGTTCAAAGAGTGGCGCAGCTTGCACTCCCTGTACACGCTGGTCCACGGCATAGGTATAGACGGGATAGTACAAAAGTAGAGCCGGAACTTCGCTTGCAAAAACAACCTGAAAGTTGCGGTATAGCCGTAAACGTACATCCGGATCCGCGACCACACGCGCCTGTTCGATATATTCGCTGGCGGTCCGGTCGTCCCATTGGGAATAGTTCTGGCCCCCGGTAATTTCAGCCTGGTGCCAGAACGGATACGGATCGGGATCGTACGAACGGCTGAGGTCCAGATCCACCAGCGCTGCTTGGTATGTACGCGGTGTCAGATAATCATTCAAAAGCAAATCATAGGAAACTGCCTTAAGGGTCACTTCCACGCCAATTGCCGCCCAGTCCTGTTGGATGGCTTGCGCCAATTGGGCATGCAAATTGTCATCCGGATACTCCATCGTAAATGAGAGTGAAACATCCCCCTTGGCCCGCACGCTGCTATCCGAGGGCAAAACGTAACCGGCGTTTTTTAGTTCCGCGACCGCAGCGTCCGGATCGAAACCAATGTGGGCCACTCCATCGTAATATGCCCACGTGCCCGGCAGGAGTGGACTATCGGCCACGACACCCTGCCCCTGGAGCAGTTTATCCACCATCCATTGCCGGTTTAACCCAAGCATTAGGGCATTTCTGATATTTTTATCCTGGAAGAAGGGCAACTGTTGATCACCTAGGTTGAGAAAGACCAGGGTCAGGCGCGGCATGCGACTGGAATACAAGGAGAGGTTCGGCTCAGAGAGAACGGATGCAAGTACATCTTGGGTGATCTGGCTGATACCGAGCACTTCCCCAGACTGGTAAGCCATTAGTGCTGCCTGCGAATTGGGATAATATCGGAAAACGATTTGGTCTATAAACGGAACCTGGCCAAAATAGGTTTTTGAAGCTGTCAGAACCACACCAGCGATTTTTCCATTCTCGATCAGTAGATGGTCAAACCTGTAAGGTCCAGATCCAACCGGTGCAAGGTTGAATCCATTGGCCGCCAACTGATCTGCCGTGACCGTCCCCAGCAGGTGTTTGGGCAGAATGCCAAAAGTCAGGTAATCCAGGAACGGGACGAAGGGCTCTGAAAGGACAAATTTGATATTTTTATCGTTAAGGCGGGTAATTTGCACTCCATCCCACAGCGTGCGCACGTCAGGAGAATAAGCAGAGTATTGGCTACGTAGCAGGTTGAGTGTAAAGAGCACATCGTCACTGGTGACCGGAGTGCCGTCATCCCAGTTGGCATTATCGCGAATTGTTACATTATAGATGGTTCCGTCGGCTGAAACGCCCCAAGATTCGGCCAGGTCGGGTTGCGGGACGCCGTTCGAATCGAATTGAAGCAGGCTGTTGAAAAGCAGGCGGTCCACCTGGCGATCAGCAGGATTATTAAGATCAAGTAACGGGTTCAGGCGTCCAAACGAACCGACCAGGGCCTCGGTATAGATACCTCCGGTTGCCGGTTGGGGCAGGATCGGGTTGATGGACTGCTGTTGGGTAAGTAAAAGCACTGCCACTACAATCAGCGTCAACGCAACAACCAGGAATTGCCAGCGCAGTTTTTTCATGAATATTAATTAATTAAAAGAAAGGCCGCTTCCGGGATTCTATACTGGACCGGCGCTGGCCTTTCTCAACTTATACTCTATTGGTGGGCAGAAATAATCACCAGAGTAATCGCCAGCACGAAAAATAAAACGCTGAAAACGATGGTTACCCAAAAAAGTGTCTTTTCGATCCCGCGCCGGGCAGTGAATACACCCCCAGCATCCGATCCCGACAAGCCGCCCAGACCAGCACCCTTGCTTTGCAGAATTATACTGACTACCAGTGCGATTGATGTTAAAATCAAAGCACCATCCAAAATATTGATCATTAATCAGCCTCCAGGAATTTAAGCCGTCAAATTATACCTGTGATAAGGGTAAACCGTCAACCAATGATATGAACGAACTAATCGTGAATTTGCACATGCACACAACGTTTTCAGATGGCTCCGGTACATACGCGGACCTGGGGCGGGCGGCCCTTAAGACAGGCGTGGATGTGCTTCTGGTCACCGACCACAATGTTTTGGTCCAAGGAGTGGATGCCTATTACCGCGACGGGAAGAAACGCGCGCTCATCCTGGCTTGCGAGGAAATCCACGACCAGGACCGCATTCCTCAAAAAAATCATCTGCTCGTGTTTGGCACAGACCGTGAACTGTCTGCCTTTGCAGACGATCCACAAACCCTGATCAACACTATACAAAGGTTGGGTGGTCTCTGCTTTATCGCCCATCCGGTGGATCCGGCGATGCCGGCTTTTGGACAGACGGATATTTCCTGGGAGGATTGGAGTGTAACCGGTATTACCGGTATCGAATTGTGGAACGGTTTTAGCGAATTCAAGTCTGTGGCCAAAGGGAAATTGGATGCCGTTATCTGCGCCTTTTTCCCGGAGATCATTCCTCATGGTCCACTCCCTCAAACTATAGCTATTTGGGATGGCTTGTTGAAAAAAGGTTGGAAAGTGGTGGTCGTGGGTGGCTCGGACGCCCACGCTCTGCATATGTCGCTGGGTGTGTTGCACAAGACCATCTTTCCCTACGAGTACCACTTCTCCACCATTAATACCCATATACTTGCACCCTCATTACTAACCGGCGATCTGCCTCAAGACCGCAAAATGGTCTTGGACGCTCTGGCTGCTGGTCATTGCTTCGTTGGCTACGATCTGCCCGCTCCTACGCGCGGATTTCACTTTTCCGTCCAGGGCCGTGAGTCAGGCGGCATCATGGGGGATGAAATCGTTGCAAATGGAGCGGTTACTCTACAGGCGAAATTCCCATCCACAGCAGAGATCAAATTGATAAAGGACGGCATTTGCATCAAGACATTGTCTGCTGAGGCATTTTCCCACGTTACAGACGAACCGGGTGCTTACAGGATCGAAGCGCGCAAACATTACCTTGGCAAATTGCGCGGTTGGATATTCAGCAATCCAATTTATGTCAGGAACATCCGGTAATTGTCAACCTTATTTTATGGCAAAGGATTGCCCTCCACAAAATTCCCCTTTTCGCTTACAATACAGCCCGTTCTGTTACCCGGAGTTTTTCTGTCCGCTGGCACCCGATCCTTCCATGAGATAGTAACCGTTATTTCAGGAAGCTAGTGTCCGGTACTTCCGGGTGCAAGCCGTCTCGCGGCTTGCTTTCCGCCCCCGGCTCACCCACGGTGAATGTCCGGGAGCATATCCCGAGGAAAGGAGGTTTTTCCCGATGCGCAAGTACGAATTGGTTTGTATTGTCCATCCTGACTTGGACGAGACCGCCTTTAACGGCGTGGTAGAAAAAGTAAAAGGTTGGGTTGTTGAGACCAAGGGCAGTGTGGACAAAGTGGAAGCCTGGGGCAGGAAGCGCCTGGCTTACATAATCAAAAAGCAGCGTGAAGGTCAGTATGTTCTGTTCAATCTTGGCCTGGAACCTGCCGCGACAACCACCATGGAAAAGAATCTGCGTTTCCTGGAACCTGTCATACGTTATATGCTAATTTCTGTGGATTAATATGTTACAACGGCGGTTTTTTGCTACTGGATCAAGGAGTAAATGATGAGTCGTGGATTGAATAAAGTCCTGATTATCGGCAATCTTGGACGTGATCCTGAAATGCGTTACACACCCTCAGGTCGCCCGGTGACCACCTTCAATGTTGCTACGAGCCGCTCCTGGAATACCGCCGATGGGGAACGTCACACTGATACCGAATGGTTTAATGTCGTCACCTGGAGCAATTTGGCCGAAATCTGTAAACAATACCTGACCAAGGGCCAGCAAGTTTACATCGAAGGACGTCTCCAGACTCGCCGCTGGGATGACAAGGAAAGTGTAAAGCACTCCACCGTCGAAATCGTTGCCACAGAAATGATGATGCTCGGCGAGCGCCGGGAGGCCAACCATGTTACGTCCGGCGACGAACCGCTCGCTTCAGAAGAACCTGATAATCAGGCCACTAACGAAGACGAATTCCCGTTCTAGGCTCGGCCAAAATATCGCAGCAATTTCATTTTTTGCTACGCCACGTTATATAGATTGGAGTTGAAATTCTTATGGATCACCCGATGGATAATGAAATGGAAGGAGGGCAGGAACGTCGCTATTACGCCCGCCCCAAAATCTGTCAGTTCTGTGCTGACCGGCACATGACCATTGACTACAAGCAATCGGATGTCTTGCGCCGTTTCGTTACTGAAGAAGGTAAAATCCGACCTCGTCGCCAGACCGGCACATGCGCCAAACACCAGCGTGAACTTGCCGTCGCTATCAAACGCGCCCGGCACATCGCCTTACTGCCCTTCACAGGCCGGGCTTTCAACGAAGAACGCTGAAACTTGGCATTCACTCTTCCTGCCAGGGTTCGCGAAAATTCTAGGTCCGGGAGCTTGTTCTTCCTGGGGAATGCTCCTCCCGGTTCACTAATTTATCCAAGACGAAAGATTTCCCGTTCCAACGATTTTGGGCGAAGGTTTTTGAACTATGCAATGAGGAATTTATGGCAAAAAACAAGTCTCCAAAAATAGTAACAAAAAAACATCTGGCTCGGCAGGATCGTGAGCGCAGGCAGACGAGATTGATTGTCGGTATTGCAATCGGGATCATTGCAATCGTGGTTTTGGGCATTGCTTACGGGCTGCTGAACGATACGCTATTTCTCAACTGGAGACCCGCGGTAACCGTTAATGGTCAATCAAGAAGCTTGCATGATTTCCAGGCTCAAGTAAGGGTCGCCCGACAGCAATTAATCGGACAGTATATGCAATATACGCAACTTGCACAGATGTTTGGAATAGATCCGAACTCTGATCAACAAATGTCCAACTCGTTAACGCAGATCACAGATGAGCTGGACACCCCCTCCACTCTCGGTTCGATGGTCATCGATGATATGGTACACGATCTGCTCATCCGCCAGTATGCCAAGGCAAATGGTATCACCGTGTCCGCTGCGGATGTTGAAAAAGCCGCGGAAGCAGCGTTACAATATTTTCCGAATGGAACTCCAACTTCCACTCTCACTCCAACAACGTTGGTATATCCGACGCTTGATGCAACCCAGCTGGCTTTAATGACGCCGACTCTGACGCCAACCCTTGCTCCGACTGCCACAATTGCTCCAACCAATACTCTTGTTCCAACCCCAACACCCAACTTGACCAGTACGGCTACATTGATCCCAAGTCTCACCCCCACTGCAACACCGTATACATTGAAGGGCTACCAGAGCCAATACCAGACTTCCTTAAAAGATTATGCCGCGTTGGGCCTATCTGATACTGAATTCCGTTATATATTCTTTGAGACCGGCCTTTATCAAACCCGTGTCCAGGCCAAGGTTACCGCCAATATAACCCATCAACAGGAACAGGTCTGGGTCCGCGCAATTGAAGTTGCGGATGAAAAGACTGCAAACGACATCCATACACAGCTGTTGGCTGGTGCCGATTTTGCCACTTTGGCTACCAAGGATTCCATTGACACAGGCAGTAAAGACAATGGCGGAGACCTCGGTTGGTTTGGACGCGATTCAACTACAGTACCCACCGAATTAATCACTGCGGCCTTTTCATTAAAAATTGGCGACATCAGTCAACCAATCAAGACCACCAGCGGTTATGAAATCATCCAGCTGCTTGGTCACGAGGTCCGTCCGTTGACGGATCAGGAATACCAGAATGCAGTCAGTAACGCTTTCACAGCCTGGCTTACACAACAAAGGGATAAATCGGTCGTTGTCATTAATAACAGTTGGACGAATTACGTTCCCACCTCGCCTACCCTTGCTCAAGCCCAGGCCAATAACAATGCGACTGCAACATCCTACGTCGCAACCTCACAAGTGCAGAATAAATAAAAAAGCACACGCTCCAGCATAAGTAAACAGTGGTCGGCTCTGCTGCCGACCACTGTTGTTTTTCCTTCTCCGTCTTAAAGATTCATATCCCCGAGATCTATCTTAAGTACTCGTCGGAGATTTCGTCCAGTTTCAGGCTGATTATCTGGCTGGTAAAATCACGTCCCATCGTTACGCCGTAAATAACATCAGCTGCCTGGACTGTGTTTCGGTTATGCGTAATGATGATAAATTGAGTCTCCTTGCTAAGCTCCAGCAGCAATTCGCGAAAGCGGCCTACATTGGCCTCGTCCAACATCGCGTCCACTTCATCCATCACGCAAACAGGTGTTGGCGAGACTTTTAGCAAGGAAAAAACCAACGCAATCGCCGTCAGGCTGCGTTCACCACCGGATAGAAGCGAGAGACCCTGCTCGCGTCGCCCCGGCAGACTTGCCTCAATATCTATCCCGGTTTCGGTCAGGTCTTCAGGATCGGTCAAAACCAACCTGGCTGCCCCACCGCCGAATAATCGGTGGAAAATAGCATGGAATTGTTCTGCAACCGCATCGAAGGTTTTTTGGAATTCCCGGCGGGTCAATTCATCCAATTCTGCAATGACCTGATCCAGGTCGGATTCCGCTTTGTGAAGATCCCCCAATTGTGCCGTCAGAAAGCTATGGCGCTCTTTAACCAATCGGTATTCTTGTCTGGCTTCCGGATTAACCGCACCCAAACGCCGCAATTGTGCCCGCAGGCGCGCCATGTTTTCCTCAAGGTCGGACGGTAATTCCTTCACCACGGGTAACTTTTCCACCATTCCCTCCAAGGGTAGTGGCACCGGACCTGAAACATCACTGGCATAATCGAAGGCCACAAGTCCAAAATCATCCTCGATTTTTTGACGCAGGTTTCCCAAAACTTCCTGTTTGTGGCCTATTTCAAGTTGAATTTGGTTAAATGTCCGTTCGACCCGGGCCAGCGCATATTGTCCTTCTGTTTCCTTTTTTTGCAGATCCATTTCCCGAGTCTCAGAAGACTCAAGTTCTTTCTCGGCTGGTTTGATAAGGCTGCGCAATTCTTCCAGTTGTAAATTGATTCCTGAAGCCTGGCTGCGCAGGTTTTCTCTGGCGGCATCTACCTCAGCCAGAGATTTATCAATTTCAATTATTTGATTCTCCAGCGAGGTTTGCTGTTCTTGAAAGAGGTCAACCGCGTTTCTACGCTCAAACTGACGGGTTCGGGCATCCTTTAAGGCACGCTCCGCCACCGCCGAACCTGTTGACCAGAACTTTACTTGTTCCTGAAATTCCTCCGTGGTTAGTGCCGCTAGTTTCGAAAATTGTTTTCGAAGAACTTCTTGCGCCTTTCTTGTTTCTTTTTCATTGATTTTTAGGGCAGCCGCGTTTTCTTTATGCTCCCTTTCTGCCTGGGAAATTTCGACCTCCAAACTGGTTTTCTGACCGACCTGCCAGTCCCATTGTCGCTGCGTCGTCTCTTCCCGCACCTGTGCCTGCCGCTCGATATCCCGGGTGGATTCCAACGCGGCATGTTCCTCGCCCACGGCATCCTGACAATTGGAGACTTTAACGCGGGCAGTTTCTTCCTGATCGGAGAGCTTCTTCAATTCAATATCCAACTTTTCAATCTGATTCTCGTTTTTCAACAGTGATTCTTGCAACTCACGGCGTTGGCGGGGACGTCCTAACGTAGCAACCTTGGTCGGATTTCCAGCCGACACCTGCCCACTGGCATGGAATACTTCGCCGTGTAGCGTAACCGCTCGGGCATTTTTTGGCTGACCGGCCAGAAGGCGTCGTGCTGCTGCCCGATTACGGACGATAAGCACATGGCCAAGCAATAAGTTCAGGACCGGGCGAATTTCCGCCGAGGCTTTGACCAGATCAGAAGCTACTCCCAGACAGTCACCGCTTCTGTTTACATGAAGCGGTTCTACCGGAGTAAGCCAGTCCAGTGGAAGGAGGGATGTTCGTCCAGACTGATTGGAATCAAGCAAGAGTATGGCTTGTTCGGTATCTTGCCCGGAGACTAACAGTACTGCATCAATATACTCACCCAAAGCAGCCGCAATCGCCACTTCCAATTCAACTGGGACGTCCAAGGAAGCCGATAAGGCCCCCCGTGCACCATTTAGTTTGGACTGCCGAGAAGCGGCGAGTAGTATCTTCGCCCCATCTGTATATCCGGTTAAAGATTGCTCGGCCTGTTCCAGGACATCCAGTTGGGCTTTAAGTCGGACCTGCTCGGTCTGTTTGGCAGAACGCGGCAGCTTGTTTTTCTTTTAATTGATCCTCCAATTCTGTTTGCTGATCGCGAGCACGTTGAAGTTCTTGCTCGGCTTTTTGCAGGGCGGTTTCCGCATTTCGCCGTGTCGTTACTTTATCCCTGAGGTCCCGGGCGGCTCTTTCTGCCTCCGCCTCAGCAGAAGAAATGGCTAAAGCCAGTGTGTCCAGCTTCTGTTTCTGGCCATCATTTCGGGCAACCAATTCGTCCAGACGCGCCTGCAGACTAGCACCGCGCGTGGTTATCTGGTCCAATTCTTGGCGGGAAGATTGGAGGTCCCTTTCGAGACGGGTTTTCTCAGCCTGACGCTCATCCAGGTGTACCTGTGCCAACTTTGTCTGAGTTTCTGCTTCATCATATTCTGCCTGTAATTGCACAGTTTCCGCTTCGGTCTCTGCCAATCTCTGCAGGGCAATTTTGCATTCCTCGTACAGGCGGGATTGTTCGCTCAGTCCTGACTGTCGGTTCTCCGAAAGGGTACGTTGGCGTTCTTCCAATACCGCCAGATCACCACTGGTAGCCTCGCGGTTTTCATGCAATTGCGCCGACTGGCGATGCCAGGAATTTAATCGAGCTCGTAGATCGTTAAGGTGGTCACGGAAAGTTGAAAAATCCTGACGCACATTTTGATAGGCTGTGCGTGCTTCCGTCAATTTTGCTTCCTGGGCACGTCCAACTTCTATTACTTTGCTTAGTTCCTCCTGTGAGCGATGCCAATGAAAACCATACCAGTTAAGCAGGAGCAAACGCAGGTCGGCCTGCAACTGGGCGTATTCCTGGGCCCGCGCGGCCTGGTGTTCCAAGCTCTTCAGGCGTGGCTCCAATTCAGCCAGGATATCAAGCACACGATCAAGATTGCGTTTTGTAGCGTCCAGGCGGCGTAATGCCTCTTCGCGCCGCGTTCGGTAGAGACCTATGCCGGCAGCCTCCTCGAAGAGGCGACGGCGTTCATCAGCTTTAAGAGCCAATGAAGCATCCACCAGACCCTGGCCCAGTATGGTATATGTGCGTTCGGATAAGCCGGATTGGGCCAGGAGTTCATTTATATCCTTCAATCGGACATGCTGGCCATTAAGCAGATATTCATTATTGCCATCGCGATATGAGCGCCGGGAAAGGGCCACTTCAGTGAAATCCACAGGCAACCAACCGTCTGTATTATCAAAAGTCACCCCTGCAGATGCCATGCCGGCACGTGGACGTTGCTCTGACCCGGCAAATATCATATCTTCGGTTTTCTTGGCGCGTAAAAGGCTATATGCTTGTTCACCGAACACCCAACGGAGAGAATCGGCTAAATTGGATTTTCCAGAGCCGTTCGGTCCGACAATGGCAGTGATACCCTCTGCAAATTCAAATTTTGTCCTTGCTGCGAAGGTTTTATAGCCGTGGAGTTCGAGGGATTTAAGACGTAAGGGCATGGTGAATGAAGGATTTAGGACTCGGATTGCTCAATTATTTCTAAAGAAGCTTGGGCAGCCAGGCGCTCTGCCGTCCCTTTGTTATGGCCGGCGCCACGGCCATATATCCTGCCGTTAATATGAACTTCAACTTCAAACATCCGGTCATGATCCGGTCCACTGGCTTGCAACACGATATATTGAGGGATGCCTAATTTTCGCCCCTGTGACCATTCCTGCAGGTGACTTTTGGGGTCCTGCAGGTTGGACCGGAGCAGGAATTGCTCGCCAACATTTTCAATCAATGAATGGATAAATCGTTGGGCAACATTAATGTCGTTCTGCAGATACAGCGCACCAACTAAAGCCTCGAAGGTGGCGCATAATAATGCATCCCGCTGGCGACCTCCGGCCTGGTCTTCACCATACCCAAGCCGCATGGCAGGTCCGAGATTCAAAGCACGTGCAAATTCAGCCAATTGTTCAGTACAGACCAAAGCCGAACGCATACGCGTCAATTCGCCTTCATTCATTTCGGGAAAATGATTATAGAGCCAGGCTCCAGCTACAAAACCGAGCACAGCATCTCCTAAAAATTCAAGCCGCTCGTTATCTTCTAACGCTTCAGGATGCTCATTAATATACGAGCGGTGGGTTAGCGCACGTGAGAGAAGGAGAAGATTTGTAAAAGGAAGCTCCAACCGCTGAACCAGCATTGCCGGAGATTCTTCTTGGTCCCCATTCGGGGTATGGTTCATGATAACCTCCCGGAGCAGAGGGAGCGCCAGCCGCCTCACTGGGTCAGGCGGCTGGCGGTCACTTTGTTCCAAAATTAATTTCGAGCCGATTGTAACCCGAAATAACCAGTCTGACCAGCGTTTGTGATAGAATACCGAACTGCATCCAGACAAGGAGTGTAACATGTCCGAACAGCCTGCCAGAGGAACGCACTTTCTAGATGACATTGAAATGGGTCTGGGGGCCTGGTCGTGGGGAGACCGCATCTTCTGGCAATATGGGCATGGTTATACCGATGATGACATCGCAGCGGCTTTCCAAACCTCTCTTGCAGCCGGCGTTAACATGGTGGACACGGCTGAAGTCTATGGTTCAGGACGTTCCGAACACTTGCTGGGTCAATTTATCAAAAATAATGGCCAACCAGTCATTGTAGCGACCAAGTTCTTTCCCATTCCCTATCGCTTCACAAAAACCAGTGTCGTACGTGCCTTGCGTGGTAGCCTTGCCCGCCTGGGGTTGGAACATGTTGATCTTTATCAGTTGCACTGGCCCAGTCCGGTGGTTTCTATTGAAACGTACGTGGAAGGCCTTACCATGACCATCCAGGCAGGACTCGCTCAAAATGTCGGGGTGTCAAATTACAACATTGAACAATTGGACCGGGCATGGAATGTATTAGCAAGACATGCTATTCCACTGGCTTCCAATCAGGTGGAATACCATCTTCTCAATCGCAATGCCGAGAGAAATGGTCTCCTCGACCATTGCAAGGAAAAAGGCGTTCGCCTGATCGCATATTCACCTTTGGCAAAGGGCCTATTGACGGGTAAATATAGTCTCGAAACACCCCCACCTGGGGCGCGCGGGCGCAATTACTCCAATTTCTTGAAAGATCTTCCAGCACTCATCAGCCTTATGACCGAGATTGGTAAAGGTCATGGCGATAGAACTCCAGGCCAGGTAGCGTTGAATTGGGTCATCTGCAAAGGTGGTTTGCCCATCCCCGGTGCCAAGACAGCTGCGCAAGCTCAACAAAACACTGGAGCCATTGGCTGGCGGCTAACTCCGGAAGAAGTCATGGCGTTGGACGGAGCCAGCGATAAGATCACCTGATCACATGGAGTGGCTCTCTCCACTCCATGTGATCAATGTAATATTTGGAAAAGGTTGTTGTAATCATCGGTCCATAAGCGGATGGGAGATATATAGCCCGCCATGGGTACTGCGCGGTTGGCAATTTGTGGAATCGCTAACAGAGCCGGGTTACGCGCCAGTAAAACCCATAACGAACGATTCGTAGTCACCCCGTTGCCAGGATCATCAATCAGCATGCGACTCAGGTGAAAATGGTCGGCCAGGGTCCACACTACCGGTACCAAGTCCAGGTGACGGTTTGAAATGTGGACAGCCATTATGCCATTCGTCGCAAGATGATTCAAATACAAGTCGAATGCTTCCGCATCCAATAGATGCACCGGAATGGAATCACCCGAGAATACATCCAGAATCAGCACATCGTAGTTCTGTGGTTGGCCAGCAGCAAGCTCTCTTTCCAAAGAGAGCCTCGCGTCACCTGCTACTATTTCTATTTTTGCATGGCTGTCTGAAAGGTAGGAGAAATAGCCACCTTCCCCTTCCGCCAGATTGATGATGATTGGATTGATTTCGTAGAACCGGTAAACATCTCCAGGTTGGCCATAGGCCGCCAAGGTCCCGATGCCCAAACCCAATATACCTACTCGCATCCCATTTCCACGTTTAGGACTATTCAGGATGGCCAGCCCTCCACCTCCCGTTTCACCAAAATATGAGGTGGGTTCATCCCGCAGTGCTTTTTCCACAAATTGAAAACCATGCACTGTCACCCCATGAACCAACGCATAATGTTGAGTGGACAAGCTATCCCATCCGACTGCTTTTACCCGTACCACTCCGTAAAAATTGCGTTCGATGAAAAGATCGTCGCTCAGATCAGAATGAATTTGCTGGTAAGTACGTACACCTGAAATCAGGACCGCACTCAATAAAAGGACCCAATTGCCCACGTTTATCCACCTGTTTGGCTTGGGTGTTCTTGAGAGGATGGTTACCATCAGAAACAGTAGCCAACATAACAGCAACCCAATTGGCAATTCCCAGAAACCTTTGAAGATATACGGTGCGACAAAATTGATTACGATCCCACCCAATGCACCACCCATCGATACCATCAGATAAAAGGATGTCAACCGGGACGGATGTGGGCGCAGGCGGTAAAGTTCGCCATGACACACCATGCACGCTGCAAACAAAACCAGCAGATATATCCCGATTTGGAGTGTAATACCCAACGCCTCTGAACGTCCGAGCGCCCATACGGATAATAGCATGGCGATAAAAAAGATCACAAGGAAAACCTGCCGTGAGTACCAGCGTTCACCGGAAAAGGCCAGGATGAAGGTCAGAAGGTAAATCGTCAGTGGCAGCACCCACAGGAAGGGGATGACGGCTACCTCCTGGGTAATTTGACTGGTGACTGCCAGGAGCAAAATGGAGGCCGTTGCAGCCAATGCCAACCACAGGATATAGTCACGCAGGGGTGGTTGTGAGCCCACCTCAGTTTTGGCAAGTGGCGTTTCTTGTTCATTATCCGGTTTATGCCGAAACATTTTGATCGCCCCGTAAGCCGCCAGACCCGCATAGATGGCATATGCCAGCGACCAGATCCATCCTTGCCAGGAGAGATTCAGATTAGGCTCGACCAGAACCGGATAGGTAACCAAAGCCAGCAACGAGCCAGCATTGGAAAGTGCGTAAAGACGATAGGCTGTCCGCTCCGGAAAAACCCGGTTGAACCAGGCCTGAATCAACGGACTGTTTGAGGCGAGCAGGAAATATGGCACACCGACGGAAATGGTCAGTAATTTGAATATTTCCCAAACCGGAAATTCTCCACCTAGCGACTTCAAACTGCCACCCGGAGTAATTGGGCTTTTCCAGAAAAAACCGAGCGAGACCATCAGCACGATCGATATGCCCAGTAAAACCAGGTGCACCACTTCACGGCGCCGTGCCCTTCCGGTCAGCCAGGCTGCATAGGCGTAACCACCGGTCAGAAAGACCTGGAAGAACAGCATTACCGTCGACCAGACCGCCGGCGTCCCACCAAACCAGGGCAGGATATATTTGGCGATCATCGGCTCAACTTGGAACAACAAGAAAGCCGAAAGAAATATGCTGAACGCAAAGTAGGCCATGGTATTCTCCAACCCAATTGTAATCGCAAGTATCCTTGAAACCATAATGTTCATTATTAAAACCTGATTATTTTTTGACTTCTGAGGTGTGTAGAGGATTTCGTTAACGAAAAGTTTCTGAATAATCCCCTTTGGCTGGATGAGCCTGAACAAATGGGACTGACCCGGAGTACCCAAGGCTTGCCTTTCGAATGGGCTGACCCTTTCCCTTGGGCTGATTGCACATTTTCCCGATGCCCTTCAAAAACCTCAAGGAACTGATTCCTATTTTCAAAGTGGCGGGCAGCAGGTAAAATATCTGTTATGGCCCCATCGAAGAATACATCAAAATCATCCAACGGAAATTTCTCTAAAACAAACACGACCGCGCGCGCTGCCAGAGCCGTGCTCTCTGGCAGGAGCAGGAAAGGCTGGATCGCCCGCCTGTTGCCCTTCCTTGGACCAGCTTTCATTGCAAGCATCGCCTACGTCGACCCTGGAAACTTCGCCACGAACATCCAGGGCGGCGCACAATTCGGTTACGAACTGCTCTGGGTCATCCTGGGCAGCAATCTGATGGCCATGCTCCTGCAGGCCTTATCCGCCAAGTTGGGGATTGCAACCGGCAAGAACCTGGCTGAGCATTGTCGCGAACGTTTCCCACGCTGGATCGTCTGGTCAATGTGGGTGCTGATGGAACTGGTTGCCATGGCGACGGACCTGGCCGAATTCCTGGGTGCGGCCGTAGCGCTGAATTTGCTCTTCGGACTGCCTCTCTGGATCGCCGGCTTGTTGACTGCCGTCATCACCTTCGTTATCCTCAGCCTGGAACGCTACGGCTTCCGACCTCTGGAGGCGGTCATCACCGGCTTTCTCGCCATCATTGCCATCAGTTACGTGATAGAGCTCTTCCTCGGCCATCCGGACTGGACCGCCATTACATACAATACTTTCGTTCCGCACTTTACGAACTCGGAGAGTGTTCTGTTGGGAGCCGGCATACTGGGTGCCACGGTCATGCCACACGCCATTTTTCTACATTCCGCCCTGACCCAGGGACGCGTGGTCGTTAAAAAACCGGAACAACTGCGTCGTCTATTCCACTTCGAGATTATTGACGTGGTCATCGCCATGGTCATTGCCAGTTCGGTCAATGCTGCTATGCTTATCACTGCCGCAGCAGCCTTCCACACCACCGGCGCCAACGTCGGGACCCTCGAACAGGCCTACAAAACCCTCCAACCTTTGCTAGGTCCAGCCGCGGGCATTGTGTTTGGCGTGGCTCTACTTGCTTCAGGGCTTTCATCCTCCTCGGTTGGGACAATGGCAGGACAGGTCATCATGCAGGGCTTTCTCCACTTCCACATCCCGCCCTGGATCCGCCGTGTGGTGACGATTGTTCCATCATTGATTGTCATTTTTGCAGGTTTCGACCCCACCCGTACTCTGGTCATCAGCCAGGTGGTGCTCTCATTCGGCCTCCCGTTTGCTATCATCCCACTGATCATGTTCACCAGCAATAAGGACATGATGGGTGTTCTCGTTAACAGGTGGTTTACCAATATAATGGCTGGTTTGTGTGCAGTACTGATCCTCGCCCTGAATATCTTCCTGCTCTACCAAATATTCTTTGGGAGATAAACCTATGTTCAAACACATCCTTGTTCCTTTGGACGGATCGACCCTGGCGGAAGCAGCTTTGCCTGCCGCGGTCTCACTTGCTAGAATATTTAAAGCGCCGGTCACTTTACTGCACATCATCGAACAGGATGCCCCCGAAGAAATCCACCGCGACCATCATTTGACCGAAGCCATAGAAGCCGAAGCCTACCTGGCCGGGATTGCCAAACAGTTTTTTCCTCCTTCGATCAAAGTTAATCTGCACGTCCATACTTCTCCTGTGGCAGATGTGGCGCGCAGCATCGTTGACCATTCCTCGGATGAGATCCAGCCCGATTTAATCATTCTTTGTTCGCATGGCAACAGTGGAATGCATGATTTGTTCTTCGGGAATATTGCCCAGGAAGTCGCCGCCGTTAGTGGAACTCCGGTACTGCTCATCAAGCCGGATGAAACCGCCACTCCGTTCCAATTACATCACATCCTTGTCCCACTGGATAACGAATCCGTCCATGACCAGGCTCTGCCCACCGCTGAGACATTGGCAAAAGCCTTTGGGGCGGAATTGAACCTGCTTTGTGTAATTCCTACCCTGGGTACACTCTCAGGGGAGCAAGCCGCAGTCAGCAACATGTTGCCTGCCACGGCCACAGCTTTCCTTGACATCTCTGAAGAGATTGCTCTCGAGCATTTTCAAGGGCACTTGGACCTTTTTAAGAAAGCGAACATTCCTGCCACGGCTGAAATTGCGCGCGGCGATCCGGCCCCTATCATAACCAGAATCGCTGAAAAGATCGGTGCAGATCTGATCCTGTTCGGGACCCATGGCCGCGCCGGTTTGGATGCCTTCTGGAATCGCAGCGTGGCCGCCAGCGTGGCCCGCCGTACGGATATTCCATTGCTTCTGGTCCCCCTTATCTAGCGCATTCAATTCATTTCTAGGTATATACTTTTCTCAATGCCCCCTGTAGCCAGCGTCACTTTTTTCCTGGTTCGGGTCCGGCTTAAGAGGTCTGCTAATTCACTTTTCCAACAATTTATATTCAGGCATCCCTCACTTTAAAAAAAAATTAATCGACAATATTTACGCAGAAATTTGCTGAACCATGTTGTTGGATATTGATCAACTTCTTGACAATCTGGCATGGCAGTTTCCTGTCGGGTTCTATGAGTCCATGAGCTTGGCCTGGTTTGGTTCTACATTTATTCTATTAATGGCTATGCGCAAGATACCATTAATCCCGTTTCTCTCGGATTCCCCCTTGTTTCGAAGTAATTCAAGGTTAGTAAATCCAAAATGCCTAACCCTCTTTGGCCGACCCCCTTCCTTAAAATCCGTTGGAAATGCAGAATTAGCCAATATCCACCCCACTCACCCTTGCTAACAATCGGTGGAACAACCAGAACGGTAGAATCAACAGAACATGTAAAATTCCACTCAGTCCAAAGATCATGGCCAAGCCACGCAGGAACGAATTAAAGGGGCTTGCCAGGTTTTCCAGCATCCACGGACCGGCGCCAGCCAGAATGGCAATTCCCAAAAGGGCAACAGCCAGCAATCCTAATGGAAGCCAGGCGTGTCGGTCGGATGCAGATGGCATCATGGTACTGCTTACAGTGAATATCAGGTAAAACCAGAGCCAGAAACCCGCCGCTTTCATTACTGCCATCAACCCGGTCCAGAATCCCCCCCAGTCAGCCAGGCGGATGAGATCCCACAAAGGCAACAAATGGAAACGGTAAATTGCCGTATATGCCACAAAGAGGCTACCAGTCACGAGCGGTGCAGCCCCGATCAGTGCATCCCGGAAAAAACCACCTGAAGCAGTTTCAACATAGCCCAGGCGAAGTTTGCCATTCGGTTGTGCTTGAGGAATCAAGGAAAATTTGCCAGTTGGTACACCGAGCAGCTTTGCCATTATAAAATGACTCAGCTCGTGCAGGAACACGCCTGGAATGAAGATCAGAGCAAAGATTGCCTCCGTCATGCCGGTGCGACGTGTCAGTATCAAAAAAGTAGCTTGTATTTCGCGGTGCAAAGAGCGCTGCAAAAATACCAGCACTACCAACGCTGACAGAAGCCACAGCAAGCCGTCAAAAGATGATAAGTAAGCCATAAAATCAGGATTAAAACCAATGACGGGCGACAAAGATCCGTGTTTGTCGTCCGTCAAGTAATGGGTTTATATCATCTGCTCCATCCGCGTTCTATTTGGTATTCAACGTTGGAGAAGTCTGCAATTTATTTTATAGCCGCCTGCGTAATCTTCACGAACTCTTCCAACTTCAGGCTGGCGCCTCCGACCAGTGCGCCATCTATTTCTGCCTGGTTGAAGAACTCGGCGGCGTTGGCGGCCGTCACCGAACCGCCATAAAGTACTCGCACAGCCTGGGCCGTCTGGATCCCGTACATTTCGGCCAATGGCTTGCGAATGTGGTCGCGTACAACAGCATTTGCATCCACCCCGGTGGAGGCGCGTCCGGTCCCGATGGCCCAATCCGGTTCATAAGCAACAACTACCTTCTGAGCAAATTCGACCTCTAGCCCCTTAAGACCCGCACGGATTTGTCGGGAAACCACCACTGCTGTTTGCCCGGACTCGTGCTCTGCCAGGGTCTCGCCTACACACACGATCGGGATCAGGCCGGCTGTCCCCGCCGCAGTGGTTTTCTTGTTCACGGTCTCGTCCGTTTCGCCGAAATAGGTCCGGCGCTCGGAATGTCCAATGATAACGTATTGGCAGAATTCGGCCACCATCCCCGGCGCGATTTCACCGGTGTACGCACCTTTGGGCTCCCAATGGATATTCTGGGCTCCCAAGCCAATATCGGTTCCTTGCAGGAGTGCAGCTACCGCAATCAACGACATGAATGGTGGGCAAAGCACTTTTTCCACGCCCTTGACCGCACGAAGGTCTGGGGTCATTTCAGCCACGAGTGCCCGTGCTTCCGCAACCGTCTTATTCATCTTCCAATTTCCAGCTACAAATGGTGTACGCATTTGAAGTGAGTCCCTCAGTACAGATTTATATTCTAAGGGCGAACGCGCAAATTCGTCATTCGCCCTTTGGCATTGATAGCACTATTTATTCAATAACGCAGCCACGCCCGGTAGTTCCTTGCCTTCCAGAAACTCCAGGGAAGCCCCACCACCAGTGGAAACATGCGTCATCTGCTTGGCAACACCGGCTTTTTTAACCGCACTTGCACTGTCGCCGCCACCAATGACCGTGACTGCACCGGATTCAGCCAGCAATCTGGCCAGTGCAAAGGTGCCTTCGGCAAACTTTGGCATCTCGAAGACACCCACCGGTCCATTCCAAACAATCAGTTTCGCGCCCTTAAGGTTTTCTTTGTAGAGATCCAGTGTCCTTGGACCAACATCCATCATGCGCCAGCCGGCCGGGATCTTATCGACATCCACAACCTTGCTGTTGGCTTCCGCCTCGAACTTGTCAGCAATGACCGCATCTACTGGCAGGATGATGGCCTTCCCGGATTTCGCAAGGATGTCTTTGGCAGTATTGATAGAGCCGGCTTCCACCAGGCTAGATTGCATATTAAAACTCTTGGCTGCCAGGAAAGTATTCGCCATGCCACCCCCTATGATGAGCTTGTCACATTTTGAAAGCAGGGTCGAAACCACCAGGATCTTGTCGCTTATTTTTGCGCCACCCAGGATGGCAATGTAAGGATGCTCAGGATTGGCGATCGCACGACCCAGGTACTCCAATTCCTGTTCCATCAGGAAACCGGAAACAGCCGGGAGGAAATGCGCCACGCCCTCTGTCGAGGAATGGGCGCGATGGGCCGAACCAAAAGCATCATTGACAAATATATCACCCAGCGCAGCCATCTTCCGGGCTAGATCCATGTCGTTCTTTTCTTCTTCCGGATGGAAACGGGTGTTTTCCAGCATGATGACTTCACCCGGCTTGATGGCTTTTGCCATCGCTTCAACTTCCGGCCCGATGCAATCAGGCGCCATCTTGACCGGGACGTCAAGGAGCCCGGATAGGACTTCAGCCGCTGCCTTTAGGCTGAATTCAGGATCGAATCCGCCCTTGGGACGGCCAAGGTGGCTCATCAGGAGCAGGGAGGCGCCCTGTTCAAGTATGTACTTGATGGTGGGAAGGGAAGCCTTGATCCGTTTGTCATCGGTGACTTTACCATCCGCCATTGGTACATTGAAATCCACACGCATCAGGACTCGTTTACCTTTCAGATCAATATCTCGTACAGTTTTCTTGTTCATGCTTATTCTCCAGGTCAAATAGTAATAGTCTCATAGTCATTCGACTATGAGACTATTTGTCTATCAGACTATAGGCTTTTCGCCATCAGCGCAGCCAGGTCGGCTGTGCGGACCGAGTAACCCCATTCATTATCATACCAGGCAACTACCTTGATGAAGTCATTTTCGGCTTTGCCGAGTACGCTGGTGAAAGGCAGGTCCACAGACGAGCTGTGCGGATCACCCTTGTAGTCGATGCTGACCAGTGGCTCATCTATTGCCTGGAGAATGCCCTTGTTGCGCGGTAGCTTGGCAGCCTCACGGAAAGCCTGGCGTAGTTCTTCGGTGGTGGTTGGCTTCTCAATCTCGGCCGTGAAATCCACCACGGAGACGGTTGAGGTCGGTACGCGTAGGGAATAACCGTCGAACTTACCCTTCAGTTCGGGAATGACCAGGGAAATGGCCTTTGCAGCCCCGGTGGTTGTCGGGATGATGTTCAAGGCTGCCGCGCGCGCCCGGCGCAGGTCCGAGTGCGGCATATCTAGGATCTTCTGGTCATTGGTATATGAATGTATTGTGGTCATGAACGCACGCTTGATGACATATTTGTCATGTACGACCTTGGCAGCCGGAGCCAGGCAGTTCGTAGTGCAGGAGGCGTTTGAGATGACATGATGGACCTTGGGGTCATACTTTTCCTCGTTAACTCCCATTACTATGGTCAGGTCTTCGCCTTCAGCAGGGGCGGAAATAATTACTTTCTTGGCGCCACCGGCAGTGATGTGGTTGACGGCACCTTTGACGGTCTTGCCTTTCTTGTTGACGCCATCTTCCTTGATGGTGAAAAGACCAGTCGATTCGATCACGATATCAACGCCCAGGTCTTTCCAAGGAATGACAGACGGATCGGTTTCTTTAAATCCCCTGACCTTCTTGCCATCCACAAGCAGACCATCCTCAAGAACCTCAACCGTACCGTTGAAATGGCCATAGTTGGAGTCATACTTGAGCAGGTGAGCCATGGTCCTCATGTCGCCAATATCATTAAAGGCGACCACTTCCAATTCTTCGGGGTAGTAATCCCGAATGGCCTTCAAGACCTGACGGCCGATCCGGCCAAAACCATTGATGCCAACACGTATTGCCATAATATTTCTCCTTACATGTTTAGAGTGATTTCAACGCTTTCGCGTTGTTTTTTCGTAAAGTCCCAATTCAAGGTGGATCGCGAAGGTACGCGGACTACACAGCCGTTCGCATGCTCCATTTCCCGATGTTATTGAGTCTTTACGTATTTTCCTTGGTGAGCGGCCCGGTTCGCTCATTATACAAGGCTATCAATGTTTGGGCGAGTTTGGCAGCATCATGGTGTAAAAGGTGATCATGATCAACCAGCTCGGCACTATATACACGCGGATCACGCTTCTGATTTTCGTCCAGACGGACCCACTCGACCTTCCCTTCAAATTTCCCATCATAACACGAATTGCAAACAATGACATCTACAAGTTCGAAACCAATTAATTCTTCCAGGGTATGGATATGATCACTGGATCCATATTGGTCAGTCTCACCGGGCTGAGTGGCAATATTGGTCACGAAAATCTTGACTGCCCGGCTGGAGTGGATCGCTTCCAATAAATCCCGAACGAGTATATTGGGTAAAATGCTTGTGTACAGGCTTCCGGGGCCGATGACAATCATATCAGCCCTCAGTACAGCTTGGATGGCAGGTGGATATGCTGGAGCATCGTTCGGTTCAAGCCACACCCGACGTACTCTTCCTGCCGCCATGGGAATTTGGCTCTCACCTTCTACCCGAACTTCCGTCTCTGTTTGGGGTAGCCGCACGTCCGCTACCAGCCGAACATTGTGTAATGTGGCTGGTAGCACCTGCCCATGGACGGAAAGCGCCCGGCCAGATTCAGAAACTGCATTCTCGAAACTACCCGTCAGGTCAGCCAACGCCGAAATGAACAAGTTGCCAAATGTATGCCCTCCCAGACCGGAATCGCCGCCAAAGCGATATTGAAAGAGTTGAGTCAAAAGAGCCTCATCATCGGAGAGAGCCGCCAGACAATTGCGTATATCCCCCGGTGGTAGGATGCCCAGGTCACGCCGGATTTCTCCGGAAGAGCCACCATCATCTGCCACAGAGACAATCGCGGTCTGGTTGTTGGTATACTCTTTAAGCCCTCTTAGTACTGTGGCTATCCCGTGTCCGCCTCCTATGACTACCACACGCGGACCACGTTCACGCCGGCGAAAATCTGATACTTGGTCCACCAGCCGATGTCCGGGTTGAAGAAAGGGTTCGAGCAATGTGCGGTTCAAACCCCAGATTCCTAATACGATCAATACCAAGCCTAGGGTAGCAAAAATGATCACTCGTACAGGACGGGTTAGGAATTGAAGTGATATGAATGTGATGGCTGGCAACCACCATGTGTTGGGTGCATCACGATATATATCCAACAGGAAAAGGCCAAGACCAACTCCGATGAGCGTAATCCCGACCAAGAGGATAAGGAACCAACGCTTTACTCCCAGCCCTGGAACAAACCAGCGGAGTAATGATTTCACCCTCCGTCGTAAAGTTAAGAACCAGATTTCACTTCGCTTAAACATGATCGGGATAATAGCAGTCTTTAGGCGAATAGTCAACGATTTACATGTCTGTGAGGTGCTTTCGAAATCCGTAATATAATCTACTCCGCTCTTATTTCTATTATCGGTACTATTGGTCATCGCATTAGGAGATTGGCATGTCGCACCTGCTTAATTTGATTACACCTCTTCATATTCCACCTCTTGACCCTGGTTTCCGTCCCGCTTCTCTCGCAAATAGGGCTTTCCGCATGGATACAATCGGTGTGGGAGCGCCACTCGTCATCGGGTTGGAACGCAGCAACGGTGAAATAGGTCGTTTTGAGACCCGGGTCTTCCCGGAAGGACACCCGCGCTCTGCCGAGGATTTATACTATGTGGAGCGTATTGTAAAATTTCTGCTCTGGCAGCGCGGCGGCTGGAAGGTTTTCGTTGGCGGCCCTCGTTTTATTGGAGAATATATCCGCAAGGTCTATTCACCCGAGGGTGAGCGTAAATTTGACTTTCACTTCATGGGAGAACTGGTCTACGAAGAGACTTTCACAGTTGTCCCATGTGAACCATCCGAAGTGCCTGGAGCTCGTGAGACTGGCAAGAAATTGGGCCGGCATCTGGATGGCTGTCGTATTGGGTTCGACCTGGGTGCCTCTGATCGCAAAGTCAGTGCAGTGACGGATGGTCAGGCCATTTTCAGTGAAGAAGTTGTTTGGGAGCCAAGAAAACATTCCGACCCCGAATACCATTATCGTGAAGTGATGGCTTCTTTGAAAGCTGCGGCCGCCAAAATGCCACGGGTGGATGCCATCGGGGGTAGTTCGGCCGGAATCTACATTGACAACCGCCCCATGGTAGCATCCCTCTTCCGCCTGATCCCGCAGGAACGTTACGTCGAGATTAAGAACATGTTCCTGCGCATCCAGGACGAGTTGGGCGTGCCTCTGGAAGTTATCAACGATGGGGATGTAACCGCCCTGGCTGGTTCCATGTCCCTGGAAGATAACGCGATCCTGGGAATAGCCATGGGATCTAGTGAAGCTTCCGGCTACGTGAATGTAAAAGGGCATATCCTGGGCTGGTTGAATGAGTTGGCTTTCGCCCCAATTGATTTCAATCCCGCCGCCCCATCTGACGAATGGTCAGGCGACATTGGCGTCGGTTCCATGTATTTCTCCCAACAATGCGTCTTCCGCCTGGCGCCAAAGGCTGGCATCGTTATCCCGGATGACCTTACTGACGCTGGGAAATTGCAATTTGTCCAGGAAAAACTGGGGACCGGGCACATCGGTGCCACCCAGATATGGCAGACCATGGGCATCTATCTTGGCTATGCCTTGGCCCAATATGCCGATTTCTATGACATCAAACATGTCCTCATCCTGGGCCGTTGCACTTCCGGTCGCGGCGGGGATCTAATTCTGGGTGGTGCCAGCCAGGTGCTAAAATCCGAATTCCCGGAACTCGCCTCCAGGATCAATGTCCAGCTGCCCGATGAAAAAAGCCGTCGCGTTGGGCAGTCCATTGCTGCGGCCAGCCTGCCTGCTCTCCCCAGATAAAGGAGTGAAAAATGAAATTTCACCTTCCCACTGCTGAAATATTTGTTCCAGACGGTCTGCCGGTGGAACAGGCTCTTGCCCGTACGACACACATGTGCTTCTCCGCGCACCAGGATGATATCGAAATAATGGCCGCTGGTCCTATCCTGGAATGTTTCCAGCAAGAAGACTTGTGGTTTTCGGGTGTGGTTGTCACAGACGGACGCGGCTCGCCGCGCGATGACCTGTACCGGGATTACACTGACGAGGAGATGCGCATGGTGCGCTTCAAAGAGCAGAAAAAGGCCGCCGTGGTGGGGGAATATGCCGCCCAGGTTTTACTGGACTTTCCCAGCAGGATTATAAAAGATCCTTTACAACTGGAGCCGGTCGCCGATATCGCTTCCTTGTTAAAAGTTGCCAGGCCAAAGTATGTTTATACTCACAACCTGGCTGATAAGCACGATACACATGTTGCCGTGGCTTGCCGTGTTATTATAGCTATTCGCAGCCTGCCGGAAATTGAACGCCCTGAAAAACTCTTCGGATGTGAAGTCTGGCGTGACTTGGACTGGATGATGGACGAAGATAAAATCGCCTTCGATCTGACAAAACACGAGAACCTCCAGGTTGCCTTATTGGGTGTGTACAACTCGCAGATATCCGGCGGAAAACGCTATGATCTGGCCAGTATGGGACGCCGGCGCTCCAATGCCACTTATTTCACCTCGCATGGTGTGGACCTGACGCTGGGGTTAACTTATGGGATGGATCTGACCCCCTTGATTACCCGCACCGGCATAGACGTCACCGAATTTGTGCAGGAACACATTCAACGTTTCGCGGCTGATGTGAAAGCCCGGCTGGAACGCCTCGTATAACCTATTTCTGATAACGAACCCTCTCCAAATTACAAAGGGATCTGCAAGTACATAATCAGCTTCTCCTTTTGCCATGTTATAATTTAAGCCATGAGCGCAATCATTGCCATTGACATCGGCGGGACCCAGTTAAGAGTTGCCGTTTATCCCCAGGACAGCACAATCCCGCTGAAAATCCAACGAGCCCCTTCGCGGGGTATGGAGGAAGGCGTATTGGACCGGCTCACTGCGCTCATTGACTCGGTCTGGCCGGATGAGCCAGTCGATATTATCTGCGCTGCTGTTCCTGGCCCACTTAATCCTCATACGGGCATCATCATCGAAACCCCCAATATCCCGGCTTGGCTGAATTACCCGTTGGCTGAACTACTGACAAAAAAATACGGCGTCCCGGCTTATATCGGTAATGACGCCAACATGGCAGTCTTGGGCGAATGGCTTTATGGCGCCGGAAGAGGTCATCACGATATCGTTTACCTTACCATTAGTACCGGCATCGGCGGTGGGGTAATTAGCGGGGATAAATTGATCGAAGGTTTCCGCGGCATGGCTACTGAGTTGGGTCACATCACAGTTCTCCCCGATGGACCGGTCTGCTCCTGCGGGGTCCGTGGTCATTTGGAGGCAGTTGCCTCGGGCAAGGCAATCGCGGCTTACGTCTCCGAGCAGGTGGCCTCCGGCCGAAAATCCAGCCTTGGTTCCGGGGCATTTACCGCCTTTCAAATATCCGAAGCAGCCCAACAGGGTGACGAGTTGGCAAAAGAAGCCTTTCTTCGGGCCGGGAAATTCATTGGCATGGCAACCGCGGATTTCCTGCACATGTTCAACCCATCCATCGTCATTTTTGGAGGCGGTGTTTCATTTAGCGGTGCATTGCTGCTCGACCCGGTTAAAGATTCCTTGAGCCGACATGTCATGGACCAATCCTATCTGGATGGGCTGGTAATCACAACCGCGAAACTGGGTGATGATGCTGGTCTGCTCGGCGCGCTGGCACAGGCACACATTAAACTAGCCAAATAACAATTTCCCTCACTGAAAGGAGTAAGGTTATGGAACCCCTCAAGTTACCAGGGCCAAAGGCCAGGGCGCTGATCAAGCGCGATTCGGCTGTCATCTCACCTTCTTACCCGCGCGGTTTGCCTTTTGTCATGGATCATGGGCGCGGCACTGAAGTTTGGGATGTGGATGGGAACCGTTTCTTGGATTTCGCCGCAGGCATCGCTGTCGCATCCACCGGTCATAGTCATCCCAAAGTCGTCAAGGCCATCCAGGAACAGGCCGAGAAATTCATTCACATTTCATCAGATTATTATCACGAACAATGGATTAAGCTGGGGGAAAAATTGAACGAGATTGCTCCGTTTCACGAAACTGCCGTTTCTTTCATGTGTAATTCTGGAACCGAATCTGTTGAAACTGCCATCAAACTGGCCCGCTACCATACCGGACGGACAAACTTTATAGGTTTCACTGGTGCCTTTCATGGACGGACCATGGGCGCAGTTACTTTCACTGCCAGCAAGCCAACCTATCATCGCGGTTTCTACCCGCTTATGAATGGCGTCGTCCATGCACCATTCCCCAACCCCTACCGTCCTGTCTTGGAACGCCAGGCCGGTGAAGATTACGGCGAGACGGTTGTTCGCTATATCGAATCTGAGATCCTCGGCCATATCCTTCCTCCGGACGAGGTGGCTGGAATTCTGGTGGAGACAATTCAAGGTGAAGGGGGTTATATTGTCCCACCACCGGGATTCTATCCCGCCCTGCGTAAACTTTGCGACAAATTCAAGATCTTGCTCATCACGGACGAGGTGCAGTGCGGCATGGGACGTACCGGCAAGTGGTGGGCCATTGAGCACTTCAATGTGGAACCGGATATAATTACCATAGCTAAAGGCATTGCTTCCGGTATGCCTATGGGCGCCTGTCTTGCCCGTAAATCCGTCATGGATTGGCCGCGCGGTTCGCATGGCAATACCTTCGGCGGGAACCCACTTTGCTGCGCGGCTGCTCTGGCCACTCTCGACTTGATCAATAATGAATATTTGGAAAATGCAGCCATTGTTGGGCAATACACCTTGGATGCCTTGAATGAAATTATGGTGCGCCATCCATCCATCGGTGATGTACGCGGCATCGGCTTGATGATTGGCGTGGAATTTGTCAAAGACCGCCAGACGAAGGTTCCTGCTGAAACACTTTGCAACCGGCTGGTCGAATTGGCCTTCGAGCGCGGCTTGATCCTGCTCTCGTGCGGCCGGAGTGTCATCCGTATTGCCCCTCCGTTGAGTATTTCCAGAGCGGAAATTGATGAAGGACTGGTGATCTTCGAGGAAGCCTTGACTCTTGCTGAAAAAGAGGTCAAGTAAACAGGAAGATGCGTAAAGGATTAAGCCAAAAAAAGAATCCACCCCAGGCATTTTTATTGCTGGGGTGAATTTTTATAATATTCCATTGCATTATAAATATAATTCTTATACGCCAGTCTTACCAAAGTGATAAAATAAAATCAATCGTAAGTCTCATTCAAAATCGAAAATAGTCTTATGCTTCCAGATTTCCGCGTCCGCCAACGCGACTACCTGCTAGAAATTGCGCGTGCTCTCACCCAGGAACTTGACCTGGATAAATTGCTGACGCGTATTTTACGCATTTCCATCGAAATGTTGGCCGGACAGGCCGGAATTATTGCCCTGAAAGAAACCAGCGGCTGGCGGGTTGTTGCGGCCCATGGTATTCCAGCAGCCTTCTTGAGCTACCTTGAACCTCTGTTGGCCGAAGAAAAGGCCGCCGAACTCAATCTCATCGAACTCAACCGGATGCTCAAGGATCTGACCTACACTGCCAGCATGGGGTTGCTAAATGGGGTTGGAATTCCACTCGGCACCCATGGAGAGGTTATCGGCGTCATTTTCATTTTCCGCAGCTATCCCGACCTGTTTTCGACCAATGATAAATTGCTCTTGCAATCTTTCGCTGATCAGGCTGCCATCGCAGTTTTCAATGCCCGACTCTATGGTCAGGTCAGTTACGAAAAACAACGCCTCGACGCCTTGCTCGATTCTGCTGCCGATGGCATCCTCATCCTAAATGCCGACCGTACCATCGAACGCTGTAACATTGCCTTTGAACACCTTTATGGGCGTCCGCGGGTTGAGATCCAGAACAGGGCTCATGCTGAAATTGTCCGTTGGGGGCGTCGCCCTGAAGGCTTGACTCTGGAAGAGGCCGAGGCGGATGGTTGGCCATTGACATCAAATGCCTACCTGTACGTTGAAGGTGATCTCCAACGATCAGAACCGCCAAATTTACCCGTCGGCATTACCTATGCTCCTTTGCTCGCTAATGATGGGACTTTGAGAAATGTTGTCGTTACGGTTCGTGATATCACCAAATTCCGAACTGCCGAGGAAATTAAGAATACATTCGTCTCTATAGTCAGTCACGAATTAAAAACTCCCGTTGCCCTTATAAAGGGCTACGTCAGCACCCTAAGGCGCGAAGATGCCAAATGGGATAAGAATGTTGTCCGCGACAGTTTGGCGGTTATCGAGGATGAGGCCGACCATTTGGCTTCCATGATTGAAGATTTGCTCGACGCTTCCCGTTTGCAGGCTGGAGGTCTGACCCCGAATCTATCCGATATATCTCTGCCTGTTATGGCCGGACGACTGGCTGAACGCTTCCGGACTCAGACCCAAAAGCACTCCATTTTGGTGGATTTCCCCCAAAAATTCCCCATCATCCTGGCAGACGAAGACCGCATTACTCAGGTGTTATCCAATCTTGTATCCAACGCCATTAAATATGCCCCCGGTGGTGAAATACGTATCAGTGGCCAGGTACGGCCGGAGCAGGTTATCGTCTGTGTCACCGATCAGGGTCCTGGTATCGATCCCGGTGACATCCCTTATGTTTTCGACCGCTTTTATCGATCGGATAAAGCCGTCCGGAAAACCAAAGGTGCCGGCCTGGGGCTGTACCTTGCTAAAGCCATTGTGGAGGCTCATGGAGGCCGCATATGGGTGGATCCGCATCCTGGTTCCGGCGCTTCCATCTGCTTCTCACTCCCGAGGAAATAAAGTCCATTTTTGAAGTAAAATAGGCCGGTTATCATCTATTAATCGGATAAGAAATCCTCATTCCAAATCAGAAATCGGAAATCAAGCCATGCCTCAACAAAAAACACAAATATCCTGCCCCCGCTGCCGGCAACCGGTCGTTGCCCAGATCGAACAACTCTTTGACATCACTTCCGATCCAGGCGCAAAACAACGCCTGCTTGGCGGAGTTTCCAATTATGCTTCCTGCCAGAGCTGTGGATATAACGGTCCGCTGGCAACTCCCATCGTCTATCATGATTCCGATAAAGAACTGCTGCTCACCTATTTCCCGCCGGAATTGGGTATGCCGGTAAATGATCAGGAAAAGCTGATTGGCCCACTCATCACCCAGGTCACGAACCGCCTCCCCCCAGAAAAGCGCAAAGCCTATCTATTACGCCCGCAGAGTTTCTTGACTTATCAAAGTCTCATCGAACGCATCCTCGGTGCTGACGGGATTACGCCGGATATGATCCAGGCTCAAAAGAAGCGTGTATCTCTCGTGGAGCGCTTGCTTGGTGCCTCAACACCGGAAACGCGCCTGGAAATCATGAAACAGGAGTCTGCGCTTCTCGACGCTGAATTCTTCTCGATATTCAACCGGTTGATGGAAGGTGCCTCAGCTAGCGGGCAGGAACAATACCTCGCTCAAATGGATGCAATTCAGACACAATTACTGGCTGAGACCGAATACGGGCGTAAAATTACCGAACAGGCAAATGAAGTCCAGGAAGCTATCAAGACTTTGCAGGCAGCTGGGAAAAACCTTGATCGTGAGAAACTGTTGGAGATCATTATCCAAGCTCCTACTGATGATCGATTGAACGCGCTGGTCAGCCTGGCACGGCCCGGCCTGGACTATATGTTCTTCCAATCTCTCACCGGTCGTATCGAAAGAAAGGCCGGTGACGAGCGTAAAAAGTTGGAAGTTTTGCGTGAAAAGCTGTTGGAAATTACCCGCCGGTTTGACCAGCGCGCCGAAGAAGAATACAAGCGTGCCAAAGAGCTTCTTAATACCCTTCTGACTGCGAAAGATATCCAACAAGCCACTGTCAGTCACTTCCAGGAGATAAATGATGCCTTTGTACAGTTGTTGAATCAGGCTCTTCAAGAAGCGAATCAAAAAAACGACGCGGAACGGATGCCAAAGCTGCAACAGATTGTGGCTGTGTTACAACAAGCCAGCGCCCCACCGCCAGAGTTGTCCCTGTTGGAAGAATTGCTTGATGCATCAGACGAGGCTTCCCTTGATAAAATGCTCCAACAACACGCCGAGGAGATTACCCCCGAATTCAGTTCCATTATTGCCAACATCTTAACGCGCAGTGAAGAGCAAGCTGGAACAAAACCGCAGGGCGAGGAAGCCCGAACCATCGAAAAGCTGCGTGGCCTATACAAAGCCGTGCTCAAATTCTCGATGAAAAAAAGCATGAAATAAGTTAATTCCCCGCCATTTTTTACCCGACGGGGAATTTCATTTCAACTTATTAACATTCCCTCCTGAGAAGTAAAGTCGTTTTATGTCAGGAACAATCACTCCAATGGTGGATTTTCCAGCCGTATGCCGTGTCCACGTATGGTCATAATATAGGGATGTCCCGGGTCAATGGCGGCAATCCGATCGCGCAAGCGCCGCAGGAGCGCATCCAGTGCCTGATCGGATACTCCAACGGACTGCTCTTCGCCCCAGGCATTGTTAACAAGTTGCCGCCTGTCCACAACTTGTCCTTGGTTTTCGTATAGGACACGCAAAACATGAAATTGCAATGCCGAAAGTGGTGGATCGACCAACCTTTCATCCACCCAGACCCGCCGGGAACGCATATCCATCCGTAAACGACCGGGATGGGCATCATCTTCACTCAACGGGATGGTCGCGTCCGAAGTTAGGAACAGGAATTGCTGTGCGAGCGCAATCTGCACTGTATCGCCATCCTGCAATAGTACCTGGCCAACTACCATATTGCCGTTGCAGTGCGTCCCATTTTTGCTATCCAGATCTTCCAGCAGCATCCCTTTGGGAGATGGTGTAATACGGGCATGAAAGCGTGAAACCATACGATCAGGTACAACGATCTCGCATGAAGCTTCCCGTCCAACCAACAGCGGCTTGTTTAGCGTCCAACGCTGACCTTTGAGCGGGCCATTTTGCGCAATCAACAAAGGAGACTCGGTTAAATTCCCTTCCATATGGTACTCCATCCTCGCAACTCGTATTATACAACAAGAGGGCAAAAGGAGCTTATAATAGGATAAATATTGAACGGATATGCAAAGCTGGCCAACAACGCCGAAATCCCTTCCAGCCTAGCACTTTTTTCACCGTTCCAAACGATTTGGACCAATATGCCTGTCGCGCTCAAAAACGGAGAGGTACTGCGCGGCCGTTATCGCATTCGTGAGCGCATCGGCCAGGGTGGCATGGGCAATATCTACCTTGCCGATGACCTCCGTCTGGAAGGACGCCAATGCGCACTCAAGGAAGTCGAACACGACCGCACCGTGCCCAGTAATTTACTTAAAGAGGCCCGCCAGCAATTCATGCATGAGGCGACGGTATTGGCGCGCCTGGACCATCCCAACTTGCCGAAAGTCTCTGACTTCTTCTCCATCGATCCACGCGACTATTTGGTTATGGATTATATCCCTGGTAAGGATTTGCGCGCCATGATGCTGGACGCCAAACAGAACAACACATTCTTGAGTGAAGAAAATGTGCTCAGTTGGGCTAACCAGTTGGCCGATGCACTCACATACTTACACGGTCAGACTCCTCCTCTCGTACATCGGGATGTGAAACCATCCAATCTAAAAATCACACCTAACGGACTGCTAAAACTCGTGGATTTTGGTCTTGTCAAGGCCCTGGTTCCTGATGAAATGACCATTACTGTCATTCAAGGACGCGGCACTGCCCTCTACACTCCATTGGAGCAATACGGTGGAGATGGCTTGCATACCGATATTCGCAGTGACATTTACGCTTTCGGCTGCACACTTTATCATTTGCTC
Organism: uncultured Chloroflexia bacterium; assembly: GCA_963842785.1. GTDB lineage: Bacteria > Chloroflexota > Anaerolineae > Anaerolineales > Villigracilaceae > UBA877. The sequence continues at coordinate 515,858 of CAWJHP010000001.1, forward strand.
ACAAACTCTCCTCCTGTGGATGCCCGAGAACGTTTCCTGCATCCGGAAAGTTTGCCGCCACCGCGTAAACTTAATCCGTCCATCAGTCCTCGTACCGAGCGCGCCATCCTGTGGGCCATGGAGCTCCATCCAGATGATCGACCGGCGACAGCAGAAGATTTGCGTAAGGTCTTGATTGGGACACGCGAATTACCTTCACGCCCGCAAGCGCAAATTCATCCAAAAGAATCTATCCTTGATTATATTGGAGAAAAACCCGAGCAGTTCCTGATTTGGATGTCAGTTGGTTTACTTCTCGTCAGCCTGATCGCTTCCTTGATTCATTAGCCAGGCGAAACCAGATATATGCTCCAATGAAGCCGGTCGCCGCCCCAAGTAAAACCGCACCCATCATTCCTGACCACCCACCTTTTTGAAGGAAAGATGCTGCTCCTGGCATACGTATGGCAAGGTAAGTATATGCCAGTAAGCCTCCCAGAACGGCACATATTGCCCATCGAACTCCCCATCGCATTGCTGCAACTCTATCTCCCAACCAGTAAGCTATAAATCCAAACGCACCTAGAGATAGTACTACAGCCAACCAGCCGGTAAAACCCGGATATCCTTGCTGTAAAGGTGTTGTGGGGATAAAAACGGGAGTTGCGGTGATTATTGTTGGCGTAGGTGTGAATTCAGGGATCGGAGTTGGTGTGACTATTGTTACGCTGGATCCTTCACTGGTGACATTCAACTGTAACACAACCGAACTGATGGCCGGATTCGCTGGTGGCACTTATTTCGAGTAAACCAGGCCTGTCTATATTGAACGAAGCCCTCGCCACGCCTTGAGCTGTGACAGAGTTTATTTGTTGGACATATCCGCCAGCTCCATTCATGGCAATCCTGAATTGCACTCCTGTTCCGTCAGGTACAGGGTGCCCGTTTTGGTCAACAATGATACCTGTCCGAGCAGACAGGGTATCGCCAACCCGGAAAAAGGGGGTTGAGGTCGGTCCAACAGGCGTTTGGGCAACTATACCGGGTGTAGAAATAGATGGCATGTCCAGGGAAAGGTAGATTACCTGGGTTGGATCTGGAGCAATGGCAGATTGCAGGTCGTACCCAATGCCCTCCACAGATACAGGCAGTGCCCCGCTTGGGGTAAGTTCCCTGAAGAGCAATCTCGCAGCCACTTCTACAAATGGCGCCGATTTGCTATACAGGCAATAGTACGCGGTCACCTTGGATATATCGGTGGCATCTAAGAAATATGGGGCGTTGAAAGCAAAAACAACTACGTGTTTACCACGCAACAAATCCTGCCGTTCGGAAAGAAATCGATGCAAAAGCGTGGTCTGCGGTTGGCCCGGCCCTGCATCCAGCATATTTATGACCACCCAATTCGTTTGGTTCAAAGCAGTTTCAAGATCTTGATTTCCTGAACCCCCCGCCAGAATTCCTGAAATCGAATCAAGCGAATAAGAGATCAGCCGTCCCGCTATGACTTGACCGCCAGCCTGGGAACCGTAAAGGCGCAGGATCGCATTCTGCAAGGCATCCGGAGCCAGCATAGGCTCATCACCGCAAGTACTGCACTGGCGTCCGGGACGCGCATCCGTCAGAAAGACCATGCGATCTCCGACCACTGGCGGTGAAGGTAGGGCTGTTTCCAAATCCGCCGCGTCCGGACTGACCAGGGTGGCGGATTGTTGGGCAACTTCAGGGTGACTGCTTCAGACTGGCCTATCTGCGTCAGCCCGGTTTCAGGCGGCGTAATCGTACCCAGGCTGAAATCGCCATAAAGGTGATATTTAACAGTCAGAATGCGTAAAACCGCATCATCGACACGCTTTGCAAAGGCCGTGTCCCCGAGATATTTCTGCGTAAAGAAATCCATAGTTTCGACCACTGACGAATAATTATCTTTTGCTTCACTGGAGATGATATTCCCCATGTAAAGCAAATCATTGCCGGCCAAAAAGGCATCCAGTGCCACCAGATGGGCTTGAAAGGATTGTCCGCTGGGATCATAGAATAAGCCGCACTGTCTGGCTGCCCAAATCATCACTGACCATCAGGCCGCCAGCCTCTCGCCAGGTAGAAAAGGACGGGAGAGCCAGAATCTGGCTGAGAGCTTGTGGGTCGAAACTGATCGGGCGTGTGGTCGAACGGATATTTCCCTGAAATCCCTGATAGCGGGTATTCGATACAAGCAGCCCATCAACAGTGCTTTGTGGAGATTGGGCATTTCCGGTTACCGCAGAAAAAGGTGCTAATTCGCCCTGCTTCAACTGGTCAAGGCTCTTGACCACAGTAGCCGGTTCTTCTCCCGCAGGACGATCAGCGCTTCCGCTGCCAGGGAAATGGTCGGCAATTACCAGCATCCTTCCATTACTGCCAATATGCAGACCGCTGACATATTCACTCCCCATCGCTCCCACCCAATACGGATCACCTCCAAACACGTTTGCATTCAAACCGTTTTCCAGCGTGGTATCAGGAGAGTCAAGGACATCCAGCGAAGGGCCAAAGAACAGGTTAAACCCCATACTTGAGAGTTCCTGTCCTGCCACCGTGCCCACCTGCTCGGCCAGGGATGGATCCCAGGTAGATCCTAACGCCATCAAATCGGGGAGAGGCGTGAGGCCGTTGAGAATCTGATCATCAGGATAGCCATCCCCGTTTTGGGAAATACCCACAAAGAGAGGAATGTAATTTGCTGGAACCTGCGTGGGCGCTGGTAAAGGAGTGGGTGTGCCGTTATCTGGACTGCTCGACTGACTAAGCGAAGCCTGCCTCTCAGCCTCCTGCATTTGGGCAATCAACTGATAAGCGCCCGAAACAGTATCCGGCGCGGCGATAAAATTGTCGTTATCCGCGCGTAGGACCACCCCACCCACATGGTAATGCGTGATCAAATCATAGATCTGCGATTTTTCATTTACACTTGCCCCGCTAAAAGCAACCAAAAACAACTGCCCGACTTTTTCTTCCGGGGTCATCTTTTCAAGCATTTGCTGGGCAAGTTCTGAATTGACGCTGCCTTGCAAAACACTCGATGCGCGGGCAGATGCCATCGGTAAAGTGGATAATAACAACGAAACGAAGAGCAGGAATGAAAGGAAACGTCGAGCTATCATTCTTTGGTGCAACAGAGCAATCATTTGCTTCTCCCCAACAATCGGATTGCCAGTCCTGGATCATCGGTGAAAATCCCATCCACTCCTATGCCAATTATCCTCTTTAAATCTCTTTCTGCATTGACTGTCCAAACTTGTACGCGCTTCCTTGCCGCATGAACTCGATTAACTAGCCCGGGGGTAGTATCTCTCAAGTGCGGATGCAGGGCAAAATAATCCCCACGCCAGGTAAACGTCCGTCCCCATAAACCCCAAAAACCAGGTATGCATAAAATTCCACGCGGAACTTCGGGCAGTAGCGAATGCGCTTTCCTTAAATTGATCAGAAGAAAAGATGAAAAGAGCACTTGTTTTTGTAAACCATGCTTCCTGACCGCCTCGACTACTTTAAGCACAAGTGTATCGCCGGGGGTGGCATAATTTGTTAATTCAACGTCCATATGCACGCGCTTGCCAACTGATTTCGAACACCTCATCAAGAGTGGGAATGCCTTCACCACGAAACTTCTCGGAAAACCCCACCCCGGCATCCAGTTCTCTCAACGCTGCTAGTGTGAAATTGGATAATTTGCCTGTACCATTCGTAGTGCGGTTTACTGTCCGATCGTGAATAACAATGACCTGTCCATCTGCGGTTAATTTCGCATCGAATTCAAGGGCGTCTGCTCCCTTTTCAACAGCCAGTTTAAATGCTGCCAATGTGTTTTCTGGGGCATATGTTTTATCACCTCGATGCGCAATAACGACCGGGAGGGATAAATCAATCCACATTTTTCCTAAATATCCACAAAATAGGCGTGGGAAGCACGATCGATCATTTCTTTGTCCATTACAGGTTCAATGGCCATATATCGGGCAATATCAAGAATCTGATCACATAAATCCCGCGGGTGGGAAGCGCGCAACTTTCTATTCCTCTTGATATAGAATTCCTGCAATAGATAGGCCAGCGCCTGGTCATTGTAAGGGACACCCTTCTGTTGGGAAACGCGCGTAAAGATTTCTCGATAGTCCTCATAGGAAGGATCTCCGATTTCAATCTTATGACGCAAGCGTCGTAGAAATGCCTCATCCACAAGATCGCGCGGTGGCAGGTTGGTGGAAAAGACTACCAACACATCGAACGGAATTTCAACTTTCCGGCCAGTGTGAAGCGTTAAATAATCGACACGGTTTTCCAGTGGGACTATCCAACGATTAAGAAATCCCGCGGCCGGACCTGTTGCCTTCCAAAATCATCGATCAAAAGGATTCCACCATTGGCTTTGACCTGGAATGGTGCCTCGTAGAATTTGTGCGTATCGTCAAAGACGAGGTCAAGTCCCTCTAGGGTCAGTTCACCTCCTACCATGATAAATGGCCGGCGGATCTTAACCCAGCGTGGGTCGCGTCGCCCACCAGCACGCAAGCCACCGGTTCCATTGCCTGTGGTATCTGTCGAAGGAACGCGTTGGTGATTGACCGAATCATATAATTTGACAACTTGCCCATCCAGGTAAAGAGCATATGGAATATACATTGCTTGACTTAAGACGAGATTGCCAAACGCCTTTGCTACGCTGGTCTTCCCGTTACCGGGAGGCCCATAAAGAAAGATGGATGTGCCCGAGTTCAGAGCCGGCCCAAGCCGTTGAAATGTCTCTTCTGATAAAACCAGGTGTGATAGTATCTGGCGCATGGTTCTGCTGGTGATAGCGACCCTTCCACGGCTCTGGCGACGGATGGATTCGTTGTAAACTTCTATTGGGACGGGGGCGGGTCCGGCATACTGGCTGCGTTCTAGAGCCTCGCGGGCACGTACTATTCCTGCACCGGTGATCGCATATTGGTATGCACCTTCACCCACCCCTTGCGATGTTTTTACTTCGATAAGTTTCTCGCGCTTGAGCGACTCGAGAATTTGGTCTACGATCCCGGCAAAAGGCAGGGCAATTTCTTCGGAAGTCTTAAAACCGGTCAGATATCCCTGATAATAAAAGATTTTCAATGCCAAATCCTGGAGCCACAATAAGGATAGACCGGTGTCCTCCAACTTTGCTAAAGGTGGAGGAAAATAAGGCGCACTTTGAGAGGTGGGTGATTCTTGATTTTGTTGGTTGACGTTTAACATTATTCAACTCCCTGGTCCAATGAGACCTACAAGATTATTTCTATACGAATTTATTTTTAGTTCGGATAGGCCTTCTGGATCCTTTCAAGAATCGGATCCATCTCATAGATGGTGGCGTAATCGATTTGTTTTAGGACATGTGCTGTGTTCATATCAAAGAATACTGCATCCGGACCATTTTCCGAAAAAACTTGTGACATTTCCTCGTTTCCGCAAGAAGGATTAGCTTTAGTATAAACTATAACATACATCTTGGCGAAGAACCTGTTTCTATTTCGGATCACAATATCGGGGATTCCATACAATTGGAAATAATACCAATACCGGGCATTGGAGCAACCCGATACAACAACGAGATCGTTAATGCTTAATATAGGCTTTAGGAATAATGTAACTTTTTGTGCTACAGGGTCTTCGACAGAAGGATGAAGTATCGCCATATCATAGGATTGGTACATCCCATTGGTAGCGTAAACGAATAACACAATCCCAAGTATTAGAAATGTTATGGTTCGGATCGACCATCTTTGGGCGACCAATTGTAAACCACCAACAATGCCCGCTGCACACCATAATGCCAGTAAAGGGATTACCCAAAGCCAAATACGGGTTATGGGATAAGGTCGTTCAATGAGAACGATACCAATAAGATATATTATAAAAATGCTTTGCATTGATATCCGATACTTGGAATCCTTTTTATGAAATAAGAATGAAAGAATCAAACCGGTCGATAAGATTGCAACAATCGGGCCGGAAACCCCATTAACCCATTCCTTCAGTACAGAATGAACTGTGCCAGGAAAAGATTTGATGAATTCGTTTATTCCGGTCGGTTGAAGAACACGGTTGTTCACATAAATCTGGCGTAGGTTATTGGTCACAAGGATGGGGGAATAGAAAAGGATGGTCAGGATCAAGATTGAAAATCCTGCGACGACAATATACTTTACCCAATTCACAAGTCCTTTATATTCATTATTGATCTCTTTTAATATCCCAGCCAATAATAGCCAGGTAAAAATCAACCCAAATGGATACAACATGACTGGTATGGCATAAAAACCAATTGAACAGATAATCACCAAGAAAAACCAGGCGGCAATATTTTTCTTGCGAATTGTGTAATCAGCTGCAAGGAATCCCAGTAAAGTCATCAAAGTCACTATTATGTAACCCCGTGCACTTACAGACCGCAAAATCATGGTAGGTAAGAATGCAACCAGAATGGCTGCGGTCAACCCTACCTTTCTATTGTAAAAGGATCGCCCCAGGAAATAAACGCACATGATCAAAATCAGGCTGGCAATAAAGGTGGGTAAACGTATTTGCCAGAGACCGTCTCCAAAGAGAAGGTAGGAAACACGAACCAATATGGTATTAAGCACCTGGTTGTTTGGAACATAATAATTGGAGATAATATAGCGAAATGGATGCCTCGCGAATTCAACAAATGTATACGCTTCGTCATATTCGATCGGTCGATTGATCAGGATCCACCTGGCAATCGCAGAAAATATCACAATCACAACCAGGATTATGGATTCCAGTCGACCCGGACCGGCATGCCAAAGGTCCCGGAAAAGAGCACGGATATCCTTAAGAAAGCGAGTGTAAAGAATTTGAAATAAACGAATAAACACTTCTATTATTTCTCTGGCCTTGCGCGACCAGATGAAAATGAACACACCCACCAGCAAGAAAAAAATTCCCAGTCCAAGGGTTGGTTTCCGTAATAATTCAACCAATCCTGGTGTTAAAGACTTCGAAATTCTTGTCTGGAGAAATAAAATCTCCTATTTTTTTTATTATTTCATAAGGGAAGAAAACCAGCAGAATGCACAGAGAGGTACATGCCACAACCATGACACGTAATAGGATTAAAAAAAATCTCGAAATTTTTTCCACGGGGTACCCTTTATCTTAGATAGGCACGAACCGGATTTCTGCCTGAAGGTGGAAAGGTCGTACCTTTCGCCCGGCTGGGAGCGACCCGTCGAAGAATCAATGTGAATTTCAGGTTCAGCAATTTTCCCGCTCGCACTGAGAAATATAACCGTTCTAGAATCGGTCAGACTTGGCTTCAGATTTCGTGTACAAATGTCAATGTCACAGCAGCAAGTCACCCAAATGATGCAGGACATATGTCGGCTGGATGGACGAGACTTCCAGGGCAGATTCAGAAGTGGCTCCTGTCAGAGCCAAAGCGGTGGACATGCCCGCCCGTTGGCCCATAAGGATGTCCGTCTCCAACCGGTCTCCGGTCAGAAGGCAATCTGCGGCTGGCAGGTCCATTAAGTTCAACGCTGCATCGATCATATACTTGGATGGCTTGCCTACCACGGCTTCGACCCGTGTATTGGTACAGGCCTCGATGGCGGCAATGATGGCAGCGCAATCTGGTTCTCCACCTGACGGTACTGGGCAATATCGGTCCGGATTGGTTGCGAAGAAACTTGCGCCGGCCCGGATGGCATCGAATGCGATCTGCAGCTTGCGGTAAACAAAGGTGCGGTCAAAACTGGCGATCACTGCATCAACTTCGTGCGCCTGCTCGGTCAGTTCGAACCCGCCAAGGCGTAACTCTTCACAAAGCGGTTCCTCGCCGACGACGAACAGCCGTGCACCCGGCATGCGATGCTTCAGAAAATCCACCATGACAAGCGATGAAGTCAGAATGTCTTCCACGGAGGTTGGCAAGCCCAGGCCGGTAAGTTTAACTGCATACTCTTTGCGCGCATGCGTGGGGTTGTTGGATATGAAGATTGTACGTAAGTTGCGCGAACGCAGCTCCCTTAGGGTCTCGCCCGCCGTGGGAAGCAAGGCCTCCCCCAGGTATACCGTCCCGTCCAGATCAAAAATATAGCCAGCAAAGAAGCGTTTCGGGATGGACAATTCGTTCAATGTATCTCCTGCCCGCTGGGGAAGTTAATTAACAGGCCGGTCTTATAACTGACCTGGTCGGAGGCCAGGAAGGCCAACACGTTGCTTATATCAATATTGATACAATCGCGTTTCATCTGCTATGCATTCAAATTCCACCGATCGTTGCTCGGATTAACTTGTACCCTTCCCCCTCGAAAGCTGATGCAACGGTATCTTGGAGTTTTTTCCCCGGAGTCAAAGCAACCATATATCCACCTCTGCCCCCTCCTGTGACTTTCGCTCCAAAAGCCCCCTTTTCGACGGCTGACCTGCATAGGTAGTCCAGAGTCTCATGAGACATTCCCATATCGATCAGAAGTTTGTGATTTTTCGACATGATCTTTCCAACTTTTTCTAAATCACCAACTTCAAGTGCCTGCTTCATTTCATAAACTTGGGTTGTGATGACCTTGAGACGGGTTGTAAAAAGCTCCGGATCGCTTTTCTTTTGCTGGTCGATAAACTCGTCCAAGGCAGCCGTATTAACTGTGACGCCGCTATTGGCTAATACTATTTCAAAGGATTTTGGAGTTTGGATCTTTTCGAAATGTTGTTGTCCGTTTTTTAGATAGAAAAGAAGAAGCCCGCCATAGGTTGAGGCGGTATTATCAACTCCACTCGCAACCCCATGATAAGGAAATTCCCCTTGCCAGGCAACCCGGTTAATCTCTTCGATCGAATAGCCCAACTTGAATTCTGTATTCAATGCCCGCGCAAGCGAAACGCAACTGGCTGCACTGGCGCCTACGCCACTTCCAGCTAATAATGTTCCCCCACAGGTAATCTTGATTGGGGTCTTTTTGACGTCGACCTTCATGACTTCGAGAATTCTGTCAATTGAGCGTGCTTGCTGTTCCTTTTTCTTTTCCTTATATCCCGGAACCTCGATCCGGTTGTCTTCCAGGATCCATCCTTCGCCGTCAATCCTTTCCACAGTTGTCACCGTTTTAAAGGGAATTGACGAGACGATCGCCGGAACTTCATCCAGCACAAATTGATCGCCTATCAAGATGGTTTTTCCAAAACCAGTTCCGTTAGCCATGCGATTCTCCTTTAATATTTTTTCCATTTCCTCAATCAGTTTTTCTTCTTTACCTATGGCCACCGTGGTGGCAGCTGTCAGACTATGACAGGCATCGGAAAATCCACCGAGCCTATCCGTAGCTTCGGGAAGCAATATATTGAGTCCCATTGCTCTTCCCGCCCGGATTTCACCTTCCATGTAATGAGAAACCCTCATGGAAATCTTCACTTCGTTAAAAGTTATTGCGTCGAAGCCTGGGATTTCATCCGGAATAATCTGAAATCCTGCAAGGTATTTCCGGGGATCAATAAGGTTCGAGTCCTTAATGGCATCACAGAATGCGCCAATCATTTTTACCCCCATTGGGAAAAAGCGTTTTTCAACTTGGAACCACTGGATGTGTGGAGCTTGTTTCAAAGCGCCTGCCTGAAGCCTTGCAATCTCTTGGTCAAATGTTTTCGTCCTGATAGCCTTTAATTCTTCCACCATCCGGTTCGACTCTGGCGAAATCCCTTCAAGGCAGACACCCACCCCCATATCCGGTCCTTTTTGGTAATAGCCCACTCCCCCCAGTAAATCAAGATAGTCGCCCAGTTCAATAACGGGTATCTCACCTTTTAAACCCTTCAAAAGGTACTGCTCCCCGGTTTCATGTTTCCTAATCTCGATCAGACCCTGTTGAACGGCTTCCATCGTAACTTCGCGGTTCTGACTCACCAGCTGGCCGTCCACAAAAAAACCATCTCCAACCGCTCCCACAACTGCAATATAGGCCAAGTCACGATTGATTGAATCCATGGTCCGTGCAAAAAGATAACATGTTGTCGAAGCGGAAATGTCCCGATCCCCTTTCAATCCAAATAAATCAGGGTCAAGATTGAGAACTCTCGGATCGGTCGAGGCTTCAGCAACATGGTGATCCAGAATTAGCGTCAGATTTCTGTTTTTGTTCAATTCGGAGATCAGCGGTGCGATTCTGCCTGCAAAATCGGCAAAGATGAGAATCTTTCCTTCCTGTTCGTAAACCTTTTTTAGCACTGCTGGATATGGCTTTTCCAAACAGAAGCGTTGAACTTTAAATCCTTGCCTTTCAAATGCACGCGTGAGTATGGCGCCTGAACTAAGCCCGTCGGAATCGTTGTGATGATAGACCTGAACAGCCTTTTCAGGCCATAACTTGATTTCCCGAATAGCATGTTCCATTGCATCGATTAAGGTATTTAGCATTATTCTCCCATATCAAATTTATTGCTTAAGAATTTAACCAGATTAAGGCCAAGTTCATGACAATCGAAATGGCTTATTGGGTTTAATCCCAAAACGAAGCAAATTATACTCTACACGGGTAAGGTTTGGATTTTTCCACCTTGCAAATCGTTTATAATTCAGTCATGCGACTTTCGGTAATTATTCCTGTTTACAACGAAGTCAAGACAATTCACACCTTACTCGACCGCGTCCTGGCCACAGGTTTGACTTCTGAGATCATACTTGTGGATGATGGCTCGTCTGATGGAACCCGTGACGTTCTCAAAAATTGGGATGGCAGCCATGGCATCCGGGTCATTCTCCATACGAAAAATCAGGGCAAGGGTGCAGCTGTCCGTTCTGGTATCGCGGCAGCCACAGGCGAGGTGATACTCATCCAGGATGCTGACCTGGAATATGATCCACGCGATTATCCTGTGCTGCTCAAACCGATCGAAGAGGGTCTGGCAAACGTAGTTTATGGTTCCCGCTTCCTGGGTGGGCCACGGCGGGTGGTTATGTTTTGGCATATGATCGCCAATCAGATGCTGACCTTCGCGACCAATTTGCTTTACAACACCATTCTGAGCGACATGGAGACGGGATATAAAGTCTTCCGACGCGAAGTGCTGCAAGGAATTAACCTGCGCGCCAATCGCTTCGATTTCGAACCCGAGTTTACTGCAAAGATATTAAAACGCAATGAGCACATTTATGAGGTGCCAATTTCTTTTAACCCCCGCGATTATGCTGAAGGCAAGAAGATTAAAATGAAAGATGCCTTTACTGCCATCTGGGCTTTGCTCAAGTATAGGCTCGTCGATTAACCTGCTAAGAACAAACGACCCCTTCGTTCCAAAGGAGTCGTTTTCCATATCCTTGCATTATCCAATTTGTCATGCACAAACCGTTCCCTGATTGAAATGAATTTGCTTGACCAAATGGAGGGGGTTATTTCAAGCAGCTATTGACGAGACTGGATGAACTGCCATTAAAACCCCGGGCGCAAGTGTTATCAATTTGATACAAATCCGGAGATATTGGCGCAAGGGCAATATCGGTCGGGTTGAGCGTGCCTTGATAAGACCATCCCCACCAGGCAAAACGGCTTGGACCATCCAAAATGGCAGGTTTAAATGCGAATTCAATCGCATTGGGAGATCGGCGTGCCCAGACCAGGTCAGGGTCTGCTCCGACACCCTCGTCAAAGACAGGCGAAATCGTCCCATCCACATCCTTCCAGGCTTGCACACCGCCGACCGTCCACGTTAATGCTTCCAGAGGCAAATTTCTTACTGAAAATACAATCACATTACTGTCCCGACCATCAAAATTGAGGTCCAATTTAAAGAAATAATAGACATCTCCAGCCCCTGTTAAGGCGATGGCATCATAAATGTTTATTCGGGCGAAGAGCCAATCACGATTTGCCCCAAACTGGGCCGATGAGATATCCAGGTAAGGAAAATAGTTTTTTAGATCGGCTGTTACTGGACGCTCAATAAAGTCAGCTTCCTGATTGTCACAAACCTTGGGAATATAAACCGGTTGATTTGAGACATATGTTTTCCCCAAAGTGCAATCGTTGGTCGTCTGTTCTACAATGTAGGTTGGCTCACCTGGTTTGATCAGATGTTGAATCTGCGTCGCTACCGGACTATTGGTTGTGGTTGGTACCTGGGTGGGAGTCAGAGTGGGTGTAATGGTCGCTGGAACAATTTCCGGAGCTGGAAGTGTCTCAGTTGGTTGGAGCAGTCTCGCAGTTGGCGCAGTGGGAGACGTTCCACATCCTTGTAGAATCAGGCAAACCAACAAGACGGCTCCTGGAATATTCTTCAAACGTAACTTCATTTATTCCTCCTCACTTTTTTCCATTGTTCATATATCATCATACATTAACTCCATGCTGGTTTTGCAGACCCATATCTCCTATTTTTTGATTCGCATTTAATCGGGAGTCCCGGCGGCTTTCACATCCTTTAGGTTTAGTTGGAGCGAGGTGCGTCCATTATATTCATTGGACTCAAAGGTGTATATCAGGTCGACTTTACCAGGTAATTCGGATTGGAGGTGACCAAGCCGGAATCCGATCGCATCATAAGTAACGTGTCCATCGGTAACAATTAATTTCAGATGCCTGCCCTCTGACCCAACCGTGCGGGAATGTGTGACTCGTACATTCCGGGTGACGAAAACCGCTTCGGGGTTGCCATAGCCTGTCGGTTGTAGGGCATCCAGGTATCTAAGCAACTCTGGGCGCAGGTCCGCTAAAGGAACCTCGGCGTCTGCATTCAGCGTTTGACGTAGATCCAGGTCACCTATTTGTTCCCTGGCAATGGATTGCAGTCGTTTTTTGAGCGCATCGACGTTCTCATTGCTGACGGAGAATCCGGCTGCCGCAGCATGTCCCCCGTGGCGGATGAGAAGATCCTTGCACAGGTCGAGGGCCTGGGTGATATGGAATTCCGGGATGGAACGACAAGAACAGCGCGTTGTCTCATCCAGCCTTTGCCCGACAACTGCCGGTCGGTAATATATCTCAACCAGACGTGCTGCTGCCAATCCGACCACGCCAGCGTTGAAATCGGGGTGCACGGCGAATAAAAGATTGGATTCAATTCCTTCTGCCAGGACTATTGCCTCGGCTTCTTCCTGGATTTTTCGGGTAAGGTCCTGCCTTTGTCGGTTCTGAACATTCAATTGCTGGGCCAGTTCGCCTGCACGTTTTACGTCGCTGGTGGTGAGCAGATCGTAAGCAGCCTTGGCAGATTCCAGCCGCCCGGCGGCATTCAAGCGCGGTCCGAGGGTGAAACCAATGCTGGTCGCCGTGGTTCTTGCCAAAGGCAGGTCAGATACCGCCGCCAGGGAAAACAGCCCTTGCCGTTTTGTCTCGCGGATTTTCTGCAAGCCCTTTCGCACCAGGGAACGATTTTCACCAACAAGCGGCGCCAGGTCAGCCACCGTACCAAGGGCTACCAGATCGAGTAAATCATCCAAATGAGAACTGGGGCCGACCGTTCCTGTGCCACTGAAAAGTGCTTGCGCAATCTTATAGGCAACCCCCACCCCGGCCAAGTCCTTATCCGGATATCCATCGCCGACCTGCTTGGGATTAATGACTGCTATGGCGTCAGGTAAATCACCATCAGCAGGCTGGTGATGGTCGGTAATGATCATGTCCAGGCCAATGGATCGGGCATGGGAAGCCTCATCCGGGGAACGGATGCCGCAATCAACTGTAATTACCAGACTGACACCCTCGTTCTTTAGGTCATCCAATGCATCCTTATTGAGGCCGTACCCCTCGTCGAAGCGGTTCGGGATTCTTGGTCTGGCTTCCACTCCAAATGCCCTGAGAGACTCATAAAGGAGAGCTGTGGCTGTGACGCCATCCACATCGTAATCGCCATAGATGGCGATTGCTTCCTTCTTTTCAATAGCCCGTTGAATACGCGCTATAGCTTTATCCATGCCAGTCATCTGGAATGGATCGGTGTTGAAATTCGCCTCGGCATTGAGAAAGGCTCGGGCCTCTGCATCCGTGGCGCGACCTCGGTTAAAAAGTATCTGTCGTAGAACAGTAGGAAAGACTGCCAAATTTTCATTGGCTTGCGGAGTGAGCGTAGGGGCAATTTGCCAGCGTTTGGGTTGTGTCATGGAATTCGCAATCTATTTTTTAAGATTTTTTCGGACAAATGGGAAAATGGTTTTCACACCCCATCCTGCCAACAGGCAAAAATATGGCATGGCGGGCACACGGAAACGAGGTTCGGAAGCTGCTCCAGGAACAAACATCAAATAAACCACCGGCAGAAGTAGAACTGCCAGCACGAACCACTCTCGCTTCCGGATAATCGAAAATACTCCGACCCCATCTGCAAGGTATGTAAAAGCCAATAAAGCGATCAAGGGGAAAAATACCCACAATATCCAAGTATTTCCGCCAAAATAATTTTGAATCGCTGCACTAAGCCCATGCTGGTTCAGAATGCTCAATGTCCCTTTTCCGCCAACGGTTAGTCCCAGGATTTCAGTCAGATCGGTCACATCGGGTAAGAAATTATTCAAATCACTTTTCAAGTGAAGATAAACGTAGCGAACTGGCTGGCCTCGGATTATTTGCCAGGCAAGTTGACCTTCCACTCAGGCAAGATTGCCTTCCGTATCTGCCCATCCCCTGCTTTCCAGCACTTTATTGACCTGGTCCTATAATTCCGGCCGTACATCCGTCTCACTTATCCCTTGAAGATTGGCTTGCACTGCCGCAGCATTATAAAAAAGCAGGTTGTAATTGGAGATTGTGGATACAGTAAGTAAACCAACCACATAATTATTACGTAATACCCATGGGAAGAGAATGAGCGTGGTTACGACCAGGTATATCAATAAATCCTGCAAGCGCGGAATCCACCTTCTACTCAAGTCAAATAGGATCATTCCAGTCATAACCAGGGGAAAATAAAGTGCAATGGGACTGGTCAGTATCGCTGCTCCCATTAATAGCGCGGAAAGAACTAGCCAATCTCTTTTTCCATCCTGGCGGGCTTTGACCCACACTAATATTGCTGCAAGCAACAGAAATGTAAACAATGTTTCCGTCAAAAGAAAGAACGCATGTGTGAAGGATTTGACACTGAAAGCCATCAATAGGGCCCCTATCATCGCTGCAGGCTTGGGCATCAGGCGGATCCCGAGTCTATATGTAAATAGAACGCTTGCAGTACTGATGATAATCTGCACAAAAATCAAAGTGATCGGATTATTTCCACCAATTCCATAAACCATCGCAATAAATAATGGATATACAGGCGTTCGCCAGGCGCTGTCAGTTGGATACTTGCCGGTGGAAAGCAGCTTAAGCGCCAAGGAAATATAACTTTGAGAGTCTGGCTGGAAAGCGCGCTCGAAATGCTGGAATGCAACTATCAAGGACGCACATCTTAAGACGAGGGCGACCAAAATGATGGAGACCATTAGCTGTTCTTCTTTGGATCGGGACATGGTATGGAAATCGTGCCTGCAATTTTTTTATCGGCAAATCAACAGGGGACAATCGATACTGCGCAACAGGGAATTTACTGCGCTCCCAACCAGGATTTCTTTCAGCGTGGTACCACTATAACTGCCCATCACTACCAGGTTTATCTGGCGTTCCAGTATGGTTTTCACGAGAACATCTCGTGAACCGCTTTTAACATTATATTCAGCCTGAATTTCGTGTAAATCAAGATAGGCACGCGCATAATCCTGGACAGAATGGGAGGTGTCGTCGCCAACAGTCAGGACCATCAGTCTCGTGTGCCACTTCTCCGCCAGGTAGGTTGCCACGAAAAGGGCTTCCTTGGATTTAGGACTCCCATCAAAAGCCAATAGGGCATTATCCATCGAGGTGGCGATCCCTCGTACCGCCAATATGGGACGAGCCGAACTACGAATGATGGCGCGCAGACCGGAATATAGGCTGGAAAACCCCTGTAATGGTGGATGCGAAACATTCAAGACGATCAGGTCGGTCAGTAATGCACGTTTGCAAACTTGGCGGGTAATGTTTCCTCTCTCCACCACCAGACCGCCTTGCAGGTTGGCCTCCCGACAACGCTGATTGAAGCGGCTCTGGATTTTTTGTTTCAACCTTTCATCCACTATTTCCTTGGGAAGAATAATATGGAGACCATGAAGGACTGAATCTTCTTTCGATGCAACCAGTATAGCTTGTTCGAGTGCCTGCCAAATCTCCTCTATGCCGGTAATGGGTACAAGAATATCCCCAAAAAGCCGGTCCGTATAGCGGTCAATCATCTTCGTCATACGCCAATTCCCGGTGTCGGATACTTCACTTGCAGGATTTTCCTGGGTCGCCAGAGTTTGTGCGGCAGCCTCCGGCCGGATGGACCAGCCCAATTCACTTTCCAGGCTGGCGCGATACTCCGATACCCATAGATATATATCTGTTTCAGTTCGCCCGGGGAACCATCGCAGTAAGCCTCGCTCACGCACCGGTTCCGTGATAGAGGTGTAGACAGCATCATACCAGTGTGCCACTGCTTCAGGATACGGGATATCGCGCTGAAAGTCGATACCCATAAAATAGCGATGGACCTGGATATGTTCTAGTAATTTTTCGTATTGGCCTGGGACGGTTACACTCAAATCCACACCCGGACGTAATTTGGAAAATTCGGTTTGTGCCAGGAAATCCGCATATTCCGACTTGATAATCAGGTCATCCGGCTGGATGTCTGCAGTTATAGAAATATCAGTCAATACCTCGATCACATGGGCTACGATAAACTCAAAACCTTCTTCTCTCGCGATCGAGACACGGTGGTTACCGTCCAAAACAAAATACACATCCCCAACTTTGTATACTTCAATCGGTTCCATGCCGGTTCCCACCGGATCATCCACCAAGGTCTTGAGGCGCGCCCATCGTTGGCGGTCCTCATCCTTCAAAGGCAGGAAGCTGCGTGTGAATTCTGTATAACGTCCCACACTCCCGACGATGGACTTGATCGGAATCTCTTGCACCCCCCGTTCGGTGCGCACATTCAACTTAAGTTTCTTCGCCACCTCATCGTAGGAAAGCAATTCGCTTGACTTGCCAGCCAACCGCGCCAGAATTTCCTGGATGGAAGCTTTCCGCCGGGCATTGTTGAAATCTGCGAGCGAAGAAAAAAAATTTTGGTTGCCTGGAATCATTGCCTACTTACACCTCGGTTTTATCACAAGCAGGGATGTTATATCACGAATCCTTAATCCGCCGTAATGGAAAACAGGTGGCGTCAATGATATACTGGTTTTAGCGACCCTTCTATTTTGAATCGAGATGTCCATGAATAATCCAGCCTCTCCATCCACTGGGGAACCACATAGCCCGCTGGTCGACCTCACACTTGAACAGTTGCCTGTTAATTTACGCGAAGCCGCGGCACGCGCGGGCTGGACTTCTCTCGTGGACGTGCAAGCGCGTGCCATTCCCTATCTATTGGCCGGGCGCAACATGATGGTCCAGGCTCGCACTGGCAGCGGTAAAACAGGTGTTTTTCTCCTTCCCATGCTGGCACACCTCAACCCGGACCGGTTTGCCTGTCAAGCCTTGATCCTTGTCCCAACGCGCGAACTGGCGCGCCAGGTTCGGCAAGAAGCCGAAAAGATCTGTGGACCGGCCGGTCTCCAAACAGTGGCAATCTACGGAGGTGTGGGGTATGGCCCACAGACTTCTGCACTCAAAGCTGGTGCTCAGATTGTCATTGGGACACCTGGACGCGTGCTGGATCATTTGCTCAAACGTACTTTCTCGCTCGAACATATCCAAATGCTGGTCTATGATGAGGCTGACCGTATGCTTTCAATGGGTTTCTATCCTGACATGCAGGAAGCTCAACGTTATCTGCCCAAACGGCATGTCCAGACCTGCATGTTTTCAGCCACATTCCCTGATTCGGTTATGCGAACAGCGCGTGAGTTCATCCGGAATGGGGAGTTCCTCAGCTTGAGTACGGACCATATCCACGTTACCGAAACAGAACATATCTTTTATCTCGTCCAGGGTATGGATAAGGACCGCAGCTTGGTGCGCCTGATTGAAATCGAAAACCCCACTTCGGCGATTATTTTCTGCAATACAAAAGCGCGGGTTCATTACGTTTCGGTCGTTCTGCAGCGCTTTGGTTATGATGCCGACGAACTAAGTGCGGACCTCTCTCAGGCAGAGCGCGACCATGTGCTGGAGCGTGTACGGGCTGGTTCCTTGCGATTTCTTGTTGCCACCGACGTGGCCGCGCGCGGTTTGGACATTCCAGCGCTGTCACATGTAATCCAATATGAACCTCCTGAGGAGACAGAAGCCTACATCCATCGCGCCGGGCGGACCGGACGGGCAGGGGCCAGTGGCATTGCGATCTCCCTGGTAAACAGGGTCGAAAAGATCGCCCTGGATCGGATTGCCAGGGAATTCAGTATCCAATTTGAAGAGCGTCCCATTCCCACCGATGCAGACGTGGAAGCAGTGGTGGCTGAAAGAACAACGGCCCTGCTCGAAGCCCGCCTGCGCCTGCGAGATAAACTCAAGACCGAACGCTCGCAACGTTTTATTCCGCTCGCCCGTAGCCTAGCAGAGAACGAGGACGAACTACCCGTTATCACTATGCTGCTGGACGATTATTATCAACAGACACTGCACGCCCCCATCATCCAGCCAACTGGCAACCCCGCCTCTGGAAAGCAAAACCAGTCACACACGGGAAGCAAGCGCCCCCACCGCAATCGGCGTTGATTAAGAATCCAAGATCGGAGATGACCATGAGCAGCCTGGATAAATTTCCACGCACAATCGTCGGTGGCGTTAGTCTGCCCCGTCTTTTGATCGGAACAAACTGGTTCCTGGGTTGGTCGCACACCAGTCTCGCCAGGGATGCTTTCATCAAGGAATATCAAACTCGTAAACGCATCGTTGCCATTCTGCGCGTCTTCCTGGAATACGGCATTGACGCTGTTATGGGACCACTTTCCTCCCATCTTGACGACTCCATTCGTGAGGTCGAACAAAGCAGTGGCCAGAAAATCATCCGTATCTACACACCCGCCTTCGATCTCAACCCGACTGCCGCTCCGGCTGAGCAGGCAGAAACGGTTTTCGACCACTGCGCGGCCTTGGGAGCGACCTTTTGTATGCCACATCAGTCCGTTACCGACGCCCTCGTTGACCGCCGGGCCGGTCTGATCCGCGATCTCGACCTGTACACCTGCATGATACGGACGCGTGGCATGATCCCAGGTCTCTCAACGCATATGCCCGAGACGGTCATTTACGCCGACAGGATGGCTGCGGACGTGGAAACTTACATCCAGCTTTACAATTCCACTGGCTTCCTGATGCAGGTGGAAGTCGATTGGGTCATGAAAGTCATCCGGGAAGCTAAAAAGCCCGTCATGACCATCAAACCGCTTGCCGCTGGGCGTATCCTGCCCGTATCAGGACTGGCCTTCGTCTGGAACACCATTCGCGACCAGGATATGGTCACGATCGGCACCACCACCCCCGCTGAAGCGCGTGAAGTCATCGAACTGTCATTGGATTTTCTAAATCGCCGCGTCCCGGAGAATAGGCTGCAGGAGACCCGCAGCAAGAAATCGTTGCGATAATAGAATATTGGGTTTTTTTATATATCGAGTACGAACCCATTCCTTCCGATCCCGCGCAAGTGGTTATGGCCCATATCAACTTATCCAAACGGTGGTAGAGGTCAGCCGGGCAAACAGCTTGAAGATTGTGCATGCGCAAAGCGAACAAAAACCAAAATGCAGGGAGCTAACCGATCTGCAGCAATCACTCTACCAGGAGCCGGCAGGCAGGTTTACTAATTGTTTTCAGATTGACGTGGCCTTCTACGATGGGGATCTTTCGATGGTTCTGTCAGAAAATCGGGGTGGTGGAGGAAAAGTACGATCATGGCGGAACCGGGTTTGGCTTTGAGTAGAAATTAACTGGGTACAACCAGGGTGCCCAATAAATATGAACTCCCGAGGCTTGCCCTTCGGGAGTTTTTGTTTCTGATCAAATGGTCCGGGTGGTTTTCGAAAGCTATTTGCCTTTCGCCGCCTCTTCCAGTATGGCGGTCGAAAGAGATTTCGGACGTTCGATGGGTTGGCCCAGGGCGCGTGCCCAAACCAGGTTGGCGGTCACACCCAGTGCCCGCCCGACACCGAACAGCACAGTGTAGAAATCGAATTCACGCACGCCGTAATAATATTGCAATGTGCCGGAAATGGCGTCCACATTGGGGGCCGGATTCTTGGCTTTCCCCTGTTCCTTGAGTACGGTTGGCACGACCTCATAGACCAGTTCGGCCAACCGGATAAGTGTATCTTCTGGGAAGCGTGCTTTGGCAAATTCCAATTGTGCCACGTAACGTGGGTCGGTTACACGCAAGACCGCATGTCCATAACCTGGAATGACCTTGCCGCTGTTCAACGTATCCCAGGCGAACTTGTAAAGTTCTTCCCGACTCGGCACACCGCCAAACTTGTCACGCACATCCATCAGCCATCCCAGGCATTCCTGGTTGGCCAGTCCATGCAGGGGGCCTGCCAGGCCATTCAAACCAGCCGAGAAAGCATAATACGCATCCGAAAGCGCCGAACCCACCAGGTGCGTGGCATGGGCCGAGACGTTCCCGGATTCGTGGTCGGAGTGCAGGATGAAATACAGGCGGGCCAGCTCGGCATAGCCCTTGCGGTCCGAAACGCCCATCATGCGGGCAAAATTTTTCCCATAATCCTGGCGGGGATTATATTTGGGCTTCTTGGTTTCGTTGAAATATTTGAGACGATAGATAAAAGCCGCAATTACCGGCAGTTTGGCGGTCAAATCCAGTGAATCCTCCAGGGTTGACTCCCAATAGGCATCCTTCTTAACGCCGTCATGGTAAGCTTTGACAAACTTCGAACCGCTCTCCAATGCCAGGACTGCTTGCGAAAAGAGCACCATCGGATGGGTTTCCTTGGGCATTGAACGGATCATCTTGAAAACATAATCCGGCACATTAGCTCTGACCGCCCATTCTTTTTCCACTTCTTCGGCCTGGGCGCGATTCGGGATTTCGCCGGTCAATAACAGGTAATACAGGCCGCCTACGTAGGGAATCTTGGCCCCGCGTGGCTTGGGAAGCTTGGTCAAGCACCTCGGGGATGGCCATGCCACGGAACTTGATACCGGTGGCCGGATCCACAAAAGAGACATCTGTCACCATGGATTTGATATCGCGCATCCCGCCGTAGACCTGGCCAATGGTCACCTGGTCCACGACCGTCTCACCATGCTCTTTCACAAGTGCCTTGACACGTTCACGCCAGTTGGGGAGTTGAGCAGCCATTTTTTCTTGCAGAATCATAGTAAACCTCCATGGAGTATTTTGCCAGAGCGCTGGATCTTGCGCCCCTGCCGGATTAGATCTTTACCAAGTCAAGCATCACACTGATGCTTTCTTTAACTGCCGCAGCGGACTTCTCCAGGGCGGCCTTTTCTTCGGCATCCAGCTTGTATTCGACGATTTTTTCCACACCGCAACGACCCAATTGCACTGGCACGCCAAAGAACATATCCTTCAGTCCATATTCACCTTGCATGGCCGCCGACGCCGGGATGATCAGGTGTTTATCTTTCAAGATCGCTTCCGCCATCTGTGCCACAGCCACTGCAGGGGCATAGTAAGCCGAGCCGGTCTTGAGCAAATTAACAATTTCCCCACCACCTTTGCGGGTGCGGCTAACGATCGCTTCCAGTTTGTCCGCCGGCAGGAATTCTCGCAAGGGAACGCCGGCTACATTCGAGTGTCTGGTCAGGGGAACCATTTCGTCACCATGCCCACCCATCACATAGCAATCGATGTTTTCCACGGAGACACCCGTCTCAAGCGCCACAAACGCCCGCATACGGGATGAGTCCAGGATGCCCGCCTGCCCCACGATGCGTTCGCGCGGCAGCTTGCCTATCTTCATCGCCAGGTACGCCATCGTGTCCAGAGGATTGGTTAAAACGATGAAAATTGCATCTGGTGAATACTTGAGAGCGCTCGTTGTGGCATCGCTGACGATCCTTGCATTGATGGTCAACAAGTCCTCCCGGCTCATGCCCGGCTTGCGTGGTACACCTGCCGTGATGACAACGATATCGGAATCGTTCGTGGCAGCAAAATCATTGCTGCCCACAACCGACACATCTTTTCCGATCACCGGCAAGGCTTCCTGCAGGTCAAGGGCTTTGCCCTGCGGCATGCCCTCGACAATATCCACCAACACCAGGTCGGCAATTTCGCGTTCTGCCAGCCAGTGGGCAGTGGTCGAACCGGTCATTCCGGCACCAACGATAGAAATTTTTGAGGTCATATAATCTCCTTATTCTTATTATAAGGATTTATACTACAAATTGGGTCTATAAGATAGATTTATCGTGGTTGATTTTATATAACTTTAATAAGCCGGGGTATAAATTCCCTGCCCAAACCATCCCTCTTTTCCACTGATCAATCTCTCTCCAGAAAATGCGTTGCTTCGATCGCGGCCGCCGCTCCCATCCCCGCGGATGTGATGACCTGGCGGAAGTGCGAATCAGCTGCCTCGCCGGCCGCGAATACACCCGCGACACTGGTATTCATATGGTCGTCCACCTTGATATACCCGTTTTCCATCTCAACTTGTCCCTCGAACATGCGCGTATTCGGTGTATGACCGATAAAAATGAAAACGCCATCGGTTGGGAAAAGGCTCTCTTCGCCGGTTTGAACATTCTTCGTCCTGACCGCTTCGACTTTTTCCTTACCGATTACTTCAGTCAGGATGGTGTTCCAAACAAACTTGATTTTTGGATGTTCGAGGGCGCGTTTCTGCAAAACCGCCCCGGCCCGCAGGCTGTCCCGCCGGTGGAAGATCGTCACCGAACTGGCGTAGCGCGTCAGGAAAAGACCTTCCTCCAGTGCCGAGTCTCCTCCACCTACGACCACCACCTTTTTATCTTTAAAGAACCAGCCATCACAAGTGGCGCAATAGGAGATGCCCCTTCCGGTCAATTCTATCTCACCTGGAATGTTCAGATGGATTGGGCTTGCCCCAGTTGCAATGATCAGTGCATCTGCCTGGATTTCCCCACTATCGGCAACCAATTTGAAGGGACGACTGGAGAGGTCCACGCTATAGGCAGTGTTAAATTCGACTTGCGCACCAAATCGTTCGGCCTGCTTCTGGAACAGGTCGCCAAGTTCTGCTCCGCCCACTCCCTCAGGGAAACCTGGATAGTTTTCGATGGAGAATGTCAGAGCGGCTTGTCCACCTAACTCGGTACCGGAAAACACTACCGGGACTAGTTCTGCCCGCGCTGCGTAAAGCGCCGCTACAAGGCCTGCCGGTCCGGAGCCGAGGACGAGCAATTTGACATGCCGGGTCTCGCCAGCAGAAGAAGAAACAGGTACTTTGTTCATATCGGATAATCACCACTTTCCTGCAGAATCTTACCATCCATTTTATCAGATGCACGCAGGTACTAAAAGTGTCAATACTCTTCTTTATGGAGACTGGCCTGTGCCTTGCCAAGGGGGATACCCTCGACTATAATCCCGCCATCTCGGGCGCGTAGCTCAGTCGGTTAGAGCGCATCACTCACATTGATGAGGTCGGGAGTTCGAGCCTCTTCGCGCCCACCAATGAGACCCTCACGGGTCTCTTTTATTGTCCCAGTGATATCCCTGAATGGAGATGTTAATGCCGGGAGTTGGCATCTTCGAGTTGCACCCTCCCTGGGGGCTTCGCAACCACTAAAAGGTTACCATCAGTCTCTTTCCTCATGATATGTCTCAAAAATCCGTCGGTTCTGATTTATATGGTAGTAAAATTCGGTAAATTGGATAATCGAGAATAATCCCATAATAAACGAATAGAAATTTCTTTATTTGTGACACTATGCAACCAATTCCATCTCCTCTTTATGACCTGATTCAGGGGCAAAGCGAAAAAATGCCGGATGCGCTCGCTATCCTTGCACCAGGAAAACAGCCTATCACGTACAGACAGCTTTCCTTCCATCTTGAAACCATTGCACTGCAACTGAACCAGTTGGGTTTCGAGCTTGGCGATCGGGTGGCAGTGGTGCTTCCGAATAGTCCGGAAATGGCGACGGCCTATCTGGCGGTATCTTCGGTTTGCACATGCGCCCCTCTTAATCCTATCTATCGGGAGGATGAATTCACCTGCAGCATGAAGGATCTGCGGGTAAAAGCATTGATTACGTCATATGGAAGAGATCATCCGGCGCGCAACGCGGCTGCCAGTCTGGATCTGCCTGTGCTGGATCTCAAGCCGGATGAGAAGAGCGCCGGTTTGTTCAGCCTTTCTTCCAAGCTGACTGTTGACGATAGTTTCTCCGAATCTGTTCTAGCCAGAATCGAGGACACCGCTCTCGTCTTACAAACTTCCGGCACAACTTCGCGACCAAAGATTGTCCCACTCACACATCGAAATATCTTTTCCTCGATGCAAAATATCGCCAAAACATATGCATTGGAATCCTCTGATCGCTGTTTAAATATGATGCCTCTCTTCCATATCCACGGCTTGATTGGGGCTCTCGCGTCTTCGCTTTTTGCTGGAGCAAGTGTCATTTGCGCACCGGGATTTGTCGCCGATCAGGTCATGGGTTGGTTATCCGAGCTGGCTCCCACGTGGTACACAGCGGTGCCGACGCTCCATCAAGCCATTTTGGATCAGGTACATCGTCAGCCGGAAAAAGCAAAGGAAACTCATTTACGGTTTATCCGGTCTTGTTCATCATCGCTTCCCCCAAAATTGGGGCTTGATCTGGAATCCGCGTTCGGGGTACCCGTCCTGGAAGCGTATGGGATGACTGAAGCTACTCATCAAATGGCCAGTAACCCTCTTCCACCCAAGGTACATAAATTTGGTTCGGTTGGCTTGCCTTTCGGAACAACAGATATCTCCATATTGGATGAGAAAGGGAACACACTTTTAATAAATGGTCTGGGTGAAGTCTGCATTCGCGGCGCGAATGTAATGGCTGGATATGAGAACAATCCTGCGGCCAATGCCACCAGCTTTACCAATGGTTGGTTGCGGACTGGTGATCTCGGTTACCTGGATGAGGATGGCTATCTTTTCATCCGGGGAAGATTAAAGGAAATCATCAATCGTGGCGGCGAGAAGATCTCCCCACTCGAGATCGACGAGATACTGCTAACTCATCCAGCCGTAAAACAAGCTGTAACTTTTCCGGTACCTCATCCCACCTTGGGAGAGGATGTGGCAGCAGCAATCGTTCTCCGTGACAGTCAGAAAGTATCTGCGCAGGAATTGCGCCTATATGCCGCCGCCAACCTGGCAGACTTCAAGGTGCCGCGCCAGATCGTTTTCGTCGAGGAAATCCCGAAAGGACCCACCGGTAAGATACAGCGAAATGGGCTGGCCGAAAAACTCAAGCCCGAATTGGAAGCACTGAGAATCCGAAGATCCAACGATACGCCTGTACTGGCTGCACCACTGGAAGCTGGAATTTTATCCATCTGGCAGGAAGTGCTGGGCGTGGATCAGATAGGTATTCAGGATGATTTTCTGGCCATGGGTGGCGATTCTATCCAGGCCTCAATAATTCTCCTGACAATCAATGAACGCTACGGAACAGATTTCACCTTGGGTGATTTCTTTTCAACCCCTACGATTTCTGGGTTGGCTGAAACCATCCATGGGAAAATAGTCTCGGATGAATAGATGTCTGAATCCATCCTAATCCCACCTCCCATTCAAAGACAATACCAAAACCAGGCCCCCCTTTCCGCTTCACAGGAAAGCATTTGGTTCTTGCATCAACTCGCGCCGGATAGTGCCGCATATAACGTGATCTACTTGTTTAGGATGCTTGGGGGAGTGGATCGATATATTCTGGAGCGCTCTCTAAACGAACTTATTCGCCGGCACGAGATCCTTCGCACGATTTATCTGACCGATAAAGAGGGAAAACCAATCCAGGTTATCCAACCATATGACCTCTTCAAAGTTTCATATTTGGATTTTTCTTCACTGAGGACAGATGAAAAAGAACAAGTCATCCGTGCGTATGCAATTGAGCACGGCAGCGAACCGTTTGACCTTGAAAATGGCCCTGTGGCCCGCTTTGCCTTGTTACACGTTGGGTCTGAAGAAGATTACCTCTTTTTCACTATTCATCATATCGCTTTTGATGATTGGTCTCGCCATGTTTTCATTCAAGACCTGGTTCAAGTGTACACTGCCTACCAATCCAGGGAAGAATCTAATTTACCACCTCTTCCCATTCAATACACGGATTATGCGCTCTGGCAGAGAGAATGGATCAGCGGTGAAACGCGTACAGCCCTTATCCAGCATTGGAAGAGCATCTTTTGCGGAGAATTGCCTGTACTGACTCTCCCTACCGACCATCCCCGACAAGTCCAAAAAACGGATCATGGGTCGCGTTACCATTTCGATCTTTCCCCATCTCTATCAGCGCGAATTAAGGAGTTCTGTCGCAACGAGCGCCTAACCCCCTCCCACCTGCTCATGGCAGTCTACGCGTTGTTCTTAATGCGTTATGCCGGTCAGGAGGATATCATCATTGGCTGCCCATTTGCTAACCGCCCACGCTCCGAACAGGGCGGTTTAATTGGATATTTCGTCAATACTCTGCCCATCCGTTTAAACCTCGAAGGCAATCCTGGCGTGCGCGATCTTCTCAAACAGGTACGTTCAGTAATGCTGGATGCCTCTACCTGGAAAGCTCTTCCTTTTGAGACAATGGTCGCAGAACTCGCTCCCCGGCGTGACCTCAGTCGCACTCCAATCTACCAGGTTATGATCAATATTCTTAATGTGCCAAAGCGTCAGACATCCATCCCGGGAACGGAAATCGATCTTTTTTTCCGTGAACAAAAACTGGGGGATTATGATATCAGTTTTGAATTTTCCGAAACCGATGACCTCTTCAAAGCTTCCCTACTTTACAACTCGGACCTGTTTGATAAATCAACCATCTTGCGCATGATCTCCCACTATCAGAATATCTTGGATGAGATATTGACCAAACCGGATCATTCGATTTCGGAATTGGAGATGCTCTTACCAGAAGAACTTCACCAAATAGTCGTCGGCTGGAACGGGACTAAGGTTGATGTTCCTCAAGTTTGCATTCATGATCTGATCACCATCCAAGCTAATAAGAATCCCGATTGGCCAGCTGTCGTTTGCAATGGCAATTCGTTGTCATATGGGGATCTTGAGATGAAGGCCAACCAGCTTGCACATTATCTCAGGGCAAATGGGGTGGGAACAGGGTCCCTGGTTGGCATTTATTTGCAGCGTACTGAATCTATCATTGTCTCACAATTGGCGATCCTCAAGGCGGGAGGCGCCTATGTTCCTCTCGATCTCACCTTTCCCTTAGAGCGTATCACCTACATGGTTAATGATTCCGATCCGGTTGTGATCATTACGTCTTCAAATTTGAGCAACAAACTTCCGAATCGGGTTAGAAAAATATGCATTGATACCGAATCGGTATCAATCAATGCTTGTGAGTCGAGCAGGCCATTGGTAATTACCAGCAATGACTCATTGGCCTATGTGATGTACACTTCCGGCTCAACCGGTCGTCCCAAGGGTGCCATGAATGTTCATAAAGGCATCGTCAATTATATGACCCATATGATTAACCAATTTCATTTTGGTCCATCTGACCGTGTCGTCCAATTTACACCCCTTTCCTTCGACAGTTCTGTTTGGAATGTACTGGGTACATTGGCTTACGGTGGAATGGTGTTCTTCATGGATGACGACCAGATGCGCGACCCGGACTATATCTATAAAGCAATCATCGACCATCAAGCCACCTATATAAATCTTGTCCCAACCATGCTAAGGGCGATTTGTGAGTCTGCCCTTGCACATGAACCAAAGATTAATCGCCTGAGGTTGATTTCATCTGGTGGAGATGTTTTGCGGGAAGCGGATGTGGAACTTGCGCACCGGGTATTCGGAGAAGATTTGAAAATAAATAATCAATACGGACCAACTGAATGCAGCATCAGCGCCATTCATTATCTGATCCCGGATGCCCTTCCAAACGGTTTGCAGGGGGTGCCTATTGGAAAACCAATCAGTAATGTACATATATATATACTTGACACTTATTTGCATCCGGTTCCACAAGGTGTGAAAGGGGAGCTGTTCATTGGAGGTATTGGGGTTGGGCGTGGTTATTGGAACCGGTCAGACCTGACTGCTGAAAGGTTCCTTCCAGATCCTTTATATCCAGAAAGCCGGATGTATAGAACTGGTGACATCGTCCGGCAATTACCAGATGGTACACTCTGCTTCCTTGGCAGATCTGACAATCAGGTGAAAATCAGGAGCTATCGGGTGGAACTGAGCGAAATTGAGGCGACAGTGAAGGAGTTTCCTGGGGTTACTGACGCTGTTGTGGTCTTATCCCGCCGGGCTGGCACGGATATTCTAGTCGCCTATATTTCCGTGACGCAGGGCTACTCGCAGCAAAAAGAAGAAAATTTAAACGCTTATTTGGCGGATCAATTGCCGTTTTATATGCTGCCTTCCCTTATCATTCAAATGGATGCATTACCACTGACCCTCAGTGGAAAAATTGATAGATTGGCTTTACCTGTTCCGGATCAAAGCGACCTGACGAAAAAAGAAGGTTATACCCGCCCAAGTGATAATCTTGAGCAGCAACTTGTGCAAATTTGGGAGAAATTGTTGAATATTCAACCTATTGGGATTAATGATAACTTTTTTGAGCTCGGAGGACACTCATTATTGGCTGTCCAACTTTTCTCCCAAATAGAAAATAGATTAGGGAAGCAATTGCCGTTGGCAACACTGTTCCAAAGCCCTACTATAAGCGGGTTGGCAGCCATAATTCGTGAAAAAAATCAGATCAAAACCAGCTCGTCTATTGTCCCGATTAAGCCAGAAGGTCATAAGCCGCCATTCTTTATGGTGCATGGTATAGGCGGAAATGTTCTCAATTATCAAGGAATTTCGAATTATTTGGATCCTGACCAACCCTTTTATGGGTTGCAATCGAAAGGATTGGATGGAAAATCAACCCCCCTTTATACTGTGGAAGATATGGCCACTCATTACATTAACGAAATTTGTGCCCTCTATCCTGAGGGACCGTACATGATCGGTGGACATTCCTTTGGAGGTTGGATTGCCGTTGAAATGGCGAAACAACTATATCAAAAAGGATGTGCTCCATCACTTGTGATCGTATTGGATACTGGTCCTGATTCCCTTGATTACTTAAAATGGTCTGAAAGAATATTATTTTTTGTTAAGGACCGTGTTAAAAGAGCGAGCGATATTGTTCGAGATATTATAATTTCATCACAAAATGAACGGAAAAAATATATAGAAAAAATGCTAATGCGCCGGAAACGAAGGCGTGACATCCGAAAATGGGCAGCCCACCCTCCAGATCTTCAAACTGATGATCTTCAAAAGATTATCCATTATATTAGGCAAGCGAACCATGCCGCTGCTTATAAATATTCGCAAAAGAAATTCCCGGGAAAAGTAACTCTGTTTCGATCCCAACAACAATCGGTGGGTAGATACGATACAGAATATTTAGGGTGGCAGCATTTTTCCGAAGCCGTGGATGTTGTTGTTATTCCCGGGAGCCACATGACCTTATTGGAGGAACCCAATGTTCAGGTTCTTGCGAGTAAACTCCAATATTGTATCGATCGCTTCTTGGAAAAATAGTAATCTATATGGATCTAGAAAAAGGTCCACCTTTTTGACCAAGTCTTCATAGACCTTAAAGAATAATTCATATCCGTCTTTATTCAGTAGATTCAAAATCCCCGGGATTTGGGGATTTTTTTGAATCACTAAGGCATCAGGATTTGCAACCGGCCAGGATGAATGTGATATTCCAGGTCCTGGATGGCTTCCGAAAAGATCTCCCCGTCGATATGCGCAGGTGTGGGGCTGTCAACGTGGATTTTGATCCAGGTGGAATGCTCCTCGTGAATATCAACTGTCTCCACGTAACTTCCCTCGGCCCGTTTCATTGTTTTCGGCAGGACGGCAAACATCTCCCGTCGTGTTCGCCTGACTCCGTAGACGAAGGTTAATTTTCCATCAAACAGATCAGCGTGCGGGGCCATGTAGAACACGCCCCCGGTGCGGGGCCCGTTCCCGACCGTGACCAGGATGATCGGTCCCTGGTAATGCCCACCTTCCCATTCGATCTCGGCCGACCAGATTGGCTTATCCATGATCCCACGTACTGCTGCCACCAGGTAGCGCAGCATACCCTTGATCCAGGTAATGCGCTGTTGCACCAGAGTAATGTATGGTTCCAGGCCAATGGCGGAGTTATTGGCAAAATAAAGGCCATTGACAGAGCCGATGTCCATGCAGCGTATCTTCCCGGCCGCGATGACACGGGCTGCTTCCTCCAGGTTGCTTGGTAAACCCAGGTTAGCCACCAGGTCGTTGGCCGATCCAAGCGGGAGAATTCCGATCGGGCCGAGCAGTGTCTGATTGTCTTTCGATGCGTGCGCCAGCCCATTTACAACTTCGCCGATCGTCCCATCTCCTCCGGCTGCAATGACTGGGGAAAAACCCTGGCGGGCCGCCTGTTCGGCCAGACCGATAATATGCTGCGGGCGTTCAGAGATTGCCAGTTCGAAGTCCACCCCTGCAGCTTTGAGGGCGGCCGCGGCTTCAGGCCAGCGTTTCTTGGCATTCCAGCGATTCGAATACGGATTGAGGATTATTTTTGCGGTCATGGCTCTTTCATTTTACCATTCTTACTCTGCACCATCACTACTGCGGCCAGTATCAAAACACAACCTATGCTTTGAACTGGTAGCAACCTCTCGTGCAGGAACAACCAGCCAAACAACAGGGAGAAAACAGATTCAAGGCTCATGATCAGCGCCGCCTCATTCGCAGGGGTATGCTTTTGGGCGACCACCTGGAGAGTGAAACCTATGGCGACCGAGAACACGCCCGTATAGAGAATCGCGGGGAGGACTGCCAGCATATTCGCTTGAGTGGGATGCTCAACGAAAAGGCCGGTAACAAGGTTAAGCACGCCACACACCACAAATTGCCCCAGTGCAAAAGGGAGCGCCTCAATTTTTCCCTGCACTTTGTTCACAATAATGATATGTGCAGCCCAAATGATCGAACCGATAAAAATCAATATATCCCCCTGCCGGACCTGGAACCTGCCCCCGGTACTGAGCAGGAAACCCCCCGTTAGCGCCAATAACACTGCTAGTCCAGTCATCCAGGATGGCGTTTTCTTCCAAATTATCCACAGCAATAACGGGACGATGACAACATACAGGCTGGTGATAAAACCAGCGTTTCCAGCGGTGGTCGTCACCAATCCCGCCTGTTGAAGACCCGCTGCCCCATATAGTGCCAACCCCGCTAACCCCACGAAAACCAAATTTTTACGGTTGAATGCCTTTCTCCATTTGGCTATCGGCAGCAGCAACAATGCTCCCAAATGGAAACGCAGGCCATTCAAGTAAAAGATGGTTCCGTGTCCGGCTGCTACGCGCATGACGGCAAAACCGCTTCCCCATAGAACGGTCACGAACAGCAATGTGAGGTCAGCTTTAAGACGCATAAAAAAACGGGCGGATGGTAATCCTCCCCGACTGGTGTCAGTCTCCTTTTTCCTCCCAGGCAGTTGCCTGGTCGAGGGAGGATTTTTCCTCAGGCGTCAGACGAACTTCCAATGAGCCGAGGGAAACTTTTAATTGTTCGGGCGAATTTGCACCGATGATTGGACTGGTAACAAGCGGGTTTGCCAGTAACCATGCCATCGCCACATGTGAAACGCTCGCCCCATGTTCTTTTGCCAATATCCCCATGTGATCAAGCAAAACCCAGTTATGCTCGGTGAAATAACGCTTGATCCCGGCGGCCCGGGCACTTTCCGGCACAAGGTTGCGGCGATATTTTCTGGTCAGGAAGCCACCTGCCAGCGGGCTGTAAGGGATAATTCCTATATGGTACGTTTTACACACTTTTGCCAGTTCGCGTTCGAATTCCTCCCTGTGGATCAGGTTATAGTGCGGCTGGAGGCTGTCAAATCGTGCCACACCATTCCGATCCGAAACCCAGAGCGCCTGCACCAACTCCCAGCCCGGATAGTTCGAAGCACCTATATAACGCACTTTACCCTGCTTGATCAATTCGTCGAAGGCACGCAGGGTCTCTTCGATGGGGGTTTTCTCATCTGGCCAATGCGCCTGATACAGGTCCAGGTAGTCCGTCTGCAGACGGCGCAGCGAATTTTCCACAGATTCCAGGATATGTTTCCTGGAAAGGCCTTCATCCTCCGGCCCGCCACCCATATTCCCGCGCACTTTTGTCGCTATAATGATCCGGTCGCGCGGGACTCCGCTCTTTTGCCTCCAATTCCCGATGATTTTCTCCGCCACCCCACCCGGGCTACCATCGACCCAGCGGGAATAAATGTCGGCAGTATCAATAAAGTTTATTCCCGCCTCGTAAGCCACCGATAGAACGCGCTGCGCATCGGCCTCACTAGCCGTCCAGCCAAATTGCATCGTTCCCAGGCAAAGCCTTGAAACCTTCAAGTCGGTTAAACCAAGTTGGCGATACTCCATAAAGTTTTCCTAAGAGAAGGATCAGCACCTTCAACTCCACTGTCGCATCGCCTTGCCCAGAAGAGTCTGGATGGTTTTACGCATCTGTTCTTTATCAGCTTCACTCACAAAATTCTGTTTGATCAGGGACTCGTATATCGCTACAGCCTCTTTGTTGCGTCCTAGTGCCGATAGATATTCCGCTTTCTTTTCAGAGACCTCAAAGCGGCTGTAATTCTGCTCGATATCGATGCCTTTGTCGTACCAGGAAATTGCCTCATCCGTATTTCCCAATCGATCATAAACGCTTGCCAGATTGGTGCACATTCTGGATTTATCGATATCCGAAATGTCACTTAAGAACAAGAGATACAGGAAATCAACGGACTCTTGCAAGCGCCCGGATTGCATAAGTTGGGTGGCTTGCTGGGTCCTATTTAATAAACTCCTGATATTCCATGCGATCTCCAATCATTAATTCTACTCTAATTATCAGGATATTGCTTAGCCAGCCAGTCCGCGCTATAATGAATTACACATGTAAGGAGAAATTCTATGGCAGAACAGACCGAACATACCCATAAACACTTTGAAGGGAAACTTCCTGAAGAAACCCGCCAGCATTTTCGCGCTGCCCGGGAAGAATTCCATAAGAGCTTCGAGGGCATGGTACCGCCCGAATTCATGGAGCACCGCCGCAACGCCCGGAAGGAGATGTTGTTGGCCTGGCGCAGCATAATCGATGCCTCGCTGGAACGGATGGAAGGATCCAAGAAGAAGGCCTGATCCCTAAAACCGCCCCGCTTGAAGCGGGGCGGTTCTTTATCCTAAGGGTGGAATCGACGAGGCATCCCCCGGTTGAAAAAGAGCATCCAGATCAGCGTCAGGAACGCTCCTCCCAGTAGGATGCCGGCAAACAGATTTTTTCCGGCGTTGTAGAGGATCACGCTCCCGATCAGGAACGTGGCAAAAACAAGACTGGCCGTCAATCGGTTGACGGCTATTTCCAGGTGGGTTATTTGGCGGCTGACTGTTGGTACCTGGACGGTCAGATCTCCGCGCTCAATTTGACTCAGTACCCGCCCCATTTTGGATGGGATCGCAACCAGCTCTTTGAGGATATTTCCGGCCTCATCCAGCCAGACGCGCCAGTTGGAACCTACCTCCTGGGAGACCAGTTTGGTCGCATAAGGCGCAAGCTGGTCCCACAGGTTGAAATTCTGGTCAAGACCAGTGCACATCCCTGATAAAATGGCCACCGTCCTTCCCAACAATAACAGGTTTTGCGGCAACTGGAAGGGCATGTTGAATAACAAGTCACGGAACCGGTCCGCAAACCGAAACATTTCCTCCGGGCTGAGTTGGCGCAACTCATCCATTGATTTGCCCCAAAACATGTCGAACATCGAGGCGCTCATCTGCTCAAGCTGCTTTAGATCCGTATTGGGAAGCAATACGTGCAGAGTCTGGAAGGAACGAATAAGCCGGGCGGCATCCTGTAATCCTGTGGCTATCAGTGCCTCGCGCAATCCAGCTCTTAGGCTGTCAGGAACATGACCGACCATCCCAAAATCTACAAAAGTGAGTCGCCAAGCCGGCTTCCCGTCCTCGGTTTGACCCATCCCCGGCGTCACAAACAAGTTGCCAGGATGTGGATCGGCATGAAAAAAACCATCCTCGAAGATCTGCTTGAGATAGGTATCGAGCAATTGACGTGCAACTTCAGCCCGGTCGATCACGGCAGTGCTGATGGCCTCATAATCGGTAATCTTGATGGCGAATACATCTTCCAATGTCAGCACCCGCCGCGTGGTATGTGTCCAAACCACTCTCGGCACATGTACACGCGGGACGTCTTTGAAGTTCTTGCCGAAGATCTCTGCATTGCGACCTTCTGCAAGATAATCCACTTCCTCTCGGATGCTCGTGGAAAATTCTTCCACAAGAGACGGCACATCCACCCTTTTGGCTACAGGTGGATACCTCTGCAACCATCCTCCAACCTTACGGATGGCAGAAAGGTCGACCTCGATCAATTGATCAATAAATGGACGTTGGATCTTGACGACAACGTCGCAGTAATCTCCTCCGGCATCCGCCACACACAGCCTGGCTCGGTGCACCTGTCCCAGGGAAGCAGCCGCCAAGGGGGTTTCGTCAAAAGTCTCATATTTGTCATGGAGAGCTGCGCCGAGATCGGTTTCGGCCAGTTTGCGGATATCTTCGAATTTTTCCGGAGGTACTTCATCCTGTAAACCAGCCAACTCTTCAGTGATTTCGGGCGGTAGAACATCCAGTCGCGATGAGAGGAATTGTCCTACCTTGATCATCACTCCTCCCATACGAATAGCCAGGGTGCGGAACTGCGCCGCGACACGCCGGTATCGATTGGACCGTGTCTGTCTTGTCAATGCTCGCAAGCCCAGGCGCGGTAGAAGAACTTCCCAGAAGATAAAATTGATCGCCACACCGGTAAAGAAAAGCATGATTCGCCGGTAACGGGCGCGCAAGAAGGAAACCTTCATCGAACCTCCATGAATTTAATACTCTTATTGTATCACCAGGAATAATCTCCCCTTTCTTGTCCGTCTCGCTTGCGCATCCAGCAGTTTTCCGTTATCCTTACATGGAATATTACTGCCTGACATTCTTGTCATTCGAAGCATTATTATTCTTTTAATTTGAGGTGTTTGATGCAAATGATTTCCTTCCCTGAAGATTTCGTCTGGGGTTGCGCCTCATCTGCCTATCAGGTGGAAGGCGCCTGGAATGAGGACGGTAAAGGTCCATCCATCTGGGACACTTTTGTACACACCCCGGGCAAGATTGCCAACGCCGAGACCGGTGATCGAACCGTGGATCATTACCATCGCTACAAGGAAGATGTGGCCCTGATGCAGGAGCTCGGTCTGGATGTCTATCGCTTCTCCATTTCCTGGGCTCGCGTCCTCCCCAATGGCACCGGGAGCGTCAACCAGGCTGGATTGGATTTCTACGACCGTCTGGTGGATGAGTTACTTGATAAAAAGATCGAACCTTACATCTGTCTTTATCATTACGACCTGCCTCAGGCGCTCCAGGATAAGGGTGGATGGTCAAACCGGGATACCGCCTACGCCTTTTCCGAATACGCCCAAATCGTGACTACCCATTTAAGTGACCGTGTCAAGGTTTGGTTTACGCATAATGAACCCTGGGTGACTGCCATGGCCGGGTACTTTGACGGTGGTCATGCCCCGGGAATAAAGGATCCACTCACCGGTTTTAAAGCCCTGCACCACATTTATCTTTCTCATGGATTGGCTGCCGAGGCCATCCGGGCCTCTGCCCGCCAACCGGTCAAGGTTGGGATAACATTGAACCTCATTCCTATTCATCCCGCGACCGATTCAAAAAAGGATCAGGTAGCCGCCAGGCGGATGGATACTGTGCTCAACCGCCTGCAACTCGATCCGTTTCTCATGGGTACTTCTCCCATGCAGGAATTCGCCGTGGGAAGGGTGCTCAGTAAGAGCGTTGTTAAACCCGGCGACCTGGAGAAAATGCACACCCTGGATCTGCTCGGCGTGAATTATTACACGCGCACGGTCGCAAAATACGACCAAAAGTTCCCTGTGGTGGCCGCTGTACAGTCGTATCCACAAGGGAACGAATATTCCGGCATGTGGGAGATTTACCCGGAAGGTCTCTACGAAATGCTGACGCGTATCTGGAAGGATTATTTCCAACCTTCTTCATCCACCCATCTCCCCAGGGAAGTAGGACAAGCGTTGAGCAAGATTCCAGAGATCATGGTCACCGAGAACGGTGTTCCGGTGCCGGATGGACTTGATTTCGATGGCCGTATCCGCGATGAACGCCGTATCCGCTACTTGCGCAACCACCTTTACCAGATGCAGCGTGCCATGCAGGCGGGTGTACCTGTGAAAGGCTACTTTCACTGGTCACTTATGGATAACTTCGAATGGGCGCTCGGGTACGCACCACGCTTCGGCCTGGTCTATGTTGATTACAAAACCCTCAAACGGACCATTAAGGACAGTGGTCGGTGGTTTGCCAAAGTGATCCGGGATGATGGTTTTGATTATTAAATGACTCCTCACTACCTGACCGGTGTTGCGTGCGGAATAATAGGTGGTCTCCTGAATCAAGGCGGCCAGCTTCTGCAAAAGAAGGTCGTCAACGATATTCGTCATGATGATCCCGGCCAGGGCTTCATGCGCAGACTGTTGCGCAGTCCTCTTTGGGTGCTCGGGTTTGTGGTTGGCCTGGGTGGCGGGACGGCCGGGTATATGCTGGCCCAGAGTTTGATTGGTCCCGCCTTGAGTCCAGGCCTGATGGCCTCCGGGCTGATCCTCTTATCGATCGGCTCGGTCAGGCTCAATCACGAGGAATTGAACAAAGCCGAGATAACCGGAATCATCCTGATGATATTGGGTATTCTCTGCCTCGGCTTGAGCGAGTTAAGCATCAATGCGACGCAGGTCAGAACTGCGTTGGCTGACCACGCCGCCCAAATCCGGATTATCTTGTTTACTGGTAGCCTGTTCACCTGCTGCCTGTTCAGCCGCAGCCTGGCGTTTAGGTTGAAGAACCGTAAAGGCTTGTTGATCGCCTTGGGAAACGGTTTCCTGGCTTGTCTCTCTGATTTCTGGATTAACCCATTTCTGGCCTTGATCGTACTCGTTATGGCAGGGCACAGCACAACCTTCCAGACCTATGCCTTCATAATGGCCGCCCTGATCCTTTCCTTTACTGCCAGTGTGATCACCTGGCAGAACCAGATAGCTTTCAAATATGCCCAGGCCAGCAATATCATCCCGGTGGCCCAGGTGCCCATTCAGATTTGCCCGGTCCTGGTATACTTTTTTATCTTCGCACTGACACCCCCTGGATCCATATCTGTATTCTTCATCCTCACGGGAACAATCCTGACGATCATCGCAGGCTTCCTGCTTGGTCGAAGATCCGAAACCCCACTCGCCTACGAACACGAGAGAATCTAATACGGGTTGATCATAAAAATGATAAACCTGCTACCCCTCACAGATGGCCGTATTCTTGCTTATGCCGAATACGGCGATCCGCTCGGCAAACCGGTCTTCTTCTTCCATGGCATGCCCGGCTCGCGTTTCTTCCGCCCGCCGGATCAGATTACTCGTAATTTAGGCGTGCGTCTCATCACGACTGACCGCCCAGGTTATGGACTCTCAACTTTCCAGCCCGGACGCCGCATCCTCGACTGGCCCAAAGATATTGTCCAACTGGCTGGCTACCTCGGCATCCAAAATTTCTCCGTGATTGGACATTCCGGCGGAGCTCCGTATGTGGCCGCCTGCGCTTTTGCCCTGCCGGACTATATCCATGCTGCAGCCGTCATATCCGGTGCCGGGCCGGTTGATTCACCAGATGTCACCCGCGGAATGTCACTAACGAACAAGTTTGGGGTTTCCGTGGGGTACTTCCTCCCCTGGCCGCTTTGGCAGGTCTTGGTTTGGGTGTTTTATCATCGCCGCGCCCGGGACCCGGCTGCTGAAATGGACAATGGCAAAGGTATTCGCCCACCTGCAGACGATGAACAGATCCACAGGCCTGAGGTTCGGGAAACCTGCCTCGTTTCAGAGGTCGAAGCATTCCGCCCTGGCCAGCGCGGATTGGCTTGGGATGCCCGTTTGCTCACCCGGCCCTGGGGCTTCCGCCTGGAAGACATCCGCCTCCCGTTTTATTTGTGGCATGGAACAGACGATGACCAGGCGACCATTGCCATGGCCCGCTATGTTGCTGGAAAGATACCCGGCTGTAAAACCACGATTTGTGAAAACGAAGCCCACCTGTTACTCTTCCCACACTGGGAAGAAATTCTTATGCAACTCATCACGGAGTAACTATGCGCACAATACACATTGTTTCCCACACTCATTGGGACCGTGAGTGGTATCGCTCTTTCGAATCCTTCCGGCTGAGACTTGTTCATCTGATCGATGGCCTGCTGGACCTGCTCGAAAAAGACCCTCAGTATAAATACTTTATGCTGGATGGTCAGACCATCGTTCTGGA
This sequence comes from uncultured Chloroflexia bacterium, assembly GCA_963842785.1. Lineage (GTDB taxonomy): Bacteria > Chloroflexota > Anaerolineae > Anaerolineales > Villigracilaceae > UBA877. The sequence continues at coordinate 554,525 of CAWJHP010000001.1, forward strand.
CGACTATCTGGCCATGCGCCCGGAGAAGGAAGCCCTTCTGCGCGGTTATATACGGGAAGGCCGCCTTGTCATCGGCCCCTGGCACATCCTGCCGGATATGTTCCTGGTCGGTCCAGAATCCCATATCCGCAATCTTTTACAGGGTGATCACACGGCCCGCAGGTTCGGACCGAAAATGATGATTGGTTACATCCCCGACCCGTTCGGCCATCCAGGACAGGTCCCTCAAATCCTGCGTGGCTTCGGCATTGAAACTGCCTGTGTGTGGCGCGGATTGGACGATGAGCCAGCCGAATTCTGGTGGCAGAGCCCGGATGGCTCCAAGGTGTTGATGGCCTACCTCCGCGATAGTTATTCCAACGGAGCCTCTCTCCCAGCCGACAACCCACCCGCTTTTGCGGAGGCTTTAAGAGCCGCTGCCAATTCTTTGGCTGCCCACTCGGCTGTTCAGGACTGCCTCATCATGTTTGGCACCGACCATATGGAACCGCCTCGTAACACCTCCATAGCCATCGCTAATGCCGTTAAGCTGTTACCTGACTTGCATGTCATCCATTCGACCCTGCCTCATTTCGTCGCTGAACTCCAGTCCAATGTTGAAAAATATAAACTTGTCCTCCCCACTATCATTGGCGAGTTGCGCGCATGTAAACGAATGCATCTTCTGCCCGGTGTGCTTTCCACCCGCATGTGGATCAAGCAACGCAATCATGCCAGCGAGAACCTGCTGCTCAAATGGGTCGAACCCTTTACCACCTGGCAGGAACTTGCCATTGGCGATCAATCCTCCATCCTTAATCAAAAATCTGCCCTCCTCAGGCATACCTGGCGCTTGCTGATGGAAAACCACCCGCATGATTCAATTTGCGGCTGTTCCGTAGACCAGGTCCACGAGGAGATGAAAACCCGCTTTGACCAGGTTGACCAGATTGGCGAGGAGCTGACCCGTCAAAGTCTCGAGACGCTGGTGGCTGGGATCGATACGCAATCTGCCAGAGGGAAATCGGCTCTCGTGGTTTTTAATCCGACTTCAAGGGTGCGCACCGACGTTATTACCGCCACGATCGATTTGCCTGAAGGAGCTGACGATTTCGACCTGGTGGATGAGAACGGCGCCAGCCTGCCTTACCAGACGCGTGGTCTCGGCAGCCGGGAGCTGTTTAATATGGCAATGGATCCGAAAGGACTGCGATCCGGATTAAGTTCCATAAACGACGGACGAATACCTAGTATGGTCATCCAGGAAATCCGGGTCAGGCGGGAAGGATCACAGGTTTTTATTGACACTACCATGGCAGAGGAGGGCGAACCCAATCTGGCTGCCTGGAACCGTGGCCGCAGGCAGATTGAGGAATTCCTCGCCGAACCAGCCATTACTAACTACCATGTACGCGCTCGCTCCCTCAGCGCCACGCAAATCGTTTTCACAGTTCCGCAGGTACCGGGTCTCGGTTATCGCACTTTCTGGGTATGCGCCCGTCCTGCTGAAGAAAAAGCCTCTTTCCGGTTGAGTCCACTGATTAGAGTTCTGCTGCCTCTGGCACGCCTTCCCCTCTTCCAGAAACTGGTGTCTCGGAAACGCTATGCCAGACCACCTTATCGGATCGAGAACGAATTTTTTGTTGTCGAGGCAAAGCAGGATGGCACACTCACTTTGATGGAAAAAAGCACTGGTAATAATTACACCGGCCTTAATCACTTCACTGATGGAGGTGATTGCGGTGATGAATATGATTATTCTCCTCCCGATGAGGACCGGTTCACTTCACCTCGCCTGAAACGCGTTACTTTAACAGGTGGTCCCGTCCAGCAATCCCTTGAACTCGAACTGGAGCTCAAAACCCCTCTCACTCTCGCTTCCAACCGTAAGTCACGCTCAAAGGAGCAGGTCATTTTCCCCATCACGACGATCATTACATTAACAAATGGGGTTCCGCGTATGGATATACGCACCTCACTTATTAATAACGCCAGGGACCATCGTCTGCGCCTCCACTTTCCCGCACCATTCGCTTCCACTTCCGGCAGTCATGACGGACATTTCGAAGTGGTCGAACGCAAACTGGGCCTTCCGGCTTTTGACGACACCTGGGTGGAGCAGCCCAGGCCAGAGGTTCCACAGCGTGCCTTTACCGATATCTCGGATGGTAAGTCCGGGTTGATGCTTGCCAACCGCGGCCTGCCGGAAGTCGAAATCCTGAAAAATCCACAGGGAAATTCCGAAATTGCCCTCACCCTCCTGCGTTGCGTCGGATGGCTTTCACGCGAAGATTTTTCCACCCGCAAGGGTCACGCCGGACCGTTTTTGGAGACACCCGCTGCCCAGATGCCTGGAAGATGGGTCTTTGATTATTCCATCATTCCGCACCCAGGTAATTGGCCGCAAGCGTTCTGGCAGGCATATGCCTTTGATGCTCCGCTCCGGGCAGTATCCACTGGAGTGCACCCCGGGAATCTCCCTCCTACCGGTTCCTTCGTGGAAACTTCCCCTGAAGCTTTTGTTGTTTCTGCAGTAAAACAGGCCGAAGACATGCGCGGCTGGTTGGTGCGTGGCTACAATATCTCTGGTGAGCCGATTAATGTGACTCTCAAGCCATGGAAACCGTTCAAGAAAGTCGAATTGGTCAACCTGGCGGAGGAAAGCCTGTCCCCGTTAATACCCGACCAGTCAGGCCAGGTGAAAGTCCCGCTGCATGGTCACGAGATTGTTAGCATACTCTTTCAGGCGTAAAATAATTCAGGACGACCGTTGGTCGCCCTGAATTATTGTTTTTCTGTCATCATTCCGGATATGCCTATCGCCACTTCATCTTCCGGAGGCTTGGGAAGGTTTTAGTAGCTCACCGATCCTTCGACGGAATAAATCCAGGTCGAACGGCTTCGACCAGATATCGTTCGCTCCGGCCTCCAATGCTTGCTGCTTTTCCAATTCCGAATTCATAGCCGTCAGCAGGATGATTGGCACAGAAGCAGTAATAGGTGGCTGGCGTAATTTCCGGCACAACTCATACCCATCCATATCTGGCATCATGACATCCAGGATGGCCAGGTCGGGCATGCGAAGCTTGGCGGCTTCGATCGCCTCCACTCCATCTCGGGCTGTCGTTACCTGGTAGCCTTCCAGCTCGAGGATCTTGGAGATCAACGTCAGGTTCATATCATTATCATCGACAACGAGGATGGAATAAGGCATCTTCTTCACCACCTTTGGTAACCACTAGAATACTCGATGATGGGCCATATCGTCAAGACCTCTTTTCCCCAAAGAACCACAGAATCATCAGGTCGGCTATAATGGGCACGACAGGAGGAACCATGGCAAACGTATTCGCCTCCCAACATCCGCTCGTCGCCCATAAATTATCCCGCCTGCGTAACAGAACCACCGAACCCAAGAAGTTTCGTGAGCTCGTCCGTGAGATTGCCGCGTTACTGGCCTACGAAGCCACCGCGGACCTTCTCACCGTTCCCCGCCAGGTCGAGACACCTCTCTCCTCCATGACCGGCGTGGAACTCCAGGAGAAAATTGGTCTCGTCCCGATCCTGCGTGCCGGCCTTGGAATGGTGGAGGGGTTCTGGGAGTTAATGCCCACTGCCGAAGTCTGGCACATTGGCCTGTACCGGGACGAAAAAACCCTCCAACCGGTGCAATATTACAATAAGCTTCCCATTGAACCGACCGTGTCCGTCTGCCTTATCCTGGATCCTATGCTGGCTACTGGCGGTTCGGCGGTCGCCACAACCAGTATCGTCAAGCGCTGGGGCGTCAGGAAGATCAAGTTCGTCGGGTTGATTGGCGCTCCGGAAGGAATCGCCCTCATGCAGAGGACCCATCCGGATGTGCCTATTTACCTGGCTGCCGTTGACGATCATTTGAACGAGCACGGTTACATCCTGCCTGGACTGGGCGATGCAGGTGACCGCCAGTTTGGGACGGGCTGAAATGCATGTCATAGTTGACTATACGGTCGTTCCAATTGGTGTAGGCGTCTCCTTGTCAGAATATATAGCCGCCTGTGAACGTATTCTGCAGGAATCCGGCCTGACCTATGAACTGCATGCCAATGGCACAAACGTGGAAGGTGAATGGAATGACGTTTTTGCCGCCATCCGTCGCTGCCACGAAAAATTGCACGAAATGGGAGTTCCGCACATTCACACAGATATCAAGGTGGGAACACGTTCGGACCGGCCACAGAAAATGGCCGATAAAATGGTCAGTGTAAGGGAAAAACTTAAATAAGCCGGATAATCCCTTTTTAGAAAAGAGTAATTGATGGACAATCGATCCCTGCATGACTTCATTGTCCGGGCTAAAGCCACCACCTATGTGGGAAATGGACAGCCTGTCCCTTCCTGCCGGCACGGCTCACATGACATGAAATTCGTTGACGGAGACTGGGCCTACCACGACAGTTACTTTGGCGGCCGGGATTTCATTGGCGAAGAAGTAGTTTACTACCTGGGAAAACCTGTCTGGGCAATGAATTACTATGGTCGCATCCTGCATCTCGACCTGATTACGCCTGCCCAGGCCGGGCAGGTCATTAAAACCAGCCTCTCTAAAATGTACTCCGAGGGCCGTTTCCTGGGTGGATTCGAACACCAGTTCGCAGGCTTCACGTATACAGATACCAATGATGGCGATATGGCTTCTTTTCGAGGACACGAATATATCTCCCGCCAGGGTGAAACAGCCTATGAATTGTATTATCACGGGGGTTTGATTTTGGATGAATGATCAATCCATCCATCAGTCACATAACCCATTCACAGTTCTTTTCTCCCTTATTGCTTCTCTCTTTTCACATATTACATCTTCCTGCGCGCTCCTCATTCCTCGCCCGCCAGCAACTTGATCCGCTCCCATGGCTTGAGACTCTCATCGTCCGCCATCACGGTCTTCAAATCATACATTTCGTCCCGCAACGCCGCAGCCCGCTCGAACTCCAGGTTCCTGGCAGCTTCTTTCATCTGTTTTTCCAGTTCGGCGATGACTTTTTGCAGTTCTTTTCGTGAAGTCACCTCGGCGCGTTTCCCGGTTGTCTTGTATTCCCCACGCATTTCAGCCAGCGCTTTGGGAGCCATTTGGTCTGTCAGGTCTCGGATGGCTTTATGGATGCTGACCGGTGTTATGCCATGATCCTGGTTGAACTTGACCTGCTTGGCGCGCCGGCGGCTGGTCTCGTCAATGGCGCGCTTCATCGAGTCTGTCACCCGGTCGGCGTACATGATCACCCGACCGTTGATGTGCCGGGCTGCCCGGCCAATGGTCTGGATCAGGGCCGTATCGGAGCGTAGAAATCCTTCCTTGTCTGCATCCAGGATCGCCACCAGGGAAACTTCCGGCAGGTCGAGACCCTCCCGAAGCAGGTTGATCCCCACTACCACATCGAACACGCCCAGGCGTAAATCTCGCAGGATGCCGATGCGTTCCAGCGTTTCGACCTCGGAGTGCAGGTAGTGTACCTTGATGCCGAGCTCTTCGATATACTGGGCCAGGTCCTCGGCCATGCGCTTCGTCAGAGTGGTGACCAGCACCCGCTCCCCATTTTCGACCCGGGCGCGCATCTCTTTTACCAGGTCATCCACCTGACCCTTGGTCGGCCGGACTTCCACCTCCGGGTCCACCAGGCCGGTTGGGCGGATGATCTGTTCCACCACCTGGTCGGCATGCTGCATCTCGTAGGGCCCGGGCGTGGCCGTCGTATAGATCGTCGAACCCATCACCTGCTCGAACTCAGCGAACTTGAGCGGACGGTTATCCAGGGCTGACGGCAGGCGGAATCCATATTCCACCAGCGTTTCCTTGCGGGATAGGTCGCCATTGTACATGCCACGCACCTGGGGGATGGTCATGTGGCTTTCATCGATTACCAGTAGGTAGTCGCTTGGCAGAAAATCCATCAAAGTCCAGGGATGGGTGCCCGGGTCACGCTGGTCCAATTGGCGTGAATAATTCTCGATGCCCGCGCAGGTTCCGATCTCCCGCAGCATTTCCAGGTCGTAGCGCGTGCGCTGCTCGATGCGTTGGGCTTCGAGCAGTTTCTCATTCGTCTTGTAATAAGCCACCCGCTCTTGCAGTTCCTTTTCAATGTTGGCAATGGATTGCTTGAGCCGCTCATCCCCCGCCAGGTAATGCTTGGCCGGGTATATATCCACCTGTTTCGGCTCGGAGTAGATCTCGCCCGTCAAAGGGCTGACCTCTGAGATGCGCTCCACCTCATCCCCGAAGAACGCCACCCGGTAGCCACGCTTGTTTTCGTATGCCGGGATGATTTCCAGGGTATCGCCGCGCACACGGAAGGTTCCCGGTCGCAGTTCCATATCGTTGCGCTGGTATTGGCTGTCCACCAGTTGCCTGATTAGTGCATTTCGCCGGGTGATTTCGCCTACGCGCAAGCTCACCACGCCTTTACCGTACTCTTCAGGGTTGCCTAGTCCGTATATGCATGAGACCGAAGCCACGATGATCACATCCCGGCGGCTCATCAGCGCCGTCGTGGCCGCCAGCCGCAGGCGCTCGATCTCCTCGTTAATATCGGTTTCCTTCTCGATGTACAGGTCGTGCCGCGGCACATATGCCTCCGGCTGGTAGTAGTCATAGTAGGAGACAAAATACGAGACGGCATTCTCCGGGAAGAATTCACGGAACTCGGCGTAGAGTTGCGCGGCCAGTGTCTTGTTGTGCGCCATGACCAGGGCCGGCATCTGCAACTGCTGGATGATCGAGGCTACCGTGAACGTTTTCCCTGTGGCCGTCGCACCCAGAAGGACCTGGTGCTTGAATCCTCGCCGGACGCCTTCCACCAACTGGCGGACGGCTTCCGGCTGGTCGCCGGTGGGCTGAAAGGGGGCGTTAAGTTTGAAATCCATGGAATATGCCTGAAAACCAGAAACAAGTAGAACGGCAGTTCTAAGTAAGAGTATATACTACTAAAAGAGGGGTGTCAAGTGACGGACTTGTAATAATCTCCCCGGCAGTCGCCTGTGCCACGGTGGAGACAGCTGCCCATACTGCATATCGAATGGTCATTTTTTAGCTATGTATTTTATAAGCGCAATAATTCCAAGGATGATCAAAAGCGCCAAAACGCCGAGAATGATCAAAACCAAATGAATAGGTTGGAATCCCATACTACCTCCTTTGATCGTTATGATAATTATCGCGCATTTTGCAGGCGTGGGTGATCCCCAAAATAAACCCCCGCCTGGTTGGGGCGGGGCGGTTCCGGATCTATTTCCCAAAATTGGCTATTATTTCCGATAGATCGTCTTCGGCCAGCCGGCCGTAAATGCCGTCTGTAATACCGATATTTGAGTGCATCAAGTTTTGACTTATGGCTTTCAACTCTTTGATATCCTTTGCATTTTTTACGCCGTATACGCCGAAGCCATGCCGGATCTTATGCGGCGATTTATAGGGTACGCCAGCACACTCGGATAGCAATTTCAACCCACCCACGAAAGCCGTTACTCTCCCGGTGTACCTGCCAGTCAAAAGGCCTGGTAGAACGCGATCTCCGTCATGGTTTATCAAAGGGTACCAGTTATAAGACGTGCCGGGCTGGGAGTGCATGAATTTATCCCAATTGGCGACAACCTGTAGAATGTCAGGAATTGGCAAGAGGAACGTTATAGCCGCCTTGCTGTTCTTGGTTCGGACCCCCATCTCTGGCAGTTGGCCAACCCGGCGCCGGCTTATATCCACGCATTCCAAGGGGAGAGTAACGAACGCTCCAATCCTAATCCCAGAGAGAAAGATAAAACACAGGGCGGCTATGTCGCGCTGTTCCCGCAAGCTGCCAGGCGCAAGGGCGGCGATTTTCTGCACATCCTCCAGCTTCCAATATACACGTGTTGCCAACCTTGTTTGAGTGCCCGCCGATCTGCGGACCTGGAGGGTTTTTATCCATGCCTCGGATATGGCCGTAGAATACTCGTGTTGGTACAGGCGCGCCCATTCAAAAAAAGCTCGCGCATGGGATAGCTTTTTTTCATATACCCGGGCGTGAGCGGCTTACCCTTGTTTATCTTATCGTTTGGGTGTCTCTCGTTCCGGGCGGTAAGCAGATATTCCGGGAAGGTAGGAAAGACATTCTGGACATCCTTGAAGGTGTGATTATCAGACCACTGTAAAAGGTGCTTCAGCGATTGCCAGTAGGTTTGTACCGTGTTGGCATCGTTCTGCAGGACCTTATCCCGATATTCCATGTAGCACCGGGCAAGCTGGTAATTTTCACGGTTTATCGTTCCGTGCCGGCATGGTGTGCTAATGGCCTTGTTTTCCGGGAAGACCTGGTTATCGCCGTCCTTTTTAGGCGCAGCATCATTCAACCATTTGGCAAAGGAAAGGCCATGTATCCAGTAATGCCCCTTCGCGTCCTTCCAAGCAGGCGCACCGGCGGCAATCATTCGAATGATTAGATCATTGGCCGCGCCCAGCTCTTCCGCCAATTCATCCGGCTTGTACTCCATATCAAGTAGCCGGATGGAATGACGTATAAATGCCCTGGAAAGTATGCACATGGTTATAACCATGTGCTACCCCTCATCGTTGTAGATGGGCTGGAGCTTTTCTGCCAACACTTCCTCGGCACGATCATCAAACTTCTTCAGTTCCTCTGCTGCGGCCTTGCGAGCATCCTCGATAAATGCTCCAAACGATTTATAGCGGCCGCAGTAATCTGATCCGGCGGCCCCGATCCGATTAGATAAATGATCCTCGTATTCCATTAAATCAAACACTGCGGCGGCGGCCCTTGCCATAAGTTCAGCCGTGTGATCGCCAAGAAAGAAACGCAAATCTCCGTCCGGTGCTTCTTCAATAAACTCATTTAACTTCTTTTCAAGCTTACTAAAAACTTTTGTGTCCATTATAAAATCTCCTTTTCGGTTGGCTGGTGGCAAGAATGCCGCCGGCAATATGAGATAGATTGTGGCGTTTTTAGTACAGGTCATTTGACAGGGTTTTTTATCTTATGCTCACCTCCCTTGCATTGACAGACAGCCACTCAGTCACGTTGTGGGCTTCCCGGTTGGCCAGAATGGCACTTGTCAGGGTTTCGCCTAGCATGTGCTTGCAGGGACCGGTATAGGCTCGCTTGGCTGCCATGTGATACTGCCAATCCTTGCATCCACAAGCCGCCAGGGTGGGGTAGTAGATCGCCCGTTCCCCGGAATAGTAAGCCTTGCTTTGCAGGATCCCCAGCGCCTTATTGAGCCGCTCAATCTGTTTCAGATCGCCGGCCCTGCGAGCTGCTGCGCGCGCCTTGTTATAGGCTGTGAATAATTCGGATTTTGTGAAGTGGGTATTGGTTGTCATTTTAGCACTCTCTTTCATAAGCCAATGTGCTTATAATATACCTTCTTGTGCTTTATTTGTCAAGCAGTTGTGCTTCATTGGTTATACCATGTGCTCATATTGTGATATAATCAGGCCATAAAAAGAGGTGAGCATGGTCAAAGAAAATCAGGGATTTATCAGAACCCTCTTCAAGGTTGCCCTTGCGAAAAAGGAAATCAGGGACGGAAAGAGTTATTCCTATGTCGAGATCCAGCAGGCGACCGGCGTCGCCACATCCACGCTAACGGATTGGGCGAAGGGCAGGACAAAGAATATCTCACTTGGCACCCTGGCCGCCCTGTGTGCCTTTTTGGGGTGCCAGCCCGGGGATATGCTGGAATATGTCCCCCCCGTGGACTTGCCCGGCTAAGGTTATAGAAATACATTTTGTTTACCAATAAACGACAACCCCTCGCCAGCCAGGGCAGAGGGGTTTTTTCTTCCAAGCGTCAGCTTTCGTCTGCCTTTCGCCTGCCGCGTTTTTTGAGCCTTTTAGACTTTCCCCGCGTCGCCCATTTACAGCCTGATTTTATAAACTCAATAACCATGCGCCGGTCTACATCCGCCAGGGCGAACCAGGTATCCGACGTTTCAAGATCGAGTAGCCAGAGCGCCGCGTCCTGATCGCCGCTTTTCGCATCCCTGGCCGCCTGGATAACTACTCCTTGCGCCAGCCGGCGGAAAGTATCTGGAGCAGTGTCATTACTGAATAAATTGGCACCTTTTTGCAGGTCAAACATTACGGGGATTGCCAGCATAATAAGTTGCCTTTCCATGTTATTCGATGGTCAAAGGGAAAGCGCGAGGCTGGAAGGAGTCTGAGGATCCAGCCCCGCGCTGGGTGTGGTCAAGGTAAATCGTCCTGCTCTTCTTCTTCGGGTACAACTTCATCATCTTTGTAAAAAATGCAAACAGTAGCCAGATCAACATCATCGCGCGCGGCAAAGGCATCAAGATCGGCTTTGGTCGCAAGGTAAAAGGGCTCGCCGCCAATTCCTCCGTATTCCTTGGGAGCCGGCTGTACTTTGTATCCCTTGGCCCTTTCTTCGGGAGGTCCGCCCGCCTCAATTGGATCGTAATAAACGCATAGATACTTATTCACCTTTGGAGCACGCGCCTTTTCTAGCCCGATCAGTCTGCTTTTGATTGACATTGATACACCTCTGCAATACGGTTCAACCGCTCCAAAATAAATGCCTTTTCGGGCGTGTTTGGGTATGCCTGCAGGCTTATATCCCCAGCCAAAACGGCCTCGAGTTTATCGATTATTGCCGCCCGTGTTTGTTCAACGTCCCGACTGTATTGAATATATCTGTCAAGTTTCTCTGTCTCCGCGCCAATTGTTCCGTGTGGTCTCATTGTTTGTTCCAACTTAGCAAGCCGGCTTTTTATCGTCATTGTTTCACCTCCAAGCAGTTCGCGTCATCGTAAATGGTTGTTTCATCTCCCGGCGTCAACGGCCCGGACAATGCTTCTCTGGCGGTCTTTTCAGTCAGCAAGCCTCGATTATATAGACATTGGATGACCAGCATCCGCGCCAGGCGAGCCACAACGGTGATTACATCTTTATTAGGGTTATCGGGCGATTTGCTTTGTAGGGTCATGGCGTCAATTCCTTTTCGAGCCGGCTCAGGCGGTCCTCAAAGTCCTGTTGTTCTCGGATCTCCCGCCAGATCGTAATCCAGGAAACGGCTGCCTGCCGGCGTTCGTTTTCTTTCCCTATTTCCATAACATCCTCGAGGACGTCCAGCGCCTTTTTCTGCCCTTCCGTGAGTCGGCGCATGCTTTCATCCACCAACTTGCGGCCGGCGGCCTGTGAGGCTTCCCTAAGCTCATCCTGGAAGATTGGTTGAGCCAGACAGCGGGAGACGGTCCGCAATGATAAGCCGGCCATCTCCGCCGCCTCGCCTTCGGTGCGCGTCGCCAGAAGAGCGGTAATCAATCTCCGCTTTTTATAAGTCATTTTGAAAGGTACGCCGTTTTCGGACATTTCACGCCTTTGGGCACCCCACCACTACCCGGGATTCATCGTAGCCGCTTCTTTTATTTTCTCGTATTCTTGCATGTTTACGAAGCGATCGCCTGGAAGCCAAATATTCCGGTCAACGAGGGAACCATTGAGCCGGAATGGCTCCATTCCTTCCGGGTAGACAATATCTCCGTTGGGTGTGCGTTCGATATGGACCCGAATTTCCCTGAATTCCGGTTCCCCTGGTGCCCCCGGCAATGGCGGGTTATTTATCAGGTCCATCTGCGAGGCCAGGCCATCCAGTCTTTGCAAAGTGGTTCTGACTTCGTGAGCCGGCCCGCTGTTATCTCCCCGCCAGGAATTCAGGCAGCTAAAAAGCCCTCTAATGACGCCTTGATATTGGATCAAACCGTCTTGTTGGGATGATCTCAGGAGTTTATCAATTTCACCCGCCTGTCTGCAAACCCGGGCAATGCCTGCTTGAATTTCACTCATGCCCTGGTACAGTTCAGCCCGAAGCACCGGGACGCGTTTATTGATCATCGCCCGGCGTTCTCTGATTTCTTCGGCATTCAGATCGGCCCGTAGGCGTGCCAGCCTTTCTCCGGCCTGCGTGATTGCGGCGCCCATGCCGGCCACCTTGATTTCCAGGGATGCGATCGTCTTTTCAATAGCAGCGGTCTCCTGACCATCCAAAAGAGCCGTTCCCAACTCTGCGCGCGCTGCATCCAGTCGGCTGCTCAGCTCGCTTTGCTGGGTGGCCAGGGTATCCCGGTGAGCGGAAAGGGAAGAGATTTCTTTTTCAAGTTGCTTTTTGTTCATCGTTCACCATCCTTATAGTTCTGTAGGCTGATTAGTTTGGCAATAATTTGCCCTTCGGCATCGCTTCCGAGGTTTCGCTCCTCAATATGCCGGCTTGCCCAATTCTCCCATTTCCCCGAGATGATTTCGGCTTCGTTCTCCAGGCTCTTTGCTACCATCTCCCCCGCTTTGGTTGCCGATCGGAAGGGAGGACAGGAACCCGAAGGCAATGAGGCGTAATTCGTGGGGCCCACAATTTCAGTATGGCCGGCTTTGATATGGGCTACTTCGTGGAGAAGAGCGTCAAATTGCTTCTCCAGGGGCATGGAAGGCCGGATATCGACGATCACGCGGGCTGAATGTTCCCGGTACGTTTCAGCCACGGCATCCGCGCCAAACGGTTGCCTGAAGCGAACCTGTACGGGCCTCCCGGCCAATTTACAGGCGGTTTCCTCGAAGAGTTGTCGGTAAAACTCAGCGTGATGAGCGTTAATAAAGGCCATTTCTGCCCTCACTATCCGAATATCTCGGGATTGGCAGTGAACCAAGAAACTTTACACGTGTATCCATGATGTTTTTTATGTCCTTTCTCTTAGGCGTAGTCGTGCCTTATGCCTCGTAATAAACAATCACAGAACCGACACCACCAGAGCCGCCTGAAGCGATTACAACCTTCGGGGCGCCATTCAAGACCGGTTGACTGCGGTCGCCGCCGGCTGAGCCGGTCAGGGCTGAGCCATCCGCCACGGCATGCACCAAGTCACGCGGGTAAAAAACCACATTGGAGGTCCCGGCACTGGCTTTGGTGAGTAATGGCTTCGAGCTATCCGCCTCACAGGTTACGGTCAGGGTTGCGCCGGTCGCAATCGTACCGGGGCGGTACTCAATTGCGAATAGCTTTCCAATTATGGCCCTTCCTATTACAGAAGCATTTCCGCCGGCGTCGGTGGTCAACGGAATCAATTGTCTTTTTACTGCAGTTGAGAAGATCATTTTTATTTTCCTTCACCTTTTCTTGTTCATTGGTTGGTTCTCACTGCTGACACGATCAGGGCGGGGAGTTTGGTTAGAAAAGTATGGTTATCGTCAATGGACTTCTGGAGGGCTGCATTTACCTTGCTTTGGGCGTCAACAGTTTTCTTTAGATCGTCTTTGGAGGCGTTGGTTGCACCAGCCACCAGACCCACATTGCCAGTGTTGTAGATATCCAATTTGCCGCCCAAGTTTGTGTCTTTGACTATTATTCCGTTTTGGTTCATTGCGTCAAATGCTTGCTTCGCACCTCCTCCAAAGAAATAATTCAAATCCTGTTGAAAATTTTGAGGGTTGCCATTATTGTCCTTCGAGTCACTCTTGTAACCAGTCCATCCCGGAGGATATAAATGGTTATTTGGATCCGTAGACCCATTCGCAAAATTATTCATAGCGTTGACAATGTCACTCACATATTTCCCGGCAATATTGAAGTCCGCCCCAACCGTTCCCCAATCCACCTTTCCCACGCCCGTAACAAATTTACTTATGGCGCTTTCAAATGGCGGCCAATCGGTCTTTATACCGGCAACAAAACTCAATATTGCATCCTCAAACCCAGTCGGAACGAATGGAGCCGGTTCATGAGTTGCAAGCGGACCATGTCCGTAACCGCCTGATTCATCCGAAATTATCTTTACCGCTATTGGTAGGCCGGTCATGGGCGGGTTCTGTGTGACTCCACCCGTCAGGGGATTGCTGTAAACATTCGGAGAGCCGGGTCCGCTTACCGTCCCAAGCAGTTTGTAGGCTGGGTTAGCAGTTGCGGCCGCAGACGCAGCAGCCGGTGCGACATCCTTGACTCCCAACAATATCCCGAGGAATGTTCCAAACTGTTGAATGGCCGGCGTGAGTGACGTTACCAGGTTGCCTATCCATTGCACAATTGCTTGCACTGCCGGGATCATCGCAGAGCCAAGAATAACCGCTATCCCGGTAAACTGGTCTCTCAGGATGTTCAAATTCATGCTCAGGTTGTGGATGTTATCAACCTGCGTTGGGGATAGTGCCAGTCCCATTGCCTTGGCCTGGTCGATATACTGTTGCATTCCCTGGCCGGCCATCTGCTTCATCAGGTCATTCAGGCCGGCCACATTGCGGCCAAAGATGGTCGCCAGTTCATTATTCTTCTGCGTCCCGTCCGCCATTGTCCCGAAGTGATCGGCAATGGACTGGAGCAGGGTGGTTGAATCCATAAATGTACCATCTGCATTGCGATAGGCAATATGCAGTGTATCCAGCATCTTGGCAGATGTACCGGTCTTGTCTGTGGCAGTTTCCAACCCCTTTGCCAGTAAAATGACCTTGTTGGTGATCGTGTCGATGGATACGCCGGTCGCATCTGCAACCAGTTTCAACCCGGCGGCATGGTCAGTTGTGTCGCCCATGACGTTCTGGATGTCATGCAAAGCCGCCCCCCAGTCCATCGTGGTCTTTACCGCTTCAACGGACGCACCCACCACCAGGGCAACCGATGCAGCCGCGGCCAACGCCAGGCCGGAGACCGCACCGAGATCGCCCATGAATGCCATCATGCCGGCGGGCGAATATTCAGTTGAAATACGTTGAACCAGGGGATCAAGATCCATATCAATATCCTTTCACCTTCAAAAAGTCATAAGCGAGAAGTCAGATTCTTGCTTGTCGAATGCCCGTTGGTATGCTGGTATGCCGTTAGTGTGCCATTGGCATGCCAATTACCCGGTACTTTGGTGTGCTGCCGTCTCTCTCTCTTAAGAGACGGCACACCACCTTCCAAATTCAGTATACTAAAACACACTTTCATCAGCTTTCACCAGATCGTAAATAGCGGTTACACCTTGCCCGGTTTCGCCGGGGTTGGTCCGGTATATCTTTCGTAAGTCTGCGAGGTTGTAAACGGCTTTCCTGGCTGCTTCCGGGCTGCACGTATCTGCGCCGCCCACGATCGCAGGTAGAGGGCTTTCACCGCGTTCGGTCAAATAGCGAATAACATACTCTTGTGACTTGCTCAGAGCTTTCGTTTTTTCCTGTGTATCCGCCGGGCTTAGGTAAAATCTGTCCTCTGTCCAAGTGGCAAGCATGGCCCATTTGATCGCCTTGCCCTTGCGGTTCTTTTCAGTTTTGAAGTTTATAAAATTGCTTTCCGGGTCAGACTCTACCCGTAACAGAATATCAGGCGCGTCTTTTATAACGCTGCTTCCCCGATGCCCGCCTTGTTTGTTGGCATGGTGAATAACAAGGATTGCCGCGCCGGTCTTTTCGGCGATCCTGCGAAGGGCATTGAACACAGGCTGGGTGTCCTGCTTCGTGTTTTCATCCCCTATCATCAAATCAGCCAGGGCATCCAAAATGACAAGCCCAGCCCTTTGCAATAAAATTTCATTGGTCAAAACTGCTTCATCATGGGGATCGTCCAGGTGGAAGGCTGCTAGGGAAATATAGCGAAGTTCGGCTGATTCATCGGCCAGCGCACCCCGGATACAAAACGCGGCCCGAGTTGATATTTCGTCTTCGCCGTTTTCCTCATCCACGAACAGGACGCGGGTTTTATGTGTTTCGATCTCACCCCACGCCGCGCCGCTTGCAACACAGGCCGCCAGGTACATGCCGGCCCATGTTTTCTTGGTACCCCCGTCCCCGTACATGACAGTTATTGATTTGCCATAAATCAACCCCTCAACAATCCACCCGACAGGTGCCCGAGGTGCAAGGGCATCGGCTGCATTGTGGACGATATAACGCCGCTGAGCGCTTCCTGTGCCTGCTTGTGCGGCTTCCACTGTGCGGGTTAGGATTTCATCGATCGGCTTGTTGGGGTTATAAGCTGCCGCCGCCATAGAGCCGGCAAGTGTGATTAGATCCCGCCGCCTGGCCTGGTCCTTCACAATTGCCGCATATTTGCCGGCATGCAGAGAGGTTGGAACAAGCTGCATGAGGGACAGAAGATAAAATTCATCCACTGGGTGCCCCATGCGCTCCAACTCGGCCCTCAAAGTCACTTGGTCATCCAGAGGTTCACCCTGCTCGTACAGGCATTGAAACGCCATAAAGATCCAGTGGAGACGATCATCTGTAAAATCGGCGGCCTGCAAAAATGCAATATCTTGGTAGCAATTTGGGTCATATAAAACACTGCCAATAGTCGCCGCTTCTGCGTCCCGATCCTCAGGAAGTCTAGTGGTATCCGGTGCTTGTTCTTCCGGGTAGAATTCCGGTTCTGTCTGTTGTGCCTGGACTTCAAGAGTCATGTTTCGTGCCTTCCGGGACCGGCTCTGAAACTACTTCGGGTTGGTCTACGTACCGTAATCGTTCGGCTGCCAAGTGCAGCGATTCCCGCACTACATGAGAGTAACTCACGCCCAGTCGCCCGGCAAGCGTGTGAAGGTCATCCAGAGCCCGGGCATCAAGCACAAAAAGCTGGCGAGCGGTTGCACATGCCTTAATCTGGGTTTCCATTTGCCCCACCTTTCTTCTCACCCTTCAGCGCCGCGTTGCCGGCATAATCGACTGCCGAGAGTTGCCGGGCCGCTTCCACTACCACAAAGCGCACCGCGTCAGACTGCGAGCGCTGTAAGCGGTCCGCCAGGTTTTCAATTGCACGCCGCTCGTCTATACTCACCCTGAAAGCAAATGTATCTGCTCGAACCATTGTTTGCACTCCAAACTCTATAAAAAATAGGCGGCTGATTAGGCCGCCTATATTCTGACACATTGCAAACAATGTATTCAGGAAATTCCGGTTATTCCTGTTTTTCCGGTTCGTAATTCTTATCGAACCATTTTGTCCAAAGTTCCTTGTCGTTCTTTTTCCAAGTCTTATCTGTAATGCTTGCTTGGTTCATCGCTGCAGCCCTGGTGGGAATTAGGTTGTTATTCCGAATTGCTTCCCCGCGCAAGTTTCGCAAGGTATCTAAAGCGGCCATAGTTGGCAAATTCTTGCCACGTTTGCTTCCCCTCTGTGTACCCTGGCCGGCGCCGGCCTGTCGTTCTTTCAGGATTATTGTTGTAAGAAGGGCATCTCTTTCGCTACGGAGTTGCAATGCCGCTTTTAAATTACGCATACCTGAATTTATTCTCTCCTCTTGCTCCTCTTTTTCTCTTTGGGCCGCCTCTTCCGCCGTGAATATTTTCAGACCATCCGGGGTCATTTCCCAAGAGGCTCCCGGCTGATCTAAAGCCGCTTCTTTCTCTTTCGACAATTGTTTTCCCACCATCGCTAATAATTTTTGTAGTGTTGCATCCATTTTACACGCTCCGTTTTGTTTTCCTGCCTGGAACGTGTATAATTCACGTTGCCAGGCCGCTGTGATCGGCTCGACCGTCGCCCCGGGTGTTTCTGCACCGCGGGGCGGTTTGTGTATAGAATTACACTTCTTGATAGTCCGAACGAATATGTACCAAACCGGAAGCCACTTTCTTGGCCGCCTCCGGCCTTCGATCGTAAACCCGGGTCGTGTCCAGGGATTTATGACCCATCAGCTTCGATACGGTCAGAACATCCGCGCCGGCGTCCAGGAGGTTGGTTGCGTAGGACCTGCGCAAGTCGTGACACGTCAGATCGGGCAAGCCGGCCATCTTACCACGGCGTTCTATCATAAAGTGAAGGGTTGTAGCTGCCATGCGTGCCGGATACAGTTCGTGGTGCCCGTTCGTCTTGTAGAATAATGGCCCAAGATCGGCATAGATCCCCCGCCGCGTTCCAAATGTTTTTTCGTGCAGCTCGTCCTCTTCAGCGGCTTTCCTGCGTACACTCAGCCAGGCTTCCAATAGTTTGATTGCGCCTTCATCGGCAACATAAACCAGGCGCTCCCGGTTGCCTTTTCCTCTTACGAGCACCGCACCAGTGACTTTGTTATAGTCATTCACGTCCAAACCAACCACCTCCGCGCGCCGTAAGCCACAAACGTACATGATCGCCAGGATCGCCTGGTCGCGTATGCCGATTAGATCATCTTCGCAGGTATTGATTAATCGGCCTATCTCTTCTTCGCTGCGGGCCTTCCCGGCTGGTTGGCTTTCGCCTCGAAGGGTCCCGACAGATTGTATCCGGGCAAGCTCTTCTGCATCTATTTTGCCGGCCCTCCAGCATTCTTTCAGTACGCCCCGAAGCGCCACCATCATTTTGTTGACGGTCTTGTAATTCCGGGTTTCGGTCAGTTTGGCACGGATGGCCAGGATATGCTCATATTTCAATTCGTGCCAGGGGACATTGTGGTAATCCGCAAAGCCGGCAATTTCGGCAATCACTCGCAGGCTGGACCGCTGAGTGTTCCGGCCCGATTTCGATTGCTGGGTGGCCAGAAAGATATCGGCCGGGTTGTCTGTTTGCCCGGCGGTGATCACATCGAGAGCGGTAGAGAGAGAATTTTCCATGACTGTATTCTATCTTCTAGGTTTGGGACTGTCAAGTACGGCAGTTCTATTTTATCACAACTTTATTCCTTTTTTGTTTTCTATCCCTTAATAGCAGGCGTCCGGCGTTTTTCCAACGCCGGACCCTTGCTTCAAACCCTCACTGAGCTGAACCTTCTGCTAAACCTTCTGGATGTAATCTGCAAACACGTACGTGCCATCCGATAACTGCGCCCAACCGTTTGAAATATTGACTACGTGCAGTACTTCCCCCTTCACAGCAAAACGCACCCAGGTGGAATTGGAGTCCGGTTTTGCCCGGACATTGATCCGCGCATAGATTACAACATAGTTAACTGTCGCAACTGGAGTGGGTGTGGGAGTGGGCGTCGGAGCAGGCGTGGGTGTGACCGGGGTGGTTGATTTCAGGCTGATGTAATCCGCAAAAACATACGTGCCATCCGACAGTTTCGCCCACCCGTTGGTGATGCTGACTACGTGCAGTACCTCGCCACTCACGGCATATCGCACCCAGGCTGCATCCCCGGATGGCTGCGCCCGAACATTGATTCGTGCGTAAATTACCACATAGTCAACCGTGCCAGCGGGGGTGGGCGTTGGTGTAGGTGTCGGCGTTGGAGTTGGTGCAGGCGTGACCGGGGCGGGTGCCGATTTGAGCCCGATGTAATCCGCAAACACGTACGTGCCATCCGATAGCTGCGCCCATCCGTTTGAAATATTGACTACGTGCAGTACTTCACCCAGGACGGCATACCTGACCCAGACGGCGTCACCGGACGGGCTGGCCCGCACATTGATGCGTGCATACAGTACCACGTAATCGACTGTTCCGGATGGAGTGGGGCTGGGTGTTGGCGTGACTGGATTCACGTTGTTCGCCTGGATCGCGGAAACGAACGCTTTTGAGAAAACGCTGACATCCAGCGGTAACATCAACCCTTCTTTGCTATACGATCCCGGCAAAACGAAACTGTCGCCGGTGAACTGGTGCCCCATAACCAATTCGGGTAACTGGCCTGTTGCCAGGATGATATCGTAATTGGGCAGCCAGCTTTCCTTGAGTTGCTCCCACGTTATCTGGGTCACCTCTTTGGGTTGGTTCCCGTAATGTGGCACCCAGGAGCGGTATTGTGGCAGCCAGTTATTCATCCCGGCTGCCCAGGAGCTGACAAAGCCATTATTCGTGTATACCCCGCTTTGGGGAATCTTGTTGTGCAACTCGTTAATGAAATTCTGGTAATGCGCACTGATCATGGCGGGCGAGCCGGCTGGAACATTGCCCATCGGGATGAGTCCGCCCCGGCCTTGCTGCCAGGCAGTCCAATCCGTCCACCATTGCTCCTGGTCGGCCCAGACCCACTTGATCGGCAGGCCTTCTTTTTGCAAAGTTTGAAACACCCAATCCGCTTGCTGGATCGGATCCTGGGTGATATCGTCCCAATAGTATGCCTGCAGGACCATGGAACTCTTGGTCGCAACATCGATGCATTGCTGCCGCGATGTGTTCGAAAGGACTTTCGCGCCGGTGCCATCAACGGTGGAATACAGGCCGACCACCACCGAAACGCAGCCCCCATCCTCGAATTCCTTCGGGGTGATATGGTCGCACCATATGGAAACATCCGGAACCAGTACAGGGTCAAGGATTTTCATTTACGCTCTCCTCAATAACCGAACTGGTGGGAAACATGGATATTTATAGGAACGCATAGCTACCTCGCGCCCATCTGAACCAACATAAATCCAGTCAGCGCACATCTCACCATCTGCATGCATCATAATGCCAACCGCACAAGTATTGCCACCCAGGAAAGTGCCCTTTTATTTTTATTCTTTGGATAAAAATATACCCAATTTAATGGACCCATTTTCGGCTTTCGCCTGGTATTTAAGAACGCGTATTTTTCTTCATTCACATGCCAGACGACCTTATTCTACTGCATAACCTCCCTCTTTCATGAGTGGAGCGCCAATCAGCGCGCAACCGGAGGATCAATCTCCTTTCAGGACTTATAACTCAATAACTTTCCCTTCCTCATCCCATTTTCTCCCTTTCCTCGCTACATTCCCCCTTCTTCCACTTTTCCTCTTCTGCCATGGTAAAATCACATTCCATGCCGTTATGGAATACCGGGCAACCAATCGGATCGTCTAAAACCATGTCCGTTGCCGAATTCACCCTCAATCGCCGCTTTTCTTCCAACCGTCGCAGCCACGTCCGTTGGGTTATTTCATATGCCCTCCACTACTGGTGGCTGGTGTTGATCATGTTCGTCGGCGCGGTCGGGAATGCCGCCCTGGCTGCTTACGTCCCCGTGTTGACCGGTGATGCCTTTAACGACATGCTTAAGGTTCCGCCTGAGACGAAAGTGCTTCTTCCGCTGGCGCTACTCATGGGCGGGTCGCAAATATTGCGGGGAGTCCTCCAATTGGGTCGCAATTTTGGTGCCGAGTTCATGGCCCAGCGTGTCGAGCGCGACGTACGCGATGAATTGTATGTCTCCCTGCTTGGCAAGAGTATGACCTTCCACAGCCTCCAACCGGTGGGAGATACCATGGCACGCGCTACGAATGACGTGCGCGAAGTCAACTATATGTTCAGTCCGGGCCTCAACCTGGTGGTTGGCTCGCTCGTTTTCCTGGTCATGCCGCTATTCTTTGCTCCGTATTACCATTGGACGCTCCTGCTCGCCCCCGTCCTGTTCACGATTAGTTACTTTATTGCCTTGCGTCGCTACCTGCGCAGTCTCGATCCCATCACGGAAGATGTGCGCGCCTCCTTCGGCGTCATGAACACCCATCTTTCGGAAGCGCTGGATGGCATCGAGACGGTGAAAGGCGCCGCCCAGGAGGATGCCGAAGTTGGGCGTTTTGGTCTCAATGCCATTCGCCTGCGGGACAATACCATCCGGCAGGGCGATGTGGAAGCCCGTTTCTTGCCACTACTATTGTTTTACATCACTCTGGCGATCGGATTATTGCACGCCATCTTATTGTTCCGGCTGGGCATCTTGAATACCGGCGACGTGGTTGCCTATTTCGGTCTCCTGCTCTTGCTGGATTTCCCCACCTGGACTTCCATCTGGGCCTACTCGCAGATATCGTCCGGGCTGGCTGGCGCCCGCCGTATTCTTGAACTGATCAATCGTGAGAATGACCTCGACCAGAATACTCTCGGGTGCACGCAGATCATGCGTGGAGAGATCGAATTTCGCGATGTTTCTTTTGCTTACCCATCCAGCGATCCGGTTCTCCAGGATATTTCCTTCAAAGTGAAACCGGGTCAGACGGTTGCCATCGTCGGGCAGACCGGCACAGGCAAAACCTCCTTGATGAAACTGGTCAACCGCACGTACGATACCAGCCATGGCAGGATCCTGGTGGATGGCGTGGATGTGCGCGATTGGAATCTGGCCTCGCTGCGTTCCCAGATTTCGATAATCGAGCAGGATGTATTCCTGTTCTCCCGTTCCATTGCGGATAATATCGCTTTTGGGAAACCGGACGCCACACGCCCGCAGATCGAGGCGGCAGCCAAATCCGCCCAGGTGGAAGATTTCATCCACGAGTTCGAGAAAGGTTACGATACGGTCATCGGCGAGCGTGGCGTGACCCTTTCCGGCGGGCAGCGCCAGCGCCTGGCAATTGCGCGCGCTTTCCTGACTGACCCGCGTATCCTCATTCTGGATGACTCGACCAGCGCCATCGACTCCGCTACTGAGGACAAGATCCAGCGTGCCATCGCTGCAGCTGCCAGAGGCCGGACCACGTTCATCATCACCCATCGCCTCTCACAGATCCGTTGGGCGGACTTGATCGTCGTCCTGCGCAAAGGTCGCATCGCCGCCATTGGCAACCATGCTGAACTCATGAAAACTTCCGAGGCATATGCCCGTATTTTCAGAGAATAGGAATCGGGTAATTGGGTAATCAGGCCTCCTGATTCCTAATCCCTTATTACCCGATCACTTTTATCCATGGGTTTCTACGAAGGACTCAACGAAGAACAGTACGACCGCCAGTATCCAGACCGGCTCCTGACACAACGTATCATTGGGTATTTCACCGCCCGGCGTAGGTGGGTGACTGTCGTTGTCATCCTGACCGTCCTGATGGCGGTCATCTCTGCAGCCGAACCGGTGGTGGTCAGCAAGGCTCTGGACGCTCTCAAGAGTCGTCCTACGCTGGCTGCCAGCTTGCTCATCGGGCTGATCGTGCTTTTCATCGGCGTCTCCAACTGGGGCCTCAATTGGATCAGGCGTCGCCTCACGGTCCGTATCGTTGGCGATGTCATCCTCAACTTGCGTACCCTTGCTTTTCGTGCCGCGGTCGAGCATGACCTGTCCTTTTACGACCAGTTCTCCTCCGGGCGAATTGCCTCCCGCATTAATTCCGATACCAACGATCTTGGTAATTTGGTGGTCATCGTCACCGACGTATCCGCTCAGGTCTTCCAGGCCATTTTGCTCGGTATCGTCATCGTGGAAACCGAATGGCACTTGGCCCTGTTGCTCTTCGCATTCCTCCCGTTCATTTTTATTCTGGCTCTCGGATTTCGCGGTTTGGCCCGGCGGGTAACAAAAAGCGGCATGCAAGCAATGGCGGATGTCAACTCTGCCATCAAGGAGACAGTCAGCGGTATCGCTATCGCCAAGAATTTCCGCCAGGAAAACAGCATCTTCGAAACCTTCAACCATGCCAACCAGACTTCGTACCGGGTTAATGTGTGGCGTGGCTTCATCCTCTCCCTGGTCTGGCCTAGTCTGAATACCTTGGGAGGCGTAGCCACTGCCACCTTGGTCTTTGCCGGAGGTCTGAGCGCTGCCCAAGGAGCCGTCACCATTGGGGCGTGGTACCTGTTCATCTTGAGCCTGGGACGTTTTTTCGATCCGGTCATGAACCTTTCAGCCTTCTGGTCCAATATTCAATCGGGTTTAAGCGCGGCCGAGCGCATTTTTGCCCTGATGGATGCCGAGCCGAACGTCATCCAGACTGGCAATCAGGATGTCCCTGACCTGAAAGGCGCAATCCGCTTCGAAAACGTTTCCTTCCGCTATGCGGAAAACGAGCCAGTCTTGAGTGATTTCAACCTGTCCATCCTCCCTGGCGAAAACCTGGCTATTGTCGGGCACACCGGCGCAGGTAAGTCCTCGTTGGCCAGGCTGATCGCACGCTTCTACGAGTTCCAGTCCGGACGGATTTTGATCGACGGGATGGATATCCGAACCCTCAACTTGCAGCAATATCGCCGGCATCTGGGTATCGTAAGCCAGGCCCCGTTCCTGTTTTCCGGGACGGTCGCTGAGAACATTCGCTATGCCTGCCCCGAGCCGGGTCAAGCTGCCTTTTCCGATGTGAGCGATGCCGAAATCCATTCCATGGCCCGCCAGATCGGCGATGGCGAATGGCTCGAGACATTGCCGGATGGGCTGGACACGCTCGTCGGGGAACGTGGTGCCCTTCTCTCGATGGGACAACGTCAGTTGGTCGCATTGCTGCGCGTATTGATGCAAAAACCCGCCATATTCATCCTGGATGAGGCCACCGCCAGCATTGACCCGTTCACCGAATGGCAAATCCAGCAAGCTTTAAGCATGATTCTGGTAAAATCAACCAGCATCTTGATTGCCCACCGGTTGTCCACGGTCAAGGCTGCTGACCGGATTATCGTGATTGAAAAAGGCAGGATCCTCGAGACGGGCAGCCATGCCGGTATGCTGGCACAGAACGGTCATTATGCCATGCTGTATAATACCTATTTCCGGCACCAATCCCTCGCCTACGTTGAGCAATCCAAAGATATGCTGGCAAAATAAGCTTCTAAGGTTCAATTAATGAATTCTTTTCTTCTAATGTTGCAAAGTTTTGTTATTGCCATGAAAAGCGGGCGTCTGCCCCAATTGGGCTATTGGACCTATCTGGTCCTGGCCTTTTTGGTTGCCATCGAAGGGCCCTTGGCGACTCTTTTGGGTGCCGCAGCTGCCTCGGCGGGTTTGATGCGCCCTTGGTTGGTATTCATTTGTGCAGCTGGTGGTAACCTCACGGCGGATTCGCTTTGGTACACCCTTGGCTATGCCGGAAAACTCGACTGGGTCTTGCGCTTCGGACGCAGGCTGGGTTTGCAACCTGAAACCCTCGATCGGTTGGAACAGGGCATGCACGAGCACGCTGCCAAGATATTGTTCATTGCAAAACTTACCGTAAGTTTTATGATCCCATCCTTGATCGCCGCAGGCTTGGTAAAAGTTCCTTGGCGGCGCTGGTTTCCCGCTTTGTTTGCCGGCGAGATGATCTGGACCGGATCGCTGATTCTGGTCGGGTACTTTGCTACCGAAGCTATCAAGCGTGTACAACAAGGGGTGGAATATTTCATTTTGGGCTTGTCCGTAGTTTTCGTAATCTTTATTCTAATTATGGGGCGCCACATATTGCGGAAGCGCCTGAATCTTGAAAATGAGGGAACAGATAAGGAAACAGGGGATGAACTTGGCAAGTAGCCAACAGGTAACCTGAATGCGGATATTGATAGCGGCAACTTCTCAATATCTGGCCTTTCATGGCCAGGCGATTTTCACGGTTAACCTGGCCGAAGGCCTGGTGAAACGCGGCCATACAGTAGTGGCACTTGTCGCCTCAGATACCGGGACGGCTTACCGTTCTGAGCATAATGGTGTTCAGATCGACGCCGTGCCGGCTTTGAGCCTGAAATTGATCCACCCGGATGTCTATGTGCCGTTATTGCCTGGGAGAGCTGTTCACCGATCCATTCAAAACTTCCGACCGGACATTGTCCACATCCAGGACCAATATACTCTGGGTCGTTACGCGGCTATCACTGCCAAACGTCTTGGAATTAAGTGCGTTGGTACCAACCACTTTATGCCCGAAAACCTGGCACCTTATGTGCCACTGATCTCCAGGATCAAACCGGTCTTCAATTGGGTCCTTTGGAAATGGATGCGGGAGACTTATGACAGGTTGGATGCAGTAGCCTGCCCGTCTCAGACCGCCGCCAGGATCCTGGGCTCAATCCGCGTCCGTCCACCGGTCTTCCCCATTTCCTGCGGGGCGAATACCACTTTCTTCCATACTGATCCAACCGTGGATCGTTCAATCTGGCGGGCTCGCTATGGGATTGATCCCCAAAATATTATTTTTTTCTTTGTCGGCCGGGTTGACCGGGAAAAACATCTGGAAGTGCTGCTGCGAGCCATGCGCGCGCTCAACCGGGAGGATATCCAGCTGGTCATTGCCGGGAAGGGTGCCTACAAAAAGAAGTTTTCCAGGTTGGCAGGTCAACTCGATCTGGGAAAAAAGGTTCACTTTACTGGATTCATCCCGCAGGAAGACCTGCCTTCGGTCCTGAACAGTATCGATATTTTTGCGATCCCTAGTGAAGCAGAGTTGCTCAGCATCGCAACTCTGCAAGCCATGGCATGTTCCCGTCCGGTACTGGCGGCCAATGCCATCGCCCTGCCGGAATTGGTCACACCGGGTCTCAACGGTCTGCTGTTCAAGCCAGGCGACGTGGCAGATGCAGCCCGCTGCATGAAATGGTTTGCCGATAATCCTGAACGCTGGCCGGCCTTGGGTTCTGCCAGCCTGGAAAAAGTCCAAGCACACAGTCTTGAAAACATGGTCCGCCAGTATGAAACACTCTACCAAAAAGTACTGGCTCCTTCTTAGAGGATCTGCCCATATCCACTCCCCATTTCCTCATTCCCCTTTCCCCTCATCCCCCTTCCCTGATTGGATTTGACAATCCTTCCCTGCCCTGCTATACTGGCAATATAAATCTTGACTTTTACTGCCACTTTTGGCAGTTTGCAATTGAACAATTCACCCATTCTTTCCACCCCCTGCACAAACGCGGGGAGTTTTGTATTTCTATTTGCATATCCAAGTTAAAAGGTGGGACATTATCTTTCAAAAAAAGGAATAACCATGACTGACAAACAAGAGAAATTGCGCATCATCCCCATCGGCGGTCTCGGTGAGGTCGGCAAGAACATGATGGTCTACGAGTACGACGGGAATATCCTGATAGTGGACGCCGGGCTGATGTTCCCCGATAACGACATGCTGGGGGTGGACTACATCATCCCCGATTTTAAATATCTTCGTGACAACGCCAGCCAGGTGCGTGGGATCGTTATCACCCATGGACACGAGGACCATATTGGCTGTATCCAGCACTTGCTGGGAGCGATTACAGCACCTGTCTATGCCACCCCGCTGACGCGCGGCCTTATTGAGGTCAAGCTCGCCCGTAACGGATTGGCGGGCAAGGCCGACCTGCATACCATCCAGGCAGGAGAGACTTTCCGGATCGGGCCATTCCAACTAGAGACCTTCCACGTCTGCCATTCCATCCCGGATGCGGTGGGCCTGGGAATTACCACCCCCGCCGGATTGGTCATCCATACTGGCGATTACAAGTTCGACCAGACCCCGGTGGATAATTGGCCGACTGACTTCGCCAAGCTGGCCGAATTTTCATCACGTGGTGTGGATGTTCTCTTGGCCGATTCGACCAACGCTGAACGTCCCGGCTGGACCCCCTCCGAGCGCGTCATTGGGCCGGCCTTGGACGAGGTTTTCCGTAATGCGCCCGGGCGTATCATTATCGCCACGTTTGCTTCACTCATCGCTCGCATGCAGCAGGTGGCGGATGCCGCCGTTCGGCACAACCGTAAATTGGCCTTCGTCGGTATGAGCATGGTGGATAATGTGAAAATAGCCCAGAAAATGGGCTACCTGGATATCCCGGAAACGACGCTGATCAGCCTGGAGGAAGGCCTGCACCTACCTGGCAAGGAAGTGGTGCTCATGTGTACCGGCTCGCAGGGCGAACCAACCTCCATTATCGGAAGGCTTTCCGCCGGTACCAACCGTCAGTTTGACATCGAAATTGGCGATACCATCGTCATTTCTTCCCACCCAATTCCGGGCAATGAAGAAGCCATTAACAAGACCATCAACCGTCTCCTGCGCCGCGGAGCAGAAGTGATCTACGAAGCTCTTTCGGCCGTGCATGTTTCGGGCCATGCCAGCAGCGAGGAAATGAAACTCCTGCTTAATCTGGTGCGGCCAAAGTTCTTCATGCCCATTCATGGTGAACTGCACCAGTTGAAACGCCATGCCGCGCTGGGAAAACAGGTCGGCATCCCCCCCGAAAATATCGTTGTCGTTGAAAATGGGCAGGTGGTGGAACTGGCGGATGGCAAACTCACATTGGCGGAACGTAATCCGGGTAATTACGTCTTTGTCGAAGGGGAGAGCGTTGGCGATATTGACCAGGACGTCATGCGCGAGCGCGAGCAATTGGCCCGTTCCGGCGTCGTACTCATAACCATACCTCTGGACAAATATTCCGGGCGCTTGCTCAAAGAACCAGAGGTTGTTACTCGCGGCTTTATTTCCCCCGAAGATGCGGAGGCGATCATTCCATCGGTCCGCAAGAAGGTCAGTGACCTGGTCAATAGTGCCGGCCTGGATGATGAAAAGCTCATCACAGACGCCGTGCGGTCGCTCCTGCGCAATCAAACCGGACGCAGACCGATGGTCTTCGTGGCGGTCACCAAAGCATAACATAAGGGGCAGGTCGAGGACCTGCCCCTTATGTTACGATAAATTCCTGGATTTCAATGCTAATTTCTACCTCAGCTTAAAAAGCACGATCAATAATACTGCACCGACCAGGAAGGCAATTGCACCCTGCCACTTGGCAAGTTTAGGTTTGGGAAAAGTATCTGGTTTAAAAAAGGCCAGATAGAGAATATATGGGCCTCCGAACAGACCCGCCGCCCCCACGCCATATAACAGCATTCGAACGATCGTGCTCAATGATTTCTCCTTTTACAACCAGCCATATTCACCGGTCAACGGCACAAAACACACATCCAGGTTGATCCGGCGGGTGAACTCCCGGCCAGTTCGTTTCCACACTTCCAATCGCTGGACGCTGCGGCTGCCCACCGGGATGATCAGTTGTCCAGCCTCGGCCAACTGGTCAAGCAGTGGCTGCGGCACTTCCGGCGCGGCCGCCGCCACCAGGATGCGGTTGTAAGGTGCAGCCAACGGCCAACCCGGGCTTCCATCGCCGGTGTAAACGTGGATTTGAGTATAACCCAAACTTGCCAGGGTCTGTTCTGCTTGCCGTGCCAGTTCCGGGATGACCTCAACGGTATGAACTTCCTTGGCCAATTCCCCCAAAACGGCCGCCTGGTAACCGGACCCGCTGCCGATTTCAAGCACCCGGTCGGATGGTTCCAGTTCCAACAGTTCAGTCATCAAGGCAACAATATATGGCTGCGATATCGTCTGTCCATAGCCTATCGGCAGCGGACCGTCTGTATATGCCCATGGAAGATCATCCAACCTCACAAAGCAATGCCGTGGTACCGACCTCATTACGGTCAACACACGCGTGTCACGAATACCACGTGCGGCAATCTGTTCCTCAACCATGCGCTTTCGCATCAAGGCAAATTCATCTTCGGTTGGCATATATCAAACCTTAAGACATTGCGCTCTCATCTTGCTCCGCGCCAAGTTTTACCGCTCGTTCAAGATCCATTTTCGCTCGAGGCTAATTTCATCGCAATCTGGCGATCAACCTTGCCCATGGGGTAATTCTGCAGGTCACTCGGTCTGACCCAGGCCAGTTCAACAGCTTCGATGGGTTTAGGTTCACCTTCCGTCAATTCGCACAGGAAGGCATGCAGGGTAATTCGAAAATGGGTGTACCCATGCTGGTAGACGCCCAGCGGTTCGCCCACCCTGATCTTCGCACCGAGTTCTTCCCGGATCTCACGGGTGAGACAGCCTTCAAGCGTCTCATCTTTCTCGATTTTTCCCCCGGGAAATTCCCACATCCCTCCCAATAAACCCTTGGAGGGACGTTTCGCCAGCAGGATTTTCTCATCCCTTTCAAGCACCGCCGCTGTGACCGTGTAATGCGGCACGACCGCTTTGGGTTTCAATACCGGGCGTTGTTCCTGGATGCCCAGCCGACGTGCCTCGCACACCCCGCTTAGTGGGCAAAGCAGGCAGCGTGGTTTTCTGGATAGACAAATCGTCGCGCCCAGGTCCATTAGCGCCTGGTTGAAATCGCCTGCCTGGCCTTTGGGTAGATGCTCTTCGGCCAACCTCCACAGGATTTCTTCGCCGATGGAAGTATCGGCCGGTTCAGATACATCGAACACGCGTGCAAGGACCCGCCGCAGATTGGCATCCAGCGTGGCGACGTCCTGCCCGAAAGCCATCGAGGCAATGGCGCCAGCGGTATACCGTCCAATGCCAGGCAGGCTCCGCAGGATCTTCAGGTCACTTGGGATTTCTTCATGATATTTTTCTTTAACAATCCTGGCAGCCCTGTGTAAATTACGCGCCCGGCTGTAATATCCCAGACCTTCCCAGATCGCAAGGACATCCTGCTCGGAAGCAGCCGCCAGCTCGGAAATGTTCGGAAAGCGCTCCATCCAGCGCTTGAAATACGGAATGACTGCCTCTACACGTGTCTGTTGGAGCATGATCTCGGAAACCCAGACTATGTATGGATTTGGTGAACCTCGCCAGGGTAACCTGCGTCCCTGACTGGCAAACCAATTCAGGATATATTCAGAGAATTCAGTCATTCCCGATAACCAATAAAAATTGAAACAGGATTGCCCCCTCGAAACTTCCTTTGAACACCTTTTATCTTACCAACTATGATTCTTTTTTCAACTCTGGATGGACTATTCAAATCGCCTATTAGAACTGGAACCCGTTGCGTGCCGGGACGACCTTGTATGAAAAATTCTTCACCAGTCCAAATAATTTATCCTGCAACTGGTTCCATCCATCCCCCCGCAGGACTTGCTGCACACCCGGTAAATCTTCGGCCAGGATGGACACTTGGATTTGTGGGTAATCGCCGTATATGGTTGCCCAGGCTTCCACTGGCTGGAATCCCAACCGCTGTACACCGGGGATGAATTCCCCTATGACAAACTCAAAATAATCCTGCTCGTGTTCGGGAACGATGTCCCAGGTCATCATCAATTTTACAGACATACCATGCCTTATTCGCGCTGGTAGTCCAGCACAACCAGCTTGGTCTCATCCGGAAGGCTCGTTTTTGTCACTTTCAGGCTCGACAAGCTTTCAGCTTCGTGCATACCCATTTCCTTTAAGAATTTATCCAACCGGTCGAGAGGTACTTTGGTCGCCGGGGTCGCATAGTGCATCGGGATGACGATATTCGGCTCCAGCAGGCTGACGATCTCCGCCGCCTTGGCCGCGTTTAACCCGCTGCCGCCACCCACTGGGACAAGCACAATATGTACTGTCCCAAGACTTTCGATCTCATTCTGAGGCGGCACGGAGCGCATGTCACCCAGGTGCGCCACCGTGATCCCCATATAATCGAATACATATAGAGTATTGCGCGGCTTATCGGCTTCCTTCCTGCCCTGTCCATCCATTTGAACGCCGGTAATAAAAACGCTGCCGATCTCAAATTCACCCGGCCCGGAAATGGCGTGCGAATACCCCTTGACTGCATTAAGGTAATTGTGTCCGGGAGCATCGTGGCTGGATGTGACGATGTCCGCTTTAAGTTTAATGGTTCATATCCGACCGTCTCGGCATCGAATGGGTCACAAACGACCGTTGCCATGCCGCGCTCGGCCAGACGAAAACAGGAATGTCCGTACCAGGTAATCTCCATGCGATCCTCCGTGCGTGCCAATTATACACGTATAATAAAAGGGATGGAATTCGAACTGTCACAGCGCCATGCAGGAGGAGCAACACTCAATCGCACTTCCAGCGGTTGGCGACTGGAAATGCCGGCCGGATCGCCTCGGATCTATCGTCTGGCCCAGCTCGACGATTACGATCATCGCTCGCGCAACCACTTACCCCATTTTCCGCCCTGGACATTCAACCTGCGTGCCCGTCTCTCGGGCAATGACCTTCCCGGTACATGGGGTTTTGGTTTATGGAATGACCCTTTCGGGTTATCGCTCGGCTTTGGTGGCGTTCCAGCACGCCTGCCGGCCCTGCCGCAGACAACCTGGTTCATGTACGCCTCCCCGCCAAACTGGCTTTCCTTGCGGGACGACCTTGAAACCATTCCAGCCAATGGTTTCTTCGCCGGGACGTTCCGCTCGTCACGCACCCCGTCTTTCCTGTTGGCACCCGGCCTGCTGGCGTTACCGTTATGCGCAATCAGGCCTTTTTCCCGTTTCTTCCGCCGCTTGGCCTGCCGGATCATTCGTCAGGACGCAGCCAGAGTGGATCTGGATGTTACGCAATGGCATGAGTATTCGATCCACTGGCTGAACGAAAGTTGTTTGTTCAGCGTGGATGGGAATGCCATCCTTCGCACACCTTGTTCTCCCTGCTCTCCATTGGGATTGGTTCTCTGGATCGACAATCAGTTCGCCGCATGGACCCCGAAAGGCAAGCTGGGTTATGGGACCCTGGAAAACCCGGCTGCCTGGCTGGAAATTGAGAAGTTGTCGATTCAAAAGATTTGAAGTGCTTCGGGATTTTTCCTGGCGCTCTGTTTCTCTTAATTCAAACCCTGTTCACCCATCCAAACTGTCCTATCTTCGAAGGATGGACGTTCCACGATCGGAACTTCCAGATCAGGATAGCCAATATATATAAAACTGATTAATTCCTGGTTTGGTGCGAGACCAAGGAACTTTTTTACTTCTGGGTCCCGTGCCGCTGGTCCGGTGCGCCACATGGCGCCCAAACCTTCTGCATTAGCAGCCAGCAGCAAGTTCTCCACTGCTGCCGCAGTGGCGCAAATGTTCTCGATCTCCAGGACCCTCGGATCGCCAGGTTTATCCACGCCCACCGCGATCAGGACCGGGGCACGTATGGGTTTTGCACGCTCAAGTTCCATCCCTGCATCTGGCAAATCCGGGTTCTTTTTTTTAAGTGCCCGAGCCATGACCTCCCCAAGCGCCCCCCTGCTTTTCCCTGTCAAAACAACAAAACGCCACGGGCGTACCCGGTAATGATTGGGAGCCTGTACCGCCGCACGCAGCAGCTTCTCGATTAATTCGCGCGACACCGGCTCAGGCTTGACTTTTGCGACCGAATGGCGTGTCAGGATGTCCTCCAACGCCTCCATGCCGTGCCTCCTTTTATTCCACGCCCTGGGTTCTAAAGACCCAATCCCAGACCGGTGAACTGACCCCGAAACGTGTGTCCGGATCCTTGTAATGATGTTGCATATGATAGCGCTTGATATATTTTGCATAACCTGAACGCATCGGGAAATGGTGCGTGGCGTAATGTGTCAGATCGTAGGCCAGGTAACCCACCAGGAAACCCGCCATCAACGGCGCCACCCATTCGGGAGACTTGAACATGACCGCCAGGACAACGTAAAAAAGCCCAAAGAATACTACCGCCAGTGGGATGCTGACAGGCAAAGGCATCACCAGACGTGTCTTCACCTGCGGCTGGGCGTGGTGGATGCCATGGAACAGGAAAAAGATGCGTTCCTGGCGCGGCGTGGTAGGATGATGATGGAATAAAAAGCGGTGCAGGCTGTATTCGGCAAAGGTCCACAGGAAAAGACCGATGAATATGCCCAGCGGTATATATCCAGGGAATGCCGGCCCGGAAACTGTCAATCCGGCATACACGAGCAGCACAACCACGATTGGCAACCAAAGGCCCATGATGGTCGCCGGGCTGATATGGGTGAAATATTCCAGAAAATTAGATTTGAACAGGCGGATTGGTTCGGAATCACGGCTTGTGTCTAAAGGCAAATGACTCATACTTTACTCCTGCATATTAATTTTACTCTAAAAAGAAAGCCGCGCCCTTCCAGGTGCGGCTCCTTCTTCCTCATTCCATTTTACTCATTACTGTATTTTTTACTTGTCTTCCGCAATCATCTTGCCGGCGTATTTCAATGCCACATGGGCCGCTGCCAGGCGGGCGATCGGTACGCGGAAGGGTGAACAGGAAACGTAGTTATTGCCAATGATGTGACACCATTCGATCGACTCGGGATCACCGCCATGCTCGCCACAAATACCCACTTCCAGGTCAGGGCGGGTCTTGCGACCGTCATTGATGGCCATCTGCATTAACTTCCCCACACCTTCACGATCCAGGGTTTGGAAGGGATTCTTCGGCAGGATGCCCTGGCTGACGTAAGTGACCAGGAAGTTCCGCTCGGCATCATCCCGGCTGTAGCCAAAGGTCATCTGGGTCAGGTCATTCGTTCCAAAGGAAAAGAATTGGGCCAACTTGGCCAGCTCGCCGGCAGTTACGGCCGCCCGCGGGATCTCGATCATGGTCCCGAACTTGTAGGTGAAGTTTACCTTCTTTTCTCCCATGACAGTTTTGGCAATCCGCTCCAAACGTGGTTGGATCCATTCCAGTTCCTTTATGGTGCCGGTCAGCGGGATCATGACTTCGGGATGGACAGCGATCTTGCGCAAGGTGCAATCCGCCGCCGCTTCGAAAATGGCGCGTACCTGCATCTCGACGATTTCTGGCATGACAATGCTCAATCGGACACCGCGTAAGCCCATCATAGGGTTGGATTCGTGCAACGCTTTGATGGCAGCCAGTAGAACTTCCTTTTCGTGCAGACCCTGGGTCTCGCCCTTGACATGCATAGTGACGACTTCTTCGAAGAGTTTCTCCTCATCGGGCATGAACTCATGCAGTGGCGGGTCGATCAGGCGAATGATGACAGGGTACCCGTTCATCGCCTCAAACAAGCCGTCAAAGTCCTTGCGTTGGGTCGGGAGCAGCATGTCCAGGTACTTGGTGCGCTCTTCCCCTGTCTCAGCAAGGATCATCTTCTGGACAATCGGCAGGCGTTCGGTCTCGAAGAACATGTGCTCGGTACGGCACAGGCCAATTCCCTTGGCGCCATACGAGCGGGCGCGCCGGGCATCCTTGGGATAGTCCGCATTCGCCCATACTTGCAATCCTGGGGCTTGACGACCATCCGGCAGAACACGAATGTCCTTGCGGGCGGCTATCTCATCCGCCCAATTTAACAGGGTCAACAGGTCGGTCTGCTCTTCCAGTGATGGGGCGCTGGTCGGGAGCTTGCCGACATAAACCTGGCCGGTTGTTCCATCAACGGAAATCCATTCGCCTTCCTTGACGATCCTGCCATCCACTTCCATGACACGCTTATCGAGATCAATTTTGATCATTGAAGCGCCCACGACGCACGGGATGCCAAACTGGCGGGCAACCACGGCAGCATGTGAGGTGGCACCGCCTTCACTGGTAAGCACACCCTGTGAGGCGATCATCCCATGCACATCATCCGGCTTGGTGAACGGGCGTACCATGATCGTGGCTTGTTTTTCTTCCTTGGCCATCTTTTCGGCTTTGTCAGCATCGAAATAAGCCTGGCCGACCGCCGCACCCGGCGAAGCATTCACGCCTTTGGCATATACAACGGCAGTCTTCTTGGCGTTTTCATCAAATTGTGGGTGCAGAAGCGCATCCACCACATCCGGGGTTACGCGCAGTACGGCATCTTCCTTCGTGATCAGGCCTTCATTGGACATGTCCACGGCAATCTTGACGGTGGACTTGGCAGTGCGTTTGGCATTGCGGGTCTGGAGCATCCAGAGTTTGCCACGTTCTATGGTGAACTCGACATCCTGCATGTCCTTGTAATGCTTTTCCAGTTTGTTGGTGATATCCATGAACTGGTTGTATACCTCCGGCATGCTGTTGACCAGTTCCTCGATCTGCTGGGTGTTTCGGATGCCTGCCACCACGTCTTCGCCCTGGGCATTCATCAGATACTCGCCCATCATCTTCTTGTCGCCGGTGGATGGGTTGCGTGTGAAGGCTACGCCGGTGCCGGAGTCTTCACCCATGTTCCCGAAAACCATCGTCACAATGTTGACGGCAGTACCCAAATCATCGGATATGTTGGTGGCTTTGCGGTAATCAACCGCCCGTTTGCCCATCCACGATTCGAACACCGCTTTGGTGGCTAGTTCCATCTGCTTGAATACATCCTGGGGGAAATCCGACATAATGTGCTTCTTGTATACATCCTTAAAAGTGCCAACCACCACTTTCCAGTCATCAGCAGTCATTTCGGTATCGAGTTTATAGCCTTTCTTCGCCTTAAACTCGGCCATCGGGTGCTCGAACACCTCGTCGTCCAGGTTGAAGACGGTGGTCCCGAACATTTCAACTAGGCGGCGATACGAGTCCCAAACGAAGCGTGGATTCCCGGTCAATTTGATCATGCCAGCCACGACCTCATCGGTTAGGCCGATGTTGAGGATTGTGTTCATCATGCCAGGCATGGAGAATTTGGCGCCCGAACGGCATGAGACCAGCAACGGATTGGTCGCATCGCCAAATTTCTTGCCGGCTTGCTTCTCGGTTACCTTGAGGGCTGCCAGCATCTGCTCCCACATACCTTCCGGGAAGTTGCCAGTCTTGCGGAACTCATTACAAGCTTCGGTCGTTACGGTGAAACCTGGAGGGACGGGTACTCCCGCTCTGGTCATGTCTGCCAGTCCGGAACCTTTTCCTCCGAGCAAGCCACGCACACCATCCCATGAACCGGCATACTTTTCCGCCTCTCCAACCTCGTCGAACAGATAAACCCATTTCTTTGCCATCTCTATCAGTCTCCTTGCGTGTGGAATATAATATCAGGGAAGAAACTCGTTTGGACGTGCCAATCGGCAAGTTTACCACAAACTTCTCCCGGTGATGGTCATCAATATGCTCTTCCAGTAAAACTTCATGGTAACTTGTCTTATATCTTTATTGTTTTTCACTTTTTGTAAAGCATTTGCAAAGACAGGCTGTTCTTCTTGATGATAAGATAACGATAGCCCCTATGGAGATACAAAAAATGTTCAAGGTTCTCACGATAGATGATGATCCTGCCATGACAGAATTGATAACCCTGCTGTTAAAAACACACGGACTGGATGCTCATATGGCCAACTCCGGCGAAGAAGGCCTTCGAATGATTCACAAACTTTCCCCGGACGTGATCATCCTGGATTTGATGATGCCAGACATGGACGGCTGGCAGGTCTGCACTAAGGTTCGCTCGTTCAGCGATGTGCCAATCCTGATTCTTTCCGCCCTCGACAGTCCCGGTATGGTTGCCAGCGCCCTGGACGGCGGTGCAGACGATTACCTTGTCAAACCGGTGCCGAGCGGTGTGCTGATTGCCCACTTGAATACACTGATCCGCCGTGCCACCCCGGAAAGTAACAACAAGGATTGTTTACCGATCCATCCTGCCGCCTTACCCGCTTGACCTCCTCACTCTTCACTGAAATGCGGACCCTACCCATCTAAGCTGTTCCTCTTTAAGCCTTGCAGCTCTTCCATATTTTCTCTGGTCCCATGGTCGGTCTTCTGACCCCAAGTGAGCCGGAGAATTTCTTATACTCTCTGAACAATTTTCGGAAATGCACGGGGATGTATGGTACGCAAGTACTATCGTTTTATTTTCAAGTTGTGCAAAAGCCCGGATTGATTTACCCTAGTATATAGGATGATCCTATTTTCTCCTGAACCTTGACAAGCAAGGTTAGGGTACTTATAGTTGGTATACGAATTGTTTGTCCCTGAATAATCATATGGAGTGCCATCATGACCATTGAACTTCAGAAAGCGGCTGGCGAACTGCGTTCATTTTCTGGAATGATACTCAAGGCAGCCAGGCAGGATACCGAAAAGCGCCTCGTTGCTGGTAAGGTCGGAATAGGCGCACTGCAGTACGGTGTTCTGAATGTCTTGAGCGGGAAGAATTGTACTTTGAGTGAATTGAGCGGCCTGATGGGACGTGAACCCTCCACCCTCCTGCCGGCAGTGGATGCCTTGGAAACTCAGGGCATGCTCCTGCGCGGCCGCGATCCAAAAGACCGCCGCCGTAACCCTCTCACGATCACCGGGCAGGGAATGGCCGTTCTGGAACGGGTGCCTCAGGTTGGGAAGGATGATTTGCTCTTGGTCGCTTTGAAAGGGTTGGGAGATCAGAAAGTCGACCAATTAATCTCCTTGTTGCAAGAAGTTGCCATGCATGTCACCCAGGATAAAGAACGTAGCCAGTAGGATTGTCCGGAGACCTGGGGACTACCAGAGCCGTGTCTGTGCATGATTTACTAAATCAGATCGTTCTTTGTAAGGAGAAACCGCATGTCTGATCTCTTGCCCCTTATTGTTAACGGAAAAAAGTACGAAGTGCGCGTCCCGCCGGACACACCATTGCTGTATGTTTTACGCAATGAATTAAAATCTGAGCGGTCCTCGCATGGGCTGCGGACTTGAGCAATGCGGCGCGTGTACCGTACTCTTGGGCTCCCGTGCGATTAGGTCATGTAAGACATCGGTGATTGAAGCAACGCGTGGCCGTATCACCACGCTCGAGGGACTGAGTACCCCGGAGGAACTGCATCCCATACAACGTGCTTTTCTCGACGAACAGGCAGCGCAGTGCGGATACTGTACAAGTGGCATGATCATGGTGGTTGCCCAATTGCTCGGAAAGAATCACCACCCCACGGATGCACAGATCCGCTCTGCATTGGATGAAAATCTTTGCAGATGCGGCAGTCATCCGCGCATCTTGCGGGCCGCCCATCGAGCTGCAATCCTGATGTGGGGAGAGGTCGACTGATGGCTGCACAACGTAAATACTCCAGAAATGCTTCAGGACGCACAGAGGCCGCTTGGGGCAGCCGGTCCACCGATCAGCTCGATGATTGGATCGCAATCGAACCTGACGGTTCGGTCACCGCTTTCAGTGGCAAGGTGGAACTCGGCACCGGCACTTTAACTGCTCTGACACAAATTGTCGCGGAAGAACTTGATCTACCGATCGATCGCGTCCGCATGGTCATGGGAGATACCGCTCGAACCCCGGATGAAGGCTATACGGCCGGCAGCATGACCATTCAATCCAGCGGTAGCGCATTGCGTCAGGCTGCTGCGGAGGTTCGTCGCTTGCTGATTAAACAGGCGTCCAGGAAATTGGACGTGCCCGAATCTGAACTCACGACGAACAATGGATTAATCTCCGTTCGTGGACATGCAGAGTTAAACATCACTTATGCAAATCTGATGGGAGGAAACCTATTCAATAGGGATGTTCCTCAGGAAGGTCCTGTCAAGCCCTCTGATTCTTACCATATGGTTGGCGCCTCCATCCCGCGTGTTGATTTGCCTCAAAAGATTACAGGCCAACCTGCATTTATTCAAGACGTACGCGTACCCGGGATGTTGCATGGCCGCGTTGTTCGCCCGCCCAGTGAACAGGCCAAATTGATCTCGATGGATGAAGAATTGGTTAAGCAGGTACCGGGTCTCGTCCGCATCTTCCGAACTCGGGAACTACATTGGTGTCATTGCCGAGCGGGAGGAGCAGGCCATTCTTGCCGCGCAACTCCTCTATGTGGAATGGGAAGATAAACCAACCCTTCCTCGCATGGATGAATTGTACAAGCATCTGCGCGCCCTTCCAACTCTCGAGCAGCCCTTGACGGATCCCGTTGATCTGGAGGCCGCTTTCAACCGGTCAATCCACCAATTTCATGCCGAGTATCTTCAACCGTTTCATGCCCATGCTTCCATCGGCCCTTCCTGCGCTGTTGCAGATGTAAAAAAGGATCAGGTCACGGTTTGGTCCAGTACTTCTGGTCCATATCCTTTGCGGGGGGCCCTGGCTCAATTGCTAGATATGCCGGACGAAAAGATCCGTCTTATTCATGTTGAAGGCGCTGGGAGTTATGGCCAAAACGGTTCCGATGATGTCGCCGCGGACGCAGTCATCCTTTCACAAGCGGTAGGCCGCCCCGTGCGCGTGCAATGGTCGCGTGAAGATGAATTTATTTGGGAGCCCAAGGCTCCAGCGATGGTGATGGAGATTCATGCCGGTCTCGATGCCGCGGGGGATATCGTGGCTTGGGATTATCATGCCTGGTCTCCCACGCATGTTGCGCGCCCTAGAATGGCAGAACAGTTATTGGCTTCTCAGTTGATGAATTCCAGGAAGGCCCCTCCACCCCAATTCTCATTTGGCGCGGAGAGAAACGCACGCACCAACTATGATTTCCCCAACCAGCGCGTGGTTATCCACTGGCTTGAAGAGTCACCTTTGCGAGGCTCGTCCTTCCGCAGCCTGGGAGGCGCCGAGAATACTTTTGCAAATGAATCGTTCATGGACGAGCTCGCCAGTGCAATCCACCAGGATCCGGCACAATTCAGGCTTCGCTATCTGCCGGATCCACGCTGCCGTGCGGTTCTGGAGGCTGCTCTGGAAAAAGCCAACTGGGATGCACGCCCTTCACCAAATCTTATTCATGGTGATGTGGTCGAAGGCCGCGGCTTGGCCTTTGCCCGCTATGAAAACGATCAGGCCATCGTTGCCTGTGTCGTTTTTGTCTCGGTCGACACCACCACAGGCATGCTGCGCGTACCCCGCGTGGTGGTCGCACATGATTGCGGAATGATCATTAACCCCGATGGAGTCAAAAGCCAGATTGAAGGAAATGTCATCCAATCCTTGAGCCGCGCTCTCAAAGAGGAAGTTAAATTTGACGAATATCGCGTTACCAGCGTCAATTGGGAAACCTACCCGATTCTCAAGTTCTCGGAAGTCCCTGATATT
This sequence comes from uncultured Chloroflexia bacterium, assembly GCA_963842785.1. Lineage (GTDB taxonomy): Bacteria > Chloroflexota > Anaerolineae > Anaerolineales > Villigracilaceae > UBA877. Next base: position 594,680 of record CAWJHP010000001.1, read on the forward strand.
GACATGGTTCTTATCAACCGCCCGGATCAACCTGCCCTTGGAGCTGGCGAGCCATCCCATGTTACGACCGCCGCGGCTCTGGCAAATGCCATCTTCGACGCGACCGGCGCTCGCCTTCGTCAAATCCCATTTACGCCCGATCGCCTCAAGGCAGCTTTGCTTTAGTGTAAGGCGGCTGGCTGTTTTTTTATATTTACCTGAAGGAGAAAAACGATGATGCCTCAACGTGGACCCGATAGGACGCTGCGAACAATCACTCTGGAAGAGCACTATGCCACGCCGGCGTATCTGGAAGGTCCAGGGCGTGAACTCGGCGAGCGGGCCCGGGCTACTCAGGGACAATCTCCCATGACACCCATTACTGCCCACCTCGTCGAACAACTGTTGGATCTCGACGACCTAAGGATCGCGGATATGGATGCCGCAGGCATCGACGTGCAGGTATTATCGCTGAACTCTCCCGGTGTGGAGCAGCTAGATTCGTCGGCTGCAGTGGCGCTCTCCCGCCAGGCAAATGATTATCTGGGAGAGGCCGTGTGGCGCCATCCCGGCCGGTTTGCCGGGTTCGCCTCCTTGCCGACCGCGGCCCCGGATATCGCCGCTGCTGAGTTGCAACGCACTGTCCGGGATTATGGCTTCAAGGGAGCCGTTATCAATGGTCACACCCACGGACGCTATCTGGACGATCCTTTTTTTTGGCCGATCCTGGAACGCGCCGAAGCTCTTCAGGTCCCCATCTACCTGCACCCGACGCCGCCTCCACAGTCGGTCATCCAGGCTTCCTATGTGGGGAATTTTTCCGCACAAGTGACTTCCCAATTGGCAGCTTCAGGTTGGGGTTGGCACATTGAGACCGCCGTACATGTCCTTCGGATCATTCTCTGTGGAGCGTTTGACCGTTACCCAAAATTGCAGGTGGTGATTGGCCACATGGGTGAAGCGCTTCCATTTATGCTTCCCAGGCTGGATCAAAATCTTTCCATGCAGCTCACCAGGTTGCAGCGTCCGATTGGATCTTACCTGCGCGAGAACCTCTACTACACTTTCAGCGGTTTCAATTACACTCCCAATTTCCTGGACCTGCTTTTTCAAGTGGGTGTTGACCGGATCATGTTCTCCGCTGACTATCCTTATAGCTCTATGCTCGCGGCTCGCAATTTCCTTGAGCAGCTTCCCCTCAGTCCCTCTGATAAACATCGTATTGCCCATGGGAATGCCGAACAACTCCTTCGGATGGAACCCATTGGAGCTGCCTCAGTCGATCCAGCATATTCTCATCCAAACACATTAAAATAAAGGTCATATTGTATATTTATTAATGGTCGCGGAGGATGGAATGGGTGCAGGCGGGTTTGCACCTTTCGCGTATGTTTGGCGACCGCCTGTGTCTATCCTGCTTCTTTGTCTATCGGGATGCCCAATATTTCAAAATTAATGGGATAACTAAGGAGAAAAAATGAATTCAAAAGTAATCGTTATTACCGGTGCGAGTGGTGGTATTGGGGCTGCGACTGCCAGGATGCTGGGCGGACGCGGCGATAAAGTTGTCCTGGCTGCCCGGCGGATTGCCGAGCTCAAGCAGGTGGCTGGGCAGTGTGGTAAGGACGCCCTGCCTGTCGTCACGGACGTTACTCGCCGCCTCGATGTGGAAAAGTTGCGCGATGAAGCCCTGCACTCTTTCGGGCAGGTGGATGTTTGGATCAATAACGCCGGGCGCGCCATCAATTGCCAGGTGCTGGAATTGACCGATGAAGATTTTGACCAGATGATGGCTGTGAACCTTAAATCCGCCCTGTACGGAATGCAGGTCATCGTACCCTATTTCAAGGAACATAGTAAAGGTCATCTCATCAATATTTCTTCGGCACTCGGGCGTGTCCCTTTTGCCACCTATCGCTCGGTCTACAGCGCCTCCAAGGCGGCCCTTAACATTCTGACTGCCCATCTTCGCATGGATCTGCGTACGACCTACCCAAATATCCACATCTCAGTGGTTATGCCACCGGTCGTGAGTTCGGATTTTGCCAGGAACTCACTCTACGGCACGCCGCCTCCGACCGCCGGGTACCGTCTCAATTCTCAAACTCCCGAACAGGCTGCTGCCGCCATCGTCGAGTTAATTGACCACCCGCGTCCCGAGATCTATACCAATCCTGGTCAGGCGGAAATGGTGGCGCGATACTACACCGATGTCGCTGCTTTCGAAGAAAACCTGGGCAGATAATTCAAAATAATGGTATTTGGGCGAATTATTCCAGACCCGGGCATACACGGCTCGCGCTTCATCACTTCAAGCGCGGTAAAATGGGTTTAATTATACAAGAGGTGCTTGATGCAGACCTGTTCCAAATGTAATGCTTCCTCCCCTGATAATGCCCTGACCTGTGTCAATTGTAATTCCGACCTGGCGCTGTTTTCCGCCACCGCCGTGGCGCTTAAGCGAATGCAGGCCAACCCGCGCATCCGCTCCATCCGTGTATCAGTGGCCTATGATGCCTGTCCCCATTGCTATGAACGGATGAAAACCTATCCAAAAGACAAGGTTCCCCACCTGCCCCACGCAGGCTGTTCCCATGATCATGGCTGCCGCTGTTTCTACGAACCGGTGCTGGAAGACACGGCCATTGTGGGTGAAGTGGTAAAATAAACTGGTCAAGGAAGATCGGATTCATTACTTGAAACCGATCTTTCTTATTTTAATTCTATCAACGCTTCTGCCGTGGCTTTTGGAGTTTCCATCATCGGCATGTGACCTGCGTTTTTGATTTCAACCAGATAGCCTTTCTTTACTGTCTCCTGCAACTCTCGGGCGCGCTCAATCGGGATCAGCTGATCCTCCATCCCATGGACGATTGCCACTGGAAAATCAAATTCCGCTAGCAGCGCAGTCGAGTCCGGGCGTTCCGCCATCGCCCGTAAAGCGCCAGCCAGTCCTTCCGGGCGTTGCCGCAGGATCAGTTCTTTCAATCGGGTTCGCAGGTCAGGTTTGGCGGTGAGTTTAACGGACATGCCTTCAGCCACTTTTCTTACCCCATTTATCAGGATGTCTTCTGCTTCCTGGTTGCGCCCGGCTTTCTTTTCTGGGGTATCCGCCAAAGCCTGGGAGGAAACCAGGCCGAGACCGAGTAATCGCCCGGGATTGGTCCGCGCAAAAGCCAGTGCCACGTACCCACCCATCGAATGACCAACAATGGCAGCTTTCTGAATACCCAATTGCTCCAGTAGACCAGCCACATCCGCCGCGCAATCGGCCATGGAGAATTTTTTCATTGCTGCCTGCGACTCACCAAAGCCACGCAGATCCGGTAGGATCAGATCGAAGTCATTTTTAAGTAGAGGCAGGAGCGATTCCCAGATGGTGTGATCGAGAGGATAGCCGTGCAGCAATACCATCGGCATCCCTTTGCCATGGCTTTCATAGGCAAGTTCCAATCCATTCACAGATGATTTATTCATTTCATGTCCATGTGGTGTCGTCGCGATGCGTTTCCATTGCTAGGATCGCAATCCATTACCGGGCATGCCTTGCAGGCACCAGCCTGCTCTAGCAGGATGAAGATCAAGCAATCTCCTTGTTTGTGGGGAGGCTGCCGGTCTGTTTCCGATCGCTCGCTGTAACATGATCTAACATTTCCAATTCACTTTTACTTTCTGCTTGCTCCCTAATCGGGAATAATACTGTACAAAACCATTCTCACAGCCAAAGTCATAGATGCGGCGTGTCACATCCACATCCACTTTGCAGTATGCGGCCAGTTTGTCCAGTTCGCCGGCTCGCCACCATTCCACCGCCTGTATGCCGCTGGCAGACTTGCTCTCGCCAAGGGTGGCCCGTGCAACCGAATCCAGGCTGATGCGGAAGCTCAACGTATGGAATAAATCATCTAAAATATCGATCGTTGGTAGAAACAAAAGCCGTTCATTGGGAGCATAAGGTCTCAACACTTCATAATCAAAGCTCTTGATATTGAACCCGACCACCCGGCCGGCGGACTTCAACTCGGTAATCAGCGCCGGGACATCTTTCTCCCAATATACGCTAAAGTCGTTCCTGGCCGATGACCAGGTCACCGCGCAGGAAACTTTCAGCGCTGCGATATTCCCTCTCCCACCAACATCTTCGAACAGGTTCTGGGTTTCGAGATCAAAAATAACTACAACCATATGATGCACTCATTGTCAATATGAGATTATAAAATTCCTTTTTGTTCTAGGTTTTTCGCTCTTCTTCCATCCGTCTTCGCGCCAATCCCAGCGCCTGTTCCCGCGTGGAGACTTCCCCCACTGCCTGGGCCTCGCGCACTGCCTCCAGCAGTTTACCGACCAGTGGCCCGGATTGGAGCGATAACTCCCGCATCAGGTCAATCCCATCCAGCAGCAGCGAGGGGCTGACCTGCTCTTCCTTTTTCTCATACCAGGCTTCAAGCAGCGCACGGACAACTTCCAGCGCAGCCGCCCAAATCTCTTGAGGCAGGGTTTGCTCATAAGTGCCGCGCAGGTCGGCCAGCCCCAACAAACACAACTCCACCCCGGCCGGGCCGGTATCCCGAAAGAAGCGGTATATGGCACGCCGCGAAGGCATCTTGCCCTCCCGTACCAGCCGGTTGGTATGGAAATGGATCCGCATATGGTTGCGGACGATGGTCTCCAACCAGCGGATTTCATCATTACCAAGTGCCAGGAAACGCGCCCGTCCGGCCAGTATTTCTGCTCCCTGTTTGTCATGCTCCCAGAAATGCAATTGCCCTTCCTCGTTCATTTTTTTCGACTGTGGTTTGGCAATATCGTGATAAAGGGCTGCCAGGAAAAGCAGGCTGCCTAACGAACGGTCGGAAGTCAGCGGCTTGCTCAGGGCTTCGCCAATTTGCTGGCGGTATCGTCCGATCCTCAGCACCAATAAACCATTCAGTAGGTCGGAAGCATTCTCAGGATCATATTCTGGCGACAATGCACTCAAAACCCCTTCCAGGTGACTGATTACTGAGAGCGAATGCTCCCAGACATCCTGGACATGTGGCGGGATTTGATCCACGCCCTTCAGCGCTGAAAGCTCCGGCAGGAATTTATCCAGCCCACCAAGCAGATCGAGCGCACGCAGGCAGGTCGCCGGTTTGGGCCCATCGAAAATGCGAAAGAGTTCATCCCTGATGCGTTCCGGCGAGACTTCCCCAAGGTACAATGTCGCATCTTTCATGGCTGCCCGTGTTTCCGGCAGGATGTGGAAACCGAAATTCGCTGCCAGCCGGACCCCTCGCAGGATTCGCACTGGATCATCCTTGAAGGCGGACGGGGAACACAGGCGCAGAATTTTCTCCTTAAGATCCATTGCGCCGCCCAGCGGGTCATGGATGGTATTGTCTCTGAGGTTCAGAGCAATTGCGTCCACGGTGAAATCGCGACCGCCAAGGTCGGACTCTAAATCAGGGCCACGAAAGGAGGTAAAGTCCATCAATATGCGCTTCCCCTCGTCATTGGTCACAATAACTCGTCCAGTATCGCGTTCGGGATCGAGTGCGTAGAAGTCGGCCTTCAGTCTGTCTGCAATCCGCCGGGCGGCTTTTATGGCATTCTTCTCCAGCGTAAAGTCCAGGTCGTGGGCGGGACGCACCAGCAGCGCATCCCGCACCGCCCCTCCTACCAAGTATACAGTTAATCCCTCTGGTAATGTATCCCTGACAGTGTCCAAAAGTGGGGGGAAAAACAATGGGGTAGGCAGCGGCATAAAAACAACTTCTGGCGTTTCTTTAAAGCGGGATTGCGCGGCGCGCCGGGCCTGCTCAGGGGTACCGCCTTGGGCAACAACCCGGCCCCGTAAGCGGGCGATCCAGCGCCCGGCATAAGAATTCCCGTCTTCTCCCGCCATATATCCATCCTGTTCAATTACTGTACCTTCGTGTATTTCTTCAAGTCGGCTGAGGCAATAAAGCGTAGGTGGCGATAATGTTCGTCAATATCGATCCCATAACCGAACACATATTTATCCGGCACATCGAAACCAACATAATCCACCTCCACTGGCACTTCACGCCGATATTTCTTGTCGAGCAGCACACAGACCTTCAAACTCTTCGGTTCACGTGTGCGTAGCATTTGAAGAACATGCGCCATGGTCCGCCCGCTGTCAATGATATCTTCCACCAGCAATACATTCAACCCTTCGATATTGGTCATCAAGTCTAGATTGACTCGCACATTACCGCTGGAGGCGAAATACCCGACACCATAGGAAGAGAGCGACATGCAATCCAGGGCGTGCGGGATCGTTAGATAACGGGTCAGGTCGGCCGTGAAGGTCATCCCACCGCGCAACAGACAGACGATCAGCAGTTCTTCGCCGGTATAATCACGGCTGATTTGTGCACCGAGTTCGGCAACACGTTTTTCAATTCTTGGAGCATCAACCAGGACTTCATCAATAAATTCATGATAATCTTGCACGGGTTCTCCTTATCGTTCTTCAGTGAGGCGTTTATCCAGCGGTGGTTGGCTTGTATTTTTCCAGGTCCACAACTGCAACAAAAGGTAAATTGCGATAGTACTCGTCCAAGTCAAGGCCATAGCCAAACACGAATTTGTTTGGGATGCTGAACCCTCGATAATGGATCGGGACGGATATTTCACGTCGCCCTTCCTTATCTAGAAGGGCGCACACTTTCAGGCTTTTCGGACGGCGAGTCTGGAGCATTTCAAGCACATGGAAAAGGGTATAACCCACTGTCCACGATATCCTCCACCAGCAGGACATTCTTGTTCTCAATATTGGTCTGTAAGTCTAGGCTCATGCGGATATTGCCGGTCGAAGTACGCGCTCCCACCCCATAGGACGTCAGCGCCATGCAGTCCAGGGCGTGCGGGACAGTTATGTGCCGCATCAGGTCCACCATAAAGACGATCCCTCCCCGCAGGATGCAGATCAGCAGCAAATCCTGGCCGGCGTAATCGCTGTTGATCTGGTCTCCCAGCTCTTTGACCCGCTTTTGCAAGGTCTTTTCATCGATCAGGATCTCGCCGATGATATCTTTGTAGTTCTGCATTTTTAGCTCCTGCTGAGGAAATTCGCTCCGGACTGGGGATTTTATCCCGTGGTCGGGGTAAATGGTGCCATTATCGAGGCACTTCGTGATGGGCACGACAGCGGGCTTCATACATCTCCGCCGCTCCGACGATCACCACCGGGTCATGGAAACGGGCCGGTTTCCCATTGACCAGCCTCTGGGTGCGCGAGGCCGGTTCCCCGCAAACCATGCAGATGGCCTGGAGTTTGTCCACGCGTTCGGCGCGTGCCATCAATACCGGCATCGGACCGAATGGTTCACCCCGGAAATCCGTATCCAATCCTGCCACGATCACTCGCATCTTCTTCTCGGCCAACTCTTCGACCACCTGGACGATCTCATCGTCAAAGAACTGGGCTTCGTCAATGGCCACCACGGTGACCTGGCTGTCCAGCCGGGTGCGGATCTCATCCGCATTCTCAATGGGGATGGCAGCAAAATCACTTCCGGCATGCGAGGTGACTTTTTCCACAGCATAACGCATGTCGATGGCTGGCTTGAAGACCTGCACATGCTGGCGGGCAATCGTCGCCCGCCGTAAACGGCGGATCAGTTCATCGGTTTTACCGCTGAACATCGACCCACAAATGACTTCAACCGAACCAGGATTACGGGGGCTCATATTCTCCTCGTTAATCAAAACAAACAGGCAGATGCATTCACCATCTGCCTGTTAAGTTTACCTGATTATCGCTCTTTCGGCAAGCCCTATGCGGCAGGAGTTTCCACCGCTTCGGGGAGTTCGTAGCCCATGGAACGTAATTTCTTCTTTATATCGATAAGCGACTTGCGGCCAAATCCTTCGATGGAAAGAACGGCTGCCTCACCTTCGCCTAACTTTGCCAGGAACTGGCCCACTTCCTTGATGCCAGCCTTGTCCAGCGCTGAAGTGGGACGTGCACCCAACTCCAGTTCCGCTATGGGACGTTTCGGGGAAACCTTCGCCTCTGCACGCGATTTCTTTTCTTCCACGTAGGACTGGCGTACCTGCAGCTTCTTGTAGAAGCGGTCCACCTGCCCTTCAATATCGATCATGCGTGCGCTCTCGCCCGAGAAGAATGGGTGGCATTTTGAGCAGATTTCGACGCGGATCTCTTTCTGGGTCGAACCGGTTGTCCAGGTGTTGCCACAGGAGGCGCAGGTCACTCTGGCATCCGTATAGTATGTCGGATGGATACCTTGTTTCATTTTTCAGAATCCTTTCACCGGTTATTTCTCTACCGGCATAACGTTGACACGTTTGCGGCCCTTGATGACATCATAGACCACAACACCTTCGATGGTTGCAAAAATGGTATCGTCCTTGCCAACGTCCACATTCATGCCGGGTTTTATGCGCGTACCCCGCTGGCGGATGATGATATTACCGGAAAGAACATGCTCGCCGGCGTACTTCTTTACGCCCAGGCGCTGGGCGTTCGAGTCTCTTCCATTGCGGCTGGAGCCGCCACCTTTTTTGTGTGCCATAAAAACCTCACTCTCCTACTTCTTCTCAGCGGAAGATTTGCTCGACGCAGTCTTCTTGGTAGCCGGCTTTGCGCCAGATTTGGCGGGTTTCTTTTCTGTAGTCTTGCCCGCAGTAGCCTTGGGCTTTGAGGCGGATACCTTTTCAGCCTTCGCCGGAGCTTTCGCAGCCGGTTTCTTGGCTCTCGCCGCGCTTGTTTCGACCTTGGCCGGTTTTTTAGCCTTCACTTGAGGGGATTCGACCTCTGCCTTTGTTTCAACCACCTTCTCGGCTTTCTTGGCAGGTTCCCGCTTCACCAGTTCGGAACCGCCAATCTGTTCGACCAGCAGGCGGGTATAGTTCTGCCGATGGCCGGTCTTAACCCGAATACGCTTCTTCGGGCTGTAGTTGAAGATGGTGATTTTCTCGCCCTTGAAGTGTTCGATGACTTTCGTCCAAACCGGGTTATCCTTGACAAGCGGTGTGCCGATGGTGATGCTTTCCCCATCCGCCAGCAGCAGGATCTGTTCGAGTTTGACGTTTGCGCCGGGTTCTACCGGCAGGCGATCCACTTCGAGAGTGGCGCCTTCGACGGCCCGATACTGCTTGCCGCCGCTTTCCACAATTGCATATTTCATGTTTTACTCCTGGTCTTCGCTTCACCGCCATCTCCTGCGCTACGGGCCTGGACCCAGGACCTGTTATTATCCTTGGGCCGGCCCCTACGCCGGGACACGGGGAAGCCGGGATACGAACAAACGGATGCCCCGGCAACCTGCCAGGGCAGAAGCGGACGATATTATACATGCGAGGTGCAGACATGTCAACGTTTGGAGAAAAATTAATCCCTACAAACCAAACAAGATCACACCACCCAGGAATCCCAATACCGTTACCAGGATAAAGCTCACAAAATAGGCGGCCACATAGATTGCTTTTCCCTGACTGTGGAACAGTTTGGGATTCTTCCAGCGGATAAGTGCCGTGGCAGAAGTGATGATAAATAGAATGACCGCTAGGATAATCTTTAAGCCGTGATTGGCAGCCATGCCATGATAGAAGACGATATTATCCCGAATACCGACAATCCCGGTCACGATGGTGCTTACCGCCGCCAGGGATAGATCGGCAAAAGCGATCTGCTCGAGAATGTCTTTTTTCAACCAGAGCGCCAAGAGGATGAAAAACAAGCCCGCGCTGACCAATGCGATCGGGAAGTGCACCAACAATGTGTGTGGTGGATGTACATAGACAATGGCATGGATGATTTGGGCAAGAGACATATATTCCTCCTTTGGAAATTCACACCTGTTTTTGGGGATTCGCCGGGGTGTTGCGTTGACCATTCTCAACATCATGGCAATTCCGTTTGATTCATGCTTGACAAACCGGCTACTGCGGGGGTAGCATCTGCAATAAATAATACCATATAAATCAAATTAACCCCTGAGAGGTGGTATGGGAACTCCCTTCAAACTTGGTATGATTTTGGGTTATCTGGCAAAGCCTTCCGGCAATGGCCCCTGGCCTGGTCTGATCGTCATCCAGGAGTGGTGGGGACTCGACCCGCAGACCCAATCCATCGCCGACCGTTTCGCCGAAATTGGCTACCTGGCTTTCGCCCCGGACCTTTATCATGGCGAACAAGCCAAACTCGGCGACGGCCAGAAAGCCGCTATGCTTGTGCAGAAATATGCCCCACGCGCCCCTTCCGACCTGGAAAAAGTCTACGATGCTATCAAGGTTCTACCTGATTGTACCGGCAGGGTTGGCAGCGTGGGATTTTGCTTCGGCGGACGCATGTCGCTGGCACTCGGCATCCGCCGTCCGCTGGATGCCATCTGCACTTTCTACGGCGGCGGGATGCAGCAGCTTTTTGACCAGCTTGGCAGTCTAAAGAGTCCCGTGCTGGGGTTGTTCGGAGATAAAGATGTTTCCATTCCCGTTGGAACCGTGGAACAATTCGACCAATTGCTCGGAAAAATCGGTGTGCATCACGAGGTCATCGTTTACCCCGATTCGGGTCACGCTTTCTTCCGTGACAGCGATCCGACCGTGTATAAGCCGGAAGCAGCCAGGGATGCCTGGGCCAGGGTGACAAAATTCTTTGCAAACAATCTTTTATAACCCGTAACTCATTGGTCGCATCAAGGTTACTGGGAAACGTCCCGACGGTTTATTCAAGTGGCTGGATTATCCGGTGCACACCTACGGAACGTTTTTTCTTGTTGACAAATCCCCTGCTTTCCGATAATCTTGACCTGTGGAAATAAATCAAGATCAACGTGCGATTGTTAAATCCTCCCTTGGCGTTAAAACGTTCCTCTCCGGACCTGCCGGCTGTGGCAAGACCAGTGTGGGTGTGGAAAGTCTGCGCCTGCTCCTGGGTAACGGCATCGCGGCCAATTCCATCCTGGTGTTGACTCCCCAACGCACTCTCCAGGCACCTTATGAGGCCTCCCTGCTGGATCCTGAAATTGGTCCAGGCGGACAGATCACGCTCGCCACAATAGGCGGACTGGCGCGTCGTATGGTGGACCTGTTCTGGCCGCTGGTTGCCGAAACCGCCGGCTTTGCCCACCCGGACCAGCCACCGGTTTTCCTGACTCTGGAGACGGCCCAGTATTACATGGCGCGCATTGTCAGGCCGCTTTTGGAGGAAGGTTTTTTTGCCTCGGTCACGCTTGACCGCAATCGGCTGTTCAGCCAGGTGCTGGACAACCTGAACAAGTCTGCCTCCGTCGGATTTCCATTCAAGGAGATTGGCGAGCGATTATCGGGCGCCTGGTACGGTGACCCCGGCCAGAAGCGCATCTATGCCGACGCCCAGGAATTTGCCAACCGCTTTCGCATGTATTGCCTTGAACATAATCTTCTGGATTTTTCCCTGCAATTGGATATCTTCTGGAACATTCTCTGGCGTACACCGGAATGTCATCACTTTCTTACTCACCAATACTGCCACCTGATCTGCGACAATATCGAAGAGGACATCCCTGTGGCGCACGATTTGCTGGCCGGATGGTTGCCAGAATTTGACTCAGTTCTTATCATTTGTGATGATGATGGTGGCTACCGGCGCTTCCTGGGCGCAGACCCGGATTCAGCCCTGCGGCTGGCTGGTCTGTGCGAGAGCCACGTTACATTGGCGCACTCTTTTGTCACCACTCCGAAAATCCAGGCGTTGGAGACCGCCTTTACATCCAAACTTCTCCCCGACCATCCAGCTTCTATTGCTCCGGAAAGTCTGGCTGCCCTGGTTCTTCCACCCGCCGGAACGCCTACCCGCTTCTTTCCACAAATGCTGGACTGGGTGACAGGAGAGATCCAGCGACTTGTCACCCAGGAAAACCTCCCGCCCTCCGAGATTGTCGTCCTGGCTCCCTATCTTTCCGATGCACTGCGCTTTTCACTCAGCCACCGCCTGGAGGAACTGGGTCTGCCCTGGCGTTCGCACCGGCCCTCACGTTCCCTGCGCGACGAACCCGCCAGCCACTGTTTGCTGACCTTGGCCGAATTAGCCCATCCAGGCTGGGGTATCCATCCAACGAAATTCGACGTGGCCTACGCCCTCTTGTACGCCATCGAAGGAATGGACCTGGTGCGTGCCCAACTGCTGGCTGAGATTGTCTACCGCCAGAAGGATTTCACGCTTTCCTCCTTTGGGCAGATCCGCTCAGAGGTCCAGGACCGTCTCACCTTCGTCTTTGGACAGCAATACGAGCGTCTGCGACTCTGGCTGGAAGATTATCGCGCAGCCTCGGTCGAACCGCTCGATCACTTTTTACGCCGTCTTTTCGGGGAAATTCTCTCGCAGAGAGGCTTCGGTTTCCACCGTAATTTTGATGCTGCCCGTACCGCTGCCAGCCTGATCGAGTCCATCCAGAAGTTCCGTCAGGCGATGGAAGCTTCCGGGGACATTTCCATTGACTTGGGTCGGGAGTACCTGACCATGCTGCAGGATGGGGTCATTGCGGCCCAATATCTGGAAGAATGGCAGACCACGCCGTTCGAGGCCGTTCTGCTTGCCCCGGCGCATACCTTCCTGATGATGAACCGTCCGGCTACCGTTCAATTCTGGCTGGATGTGGGTTCCGACGGCTGGTGGGAGCGGTTGTTCCAGCCGCTGACTCAGCCTTACGTGTTGAGTCGTGCGTGGGAGCATGCCCGGTTGTGGACGGATGCGGATGACCTGAGGGCCAACCAGCAGACTCTCAGGCGGCTGGTGACCGGGCTGCTGCGTCGCTGCAGGGGGCGCGTCTATCTGGGTCTGAGCGACCTGGGCGAGTCAGGCTTCGAACAGCGTGGCCCGTTGTTGAAAGCGATCTGGAAGATGCAATTGGATAATCAGATAAACAATGAAGAATGAACCGTTATTGGTAATGTGGCTCTTGGCCATCCTGGCTCTATCTGCCTGCACCGCCGGCGGAACCATAGTCTCGCCGATTCCACCCACCCCTTCGCCCTCCATCCGGCTCTCCCCGTCCCCATTCCTGCGACCCACAGCCTTAAAAGCCCCACCCACCCCGACGAGAACTTCCACGCCCGCCTCGACCGGCACGGCGACTCCCATACAGCAGGTTACCCTGGAGGCTGTTGGAGACATCATGCTTGGCCGCACGGTTGGGGAGCAGGTGCTGGCTCAGGGTCCGCAAATCGTCTTTGCCAGAGTACAATCTGCCCTGAATCAGGCGGACGTCTTGGTGGGCAACCTGGAATGTACCATCACCGACAGCAGCCAGCCGGCGCATAAATCTTTCACAATGGAAGCCCCTCCGGAAACAGCTCGGGCTCTCTCATTGGGTGGTTTCGACGTACTCAGTCTTGCCAACAATCACTCCATGGATTATGGGTTTGCAGGTCTGATGGATACGCGAAATTCACTTGGTCAATATGGCATCCTGACGGTGGGAGCTGGCGCGAATGCCACCGATGCGCATGCCCCGGTGATCATCCAGCGGAACGGCTTGCGCTTGGCGTTCCTGGCCTATGTGGATGTAGCGCCCGAGAATTCCGGTTTTGACGCCCATTCGTGGATCGCCACTGCAACCAGTCCCGGGATTGCCTGGGCCTATCCCGACCAGATCAAGGCCGACGTAACCGCCGCCAGACTTCAGGCGGATGTGGTTATCGTCATGCTCCACTCCGGCTATGAACTTAACTCCACCGTCTCCCAAAACCAGCGCACGGAGGCTCACGCTGCCATTGACGCCGGTGCGGCTTTGGTGATAGGCGCCCATCCACATATCCTGCAGGAGATAGAACAGTACCACGGCGGGTTGATTGCATACAGCCTGGGGAATTTCGTTTTCGACCAGTATAAAGGCGTCCTGAACGCTACCATTATCCTGCGCGTGGTACTCGACCGTTCCGGTGTGGTGCGCCATGATTACGTACCGGTTCTGATTGAAAATGGCCTGCCGAATTTGATCACGATCGACCAGGCCCCCGCCATCGGGACCCTGGTTGCTCCATTGGAGCCGTGAAGCGACTTTTTTGACAATGGATACCTGTACCGATCCTTCCAAAGGAGCCCATTCCAAATGACTTCAACCAATGACACGACCCGCGAAGAGATGGTTTTCAAACCGCAATACCCCTTGCATATCCGTATCACAATCTTTCTCTATCCAATCGGCTATATAGCCTGCATCTTCTTTATTTTCATGACTTTTGCCTCACGATCGATCTTCCCTTATCTTATCTACGCCTTCATCTTCGGCTTTACCGTCTTTAGTATGCCAATGATTATTTTTCGGGAAGTCCACTTCGGGGAAAAGATCACCCTCAAACGCTATTTTATGCCGTCTCGCACTATTCAATATGATGATATAACCGACTTCAGCTTGCGAGGGTTGGTGGCTAAGCATGGCGGTATTCCCCTCGCCAATGTGCAGAACCGGGCCGAGTTCGAGAAGATCATCAAGCGCCTGGTCACCCAGCATAAGATCAAACTGAAGAAATAATTACGATCATTTCACGGGAGACCAGTGACCTTTACCCCTCGCCCTGCCCAATCCCAGATCCTCGCCTATTCCGGCGGGAAAATGGGCATTTCCGCTGTGCCCGGTTCCGGGAAAACCCTCACCCTCAGTGCCCTGGCTGCCCAACTCATCCGCTCCGGCCGTCTCGCTGGCGAGCAGGAAGTGCTCATCGTCACCTTGGTCAACTCTGCGGTGGATAATTTTACTGCCCGTATCAAGGATTCCCTGGCCCTGCCCATGCCATTCGGTTACCGCGTCCGCACCTTGCACGGGTTGGCACATGACATCGTCCGCGAAAAGCCCGCTTTGGTCGGGCTGGAGGATCGCTTCGTCATTCTCGACGAACATGAAGCTGACTTCATCCGCAAGGAGGCTGCAACCTCCTGGCTCGCTGCGAACCCTGATTACCTGGTTACGAATTACCTGAAACCCGATCTCGACGATTACCAGGTGGGCAGGACTCGCCGGGACGGATTGCCTGAACTGGTTACCAGTATTTCAAACGCCTTTATACGTTCCGCCAAGGATAACCGCCTGACACCCGAGAAACTCCAGGGTCTTCTGTCTGCTGTCCCAGCCCCCCTGCCCTTGGCCGAAATGGGCCTGGCAATTTATGCCAATTACCAGCGTGCCTTGGCCTACCGCGGCGCGGTGGACTTCGATGATTTAATCCGTCTGGCGATTAACCTGCTTGAGAACGACCCGGAGTTCCTTGAACGCTTGCGTTATCGCTGGCCGTATATCCTTGAAGATGAGGCCCAGGATTCCAGCAAATTACAGGAGCAGATCCTGCGACTGCTCGCTGGAGGCCCGTCTCGGCCGAACGACGGGTATATTGCTGGTGGTGTTTTCATAGGGGGCAATTGGGTGCGGGTGGGAGATCCGAACCAGGCGATCTTCGAAACTTTCACCACCGCCTCCCCGGAACACCTGATTGACTTTATCCACTCCGAAGCAGGCCAATACCACGAACTGCCTGATTCGGGTCGTTGCCAGCCTTCCATCATTAACCTGGCGAACCAGTTGATCAAATGGGTAAATGATTCCCATCCTATGGTCGAAGTGCGCGGCGCGTTGACCGTCCCCTATATCCAGCCCGCGCCCGAAGGCGACCCGCAGCCCAATCCGCCCGATGATCCGGATGGTGTCAGGATCATCGGCAAAAAATACACACCCGAAGAGGAAATCGAGGCGGTGGTTAAATCCATCGAAAAATGGCTGCCGGAACACTCAGAGTCTACCCTGGCGGTGCTCGTGCCACGCAACCAGCGCGGCGTGGATGTCATTGATGCACTCAAGCACCATGCTATCGACTTCGTGGAATTGCTTGGTAGTACCTCATCCACCCGCCAGGCGGCCGGGCGGCTGGGCGATATCGTCAGTGCCCTTTCCGATCCACAATCTCCCGCACGCATGGCGAAAGCTTATTTGGCGTGGCGGCGCAATGAAGATGAAACCGCCAATTATGATTTTCAACACCAAGTCGCGGAATTATTACGCAAATGCTCCGATGTGGAGACCTTTATCAGCCCGAGAATTGAACGCAATTGGCTGGCAGATCTGGAGTCCGAAGGTGTTACCACGGGGCTGATGGCAGAGTTGAAGGAATTCCGTGTTGTTCTACGCCGCTGGCAGGCAACCACCGTTCTGCCGATTGATCAGATGATCCTTACTCTCAGCCAGGATTTATTTACTGCTCCCAACGATCTGGCCCTGGCGCACAAGCTGGCGTTGGTATTGCATCAGGTCAGTCGCGACCACGCGGATTGGCGCCTGCCAGAACTCAACGGAGAACTCAGCCTGATCGCTCGCAACGAACGCCGCTTCCTGGGCTTCAGCGAGGACGATGCCGGCTTCGACCCTTCCCATCATGCCGGCAAGGTGGTGGTTACCACCATGCACAAGGCCAAGGGACTGGAGTGGGACCGGGTCTACCTGATATCGGTCAACAACTACGATTTCCCTTCCCTCCAACCTAATGACCGCTACATCTCGGAGAAGTGGTTCGTGCGTGACAGCCTGAATCTGGAGGCCGAGACGTTGGCTCAGTTGCAGATACTCGAGACAAGTAATGAATATGCCTGGTACACGCAGGGCTTGGCCACTCAACAGGCCCGGCTTGACTATGTGCGCGAGCGTCTGCGCTTGCTCTATGTAGGCATCACGCGCGCAAAAAAGGAGTTGGTGATCACTTGGAATTCGGGCCGCCAAGGCGACCAGACGCCGGCCCTGCCATTAGTTGCGTTGCAGGGTTGGTGGGAGAAAAGAAAGCGCAACGAATAAGGCTTTGCTCATGAGCAATCATCCTATGATAGGTGAACTGACCCCCATGAAATAAATGTTCGCTCCACAAGCCACCTGTTATCCACCATGGTTGAACGAAAGAAATCGTCCGTCCGGGCGATTTCTTTTTCTCGTTTGGCTTTCCTAATCAGTTCCAAAAAATCCTGGAATGGATACGATTGAGGATTTGTGATTATTTGAGGTAAAATTGACCCAATTCAACTCTGGAGAAAGATGGAATAATGAATAAAAGAATGGTTTCCTTTATCAGTATGATCCTTCTACTTTTACTGGCAGGAATATTACTCGCTTCCTGCGGGTCGAGCAGTTCCCCTACCCCAACTTCTTCCGGTGGATCGACAGCCGGGTCAAGCGCGGATGGGCAGACCCTCATGCAAACACGCTGCACCGTCTGCCACTCGACCGCCCGGATCACCTCCGCCCATATGACGGCTACCCAATGGAAAACAACTGTGGATCATATGATTAGTAACGGCGCCCAGCTCTCTCCGGCAGAAGAACAGACCCTGGTAACCTACCTTGCGCAGAATTATAAATAATTGGGAAGTATCAAGAAGAAACCGGCACATTCAGAGAGCCGGTTTCTTTTAATGTATGCCATAGAAATTTTTATTTATCCAAATCCCAATCCCCGTTCCTTCATCGAAACCCAACTGCCCTGCCCGATAACCATGTGGTCTAATACATCCACGTCCAATAGTTTTCCAGCCTGGACAATGGCGCGTGTTACTGCCACATCCTCCGGGCTCGGAGTTGGGTCGCCACTGGGATGATTGTGCACAACGATCAATGCCGGAGCGTTGCGCCGGACAGCCGGCTTGAAGATTTCCCCAACATGGATTTGGGAGGAATTGACCGAGCCTTTGTAGATCTCGACAATCTCGAGCACCCGGTTGCGGGTGTCTAACATGATGACCCTCAGGTGTTCCTGCTCCAACGCGGACATATCATATGCCACCAGTGCGGCCGCATCTGCAGGACTGTTGACCGCCGGGCGTTCTTCGGGAGATTCGAGCCTGAGGCGGCCGCCCAGTTCGATGGCGGCTTTTATCTGCGCAGCCTTTGCCTTGCCGATGCCATGCTGGTTGCACAATTCTTCAAAAGGGGCCCGATGCAGGCCGGAAATCCCACCAAACTCTTTCAGAAGACGCTGGCCCACTTGCACCGCGTTCTCACCAGGCACACCTACGCGCACGAGAATGGCAAGCAATTCCGAATTAGCCAGTGCCTGCGGGCCAAGGTGCGCCAGCCTTTCGCGTGGGCGCTCATCAATGGCCAGGTCGGTGATTCTGTAAACGGGTTTGGTTGAGTCGTTCATGCTCTTCCCTCTCGCGTGGTGGGTTTTTTTCAATCTCACATCATTTATCAAATATACAACCAAAGGGCCAATCCAACAACCATTCACAATGCCCGGTCTTATTCTTCAAATTGACAGGAAGTTCTAATTCTGATAATATATATCTAATTTACAAATAGAGGTATACATGACAACACTGCTCCAAACTACTTCCGTTACCCTCTCTCCCGCCGCCGCTGAAGTGGTCCGCGATTTGGTCAGGCAGAAAAACCTGGACGAAACCTATGGCCTGCGTGTTTTCATTTCCGCACAGGGCTGCTCCGGTTTTGAATACGGCCTTGGGCTTGAAAACAAGCCCATTGAAACTGACACTACCTTCGAAAGCGAAGGTTTGAGAGTGATCGTTGACGAAGGCTCCCTGCCAAATATGATCGGCGCCATGATTACTTACATTGACGACGAACGCGGCAAGGGCTTCCTTGTGGAAAACCCCAATATTGCTCCCACCTGTTCGTGTGAAGGCGGCTGTTCCGGATCAAGCGATAACTGAAACCGATCCAGCAACTTTATGATTAGTTACCAACAAAATACGGCGACCGCCCTATCAGACGGTCGCTGTAAAGTCTATCAGAACCGCCCTACCGGTTGCCGCGTAGGAACGAAATTACCGCGCCGAGTATCCCTACCGAGGCCAGAATCAGGATGATCAGACCATAAGGCAGCTTGGCGCCGCTGCTCGTATTCGGCGCAAAAGTCGGAAGTTTTAAGGAGGCGGGCGGAGTGAAGGTCGGTAGTCGTGTGGGTATCACCTGCAACCCGTAAGCTGCCACATAGGTGGGATTAAGGGTCGGCGTAGTGAGTGGAGCAGGAGTTGGAGGTGCCGCCAACTTTGGCAGGCTGCCGGGGGAGATCATAACGAACGGTGCATAAACCCATCCTACGCTGCCCTGTACACCCAGGTACACTATCTCGATCCAATTCCCGTCCTGGCTGTAACCAAGCGCTGGCGCTGTCGTTCCGGAGGCCATTATGCCGACTGGGTCATAATCATAGGAACTTGGACCGGCATATACATCAATAAAAGTCTGGTCGGAATATACCGTGACATAGGGACCGGTCGGGGTACCGGTAACAGTTGGGATGGAACCGGTCGGCTGCTGTGCATACACCTTTCTTGTCGATAGGCTGGAAAAGACAAGGATGGACATCAAACCGGCCATTCCTCCTGCAAGAAGCAGCATTTTCCAACTTCTTCCAATTTTAGGCTGTTTTTTCATGCCGATTACCACAAGAGTTCCAGACCTAGCGACGCCGGAAAGAAGAAATGATCATGCCGGCGATGCCAACCAATCCCAGACCGGCAATCACCCAGGCAGTCATGGCCCGGCTGGAGGAATCCTGGGCAGGAATTTCATAAGTTGGGATTGCCAAAGGCGGCGGAGAGGTAAATGTCGGCATATGCGTGGGGGTCGGAACGATTTGAAACGCAGCCACAAAAGTCGGGTTCAATGTGTCCGTCTCCAAAGGTGCAGGCGTGGGAGGAGGTTCCACGATCGGAAGCAGGAAACCGGGCGGCGATAGAGTTACATTTGCTGCATAAACCCAGGCAGTTCCGCGCGGAGCATTCGGAAATGCGATCTCGATCCATTCATTGGCGGGGGAACGTCCAACCGCCGTAGCCGTTCCGCCGACCGGAAGAGTACCGACGATGGGGTAATCAAAAGAACTTGGCCCGGTGCGCACATTGATCGGTTCTATATAAGTTACGGTAATATAAGCTGCCCCGGTTGGAACGGTCGCGGTCGCGCTGGGAGTTGCTGTATTCAATTGCTGTGCAGCAACCGGATCTAGGGATAAACCAAGCAGCATAACGATTCCAACTAAAAGTATCGATATACTGGTGGTAAGAACTTGGATATGCATACCTTTAGTTCTCGCATATCCAAAGTTTCTCTTTTTCCCTCTTCCTGGAGGAAAAAGGAATATATGGGATGATCGCGATGATTGTCAATAAATAATCTCATAAATAAGTGCCGAAACTCTTGGGGGGTATCTTTCGTAAATAGAGTAAGCCATTTGCCCGACAGGGCAAAACGATTATAATCTAAAAAAAAATATGGACAGACGCGTATTCCACGGAAATATAACCCCCACCGATGTTGCCCGGGCGCTGGAGGCCGAATTCAACCAGGGCAACACACAGACCCAGTTGCTTGGGGAGAGCAATAACCTGACCGTCCAGATTGCTTCATCGCAATGGGCCCATTCGGGCGGAAAAACCGCACTGACCGTCAATATCCAGAAAATAGAGGATGGGATCATGGTGGAATTGGGCCAGCAGCAATGGCTGGGCGTGGCTGCTAGCCTTGGACAAACAGCCATCGCCGCCTTGATAAATCCCATAAACCTGCTGGGCCGGTTGGATGACATCGCCCAGGATGTAAGCAATCTGCAGTTGAACGAAAAGGTCTGGCAGACTGTCTCCAGGGTTGCCAACGAGGCTGGAGCCAGCCAGCAGTTGTCCGAACGACTTTCCACTGTTACCTGTGAATATTGCGGGGTGGCAAATCCTGTCGGGGAATCCGCCTGTGTGGCCTGCGGTGCGCCTCTTGGCAAAGAGCAACCTAAAACCTGTAGCAAGTGCGGTTATGTGTTGTTGCACGACGAAAAGTTTTGCCCGAATTGCGGACAACCCGTTTAAAGGTTCTTCACTTCTCTATCATCTTCAACTCAAGCACCCCATAAAGTCCGCCGGCCGGAACTCGTTTTTCCAGACCTGCTGACCCTCATACTTTGCCATTGCCGGCAGGCTTGCATAATCCCCTTCTCTCTCCTATAATAATGACGATATGGCAACACTTGACGAGCTGGAATCCCGTCTGCAATCCCTTCTCGAAGTCCATCTGCTTAAGCATCTGCCTGGTTACAAGGTGGAGGATGGAATTGCCCAGCAAATGGCAAGTGCGATGCGCGCCCATTTGAAAGGTGAGGTCAATGCAATTCAGGCTCCCAACATTTATGTGATTGTCGCACATCCCGCCACGCTGGCTCGCTGGCAGACAAATCCACGCCTGCTAAAGGAATTGGCAAACGCCCTGCATGTTGCCGGGAAGGACGCCGGGTTCCGGTTCTCGACCAAACCAACCGTCACCACTGCAGCCGATCAGAACTTGCCTGTTGATGGATTACGGATTATCGCATCCTTCAGCCATGAAAGTGTGGCCGAGACTCTGGGCATAAATTCGGGATTAACAACCGGGACTGTTGCAATTAAGGTCCCCAGCAATGCCTTTCTGATTGTCGGGGGAACTCAGGTTGTCCCGCTTGACCGTTCCGTCATTAATATCGGTCGCAGGCTGGATAATCATGTTATTATTGATGATCCGCGCGTCTCGCGCAATCATGCCCAGTTGAGAATCGTCCGGGAGCGCTTTGTAATTTTTGATCTGAATTCCAGCGGCGGGACCTTTGTGAATGGCGAGCGCGCTGATCAATCCGTTCTTTATCCTGGTGATGTGATTTCCCTCGCAGGCGTCAGCCTCATTTTCGGCCAGGATTTGCCCACCGGGCGTGTTCCCAGAGAAGGACAGACCGAACCAGGCACACCGATCTCTGCCGACCGGGGTCTAGCCATACTCGAAAAAGCAAAAGATAATACCAAATGAGCGGACCGGTCGTATTTGCGCTGCGCCTGCTGTTAACAATTTGCCTTTATGCTTTTTTGGCATGGGCTTTTACGAGCCTTTGGCGTGACATCAAATTGCAGAGTGCGCTTCTGGCTGCACGTAAAATCCCACCCATCAGTCTGACTCTCAACCTTACTGGTCAGGTTGAACAAATTCGGCGTTTTATCCAACCCGAAGTGACCATTGGCCGTGATCCTGCCTGCGAGTGCCCGGTGGATGATGAGGCAGTTTCCGCCCGGCATGCCCGGCTGAGTTATCATCATAACCAGTGGTGGCTGGAAGATCTGGATTCCACTAATGGTATCTGGTTCAACCAGGAAAAACTTGCCATACCAACAGTGGTCGTCTCTGGGGATGAATTCCGCTGCGGCGGGACTCTTTTCACCATCTCCCTAGCCGGTGATATCCTCGTAACCCCATCAAGAAAAGTCCATGATGATAAGATTCGCTGATCGATTTGTCCATATAGATGATCAGGGTTGCCCCTGATAAAGGATTTTCCCATGCCCGAAAAACTTGCCCTTGCGATAATTGGTGGCTCCGGCCTTTATAGCATGTCGGGTCTCATCGACACCCGGGAATATGACCTTACAACGCCTTTTGGAAAACCGTCTGCGCCGGTTGTGGTCGGTACGCTCGAAGGTCGACGTGTTGCTTTCCTGGCCAGACATGGACTCGGCCATCACATAATGCCCAGCGAGGTTCCCTACCGCGCAAATATATATGCCCTTAAAACTCTTGGGGCGGAACGCGTCGTCAGCATAAACGCCTGTGGATCGTTGCGCCAGGATTACGCTCCCGGTCACATCGTCATCCCCGACCAGATCTTTGACAACACCCGGGAGCGCTCCCGGACATTTTTCGGCGAGGGGATGGTGGCGCATATCGGTGTCGCCGACCCGTTCTGCCCGGATCTATCCTCAGCACTGGAAACCGCAGTTCTCCAGACTGGAGCGACTGTTCATCACGGCGGTGCTTTTATCATCATCGAGGGACCGCGTTTCTCAACCCGGGCCGAGTCCAACACTTTCCGCACCTGGGGCATGTCCATTGTCGGCATGACAGCTGCTCCTGAAGCCTTCCTGGCACGCGAGGCCGAGCTGTGTTACACCGTCATGGCCCATGTCACCGATTATGATGTCTGGCATGTAACGGAAGCACCTGTGACAGTCGAAATGGTCATCAAGACCCTCAACCAGAATACCCTCACTGCCCAGCAAGCCGTCCGAAACCTGGTAAAAGGCCTGTCCGAAAAGCGCCTCTGTACTTGTGAAAATGCCCTGGCCAACGCCCTGATCACGAACCCGGACGCCATCCCCCCGGAGACGCGGAAAAAATTGGATTTGTTGGTAAGAAAATACCTTAATTGATCCCAATAGTTTCTGAACTTGCTTACTCCCAATTCCCTTGCGTCCTCGCCCATCCACCCTCACTCGTTCTCAAATCCAGGCTCGCCTGCTAACTCTGGCAGGGGTTTTTCTTTTTCTATATTCCATCATTCTAACCCTCGCACCGGCCGCACGTGCCCGCTCCTGGGCAGTCCAATATCATTGGTCGCAATGGCTGGGGTTTGCGGCATGGGTGGTTGTATTCCTTCTCGCCCATATCCTGACAGGACGCCACATTCCGGAAGCCGACCCTTATTTGTTACCTCTGGCCGCCTTGTTGACCGGCTGGGGCATTCTCACCATCTATCGTCTGGTCCCCGGTTTCGGTTATCGCCAGACCATCTGGCTGCTGGTCTGTGGGTTGGTCTTCCTGCTCGGCCTGCGGCTTTCTCCCGAATTAACCTTCCTGCGCCGCTACAAGTATATCTGGCTGACAGGCGGATTGCTGCTGACTGCACTCACGTTGCTCTTTGGCACTGACCCGGGTGGTGGCTATGAGCATGCCTGGCTGGGTTGTTGTGGTGTTTATTTCCAACCCTCTGAACCGCTCAAACTCCTGCTGATTGTCTATTTGGCCGCTTACCTGGCCGACCGCCTGCCGCTCAGTCTTCGCCCCCTGCCTCTGCTTGCCCCTACCGCAGTCGTCATGGGGATTGCCTTACTGCTCCTCGCCGTCCAACGAGATCTCGGCACCGCTTTCATTTTTATTTTCATCTATACCATCACCTTGTTTATCGCATCCGGCAAGAAACGCATCCTGCTGATCAGTCTGGTTGGGCTGGCGGCTGCCGGCCTGGCCGGATATTTCCTTTTCGATGTGGTTCGTTTGCGCGTCGACGCCTGGCTCAACCCCTGGCTCGATCCTTCCGGCCGCTCCTTCCAGATTGTGCAATCACTCATGGCGGTCGCCAACGGTGGCACATCCGGGCGCGGGCCTGGAATGGGCAGCCCCAGCCTGGTCCCGGTGGCGATTTCCGATTTTGTTTTTGTCGCGATTGCCGAGGAAACTGGGTTGGTTGGGACTCTGGGATTGCTGGCTTTGATTGGCTTATTTGTCGCCCGTGGCCTGCGCACCGCCATGCGTGCCCCCGATAGTTTCCGACGTATCCTGGCTGCCGGTTTGACGGCTTACATCGGCGCACAGTCTATCCTCATTATCGGTGGGAACATTCGCCTGTTTCCCCTTACCGGCGTGACCTTGCCTTTCGTCTCTTATGGGGGTTCCTCTTTGCTTACTTCGTTCCTGGCATTGCTCATCCTCTTGTTTATTTCCAGCCAGCCCGAGGAAGAGCCTGCCCCCCTCCCGGCACCGCAACCCTATCTGATTGTGACCGGGCTGCTCGGTTTGGGGCTGGTCGCATTGGCGTTGACGAATGCCTGGTGGGCCGTCTGGCGCGGTCCCGATCTTTTACAGCGCACCGATAACGCCCGTCGTTCGATCGATGACCGGTACGTCAAACGTGGCAGCCTGCTTGACCGCAACGGGATACCTATCAATCTTAGCCAGGGCATATCCGGCAGCTATACTCGTGCTTACTTGTACCCTAACTTGGCTTCAATAACTGGCTATACGAACCCTTCTTATGGACAATCCGGACTGGAATCCACTCTCGACCCCTGGTTGCGCGGTCTGCAGGGGAATCCAGCCAGCAGCATCTGGTGGGACCACCTGGTCTATGGCCAGCCGCCGCCGGGCTTGGATATTCGCCTGAGTATTGATCTCGTTTTGCAACGCCGTGCGGACATTTTGCTTCAGAACCACACCGGGGCAATCGTTCTTCTCAATGCCGAAACGGGTGAGATTCTGGCTATGGCATCCCATCCCACCTTCGACCCGAACCGCTTGGATGAGCAGGCCGCTTCATTGCTTAAAGACCCGCAATCCCCGTTGCTGGATCGCGCCGCCCAGGCTTTATATCCGCCCGGTGCAAGCCTGCAAGCCTGGCTTCAGTCCATTGGTCTTCCTCCCCGGGATTTTTCCGCTTTGGGCTTCTTTACCACTCCCGAATTGCACCTGCCGGTCGCGGCTGCCGTCACACCTTCCCAATCATTGCGACTCAGCCCTTTGCAGGTGGCGCTCGCCACGGCCGCGCTTAGTCATTCCGGCATCCGTCCTGCACCCCGCCTGGCCATGGCTGTCAAAACCCCCTCTCAAGGCTGGGTTGTCCTGCCGCCACTCAGCCAACCGGTACAGGTGTTGTCCTCCAGCGTTGCGGTCTCTGCCACCCAGGCTCTGATGATTAAAGGCCAGCCTCTCTGGGAATGGAGCGGTCTGGCTGGTCAGGGGAATAAGACGATCACTTGGGATCTGGCTGGGACTCTTCCCGGTGGACAGGGCATGCCCTTGGCAATCGTGGTTTTACTCGAGGATGCCAACCAGCCATTGGCGGAATCCGTTGGCCAGCAATTGCTTAAAGCTGCCATGCAGCCGTAACAATATTACTTCACGCGCACAAATCGCCGTTTTCCAACCTGGAGCACGCCCGGGTGCGGGAAAGGTGCATCGAAAGTATCCAAATCTTCCCCATCCAGTTTGACCCCTTTTTGCTCGACCATGCGCCGCCCATCTGACTTGCTTGCAACCAATCCAGTTGCTTTCAGCACATCCAGCACGCTTTGCCCGGACTGCAGGGCATAAACAGGCATCTCGTCGGGGACTTCCCTTTGCTGGAAGACTTTTCGGAAGTTTTCCTCGGCGGTCTGCGCGGCTGCCTCGCTGTGATAAATGGACACTATCTCGTACGCCAGGGCCATTTTGGCGTCACGCGGGTGCAATTTCCCGGACTTGAGCTCAGATTCGATTTCTGTGATCCGGGCAGGGGTCCAGCGTGTTACCAGGCGCATATACTCTCCCATCGCCATGTCTGGCAAAGACATCACCTTTCCGTACATATCCTCCGGGGTCGAAAGCAGCGGGATATGGTTGCCCAGGCTCTTGCTCATTTTGATTTCCCCATCCGTTCCTGGCAATATGCCTAGGATGATGGCAATGTTGGGTTTGTCGCCCAGGGATGTCATGATTTTACGTGCGGCTGTGACAATATTGAAGAGTTGGTCGGTGCCGCCCACCTGGACATCCGCTTGCAAGGTGTGCGCGTCAAATCCCTGCATGATAGAATAGAAAGTCTCGTGCAGGTAGATCGGGTCGCCATTATCCCAACGTTTACGGAAATTATCACGCGTGACAAATTGCTGGATCGTGAAATTGGAGGCCAGTTTGATCAACTCGGCGAAAGTCAGTCCCGCCAACCACTCAGAATTGAAGCGGATCTTGGTCTTTTCACGGTCAAGGATTTTGAAAGCCTGTTCGGCATATGTACGCGCATTGGATTCCACTGCCTGTTGGGTCAGGATCGGGCGAAGCTTGTCCTTGTCAGAGGGGTCACCGATCAGCGAAGTGAACGAACCGACCACGAACGTCACCTCATGCCCCAGCTCCTGGAACTGGCGCAGCTTGCGCATCGGGACGGTGTGTCCGAGATGCAAATCCGAGGTGCGTGGATCGAATCCACAATAGATCTGCAGTGGTCGGCCTTCCTTTTCCGCTTCCAGCAGCCGCTCTCGCAGTTCATTGGCCATATTCTTCTGTAATTCTTTGTCACCATATTCGCTGCCTTGCATCAGCAGGGCAACTTGTTCATCAATGGATGGTTTGGACATGCTCATCTCCTCGGAAAAATAAAAACGCGCCCGCTGCGGCAGGCGCGTTCTCCCCATCCGCAACGGCGTTTAATGGTGGGGATAATAATAGAGACAGGAAATTCCAGCGTTCATGTGCCTGCAATTATACAACATTTCCTTTGCAGGGCAATGTTTAATCCTCTCTTATTGAAAATCCAACTTTGAATTTCCCTGCTTAAAACCCAAAAAAGGTTGCGCGGTACTGTTGTGGAAGAACAATAAGGACCGATGACAGAAGGATCTTATCCATGCGGAACTCATCAGGTGGGAGGATGACCCATAATTACCTTTTTTTTATGAGAATGCCTTCTAGTAATGTGAGTCCAATTTTGATATAATCTTATCAACCATTTCCCTCTTTCTTAATAATTTCATGGAGGCTGTCGTGATTCGTCTGGTACGGATTGTCATGATTGTCAGTCTGGTAATCCTGCTGTCCATCCCTGCCGCGCGGATGGTGTCTGCACAGTCTGGGTGGGAGATCCGCATCAACCAGGTTTCTACATTGGAAACCCCCACTGCAATGACATTAAAGATCTACTTCAATATATACGACCCAAAGACCGGGGCTCCCATCTTGAACGCGCAACCCTCCAGTGCCCAGGTTACGCTTCTGAACAACAACATGGTGGCACAGGGGCAGGTAAAAGCACCGGATGTTCCCATTTACATCACCCTGGTTTTGGATTCGAGTGGAAGCATGGGACTGGTGGCCCCTCAACTCAGGCAGGTTGCCAAACAGGCCTTGAACAACACACCCGATAATTCCTACTTTTCAGTGATCCAGTTTGACGAATCGATCAAAACGCTGCAGGATTTCACACAGAATATCAGCGCAATCACCTATGCCATCGACCAGTATAAAGTGAATCCCAAGGCAACTTGTCTGTATGATGCCGCTTATACCGCCGTTGAAGGATTAAGCAAAGCACCTGCTGGTCGGAGGGCGGTCATCCTGTTCACAGATGGCAAGGACGAAAAGATGGATGGAACTCCCTGCAGCCAGCATACTTATCAGGACCTGACTACGCTGGCCAACCAGATGCAGACGCCGATTAACACTATTGGCCTTTCATCTGCGACCTCAGACATCAATTCGGCCGAATTGCAGAGCATGGCTTCCAGCACGGGCGGATTTTCAGCCATTGGCAGTCAGGCTGACCTGTCCAAGTCTTTTGGAGAGATCATGGATGCGCTCAAAGCCCAATGGATGGTCGAATCTGACATCTATCCAAAACAAGGGTCGAATAATGCCACTCTAACCCTTGCCTTGAGCGGCAGCCAATCCCTTCAGGCGCCTTTCAGTTTCACATCCAATACCAATTATCCTGGTCCTGCCAGTCCGGTGGCAGCGCAGTTTACCGGCTTGCTATTCCACCCGGATGATAGTACATATGACATCCAGCTTTCCCTCACCTCGCCCGAGCTGGTCAGTTCTGTTGAAGTCGCCATCTGGGATAAAAAAGCCGGCTCCAAGGTGGCCGATTACGTCTTTAAGGATCCGATGGGGTCGAATACTTTCAACTTCCCGACTGACCAGTTGACGGTTGGGGGTGATTATGAGTTGCATATCACCGCACTAAGCCGCACAGATAATACACCCTTTGTCCTGTCCAAGGACGCTCAGGGTAATACTTCCACGGAACTCGTCCACGAGTTTACATTTGACCCGACCGCTAGTTTTCCGCAGATTAATGTCCAATCCGTATCTCAACAGTCGAATGATATTGCCGTCACCATCACGACCAGCAATACTGAACTGGTCGGCAGTTTCGGCGGCTGGCTCATCGATGAAGATACCAACACAAAGGTGGAGAATTCCAATTTTACTCTGCCCGCATTGGCAACCAGCAGTGGAACGCTCGTGATCCCTGCCGGAGCCAATAAGATCCCGGATGGTAAGTATACACTGGTCGTGCAGGCTCTCGGTAAGAGTGGTCAGGTGTACTCGTCCACAAGTTACCCCGGGTTTGTTTACACCGCTACTCACCCTTCCATGGTCCAGACCGTCTGGGTGGCTTTGATCGCTGCGCCTATTTTCCTTGGTTTGATCATCGCCATTATCCTGGGGGTGGTGGGTTACTTCATGTTTATGTCGATGCGCTCGAAATCCATGACCGGAACACCGGTCATGCAAGGGCGCTTGGGCGAAAAACTATCCACTGGTCGCAAGGGCGGGTCGGTTCTCCCCTTGGCGGATAACGAACCCATTCCAAGCCACGCGCAGGCCGCGGTCTCTCCCCTCCGCTCTGCTCCTTCGCCGGTCAACCAGCCGCCCGACCAGCCAATGTCCTCACAACCCCCAGCTGCCAGCCGGGATGGTCTTACCATCCTCTCTGGCGGGGAAGCGGGCGCTACCATGATTGCTTCCAAACCGGTTGCCGCACAACCCAGCCTTACGATTGTACGAAGCCCGGAAGATGCCTCTTCCCAGGGCCGGCAGATCGTCTTGACCCAATTCCCCTTTATGATTGGGCGGGTGGAGGGGACCCTGCTTATCCAGGATGCCAACCTGTCCCGCCGTCACGCCCAGATCACTTATGACGGTTTGACTCAAACATACTTTATCACCGATCTGAAAAGCAGCAACGGTACGCGCCTGAACGGCGTTCCCCTGGTGCCTGGCCAGGCTAACCAATTGACCAGCGGAGCATCCATCAACCTGGGTCCGAACGTGGTTGTGCGCTTCGACTTGAACTGATCGGCCTCGAGTATTAGAACAATGGCAGATAAGACTCTCGTCGATTATGATCAAATGCAGGGGATCGCCAACAAGTTTGAAGCCGAAGGCGAGGAGTTGACGCGCCTCCTCATGCAGACCCGCCAGAAGGTGCACGATACGCAGTCTGAATGGATTGGCAGGGGTGCGGATTCCTTCAATGACGATATGGAGAACAAGCTGTTACCCGCCTTCCAGCGTCTGTGCGAGGCTTTGTCCTTAACCAACCAGATCACCAAATCGATCCTGGCGGTCTACCAACAATCCGAGCAGCAAGCCGCAAATCTCTTCAAGGGAAAACTGCAGGGGGCTTACCTGGGTTCGGCTGGCATTGGAGTTGGACAGTCAGGTGGCATCCCGGTCGGTCCTGGTCTCGGCGGCCCAGGGCAGACGGTCGATGCTGCTGGGATCGGTGCAACACCTGGTCAATCCGGCGCTGG
The DNA here is from genome assembly GCA_963842785.1 of uncultured Chloroflexia bacterium. GTDB lineage: Bacteria > Chloroflexota > Anaerolineae > Anaerolineales > Villigracilaceae > UBA877. The sequence continues at coordinate 624,678 of CAWJHP010000001.1, forward strand.
TGATGGGACAGATGAAGCAGAAAAGCTCGTCTAGAGCAATGGACCCGCTCACCCGACTACCATGATCTGTATTTGTTGATCCGGCTTATTTTTTAGTGATATTACGGTGATCTCCACCGTACGATTTTCCCCTTTGGTAAAATTCCAAGCGATCATATTACTCGCTGTGGATGTGCTTTGGATCGTCCAGCCATCATTTACCATCCCGGTCTTATAGAAATCCTCCACTTGCTGGAGCGTCATTTTCGTAGAGAAAGAAAACATTGTCATATTTGCACTGCCACTACTTTCACTGGTATTCGTTGTCGTCAGATCTCCATTATTATCCGGTAAGATTGGAATATCGTTAGGAAGACCCTGTATGGTAGTGAACGGTGTCACATTCGTGGCGGATTCCACTGGTGTTGCAGATTGACCAGTAGCTTGAGTTGCAGCAGTTCCGGGTTGACCTGGTGCTGCCGCGACGGGATTTCCCTGGGTAATCGCAGCCGCCGGAGGGTTGGTGGCGGATGGCTTTATCCCGGAATAATGCTGCGTGGCAAAGAACGCCACTCCGATCACGACGATCAGTACAACCACTACCCCCACTCCGCCAAGCGCGATCAGAGCGACCAGCCAGCCTGCCATCTTTTTATGGACAGGTGCAACCTCCACTGGGGCGGTCAACGGCACCGTCGGATGGGCGGCATGCATGTTCACCACCGTAGCCTGGGAGGTGGCTGCCGATTGCGAAATATGCTCAAGCGTGGTCTTATCACTCAGGGCAAGTTGCTCAAGTACCTCCGCGAACACCCCCATATTGGCAAAACGGTTTTCTGGCTCTTTGGCTAGAACTTTAAACAAGACCTGTTCGACAGGTTCCGGCAAACCAGGGACAAAGAGACTGGGCCGGGGCAATGGGTCCTGCATGTGTTTGATCAAAACCGCCGCAGGTGTCTCTGCGCTGAATGGCAGATGCCCGGTGATCATCTGGTAGAAAACTATCCCCAGGGAGTACATATCCGTATATGCATCCGCTTTGCCCATCCACTGTTCAGGTGCCATGTAATCTGGTGTCCCGATCCCGACTCCTGTTGCGGTCAATTGGGTCGTTTCACGTGACCCTAGCATTTTCGCGATCCCAAAATCAGACAATATCGGTGCACCTGCATGGCTGATTAGGATATTGGCAGGTTTTACATCTCTATGTATGATCTTCAAATTATGTGCATATTCCAGCGCTCTTGCGATCGGTGCCAGGAGACCCGCTGCCTCTCGATAGGGTATGGGATGCCCCATTTTTTCCTTCAATGTCCCTCCCTCGATAAATGGCATGACCAGGTAGGGTACTCCCTCCTGTTCGCCATAATCCAGGACTTTTAGTATGTAGGGGTGATCGAGTTGGGCAAGCGCCCTGGCTTCACGCTTGAACCGGATCAGAAATTGATCCATTTCATCCCCCAGGTTGGCGTCTGTCCGGATGATCTTGATTGCAACATTACGCTCAAGGGTGGAATCAAAAGCCTTGTAGACGGATGCCATGCCGCCTTTTCCAAGCGGTTCGACGACATGATACCGACCAAGGTCCTTGCCAGATAGGTTGTCCATAAAGGCTCCGTTATCTGTGAATGGCTTTGTTTTCCAAATGATTTGAATTTCCTTGCTTATTATACAGCATCCCTAAACCAAGGTTCTACCATCTCTTGACTCTGTCTGGGAATAATGCTACAGTAGACATATCGATATTTATGTATCCATTATGTTAGAAAGGTCAATGGGAGGTAGCCAGCTAAGAATAAAAAATTCCATTAATTCCAATCGATTCATAAAGCCGAGTGGTTCAGAAAGGATTGAATATGGCCGATAAGACTGCACTTGACTATCAGCAATTGCAAGGTATCGTGGGCAAATTGACATCCGAGGCGGATGAACTCAGTGCGCTCCTCACCCAGACAGGTTCTCAGGTTGAGGGTTTACACGGTCAGGGGTGGGTTGGCCGCGGCTCTGACCAGTTTTTCTCGGAGATAGAAGATAAGGTTCTCCCATCCATGAACAAGCTGGTGGGAGCCCTGCGAACTTCGGCGGACACGGTGAACAAGATCGTGGGTGTCTATCAGGGAGCCGAGCAGACCGCCCTCAGTCCCTTCAAGCAGTTAAATAAATATACTTTAATATCAAGTTCTAGAGGGTTGGCAACATTTCTCTAGAGTTTTACCTGCCTGACCGCGATTAGAAAAAGGAGATTTCAATATGTTCAATCAAGGTTCCCAAGGGTCTGACAAAATCCGGCTAAATTATGCACAAATGCAGGATATGGCTTCCCAATGCACAAAGGTTTCCCAACGCCTGCTCCAAACCATTACGTTGGCACAATCAATTGCCACCCAGATGCAGGGAGGTGCCATGGTGGGGGATGCTGGAGATGCATTTTCCAATTCCCTGACCAGTGGCCTTGTTCCCGCAATCCAAAGACTCAGCGATAAATTCGCTGAGATCAACGGCGATATCCTGGGCGCAATTTCGGACATGCAGTCGCAGGACTTGCAAGCCGGCAACCGGTTTAATTAAGCAGGGCCAGAGAGGAGTTAAGCGATGAGTATCTTGGGCAGTATATTAAGTCTGGTGCGCTCGGTTGTAAACGGGATATCCGACACCATCAATAAACTGATCAGTTCGATCGCAGATTTAGTTACCGCACCGCTGAAGGGCCTGGTTAACCAGGTCACAGGAGGCATATGGAAAGGCGATGGGGCGGACCGCTTTATACAAGAGATGAATAGTGAGGTCATCCCGGCTCTTACCAATATGGGTAGCCTGGGTATGGATTTAGGCTCCACGATTGGCAAGGCTGTCTCAGCCATTGATGGGGCAGACAAGCAGGCTGCCGGCATGGCTGGTCAACTCATGGATATATTCCAGGGGATTATCGGTTTCTAACCTGATCTCACATAGGAGATGATATTATGGCTGCTGAAGTATATATGGATATCCCCGCGGTTACGAATATCGCAAATTCCTTTGGGACGTTTGGTGATGTCCTGCAAAAAGTGAGCCAGGGTCTGCAAGCGGCGATCGTCGTACTGCAAGTGACCGCCTTCATGGGCTTGGTGGGAGGCGAAGCAGTGGTGGCTTACGCTGAACAGGTCAAACCCAATGTCGATAACCTGGCAAAAAAGATGCTCGCATTACAACAGGATATTCAGGGCGCAATCTCAAATTATCAGACCGGTGATCAGTCCGGTTCAAGTCGTTTCCGCTAATCTTTCTTTGACCTGGAGGATTTCAAAGTTTGGCTGGCAGGATGTTCGCTTCTGGCTAAACTTTCTCCTCCTATCTGTTTGTCGGTATGTTTGGGGAAAAGGCAAGATCTGCATATACGCGTTTAAGACGCAGGTTTTGCCGTTTTCCCTTTTGTTTTTTTCCAAATTCATTGGGTATTGATTTGCCGCAACTCTTCATGAGGCGATTATGAAGCGCATCTGCCTGCGTTGTAATGTGATCTCGCAAGACTTCAATCTGTGGTGTCAGGAAAAATATTGTCCTGCTGAGAATGCTACAGAGACATTCGATAATGGTGAATGGTTCGGCCCTATCGAGATCGTCCAGCCGATCGTGACCATGCGTTCGGCCATTGTCTATCAGGCCAGGCGTGGGGAGGAATATATTCTGCTTAAGATTGCAAATACCGGCTGCGAAGAAAAATTGAGGCAGGAAGCCAAGGCTTTTCTCCAATTGGCCAAGGCAGGTCAGCATCCTCTCCTGCCGGTGCTCCTGCCGGCCCATCCCCAGGGAACAATTGAGTCCCACCCTTATGGATGGACGGTGATTGGTGGTCACATCCGATATTATGAAGTCTTTAAATTCGTTGAAGGGGAAATTCTGCGGAATATCCTGCTAAAGAATGCCCAGCCCTGGTACCAACACGCTGGCTGGATCACCTTGAGTATCGCCGATGTGCTCTATTATCTGCATAAAACCGGCAAATTACACCTTTGTCTGAATCCGGACACGATCCTGGTGCGCTACGACCATCAGGGTATTCCCCGGCCTATCCTGCTGGATCTGGGCATCAGCAGTCCCCCCCAGGATGTACCGCAACTTTGGAATGACAACTATACCCTGCCCGCCTACACGGCTCCGGAGATCCTGGATCCGGCGAGCGCAGGTGGCGCCAGCCAAGCCTCGGATGTCTATGGTCTCGGTTTGTTGCTCTATGAGATGCTGGCCGGGCAGCCTGCTTTCCCCTATCACCTTAAAAAAGATATCGTCATTTACCGGAGCATCCTGGCAGGGGGTTTCAAGCCTACCGGTCGCATCGATCTCAAGAATGTTCCAGGGATTGCTGAAAAGGCCATCAACAGGCAACCTGCACAACGCTTCCCGGATGTTTTGAGCTTTGCCGATGCGTTGCGTCCAAACTTTCCTCTCATCCCGGCAGAGCGCAGATCATTCCATATCAACTGGCGTATCATCTTTATCGTTTTAGGTTCCTTGCTGGTGATCTCTCTGCTGCTTCTCTTCGCCCTATCCTTGGTTCCTCAATAGAATCGGAGAGGTGTGATTTGTCCCAAAAAATTTATCTTGACCGACCGCCCCGTATCGAACCCGAGCTCCCTTCGGGATCCTATGAAATCCCCACTCCGCCGGACATAGAGGTGAGCGGGAGTCAGATCCTTTCCCAGGCAGCCCTCCCGATGGTCATGATCTTTGGTTACATCTTGACCACGGCCCTCGGAGGCGGACGCAACCTTGCCATGATGATCCCCATGATGCTGTCTGTGGTGGCTTCCGTTGCATTGTCGGTTTATGCCTTCACTCGGGATAGGAAAAAACGCGAAGGTCTTGAGATCAGTTATAGGCAACGGATCAGTGAGCTCCGCCGAAAAATGGAAAGCGAGCATGAGCAACAGCGCATCTATTATTATTACAATTATCCCAACCCCGAAAAAACCCTGGCTATAGCCGATGACCTTGAACAGCCGGCAAATGCCCGCCAGGAAGATATCCGCTCTGGCAGTCGTCTGTGGGAACGGCGTCCCACCGACCATGATTTCCTCCACCTGCGCTTGGGGATAAGTACACGCCCATCCACAGTCATCTACAAGATCGGTGACACCGAGAAGACCGAAAGTCCATTATTCCGTGATGCGACCCGTCTGGCGGAGGATTCCCGCCTGTTGTACGATGTTCCTGTGACCATCCCGCTGCTCCTGGCCACGGATGAATCGGAAACGAAAAAGGTTAAGGAAAAGAGCGGGGATCAGGAAAAGGGTGGAGAAAAAGCCATCGAGGTAAAGCAGGTTACGGTCCGGCATTCCATCGGGATTGTCGGCTGCAATCCAGATAAGGCTTATGCCTATATCCGCACCATGCTGGTGGACTATGCAGCCTTCCATTCCCCCCAGGACACCATCTTGTATGTAGCGGGTTCATCCGTAACCCGTCAGAATTGGCGTTGGGCATACGCCCTGCCGCATTGCAAGGAAGCGGACAGATCCGAGACCTTGTGTTTTGAGGATGATCAAAAACCCGGTGAAAATGATGTCGACCGTATGAGGTTGTTCTGGAAAAATATTCGCACCATCCTGGAGCGTCGACGCATGCGCTTGCAGGATAAAGAAAGCGGGGCGGATGTAAAACTTCCCTTCATGCTGGTGGTGGTTGACGTGCTCTCGCCGGCTCCGGATTGGTCCTGCCTGAAGGATCTGGAGAGCGAAGCAGCCATTTCCACAATATTGATGGACGGGCAGGCACTCGGGGCGGCCATCCTTTTCCTGGTTCCGGATCGAACGTCTGTACCTAGTCGCAGCATGGCGGTCATTGAAGTTGACGAGGACCCGGACGATGAAGACTCGACGGTCTTCCGTTATGCTGAAACGGGTTTTAATACACAACGCTATGTCGGCAATACCAGTGTGGTAGCCAGCCAGGAGATTGCCCGGAATTTCTGCAAGCGGCTTGAGTCGGTGGACATCCGCCGCGGCTATGGTTCCAGCCTGGCCTCGACTGTAACCCTCATGGAGATGTTGGGTGTCACTTCGATGGATGAGCTGCAAAAGCTGTCTCTTGAGAATTGGAAGCGTAGCATGGACCCGGCCGCGGCTGATTGGTTGTATACCGCCGTCGGTCTCCTGTCAGGAAATGAGCCACGCGTCCTGACCTTCTCTGCCAAGGCAGATGGAGTGCATGGCATCATCGCAGGTTCGACCGGCTCGGGCAAATCCGAACTCCTGATGACATTGATTATCGGTATGGCGCTCAATTTCAACCCGGATGTGCTTAACTTTGTTCTGATCGACTATAAGGGGGGTGCCGCTTTCGAACCCTTCAAACGCCTGCCCCACAAGGTGGATATCGTTACCAACCTGGATCAATCCGCCACTGCCAGGGTGTTTGCGTCGATCATTGCTGAATTGGACCGGCGGCAGAAGTTGAACACCTATACGAATTCAAAGGATATCGTGCATTACCGCAAGAAGGGTCTCAACCTGGATCCTGCACGGCCGCCCTATCCACACTTGTTCGTCATCATCGACGAATTTGCCGAAATGATTGCCGGGAACGCCGAGTATAAGGCTCAGCTCGAAAGCATCACTCGCTTGGGCCGCGCCTTGGGCGTGACCCTGATCCTGGCCGCCCAGCGTCCGGCTGGTGTAACGGATCAGATGCGGGCCAACATAAAATTCCGTATCTGCCTGCGGGTCGAGACCCCCGACGACAGCCGGGAGGTCTTGCGCCGGGCGGATGCCGCCTTCCTGCCGCCAGGCATTCCTGGCCGTGGCTACCTGCAGGTTGGCAATGAGAACATTGAGCTGATCCAGACTGCTTACACAGGCGGTGATTACAAAGGTCCCCAGGAGGAAAATGTCGCCCCGAATGTCGTTTGGTTGGACCAGCCCAAGAAATCAGCCGCCAAGATCGCTTCTGAACCTCCCAAGCTGTATGATGTGATTGTCGAGATGCTGGCGAAGATGGCAACGCAGGAATCACGCCCACAATGGCGCCCGTGGCCCGAGTTTCTCCCCAATCAGACCGCTTCAAAATGTCTCAGCCTGGAAACTCCGCTGGATACCGCTTATATGCGTGATGCGGACATCGAAGTTTTGCGGATGTATAACAAGGAAGATGCCACCAGTTTGACCCTTAACGAAAGGGCGACTGCATTTTGGGAGGAGGGGTTTTCATGGCAGGGAGTGCAGTGGGGGAAAAACACCATGCGTCCACTGATCGGGTTGGTGGATAATCCTTATCAGGCCAGCCAGAGACCGTTGAGCATCAATTTCCCTAACGGTCATGCGGTTGTGTTTGGTGCTTCCGGGCGTGGGAAAACCACCTTCCTGCGCACGGTTATCACCAGCCTGGCATTGACACACTCGCCGGATGAGCTTCATATTTACATCCTCGACTTCGGCGGGCGGGCGTTAAGCGGCTTGGGCGACCTGCCGCATGTCGGCGCCGTCGTCACGTCAGAAGAAGATGAGCGCGTCCAACGCATGCTGCGCAAGGTTAATGAAATCATTGATCAGCGCCAGGTTCTTTTCAGTGAGGCCAGGGCAAACAGTCTTGACGCGTACAATCTGGCGAACCCCACCAAAAAGCTGCCGGCCGTTCTGGTCGTCATTGATAACTTTGCGGAGTTCAAGGAATATTACGAAGGTCTGCTTGGTCCTTTGATCTCTCTGGTGCGTGAGTCGCGCGCTTATGGTGTGCATTTCCTGTTCTCTGCAGATGTGCCAGGCGCCTTGTCCAACAAGCTCTATAACCTGATCACCGAACGGTTTACTTTAAAACTTACGGACCCCTCGGAATATTCAGATATTGTCGGACGCGGTGTGCCAGCTGACCTGAGCCCGGTGCCTGGTCGCGGTTATGTGCGGGTGGGCAATACCCCGCTTGAATTCCAAACTGCTCTGTCCTTTAAGACGGAAGAAGGCGATCCGGATGGGCTGGTTAAGTTAGGCAAGATGGGTATGCGCATGAAGGAAATCTGGAAGGATGCCTGGACTGGGGAACGCCCTTCCACCATAGATACGCTGCCCATGCGAGTCACTCTGGAAAGCCTGATCGACCGTGTGACAGTTCCCACAATTAGGCGGTTGAACGCGTTAATGGGCATTGACGACCGCACCCTGCAGCCCGCCCTGATCGACATCGAACGTCAGGGGCCGCACCTGGTCGTGATCGGCCAGCCTTTCTCCGGAAAAACAACCACCCTGCGCACCATGATCCTTTCCATTGCTTACAATTATTCACCCGACGAGGTCATGATGGTGCTGGTGGATTTCTCGCGCAAGCTATGGAAAGGCAGCGACCTTTCCCTGACCGACCTTCCGCATGTTGTGGGCACCATTTCCAGCATTGACGAACTGGATGAATTCCTTGAGAATATGAAAGAGGAATGCGCTGAATTCGAGACCAATCCGAAGCGGCGCAAGATCATGATATTCATCGACAACTACGATGCCTTTACGGAAGAATCGAGTCGCAAGAAAATGGCCTTCTTTGAGGGGATAGCTGCCCTCGTCCGCAAGCATCAGACCGCCGGCGTCTATGTCGCCGTGGCCGGTTCGGTCAATATCATTAATGCCCCGGATGATTTCCGCAAGGTGTTCACGGCTCCCAACTTCGGGATCGCCCTCAAGAGCGCAGATGCCGTCAATCGCTTGAATGGCAAGTTCCCGCGCAGTATGGCAGATGTGGAATTACCCATGGGCCGGGCATTCACCGTCCGATCCGGAATTACCAGCATGCTGCAGCTCGCCACTCCTTACGCCAATGATGAAGATCCCGAAGGATCATTGGATAAGTGGGTGAAATTGATCAAAAGTCGTCCCTCCCAGCGTAAGGTGAAGTGGATTCGCAAGCCACCCGGGGACGCTGGGCAGGCAACCGAAACCTCCGGTACAACCGCGGCAGATAAGCCCGCCACCTCCTCGAAGGGGAAGGGCAAAGGCAAAAAAGATTCAGCCGCCGGTGTAACCGGAGAGTATGACATAAATGTCCTCAAGAAGGGGCTGATCGAGAAAGGCATGGCCGAGTCGCTCCTGGATCTGCTTTCGCCGAAGGACATCGTCGAAAATGCCAGGGGCATGGGTTTGATCAAATAATGGATTGATCGTGATCAGGGATGACCATGGACGATTATATTGATGTAGATATCGATGTTTTTGAATTCACTGCCCAACACGCCCGTTTGCGTAAAGATATCACGGTTGCTACGCTGATCCAGGAAATTTTCAAGCAATTTGATGATATTGCCGCCGACACTCCGGAGAAGTACGCCATCTATCTTAAGGGCATCGACCGGCCATTGAACTCGGCTTACACCCTGACGCAGCTGGATATCCAGCCCCATGACGAGTTGGTCTTCGATTATGTCAGGCAGCCTATTCGGCAAATGCTGCAGCCAGGGGATTACGCCATCCTGCGCGAAGAAACAACCAGGAAGTGTTTCGATATTCAGTGGCAGCCTGCCGTGATTGGCCGCCCCGACTCGGATGCCGGTCATAATATCATCCTGGCCGTAAACATGTTGCTTCTACCGGATGGCATGACGGTCTCCCGAAAACATGCCCAAATCACTTTTTCCGAAGGGCGTTATTATATTGAACCGCTGGCTGAGCATAATCCGGTCTTCCTGAATGACAAAGAGATCCCCTTGAATGCCAGGCGGGAAATCAGGAACAACGATAAGCTCGCCATCGGCCGCCACAAGATCACCCTCGTCTTTGAGGCGCAACGTTCAGCCGCCTCCTCTGCAGCAGAACCGAAACCGCAAAGTGCCAGAAAGGTCATTCCTTCAGTTCCGGCCCCGGTTTCGGTCTCCCAGGGAGCGAGTGCGACCCCTGGCATAGAAGCCACCGTTATGTCAATTGGCGAAACTCCCCTTACTTTCCTGGTCATTGAAAGATGTTCTAAGATGGAAAACGTCGGTCAAAAATTGGTCATGACCGAATATCCTTTCCTGCTGGGACGCGCACTCCCATTATTAAGCGATGAAAAAGAGATATCACGCAAACATGCCCAGATTACTTATGACGCATTGAATAAGAAATTCTATATTACCGATCTTAATAGCACCAACGGCGTGACTGTGGATGGCGTCCCGATTCGACCGGAAGAACCTATCGAGATTAATTCTGGTTCCAGTCTTGGGTTGGGCCACGTTGTCGTCCTCCGTTTTTAAGCAAAACAAATGACCTGGTTTGCTTTAGAATGCATGGGATTCGCAATCCTTTCCATGCTTGTTTCATATTGAATAATCTCCTTCCATCTGGTCCGTAGTACCAGATTTACCTCCACCCTCTAAAATCCCTTATCAATCTTCCAGATTTCGCCAAAAAACAACCAAAAACTGCCCATTTTAACCCCCAATTCACGCGGATCAATTCCAGTTACTTACCCCCAGATATGGAAGAAATACCGCCCTTGAGCCATTTCCTGCCACCCCTGTGCACATTTTTCTGCCCTTTCCCTCATCGTTCCTCATCGTTTTATCATGGCGGTCGCGCACAACCCGAAAAACCAGGTTTCCCGTCTCCATTCTTCACGTTTCACACAATGCTTTTCCCCTTCATCCTTCCTCCTCGGTACTCGTCATTCATTTTCTCCAAATTCATACCGCACCGTTCTTTCCTTTTGTTATAATACCCCATTTGGAATGATACCGAAAAGGAAAAAGAAAATGGCTGCCCTCGCATCACCCAAACCGACAAATTTCATCCTCGACCTCGTCGCCGAGGATCTGAAGACCGGTCGCTTCAATTATGTTCGCACTCGTCTGCCCCCGGAACCGAACGGTTACATGCACATCGGGCACGTTAAAGCCTGGCTGATTGACTACAACACCGCCAAAGCCTTCGGCGGAGAGCTGGTCCTGCGCTTCGACGACACCAACCCGGCCAAGGAAGAGACGGAGTTCGTTGAAGCCATCCAGGAAGACACAAAGTGGCTGGGGATCCAATGGGTCAAAGTGACCTTTGCCTCTGATTATTTCGACCGGCTCTACGAATGGGCCATCCGCCTCGTTAAAAAAGGCTTGGCCTATGTTGATGACCAGACGCCCGAAGAAATGAACCTCAGCCGCGGCACGCTGCCGCGTGGTACAAAGTGGAGTCAGACCGAATCTGCTTTGAAACCCGGCGTTGAGTCTCCTTATCGCAACCGGTCGGTCGAAGAAAACCTCGATTTGCTGGAGCGCATGAAGAACGGTGAGTTCCCCGACGGCAGCCGGGTCTTGCGCGCCAGGATCGATATGGCTCACCCCAATCTTGTCATGCGCGACCCGGTCATGTATCGCATTATGCACGCCACCCACCACCGCACCGGCGACAAATGGTGCATCTACCCGATGTACGACTGGTCGCATGGCCAGAATGACTCGATGGAAGGGATTACGCATTCACTATGCTCGAACGAATACATAATCCACCGCCCGCTCTATGAGTGGTTCCTGGAACAGTTGGGAGAGTTCAAAACGCGCCAGATCGAATTCTCCCGCCTCAACCTGACCTACACAATGATGAGCAAGCGCAAACTGCGTAAATTGGTCGAAACGGGAGTCGTGAGCGGTTGGGATGACCCACGCCTCACTACCTTGCGTGGCTTGCGCCGGCGCGGTGTCAACCCGGAAGCCATTCAGAACTTCATCGCTGACGTGGGTGAAACCAACAACGACAGTTGGGTGGATATGGCCTTGCTGGAAGCTTTCATCCGCGATGACCTGAACAAGCGTTCCCCACGCCGCATGGCTGTCCTTCACCCCCTCAAGTTGGTCATTGATAATTATCCCGATGGCCAATCTGAAGAGATGAATGCGATCAACAATCCCGAGGATGAAACCGCCGGTACACGCAAAGTGCCCTTCTCCAAAGTGCTCTACATCGAACAGGACGATTTTCGTGAGACACCTCCACCCAGGTATTTCAGGCTTTACCCCGGGAACGAGATACGTCTGCGTTACGCCTATCTGATCAAATGCACCGGCGTCACGCGCGACCCGATTACTGGGGAAGTGACCGAGGTGCATTGTACTTACGACCCGTCTACGCGTGGCGGTGATGCCCCGGATGGACGCAAGGTTAAATCCACCATCCAATGGGTTTCCGCGCTGCATGCCGTTAAGGCTGAGGTTCGGCTTTACAATCGCCTGTTCACTGCCGAGCATCCGGACGAAGGCGAGGACGTGAATCAGGTTATCAACCCCAACTCTCTTGAGACTTTGGCGCACTGTTTCCTGGAACCATCCCTGTCCGAGGCTCAGCCTGGAGACAAATATCAGTTTGAACGTACCGGCTATTTCTGCGCGGATTTGGATTCCACCCCTGAAAAACTGGTTTTCAACCGTACTGTCACCCTCAAGGATACCTGGGCGAAAATGGAAGTTTCTGGAAAGGTCTGACAAGTCAGGCATGTCTGCCAGGGTCAACAAGTTCATCTAGTCGACCCGTATAGTCTATAAAACCATAAGAACATCAACCTTACCCATGCCCCTCCTAAGCTACCTCCTCGCCCTGCTGGCCGCCATTACCGCTGGAATAATCAATGCCCTGGCTGGAGGAGGTACTCTTCTTACATTCCCCGTTCTTATGGCAATCGGACTTCCGCCCGTTTCCGCAAACGTCACAAACACCCTTGCGCTCTGGCCGGGTGCCCTGGGCGGTACACTGGCGCAGGCCAATGATTTGAAGGATCAGAAGAAACGGCTCTGGTTTGCATTACCGGCCGCCATCCTGGGAGGTCTGACCGGTGGGAGCCTGTTGCTGAGAACCAGCGAACAGCTTTTCTCAAACCTTGTACCTTTCCTGATCCTGCTGGCTGCCAGTCTGCTTGCCATCCAGGCTCCCTTGCATAATTGGCTGACCCGACGCCAGGCACATGTGACCCTAAAGTCCATCCCGGAAGGCTGGATTATCCTGCCTGTTTTTCTGGGCGCCATCTATGGCGGTTATTTTGGCGCCGGGCTGGGTATCATCCTTCTGGCAGTATTTGGTCTGATCCTGAACGATTCCCTGACGCACCTGAATGCCCTCAAACAAAGCATTGCTTTTACCACCAACTTCTCCGCCGCGCTGCTTTTCGTCTTCTCCGGCAAAGTGGTTTGGAGCATTGCCGTCGTCATGATGGCCGGAGCGCTGCTCGGCGGTTCGCTGGGCGGAAGGCTGGCCGGTCGGGTCAAACCCGGCACGTTACGCTGGATCGTGGTCACGCTCGGGTTTATCGTCGGGACGATCTATCTGGTAAAAACGTACTTCATCCCCTGATAATCAGTAAAAAAAACATACCTCCAGGCGTGTCAATGAAATCGATGACCCGGAGTTCTTTGCAAAGGGTTGGGTTGGAGAATCATAAATTATGGGGATGGAAAAGTTGTTATTATTAACCCATTCTTTCCAGTATTTCAATCGCCTTCTTTACCCTTTCGAGCACTTTCTCTTTCCCAACGATCTCCATGCTCTCGAATAGCGGCGGGCTGACAGTTTGCCCTGTCACGGCCACACGCAGGATGCCGAACACCTGGTTGGGACTCAGGCCAAGTTGCTCCACCAGCCTCCGCATGGGTGGCTCGGCCAGCTCATGCTGGATTTCGGGTAACGCGGCCAGAACGTCGTACGACTTTCGTGCAACCTCCGCCGATTGCCTCGCGCTCAGTTTCTTGGCAATTAGTTCTTCGGGTTTCGGCGTGACCGTCTCTTTGAAGAACCAGGCCGCAAAAGGCAGGCAATCGTCCAGTGTGACCAGGCGTTCACGGATGAGCGGGATGATTCTCATCAGTCTGGAGTCATCCACAACCAGATCTTCACGCAGGAAGTAAGGCTTGATCCGCCCAGCCAGGTCCTCATCTTGCAGGAGGCGGATATGTGTGGCATTAAAATGGTCAAGTTTGGCAAAATTTATGGCAGGTGGGGCGGGTGTCAGGTTGTTGACATCGAATCGGGCGATCATGTCGTCCAGGCTCATCACATCCTCTTCGGAGACACCCCAACCCATCAGGACGATCCAGTTTAGAACTCCTTCAGGGATGTAACCCAGTTCCTTCATGTCACCGATGAAGATCGAGTGGCCGTCTTTGATGTCTTCGGCAGCTTCCCGCTTGCTCATCTTGCCTTTGCCGGAGGGTTTCAAGAACACAGACAGGTGAACAAATGTCGGTTCTTCCCAACGGAAGGCCCGGATTACATGAACATGTAATGGCATGGATGGCAGCCATTCCGAGCCTCGGATGACGTGAGTGATCTCCATAAGGTGATCGTCAACCATGGCTGCCAGATGATAAGTGGGAAAACCGTCCGATTTAAGTAAGACCGAATCATCCAACGCGGAGTTCTCGGTGGTGATTGGACCGCGCAATAGGTCGGTGGTAGTGATCGATCCTTCTTTTGGCATCCTGAAACGGATCACATGCTTCTCCCCGATCCTGGCACGCCGGCGGGCCTCATCGGGATCCAGGTTTCGACAGGTACCGTCATAACGCGGGTTTTGTCTGTTTTTCATCTGTTGCTGGCGCATCTTTTCCAGCCGGTCGGGTGTGCAGAAGCAGGGGTAGGCCTGGCCCAATTCCACCAGCTTCCAGGCATATTCATCGTAAATTGCCCGCCGTTCTGTCTGGCGATACGGGCCATGCGGGCCGCCGATATCCGGCCCCTCGTCATAATCCAACCCCAACCAATGCAGACCATCTACCAGTTCCTGTTCCGCCCCAGGCACAAACCGTTTCTGGTCGGTGTCTTCGATCCGCAGGATGAACGTCCCGCCAGTGTGGCGCGCCAGCAGGAAGGGATAAAGCGCCGAACGGGCATTGCCGATGGTCACGCGTCCGGTCGGAGAGGGTGCAAAGCGTGTTCGAACAGGTTTCTGGGTCAAAGGAGGACTCCTGTTTTCGGCTCAACTGATTGGTCTATGTCTTAAGACCACACTTTCAACCAGCCCAATACCCAGCATCAGGGAGATCAATCCGCTGCCGCCATAACTGATAAATGGCAACGGAATACCTGTGACTGGGATCAGGTTCAAGTTGACGGCGATATTCACTACAGCCTGGAAAAAAATGAGCATGGCAACCCCATATGCAATATTTGATCCGAAAGGATCACGTGCCCGGCGCGCCGCCCGCAGGCAGCGATAAATAATGAAACCCAGCAGGAGCAGCACAAGAATGGCACCGATAAAGCCAAGTTCTTCACCGATCACGGAGAAAATAAAATCATTGTGGCGTACTTTCATAAAACGTAATTGGGTCTGGGTGCCATGTCCGTATCCCTCCCCCACCCAGCCACCCGAACCGAGCGCAGCCAGGGCTTGGAGCACATTATAGGTCGCTCCGTAACTGGTGTTGGTGGGTGGAAAAATGAAAGTGGTTATTCTATCCCGTTGATACGGCTGTAGGAAGAAAGAAAAAGCGATCACGCCCAGGACAAGTATCACAAGTGCGAGGATACCCACCTGCTTTAAGTCCAATCCGGCCACCCAGGCCATGGCAGCCCATAGGAACATGACCACGATCACATTACTCAGGTTTGGTTGAATGAAAATTAACCCTGCAACGCCAACCGCAATTGCCAGACTTTTCAACATCCATCCCCAGTTCCGCGGCATTTCGATGTTCCTGTCGAAGAAATTTGCCAGCGCCAGGATGACGACCATCTTTGCCAGTTCTGTCGGTTGGATGGATACAAGTCCGGTTTCAAGCCAGCGCGTCGCGCCAAACCGGGTTCCGCCGACAATGAACAATAGCAGCAGGGAAATTACGATTACGATATACATGGGCACGATCGCCCCGGACCAGAAGCGATAGTCGATCGCGGCAGCCAGGATAATGACCACGAAACCGATTCCGCCAAATATCATCTGGCGCGGCACCAGGCTCACCAGGCTCTCATTCCCCGCGACGGCGGAATGGATCATGGTTACTCCAAACACCAGGGCAATGATTACCGCCCCCAGCAGCCAAAAGTCGAAATGCCGCCAGAAGTTGCTACGGAACATAAGTGGGGAAAATATTACTACGCATTCCGGGCTTTATCGCACCCGTCTGCGGATGGCAGTTTTTAGGGGTATGTCTGCTACCAGGCGCTGCTCGCGCCCATCCTGTGCCACTTTGATGCTTATCGCCATTGGATCTATCTCTATATGACGTGAGATGGTCGCGATCAGGTCATCCTTGAGAGATTCGAGTTGGGCGGGAGTCATGTCGGTTCGGTCATGGATCAGGACCAATTGCAAACGCTCTTTTGCGTTGTTGGCGCTTTTCTTGCGTCTAAACAGGAAAGCCATCATCACTTCCTCCCCAGGAGACGTTGAAACACATTCTGCGGTTCAAGATCAAGGAAAGGCACCTTTTCTCCCATCAAACGCCGGGCAATATTCTGGAATGCCTGGCCAGCCTTGTTCTTTCCGTCCATCGCCAATGGCTGTCCCCGGTTGGATGCTACAATAATATTTTCATCTTCGGGAACGATCCCGATCAAATCAATTGCTAACAGGTCGATCACATCCTCCACCGAAAGCATGTCACCGCGCCGCACCATGGCCGGGTTCAACCGGTTGATGATCAAGGCTGCCGGACCTTTCCCCTCGGCTTCCAGCAGGCCAATTACCCGATCCGCGTCCCGCACTGCTGAGACATCCGGGTTTGTCAGCACCAGCACGCGGTCGGCGGCTGCAATGGCATTCTTGAAGCCACGCTCGATGCCGGCCGGAGAATCGATCATGATCCAATCTACCTCGGGGCGTAATTCATCACAAAGGCGTACCATATCGCTGGGTGAAACGGCCGATTTGTCGCGTGTCTGGGCTGCGGGAATGAGATAGAGTTCAGACATCCGTTTGTCACGGATCATTGCCTGACGCAAGCGACAGCGCCCTTCGACTACATCCACCAGGTCGTAGACGATGCGGTTCTCCAGGCCCAGGATGACATCCAGGTTGCGCAGGCCGATGTCACCATCAATACAGGTAACCCTCTCACCGCGTCCGGCCAGCGCGACAGCAATATTCGCGACGGCAGTCGTTTTACCTACCCCGCCCTTTCCAGAAGCAACTGTTATCACTCTTGCTGTCATTTCACCGTCCTGTCAATGCATGCCACGGTTCAGCTTCCAGATGTCCATCCTGCAATCGGGCCACCTCCGGCTGACTCTTGCCTTGTTTCTTCGGCGAGACAGCAATCTCGCCGGCAATACGCAAATGTGTGGGAGCCAGCTCCAATGCACAAACGACTGCATTTTCATCCCCCTGTGCCCCGGCATGGACCACACCCCGCAGGCGTCCCCAGACAATGATACTGCCACCAGCCACAATTTCAGCGCCGGAATTGACATCCCCCATTACGACCACATTCCCATCGTATGCAACCCGTCCGCCGGAACGCAGCGGACCTTTGACCCATTTCGCTGCGTCGTTTGGCAGTTGCTCGGATACTGCCTGGGCCTCTGAAATGTGCGGTTTGCTCAGGCGTGTTGCCAGACCCAGGTTCTGAGCCGTTCGTTCGGTCAGCGCGGATTCACTTAAGACTGCCCACAGGGATACTCCGTGTTCTGAAAGTTGGTCACGCAATTTTGAAAGATCTGCTACACGCAACTCTTGAGCACCCACGTCCAGTGTTACCCGGCCCCCCTGGAAAAAAACCGACCTTCCCTCGATGGCTTCGATGAAAGCCGTCACCAGGTCCGGCCAGGCCGCACCCCCAAGAGTGATCAGCAAACCGTCCCGGATGCCTTTTATTTGAATAAGGGAGGATGTCTCGCCCATAATTATCAGAATTATACTTCCTTTGCTCCTTCCTGTATAAAAGTCGACTTTGCTGGCTTGCTCCATCATGTTCCTTTCATCAAATTTCATTGGGTTTCACCGGTAGGAAAAGTGCATCTGAAAGGCTTCTTGCTTTCCGTATCAAGTTTCGGGATGATGTTACCTGAGAATCCTTGCAACTTTCTAGCTTGTATGCTAAAATCTCATTCGTTGTTGTAGTTTCTATACCGAACGCATCGAAAAGTGGGCGACCCCCACTTTTCTGCGTGTAATGGATAATTCGGGGAGCAGGTCAATTATGAAGAACGAATTTGCATTGGCTTTCAACGAAGTGTTGGAAGAAAAACAATTGCCAAGGGAGATCATCCTTTCAGCAATAGAATCGGCCATGGTATCTGCATATCGACGGGCCGTGAATGCGTCCAACGCCCAGCAGGTCGAAGCCAAAATAAACCCGGAAACCGGGGAAGTAACCATCTTCGTCGAAAAAGAAGTTGTCGAGGATGTGCAGGATGATCGCACCGAGGTACTGCTCGAGGATGCCCGCCGGGTGAGCCCGGAGGTCAACCTTGGCGATATGGCGATCGTTGAATCCACTCCGAGGGATTTTGGCCGGGTGGCTGCCCAAACCGCCCGCCAGGTCATCCAACAACGTATCCGTGAAGCAGAACGCCAGATGCAATCCGACTACTACGAAAAACAGGTCGGTGAAATTGTCAGCGGTGTGGTTCAAGCGGTCAATATGACCCAGGGTGCGACCGTGGGCCTAGATATGAAGGCGGAAGGGATCATGCCGCAGAATCAGAAGATCCCTGGAGAGCGCTTTAAAGTCCATGATCGGGTTCGTGCCATAATCCTGGAAGTCAAGGAAAGCCCGCGTGGCCCGCAAATCATCCTTTCCCGCTCACACCGCAATTTCCTTCGCCGCCTGCTGGAAAATGAAGTCCCTGAAATTTACCACGGGATCGTTGAAATCCGTGCCATTTCACGCGAGCCAGGCCAGCGCGCCAAAGTGGCTGTTTCAGCCACCCAGCCCAACGTCGATCCGGTTGGAGCTTGTGTGGGCATCCGGGGTGTGCGCATTCAGGCTATCGTCAAGGAATTGCACGATGAAAAGATTGACATTATCGAATGGAACTCCGACCCGGTTATCTATATCTCCAAGGCCATCAGCCCGGCCAAAGTTTCTGGTGTTTATCTTAATGATGTTGAAAAAACTGCCACCGTTGTTGTTCAAGAAGACCAGTTGAGCCTGGCCATCGGTCGTGACGGGCAGAATGCTCGGTTGGCTGCCAAGTTGACCGGCTGGCGCATTGACATCAAGTCCTTGACTGAGGCTGCCGGAGATGCCATAGTTAAATTGCAGAGTGACCCGGCATTGGCGAACTTAGCCGAGGTGGAACACGATCATGTTCCTGTTATTGAAGAGATCCTGGCCAAGAAAGGTGCAGGACGTCCGCTTACACCCGAAGAATTCCTTTCCCTCATCCAATTCGTGGATCGCGTGGAACGGCGTACGGTGGAACAGAAGAAAGCTGAAGCCGCGGCCGAGAAAGAACTTGTTTCCGCAGCTCGCGCGAATATTCCAGATGCTGCCTTTGAAGCCGATATTGTAACATTGGGGCTGCCTGATCATGTCTACACCATCCTGACCGAGGCCGAGCACCGCACTGTGGGTAATTTGATGATGACGATGAAGCTCAACCCTGACAGCGTCCTCAGCCTGTCCGGTATTGGTCCCAAGGCAATGCAGGCCATCGAAAAAGCGATCGCAAATATTTCGTTCCCCGAACCTGAGAAGCCTGTCGAAATACCCGAAATGGAAAGCGTGGTCCCGGTGGAAGAGGTGGTGGAAGCCGCTTCCATCCAGACCGTCCCCGTGGCGGAAGAAGCTGCTCCCATTCTGGAAGAAATAGCCGGGCCGGTTGCACCCGTTGAAGAGGTCAAAGAAGAAAAAGACTTTGATAAAATCTTCTCACTGGAAAATGTCCTGGCAGTTGCACCTGCTACTGAAGAAGAGAGCGAAGAAGAGCGCAATAAGAAAAAGGAAAAGAAGGCCAAGAAAGGTCGCGAACTGGAATTCGACGAAAAGCGCGGCGAAGTCGTGGCCCGCAAGAAACACAAGCGTGGCGACGATGATAGCGTTATGGAAGAATGGGAATAGCCGCATTATTTCAGAGGCGCCTGCCTGTCGTATGGATTGAATAAGGTGTCTGGCAAACCTGCAAAACGTCCCAAACATGTCCCCCAGCGAACTTGCGTAGGTTGTCGAATGGTGCTGCCCAAGCGAGCGTTGGTCCGGCTGGTACGTCTTCCGGAAGGAGTTCGGGTGGATCCGACCGGCAAACTGGCGGGACGGGGTGCATATCTGCATAACATCCGCAATTGTTGGGAAAAAGGTCTGAAAGGGCCTTTGGCCCATGCATTGAAAGTCGATCTGACTCCTGATGATTTGGATCGCCTCAGCCAGTTCATGCAGACCTTGCCTGAAAACAACGAGGCAACCAGTGATTAAGAATAGAGTCCCTATGGGCTGACGAGAAAACCAATCGCTCAGCCGGCAGGCTTGAGGTTTTGTTTGTGAACATGCAACTTGAAGGGTCCGAACCCGCACTGCCCACCAATTTGGATTAAATGGCGTGCCAGACAGGCAGTTTATTGAAAGAGGTGCCGAATGAGCGATCCAATGATTAAAAAGATCGAACTCCCCGCGAACATCACGATTCGTGATTTTGCGCAAATTATCGAAGTGAGCCCAATCCAGATAATAAAAAAATTAATGAGTAACGGGGTCATGGCCAGTATCAACCAGGCGATTGATTTTGATACGGCTGCCATTTTAGCTGACGAAATGGGTTTTGAGGTCACGCTTGAAAGTCAGGAGGCTCCACAGGAAAAAGAGACTGGTGAAGTACCTCTTTGGCGGCAGACCATTGCTGACGAAGACGAAGCAACTCTGACGCCACGCCCGCCAGTCGTGACCATCCTCGGACACGTAGACCACGGCAAGACCTCCCTTCTGGATGCGATTCGTCATGCAAATGTCGCTGAAGGCGAGGCAGGCGGCATAACGCAACATATCGGGGCTTATCAGGTGGAACTGAAAGGCAGACAGATCACCTTCCTGGATACTCCTGGCCATGCAGCTTTCACTGCCATGCGTGCTCGCGGGGCACAGGGTGCCGACATTGTCATCCTGGTGATTGCCGCAGACGATGGCGTGATGCCTCAAACCAAAGAAGCCATTGCACATGCCAAGGCAGCCCGGGTACCCATTATCGTGGCACTCAATAAGATAGATAAGCCTAATTCCAATCCTGAGCTCGTTAAAAAGCAACTCAGCGAAAACGATCTCACACCGGATGAATGGGGTGGAAATACCATGGTCATTCCAGTCTCTGCCAAACAGAAACTGGGCATTGAGGATCTGCTCGAGGCGGTCCTTTTGGTGGCTGATAACACCGATATTCGCGCCAATACCAAAGGCGCAGTCATTGGGACGGTCATCGAAGCTGAACTTGACAAATCCAAGGGACCCGTCGCGACTCTCCTGGTCCAGAATGGGACTCTGAAAACGGGCAATATCGTCGTGGCAGGGAATGCTTTTGGCCATTTGCGTGCCATGTTCGATTTCCGTGGAAACAAGGTTGACAAAGCCGGACCTTCGTTCCCGGTCTCTGTAATGGGCCTTAGTGGTATGCCCTCGGCTGGCGACGTATTCCAGACTGTGGCAACCGAAAAGGAAGCTAGGCAAATTATTCTTGAACGCATGGAGACATCCAGGAAACAGGTCTCTATTCCTAAGAAAATGACCCTGGAAGAGTTGTTCTCAAAGGTTAAGTCAGGTGAGACGAAGGAATTGAACCTGATCTTGAAGGTTGATGTCCAGGGCTCGCTGGAACCCATCGTTAATGAAATTAAGAACCTGGGAAAAGGTGAAATTGCCATCAACATTCTTTACGCCGAGACCGGAAACATCAGCGAGAATGATGTTCTCCTGGCCTCTTCTTCCCAGGCCATCGTTTTCGGTTTTAGTGTCCAGGCGGATGTAGCTGCCCGCCGTCTGGCGGAAAAAGAAGGTGTGGATATCAGACTGTATGACATCATCTACCGTCTGATTGAAGATGTGGAAAAAGCTCTCAAGGGCATGCTTGCTCCGGAGTTCACTGAAAAACCTGTCGGTAAGGCGGTTGTCTTGCAGGTTTTCAGTTTGTCAAAAGGCAACAATATTGCGGGATGCCGGGTAACCGAAGGTGAAATTCGCCGCAATGGAAAGGTACGCATTACGCGCGATAAGGATATTGTTTATGAGGGTGAGATAAGCTCGCTCAAACATGAGAAAGAAGATGTGCGGGAAATGCGCCAGGGCTTTGAATGCGGTATCGGCCTGAAGAACTTCAACAATGTTCAGGTTGCTGATGTTATTGAATGCTTCGTGCTTGAGAAGACAGAAACAACCTAGACCCGGATAAATAAAAATAATCATCAATCAGGAACCTAACTATGCCTTCCAACGTCCGGCTTCAGCGCATTGCGGACCGCATCCGCCAGGCCCTTTCGGAATTGCTCATCCGGGAGATGAACGACCCGCGCTTGCATCAGATTTTCATCACTGACACCAAAGTGGACCGGGAACTGGCGTTCGCAGACATCTATGTCTCCGCGGTGGAAGGTGCGACACGCAGCACGGAAATATTGGAGGGCCTGGAACACGCCAGCGGATTCTTGCGTCGTGCTTTGGCTGCCCGGATTGAATTACGCACCTTTCCACGCTTACGCTTCCACTGGGATCCCACACCCGAACATGCGGATCATATTGAGCATCTACTGGCTGAAATAAGGAAGAATGAACGACCTGCAAACAACAATTAAAGATCGCATTCAGGCGGCACAACGCATTCTGGTCACCTCTCACATTCGCCCGGATGGTGATGCCATCGGTTCCAGTCTCGCAATGGGCCTGGCATTGCTGGATGAAGGCAAACAGGTCCAAGTGGTACTTTCGGATGGCTTGCCGGCCTCATTCAAGCACCTGCCCGGCGGGGAGAAAATCAGGCATAAGGCAGAGGGCGAGTTCGACCTGATTATTTGTGTTGACTGTTCAGACTTGAAACGCGTTGGTAAAGCCCTGGACAATTACCATCCGCCTGATATTGTTATTGACCACCACAGTACCACGGAAGCATTCGGAACCTTGAACCTGATTGATCCCCAGGCCGCTGCGACTGCCTCTGTATTGACCCGGTTCATGCCCACATGGGGTCTGACCATCTCTGCTCCCATTGCAGCAAACTTGCTCACCGGTCTCGTCACCGACACGCTTGGCTTCCGCACCTCGAATACCACTCCCGAAGTCTTGCGTCAGGCAGCCGATCTGATCGAGTTGGGTGCGGATATGACCATGCTTTACTACCGCAGTCTGGTGAGGCGCACTTTTCCGGCTACCAAATACTGGGGAGCGGGTCTCTCCAATCTGGAGCGTGCTGATGGCATCATTTGGACCACATTAACGGTGGCCGATCGGAAAGCCTCTGGATACAATGGAAATGATGATGCAGACCTCATTTCGGTCATCTCGTCCATTGACGAGGCGGATGTTGCGATCATTTTTGTTGAACAAAACAAGAAAAAGACCAAAATCTCCTGGCGCGGGCTGAAACCGAATATTGATGTTGCGCAGATCGCCAGCCAATTCGGTGGCGGAGGTCACAAAGCTGCCGCCGGCGCAGAATTATCAGGTGAATTGGATGAAATCAGGGAACGCGTCCTTGAAATAACTCGCAATGCATTACAATTGCCTAGATAATGCGGTAAAATGGGATTAAGCGACTCGTGGAGGGGCGGGTTAATATTACTAGGAGGAATATAAAATGGAAAGTCAGGATATCAAGAATGCCATTTCGGGCATCCTCGTGGTCGACAAGCCGGTTGGTTTAACCTCCCACGACGTGGTTGATATCATCCGTCGCGGCACCAATATCCGCCGCGCTGGTCACACGGGCACCCTTGACCCGCGTGCCTCTGGCGTACTCGTGGTATTGATTGGGCCGGCAGTGCGTCTAAGCGAGTTTGTGTCGGCCTCGGACAAGCGCTACCAGGCCATCCTTCGCCTGGGCAGTTCCACCGACACCTACGATGCCGAAGGACATTTCACCCAGCAGGCGACCTCCCCGGTAAATGTAACCGAGGATCAATTTAATGAAGTTCTTCAGCGATTCATCGGGGAAATCGAGCAGACCCCTCCGGCTTATTCGGCTGTCAAGGTACATGGACGTAAAGCCTATGAGATGGCGCGGGAAGGGGAAGAAGTGGATCTCGCCCCTCGCAAGATCAACGTTTATCACCTTGAAGTTTTGGAATGGGCGCCGCCTGAGGTGGTGATTGACGTGCATTGCTCTTCCGGGACCTACGTTCGTTCCCTGGCAAATGATGTGGGCACCGCTTTAGGCTGTGGAGCTTACCTGGTTGGTCTGCGCCGTACCAAATCTGGCAGATTCACCCTGCGGGATGCCACCCCCTTGCGTAAATTGCAGGAGACTTTTGCCGCCGGGAATTGGTACCAGTTCCTGATTCCCGCCGCCGAAGCCTTGGCTGAATGGTCGGCTGTGGAGCTCACCCCTGACGAGGTCGAGGAAGTCAAGCATGGTCATCGTGTTAAAGCTGCCGCCGATGCCCAACCTGGTCTCGTGCGTGGTGTCAGCATGGCCGGTGAACTCATCGCCATCATGGATCTGGTCACGGGTGAAGACGGTTCTTCGGAGTGGCAACCAAAGAAAGTCTTTTTCTCATAATCAATCTGAAAAACAGACACGCATGCTTGTGGATGGCGCGGAAGAGGGAATGGTTTCGCGCCCTCCGCACAAATATGCATCCAGACATTCATCCATTATTTCACAGTGCTTCACTATCATTCTCTCGACAACCTTACTCTCCAAAATGCATGGTTGACCATCGGCATTTTTGATGGCGTCCATCGCGGTCACCAGGAGATCTTGCGTCTGCTCGTAGCCGGGGCGCACGCAACCGGCGAACCTGCCGTAGTTTTGACTTTTACCCCCCATCCTGCCATTGTCCTGGGCGGAAAGACGGATTTCAAATGCCTGACAACTCCGGAAGAACGCGCTACTCTTCTGGGTTCTTTCGGCGTGGATATCGTAATAACGCAGACATTTGATCGTACATTCGCCGACCAGACTGCCGGAGAGTTTATGTATCGACTCTCCCGCATCTTGAATCTGCACCACCTTCTTATCGGCTACGACACCGCCCTGGGGCGTGGTCGTGAGGGAAACGCTTCCAGATTGACGGAGATCGGCAAGGATCTCGGCTTTTCTGTCCAGGTGGTTCCAGCCCTGACCGATATTGCTGGCGTCATTTCATCTACACGCATCCGACGTGCCATTATTGCAGGGAACGTGACCGCAGCTGCTTCAGATCTTGGCCGCTTCTTTTCCATCACCGGTTCGGTCATCCACGGTGATGGGCGTGGACATAGTATTAACATCCCTACAGCCAATATACGAATACCTGCAGACATCCTCCTGCCCTCCTATGGTATTTACGCCTGCCGGGCCTGGGAAAATGGGCAGAGTCACCCTGCCGCAACCAGCCTGGGCGTCCGCCCGACCTTCTACGCCGACCAGCCCCCCGCGCCAACCATTGAGGCCCATCTGCTCGATTTCAACAAGAATCTATACGGACAGGAAGTTAAATTGGAATTTATCAAGTTTTTACGCCCCGAGCAGAAATATTCATCCGTCCCGGCCCTCGTGGAACAAATCGAAAAGGATATTGCACAAACACGTCTGATAGCGGGGGCATGAATTATCGAATAATATGTCATTTGATTTTTTTTACATGTTTCTGAACAAATGGAAAACAAATATCGGTTGACGCTGGGGTTATTATCATCCTTAGCACGCACATACTTCACACGCTGAAAGGAGGAAGAAATGAACGTCGCCAGTCTGCAACGGCAGATGAAAAATGGCGCCTACAATTTTTATTGGATCTCAGCATTGTCCATGGCCACTTCCATTCTCTTTTTTTTCAACTTGAGGTCAAGTTTCGTAGTCGGACTGGGCGTCACACGGTTCATGGATATCCTTACTCATAACATCGCCCAATCCTTTCCAAATTCCATCCTCTTCATCCAGGCCATCGGCCTGTTTCCGGATTTATTCATTTGTGGCGTTTTTACATCATGCGGATATCTCGCTGCTAAAGGGTACCGTTGGGCTTTCATCTCTGGCATGCTCCTCTATGGACTGGATGCAATTTTGACGCTGGTATCCCCGGATTTTTTTGGCTTTGGTTTTCACCTGTTCTTTTTATGGTTCCTTTTCAGTGGACTGCAGGCTCTTAATAAGCTTAAGCATATCCTTCCTGCGAATACATCCACTTCCTCCTTTCCCAAATAATGGCAACGGTTGGCATATTCACTATAAGGTTCAAAAAGCCACAAACTGTCAATCTTTTCCCAGTTCTGACCTTACTCCCGCGAAAAAAAGAAGCTTTCCATGTCCTATTCGTTTCTTTTTCGATACGCGGAACGAATGTCGCCTCCTGCAGTCCACACTTTCTGAAAGTTGTGCACAGGCATTTCCTGCCGGAATCGGGAGAGGCTTTTTTCAATACATCACGCACGTGAAATGATCACGCCCACTTGGCAGGGGTTATTGGTTGACTCTCTGGGAGTTTTAGTCTATAGTTCGCCCAGCCCCACACATTGCGTTTTACGAATTTCGATTAAAGCAATACGAGCCTCTCATGCCATCTCGCCAAATATATCTGCTCTCCCCAAAAAAACTTTCCCCCGAAACCATTGCAGTGGCGTTTGCCAAAACCTCGCGCTCGCCCGAATCCTTCCGCGAAATCGCCGCAGGATTGAGCGACGAGAAATCCGCCCGGTTCCATGATAAATGGGTGGTTGGCTATGGACATGCCTCAGTAGCCGAACACGCCGTCCTGCACATCGCCATGGAGAATGTTTCCCGCCTGGCGGTGGAGTGCATTGAGTCCAACCGGTTGGCTTCGTACACGGAAAAGTCGACCCGCTACCAGAAATGGGACGCACAGGCATTTTTCATTCCGCCTGAATTGGACGGGCATCCATTGTTGGAAACATATATAAATACCTGTAGACTGCTCTTTCAGACTTACATTGACTCACTCCAACCGATGCGCCTCCTGGTCGAGCGCCAGTCCGCGCCTCAGGAGAATGAGACCGACAAGGCTTACGATCAGCGTATCCGCTCGCAGTATGTCGACTCGTGCCGCTTCCTGCTCCCGTCTGCCTCGCTCGCCAACTTGGGCATGACCGCCAATGCGCGTGTATTGGAACATGCCGTTGAAAAATTGCTTTCGCATCCGCTGGCAGAAGTTCGCCAGATTGGGGAAGAGCTCAAACAAGTGGCGCAGGCCGAGGTACCGACATTGGTGAAATACGCCAAGGCAGTCCCATATCTTGTAGAAACCAGTCAGGATTTTCACCAGGGTAAATATATGTTGCACAAAGAACCCGAATGTGGTGACAGAGATTGGTGCAGATTGATTGATTTTGATCGTGACGGGGAAAACAGGGTTCTTGCGGCTGCATTATTCCGATTTGGGCATATGTCCTACTCACAGGCGCTGGATGCAATCCGTTCCATCTCTGCAGACGACCGCGAGAACCTGGCCAGGTCCCTTCTGGGGCGTATGGGTGAGCATGACACTCCCTTGCGTGAGCTGGAATTCACATCCTATACTTTCGATCTGATACTTGACCAGGGCGGGTATGCGGAGTTCAAGCGCCATCGTATGATGACTCAGACCCCGCAAATGCTGACAACCCGGCTCGGGTACGCCGTCCCGTACCGGTTTGCGGAAGCCGCCTTGGAAGATAAGTACCGCTCCTCCATGGATGCAGCGATGCAAGCCTACGAAAAACTGTCAGACTGGAACCCTCAGGTCGCTGCGTACATCGTCCCAAATGGTTTTAACCGGCGGGTCCTCTTCAGCCTGAATCTAAGGGAGGCCTTTGCCTTCTGCCAGTTACGCTCGGCCGCGAATGCTCACTTCTCGATGCGTCGGGTCGCCGTTCGGGTGGCCGAGGAGATCCGGCGGGTCCACCCCCTGCTGGCAAATTACATTTCCCTCCCACAGGAATCCTGGCGGGATGTGGAGCGTCAGAATTTTATCCAGACTTAAATCAACCGCCCCGGCGAAGAGACCGGGGCGGTTTTCATGGAATATGGAAGAAATCTCACTCGTGGAATTCCTCCACCTGGTACACCAGCACTTCCAAATGCTTGCGTTTCCAGGTATCCGGCGCGGCACCCATCTTGTAACACAAATTCGCCAGGAAATCTTCCGGATCAGGGATTTTTTCCCACACCTGCGGTAGAAAAGTCGCCCGGCGGAAACTGTCTCGTAGGATGACACCGTCCACCCCGCCGCGGATTTTGGTGAGTAAATCATCGGCATCCTTATACTCCAGCGGTACAGGCCTGGTCAGCCGTGAAACCTCGATTTGGATTTTCGCCAGATCGTTTTCCTTTACTTGCGGGAAGCGATAATCCTCCAACGCGGCAGCGACAGCATGCTCTCGAACATCCGCAGCCAGGGATTGGTACGGTTCCAAGGCGCCAATACAGCCGCGCAGGTCACCGTTTATCGTCAAAGTGACAAAAGCAGCACCCTCGGCGAGCAGAGTTGGGGTTAGTGCAGCCGGATCAAGCGTTGGGAGCGCCATGCCACGTACTCCGTTTTCGAGAGACTGGCGTGCAAGCTTTAATAAGGTCTGCTTTTCCTCGGATGTCAACTTGTCATCCATCACTTATCTCCATCTGTCATTAGAACCACACCCTCTAACTTATTCTCTAACTTATTCTCCAATTTATTCTCCGTTTTCTCCACCCTCATCCGTCGATGCAGGTTGTTCCATACGGATAATTTCTCCATGGACATTGATGACAACTTTAAAACCCGACATGCCCATAAAAGCACGGCTTTCTTCGGGGATACCCATTTCGAGAATGGCATCGAATTGCTTGCCAATATTCTTTAATTGGCTTTCCAACAATGCCTTCGAAAAAATATCGTCCGTGCCGAGCATCTTGGCAGCCTGTTCGCTCAGCATTCCCTCATTGCCACTGATTTGCTGGCGTATTATTTCCAGTACTTTACGGTCCACTTGTTCGGATGGGATATGACGGAGGAACCCGTCATCATTTACTACGTAGCAAGGTTCATCCCCTACATAGGCGGTGCCCGCCGTTTGGTCGTGCTCGTCCACTATCAGGCCGGCAAAAAGAGGTTTGCGTGACATGATTATTCTGTTATCGTTCGAAGAGAGAGCATATCCATAATTGTCCGCTGGATACACCTTTCCGATTGATGAGGATATGGGTGGTTGGTAAAGGGTGGGACATACCGGCATCCTTTTACTGACCTTGGGATATATTTTACCTGATGTTAAGCATAATCCCAAAGGATAAATACTGATTTCAGGTTTTTTACGATAGTTAGACAGATAAAAGGGGAAAAGTGCTTAATCTCGGGTAATCAGAACCTGCGTCCCGGTGCCTGGCTGAAGCACGAGATTCTCACCAGGTGGTACCGTCGGTAGAGTCCAGCGAAAGATCCATTTGGCGTCCTCCAAACCCATATTGATACAGCCATGACTGTGTTGGGTGCCGAAATCACTGTGCCAGTAAGTTCCGTGGAGCGCAACCCCGCTATCGGTAATATAAGAATCCCAGGGAACTCCAGGAAGGTCAAATATGGAGAACTCGTCTGCGCCGCCGAACATATGGTAAGTGGGACGCTTATGAAAAGTATGAAACCACCCCGTGGGACTTTCATAGTTTTTCCGCCCCGTTGCGACGCGCGCTGCATAGACAAGCACGTTCCATTCGAAGGCCAGCAGCAATTGGCGGTCGAGATAGATCTCGATGTGCTTTTCGTTATCGGGTACCTGTGCCGAGAGCGGCGAGATCTCCTCGGGAGAAAAGATATGCGTCCATTCCGGTCGGATGTAGTAAAAGGCTTTCGTGGCAGCGTCATATGCTCTGTACCACAGGCTGCCATCGCGTTTATCCACCACCAAAGCCGTGATCCAATGGTTGGTGGCATAATACAGGCGCGGACCGGGCGATGAGCTGATATTGATTCCATAGGACGAATCCGCATACGGGATGGTGATTTCCCCCAGCACGCCGCTTACAGGGATCTGCCTCACAATCGGGTTAAGTGAAGTTGTAACGACTTGCACATATCCGGAATACACATACTTCTGGTTCGAAAGACGATACCACTGGCGGTTGTAATCACCCTCCTCACCACCAAAAACCTGGCCGGCAATATCCAACAGATCGTCGCGCTTCAGGGAGGACACCTGTTTCCCGCTAAAAGCCGGAGAATCGTGTACGAACAGCGTTGTGGCTTGCACCCGTCCCTGCATGGGGACCGAGGTGGCCTGGGCTGGGGTATGTTTTATCTCCGAAAACAAAAGACTGAGCAGTGTTGCACTGCCCAGTTTTAGAAAATCACGCCGGGAAAGGGTACCATTAAACATTGCACGTCTGACTATTAATTTTCATCAGATCCCATGCAGGCATTATTGGAACCTGGAAACCTTTAATAATGGATATTTACCAACGTCCCCACCGAAGCCCAATAATATAACCATTCCGAGTCGGGAGTATACATGTTCACGCAGCCATGGCTCATGGGATGACCAAAGTTATGGTGCCAGTACGTTCCATGGATACCGTAGCTCTTATAGAAATACATCGTATATGGCACATTCGGAAGATAATAACCAACTCCATGCATAAGAGTTGAAAGCAGTTTAACATAGATGTGGTACTGGCCGGTCACTGTTGGGAACTGTCTTACACCCGTGGATACCAGGAAACTCCGTACGATGGTATTGCCCTCGTACGCATACAAAGTCTGTTTCGAAAGGTTTACGTCGATCCAGCGGACACCCCCAATAGTATTAATGACCGCCTTGGGTGTATCAGTCGGCAATGGGATTTCCGTATCGGTCGGCAGGGGTGTATCCGTCGGAATCAATGTTTCGGTCGGAGAGGGAGTTTCAGTGGGAGTCGCTGTAAGTATCGGGGTTGGGGTCGATGTGGCCGTCGCGCTGGGTGTGAAAGTGGATGTGAAACTGGGCGTATAGGTGGGTTTATTCACATCCGCCAAAATACCGGCGATGACGGAAGAATTGTGTGGGGCATTTAAGAACGCCATCACGGGCGAAGCGCTCCCCGGCCAGAAGGCCCAGGCCGCGGTGACACAAATAGCTAAAAGGAAAAGGGTCAGGAATGTCCAGCGGAACCTTGTCGGAGACTTGTGCGAAGCGACTGGTAAAGTTGGAGCAGAATCGGCAACATCTTGTGGTAGAAGTTCTTCGGCCTGAGGTTGGATCTCTGGCTCGACTAGTTCGACTCCTCCTTCAAGCGGACTTGAGATATTGTCTCTCGCCGGATTTTCCAATTGCTCTCGTAATAGACGTTCTTCTGCCCATTGCATGCCTTTATTGGCGCGCTGGCTCTTTGGGTTGATTCTAAGAGCCTGCTCAAGGTACTTCACACTTGCATGTGGACTGGCAAGCGCTGCCAGAATAAGCCAGGGCTCTTCAGAATCTGGTGCCAGCGTTATAGCCTTCTCAGCCAAGCGGCGGGCGGCCTGGCGGTCGCCGCGTTGCAAGGCTTGCCGGGCGTTCAGGAGGGTCGTGCGGAAGATTTCTGGTTCGGGTTTCATGGCGTTGTTGGAAGCGGCAGCGACTCGACACTCTCGTTGGTCACAAAACAGATTAACCCCGAGACAATCCCATCTGCTATCACATCTGGATGATTGACCAGGATATCACGATCCAAATTCAGGAACCCTGTTTCGATAATTGCTGCGGTGGTGGCAGGATTCACTGCCCGGAAAGCATGGTAATCCGTCATATTCTCGGTGATTCCACCCGGGTTGAATTTCAGCCCGGTTACCCTGGCATAATTGGTCTCTAGGCAGGCTGTCAAACGGTTGGCAAGATTGGTATCATGACTGTAGGTGGAAGTAGCCAACTTGAAACCGGTTGCCTGGTCATTTATGACGTCGCAGGTATCCGTATGGATTGCCAGCAGAACTTCGCCATTGTATCCATCCAGGCGGGAATCGAACTCCTGAAGCATGTCCACCTGATAACCGCGTGCCTCGAGCTTTTGCCGGACAAGGGTGGAGATTGCCAGGTTGACATCATGCTCATTCGTTCCATCCGGGCAAACTGCCCCGGGATCATTCCCGTTTCCCCAATGACCGGAAACAATGCCAATCGGTTTTCCCGGACCTTGGGTGGCTTGGGCAACCGGCCCGACTTCGGGTTGCGAGCTTAGCCAACCCGTGATCACCGAGCCGAGATTACTGGAAAACATCGTTGGGGAAAAACCAACAAAAAGAGTTGCTAGTAAAATCGCGACACTAAATGTAGTCTGTAAAATACGCCCGGTATGCACACCACCCCTTTGGCGGGAGGAGTAAGATCGCGGTTGGATGGCCATAATAAGGTAATAGTACCCCAATTCGACTGATAAATGCAAGGTCTGCCAGACGAAACGGATGAAATTGACCATAAAAAAAGCTTTCCCGGTTACTACTTTTATAGGCTCTTCTTCTCCTTAAGAAATTCGATCTGCTATTTTCTCAGGGTAAATTCTTTACTCCTCCTTCATCTTTAAAGTGATTCTCCAAATTTCCCCTTTTCAAAGTTTGCAGGGATTGCGGCTATAATATCGGGGTTCAAAAACGTTTTTAATGAGATGACCGGATGCTCATAGTTATCAGCTATATTCAATCCTTATGCTGAAAAAACCGGCTGGTTATCCTGGATGTGTCCTCCTTTGGGCAGATTTCAGCTTGCCGCCGGTTACCCTCACCTGCCTACCAGAGTAGGAATTATTCCCCTGCGAGGTATTTACAAGCCTGATTTTTCCAAAGTTGGCGAGTGCCTCGGCCACCAATTTGTCACCTGGTCATGCACATTCTCGGACTGACCATGCCTGAATATATTTACCTCATTCATCCATTCCGCCAGGGTTTTTTCGAACAGGCCACCCCGGACGAAGAAACCATCATGGAAGATCACTTCCAATATCTTAAGCTGGCGACAGAAAAAGGGGATGTCCTTCTGGCCGGGCCATGCCTTGACGATACTTTTGGCATTATTGTTTTTCGCGCCGTGGATGCTGCTGCTGCACAGACTTTTATGTTCAACGATCCGGCCGTCAAAAATAATGTGATGATGGCTGAGCTTCACCCATTGCATATTTCGCTGCAAAGCCGATGACAACTTATCCTGTTTCCGCATTGCGCACGGTAGCTCTCCACACCCAGGCCCTCAGCAGTGCCAAAAATCCACCTCCAACCCGGGAAAATATCTACAGAACCGTGGACCGGATCGGCTGTATTCAAATAGACACACTTCATATGGTCCACCGCAGCCAGTATCTGGTCCTGTGGAGCCGCCTTGGAAATTATGATCCGGGTGAATTGGATATCCTTGCGTCTGCCGTCGATCGTCGTCTCTTCGAGGGCTGGCAGCATGCCGCCTCGATCATTCCTCTGTCCGAATACCGTTACCAGTTGCCTCATCAGCGAAACTTGCGTGAACATCCCACCAATTGGTACAACCGCTGGTTGAACGAGTCCGTCCAAAAGGAATTGGTTCCACAAGTACTTGACCGCGTACGCTCTGAAGGTGCTCTAAAGGTGAGTGACTTTGAATCTGACGGTCGCCCGGGCGGTACATGGTGGAACTGGCGTCCGGCTAAAGTGGCCTTGGAATTTCTCTTTGCAAACGGCGAGCTGATGATTGCCAACCGGGTCAAATTCCAGCGTATTTACGACTTGACCGAACGCGTCCTGCCGAAGTGGGCAGACACTTCCGAACCGACCGTTCAACAGCGCGACAGGTTCTGGGTCGAACGCGGGGCCAGGGCACTGGGCGTGTGTTGGCCGCGTCACGCCGGGGATTACACATGGATGAAACTTCCTCGTTCACGGCCGATCGTGGAAGATCTGGTCAGGGAAGGCGTTCTGGTCCAAATCACCGGGCGACTGGTAAACGGGGAAGCGGCCACCCTCTTAATCCACCGGGACAACCTGCCCCTGCTGGACCAGGCAGCCGATGGAGAATTAAAAGCCGAACGGACCACCTTCCTGAGCCCGTTTGATAATCTGTGGTGGGCTAGCCGGCGTGATGAACACCTCTGGGGCTTCCACCAATCTTTGGAAGCCTATTTGCCTGCATCCAAACGCACTTATGGCTATTTCTGTATGCCCATCCTGCATAAGGACCGGTTAGTTGGTCGCTTCGACCCGAAAATGGATCGGAAAACCGGCACCTTGCGATTGAAAGCCCTGTATCTGGAACCGGGTATCAGACCAAATGAAGAACTTGTCAATGCCACTGCCACATCCATGCGTTCCTTCATGGCCTTCCACGCGGCCAAAGAACTGGTCATTGAGCATTGTGAGCCGGCGAGCTTTGCAGGAAAGCTATTAAAGAAAATTTAGGATTTTATATCATGCCTACCCATCCTCTTCTGGCCATGGCCCGCACGCTGGGCAATCCTGTATTCGAAGGCGAGGTCGCCACTCTCATCTGGCAAGGGGCAACTGCTCCACTCCTGATTGACGATCTCCATAATTGGGATGACGCGCCCCAAAAATTACTGCGTGCCGGAACGGGAGTATGGTCCTTATCTATTCCACTCCCTGCAGATGCATACCTCGAATACGCCTTCGTTGATCCGAAAACCGGCGAACGCATCCCCGACCCACTAAACCCTAACCGTGTGTGGAATGGTGTCAATGGCTACAATCAGTTCTTCTACATGCCGCAAGGCAAACCCAACCCGTTAATCCGCCCGGTCAAGGGGGTTGTTCGGGGAACGGTGACGACGCACAGTATCCCCACCCGTGAATACACCACCGGTGCGAAGCGCATCGTTAATCTGTACCATCCTCCGGTTGAGAATCCTGTTCCGTTATTGTTTGTCTACGACGGCTCCGATTACCTGCACCACGCCAAATTAAATGTTATCGTGGATAATCTGATTGCAGAAAAGCGAATCAATCCGTTCGCCATGGCTCTTGTGCAGAATGGCGGTGCAGCTCGGACGGTTGAGTATTCTTGTAGCGAATCAACGATAGGTTTTTTAATGGAGTGCGTTCTGCCATTGGCTAAGGAGAACTTGAACCTGGAACCGGTAAAGAATGGGGGATATGGCGTGATGGGTTCTTCTCTGGGTGGGTCGATGGCGCTTTTCACAGCCTTGCGACTGCCACAGGTTTTTCGGAAGGTGCTCAGCCAGTCTGGAGCCTTCATTGCACCGGATTATCAGTTCGTTGTGGTGGACCTGGTCCGCTTTACCCCCCTCCCGATATTGATATCTGGATGGATGCCGGGCGGTTGGAGTGGTTGCTGGCCGGCAACCGTCAGATGTACGCATTGCTCAAGGAAAAGAACTACCAGGTCAAATATCGCGAATTTTCCGGCGGCCACAATTTCACCTCCTGGCGTGATGATATCTGGCATGGAATGGAAGCACTTTACAAAAAATAACAGGTTACGGATGCTTATCATCGATTAAAAACATCCGGCATTTTCTCTAATGCCGGATGTTTGATTCAAAGAGGAATTTCAACAACTCAACCTGCCATCACTCCAAGAAACTGTGCTTCAATCCAACGATATCCCGGTAGGTCACGCATCCAAGCATTGTGTAATCATCGTTACTGATTGGGATGGCCCGGTAATCATAACGGGCAAACTTCTCATAGGCTTCTTTCAGAGTACTGTCGGGATCCAAAGTGTGGACGTGTTCCTCCATAATATCCTTCAAAAGCGCCTTTTCGTCAGCAAGCAGCAATTCCTTCAAGTCAATCACACCCAATAACCGTTTTTTCTCATCCAGGACGTACACATACATGATCACATCTTTGCCTTTGGCTTTGGTTCTGAACTCATCCTGCGCCCTCTCGACGCTATAGTCCGGTGGGAAGCTTACATACTCCTGAGTGGCAAAATCGAGTATATTTTCCTCATGATGTTCCATGATTGCATGGATCTTGACAGCATTGTCGTGATCGAGCAGCTTTAAAATATCCTCCGCCTCCGTGGCGGAAAGTATGGATAGCACATCTGCGGCCTGACCGGTGGTCATCTGATCTATGAGTTGAGCCACTTTTTCTACCTTCATGGATTCAACTAGGTCACGTTGGATATTTGGATCAATCTCCTCGAAGGTATCCGATGCCTGTTCCGGATCCAGGGTTTCCATTACTTCAACACGTTGGTCGGGTTCCATCTCTTCCAGGATATCCGCCAGGTCAACAGGATGAAGATCGGCCAGTTTTTCTTTCAACACTTTGAATTGCAGGTTACCGCGGAAGCTGCCGATATCCTCCGGCAAGGGTTGGATGTAAGTCCACGAGATCGTCTGGTCACGGATGCGCTCGGCCAGGCTGTAGATGTAGTTTGCCAAACCGGTTAACCCCATGCGCCTCAACAGGCCATAACGGCTGAGGTCTACCTCGCTGACATATAGCTTGCTTTTTTTCATTGTCAACTTGATATCATAGATGACTTCCATCTCCCTGCCATCCATGTCAATTGCCTTCTTGTCGAGGATGTGATCCCTGAGCAGTACCGCATTATCATCCGGCTCACCCGCATAGGCTGCAATATTTTCTGCCGTCAGAGTCACCTCCTTGGGGCTGATGGAGCCAATCTTTTCCCAGGGCACTACCGCAGATTCGCCAAATGGTCTGGAGACATGAATATGAGTCACAACCGGCAACGAGCCATTCTCTTTTATGATCAGATCATTGAGTTTTCCAACCTTCTTCCCGGCAATGGTCACCTTGACGCCCAATATTTCACTTAAGAAATAAGATTCTTCAGTCGACGCCATTGGCGGATTATCAATAATCTGGCTCATGGAAAACCTCTGCTAGTGAATTGTCACAACGCTTATAAATTTGTAGAGCAGGAGTACCAGCATGCCAATCAGGTAAATCCTGAGTAGAAGTAAAGAAAAGGTGACCATGCGTGTCGTCTTGATGCGGGGGGTCTTATATTTTTCATTAATCTCCCGGATCGCTTGGATGAAATCGCGGAAACTATCCATTATTCTTTCCATGTCATCCACCTTTCTAATGCAGCCAGTTGGGGAATAATGTGGTCAGTGTGTAGCCGGTCGAGAGAAGGATCAAACCGATCACAATGGAAAAGTTCACCACATTCTGCAATTTGTTGTTCTTATATTTACCCATCAGTACTTCATTATTCAAAAGCAGGATCAGGAACACCATGGCTGCTGGAAGCAAGGTTGTTGCAACCACCTGGACGAATAACGTGATGGTAACCAACGGCGCACCCGGGATCAGCACTACGATACCCGCGCTGATGAGCATCAGGAAATAAAAAGTGTAGAACCAGGGCGCTTCCCGGACCTTGTTGTTTAGTGAATGCGCCCAACCAAATACCTCGCCTACTGCCCAGGAGCTGGAAAGTGAAATGCAAATTGCACCCAGGAATCCTGCATCAAACAAACCGATTGCCATGAAAGTCCCCGCATTCTTGCTGAAAGGCATTAGCCCGACTGCAGCCTGAGCCGCACTTTCAATATCAACGCCTTTTAACACCGCAGCAGTAACCACCAGGCAGAAGATGGCGACAACCACCGTGAAGAAAGCCCCGATTCCGGTATCCAACTGGCTCCATGGAATATCTTTCTCTTTCAGGTTCTTGTCCACTACCGCACTCTGTTGGAAAAACACCATCCACGGAGCAATGGTCGTGCCGACGTTTGCCATAAGGAAAAAGAACATCGTTCCATTCAGACCACCGGGAAAGTGCGGGAACCAGCCTACCCGCAGGACATCCGACCAATTCGGATGAACCAGGAAAGCGGCCGGAATGTAGATCAGGTTAATAACACAAAAAGCCAGGGCGATCTTCTCCCACGTCCAGTACCGCCCCTGGATGACCATGATTGCCATCAGGATGGTTACAATTACGACCGTCACCCAATGAGGAATACCAAAGATTCCAAGCGCTGCAGTCATTCCGATGAATTCGCTGACCAAGGTCAGCCAGTCGGTCAAGGTCAGGTCAAAGATGGAAAACCAGCCCCAAAAAGTCCCGAAAGCATCAAAAATGGCTTCTGCGTGGCCGCGCTTGGTGACCGCTCCCAGCCGGACGGTCATCTCCTGAACAAAAAAGGCGATCGGGCCCAACAATACGAGAAACCAGATCAATCCATAACCATATTTGGCTCCGGTGGCCGTATAGGTTGTGATACCTCCAGCATCATTATCCGCAACCATCACCAGAATCCCCGGGCCTGCAATCAGGGCCAGGATCCTTAGAAATTTTATTACCCGTCGGTTGGCGTAATATAGTTTGGAAACAGAATTCATTTATTAATCCTTCAAAATCCGGAGGTCGGGAATAGGTTCAGGTAAGTATTGCAACCTGATGGTTGCATTCGATAAAACGCCGCCTGCTATCTCGGCGGAAGGCGGCATCCTTGACTTCTATATGCCAGAGACAATTCGGGGTGAGGCGAGAACAATCCGCACTCCCCAGTGCCAAAAAACGGCGCTTTCCGTCAGAACGGGAAAATACTTGGCGGATAACTATCTTTGTCCACGCGATCGCCTTCTTTCCCTTCGCATATGGATTTGGCAAAGCCAGGTATACGCCACAAAAAAACCTCCCGGGATTCCAGGAGGTTTATTACAGGCTTACAACTCTCGACATAAGCCGAGTGCACCTCCTGGTTGAGCTTTGGCACTGCGCGCCGTAGGGATCTTGCTCCCAGCCACTTTGAGCGGGGCCTTAAGCCGGCCCGGCCTGGTCTATCCCTTGGCGTCTTTCGACGTTTCGGGACAATGGCTTATTTCCACGCAGTTGCCTCGCCTAACGAGGTTCAATAATCTGCGACACTATACTACCGCATAAAAATAGCGTCAAGGGGATAATAATTATAATTCCATTACTTTGCAGAACCGTCCTTTGCGTTTATTGCATCGGATTGTGGTAAGCCCAATCCGCGCCGACTACAAGGACGATGTCTGCCGGAGCAGTCGGGTTAATATCCATCACCAGCTGGTTGGCGCTGTCAAATTTCATCAGCGCCATCAAATATTTCATCGCATAGGGCTTGCCCGCATGGACAATCAACATCGTCCGATCAGGCAGAGGTGGAAAATAATATTTGTCAGGATAATCAGCCATGTTCCCTGGTCCAATCACATTCATCCCCTGGCCTTTCAGGTAATCATATGTTTTTTGGGCGATCCCGTTCACACCTGATCCGTTGATCACCAGCACACGCGCAGCTTCCTGCTGCATCAACTGGGTCGGATCACCGGTGGCCGCTGGATTCATCGTCCCGCCCCCGAAAATTTTGTCCACCAATTCGCGGATCTTGTCCGGATAGGGTCGCAAAATATCTACAGTTTGGCTGTCCACTGTGGTTTGCCCATCCTGCATCATCGTGTAATCTATTACTCCCTGCTGGATGGAACCCAGGGGGATATCTTTCGCCAGCATTGCCAGTCGTAAAATATCATTCAGGGATAAGTTCGTATGCACGCCGGAAGAGATCTGATTGTAGAGCGGGACTGCCTGGGTCACCAATGCAGGCAAATTGGAAAGCACCTTGTCCCGGATGGCCAGGATGACCCGCTGCTGGTTCTGGGAACGTTCCACATCCCCGCCTGCAACGCCCTGGGCTATATCACGGGTGCGCGCATATCCCAGTGCCACTTTGCCGCTCATGCATTGGTATCCAGGTTCCACTGTAGTTGTTCCGGGTTCAAATAGCACGCCCACTTCGACTTTCACGGGCACATTCAGGCATATCCCCCCAATGTCATCGATCATGTTCGCAAAAGCCGGAAAATCGATCTGGGCGTAATACTGGATCGGGATGCCCAGGAAATTTTCGACAGTCTGCATTGTCAGACCTGGTCCCCCACCCGGGAGTTTGTACAATTCACCTAATGTATACGCAGAATTGATCTTGCCGTATCCGAAACCAGGGATATTGACCCACATATCCCGCGGGATGGAGAGCATCCCGGCTGTCTTGCTGACCGGGTCGATCGTCAGCAGAATCATCGTATCAGTGCATAGGGGGCAGTCTTGGTTGTTGTCACCGCCGCGCAGTCCAACGATCAGCATGGTCACACGGCTGGCTCCATCCCATGGAGGTGGTAATTGAATCTGGGGTGCACTCAAGGTCGGGGTTGTCGTCCGGGCTGCCGGCGTACCACCAGCAAGGGTGGCGACGGGTTTGGATTCGTTGTTGGAACAGGTCGGCAAGGGAATGCCTGGCAGTGAGGTCACCTGCCAGCAGGATACAAAGCCACTCAGGAATATCCATAGCGCGACAGCCAGAACCAATCCCACTCCTAGAATTATTATCTGAAAAATGGATGGACGGTTAATAGCGCGCAGTTTCTGCACTAGATTGAATTTCTTTTGAACCATCTTACTTGATGGGTGGAGGTGGCACAGGCAGGTCTTTTTCAGCCATCTTTACCCATTTGTCTCCTTCTTCGATAAGCATGACTGGGATATCATCCACAATCGGATATTTGCGTCCACAATCCTGGCAAACCAACCACGATTCTTGATAAACCTTTAGTAGTCCATCTTTTTCGCGAACGCAGGCCGGACACCGCAGGATTTCGAGCAAATTTTTATTTATCATGATATTCTCCATTTCCAGGAGCAACAGACGGCAATTTTACCACGCCTAATGGCACAAACCTTGGGCAAGCAGGGCTTGAGGGTCATCTACGCCTGGCCCATATTGGTAAACCGCCTGCCAGGGTTGGTAATGGGTGTTAATGGAGTCCGTGAAGAGCAATTCCCCTCCCCGTGAAACGCTCCGGTTCACGGTGATGTCTGCGCCATCCCCTGCATAATCGACCTGCTTGCAGGTACCCGCTGGGAGGTCCGCATTCTCTTGGAAAAGTGGGTCCGGTGCAGGAACGACGTTCTGCAAACCCAGGTTTTGCCAGTCTACGGTGCGACCATCATCCCCAGAATAGAACTTCCAGGTAAGTGAATATTTATCTGCGTTAAAATAAGTTTCCATCAATAACCAATATGGCCGGTCGTTGGTAAACTTCAAATCCACCAGTGGAAAATAAACCGTTGCATCCAGGCCTGCCAATTTGGAATCAGTACCGCTGGAGGTTTGCTCGTAGTAAAAAACTCGATACGCATGCGCGTTGCGTTCGACGATTGGGTACCCGGCGAAGAATGCCGTACGGAACAGGGTGGTACTTACCTGGCAAACCCCGCCACCAACGCCGGTGATCGTTTTTCCGTTATATATGATCAGGGCTTCTGCATATCCATTATCCAGGTTGATATCTCCAATGGCATTCCCCATCGAGAAGGTCGAATTTGGGGGAATAAGTAAACCGTAAAATTTGGAAGCTGCTGCCTGGATATTTTGCAGGCGCGCCGCCCCCGAACCACGAAAGTAGCTGGTGTACGATTGTACTAGCCCGGTAATGCCAAGTGAAGCCGCCGTCGCATTATCCGCAACTGCTGGTTGAGCCACTGTCAACACCAGGGGGATGGTATGTTCTCCCTGTAAAAGTTTTTGTGTTATCGCCTCGCGGGTTGCAGTAATATCCAGGCTGCGCCCTATCACCGCCGGTTGGACTAGTACCAACTGGCGGGAGGCATCGTCAAAATAGAAACGGGCATTCGTCGAGCCCCGGTTCACCAGGGGGGCTATTTGTCCAAGGAACAGGTCGATGGCTTGCGAATTAACCGAGATCTGGTACTGCCAACTGGTATCCGTCTTGACGCGCCCGACTGTCAACAGGCCTGCCAGGTGAGCTGGATCGAACGTCCAGGGGCCCGGATCTCCAGTCTGGCTATTGGAAATATTCAATTCCAACGGAGCACTCAAGACTTGCCGCAAGATCTCAGCCTGCGCAGAGGCATCTAATATCATCGGGTCCTGTTCCTCAATAACCAAGGGTATTTCCCCATCCTGGAAAGTCTTTAACTGCGCTAAAAGGTTTGCAAGAGTCTTATCGATATTGACCAGACGGCCGGTTTGACCGGGGGAATAGACGACCTCCGCGCCGTTTAATTGCAGGTTGGCCTCGATCATGGGTTGGTCCATCTGGGCGGCAATGTTCTTAAGATATCCTCGTGCAATGCGTGCATCAAAATAGATTACTGGTGAAAGGTACAACCCGCCCTGCCAGGCGTTCAGCTGGTTTGACAGATCGACCATTAAGCCACCCTGGCGGCCCAACCCGAAAGCACGCTGTACGCTGGTTCCGGCATCAAAAACCATGCCCAGTTCGGCAGGCGTTGCCGTCCATACGTGATTGCCATCCCGAAAAACAATCCGTCCGCTTGTTGGGTACGACAGGTGCTGGTTGAGAGCCGCTGAAGCTTGTTCCGGGGTCAGGTTGGAAAGATCCACACCCGCCACCGTAATTCCAGGAAAGACCCGGTCGGAAAAGATTAACTGAAACCCGCCGTTGATCGCCCCGGCTCCTGCTAAGAACAACACCAGGCCGCCTAGTATGGCAGCCAGGATTTGAAGGAGTAATGGCGGATGCTTTGGTTGGGATGCATTAACTAAGGACATTTTGGAAATTATACACCGAACAGGCTCTAATGCAAAAACTGCATGCCAAACCAGTGCTCGGCCAGTTCTTTGGCTTTCAGGTAGGATATTAAGCAAGGAATGAAGTGATCCCTGGATCAGTATCGAATGGATTAACCATTTTACACACAAACTGATCTGCAGCCTGTCAATCCGCTCTACACTGTATTAATCATGGTTGTTGTGCTTGGTTGTAGACGCGCTGGAACTCCTCCATGTATTTTGCCGCCACATCCGGGTTGAAAATAATGACCACGTTCTCGTCATTGG
This sequence comes from uncultured Chloroflexia bacterium, assembly GCA_963842785.1. Lineage (GTDB taxonomy): Bacteria > Chloroflexota > Anaerolineae > Anaerolineales > Villigracilaceae > UBA877. The sequence goes on from CAWJHP010000001.1 coordinate 667,379, forward strand.
TTGTCTCTGCGCTGGTAGTGAAGTTGTAGGAGCCTGTGATGACGATCTTCTGATCAATAATTATCACCTTGTGGTGCATCAATCCATCCAGATTGCCATCCAGACGCACATCCAATCCAGCCTGTTGGAAGGCATCATATTCAGTACTCTGGCTGGATTTGACCTGGCCATCATCCATCACACCCGCCACCTTCACCCCGGCCCAACTCCTTTCCATGATAGCCTGCCCCATATCGTCGGAAGTGAAAGAATATGCCAGGAAATTGATACTTTCTTGGGAACCATTGAGAAGCTCCAGGATACGTCCCGCCACTTTGTCCTCTGGCGAGAAATATATTTCGATCGGGGTTTCGTCAATGCTGATCTTGGGATATGGTGTGCCGGCTGGCTTATCCGGGCCAAAAAGACCTTCTGTGAACATTTTCCCAAATTCATTTGTGTAGTCTTCAGCGACTTTATTGGAGCGTATGTGCAGAAGGTTGTTATTATCCTTGTAAACCCCGCTGGTGGTGTAGTTCATCGATCCGGTCCACACATCCAAGCGGTCGATCACCATGAATTTATTGTGCATCAAGCCCTGTCGTTGGTCGCCAACAATCGGAATCCCGGCATCCTTGATCTGCTGGATTTCCTGGTTATCCATATCGTCGCTTTCCATTACCATGCGCACGACAACGCCACGTTTATACGCGCGAATGAGAGCATCCCGGATACTCCAAAGATTAAGGCTGTAAGCCGCCACATCCAGGGAAAGCCTCGCCTGGTCCAGGGCACCCACCAAGGCTTCATCCGGTCCGCCTTCGTAGTCTTTGGCGTGAGAAGCGAGGGGGTCGGTAAAGTAAACTTGGAGCCAGTCAGTCACGCCTCCGGTTGCTGATCCGTATGGAATTGGAGTGTAAACGGTCGTAGGCGGCGTGGACAAGTCTGGGGTCGTGAATGTACATGAAGTCAGGATCAATGTCAATATTATCAGTATCGTTACATATTGGCTACGCGAAATATCTTTCTTTTGCATGCTTCGTTTCCTCCTATCCTTGGCTCGGTATGATTATACTGCTTTCGATTATGAAGGATTTGGGTTATACCGGACTTGCGGTTCGGCAAATCACCTGGCTGGTGTATAATCCCCGCTCATGAGCGTGAATACCAGCAACGCCAACCAGCAAATCGCCCGCGCGGCCGGCACTGTGATGGTTGCCTTCGCCCTCAGCCAGGTTGCCGGTCTGGTCCGGCAGATCCTGGCCACTCGTGCATTCGGGACAAGTGGCGCGATGGATGCTTTCAATACTGCCAACATCTTCCCGAATTTGCTCTTCAACCTCCTGGCAGGGGGTGCACTGGCCTCTGCTTTTGTTCCGACCTTCACCGCTTTCCTCGTTAAAGAAGATCACCCTTCCGCCTGGAAACTGGCCTCCGCAATCGTCAATTTGGTTGTTCTGACCCTTTCCACGCTCAGCTTCATTTCCTACCTTTTCGCCCCTCAAATTGCCCGGTTGCTTGCACCAAAGGTCTCTCCCGCGCAACAACTCATGACGGCCCAGTTGCTCAGGATCCTGCTGATCACATCTACGATCTTTGGCGCCAGCGGTCTCTTGTCGGGAATCCTCAATTCCCACCAGCGCTTCTGGCTCTCGTCTCTCGCCTCGGCGATTTACTGGGTCGGGATGATCATCGGATTGCTGTTCTTTGTTCCTTCCCAGGGGATTTTCGGATTGGCGTGGGGGGCTGTGCTGGGCGCATGCTTGCATTTGTGCATCCAATTGCCGGATCTGTTCCGGCTGCCCAAACGACGTTATACGGCTACCTTGGGGTGGCATAACCCAACTGTGCGGGAAGTGGTGGTGTTGATGGGACCCCGTTTGATCAGCGTGGCGACACTGCAAGTCAACGCGGTCGTCACTGCAATCATCGCGAATGGTCTGCCCACCGGTTCACTCTCAGCCATCAATTTTGCCTTCCCAATTATGACCGTGCCGCTCGTTGTTATTGGATCCGGTATCGGAATCGCCACGTTGCCAACTTTTTCAGCTCAGGTGGCCCGGGGTGAAATGAACTCTTTACGGAATTCATTAACTGGAGCGCTGCGAGGCGTATTGCTCCTGGCCCTTCCAGCCACCCTCGGTCTGATTCTGTTACGCCAGCCCTTGATCACTTTCCTTTTCCAACGTGGACACTTCACAACCCTTTCGACTGAGATGACTTCCTGGGCATTGCTCTGGTACACCGTTGGTCTTGTCTTTCACTGTGTGCTGGAAATATTGGTCCGGGCTTTCTTTTCACTGCATGACACAAAGACCCCTGCGCTGGTTAGCGCCGGGGCCATGGGATTGAATATCGTCTTCTGCTTTGCCTTTGCTGCCCTGTTTGGTAAGATCGGCTGGATGCCGCTTGGCGGACTGGCGCTTTCGATCTCCCTTTCAACTGCGATCGAAACCACCACGCTCTTTCTCCTCCTGCGAAAACGTCTGAAAGGAATACAGGGAACGGAACTGGCTAAAGGTACGGGTCTGGCTTTTCTCGGGACAGTGGGCATGTCCGGGGTAATCGTTTTTTGGTTGCACTCCATGCACCTTTATCCGGCCGCTTTGATAACTCTGGGTGGAGTGGTCATCGGAGGGGTGATTTACGGATTGGTATTATTGCTGCTGCAAGTCCCTGAGCTCAAGTCACTCTGGAGTTACGGACAACGATTCATCCACCGATAAAAATAATATTTCGGGCACCATCATTGGTTTGGTGTAAATGACACACTGGCTCCCATTTCTTTTTATCTTCTTAAACGTTATTTCCACAAGAGCCATAGGCCGGTAGCCACTACCAGGCCTAAGAGTACCCCGCCCAATGCTTCCAAAGGGGTGTGGCCTAAAACCTCACGCAAATGTTCTTCTGAGATTGGATGTCCTTTCAAGAGTTCTTCCACTAAAATATTGATCTTCTGTGCCTGCATACCGGCCTGACGTCGGATACCGGCGGCATCATAGACCACAATCATTGTAATGGCAGTCGCCACTCCAAAAATAGGATTATTGAAACCATAATATAATCCAACCGCCATCGCGGTGGAAGTGACCAGGGCGGAATGGGAACTTGGCATGCCCCCTGCCCCAAAAAACAGCGCCCAATTCCATTGGTGGGATTGGAGAAAATTGATCGGGATTTTGAGCATCTGTGCCAAAATCCAGCCTGCCAGCCCCGTTAAAAGCACATGGTTTTGGAAGATATTGCCCAGATTCATTCGCCCTCCTTGTAAGCCTCTAGTGATTCGCCGGTAAGGCTTCGGATTTTAAGTTCCGCTTTATCCAATAATTCTGCACAGTGTTTGGTCAGGCCCTGACCGCGCTCGAAGAGAGATAATGCTTCTTCCAGGGATTGTTCACCTGATTCGAGCGCAGCGACAATGCTATCGAGTTCAGCGTAAGCCTCTTCATAGGTCATTTTATCGATGGGTTTGATCTCGGTTTTTTGCATATTCACCTATCCATTGCCTGTCACGCGGGCATTGAATTCGCCGTCCTGTACACGCACATGCAGCGCATCCTCCACCTGGACTTGCAAAGCGCTTGTAACCACTTTTTCGCCTTTTGTAACAACCGCATAACCACGCCTCAGCACCGCCAGCGGGCTGAGCGCTAGGAGGCGGTTTTCAATTCCTTTGAATTTTTCCTTTGTAAATTGAAAACGGTGCGCAGACACGGCAGCCCAACGCCGGTTCATCTCATCCAGGCGCTGGCGTTCGGTCTGCAGACGCCGCGCGGGAGATAACATCCGCAAACGGCTGTCTAACCATGCGGCCAATTCACGTTTTTGCTGGAGAACAGCCTGTATTCCGTTGCCGAGAACGCTGCTGATCTGGACCAGATTGGCTTTCATATCCAGCACAGTGACTGGCGTTGCCAGTTCCGCGGCGGCAGTCGGCGTGGGAGCGCGCAGATCCGCGGCAAAGTCCACCAGGGTAAAATCGGTCTCGTGTCCTACTCCGGCAATGACCGGCGCGATAGAACTCAACTACCGCCCGCACAACCCTTTCATCATTGAACGCCCACAGGTCTTCAATGGAACCACCTCCGCGTCCCAGCAGGATCACGTCTGGCGCGATCTCCCGGTTCATAGCCCGCAATGCGGAGACTATCGCAGGTGGGGCCTCATCACCTTGTACGGGTGTTGGAGCCAGGATCACTTCCACGAGCGGGAGTCGCCGTCGTAGGGTATTGAGCATATCCCGCAGGGCTGCTCCAGAAGGTGAAGTCACAATTCCGATTCGCCTGGGGGATTCAGGAATGGGCCGCTTCCGCGCCAGATCGAAAAGCCCTTCGGCTTCCAAACTGGCCTTCAACCGCAGGAATTCCTGGTAAAGTGCGCCCTCCCCCAGCGGACGGATGGTATCCGCATAAAGTTGGTATTGTCCGCCAGCCTCATAGAGACTGATATTCCCATGTGCATCCACCGCCATGCCATCTTGCAGGGAAATCCGTAGACGGGCTGCGTCAGCGCGCCACACGACTCCGCGCAGGGAGGCACCGGAATCTTTAAGGGTAAAGTAGATATGCCCGGAGGCTGGTCGTGAAAGGTTGGAGATTTCCCCCTGGACCCAGATGTCCTGTAAGCTGGAATCTGACTCGAGCAACCGGCGCAAATAACTTGTCAGGCCCGTGACCGTCCAACGATGTGAGGCACCAAATAGCTCCAGTTGTTCCACGCCTTGAGAATACCCGCATTCCAGAAGGATGTCAACTGTATGAAATCTTTGGAGGCTCCTGCCCTCCGCAGTGAAAAACAACCTCGCCTTTACCCACCGCAAATTCAGTTATTTTATACGTATTATTTTCAAATTTAGGCGCAAAATGACCCCTTACTCCGTTTGGTCTGCCCTGCTGACAAACCTTTTCCCCACTTTTATAACAATTCTTTTCTGGGAACTTACAAAATCCATAGAATCAATAAATCCTATTCCACCTTAAGGATTTATTTGCTACAATAGAACCAAATCATCGAAAACTTGGCATTTGGGATGTTTTATGAAACGACTCTGGGCACCTTGGCGTATGAAATTTATTGAGTCCCAAGAACCGAACACGAATTGTGTGTTATGCAAAGTCCTGGTTCAGACCAGCGACACGGAAAACCTGATCGTATTTCGCGGGCGTAAAGCCTATGTGATCCTGAACCGTTATCCCTATACCAGTGGACATCTGATGGTGGTGGCTAATGAGCATCAACCATCAATTGAAGATCTGGACATTGACACACGTTCAGAAATGATGGAACTGGCGACAATCAGCATGCGGGTGCTCAGGAAAGTCTACCAACCCGAGGCTTTCAACGTCGGAGCAAATATTGGTGAAGCCGCAGGGGCAGGTATTGCCGGGCATATCCATCTGCACATTGTACCGCGCTGGGGTGGGGATACGAATTTTATGTCCGCCCTGGCCGAGACCCGCGTTCTCCCAGAAGAACTGGATGAAACCTATCGCCGTATCTGTCTGGCGTGGAATAAAATCTAACCAATTTTTCCTCTGCTTCTTTTCTGGTTCCCTCTCCACAACTTTGGAGAGGGAACTGTGTTTAAATTATCAGCCGCCTGTTCTGAATGTATTCGGAAGGTAAGCAGTCAGGCAGGGCAGGCCGGATGTAGATTGTCGATCCTTTAATATGAAAGTCAAACTCATGCTCTCCCTCTTCAATAAAATCTCGAAACCTGACCGTCGAAAGGCAATGGCTTATGCCAGATTGCTTTGACTTCGTCATCATCGGTTCCGGTTTCGGTGGTTCCGTTTCGGCAATGCGGCTGACCGAAAAAGGATATTCGGTCCTCATTCTGGAAAAAGGCAAACAATTCAGTGATCAGGACTTTGCAAAAACCAATCTTTCCTTCTGGAAATATCTATGGATGCCGGCTCTCCGTTCGTTCGGCATCCTGCAAATTAGCCTGTTGAAAGGCATGCTGGTCCTGCATGGTACTGGTGTAGGTGGAGGCAGCTTGGGCTACGCGAACGTGCTTGAAATTCCCACTGATGAGACCTTTGCCACATCGGCATGGAGCGAGTCGCTCGCCTGGGGGAAAACCCTCAGACCTTATTATGAAACTGCCCGCCGGATGCTGGGCGCAACAACCAACCCCAGGTTCTGGTTGGCCGATAACACTCTATTGGAAATTGCCGACGGGCTCGGTCAGAGATCCTCCTTTCGGGCCACCGAAGTGGGGGTTTTCTTCGGAGAGGAGCAACAGACTGTATCTGATCCATACTTCGGGGGAATCGGCCCGCAGCGTGCCGGCTGCATTCAATGCGGCGGGTGTATGGTTGGGTGCCGTTATAATGCCAAGAATACTCTTCCCAAGAACTACCTGTATTTCGCCGAAAAACAGGGCGCGGAGATCCGGCCTGGGGTGTACGTCCCTGTGGTGCGGCCTCTCCCCGGAATCGACCCGGACGGGGCGCGCTTTGTGGTCACGTACCGGTCATCGACAGCCCTGCTTGACTTAACTCGGCGCCAGGTCCGCGCTCGCAACGTAATTGTCGCCGCAGGCGTCATGGGGACCTTGGAACTGCTCCTGAATTGCCGTGACCGCTTTCGCACGCTGCCGAAACTCTCAATCCACCTCGGTGATCGCGTTCGTACCAATTCTGAAGCGTTATTGGGCAGTGTGGCGCGTGACAATTATTCCAATTTCTCGAAGGGCATTGCCATCACATCCATCTTCAATGCTGATGATGTCACCCGTATCGAACCGGTGCGTTACTCGGAAGGCTCTGACCTGATGCGCATCCTGGCTGCTCCGCTTATTTCCAACGGCCATGCGATCCCGGTGCGTATGATTAAATCCCTTTTATGGATTCTGCGCCACCCGCTCGACTTCCTTAGGGCGCAGGTGCTGCCTGGCTGGGCCCGCAAGGCGACGATCCTGCTCGTAATGCAAAATCTTGACAATTCCCTAAATGTCCGCTTGGGACGAAACCTCCTGACCTTTTTTCGGAAAAGGTTGGTGGCTCGGTCGGAACCTGGGCACGAGGTAAGCGCCCGCGTGGACGCCGGTCATGCGATCACCCGCTCCTTCGCCGGGAAAACAAACGGCATTCCAATGGGTTCGCTCGGCGAAAACTTGCTGAACGTTCCCACCACTGCCCATATCCTGGGCGGTTGCCCGATAGGGAAGGATGCCTCCGAGAGTGTGATAGGTGAGGATTTTCAGGTGCATCATTACCCCGGTCTGTATGTGGTGGATGGTTCGGTCATGCCAGCTAATCCGGGCGTTAACCCAAGTCTGACCATCACAGCCATGGCGGAATATGCCATGAGCAAGATTCCACTGAAAAACCACAGATAAACTACCCTGGACCACTATCAAGGTTGGAGGCTCCCTTTCTCTGAGGTTCTTTCGAGGTACCTGCTTGGGAGCATAACCTGCACGCCGGGTGATTGATATTCTCAACCTGGACTCACATCCGTGTTCATCCACCGACATCTGTGGTAAATTTCATTCATGGACTTCAACCTCTCACACTCTTTTGCAGAAGACCTGGATGCCAGCGACCCTCTCGCCCATTTCCGCTCTCGCTTCCTCATCTCCGATCCGGCCCTCATCTACTTGGATGGCAACTCGCTCGGACGCTTGACTTATGCCAGCATGACCCGCCTCCAAAAACTCATCGGGCAGGAATGGGGCCAGGATCTGAACAGGGGTTGGAATGAAAACTGGTGGGAAGCCCCTGTCCGCGTCGGAGAGAAGATCTCCCGGTTGGTGGGCGCCGCCCCTGGTCAGGTGGTCGTATGTGACACCGTCTCGGTGAATCTTTTCAAATTGGCCGCTGCCGCCTTGACCTTGCGCCCCGACCGCCCCCAGATCGTCACTGATACGCTCAATTTCCCGTCGGACCTGTATATCCTGCAAGGTCTTATACACATGCTTGGGGGCCATCATACCATCCGCCGCATTGGCTCGCTGGATGGAGAAATCACCCCTGACATGGATGCCGTGGTCGGCGCTGTTGATTATAACACTGCCCTGCTGACACTCTCCCATGTCACCTTCAAAAGCGGCTATCTCTACGATATGGCCGAACTTACTGAACTGGCCCATCGACACGGTGTTCTCGTTTTATGGGACCTTAGCCATTCCGCCGGTGCGGTGCCGTTGGCGCTGGACGCTTGCAACGCCGATTTCGCCATCGGATGCACTTATAAATACATGAACGGCGGTCCCGGCTCGCCGGCCTTCCTTTATGTCCGCAAAGATTTACAGGAAAAGGCTGTCTCGCCCATCTGTGGCTGGTGGGGACAGGACAAGCCTTTCGCGTTCGGTCTCGATTACAATCCCGCTCCGGGCGTGGCGCGTTTCCTGACAGGTTCCCAGCCGGTCTTATCCATGCTTGCCATGGAAGCCGCCCTTGACCCGCTCCTGGAAGCCGGAATTGAGGCTCTCCGCCTCAAATCCCTGCTAATGAGCGAATATTTGATTTATTTGACCGATACCTTGCTCTCCCCACTCGGTTTTAAACTCGGTTCTCCCCGTCTCCCTGAACGCCGTGGCTCGCACGTCAGCCTGCGCCACCCGGAAGGCTATCGCATCAACCGGGCCCTGATCGATGAAATGAACGTTCTCCCCGACTTTCGCGAGCCTTGCAACCTCCGCCTTGGCCTGACCCCTCTTTACACTACCTTTGTTGATGTCTGGGAGGGTATGGATCGCATTCGCCGTGTCATGGTAGAGCGACGTTACCTCAAATTCCCATCCGAACGCCAGATCGTTACTTAAGTTCAAAACCACTGGCACTTTGTCGCTCTTCTAATCAGAAGTTATCCTTTTCTAAGAAACACAGGCCGATGGCAAGGTTTGGCGTCTCAAACGCTTCCACCAGTTATTAACCAAATCCAGGTTCCAATTGGGTTTTACGACTTTCATCTTACGTATTCCTTCACCGCCTCCCGCATGAATTCCGCCAGCCGCACATCCACCTTGTCGAAGTTGGCCTTGAAATCCGGCGAGGTATTGTATATCTCCGCCAAACCGAGCAACTGTTCCATGGTCGGTGTCCAGAAGTAGTCCATGTGCCTGCGCCACCGTTCGACGATGGTCTGTACTTCCGGTGAGGCCGCGCCTTTGGGCATGGCAGCCACCATATCGGTATAAATCTGGTTGCCTTCGTCCATGATGCGCCTTTTTTCGGCTGCGCCATAGGATTTCCATTTCAGGTTGGAAGCCTTCACGATCGCCGGATCATACATTTTTTCCGCCTCCTGGGCATATTTCTCCTGTTCTTCATCCGAGAAGGCTGCAAAAAGTTGTTTTTTGCTCATTTCCTTAATTCCATTCATGTGTAATAGGGTATCCTCCACCGTTTGGATAAGGCGCTCAATCCGTCTGGCCTTTCCCTGCAGGGAGATGCGGTGTGCTTCGAGCGCCTTGATTGTATCGAAATCCGTCTGTGTGATGATGGCTTTGATATCCTCCAGGCTGAGATCCAGTTCGCGATAGAACAGGATCTGCTGGAGCTTCAGCACTGCCTCGTCCCCATACTCGCGATAACCATTGGAACGGATGGAGTCCGGCTCTAACAACCCAATTTCATCGTAGTAGTGTAGGGTGCGAACACTGATACCTGCCAGGTCTGCGAGTTGTTTGATCGTATACGACATGCCCTGATGATAAACCATGACGTAACGTTAATGTCAAGGGTTAATAATGGAATATTCTATTTCCACCTTCCCGGCGGTTCCTGCGGTGGGTGGATTTGACAGGGTACAATAGAGCCATGGATGTCCTGTATGTCGACTCCAATATACTTGCCGTAAACAAACCCTCCGGCCTCGCCACCATCTCCGGCGGTTGGGAAGGAGACTTGTCCTCGCTGGTCAAACTCCTGGAAGCGGAATATGGGCGTGTGTGGGTTGTCCACCGGTTGGATAAGGTTACCAGCGGCCTGGTGATCTTTGCCCGCAATGCTGAAGTGCACCGGGTATTAAGTCTGCAGTTCGAACGCCATGCGATCTCCAAGATTTACCATGCCATCGTAGACGGTACGCCCACCTGGGATGAGCACACCGCTCGCCATCCCCTGAGCATTAATGTGGGCCATAGCCATCGTACCGTGGTCGACGATGCGCATGGGAAACCTTCTGAGACAACTTTCCATGTTTTGGAACACTTTACTGGCTATGCGCTGCTGGCAGCCATCCCCGCCACCGGACGCACGCATCAAGTACGGGTCCATGCTTATGCTCTGGGCTTTCCTTTGCTGGGAGATACGCTTTACCACGCCCCCCAAACAGACTTGATTAACCGTCCTGCTCTGCACGCCCGATCATTGGAATTTACATTCGATAACAAGCCCTTCAATCTCACTGCCCCCTACCCTGCTGATTTTACACAGGTGCTGGAAAAATTAAGAGCCGGTCATTAAGACCGCCTTTTTTTATCTGTTCTCTTTTATTCTTGTACTTTCCTTGTACCCCATGGCGCTCCAAGTGCTTAAATAATCTTTCGCGCTTCCATGTAAAAACGCTTCTCCTTGGCCTCTCCCATCGAGAAAGTCTTGCGCGGTAAGGCCCCGTCCAGGATGACAGTCTTGAATAGTTCGAACTTATCCATTCCAGGGACATAAAAGCCAGCATTGCCCGGTCGTGCACCCAGCTTGCAAACGACTTCCCCACCATGCACATAATCGATCTTGTCTGCCCCACCATCTCTTAAGAATGAATCTAGAAAGTTTTGAAGTGTACCGACCGGAAGATTGGACGATGGGTGGTTGATTTCAACGACTCCAAAGGATGCCCATCCGCCATCGCTGATGATACCAATGACCTGCTTCGATCCGCCACTATGGTTTACGTGTCCGATCATTTCCTGCGAATTCGCAACGGGCTTATGGATGAAGTTTGAACCAAAATATTCCTGCATGGCGGAATATATATTTTTCTTCAACCCAAATAACACCCGGTGGATGGGCTCGAACTCCAACCCTTCATCGTGGACATTTTCGATCTCGACCAGGGCATAACGCGCCGGATGATCCGGCCCAACCTGCGACTTCATTTTCTCCCAGACGGCTTTGGCCGTTGCGAGGGAATGATTGCCATCACCCATTGCAAACAGCAAAACTGGTTTCTCTGGACCAACCCTGTATTTGGTGGCAAAAACCTCCGGATTTGCCAGCTTGCGCATGGATGCGATAATCTGTGCCTCCAGTTCTTCGCCGACGCCATAACCTTTTAAATGTCCACTTTCCAGCATAAGGTCAAAGTCATAGAGTTTTTCCAGGCCAGATTTAGCCTTCGCCAGCGGCTCGATGACCGTGCGCTCGGGATCGTCGATCAGAACAAGGATGTGTGGCAGTTCCAACGCCGCACCCTGACGGATTTTCATGCGCGGGGGCAGGCGTTCAATGATTGTTCCTTCCGTGGCGCGGATGAGGCTGGTGGAGCCTTTGGTGTAATCGTATTGTTCGAGGTCCAGGCAAAGCATGATGCCTTTGCGAGTCTTGCCAGCAACGCTGCGCTCAACATAGATCAGCCCTTCACGCGGCTGCAGAATGCCCTCGTCAAGGTACGCCTGCATGCTGGATTGTATTTGCCGGATGCGTTCAGCCTCGCCCGGCTTTTCGAGAAAAACCTCCGGGAGGACCAGATTCAGGGTGGAGGCTGCTCCTCCCACCACTTCCTCGACCTTTTTCCAGTATTCAGGCTGGGAAGTGAACTGGTCGCAAGCGATGACAGCCCACTGGGTAAGGTCTGTACCAGGTTTTGGCAAATAGACCTGAGGGATTTGAATGCCAATATCGCTATAGGTTTTCATTATTTCCTTCTGGAGAGAATATGTGCCACACAACCTCTTTGGGTTTGGCACTCGTATGTGATTATTTCTTAGAAAACTCGATCAACTTTTCTGCTACTTCTGCCGCAACACGCCCCTGGCCCTCTTTGGTCTGTGCGCCAATGTGCGGCGAACAGATCACGTTATCCAGCTTGGCCAGTTTCCAGTCTGTGGGTGGCTCCTCCGCATAAACATCCAGTGCAGCTCCGGCAACCTTTCCATTGGTCAATGCATCATAAAGATCTGCTTCATTCACAATTCCGCCGCGCGCACAGTTGATGAACCGCACACCCGTCTTCATCTTTTCGAATTGGGCCTTACCGATCATATTCTGTGATTCTTTGGTTTTGGGCAGGTGCAGGCTGATATAATCTGCCTGTGCCAGTAATTCATCCAGCGTGACGAATTTGACATCTGCGGCTTCCTTGACGTAAGGATCATAGGCAATTACAGTCATGCCCAAGACTGCCGCGCGTTTTGCAACTTCCTTGCCGATATTGCCAATCCCGATCAGGCCTAGTGTCTTCCCACCGATTTCATCCCCTTCGAAAGCTTTCTTTTCCCATCTTTCAGCCTTCATGGTCGCAGTTGCCTTGTAAAGGGCACGCGCCAGCACAAACATATACCCGATGGTAAGCTCCGCCACGGAAGCCGAACTTGCCTTGGGGGTGTTCATTACAGTGATACCTTTGGAGCGGGCATACTCGGCATCAATCGTATCCAGACCCACGCCTCCGCGTACAATGATTTTCAGATTGGGGCAGGCATCGATCAGTGGCTGGCGCACTTTCGTCCGGCTGCGAACGACCATGCCATCATACGCTGGTAAAACTTTGACTAATTCCTCTGGAGTAATCTCGAAGTTTGTGTCCACAGTCAATCCAGCCCCCCGCATACGCTCGATCGCCTCTGCCTCTGTCTTATCACATACCAGAATTTTCATTGCTGCCTCCTTTGGAATCAAAATATCTAAAGACACGAAAAACAGGTCAGCCCGATGACATATCCGTGCATCCCTGTCAATCTTCTTGAATAAATAACCCGATTGATTGTAACCATGCGTATTGTGATTGTCAATCAAAATATTATTCCGTTAAAATACTGGAAAATTGGAACGTCAATAAGTGATATTTTACACTCTCGGTTCTAATCGGTATCAGCTATAATTCTTTCGTCAGCCTTGGAAACCCGGACAGGGAAATGCTGGCTATCTTTACCAATTCCTCATAGGAGAAAATATGTCACCCAAGCGCGTTTTCAACTTTAATCCTGGTCCCGCTGCCTTGCCCTTGGAAGTCCTCCAACAAGCCCAAGCCGAAATGCTCGATTATAAAGGTACCGGCATGTCAGTGATGGAGATCAGCCACCGCTCAAAAGAATTCGAAGCCATTGTTACTGAAGCTCAAAACGATCTACGGGACCTGATGAAGATCCCGGCTGATTATAAGATCCTGTTCCTGCAAGGCGGTGCCAGCCTGCAATTCGCCATGGTTCCGATGAACTTTCGCCCGGTCGGGGCGAGCGCCGATTACATCGTCACTGGCACTTGGAGTAAGAAAGCCTTCAAGGAATCCCAGAAACTGGGGGTTGCCAAGGCTGCCGCCTCCTTGGAAGCCGATAATTTCAACCGGCTGCCAGCCCAGTCTGACCTGAAGCTGGATCCACTGGCGGCTTACCTGCATTTCACATCCAACGAGACCATCCACGGGGTGGAGTATTTTACCGAACCGACCCCACCGGCGGGTGTTCCACTCATTTGCGACGCCTCATCTGATTTCATTAGTCGCCAGGTGGACGTTTCTAAATATGCCATGATTTACGCTGGTGCCCAAAAGAATGCTGGTCCTGCCGGGGTGGTTGTATGCATTATCCGGGAGGATTTACTCGGCAAGGTCCCGGCCAATCTGCCAAATCTGCTTGATTATAAGGCGCTGGCTGAAGAGAATTCTTTGCTCAACACCCCGCCTTGCTGGTCCGTGTATATTGTCGGCCTGGTAATGAAATGGGCCAAGGGATTGGGTGGCCTGCAGGTGATCGAGAAGCGTAACCAGATCAAGGCTGATTTGGTTTACAAAGCCATCGATGAATCCGGTGGTTTCTATAAAGGTCACGCCAAATCTGATCGTTCCCGCATGAACATCACCTTCCGCCTGCCTAATGAGCCCTTGGAGGATCAGTTCGCTGGCGAAGCCAAAAAGAACGACTTGATCGGTCTCAAAGGCCACCGCTCGGTTGGGGGGATGCGTGCATCCCTTTACAATGCACTTACCGTTGAGGCAGCCGAGGCCCTGGTCAGGTTCATGAAGGAATTTCAACAAAAGAACGGCTAGATTCCACCTGCCCACTTCCTCATGCATGGTATAATGTCGCCGCCTTCCTTGGGAGATGGCGACATTTATGTTAAGTGTATCTGCCGCTCGTGCACGAATTTTGACAATCTTCGAACCGGTTGAAACAATCAACCTGCCGCTCTCTTATACTGCTGGCCGTGTCCTGGCAGGTGATATCGCTGCAAAAACAGACTTTCCTCTTTTCGACAATTCTTCTGTGGATGGCTTTGCTGTCCAGGTATCGGATGTTGCTGGAGCTGAACCTGCATCTCCGTGCACTCTGGAGGTGGTTGCCGATATTCATGCCGGCTCCATTTCAAACATCTGCATCAAACCTGGTGAATGCGCACGCATCATGACCGGCGCACCCCTGCCCCAGGGAGCAGAGGCAGTCGTCATGGTCGAAGACACCGACTTCAATGTCCGTACCGCCGGAACACCGGCGCCTCAAACAATTGCCGTCTTCAAACCTGTTCATCCCGGAGAAAATATCCGCCGGCGCGGTGATGATTTGCATTCGGGCGATAAGGTCCTCAGCACAGGGACACGCCTGCGCGCCCAGGAAGTTGGGTTGCTCGCCATGCTCGGCATGGCGGAAGTCCCGATCTTCCGGTCCCCCAAGGTGGCACTGCTCTCCAGCGGCGATGAACTCCTGCCCGTCGAAACTCCTCTCCTGCCAGGAAAAATTCATGATGCCAACTCGTATATTCTGGCCGCCCTTTCCGAAGACGCCGGTGTGGAACTCATCCGGTTGGGCGTTGCCTCGGATCGGGAAGCAGATGTCAGGTCCAGGCTGGAACGGGCCGTGGAGGAAAAAGCTGATCTCATCATCTCTTCGGCCGGCGTTAGTGTGGGAGCGTTCGATTTTGTCAAGTCTGTCGTTGAAGCAGGTGGTGAATTGGATTTCTGGAAAGTGAACATGCGACCCGGCAAACCGTTGGCCTTTGGAAAATATCACGGTATTCCTTTCTTCGGGTTGCCTGGAAATCCCGTCTCGGCTTTCGTTGGCTTTGAGGTCTTCGTGCGCCCGGCCCTCGAGAAAGTCTCCGGGCAAATTCCACGTCCGCATCCGTCTCAGAAAGCCCGTTTGGCTGAACCGATCGAGTCGGATGGACGCGAATCATTCTTGCGCTCCATCGTCATGGAAGAGCATGGTCATCTGACAGCCCGCCTCACTGGTCATCAGGGATCGGGGAACCTCCTATCATTGGTTCAGGCAAATGCTTTACTGATTGTGCCCTCTGGGGTAAAATCGCTGCCTGCAGGTTCAGAAGCAGAGATATGGCTCATCCAATAATGGATCCATCTATAAAGAAAACGGCTCCTGTTGTGTACCTGGGCACTCTCGTACTTGCCCTTTTTGGTGCGGTGGATGCCGTATACCTGCTCATTTTCAAATTAACTGGCAATTCCCACATGTGCCTGGGCAATGGTGGCTGCCATAATGTTAATTTCAGTCCCTATTCGGAAATTTACGGCATCCCGGTATCTCTATTCGGAATATTTGCCTATCTCGCCATCCTGTGCATCTTGGTTTTGGAGGATCGTGTCAGAATCGTAAAGGAGAATGGTCCGCTGGCGATCTTCGGCATCAGCCTGGTCGGTGTGGCCTTTACCGCCTATTTGACCTATCTTGAAATTTATGTTATCCGAGCCATTTGCCCATTTTGCGTGACTTCAGCAATTATCATCACTTTTATATTCATTCTGGCCATCATCCGGCTGGTTAAACAAACCGTAATCTAGGAGGAATTCATGCCCCGCATCCGCTGCCATTACACTGATTGTGTATTCGTCGACGACGGTTATTGCGGCGCCGCGGCGGTCGAACTGGACCCCGATACAGGTTGCGCCACTTTTTCCCCCAATGAGGAATCCGCTGCTAAAGCCGAAGATTGGGAGGAGGAGGAACTGGAGGAATGGGAGGAGGAAGAATTGGACGAGGAGGAAGATGAAAACTGGGAAGAAGACGAGGACGAAATCTAACCAGATAATTAGCCTATATATATTCCCAATAGGGGCGTGATCCTGCGCCCCTGTTTTTATTTATCTGGTAAACCATCCGGAAGGTTCGATTGCCCACCATCTTGATTTGATCAAACCTTCGGGATGTTTTTCTTAATTATTCCATTATTGTGTACAATAATATCCCGGCTGCAACCGCCAAATTCAGCGAACTGACCCGCCCCTTCATTGGCATATCCACACAAACATCACATACCGCTATCTGTTCTGGAGATAAACCTTTTTGTTCATTTCCTAGCAACAGGATCCATGGCTGGCTGCTGTGCCTGATGTCACGATAGTCGACTATGGCATGCGCCGAGGACCCGATCAGTTGGTAGCCGTTTCTCTGCCTCCACTGGCCGAAATCATCAAATGAAGTCTGCACCAGGTTTTTCCAAAAAATCGTCCCCATGCTGGCCCGCACGGACGAAGGGTGGTAAGGGTCCACGCCGCCATCCAATAGAAACAGTCCATCCGCACCGGTTGCATCCAGGGTGCGTAGGATCGCACCGACATTACCGGGATCCTGCGGGGAGACCAGCGCCACGCCAAAATGAAAGTGCTCCCGGTTGATGTCATCCAACTTCAGGTGTCGTTGGTGGACAACGGCTAGAATACCCTGAGGGTTTTCTTTTTCCGCAAGATAGGTGAACAGGTCCGATGTCAATCCCACACATCGGACATCCCGCTGGGATTGTTCCTTCACCAATTGACGTGCAAAATCGCTGGTCAGTTGATCCGGGGCATACAAGAGCGTCTCTATCTCCCAGCCGGCTTCGACAGCTTCGCCTACATGATGGATTCCTTCCACCAGGAAAAGATCTGCCTCGTCTCTTCCTTTGCGCTGCCGCAAGGTTCGGATTTGTTTGACAAGTGGGTTGTTGTGGCTGGAGATATGTCCGGGCATGCACTTATTTTACTCGAATCGACTATGCTTTCTCAAATTTCCGTTACTTCTTCATTTATGCAAGAAGCACCAAATCAGGTAGAATTATCGTCATGAAGAGAATAAAGTGGCTGCTTCCGCTGCTCTTGGTCATTTTTTCCTCTTGTCGGACAACCGGAACACCTGTCACCATACTCGCCGATGGTCAAACCTACACACTGGCTACTACAGAGCGCATTCCGGCTAAAATTCTCTCCGCTGCAAAATTGACGCTCGGACCAAATGACCGCCTTTTGTACCTCGGCTCCTTTGCTCCCCTCGATATCGCTCTTCCGGTTGCTGGATCTTACACTTTGATTGTTCGCCGCGCCATTTCTTTGACAATTGTCACCCCGGATGGTCAGAAGACCATCCAGACTTCTGCCCAGACTGTTGGGCAGGCGCTGGAAGAGGCTGGCTTTACCCTTTATGCCGCCGACCGCCTCGACCCTCCGGCAGAAACTCCCTTAAACGAAGGTGGAGCGCTGGGGCCGCTCACTGTTAAGTATCAGCCCTCGAGAAGCCTGGTTGTTTCGGTGGATGGTTCTCAAATCCAAATTCGCTCTGCCGCCACCAGCGTTGGTCAGGCATTGTCAGAAGCCGGAATTCCTCTTATCGGCTTGGACACCAGCCTCCCGGACGAAAAGGATCCGCTGCCCGTGGATGGCAAAATCCGGGTGATACGCGTTGTCGAGTCCGTTGCCCTAGTCCAGAAATCTCTCCCATTTGCTACTCTTACCGAACCTTCCGCCAATCTGGAACTCGACCAGCAGGCGCTCGTACAAGGCGGCGAACCTGGATTGGCCGTCACACGCGTTCGCTCCCGCACCGAGGACGGTGTGCAGGTTTCTCAAAAGACGGAGAGCGAAAGCATTATTCGCCCGCCGCAGGACAGCCTCCTCGGTTATGGAACAAAAGTCGTCATCCGTACAACTGTGGTGGACGGTGTAACCATCCAATACTATCGTGTTTTGAACCTGTTGGCTACTTCCTATTCCCCTTGCCGGTCAGGCACGTCCAAGTGTTCGTATGGCACGTCCAGCGGCCTGCCGGTGCAGCGCGGAACGGTGGCAATGGTCTACTCCTGGTACCTAGCTTTCGGATTCGACCGGCTCTATATTCCCGGCTACGGCTTCGCCACTGTGGGAGATGTAGGTGGAGGTCCCTCAGGCAGTCATTATTGGGTGGATCTGGCTTTCACTGACGCCGATTATCAACCCATTTATGGCACGGTTGCTGTCTACTTCCTCACACCCGTCCCGACCAATCTAGTTTACGTGCTGCCATGACCGGACTTTCCCTCCAGCCCCTCAACATCCCCGCCCTTTTGAAACAGTTCGGCCTGCGTCCCAGGAAAGGCTTGGGACAAAATTTCCTTCAAGACAATTTCGTCCTGCAGGAAATCGTTTCCGCAGCGACCATCGGACCTAGGGATGACATTCTGGAAATCGGTCCTGGCCTGGGAAACTTAACCCGCTACCTGGCGTCGGCAGCCCATAGTGTCACTGCAGTCGAGCTGGATTCTAACCTCTTCCCGATCCTGGAATCAGTCGTTGCACCATACCAGAACGTCCGCCTGGTGCATGGCGACATTCTCAAGTTGAACCCAATTGATTTGATGAAATCCTCGGATTACCTGGTAGTAGCCAACCTTCCTTTCTATATAACCTCTGCTGTTCTCCGCCACCTTTTGGAAAGCACAGGTCACCCTCGCCGGCTGGTATTGACTGTCCAGAAGCAGGTGGCTGAACGGATTTGCGCCAAACCCGGAGACATGAGTCTTTTATCCTTGAGTGTGCAAGTCTACGGGATTCCGAGCATTGTGGCAAATATTCCGGCGGAAGCCTTTTATCCTGCGCCAAAAGTGGATTCGGCGGTGCTGCGTGTGGAAATCCTGCCAGAGCCGGTAATCTCGAGGACACTTCTGGATACCTTCTTCTCCCTGATAAAAGCTGGATTCTCGCAAAAAAGGAAAACTTTGCGAAATTCCTTGTCAGGCGGTCTTGGGATCGCGCCTGCCGAAGTCGAAATGATATTGGCCGCAGCGGGGATAGACCCTATGCGGCGGGCAGAAACACTATCTTTGGAAGAATGGGGAAATCTATGTAAAGCAGGAATGATAACCCGGAGAGTTGGATAAAGTCATATCCTCACTCTGCTTTTATCTAATCAAGTTGTCTTGGTATACCGGCCCTTTGCCCTGAGATCACGATAATTCCACAAAACGCTCCAGACACGTAGCGCGGCTTCTGCCTGGATCTTGAAAGACATCTTCGATCTGCCCCAGCGGCGGTCGGCAAAATAAATGGGTGTTTCGATGATTTTAAATCCTAGACAATATGCCAGGTAAGCCATTTCCACTGTAAAAACGTACCCGCTGGACTTTACACGTTCCAACGGCATGGCTTGGAGTGCCTCTCGCCGCCACATTCGGAATCCACCTGTTACATCATGGATGGGCATTCCAAGGATGCTGCGGGCATAGAAATTCCCCCATGCCGAGAGCGCTTTGCGCCAGAGTGGCCAGTGTAGATCCGTGCTGCCGCCAGGGATGTATCGTGAGCCAAAGACCACATCGCATTTCTCGATGCACTTCGCCATATCAACCAGGGCGGCCGGGTCATGGGAAAAATCACAGTCCATGTGAGCAATGGCATCCACATCGCTCGGAAACAGGTTCTGAAAAGACTGGAGGTACGCCGAAGCAAGTCCCAGTTTACCTGCCCGGTGGACGACATTCATCCGTCCTGGATGGTCTGATAATAGATCTTCGGCTATGCGACCTGTGCCATCTGGGCTGGCATCATCCACGATCAGAACGTCCAGGTTCAGTGGTAGCGCAAATAAAGCGGAGACCATTTTGGGCAGGTTCTCCGCTTCATCATAGGTGGGAACGATAACGGCAATATGCAAGGGTGCTCCTGGTGTTTTTTCTCCAGGACGAGGCTCTCCTATTCCACCTCGTCCATCGGTTTCTCTTTTAAAATAGGCTCTTTTTGGATGACAAATTCGCAGACGGCATCGCCAACTGCGCAGCACTTGGACTCATTGATACGGAATTCCAACCCCCCGGAAACCCACGTTAACATGGCCTGGAGCAATCCTGTTGTGATATAGCAGACCGGCTTATCGGCATTCTTGCGTGTCCAACAAATCGGACAGCGGTGGGTTGTCCATATGAACGCATCATCTGTCTCATCCACAGTGGAAAATTGGTCAGTTACCTGTGAAAAGATCTTGGCCGAAGCCGGGAGACCAATTCTTATCTTTGCCTGGAGTGGCAACACTTTGAAGTCCAGGTCGCCAACCCCTGCCAGTGCACCAAAATTCTTGAGAGCATCATTAAAGGTTGCACGTCCAGCTCGCACAGCCAACCCGCGACCGCCTCGCGGGCCATACATCTCCTCTAGGCCAATATGGATTGCAGTGAAGTCGGCAAAGTCGAATGCACGATCCATGTTATCGGGAGGATAATTATCAACCAGGTTGCTCAGTCCTGCTAGGTTCAGGATGGCATTAAGACCATTTTTCCCCATTATCTGTTCATAAGCTTCTAGTGTAATGCGGGCGAATTTGTTGGCATAATAGTAACTGCTTTTTGGAATAAGTTCCATGGTCTCCGCCAATTCAGATCAATTTCGACAGGTCTTCCGCCGCCCGCCGCATATCCAGGAGAATAAGGCCAAGTTTGGCTTGTTCGCGTGCTAATGCGGTGAGGACTGCCTCTTCACCAACCGACATCAAAATGACATACCCTTTTTCCCCTTTAATATACACTTGTTCAAGGTTTCCTCGCCCAAGTTCAGTCGCAATTCTTTCTCCCAGGCTGAGCATGGCAGCCGACATTGCGGAAACACGGTCTTCTTCCACTCCTTGTGGCAGGGCGGAGGCAATACAGAGTCCGTCAGCGCTGACAACTGCTGACGCTTCGGTATCAGGTGAGGAAACCTGGAGTTCGCGCAGCCGATCCACCATCATTTGAGAGCGATTCTTGGTCAAATTGTCTCCTTCGATAGGTTACTTTTTATTTTTCTTGTATATGTGTTGTGTAAATGTAGCACAGGCAACTATATGTGTCAAGTTGGCTTCCGCCTAATTCCCTTACAAATTAGCAAAATTTAAACATGCTATAATCCTTTTTCAGTTCTTATCCAAAACCCATGCGCCGGAACCTTCTGACTCTCTTACTGTTGGGTACTCTCCTCCCAGCCTGGCATTTGACCGCAATGGCTCAAAGCCAGGTTTCCGCGGTCCACGAACCCGATGCCGGGGCCGTTGTATGCCCACCGGGAGTCTACCCTGTCGCGCCGGATGACTGTCTTCCGTTGGGACCTTCGGTTTACCTGGAAAATTCGGCCGCAGAAAATATACCCTACCCCATTTTACCCTTGCCGGCCTACTCACCGGATCCCTCCCTGGTGGCAATTCCCTACCAATACCTCAAACTGATCCAACCAAAGACCGCCTTCTATCTCTTCCCTACATTGGCTGCTGCCATGGCCAGTCCCAAATCCGATCAGGCTCTGGGCCCGGGGGAGGTCATTGTCTCTTACACGGATCGCGTCGTGAATAATAGTGGCGTCTTCTATCAGACTCGATCCGGATATTGGGTGCGTGGAGATTTCGGCGGGCGGCTTGCCATGCACCAGCCTTTCCAGGGTCTGCTTTTCAGCTCAACACCCCATAATTCCTTCGGCTGGGTGCTGGGAGATGTGCCTTCCTTCGCTTCCCCTGGAATTAATACCCCCCCTACTGGCAATACCTATCACCGTTATAACGTCGTTCAAATTTACGACATCCGGGAAGCTGGCGGCATTACATGGTATATGATTGGCCCTGACGAATGGCTGGATTTCCGCCAGGTTGCCCGTGTTGACCCTCGCATTGCTCCACCTGAAGGCGTCCTCACGAACCGCTGGATCGAGGTCAATCTCGACCAACAAACCTTGTCAGTCTACCAGGACGACAAATTAATTTTTGCGACGTTGGTTTCCACTGGCATAGACACCCTTTGGACACGCCCCGGAATCTTCCAAATATACCAAAAGAAGGATTCCGAGGACATGAGCGGTTTTACCGCTGCTGACCGTTCCGATTTTTATTACATTGAGGACGTCCCTTGGACCATGTATTTTGATCAAAAGCGTGCTCTGCATGGCGCTTTCTGGCACGATCGATTTGGCTACCAGAATAGCCATGGCTGTGTTAATATGCCCGATGGTGATGCGCACTGGTTATACAATTGGGCCAAGGTAGGTGACACCGTTTACGTTTACGACCCATCCGGCAAGACTCCCACAGATCCTGCGCTTTTTGGAAGCGGTGCGCCTTGACGCCGGAAAATGCGTATGGTATATTCAGCCCGCTCCTGGACCCGTGGTGTAGCGGCCAAACATGCGGCCCTGTCAAGGCCGAGATCGCGGGTTCGAATCCCGTCGGGTCCGCTGGAGATAACCCGGTGAAATCCACCGGGTTGTTTTTTTACCACCTGTTTTCCCAACCTGCAATCATTTCTTCCTTTTTATCAGATGTGTTCTATATCCATGAATCAGGATAAAATCGAGCCTGGAAATGAACACAATGTCATCCCTCCTATTGGGGCTTAAGGCAAAATTCCGACTCTTCTGGTCTCTGACAAAATCCCTGCAGACCGGTTTGCTTCTCGCCACCGGTCTCGCTGGGTACATGACCGCGCGTTGCCCGGTGATGCATTGGTATGATTTCCTTGGCGTGGGAGTCAGCCTCTTCATGGCTATTGCGGGTTCGACCGTCCTGAATATGTGGTACGACCGTGACATTGATCTGGTCATGAACCGCACTCACCACCGACCCCTGGCGGATGGTCGTGTTCCACCCGCCGAAGCCCTGCGACTGGGATTGGCGCTCTCCGTCCTCGGAGTGGGATTGGCAGTCCTGATGGCCCCGTTGTACGGCCTGATCGTGTTCGCTGGTTTGTTTTTCGATGTTGTGGTGTATACCCTCTGGCTCAAACGGCGTACAAGCTGGAGCATCCTCTGGGGTGGGATCTCAGGCGCCATGCCCATCCTGGCCGGACGTTCGTTTGGCCTCGGCCATTTGGATGCCATCGGTATTTTACTTGCATTGGCGGTGGTTTTCTGGATCCCCACCCACATCCTGACCTTTTCAATGCGTTACTTTGATGATTACCGGTCCGCAAACATCCCAACCTTTCCCGCGGCATATGGACTTGCAGCCACTCGCTTGACCATCGCCATCTCCAGTATTCTCGCTGCTCTCTCCATCAGTGTCGCAGGGATACTTATCGGGATCGAATGGGGCTTCATAGGTTTTCTGGCAGTGCTCTCCGCCGGGCTGATTATGCTGGCCCTCGCCAGCGTCTTCCGCCCTAGTGACCGTATCAACTTTGGGCTATACAGGTACGCGTCTATATATATGCTCAGTGCAATGATCCTGTTGTCTCTATGGAAATAGCTGGATTATGACGCATTCTCTTAGATGGAGCAAGAATCGGGTGGTAATCCGACTGCAGGAAATATAGAATGGGGATAAATCCAGAGGAAATATCGCATGAACACTCCCCATTTACGCCAGCTTTCTGAAGACTACACCCGTATCGAACAGGCCATCCAATATATTGAAATGAATGCTAATCGACAACCGGCCCTCAGCGAGATTGCCAGCCACATTGGCTTGAGTGAATACCATTTCCAGCGTCTCTTCACCCGCTGGGCAGGGATTAGCCCGAAGCGTTTCTTGTAGTTTCTCACCAGGGAAAATGCCAAACAACTTTTGGACCGTTCCAGCAACCTGCTGGATGCCACCTTCACCACTGGTCTCTCCAGCCCTGGCCGGCTTCATGATCTGTTTGTTCAAACCGAGGCCGTCACGCCTGGAGAGTACAAATCCAGAGGCGCAGGCATGGCTATTCTTTATGGTTTTCACCCAAGTCCTTTCGGTGAATGCCTGCTGGCACTGACCGGGCGTGGTATCTGTTTCCTGGCTTTCGTCGAGAATGACAGGCAATTTACATTGGAACAACTCCGAAATTCCTGGCCCAACGCCATGCTGAGCGAGGCACCAAACATTATTGCTCCTCTGGTTGGTCGGATCTTCTCATTTGAATCTGTTTCATCCGTCCCGGTCCATCTGCGTGGCACTAACTTTCAGATCAAGGTCTGGGAGGCGCTCCTGCGTCTTCCAGATGGCGAGGTGACGACCTATCAGGCCCTGGCAAAACAGATCCGTTCACCCCAAGCCGCACGCGCCGTGGGGAATGCAGTTGCCCACAATCCGCTCGCCTATCTGATCCCCTGCCACCGTGTGCTCCAGAAATCCGGCCTTTTCGGGAATTACCGCTACGGTCCTATCCGTAAAAAAGCCATCCTGGGTTGGGAAATGGCGCGCAAGGAAACAACCTGAAAATCAATCTATTAACGCTCCTTTAATCATATGATTGTAAAATATAATTAAATTAGATAAAGTTTATCTGTTTATTTGGTAAAAGGAGTTCGCCATGGAGCGTAAACTGAAGCATATAGCTGTCCCCTCGTCCGAGATTACTCATGAGAGTCTCTATCTTTCACGTCGCAGTTTTATGAAAGCCGCCGGGATCGTCAGCGCCTCGGCTTTCCTGGCCGCCTGTGGGCTGGCGCCAGCTGGAAAATCCCTTACACCTGGGGCCCCAACTCCCACGCCAGCACCAACTCCCATACCGGGCTGGAGTGCCCTCACTCCCACTCCCAGTGCACCGGTCCCCGATAACGCCCAGGGACAGACTACGGATGAGCTGGGCAATAAACTCAACACGCTGAACGATATTACCAACTATAACAATTACTACGAATTTTCCACGGACAAACAAGCCCCCGCCCAACTATCCAGGAACTTCAAGGCTTCGCCTTGGTCAGTGCAGGTCGGCGGACTGGTGCAGAACCCAAAGACCTATTCCATGGAAGATCTGCTCAAGTTCCAGCAGAAGGAACGTATCTACCGTCTACGCTGTGTCGAAGCTTGGAGCATGGTCATCCCGTGGACAGGCTTCGAGTTGAACGACCTGTTGAAGGATGTCCAGCCGATGACCAGCGCTAAATATGTTGCCTTTACAACCCTCATGGACCCGGCACAGATGCCCGGGGAAACCAGTTCTCTCTTCCCATGGCCGTATACCGAAGGTCTGCGCCTCGATGAGGCCATGCATACATTGACCATTTTGGCGACCGGCCTGTATGGCCACGCCCTCCCAAATGTGGATGGTGCCCCGATCCGCCTGGTGGTACCTTGGAAATATGGTTTCAAGGGTATCAAGGCCATCGTCAAGATCGAATTGACCGATACCCAGCCAGCCACTTTCTGGAACACCATTGCATCAAACGAATATGGGTTCTACTCCAACGTCAACCCGAATGTTGACCACCCGCGATGGTCGCAGGCCACAGAACGGCGGATTGGAGACCTCAACCGCATTCCCACCTTGATGTTCAATGGTTATTACGATGAAGTGGCATCCCTCTACTCAGGCATGAATCTGAGAACAAATTATTAATGATCAAAAAACGTTCATTCCCCTGGCTCCGCATCCTCGTCCACCTGCTTGCCTGGTTGCCTCTGGTATACCTGGTTTACGCTTTTTTCGCAAACAAGTTGACGATCAACCCAATCCAGGATCTTGAACAGATCTTGGGGCGCATTGCTATCTACTGGTTGGTTGCCGTTCTCGCGGTTACCCCTCTGTATACCCTCACAGGCTTGCGCGACCTGCCTAATCGGCGCCGCGCCATTGGGTTGTATGCTTTCCTGTATGTCTTCCTGCACCTGGTGGTCTTTTTTGGGTTGGATTATGCCTTCAATCTTGCCCAGATCTGGAGCCTCGTGACTGGAAAACTCTATTTGCTGGTCGGAGTTTTGGCTGTACTCCTTCTCATCCCTCTGGCAGTTACCTCCTTCGATTATTTCATCCGAAAAATGGGCAAGAATTGGAAGCGCTTGCATTGGCTGGTATACCCGGCGGTGATTATTTCCATCCTCCATTATGCTCTGGCTCAGAAAGGCGATCTATTCACCCTGCGGGGGAACATTCTCAGACCCTTTCTATGGGGCCTCCTGACAATTTTTCTTTTGGCCTTCCGTCTGCCGCTGGTACGGAGATGGGTAAG
This sequence comes from uncultured Chloroflexia bacterium, assembly GCA_963842785.1. GTDB lineage: Bacteria > Chloroflexota > Anaerolineae > Anaerolineales > Villigracilaceae > UBA877. The sequence goes on from CAWJHP010000001.1 coordinate 693,581, forward strand.
CGGAGCTCGCCGGAAGCTGTTTGTCCGGTTCCGTCGCTTACCCCAGGCGAATAAGATCAACGCCGGCTAGTATTGAAAAGGTATTCCCTTTGACGCCATGAGGTTTCTGCTATATCATGAGAGCAAAACCCGTGGCGTTTTCATTTCCCGCCTTTCAAAGGAGATCCCATGCCGACCGCATCTGCACTACAGGCTCTTGCCATTCTGCGTCAGGGCAGCCAGACATTCCAATGGTACGTCATCCCGTTGCTGGCATTTGTTTTCTACGTATATACGGTGGAGGCAGAAAAACGAAACTGGAATCTGTTCTTGGCAGGTTTGGCTTTTTGGGGCATGGACTGGCTGAATGAGATCATCAACGGCTTGGTCTTCCACTTTACCAATTACGCTCCCATCTGGGGCGCGCCTGGCAGGACTGCCTTTCTAATCCTTATCGGCCTCAACATTGAAATATGCTTTATGTTCGCCGTTTCGGGCATTATCTGGACAAAAATGTTGCTCCCCGACAAGAAGACCCGCATTCTGGGAATCCCAAACCGGGCTTTTATCGCGGTTTTCGGGGCCGCCTTCTGCGTTTGTGTGGAATATATCCTCAATTGGGCTGGTGCCTTGACTTGGGACTACCCATGGTGGGGCCGCGGCGCGCCCTGGCTTATCTTCCTGTTTGGTTACCTGACCTTTTTCATCATGGCCTTCTGGGTTTTCGACATGAAATCCTTGAAGAACAAGCTCGTCACCGTCGGGAGCATCTGGACAATTGCAATCCTTTCCCTGATCATCTTCATCCCGGTCCTGCACTGGATATAATATCGCCATGACCTCCACCCAGAAGCGCATCTTCGCCCTGCTGATATTCATGGCAGTAGTTGCCTTTGTCCTGTTTGCCTTGCCCAACGCCGTCGCCTCGCAGAACCTGGCCATGGTTCAAATCTTCCAGCCGGATGAGGCCGCACCGCTGCCTTATGTGATCCAGATGATCGCGCCCGCCCCAAGCCTGAATCTGGCCCTCCGGCATTTTATTTTCTACAATTACTATTATTATGGTTTCCCATTCTTTGCTGCCTCCGCTCTGCTTTTACTCCCCTTGCAATGGCTGGGCCACTTGGGTGACATGCCGTTGGTTATGTTGGTATTGCGCCAGGTTGTCAGCGTCCTGCCCATGCTCGCCGCTTTGCTTTTACTTGTCTATATGCAGGATGGGTTCCGCACTTATCGCTCTCCGGTTCTGTTTGCTTTCCTGCTCAGTGTGCCGGCGGTCGTACAGAACAATTCCTGGTACCACCCGGATGGGATCACTTTCCTGCTGGTTGTATTGACCCTATGCTTCCTGAAACGTGATAATCTGCGCTTCGGGGGAAATTTCATCCTGGCAGCCGTCATGAGCGGGGTCGCCACTGCTACGAAACTGGTCGGAGTATATTTCTTCCTTGCGGTCGGTCTGACTTTATTGTTGGGCCTGCTGCTCAAAAAGGTATCCTGGAAAAGACTGGTTGGGATGGCCTTTGCCTTTATACTAACCATGGGTCTGGCCTATTTAATTGCGAATCCATTCTTATTCTCCCACTGGGCCCGCACCGCCTACCAGTATATCCTGTACAAACAGGGTGGATTGCTCGAAAATGGCTATGGCGTCTTTTATGCCAAGGGCTTGCTGGCATCCTGGCCGGACGTTCGCCAATCTTTCGGAGAGGCTCCCTTTTTGCTGATTGCCCTGGGTGCGGCAGTCTGGGGTGCCTGGCGCGGACCGCAGCGCCTGTTACACGCTTTGATCCTGGCATGGTTTATTCCAATCAGCATTACAGTCTTCTTCTTGACCCACTTTAAATTCCAATACTGGCTGCCGGTGGCGCTACCGCTCATTTCCAGCTTGGTGATCCTTCTGCCTGAGAAATGGCATAGGCCCGCCTCTGCGCGGCTGCCTTGGTTCGCCCGGTTGGTACTGCTGCTGGTGCTTTTCACTCAATTTGTTCTATTCGTACGTGCAGATGTTCAACTCTTTGATTCTCGCTTGTACAGGGAACAAAACAGCACCAGCATCCAGTGGTACGGCAAGGTGTTGGAATCGCTCAAACCCCTGCCAGATGCAGACCTGCGCGTCTACTATGATTATCGCATGTACGTGCCGGGAAAACCTGGCTGGAAGACGGACACTAACTATGACCTTCTGGAGTACAACTACATCCAGCAGAACCATTTCGACGTGCTTTTATTGCTCGAACAGCGCATTCGCGACTACCTGAATCCAAAAGCAGTCGGCATTGACCCTGCCCTGTTCGCCCGCAATCAGCAGTTCTACCGCGACGCAGATAACGAAACAATCCAGGGGTACCACCTGGTCTATCGTGACTCGCTCGGGTTGATCTACGTGCGGGATGAACTGTACCAAAAATATTATTCGAAATAGGGCTGGTCTTATTTCACGCTATGGCATAAATCCCGCCAGCGCTCCGTGCGGATCGATATCGGCTTGAAGCTCGCCATACGGAACAACCACTTCCTGTTCCGAGGCAGCCACCTGGCCTTCTGCAAAGGTGATCTGCAAGCCACCCGGAGTGATGTTCCAATTCCCATAATTTGCCAGACTGGGTTGGGCGCCGTTGTAATAGGTCTCAAAATCAATAGGTCGCGTTTTCAACTGGGCAATGCAGTAATTGGAAAGCCTGGCAAGATAATCGGAACCAGGCAGGAAAAGTTGATCCATCGTCACATCCGCACCAGCTTGCAGATTATAATTGACCGCCCGGCTGTAAGTCGTGGGACGGGAGGTTTGGTATATAAAGACTTTGATCTGGAATTGCAAGCTGATCAGGTTGCCGGGAGGCGAAAGAAGCGTATATTGTTGATCGTAGCTGCTGCCTGATGAACCGGGGGGGACCCGGACTTCTGCCGCATTATCTTTGAATTTTGCGACCTCTTCCTGTGTAAGCAGGGTCATCTCGTTATTGAAATTCGTCACGCGCGGATCGTCTCTTCCCTGCAACACGGGAATTTGCGCCTTCACTGTGTACACTGATCCGGGTGCCTGGCCTGCCTCGTTTCGGCTGACAGAGGTCAGGCTCACAAGTTGATAGAGTGGAATGGACGTCTGCGTGGGTTGACTGGTCTGCGTTGGGGGCAGGTTCAACGTGGCAGTTACCGGGACCGGGGTGGGCGTGCCCCCACATGCTAGAACGCTCGCCAGCAGGGTGCTAAATATGAAACATGGAATGATTCCTCTTAGTTTTGATTTCATTATCTTTAAAATCCTTTTAACTATTATCCGAACGCTTCTTGATTTTTTCTTCCAACCTTTTCTCTCTGTGATTCAATTCTTCCATCCAATGCAAGTAAACATAACGCGGGGCTTCCAACGTATTGACGAGTTCCTCGGCACTGCGCGTCCATTTTATCGCCTCGGTATAATCGCGGCGTTGGTGTTCGTGATACTTCGCCAGTTCAACGTGTGCATAGATATGCCCTTGACTGGCCGCGCGTTCCCATAAACGGACTGCCGTCTCAAGGTTCCCCCGCCGTTTTTGCAGGTGCGAAAGACGTTGGATTGCCAGCCAGAAATCCGCCTCGGGGATTTCCATCTCTAAGCCGCGTTCGAAAAGTCGTGCTGCCTTGTCCCACTGGCCTAAATCCTCGTACAACTTTGCCAGCGCCACCACGTCAAGGCCATGATCAACTCTCTCTCCGAACGGATCAGCGAGTATGCTTGCCACGTGCGCTAGCAAAGCCGCCATCGCCACCACATCCATGGCATTATGATAGAACACTCCCTTAAGTGGTCGCGCGTCTCCACTGCGTAGATAATCAAAGTATAGATATGGGATCTCGTAACCGGGCACTTCTTCGACGCTGCGCGGTGCGGACAGAACGTTCTCTTCTAGATATTTCAGGGCACGGCTGGGCAGCCGGTCACTCCAAAGGCGCCGGGCTAGCGGTAGCAGATCCAGATGAGCATGTTCCCTGAAAGGTATGGGCATGCTGTGTATCGAATAACGCGTAATGAGCAGAGGTGCATCAAAAGCTTTCCCGTTGAATGTGACCAGCGCCTGTGTTGGAGCAAGGAATTCAGCCAATGCTTCCAGCATCGACAACTCCTCTGTCGGGTCACGCATGAAGAATTGTTCCAGGTGGAAATCACCCTCCATGAAACGCCCCACGCCAACCAGGAAGGCATACGTGCTTGTCCCGCCCGCCAGACCACTCGTCTCGGTATCCAGAAAAGCGTAGGATTCCAGCGGCAATTTCACGAAACGCGGCTCGCCTGCCCAGGCAGCCAGTCCATCAAACGGCGCATCCGGTCGGATCGCAGCCTGTCCATGGTGATATTCTGCTCCGAAAATCTGCTTTGCGACAAAAGTTTCTCCATTCAGGCTGGGCCGGTAAGTTCCATCGACAACTTTATCAATTGCATAGCGTTGCACAGGCTCGGCCGTCGGAAGTCCTCTGGTGCCCTGCTTCACGCCCAGGGCTTTCAGCTTGTCAGAAAGGGATGGCATGCAGGCAATTGTAATCCAAGGTTAAGGATATGATGCTTAAATCGCTCGGGTTGATCAACCAAATTCTTCGCAGAGCTGTCCATCCTGTCTTCATGATATAAGCCGGCCGCTAAATGCTCATATACAGGTCATAGTTTTCTTAAATTTTCCGTTTGGCAATTGACAGATGCAGGATTCTTTTATATACTATGAAAGCGCTTTCTGAAAGCGCTTTCATTGGAAACCACTTCATGTCATCCAGAGCCACCATTTCTGATGTTGCCGAAAAAGCCCGGGTCTCCATTTCCACTGTCAGCCGGGTCCTGAACGGGTCGGCTGTCGTGGAAGCGGAAACCGCCCAACGGGTCCGCGCAGCCATCTCAACCCTGAGCTACACTCCTCATTCGGCTGCCCGCACCCTGGCCAGTCGTAAGACCAACACCATCGGCCTGTTACTCCTTGATATTGGAGGCGAATTTTACACCCCTATGCTGCGTGGCATCGAGGCGGTCTCCAGCCAGGCCGGATTCGATTTGCTGATCCATTCCACAATAACCGCTTCCTTGGGAAGAATCTCCCGGCGCACCCTCGGGGAACATAACACGGATGGGTTATTGGTGTTTACCGAAGCCCTGGAAAATGCCGAGTTGACCCGCTTGCATGAGATTGGCTTCCCGGTTGTTCTTCTGCACCAGTCCCCTCCAAAGGATCTGCCGATCCCTGTCGTCACGATCGAAAACCAATTAGGGACCCAAAAAGTGGTCGATCATCTGATCGAAACACACGGCTGCCGGAGGATCCTGTTCCTGCAGGGTCCGGCGGATAACGAGGATTCCAGTCAACGCGAAAAAGGCTACCGGCAATCCCTTAAAAAACACGCCTTGCTCTTCGATCCTTGCCTGGTTGCATGTGGCGGATTTGAGGCAAATCAAGCTCAAGCAATGGTTTCTCAATTGATTATTTCTGGTCTGGAATTTGATGCTATCTTCACAGGCGACGACGACAACGCCGTGGGTGTCATACAAGCCCTGCGGGAAGCCGGGTACCGTATCCCGGAGGATGTCGCCGTGGCTGGTTTCGACGATTCGCTTTTCGCCCGCGTCCTGACTCCACCCCTGACTACTGTCCGCGCCCCCATCGAGCAGGTCGGGCAGGCTGCTGTCCGTCAGCTGCTCCGCTTGATCCGCGGCGAAGAGGTGGAGGCGCGTCTCGTTCTCCCTACCGAATTGATCATCCGTCAGTCGTGTGGTTGTTCTTCTTGATTCGACAAACAAGGAGGTGGCCCGGCTTCTCTACTAATCCGTAAATTTCCATACCCATCCTTTTTCATTCTCTGGAGGAAGAATATGAAATCAAGAAACTTTTGGCTGATCATCAGCCTGCTCGTCATCTTCAGTATGCTCCTGGCATCCTGCGCATCTTCTGCATCCAGCTCGAGCGGAGCCTACCTGACCATCAACTTCGAACAGGTGCCAACTTGGGTGCGCAATTTCAACCCCTTCTCAGCCACGCCACTGGGCTCAACCCTCACCGCAATCTATGAGCCGATGCTGATCTATGATAAGGCCACCGGCAAGCTGATCCCATGGCTGGCAACCGGTTATACCTGGAGCACCGATAACACGCTGCTGACTTTTAAGCTCCGCAAAGGCGTTAAATGGTCGGATGGACAGCCTTTCACTGCCCAAGACGTCCTTTACACTTTCAATCTTTTGAAAACCAATGATGCATTGGTCGGGGTCGGTAGTACCTCATCTTATTTGCAAAACTACATCGACACCATTACTGCCCCGGATGACTTGACCGTGGCGTTAAAATTCAAGACAGTATACACGTTGGCTCTCTACGACTTGGCCGACCAGTTCATTGTTCCCCAGCACATCTGGAAGGATGTTCAGGATCCCTTGACCTGGACCAATGACAACCCGGTTGGCACCGGACCTTTCACTCAGGTGGCCAAGTTCGAAACCCAGATCTACATTCTGGAAAAGAACCCCTACTATTGGCAGTCCGGAAAGCCGGCTTTCAAGGGCATCCGTTATCCTGTTTTCGCAGATAACGATTCCGCAAATCTGGCGCTCGTGAATGGTGACCTGGATTGGGCCGGCAACTTCGTCCCCGATATCCAGAAAACTTACGTTGCCAAGAACCCGGCCAATAACCACTACTATTTTGTCGGCGCAAACATGGTCATGCTTTATATCAACCCAACCATCAAGCCGTTCGACAACTCGGATGTACGCAAGGCGATCAGCATGGGGATTGACCGCAAGATGATCGTCCAGACTGCGGAGTACAACTATATCCCGCCTGCAGATGCAACTGGCCTAGGTGATATCCAGGCCTCCTGGAAGGATCCCAAGGCGGTTGCAGCCGGGACATGGACGAATTATGATGTCGCTACGGCCAACCAGATGCTGGACGCGGCCGGACTGAAACGCGGCACAGATGGCACCCGGCTGGACCAATCTGGCAAACCGATGGAATATCAATTGATCGTCCCCTCTGGTTGGACCGACTGGATCTCCGCCTGCCAGATCATCAGCCAGAACATCGAGCGCGTTGGGGATCAAGGTCGACGTGCAAACCCCCGAGCAGGATACCTGGACCGATACGGTCTCCAAGGGGCAATTCCAATGGACCCTTGATACGGGTGACCTCGGGCCAACCCCTTACAACTTCTACCTCGGACAGATGAGCCAGCTGACAGTCCAACCAATTGGGCAGGCCGCCAATGACAATTTTGACCGCTATGTCAACCCGGATGCGGACAAGATTCTCGCCCAGTTCGGCCAGACCACCGATCCCGCATTGCAGAAGCAGTACTCCGAGCAGCTTGAAGCCATCTTTGTCAAGGAAGCCCCGGCCTTACCGCTCTTCCCAGGGGTGGATTGGTATGAGTACAGTACTGCCCGCTTCACCGGGTTCCCATCTCAGGATAATCCTTACGCTCCGGGTGTACCTTGGCCAGGTGGACCTTACAATACCGGTTTGATTATTTTGACCACCGTTAAACCGAAATAACCTCTTCTTATAAGCCAGGGTTATCCATAATTCTTGGGATAGCCCTGGCTCCTCAACCCAGATTCTCTCCAACCCACGCGTATGAGATATTTAATACGACAGATAGGCCTATACCTGCTGGCAGCCTGGGCTTCGCTGACATTGAATTTCATCCTGCCGCGTACGATGCCCGGCGACCCGGTGACAGCCTTGATGGCTCGCATGCATGGCCGGCTTACGACTGACGAAATTGAAGCCATCAAACGGGCTTATGGCTTTACGAACGGTCCAATATTGAGTCAATATTTTATGTATATCTCTCACGCATTGCGCGGTGACTTTGGCATCTCCATCTCTTCCTATCCGGCCAAAGTATCAGCCATTATCGCCACCAGTTTTATGTGGACGGTGCTGTTGGGAACGGTGACACTCCTGATCAGCTTTGTCTTGGGCACCGCCCTTGGGGTCATAATTGCCTGGAGGCGTAATGGTTTTCTTGATTCCACTTTGCCCGGCCTGACTGGATTTATCGGTTCCTTCCCGTACTTCTGGTTGGCCATGGTTGTCCTCTATTTCTTGGGCTTCAAATTGGGCTGGTTTCCGTTATCTCATGCTTATTCTGATTATCTTTCGCCCGGTTTTACTTGGGATTATATTGGTAGTGTCATATCTCACATGGTCTTGCCGGCTATTACGATTATCCTCGTCTCGGTGGGCGGTTGGATGGTGGGAATGCGCAGCACTATGATCGCTGTCCTCAACGAGGATTACATTATCATGGCTGAGGCCAAGGGCTTGTCGCAGCGCACAATCATGTTCAACTACGCCATGCGCAATGCCATTCTCCCTAATATCACCCAATTCGGGATGTCGATCGGCTTTATTTTGGCAGGCCAGCTCCTGACAGAAATGATCTTCTCCTACCCCGGGTTGGGATTTTACCTGGTTCGATCTGTAACCACACTCGACTATCCCCTTATGCAGGCTCTGTTCCTGATGATCACGCTGGCTGTCCTGGCTGCCAACTTCCTGGTGGATATCCTGTACATTCAACTCGATCCGCGTGTCCGGGTAAGTTGAGTGGAAGGAGGCGAACAAAATGAATCCAAACGCGCAGGCGAACCCAACCCGGGTGGAAGACGGGAAATCCATTGCAGTTTCTCATGGCAGACCTGTTTCCAATCAGATGGATTTCCTGCGTCGCACGTTGGTTGAGCCTAAAGCGCTCATCGGCCTTGTGATCCTGACCATTTTAATTCTCATGGCCATCTTTGCTCCTTTCATCGCCCCGAATGATCCTTCCAGGTATGTCGGCTTGCCAAACCAACCCCCTACTCCCCAACACTGGCTTGGGACAACCGGCCAGGGTCAGGACGTTTTCAGCCAACTCGTCTGGGGATCGCGCACATCACTTTTTATAGGGTTTTCAGTCGGGATCTTGAGCACTTTGATTGGCATGATCATCGGAATGATCTCCGGTTACATGCCGGGGGTAGTCGACGGGGTGCTGAATATGTTCACCAACGTCTTCCTGCTCATCCCCGGTCTGCCCCTCTTGATTACCCTGGCCTCCTTCCTGCCCCAGGGGATGCTGACCGTTATGCTGGTCCTGACCTTTACAGGCTGGTCCTGGCCGGCCCGCGTTTTCCGCTCCCAGGTGCTCAGCCTGCGTGAGAAGGATTTCGTTTCCGCCTCCGTCATCAGTGGGGAAGGCTCCTCGCGCATCATCTTTGCAGAGATCCTCCCAAACATGCTCTCGCTGGTAATGGTATCCCTCTTCGGCGCTGTCATCTATACCATCGGGGCGGATGCCGGCTTGGCATTCCTGGGCTTTGAAAATGTCAACATCGTCTCCTGGGGGACCATGCTGTATTGGGCCTCGAACAGCTCTGCCCTTCTCCAGGAAGCCTGGTGGACCTTCCTGCCGCCCGGTCTGTGTATAGCCCTGGTTTCCTTCGCCACCACCATGCTGATTTATGCCATGGACGAAGTCACCAATCCAAGATTAAGAAGCGAGAAAGAGATTACCCTTGTCCTCAGAAGATTCCATCTCGGTGCACGCCGGTCAACTCCCGTCGTCAAGGAACCCCTCGCCCATTAGCCCACTCCTGGATATCCGGGATCTGCATGTGGCCTACCTGACCACGCGCGGCCCTGTCAAGGCAGTGGATGGGGTTTCTTTTGCCATTCAGCCGGGAGAAGTCGTTGGTCTGGCCGGCGAGTCCGGCAGCGGTAAATCCACCATTGCCCATGCCATCCTGCGCATCCTGCATCCCCCGGCCTTGATCACAGGTGGGCAGGCCCTCTTCGATGGTCGGGACATCCTGGAAATGAATGATGCTGAGTTGGGTCAATTCCGCTGGAGCAGGATCTCCATTGTTTTCCAGAGCGCCATGAATGCACTCAACCCGGTCATGAAGTATCCGCGATCAGATCACCGATGTTATGCGCCAGCATGGTCAAACGAAATCCGAAGCGAACTCGCGCGCCATGGAACTTTTCGACCTGGTCGGGATTGAACCCCGGCGCTTGGATTCCTATCCTCACCAGTTATCCGGCGGGATGCGCCAGCGAGCCGTTATCGCCATTGCTCTCGCCTTGAACCCACCTCTGCTGATTATGGATGAACCCACCACGGCCCTCGATGTGGTCGTGCAGAAAGACATCCTCCAACAGATTGCCACCTTGCGGGAGAAGCTGGGTTTTTCCATCCTTTTCATCACCCACGACCTTTCCCTGCTTGTGGAGATGTCGGATAATATCGCCATCATGTACGCTGGTGAGATCGTTGAGCGCGCCCCGGCTCATGAGCTCTTTGAACAACCTCTGCACCCGTACACGCTGGGACTGATGAATTCCTTTCCTTCCATAAGCGGCCTCAGGCATAAACTGACCGGCATCCCTGGTTCCCCGCCTGATCTGGTTGCTCCTCCCTCCGGTTGTCGTTTCCACCCACGCTGTGTTAAGGTCATGCCGGTTTGTTCACAGGTTGCTCCTGTTATGAAATCCATTTCCTCCAGCCACTCTGTGGCATGTCATTTGTTCGATAATTAGTGAAGAGCCCTCATGAACCTGATGGATCCTGAACTCAGCCCTATCCTGGATGTCCGCGGGATGACCAAACATTTCCATGTCGGCGTCTTCTACCACCCCAGGCAGGTACATGCCGTCGAAGATGTCTCGTTTAGCGTGCAGCGTGGCCAGGTGGTGGCTTTGGTGGGCGAATCAGGCAGCGGCAAGACGACCACTATCCGCATGATTGCCCGTCTCATCCCAGTTACGCATGGAGAGATCTTCTTTAAAAATCAGGACATCCTGAAGACTGAGCCACGCCAGGCTTCGTTGGAATATCGACGCATGGTCCAGTTGATTTTCCAGGATCCATTTGCCTCTCTAAATGCAGTTCACACCATCGAGCACCATCTGGCACGCCCACTCATTATTCACAGGAAAGCCTCCGGACGGCAGGCGATCCACGATCGGGTTTGCGATTTATTGGATACAGTGGAGCTGAAACCTTCGACGGAGATTGCCAATCGTTATCCGCACCAACTCTCTGGTGGACAGCGCCAGCGTGTTGCGATTGCACGCGCCCTGGCCGTCGACCCAGAACTGATCCTGGCTGACGAACCGATCTCAATGCTGGATGTCTCGATCCGCATGGGTGTGCTAAACTTGATCGAGCGCCTCAAGGAAGAACGTGGTATATCCTATGTCTACATTACTCATGACCTTGCCTCCGCCCGGTACATCGGCGACCAGATCATGGTAATGTACGCCGGTCATATGGTTGAGGGTGGTGGGAGTGAGGCCATCATGTGGAGTGCCGCACATCCTTATACGCAACTCCTCCTTTCCGCCGTCCCCGACCCACGTTCCGGGCTGCGTACCAACCAGGCCACCCGTGCGCGTGGCGAAGTTCCATCTCTGATTGACCCGCCGCCCGGTTGCCCGTTCGCCCTCCGTTGCACAAAAGTCATGGATGTGTGTCGCCAGGTCATGCCAGGTCAGTTCTTTATCGAAAATGGGCATTGGGTTCGTTGTCATTTATATGGTCTTGGTAATGTTTTAACAAATCCTTCGTGAAAAATACCAGACGAAAACCCGAAAGGTTGAGAGGAAAAGGAAAGGATCGAAAGAATGAAAATCGCAGTGATTGGTGGGGGTTCCACCTATACCCCCGAACTCGTGAACGGTTTTCTCGACCGGATCAGTAGCCTGCCCCTGACCGAACTCTGGCTGATGGATATCGATGCCCCGCGGTTGGAGATTGTCGGCGGGTTTGCCAGGCGCATGGTCGCGGCCAGGGGTGACCCCTTTAAAGTAGTGTTGACCACCGACCAGCGCCTCGCTGTTATAGATGCCTCTTATGTCACCACGCAGATCCGTGTCGGCCACATGCCGGCCCGCGTCGCAGATGAATATCTTGGTCGGCGGCATGGCCTGATTGGCCAGGAGACTACCGGCATCGGTGGGATGGCCAAGGCCATGCGAACCATTCCTGTCTTGCTGAAATTGACAAATGACATGCAGGAACTGGCACCCGGCGCCATGCTGGTGAACTTTACTAATCCGTCCGGGTTGGTGACCGAGGCGCTCCAACGCTATGCCCCGGCGGTGCCTTCGGTGGGCGTCTGCAACGCTCCGATCGGGATGAAGATGCAACTTGTCAAGGAACTGGAGCAATCCACTGGCAAGACCATCCCACTGGAAAAGGCTGACCTGAACACGTTGGGCCTGAACCACCTCTCCTGGCACCGTGGCTTCACCGTTGATGGGGAGGATGTCTGGTCTCAGTTGCTGACCGCCTATATCGCCAGACTCAATGCGGAGACCGAACCCGAGTGGGACCCTCGCACGGTTGAGTCACTCGGCATGATCCCGAACTATTATCTGCAATACTATTATCATACCGACCATAAATTGCTTGAGCAGGAGAAATGGCCCCCCTCGCGTGGCGAGCAAGTGATTGAGATTGAGAAGAATCTCCTAAGAGAATATGCCGACCCCAATTTACACGAACCACCTGCCGACCTGATGTTGCGTGGAGGGGCATATTATTCCACCGTGGCCACACAACTGCTCAACGCCCACTATAACGATCTGGGCGAAACACATGTGGTCAATGTACGCCATAATGGTGCGATTCCCGGTTGGCCGATTGATTGGGTGCTGGAAATGCCCGCTAAAGTGGATAAGAAAGGCATCCACCCCCTGCCGGCAGATCCCCTGCCTCCGGCCTGCTTCGGATTGCTTGCCCATGTCAAATCGTACGAGTTGCTGACCGTCGAGGCAGCCGTCCACGGAGACCGGGAGGCTGCTTACCAGGCTCTGCTTGTCCACCCGCTTGGTCCGAAAGCAGATAAGGTCCAGGCAGTCTTGGATGATCTCCTGGAAACCAATAAACCCTACTTGCCTCTGTTCTTCAAATAGGAGCAGCCATGCAACCGAATCCTGTCCTGAAAAAGATGGGCTTTTCTAACACCGATAAAGTGGTAATTTTGCACACTGACGATATCGGCATGTGCCAGGCCTCCCTGTCCGCCTTTATCGATCTATGGGAATCAGGTGGAATCTCCTCTGGAGCGATCATGCTGCCCTGTCCGTGGGCAAAACCTGCCGCTGAATACTGCCGGACTCATCCCGCTGTGGATATGGGTGTGCACGCTACTCTCAACGCGGAATGGGATCTGTATCGCTGGTCAGCCATTTCGACGCGGGACCTGGCCTCTGGCCTGGTTGATAAGGATGGCTTCCTCTGGCAGACTTCCCGGGATACCCAGAAACATGCTCTCCCCGAAGCAGTGGCCGGGGAACTCCAACTTCAGGTCCGGAAAGCACTCGATTGGGGCGTGGATGTTTCCCATATCGACAGCCACATGGGCACTATCCTCCATCCCAAGTTCTTGCAGGCTTATCTCCAGGCAGGACGCCAGTTTCATGTTCCAGTCATGCTGCCGCGTGGCGATGCTTCCATGTTTGCTCATATGGGCGTGGATGCCGAAACTGCTTCCGGTTATGCCGCTCTCATTTCCAGCCTGGAAGATCAAGGCCTGCCGCTCGTGGATGGGGTGGCCATGCTGCCGCTCGATCAACCCACTGGCCAGTTGGATATCACCAGGAAAATGTTGTCCGACCTGCCCGCCGGTGTGACCCATTTCCTGTTACATCCCTCTATAGATACGCCCGAATTGCGCCTCATCGCCCCTGATTGGCCCAGCCGGGTGGCAAACTACCGCACCTTCATGCTTCCGGAAATCAGGAAGTTCATCAAAGATCAAGGCATCCAGGTGATCGGTTACCGCCATCTGCGCGAGCTCATGCCTGAATTGTAAAACTTGCACTTTCTGCTTGTTGAATGGTGAGTTTTTAAATTAAATTCAATAATCTTTCTGGAGACTATTGTCAATGAAATATTATCTTGGTGTTGATGTTGGCGGAACCAAGACCCATGCCCTGATCACGGATGAAACCGGTCAGGCTTTGGGTTTCGCCACAGGCGGACCCGGCAACTGGGAAGGTGTCGGCTATGACGGTTTGACACGCGTCCTGTTGGATGTAACCAGGCATGCTCTGCAGCAGGCCGGGATCAAGGTTGATCAAATTGTCGGAGCCGGCCTGGGCATCGGAGGCTTTGACTGGCCTTCCGAGCGGCAGGATCACCTGAATGCCATCCGCCCCGTAGGGCTTACCTGTCCGCTGGAGATCGTCAACGACGCCACGCTTGGAATTCTGGCCGGCGCCTCCGAAGGTTGGGGGGTTTCATTGGTGGCTGGCACTGGATGTAACGCTCGCGGCTGGAGCAGGGATCATAAACGCCAGGGACGCGCCGTTGGTGGCGGTGGATATTGGTCCGGCGAATACGCCGGAGGCTTTGATATTGTTTCCCGTGCCATGCAGGCGGTTACTTTCGAGTGGCTCAAGCGTGGACCGGCTACTGCCCTCACCCGGGTTTTCCTTGAATACACCGGTGCCACCGACCTGGATGACCTGGTCGAAGGAGTATATTTGCAACGCTATCCATTCGATTCGGCGCTGGTAATAAAGGTCTTCGAAACTGCCCGGCATGGTGACTCGCAAGCTCGGGCGGTCATGCGCTGGGCCGGGCGGGAACTGGGGGAGATGGCGGCCGGCGTGATAAAACAGCTTCAAATTGAGAAGGAAAAGTTCGAAGTGGTGTTGATTGGCAGCCTGCACGGAGGATCCCCTATTCTGGACCGGACGCTTCGCAGGACAGTCCTCGGAATCTCTCCAAATGCGCAGTTCGTCCGTCTGACAGTTCCTCCGGTGGTGGGTGGGGTCCTGCTCGGGATGGAAGTGTCGGGCTTGAACGGGCATGCCATGCGTGATAAACTCATTGATACTACGAATGAGATCCTGAAGAACTTGTGACCTCCGCTCAAATCAACAATATCCAACTCCTGCGATTGCTCGTTTCCCGATTGGAACGCCTTTCTGTGGACTCCCATTGGTCCCGGAGGGCCAGTGGGTTGCGCGGCAACATTGTCAAACTCCTCGAAGAAGCCGACTCCGGAAAGGAAGTCTCCCCATCTCGCTTGGATCTCTTGACGGAGTTTGCTTTCGACATCCTGCGCCGGGCTGCGCTGGATATCCCCGACCTGGAAGACCTGCTCAGGAAAAGGTAAACTTTCATGCGGTCGGGCATCTTTATGCTTCTGGGGTTCTTCTTGGCGGCTTGTTCCGCGCCACCTTTGTCGCTGCCCACTGCCGCCCCCTCGCAAACCTCGACCTCTTCTCCCCTTCCTCCCACCGCTATGTTGACACCCTCCTCGACGGCTACCTTTACCTTAACAGTAACAATTTCCAGTACACCATCCGAAACACCCACCAGCCTGCCCACGCAAACCCCCACCGGCACCCCCAACTTGTATGCCTATGTTTTCCCTATCCAACCGCCGGAACTGGCCGCTTTTTCCAGGGGCGGGCATCCCTATCCCGCCACGGACATCTTTGCACCCATCGGGACAAAATTCGTCGCTGTAACCAATGGAACGGTGGACGAGGTCTCCTACGTGGATAAATGGAATCCAGCCACCAACGACAATTCCACAGCCGGTGGTTTATCCGTCCGCATTCTCGGCGATGACGGGCGCCACTACTACGGCGCCCATCTATCTGCCATCGCCCGGGGAATCCGGCCTGGGGTCTGGGTGGCTGCCGGACAATTGCTCGGCTTGGTCGGGAACACCGGCGATGCCCGCTTTACCACACCCCATCTGCATTTCGAAATCTCGAGTCCCGATCCTCCCTTTACAAAGGTCGATCCCTTCCCACTATTGACCGCCTGGCTTAATGGACAGGACGTCACACCCCCCCTGCCTACACCCTGAGGAGCCAAAATGCAAACCATGCGCGCCATGTTGCTCAACGCACCACAAACTCCCTTGCAATTGGTTGAACTCCCCGTACCAACGCCGGGACCGGGACAGGTGCTGCTCAAGGTGAGCGCCTGCGGAGTCTGCCATACCGACCTGCACATCCTGGATGGTGAATTGGACAGGCCGAAATTACCCCTGGTGCTGGGGCATCAGATTGTTGGGACGGTCGTGCAATCCGGACCGGATGCTCGGAGTTACCGCCTCGGTGAACGGGTTGGTGTTCCGTGGTTGGGCGCCACCGACGGCACCTGCCGGTACTGTATGCGAGGACAGGAAAACCTGTGTGATCACCCGATCTTCACCGGCTACCATGTGGACGGTGGCTTTGCCGAATTCACCCTCGCCGACGAACGTTTCTGTTTTCCTCTGCCTGTCTTATATTCTGACGTGGAAGTCGCCCCTCTTCTGTGTGCCGGCCTGATCGGTTACCGCACTTACCGCATGGCCGGGGAAAGCGTGGAAACCCTCGGAATTTACGGCTTCGGCGCCGCCGCTCATATCATTACGCAGGTGGCTAAACATGCCGGGAAAAAAGTTTTCGCCTTCACCCGTCCCGGTGACGCAGCCGCCCAGGAGTTCGCCTTGCGCCAGGGCGCGGATTGGGCGGGAGATTCCACGCAACTACCGCCCGAACAATTGGACGCCGCTTTGATCTTCGCCCAGGTCGGTCCGCTGGTTGTGGCAGCTCTCCGGGCCACCCGTAAGGGCGGTGTGGTCGTTTGTGGTGGCATCCATATGAGTGATATCCCTGCCTTCCCTTACTCTCTGCTCTGGGAGGAGCGCGTTGTCCGCTCGGTCGCCAACCTGACCCGTCGGGATGGGGACGAATTCCTGGCGCTTGCCCCGCAGGTGCCGGTCAGGACGGACGTGCAGGTATTTCCGCTGGAACAGGCGGGCGTGGCACTCGAACAACTTCGTCATGGGGAGTTCACCGGTGCGGCAGTGCTGGATCTAAATCTGGCATAGATTGGACCCTTTCCCTTGTCCTATCTGTATTCCTTCAAGGAGCATTCATCGTGATCACCCTCGACGGAACCTGGTTTACGGATGAATTTGGCCGCAGCCTGTTATTGCGCGGCGTCAATCTGGGGGGTAGCACCAAGGTGCCATTCACCCCCTATGGCGCCACCTGGAATAAGGAAGGCTTTTATGACCACCGTCATGTCTCTTTTGTGGGCCGTCCCTTCCCGCTCGACCAGGCAGAAGAGCACTTTTCCCGTCTGAAATCCTGGGGGTTGACCTTTCTGCGTTTCCTCACCACCTGGGAGGCCATCGAACATGCCGGGCCAGGCATGTATGATCAGGAATATCTCGACTACCTGGTCAAAATCATCCGGAAGGCCGGTGATTATGGCATCTCCATGTTTATTGACCCTCACCAGGATGTCTGGAGTCGTTTCTCAGGCGGCGATGGCGCCCCCGGCTGGACATTCGAAGCTGTCGGCATGGACCTGACCAGGCTGCATGCCACGGGTGCGGCCATCCTTCACCAGGAACACGGCGACCCATTTCCACATATGGCCTGGCCCTCCAACGCCTTCAAGCTCGGCCTCAGCTACTCTCTTCACTTTGTTCTTCGCCGGGAATGATTTCGCTCCGCGCACCCGGGTGGATGGCCAGCCTGTCCAGGATTATCTCCAGGGACATTACATTGCTGCCATGCAGCAGGTTGCCACTCACCTCAAGGATCTGCCCAATGTGAGTGGTTTTGAATGTCTGAACGAACCCTCTGCCGGCTGGATCGGAGTGCCCAACCTGAATCAGTTTCCTTGGCCCTACAAACTCCATGCCAGTCCCACCCCCTTCCAGTCCATCCTGCTCGGTGCTGGCTACCCGCAGGAGGTCGGAATATATGAAATTGGCTTTTTTGGGACGAAATTGATTGAAACCAGGACCTTCAATCCGGAAAAACACTCAATTTGGTTGCCCGGCCGGGAATGCCTCTGGAAGACAAATGGTGTTTGGGACCTGGACTCTTCTGGCACACCGCACCTTTTGAAACCGGATCACTTCACCAAAGTGAATGGTCGGGACGTGGATTTCGACCGGGACTACCTGAGCCCGTTTATCGCCCGTTATGCCTCTGCCATTCATGCAGTGATTCCCAATGCCTTTATTTTCATCGAGACGGAACCCAGCCGTCTTCCGCCCGCGTTGGATTCAAAAGACCTCACCCATCTCGTCTCGGCGCAGCATTGGTACGACGGCCCGGCCACGTTCAATAAAGAGTTCCAATCCTGGCTCGGATACGACTACCTCAATGGGAAGATTATTTTCGGTGCAGGCTGCATCCGCCGGTCTTACGACCGCCTTATGGAACGTTTCAAGCAGGCAGCCCGGGAAAGGCTGGGCGGTGTCCCGACCCTCATCGGGGAGATCGGCATCCCGTTCGACCTGCATAAGAAAAAAGCCTTCCGCTCTGGTGATTTCGGGCTGCAGGTGCGTGCCATGGATCGCAGCCTGAAGGTCATGGACGATACCCTGCTGAATTACACCATCTGGAATTACACAGCCGACAATTCCAATGAACGCGGCGATCAGTGGAATGAAGAGGACCTCTCCATCTTCAGCCGCGACCAGCAGAAGAACCCGCGCAATATTAACTCGGGTGGGCGCGCTCTGGAAGCGGTTGTTCGTCCTTACGCGCGTGCCACCGCCGGGTTGCCAATGCGCATGAGCTTTGATGTACGGACAAAGCTCTTCGAATTCGAGTTTCGCCACGACCCGCGCATCACCGCCGCGACCGAATTCTTTATTCCCACTTATCAGTATCCCAATGGCTATCGTGTGGAAGTCTCGGATGGAACTTATGGTATCGATCAACCCAGGCAAAAGTTATCCTACCACCATACCTCTGGCCAGGAAATTCACAAAATCATTGTGAGGAAGATCTGAATTACCTTTTTCCACCCACTCAGCCTCCGAAACCTTTTAATTAAGAGATCCGCCTCCCATTTCTCCGTCAATTCCGTCCGCCTCCCTCCAGATTCAATTTCCTCATTGTTTCTGATTTAACGCGTATAATGTACGCATTAATAACAGGTTATTCATGGCTTTATTCGATCCGCCCCCTCATTAACCCTCACGGAAGATCTTTCGGTTGAGCTGGCTTTCACCGCCACCTACCGGCAGCATATCCACGACCATCCTGCCATTAGGGAGGCTCATTCCCTGCAGGTGCAGTTCGGGCACCTCTTTGACCCGATCCATCCCGGGGATCTCTTCGCCGGGCGGACGCACTACCTGCCAATCGGTTTCGGGTTGGAAGACGCGGCCGGAGGACCCGTCTATTATTGTTATGCTTCCCGCCTCCAACCTGCATTCGAGTTGCTCCCTGAGTCCGAACAACCCCCCATTCTGGATATGCTTGACTTCTGGAAATCGGAAGCCACTATCTCTGGGAAATTGATCCAACGCCTGCCACCGGATGTGCTTAAAGCCACTTCCAATCACATTGCCGAGATGATGGGCCGCCTCTCTGGGACCCTGCTCGACTATGAAAAGCTCACCAGGATCGGCCTTCCTGGGCTGCGGGCGGAAATCCAGGTCGGCCGGGCTCATAACGGCGACCTCCCGCTCTATACCGCCATGGAAATGGCCCTCGACCTGCTGGTTGATGTGGCCAAATCCTATGCAAAACAGGCCCGCTCCCTGGCTGCCTGCACAAAAGAAGAGCAGATTGGACGCGACTACCTGGAAATGGCTCTTGCCCTCGAAGCGATCCCGCTCCGCCCACCCGAAACTCTGCGGGAAGCTGCTCAGTTGGCCTGGTTGTATACGCTGATCTCCGGCACGGTGAACTACGGCCGCATGGATGTCTATCTCGGGGGCTTCTATGCTGCCGATCTGGACAGTGGCCGCTTGAGCGAGGCCGGTGCCCTGCGACTGATGCAGTCCCTTTGGCAGTTGATCGCCGATAGGAAAACTATTTTCAATGGACGGGTCTTTATCGGTGGGCGCGGCCGCCCGGATGAAGCCAGCGCCGATCGCTTCGCCCTGTTGGCCATGCAAGCTACTCGCACTGTCATCGAGATAGAACCGCAGCTCACCCTGCGCTTTTATCAGGGCATGCGCCCAACCCTGCTGGCCAGGGCATTGGATATGCTCGGGGAGGGACGTACCTTCCCGATCCTCTTCAATGATGATGTCAACATTCCGGCAGTTGAGAAAGGGTTTGGCGTACCGATCCAATATGCTGAACAATACCTCCCTTACGGCTGCGGAGAATATTGCCTGGATCATCTCAGTTTTGGTTCCCCGAACTGCTCGTTTAACCTCCTGAAAGCCCTCGAAAGTGTTTTACATCATGGTAAGGATGTTCTCACTGGTGAGCAGATTGGGCTCGACCCGGCCGATCCGTCATTGCGAGCGGGCTGTTCTTCAGCAAGCGAAGCCGTCTCCCTGGATGAATTATTTCCCACTTTCGACGCTCTCTTCGCCGTCTACCGGCGCCAGGTCGAGTACTCGGTCGAGGCGCTGGCTGTGCGCCACGCCTGCGAGTACCAGGTCGAAGACGAAGCCGCCGCTTTCCTGTACGTTTCCATGCTTTACGACGATTGCATCGCTCATGGCAAGTCCCTGGTCGGTGGTGGGGTGCGCTTCCGGGGTGGTCTGATCGAGACTTATGGCATGGTCAATGTGGCTGACAGCCTTACCGCCATCAAATCCCTCGTCTATGACCGGAAGATCATGTCCCTTCAGCAAATGGTGATGGCGCTGGACGCCGACTTTGCTGGTTTCGAGCGTGAATACCGGCTGATGTGTCTGGTTCCAAAATATGGCAACGACGACGCCACGGCCGATAACATGCTCTGTGCTGTCAGCGACCACGTCGCCGTACATACCCATGCCCAGGCGGAGCGTTTCGGCTTGGACTATTTCATGATAGTCAACATCAACAACCATATGAACGTCGGCCTGGGGGCGCAGACGGGTGCCTCCGCTGATGGGCGTCGGTCCAGGGCTCCGCTTGCCAACGGCAACACCCCCACGGCCGGGAATGATACCCACGGCGTAACCGCTTTCCTGAACTCGATCGTCAAACCGGATGTCAGCCTGCATGCCGGCTACACCCAAAATATGAAGTTCAGTAAGTCCACCTTTCGGGAGGAACGGCCCAAGGTGGAAGCATTGCTCAATACCTATTTTGCCAATGGCGGTGCCCAGGCCATGCTCACCGTGGTCGGCCGGGGCGATATGGAAGCCGCCTTGCAAACTCCGGAGAAATATCGCGACCTGATCGTACGGGTTGGAGGCTTTAGCGCCCGCTTCGTTGAACTCACCCCGGAGATCCAGCGCGATCTGATTGCACGGACACTTTACTAAAGAATTTGGATTTCCATCCAATGGCATTTACCGGTATGATCTTTGATATCCAGCGTTCCTCCTTTCACGACGGGCCGGGAATTCGCACAGCCGTTTTCCTGAAAGGCTGCCCACTGCGCTGCGTGTGGTGCCATAACCCCGAGTCCCAGGCAAAGACAAAAGAGATTTCCTTCCGCCCGGAATCATGTGCAGCCTGTGGGGAATGCGTAAAAACCTGCCAGCATGGCGCCCATCAGATCATGAACGGTGTTCACCTTTATGACCGTTCGTTGTGCGAAAAATGCGGGGATTGCGTCGGAACCTGCCTTTATGAGGCTCTCAAGCTGGCCGGCCGGGAACTGACGGTGGAGCAAGTCATGGACGTTGTCCTGCGCGACCGGCTTTTCTACGAACAATCCGGCGGCGGGCTGACCATCACAGGTGGTGAACCGATGCTCCAGGTCGAATTCGCCCTCGCATTATTGAAAGCCGCCCGGGCGGAGGGCATTCATACCTGTCTGGATACCTGCGGTTGGGCCAGTCAGCGCTTGTATGAGCAGGTTCTACCGTTCGTGGACCTGTTCCTGTTCGATTACAAGGCCACCGACTCGGCCGCTCACAAGAAATTGACCGGCGTTTCGAATAATCTGATCCTTTCCAACCTCGATTTCCTGATTCGGCGGGGTGCCAGCCTCCGGTTGCGTTGCCCTCTCATTCCGGGTGTCAATGATACTCACGCGCATTTGGAAGGTATTGCCAGCCTCCACCGGCGCTATCCGGCCTTGGTTGGGATCGACTTGATGGCTTACCACAACGTCGGCAACGCTAAATACGAACGCTACGGATTGAAGAATCCCCTACCCGGTGTGAAAACGACCGAGGATGCGACCAGGTACGCCTGGTTGGAGACCCTGCATTCCCTGGGATGCGAAAAAGCCGCCTTGGGATAGAAAATAAAGATAAGAATATATGTCCCTGTCCATCATGGTCGTGAACCATGCTGATGTTGCTTTCAAGGTAAACTACTCCGAATGATGTCTGGCCAGACTCCTCCCACATTTCTCCCTAAGACCGCCCTTGCCCTCCCAAATATCGCTTTCATCAAGTATTGGGGCAACCGGGATGAGACCCTGCGTCTGCCTGTCAATGGTTCCATTTCCATGAATCTGGCAGGTCTGGAAACGCGCACCTCCGTTACTTTCTCCCATTCACGTCACGCGGATTCGCTCACCATCAACGAAAAACCTGACACGGGTGCAGGTCTGCAGCGTGTCAGTGCTTTCCTGGATCTCGTCCGGCAAATGGCTGGTATGAATATGTGCGCGGAAGTGACCAGCCATAGCAATTTCCCCACGGACGCCGGTCTTGCCTCATCCGCGGCAGCTTTTGCAGCCTTGGCCTTGGCTGCCACGCAAGCCGCTGGCATGGAACTCAATGAAGCCGAACTATCCCGCCTGGCACGCCGTGGTTCCGGTTCAGCCTGCCGGTCCATTCCGGGCGGGTTCGTTGAATGGCAAATGGGCACGCGCGAGGCAAACTCCTATGCCTTTTCCATCGCCCCGCCCGGGCATTGGGCGCTGGTCGACTGCATCGCAATACTCTCCAGTGAACCCAAGCCGACTGGTTCTACCGAAGGCCATGCCCTGGCCGGCACCAGTCCCCTGCAGGCGATCCGAGTGGAGGATGCCCCTCGCAGATTGGAAATTTGCCGGAATGCCATCCTGCAGCGTGACTTTGCGGCTTTTGCTGAGGTTGTGGAACTTGACTCGAATATGCTGCACGCCGTGATGATGACATCCAGTCCTGCTTTGTTCTACTGGAAGGCCTCCACATTGACCGTCATGCAGGCCGTGCACGCCGCCCGTGCAAAAGGCCTGCCAGTCTGCTACACCGTTGATGCCGGGCCTAATGTTCACGTCATCACGGAGGCAGCCGGGTTGGAGCAAACAACCAGTTTATTGCATGGTCTGCCTGGGGTCTTGGATGTTCGGACAGCTCAGGTTGGAGGCCCGGCAAAAATCGCCTGATCCGGGCTGTTCTTACGCTTTATTAATATTCCAATGTTAACTATCCTCCTCAAAAAGGATATAATCAACTTGTCCGCCTCACAGGAGGCGTAATTTTATTATTTATGAGGTCAGAATGAATACGAGTCTGCTCGGCGGGATTATCTTTGTCGTCGTCTTTGCCGGGATTATCCTTTTACATGAGCTGGGACACTTCATCGTAGCCCGGTTGATGGGCATTGAAGTGGAAGAATTTGGCATCGGTTTTCCCCCGCGTGCTGTAAAACTCTTCAATTGGAAGGGCACTGATTTCACCCTGAACTGGATCCCGCTGGGCGGATTCAACAAGATCAAAGGCGAAGACGATCCGAACATTCCGGGGGGGATGGCAGCCGCCAGCCCCTGGAAGCGCATCCCGGTTTTGCTCGCTGGGGTTGCCATGAACCTGCTCACGGCTGTTCTGGTCTACACCATTTTGTTCAGCCAGGTGGGTATCCCGGATACACATAGCGCGGTCGTCGCCGCCGTTGATCCGGGTTCTCCCGCACAAATTGCCGGATTGAAGGTTAATGACCTTGTTCTGACTGCCGGGGGAATGACCATCAATGGTTACGAGCAACTGGTCACAATAACCCATAGTTATCTCGGCAAGCCATTGCCGCTGACCATTTCTCGTAACGGGCAGACTCTGGATATCACTGTCACTCCGCGCCTCGTTTACCCCTCTAACCAGGGACCCATGGGCGTCGCCGTCGGAGAGTTGCTCCGCCGCCCGAAGAATTGGTTCGCAACCGTCCCGGTCAGTTTCGCTGCGGCTGGTTCTGATATCGAGAATCTTCTTTCCTTGCCGGGACGTATCATCGCCGGAACCGTTTCCCCGCAGGAGGCCCAGATTGGCGGTCCGCGCAGTATCTGGAATTTATTCCAGCAATCTGTGGCCCGGGACGTATCCAGCCGCGAGCCCACTCCGGGTGGCCAACCCCAGATCCCCACCAACTATACCCTGATGGTCATAATCTCGTTGACCCTCACCGTTGGAGTGGTTAACCTGTTGCCCATCCCGGCACTGGACGGCTGGCACCTCTTCACAACTTTGGTGGAAATAGTTCTGCGCCGCCCCATACCTGCAAAATACCAGACTGCCATCAACAGCATCGGTTTTGTCGTCCTGCTCATTTTGCTTGGTTTCTTCTACATCAAGGATTTGATCAATCCGATTACATTCACTCTTCCTTAAAGAGGAGCAGATATTTTCTATGGCCCAGAACGCACCATTCCAGACCGTGGTTGATGCTCTGCTCGATGACAGCACTCCCTTTCCGCCGCGTTTCTTGCATCGTTTTTCGGATATCGCTCCCGCGGAAATAACCATCTTATGGAAAGCCTGGCCAAAAATCTCACCACGTAGAAAACAAACTCTGCTTGAAGACCTGGAAGAACTGGCCGAAGTCGACAACTTGACCAACTTCGATGATTTGGCGCGCCCGTTGCTAAAGGATGCCGATCCGCAGGTACGCATGCGTGCCATTCGCCTGCTTTGGGAAAATGAGGATACGAAACTCGTTCCGATCTTCCTCAAGATTCTTGAATGAAGATGAAGATTTTGAAGTCCGTGCAGCTGCCGCCAATGCCCTGGGTTTGTTCGTTTACCTGGGTGAATTGGAAAAGATTCCCGCCGAATTACATCATCGGATTGAAGATAATCTGCTCAAGGTGGTCTCGTCTGCTAAAGAAACTGTGCTCCGCCGACGTGCCCTGGAATCCTTGGGATATTCTGGTCGCGAAGAGGTCATCCCGCTGATCGAAAATGCCTGCCACGATAAAAATCCCGACTGGGTGGTGAGTGCGCTTTTCGCCATGGGCCGTTCGTGCAACGAACGCTGGAAAAAGCAGGTGCTCTCGAAACTGCATGCCCCCGACGAAGACGTCCGCTCAGAGGCCATTCATGCCGCAGGAGAATTGGAATTGGCCTCCGGCCGCCCAATTCTGCTTGATTTGTTGGAAGATGAAGAGGATCTGGAATTACGTCGCGAGCTCATCTGGGCACTTTCAAAGATCGGTGGAGAGGGCGTCCGTGAACGGTTGGAGGAAATTCTCGCAGCCGAAACCGATGATGAGGAAGCCGATTTCATCGAAGAAGCCATGGATAACCTCTCTTTTGCGGAAGACATGTCCCAATTCGACTTGTTTGACCTCGATCCAGATATCCATCTGCGCTCGGAAGAGTTGGATGAAGAAGACGGATTGGATGAGGATTAACATTACAACTTGAAAAGAAAATAGTACCGGGCTGCTTGGGTCATAAGGTGGCCTGATTGGCATTTTCAGAACCTGTTCCCGTACTTGGTTGGTTTGGGACTGATGAGGATCACGCCGCCTTGGCAGGTGGATCTGAAAAGAAGGGAATGGCATGACTGCGACAAGCCCAAATGATCTGGCACGTGTTCATATCTGGGTGACAGGCAGGGTACAGGGGGTTGGTTTTCGCGCCTTTGTAATGCAATCCGGTGCCTTGTTTGGTCTTGCCGGATGGGTGCACAACCTCGGCGATGACCAGGTTGAAACAGTGGCAGAGGGTCCTCGCCAGGTGGTCGAGCGCTTTGTGGAGGTGGTTAAGCGCGGTCCTCGTGCTTCACGCGTGGATGAAGCGCGTGTGGAATGGGAAATACCAACGGGAGAATTTGAACGTTTCGAAGTGTACTAAGTCCGTAATCACATCCTCAGGTACTCTGATCTTTTTTTCTTGGAACACAAAAGACTGATATGTGGAATGATGATGCCCGACAACCTTAATTCCGAACTTCCTCCCTCCTTCATTTTCAACCAATCCTCCTTGCAAGACTACTCCGACTGCCCGCGCCGCTTTCAACTGCGTTATATCGAACACCTGGCCTGGCCGGCAGTGGAAACGGAGCCGATTCTGGAAAATGAACGCCATCAGCAGGCCGGGCAACTCTTTCATCGTATGGTTCAGCAGTACCTCCTGGGCCTGCCAATTGAGAAACTGGGCAGGTTGGCAAACTCACCGGACCTGGCACGCTGGTGGAAGAATTATCTCAGTTTTGGATTTAGAATCGATGACTACGCGCAGTACCCTGAATTAACTCTGGCTTCTCCAATCGGAACCCACCGTCTGCTGGCAAAATACGACCTGGTCGCCATTTTACCTGGCCAAAAAACCATCATCTACGATTGGAAAACCACCCATAAACGGCCGAAAGACGAGTGGATGGCTGCCCGGATGCAAACTCGCGTTTATCGGGCATTGCTGCTTGCAGCCGGTGCCTACTTGAACGGCGGAGCAGCCATTCAACCAGAGCAGATCGAGATGATTTACTGGTACACTGATTTCCCAAACGAGCCAGCCCTTTTTTTATATAATATGGTCCAATATAAACGTGATTGGGAGGCGCTGACCGGTATCATCGACGAGATCAGCAACCACCGCCATTTCCCGCTGACCGAAGACGGGAATAAGTGCGCCTATTGTCCATACCGTTCCTATTGCAACCGTGGTGAAAGAGCCGGGGCAATGGATGAATCCGACACCGACATGGAAACGGCTGCCACCGAATTCACCCTGAACTTCGAACAGATTGCCGAGATCGAATTCTAGAGTCCCATGAAATGGAAAGAACTCTCTCGTTTTGATTCCCCTGCTCCTCTTCCGGACTTGCCTCCGCTCCTGGCAAACACACTCTTCCGGCGCGGAATCCGTACGCCTGAGGCTGCGCGTGCTTTCCTGAACCTACAATCCTACTCACCTTCCCCAGCCCAGCAATTGCCCGGGATTACCTCGATTGCAGATCGTCTGGAAATGGCCATTCACACCCGCACGCCTGTTTGTGTCTGGGGTGATTTCGATGTGGATGGCCAGACTTCCACCACCATCCTCTTCCAAACCCTTCAGGAATTGAATGGGGATGTCATTTACCATATCCCTGTGCGCGAGAATGAAGGCCATGGGGTCAATATTCCGCTCTTACAGCAAATCCTTGACCGTGGTGCGAAGATCATCCTGACCTGCGATACCGGCATTACTGCCCAATCCGCCGTTGAATATGCCCGCTCACGCCAGGTGGATATGCTTATCACTGACCACCATGATTTGCCTGATTCCCTTCCACAAGCCGCAGGCCTTGCCGACCCAAAACTCCTGCCAGGAGGTCATCCCCTCTCCACATTGTCTGGCTCCGGAGTGGCTTACAAACTTGCCGAAGAGCTCTATGCCCGTTTTGACCGGTCCGCCGATGCCGCTCGGCACCTTGATCTGGCTGCGCTTGGTCTTGTGGCTGACCAGGTCCGGCTTATTGGCGATGCCCGCTACCTCGTCCAGAGGGGGCTGGAGACACTTAGAAATACACAACGACTTGGTTTGCAGACGATGATGGAAATGGCAGAACTCGCACCGGCCAACCTGACCGAGCAGCACATTGGTTTCGTTTTGGGACCTCGTCTTAATGCCTTGGGCCGTCTCGGTGATGCCAATCCGGTCGTGGAACTGTTGACCACTGCTGATCCAGTGCGCGCCCGTGTTTTGGCAACCCAGCTTGAAGGTCTGAACCTCCAGCGACAGTTGCTCTGCAACCAGGTGACCGGGGCGGCGGAGGCCCAACTTCGCCTCGACTCGTCCCTTCTCGCTCAGCCCATCCTGGTTCTTGGAAACCCGGCCTGGCCGGGTGGCGTGGTCGGTATCGTCGCCAGCCGGTTGGTGGATCGCTATCGGAAACCGGTGATTTTGCTTTCGACACCGGCCGGCGAACCAGCCCGCGGTTCAGCCCGTTCTATTGAAGGGCTGAATATCACCGCGGCCATTGCTGCTCAAAAGGATCTATTACTTGATTTCGGCGGTCATCCCATGGCCGCCGGTCTCTCGCTGGAACCGGAAAAACTGCCCGAATTCCGCCGGCGTTTGGCAAAAACTGTTGCAGAAATGCTCGGCGATGTTGAAACCGGGGATTGTCTTGAAATTGACAGTTGGCTCAATCTGTCCGAAATCACCCAGAACTTGGCTGAATCGCTCGAAACCCTTGCCCCCTATGGCCCTGGTAACGAAAAGTTGGTCCTGGCCACGCACGCACTGAAAATTCTATCGGAGGCGACCATTGGGCGAAACAAGGAACACTTGAAACTAAGTGTGGGTGATGAAGTGGGTAATACCCGGACAGTGGTATGGTGGAACGGCGCAATGGAAAAAGAATCGTTGCCGGAGGGTCCCTTTGACCTTGCTTACAACCTGCGTGCCTCGGACTGGCACGGCGCACCTCAGGTCCAGATGGAATTTGTGGACTTCCACACTCTTGAAACCGGCAGGATCGAGGTAAAGAGCAGGAAACTGGAAATTATTGATTATCGAAACGCCCAGGATCTTTTGCAGATTATATCTACACTCAAGGATCAACCATCTACTCTCATCTGGGCCGAAGGAGAAGAAAAGAAACAGGTTGCGGGAAAAGACCGCAATGAACTGGTGCCAGCTGATGTGCTTGCCATCTGGACCATTCCCCCTTCCCCGCAGGAATTGCGTGCCGCCATGGTTAACGTCCACCCTCGCACGGTGTATCTGTTCGCTTTGACTGACCCCATCGAATCGCCCGAAGTTTTCATGGGACGCTTGGCTGGTTTGTTGAAATATTCCATTAACCATCGTTACGGGAGATTTACCTACTCTGAATTGGCTGCTGCAACTGCACAACGGGATGTCACCGTGCACAAAGGCTTGGAGTGGCTTGTTTCACAGGGCGAAATGAACATTCGGGCGGAAAAAGAAAATGAGTTGGTTGCAACCTTCGGGTCCTTTAGTAAAAACACAGCCGAAGCCTCCAACTTGTGGGCGGAAATACAGACCTTGCTTGCAGAAACGGCTGCCTTTCGTGCCCATTTCAAAGCAGCCGATAAGGATTCTCTCTTGCAAACGCTGGAATGATTTGAGATGGGGGGATATTGTTGCCTTAATCGGATTACAATTCGTTTATGCCATTCGAAGAGATTCAGCATACCGCCGATTGGGCGCTCCGTATCTGGGCAGGCAGCCTGCCGGAACTTTTCGCCGAAGCCGCCCGCGGCATGAATGCCATTTCCGGTACACAGCCGGCTCCAGGTCCGAGCGTCAGGCGCACCCTCGAGACCCGGGCACCCGACGCCGAAAGTCTTTTGGTAGCCTTCTTGTCGGAACTGGTCTACGCCGCCGAACAGGACCATTTGGTATTTAATGCCTTTGAAATTGAGCTCCAGGAAAATAAACTGAAAGTCAGCATGGTGGGAGTGCCTTTGCTTTCATTAAACAAACCCATTAAAGCCGTGACATATCATAATTTACTGATTTGCAAAACGAACGAGGGTTTTCAAGTGGAAATGGTTTTTGACGTATAGGGGTGGGATCCTCCCACCCGGGAGCCAGAAATGATTGGTATCCAGGACTTAAAAAGAATTTCCGACTACGAGTGGGAAATCCCGCAAACTTTTCGCCCCGGCATGCGCGTTCCGGTGCGTATTTTTGCCACGCACGCGCTGCTCGAGCATATTGCCGGGGATAAATCCCTCGAACAGGCCGTCAATGCAGCCACCCTGCCAGGACTGGTCGGGCATGTTGTGGTTATGCCTGACATGCACCAGGGTTACGGCTTCCCCATCGGCGCCGTGGCCGCAACGGGTTTTCCAGGCGGCGTCATCTCGCCAGGTGGCATCGGTTACGATATCAACTGCGGCGTACGCCTGCTGGCATCCTCCATCCAGGCCGATTCTGCTGCCCCCTTTATGAATACCCTCGCTACACTCCTCAATCAGTATTGCCCAAGTGGGGTCGGAAAGGAGGGTGTCGTCAAACTTACCATGCCGGAACTGGAACGCCTGATGCGGGATGGATCGCGCTGGGCCCTCAGAAATGGATATGCCACCGAATCTGATATTCTTCGGACGGAGGAAAGCGGCTGCCTGGAAGGAGCGGATCCTGCCAAAGTCAGTGAACGCGCCAGGACTCGCGGTCGCAACCAGATCGGCTCGGTCGGCGCAGGCAACCATTTTGTCGAAGTGGATTTTGTCGAAGCAGTCCTGGACCCGGAAACAGCTGCCGCTTTTGGCCTGCAGGAAGGTTGCTTGGTGGTGCAGATCCATTGTGGATCGCGTGGACTCGGTCATCAGGTCTGCACTGATTATGTCCAGGAGTTCCAGGGCGTGGTAAAACGTTACGGCATTGACCTTCCCGACCGGGAACTGGTTTGCGCACCCATGGATAGTCCGGAAGGACAGGCCTATCTCGCTGCAATGCGTGCCGCCGCCAATTTCGCCTTTGCCAACCGGCAGTTGCTGACCCATTCCTCCCGGCGCGCCTTTCAGGAGACTTTCTCGGGGAAAATGAGAGGTTGGCAACTTGTCCAGGTATACGACATTTGCCATAACATTGGCAAGATCGAGACCCACCAGGTCAAAGGGACACCCCTCAAGGTATGCGTTCATCGCAAGGGCGCTACCCGTGCCTTCGGTCCGGGTGCTCCCGGCTTGCCGCCTGAATACCAGCAGACTGGGCAGCCGGTGCTTGTCCCTGGCAGTATGGGTACTGCTTCATGGGTATTGGCGGGTACGGAAATGAGTATGTTGCGTTCCTGGGGTTCCAGTTGTCACGGCGCCGGACGGATGATGAGCCGCTCTAGAGCTAGGCAGGAGGTCCGTGGAGATAACCTGCGCCAGGATCTCGAAAACCAGGGCATTAAAGTACGCGCCGGCTCCATGTCCGGGCTGGCGGAGGAAGCTCCTTCCGCTTATAAGGACGTGGACATGGTGGTCGAAACGGTCGTCGCTGCCGGGATTGCCCGCAAGGTGGCCCGCCTGCGTCCACTGGCTGTGATAAAGGGATGATGGGTATGGGTTTTATTGATCAGGATCTGTGAGATCGGGAATGCTCACGTCGGCAAAACGGGCGTGCGTCAACTGGGCCAATGCCTCGACTGGCAGCCGGATATTAAGTCCCCGCTGCCCGCCGCTTATATGGATCTCTGGCTTGGTTTTCGCAACAGAATCGATCACCACCTGAAAGCCTTTGTTCAAAAGTGCCAGAGGGGAAATGCCCCCTGCCAGTAAACCGGTCAGCTCTTCGGCTGCACGCTCACTCGGCAGGTTGACTTTTTTCTCCCCTAGCGCCGTTGCCAATTTCTTCAGATCCACACGGTTGGGACCGGGAATGACCGCCAGGATGGACTTCCCTTTGGCGCGGGTGACAACGATGGTCTTATAGACCAATTCTGGGTTCACGCCAAGCAGGCGGGTGGTCTCGCGGCCTCCAAGTTTTTCGGCAGGCAGCTCAAATGCCTTATAAGGGATTTTCCTTGAATCCAGTAGTCTGGTGATGTTATTGGGATTTGCCATAAGTACCACTGGCGCGATTATAATTGATTCCATGAAAACCGCCTCTCCGCTCAGCCTGGACGAACTCCTGGCTCGCCTGCCCGATTATTACACTCCCGCTGACCGGGAGTTGATTCAGCGTGCTTATCGGGTGGCGGAGAAGGCCCACGCCGGTCAGAAACGTGCCTCCGGTGAGCCTTATGTGAACCACTTGCTGGCGGTGGCAGCCATCCTGGCTGAATTTTCGATGCCTGCCGATGTGGTGACTGCAGGTTTGTTGCACGATACGATTGAAGACACATCCATTACGGCTGAGGATTTGCGCCGCGATTTCAACGAGGGGGTCGTTAATCTGGTCCAGGGAGTTACCAAACTGACCCAATTGCCACGGGTTTCCCGCGGGGAACACCGCGAAGAAACGTTCCCCAAGTCGAATGATGAAGAAACACAGATCGAGGATGTAGCGGCACAGCACGACCGGAAACGCGAACTATCCATTGAAACCTTGCGGAAAACATTCCTGGCAATGGATAGTGATGTGCGTGTGGTTCTTATCAAGCTGGCAGACCGTCTGCATAATATGCGTACTTTGGGTGCCTTTCCGGAAGCCAAGCGTCGACGGATTGCCCAGGAGACACTCGACATCTTCGCTCCCCTTGCCAACCGTCTGGGCATCTGGCAGATCAAGTGGGAACTCGAGGATCTGGGCTTCCGCTATACCAACCCGGAGAAATATAAGGAGATCGCCGAGCAGTTGGCGGTGCGCCGTGAATCGCGCGAGGACGAGGTCCAACACATCATCGAAGCGATTTCAAAATTGCTCGGCGATGCAGGCGTTAAAGCGGAGATATCCGGACGGCCCAAGCACATCTATTCGATCTATAAGAAGATGATCGAGAAAGGCAAGCCTTTCGACCTGGTACGCGATGTACGCGGTGTCCGGCTTATCGTCCCGGATGTCGCTGCCTGTTACGCTGCCCTGGGTGTCATCCACACCCACTGGCGGCCTATTCCTAACGAGTTCGATGACTATATCGCCGCCCCCAAGGATAATTTTTACCAGTCCCTGCACACTGCAGTCATTTACGACGACGGTCGGCCTGTGGAGGTGCAGATACGTACGCGTGATATGGATGAGAATGCCGAGTTCGGTATCGCCTCGCATTGGCGTTATAAGGAAGGCGGCCCACGCGATAAATATGACGAACGCATCAACTGGCTCCGTCGCGTGATGGAATGGCGGGGCGATGTGGACGACGCCCAGGAATTCGTGGACAGCATGAAGACCGATGTCTTCAAAGACCGCGTCTACGTCTTCACACCTCATGGGGATATCATCGACCTGCCCGCTGGTTCCACACCGATCGATTTTGCCTATCACGTCCATACCAACGTGGGAAATCGCTGCCGGGGTGCCAAAGTCAATAACAAGCTCGTTCCGCTGGATTACGAACTGCATACCGGCGAGCAGGTGGAAGTCCTGACCGCGAAGCAGGGTGGGCCCAGCCGCGACTGGCTCAATCCCAGCCTGGGACTGGTGCGTACGCAGCGCGCTCGTTCGAAAATCCGCGCCTGGTTCAAGAAACAGGATCAGGATCAGAACATCACCCAGGGAAAGGAAATCCTTGTCCATGAGATCCAGCGACTCGGCCTGCCGGAACTGGACGATGACGGCCTGAAAACCCTGGCAGCTCAATTCGATCGCTCCCCCGATGAGTTATACGTTGCCCTCGGTTGTGGCGATTTCAATATCGCCCGGGTCGTCAATAAGCTTATGGAGACCAAGGAGAGCGATGACGTGCTTGTGGTGGTCCCGGCTTCCAGCGAAGCGGTCCCAACCGAAGCCGTTACCGTGCTCGGCCTGAAAGGTCTGTTGACCAGCATGGCCAGGTGCTGCAATCCCACCCCTGGTGATGAGATCATCGGATATATTACCCGCGGCCACGGCGCCACTATCCATCGCCAGGATTGCCCGAATATGTTGCGCATCCGGGACCGCGAACGGTTGGTCAAGGTTTCCTGGGGCGAGAATGTGCGCACATATCCGGTCCCAATTCGCATACGCGCCTATGACCGGCAGGGGCTGATGGGTGATATAACCACTTTGTTAAATAGTGAAAATGTCAATATAGTGGACGTGCAGGTGCGCATCACCAAGAATCTGGCCGATCTCCGCATAGTGATCGAGGTCAAGGATATTGCGCAATTGAGCCGCATGCTGGCTCGTATAGAGAACCTTCCCAATGTATTGGAAGCCCAACGCATCCGGGGTGGCTGACTTGGGTTTCTCTAATTTTTCACTCCTGGAATTAACTTTTATTTTCCCATGAATCGGTTCATCCGTTTTCTACACCTTCTCGAAATCGGTGTCTACGTTCTCTTCTTCACCATTTTACTGGCAGGTAGCTCATCGATCTATTCCGCAATTCCCGCCGACGCAGCCCGCCGCTACATCCGCCCGGTCGAATTCGATTTTGTGACTTGGACAACGGATGCCCTGGGAATTAAACTGGGCCAGGTCGCCCTCGATACCCCTTTTTACTTTAACGGATCCGCCCGTCACAAGCTCGTAGTGGATTATTTGCATCTGATGGACACCATTCTTCAGGATGAAAATCAGCTCGACCTGTTCTACACTGACCCATCGGTGAAGGATCCCGCCGCGGCTTCTGCTTCCCTGCGCCGCGAACTCGCCGGACTGTACACTCGCCAGAGCCAGCTCGCCCCGTTGGCTGAATCTATATTGCAGGAACAGGTCTCCGCTACGCTGGCAAACCTGGGTCTGACCACTGCCGGTCAGCCTCTTCCGCCGGTTCTCTTCCACCTTACTCCCCTGCCTTATGACCTGGTTATCTCACCGCGTAACAAAATTCAGGAGGACGCCTCCATCTCCCTCAAAACCAATCTGACTGTCGACCAGCAGGTGACTCTCGAAAACGAAGTGGACAGGGGGTTGAATGTTTCTTCATTGGTTGTTCCGGTCGGAGGTATCGGTACTTACCCGACCATGATCGAACGCACCACTTCCCTGGATTGGTTGACTGATACAATCGCCCACGAGTGGACGCATAATTGGCTTGCCACGCGTCCACTCGGTCTTGGCTATGATAACAGCCCGCAATTGCGCACAATGAACGAGACTACTGCTGATATCGTAGGAGGTGAGGTCGGCAAGGCCTTGCTTGCACATTACTACCCCGAAGTGTCTGCCGAATACGCCTTGCAAACTCAGGAACTCAACCTGTCAGGTGGTCCAGCCAGTGCAATTTTTGACTTCCGGGCTGAGATGCACACCACCCGCGTCCATGTGGATGAACTTCTCGCCGCCGGAAAAATAACCGAAGCTGAAACTTACATGGACCAGCGTCGACTGGTCTTCTGGGACAATGGGTACCCGATCCGCAAACTCAACCAGGCGTATTTCGCCTTTTATGGCGCTTACGCGGATGTGCCTGGTGGGGCAGCCGGTGAAGATCCGGTCGGTCCGGCAGTCCGAGCCTTGCGTTCCCGGAGCAGTTCGCTGGCTGCTTTTCTGAAAACAATAGCCGAAATGAGTTCATTCCAACAACTCCAGGATGCCCTGGCTCACTGAATCGAGTTACGTCGCCTATAAATCTGTCTAGATTTGTCCTCTTGATTTCTGCCTTCCTCCTTGTTTCCTGCACCCCAATTTCTACCACCGGGGTTACAACTCTGCCTGTCGCACCTGCAACTGCTCGCGTCCCTTTCTCAACCCCCACGCCCTCCAATATGCCTTGCACGATACTTCATGCCCCTGCCACTCCGGAAGCACTCGGCGCAGAGTTCGGAGACCGGGGTCATGTCACAGGCCCTGCAGACGCACCGGTGACGATTGTGGTTTTCAGCGATTATCAGTGCCCGTATTGTGCCTTGCTTGCGGCCGTTTTGAAACAGATCCGCCTGACCCATCCGGCCGATGTCCGCCTCATTTTTGTGAACACCCCCCTCGCCAACCGTGATAAAGACGCACTGGCCACCCAGGCGGTGGAAGCGGCCGATTTGCAGGGAAAGTTCTGGGAGATGCACGACCTGCTTTTTGAGAAGCAGGCCGAATGGTCCACACTTTCTCCAACGGCCTTCCAGGCGTGGGCGCTCCAGCAAGCCTCCAGCCTGGGCATGGACTCGGTCAAATTCCAGGCGGATTTTAATGGGAACACGGTCGCGGCTCGCCTCCAACGGGCCGTCCAATCTACTGCCAGCCAGCCTATTACCCCACCCATAATGTTCGTCAACGGGACTTCCCCTTACACTGGATTGTCCGATTTTGCCAGCCTAGATACGGTGATTCGGATGGAGGCGCTCTCCGCCCGTCAGTTCAGTGGCTGCCCATCTTGGATGGTTGACCCGCTCAAGCAATATATCGCAACGCTCCACACTGACAAAGGCGATGTGGTCATTCAATTATTCCCGGATAAGGCTCCTCTGGCCGTCAATAATTTCATCTCCTTGGCTCGCCTGGGCTGGTACAATGACATCACCTTCTACAAAATGGTCCCCGATTTCCTCGTCATGACCGGCGATCCGAGTGATACCGGCATGGGCAATACTGGTTACCTTTTTGATACCGAAATCCCCGCCGGTCTGCGCTTTGACCAACCTGGTGTGGTTGCCATGGATAACAGCGGACCTGGAACAAATAGTAGTCGTTTCTTTATCACCCTTTCCCCCGCCGCACAGTTGTATGGGCAATTTACCGTTTTTGGAAAGGTCTTGAGCGGTTTGGATGTTCTTTCCGCTCTCACACCCCGTAACCCCCAGCCGGGAGTTTATCTTCCGCCAGGCGATGAACTGATGAGCGTTACCATCCAGGAAAAATAGGCACAACCATGCTGATGGGCACGGATAAATACAAATGGCAATTCGCCATCCTCTTTGCCGTTACATTGACCGGTCTGGTAATTTATCTTGGATTGGCTGCCCTCATGTTGTTTGCAAGCGTTCTCAAGCTCGGCTATCCTGGCTTGGGACCGGATGCGAACGTTGGAACTGATTTCATAATAGCCTGTGGGATGCTTTTTTGCGGTCTTTCCTTGTTGCCGGCGGTATTTTATGGTTTTCAACGGGTCACAAACCGACCTGTCGGGTCTTTCCGGACCCGGCCTGTAAAGATTTGGCAGGGCCTTGCCATGGGGGCTGGCTGGCTGGGAGCTGTCTTTCTGAGTGATTTTCTTTATCAACACTTGCAGTTGGGCTGGTTGGTCGTCGCCCCCTTCTATGCTATTTCCATCGGATTGCCGCTTACCCTGCTGGTCTGGATTGGACTCGGAGGGGATTCCGCTTGGGTCAAGGAATCGGTTCTGGGGTACCTTGGGTATTGGGATGACCGTTGGACCGTTCCTTGCGTCCCTTTTGGAGTTGTTTGTGTACATGGGCATTCTTGTGATCCTTCTAATTATTTTGGTATTCAATCCAAACTGGCTCGCCACGATCCAGCAGTTGATCTCGCAACTCCACGCTTTGACGGATATCGATAAAGTAATGCAGGTTCTTGCCCCGTACATAACTAACCCTTTCGTCCTGATCGGCTTGTTTCTGGTCCTGGGCGTTTTCACTCCACTGATTGAAGAAACCATTAAACCAGCCGTGGTTTGGCTGTTGGCGAACCGTCTCCAAACTCCCTCTCAGGGATTTGTGCTGGGCGTCATCAGCGGAGCAGGCTTTGCCTTGGTTGAAAGTCTGTTGGCCACCAGCTCTCCCGGTCAGGGTTGGGGTCAACTCCTGGCTGCCCGGGCGGGTGGTGGTCTGATGCACATTTTTGCCAGCGGCTTGATGGGCTGGGGAATTGTTTCAGCCTTTCAGGGTAAACGTTTGCGCTTATTGGGTACCTATCTGCTGAGTGTCATGATCCACGGGTTATGGAATAGCGCCACAATCCTCATCGAAGTAGGTTCACTTCAGCCTTATCTAAACAACAATACATTTTCAAAATTGTTTGATCCACTCTCATTTATCGGAACCGCAATCCTGGGGTTATTGGTGTTGACAATTCTGCCTGCCTTGATCCTGGCCAACAGAAACCTGCGCCAGGCTGTTTCTGCGATTCCGGTCTCTCCATCACAAAGTGATATAATCGCCCCGCTCGATTAATAAGATTAAGGATTGGGTCATGAATTTTCTCTTCAAGATAATCGATTTCATCCTGCACGTTGACGTATATCTGAATGCCATCATCACCCACTACGGAGCGTGGACTTACGGCCTGTTGTTCTTCATCATTTTCATGGAGACCGGCTTTGTAATTACCCCCTTCCTGCCGGGTGATTCGCTCATCTTCGCTGCTTCAACATTCGCGGCACGCGGTTCGTTTAATCCCTGGTTGCTTTTCGTGTTGCTGGCTGTTGCAGCGGTCGTTGGAGATAACCTCAACTATTGGATAGGGCATGCGGTCGGCTCTAAGGCTTACACCGGCGAAGTCAAATGGATTAAAAAAGAATATATGGAACGCACCCATGCTTTCTATGAAAAACATGGTGGCATGACGATTTTCTTGGCGCGCTTCGTCCCTATAATCCGTACATTTTCTCCCTTTGTCGCCGGAGTAAGTGAAATGCCCTATGGTTATTTTTTGACCTGGGATGTTATTGGAGGCGCCACTTGGGTGGCCACTTTCACCATGCTTGGCTATTTCTTAGGTAATATTCCCTTCGTCCAGGACAATTTTGAACTGGTCATCATCGCCATTATTCTAATTTCACTTGTCCCGGCAGTGGTGGAAGGGCTGAAAGCCAGAAAAGAAATCAAGCAGACAAAAACGGAAACAAACAGCTAGAATGTGTTCGACCTGTTGAAGTTCCCCTAATTCGTGCCATCCATTTCGCACAACCCCATTGTGAAACGGGAAATTAACTGTATCTTTCCTTCAACTTGGTCACCGGCAAAGCAATTTGTCCCTCCTGAGGATCGCCGACCAATATCATCTCTTGTGGACAATTGACCACACAAAAGGCCATGTAAGCCGCCATCAGAGTGTCCAATTCCTCGCTGGCATAAACTAGGTCCATTGGGAGGACGCCATGAAGCAGTTTACGCCGTGTGATCTCCTCAAAAAACTCCATGGGATCTCGAATACCTACTCCATTTTCATATAGGGCACTCTGGCGCTGAAGCCTCCCTTCTAGGGTTGGCTTGGGGAGTGGCAATTGACCTAGCAAGGCGCAAAAGGCGGCATGCGGATGCGTCTCCAACCATTGTTGGGAGTCTTTCTCCAAATCATATTGCGTGAACCCGGCTTTTTCCAGGTGGCGGAATAAGTCAAAACCCATTTGCATCCAGGCTGGACATGTCTCCACTCGTGAAGGGGTTGGTGATACGGATATGCCCCGTTCGCGCAATTCGCATTCCGCTTGGCGCATATCTGATCCACGTAATTGGCCTGGAGCAACGTTCTGCATTTCCAATCTTTTTCGGACCAATCCGAGATTGAGATGCGGCGGAGCATTGATTGCCACTACGCCGGCCTTCTTATCAGCTACAAAAGCAAGCACATCATTTAAATCGCCGGAAGCTAGCGCTACCAACTGCCTGTTTTGGTCCAAGGCTGCAAAGGTAAACGGATGCCGCCCAGCAGTTGGGTCTATTCCAACATAAGTGAGGGATGGTGTTACCATAAATTCAAGAAATCGAATCGCCTTATACGATATGCATTGGATTACTAATAGTTTAGAGCCAAATTGATTTTCACGCAACTTATTATTATGCTGAATCTGGACAGAAAAAAACCTCCTCCAGGGGAAAACCTCCAAAGGTATATCTTAGATTTGGAGCGGTGAAGTGCCGCGTCCAATATTCTCAAGAAACTCCTGTCGCGTCGCCGGGTTTGCCCGGAATGCGCCGTGCATGGCAGAAGTGGTCATCCGGGCGTTATGTTTCTGAACGCCACGCATCATCATGCAAAGATGCAGGGCTTCGACCACCACAGCCACCCCTTGTGGGTGTAGTAGGTCACGGATAAGGTCGGCAATCTGGCGGGTCATCCGTTCCTGGACTTGCAAACGGCGGGCGAATACATCCACTATGCGTGGAATCTTGGAAAGCCCAACTACTTTTCCGTCCGGGATATAGGCCACATGCACACGTCCCATAAATGGCAAAATGTGATGTTCACATAGGCTGTAAAACTCCACATCCCGCACTATAACCATTTCGTCATATTTGACTTCAAAGATGGCATCGTTAACGATCACTCTCGGGTCAGCGGTATATCCAGAGAGGAGTTCAGCGTACATATGGGCTACTCGCTCCGGGGTGTGCTTTAATCCCTCACGGTCGGGATTCTCGCCGATCGCTTGCAGGATACTGGAAACTGCTTTTTGTATTTCAGCCGAGTTAATTTTGCTCCCGACTAATCCTTCATCAAACAGGTTATCATCAAATTCAAGATGTTCCATAGGCTTCTCTTATGTAACAAAGGCCCGGGACAATTCCGGGCCAGTGGAATGAATCGTAAAAGCTTAGCCGATCTTCGGCTCGATTAATCCATAAGTGTCGTCACGTCGGCGATAAAGAACACTGGTTGTCCCAGTTTCGATATTGAAAAAGATAAAGAAATTATCGTGACCAAGCATTTTCATCTGTTCAAGAGCATCCGCCTCGCTCATGGGTAATAAATTAAAAGTCTTTCGGCGGGAAATAACGCTTGCCTGCTCTCCTGAACTTTCTAAAGGCATTGGTAAAACTTCTGGCGTTGGTCGACCGTCTCCCCGCCCACGATAATGTTTCCCTTTGTACCGTTCCAACTGGCGCTGCATTTTGTCGATTGTAATATCAAAGGCGGTTGTTAGCTCATCTGAACGTTCTTCGGTACGCAGCAATGCTCGGCGCCCTCTTACAGTGATCTGGGCTACATAACGATCTGTAGCGCTGCGGGCTGATTTGAATATAATCCAAATCCACTTTGACTTGTTCAATTTCGCTCAAATAACGATCCAATTTGGAGGCTTTCTTTGTAATATATTCCTTGAGACGATCATTCACTTCTAAATTTCTGGCAAAGATATCAACTTTGACTGTCATAGGTTCCTCCTTGAGAGATTTGGATTTTATCAAACAATGTTAAATCCGTGGTGTGGTAACGCTCTTGCCAGTGTCAGTGCATAGACAGTCTGTGCCCCAGCAACGAGAAGAGCCTCAGTACATGCTTCCAGGGTTGCGCCGGTGGTTACAACATCGTCCATCAATAAAATGTCCTTCCCGCAAACCAGATCCGGATCTGCACAGAAGGCGCCGGAAATATTTTCCTTTCGTTCTATTGGTGAAAGCCCAACCTGTGATTGCGTCTCCCTTACACGTTTCAATCCCTGTGATGAGTATTGCCAGCGTTGAATGGATGCCAGCGGTCTTGCAAAAAGACCAACCTGATTAAAGCCACGTTCCTTCATCCTTTGTTTACCTAACGGAACAGGAACCACCAGATCCACTCGCCAATCCAATTTGTTCGCGAAATCCGCCAGATATGGCGCTAAAGTATCACCTAGCGCCACGTTCCGGCCATATTTCAAGGAATGAATTGCATGACGAATGGGGCCTTCAAAGACCATCCAGGAACGTATTGCCTTGTAAGGGGGAGGAGTGGCATCGCAGATGCGACACAAACCGGGACGGGAAATCGGTATACCGCAGGCTTGGCAAACAGGCTCCGAAACTCGTATTGCCTTCTTCTGGCAATCAGGACACCATCGGAATCCTGACCGGTTACAGCCTCCACAGGCCGGTGGGAAAAGCCAATCGAGACTACCCAATAGCCATTGATTGAGGCGATTTGTCCGGGACACGCCCTGTCAGTCGTCCTACTGGAAGTACTTCAGGGATCCCGCCAGCCGTAGAGCAGCCGGGGTTAGTAGAACAATCATCAGATGAAGGGAAGATTAATAAACCCATCGGGAATATCATCTTAATCGGCGCCTGATGGGCTAGTTCTTCAGCCCTCTGGCGCCGCTTAACGCGCATCTGGTCGGATTGAATACGCAAGACTTTCGCCATGCTGACGCCCAGCATCTCAGATTGAACCACAGCCGCTACAAAGCTGGTCATCTCCGCTATGCCAAGTCTTTCCGCCATGTCCCGCAAAGCATCACGCCGAAGCTTGCCCAGTTGGATTTCCCTGATTACACGTCCAAATGCCAGCGCAAGTTCGTTATCCCACTTCTCATGAACTTTCGACATGGCTGCATCGAAACCCAGGCCGGCCTCGACACAGATCGTCAGCAAGTCTAGAGCGTCCGGCATGGCTTTGCGTATTTGTTTTTGCCGACTGTCAATTCTGCTCGTGACCAGCAAATCCGGGAGGAAATATCCCAACACCGTAAATCCCACTACCAGCAATATTTTTATTGGAAGCGTAAAAGTATGGGAGAAAAGCGAAATGACGAAGATCAAGCCTCCTAAAATAAAAGCTGCCACAAAATGCAATATCAAAAACGTGGATGCGTCCATCCGCCCGGGATTTCCTGCCAATTCCAATCTCTTTCGAGTCTGCTCCAGAACATTTTGAGGTGTAAAACGCGTTGATATTTCTCCCAGGCGACGCATGAACGGCATTACAACCCGGTCAGAAAAAGGTTGTGCAAGTTCTATTTCTTCAAGGGATACTGACTCACCCCGCTGACTGTATTCCGCAAGACGTTCGGCTAGAGGATCTTCTGTCAGATTTCTTGATTTCCGGATACCGGCAACCACTACCAACCCGGCAACAATGATAACAACGAGAACAACAACAAGGATTATCACCGTAAGCATATTACACCTCTACATTTGCAATGCGGGTCATCACAAAATATCCAACAATAATTAATATCGCCGCAATACCCAGGGCAATTCCACCACATAAAGCATTCTGCTTGGAAAAGAATTCCATTACATACGATCGGTTCAAGAACCATAGAATGCACAGGAGGCCAATTGGCATGAGCGCAAGGGCTCGACCAGAATAAATGGCCTGTGCGGTCAGAGCACGGATTTCACCTTTTATGCGTATGCGCTCACGGATGGTAAAGGAAATCACATCCATGATCTCTGCCAGGTTACCACCAACTTCTCGCTGGACATTGATCGCCGTCACTACAAAATCCAAATCCTCGCTTGGAATGCGGCGCAGAAGATTATCCAGCGCCTTTTCCATGGGAATTCCCAGTTGCATTTCTTGTACCACTCGCTTGAATTCGTCGCAGATTGGCGATGGCAATTCTTTGCTTACAGCTTCCATCGCTTGCATCGTGGAATAGCCTGCCCGTAGACCATTCACCACCAAATTGAGCATATCCGGCAATTGATCATTAAAACGAATCAAACGTTTCGCTTTTTGGCTGTTGACGTAGATGCCAGGCAGGAACGCGCCAATTACCGCACCAATAAAAGCTGACAGGAGCAGTCTGCCTCCAGCCATGTACGCGATCAACGCCATACCCACTATGGCGATCACATATAAAGCAATATATTCACCTGGTTTGAATTTGAGGTCAGCACGCGCCAGGTCTCGGGCAATCCGTTCGCCTAAGGTTGACTTTTCAACGCGTTTATTTACCCAGTCGGTAAGTGCGCCTTTTGAATCCTTATCTACTTCATCTTTTTGCTCACCTTCAAGATACTTATTTAGGCGATCATCGACCAATGTTCTCTCGCTGGAAGTCGAAATAATGATCCCCACGATCAATAGGACAAGGGCGATACCGCCTCCAACAATCAGGATAATTGCCATTTATCACCTGTTTGGAAAGGCAAAACTCTGCCTCTCTTAATATCTTTGCCTGCTGCCAACGCCAAATATGGATGGCGGCAGGTGAATACCGGCGGCCTCAATTTGATCCATGAATTTCGGCCGTAGACCTGATGGTCGCAATCTGCCTAGAACTTTTCCATTCTCGAAACCAGTTTGTTCAAATACAAAAATATCCATCGTGGTGATGACATCACCTTCCATTCCATTCACTTCAGTAATGTTGGTCACACGACGAGACCCATCGCGCATGCGCTCCTGGTGCACAATAAGGTTGATTGCCGAGGCAACTTGTTCCCGAATGGCACGGA
This sequence comes from uncultured Chloroflexia bacterium, assembly GCA_963842785.1. Classification (GTDB taxonomy): domain Bacteria; phylum Chloroflexota; class Anaerolineae; order Anaerolineales; family Villigracilaceae; genus UBA877. Next base: position 737,141 of record CAWJHP010000001.1, read on the forward strand.
CAGGTAATTCCATCCCGGCCATCAAGGTCATTGTCTCAAGACGTGCTAAGGTATCTCGTGGAGAGTTTGAGTGCAAGGTTGTCATTGAGCCATCATGCCCTGTGTTCATGGCCTGCAACATGTCCAATGCGGCGTCATCGCGGATTTCACCAACAATTATTCGGTCAGGGCGCATACGCAAGGAGTTAACTACCAACATCCGAATGGTAATTTCGCCTCTTCCTTCGATGTTCGCCGGGCGGGACTCTAGGGTGACCACATGTTCCTGCCGAAGCTGCAATTCTGCAGCATTTTCGATGGTGATGATTCGCTCATCACTCGGGATGAAGGTGGAAAGGATATTCAACAAGGTGGTTTTGCCGGAACCGGTACCGCCAGAAATAACAACATTTAATCGCGCTTCAACACATGCTTTCAGGAACTGCAGGGCTTCCGGGGTCAGGGTCCCATACTGGATCAACTGCTCAAGAGTAATAGGTACTTTGGCAAATTTACGGATGGTAAGTGTCGGCCCAACCAGGGATATCGGAGGAATCACGGCATTTACACGGGAGCCATCCGCCAGGCGTGCGTCAACATAAGGGCTGGACTCATCAATACGACGCCCAAGTGGCGCTACGATGCGATCAATGATGCGCATCACGTGGTCATTGCTTTCAAAAGTCACTGGCACGCGATGGATTTTACCCTTGCGCTCGACATAGATGTTCTTTGCCCCATTTACCATGATTTCAGTGACCGACTCATCTTCCAGGAGAGGCTGCAATGGCCCTAATCCCAGGATTTCAGCCGAAATCTGTTCAAAAAGGCGGGCGCGTTCGGGTCGGGAAAGGACAATATTTTCCTCACTCAGAATCTGTTCAAACAATGATTGGATCGTTTTACGAACATCATCTGTCTTGGTGATGTCCAGGGAAGGGTCTAGCTCAGCCAGAAGTCGGTTCTGGACGCGCGTTTTCAAATCGAAATATGTCCCCGCCTGGGGTGCAGTGCTGGGGGCGCTTACTCGTCGAGCCTGCAAAGAGGATAAACGGGAAGCATCACCACCGGGTGTCTGGGAAGCACTTGGTGATTGTTCAGGAGAATTCCCCTGTCCCTGCTCTATACGCTTCAATAAAGACATTTTGACCTCCTGGCTGACCACATTAGCGTTTGCTGACTTTTTCAGGTTCGACCAATTCCTGCTTGACGAGCTTGGCCCGCAACGCTTCGACAAGGGTGTAAATTCCCCGGGCCGCTGGTTGGGTCTTGTTATCAAGCATGAATGGCACGCCACGATTAACCGACGGGATGACCGTCTTTTCATCAAGCGGAATGACGGCTACTACTTCTTGTTTGAGATTTTCGCCAATCTTTTCGGGTAGAATGGCAATCCGTTTGTCATACTTGTTCATTACGAGCGCCACTTTTTCAAGTGGGATACTTAATGTCATTAACAGGTCAAGGAAAAGGCGGTCATTCTTTATGGAAGGAATGTCCTGCGCTGTCATCAGAACAACCGCATCAGCAACGTCCAATACCGATAATGTGACATCATTCAAGTAAGTACTCGTATCCACGACGATGTAGGCATAAAGCTGACGTAAATAACGCAGCAATTTTGTAAATTGATCTGGGTTTACTTTTTCACCATGCTCGGGGCGGGACGGAGACGCTAAAATGTGTACGCCTGATACGGCATGTTTGATCATTACTTCTTCAACGATGCTGGGGTCCAATTCATCGACGCGTGGAGCAAGATCCAGAATTGTATTCTTACCCTGTTCGTTTAAGAAAATAGCTACGTCCCCAAATTGGAGATTTGCGTCCACAATAACGACTCGCGTTTCTTCATTGCAAAGCGCCACTGCTGTGTTGACCGCTAGGGTGGTGCAGCCCGTTCCTCCCTTCGGACTATAAAACATGATGATCTTTCCCTGTGTCCCCACCCCGGTCGTGGCACTTAGCATGGAACCACTCGGTGTTGCAATATATGCTTGAGCGTTCTTGGAACGCTCTTCTCGCGCCATCTTGCCGGCATGCCTGATTGCAGTAACCAGCTCGTCTGGCATGGGAGGTTTTGTTAAGAAATCCCGCGCCCCCACTAACATTGCTTTGCGCATGTAATTTTGATCCCCCTGAACTGAAAGGACAACCACCTGAACGGATGGCATCTTCTGCCGGATTATTTCCGTCGCAGCGATGCCATCCATATCAGGCATATTAATGTCCATTAGAACCACATCGGGGTTGGCTTCCTGCGAGAGTTGAATCGCCTCCTTGCCGGTTCGGGCAACTGCAACAACTTCAATGTCCGCTTCGAATTGCAAAAGTTTTCGAATGTTTTCGCGTGTTTCAGCGATATCGTCCACAATTAAGACGCGAAACTTCTCACCATCAGCCATTCAGGTTCTCCATGGGCAAAACCAACTTCAAATTCTTGACGTTATTCCGATGCCTATGGTTGAGTTCCATCGTTCGGTAGCTTGGGCTGCTGGACAACATCCACACGCGGTTCTATCGCATACGGCAATTTGGCTGGCACGGGTATGTTATATTGCGTTAAGAGATATTCCAGCATCGCTGCGTCCGGTTGCGTGATCGGTGTCTTATCATTTGGATTGCGCAAAGAAAGCGTAATCTGGGCACCGCTGAATATTAAATATGTTAAAGTAACCGCATCCTGCGGCGAGACCATCACAGTTATGATGTCCGGATGGACTATGGCCGGTGCAGCCTGTGTTTGGTTTCCCGCTGCGGGGGTGGCAGTTGGTGCTTCAGCTCCACCAACATTCGAAAGTTCTGTAGTGGGCTCGCCTGGAAGAGGAAATGTCCCTGTATGTAAAACTTGGACATCTTGCATGATCATCTGCGTAACCATGCGTGGGCGTTGTTTTTCGGACGGTTGTACATAAACAAGCATATTTGAAACCGGGTCTGTCGCAACCTGGTCCACTTCAAAATGACCCTGGGTCACATTCCCTTGCGTAATCTTAATTATCCCGTTTGTGGTTGTACTGTTATCCAATCCCGCGATATTATTTGGTAAAACGGTTTGCAAAGCCGGGTCGACATCCACCAGGAGCATAGTGACAATGACATCGACATAATCGCCGTCGCGGATACCATAAGCAGCAGACGAAAGGCGGGAAATGGGAATCGAAACAGCCGTCATACCTTGAGGAATGTAAGGCGCCCAGTCCGATCCAGGCAAATTAACGTTTCCAGGCGACACGGATACCATTGAATTGGTAATTGGAACGCCCTGTGTTATTTCGTACTTGGCATACATATTCACAACATCGGCCTTGCTCGTGAATAGTCCTTGCACAAGTTTATCTTGAGGGATTTGAATGGAATTCAACATCGCCTCCGTGATAACTGTACCAGCAGAGATGGTTTGCCCGGCTGTAATGATCCCAACATAACGCACTTGTGGTGTTGGCGTAACAACAGCCGCTGGCGAAGCAGCCGGGTGGCGTGTCAGGTACCACCATGCTCCAGCCGCCACTGCTATGATTATGATTAGGGCCAAGTAAATGAATATTCGTCCGCGACGCATAGGATCCTCCTTGTGACTTGGATTTATATTATCATTATACAGTAAAAATGAAGTCTTTACTACTTACCCCGTTTCATGGATTTCTTTAACCGTGTTTTTCTTGGTTATATTCCTCTCCATATGATGACTTTAGTATACCAGCAAATTTGTCAGTTGTGTCTGAAAAGAAAAGTAGGACTCTGTTTTGACAGAGTCCCACTTTTTGGGGGACTACGTACAGAACTAGTGACCAACCAAGCTTGAGTTGATCTTCGTGAAGACATTGCCGATGATCGGGCCGAGGATCAACAATACAGCAATTACAACGACAGCAACCAAAACAAGGATTAACGCATACTCGACCAGGCCCTGGCCTTTTTCCTTAGGGGCGAATAACATAGGTGCTCACCTCCTTTCCTTCTTTGGATTTCTCTGAAAGCCATTCAGAGATCTTAGACGCTTATATTATATAGTATTTGCTCATAACCAACAATATTAATTCGTTACAATTCTTTACAATAATGTTATGTCGCATGTACGGGGATGGTCAGGGTGACTCGGGCGCCTTTCCCCGGAGCACTGTCTATATCAAACTTGCCACCTAGCATTTCTGCACGATCTTTGATCAATTTCAGGCTCAGGTTTGACTCCTTTTCAAGCGAATCAGTATCAAATCCAGTCCCATTATCATCCAACGACAGACGAATGGCAGCATCTCCAATGTCCACCTGGATTTTCACCAGCGTGGCTTGATTCTGGTGGACAGCATTGCTAAGTAGTTCTTGTATGGAACGAAAAGCCATTACCTCCACGTAAGGTTCCAGGCGGCGTTCATTACCCGAAATTACCACGCTTACTTCTACCCCGGCTTGCTCTTTGAAAGTATCTGCATAGCGCCGAATGGTGGGGGCAAGGCCCAGGTCATCCAGCATCATTGGGCGAAGTTCAAAAATAAAATTCCGAACTTTTTGGAAAGTGCTCATCGCTGCAACTTTCAGATTGTTAAGTTCATTGCGTGCCTGGGCAGGATCTACATCAAATAACCTCATTGCAATTTCAGTCTGGAGAATAAAATTTGAAAGTGCCTGGGCGGGACCATCATGCATCTGGCGGGAAAGTCTTTGCCGTTCTGATTCTTGTGCATTTACCAGCATTTCTACTCCCGCCAAATCGCTCTTTTCGCCCGTTCCGTTTCCCCCAATTCCGCCATTAATGATCACGCCTTTCAAGCGTTCTAACGTCCCTTGATAATGTTCCAGGTGAGTCTGATCACTCTGAAGTTTTTCCAATTGCCCTCGCATCTGAAAAAGACGTTGCTGCGCGTCTAAAGCGGAATCGTAGACTGTCCGGATCTCTTCACCGGGCATTTTGTCAATTTGATCGTGGATCTGCTGGATGTGCGCATTTACGATCGTGTTACGTTGGGTCAATTTGCCCAATTCCACACGGCTTTGTTCCAACATTAAAGTTATTTCTTTTAAAGCACGCGTTGTATCATCCAGCTCCGCTTGAATCAATTGCGCTGGATCTTTTGAAGATGTTTGTATTTTCTCTTCCGGGGGTAGCGCCATAGTTCACTCCTGAGGTTGCCTGGGTTTGTCATCTAGTTTAACCCAGCCGCGTTTAAGCGCAAAAACGACTGCCTGGGTACGATCTTCCACCCCGAACTTTCGCAGAATGGAAGTCACATGATTCTTGACTGTTTGGTGGCTGATTCCTAGTGAAGAAGCGATCTCCTTGTTGCTCAAACCTTTAATTACACACATTAGCACTTCCATCTCACGATCAGAGAGGGGATGAAAAGGGCTGCCCGGCTCGCTATAAAGGTGCCTGGCTTTTTCCATTTCTTCATCAAGCCAAAATTCGAATTCTTTTTGAGTAAAAACACGCCCTTCGATGACAAACTTCCCTTCAACCACATCTTTGATGGCCTGGATCAGTTGAAAGGGATCAACATCCTTCGAGCAATATGCCGCAGCACCCGCCCAGGCCGCATGAATAATTTGTTCCTGGTCGTCATAAGCAGTTAAGAGCACAATCCGTGTTGGCAATTTTTCTTGAACCACCTGGTGGGTCACTTGTTGACCATTAACACCCGGTAGGTTTATATCGACAACTGCAACGCGCGGGCGCAATTCGCGAATTAACTCTATGGCTTTGGTTCCATTCTCTGCCTGTCCAACAACCTTAAAACCGGGCTCGAAAGAGAGAGCCTTGATGACTCCCTGACGGAACAATGGGTGATCGTCCACAACAACAATAGAGACTTCGTCCATTACCTGCATGCTTCAGCCATGCTGCTACCTATTACGTTAATATGAGCCGGGTCAGACGTTTCTTGCTGACAACTTCGTGCTTTGAGTTCGACGATTTTTGGGTTTACCTCCCAGAGTATAGCACAGGTCATCCCGGACGACAATTAAACCTCTGTATTCCTCTCATGGACCCGGCCATTGGTAGACAGCCATGTTTGATCCTCCCGAATTCGGCGCGTATATCGTGCTGGTTATGAAAATCGGATGCCTCCCCTTCGTTAAAAGTGGGATACCAGTCCGGAAAAACAATCAGATAATTGACTCCCCGTTCATCCAGGTAGGAGGCTAATTTTTTCTCGTCCCGGATGAAGGGGATTACCTGTGGCGTGATTAATCCAGCCAGGTCGACTAACTCATGACGGCCGAAATATCCCATCGCTCCGATATCGTGAGCAGCGATCAGGCTGCCCGATGGAATATTTTCTGCTACCCATTGAGCCGTCGTTACCATCTCGTTATCAATATATGCGACATCCTTGGCATACGAAGATGCTCCCAGCACCCAGAAACAGACGATTACAATTCCCGTCAATATTCTCCACCCCTCTCTCAGCATCCACCGCCAACCCTGCCATTTCCCAAGCACAAACTCGATCATACCGGCCAATCCCAGCAGAAAATAGATCGGCATCACCGGCATGACATATCGTCCATATTGGTAGGTTACCGGTAGGAACCAGGCGTACAATGCCAGAAAACCGATCAGCCAGGCTTCAGCGGCTAACACCCCCCACGCACGCCGGCGGATGGCGGAAATGGTAACCAGGCCCAGACCCGGTAGTAAAATTATGCCCACCCCGATCAAAGGCTGTAGAGCCTCACCCCCCAATCGTTCTAAAAACGGTAATTTCAGATAAGCTGCATATTCAGCTTGCTTGGCATAGAATGTGTTTGGCCATGGATGGCCGGAAATGATCAGATTGAAAAGCAGGTAGAATGCAAATGGGCTACCAAAGCCTACTCCAAAATTGACCAGAGTACGCAAGCGTCTTGACCAGGAAGGCTGGCTAAGCAGGATGACCAGAACTGCCGGCCCAAGCAGGGTAACCCCGTCCGGTCGCACCCAGACAGAAACACCGGTAAGAATTCCCAGTAGAAAATATTTTTGGGAACCCGAAATTATTTGAATTAACGCAGCGGTTGCCAGCAGGGCAAACAGGAGCGTTTCCATCCCTGAGGCCGCCGCCCACACCAGGTGCCACTCCAGTGCCAATGCCGCTCCCACCCATGGGAAGCGCGGATGGTAGTTCGGCACCAGTCTACGGGCTGCATTTTCTCCTAGCACGGAGATACCCCACAATGCCGCCGCACCAAGCAGATAAGCCCAGCCGTACGGGGCAAGTTTCAACAAGAAACCGATCGCCAGCAACGTTGACCACAGGGGCGCAGTCGACCCACCCGAAGACTTACCCGGGTTGAAAGCCCATTCCCCATGCAAAGCCAGGTTTCTTGCATATGTCTGGTGGATCCAGGCATCATCCAACGGGAAACCCATTCGATGATTAATGCCACTGACCAGCAGATAACTTCCCACACTTATTACAGTTATGAGAGCAAGGGTCAGCCAAGTTGGCTTGCTGGCTCGCTGATTAAGGAGCAGGCTTGATGGTGAGGATGTGGTTTTCACCTATTTCTCCCAGGCAGGTAAATTCAGGATAATTTTGCGGGTTCTTGTATAAGTTAAACAGAGGGCTGGTTTCACCGATTTGCTCTAATATTACATATGCAGCGTTGTATTTTCGAGCTGCCGCTAGGAGGGTTTGTTCGTCTCCGTAAGGAACGACGATAGCCTGGCGACCGGTCATTATAAAATAAGCCGGTGGGTTGCGCACCATGACGATCGCCTCCGGCTGGGCACCCTGTTCAGCCAGGAATTGATCAGCCTTAAGATACAGGTATTCGCCTTCGTTCCAGCCTGAATCTATGACACGTATCTTGACAAGCATGACACTGAACGAAATCATTATTATTAACAGGATCGCACAGGAGAATCTGGTAACTTGAATGTACTTCTTGTTATTATTTGATATATGAGTTATTAAAGTGTCCAGGCCTGACGGAGCCAGCGCAAACCATATGGGTTGGAACGCCGCTCCAGCATGGAAAAATCCCCCTCTTACGCTGGCGAAGGGAAAGAGTAAACTTTCTGCCAGAAGCATGCACAGCCATCCAAAGACGCCAAGTTGAACACGAAACGATTGCCTGCCTTTCCAAATACCTGCAATGATCAGTGGAAATAAAAAGATCATTCCTTCCGCAAAGAAAGCGGTGCCCAGGTTTTGCCATATCGCTGTTACCCGTACTAGGATCGCTTCCTGCAATCCACTCGCTAGCCAGGTTTGAAAGGTGTATAGTTCAGGCGTGAAAGAGAATATCTGGTTATAGCTCGTCATCCAGAGTACATAACCACTGCCGGGAGGCATCCATGCGCCGAATACGGTCAGGTTCCGCACAAACCAGGCTCCCATCACCAGTAAATAACCCAATAGAGCCAAAAACCCATATAAAACAGAAAGCTTGATTCGGGTCCGCCTGGAACCTGTGGTAGCCTGTCGATAGGCGAGCATGGTCACAGCCAAAAGTGTCAGAGGCAGCCAAATAATCCCATCCCCCCTCGCCAGGTTGAAAGCCCCTGCCAGCAAACCTAGCAGTATCGACTTTGGGAAGGATAATTTGTCGAGCATCAGGAAATAAATGGCACCCACGAGCAGGTATATGCTGTAGTTGTCTGTTGTTACGATGAACGGCAGGTAATAGCCTGAAAAAATTGCCAATAAACCGGCCAACAAAGCCAAATGACGTTTGCCGGAAATCCGGTATGCAAGTGCAGCGATTGCCAGCGGAGCCAATGCCGCCATCAGGACAAAGCCAATCCGCGCGGAGAGAAAATTGATCTTGCCGGTTAATGCCATTCCCCCGGCAGCTACAATGGACGCCAGTGGGTACCAGTAAGAATTGGAAGGCTGCGGCAGCCCCTCTGGATGATCCAAATAATTCCAAATAAAGGGGTCGGTAAAACCATGCCCACTGGCTAACTGCTTGCCACCTGCATAGTAATAATCTGCATCCATATAGCCGGGTACCGGCTGGAGCCTCACAATCACAAGTGTAACAATCAATGCCAGAACGAAAAGGATCAGATAATCACGGCGGCATAAGGGCGACAAGGGATGCGATGAAATATTCATGCGTGACCCACTTCACTCGGAAGCCAGCCCGAAAAAACCGGATCGGATCATGTCAAACTCCACTTTTTTCCCCAGCCGTTTACAAGGAATCTTAGCTGTGCCGGAAAAGGTAAATGCGTGCATGTTCGATTTCGCCAAGATAGACCAGATCTCTTTGCCCATTCGGATTTTCATAAACCGGCAGTAGACCTGCTGGTACACTGCCGGACTCCAGAACCAGATATGCAGCATCATATTTCCTGGCAACGGTCATTAGGGTGTTGAAATCCCCATCCGGGACAGTGATCGAAGGGTTCCCGGATGCCAGGTAAAAACCAGGCGGATCCGCGCTCATAACAATATCACTGTTGGATGCTCCTTTCGATACGAGATAGTTATTGATTTGACTATACGCAGCGTTTTCCTGGCCCCATGCCGGTCCAGCCGGTCCCCCCAACACCCGGCTCCAAAAAATATAAACCGTCAACAGTACTGCGAGCCCGATCAACGCCATCCGGAAAATCCTCCCTGCCTGCGCCACGTTCCAGCCTCGCTTACGCCTGCCCCACTGGATGATCCGTTCCAGACCGAGAGGCGCCATTGCCCACCAGACCGTCTGCAGGGCTGCGCCGGAGTGGAAGAAGCCGCCGCGCGCCCCGGCAAATGGAAATATCACCGTCATCGCACCCAGAGTCAGTAGCCAGGCCAGGACCGCCATCTGCACACATCGGTCTTTACGTAGATGCCAAAGGCCGATTCCGATCAAAGGGAGCAGAAAGACTTCGCCCTCTACCGCCAGGGTGCTAGAAAGATTCAACCCGAGTGACCATATGCGTGCCTTTAAAATGGCAGTTAGTCCGGAGTGCCACCAGGAAGCCAGCGTTAACTGGCTGGCAGGATAAGCAAACAACTGGTCATAGGATGTCAGCCATAGCATTTTGGCACCCCCCGGAGCCAGGGGAGTTCCGAATGTGGAAATATTGCGGGCGAACCAGGGAACCATGACAATTAAATAGCCGATAAGCATACAAAATATCGAAAGGAGAATTGGGAACCGGGCTTTGTCAGCCTTGCGGAAAAAGAGGCTGGCGATTAATGCTATCAGCAGCCAGAGCAAGCCGTCTGCACGTGCCAGATGCATGAGGCCAGAGATAACCCCGAGGAGAAGGGAAATTAATAAGAAGGAGGTAGGCCTGCCGGGAGAAGAAAAGCGGATAAGTAGCAGAAAGAATAGTCCCCCCAGGAGCATGTATGGGCCAAATGTATCCGTCACTGGCAGAAAAGGCAGGTAGAAGGCCGGGAAAACCGCTAGCAGGCCGGATGTGATTGCCAGGTCACGGCGGGAGGTGAGCGACCAGGCCAGGGCAGCCGTCAGGGGCGGGAGGCTGGCCGCAATAGCCACGAACCCGATCCGGGCCGCCGACCAGGAGTTGGGACCGAATAGCATCGCGCCAGCCGCGGCCAGTAGCGATGCCAGCGGCATCCAGTACGCATTGGATGGATGCGGCAATCCGGAAGGATTATCCAGATAGTTCCAGAGAACCATTTCGGTAAAGCCGTGGCCTGTTGCTAGTTGGCGACCGCCTGCGTAATAATAGTCCGCATCCATATAGCCGGGCGTATTCTGAAAAGCCGCCACCAACATTGCGATGACCAGGCCCAATCCGGCCAGCAAAAGAGAAAGGCGCCAGGTCATGGAGGTGTTTCCAGCCCGGTAGGCACTGGGTGTATGTACCACCAGCGCATCCAGTAGAGTCCGATTACGAGCAGGACGGGCAGAAGCAGGATTAACATGGCAGCCAAGGGCGCGTACGCATTCGCCGCTGACAGGCCAAGGGTTGCCAGCCACAAACAGACCAATATGATGATGGCGATTCCTGCTACCCCCCACCGCCTCAACCAGGGTCGTCGTTCTGCCAGGATGGTTAGGAGCAGCATGAGCGGAACAAAAAGGAAAAGGGTTTCCTTTGGAGCGATTGGTATTCCCAACAGGGGTGTCACGGAAACTGTCAGGCTGGCTGTCCAAAGGAAAGCCTTGAAGTCTCTTGCAAGGGTCATCCCCCACTCGAAAAACAAGACGAGTAGCAGGCCCGCCGCCAACACCCAGCCAAGTCGTAGGCCAACCACTGGTGACCAGGAGGCTAGGATGCCTGTGAATGAGAAGCCTGGATTATATGTATTATGTAAAAGCAGGCCATGCAGGAATGGCAGGAACCAGCCAGGTAGGAACAGGAAGGCCAGTCCCAGTAGGATGGCAAGTACCATGAGGAAACCCCACAGTACCCGCCAGCGCCGCTGGTAAATGATCCACCAAAAAATGAAGAATGCCAGGACGCCGGTGAGGCGGGCCGCACTGACCAGCAGGAACAGCAACCCACCGGCCAGTTCGTCGTTTTCTTCCCGCAAAGTCAGCAGGAAACCCGCCAGCGACAATGCAATAAACCCGGCGGCGCTGCCATTGACCAGCGAAATTGCTCCGTAAACCCATAGCAGTGGGAAGAGTAGGATTACCGGTAATAATACCCGACCTGGTTTCCAACTGGTTACTCGCAGCGACAGGAACGCCAGTGCCACCAGGGCAATTTCAAGGCAGGTCATCCAGACAGCGCGTGCCAGGACGTAATCGTTAACCAGGGCAATCGGAAAATAGAAGAGTTCCACCGGGAAAGGCAGCCATAGCATCAAAGGGTCCTGGCCGGTGGCAGCCAGCCGCCCGTAGTAGAGGATCTGGGCGCGCTGGGTGGCCGGGTCGCTGTAGGGGCTATCCCCATACTGTAGGAAAGTGCGCGCCCCTAGCCACGGGACCAGGAAATCCTTCTCGACCGGCTGAGTTTGCACGAAACGCGTGTTCGCCCATACCAATCCGCCCAGGGCAGCCAGGACCAGGCAGGAAAGAAAGATTGCGGTGAGAACGGTGAGGGTACGGGACATTAAAAATTCAGCACCAGGATTGAATGGACGAGAATGGAAGGATGATTTTGAAAGATGAAATCAGGAATCGGTGTGGCTAATGTATTCTACACCAGAATTATAAACACCCTGCTGGCTTCAATTTTATCTTAAAGTCTAACGAACCCCCTTTTGCTCATTTTCACATATACCTCCCTGCTTGCCCTCCTTGTTTTCCCTTACTCCCTTCTTACCTGATTCCCTTCTTCATCCACTTTCTGCCATTGTTCCTAGTATAAAGGAACAAGAGTGAGGTATTCTCTTGATACATGAACCGGTTTGGATCAATCCGTATTTGGGAGAATACCTCATGTCAAAATCTAACATAGCAAGGCAATTCGTGCAAGTCCAACCAGGCAGTCTGCATGCAGGCGTTGATCTGGCATTGGAGAAGAATGTGGTCATCGTGATCAATGAGAAGGGCCAACGATTGGACCATTTCAGTTTTCCTCAAGAGCGGGGAGGCTATGACTATTTCCTGCGACGCCTGGAAGAATTACGTCAAAAACATCAGGCCCCGGGAGTAGTGGTGGCTATGGAACCTTCCAACTACTTTTGGAAGCTATTGGCGAAAGAATTGGAGCAGAAACAGATCGCATATCGACTGGTGAATGCCTACACGGTCAAAAAGCATCGCGAAGGTAATCAACTGGACCAATCGAAGGATGATCGGCGGGATGCTGCTCAGATTGCAGAACTCTCCCGGAGTGGTTATTACACGAAGACCCGCCTGCAGAAAGGGGCCTACGAAGAATTGCGCCAGTATGCAATTTTGCATGACCAGTTGATCCCAGCAATTACGCGTGAGAAGAATGTCATATGGGGATTGGTTGGTCAGATATTTCCGGAACTGTCCCAAGTATTCAAGAACCCGGCACGCGAGACAAGTTTTGCCTTATTGGGATCTTGTGCTTCTGCAGCTAACATTCGCCTGCTCAGCTTGGAAGATTTCATTGCAACGGTACGTACCGCCTATTCAGGCAAAAAGCTGTGTGTCTCAAAGCTACGCCTGGTGTACCGCCTGGCTGCCACTTCGATCGGCGTCTCCGAAGGGCTTCCCGCCATTCAACTGGCCATCCAGGTGCACCTGGCCGAACTTCAAACCCTTCAGCAGCAGCTCAATCGGGTTATTTCGGCCATGTCTGCCTGCCTGGCTCCTATGCCGGAGAGCCCCTATTTACTTTCCATGAAATCTTTAAACACCGTCTCTGCAGCCCTCTTTCTGGCCGAAGTCGGTGATCCCTTCCGCTACCATTCTTCTGCTCAATGGGTCAAGCTGGCCGGGATCCAACCTGCTCCCAACCTTTCCGGCAAGAAACAGTGCTCAAAAACCCCCATGTCCCATCATGGCCGTTCCCGCTTGCGCAGCATGCTCTACTTCACCTGCCTGCGATTGGTCCACCAAGATGACCACTTCGCTCAACTCTATGCCCATTTGCAAAGGAGGCCCAATAACCCACTCACCAAAATGCAAGCCCTGGGTGTCCTCATGAACAAACTCTTGCATATCTTGTGGGCTCTCATCCATAACCAGACCTTTTACAATCCATCTTTCAACCAGTCCATCTGACTTCTGTCTCTGGCCACTCCGTCTCCAGCTTGATCGTGATCTTTGACCGGCGGGCTCTCTTGGCCATCAGGGGACACCGTATTGTTCCTTGAGGCGCTTGGCGACCTCGTCAATGAACTTGGCTGCCCCTGCCACTTGGGTACTTCGAATAAAGTATGTTGAGGCTTGACCTCGGATGCACTAGGTTGATCCCAAGAATTCCGGCTGGGCTTTGCCTGGTGGTCTGCCCTTTCCCCTTTCACTGTCGCCGCCTAGCTGCCTGACTGCATATCCCTCGCCAATCCCTGCCTTCTACAGGGTTCTCTTGGATATTCATATCAGAGATACTTTACTTTTCCCCTATAGTATGCTCATTGTTTCTGCATTACACCCCCGAACAATCCATTTATTCGGGCGTATCCTTTCTTGAAATTGGTTGCTGGATGTTCGTGCGTACATAAATACAGGACCATTGGAAATAGTTTAATCTCTGATGTACAATCAACCAATGCCCGGCACCGAAACTATACAGCTTTTCGTTACCTGTTTGATCGACTCCTTCTTTCCGAACGTTGGCGAGGCGATCGTACACGTGCTGAACCGCGCCGGTATGCGTGTGGAATTTTCCCCCTCGCAGACATGCTGTGGTCAACCGGCTTTCAATGCCGGACTCCGCAGCCAGGCCCGCCCATTGGCCGAACATACCCTCAAGTTGTTTGAAAAAACTACCGGCAATATTATCGTCCCCTCCGGCTCATGTGCATCCATGCTCCGAGGCGGCTACCTGGAACTCTTCAAAGATGATCCCATCTGGTTTCGGCGTGCCCAGGCACTGGCCGGCCGGGTATTTGAGTTTACTGAATACCTGGTGGATGTACGCCGTATCTCGGACTTGGGAAGCCGCTGGCCGGGCAAACTGACCTATCACCCCTCCTGTCATTTGTTGCGAAACTTGGGCGTGGATCGCCAGCCTCGCCTCCTTCTGTCCTGTGTTAGGCAGGTAGAGATGATCGAACTCCCTGAACGCGAGGACTGCTGCGGTTTTGGGGGCGTATTCTCGATGGAACAACCCGAGCTTTCGGCAGAATTTCTGAAGCGCAAGATCTCTAATCTGGAGAAAACCGCCTCACCAACCTTGGTCGTCTGCGATACCGGCTGCCTGATGCATATCCAGGGAGGCTTGCAGCGTGTAAAAAAGACTCAGCGGGTCGTCCACATCGCCGAGGTTCTGAACAGCCGATGAGCATGAACACTTTCCGCGCACGCATTCGCCAATCCTTGGCGGATGAGAACCTGCAAGCCGCCCTGGATGGGAATGCCTTGCGCCGGATGGTCGGCCGGCTTCAGGCTTTCTCGACCATCCCCGACTATCAGCAGCGCCGGGAGCGCGCTCACGCCATCAAGGCGGACGTGATCGCTCATCTGGACGAATACTTGCATCAGTTCATCGCCCGGGTCACAAACAATGGCATTCGGGTCCATCGCGCCGCGGACGCCCAGGAGGCCATTCATATCTTCCTCGAAATCGCCAGGGAGCACAATGCGCATCTGGTGGCCAAGTCGAAATCCATGGTTTCGGAAGAGATTAATTTTAATCATGCCCTCGAGGCAGCCGGGATGCAGGTTGTCGAAACAGACCTCGGCGAGTATATTGTCCAATTACGTGGGGAACGCCCCAGCCATATCATCACCCCGGCTGTTCACCTGACCAGGGCACAGGTGGGCCAACTCTTCCATGAAAAACTTGGCACTCCCTTTACCGAGGATATCCCGGAGATGGTCGCAACTGCCCGAGACGTACTGCGCCAGGTGTTCCTGACTGCCGATATTGGCGTCTCCGGGGTTAATTTCGGCGTGGTGGATACCGGAACGTTGTGCATTGTCACCAATGAAGGCAACGGTCGCATGGTAACCACCGTGCCGCCGGTTCATGTGGCTTTGATGGGTATGGAACGCCTCGTTCCGACGCTCGAAGACCTGGCTTTGTTCCTTTCTATTCTTCCACGTTCAGCCACCGGGCAAAAGTTGAGTGTTTACACCAGCCTTATTCAAAGTCCGAAACGACGCGACGATTCTGACGGTCCGCAGGAGCGCCACCTGATCCTGGTGGATAATGGGCGTTCCTCCATTCGTAACTCGCCTCTGGCTGAATCACTCTTCTGCATCCGCTGTGGATCTTGCTTGAACGCCTGTCCGGTCTTCCGTGCCATTGGCGGGCATGCCTACATTGGACGGGATGGTTCCATCGCCCCCTACCCCGGCCCTATCGGCGCCGTTATCTCCCCGGGGCTTTTTGGCTGCGAGAACTTCGGCCAGTTGGCGCAGGCCTCGAGCCTGTGCGGGGCTTGCAAGGAAGTCTGCCCGGTGGACATCAATTTGCCGGAGCTCTTGTTGCGTGTGCGTGCAGGAGACATAAGCAGGAATTCCAATAACGATAAACAACCAGAGGGGATTGGGATTCCTGGGATGCTCAAATTCGGTCTGTTCGCCTATCGTCTGGCTGCCGGTATGCCGGCATTGTTCACGCTTGCCCAGCGCTTTGGCGGCCTTTTTAGTCGAATGGTTTCCCCCGGTAAGGATTATTTTCGCCTCCCCGCTTGGACAGGCTGGGGTTATAGTAAGGATTTTCCCCGCTTGGAAATATCTCCTTTCCGCACGCGTTGGAAAAAGATTAAGCAGGAAGTCAATCCCAGGTACCATGCGAACAGTCAGGTGGATAGTCCAGGCGAATCTGAAACCCCGATTGTCCAACCCCTGGTGGATCGATTTATTACCGAATTGGCTGCCATTGGTGTCAAGACCTATCGCCTCCCGGAAGATCAAGTCATAACCAGGTTGGCGAAATTATTACTTGAGCGCGGTATTGAGAGCGTCTTTGTGGATGATGTTGGGGAGAAATACACGCCCGGGATCCCATCCATTCGTTACCCGGATCCAGGGGTAAAGGCGGGTGTCACAGGCGCCCTCTTGGGGATCGCAGAATCCGGTTCGATCGTCCTCATCGGCGCTGAAGGCCAACCGCTGGCTGCCTCCCTCCTGCCCGAAATTCACATTGCCATCCTGCGGGAATCGGACCTCGTGCCGACCCTGCCGGATGCATTGAGCCGTCCGGAGATCCGTTCTGCCTCTGCCGCTGTGATCATTACCGGTCCCAGCCGCACCGGCGATATCGAAATGACACTGACCCTCGGAGTACATGGACCGAAAGAAGTGCACGTTTTCTTGATGGAAGACCCCGAGTAATTATTTGGGTTTATGCTATAATAGCGCCAACCTGAGGCAGGCATGCTGAAAATCTCTTTCGCCAATGATAATGATGCTAATAATAATCGGCCCCCGGCCGTTGGGCGAAGCCTGCAAGGTTAATCAATACACCAAGATAACCAATCGCCCAACGCATCTGCGGAGGGCGATTTATTTTATACGCAAAGAACCTTTAAACATCACGGCACCGGAATTCACTAAGGATGTCTTTTTGGATTCTTTATTGTGTTTTTCCTTTGTGTACTTTGTGTCCGTCGTGGTTAATCTCTTTTAATTATTTGATAAATCTTTTGGAGGCGGCTTATGTATAAAACTCATACTTGCGGCGAGCTGCGCGGAACCCATACCGGTCAGACCGTCACGTTGGCCGGCTGGGTGCACCGGCGGCGCGACCACGGCGGTGTGGTCTTCATCGACCTGCGCGACCGTTTCGGTCTGACCCAGGTGGTTATCAACCCCGACCTGCCTAAGGACACCCTGGACTTGGTATCAACCGTTCGTTCCGAGTGGGTTCTACAGATATTTGGCAAAGTGCAAAAACGCCCGGTCGGCATGGAAAACCCAAGAATGGCCACCGGCGATGTCGAAGTCGTTGCCACGGAAGTGGTTACTCTCAACCCGGCCAAGGCGCTCCCCTTCATGATCAGTAGCGACGAGGAAGTGGATGAAAACATGCGCCTCAAGTATCGCTACCTTGACCTTCGCCGTGAAAGGATGCGCCACAACCTGGAACTTCGCCATAAAGTGGTACTTTTTATGCGCAAGTACCTTTCTGAGCGCGGTTTTCTCGAAATCGAGACGCCCTCCTTGTTTAAAACCACCCCGGAAGGGGCGCGGGATTACCTGGTGCCTTCGCGTCTCTATCCAGGTCAATTCTACGCCCTGCCCCAAAGCCCTCAGCAACTCAAACAATTGCTGATGGTTGCCGGATTTGAACGCTACTTCCAGATCGCACGCTGCTTCCGCGATGAGGACCAGCGCGGCGATCGCCAGCCCGAGTTCACCCAGCTCGACCTGGAAATGTCCTTCGTCCACCGTGATGATGTTCTGGAAATGGTCGAAGGTCTTTTCAATGCCATGCTTCCGGCTGTTACCCCGCACAAGAGATTATTATCCATTCCCTGGCCGCGCTTCTCATATAGCGAAGTGCTTGCCCGCTTCGGATCCGATAAACCGGATCTACGCTTTGGCATGGAATTATATGATGTGAGCAGACTCTTTTCGAAAAGTGATTTTGCCGTCTTCAAATCCGCCCTGGAAATTGGTGGAATTGTGAAATGCATCGTCGCCCCGGGTTGTGCCGGATATACACGCAAACAACTCGATGAATTGACCGCCACTGCAAAGGATCTCGGAGCAAAAGGTCTCGTCTCCCTGGCGCTTACCGCCGAAGGTTCCAAAGGTTCTGTTGCCAAATATGTTGGAGAAGCGGAAATCACCGGGTTGGCTGAACTCACCGGCGCCCGCACTGGTGACCTGGTTCTGTTTATTGCTGATGGCGTCAAGGTGGCAAACAAGGTCCTGGGTGCGCTGCGCTTGTGGTTCCGTGATACGCTCAAATTAGCCGATCCGGACATGCTGGCCTTCGCTTGGGTGCTGGATTTCCCCATGTTCGAATGGAATGAGGAAAATCACAAATGGGATGCCGCCCACCATATGTTCACCATGCCGCGCCTGGAGCACCTTGACCGGTTCGAAACTGACCCCTCCTCTATTCTCTCCGATGCCTATGACATGGTTTGCAACGGCTATGAGATGGCTTCAGGCTCTATTCGTATCCACCGGCGTGACATCCAGAGCAAGGTTTTCACCCTGCTCGGCATTGGTGAGGCGGAGGCTCAACAGAAATTTGGGCACATCCTGGAGGCCTTCGAGTTCGGCGCGCCCCCGCACGGAGGGATGGCTCCCGGCATTGACCGGTTGGTCATGCTGCTGGCCGACGAACCCAACATCCGTGAGGTGATCGCCTTCCCCAAGAATCAGGCCGCCCGCGATGTGATGGCCGATGCACCCTCGCCGGCCGAACAGAAGCAGTTGGAGGAACTGCATATTCAAATTAAGGAGAAATAGAATATACAGTACCGGGACCAGAAAGCGATCGCTGTTATCAACTCTCTCCTCAAAGCTTTCTTCTTATTGTTCTCTTCTCCGGAGGTAACATGAAAAAACCTCAAGATACTGTCGAAACCTTTGCTATTGATGCTGCCATGGTCAAACATGTGGCGTTCCTGGTGCGCCTGGGCATCCAGGAAGAGGAAGCCCGGGCCTTCAGCCACCAATTCACGGCCATCATCGATTACTTCCACCTCCTAAATGAAGTGGACACGCAGGCTGTGAAACCCGCATGTGAGACTTCCAATACCCATGGCGTGATGCGTCCCGACGAAGTGCAACCTTCGATGCCGCGGCAGGATTTCATGAAGAATGTGCCTCGCCAGGAAGGTGCTTTCATCCAGGTACCACAGGTCTTGGGTGAAGAGTAACCCAATGGAACTGCACAATCTCTCCATCCGGGAAGCGCACGACCTGCTTGTTAAGAAGCAGGTCAGTAGTTTGGAATTGACTACCGCGACCCTGGAACATATCTACCAGACCGACCAACGCATCAATGCCTTCATCACTGTGGCGGACGAATTGGCTCTTGAGCAGGCCTATAAGGCGGACGAACGTCTGCATTCGGGTGAGAATATTACGCTCCTGACCGGAATCCCGTTCGCAGTCAAGGATTGCATTTCAACGAAGAACATCCGCACCACTTGCTCGTCAAAAATCCTGGAGAATTACATCCCGCAGTACAACGCCACCGTGATCGACCGGCTGGCGGACGCCGGTGCAGTCCTGGTGGGCAAGCACAATATGGATGAATTTGGGATGGGTTCCTCTTGCGAGAATTCGGCCTTTTTCCCCACTCATAATCCCTGGGATCTGGAACGTGTCCCGGGCGGTTCGAGCGGAGGCTCGGCCGCGGCCGTGGCAGCCAGTATGGGCCTTTTCGCCCTTGGGGAGGATACCGGTGGCTCGATCCGCATGCCAGCTGGGTTCTGTAACGTCACAGGGCTGAAAACCACTTACGGGCGCGTCTCCCGTTACGGGCTGATCGCGCTGGTCTCCTCATTCGACTCGATCGGCCCGATAACTCGCGATGCCTATGACTGCGCTCTCGTCCTGCAGTCCATTGCCGGGCAGGACCCGCATGACGCCACCTCACTCCCGGCCCTCGTACCAGACTACTTGCATAACCTGGAGAAACCAGTCCGGGGCCTGCGCCTGGGTATTCCAAAGGAATACTTCCAATCCGGCATGGAAGCGGGTGTGGAGAGTTCCATCCGGGAAGCCATTCTAAAATTCGAGGAACTCGGCATGGAAATCCATGAAGTTTCCCTGCCCCACACAAAATACGGGCTGCCTGTGTACTACCTGGTCCTTTTCGCCGAAGCCAGCGCCAATTTGGCCCGTTTCGATGGTACCCGCTTCGGTCTCTCAATAACGGAGGGAGTGGAGAATGTCATTGATCTGTACCAGCAAACCCGCCGTGCCGGCTTCGGGCCTGAGGTCAAACGCCGGATCATGCTGGGAGCTTATGTTCTTTCGGCCGGATATTACGACGCCTATTACTTGAAAGCGCAAAAAGTCCGCACCCTGCTCCGGCAGGATTTTGAATCTGCTTTCAAGCAATGCGATGCGCTGTTGGCACCTACCTGTCCCACCACTGCTTTCAAATTGGGCGAAAAGACGAGCGACCCTCTGACGATGTATCTATCTGATATTTACGTGGTTGCAACCAATCCTGCCGGGGTTCCGTCCATTTGCATCCCATGTGGCTTTTCCAACGGGATGCCGGTGGGCATGCAGTTGATTGGCAAGCACCTGAGCGAAGATTTGCTGCTTCAGGTTGGACACGCCTACCAATCTGTGACTGACTGGCATAAAATGCGTCCCGAGGTGGCAGGATGACCATCTTCGAACCTGTCATCGGATTGGAAATTCATGCCGAACTACTAACAAAATCCAAGATGTTCTGCGGTTGTTCAGCAGTCTATTCAGCCACCTCGGAACCCAACACATTGATCTGTCCGGTCTGTACCGCCCTGCCTGGGGCGATGCCGGTGGTAAATCAGAAAGCGGTTGAACAGGCCATCCTGGTCGGACTGGCATTGAACTGCACCATTAACCCCATGAACCAGTTCGCTCGCAAAAATTATTTTTACCCCGACTTGCCCAAAGGCTACCAGATTTCACAGTACGACCTGCCCGTGGCTTCGAATGGCTGGTTGGATATATCCGATGAAACCGAAAATGGAACCCGGCGTGTCCATGTGAGACGCGCCCATCTGGAAGAGGATACTGCCAGGCTATCTCATCAGGGGAAATATGCCCTGGTCGATTACAATCGCGCCGGCGTCCCACTCCTGGAGATTGTCTCCGAGCCGGACATGCACTCGGTGGAGGCAACCTTGACTTATGCCACGGGCATCCGGACCATCCTGCGGTATCTGGGGGTGAATTCCGGGGATATGGAAAAGGGCGTCCTCCGTTTCGAGGCGAATGTTTCGGTCCGTCCCGCCGGCAGCCAGGCACTCAGAACGCGCACCGAGATCAAGAACTTGAATAGTTTTCGTGCCCTTACGCGTGCTTGTGCATATGAAATCAAACGCCAGGTCCAAATCTATGAGACTGGCGGTACTGTTGTTCAGGAAACCTTGGGCTGGGACGATGGGAAAGAAGTGACGGTCTCCCAGCGCAGCAAGGAAGAAGCGCATGATTACCGTTACTTCCCCGAGCCCGACCTGCCTCCGCTCGAGATCAGCCGCCGTATGGTGGCACAGATCAGGAACCAACTCCCGGAATTGCCGGAAGCCAGGAGCCGGCGTTTTATTGCGGAACTTGGAACAACGAGTAAAGAGGCCAGATTACTCACTTCCGAAAAAGCCCTGGCGGATTATTTCGAAAAGGTTGTTTCCATCTCCAAAAGTCCGGTTAAAACGATCACTAACTGGATCACCGGGGAATTCCTGCGTTATGTGAATGATTTGGGGCTGGATCTTGATCATCTGCCTGTCCTGCCGGAGCATCTGGCTGAACTGGTTGACATGGTCGCCGGGAAGATTATCAATGATAACAGCGCCAAGCTGGTGCTCAGGGAAATGTTTGATACCGGGCAGGCTCCTAAAGCCATCGTGCAGGTCAAAAACCTCGCTCAGGTTTCTGATGAAGGCTACCTCGAAAAGGTCGTGGAGCAAATCCTGAAAGACAATCCCAGGGAGGTTGCTTCCTATCTGGCTGGGAAAGAGGCTGTGTTCCAGTGGATGATGGGCCAGGTGGCGCGTCTCACCCGGGGCAAGGCTGATCCGGCTGTGGCACGTCAATTGTTAATGCAGGCGCTCGAAAAAGTCAGGAATAAATAAATTAATTTACCAAGTCACAGGGATTACAAAGGATTGTCATATTTTTCATCATTGTCTCTGCGTTTTGGGGGTCAATTCGGATCTTATCCATACGCTATAATTGGCACAACAAAAGGAGTGAAACATGCCCCCAGTTATCCGCGTGGAAGAAATTGCCAAATATCCTGGCCAGGATGTCACCGTCCAGGGTTGGGTCTACAATCGCACCGATAAAGGCAAACTGGTTTTTCTGCTCGTTCGGGATGGGTCCGGTTTCGTGCAGTGCGTGGCCTTCAAAGGTGACTTGTCCGAGGCGCTTTTTGATCAACTCACTCGCTTGCCTCAGGAATCCTCGGTAATGATCACTGGTCCGGTGCGACAGGACAAGCGCGCCCCCGGCATCCCGGGTGGATACGAAGTCGGCGTTAAGGAAATAAAAATCGTACAGTTGGCTGGCGATAACTACCCTATGGCGCTCAAAGAGCAGGGCGTTGATTTTGCACTTGACAATCGTCATTTATGGATCCGTATGCCAAGCCAGTGGGCTATTTTGCGTGTGCGCGCCACCGTTATCGCTGCCATCCGCGAGTGGTTCGAGCAGAATGGTTTTATCAACATGGACACACCCATCCTGACCCCCGCTTCCGTCGAAGGAACCACCACTCTTTTCGAGACGGAATATTTTGACGAGGGCAAGGCTTATCTCTCCCAATCCGGGCAACTCTATAACGAGGCCAATATCATGGCCTTTGGCAAGGTCTATTGTTTTGGACCAACCTTCCGGGCCGAAAAATCCAAGACTCGCCGTCATCTGACCGAGTTTTGGATGGTCGAACCGGAAATTGCCTTCTGTGACCTGGACCAATTGATGGAAGTTGAGGAACAGTTCGTCACCCATATCGTCAAACGCGTCCTGAGGGAGCGTGGGCCGGAGTTGAAATCCCTGGGCCGCGACCTCTCGAAGCTGGAAAAGATCGAACCACCTTTCCCGCGCATTTCATACGATGAGGCAGCCCGCCTCATCCAGGAAATCTACGAAAAAGAGACCAATCCTGAAAAGAAGGATTTGCTAAAATTCGAATGGGGCATGGACTTTGGCGCGCCGCATGAGACGGAACTTACCAACCAGTATGAAAAGCCAGTCTTCGTCTATGGCTATCCGACGAAGGTCAAGGCTTTCTATATGGAACCCTGGCCAGGTCGGCCCGAGGTCTGCAAATCCGTGGATTTACTGGCGCCGGAAGGCTATGGTGAGATCATTGGCGGCTCGGAACGCATGTCCAACTATGACTTGCTTCTCCAGCGAATACACGACCACAGTTTGCCTGAAGAGGCTTATCGCTGGTACCTGGACCTGCGCAAGTACGGTAGCGTGCCTCATAGCGGTTTTGGGATGGGCTTGGAACGCACCGTTTCCTGGATCTGTGGCATCGAACATATCCGTGAGGCAATCGCATTCCCACGTACCATCAAGCGCGTTTATCCGTAATGAAGTTTTTCAATCTTTGCGCTTGGTGGCTATCGATCATTTCCCCCTTTCAGCGCTTAAAGGTTAATCATTGATGGCAAACCACCCGGAGTGGCCTGGGTGGCGTCATTAATTTTTACCTACTCATGCCCTTGACTCTGTGGTATAAGAACAACGCCCTGCTGTGTTCGCGATGCTGCACTTCCGTTCTGAGCCAACACCCATAAAAAGGGTTCCAATCTCGCGACAAGGAAGCGATAGGCTTCGGCCAAGGCCGATTTGCCGGGTAGGAGCCCGACCTGCTTTTGCAGGTTCAGAACTTTGCAGTACACGACATAAGCGGGGTATTTTTTCCGGAATAGTGACCGACCTTTCGGCTGGCCACTATTTTTATTATTTTCCAGGGAACGGGTTGAAATTGGTCCCCCGGTCGAAGTAATCCTCCTGTTCAGCTTTCTTCAAGGCATTCACAACCAGATAAGTCAACGGGGTCGCTAGGGTTTCGTAAACAACTTTGAATGCCCATTGGGATAATATGGTCAGGCCGATGTTGCCAGGCATCAATATCCCCCAGAAGGCAATTGAAATGAAGATGGCAGAATCGGCTCCCTCCCCGACAATGGTGGACGCGATCGTCCGGACCCATAGGAAGCGTCCCCTCGTTTGGACCTTGAGGCGGGCCAACACGATTGAATTCAGGAACTCCCCCACCAGATAAGCCGTAAAAGAAGCCAATAGTAGCCTTGGCGTAAATCCTAGGATTGCCTGGTAAGCCTGCTGGGCTGTTTGCGGTGTGTTAAAGGCGCCGGCTGTCCAAAATGGTGCCGCGGGCAGCAGGCCTCCGATCCAGATGGCCACGACCGCGACCAGGTTGCAGAAAAAACCGGTCCAGATCACTTGGCGGGCGCGCGAAAAACCATACACTTCCGTAAGCACGTCCCCGAAGATGTAAGTGACCGGGAAAAGGATCACTGCTGCCGGCAGGAACAATCCAAGAATATGCACCACCTTGACGGCAATGATATTCGACGTAACCAGTGTAATGACGAACAGGGCGGTCAGGAACGAAATCCAACGGTAGGACCGGCCCTGATTGTTCACCTCACAGCCTCTTTTGCCGATGGTGTTTTAACATGCTCCGCTTCCACGGTTATGCCGATTCCGCCACGCACATTGAATATACCCGTTACTTTGCACCAGTGCGGGTCAAGCGTCTTTACCAGGTCATCCAATATTGTGTTGACGATGTGTTCATGAAAGACCCCTTCATTCCGATAAGACCATAGGTATAGTTTGAACGATTTTGATTCAACCACCAATTTGTCCGGCACATAATCCACGCGGATGGTGGCAAAATCCGGCTGGCCGGTCATTGGGCACACGCATGTGAACTCATTGGTTTCCAGGGTGACCCGGTAGAACCGGTCCGGGTTATGGTTCGGGAACGCTTCAAGCTTTTTGCCTGGTTCGGCTTTGTGACCCAGCATGGTCAATCCCTCCAGGTCAGATTTCTTGGTCGCCATTTCAACTCACTCCTTGTGTTTTTTCCTTCGGGAACTGCAACCGTCGCAATATCTTAACCTGGGCCTGCGATCGGTAATAAAATATGAATAAAAGCCGGGCAATGATATCCGCCCCGCAAAATACTCTACACAAAGTGAAGATATTTCTCTGACCATCGGGAACGGTCCGCATATTGGCCACGGTACTCCTCCGGCATCAGGCTAGCGATTTGGTACATGATCTCATCCGCCATTTCCTGGCGGATCTCTCTATTCAGCGTTTCCCCCTTCGCATCCAGTGTGAATGGTCTCCCCACTCGGGTGTGAAAATCTGTCCTTTTCAATCGTTTGATGTTCTTGGGAAAATTTTCCACACCCCAATGTACAACCGGCAGGATGGGTACGCCGGAGCGCAAGGCGATCAATACAATCCCTGGTTGACCACGCAACAATTTTCCGTCCTTGGAGCGTGTCCCTTCCGGGGCAATGACAAGGAAATCCCCGGCCTTGAGAGTTTCCAGGCAACCACGAAAAGCCTCGAGATCCGCTTCACCGCGTCGGATGGGAATGGACCCCCACAGATCGAATAGCCAGCCCATGAACTTGCTATCCCAGGTCTCGATCTTCGCTAGGCTGATCACCCGGCGCGGCTGGATTTGGGTAAGAAACAAAGGCACCTCGATCGAACCGATATGGTTTGCCGCCAGGATCAATGGCCCTTTCTTCGGGATCTTTGCAAGGCCTGTTCTATCGATCCGGCAAATGATCGAAGTTATGCCTTTAACAAGCTTAAGGACCAGCCATCGAAAAAAACGTCTCATTGGGGTTTTTGGGTGATAAAATCAATTTGCGCTGGTAGCAATTCGATTGATAACTCCTTTCCTTCGAAGCAGACTGTCTCGCCATCACAGTGGACCGGCAGGCTGCCGGAAATTGCCGTTGCCACCACCTTGCGGCCTTTATCCATCTTGACTTCTTTCTGAGTGGCCTGCGTGCCCTTCATGAAGTAAGGGATCAGGCCAAAGATGCGTAATTGGCTGGCCGTGCGGGCGATGCAAAGGTCGAACCAGCCATCACCAGGGTCGCCATTCGGCGCAAAAAAGAAACCGCCGCCCATCCGTCGTCCGTTCATGATGGAAATCATCAAGGCTGGTTGTGTCAATTCTTTCCCTTCATACTGTAGACGCACTGTTGGGGCTTTGTAGTATATGAAAATGGTTTCGATGGCAGCAATAAGGTAGAGTAGCAGGCCGCGGGTCCAGCGGATTTTCGCAGCCACAAATCCGGTGGCGGCATCGAAGCCAATCCCGACCCCATTACCGAAGAACCGTCCATCCGGGTAATCACCACCCCGGACGATGCCTACATCCATGCGGCGGCGGTAATTTTCAGCCAGGATCTTGCAACCAATTTCCACTCCGCCGGGTATATTCATCCCGTAGGCAAAGTCATTGCCCGTTCCCACCGCAATCTGGCCCATGGCAGTCTTGTCAAAACCGGCCTTTTTGGCCCGCATCAGTCCATTCAGCGCTTCGTTTGCAGTTCCATCTCCGCTGGCGACAACAACCACATCGTAACCTTCCCTGGCTCCTTGTTCGGCCAGGTCAGCCGCGTGCCAGGGGCGTTCGGTCAGGACGAGTTTGTAGTCCAGGTTATATTTTTTCATTTCCTGCTCAATTATGGAGAGCGACCGGCCGGCAAAACCCCGGCCGGAAGTCGGATTAACAATCAACAAATAGCGGGCCATCGGGAATATCTCCTTCATTCAGATATTACTATATTTTACTTGAGAACACCATGAAAGGGGCAGTGTTTCTGATACAATACTCCAAAATATGCTTATCCTCCTGCCCGTTATCCTGATGCTCCTGACTGCACTGGCGTTGCTCATCTTGCGCTTCGCCCGGCCAATATTCAAATATCCTTGGATTCTTGCCTCCGGTGGAGCTACGCTTGCGCTTGCCAGTGTATTTCTTTGGCAGATTCATTTCCCGCAAAGTATTTCCCTGCCCTCCTGGCAGTTGGTTTCGGCTTTTTTATACGTTCCCGCCTGGCTTGCGGACGGAATATCCTGGCCCTATGCTTTGGCCCTTGCAGCGCTTGCCGCAGCGGTCATCTGGACCTCGGTGGTGCGGGCAGAAAATGAACCTATGTCCTGGGCCGGGACCCTCGCGCTGGCTGCCTTTGGAATCCTGGCAGTGGCTGCTGAAAATCCACTCACCTTGCTGCTG
Organism: uncultured Chloroflexia bacterium; assembly: GCA_963842785.1. GTDB lineage: Bacteria > Chloroflexota > Anaerolineae > Anaerolineales > Villigracilaceae > UBA877. Next base: position 764,490 of record CAWJHP010000001.1, read on the forward strand.
GCTTGGTCGGCAATTGACTTGTTCGAATTGATCACTATGCTCCGCTCCAACGGAGGGAGAGCGCGAAACCCAGGGTGTCATTGATTGCCTTTGCAGTCCGTCTCGCCGGGACAGGTTTGGTTTTGTGGGCAAATCTGGTCAGTATTGCCGCCGGGACTCCACTGGATTTCCGCTCCATTCCTCCCATCACTGGCATTTACCTGATCCTTGCTGCCGGACTGCGCCTGGGCGTCTTCCCCCTGCACCTGCCTTACCGCAAGGATAACGTTGTCCGGCGTGGTTTTGGGACAACCCTTAGGCTGGTGTCGGCCGCCTCCAGCCTGGCCTTCTGGCACGTATCCCGGCCTCGTCATTGAAATCAGTGTTGACGCCTTATCTGCTCATCCTGGCTGCCATGGCCGCCCTGTATGCCGGGTGGATGTGGCTGCGGGCCTCCGACGAAATCCTGGGACGTCCTTTCTGGATTTTGGGATTCGCCTCCCTGTCCGTTGCTGAGAGCCTTCGCGGTAATCCGGCTGGCAGCACCGGCTGGGGCGTTGCCTGATCCTGTGTGGAGGGGTTCTGTTTCTTTTTTCGGCTCGGCGAAGAGGCATTCTTTGGTTGCCTTTCCTCGGACTCTGGGTACTTTCAACCTTGCCATTTTCTCTCACTGGCGATCTCCTGGAAGACTGGGAACACCATCACCGACCTTTTTATCATCCCATTTCTTCCTTGCTCAGGCTCTTTTGATGGCCGGTTTTTTTCGACATGCTCTTCATCCCGGCGAGACAAGCCTCGAGTCGCAGGAAAAATGGGTCAAAGTCATTTACCCAACCGGTCTCCTGATTTTGATGGTGGTTGCATTCCTCCTGGGCTTCTGGGGCTGGGCTGGAGCACATACGATTGGCCTTTGGTGGCTGGCAATTGTGGCTATCCTGCTGGCTGCCGGGTTTCACAACCCTGGCAATTAGAATCCTCGTTCATATGCCACCGGGACGTGCTTCCGGCCAATGGACACAACTTTTCCGGCTCGACAGGTTCTATTCAGTCTTGACTGGACTTTATAACTTGCTTCGCCGGATTGCAGACATTATCACTGGTTCGCTTGAGGGGGATGGCGGTTTGCTCTGGTCACTCTTAATTCTGGTATTGATCCTTTCCATCCTTTCCACACGAGGCCGGTAGCCATGGTTTCTGCCTTGGATTGGGTGATGCTCCTGCTCGCCATCTTCGCTGCCACCGGGCTGCTTTTCAGTCGGGATTGGCGTTGGAGTCTCGGCTTGCTTGCGGTCCAATATCTGAGTGTCTTCTGGATGGTTCAGACCCATTGGCCGGTCTCCCTGGCCGCCACAAAACTCATCGCAGGCTGGATGGCATGTGCTATCCTTGGCATTGCCCAGGGCAACACGAAGTTGGGAGAAACGGAAGGTGGCTGGCTGCAAGGACGATTATTTCACATATTCGCTGCCGGGATGGTCTTGGTCGCCACTTTTGCATTGTCGTTGCGTGCGGTTAGCTGGTTGGGGCTGAGTCTGCCAGTCGCCTGGGGTGGTCTGCTGTTGATCGGATTGGGTTTGCTTCATCTGGGAATCACTTCCGATTCCTTTCAAGTGGTCATTGGTCTTTTGACGGTCATGGCAGGGTTCGAAATCCTCTACGCCACCGTGGAAAGTTCAGCCCTCGTTGCTGCATTATTGGTCGTCGTCAACCTCGGATTGGCTATGGCTGGAGCTTATTTCGTGAATGTCACTCAGGAGAAAACTCCATGAGTGCTCCCGCTTTGTGGATTTTTCTCCCGTTGGCCCTTGCCGGTTTGTTATTATTAATTGGGAATCAGAGGGTTATCTTGCTGCTGGCCTGTCTTTTTACTCTATTTCTGACACTGGCTGCCTGGCTGCTCCCCATCGATGTTGCCCTTACCATTGGCGGCTGGACATTCAAATTATCGCCTTCCTTTGAAATCCTGGGCCGTAGCCTGACATTGACTTCCGCTAACCGCTCGTTCTTGGCTTTGATTTATGGCTCCGCCTTTTTCTGGTTTGTTCCGTCAGCTTCTTTGCAAATTTCCCGCCGTTTGATTCCGTTGGGACTGGCCATCACCTCCCTGCTGGTCGCTGCTCTGGCGGTTGTACCATTCCTGTATGCAGCCTTGATCATCGAGATGGCAGTTCTCTTGTCCATTCCACTCCTCACACCTCCGGGACAGAACCCCGGCAAAGGGGTCATCCGATTTCTTATTTTCCAGACTCTGGCTGTGCCATTTATCCTTTTCTCAGGCTGGCTGCTCGCCGGCATTGGAGCTAATCCTGGCAACCTTGGCCTGGTACAGCAGGCAGCCATATTGCTCGGGCTGGGTTTTGCCTTCTTGCTCGCCATTTTCCCTTTCTATACCTGGATCCCTTTGCTTGTCGAAGATGTCCATCCTTTTGCAGTGGGTTACCTTTTATGGATGCTTCCTACTGTAACCCTGTTTTACGGCCTCGGATTCCTGGATCGCTATTCCTGGCTGCGCGACGCCTCCTCCTTAGGAACCTTGTTGACCACGGTCGGCACGTTGATGGTCGTAACCGGTGGACTCTTTTCCGCTTTCCAACGCCATCTTGGAAAGATCATGGGGTACGCTGTCATAGTTGAGACCGGTTTTAGCCTGTTGGCCCTAAGTTTGGGGAACCCATCCGGGCTGAATATTTTCTTGCTGCTCCTGGTTCCACGGACACTTGGCCTGGGTATCTGGGCTTTGGCTCTTTCGATCCTGAAAGAAAATGCACCCGGCTTAAGTCTCCAGGATATCAAAGGAATGGGACATGCTTGGCCCTTCGCGACCTCCGCTGTTGTCCTGGCAAACCTGGCTTTGGCTGGCATGCCCCTGCTGGCTGGTTTCCCGGCTCATCAAGCCGTCTGGGAGGGATTGGCGCGTATTTCATTGCCGGTTGCCTTTTGGGTACTCATTGGTAGCCTGGGTCTTTTCGCAAGTGCAGTGCGTGTGTTGGCCGCCCTCGTCGCGGCACCCGAAGGGACTCCTTGGGGGGTTCGTGAATCCATGATTCAACGGATTCTCTTTGGAATCGGATTTCTGGGCTTGTTCCTTCTTGGCTTGTTCCCACAATGGACTCTGCCGTTGTGGACAAAATTGCCGGCAATCTTCGTGCACTTGGGGCAATGACCTGTTTTTACCCTTTTTTGGATATAAGCAAGAAGCAGTATAATAAAAAGGCATATCCCTGAAAAATCATCGCCTCATTCTTTCGGAGATTGAACAGATGGAATTCGATCAAATCATCAAGCGACTGGACTGGCTCGACGAGGAACACCGCAAGGATAAGGCTGCATTGGATGCTCTGGCAGAGCAACTGGCCGAAACGAAGGGGGAACTGAAATTCGCCAATAAAAAGATCAAGGAACTCAACACGGAATTATCGCAGTTTTCCAATGTTTCTGCCCGCATTGATCAATTTAATGAAGCCCTTGCCCAACTACGGGTGGATATCCTTAAATATGTTGACGAAGGGGATAACAAGGATGTTGATAAGCTCCCGGAGGCCGAGAAGCGCTTCCAGATCCAGATGGATGGACTGAATAAGGCCATTATCGAATTGCGGAAATTCAAGGAACCTATTGCCGACCTCAAGCGCGAAATCAAAATCTAATACTGATGAAGAAGCCCGTCATAACCTGCAGATTTCCGCCTGGGAAAAACGCCTTCAGGAAGTCATCGAAACAGTGGAAGAGGTAAAACTTATCCAAAAAGCAGCCGAGGGCCCTCGCCGTCAGGATGCCAAACGCCTGGCTGACCTGCAAGGCGCCCTCACCGCCGCCCGAAAACGCATGGAGGAAGTTCGCGAGAAGAACGAGTTGTTTAACGACAACATCCGCCGCGTCGAGACTCGCCTGAACGAAATCCTTGTCCAGCGAAGCCGAACGCCGCCAATCCCAGACTGGTTTCATTGAAACGCAGGCCAGGCTTCAGATCGACCGCGACCGGGCCTTGAAAGAAATGGAAGAATATTTGAGCAACATGCGTAAACAGACTGGAACGATGGAAGTTCAATTACAGGAATGGGATGCCATCCAGCGCGCTGCCAAACGCGCCCAGGAATCTTACGAGGAGATCGTCCAGAAGTTCGAACGCCGCATCAATGAGATCACGGAAATGCAGCGTCTGGCGGAAGACCGTTTCCGGCAGGAATGGGTCACTTTCAGAGCTGATGACCAAAAACGCTGGACCAGTTTTACTCTTTCACAGGATGAAACCCATAAGGAAGACCTTGGCAGTTTGGGAAAATTGGAAGAACGCCTGACTTCGCTTGAAGACCTTGTCCAAACCCAGCAGGATGTACTCCAGCAGACCAAGGAAGCCAACGAGCAGTTATTCCAGGGCATGCTTGCCCAAATCCACGAACTCCTTTCCGCCTATGAGCGGATCATGACCACTAATTAATCTTGTAGGAACATGCCATATTGATTTTGGCCTGCTCCTGCGGTAATGCGAGGCCCCATGCGCGTTATCGGTACCGCCGGGCACGTTGACCACGGTAAATCCACGCTTATCACTGCCCTCACCGGTATAAATCCCGACCGCCTTAAAGAAGAGCAAGAACGTCAGATGACCATTGACCTTGGCTTCGCCTGGCTCACCCTGCCTGGCGGTGAGGAAATCGGTATCGTCGATGTTCCCGGTCACCGTGACTTCATCGAGAACATGCTGGCAGGTATCGGTGGGATAGATGCAGCCCTCCTGGTTATCGCGGCCGATGAAGGTGTCATGCCTCAGACCCGCGAGCACCTTGCCATCCTCGACCTCCTGCAGATCAGGCACGCGCATAGTCGTGCTGACCAAGATCGACTTGGTGGAAGACCCCGCCTGGCTGGACCTGGTCGAGACCGACGTCCGGGCCGCTCTTGAAGATACTCTGTTACAGGATGCACCCATCCTGCGTGTTTCCTCTTACACCCGGGAAGGTTTCCCGGAACTCTTGCACTCCTTGGAAGTGCTGCTGGAAAAATTACCCGCCCGCCCCGACTTTGGCCGTCCCCGCCTGCCAATAGATCGGGTTTTCTCCATCCCCGGGTTCGGGACTGTCATTACCGGCACGCTCTCGGATGGGCGGTCTGGCCATCGCTGAGGAAGTGGAAATCATCCCTGCCGGCCTGCATGCTCGCATCCGGGGTCTCCAGACTCACAAAAAGAAGGAAGAAATGGCAGTTCCCGGCAGCCGGGTCGCAGTGAATCTCTCCGGCGTGGATGTGGACCAGATCCAGCGCGGCGCAGTGCTGGTCCGTCCCGGCCAATACCTCCCGACTCAACGGCATGGATGTTCAGTTTCGCCTGCTGGCTGATATCCCTTCACCACTGCATCACCATACTGAAGTGAAACTATTTATCGGCACAGCCGAAACCATCGCCGATCTGCGTCTGCTTGGAGTGGACTCGCTCGACCCCGGGAGATACCGGCTGGCTTCAACTCGAACTGCGTACCCCCATCCTGGCGGTCCGCGGCGACCACTACATCCTGCGCCGCCCTTCTCCCGGCGAAACCCTCGGAGGCGGGATCGTGGTTGATCCCCAGCCAAAACGGCGCCACAAACGCTTCGATGGATCAGTACTCCGCTCGCTCGAAAGCATGGCTCAGGGTTCGCCTTCTGATGTGCTTTTGCAGGCTGCTCTCGCCCTCGGCCCGGCTCTGGTCAGGGATGTCATCGCTCGCTCCCGGCTGGAAGGGCCTGCTGCCGATTCGGCCTTGCATGAATTAGTGGATACCGGTCAAATAATCAGCCTGGATGACGTTCTGGTTGCAGAGTCGCAGTGGTCTGCCATCAAGGATTCTGTGATTGCGGCGTTAGACGCCTACCACGCAACCTACCCTCTGCGGCGCGGCATGCCGCGTGAGGACCTCCAGTCCCGTTTGAAACTTCCGCCCCGCTTATTAAATTTGGTCGTGCGCAGGCTGGCAACGGAGAATATCCTGGTCGAAGCTGCCCGGTGGATCGCCTTGCCCGGGCACGAGGTCCAGTTTTTCTCCTTTCCAACAGGATAAAGTGGACCAATTAATGGCACAGTTCGCTCTTACACCGCATGCCCCGCCATCGGTCAAGGAATGTCAGGCACGCGTCGGCGAGGATATTTTTTCCGCCCTGTTGGAATTCGGTGACCTGGTGGCCGTCTCGGACGAGGTGGTCTTCCGCCAGTCGGATTACGAGGCGATGACAGCCAAAATCCACCTGACCCTCCAACAGAAGGGTCGCATCAGCCTGGCCGAAGTGCGCGATCTGTTCCAGACCAGTCGCAAGTACGTGCAGGCCTTGTTGGAGCACCTGGACGCCCAGGGAGTGACCGTTCGGGATGGGGATTTCCGGAGGTTGAAGAAATAGGATGGCTGAAAGTACCCCCAATGAAAGGGAAAAGGATGCCCGGAGTTTCGACCGGGTCGCCGCCTTGTACGATAAATTCCGCCCCGATTATCCGCAGGCACTGGTCGAAAGCGTTATCGCTTTGAGCCATTTGCCGGAACAGGGCCGGATTCTGGAGATCGGTAGTGGCACAGGCAAGGCCACCCGCCTGTTCGCCTCCCGGGACTATTCGATCCATTGCATCGAACCGGGCCGGCACCTGGCGGCATTGGCCGCTCGCAACTTGCAGGCATATCCAAATGTCTCATTTGAAGTTGCCCGCTTTGAAGACTGCCATGAACAACCGGCTGAATTTGACCTGGTGATGTCTGCCCAGGCGTTTCATTGGGTTCACTGGGAGATGGGATACCCAAAATCCGCTCGGGCTTTGAAACCTGGTGGTTCCCTGGCCTTGTTCTGGAATATGCATACTGGTTTCCGTGGTCAAATTGCAGCCGATTTGGAAAAGATCTACCGGGATATCGCACACGAAATGGACAACCCGCAGGTTGCCATCGAAGAGACCATCCAGGAACGCATGGAAGAGATCAGCCAGAGCTGTTGTTTCGGCCCGGTCACTGTCCGGCGCTTCCCATGGTCGCAAACCTCTTCGACCAGTGATTATATCGGCTTGATTAATACGCATTCGGACCATCTGCGCCTTCCCGCGCAAACCCGCCAGCGCTCTTAACCAGGCTATTGCCGCAGTGATCGATGGACACGGGGGGAAAGTGGAACGGGAATATGTTGCCGTCTTGTATGTTGCCCAAAAGCCGTGTTGATTAGGAGTATCCCATGTGCGGACGTTTCACTTTGACCATTGACCCTGCTGACCTGCAGGATGCCTTCCCTGAATTCACGTTCCCGGCGAAGGTTGCACCGCGTTATAACGTTGCCCCCACCCAGCCGGTGCTTGTCTTGCCTAATGATTCCTCCGGCAAAGCCGATTACTTCGTCTGGGGTTTGATCCCTTCCTGGGCTAAAGACCCGGCGATTGGGAGCCGTCTCATCAACGCCCGCGCCGAGACCTTGTCCGGGAAACCGGCTTTTCGCTCCGCTTATAAGTACCACCGTTGCCTCATCCTTGCGGATGGCTTTTTCGAATGGCAGGCGCGGCCGGGCAGCCTGGGCAAGCTTCCGCATCTCATCCGGCTCATGTCTGGAGAGCCTTTCGCATTCGCCGGTTTGTGGGATCATTGGCAGTCACCCGACGGGTCTGAGATCAAGTCTGCCGTCATCATTACGACCACGCCGAACGAACTGATGGCACCCATCCACAACCGCATGCCTGTCATTCTGCCGCATGATGCTTATGCGCAATGGCTTGACCCCAGGCCCCTTTCTCCGGCGAACTTGAACCCCCTCCTCGTTCCTTACCCTGCCGGAGAAATGAACGCGTTTCCGATCTCGACCATGATCAATAGCCCCTTTAACGACCGTCCGGAAGTCCTGGCGCCCGCGTAATTTTTTCCTCATGGCATTCACAGACCGCTTTCCTGCCTTGGCTTCACGCGACTTTTTCATATTCTGGGTCGGCCAGTTCATCTCGTTGATTGGCACCTGGATGCAAAACACCACCCAGCCCTACCTGGCATACCGGATGACGGGCAGTTCATTCGACCTGGGCCTGATAGCCTTTTCCGCCACTTTGCCGACCTTGATTCTGGCCTTGCCCGGCGGGGTGCTGGTCGAACGCATGGATAAGCGGAAAATAGTCATTGTCATGCAGATCATCGAGATGCTCCAGGCTTTTTTCCTGGCTTTCCTGGCATTGACCGGGCGCATCCAGATCTGGCACCTCATTTGGCTGTCCTTCGTGCTCGGATCGGCCAGCGCCATCGAGATCACCGCTCGGCAGGCCATGTTGATCGAGTTGGTCGGGAAACCTGCCTTGCCCAACGCCATCGCCCTGCAATCCACCATTTTCAACCTGGCACGCGTGATTGGGCCATCCTTCTCGGCTGTCGTGCTTGTCTTGGTTAGCAACAAGGGCGAAGGCTGGGCCTTTTTCATAAATGGGGTCAGTTTCCTCTTTGTCATCGTGGGTCTTTTCTTCGTCCACACTCCTTATCGCACCGTCAAGCCTGAACATTTCCAGGAAAAGCTAAACCTGCCTGTCGAGTTCAAGCAGGGCTGGGATTATATTCGCGGTAACACGGTCGTCCTGCTTATCATCGTCCTGGTGGCTCTGATCGGTTTCTTCGGCTTCCCCTTCAGCAATCAGATCCCGGCCCTCGCCCGGGATGTTCTCCAGCGGGCTGCTGATACGGAAGCCACGATTGCCGGGCGAACCGGCGCACTCTACATCGCCCAGGGTGTTGGGGCTTTGCTTGCCGCCCTATTAATTTCCGCCTACAGCACGCTTCGGCGCAAAGGGCTGCTGATGACTATTGGTCAATTTGTCTTTTCGGTCGCCCTGCTGCTATTGGCTTTTGCCCGCAATCTGCCGCTTGCCTTGATTCTCATTGCCGTGACTGGCTGGGCCACCGTCGCACAATTCATGATGATGAATACCCTCATCCAGATCGACGTACCGGATGAGCTGCGCGGGCGGGTGTTCAGTGTCTACCTGTGGGCGCAACAGGGGGTGGCTCCCTTTGGGAGCCTGTTCATCGGTTGGCTGGCGCAGGCTGCTGGTGTGCCCAGCGCTGCCCTGGTGGGGGGGCGATCTGCCTGCTGGTGGTGGTGTTCGCCCACGCAAAATGGCCGGTACTTCGTCAAAAAATGGCTTAATCCTCCCTTAATCTATCCTTAATCCTCTGCTTGACTGGCATTTCCCGGCATGTTATGATGGCTGATATGGATAACAACCCTCTTCAGGAATTCCCTCAGGACAACGAGGGGGCACCCGGGGAACAGCCAAAAGCACAACCAAATCTGATCACAAAATGGATGGAATCCCTCGCCCACCTTGGGTTGGGTGAATCTGTCATTCGGATTGGGATGAATGCAGTTACCATCCTGATCGTCATCCTGGTCGTCTGGCTGATGGAGACTCTCTATAAGTCGACTGATCTTGTCCCTGATGTGTTGGCCGCCGGAGAGAGCGTATCCACCCCTACCCCGGGGCTGGATCTTTCCCAATTGCCCACCGAAGTTGCCCTGGCGGTGGATGGGGTTTCGCGCCAGGCCATTCTGCATACCACCATTCCCACCCGCCCGCGCGAGGATGTGGTCCAGTACACCGTCCAGCCGGGTGATTCGGTCTTCGTGATCGCTGACAAGTTCGGGCTGAAGCCCAGCACCATCCTGTTTGGCAATTACGCCACCCTTGCAAACGATGTGGACCTCTTGCGACCCGGACAGGTATTGAACATCCTGCCCGTGGATGGGGTCTATTACCAGTGGCAGGGTAGCGAAACATTGACCGGCGTTGCCAAGTTCTACAATGCCGACCCCCAGGCCATCCTCAACAGCCCCGCCAACCACCTCGACCCGGACACGATCGGCGATCTGAGCCACCCGAACATCCCCGGCGGCACCTGGCTGGTCATTCCGGGCGGTTCCTACGTGTTCTATTGGAATGCACCGATCGTCTCACGCAGTGGTGCACCCGCTTCGGCACGTGTCAACGGGGCCGGTTATTGTGGACCGGTTACGGGTGGACCGGTGGGTTATGGCACGTTCATCTTCCCCACCGTCGAACACTGGCTTTCCGGCACCGATTACCGCCCGGATATTGGCCATTTTGGCGTCGACTTTGCCGGCAGCCTGGGTAATGCCGTTTATGCCGTCGATGCGGGTGTGATTGTCTATGCCGGTTGGAACGACTGGGGCTATGGCAACCTGATCATCGTGGACCACGGCAACGGCTGGCAATCCTATTACGCCCACCTGAGCCAGATAAATGTCTCCTGTGGTGAAGGCGTGGGGCAGGGCGACGTGATTGGTCTGGTCGGCAGCACGGGCCACTCCACCGGTCCGCATCTGCACTTCGAGCTCCACTACAACGGCGCACCTGTCAATCCTCATACGGTATTGGATATCACATCCTCCTAAGGCATTGCGATATAACCATTACTTCCTGCCATTCCACGTCCCCGGCCTTTCCATTTTTAGCCGGGGACGGATTATACTTGGGGGGAACGGCAACCAACCGCATTGCACTTCCCGGATCGGGGAGAGTACAAAAGGAGAACCCCATGAAATTTAACTCCGGCCACTGGCAGTTGCTCCCCGGCACACAGGCCATTTACCCCGTCAGCGTGGTGGCTGTGATCACAGAACCGGACGCGCTCATCGTCACTGGGTACAGCCATGCCATCCACAGCCGCAACGACCTGGTCGATGGTACCAGTATCACGGCACGTTTTACCTCTCCCTTTCCGGATGTCATCCGCGTCCAATTGACCCATTTCAAGGGCCGACAACCACGCCTGCCTGTCTTCGACCTTGATTACTCCAGTTCCAACCCGCAAGTCTCCACCGGGCAGGATGACCGGATGGCCTGGTTGAAGGCGGGCATGCTTTCAGTCCAGGTGCCGCTCAAAGGCGATTGGCAGTACGCTTTCTTGCGGGACGGACAGGAGTTGACCGGCAGCCAGCCGCGGGCTCTGGCCCTGATGACCCAGGCCGGTGAAACCTACCTGCGCGAACAGCTCTCGTTGGCGCCCGGCGAAAAGATCTACGGCTTGGGTGAACATTTCGGACCTTTTGTCAGGAACGGGCAATCCATCAATTCCTGGAACGAGGACGGCGGCACCAACTCGGAGCAGGCCTACAAGAACATCCCGTTCTATCTGAGTGGGAACGGTTATGGGGTGCTCGTCAACCACCCCGGACGCGTCTCCTTCGAGGTGGCCTCTCACCACGTCAGTCGGGTGCAGTTCAGCGTGAGCGGCCACAGCCTGGATTATTACCTCTTCGGCGGCCCAACTCCCAAGGTTGCCCTCGAACAATACACCCGCTTGAGCGGGCGCCCGGCCCTGCCTCCGGACTGGTCCTTCGGGCTTTGGCTGTCTACATCCTTCACCACCAATTATGATGAAGCGGCCATCCTGGATAACCTGGATCGCATGCAAGCCTCCGGTATCCCGGTTAGCGTGATCCACTTCGACTGTTTCTGGATGAAGGAGTTGACCTGGTCCAGCTTTCTGTGGGATGAACGCCATTTCCCCGACCCGGCCGGGATGTTGAGGCGTCTCAAGGCGAAGGGGCTCAGGGTCTGCCTTTGGATCAACCCGTATATTGCCGAAGCCTCGCCTCTCTTCGATGAGGGCTGCCGCCCATCGCTATCTGCTGCGCAAGCCGGATGGGGATATATTCCAGGTGGATATGTGGCAACCCGGCATGGCCCTGCTGGACTTCACCAATCCCGGGGCACGGCTCTGGTACGCCTCCAAGCTGCGCGGGTTGCTCGACCTGGGCGTGGATGCCTTCAAGACCGATTTCGGCGAGCGCATCCCGACTGATGTGGTCTACCAGGATGGCTCGGACCCGGAACGCATGCATAATTACTACACCTATCTTTACAATCAGACCGTCTTCGAGCTCCTGCAGGTGGTGAAGGGTGTGGGAGAGGCGGTCGTCTTCGCCCGGTCGGCCACCTGCGGAGGCCAGAAATTCCCGTTGCATTGGGGTGGCGATAACTCGTCCACGTACGCCTCGATGGCCGAGACACTGCGCGGCGGGCTTTCACTCGGATTGTGCGGCTTCGGCTTCTGGAGCCACGACATCAGCGGTTTCAACGGCTCGGCCACACCCGACCTTTACAAGCGCTGGGTGGCTTTCGGGCTGCTGTCATCGCATAGCCGCCTGCACGGCAACAACACCCCGCGCCTGCCCTGGCTGTACGATGACGAATCGGTCCAGGTATTGCGCTTCTTTACACGCCTCAAGACTCACCTGATGCCTTACCTGCTGGATGCCGCTCAGGAAGCCCACAAACACGGTTGGCCGGTGTTGCGCGCTATGCTGCTAGAATTCCCGGACGATCCCGCCTGCGCCTCGCTGGACATGCAGTACATGCTCGGTCCGGCCCTGTTGGTGGCGCCCATTTTCAACCCGCATGGACAGGTCACTTATTATCTTCCGGCAGGCGAATGGCGTAACTTGCTGACTGGCGAAACCTGCCTGGGCCCGTTCTGGCGCAAGGAGCAGCACGATTATTTCAGCCTGCCCCTCTGGGTGCACGTCGAACGTGCCCGGCAATGGGAATGCATGCAGGACTTCCATCCATTCTAAGCTTCGGGGGGAATGTCGTTATAGGGGCGATTGGTGATACACCTAATGAAATGCTTCAATCCATTATGGGGGAAGGTAAGGAAGAGGCTTGCGCGTGCTATTCTTTATGTCGTTTTGGATTACGCTCTTCTCACCCTGCCGGCTTTTTTTATCCTGGCATGGCCCCATTTGTTCCGGCCAGCCCTATCACGCGGATGACTTATTCGGTACTGGTCACCTTGCTCCCATGACTGAACTGCCCTGGGACATGCTTTCGCAGCCTCGCCAGAGCCACCGACAGGACTTGGGCAGGCAATATCTCCAGGATGGGCAAGCCGGCTGCCGGGACGGCCGGGAGATGGAAGACCTCCCTTACTGGATCGGTCTCCACGAGGGCAGCCTCCCCGCCAACTATTAGAATGTCACCGACCAGGTTCCGGTTGAGCACACGTGTGTGGGGAATATGATTGACCGTGCGCGGGATGCGAGTGTGGATTCGGTTCACCCCCACGTGTGTGGGGAATACTTTGTACCCATGCAAGAAGTTGTGCAGACAGGTCGGTTCACCCCCACGTGTGTGGGGAATACTCAAAGCCAGCCTGACGGGTATCAGTTCGCAACGGTTCACCCCCACGTGTGTGGGGAATACCAACTGGCCGCGCATTTCTGCGTATTGGATTGGGTTCACCCCCACGTGTGTGGGGAATACCCAGTTCTGAAATTCCTGATATTCTTTTTCTTCCGGTTCACCCCCACGTGTGTGGGGAATACTTGATTGGTCATTGCCGTCGCCGGCCTACGCAGCGGTTCACCCCCACGTGTGTGGGGAATACCAGCTCCGGAAGGGCGGAGAGGGTTCTGGAAACGGTTCACCCCCACGTGTGTGGGGAATACTCTTTCAGCACATCCCGCTCGCCGCCCAGCGGCGGTTCACCCCCACGTGTGTGGGGAATACGCTCAATTGGTAACACTTCAATTTTAGGTTTGCGGTTCACCCCCACGTGTGTGGGGAATACCTGGAAATTGATCCCATGCGCATCTGCAAATTTCGGTTCACCCCCACGTGTGTGGGGAATACGCGGGCTTTGCCATATTTCCCGGATGCGGCGGCGGTTCACCCCCACGTGTGTGGGGAATACCCATGGGGTCAGGCTGGTATAGTTCGGGATGACGGTTCACCCCCACGTGTGTGGGGAATACTGAGGGGAAGCTAATTCTAGGGCCTAGGGTAGCGGTTCACCCCCACGTGTGTGGGGAATACGCCGAGCGGTAGTAAGCCTCGGTCCCGTCTGCCGGTTCACCCCCACGTGTGTGGGGAATACGCATCTCCATACCATTTGCCTGCATAGTCAATGCGGTTCACCCCCACGTGTGTGGGGAATACGTTCCCACTTGCCGAATGTTTCCGGATGCGCCTCGGTTCACCCCCACGTGTGTGGGGAATACTTGTTTTTCATATTCAGCTTGAAGCTGCGTCATCGGTTCACCCCCACGTGTGTGGGGAATACCTGTGCGACGATAAAGGCAATCCGAGGCCGGTCGGTTCACCCCCACGTGTGTGGGGAATACTTATATCTGCGGGTACGTATATTCAGAATATAGCGGTTCACCCCCACGTGTGTGGGGAATACGCGGTATGCTCGTTGGTTGTCATCTGTGCTCTCGGTTCACCCCCACGTGTGTGGGGAATACGTCATAGCTTTGAGTCAAGTCCTGGAGCCTGTCCGGTTCACCCCCACGTGTGTGGGGAATACTTGGAAATTCTCCGTCTTTTTGAGTCTTCTATTCGGTTCACCCCCACGTGTGTGGGGAATACGTCCAACTGATCTTGGTGCTGTTGCGCCTCATCGGTTCACCCCCACGTGTGTGGGGAATACGTACCAGGCTTCGCAGGCGCTGGCGGCGTCAGTCGGTTCACCCCCACGTGTGTGGGGAATACGCATAGGCGGCATCGGCGGCGGCGCTTAATTCGGTTCACCCCCACGTGTGTGGGGAATACTTGCGAGCAGATCTTCAAATGCTTCCGGCTTTACGGTTCACCCCCACGTGTGTGGGGAATACGCCAGCCCAGGTGACTTTGGATTGATACCATTTCGGTTCACCCCCACGTGTGTGGGGAATACGATTGTTCCTGGCGCTTTTCGAGGCTGGCATAACGGTTCACCCCCACGTGTGTGGGGAATACGTGGTCAAACATGTCATAGACCGCACCCTCTGCGGTTCACCCCCACGTGTGTGGGGAATACACGTACCCTCGCCGCTGCTCCATGCGCCTGCATCGGTTCACCCCCACGTGTGTGGGGAATACGTTTCACCGTGGTCTTGCTGCCAGATTGCTTTACGGTTCACCCCCACGTGTGTGGGGAATACTTGCAGAAAAAGGGCAATACAATGCAACTATGACGGTTCACCCCCACGTGTGTGGGGAATACGAAATTATATCGCGGGTTTGGTCAATATCGAGCGGTTCACCCCCACGTGTGTGGGGAATACTCGGTGGCCGAGATGCCTGGTACTTTGCGATCTCGGTTCACCCCCACGTGTGTGGGGAATACTCGGTGGCCGAGATGCCTGGTACTTTGCGATCTCGGTTCACCCCCACGTGTGTGGGGAATACGGATAGTGAGCCTGATCATGGGTCTGGACCGTGCGGTTCACCCCCACGTGTGTGGGGAATACGATGCCGCAAGTCCCGCACAGCACCATCACGCCGGTTCACCCCCACGTGTGTGGGGAATACTTGGAAATAGCTGTTGGAGACCAACCCCTGCTCGGTTCACCCCCACGTGTGTGGGGAATACGACCTGTCCAAAGCCGTCCTGTCCGGAGCCGTCCGGTTCACCCCCACGTGTGTGGGGAATACATCCGCCGAAAGGGGCGGGCGGATTGGTTCTTCGGTTCACCCCCACGTGTGTGGGGAATACTTATATCTGCGGGTACGTATATTCAGAATATAACGGTTCACCCCCACGTGTGTGGGGAATACGGCAATCCGGTTGATACCCTGGAGCGCCAGGCGGTTCACCCCCACGTGTGTGGGGAATACGCATTGAGCCAACAGTCCATTAAGGGCAAGTCCGGTTCACCCCCACGTGTGTGGGGAATACTACATCGGATAAGCCAATGGCCGATCGCCATACGGTTCACCCCCACGTGTGTGGGGAATACCAAGCCGATATGACCGATGCGATGCAGGCACAGCGGTTCACCCCCACGTGTGTGGGGAATACCTCCGCCAACCATCGATCCTGAAACCGGCCCGCGGTTCACCCCCACGTGTGTGGGGAATACCGGATGCACGTATAAATCAAATGGCGGTCGCACGGTTCACCCCCACGTGTGTGGGGAATACGCACCAAAGCTGCGATCATAGGCAATTCGTTTCGGTTCACCCCCACGTGTGTGGGGAATACATCAAAACCGGTAGAGTAGTCACGAAACTATCACGGTTCACCCCCACGTGTGTGGGGAATACTATATGTTGCAAAAAATATACCCAAAAACAAATCGGTTCACCCCCACGTGTGTGGGGAATACTCGCTGTACGTGCCATCCCCGTTGTCGTACAGCGGTTCACCCCCACGTGTGTGGGGAATACTGCTGGTGGCGAATGGATTTCCACGGTCTATCGCGGTTCACCCCCACGTGTGTGGGGAATACCTCCGTGTGTGGTCATTCCGCCGGGCGCAAAACCGGTTCACCCCCACGTGTGTGGGGAATACGCCGCTCGGATATCGTTACTTTGGTCATCAAGACGGTTCACCCCCACGTGTGTGGGGAATACGACGGCGTTCTGGCCGATTACTTCCCACCTGCCCGGTTCACCCCCACGTGTGTGGGGAATACCGTCACGCGCGCAGTTGTCGGCGCACCGATCAAGGTTCACCCCCACGTGTGTGGGGAATACTGATTGCAATATGCACATCGATTGCCATACGATTCGGTTCACCCCCACGTGTGTGGGGAATACCACTGGACGGGCAGGTGATCAGCATCACCGAGAAGGTTCACCCCCACGTGTGTGGGGAATACATTGTGTCGCTGTCTGCTCCCAGCGGCTCGAACGGTTCACCCCCACGTGTGTGGGGAATACGACGAGACGCTGTCCGCCTCCCCGGTGCCCTGCGGTTCACCCCCACGTGTGTGGGGAATACCTCATCCCAAATCTCTTCACCGGGTGGCCATCTCGGTTCACCCCCACGTGTGTGGGGAATACTCGAGCCGGTGACCGTGGCGGTTTCCTGCTGCGGTTCACCCCCACGTGTGTGGGGAATACTACATCGGATAAGCCAATGGCCGATCGCCATACGGTTCACCCCCACGTGTGTGGGGAATACCAAGCCGATATGACCGATGCGATGCAGGCACAGCGGTTCACCCCCACGTGTGTGGGGAATACCTCCGCCAACCATCGATCCTGAAACCGGCCCGCGGTTCACCCCCACGTGTGTGGGGAATACCGGATGCACGTATAAATCAAATGGCGGTCGCACGGTTCACCCCCACGTGTGTGGGGAATACGCACCAAAGCTGCGATCATAGGCAATTCGTTTCGGTTCACCCCCACGTGTGTGGGGAATACATCAAAACCGGTAGAGTAGTCACGAAACTATCACGGTTCACCCCCACGTGTGTGGGGAATACTATATGTTGCAAAAAATATACCCAAAAACAAATCGGTTCACCCCCACGTGTGTGGGGAATACTCGCTGTACGTGCCATCCCCGTTGTCGTACAGCGGTTCACCCCCACGTGTGTGGGGAATACTGCTGGTGGCGAATGGATTTCCACGGTCTATCGCGGTTCACCCCCACGTGTGTGGGGAATACCTCCGTGTGTGGTCATTCCGCCGGGCGCAAAACCGGTTCACCCCCACGTGTGTGGGGAATACGCCGCTCGGATATCGTTACTTTGGTCATCAAGACGGTTCACCCCCACGTGTGTGGGGAATACGACGGCGTTCTGGCCGATTACTTCCCACCTGCCCGGTTCACCCCCACGTGTGTGGGGAATACTGCTGGTGGCGAATGGATTTCCACGGTCTATCGCGGTTCACCCCCACGTGTGTGGGGAATACCTCCGTGTGTGGTCATTCCGCCGGGCGCAAAACCGGTTCACCCCCACGTGTGTGGGGAATACGCCGCTCGGATATCGTTACTTTGGTCATCAAGACGGTTCACCCCCACGTGTGTGGGGAATACGACGGCGTTCTGGCCGATTACTTCCCACCTGCCCGGTTCACCCCCACGTGTGTGGGGAATACCGTCACGCGCGGAGTTGTCGGCGCACCGATCAAGGTTCACCCCCACGTGTGTGGGGAATACTGATTGCAATATGCACATCGATTGCCATACGATTCGGTTCACCCCCACGTGTGTGGGGAATACCACTGGACGGGCAGGTGATCAGCATCACCGAGAAGGTTCACCCCCACGTGTGTGGGGAATACATTGTGTCGCTGTCTGCTCCCAGCGGCTCGAACGGTTCACCCCCACGTGTGTGGGGAATACGACGAGACGCTGTCCGCCTCCCCGGTGCCCTGCGGTTCACCCCCACGTGTGTGGGGAATACCTCATCCCAAATCTCTTCACCGGGTGGCCATCTCGGTTCACCCCCACGTGTGTGGGGAATACTCGAGCCGGTGACCGTGGCGGTTTCCTGCTGCGGTTCACCCCCACGTGTGTGGGGAATACTACATCGGATAAGCCAATGGCCGATCGCCATACGGTTCACCCCCACGTGTGTGGGGAATACCAAGCCGATATGACCGATGCGATGCAGGCACAGCGGTTCACCCCCACGTGTGTGGGGAATACCTCCGCCAACCATCGATCCTGAAACCGGCCCGCGGTTCACCCCCACGTGTGTGGGGAATACCGGATGCACGTATAAATCAAATGGCGGTCGCACGGTTCACCCCCACGTGTGTGGGGAATACGCACCAAAGCTGCGATCATAGGCAATTCGTTTCGGTTCACCCCCACGTGTGTGGGGAATACATCAAAACCGGTAGAGTAGTCACGAAACTATCACGGTTCACCCCCACGTGTGTGGGGAATACTATATGTTGCAAAAAATATACCCAAAAACAAATCGGTTCACCCCCACGTGTGTGGGGAATACCTACCAAGTGGACGATATGCTTCTCTGCGTAACCGGTTCACCCCCACGTGTGTGGGGAATACGAAAGCTCCACCGCCGCATCCGAGAAATTCAACGGTTCACCCCCACGTGTGTGGGGAATACGAACTTGGACGTGTCTGTCAGCCCGTCGAT
Source organism: uncultured Chloroflexia bacterium (assembly GCA_963842785.1). Taxonomy (GTDB): domain Bacteria; phylum Chloroflexota; class Anaerolineae; order Anaerolineales; family Villigracilaceae; genus UBA877. Next base: position 783,294 of record CAWJHP010000001.1, read on the forward strand.
TACGGTTCACCCCCACGTGTGTGGGGAATACTTACAAATATTTCAATCATGGTTTATCTCCTTTCGGTTCACCCCCACGTGTGTGGGGAATACCTGATCAAGAACATCCGGCAAAACCGACATGGCGGTTCACCCCCACGTGTGTGGGGAATACTTGTCAAAGTGCCGCCACCCTGGAAAGCCTGGACGGTTCACCCCCACGTGTGTGGGGAATACTCTGCGGGAATTCCATCTCAGCCTCCGCACAACGGTTCACCCCCACGTGTGTGGGGAATACTCCGTCGGCGATCTTCGTTACCGTCGCAACATCCGGTTCACCCCCACGTGTGTGGGGAATACTGGGTTTGCCGGTATCGCCGTCAATTGTCTCGACGGTTCACCCCCACGTGTGTGGGGAATACGGTCCGTGCAATTTTGATTTTCATTTTTTTCTCCGGTTCACCCCCACGTGTGTGGGGAATACGTCGCCTTGACAAAATTGGCCGCCACGCCATCCGGTTCACCCCCACGTGTGTGGGGAATACGTGGAGTTGTATGACGGGAATGGTCTCCAGAAACGGTTCACCCCCACGTGTGTGGGGAATACTTAACATGCTCTGGGTAGTATCATTCGTCCAACCGGTTCACCCCCACGTGTGTGGGGAATACCAGGTTGGGTAGCATAGCCATTCATAATTACCTCGGTTCACCCCCACGTGTGTGGGGAATACGTGTGATAAAGAAATGCACACCGTGCGAACATTCGGTTCACCCCCACGTGTGTGGGGAATACGCAGTCGGAAGGGTTTCCTGTCCGGTGACCACGGTTCACCCCCACGTGTGTGGGGAATACGCGTGTTACAGTTCCAGCATGTCCGATCATGGCGGTTCACCCCCACGTGTGTGGGGAATACGTGGGTGAACCCGCCCAGCGCGGTGCGATTGCACGGTTCACCCCCACGTGTGTGGGGAATACTACTATACCGTCTGGATCGCTCCCCTCGGTACGCGGTTCACCCCCACGTGTGTGGGGAATACACTATATTTTGGTCATATGCCGTAATCTATGCTTTTTTATCCATATCTGGTGGTTTGGTCACGTACTCTTCCAATTCTTCTCCTGGTTCGATCGGTACCTCGATCAACTGTAAACCTTCCAATTCAACAATCTGGCGGGAGGTGTCACCCGCCATCCGTATCTTAAAATGCTGCTCGGTATTGGTTGTCCAAAGTTGCATGATCCCACCCGTGCCGCGTGCTTTGCAACATTTTTCCCAAAGGCAGTCACGTACCATTGCATTGACATGTCCCACAAACACGCCGCCGCGCGGCTCGATCAGCCAGCGGGTCAATTCGCCGCGTAATCGTGCCGGTACCTTTTCTAAAAGCATGACGATCATTCAGCCTCCTCACTTTCATCGGGAACATCCCATAGAGGGCTGGGGAGTGCAGGATCGCCATCGTAATCGTCGCTTTCAACGGATGTATCTGGATCAATTTCAAGCAACGTGTCTATGTCGGGTAAAATGCGGTTCAACAATTTGGTCTCCCGGAATTTCTCCCGGCAGGCTTCACGTACACGTGATTCCACCTTATCACTGCCCTCGGATACAATCCGGAATGTCAGCGGGATGGTTATTTCCGCCTTATATAGATCGGCAATGTCGTACACAAAAGAGAGTTGTTTTCCGGTGTGGATGAAACCCAGCGCGGGCGAGTATCCGCCGGAAACAATCGCCGTGTGGCATAGACCATTAAGCAGGGCATGTGCGGCCGAGAGACAGCGATTGATAGGGTCACTGTGGCCCCAGTTGGCCCGGTCATAACTTCGACCATGCCAGGCCACGCCATACTGGCGGCTGGCCTGGTTGTAGGCGCTGCGGACGCGTGCCCCTTCCATCCCGCGGATCTGTTCCAGGGTCAGGTCCGCTCCAAGCGGATCCGGGAAACGCATCTGGTACATCTTGCGCACTACACCCAGGCGCATTTGGGGATTGCAGGAAATTTCCGCCTGGCGCAGTATGTGGAACGACCGGCGCGTCTCGCCGCAGCCTTGGGCGTAGAACTTTGTACCGTCTTCGCCTACCCATACCACCGAGCATCCGTTGTCGGCCAGCGAGCCTATGGCAGCATGGGTGATCTTGGTACCCGGGCCCAGCATCAACACGCCTAACGCCGCAACTGGGATCATTACACGGCCCTCATCCTCGCGGATATATTCGATGGCGTTATCTTTCTTGTTGAGTACTGCGTGTTCAACATATAGGTAACTCAGGCTGTCACGCAGTTTGGGTAACTGGTGTAAATCTTGCATGTTTCCCTTCCTTTCCAAAATTATTCGATTGTTAAGGTGCGGATGGAGACTAAGGCAAACTACGGTCAATCACCTATTTCCCAATGGAAGGAATGATACGCGTTTATTTCCCGTCTTTTCTACCTGTCTGCCGGGGCTAGCGATAACAGACCGAAGCCAAGTCCTTTGCCGCTGCCTATCCCAGCCTGTAACGCAGTGTTGAGTATTGCGGGGTCTTTCACTTCCAAAACACCGTCGAATTGGACAGACAGGAAGGTAAGTTCCTGGTGCCCGTCCGGCTGACGGCGCTCTCCTTTGATTTTTGTTTCATTGCATGTACGTGCCGAAACTAGCCTTGCGCCGCAGGCTTCCAACTTGTATTTCAGCCATTTCAACTGTTCTTCTTCGCGCCGCAGGCCGTGCCGGGTTTTTCGGTCTTCCTTGCCTGCTGTCTGCACGGTTTTCTTGACCGTCGGGTTGGCCTTTAGCCGGAAAATCAAATTTTGCCCCGGATTTAATCCCAATTCGAAAACCTTTAATGCCGGGTTTGCTTCCACCCCTGGCGGGCATTCCGTCAATGGGAGCAGATAACTCTTCTCCGGAACGTCAAGGAAAGCCCAATCCGGTTCCAATAGGGATTGGATCAGCAAAGTCAACATGCCAGTTCGGGGATGGATTTCCAACCGGAAAAGCACCCGGTCACCTTTTTCAGCGTGTCTGGCAAAGGCGTGCATGACAGTGCGGTGCATTTCATAGGGGTTGGCTACTTCGCTGCGTATTTGCTTGGAGCGCGGGTTGAGGATCAGTTGGGAGAGGTACATCAGGTCACCTCCGTAATTGGCAACGGAACAGGAGCAAGCACTAAAGCCACTGTCAGGCGGCGCGGGGCAAAACGTCGGTTGCCCTGCTCAAACGAAAGTGGCTGGTCAGAACGGACAATGGAGCCGTTTTGCTGGTCTTCCAATATCAGGCGCAATTCTTTAGTCGTGGGGCGGGCGCTCAATGAGTGATATTCTTTAAGCGCATCTTCCAGCGCTACTCCCGGTTTTAGCCCGTCTGCCAGCCAGATTGATTCTCCGGGCACAAAGGCTTTACGTCCCAGGTACAGTGGCCAAACCGGGTCATGTAGCCCATCATGGATATGTTCAAGCACCATGAGATCATTGCTTTCCAACCCAACCAGAAAGAGCGCATCGGCCAGGTAGTACCGGTTGGATAATTCGGTATCTTTAATGCCGCCACCCGCTTTGAGCACGTCTTTGGCAGTATGGTAATCCACTTTAAGTATGCCTTCCCGATCCACACGCACGCCCATCCTGAGCGCAGCCATCGGAACAAGCGATTGATCATCCGTTCGGTCAATCCCTAGTGCGGCACACACCAGCCCTAGCACGCCGCTTTTGGAAGGCTCCAGACCGGTATCCCGCACACCAAAACGGCTCTGCACGCCCCATGACTGCATAGCCCCGCCCAGGCGAAGCAAGAGAGTATTCATGGGCTTTACTCCAATCCGGCCAGCAGGCTTTCGACCCATTTTTCGCGGTTCGGTTTGATGGTGTCTTTCAGGTTTTTCAGCACCGCCTCTTCATTTATAATCAGTGCGGCGGGGCTGAGTTTGTCATCGCCATAGATCTTGACCAACCGTCCCCAATATGTATCCAACGCTTCGATGGAATTGCTTAGATAACCGCCGTCCCGCCTGGCTTTGACTGGCTTCTCGAAGGCATTGGCCAGTGACCAGGATTCACCATCCTTGCGTACCACGCCCAGCACAAAATCGGGTGGGTTTTGCGCCGCAAAGGAATTCTGCTTGCCGGTGGGCACAGCCCGCAAGGTCGCGAGCAGGAAACCTTCCACTGTCTTCTTTGCCAGGGCCTTGTCGTTATTCAAGTTCTCGATCAACTGGTTCCAATCAATGCGGGCGTAGCGATAAAAACAAGCGCTGTTGAATCCAGTCACTCCCATCATGCCCGCACCAGTTTCATCATCTTTCTTCAAGTCGTCTACTGCGGTAAAGAAGTCCATTTCCATGCTTACACGATGGGTGGAAATTGCATGAGCTACTTGGCAGGCAGCATCCAGCTTGATGGTATTTGGTTTGCGGGCCAACATCCGCCCAAATAATGCCACATCCGGCGCGCTTGTGAATTCTCCCATCGTCTTGACCAGTTTTTTCACTAGCCCTGTGATAGCGCTTTCTCCGCCTTTAATGATGCCATCAACAGCGACCTGGATTTCATCCTCATCCAGGTAAGCCAATACACTGGAACGTTGAGGCTCTTTTTTATCCATATCGCCGAGTAGTTCCTTGGCAAAGGCAATAGCCAGCTTGTCGGCTTCTTCTTTCGACTTTCCAGCCTTTTCCATTTTTTCGGCAAGGTCCCGGGCCAACCAGCGCGTGCGGACGCCTGGTTCAATAGTGGTTTTCTCAGAGAAAACCGGTTCATTGCGGATGGCGCGTTTGATGCACTGCGAGGAAATGCGTGCCCGGCGCACACCGCCGAACTCGGTGTCTTTGGGGTTGCCTGTATCATCGCGGTTCAGGTTTGAAGGGGCAAAGTTTTGGAGCATGTGAATTTCGATGAACATGGTTTTATCCTTTCGGTTGGTGGTTGAATGGTTGAAAATTGAATGTTATTTGGCTGGTTCTTCAGCGGGTTGAACGCGCCCCCAGAAGGCGCTGGCCCACTTTTTCTGCACTCGACGATCCTCGTCGTCCCAGTTCTGCAAGTCCCAGAATAATTGGTTCCAGTTTATAGGGATTTCTTTCGACTTGAGATAACTCACCGATTGCCGCAAAATATCGGGCAGGTCGTCTGGATGTGCGGACAGCAACGCCGTGAAACGCCGTTCCAGGGCATCTTCGCTGCCTTCAGAGCGGGTCTGTGCCATTTGTGCGCCGAAATTGCCCACCCCAGTAGATTTCGGGTGCAAGGCAAATAGCGCTGCCACAAGGTAGTAGGCCGCTTCCTGTCCCCGGCTGCGTATCTGTGGCAAGAACGGCTCGACGTAGCGATACATCTCTGCTGCCGTGCCAGGTGGTTGCCCAAGTCCGCGCCGCAGGGCAGCCAGCGCGCCACGCTCCTCTTTTTGGGCCAGTTCTTGCAAGCGGTTGATAAAAGGATGAATGGTTTGTTCGGTCATGCAGATACCTCCTTTTCAAATTCAGGAAAAAGTTCTTTGAGTGAATAGCTAAGGTTACCCTTTGCGCGCACTGCTGCTTTGAGAGCAACTGCATCCGTCCCTGCAGAATTTTCAGCCTGTTCCAGCGCTTCCCAGGCCGCCCGGTGAACGATCCCTTTCCAAGTGTCAAGTGCTTCGGGGTGCTCCGGCAGGTTTTCCAGAAGATGTTGAAATGGTATTCCGAGCTGTTGCCAGAAAAAGCGTTCCACGTTCCAGTGCGCCATCAAGTTCTCTGCCTCAACTTTGCTGATGTTGTCAACATTCTTCCATTTCTTGCCATCAGTTTTTGGCGACACCACTAGTAAAGCCAGCCATTGACCGGCTTTTTTCAGCGCAAAACGAGTATTTTCTACCAGATCTAGACCAGAGGCCAGGTTTTCAACCAATTCTTCATGCTCGAGATATTCCAGTGGTAAGGGGAAGTGTTCCTGCTGAAAGAACTCTACTTTCGCCTGGTCGTTTGCCATGCCCAACGCCATAAAGCGATACTTTTGCAGTTTCAGGATCGCGCCTTCCTCTACCAGATCAGCCAGCCAGTAGAAGGTCTTCGGGGGAAAATTACCGTGTGTGTTTTTCAATCCGAATAATGAGGCGCTATCACGCCAAAGAGCGCGGTCTTCATTAAAACGTGTACAGTAATAGCCTTCTTCCTTCCCAGCCCGGTACAGTTTCATCGGGTCAAGGATGGATGAATCCAGACGCAAGCCGGGAGCCATCGTCATAAAGCGCACTTCCGGTGCACTTTCATTCCCTTCCGGGATGAATAAAACTCGGCGGCTTTGCCAGGTCAGGTAATCCAAATATCCCTCAGGGATATTACGCACTGGCTGATATGGATCATCTTTCTCCCAGTTGGGCTGGTCAGCCCGGCTGGATGCCATGTTGTTGCGCTTTTCATCTGGATAGCTTAACAAATTCAGCGCCAGAGTTTTGAACAAGTTATCGCTTTCCACAAAAAAGATTATGCCGCGACTCCAGGGCGCATCAGTAAACGTAATCCCGCGCATCCATAGCCCCGCCAAACCGAAGGTGTGAGCGACAATTAGGGTACGGGCAGCTTTTGCAGGTGAGAATAACGCACCGACTTCTTCTGTGTGATGATCGAAGAGTGCAGCATTATTCCCGGAGGCCATATCCATGGCCAGCGTAATTACCGATTTATGTTTTGCCCTTTCATCTGCCACCTGATAAAACGGTTTTGTGGGATCAAACAAATCAAAGCGGTTTCGCCATTTATCCAGGTAGCCGCTCACCAATTCCGGCTCCCAATGCGCTTTTGCCCACAAACTGGCCCATTCAGATTTTGTTCGCGGCCCACGCAGGGCACTATGTAAAACAGCCAGCAGCAGGCGGTAAAGTGCTGCCGTTTCGAGCGGCGAATCGCCCTGAATGCCACGCAATGTATAGGCCTGGATCAGTGTCTCTCGTAAGCTGTGTTCCTCCGTGTGTCCATCAAAATGGATGCAAGGTATCCATTTCCGGTCAACTAGATTGAAAGAATAGCTCATTGATCCTCCTTTTGTAAAACTTCCAAACCGAGTTCGCGTGTCAATTTCATTGTAAAACCTGCGCCTTCCGGATGATATTCACCGTTCCGATCGAATTTCACCGGGTAGTGATAACGCACCGCCGCTGATTCGCGCCATGCTGAAGATGTTTTGATATTCCTGACAAAAAACTCAACCACATCCCTTCGCTGTACACTGAGAGCGCACATTAATAGTTTCTTCGCCAGTTGTAGATTTGGACGTTTCTTGATATCCACTGGTGCGCTTGTGCCGTCGATATCCAAAACGGGCCCTTGCGCAGTCTCGTGCAGGCAGATCAGCGAAACGCTTGGTTCGGCCAGGCGGGTGAGGGCACGGAAGGCTTCGTTCACTTTAGGGTCATCTTCTTCCAGCCCTTCGTTTCGGTCGGTAAGCAAATCTTCGTAATCTGGCAAGGCTACTATTCGTTTTTTTGCCTGGGCAGTCTCTTTTTCTTGTTCCAGGCGTGCCTTTTCCTCGGCTTCGTGCAAGGCTTTCTGGAAAATGGGATTTAGTTCGCTGTCATTCAGCGCCCTTCCATACACTGCTTCGATCAATCTGGAGGTTTCATCCGGTAATGATAATCCTTCCCGCCCTCGCAAAACCAGCCAGGTGCGCAACAAGGTAGCTTTGTCGTAAACCCTGGCATCCAGACCGAAATCGGGCAGGCCATTCTCTTCGGACGAGCGATTTATGGCTAGGCAGGGGCTTTGGACAACCTGTGGTCGATTTTTGTTATTTTGCACATGGCGGTGCAGCCGCCCGGCGCGCTGTAGCAGTAGGTCCACTGGGGCAAGGTCGGTCATCATATAATCAAAATCCAAATCCAGGCTTTGCTCGATCACCTGTGTTGCTACCACAATGGCTTTTTGAGGGCGCTTGCCGGTCTTGCCAAACTGCGAAATCACCCGGTCTTCGATCTCTTTGCGCCATGCAAAGGGGAAACGGGCATGGAAAAGGATCAGATTTTCTCCCTCGATAATCCCTTTTGCCTTGAGCGCCTCATAGACCTCCTGTGCGCGTTTTACGCGGTTACAGATTATGGCTGCACAGCCGCCATCCTTGAGTTTTTCAGCCAGATGGTCGGCAATCTGGTCCGGGGCCGGATCAGTCCAGGCCAGTTGTAACGAGTGTGTTTTAGGGGACGGAAGTTCGATGACATCCGGTTTACTGCTGCTGATTACCGTCAGGCGCGGGTAGGTCGCCGGGGGCAGGCCAATTTCTTCATCCCCCAGCCAGGCCCCGACCAGTTCCTGCCGGGTTTTTTCTGGTAGTGTGGCTGAGAGCAAAATAACCGAAGTACCTATGCAGCGCAGCCAGCGTAAAAGCCGCTGAAACAGCGTGCACATGTAGGTATCATATGCATGCACTTCATCAAAAATGACCACCTTTTGCCCCAGCCCGAACATGCGCACAAAAAAGTGGTTGGTTTGCAAAACGCTCATCAAGGCCTGGTCCACGGTTCCAACGCCAAACGGAGCAAGCAGGGTACGCTTGCGTGGCAAGAACCAGGTCTCTGCTTTTACATTACCTTCGGCGGATTTCTCATCTTCCGCGATACTTTGCGGCCGCGGGGTTTCTTCATCAATGTTTAGCAAGGCCGCGCCATGTACCAGGTATGTTTTAATCGATTGCAAGGGATAGCGATTTACAAGGAAATTCGTTGCACGCTCATACATCTGGTTGCTGGTGGCCTGGGTTGGCATGGCAATATAAATGCCTTTGCCTTTTTGAGTTTGCAGCCAGGTATCTGCCAGAAAGAGTGCCGCTTCGGTTTTGCCAATGCCAGTCGGCGCTTCGAGGATAACCAGCGCCGGTAACTCGTACCTGGTTGTACTTTCGATGGTCTTCTGCTGAATGGCATTGATCTCAATATCCGGGAACATTGCTGCAAAGGTCAGCAGGCTGCCATCCGCCTTCCAGCCCAACCAGCCAAGTCTCTCCAGTGCATTGCTGGCCTGTTTTCGGGCATAATCATTGGCGTATTTCCCGGCAGGCAAATAATTTTCCATGAAAGGGAAATATTCCACCATCGAACCGATCCAATCTGCAACACTTACCAGACCGGAGAACAGGGTCAGGAATGCATTCACTTTGTCCTGTTCTTTGGGCAGGCTGGCAGTTTGGTCTGGTTGGTAAATTGCCTTCAAGTTCAGAAAAAGGTCTCTGCGGACAGCATCCCACAATCCATCACCCTTGTCTGATTTTTGAAGTGCAGGGCTTTGTATGCGATCTGTTGTCGGCCAGGCACCATGGTGCCCACCCAGCGCGAAGGCGATCAGCTTTGCGTCGCGCCGCGTCAATCCGGTTTCCTCCACAAAAAGGCTTTCTTTTAATGCCCAGGTTGAAAGAATCCCATGTGGGGCAGGAGTAGGTGATACATCCCTTGGAAAGATAAAACCTTCCGCTTCCAGAGTATGGATGCAACTTTGATATTTTCGCTGAAACCCGGGAGCGGCCTTACCCAGATCATGCAGGGATGTCCAGAACGCCAGCAGCCGTCCGGTTGCATCAATATCTAAGACCCCAACCGAGCGGGAAAATATCTGTTTGGTTTGTTCACTCAAAGCACGTTCCCACAATGCCAATGCACATTCGCCAACATCCAGCATGTGATAAATCAGCGGATGAATTTTTGAGCTTCCACCCAGCATATCAGTTTTTGCCCAAAGGTAGAAATACTTTGGGTAATCCATTAAATCCCCCTTTCATATATTTGCTTTAGTTTTTCCACATCCAGCCGGATTTGATTCCTCAGTTCTTTAGGTGTAAGCACTTCCGCATGTCCGCCATACTGCATCACCCACCTTTTCACCTCGTCCAGTCCGCCCGTCTGGAACCGCATTATCAGCCCGCCTTCCGGCAATTCTTCGATTTTCTGGGTCTCGTGCCAGCGCCGTTCGCGTATGTATCGCGCCTGTTGCTCGTCGAAACGCACCGCCACTTCCACGGCTTCGCCGCCCCGTTCCGTCTGGAAAGCGCTGCCCATGTAATCATCGATGGAAAATGCCGTGTCGCGTTGAAATGTTTCTTCTAAAACCCGCCAATCCTCCATGCGCCCTATCGAGAAATTCCGTACTTCCTGGCGCATGTCATCGAATGCGATCAGGTACCAGTCCCCTTGCACGTTGTAGAGGTGGTACGGCGAGACCGTCCGCTCGGTGTGTTCATCCCGGCTGGCGGTGTAGTAGCGCATCCATATCCGCCGGTTTTCGCTGATTGCGTGGTGCAGGTCCAGCAGGGCTTGTTCGTTCGCCGCTGCCAGTACCGGCGCCGCGAAAGTGAAGTGTGTTCGCAGGGTCTCCAGGTCGATCGATACCGGTCCTTTGATGTTCTTCGAGAACTTCTCGATTGCCGAGCGTAAGGCTCCCTCCAGGGCCGTCCCGACGTAACGCCGTGCCACCTCCACGCTCAGGAAAAAGGCCAGCAGTTCCCCCTCGGTGACCATGATATTGGGTAATATCCAGGTTTGATTCGTATAATACCAGCCGCCTGCTTCCCGGCTGTATTCGATCGGTGCGCCCAGCCGGTTCACCATGAACTCTCGGTCTTTGAAGATCACCCGCCGGCTGGCTTCCAGCCTGCTGGCCAGTCTCCCCGCGTTGGGATATTCCCCTGCCCTGATCTGCCGGTCGATTTCAAAAATACGTTCCAGTTGCTGCCTTTGGGACATATTCCACCTCTATCAGTATTGTACATCATTAGAGTGCCAACAGTGTACACTCACGCGCTGATTTTAGTCTCCAGGGCGAACTCCGTTTTCTCTTAGATCTTGGGGTTTTGAGGAAATAAATTCTCCAAAAACCCTTGACAAACCAGAACTAATGTTCTATAATAATAACAAGCACGGGTAGGCTTAAATCCTACCCGTCTCGCTTATAAGTCCCCGCCAGGGGAAAGTCCCCGAATGGGGAAAGTCCCCAAATGGGGAAAGTCCCCGCATGGGGGAACCGGGCCAGCCTTCCCGAGCTCTGCTTATCATCTTTCCTATGCTCTCTTCTTTCTTCCCTCCTCACTTCTCTCTCCTCTCTCATTACGTTTTTCTACCCCTTCGTGTAATTCGTGTAATTCGTGTTAAAGCAAGTATTAAATAAAATGTCCTCCGCCCCTCCCCCCATCTCCCCCCTCTATACCCGTTACCTCACCCACGCTGAAAAGCTGGCTCTCCATCACCTCCCCGTGGGTGACCTTTCCGGTGAGATCAACCTGGTTCGCGTGCTCATATCCCACTTCTTGAAGTTCCAGCGGTCCGCTCCAAAGGACATGGCCTCCTGCATGCAGGCCTTGCGCACCTGTACCATCATGTGTGAGCAGCTTGCCGTACTGGTTCGGGTGCAGGGGCATTTGCACTCTCCGCTTTCCGAAATTGATGATTGTCTTGCTGAGGCGCTTGCCGGTCTCCCGGCTTTTGCCGACGAAGAAAATGAAAAGGAGCCATTATGCCCAAAAAACGCGGCGGTCAGCCCGGCAACAGGAATGCCTGGAAACACGGCTTTTACTCAAAATACTTCAGTCCCTTTGATATCAGAGCCCTCTCGGATATCCCCGTCACCGCCATGACCGGCGAGCTGGGTGTTCTGCGCCTCTCGGTTGACCGCTTTATGGAAGCCTACACTGCCTCTCTGAAAGACCTGGATTATGAAGAGAGGCTGGCTGCGTTGCGCTTCATCACCCTGGCGGTCGGTCGCATCGCCGCCCTGGAGCGTCTTCAATCCTCCGCCGTCAAGAATCTCGCCCAATATGACGAATTTATGCAGATGTTCCATGATATACCCGCTGAAATTCTTGAGGAAATGGACCGTGATCCGGATTAATATTCGTTCCTCTTCGTTCCTCTCACCTGTGTCATTGCCATGCCCCGTGGTCGGCCACGTTCGCCTCCCCACGATTTATGCAGGTCACGTTTCTGTTCCGAATAATGATATACTCGTTCAATCACCCCATCCGATCCACTCGACCAAGGAGAAACACATATGGGCGACAGAGGTAGTAAGGATAAAGGCAGGAAGGAACAACGCAAGAAGCCCAAGCTTAACCCCAAGGAAAAACGGAAATTAAAGAACGAGAAGAAGAATATTTCCCATTCCAGCGGTCTGCCCATCTAGGCCGCCTTAAGAAAAAAATTTTCTAAAAATGCCTGAAAAAGAATACCTCCCCACCATTGCGATGAGCATCCAGGCCCATCCGGATGACCAGGAATTTACCGTAGCCGGGACGCTCGCCAAATGGGTCCGGCAAGGCTGCCAGGTCATCTCGGTCATAGTAACCAGCGGTGACGCCGGTTCGAATGATCCCTCCAGGGATGCCGAGTACAAGCCCCGCCTGGCCCACCTGCGCGAGGACGAACAGATCGCCGCCAACCTCGTCTTGGGCATCCGGGAAACAGCCTTCTTGCACTATCCGGATGGCGAATTGGAAGCGACCCTGCAACTGCGCAAGGACCTGACGCGGCTCATCCGCCAGTACAAACCTGACCTGGTCGTCACCGGCGACCCCACGCGTCTGTTCCACGGCTCTGGCTATATCAACCACCCCGACCACCGCGCCGCCGCCGAAGCAGCGGTGTACGCCACCTTCCCATCTGCCGGGACGCGCCTGATCTTTACCGACCTGTTGGATGAAGGTTACGAACCCCACAACGTTAAAAAGCTCTACCTGCATGGCGCCGAAGAATCGGATGTCTGGGTGGACATTACCACCACGCTGGACCTGAAGATTGCGGCCCTAAAGAAGCACGCCAGTCAGTTGGGAGAATGGGACCCGGGCAAGATGTTGCGCGAATGGGCTGCCGAGACCGGCAAGGAAAAAGGCCTGCCAGCCGCCGAAGCATTCAAAGTAATGACGTTGGTGGAAGACCAGCCGGAAAGCTGATCGCATTGGTGTCATTGCGAACGGTCTTGGCGAAGCAACCCCCAAATTTTTGGAGCCCGCCTCACATTAGCTTCTTATACAAATAATGGCTGGAAGGACCTCCCTGATTCGAGTAACTTTTCCCTCTCTTCGAGAGACAACGGGACGGCCTTCTCGCAAGCCTTCAAAACCAGCGGCAGCACACGGATATCCCCGGCCGTACAAATGCCGGTGACATCGTGCGAGAGCACAAAATTGACCGCCGGCTGGATCTCATCCATCCCGGTAAAAGGCTCGTACCAGGTGGTATGGGTCTGTTCTTTTTCCCCCCACGGCCCCTTGGCAATGGATTTAATGATCATCACCCCCACGTCCCGGGTGTGACATTCTTGGATAAGATCTCTTGCATGCCCGTAATATTCTGCATTCCCGGCCTGGACAAAGTTCAGCGGGAACGTGACCGAGTCGAAATCAAAGCGCTGCAAGGCTTCCAGGTGGATGGCCGGAGCATTTATTCCATGACCCGTAATGCCGATATGCCGGATCAAGCCTTCCTGCTTGGCTTCCACGAGCGCTTCCAATGCTCCTCCGGGAGCAGTGACTGCATCCAGCTCGTCGAAAGTGGTGATGGCATGCAACTGGTACAGGTCGAACGTCTCGCATTGCAGGCGCTTGAGCGATTGTCCTAATTCATTCCAGGCACCCGCGCGCGTGCGTTCCATGGTCTTGCAGCCCAAGAAGAAGCGCTCCCGTTCCCTCTCCATCCAAGGTCCTAGGCGCTCTTCCGCCTGCCCGTAGGAGGGCGCCACGTCAATATGGTTGACGCCGGAAGCGATCACCAGTTCCATCACCCGGTCCGCTTTCGCCTGGCTGATCTCCCAGAAAGCCGCCCCGCCGAAGATGGCGACGCTGCTCATGTGTTCACTGCGTCCAAAGCGTCGAGTTTTCATTTATTTTTGGCTCTCCTTAACCCATGTCAAGGCCACCGAACTCAAACCGAAGAGTACGGCGTAAGCGGCAAAGATGGCGAAATAGCCCAATCCCATATAGTAGTGGTTGATGGCATCCGCCACCAGCCCACCAATACCTGAACCGACAATTCCCGCACCCGCACCCGCCAGGTTGGAGATGCCCAGGTAGCGTCCGGCTTCCTCTGCTGGAACCAGGTCCGTGCCAAGCGCCCAGTTGGCCGTCATGAACAAGCCCGTGGCAAGGCCGATGATCGTCCCGGCCACGTAGACAATGCTCAAGTGCGGCACCCAGATGGTAATCAACAGTAATACATTTCCGACCGCCGCCACGATGCCACTGATCACCACCAGGCGCTTGCGCCCTAGCCTGTCCGAGAGCCAACCGCTCGCCAGTGCCGTGATAAGGATAAAAACGCCTATCACGGTCGTCAGGGTCCCGGAAAGGCTGGCGGCGGCTTCGGCACTTAATTTAAAAGCGTACATCACGAAATAAAAGATGGAACCTTGCAGGGAGGTGACAGCCGCCAGGAATAACAGCCTGTTTGCGATCCACCACACGAACGAAGATTGTTTGCGGGCCTCCCAGCCCAGCGTGCCCAGGCAGCCCCCCCACACCCCCGCCAATACCGCCACGATCATCGCAACCACCCCGCCCACCCCAATGCCCACCGAAAGTGCGGTGGATTGGCTCGCGAATATGCGGGTGATCAGTCCTGCCAACCCGCCGACCATTCCGCCGCCCACCAATCCGGCCAGGCCCCCGGCCAATAGACCGCCCAACATACCCAGCACGCGCAACATGGGCGGCCAGAAGGGGGTGGTTGGTTTCTCCTGGAGAGGCGTTTCCTTGACGAAGATCACCGTGATCAGCATGATCACCAGCAGTGAAAGCCCGGTTACGAAAATGGCCAGGTCCAGCTTTCCGGCGCCGACCAATTTGGCGATGGTCAACCCGACCAATATGACTGGAAGTAATTCCATAATGGCCTTGACCGCCGAGGCGCGCCCGCGCTGGTCTTCCGGTACCAGGTCAGGGATCAGACCCTGCAGCGGGCCGTGGGAGATGTTGGAGGAGAATTGGATCAGCAGGATGGCGATCAGCAGTGCCCAGTAATTCCAAGAGAGGGCAATTGCCACCAGGAAGAGACAGTCGAACAACACCCCGACCAGGATGTACGGTCTGCGCCGCCCGAACCGGGAGGTGGAACGGTCGCTCAATAATCCGGCCGCAGGTTGCACCAGCATGGCGATCACTAGACCAGCTGAGCGCATGGCTCCCAGGGCGGTATTCTTGATGGCTTCGGGTGCAAAGAGGACCACCAGGTAAGGCATGAAGATGGAGGTAAGGGCGGTGTTGCGAATATTCAGGCCGAGCCAGAAAAGGTTGATGGTGAGATAATCGTACCAGCGCAAACGTTTCATGACATCTCCTTTGAGCTACTCTCCAATTATCTTGATAAGTACGCGCTTCCTTCTCCGCCCATCGAACTCGCCGTAGAAGATCTGCTCCCAGGGACCAAAATCCGGCCGCCCCCCGGTCACGGCAACGACCACTTCACGTCCCATCACCTGCCGCTTGATGTGCGCATCCGCGTTATCTTCGCCGGTGCGATTGTGCCAGTAATTCGCGACCGGCTCATGCGGGGCCAGTCCCTCCAGCCACTCTTCGTAATCATGCAACAGGCCGGACTCATCGTCGTTGATAAAGACCGAGGCAGTAATATGCATGGCGTTGACCAGGCACAGTCCTTCGCGGATGGTGCTCTCAACCACGGCTTTCTCCACCTCAGGGGTGATATTGACGAACCCTCGGCGATTGGGCAGATTGAACCAAAGTTCTTTGCGGTAGGATTTCATGGTCATCTCTCGTAAAACACCTTTGTTACCATCTCTATCAATTTAGGGATGGTTGGGGTTTGCGGGCAGCTCCGACGCCTGTATACCTCCTCAATCACACGGTTTATTGAGACATCACAATATCTTAAATATCAGATGCATTTAACACTCTTATTCCATAGGTAAAGATTTCAAGCCGCTTTGGAGGCTTCCTGCTCACGTAGCTTCTCGGCCGCCCGGAAATACTTGATATAGTGCAGCGAATTTTCATCCCGACCAAGCAGCAGGTCGGCAGCTTTGATCGTGGCGCCCAACTTCATCGGGTCGGTGATCGAGCAGGTGGCACCCAATTGGATTGCCAATGCCAGGAAAACCTGGTTGACCGACAGGCGGTCCGGCAGGCCAAACGAGACATTGCTGGCGCCCAGGTTGATGTTCACACCGAACTCCTTGCGGACCAATTCGATCGTCTGGAGCGTAACTAGGGCTGCCTTGCTATCCGATCCCACCGTTAGCACCAGCGGGTCAATGATGATGTCCTCGATCGAAATGCCCATTTTGGCAGCCCTCTCGATGATCTTCTCAGCCACGGCTACGCGTTCTTCGGCCGTCTTGGGAATGCCGTTATCATCCATGGTCAGTCCGATGACGGCGGCACCACGTTCCTTGACCAGTGGCAGGACACTCGCCAGGCGCTTCTCCTCCCCGCTGACCGAGTTGACCAGTGGTTTGCCCGGGGCTGCGGCCAGTCCGGCAGCCAGCACCTCAGGATTGCCCGAATCAAGGCACAACGGGACAGAGACGACAGAAGCGACCAACTCGACCGCTTTCTTTACCACTGCCACTTCATCCAGGCCCGGTACACCCACGTTCACGTCCAACACATCCGCCCCCCAGGCCACCTGGCGCTCCGCCAAATGGCGGACAAAGTCCAGATTGCCTTCGGTCAGAGCCGCGCTCAGCTTCTTGTTGCCGGTCGGGTTGATTTTCTCGCCGATGATGACGAATGGCCGGTCAATCCCCACCGTTACTTCCCTTGTTGCACCTTTTAATAGTGTATGCATAAATTCTCCTTTTCAGGTTTATCGCTTGTGATCCTGTTTCGTTGTATCGCTTCTTCAAACTTAGGTGATTTTATCAGAAAGTCTCGTATACCATGCCATGGAATGGGCGGGTTTTACAACAATACGAAGATATTAATTTATGATATGATTTGCCATTGTGTTGAATGACAGAAAAGGCATTTCTTCAGTCTAAATTGCAATTAGATCCATGCACTGCCATCCATCTTGCTCACATCAGTCAGGAGAAACTATATTTGATTGAATGAGCGGAAGAAAAAAACACTAATCTGACTCCTAAGGAAAGGTCCAGGCTATGCTAAAGAAATTCACTCCCACCCAGTTGAAACTACGCCGTCCAGTACCGTCGGATATCGAGATCGCCCAGGAATCGGACATCAAGCCGATCACCCAGGTGGCTGAAGAACTCGGTATTCTGCCGGAAGAAATGGAATTATACGGTCCATACAAGGCTAAGATCAAGTTGGAGATCCTGCAGCGCCTCAAGGATCGCCCGGACGGCAAGTACATCGACGTGACGGCCATCACCCCCACCCCGCTCGGAGAGGGCAAGACCACCACAACGGTGGGGTTAAGCCAGGCCATGGGGGCACATCTGGGCAAGAAAGTCTTCACGGTCATCCGCCAGCCTTCGCAGGGTCCGACCTTTGGGATCAAGGGCGGCGCGGCCGGAGGTGGATACAGCCAGATTATTCCGATGGAGGATTTCAACCTGCACCTGACCGGTGATATCCACGCCATTACAGCGGCGCATAACCTGTGTGCTGCTGCTTTGGATGCCCGCATTCTGCACGAGTCCATGCAGGATGACGTCAAACTGTTCGACGCCCTCTGCCCTCCCAATAAAAAGGGTGAGCGCAGTTTCTCCCCATCCATGCTGCGCCGCCTGAAGAAGCTCGGGATCAGCAAGACCGACCCAAACGCCCTATCCCCCGCAGAGCGCAGTCGTTTTGCACGCCTTGATATTGACCCAAATGGCGTGACCTGGCGGCGGGTGATCGATGTGAACGACCGCTTCCTGCGCGAGATCATGGTCGGCCTGGGCAAGGAGGAAAAGGGCTTCGAACATCACTCCGGGTACGACATCACTGTGGCAAGTGAGATCATGGCCATCCTGGCCCTGACCACCGACCTGCGTGACATGCGCGAACGCCTGGGCGCCATGGTGGTGGCAACGGACAAGCAAGGCAATGCTGTCACATCCGAGGACCTGGGCGTCGCGGGTGCCCTGACTGTCCTAATGAAGGATGCCATCAAACCCAACCTGATGCAGACCCTGGAAGGCACGCCCGCTTTCGTTCATGCCGGACCATTCGCAAATATTGCCCACGGGCAGTCTTCGATCATCGCCGATAAGATCGCCCTCAAGCTGGTCGGGCCGGAAGGGTATGTCATCACCGAGTCCGGCTTCGGCGCCGACGTCGGCATGGAGAAATTCTTCGACATCAAATGCCGCTACTCGGGCTTGATCCCGCAGGTCGTGGTGATGGTCGCAACGGTCAGGGCGCTCAAGATGCACGGCGGCGGGCCAAAGGTCGTGGCTGGTAGGCCGCTGGCTCCCGAATACACCGAGGAGAACCTGGAGCTGCTCAAGAAGGGTATTCCCAACATGGAGAAGCACATCCAGAACGCCCTGAAATATGGCGTGAATGTGGTTGTAGCGGTGAATTCCTTCAAAGATGATAAACCGGCTGAAGTCGAGATGATACGCAAGGCTGCCATCGCTGCCGGAGCCATGGATGCCCTGGTATGTACACACTGGATGGACGGTGGCAAGGGCGCCCTGGCGCTGGCCGAGGCAGTGGTCAAGGCTGCCGAAAAGCCAACACATTTCAAGTTTCTTTACCCGCTGGAACTGTCGATCAAGGAAAAGATTGAGACGGTCTCCAGGGAGATCTACGGGGCTGACGGCGTGGACTATTCGGAAGTTGCAGAAGAAAAGATCAAGCTATATACCAAGCTCGGTTTTGACAAACTGCCGCTGTGCATGGCCAAAACCCACCTAAGCCTGAGCGCCGACCCAAGTATCAAGGGTGTCCCGAAAGGTTTCCGCATCCCGGTCAACGACATCCGGGCCTCAGTCGGGGCGGGCTTTCTCTACCCACTGGTGGGTGAAATGCGCACCATGCCAGGTCTGCCCACCCGTCCGGTCTTCTACGATGTCGATCTCGACCTCGAGACCGGCAAGGTATTGGGGTTGTTCTAATTACATCCTGCGAGGGGCGAGGCAAATCCCGCACCTCGTTTTTTCGTCATCTTCAGGAGTTTTTCTATGCCGATCTTCACACCCGGGCGACGCTGGCAGCCAGCCTACTCACCCTTCATGAATGAAACCTTCGGCAGGCGTGCGCTGGAGAATGTCGAGTACGCCATTAAAAGTCCTTTATTCGGCTGCCGTATGTGCGGCAATTGTCTGCTTCAGGAGACGGCTTTCATCTGCCCGATGGAATGCCCCAAAGGGATGCGCAACGGACCCTGCGGCGGTTCCACACCTGAATATTGTTATGTGGATAAGACTCGTCCTTGCATCTGGTATAAGATCTACGAACGGTCATTCTGGATGGGGCGCCAGGAAAAACTTATGGAAGTCATGCCTCCGCTCGATTGGGAGAAGGTGGGCGGCGAGACCTGGGAGGATGTGCTGGTACAGGTCAGGACGATTGGTACCGGAAATGTGGTAAAGGGACTGGCATCGTCCAAAAAACGCATTGAGACTTGGGAGCAGATCTTCCGCCCCGTCCGCCAGCCGGACTGGTGGCAGGGGGACGACCAGTATCACGCCCCAAAATCGAACGAGCCTGTCTCCGAATTGGAACGTGCCCTGCGGTCTGGGAAGTTCGTGGTGGCATGTGAGATCACCCCACCGCTTTCCGCCTCGACCAACAAGCTGACCAGTAACATCGAGCTGGTCAAACCCTATGTCAATGCCATTAATTTTACCGACAACGCCTCCGCCACTCCGCGCATGACCTCCTGGGCATGCAGCAAGATCGCCATCGAACACGGTGCCGAACCTGTGATGCAGATCGCTGCCCGTGACCGGACGCGCGCCGGTTTGCAGGGCGAGATCCTGGGTGCGTCGGCCCTAGGGGTGCGCAATGTACTCTGTGTCACCGGCGATAGTCCGGTGCTGGCACCCCAGCCGCGCGGTCGCATGGACATCAACGATCTCGATGCGATCCAGATGCTCTGGATATTACGCCGCATGCGGGATGAAGGCCACTATCTGGACGGGCGTGAGATTAAATTCCCGCCTAAATTCTTCCTGGGGGCTGCAGCCTCGCCGTTCGCCTCGGAACCGAAATTCCAGGCACTTCGCGAGCAAAAGAAGGTCAACGCCGGAGCACAGTTCTTCCAAACCAACCTGGTGTATGATGTAGAGCGCATGGAGATCTGGCTGAACGAAATGGCCAGGCGTGATATCCTGGACAAGGTCTTTATAATGATAGGCATCACACCACTCAAGAGCTACAAAATGGCTTGTTACATGACCGAAGTCCCGGGTGTCTACGTTCCGGAGTTCATCCTCAAGCGTATGGAAACCGCGGATGCCGCTGGCAATGGTCAGGAAGAAGGTGTACAGATCGCCCTGGAATTGGCCCGCAAGATCAAAGGCTACGAAGGTCAGGGCATCCACGGCCTGCACATCATGCCGGTGCTCTGGGAAGAGATCATTCCACGTATTGTCACTGAAGCCGGGCTGTTGCCGGAGGACTTTGTGCTCCCGCAACCGTCCCAAAAACCATCCTGATTAAATAGGAGAATTGATTATGTCCCTCGAAGTTCACATGGATGCACTCATGCCGCAAGAAATGGCCGAGAAGGCCGAGGCGGCTGGCGTACGCAAGGCCGCCCTGCCGCTATCATCTATGTTTGTGCTGGCCGTGTTGGCCGGTGCTTTTATCGCTCTGGGCGGCATGTTCGCCACCACCACGTATGCCGCCAGTTCGACCCTGCCCTACGGCGTGGCGCGCCTGCTGATGGGCCTGTCCTTCTGCGTGGGCCTGGTACTGGTCGTGGTGGCGGGTGCAGAGCTCTTCACCGGTAACAACCTGATCGTTATGGCCTGGGCCAGTCGCAAGATCACCACCTGGGCGCTCTTGCGCAACTGGCTGGTTGTCTATGTGGGGAACTTCGTCGGTTCGTTGGGGACAGCCGTGCTGGTCTTCCTCAGCAAGCAGTACACCGCTGGCACCGGTTCGGTTGGAGAAGCCGCCCTCAAGATCGCCGTCGGAAAAGTCTCTCTGGGCTTCGTCCAGGCAATCGCACTGGGCATGCTGTGTAACGGGCTGGTCTGCCTGGCGATCTGGCTGACCTACTCCGCCCGCAGCGTGACGGACAAGATCCTGGCGATCATTTTCCCGATCTCCGCCTTCGTCGCCGCTGGTTTTGAGCACTCGATCGCCAACATGTACTTTGTGCCATATGCCCTATTGATCAAGGCATTCGACCCGGCCTTTGCGGTGGCCCACAAGATCGACCTCTCCGGCCTGACCTGGGGTTCCTTTTTCCTGAAGAACCTCCTTCCGGTCACGTTGGGTAATATCCTCGGCGGGAGCGTGCTGGTGGCCGCCATGTACTGGTTCATCTACCTTCGGAAAAATAAGAGCTGACGAACTTTTGGATAACATTTTCATGTAGGAGAAAAATCATGACTGCTCAAATAATTGATGGAAAAGTCATTGCGCAGAAAGTGCGTGATGAGGTCGCCGCCCAGGTCGCTAAGACGGACTGCGGCTGGAAAGAGCCAGCCGACCCTGGCCACAGTGCTGGTGGGCGACCGGCCCGATTCGGCCGCCTATGTGTCTTCCAAAGGCAAAGCCTGCCAGGAACTGGGGATGGGCTCGGTCAGCCATCACCTGCCGGCGGACGCTAGCCAGGAACAGGTCGAGACACTGGTCAGGCAGCTCAATGCCGATAAGAAAATCAGCGGCATCCTGGTCCAATTGCCTATGCCTGCCCACCTCAACGAAGAGGCGGTACTTTCTCTGATCAGCATCGAGAAGGATGTGGACGGTTTCTCGCCGATCAACATCGGTCGCCTGGCCCAGAAGGGCCGCGAGCCGCTTTTTGTCCCTTGCACTCCCTCCGGCTGCATCTACCTGCTGGAACAGGCCGGGGTGAAGATCGAAGGTGCGAATGCCGTGGTACTGGGTCGCTCGAACATCGTCGGAATGCCAGTCGCCCTGTTGCTGATCAGCAAGAATGCCACGGTAACCGTCTGTCACTCGCGCACGCGCGACCTGCCCGCCACCGTTCGCCAGGCAGACATCCTGATCGCTGCCATCGGAAAGACCGAGATGGTTCGAGGCGATTGGATCAAGCCAGGCGCTGCGGTCATCGACGTGGGCATTAACTCTATCCCGGACGCAACCAAGAAGAGCGGCCATCGCTTGGTGGGCGATGTCAAGTTCGACGAGGCCAGGGAAGTGGCCGGTTGTATCACTCCAGTTCCCGGCGGTGTCGGCCCGATGACCATCGCCATGTTGATGAAGGCCACCCTGCACGCCGCTGAGATACAAAATCCGTAAGCAGTGTCGGACTTCCAAGCATAATAGAGTACACTTTTCATTAATAAAAGGCACAGAATCTGCTTCACGGCCGATTTGTGCCTTTCTTATTGGCATTATTCTATTTTATAACTGACGACTTATCTAAACGCCCGGTGGTAGTGGTCGCCTGCAAGGTCTGCCAGGACCTTTTCAGGCCTTTCCCAAAATATTATTGCAAAAGAACACACCCGGTAAATAGTCGGCCCGGACTTGTGAGTTCCGGGCTGAAAGTTCTTAGGGAACCAAGGAGTGGAAGAACTTTGCCATCTGTTCCACGGCGCGATCGATGGTCTTGACTGATGTAGCATAGCATAGCCGCAGGTAGCCCTCCCCGTGCGGCCCAAAGTCGGTACCCGAGAGTGTGGCTACTCCGGCTTCGTCCAACAGGCGCCTAGCGATTTCGCTGGACGGCCGGTCGAACGATTTGACGTTCGGGAACACGTAGAATGCTCCTTGTGGAACCAGGCAATGTACGCCGGGGATGGCGTTCAGCCCGGCCACGATCTGATCACGGCGGCGTTGGTATTCGGCCACCATGGCATCCACCTGTTCCTGAGGACCTGTCAGGGCTTCCACACCGGCAAACTGGGTAAATGTGGCGGTACAACCAACCGAATGCGTCAGCAAGAGCTCCACCCGCCCTGCCAATTTTTCCGGCATGATCGAGTATCCCAACCGCCAGCCAGTCATGGCATAAGTCTTGGAGAAACCGTCCACGATGATGGTTCGCTCCATCATGCCAGGCAGAGAAGCTATGCTCGGAACCTTGTTTCCATCATAGGCCAGGTGACCGTAGATCTCGTCGCTCAGCACCCATGCCTCGAACTCCTGCGCCTTGGAAGCGATGTGCTTCAAGTCTTCGAGCGGGATGACCCCGCCGGTCGGGTTGGCCGGGGAGTTCAGCACGATCAGCCTGGTATGTCGGTTGATCGCATCGTCGAAGGCTCGTAGATCGAAGGAGAATTTGTTCTCCTCACATAACGGCACCGGCACCGGAACGCCACCGGCGATGGCGATCATGGCCTTGTATGTTGGGAAGCCCGGGTCGGGGTAAATGACCTCGTCACCCGCCTGGACCAGGGCCAGGGTCGGGAAGAACAACCCCGGCTTGGCCCCCGGACCGATGACCACCTGGGAGGGCTTGAATTCCAACCCATGCTGCCTCCCGGCCTCCCGGGCGATGAGTTGGCGCAGGGCAGGTATCCCCGCCGGTGGGTTGTACCGGGTCTGGCCACTTTGGATGGCCTTAATACCCGCTGCGCTAATGCGAGTGGGCGTGTCAATGTCTGGTTGGCCTATTTCGAGATGCAGGATCTTGCCTCCTTGCGCTTCGAGGGCCTGGGAACGGGCGAGGACGGCATAAGCCCCCTCGGGTTCAAGTGTTGAAACGCGTTCAGTAAATGTTGTCATAAGATACTCGCTAACGTCATTAAGATATTGTCCTCGGGAAGAAAGCTAATGATACTATACACCCCCTTATCTAATCCCTCTCCGTCAGATTCTACGACTGGAACACGAAACCTGTGGATACCAATCTCAGACAAGGGTTCTTCGCTTCAGAGCTGGCATCGACAAACCCGTTTGTTTGGTCGCAATGAGCCATAGCTCTCTGCCTTAAGATCTCAAATTGCCAGACCTTTTTCTTGATTCTTGTTCCTGGAAAGTATCTTATCAGGGAACCAGACTAACAAGAACAGGAAAAGCATAACAATATAAGGAATATTATTTTCTAAGAACAGTGTGGAAAAGCTAAGTAGAAAGACGAGAGAGATACCGAGAGGAAAAAGAATTAAATCCCGAGATGGAAAATGTTTGTGAAGTGCGATGATCAGAAAACTGGCAAGTGGTACGATCAATAAGACGTAGCTATGGAGATGGACATGTGGCGCAGTGAACAGGCAAAGGATCACCGCCAGGCTAATCTGTCTCTCTCTTATAATTGGAGTTCTGGCCCAATAAACACATAATCCGATTATAGTGGTGAAATAAAACCCCCATCCAATCCACCGAATGGTGGTAGCCGGTATTCCAGGAAGTAGCCGGAGTAAAAGACCGATCAAATTCACCATGTTGTTCTCCCCCGTTGTCAGGTTCACACCACTGCCGCTGAATGCCAGGATACGCAGGAACCCTTCGACGCCATTCATCCCCACGTATGCCAGGCTAATCCCAGCCAGCATAAGCGTCCCTGCCAGGAACCACCACCATACCCCGCGGCGTTTGGAAAACAGGAATGGAAGCGCCAAAGGCAGGGCCAGGTGCGGCTGAACAGTCATGACAGCCAATCCCAATCCTCCCAACCAATCCTTGCCCATTAATATCCCTACCATCCAGGCACAGACTCCCAGGTATAGAATGGTGCTATCCTGCCCAATGACAATGCTCTTAAAAGCAGGGAAGAAAAGTAATATGCCTGCCAAAAGGATTAGCCACTCTTTCTTGGAGAATCCATCTCGCAGCAAAGGAACCAGTATAAGCGTCCCGGCAACCAAGAAAGCGAGCATCAGGATATCCCATAAGACGAGGGAAGGCACAAAATTATTCAGAGTGATCGCTAATACCAAAGGTACGACAAAGGGGGGGTTCAGGTATATGCGGACGAGATCCCAGGAAATCTCTTCTCCGATCAACGCCTCCTCATGTTTTTGTTGGAGTGCTACATCGTAAATGTGCACTGGCCCTTCGGTTTGCGCAATCCGGGCTGCTGCGTAAAAAGCGACAAAATCCGTACCGGTGTATTCGATGGGAGTCCTGATCATGCGCAACCAGAGTAGGGCATACGATAATATCAGGATGCCCAAACTGGCGATTACAAAAACTCGGAGGAAATTAATTTTTCGCATGGAACCGCATACTCTATTTATCCACCTTTTCCACTACAATGGTTGCCTCGCCAATCAAAGCTGCCACCGCTCCTACCGCCGCCAGAGTGGGTGCCAGGACTGCGCCTACCACGCCAATAGTAAGCGGAAATTCAATCATTGTTTTCCCATCCCGGTCTTTGATGATAATACGACGAATGTTACCCTCGTGGATCAATTCCTTGATTTTTGTGATCAGTTCTTCGCCATTTACACGAAACTCTTCCGTGCGGAATTCAGACATGGGTGCTCCTTGTTAATTTCCTGGAGAATCGAGTAGATATTTCATTATATTGGGGTACTGATGTTATTATCGCATAATTTTGCCTAGTTGTGGCAATCTCCTGGCGGAGGAAATACCCGCTCATAGGACATCGCTTAAAACTAATATGTCAGAATTCAGTATTATCGTACCCGTAAAAAAGATATGTGTTATATATTTATGATCAGTATTTATTCCGTCTCAAGGAGATTCTTATGCTCACCATTGAAAAAGTGGATACTGAAAATAAATCACAGGTTAAGCGTTTCGTCCAATTCTATTATGATCTCTATCAAAGATTGCCCACAGTGGGTACCACCACTGTTTGTGGATGCCTATCTCCCGCTAAACCGGAAGAAACATCCTTTCTTCGAACATTCGGATGCAGACTTCTTTCTGGCTCTCCAGGATGGCAAAGTGGTCGGCCGCATCTGCGCCGGGGAGAACAAGCTCTTCAACGAATACCACAAGACCAGGAAAGCCCAGTTCTATTTCTTCGATACCATTGATGATCTGGAAGTCGCAAGAGCGCTCTTTGATGCCGCCTTCGACTGGGCGCGCCAGCGCGGGTTGGACACCCTGATCGGGCCGAAAGGTCTTTCCCCTTTTGATGGTTATGGCGTCTTGATTGAAGGTTTTGAACACCGCCAGATGATGACCATGATGAACTACAACTACGATTATTATCCAAAACTGGTCGAGGCGCTCGGTTTTGAGAAGGAAGTGGATTTCGTTTCCTGCTATCTACCGGCAGAGGCTTTCAGGATCCCGGAGCGGGTGGAACGCATCGCGCAATGGGCCATGAAGCGCGGCAACCTGTGGGTCAAGAATTTCAAGAGCAAAAAGGAGCTGGTCAGCTGGGCCCAGCGCATCGGTAGAACTTATAACAAGACCTTTATTCACAATTGGGAATACTATCCCTTTACCCAGGGCGATGTAGATTACGCCGTCCAGAACGTCTTCATGGTGGCGGACCACCGTTTGATCAAGTTGATCATGCATGGAGACGATATTGTTGGCTTCCTGTTTGCCTTCCCGGATGCTTCGGCCGCCCTCCAGCGTGCCAAGGGCCACCTGTTCCCCTTCGGGATCGTGGACCTGCTCCTTGAAATGAAACGCACCAAGACCGTCTCCGGGAACGGTATGGGCGTATTGCCCGAGTTCCAGGGCACTGGCGGTAACGCTCTGCTCTACTACGAATTGGGTAAGACCGTCCTGGATAATTATGATTTCAAATTCGTTGAGATGACCCAGGTGGCCGAAACCACCAAGCAGATGCGTGCCGATTTGAAAAACCTGAACGGGGTCGAATACAAGAACCATCGTGTGTACAGGAAATCGATTCAGTGACCG
The DNA here is from genome assembly GCA_963842785.1 of uncultured Chloroflexia bacterium. Lineage (GTDB taxonomy): Bacteria > Chloroflexota > Anaerolineae > Anaerolineales > Villigracilaceae > UBA877. The sequence continues at coordinate 810,042 of CAWJHP010000001.1, forward strand.
GTATTTATACGCAAAATTCCCGCCGAACATGGCGGGAATTTTGTTTTGGTTTGGTCAGATATTACAGAATGGTGACGTTGGTAGCCTGAGGGCCTTTATTGCCCTGCTCGACTTCGAATTCGACCTTCTGGCCTTCATCCAGGTTGCGGAAACCTTCGCTCTGGATGGCGGAGTAGTGGACAAAGACATCCGGGCCGTTCTCACGAGCAATGAAGCCGTAGCCCTTGCTGCCATTGAACCACTTGACCGTGCCGACGATACGTTCAGACATATTATTTGCCTCCTTATGGCAAAAGAAAAAATGGTGTGTCAGAGTCGTTCCATCGGACGATCTAAAATGGAATGACCCGGGAAAAGAAACCTCGGGTCATCGTTTTTCTCTTTCCAACGTGAACTTACTGGCATCTTACAACCAATATAATAAAGCCAAAATTCGGATACGTCAAGGTGGAATTTTCAATTCAAGGTGGAAATACTGTTTAATACTCGCTTATCGGGTATGATTAAGAATGACAAGCATTGTTATGTAATTTATCGACGAGGAAGTATGCCCGAATTTGAATTCCACGTCTCACGCAAAGCCCGCCAGAAATATCAATTTGACGAAACTCTCTTCGCCTTGAACGGCAATGTGGTCCTGGCAGATTTCGCTGCCGCCCGGCGTTTTGCAGAGCGCATTACTGCTGTCCGTGGGCAGGTTGTTCCGGCTTCAGATATCAATGCCATGGGATTGATCGACGAAATCCTGCATATTCTTATCCGCCAGTATGAACAACAAAATCCTGGCGCAATGCAGCAGGGCAATGGAATATGTCCGGAGAAGGACGCCGATTCAACCTTGCTGAAGTTCACGGAAGAGTTTCCTCCATTAACTGTCTATCGCGGCGAAATCGAGGCCCGTCAATACCTGGAAATGGAAACAGCCGGGCGGGCGAACCGGCAGTCCACTCTGGAGGAGATGCTGCTGCTCTACCTGGCTAATACCAATCCGGCCCTCAATCCCTACCGCGAATTATTCGATGATACGGAACTGCAACACCATACAGGCTATGCGCAGGTTATTTCCAATCTGCAAGCCTTTTTCAGAATGCAGCCAGGCTTTGGCTCTGGCGGTGAAACGCTCTTCGAGGCTTTGGTCGCACCGGCGCGGCGAGCGCCCCATTCACTCCAGGCCCAGTTGGAATACCTGCTCGAACGATGGGGAGCCGTCCTGGGTGAGGACTTCGTGACTCGAATCTTGCGCAGTATTGACTTTGTCAAGGAAGAGATCATTCGTCGCACAGGTCCGGGCGGATTTGGCGGCGATGCACCCGTATTGACATTCAAGGGGTACGATTACACCGAATACGAACGCTTCAGCCAGGATAAGGACTGGATGCCTCGTCTCGTCTTGATTGCTAAGAATTCATACGTCTGGCTCGACCAATTGTCCAAAAAATATCAGCGCTCCATCACACATCTCGACCAGATCCCGGATGAAGAACTGGAAATTCTTAAACAACGTGGCTTTACCGGCTTGTGGCTGATTGGCTTGTGGGATCGCAGCCTTGCGTCACAGAGAATGAAGCAGATGATGGGAAACCCGGATGCGGTTGCCTCAGCCTATTCGCTGATGGATTACCAAATCGCTGGAGACCTGGGGGGCTGGGACGCTCTGCAGAATTTACGCTGGCGCGCCTGGCAGCACGGCATCCGGTTATCCGCTGATATGGTTCCCAACCATATGGGCATCGACTCACGCTGGGTGGTGGAGCACCCCGACTGGTTCCTTTCCCTCCCTTATTCCCCCTATCCAAATTACACCTTTAATGGCCTCGATCTGTCGAATGACAACCGTGTGGGGATATTCATTGAAGACCATTACTATAACAAAACCGACGCAGCGGTGGTCTTCAAGCGTCTTGATCGCTGGACCGGCAGTGCACGCTACATCTACCATGGTAACGATGGAACCTCCATGCCCTGGAACGATACCGCCCAATTGGATTTTTCCAAATCCGAAGTGCGTGAGGCGGTCATCCAGACCATCCTGCACGTGGCACGTAATTTCCCAATTATCCGGTTCGACGCGGCCATGACGCTCGCCAAGAAACACATCCAACGCCTGTGGTTCCCCGAACCGGGGACAGGTGGTGCCATTCCATCCCGTTCCGAATATGGTTTGACACGTGCCCAGTTCGACGCGGCCATCCCAAACGAGTTTTGGCGTGAAGTGGTTGACCGGGTCGCAGCCGAGGTCCCGGATACCCTGCTGCTTGGCTGAAGCCTTCTGGATGATGGAAGGCTACTTCGTCCGCACGCTGGGAATGCACCGTGTCTACAACTCGGCTTTCATGCACATGTTGCGGGATGAGGATAACGCCAATTACCGCCTGGTGATGAAGAACACGCTCGAATTTGACCCCCAGGTGCTCAAACGGTACGTCAACTTTATGAACAATCCCGATGAAAAAACCGCCGCCGAACAGTTCGGCACCATGGATAAATATTTCGGTGTCTGCACAATGATGGTAACCTTGCCTGGCTTGCCGATGTTCGGACATGGGCAGATCGAAGGCTTTCGTGAGAAATATGGCATGGAATATCGATACGCCAAGTGGGACGAATTTGTAGATGAAGGCTTGGTGCGTGGCCACGAATGGCGTATCTTTCCTCTCACCCATCGCCGCTATATATTTGCCGAAGTGGATAATTTCCTGCTATACGACTTCTTTACCCAGGAAGGAAATGTCAACGAGGATGTTTTCGCCTACTCCAACCGCACCGGCGACCCTTCTCATGCGGAGGGAAGCGAGCGCGGCCTGGTGGTCTATCACAACCGGTACGCCGAGACGCGCGGCTGGGTCAAAACCTCCGCGGCTTATATGGATAAAGCGAACGGAATCCTGGTTCAGATGACCCTCGCAGAGGGTTTGGGACTGCCAAATAATGGCTATGCGATTTTCAAGGACTACGTTGGCGGCCAGGAATATATCCGTTCATGCCGGGAGCTGATCGGGAAGGGATTGTTTGTCCTTCTGGGCGGTTATCAGTGTCATGTCTTCCTGGACTGGCAATTCGTGAATGGAGAACAATGGAAAGCGGTTTTCGAGTCCCTGAACGGCGCAGGGGTGCAGTCCGTGCAAGCAAAGTTTGACGAGCTGTTTGTATTGAAGGAAGAAGGTAAAAGTGAAATGGAAGAAGTGAAAAAGAAAAAAGCAATAAGGAAACGTGTAACGAGGAAACCAGCGGAAAAGAGGGCCGCGGAGAAATCTGCAGGAAGTAAAAAGGGAATATCTCCCAGCAGGAAGAAAGCAGCTACAAAGCATCGACTTGATTGATCATGATTCGCTGCAATATTATTATTCTATTTCTCAGCGGATTGGCACAACTATATTGGAGATATCAAAAAACGGACAAATGTCATCCCATGAAAATTGATCGATTTTCTCGTTGTAATTAAAAGTTGTAAGACAAAGGCAATGTGAAAAGCAAGACGAAGTTCCGAAATGGTGAAAGCAAGAATTCCCTGATTGAAGAATCCGACGGGAATTTAATAACTGGGCGTTCCCAATTTCAGGGGGTATTACGCTGGACAGCCATTGCCTGCGGGGTCTGTATTTTGGTGCTCATTCTGGTTTTTATTGCTGTGGAAACCTGGCCCGTCATCGGAGCAGAGGGAGCCGATCTTCTACGCGGCATCATCGGAGATCGACCTGTCGCCGGGTTGGAGATGGATCTTAATCAAGTACAGGATACGCTCCAAAAATTGAAATATCAGTTGGGTCTGGAAACACCTGGGGCACCCTGGAACACACTTCAGGCCTCGGCACAGACTTCGGTTCCCACTGCAATCTCTACAGAGACCACCACACCCACCCCGGCAATCCAAACACAAGTTGGTATGCAATCAACAGCAACCCCGAGTGCTTTGAATTATCTGGAACCAACTGACACGCCAACCCCATCGGTGTGGCCACCGATCGCCCTCCCCCTCTTGGCGCCGCAGCCGGAGAAGGGATCTGGTCGGCCTATATTCAGGATGCAGAAGGCCAAATTTTGGCATACCGGACTTTCCTGCAGCCTGATCCCACCAGGCCTTATACTCTGGTCGCAGTCGTGGCAATTGACCTGACCCACACCCGCTTGCATTTTGTTCTCGGTACCATTGAACCGGCCGGGGAGAATACGACACCAAGATCCGGTGCCATTCCGGAACCCGATCGGGTAGCCAATGTCCTTCTCGCTGCTTTCAATGGTGGATTCAAAGCCAGACAGGGCCAGTTTGGTGCCATGGCAGACGGCATCATCGCCCTGCCACCCAGGGATGGATTAGGAACTGTGGCAATTTATCAAAGTGGAAGAGTCAGCCTGGGAGAATGGGGAAACGGGTTGTCTATGACTCCCGATATGGTAGCCTTTCGTCAAAATGGACCGTTGGTCATCCAGCAAGGCGAAATCAATCCTCGTATCTATAACAATTCACCCCAGGATTGGGGCTATACGGTTAATGATGTTTCACCAACAGTACGTTCGGGAATAGGTCTGAGTGCGGACAACGGGACGTTGTTTTATTTCTGTGGTCCCAGCCTTTCCATGGAAGCGCTTGCCAAGGCCATGCAGGCAGCCGGTACCTGGAACGCGATCCAATTGGATATAAATAATTACTGGACGCTCTTCGTGAAGTTCCAGCCATCCGGATCAAAGCTTGTCCCGGAACCCCTGCTCCCTAATTTAATGGTGGCGAATGTCGAGCGTTATCTGTGGAATTATTCCAGGGATTATTTCTATCTTACAAGCATTGTCAAATAAAAATCCCCCATACCGTTTTGGTCCGCTTAATCGATTAGTCCGTCGTGAGAATTCTATAAGTGTTTGGTGAAAATAACCAGGTCATCTCCGTCGCGATAGAAATCTTTCAGAGTGGCTTCAAGCGTGTACCCGGTGGCAAGATAGAACGCGCGCGTCGGCTCATATTTTGGCAGGCCGGAGGTTTCCACGATCAAAAGACGCCCATCTAGTTTGCGAATGGCTTCTTCCGTTGCCGTCAGCAGACTGCGTCCCACTCCGCCACGGCGGGCATTCGGGCCAACCGCGATCCAATACAGGTCATAGGTCCGGTCGGTCAGGGCACGTGGGCCGTAACAGGCATAGCCAAGGACCTCGCCATCTTCCTTCTCGACGATAAAATAATAACCGCTTTCTTCCGGACCTTCAGCCTGGTATTCATCCCAGAGTTCGTCCACGCATTCCACTTCTTCCTGGCTGAAGACGCTGGTGGCAGCGTTGACTGCGTGGATCTGCAGGCCATCTTCTTTGATTGCGTTGGTGATCATCTACTTTATCCATCCTTCCCGTCTGAGTGCGTAAATTAGAATACGCTCAACCATTTGAGGATATGTTAGCCCGGTGACCCGCACCGAGTTCCAGAATCCTGCATCCGGAGAAAGATCGGGCAGTTCATTGATGTCGATCACGTAAGGGATGCCGTTTTCGAAGCGCATGTCCACTCGCCCCAGGTCACGCAGTCCTGCGCATCGGAAGGATGCTTCGGCAACATTGCGCACCGTTTGCTCTTCCTTGGGTGTCAGGGAAGCCGGTATGCGCGAGGGAATGTTTTGGAAATAAAGGGATTCCGGCTTCCATTTGGATTCATAGGTCAATACATGCTGGAGCGGGTCGGAAATGGCAGAAAAATCATCTTCGGCAATAGGCAGGATTTCCACAATTTCATTCCCCCACATGGCAACAGCCAGTTCGCGTCCGGCAATGAATTGTTCAATCATGGCGGGTTGCTGATATTCCTCAATAATGTATGCTGCTCTGCTGAACAAATCTTCCCGGTTGCAGACTACAGAAGCAAGGTCAATACCCATACTGGCATCTTCGACCGAAGGTTTGACGATGACCGGGAACTCCAATTGGAACTCCCCTTCAGCCAGTTCGAGAACCTGATAACGAGGTGTCGGAATACCCACGCGCTTCAAGCTTTCCTTACAGAGCGGTTTATTTATACACAGCTCAATGGAATCAGCGCTTGCGCCGGTATGCCTGAATCCCATCCTTTCAATCAGGCGGATGACCTGCACAGCTCCCAGATTATTACCGTTGAAGCCGTCACAGTTATTGAAGATGAATGTATCATTTGAGAGAATACGAACCTAGCTTGCGTTCAAGTTCCTCAAGATCGTCCCTGACCGGGATTTTAACCACCGGATAGCCCAAACTGGTCAAGGCTTTGCATAAATTATCCGTGGCCGTAATCGTGCATTGTATCGCAAGTAAATCCTGTGGATCACCTCTGGTTACCTGAACATCCTTGTTGAAAAGAATCGCCACCTGGCTTGGACTGAAACCGTTCATCGTATCCTCAGATTAAAATAACTCCCTGATTAGGGAGTCTGGTACGCAGCCGTTTTAAACGTGATCGCGTTTTACTAAACCAAAAAATATCAGCATTTGTGCAGATGTTCATATGCAAAACAATCATACCCCGGATTTAAATCTTAAAAGATTAGATTTCTTTAAAAAGGATGGTATTTCCCTTGATGGTTTCCCGGTGGCGAATTTATGACATTCACCTCTTGCTTATGGTTGGGCAGTTTTCCGTTATAATCGGGCTGTTTACCTGTTAGAAGGACTACCATGACAAACCAGGAAGCCAGGAAAGAAAAACGTTCGGCCGCTTTCAGTTCCGTTGCCTTTGCGGTCTTCCTGACCACATTTAAACTAATCATCGGGCTCTTGACCAATTCCCTAGGCATCCTGGCGGAAGCCGCCCATTCCTGCCTGGACCTGGTGGCGGCCGCAACGACCTACTTCGCCGTGCGAGCTTCGGACAAACCCGCCGACATGGAACATCCCTTTGGCCACGGAAAGATCGAAAACCTATCCGCTCTTTTCGAGGCTTTGCTTCTATTGGCAACCTCTGGCTGGATCATCTACGAGTCCATCCAACGGCTGTTCTTTATCAGCGTAAAAGTGGAAGCTTCCATCTGGTCGTTTATTGTAATGGGCACCTCCATCCTCATTGATTACACCCGTTCGCGACGCCTCTACAAAACCGCACGCAAGTACAAAAGCCAGGCTCTCGAGGCAGATGCCCTGCACTTCAGCACCGATATCTGGTCTTCCTCGGTGGTCATCCTTGGTTTGATAGGGCTTACCATCGCCCGCTATATCCCCGGCCTGGATTGGATGCACAAAGCCGACTCCATTGCCGCCCTGGTTGTAGCCGTCATCGTCATATACATCAGCGGTCAGCTTGGCTGGCGAACGGTCTCCGCCCTGCTGGATACCGCTCCCAGGGGGTTGGCTGAAAAGGTTGAAAAGCTCGCTGCCAGTGTCCCCGGCGTGGTGGATGCACACGCCATACGCATCCGTCCATCCGGGGCGCATACTTTTATCGACATGCACGTTACCATGGATGGAGGTGTCACTTTGACGGAGGCCCACGCTGCCACTGAGGTGATCGAAGATGCCATCCTTAAGGAAATCTCGCCTGCAGATGTAACTGTCCACGTGGAACCAGCGGAAGCCCCAAAGCCCCGCATAAAGAGATCGAGACTAAAGAAATGACTCTTCAAAAAGACCCCGAAGGAACAGAAACTCGCTTTTTGAATCAATCCGCCGTTTTTGCCAATCAACACGTGCTCGAAATCGGCAGCAGTGACGGACGTCTGACATGGAGATATGCTAATTCAGCTGACCGCGTCACTGGGATTGATCTGGACGTGGAGGCTTTACAAACAGCTGCCGCCGATCGCCCTGCCAACCTTCTTGAAACTGTCTCGTTTGTGCGGGCCAGTGTGCTCAACCTGCCTTTTCCCCGCAATTCGTTCAATATCGCCATCCTGGCCTGGTCGTTCTGATGAATTGAAGAGGAGGGCATGGTTCATGCCCTGGAAGAAATCCGGAGAACCCTAATTCCGGACGGAGTCCTGATCGATTTGCGACCGGTATCGGATCGCTGGCCGGTGGAGCTTGTTTTGGATCGCACCAATCGTGAAATGGGCCGTTTAATAGACATCCCAGCCGGGTTGGCAGTTGATGAGGCGGCTAATAATGCTTTTAAAGAAGTTGCTCGGCGAGGTTGGTTCATCTGTGAGAGCGAACAGATCTTTCCTTTCTTTTATTATTGGGACACGCCGGAAGAAATGAAGGAACACATCAAGGAAAAATGGAGCTTCATGCAGTTGGAAGATTCCATTTATTCTGCCTTGGAGAACGTTTGGTCATCTGGCAGCACATATCGCCGCGTTCGTGTACAGGTAAGAATGCTCCTGACACGTTGGCGGAAGGGATGATCTGGTCCTTATTTTGATTCTATAAATAATATTGAGAACAATGGGTATTGGCAATCAAAAAAAATTAACTTTGCAGCTCTTCCCACTCTGCCAGCCAACCATCCATCTCAAGCTGAATGCGCTGGTACTCCTTGCCCAACTGTGAAACCTTGGCCGGGTCGGCGGGGGGATTCTCGAGCCGGAATCCGACCTGGCTCAGTTCCGCTTCAAGTGCCGCGATCTTATTCTCCAACTCTTGCAGACGAGCAATCCGGCGGCGTTCTTCTTTCACGGCCGGGTCCACTGGTCGGCGGATAACACGAGGTGTAGCGGCTTTAGATTCCTCCACAGCGTGGAGCACAGCCAGGCGTTCCCGCTCCACTCTGCGCTGGCTGTACGACCCTTCGAAGAGGGTCAGGGTGGATTCATCGGGTTCTACTTCCCAGATCTGTGTACCCAGTGCGTCTATCAAATAGCGGTCGTGCGTGACCAATAAGATCGTCCCAGCGTAATCATCCAGGACAGCCTCCAGCACCTCCTGGGAGGGGATGTCGAGATGGTTGGTGGGCTCGTCCAGTAACAGAAGGTTGGTATCCTGTAATGCCAGTTTCGCCAGTGCCAGCCGTCCGCGTTCTCCGCCAGAGAGGACGGACACCTTCTTGAAGGCCTCATCACCGGAGAACAAATATTTACCAAGGTATTCACGGATCTGTCCCGGCAGCCAGTTTGGCATGACCGAGTCAATTTCCTGGATGAGGGTGTTTTCAGAGTTAAGCCCTTCATGTGCCTGGGCGAAATAACCAATTTTCAAGGAAGCGCCTAGTATCACTTCGCCTTCCAGAGGCTCCAATTGGCCAAGTACCGTCTTCAGGAATGTCGTCTTGCCAGCTCCATTGGGACCGATCAGCGCCGCACATTCCCCGCGCCGCAGGACAATGTCCGGTGCAGAAAATAGCATTCGCCCGGGATATCCGATGCGCAGGTTCGAAGTCCGCAGAACCAGTTCACCGGATCGGGTGGCCGGGCGTAAATTCAGGTGCAGGCGTGGCAAAGTCCGCCTGGGAGCGCGCAGCGCCCGCACGCGTCGTTCAGCTTCCTCTGGCCCGAAGGGTGAAGTAGCTATGGTTACATCCTCGGCAGTTTCGGCCCATTTCTGGCTGATCACAGCATCCATGCCGACTTGCTCGATGGCCTGGACGATGCGGCTCAATCGGCGCAGTTTCCCCTTGGCTTGACTGACATTCTGGCCGGAGATGTTCTTCTTGATGTACTCAACGTCTTTAAGTAGTTTTTCTTTCTCCGCCTCGAAGGTTTCACGGCGGTGCTCCCAGCGTTCTTCACGTGTACGCAAATAGGCCGAGTAGTTGCCCGGATAGTGCTCGGTGGCACCGAAGGCCATTTCCAGAATACCATTGGCTACCCGGTCGAGGAAATAGCGGTCATGGGAGACAATGACAGCCGCCCCGTCCCATTGGCTTAAATATCCTTCCAGCCATTCGACGGCAGCAATATCGAGGTGATTGGTGGGTTCGTCAAGCAGGAGCAGGTCAGGCTCGGAAAGCAACAAGCGCGCCAGGAAAACACGTGTACGTTGCCCGCCAGAAAGGTGTGCCAATGGCAGATGGTAGTCGTTGGACGAAAAACCCAGGCCGGTCAGAATCTGTTTGATGCGGGTGTGGAAGCTGTAACCGCCGCGCCGCTCGAATTCGTGTTGCAGTGGCCCATACCTGGACAGTGCCTGGTCGCGCTTCTCCGGGGTGGACATTTCCGCTTCGAGTTTTTCCAGTTCCTCCTGCCGCGAGAGCAGGTCGGTAAAAACAGAAATGCATGCTTCCCAGACCGTTCCATCCATTTCGAATCCGGCTTCCTGAGGCAGGTGACCAATCCGGACGGCCTTGGCGCGTGCGATCGTTCCGTCGGAGGGCTCTTCCAACCCGACCAAGATACGTAGAAGGGTAGTCTTGCCGCAGCCGTTCGGCCCGACCAGTGCCAGGCGTGCTCCTTTAGGAATGGCGAAACTGACACCGGAGAAAAGGTCTACCGGGCCAAAGGATTTGGAGAGGTTGGTGGCAGTAATGAGAGACATGCTGGTGAGAGCTTGAAGAAAAAAGGAAAATAAAAAACGCCCCCGAATTATACCTTACGTAAATTGGACGAAAAAAAGCGGATGATTCCGAAGTCCATCCGCTTTCACCTTCTTACTTATTTCGTCTTCTTCTTACTGCTCGGCTATTTCTCGTTCTTGTTGTTCATCTCTGGAAATTCTTGCTCGTACCTTATACTCTTTGCGTAATTTACTTTCCGGTGAATTGTTGTAATGCCATCCGGAGACGCACTTCCACATCGTCCGGTGCATCCTTCGGAATGGATTGGATGGCAGTCTGCGCCTCGACGACACTGTAGCCCAGTGAGGTCAGTGCAGCCAGGACCTCGGAATCGCTATCCGACATGGATGCAATCTTTTCCAGCCCGCTGACCGGTTTCAGACGGTCATGCAGGTAAAGTACCATTTTCTGGGCGGTTTTTTTTCCCACCCCCGGAACGCGGCTCAACAGGTCTGGCTCCTCGTTAAAGACCGCTCGCTGGACAGTATCCAGGTTCAGGGTCGAGAGCACAGCCAGCGCTGTGCGCGGGCCGACACCGTCCACCCCCAAAAGGATAGTGAAGAGTTCCCGGTCCGATTGGGTTTCAAAGCCGTATAACTTCCAATCATCCTCTCGCACAACCAGGTGAGTGAAAAGGAATATGGCTTCGCCTGCCTTAATTTGTTCCTTGAGCGGCTTTGGAACGAAGACGCGCAACCCAATACCGCCAGTCTCGAGAATAAGACCATTATCTTCAATTTGAGTAACTTCTCCACGCAGAGTCGCAATCATTATTCACCTCGCCTCACCAAAAGAAGTGGAGAACCAGGACCTTCTTTTCCTTTTATATTCTCATTTATGAATTCAGAATCTCTTTGTATGCAGGTGCGTTATGGCAATAGCCAATGCATCGGCGGCATCGTCGGGCCTTGGGATCTCGGGCATCCCAAGCAATACCCGCACCATCTCCTGCACTTGTTTCTTCCCGGCGGAACCATAGCCTGTAACGGCCTGCTTGACCTCGTTGGGCGTGTATTCACCCATGTCCAGACCTGCTTCGCTGATGGCAAGTAGTACCACACCGCGCGCCTGTCCGACTGCTATGGCAGTTTTTACGTTACTCTGAAAAAACAACTTCTCCACCGCACATGAATCCGGGCGATGGAGAAGGATAAGATCATTCAACTGTCGAAAAAGCATGGGACAAACGCTGGTGGGCCGCGACACCCGCCGGGGTCTGGATGGTGCCGAACTCGACTGATTCAAGGCTGCCATCCTCCCGGTCGCGTACCAGACCGTATCCGGTCGTCGCCGTCCCCGGGTCAATCCCCAACACCAATGTCATGTCTCTTCGGCCTCGAGGGCTGCCAGGGCCTCATCAGAAATCTTCAGGTTATGAAACACGCTTTGCACATCATCGAGTTCTTCAAGTGATTCGATCGCACGCAGCACCGAGAGGGTCTGATCTACTGGAAGTTCCAAATCCTGCTTGGCGATCATGCGCAGTTCAGCATCGTCGGGTGTGACGCCCGCCTTTTTAAGGGCATCACTGATCTTTTTGAAAGCGTCCACCGGGCTAATGATCTCGATGTTATCGCCATCTTGTTGGACATCCTCTGCACCAGCATCCAGGGCTAGTTCAAATGCCTTATCATAACCCAACATGCTGGCCGGGAAAGAGAAATACGCATTCCGGCTGAACTGCCAGCCTACCGCTCCGGCTTCGGCCATATTCCCGCCGCTGCGGTTGAGCAGGTGCCGGATTTCCGCCACTGCCCGGTTGCGGTTATCGGTGACACAATCAAGCATAAAGGCCACGCCGTGCGGACCGTATCCTTCGTAGGTGATTTCTTCATATACCGCGCCATCTTTGTCCTCACCGGTACCGCGCTTGATGGCACGATCGATATTTTCCTTGGGCATGTTCCCACCGCGTGCCTTTTCAATGGCCAGCGCCAGGCGGAAATTGGAGTCGGGATCCCCGCCACCTTCACGGGCAGCCATTACAATTTCCCGCGCCAGGCGGGTAAAAATAGCGCCTTTCTTGGCATCTGCTGCGCCTTTCTTTCGGCGGATTGTTGCCCAGTGGCTGTGACCTGACATAGTTATTCTCCTGATACCACTTTCGTGGGAATTTTCGCAATAGCCTGCGAATTATACCATAGGGCTTTTATGCCACAAAGAAGCCGATGCCAAGCACGCCCGGTCCACCGTGAGTAACGATTGCCGGAGGCAGTTCGTAGATGGGGATATGGGCCAGGTTCATCCTGGATCTCAGGTCTGCCGCAAGTACCTCGGCTTCCTGGACAGCATCGGCCTGCATGACACACAAATGCGCCTCCGGTCCTTTCGGGCATTGTTTCTCGACAATTTCGAGCAAACGTGCCAGAGCTCGTCGCTTGGTACGCTGCTGCTCGAAAGGCTCGACCTGCCCATCCTGGAGACACAGAATGGGTTTGATTTGCAGCATCTCGCCCAGCAAGGCCTTGGCTCCGCCGATGCGGCCGCCTTTTTGCAGATATTCTAGTGTATCTACCAGAAAAAAGATCTGCCCGCGCGGGATCCATTCATTCAGGCGATTGACGATGGTATCTGCTTTAATCCCCTCACGCGCCCACTCATGGGCCAGCAGAACCAGGCTGGCCAGGTTGCCTGCAATGGTCTGTGTATCCACCACGTGCACTTTGAGTTTCGGGAAATCCTGCGCAGCTACTTCTGCCGAACGCACTGTTCCGCTGAGCTTTGCGGAAGGAGATACAACGACCACATCCTCACCGTCTTTGAGCGCCTGCTCGAAAACCGGGTGGTAAAACGCCGGAGGCGGCGCGGCCGTCTTGGGCAACTCTGCTGATGCCTTAAGTTTTTTCAGAAAGGCAACAGTGTCCATCTCGGTATCGTCACGAAAGGATTCTTCTCCGAAGCAAACGATCTGAGGGATGAGCGGGATGCCAAGAGTTTTCAGCATTTCACGCGGCAATCCAGACGTGGTATCAGCTACGATTTTGACCATAGGTCATCCTTATATGCCCTTGAATTGACAAGCTTTTTAACAAGATTCGGAACAAGCCGCGCTCCATGTTCCAATTGAATGCATTTTCAAATAACCTGCACCAAACATGCTGGTCCGATTGGCAGACCTCACCGAACTTTCTTGATTTGTTTGACGAATACTGTACCAAAAAGGAAATAAACTACCGCGACCAAAAAAATTACGGTATAGCCAAGATTAGGTATATTTTGGACCTTGCCGACCCGTTGGAAGTTATCCAACAGGAAACCTGCAATCGGGGTCGCGATCACCTGCGGGAGCACCATGGCGACATGCCATACACCCATATCCTTGGCATAGTCATCCATGGAAGGCAGCACATCGGATGCCAGAGCCCAGTCTACGCTTTGATACGCGCCGTACCCCAAGCCAAAGACAATCCCCATCAAGACTGCCAATGTAAATGAATGGAAAAGGACGAACACCAGGCAAACAACCCCCATGAGCGCGCCGGAAATGTAGACCATCATTTTCCGGCCATACTTGTCTGAAAGAACACCCGCGATCAGTGTGGTGATAATCGCTCCTAACAAGAGCGCTGGGAGAAAGAAGGAAACCGCGGATTCAGCTGTATCGGCAACCTTCCCAAATCCAGCCAGGACATAGGGAGCGCCGATGACATCCCCAAGATAATACTGGATGAATTCCTGCACAGTAAAGATACCCATAGTTACGAGCAAACGGGTCAGGAACACCCAGGTAAAATCTGAGTGTTGGAAGGGTTCGTAGAGACCGCGCAGGAATTCCCTCAGTCTTAAACGGCGGGATTTCTCGCGGTACATCATATTCTTTGACCCCAAATATGGTGACGATCGCTCCCAGCAGGATCACCCCAATCATAATGAAATATATTCCTGCAAAGCCTAACGGTCCGATCAGGAAACCCATCACTCCACCCCCAAACGTCCCAAGCATGGTCATAAGTCCAAGCCAGCCGGAAGCCGAACCACGTTGCTCGGCCGGGACAAGATCAGGGATCAGGGCGCTGTAGGGACCAGTTGCGACATTATTAAAGAGCTCGACGAAAAGGAAGACAACTGCCCACCCCACCACTGATTCCGGGTGTCCCGGCTGGATCAAATAGGCCAGGCCGACCAGCCCGATCGCGTTACCTACCGAGCCGATCACAATCCAAGGTTTCCGCCGCCCTCCCGGTAAACGGATCCGGTCGGAAAGTGACCCAAAGACCGGCGCGGCTATCATGGAAATAAATGCACCCGCACCCAGCGCCAACCCTAAAGCACTACCTTTTGACGCATCCCCCACCGCCGCCTTGATCTGGCTTGGCATCGTGATGATGAGAATGGCAGACCACATCATGTTGGTCGAAAACCAGAAAAAACTGAGCAGGATCTGTCGAAGTGTGGACATATGTGGGCGTATAAAATTATCCTGGGTCGTCATTCCATCCTACCTTTCATGAACTGGAGTAGCATAGCTTCAATATAATAAATGTGAGAAAAGTGTACAACAGAAAAAATTCTTCGTCAAACGCCTTTCATCCCAATCGCCCATGCCAATCCTTATGGCTATTTGGAAACCGCTAGACGAAAGAATAAAAAATGACGAGCCTTTTATATGCTGGCGAACTGGAGGATCACCATTTGATAAGAACTCGTCAAAATACCGGAAAGTACATGCGAACAGGCTATAAAACTACATTAATTAAAATATTAATGGTTGTGAGAGACTAGCGCAAAGTTACAGATATTTTTAAATCCTCGCTTAATCAAAGCAAACAATTCTGAAGCAATTTCCTGGTGAGTGGCATCATCCGGACCTGATGGACCAGGAATATCATAAGGGATGCCATCTGCTACTTCTGAAAGGAGATAGATCTTTTCACGTTCCTTGGGAAACTCGACCTGAAGAGCTTCCTTCTGCCCTGCTTCCATTACCAATACCAGATTGCTCTGGGATAAGATCTTGGCATTAACCTGCCGGGAACGATGAGTCCTAATATCCATACCCCATTTTCGCGCATCCTGGAGCGCCCTGGTTTCCGGTGGCAGACCCTGTTTCGTCCATGTCCCGGCACTACCCACTGACCAACTTCCCCGGTCCGCAGCCTGTTCCAGGCATTGACAAAAGAAGGCTGCAGCCAATGGGGATCGATAACGATTCGCTTGACAGACAAACAGGATCGATGGCATCGCGTTGGATCAAATCAGGGAAATGGATTCCCAACTTTTACGGGGTAGCAGTACCCAAATGGGGGACAAGGACCCATTCCCCTGATTTAAGAATCTCACCATCACCAAGACCATTATATAGTTTCAATAACGCCGGATCGATGGACAATTGTTGGGCCAATATTTCCACAGAAACATCCGCCTGTACCGCGTAAACCTCAAAGGAGGGTAATCCCTGTACATTTGTCTGATTGATCGGAACGACGATCAACCAGTCCACCCTTACAGGAGTTGGGAGAGAGTAATTCACGGCCTGGATTGCTTCAACGGTTGTCCAATAACGGCTGGCAATTGATATGAGACTTTCCCCCGCCAGCACTCGATGGATGACTAATTTATGCTCATTGCCAATGGGTGTTTCCAATGCGTGGGAAGATTCTATTGTCGGGGCATATGTTTGGATTGGAAAAGTAGATGAAGCTGTTACTACGAGTGTAGGTGTTGAAGTATTCTGAACTTGGGCAGGTATGGATGGAGTCTGCAATCCAATATTTGTGGAAAAGGCCGCGATTGTTCCTTCTGACGTTTGCCCAGATTTACCAAACCCTAACAGCCCACGAGACAGCACCTGCCAGACTATCACCACAACTACGCAAACAAGTAAGATGATCCAAAACCCGGCTTTGCCGAATATTCCCCTTAGCCCTGAACCACCCCTATATCGCAAATTAGATGGGAGGGGAGAATCCGGTTCACGAATATATTCCTCGCAATAGATATGGTTGATGGCCAGGCAATATTTCCGCTGGAACTCCAACTTTATCGGTATTGCCGGTCTGGCATGGAAACAACGATTATGGGCTGAAGGGAATGAGAGCGCGGTTGCAGGATCGTCTTTGAGACCCAGGAACGGGCAGACTTGGGTTTTGCGGTCTGCGCTTTCCCTGATTGCATTTGATCTCATAAGAATAAATCATCTACAAGTGAATCAAAGAAACAATGGATTGACTATTCTTTTTTC
The DNA here is from genome assembly GCA_963842785.1 of uncultured Chloroflexia bacterium. Taxonomy (GTDB): domain Bacteria; phylum Chloroflexota; class Anaerolineae; order Anaerolineales; family Villigracilaceae; genus UBA877. Next base: position 826,592 of record CAWJHP010000001.1, read on the forward strand.
TTTTCGTCTACAATTCGTCGCAGCCTTACCGATCCGGGAACGACGAGCTCAGAATCAGTGACTTTCGGTTCTGCAATTAGTTCTGGACCATCATTTTCAGCATAGTGGTAAGCTTTTCCGTATTTCTGTTTGTAGTAACCACGATAGTAATAGTACTTGGAACGACCGATGTTGACATCATTAACCACTATCCCGAGTAAATTCGCTTTAACACGTTCCAATTGCTCGATTGACTGCCTGAGAGAGCCCCATTTCGTCACACTTGGTTTGACAACCAGCAAAACCCCATCTACACGTGATGCTAAAACCAGCGCGTCCGTTACGAGCAGCGTGGGAGGAGAATCGACGATGACTGTGTTGAATTGGTCACTCAATTGTTTCAAGATCTCGGACATCCTCCCCGAACTCAGCAATTCGGAGGGATTGGGAGGTAAATTTCCGGAAGTGATGGCGTGGAGATTTGCCACCTCGGTACTCTTTAACGAGCCGTCGAAACGATCCTGCGTTCGAATGAATTGATCGGTTAATCCAACCCGATTGGATAGCTGAAACATCTTGTGGATCCTGGGGCGGCGCAGATCTGCATCTACCATGACCACATTTCGCCCACTTTGTGCAATTACACTGGCCAGATTCGCAACGATAGTGGTCTTTCCATCTGCAGGAGACGGGCTGGTCACAAGCAGGGTGCGTACTGGCGTATCAATACCAGCAAACTGCAGGTTCGTCCGCAAGGATCGAAAAGCCTCCGAAACAGGCGAGCGGGGGTGTTTGACAGTAACGAGGGCTTCTCCTTTGGACGATTTGTATGCGACGATCAGACCCATGATGGGTATACCCCATCTTCGGGTTATTTCCTGCGGATCGCGAATGGTATCGTCCAGGAATTCGACCAAGAAAATAATACCCGCCGCGACCATTAGGCCAACCACGGCTGCCAGCAACGCACTCCGCATTGGTTGGGGTGCAATCGGGTATCCATTGGGAACGGCTGGGTTCTTAATTACGATGGTTGAGGTAGACTGGGCTTCTGCAAGTAATACGCTCTGGTAACTTTGGAATAGATTATTGTAGGATTGTTGATACTGCGACAAGGTGGTTTGCAGTTGGGTTAATTGCGGTTGATATTGCGCAAGAGTGATTGTTAATTGATCGCGTTGAGCTTGATCGGCTGCAATGGTTGCGGAATCTGTCAATGGTGGTTTGGTGTTGGTTGTCTCGGTCTGGATTTTTTGACTAATCGTTGTCAGCGAATTGTTCGTTTCCTGGATCTGCGTATTAAGCGCCGTTAATGCTGTGGTGGTACTCTGGATTTTTTGATCAAGGGAAGCCATCTGATCTTCAAGGCTTTTTTTCGAATCCGCATAACGAGAGACTTGATCTGCCTGGATTTGATCTGCAAAAACATTTACCAATGTATTCGCAATTAGAGCTGCACGGCCAGGATCAATATCTGTTACACTGACAGTCAATAGTCCTGCATTCGTGTCAGGTATCACCTGGACCGAAGCAGTCGGAGGAAACATTGTCAATCCCAACTTCTTAGTGACACTGTCCAATACTGGTTGCGTGGTCATCACCTTCGCATAGGTTGCTCCCAATTGCTGTCCAATAACCGAAGCACTGTAGGGGTCAGTCTGATATCCAGGAGCTCCATTGAGCATTACCAGGGCCGAGGTTTGATAGATGCGTGTTTCCCGGTTGGAAACATAATAAGCCGTTCCTCCAGCCAGGATTGCCAGTAATATCAACAACCAGGACCATTGTAATAACAAGGTCGCATATTGGCTGAATAACTCAGCAGTGCTTCTCTCTTCAAGATGATTGTCCATAAAAGTCAGGCCGTTTCCTTTCCAATTTCCAACAATAGCCCACAAATTTTATCACTGATTACTGGATAAATCGCGGGGTTTTAGGAGTCGCCGAGATAATGGAGATAATAGGTGTGTTTGGGAGTAGGGGAGATAAACTTTCTTCAATTCGAAACAAGAATCTGCTGGTTTGTTACCAGGGACCGGTAATATTCGCTGGACTCCATCAATTCTTTATGAGAACCCATAGAAACCAAGTGATTTTCACTTAGAACGAGGAGGCGGGATACATTTTTAACGGTGGTCAGACGGTGTGCAATAAGAAATAAGGTTTTCCCCTGCGTCATACTTTTTAACGCCTCGATGAAGGAGTGTTCCGTAAAGCTATCCAACGCGGAGGTGGGTTCATCCAGGATAAGTATATCAGGGTCCTTGATTAGGGCACGTGCAATCGCCAAACGTTGTTTCTGCCCTTCGGACAAATTCACACCGGCTTCACCTACCAGGGATTGATAACCAGTCTGGTAAACCGGCGATGAAATCATGGATGCCGGCCGTTTTGGTGGCGCGGATAACATGCGCCTCATCCGCTTCGAGATTGCCGTAGATCAGATTCTCCATGATCGTTCCAGAGAGGAGAAGACTGTTCTGCGGTACATAGCCAATTCGCTCACGCAGGGAGGTTAGCTCGTAATCGGAAGCCGGCCGGCCATCGAAACATAGTTCTCCCTGCGTAGGCTGATACAGCCTTAGGATGAGACTGATCAGGGTAGTCTTGCCAACTCCGCTGGGGCCGACAATTGCAATATGCTCACCGGGGGCAACATGCAACGACAAATGCTCCAACACTGTCTCGCGCCCATCGTAAGAGAAGGTTGCGTCTTTGAACTCGACTTCCCCTTTAAGCCGTTCAACTTTTTCCCCTACACCCAGATTCTGCTCCGGGACGATATTATATAAAGCAGAAACGCGCGCCAACGCCGCCAGAGCATTCTGCATCTGCAAGTTGATGGATGCCAAAGCCATGGCAGGATCGTAAACGTAGCCCAAATAGGATTGAAAGGCGGTCAGGGAACCAAAGGTCCAACTTCCGATGATAACCCAGTAAGCCCCCGCTATGAGGACGACGGCATTGGCAAGGGTTGGCATCGAACTAATCAACAGATTGGCCAGCGACCCAACCATGGTCTGCTCCATGCCGAGCTGCTGGGCGGCCTTCCATTCGGAGATCATGCGCCCGACGGTACGCTTTTCGGAGGCGAATGTCTTGATCAAGGTTGTGGACGCAAGCGATTCCTGCAAATTGCGGGAGATATTGGCAGATTGTTCCATTTGTTCGTGGCTGAGGACGCGTATCTTGCCGGAAAAATACCTCAGTGCCACAATTAATAAGGGTAAAAGCACCACCACCCCCAGTGCCAACTGCCATTTCAGATAGAACAACAATACCACCCCGCCCAGAAAGCGCACGACACTGGTGAGGATATTGATGACCGCCTGCGAGAAAAACCATTGTACTCCGGCTACATCCGATTGAATGCGCGACATCAGGTAGCCAGTCTCGGTTTCGTCAAAAAAAGATTTCGGGAAATGCAAAAGTCGCTCGAACAGGTCGCTTTGGATATCCAGGATGACGATCTGTTGAAAGCGGGTATAGTAGTAATCCAGGAAGGTACCGAATCCCATGTTCAGGAGCTTGACACCCGCCAGCAGGATCAATACCGGTAATAATCTATCCAATCGTTTCGCCAGGATCACGTTATCAATCAGATAGCGCGTGATCAGCGGTTGGGGAAAGGCCAGCAGGGATACAAATAGTACCAGCACCGCACTCAGCAACCCCTTGCGCCAGTGGCGCATCAGGAAAGGCCGCAGGTGTTCCAGATTAGCGCGCGAGCTCGTCTCGACCTGTGGATTAGCAATGCGATCTTTCGTCTGAGTGCGAGACAGGCCTTGGCGGAGATAATCAAGCCAGGAAGGCATATTATTTTGGATCTTCTGGATGAGTTATTATCAGGTCAAAGGGTTTGCGACATTCGAAACGCCCGAGGCTAACGTCCCAGACTGCCACGGTCTTCTTGTGATAAATATACTTTACCAAATTACCGTTATCATTTTTCAAATGAACCTGGGAAATCGTCGGTTTCCAAATTCTAACTATGAACCTGTTCGCCTTTAAGAAACGATATGGCCAGCCAAATATGAGGCGCAGTCCAGGCTCCAACCCCCTGGTTGCTCTACCAAAGCGCACTAGCCACATGCCGAGCCAACCGCTCGAGATAGAACTGATTTCACCCGAATTCTCACCCATTTCTACCCGGCCGATCACTTGTTCAGGAGTCACTGGGTCGTCATCAGCAAAAGGATTATTGTCCCCACGGGTGACGTAACCCAAGTTTCCTATTGATATGACCCGATGAACTATATACCGGCCGGCCTGTTCATAAACCACCACATCGCCCGGTTTCACATCCTGTACTTCTGGACGAACGTACAACAAATGTCCTGTCCGGAAAGTGGGTTGCATGCTCAATCCGCTATATCGGAAAATCCGCCTTGATCCTTTTTTATAAACTTGGTGCGGTATAAAGGCTTCTTCAAGTGGGGATTTGCTCATCAATTAATTTCCAGAAATTGGGGGTTTTACGAAAATGGAGCTCGAAGCCGGGTACACAACGGGTTATCGCACCAATCTGTTTGAATAATTTACTCATCATCCTATCATAGAGGATATTCCCAAACACTTCAATCGAGCGCTCCACAAGAAAATGTGCAACTTGTGGTTTATCTAGCGGAATCAGGCATTCTCCGTCGCCTTGCACAATCTTAAATATAGCAGTCAGAGGTGCAGTGGATGTCTCAAGGGAATAACCCCATGCACGAGCATAGAAATTCATGGCAGGCTGATGCGGGATTAAAACTAAATCCTCATCAAGAATAATATCACCTCTTCCTTCACTTAACCTGGCAATTGTGCTCTTGCCTGCACCGTGAGGACCACAAAAAAGAAATAATTTCCCATGATGGATTACACCCGCCGAATGGATGGGGGTAAATCCATTTTCTAATTGCCATAGATTACAAAGAAAGTTCAGATCGTGAACAGGTAGACCAAACTGTTCATAGCCATGGAGTAGTATAAAAAAACGCTTTCCAGAAGGATCTACCCGGAATTTTCTAAAGTAATAGTTATTATTCTTCTGGAAATCTGGTGAAATGGTCTCGCCGATTTCGTCAATTATCGCCCACGCCTTTTCTTGGAAATTATTAAGAACATTACTATCCCCGATAATCTTAACAAGAGCAGAGTGCAAGTCAATTATTTTTTGGGGATTGTACCAACCATCATTTAATTTTTCCTGTATGAGTGGGTAGAGGGTAACCAATAATATCTCATAATCACAAAACTTCATTTTGTTAAATAACAATGCCAGCCTCGGCTCTACGTTATTGGAGGCCGCTTTCACAAACTGATCACAAGCTTGATCTGCATAAGCCGTGTAACCGAATATCTTCATTGAAAAAAGATCGAAAAAGATGCCCCAGGTCTCAATAGCAAACTAATGATGATTTCCTTATGAAAAGAAGACTTATAAAAAATCCGAACCTATCCTAAACAAAAGCTTCTTTCTTGGTTATTAAACCAAGAAAGAAGCCTGAGAATATTGCTCGAATATCTTATCTAATACACTCCATTACCGACGTTGCAGGGTGCTGGATCAGCAAAATCACCATTGATGCAACCGAAATATTTAGGAGTGGTTCCACTATTGCATGCCTGGGGATTTACTTCGCCACCATAAGCGCAGGTTGCTCCTGTAGCAGAAGCTCCTGATTTACAGGAACTCCCTGGAAGCGGAAGGTTAGCAGAATTTCCCACAACAAGGCAATACCCTTGGGCATTAGGAATCATTTCCCCTAAATTCCGTGCAACCGGCTTTTCATATTTCTGATTCATCTTTGTCTCCTTCCTTTTATATAACGCTGCTTATTATAACATAACTTATTATCATTATAACGAGATTCAAAGTTCTGTCAAGCTAGCTTTTTGTCTACATATTGGAAATAGATCAGCCTCTTTTGCCTGTTGGCAAAACCAAAAAGGAGCTGTTAGGCGATGAGATTGGTAATAATTTTCCGCCACACAACTCCCCAGGCATTGATCCCGAAAGAGGCAATTTCCGCAAATTCCTTCAAGCTTAATTGGTAAATCATGACGGATTGATACTAAAGTATGCTGATTATTCCAAACATCCATCACGCGGTCTATGCCGAGCCTTCCATAAATAAGTTCTGGAACTTGGACACCAATACCACACATTGCCAGATCGCCTGAAGAGAGAATGCCCAAAATTTCAAAAATACCACAAGTTTGAGAATGATCCTGCTCTAAAAGGTGACGCAGGCTATAAAAAGCAATTGGCCAACTATAAAACAATGAAATAGAAACTCGTTTTTGCAAATCCTCCTCAACCTTTACTCCTAAGTCGATCATCTGCCGAATGTCCAGCACCTGACTGCGTTCGGTCATGGTCTCACCACGGCCGGTTGGTTGAATTAGATTGAATTTTACCGACCCAGCTCCGAGATTTTCGGCCAAATCGACCAACGGTTCAATTTCATCTACGTTTCCGGAATGCAAACTCATGATCACTTGTGGCAGAAAGCCTGCTTCTACAAGATACCGGATGCCATTGCAGGCTTTTTCGAAACTGCCTTCCACCCCTCGAAAAGGATCATGTATGCCAGCAGTGGCTCCATCCAAGCTGATCGAGATATGACTCAATGTGCTGTGGTCTTTCAGATAATGAGCCAATTCGCGTGTCATTAGTGTACCGTTGGTTTCAATGTTCATTCCGAGCTTTTTTTCATGCAATATATCCACGATACGGACAAAATCTGGATGCAGCAAAGGTTCTCCTCCGGTGAGCTTGACATTGGTCAATCCGAGCGGCAGGCCTTCTTCGATCGCAAGCCTAAACAATTCAAAATCGAGATGACCACCGGTCCCGCCGTTTGGCTGGTATTTAGGAGCAAGCCAGCAATGTTGGCAGGCCAGATTACAGCCAGCAGTCAAATAAACATAATATTGTCGGAGAAATGGAACACCTTCAGGGTGTTGGATATTCTCATTTTCCATATTAACCACCAATAACCATTCTTGTCTCTTTATCAGATAAATTTAAGAACGGATCTTCGCCTCTTAGTACCCGGAAGCAGTCCATCGGACTGCGGGTATTAAAGTCCCCATTGATATATACTGCTCCGCCCGGGCATCCACCCCTGCAGAAGCCCTGGTAAATGCAACCCTGGCAAGTTTCCAGTGAATTGAGCGAGATCGTCCGCCGTTGGCGTAGGGCGATCATAGTAGGGTGATTTAGCCATATTTCCTGCATGTTGTCTACTCCAATAACGCCCAAGTGAAGGCTGCTCAGTACATGACATGGAACAATCGTACCATCGTGCAACACTGCAATTTTATTGAATACACCCCCACATGCAGATAAGGTACCGCATCCGGGAAGAGAGGTTTGCCCGGAAGCCAATAATTCATCCATCATCTTCATTTCTTGTGCCAGAATCAATGGTCCAGCCTGGGCTTGAATGCGCTGATCATATTGTTCAGACAGACGCGTGAAGACTTGCATGGCCTTCTGGCGCTGGGCCGGAGAAAGGATAACATCCCCTTCCGTGCGGTCTGTGGCTCCGCAAGCGTAGGCTTCATTGGTGCCAATACTAGAGATACCTACTTCCTCCAGCAACATATGCGCAACGTTATCAAGGTCATCCACATTATGGCGATTAACTGTGACACGTGCCGTCACCGGGAATCCGGCTTTTTTGAGTAATTTCAACCCACGCAAGGTGCGTCCAAAGCTCTTCGGGCGGCTGAGATTGTGCACTTCGGCACTGGAACCATCTACTGAAATCTGGATAGAATCCAGGCGAAGGCGGCGCTTGCCGATCGCAAATTGTGCCAATATCCTTTCAGTGACCATTGTGCCATTGCTTAGAATCTGGTAACGCATACGATTGGCGATGATCCCATCGATCAACTCGAATACATCCGGCCGGGTGAAAACCTCCCCGCCAGTCAGACAGACTGTCATGACTCCTAACCGACCCAATTCATCGAAGAACGATAGCCAACGTTCTGTGGGCAAATTGGTACGCGCTACCATCTCATCGGCATAAAAGCAATATTGGCATGCCAAGTTACATTTACCAGTAATTGCTATATCTACTTGCTCTGGGGATGACATTACCTTTAAATCGTTCATGATCTAATATCCTGTCCTTTCCACGGTCCCAATAAAACCGCTGGCAGACATACCGTCAACAAATTCCTTAACATCTTGTGTAATCTGCTCCAATGGAACGTCAGTAAACTCTTTTTTAACTTCAGAGATAACCTCATCCAGTGTACGAGCTTCACTGAACTGTTGCCAGATGAACAGGCCGGTGATATTGATGACTTTGACCTGATTGGTATCAGGATTGAAAAGCAGGGCGCCCTCCTCCGGGTCAGTTTCGCGTAGGACCACATCAGGATTCCGCAAAAAACAGTTTGCAACGGAAGTAGTCATAGCCACACTCTCCTATTTGTCAGATTGAAGTTCAAGTACCCCAGTTTGATTTAATTCCCTGCATAATTCTAGCACATCTTGAATAACATTTGTAATAGGATAATCATGACTAATATCATATTCTTTGACTATTTCGGCTGCCACCTTCTCCACTGTGCGCTGCCCATCCAGCAAGCTAACAATTTCAACCGCGCTCGCGTTCAGCTCCACCAAGTGGCGATCCCGCAGGATCAGCACCAAGCCGCCCTCCTCAAAGGTCTCGAGGCGGGCATCTTTGGATAATTTATAGATGGACATGCTGGATACCTTTGTGTCTAGAGTTTCTATTTCCTTAAATAACCGAACACTCGAATAATCCTGCGAAAATACAACAGAGGCCATAAATTACCTGCGACCGCTCCATACTCTTTTTCCAGGTAGGCCGGATTGGGAAAAACATCCTCCCAAATAAATGAGAGACGTCGCCTCATTCCTGTCATGGTCAGCCAGATTAATAAATGCTCAAGAATTGGATTAAATTTGGTTCTTTTATACCAAAAATCTATAAATTGTTCGCTCAAAGCAGGTTTAATCTGTTCAATGGAATTAATTGCAGAAGACGGTAATGTCCCTGGCCACAATTTTTCAACCTTTTCGACAACTTTTTTTAGCGGTATTACTAATTTCCAGCTTCTGGCGGTTTCTTCCACTTTCTGCCAATCGAGGTTTGAATTCGCATCTCTGATCATTAAAGCGATTTCATAATAACGAAGCAGGCTTTCCCTAGAATGGTGCTGAAGAACAATATGGGCGCAATTATATGCGATATGGTCCTCAATGGACATTTCCAAAACAGGAATCTCGGCGATTTCCAAAGGATGTGCACGCCTAAAAAGCGGTCCAATCTCAATTTGTTCGGGGTTGTAAGCAGGATGATGCAACAGCCCCCAATGGAAACCAATCGAGTAGACGCGGCCCGGAAATTCTGGCTGCATGAAAAAATATGGTTGTGCATTAAAATAGCGACGGATATAACCCGGGCGTTGTTCCTCCTCTATTCGCCAACTTAGTTTATTCAAGATCGTGTTAGCCGCGTCAGTATCCTTTGGATGAACCAGAAGATCTATATCGTCATAAACTCTCTGGCCATGGTCCCCCCCATAGATCGTTTGGATCAAAGCCCAACCTTTTAAAACGATGACAGGGATATTGGCTTCCTTCAGAGCAGATAAGACCGGCTTGATCAGGCTTACAAATTGATCGCTGTAAATTATCAGGCCATAGTAATCCAACCGCAAGCCTTCGAGGAAGGAACTGGGCCATTTCTTCCGCTTCGATTTTCCCAGCACGTAGAAATGCGCTGAGAGGCGGTGATGCCTCAGAAGGGTAAATAGCCGTTCCCAGTCCAGATCCGCGGGCGGGTTCGGGAAGGGGCGTTCCCGGAAAAGCCGGTAAGCCAGGGCGAGCCGCAGAAATTCAAATTCGCGATCACCGGCAGGAGGCCAAGCTCCTTTATCCGGCATCCAGATCCTTGAGCGTTTCGCTAATGGCTTGCGCAACCCAGTGGACTTGTTCGAGGCGCATACTGGAAAAGAGCGGCAGGGTCACTTCACGAACGCCCACCTCTTCGGTGAGAGGCAGACTCATTCTCTGTCCTTGCCATTCATCCTGGTAGATCTGAAAATGATGCACGGGTGGGTAATGGATGCTAGTCTGGATACCTCGCTGCTTGAGACCTTCCATGAAGCCAAAGCGATCCGTTCCCTTCGGCAGCAGGGCGGGCAGGATGTGATAGCAGCTTGTGCCACGTGGCTCTCCAAAGGGTATTTGCAGCTGCGGGGCCAGTTCCGCCAGTAATTCGCGATAGAGGGTGGTCAGTTCAGCGCGATGTTGGTTGCCAGCGGGTAACTTGCGCAACTGGACCCGCCCTAAGGCAGCGCGCATCTCGTCAATACGATAGTTATAACCCAGATCGACAACATCATAGCTATAAGCGTGCCCCTGGTGGCGGTCCCAGCTGAGTGAGGTCATGCCGTGCGAGCGCAGGACGCGTAATTTTTCTGCCAGGGCATCATTGTTTGTGGCGAGCATGCCGCCCTCGCCAGTGGTCATATTCTTGTTGGAGAAGAAACTATAACAACCAATCGCGCCCCAGGTGCCAAGTGTCCGGCCAGCCAGGCTCGAGCCGATGGCGTGGGCCGAGTCTTCGAGGATAACCAGATTATGGCGGCGGGCGATTCCCAGGATAGCAGGCATATCACAGGGAAAACCGGCGTAGTGCACAACCAGAATGGCACGTGTCCGTTCTGTGATGCGCGTTTCGATGGAAGCAGGCGATATATTCAGCGAGTCCAAGCTTTCGACGTCCGCAAAGACAGGCGTTGCGCCAGTATAGCGTACTGCATTGGCAGTGGCGACAAAGGTCAGCGACGGGACGATCACCTCATCGCCGGGACCAATCCCCGTCGCCAAGCAAGCCAGATGCAGGGCAGCCGTGCCATTGGTGACTGCCAAGGTATGCTTCGCACCGATGAAGGCCGCAAACTCTCGCTCGAACTCTTTAGTGACCTCGCCCATGCTCAGCCAGCCGGATCGAACGACCTGCTGGATGGCCTGTTCTTCTTCCACTCCAAAGTTAACATCCGCCAAGGGAACACGCCAATCCATGTTTAATCCTCCGGTAAGAATTGTTTCCTCATGTTGCTAAAGTCCTGGTTGGCCTGAATATAATCATCCGGGCGGCCAAGGTCCATCCAATAACCATCAAAGGTATAGCCGCATACTTTCTCGCCACTTGCGATCAATTTCAGGATCAGGTCCGGGAAATCCAGATACTCGCCAACCGGGATGTAATCCAGGAGGCGCGGCTCAAAGACATACATCCCCATGCTGACGGTGTAATCGGTAGTGGGCTTCTCGATATACCCAGAGATCTGATCATCTCCATTCCATTGGATGACTCCCAGATCGATCTTGACCTGTCGACGGTGGGCTGCAATGGTGGCAATCCCGCCTGTTTTCTTATGAAAGGCGATCAGTTTCTTTAGATCGAGATTTGTCAGCACATCCCCATTGGTAACCAGGAATGTCTTATCCAGTCCTTTAACAAGGGCAATCGGGCCTGCCGTGCCAAGTGGTATCTGCTCTTGGCTGTATGTAATATCGAGATCCCAATGGGCACCATCCCCAAAATAAGCCCGCAGGAGCGAAGCCAGATGACCAACCGTCAGAACCACATGATTTATGCCGGCGCACTTCATCTGGCGTAATAGGACCTCCAAGATGGGCATATCGCCAATGGGCATGAGCGGCTTGGGAAGAATAGTGGTATAGGGCTCAAGCCGGGTGCCTTTGCCCCCTGCCAGAACAATTGCTCTCATAATATTTTATCTCCAAGAAACAAAACGGTTATATGCAAGCCACCAATAGGGCGGAGTCAAATATGGCAATCGCTGCAACCTTAGAATCCACGAGTGAGAAGAATTTTTAAGTTTGACACCTACCAACCAGACAGGAATGATTCTAATGGGGAAATTCTTCATAATATGGTCCTAGGCTGGTAACATGTGATTGTTAATTAATAGTCCTAACAAAAGAATATCCATATACAACTCAAGATGTGACCGGTCCCCAGAGTCTAATTCTAATTTTAACGATTGATATACACTCTGAATATAGTATATGGCTGGTCTGTCCATAACACTTTGCTGAAGCCTAATCAGAACATTGACTAATAGAGTTTTGATTCTTGTAATTCTTGTCTGGGCTTGTTCAAAAGTGATTTCGCCCTGCTGAAGGCGTTTAAGGGTCTGACATTGCCATGTTTGGCAAAGAGGTGGACGCCTGGGATCCTCATGAATAAGGCAACTGTTCCCTTTTTCAAGGAACAGAGGGCAAGTCAAAGGCAGGATTGGATTGCGCGGTTCAGAAGAGATTCCGAATTCTTCAGGGACCTGATCGTGGTAATGGAAGATACCCTGACAACAAATTCCACAGGTCAAACAGAGTTTTGAACTTATCAAGTTGATGGTGTTGATGTCATACATTTTTAGATTATACCTTACGAGTAGAACTGTTCTATAAAAGGAATATCCCTACTGAGTAGTGAGAGGAAGAGTTGTGTAAGAGTTGATAACAACCCATTTTCACTTCCTTTGTGTATCAAGATATTAATCAATAACAAGAAAATTAGAACAGGTAATGGTCTGGTTGATAACGCTCAATATTCCTGGAAATCCAGTCGATCGTCCGGTCCAGGCCTTGCTCCAGGGAGGTTTCCGGTTCCCAACCCAGTCGTTCACGCGCCAGGCGATTATCGGAAACCAAGCGTAGGACTTCCGATCTCTCCGGACGCAGCCGGGCTGGATCCACCTCGACATCGACCGATCGGTTCACCTTCCGAATTATCAATTCCGCCAGATCCCCCACTCGGATCTCTTCGCCTGTCCCAAGGTTGAACTGGCCGCCTTCAATACCTTCAGCCTGGATCGCCCGGATAAACCCGTTAACAGTATCCTGCACAAAGGTAAAGTCACGGACGGTATTCAGGTTCCCGAGCCGGACAGTTGGTTGTGTGAGCGCCTGGGTGATAATAGCCGGGATGACCGCCCGGGCGGATTGGCGCGGGCCATAGGTGTTGAACGGGCGCAACGTCACCACCGGCAGGTTGTAGGCGCAATAAAAACTCTCCGCCAGTTTATCCGCCCCGATCTTGCTGGCCGAATACGGGGATTGCCCCTGTAGCGGGTGGCTTTCAGCTATTGGGGTTTGGCGGGCGGTGCCGTACACTTCACTGGTGGATGTATGGATCAGGCGTTCCACTCCCAGGTCCCGGCAGGCCATCAGGACGTTCAACGTCCCGATGAAATTCGCCCCGGCCACTTCCACCGGATGGAAATAGGAATATGGGATGGAGATCAATGCTCCCAAATGCAGCACCACCTGGCAACCTGCCACAGCACTACGTAAAGCCTGCTCGTCACGCAGATCTCCGGCAACGACCTCAATCTTGGAAAAAATCTGCAGGGGCAGAAAACGCAGCAAGCCGGGATCGCCACGTGAGTTGTAGCGGACAAACGCCCGCACGCGTGCTCCTTCGACAACTAGCCGCTCCACCAGGTGGCTGCCAATAAACCCACCTGCGCCTGTTACGAGAATACGTTTGTCAGTCCAGGGATAGGGCAAGGGACTCCTTTGTTAGGTGAAAGATAGAAACTCATAGGTGAATCCCCAAAGAACGGAGACAGGCGCTGATAGCTGGTAGGGAATAGCTGACTGGAAAAAGGAAAGAAGAGCGAAAGTATTTTAGGTCACTTTTTTTCAGTGCCGTGCGAAACGAATAAGCGCCGGAAGGATTATACGGGTTCGGGTTCAGAGGTGGGGACTTTTCCGGTGCGATCACGCCAACGGCCTGCAAATTTGATCAAGCCAAATAAAAAACCGCTGCCATAACTTATATGTAATATAGCATAAATAAACGGCAAGAGAGGCAGATATTCCCAGCCGCGCTTGAAGCCGGTGTAGAGGCAGGCGAAGAGGTTTACGATGATGTAAAGCAGAGGAATGATAGCTGAAAGTAATAAGGCGGAAGGTGAAAGGGAATAGCTGATAGCTGATAGGTGATAGGTGACAGGAAAGAGAAGAATGGAGATGGCGAGCAAGGCGGAGGCGAGCAGGGCCAGCACAAAAGCCGGCGGCACGAACTGGCGCAGGGTCATCTGGTGCGGATGTTTTTGCAGGACACGCACCTTCCATAGTCCGTATTTGAAATACTGTCGCCAAAGGGAAATAAACGATGCTCGACAATAATAACGCGACTTTATATCACCCGCCAGCAATAGTTTCATTCCAAGTGCGCGCAAACGATAATTGTATTCATCATCTTCGTTGCAATACATACCTTCATCGTACAGGCCAACGCGCCGGATGGTTTCCTTTGGATAAGCCGGAAAAGGAACGCTATCGATATAGCGTTGCTTGCCCTGGTTAGTCCGGAATGTGGAACCACCCACCCCAAAAGAGGAACTCATGGCAACGGCAATGCTTCGAGAAAGCCAGGTTTCTCCGACCGTTTCCACAACCCCACCGACACCATCCGCATGGCCGGCTTGCAAGTGCTTGACACAGCCACTGATAAAATCCGGTGCGATCTCACAATGCCCATCCACCCTGACGATAATATCGCCTTTTGCCTTGGCGATCCCAATGTTTAACGCTGCCGGAACCATATGGGCCGGATTATCCACCAAGTAAAGCGGGAATTTCGTTTGAACGGTCATCCACTGCTGGAGAATGCCCCGGGTCGCATCGGTGGACATGCCATCCAGCACCAACACCTCCATCCGGTCGGAAGGGTAATCCTGAGCCATGACTGCTTCCAGACAACGTTGAATGGTAGCAGCTTCGTTGCGGATGGGCAAGAGAACGGAAACGAATGGAAATTGCCTATCCATTTCCATCCTGAAAGGGTGCGCTTTCGTTACCCAGAAGCTCGGAATACGCAGATATTAGACTTTGTTTCGCGATGCTCCAATTATAGGTTGTCAGGCCGGCCTCCCTTGACCGCTCTTCCATAGCTAATCTGGCAGATTTATCGGAAAGGGTATCAAGCGCAGCACCGATCGAATCGCCATTTACCTGCGGGAGTAAAATGCCACATTGGGTGCTATTTACAACACTGGATAGCTCACCGCCAATATCACCAGCCAGTACCGCTTTACCAGCCGCCAATGCTTCATATAACTTATTGGGGGCGTTATACGGAGCATAGATATTCTTCGGATCAAAACCATAATAGATCACATCTGCAGCCGCAGTTAACAAGGGTATGTCATCAGGATGGATATAACCGGGAAAATACACATTGGATAATTGTGAACAAGCGCTTCGAATTTCATCTGCCTGGTCACCCTGGCCCCCCAGGATCAAGAAGACCCAGGGACGGGAGCGGATAGCTTGAAGCAGCGGAAGCACATTCCGATCTGCGGATAATGCCCCGATATAAGCAATCCCAAGTTTTCCATCCATTCCCAGTTCCTGCCGCTTTTGCGCAACAAGGCGTGAATCAAACTGGTAGGCTTGCGGGTCCTTCCAATTCCCGACGACAACCACCTTTCTTGCACCAAAATTTGCATAGTAATCTGCGGTTGCCGTGTTCGCACTGATCAAGAGACCGGCGAAGCGGGTCAGGCATTGCTCGAGCAGGCGGACGATCCAGGCACCTATTCGTGAGACAAGCGGTTTCATCATCATGTAATAATTTTCATGGGCATCCAGGACCAGCTTGACCCGAGGATGTAACCACACATACCAAACCCCGGCAATGTAAGTATCAAAATCGTGACAATGGACTACACCTGGCTGCAACAAGGTGATTTCTTTGACAAACCAACGCCAAACCTGCAAATATTGCAGAATTTTTCCCAATCCTTGTCCATAACCGGCCCTCAATGGCATTCGCCTAATTTCGAGACCGGAAAGCAATTCTTGTACTGGAAGCCTCCCCTCGCGGTCCCAGGCCAAAAGAAAAACCTGGTAACCATACTCAATCAAGACCAACGCCTCGTTGCGGACTCGGTCATCCGGGTAATATGGGTTTGATAAAAGCATTACAACTTTTACGTTGGCCGATTCTCTCATATTGATAAATCACCTTAGTCAGCCAACGCAACTGAGCCGATCCCGAAAACGAAGCGTAAGCGGATTGAATAGCTTGATAAAAAAAGCTGAACCCCCCTTATTTGTCTTAATTTGCAAGCAATGCCGTGATGGGTTCGGGGAAAAAGCAGCAATATTATTTCGCTTTATTTGAAAAAGATCCCGAAGCGAAGCAACCCGAGAAGCAAAAATTGCCGCTCCCCCCAATTAAGGAAAATTCGTTATCCTAAGCACAATCACCTTTCCCGAAACTCCAAATGTAGAGTGGAACCGATTCATAAATCTCTTTGGAGGTCCCGTTTATAGTTACAGCCCATTAGATTCCAGAATTTGGAGACTGAATAAAGCAATTAAGATATAGTTATCAATTAGTGTGATTTCTTATTTTGGGAAAGTACTTTATGACGTATTTCAAACAAGATCCTGTAAAACTTCATTATATATTAATGAAATACTTTAGAGAAGTATTCGCCCTACAAATAGCCTACAAACGGGATTCATGGACAAAAAGAGCATCTGTCCATTGTACGATATTCTTGTGATAATAAGAACGATAAAAAGTGACTAAATGAAATCCATGTCTCAGAAGGAATTCATATTCCTCTGAAAATGAAGGCATGTTGTCATAAAGATCGGAAAAATTCACTTCAAAAAATATAAGACCAATCTTATTAAACCTGAATGTATCTTCAGCTCCCTTGAATACTTCCAGATCATATCCCTGTGTATCAGATTTAAGAATGTCTATGTATTGGATGTTATTATCATGGCAAATTTGATCAATAGTTTTAATTGTAACGAGTGTTTCTTTCACTATTGTGCCCCACCCGCTTCCGCCAAGAGGAAGAAAGGAACTCATATCTGAATTTGAATTTTCAAAGAGAGTCTTATGACCTGAGGATGACCCGAGCCCACAATTCCATAATTGTACATTCTTATAATCTCTTACTTTTGAAGTGAGTTCTGTAAAGGTTGTTGCGCTCGGTTCGAAGGAATGAATAATACCTCTCGGTAAATTGTCATGAAATTGAAGAAGCGATTGTCCTATATTTGCACCAACATCAAAAATTATAGGATGCTCATTATGTAAGAATTTCTTTATGTCTCTTATTGGATCTTGTCCTACTTGATCTGGTCTGAATTGGATAATATCAAAACCAAGATTATTGACAATGTTTCGGATTTTTCTTTGCAATGGATTCATTTGGCTATAGCAAATTCGTAGCATATCATTTGATCTTTTCTTTTTTCACCAGAACCTTTTTTCACAAAATCTCCAAGTTTTACCTTATAAAATACTTTTATCTTTTACTTTAGTTGAGCAAGTCAATTTCTTCTATATTTAAATATCCTGCTTCATGAAAAAACTTCCGGAAATCTGATTTGAAAATGAGATTGGTTAATGGTAACTTTCGATGTCATTTAAATTGTCTTCGGTGATAGAAAACTTACCATCTTTTTTTCAAGCAAAAGTTCAAATCTTACTCAAATAGGAAACAAAATTACTATAAAATTTTTCATAAGTAAACTGCTCTTGCCATAGTTTCCTACACAGTTTCTGTAAATCTATAAAATCATCGTCAGATAGTGAATTGTGATAATCTAACAATTTCTCTGCGGCGTAGGGAATTCTCATGATATTCAATCCAAGGAAAGTAATCATGATAATTTATTGTCTTATCCCAAGGTAATAAGCAATCAGTGTCGATAAAAACGGGTATCCTACCTAAATCCAGTGTCTCGTAAAATCTATAGGAATAATTTCCTTCTCCTCGAACGCAAATGGTGTAATCAGATCCCAAGATATTTTGTAAGAATGCAAGTCTCGTGGGATCATTTTCATTCTTGTTAATCATGCCGGCCTTAAATTGCTTGCGCAGAATGTAATTAGTTTCTATTAGATTATTCTTTGAAAAGACATCTAGGACTCTTTTTCGAAAAATGTATGATGGAATTCTAGGAGGTTCCCATTTTGATATTCCAAGATAAAACTCTATCTTATGGTAATAATGTATGCTAAGACGGCAAGTGATATCATAGAGAGATTGTGAAACCGCACCGCAAAAGCCAACTTTCAGTTTATGATCATTCTTATGACGATATTCTAGTCTTCCTGAGCAATACAATTGGAGATAATCAGGAAAAAAAGCTGGGACTCCAAAACACTTTACTTTTTCTTGTTCTGATCGATATCCTGACTGCTCGAAGAGAATTACATCAGAAAAAGGAAGCCGCGCTGTGAAATCATGTCGTTTGAAAAGAATGATGGGCTTGCTATGATTCTTGGCTTGTTCTACTGCCGTCTTTGCCAATGGAATAAGATCTTTTTCCACATAATAATCCCAAGTCATTGGCAAAAAGCAAATATCAGCATTTTCAATTTCTTCTGTAAAGGAATAACTAGAAACCCACTCACCATAGACCTCTTTTTTTTTATCTAAAAGTGAATCATTCCATACAGGTCTAAGTATCTCTATCAAATATTTTCGATTTTGGCCCAGATAATGAGAATAATCTGCATATATTTTCATAACCTATTCCTGAAACCTACGATTAGGTTTTAAGAAAGTGAATACGATAATCAAGATAACAAATGCTTTTGACAAACGACATCCAAAAAATTTTTCAGCACCCAGATAATGATTTTCTAAACAGATATAGCAAGATTATGGAAAGAATAATAACCTTTACACTAGGAAAGTTCCTTCACAATCCTGGCTGGATTACCAGCAACAATACAGCCTGCCGGAACATCCCTGGTGACAATCGATCCAGCCGCAATGATCGAGCCTGTACCTATATGAACACCTTTCATTATCATAACGTTGGCACCGATCCAAACATTATCTTCAATAATTACAGGAGCAGTTACATATTTTGGCTCATATGCAGTCGATGGTTCCTGCTTTTCTTGTCGAATGAAAGATGGGAAAAACGTGCGTTGCATATAAAGGGTTTCCCGAAGGCGGCTTTCTGGATCCAGCGGATGACCATCATAATCACTGATGAACACATTCCAGGAAATCAGAACATGATCCCCCAGGATGATATTGTCTCTGCAATATAAGCGAAAATCACTCCCGATGATGCAGCCGTTGCCAATGGTCAGATGGCCTTTGCCGGTGGCCAGAATATCACAGCGGTGGTAAATGATGATCGAGTCGCCAACTTTGATTTGTGCATTTGGCATTTCTGCCTTAAAAGCATTAAACGTCAACACCCTGGGATTCGAACCTGATCTTAAAGTTGGGTTGAATCCAGCGCTGCCAGGCCAGTAACACAAAATTAAGCAGCACGCGGATGGTTTGAATCAAATATTTCCAAATGTAATAGGGGCGCTCGAATAATTTGCGGATCAACCGACCGATTTTGCCCATACCTGTTCCCTGCTCCCGCTTCAGACAACCGCCGCGAAAAACCTCATCATTTCGTCTGAAAAACGATCCCACGAGAATTCCCGCAGCATCCTTTCCCGGCCTTGCCGGCCCATGGCAGGCAGGTTGGAGCTGTTATCCCAGAACCATTGCAATCCTTGCGCCAGTGCATTTGGGTCGCGGCGCGGTACGATCCGGCCGGTCTGAGCGTGGATGACCGATTTGGGGATTCCGCCGGCATCCGTGCCCAGCACGGGCCGCCCGCAGGCCTGGGCTTCATTGGCCACATTGGGAAGACCTTCGAACAGGCTTGGGATGACGACCGCATCGCACGCCCGCATCCAATCCGCCACCGAGTCGGGAAGAATGGTATCGCTAATAAATACAGCCTCGGGACGGCGCAGTTTTGCCCGCCAGAGACGCAGGTTTTCCGTATCTGCCCCGGGCCCAGCAATGACCAGGCTGCTGGGTGCAAGCCTTTCCTCGACCTGCGCCCAGGCCTCCAGCAAAACATGCCCGCCTTTGATATTAAACTCGCCGCGGCGCGTATTCCATGTATGAAAACCGCCCAAATACAGAAAACGCAGGGGCGGCATGGAGACCTGCGGGCCGCTGAGGGGGCCATCCGGGGAAAAAAGGGCCGTATCAACGCCCCGATAGATCACATTCACGTTGCGCAGATCGGGCAGCGCGCTTGCGAGTTGCGCCCGGACTGCCTGGCTGTTGCAGACCACTCCAGCCAAATTGACCAGCCATTGTCTCCCCATACGGGACAGGTTGGGGATGAGGAACAGGTTCAGGTCGGAGCCGATCACGTGCGTGCTATGCGGCTTGCCATGGCGCTTGGCCCACTGGCCGGCGACATAACCGGCCGGATAGATATCCATCGAATGAACGATATCCGCGTTGGCAATCAATGGCTTTATCCGCAAAGCGCCGAAACCGGCCAGCAAGGCCGCATTCAGGTGGGAATACGACCCGAGAGGCAGCTGCGGGCAGGCAACCGAGACGACCTCAACATCCTCCCATTTTCTTCTTTCCACCAGGGGCCGCCCGGGCCGCCAGGCGCGTAAATGGATCACCTGTGCATCGATGCGCCGGGAGAGCGCCTGGACCGAACGATGCATGAAGACGCATTCCCTCGGGCGATACTGGCTTGGGTAGCCGGTGGTAACAAAGACCACCCGAAGCTGCCTCGTGGCAGAAATGGTCATGGAGCTGCCTGGTCGCGCACAACACTTTCATGCTTGCTTCTGGCAGCCGCATATAAATGCGGTACCAATATGGCCAACCCCAGGATCAGCCAATATATCTTTCGCCACAAGTAGGAAGAAGTGAGACCGACCGAAAAAGCATATGTTAATAATGCAAATACAATAATAACCAGGAGATCATTGCGTAGATCCCGATGTTTCCCATAAGTAATTTAAATAATGCCACGGTTATGAGAATAAACGCAGCCAGAAACAGGAACAACCCAACAATACCCATTTCAGCACCCACACCCAATAAGTCATTATGAGGGTCCGAGCCGAGGGTGCCCGGAATTGTAAATCCCCGATAAACAGCCATCTCCACCGGGAAATTGCCCCATCCAGTTCCTATTACTGCATGATCGGCAAAAATTCTCAGCCCAAGACTCCATATATCTGTTCGACCGGATCCCGCCGGTTTCAATAATATTTTGAATCGTCAAGCGATTTACATTAACACTATTGGTAAGGTTTTGTTTCTCCAGGATTGCAGGAAGGTAAATGAGCAAAACGGACAATACAGCAATGGCTATAAGTAACTTTAATTTCTGATGGAAAATGATGGCGATGACAACCAATGCCATTCCGATAGCCAGGAATACTCCTCGTTCGCCCACCATCACCAGGACAACCAAAGAAATGAGGGCGCTGACGAGCCCAAAGACCCGATTGACACCCTTTTCAAAAACCGCCAGGATAGTCCCGACAAGGAACATGATACCCACGTAGCTGCCATATTCTTTGGCACCCACATCCTGCAAGGTCAATAAATATCCTCCGGACTTGGTTCCGACCCCCAAAAGGCCCAGGAGAGTCACCAGTAAACAACCAATAAACAAAGCAATTAAAATCTGCTTGAGTCTCTTTCTATCATTGACCTGATTGATCACAAGAAATGTGAGCAAAACCAATTGAAGAGTGGTCTGGAATCTTGCAAAGGCCACACTTTGATTGAATGCCCATAGGACGGATAAACTCCCCCACAGGAAGAATGCGATCAAGATTACAAAATCCTGGGTTACCTTTATTCTCCGGCGTTTGAACATTTCCTGAACCACCCAGGCCCCAAAAACCAAAATCCCCAAATAGCGGGTGACCGTTGCAGTATTTCCGCCAAGGGAAAGAAAAGCCAATTCCAGCGGGATCAGCATGGTAAATAACAATAACCCCAGGAAGGGATACATAAAAATAATCACTGCAAATACCATTGCCGGAATAACGGCAGCCCATATTGGAGCAAATACCACCAACCATCCACTCAGCAATGCCAGGGCGAGCCCTAAGACAAGAATACCTAGTGCGCGAAAATTAATGGTTTCCATCCGTTATTCTTTATTGGTGATTTATTTGCTTATAACTGTTCTGTTGGTACCAAGGATGAATAAATTTCAACCAACTGTTTTTGCCAGGCATTGAAACCAAAATGTTCCATGGCATATTCCCGTGCAGCTTCTCCCAGTTCTCTCCCCCGTTCCGGATAATCCAGCAGCAACTTTAATTTCTCTTTCAGAGAAGACACATCTTCGGGCGGTATTAAGAAACCGTTCACATTATCCTGGATCAGCATATCAGTGATACCTGGCAGGTAGGATGAAATCACCGGCAATCCTGTTGACATGGCTTCCAATATTACATTCCCCAATCCTTCTTGCCTCGTTGGGAAGGCAAAAACATTGGCTGCACGGTAGTATTCGGCAAGTGTGATATCGTCATCAATACGCTCTGTAAAGAATCACATGGTCCGTAAGTCCCGCCTGGGCGATTTTTTGCCGTAATCCTGCCACAAACGGCTCATTAACACTGGTATTTTCTCCCCGGCTGGCAGGGCCGGCCAGTACAAGATACAAATCCGGATAATCTCCTGACAACGACAAAAAAGCCTCGACGAGCACATCCGTTCCTTTGCGAAGGATGACACTGCCAACAAATAAAATGATACGCCCCATCCCAGGAAGGTTTAATTTTACCCTGGTCGATAATTGATCGTAACCATTGTGGTCCGGAGAAAATACTTCAATATCGACTGCGTTGATCAGTACGAGCGCTTGCCTTTCACCCACTCCGTTATGCAAACATTCCTGCTTGAGCGCTTTCGAGATGCATACAATACGACTATATCGCTTTAAGCACCAAAGTTTTAGGGGACCAAAGGATTCCAGTAGCAGCGTAGTCGGATCATCCACCCCCATACAGACAATTTCGTAAATACATGGTCGCCCAAGAATTTTGCCAAGCGGTCCTGCCAGTAAGCCCCCCCACAAATTAGTATGAATATGAATAATGTCGTATCTATTCCGCTTATAAGTTAAGAACCACAATAACTTGATGGCCCAAATCGCTCTTCGTAAACGTGATAGTCTAGTTGAAGAGTTGAGATTATTTTTCCCAAAAGCATCTATAATCACTTTGGCATCAATAATCTCTCTTTGTTCGATAAATGCAATCTGATGGATGACTTGCTCTTCGGTCCATTGATGGAACGAGCGAACCATTCGCTTGTTATGGCCACTAAAGGTACGACCGAACGTCGGCCCAAATACATGTAAAACCCGGATCATCTTCATCTCTTAATCTTATTATTCTGTTCTTTTCTATTTCAATACCTGGCTGATAATTTCTCGAACAGATTGGGCAGTTCTCTCGGCAGAAAATTTCTTTTGACTCGTTGGTATCCAGATTCTCCCATACGCGTTCGTTCGGTAGGATCGCCAATCAGCCGGCAGACAATCCGAGTTAACCCATCTATATCCCCAAAAGGCTGCAGGAAGCCGGTCTGCCCGTCTAGAACAGCCTCCCTCACCCCGCCTACATTGTATGCCACCACCGGTATTCGGGCTGCCATTGCCTCCAGAAGCACACGCCCTTGCGATTCTCTGGAGGCGGTGTGCAACATAATATCGCTACCACAAATATAGTCGGTAATATCAGGAGTATAGTCGTAAAAAAACACATTCATTTGAAGGCCAAGCATCTCAACCTTACTTTTCAAATCCCTCAAATAATCTTGTTCCGCAGCACCCACCATAAGAAAATACGTTCTCGGAAAATCAGCCACAACTTTACTGGCTACTTTTATTACATCAGCCTGGTTTTTTTGAGGACATATCCGGCCAACATTGATGAGGCGCGTCCAATCAGGTTCCAATCCCAGCAGATTACCAAGTTTATCCCGTGCAAGTTTCTTATCCAAACTAAAATTCTGGATTTCAATGCCATTGGGAATCACAATTGGATTGGGTACATCTGCCATTTTTCGGAGCCGGCCGGCGGTGTCCTTGGAATTGGCAATGACACGATCGGCAAAACGGATCGTCTGCGCATACTTCCGATTTTTTAATGATTCACGGATGTGCCAGATCAACGGGCGCTGGGTTATTTTTGCTGCCCAAAACGCGGCCTCGTGAGCGCTCATTGGAACCATTGGCATATACCAGGTCATATTTGCCACGCAGGATCAAGTTGACCAAAGATGGCAGATAAAATATGAAACGGTCGGGCAAAGCGTAATGACGAATGGGGAGCTTTTTAAGAGTTTCAGGAAGTTGGACGGAATGTTTATCTGATACCACCGCGCAATCGAATTCATTGTGAAAGTATTTAAGTAGTAAGAGCAGGATTGTCGACGTTCCAATACCCAAACTACTGGAATTATTTATGAATAAAATCCGCTTATTTACCATGAAATCTTATTTGTCTTCCCTGGATAATTTGAAGCCGATCGTACCATAAATCTTTCCCAGGTTAATTGCAAGTGGACTTATTTCGCAATATGCCCATTTTTTCCAGTGCGAATATTTCCAAATAGCCAAGCCGGCCTTGACTGAAGTCTTCAAGAGATCGAATGTAATCCAAAATATATATGATAATCTCGGAAAGAAGGAATTCGGTCCGGAAATTTGATAATCGTAAAAACCCGAAAAAAATAAACGCTTTAGCCGGTATGATAAACTCATTTTCCAGGGTGGCACCCAATGGTTTACCCACAGCTCCGGCAGGAAAAGGAAACGCCCCGATGGCTTCACCTGCCATGCACGCTGATAAGCATCGGTCTCTTCGCCTAAACCGATATATTTCAAACTGTCACCCACCAGACCGAACTCCTGCCTGAAATCCGCCGATGGATTCCAGAAACTTTCGATCCCAGACCATATTTGCACCAATAAACCCATGCCCAGGTGCAAGGAAGTAGATTTCTTTTCTGCTCATTTGAACATCATATGCCTCCTCATACCAATCTGGTTTGGGGGTTGTGTAAAATGGGTAAAGAGGCCCCCCACAACCGTCTAAATGAGGATATTTCTCAATAACGAAAATGACTTTCTCTACCCATTGAGGCTGGACAAGTACATCATCATCCAAATATGCAATATATTCTCCTTTGGCTTCAGCCAAGCCCTTATTTCTGGCATTACTCAAGCCGAGATTTGAACTCACAAAACATAATGCATATTCGGATTACGGAGAAACTCTTGAACAATGCAGCTTGTATCATCGGATGCGTTGTTATCTACCACGATCACTTCAAAATATTCGCTTGGCGCGGTCTGGCTGGCCAGGGAAGCCAGACAACCCTTGAGCATCTCGGAGCGATTATAGGTACATACAATTACGGAGATTACTAAAGTCATTGAATTGAATTACAGTTTTGAGTGATTAATAACCCATTCGTAAAAACTGATAAGTTGTCCGACCCGATCTTCTTTAGAAATTCTCATAACTTCAGAATTGATTTCAGTACGCATCTGCTGTCTTTGATTCTCGGAAAGTGAGATAAGTCTTTAAATTGCACGGAACAAAGCCTCAGGATTACCATTTTCACAAAGGAAACCTGTTTTCCCATCAACGATCATTTCCTCCAGGCTGGAGCCATACGTACCAACTACGGGAACACCCAAACCCAATGCTTCCAGGCACGTATTGGGATAATTATCCACCCGGGAAAGGGAGAATAACGCCTAAAGCTTGTTGGATGATTGGATAAAGTTGTGCCTTAGGTAGAGAAGGTGAATAGAGTACCCGCCCTTCCTGCCAATAATCTGCCAAAGAACTCTTTATTGAATCCAACGCCCTGATCCCGCCGGGTAAAGGATCATTGCGCCCCACGAAAAGTAAGCTAATATCCTGGTACTTGGATAAAATACCAGGTGTAATTTGAATAAGCACATCCACTCCCTTTGTCCGCTTAACGCGCCAAAATAGAGAAGATATTTCTTCCCGGCAACCATCTGGCGATAGACAACATCATCCCGCTTCTGAGTAAGTAAATCAAGTGGGGTGCGAATCACAAGTGGTCTGACAGCCTCAAAATGCTCATAAACCAGGAAATAAACTCGCTGGGAGCAAAAACAGCATCGGCTTCAATAACCTGATGCGCTTCCATCCAATCGGCAATTGCTTCTGGAAACTGCCGTTGAGTACCACTTGCTGCCCGCCACATGGGAGAATAACTCGAACAACGGCACACCAGCGGGAAGCAATGATTATGACTAAGAAAATAACCGGGGATTTCCTAGAATTGGATGTCTGGAAATAATATCCAATAGGAAGGATCGATTGTAGGATAAAACAGCGGATCGCATCCGGCGGGCATTCAACCATAATTCGAATAATTCCAACCAGGCTGCAACAAACCGGTTTCGCTTGAGCCTCCAATGAAAACGTACCCTTGCAACATGCCTTACATCAACTCCCGCATCCATCTGACTGCCTTTCCTGACGGCTAGCACAAAGACGGTCACTTTATGCCCTCTTGCCATCAATTCCAGGGCATTTTTATGGATATAGTTACCTAATCCCCCTTCAGGCTTGCGGTTTTCTGGGTATTCGGGAGTCAGGAAACCAATACGCAAGAGATTCTTTCTGCGTCAGCTAACAAATTGAGAGTAAATCTGAATAAGGCATGAAAGACTTTTTTTTTGATTTGCTGTTTTAAGAACCAGTTGATAATTCTTTTCAAGCTGCCCATTCAAGCTATTATTATCTACCAGAACCAACTTGATGGCCTCTGCAAGTTTGGTAACATCCCCAACTGGAATACGAAGGTAGTCGCCAGCCGATAAAAACTCCTGGTATGCTGGAAGATCACTGGTGATGACTGGTTTCATGCAAGCCGAAGCCTCAAATATCGTGACGGGCAAGCCATCTTGTTCTGGAACATTAACAATCACATTGGCAATATTATAGAGCAGCGGAATTTGTTCGTACTCCATTTCATCCACCCAGATAATTTGGTTTTCCACCCCCAACTGCTCAACCAACTCCCTGAGTTCATCTTCGTATTCTGGAAGAACCCCAAATCTACGGAGAACCAGTACCATTTTTTGGTCGCTGCCAAGAATTTCAGCAAAAGCCCTCAGCACCATATCCTGACGCATTTTGGGAATAAGACGTCGTGCACTGAGAATAACCTTAGCATCTGATGGAATACCTAATTTGAGGCGCAAGCCTTGCGTTTCAGCCACATTTCTGGGTTTGAATAAATCCAGATCAATACCGAAATAGAAAAGGCTATTATTCAATAAACGTCCTGCAAGAAAGTTACATCGCATCAACAACTCTTGAGTGTCGGCGGTAACATGATCTGCGTTCTGTAAAGCCCTGACAATTTCTTTATACGGTATCGAACCTCGCTCACCTATTTCATACAAGTCATTGATATCCGACCCCCAAGAAGTAATGATAAGCGGATGAAGTCGCGAAAACGCACACTGATAAGCTCGTACATCAATCCCAAGTAAATGCACCACATCTGGCCTTGCCTGTTGCCATAATCGTCGTAAATCCACCGCGGAAGCCATGTTTATAAAGAGACGTCTGACGGTCCAAGGATTTAACCATTTCAGTCCAGATTGACTTGGATATTTAACATAAGTATATAGTTCATCTCCCTCCGGTTTAGGATCTATCTTATCTACATACGTTATTTTATGCCCAGCGTCAAGAAATAATTGTAGCAATCGTCGGGAGTGTGTAGCACTACCTGGGGCAAGTAGCATGATATGCATAAAGTGTAGCCTGAATGATTAAAAGGACCCGCGCCTTTTCTGCAAGACAAGGATACCAGATTGCCATAAGTCCTACCTTCAACTTACGCCCTGTTCGCACTATCACCCTTTAGATATTTACAGAGATGAAACACAATATATCCTGTCAAGTGCAAGATGGCTCACAACGTTGCATAAGCCCAGACCGGAAGTTTTCCCCGTAGAGCCAATCCCCACACGTTACGGTTTCGCCACATACCGTTTCGCAAAGCCATCCATGCAAGCTGACTTGCCTGCCTTTCATTACTTGCAGCTATATTTGCTCGCGCAGACCGCCAATACGCAACCGCCAGAAAACGCCTCCGAAATTGATTACAGGCAAAGAAGACTGGATGACGTTTGACTATAATTTCGTGTGTCTGGTAATATCGGCACTCATAACTGGTAGACAGTCTGGGACGGTTCCCCAATCGATAACGGTAAAAGATCTGGCCACAGTGCACCCCCTGGATGCCGGCCTCCAGTGCACCGATCAAAAAATCATAATCCATGTTGCCGCGCGTAAGTTCAGGTGCGAATCCCCCCCAACCTTTCCCATGTCTCCTTCTTGTAAGCGCAAGACGAAGGGATTGGTTGTCTCTCAATAAAGTCAGCGGCTGTTACGGCCTCAGGAGCATGTCTGATTCCACTGCCGCCGTCAAAGTACTCAAAGTCACCATAAACATAGCCGGCCTTCGGGTTGCTTTCCACGGTACGCAAAATGATAGCCACAAATTCAGGGATAAGTTGATCATCCGCATCCAGGCAAAGCAGGTAATCCGTTTTCGCAAGTTCAAAGGCCTTGTTTCGTGTCAGGGATAGGCCTACATTCGTCGGCATGCAATACTTACGCAGCCTCGGATGCTCAAGCTGGCTGAAAATCTGTTGCGTGCGTTCATGGGTCGTGCCATCCATTATTAAAACCGCTTCCCAGCGCTCATCAGCCTGTGAAAGTACGCTATTCCAGCATTCCAGAAGCCAGTCTCCTTCGTTGTAACAGGTTATTCCTATTGTTATACGCTGATATGTCGATAGCATTTGCATAGTCTGCCAGACCTTTTACAGTTATTTCTTCTTCAAACCGCAAAGAAGTTGAAAAAGGTCAGACCACTGTTCAACCACTCTTTCGATCTTGATTCTCTCCAGTGCCGGCGTCTTCCGGGCAGCAACTCCAACCGTGTTGCGCAGAATCGGGTCACGAAGTATGCGTATACAATCAATCCATTCATTCTCAGTGACAGCAAAATATCCGTTGACGCCATCCATGATTAGTTCCTTGTATGAAGGAATAGGGCTTGCGACGATTGGATATCCAAGCGTCATGAAGGACGCAAGCCGGTTGCTTGACTTAGAGGCTCCCCACCCGTCAAGCTTGCACGGAATAACCGCCACATCTGATTGGGAAATATCTCTCCAACACGTGTCCGGTTTCCATTGATGAGTTGCGCCAGGATGCCTGGTGACGGTTCGCAGTTTTAGGGAGGCGAACTCAGGACGATCCAAAATTCCCTTGATGAATTTCGTCTCTGCCCAATTATCCGGGTGCCCCATCCATACTAGCTCAGGATCCACGCCGTGGTTGTCAGGTTTACGGGTGCAGTCTATCGGAACCTCTATCGGGTCATCAATGAAGAAAACGTGCTTATGAAATTTTGACGCTTCCTCCCTTAAAAGTTCAGAAGATACAACAATGGCATTGACAAGTTCAAAGAGTCTCTGTGGAATGCGGTGAAACTCCAAATCACTTATGGTGAAGACAACCGCGATCCCATGTTTCCGGCAATCCTCCAATAGTTCCATTGTGGAGCCGGTCCAAGTTTGAATGACCAAGACATCGACCCTTTTCAGTACAGGCCGCCACTCCTGATGTTGCCACCTGAGCTGAACATCCGGTCGATCTGGCATATAAGAGATGGTACTTATAAACCCACACCGA
Source organism: uncultured Chloroflexia bacterium (assembly GCA_963842785.1). GTDB lineage: Bacteria > Chloroflexota > Anaerolineae > Anaerolineales > Villigracilaceae > UBA877. The sequence goes on from CAWJHP010000001.1 coordinate 856,210, forward strand.
CTTGTATGTGCGTATCTGTCGATAAGGATTCCCTTGAGCCTCGAGCTTCCAACCCACTCGTTTCCAGCCAGCACCCACGTTACTCTTGGTATGTCGTCTCGAGTTTTCAAGGGAAGTGTACGCCAATTCCCAGTTGTATACCTCCGCACTGCGCTTGTCGGGGCATACCCAAAATATGATAATAATCGGTTAATTATTGAGGAAATTGCAGTAGATGTCATTCAAGTAAGTAAACCAGCAAGAACAACCAGGACGATTGGTGTTCCTCAAAGAAACGAATTATTTGGTCTAAAAATTTTCACCTGTTAAGCCTTGCGATGTTTCGTCGCAATTTTCACCCATTTGCGCCAAGTAAACCAATAGTTTTTATCAAGCAAACGGGAAGGGCGGTAGAATATTGCAAGAAACATGTTAAAAAGATGGAGACTGATTAGTATCTATTCCGTACCATGCTGCCCTGTAATGAACATTACTCATGGTCTCTCGCCTGAGAGCTTTCACTTGAGGAGGTAGATCTGGTCTTCCAAAAAAACTTCGGTACATTTGTGGAAGTTCTGATATCCAGAACTTACGCGCCACTACTTGTTTGGCATTGGGGTGAGTTCTAAATTGGGCAACATTGAATGGTATAAAATGCATCTCGCAGGTCAATCCGCATCGGATGAAAAAGTCGCGATCCATTACAACATGCCAGTTTTCTTCCAATAGACCTACACGATCCAGTGCCTGGCGTCGGATAAAGCTACCCGGTTGCGGTATCGGTATATCCAAAGTACGTAACATTTGACTATACTCAACCGGCCGCCCGCGATCAGGACCGAGTACTTTCCCGTTCTCATCAATAAGCTCTGTCATACCATATGTAAAATCGACCTTATCGCTGGCAAATGCCCTAGCAGTCTGGTTGAGCGCGTCTGGCTTGAGCAAATCATCCGAATTGAGCCACCCGATTATGTCTCCCTTTGCTTGTTGCCAGCCTTTATTGATCGCGTGGCTCTGTCCTTTATCTTTTTCGCTTACCCAATTCGCTAGCCAAGGTGAGTATTTTTTGATGATCGCCACGCTGCCGTCTGTGCTACCACCATCCATAATGATGTATTCGAGATTCGGATAGCCTTGCAACAAGATGGACCGGATCGTCTCTTCAAGAAATTGTGCCTGATTGAAGGATGGTGTAACGATGCTTATCAGAGGCCAGGCTGAGCCATCCGGCATCCTTTCCGGAATTTCGGGACTGACCTCTCTCCATGGCCACCCCATTTTACCTTCGGGCGGAGATGGAAGGTCATTTATGCTCGGACAATGCATGGCTCAGTTGCCTTTCAAGGATGTGTAGATACCAATTCAAATAATCATCCACCTGGCGCTCCAAACTGAATCGCTTGCGTACTGACTCTGCCGCGTGTTCTCCCATGAAATGCATTAACTGGCTGTCATCCAATAACCGCTTGATTGCCTGCGCCATATCAAGAGGATCAGAGAGTTTAGTGATAATGCCTGTTACACCGTTATCGATCTGCTCGGGAATACCTCCGACACCTGTTGCTACGACTGGCGTGCCACAAGCAAGTGCTTCTATTATAGAATTTGGAAACGTATCAGCTTTCGTGGCATGAATGTAAATGTCCGCAGATTGATAATAAAGGGCCATCTTTTCGCGGTTATGAACGTAAGGTAGAAAACGGAGTTCGACATCGCCTCTTTTTTCCGAAGGGCCGCCTTCACCAATAGCAATGAACAAGAGGTGATTACTATGTCTATATTCTCGACCGACTTGATCAAGAGTCGCTTCCAAGGTTGCATAGTCCTTGAAAGGATGGTTCTTGATGTGATTAGCTGCAACAAATACCAGGATCCTGGCATCCAACGGCAAATTCATTTGGCCGCGAGCCGACCTGCGATCTACTGGCGAAAAGATGGCAGTATCAACACCATTGTAAATCACTCTCGCCTCAACAACGGCCTCCTGGAGTATCGATGCGCCGACCTTGTCCATCAGCCATTGGCTGGGTGTAGCCACGTAAAGCTGGCTTCTCCGGTATATGCTCCTTTTACGCCGCCAGTTATATGCTGTCCCGTCTCGGGGAATAGCCGGGCTTATTGTAAGGTCTGGGCAATGACCACATCCTGTACGCCACCGCTCGCAAGTCATTGAATGAGCGCAATGTCCACTCAATAACCACATGTCATGTAATGTGATTACCGTAGGCACTCGTCTACTGAGTGATGGCAAATTACGAAGGTCAAAATAACCACCATGTAGGTTATGCAAATGAACAATGTTAGGTGTCCCAGAAACTAAATCCAAAAAGTGCTGCGTGCCTGGAAAATTAAAATCCTCCCATCCTAGCTTCCGCTCCATCTCCGACCTTACTTTGGAGAGTTTACGAAATAAGGACCGTATGCGCCAAACGCCCCGAATATGAGAATCAAGTGATTGCAATCTTCCGTCCAGGACTTGTAAAGGTTGCCCCCAAAATCCAAATGCAATAGACCGTTGTATCTCATATACACTTGTATCGCTTGAATGTTTTCGTCCAACGACTAAACTGGAATCATACTCACGATTCCGGTAAGAAGTGAAGAGATTCCAAGCTATTGTAGCCGCTCCACCCTCAAAGTCAGACGTGTTAACTTGCAAAATTCTCATGCGCTATACATTGATTAAAAAAAATTCCAATCGCAGATCGGATAAACTGCTCCACTTTCATTGATACTGTTTGCGGACTGATGCGGGCTGGCCATATTCAATATTTCAAATTCCAAACATTCCTCATCAATAAAAAAATCCTTGTACCCATTCCCGAGCCAGATGGACAATTTATAGGTACCATTGAAAAGCTTAGGCTGTAAGACGCGTACAACTACTTTTCTAGCACGGGAATGATTTTGGCTTAATTTTACATTATCGAGTTTTTGATTCGTACCGAATATTTTACGACCGGCGTAATCGCTGATCACAAAACCAAGGCTCAAAGAATTTAGGCTGATGTCAACATCTCTATATTCCACACAAATTTCAACAAATTCCCTGTTTTGATTGGCAGATACGTATTTTATAGGTCCCGCGGGATATTCCTTTCTTTGTTTCGTGGTCATCCCATAATATTGAGTGATCACGTGCTGGATTGGCCCAGAATCCAGGATTTGACCATGGCCAAGCCATATCCCTGATTTGCACAACTTCGATACCGTTGCCATATTGTGGCTCACAAATAGCACCGTTCTACCCTCTCCCGCCACATCTCCCATTTTTCCCAAACACTTCTTTTGGAACTCCGCGTCCCCCACCGCCAGCACTTCATCTACAATAAGGATCTCGGATTCCAGGTGGGCGGCAACGGCAAAAGCCAGTCGCACGTACATACCACTCGAGTAGCGTTTGACAGGGGTATCAATGAATTTATCAATCTCTGAAAAACCCGACGATCTCATCGAACTTCCGCCTGCACTTCCTCTTTTGTCATACCTAGGATTGCGCCGTTAAGATAGATATTCTCCCGTCCGGTCAGATCAGGATGAAAACCGGTGCCCACCTCCAGCAGGCTGGCGATGCGACCCTTTACTTTTAGCGGCCATTGGTTGGGGCAGTAACCCGCGAGAGGATTTTAAGCAGGGTGCTTTTCCGGCACCATTGCGTCCGATAATACCGAGCGCATCTCCCTGGTTCACCTGGAGGCTTCATATCCTTAAGCGCCCACAAGTCCTCCCCTACCATATTGCCATGGTCCGTTTGACCAATTTTTAGCAGTGGGTTGTCCCGACCACGTTGCCGCGCCCACCAAACCATCAAATCATTTTTTAAAGTACCGGTGCCTATCTGGCCCAGGCGGTAGACTTTGGAGAGATTTTCGACAGAGATGACAATGCTCATACTGTATCCATGAAGGTCTGCTCGACACGATTGAAGATAATAATGCCAAGGAAGACCACTACTATCATGAAGACAAAACTATAAAGCAGGTGACCAAAGTTTAGTGATCCCGCGCCTAGAGCGGCATAACGGAAAGCCTCCACTATGGATGTCATTGGGTTGGACAGGATGACCCAGCGGAAACGTGCGGGGATGGAAGAGATCGGGAGTATAACAGGCGTGGTGTACATCAGAAGGGACACACCAAACCCCACCAAGAAGCGCAAGTCGCGGTATTTGGTCGTGAGCGAGGAAATGATGATGCCAAGTCCCATCCCAAGTCCCGCCATTATAAGCACCAGAATCGGCGAGAGAGCGATCCCCAACCAGCTTGGATGGATCACAGTGCCCAGCAATAAAAAATAAACCACAAAACCAAGGAACAACCCGACCTGGATAAGAAAGGCTATTAAACTAGATATCAAGACGGAGAATGGCACGGTCAGGCGCGGGAAGTAAACCTTGCCGAAAAGGCCAATATTGGTGATAAAGGTATCACTCGTCTTGGTCAGGCAACTGGCAAAATAAGACCAAACCACTGTGCCGGACATGTAGAACAAGAACTTCGGAGAACCATCGGTAGGTAAACTCGCAACGCTACCAAAGATGAATGTGAAAATCACGGTTGTCAGCACAGGTTGGATGATATACCAGAGTGGCCCCAGGATGGTCTGCTTGTAAACTGAGACAAAGTCACGGCGCACGAAGAGGATCACCAAGTCTTTATAGCGCCATAGGTCGCCCAGCTTCAGGTCCAGCAGATGGCGCTTGGGCTCGATGATCATGTCCCAATGGTCTTTATCGATGGACAGGGATTCTTTCAGGGAAGAATTCATATTATGGTAGGAAAAAACTCATTAATTCCAAATCTTTTTTTCCAAAAAATGACCAAAAAGCCCCATTTTTTCGCTCGTTTTTTAGACCGGGATTTTTCCGGCATGCGCTCCCGCCACGTTGGCGAAGCCCCCCATGCGGCTTTTTCTGTCGGAAAAGAACAAAATATGGACGGAATCTGTCATTAAACGCCCTTTTCCTGGCCTCTTTACCCCCATCCCCCTGCTCCTCTTCACCCCTGTCTCCCCCATCGTTCCTCATCGTTTTATCATTTCTCACGCGCCTGGGCCGCGTACGCCTCTGGAATACTTATCCGGTCTGGATTTCCTTCGCCCATTCCCGCTCGGTCCGATACCACTCCACCAGCCGGTCAACGCCCTCTTCAAGCCTCACCTTGGGCTGCCAGCCCAGCAAATCCCTGGCCTTGGCAACCTTCGCCTGGTTGGTGAGCATGTCGGCCAGATTGGGGGGATGCCGCTCGATGATGGCTTTCCTGCCAATCCGCTTTTCGAGCAAGGCGATCAGGGCATTCATGGTAATTACCTCATGCCCGCCCAGGTTGATGATCTCGTAGCCGAGCGGCTGCAGGGCCGCGATGGTGCCACGCGCGATGTCGTCCACGTAGGTAAAACCACGCGATTGTTCCCCGTCACCGTACAATTGCAGCGGCTGGCCCTCGCTGATCCATTTCGTGAAACGGAACATGCTCATGTCCGGGCGTCCCGCCGGACCGTAGACGGTAAAATAGCGCAGCACGCTGACATCCAGCCCATACAGGGCGTGGTAGCTGTACGTGAGCGCCTCGGCGGCTTTCTTGCTGGCCGCGTACGGCTGCAACGGGTGGTCGCTGTCGGCGGTCTCCGGGGTGGGATGGGGTGCGTTCGCCCCATAGATACTGGAAGTGGAGGCCAGGATGAACTTCCGGATGCCCTTTTGCCGGCACAGTTCGAGCAGGTTCAGCGTCCCCGTGACATTCGTCTCCACGAAGGCCCAGGGGTTCTCGACGCTCGCCCGTACCCCGGCCCTGGCCGCCAGGTTGATGACCGCATCAAAGGCTGGCAGCCTTTCCACTGCTGCGCGTTTTGATATATCCAATTTTTGGAAGGTGAATCCGGGCAAGGTCTGCAACTTGCGCAGGCGGTACTCCTTCATGCGCACGTCGTAGGCGTCGTTCAGGTTGTCCACGCCGGTCACGGCATGTCCCTGCTCGATCAGCATTTCACTGACCCGGCTCCCGATAAAACCGGCCGCACCGGTAACGAGGTAATTAGACATTCGATTAAATTCTGGTCTTGCTAGTGCTAAGCGTCAGGGTGATTTCGATCCATGATCGTTGGTAAACTGCCGCGCCAGGGCGTTGCGGACCTGTCGCAGGCGAGCCAGTAACGGATCATTTTCCGGGATGGCGAGCGCTTCCAATTCCGTCAACCACTTCACCACTTCCTGGATCGGTACCGCTCCATCCCAATCCGGGGAAATCAGGTCATCCGAAAGCATATCCGTGGCGAAGAGACATCCCGAGAGCATCTCGAACAGATCCGGGATCAACACGATGCGTGCCGTGGTCTTTCGGCAGCGGTCTAGAATGCTTCTGCGCTTTTCAATCGGGATATTACCGATCGCGAACAGGATCACACCTATGCTCCAATGGTCGACCAGCTTGGGTATATCCTCGGTTGTCCCGATCACCTTGTTTCCATCAAAGCGCTGGCCCATTTTCTTCGGGTCGTCATCCACCATCCCGATGATGTTGAGCATTTTCCCGGGTTCACCCTGGCGAAAAAATCCCGCCGCCAGTTGGGCCAAATGGCCGGCACCGACCACCAGCACGCGTTCTCCCACTTCGGTCGGCTTGCCGCGCAGTTGCAGCCAGCGCGTCGCCACGCCGGTCACCAGGCGTGTCCGGTAGCGTGCCACCAGGAAACCAAAGTAGGCCAGGACAGTGGCCGTTATCCACATCCCAATCGGGAGGCGGTTCAGGAGCCGGGTCAACCGGTCTACAGTGATCAGGATCAGCATGGTAAGGATGCCCGTACCAGCCAGTCCCAGTGCATCCAGGGCGCGTGCACTCGACCAGGTGATCCGGTTCATCCCCAGCAGGGCATTGATGAATCCGAACAGAAGCGCGATCGCCACGGCCATCACGAAGGAGGCTCCCCACCCCAAATTGAGCGGACCAGCCGCCCGCCAGATGGCGCCCGTGATGCCCACTGCCACCAAGGCGATGGGAACGTCGATCAGGAATAAGTTGACATGCCGGGAGAATAAGCGTGCAAGCGGACCCCAGGTCAGCATATTCTCAGGAAAGGACCGGTTGCGCACACCTGGTAAAAGGGCGATGGTTGTCAGGAAAATGATGTCCAGATCACCCAGGAAGGTATGGTCTTTGCTATAGACTTGGTCCATTCGCAGCTTGGATGGGGCGATATTGCTCAGATACTTTTCCATGACAGATTCGGTTTCCAATAACCGTTCCTCATCTCGAAAGAAAATCGAGGCCGGGCTGGTAATTCCTGGCCGGATGGAAAGAATGCTCTGGCGTTCCTCGTCAGTCCAGGTGGCAAAGATATCGGGGTCTTCCGGTCGCGGGCCCACCAGGCTCATTTCCCCCTTCAGGACGTTCCACAACTGCGGAATTTCATTCAGCTTGGTATCCCGCAGCCAGCGTCCGACAGGTGTAATGCGTGGGTCATTTTTTGCGGTGATGCGTGGGCCGTCCTCACCTTCCGGGCAATCGATCATCGTGCTGAACTTCAATATCTTGAATTTCATGCCACGTAAACCCACGCGCGCTCCGTGATAGAACACGGGGCCTGGACATGTCCGTTTGATATAAAGGGCAACCAGGGCAAATACCGGCGATAAGACAAATAGACCAGCTGCCGATACAACAATATCGAATAGACGCTTGCCGAATTCGCCGGTACGGATCTTGATCTTACTCGTGGATGTCACTTCCTGATTAATCGTCGCCACACCAAGTAACCTCTTTCCCTGCAATTTTATCCTCACATCCATGCTCCGCCCTTCCGACATCGCCACGCGATTCAGAACAATGGTTCTATCTGACCAGCCTGCCGCCAACAACCTTACCCGGTCGCAGGGCGGTGGCTATTTTTTCGGGCGAACGTAGCCTGCCGGTAGTTCAACCGCCATCTTCCGATACCTGAGCAGTTTCAACAACACACGCACGCGTTCGGTTCCGGGCAGGCGTACATCGAAAATTGCTTCATACCCTGCGAACGGCCCAGAGTGCACCAGGACTGTTTCACCCGATTTAAGAACATCGAACAATTCCCCCCCGGCTGAGTTGATCTCTTCCACACGCTGCCGGATGGCGTGGATCAATCCATCCGGCACGGAAGCCGGCGTACCGCCGAAGGCGATCAGGCCGGCCGAGCCAGGTACGTATTGTAAAGCCGACAAGCCCATTCTTTCCAAATCTGCGCGCACGAATATATATCCCGGAAAGTAAGACCTGACTTTGCGGGCACGCGGGTTGATTACTTGTACTCGGATACGCGGGGCAAATGTTTCGATCCTGCGGAGCTCGAGTTGTTCAGCCAGCAATTCCTCTTTATGAGGTTTACTGTGCAAGGCGTACCAGTAAGCAGCCATCATTCATTAATCTTCTGGAGCAGAAGCTCCCACCGCTTGATTTTCTCACCCGTGTCAAACACGCGAAGTCACCATTATAACAAACTCTTATTCTCATGGTTGTCATCGGTCTAATTCGGTGGCATGCAGCGCTAATTCTGTTTCCCGGCGGATCCATTCATCGATCAACTCTCGCTTGAATCGCCACGTCTTCCCCATCCGCAGTGCCGGGACGCGGCCTTCATTTGCCATTTTGTATACCTTTGCCTCGCTGAGACGCAAATATTCGGCAACATCGTGAACCGTCATGATGCCAACATCCGAACCAATCCCAAACCCTTTTACGCTCATAGACTCTCCTTGTATCAGGCGAACGACAAGGTAAAAAATCTGTGGAATATTATAAATACATGTGCATATTAAGGTAATTCTAACATTATACTCAAATCCCCCACAGAATGGACAGGTACAGAACCTAAATCATATCTGGACAATTGTACTAATTTAGTTTTAGCTAGGTCTCAAAAAGACACCTGTAAATCTTTCTTCATTAATGCACGTCCCAGCCAAACCGGTGCGGAACATAATCGGTTCTCAGATAGTACAAATATGCCTCAATATCCTGTCTGGTGATGTAGGCAACTGCAAGATCCCCCGTATACGTCACCCATTGCTCGAGCGCTCGCTTATAGGCATCCACCGAACGATCGGTCAACCCTTCCGCAGTTTTATAGTTCGAAAAACCGATTATCGCCTTGCTTAGGAGTAACGAGCCTGAAGGACTGTGGTTCATACAAAAACCTCCTTGTATTGGGTTAGAGCCAATCACAGGCCTTCGGGTTAAGCAAAAACCATAGCTTTGCGAGCTATGGTTCGTGAAAAGTTGCGGGGGCTGGACTCGAACCAGCGACCTCCAGGTTATGAGCCTGACGAGCTGCCACTGCTCTACCCCGCGACGTTTGCACCGCTCGGTACTTCGAGCGAGCCGGTATTGTACACCACCCATCTGGAGGCGTCAAGGATAGAGGAATATTTCCTGGCTATACAGATACATTATTCCGCCAATCCGGTCATCGTTTTGGCGGACACTCAGCAATGCCCACATGGATTGGGAAGTACGATACTGCATATCTACTCGAAAAGGAACATAACTGTCATCCGGAGCCGGAGAGATGGGAACCGCTTGCGTCCCAATGATGTTACCATCCCGGCCAATCAGTTCAAGTGTCAAGGGCAGGCTGTTAAACGGACGAATTTTCCCTGCCACGGTCAATACTCCACCAGAAATGCGCTGTCCCGGCACAGGCAGTCCAATGCTGCAGCGTTCCTTCAGGTCGCCGGGGGGATTGAGGATTGACATTCCTTCCGAAAATAGAAGCAGATGAACCGAATTTACCGCATTGATCCGACCATACTGATCCTGGGTGCTCAAGGTCAGCCGTCCCAATTCCCCCACGGAATTGAGTTTAAACGACATTTGGTAGTAATAATTGGCCCATTTGTATGGAGTGTTCAACTGTAAAAGCTGCGAGGCCAACAGACTGCCATCCTCGCCATAAAGGTCCAGGGTACTTTTGTGGAGGTAACCGGGGACGGCAAACCCAAAGATATCGAAAGGTGAAACTAGCTTCGAAAGCGGGCCCGGGCTGAGGAACTGGATCGCAGCCGAATCCGCAGCTGGCTGGGGGATGGCAGTTACGGTTAAAGTCGGTGTCATATCCAGGGTCGTTGTAAGGTCCAGGGTCGGAAGAGGCACAGGGGTCTCTGTGGGTGCCGCCTCGGTGACATCTTCGAAAGTGGGACTCACCTCCGTCTGAGTCGGGGAGGCCAATTGGGGAGTAGGAGAACTAATGGTCGGGTCGGGCCGCGGTAATTGTGATGGGCTGGCTGTATTGGTCATGCTCGCCCGTATCGGAGACGGCGTCGACGTGACAGACACACAAGCCGTCAAGAGAACAAAAAGGCCAAGTATCAGGGAGGAGCGGCGGAACATAGCGGGATTATAACCTAGCATGGAGAGACGCCCATCCGGGAGCGTCTCTTCTCCATTACAGTTCGTATATCTCGCCAAACTTTTTCCTCAGGTAACGCATGTAGGCTGCCGCGTCGATCCTTGACCCGGTGACTTTCTCGACCAGTTCCTGCGGTTCGAACTTGGCTCCGTGACGGTGGATCTTCTCGCGCAGCCATGCCAGAAGGGCTTCGAATTTCCCGGATCGGATCTGGTCGCTCAGGTCTGGAATATCCTGGTTGATCTTCTCCCAGAGTTGTGCAGAGATCAGGTTCCCTAACGCATATGTGGAGAAGTATCCAAGCATGCCGCCAGACCAGTGGATATCTTGCAATACGCCCGTCGCATCGTCCGGCGGGGTTATGCCCAGGTATTCCTGCATTTTGGAATTCCAAACCGCCGGCAGGTCTTTGACAGCCACCTGACCTTCCAGCAAGGCGATCTCTATTTCGAGGCGTAGCATGATATGCAGGTTATAGGTGGCCTCATCAGCCTCGACACGGATGAGGCTCGGTTGAACTTTGTTGATGCCTTTATAAAACTTCTTCAACGACACACCATCAAGCTGTGGAAATACATGCTGCAGCCGGGGATAGAAATATTCCCAGAAAGGCAACGAGCGCCCAACCAGGTTTTCCCACAAGCGGCTCTGCAACTCGTGGACGGCCAGCGAGGCGCCCCTTTCCAGGCCGGTGCGTTCCAGTTCCGGGGTCGATCCGAGGCTGTATAATCCATGTCCGCATTCATGCATGCTGCCAAACAGCATTGGATTGAGAAAATCCGGATCCACGCGGGTGGTGATACGCACATCATTGATTCCGAATTCAGTGGTGAAAGGATGTGCGGACTTGTCCTGCCTGCCACGCTTCCAGTCGAAACCGAATTTGGTAATGACTTCCTCTCCAAACTTCCGTTGCCTGGCCTCTTCGAACGGCTGATGCAGGAAGGCATCACTCACCTGCGGTTTTGCTGAGATGGCTTGAATAAGTTCCACCTGTTTCGGACGCAAGCCTGCGAAGATGGTTTTCACATCTGCAGTCTTCATACCCGGCTCGAAGTCATCCAGCAGGGCATCATAGGGATGCTCGAAATCCGGGAAAAAGGAGGCATACTCCTGACGCAAGGCGACTATCTTCTCCAGGTGTGGCCGGAAAATGGTGAAGTCCGACTTCTGCCGAGCCTCCATCCAGGCCTGCTGCCCCAGCGTGGTTGCACGGGCAAATTCAACAATATGACTTGATGGAACGCGTGTGGCCTTATCGAAGTCCCGGGCGGTCACTTTAACCAGCCGGGCATCATCCGAATCGGGGTCAAGGGAAGCCGCATAAGGTTTGAGTTCATCCAGCAATCTACCCAGTTCGGGTGAAGTGCCGTGTTCATGCGCCAGGCGACCGATAAGAGCCATTTGATTGCCACGCGCCTCCGCTCCTCCCTGCGGCATATAGGTCTGCTGGTCCCAGCCAAGCAAGGCGGAGACATAATTAAGGTCCGAGACTTCCTCGAGCAAGGTCCTTAGATGTTGGATTTTTTGGTCCATATACTCTCCTCTATTTTGCATAATAATCATTTTATTTTACCCCCGATATTCCGGCAAAAGACACGGGCCAAACGTTAAATACCTAAAGGCCCTTACTTCTGCCAACTGAATGTGGCATTGTTCCTCATTGTTTCTGCATTAAGCCCCCTCAATCCTATGATTTCGCGTTGGCTAACTCCGCAGGCCTAACTACTCTTATTCGTAACGCAGCGCATCCACCGGTTCCAGACCGGCGGCCCGGTTGGCCGGGTAGATTCCAAAGAATAGGCCAACCGCTGCCGAAAAGAGTGTCGCCAGCAGGATCGAGCTGAGATTAACGGTCGGGCTAAACGGGTTGCCGCTTGCTGTGGCGATGCGCCCGATCAACAAGGCCAATGCCCAGCCCAGGCCGATCCCGATAACGCCGCCGAACAGGCTGAGCAGGGAAGACTCGGTCAGGAATTGGACCAGGATGTCCCGCTTGCGCGCTCCCAGCGCCTTGCGCAGGCCGATTTCGCGCGTCCGTTCGGTCACCGAGACCAGCATGATGTTCATGATGCCGATCCCTCCGACCAGCAAGGATATCCCGGCAATGCCGCCGATGAATATGGTGAACACACCTGTGACCGTCGTGGCGATCGAGAGAATATCCTTCTGCGAAAAGACGGTGAAATCGTCGATCCCGATGGGTGTGTGATGGCGCTGTTCCAGGACCTGGGTAACTTCTTCGGTAGCCTGGTTGACCGTCTGGGCGCTGGTGGCCTGGATCAGGAGCATGTCCACTTCGTTAACCGCAGCACGATGAATCAAGCGGGCCTGCGCGGTACCTATCGGAACGAAAATACTGCTGTCCTGGCTGCCAAACGAACCACCTCCCTTGGAGGCTGTCACTCCGATAATGTGAAAAGGTTGCCCATTCAGCCGGATGGTTTCGCCGACCAGCCCATCATGCCGGCCAAATAACGTGTCTGCAATGCTGGGGCCGATCACCACTACAGAGGCCTGGCCAAGCACCTGATCCTGTGTGATGACGGCACCTTCAGTCACGGAGTAGTTCTCCATGGAGAAGTAATCCGGCGTAACACCTGTAATCGTATTCGTAGTCTGCTTGCCATTTGCCACGGTGACATCCACACTGCCCTGGATCTCCGGTGCAACTGCGGCCACATCCGGTGAAACGAGCGGATCAGCAATGGCCGATGCATCCTCCATGGTGATCGGGCGAGGATTTTTTACATTTTGAACCCGGTTTCCGGAAGTGACGAACAGAAGGTTGGTACCGATCCCGCTGATCGCCCCGGTGATCGAGGATTGTGCACCTTGTCCAACCGACAACATGGCGATCACCGCCCCCACGCCGATGATGATGCCAAGCATGGTCAAGCCCGAACGTAAACGATTGGCATTCAGGCTTTCCAAAGCCTCGATGATGGATTGGGCGATGTTCATACGGGCTCCACCAAGCCATCCCGCAGGTGAATGATCCGTTGCGACTGTGCAGCCACGCTTTGGTCATGGGTAATGATAATGAGTGTGGTGCCTTTCTTATGGTTCAAATCAAGCAGCAGGGTCATGATTTCTTTGCCTACTTTGGAGTCGAGGTTGCCGGTCGGTTCGTCCGCCATGATGATGGCCGGGTTGTTGACCAGGGCGCGTGCAATGGCAACCCGCTGTTGCTGGCCGCCGGAAAGTTCAGTCGGGCGGTGCATCACCCGTTCCTTGAGCCCGACCGCTTCGAGCGCTTCAAGCGCCTGGTTTCTCCGGCCGGTCGTCATCCCGGCGTAGCGCAGCGGCAGTTCAACATTCCCAAGTGCCGTCGTCCGATTAAGCAGATTAAAACTCTGGAAGACAAAACCGACCTTGCGGTTGCGGATGTCAGCCAGTTGATCATCTGTCAACGTCGAGACTTCCTCACCGTCCAGGGAGTATTCGCCGGAGGTAGGCAGGTCCAGGCAGCCCAGGATGTTCATCAATGTGGACTTGCCCGATCCGGATGGTCCCATGATGGAAACCACTTCACCGCGCTGGATTTCCAGGGATACTCCGCACAACGCGCAGACTTCCAACTCGCCCATTTTATACACTTTGGTCAGGTTGCTGGCGACGATTACAGGTGGTTCCATTAGTTACCTCCGCCAAAAGGTCCCCCGGTGCTGCTGGACCCGTTCCCGCTCGGCCGGGTGAACAATGTGGAGGGCGGATTCAAGATGACCAGGTCACCCGCCTTGAGATTGCTGGAAACCACTTCACTCATCGTATCCGATGAGGCCCCCAGGGTGACATTCACCTCCTGGGGCTGCGCGTTGCGCAGGACGTACACGACCAGCTGGTTGTTCACCAGGCGCACGGCCCGGCTAGGAACCAGCAGCACATTGTTCAACTGCTTAACAATGATGGTGACTGCCGCAGTCATGCCAGGTTTGACACTGGCATCCGGATCATTCAGTACCACGGTGACGGTAAAATCCACCGCCCCCTGGACCGTTTCCCCCGCCTGCGCCACTTCAACTACTTTGCCGGTATAGGTCTTGCCGGAGATCGCATCGAAAGTCAAAGAGACCGGCTGGCCAACCTGGACATTATTGATGTCCACTTAAGAAACCTGTACATCCACTTTCATCTGCGACAGATCATCAATGCGGAACGCATTTGTCGCCGGCGACACTTGATCGCCTACCAACCCACTTACATCCGTGACCGTCCCATTGAACGGAGCAGTGAGATTGTTCGCAGCCAGGTTCTCCTGGGCGGTCTGGACAGCCAGCTTGGCCTGCTCGAATTGGAGTAATGCTGACCCAGTTGAACCTGCGGGTACCGTCCCGCCAGTCAGCGCCGCCAGGTAGATTTGGGCATTTGTCAGCGTAGCATTGGCCAGGTCCAGATTCGCCTGGGCCTCATCGAGTTGTCGCTGCGTGGGTGTCTGTGAATATACACTGTAATAATAAAAAGCTGTGTTGTAGGCTTGCTGGGCATTATAGAGCCTCTGGTAGGCATTGGCTTCATTGGCATTATTTATGTACTCCCCGACATGTGCATTATCATAGGCAGTCTGGGCTTTATCCAAATTATCCTTGGCAATGACATAACTTGCGTAGTAGTTTTGTTGCAAACCCTTATTTTCCCAATACTGCGTGTTGAGCAGGGTTGTTTGCGCATCGGTCACAACCTTCTCCGCTGTGGTGATGGCCAGCTTGGCATTCGCAATCGCTACTGGAGAAGTCATCTCAGCCAAGTTCTCCTGAGCAGTGACAAGGTTGGATTCCAGGGTACTCTGGGCCAAGGGTGCAAGGAGCAGGCTGCCCAAAACATCCCCTGTTTTGATCTGGTCCCCAGGCTTGACCTTGATACTGCCAATGGTTCCGTTATTTTGCCACATCAGAATGGCGGTTTGGTTGGCACGCACGGTCCCCGTTGCTCCGATCGAGGCGGTCAGAGTGCCTTTTTCGGCCTGGACCGTTTGATATTGGGCTGTGGTCGTTGTGCTGTTACGTTTCTTCTGGACAAAGAATCCAACCGCTACTACCACAATAACAGCAAGCACGATGTATATCCAGGTACCTGCCCGGTTCTTCTTGGATGAATTAGATTTTTTATTCATTTGGTACTTCCTTTACATAAAGAATGAAAATTGCATGGTTCACCCGAACAGGCAAAAGTCAGGCTGGTTGAACCCGGTACCAGAATGGGGAATAACTTATGAAAAAACAAAACTCCAGGCACCTCTGGGTATGCCGGGGAAAGATTCTACCACCGAGTTTCGGTTAACAACCCGTTATTTTATTTCTGATAACTCACCACTCTCCCCCAATCAGCATTGCAATTTCATGTGATATTTACGCTAGACGGTTCTTTCGGGCAGCTTCGTCCCGCAGGCAGCACAAAAGCGGGCTTCAGGTGGGTTGGGGGCGCCGCAATGGATGCAGAAATTCCCGGCGGGTGGCGCAGGTTGAGCAGTCGCCGGAGAAGCAGCCTGGTCGGGCGCGGACGGTGTCGCCGGAGCGGTGCTAGATTTTGCGACTTCTTCTTTAAACCCTTCGGCGGCTTCCTTCGTTCCCTTGCGAAATTCGCTGATCGACTTGCCGAGACTGCGTCCTATCTCTGGCAACCGGCTGGCTCCAAAGATCAGGAACGCGACCAGGATGATAATTATGATATGGATGGGCTGAATTCCGAATGGCATGGCAATCTCCTTCTTGGTATTTTCAATCCTTGAACAGGCTGTTTTTCTCAGCCAATAATCTCCTGAGAGGGCTTGGAGGCTTTCAAACGGTTGGCTTCAATCCTGCCAGCCACCAGGATACTGCTTTCGTAAAGCAGCAGAAGGGGGATCATCACGACCATGGGAGCGACGATCGGGTCGCTAACGGGTGTAACGATCTCGGCAAAGGCGAACAGGATAAAGTAAGCGATGCGGCGCTGTTTTTTGAGTATGCTGGCCGACAGGATGCGCAGCTGGACAAGAATCGTGATGACGACCGGAAGCTGGAAAGCCGCACCACAGGCGATTAGAAAGAACGTAACGAATGAGATGTATTCATCGGCAGCAGGGAGGAAATCCACCTCGGGTGGAAAGAGCATGATCATCACCCGGATCATCTCACCCAGCAGGTAGTAGCCAAAAAGGACACCAAGAATAAACAAGCAGGTTGAAACGAGCAAGCCGGGTAGAAGAGCCTTGCGTTCACGATCCAACAAACCCGGAACGATAAAGCGATACAGTTCAAAACCCCAGATCGGGAAGGCTGCGGCAATACCTATATACAGTGCTATGCGGAACTTGATCATGAAGCCATCCATCAAGCCGAAGGCTTTTAACCGCATGCCCCCGGCCGGGATGAGCAGGATCTTCAGGATGGTATTGGAAAAGATGAGTGCAACTGCCGTGATGATCAGGATCGCCAGCAGCGAGATGAGAATACGCCGTCGCAATTCATCCAAGTGATCCCAAAAAGACATTTCTTTTTCAGGCATGGCACCAATCTGTTTATTTTCAATCATCTCATCCGGCGAGCTTGGGCCGGAAGGATAGAGGCCTGACAGGATTATATCCTGCTGGCAGACTTGTAAGATATTTGCCCTATTATCATCATGTGTGGAAACCTTTCAACACCAGTCTGGACATTCCACAAGTGACAAGAATCTTTTTTTACGAGGGCAATACCATTGTACCTGACATTGAGCCCTTCCGCCGGTCATCCCGGCAGCCGGGTTGCCCATCCCGGAGACGCCCCAACGCGCAGACAGCCGGGAAAAATGGTTTGCGCGCGACCGTAATTACAAAACAACGAGGAACAAAAATGGAAAGGGCAGAAAAATGTGCACAGGGGTGGCAAGAAATGGCAAAAGAGCGGCATTTATGCCATATCTGGGGGTAGTTAACTGGAATTGATCCGCGTGAATTGGGGGTTAAATGGGCAGTTTTTGGTCGTTTTTTGGCAAAATCTGTAAGATTGATATGGGTTTTTAGAGGGGGTAGAAGATAAATATGGGTAGTATCAAATATTGTGTGTAAACGAGGGTAGTGACAAACTTATTGATCCACAGGCAAAAGATCATTGCTACATATGCGACCTTAGTTATTAATTGCGGTGTATATTTTTTATTTAATAACTCTAATATTAATTGATTCGACAGACAACATGCCGCTACCTTCGTAATATGTCCTTACCTCAACGATGGCAGTTTGTTGCTTTATCGCAAATTCCCCTGATACATAATCATTCCCAGGAGGCATTACTCCCTGCAAGAGAATCTCGGCTTTCCCATCATTCCAAGAAACCACATCCCAACTTCCAACTTCCAATTGAGAACCTTGTTGTGCATTGTAAGAAATCTGGAAATCATACTTTCCAATGGGCAGACCCAAATACGGCCCATATGTAAGGAATCCTTTTGCAGTTCCTTCATTTGCGACTCTTGAATGACCCTCAATAGAACCAACTTGAGATGGGAGTTCTGTCGCCGGAAAGGTTATATCAAGATTGTAATGTAATGGTGATGAGCAATACCCTGAAAGATCAAAATTGGTTTGAGTCAGTTTGTTTTCGGGAGATAAGATAATTTCATATCCATTCACCTGGCATAGCAGCATGAAAGCTGGGAGGTATTCCTTAGCAAGGGCAACCCAAGCAGGATCCCAGAAGATATATAGCGTCCGCGGATCCGCCTGGCCGACTTTCAGATGCTCCCATGTCTGATTTGCATAATTTTCGATAGCAGCATAATCTGCGCGCGCAAAATAACCCCAATTAAGTGTCAGCTTGTTTTGTAGAGCATATAAAGCGAATGGCTCGTAAATATTAATTGCATCAGATGTTGCTGGCATTAGCATGACATGCTGGTTGGTCTTCGCTGCCTGCTGCCAGAATTCTGCCTGCAGGGGAGACTGGTACTGCTTAAAACCGTGGAATTTTATGGCTTGAACCAGAGGTTGCACGTCGAAATATTGAAGCATCAATGCCAATGAAAGCACAAGAACTGGATAACGACTATTGCGCAAGAGGCTGATCAGCCCGAACAACACCAGAAAATAAAAGACCGGCCAAATAAATCGCCCGGATACTCGAAATATAGAAAACAGGCTTAATATAAACCCGGGTAATTGAATATCCCATAATGGCTGCGCACTAAAATAAGCCTTCTGTGAAAGTGCATAGAGGCTTAATAATATGGCAACCACCCCAAAAGGGAGAAAAAAGAACCATCTACGGCGCGAGTGGTCCTTTCGTAAAAACAAATATAATGCGTAAGGTAAAATAAACAAATTCCCCAGACCCAAATAGCTGAAACCTTCAGATTGATAGACTGAGCCAAGCGGCAAGCCCTTAATGAAACCGGAAAAATTGATGGAATTGATAAACCCATTCAGGTTCCAGGAAAAATACCCGAAACCACTTCCCTGAAGATTGTTAAAATTTAAACTAAATAGGCCGATACTGTAACCAACCAGCAATAACACAACTGTTAACGTAAAAATATCAACAATTAATCCCCACTTTTTTTCTTCCCTACTATAATGAAAAAACAATCCGATGGCCCACAGAGGGAACAACATACCCACGAAGTATATATGCACCAGCATTGCTACACCAAATAGGACAACCCAGGCACCGCGCCATAATCTTTGCCGGTTTTCCAGTAGGATAAACCAGATCGCCGCCAGCAAAATCCACTGGGCGGATAAAGAATCTTGACGAAAAACCCGTTGGAGTAGAGGCGGGGAAAGTACCAACAGCAAAGCCCCCAGAATCCTCTGAGGATAAGAACGAGTAAATTCGCGCAGAATCACCATGCCCGCCAGCATTTGTCCGATTATTGAAATCAGTGCCCAAATGCCGAGGAATTGGAAAGGATATCCCAGCCAGGATGAAAATAATTTAAAGGGGATTGCCAGGAGCGGAATTGAATTCGTAAAGGTAATATAAGTCCCAAAAGGATAACCGAAAGCCTCAATGCGACCCAGGGGAAAACTCCAGGGTTCCTGACGAAACCACTCCCAACCGATCTGGTGCTGAAAAGAATCCAACCCTGCAAAGTTTGTGTAAATCCAATTGACATTCGAGAAGTAGAGAGGGAAACGACCAAATAGCAGCAGAAAACCAGCAGTGCCCAATATAATACTAAGGAACAGCTCGATAAGGAATTGGCGGAAACGAGGAGATAATTCGTGAAAAAAGAATTTTGACATTGAAGTGGTATTCAATTTATGATAAAAATATCCATATGAAATGGTTGACTTTTATAAAATTGAGTATAGATAATATTATGTGGAAGTAAATTCGGAATTAGTGCATTCGTTTTTTGGTTAGCTTACTTATCATCCATTTTTCAGCTGACAAAGAAAACAATCAAGACTTCCAGTCATTATCCATGTGCATGCCATTGAAGTTGAACCCGCTGTGAGCTCGCCGCACTTTATTTAGTGAGTGATTGTCATCAATTGTATATCTGCTCCGACGATGACCGGTATGATCCCTAGCGTGAAAACTCTGAATTCGACTCCAAATGTCACCTCTTTAATTTCAAAGCTTAAGTCATGCTGGATGAAACGAAACCTCTTAGAGTTGGATTTGGAGAATCCTGAGTTACCCGGGGCGCGCAATTTATCTCCAAATGGCTCCGAATCGCCATTTGGTGAATCTTTCTCTTTTTCAATAAGGTCAATGGTGCGCAAATCTTTCTGAGCCAGGATGCGAATCCCATTATCAGCACATACATCCAATTTTACTGCGACCGAATCAGCATCAGAAAACGCTGTAACAACTTTTGGTTGAGAGCCAATGGTAAAGCGGACAATATACATGCCGGGTCTAAGAGGCATGTACGGACCATGGCGAAGGAAACCCGATGTGTTGGGGCTTGCCACGAGAACATCCCTGCATATAGATATCAGGGAGCGAAGCGATCGAATGAAGTCAACAAACAGGTTTCTAAGACCTTTTGCAGTGACGAAAATAAAATTTTTGAGATGACCACCAGATTTTGGCTTGATGATCCTATTCCCCCCCACCATTTGAAAGTCACCCACCTGTGTAAAGACGCGTTCCAACCCCCGGGCATACTCGCGTGCATAGATGCTTTGCAGGATTGTTGCCATTCGCTGCATATCGGGTGACCGCAGAGAATCTTTCCTGGCCTCAAGCCACCAGATAAAACTGTCTTCAGGATGGTCATGCGCGGAAATTATACGCTTCTCAGTTTCCAGGAGTAGATTGTCCAAGTGAGGTGGGACGAGGGGCAGGACCTTGTGCTTACTGCGGTCATAACAAAGCCAAATACCGCGAACATCTATATCGCGAAAGCCCGCCAAAGTGATGAGTTCCTGAATCTCGCCCACTGAAAATTCCATTGTATGCTCGGGTTGATGCCATTTCAATGCTTTGGTGATGGGTTGATTCGGACTATCCAAAACGATCAGACCACCAGGCTTGAGGACGCGGTAGGCCTCGCATAAAAAACCAACCATCTCATCCGGCCATAAATGTTCAATTGTCTGACCTGCAAAAACCAGATCGACATCATTGCTGACAACAGATTTCATGTCATAGATATGATCCGCCAACCAAACAGCTCCATCCTGTAGATCGGCCGGTTTTGGCAGATACGCTTCAATCCCCAAATGTCGCGTTATGCCTGGGTAGTTTTCATTAATCCAATCAAAATACCAGCGTCCTGAACAGCCGGCGCTAAGGAATACATGCGCTCCCCCCGGAATCTTCCTTACTTCCCGGGTTCGTAATGCATGCAGAAATTCGTTAGGATTTGAAAAACTCATAGCAACCATATCATTTTTTCCTGGTTTGATCAACGATGCGGAATTCTTACCATGGTTGTCTTGACAAAAAAGCAAGGATCAGGTCCTCGCGGCAACCAGAAATCCATTTGAAACGCAAATGGAGGCCTATATAGCCTAATCATCCATTCGTTTTCATCACCACCAGATAACCGAATTGCGGACATTCTCCTGGGGGTCGTGCTTGAGCCCATCCAGCGCCTTGAGGATTCGGGGGTCTTCCAAGAGCAAGCGGTCGGCCTCTTTCAGGGCGAGGCCGATGTAGGCGCGCACATCCGGATTGTGAAAAGACATTTCTCCAAGCGCCACCGTGATCTTCTGCTCGAGGGTCATGGGGTCGGCGAGCTTCCAATTCTCTCCGATGCCCGCAGGCAATTCCCGGACCGCCAGACAATCAGCCACACATTCCAACTGCAAATCTTCTGAGCATACAGGAAACAGGTGGCCTGCATAAAGATGAAAGCAGTGATACCCAAATGTCTCCAGGGCCGAGATCAGATCCCTGGGGGTCAGCCCGAAGAAATTCAGGGTGTGCCCATTCGATTCGAACAGGAGGCTGGGTGCATTCGGGTTGGACAGCAAACCTCGCATGCCATGCACTGCGGCGACCTCGGATCCTTCGACGTCCATCTTGATCAAATCCACATGATCCAGGCCGAAATCAGAAAGGATGGAATCGACTGTGACGGACGGAACCGGAACAATACGATAATCACGCATGACAGGATTGGCCACCGCACCACGCGGTCCGTCCTCATAGAACACCAGCGAGCCCAGATGATCACTGACTGCGGCAGAAACGATCTTCATGTTGTCGAAATGATTTCTGCGCATGCTGGCATTCAATAAAGCCGCATTGCGGGGCGAGGCTTCCACGGAAATGACATCGTAGCCATTGGCGGCGGCAAAGAGGGAAAATGTTCCTATGTGAGCGCCAAGATCCAGGACCTTTCCGCCGGATGGAGCAAGATCCATGAGCATGTGGTAATGCCGGGGAAGCTCGTAATTATTAGATAGAATGGCCGTCGAAATACCATCTACCGCCTTCTCATCGACCAGGACGGAAAAACCTTTGGAATTCGGAATTGACACCTGCCGGCTTACCACGACAAAGCTTTCTCCACTTACTTCCAACCGGGCATTCTGATCGTCCTGGGAAGGCTTATCAGTGATTATTGGTTGGATTGTCAGACGGGTAAATGGACCCTGCGAGTGCTCGCCCAGGATCACATCCAAGAGCCAGTCTGCAATTTCCTTTTCACCGATCTGGTTAACCGCTGAAGAGGGATGCATGCTTTCCAGCGGAGGCTGCTGAGCTTCGGCCTCGATACACCCTCCGTCATGGAGGCGCTCGTCAACTTCTGAATTTGGGCAGATAACATCCAGAGCGCCGCGCAACTCTGCTCGATTTTCGATAATGGTGTCCTTGACTTCTTCGGCGATGTTGCGAGAGGTGCAGATGAACATGTCACATTCCAAAGACCTTGGTGGCAATGGTCCTTTCGAGAGCCGATCGGCAAGGGACACGATCATTCCGCCCCTCTGGCGAATATTTTCACACATTTCAGCGGATGGGAAAGCTGCAGTCAAGGATGCATCCATTAGAAAGAGAACATCGCCTGGCTGGACAGTGACAGGCGAGTCCGAGCCCAAACTGAAATTGGGCAGATCGAAAATCCTTTCAGCCATGCGGCCTGCACGGAGCCAGCGCCCCTCGTTTCCATAGACGAGTTCGATATGAATGGCCTTATCGCTGGTTGAGAAGAGAGCCTTGATGAGCCGGATGGGTGCATGCGCGTCCCCCCCCTGCAATTCTGCATTCTGGAAACCGGTCACATCCAAGAGGAGGCGCGGCTGGCAGCGGAGAGACAAATGCGCAGCGGCATACCTGGCTGAAGATTTCATCAGAGCAGGAGGTGAGCCAAGATCGAGAATTGAATCCACCAGAGGATCAAAGAGTTGAGCCTCCTTCGTCCGGGCGGCTCTGAAAATTACATCCACGTAGGCCAAGGTGGCTTTTTGGGGATCATGCTGTTCGATAATCAGGTTGTACGCCCGCCGACCTTTTTCCAGACGGAAGGATGAATCCGCCTGGAATCGAAGCATCGCCTGGGTCAATTCATGTGCGTCCGGAGACTCTGAGACCTTTAATACTACATCATCTTCGTAGTCTTTAAAACTTCCATGAGAATTAATGATCGTCGGCAAGCCAAAGGCCAGGCAGTCCAACAAGGCACCGGAGGTCTCACCACGCGAGTCCGTGCGCAATTGAACTGCGACATCTGCGCAGGACAGATACTTTTCATATTCCTCCCTGTCCACATACCCGGTTATGCGCACTTTCTTCGTGAGCCGAAGGTCATGCAAGATTCTTAGCAGATCCTTTCCGTATTCGGACTCCTGATCCAATTCACCAACAAACACGAACATTGTGTCAACCCTGGTAGCCGGAAGTACCTGCGAGTAGGCCTGAATCAGGGGAATATTCAATTTGGTCGGCGCCAAGAAGCCAAACGAACAGTAGATTAAAGCATCGGATGGCAGACCAAGCTCCTTTTTCAGGAGGGGCTTCTCGGAACTGGCTATCATCCGCTCCCTTTCTCTAAGGTGCTTTATTATGGTCGGCCTGGGTTTCCATCCGTGTGCATAGAATCTCTGCATGAGTTCATTTTGATGTTCGGAGTGAACGATCAATTCCTGGGCATTCTTGAGGACCCGCCAATTAAGCGGCCATTCCCAACGCGCCGGTTCAACACCGCGCCTCAAGTAATCAATCACACCCCGCAATCCATGGCTGTAATCCATTTCTTTCAAAAAGAGACCATGCTCGCCAGTCCTGACCTCCTTGACGAAAGGCAGATTGCTGTAAAAGACCTCATGACTTACGATTATGCCAGGTATCTCTTGAAGCAGATCCAGCATGGGGATATGCAATTCGGAATTGCCCATCTGGTATAGAACCGCATCATATTCGTCACGCCTTGCCGCCAATTCGGTCCATGGGAAAATGGTGAAGGTTTCACCTAATTTAATCTCAGAGACAGGAAGGGTGGGTTCGGTGAACAGATCTATATTAAAATGGGCAGCCAGGTGCGGCAAGAGAGCGGCGCTATAAACAGCAACCCCCGATTTCTGCGGCGGCAAAGGCGAAACATAAGCAAGGCGAAGGGGCGGTTGCCCAGCCGGGATGGAAATCACCCGGGGCTCGATTGACTGTTTTCGTTCATATACGGCAACAAGTGCATCCCAAGCGCGTTGCGCGGAGTTTTGCCAGCTGAACTTCTTAGCGCGTTCAGGACCGTAGGCCGCCAGGTCCGCCCGGAAGGCATCATCGGTGAGAGCTTTGCAGATTGCAGTAGTTACAGCCTGGTCGTTGGATGCGTCGAAGAGGGCATCTGAACGTCCAACCACTTCCGGCAGGGAGGAATTATTGGAGGCAATCACTGGAGCGCCGCAGATCATGGCCTCGAGCACAGGCAATCCAAATCCTTCGTACAGGGATGGGAAAACAAACAACTTGCATAAATTGTAGAGAACCTCCAACTCCTTATCGCTCCTGCGCTTGAAGACGACAAGGTCCCCATCTGCAAGACCCAGGAGGCGCGCCTTATTCCTGAAAACCGCCTCATCACCCACGTCATTGAGCACCAATTGATGACTTGCGATAATCTCGCGTGGCAGCCCGGCAAAAGCGCGCAAGGCTCCATCCATGTTCTTCCTGAAATCATTGCCCCCGATATAAAGGACATACGGGCGGGAAATACCCAAGTGGACCATCCATTCCTGTTTTTCGAGTTCTGAAAATTCCAACTTACGGAAATGCGCGCTCGCCGCAGCAGAAATGTTCACGACCCGGTCGGGCTCAAGCCCCAAAATATTGATCGCATCCTGGCACGTAGATTCGGATATCGCAAGGATGAGGTCGAATTCTTTAAGCAAATCCATTCTTCTCAGAAACCACTTGTGGATATATGGATCCGGATCAAGATAGAGTTCGTGGAATATATAAGGGATGAGATCGTACAGGATCACGGCACGCGGCTGAAAAGGGGATTTCTTGTCCGGAAGGGATACCCGGCCCTGCTCTCCGTCGGCCCAGCTATCGAAGAGACTGGGAGTTAAGATGATATCCGGCGCAACCACCCGATAGGCCTGCTCGATCAGTGTTTCGGCCACCTGGTAGTAGGATTCCATGTTTTGGTGCGGCGCATATTTGAGAGGCTCATGATAATAGGGCAGGAAAGCGCCGGGCGGCAGCAGACGAATGAATTGCTGGCGAAGCTCATTGAGACTTTCAGGGTAGAGAGCATCCGCGAGTACCGCCATCTGGTGGATCCCACGCATTTTAGCCATTTCGCAGGTCAACGAAAGGGTATAGCGACCAATCCCGCGCATACGCGAATGCGTCTGGCAGGCAAACATGTCCACCAACAACTTCATTAATGCGTCTCCGTTTTCCCAGGCTGGCGTCGGGAAAGTTCATGTTGGAATAAACCCAGGAAATGCTGCTCGTCTTCGGGGGCTGCCACAACGACTGCGGATTGCTCAGAGGCGGGAGCCGGAAGGGGTGACTCAACCGGGATCGGGTTCTTCACCCGAGCCGCGACTTCGAGCCAGATCCCCGGAAAACTTTTGCTAGTGGCGTTCATTAAAGACCCAACCCATGGAATTTTGCGTAGAAAGCGGATGAGCGCCAGGATGGATTTTCTACCATTGTCCTTCAGGTGCAATGCACGCATAGGGGCGGTCAGCTTCCAAGAATGACTGGCGTAGACCGATCGCAGGACCATTTGGGAGTGATCGGCCTCCCGCCACATTTTATCAGCCTCCCTCCACCAATGATCAGAACTCTGCCCACCAGTGGTGGGCCTCGGATCGTTGGCTTTCCAACTCGTTCTCCAATACATGGATGCGAAGTTCCAACTCGGTCTGATATCGCCGAGTATTATCGAGAGAAATCTCCAACTGCTGGCGCTCGGCCTCTTTGGTGTTCAACGCGGATTCCAATTGCTGGCGCTCAACCTCTTTGGCGGTCAGCGCGGTTTCCAACAACTGGCGTTCAACCTCCTTAGTGTACAAGGCGGATTCCAATTGCTGGTGCTCAACCTCTTTGGCGCTTAATGACGTTTGTAATCCCATTAACTCTACATCCTTAACGCTAACCACCGAGTGCAATCCCTGCAGCTCGGCTGCCTTGGCGTTCAGGAGCGCCAAATTATTTGCCTCACTAAAGCGTACAAAATCGTCAAAAAAATTAGGAGGAGCATTGAAGGCAACACTAAGTTCATCTCTCTCCTTCGCCAGATAAAAACGATTCAGACCGTCAAAATACACAAATACGTAGCCTCGCCCTGTAAGCAGGGAATCCCAGTCTTCAAAATTATGGGTTGTAGAGAGAGGTTTGGTGGACTCTACTACTATGATCCAGGGCCTAATTCGATTCAAATCGATCCCAGCCAAGACCTGCCCTTCCGCACCTTCCACATCAATATTCAGAAAGTGAATTTCATTATGTGATGAAGTACCTAAGACCTCATCCAAGGTTAATGCTTGCACCAAGATCTCCTGATAAGCATATCCGCCTGTCTTCTTATGTTCTTCTGCAAGCTCCTGACTGAAAGTGGAAAGCCCCGTATATAAAACATCATACAAATGCACCACACCGGGTTTATCCGATATGGCAAAATTCAGGTTGATATCCTCCGGGCGATCAGCTACCAGTTTGTCGAACCAATAGCGCACTGGCTCAATATTAATCCCCCGCCAACCGCGCTCATAAAATGCCTTGGTGACCGAGTTCAGCACAGGGTCATTTGCGCCTATATCAACATAAAATCCCTTTTCAACGCCTTTCAAAACGCGGTAGAGGATCACATCTTCATAATTCTGTGCGTAAGAAATAAAAGTCATTAATCTCCTCCAACCTTTTCTTCATTATAAAACCAATTCTCTCCGGTGAAAAATCACGAACAATAGTTGCTTTTGCATTCATTGCAATATTATTATAGAAACCTCGGTCGGAGGTCAGTTTCTTCATCAAATAAGCTGCATGGGAAATATCAGGTTCCGCCCAGACCTGCCCGGGTTGATAATGGGGTAAACCGGGTTTGACAGGGATCAATTGATAATCCACACCGCAGGAGTTTTCGGGAGTCATAAAATCCGTATTCCCGGACCAGTTGGTGGCAATCACAGGTTTGCCAAGATACATGGCTTCAGCAGGAATTAATCCGAATCCTTCCGACCTGTGAAGGGAAACATACACATCCACCAGGTTGACCAGGGAATTGAATTTCCGTTGGGGGAAAGTATCTTCCAGCAAGAAACAATTTTGACGTCCCTGGAATTCCTGTTTTATTTGGTCGATTGCCCCCGGGTCGTAATTAGAATTACTGACCTTGATCACCAAACCCACAGAAGAATCCTTTTCTTGAAAGGCGGCCTTAAAAGCGCGAATGGATGCCAGCGGGTTTTTCCGCTCACTAACACTATGCGTATCAAAAGCACATAAAAAGAGAAAAGAGTCGCCGGGGAGATTGAAGTCAGCGCGAGTCAGGTTCAAATCCAACTCAATCTGTATGCAGGGCGGGATTTTATTTACCGGGATCGGCGATTCTTTCTGGATGGCCTCCTGAACGAAGCGGGTAGCCACCCAGATTTCATCCAAAACGCGAAAGCAGGGTACCCAGTCGTCTGGCAGATCGGGCAATTCCCAATACCAAACGCCAATATTATAACCATTCACCAAGGAAGCGTTCCCATACCGTTTCCACAAGTAGGGATATTCGGGTGGATTTACATGGATCAAATTGATCCCATATTCAGACACCGGTGGTTGTTGAAAGCCGGCCATCCTATCCCCTGCTTTTTGGGGGAAGCTCTGCGGGTCAATGTTTATCAAATTAACCGGTATTCCGACCGAATTCAATGCTTTTACACTGCTACTTGCAGCTGACGCCAAACCCAAAACGGCTTCCCTAAAACAAACGAGATTGACACCCATCTTCCGACCATATAAAGGGTTTTTCGGTGTGTTTTTTTTCAGGATCATCCAGCGGTTCAGTAAAGATTGGTAGGTTTTTTTTCGCAAAAAACGAAATAACCCCAAATTTCTGATGGCCTGCCGACTTTTTTCAGGAATACGTTCTCTAAGAATCAGGGTAAGTTTATTCATTCGAGCTCGCAGTTCTCTCCTGCATTGCAAGCGCAAGAGATTGCTTCCAGTCAGGCAACTGCATTTTAAAAATTTTCTTAAATTTGCCGCAATCCAAGGCAGAAAAAAGCGGCCTCCTGGCATGGGTGGGAAAAGCAGAGGTTGGCACAGGCAGCAATTGTTTCACTACCTGCTCCCGCTTTCTGGAATCAAGCTTGAGTATTTCCTGCGCCCATTTGTAGCGGCTGGCATAGCCGCCGCCAGCCAGATGGTACAAGCCGGATCGTTCCCTCAGGTAGGCGTCTCCACAGGCAAGTATCTGTGCCGTAACCTCAGCCAGTGATCGTGCCCAGGTGGGATTACTGATCTGGTCATCCACGACACGGAGAGTCTCATTCTCCCTGGCCCATCCCAACACTTTCGAAACGAAACTATCCGTGCGCAGGCTGTAGACCCAGGCAGTACGCAGGATAAGGTAGGCGCCACCCACAGATTGGATGGCCTGTTCCCCGGCCAGTTTGCTTTCTCCATAGGAATTGAGAGGACCGGGGGTATCCGTCTCAAGATAGGGCGCAGCTTTTCCACCATCAAAAACGTAATCGGTCGAGTAGTGGATCAATAATGCATTACTTTTAAATGCTTCGTCTGCCATAACCCCGGGGGCGAGGGCGTTGATCTTCCAGGCACGCTCGGGTTCGCTCTCTGCCCGATCCACGTCGGTATAGGCAGCCGCATTCACGATCACTTGGGGGTGAATTTGCCGGTTCAAATCTCGTACTGTTTCCGGGTGTTCCAAATCAATATCCGGGTAGTCCACCGCGTTTATTTCATCCAGGGGGGCGAGCATACGCTGGAGCTCCCAGCCCAATTGTCCATTCCTACCAATCAGGAGAATTCGAGCCATTCACTTTTCTCCACCAGGCTTAATGACCACGCTTCGGGACCATCGGGTATATTTTCATTAATCAAATAGTTCTGCTTCCGATAATACCAGCCCCTGTGAATCTTTTTTTGAGAGAACCGGCGGTCGCCCTTTCAACAGCGGCCATTCGATCCCCAGAGTGGAGTCATTCCACAGCAGGCAACGCTCCCACTCTGGATAATAATAATCCGTGTTTTTATAAGATACCTCGGCCCACTCGCTTAGAACATAGAAACCATGCGCAAAGCCTGGCGGGATCCATAATTGTTTCCTGTTCTTCGCTGAAAGCAACATCCCCACCCAATGACCGAGTGTTGGTGAACTGCGTCGCAGGTCCACCGCTACATCGAATACCTCTCCGGCCACCGTGGAGACGAGTTTTCCCTGCGGATGGTGAATCTGGTAGTGCAAGCCGCGCAAAATCCCTTTAAGGGAACCGGAGTGATTGTCCTGTACGAACGCTCCGACAACGCCCACGCCAGCATATATATCCAAACGATACGTTTCCACAAAAAAACCCCTATCATCGCTAATGACCGTGGGCAGAAAGCATATCACCTCGGGAATGCCGGTTTTTTCGTATTTCATAATTCCATATTCTTCCTTTCGCGGTAGGCAAGGATGACCTGGTCTGGTAAACCGATCGCATTAAGAACCCCATGGTCCAGCCAGGCCGCCCGCTGGCACATCGCCTGGATGGTCGCCATGCTATGGGAGACCAGCATGATGGCAGCGCCGCTTGTACGGAAGGATTCTATGCGGGCCGTGCATTTTTTTTGGAAGGCCTCGTCCCCTACTGATAGCACCTCATCCACGATCAACACATCCGGCTCGGTGGCGGTGGCAACCGAAAACCCCAGGCGTGCATACATACCGGAGGAATAAGTACGGATGGGGGCATTAATAAATTGACCGAGTTCGGAAAACTCGACGATCTGATCGTATTTTTCCTGCATTTCACTGTGACTGAAGCCCAACAAAGCTCCGTAAAGGAAGATGTTTTCCTGCCCGGTCAGTTCCGGATGAAAACCGGCTCCCAGCTCAAGCAAAGGCGCCACCCTGCCTCGCACAATTACCCTGCCTCTAGTCGGACGCAAGACACGCGCAATGACCTTAAGTAAAGTGCTCTTACCGGCTCCATTAACCCCTATCAACCCGAAGACCTCACCCCGATAAACATCCAAAGCGACGTTATTCAAAGCCCAGAACGTACGTATTTTTAGTTGACGTTTCAAGAAGCGAATAATATATTCCTTTAAAGTGCCAATACGTTCAGTGGGCACACGATATCGAACAGAAACATCCTCGAGATGTATGACTTGTTCAAAGCCGGGGTCTTGTTTTTCAACCATTCTATTTATCGGTTCAGACACGATAGGCAAACTCATCGGATTTCGAAGTAAAGAAAAACCAACCCACCAACAGCATCCCAATCGCGACTGCCGCGGCCGGCCAGAACTCAGTCCAAGTGGGCCATAACCCGTCATACAAAGGCAGACGCCAGAGCCTGACCAGGTAGTACATGGGGTTGAGATGAAGAACCCACTGGTATTTGGCCGGAAGGCTGGTCTCTGGATAAATGACCGGGGTCAGGTACATCCAGGCCATCAGGATGATCTGATACATCTCGGCCACATCGGGAAAATAGATTGCCAGGGTTGAGATAGCCAGACCCAGTCCGAGTGTAAAACACGCCAACAGGAGGAGGGAAACCGGCAGGAAAGCCGCCGAAATCTTTACTGGCACCCCCGTAACAGCCATCACAATGACCAGCGGTACAAAAGACAAGACCAAGTTAACAATACCCGATCCTATGGCAGAAATACCAAAAGAAGCGCGCGGGATGTAAATGCGTTGCAGCAATCCGCCTCCCCAGACCAAGCTACTCATCGCGCCCGTTGTACTCTGGGCAAAGAAATTCCATGCCATCAGACCAGTCAGAATAAAAGCGGGGTAGGAACGAGTGGAACCAAAAAAATGCGAAAATACAAAACTGAGTACGAGCATGATACCCAGCGGGTTGAGCATGGTCCAGGCTACACCCAGAAAGGAACGCTTATAGCGGGTAAGAATATCACGCCGCACCAATTGAAAGATCAAATGTCGGTGACCTACTGCCTCCTGGAGTTCCTGCAAGGCGTGTGGCACTCTCTGGGCTGAATCATAAATGGGTAAATTCTGCATAATCGTTTGCCATGTGAAAAAAACTTCATCTCATTTCGTCGTGGTACCAATAAAAGCTTGTTGAAGGATTTTACCACGTTCATAAACGAGCAATTTTCAGGCGATATGAAAGTACAGCCTGAAAAAGCCGGGAGATCAAACACTGACTCGTCTTTCACCACGGGTGTAGGTATAATACAAGAGACATTCCAATCATTCATTTGTGGGATGTCTAGATAATTCGAGTTGCATCGACAGCAACTTT
Organism: uncultured Chloroflexia bacterium; assembly: GCA_963842785.1. GTDB lineage: Bacteria > Chloroflexota > Anaerolineae > Anaerolineales > Villigracilaceae > UBA877. Next base: position 887,876 of record CAWJHP010000001.1, read on the forward strand.
GCCATAACAGCGGGTATTCTCCCAAATGAATAAGTGCAATTGGTCCAGAAAAATTAAGGATTTATCCTGATGCCCAAGGTATCAATCATAATCTCAACCTGGAACAGTGGCAAAGTACTTCCCGAATGCCTGAACTGCCTTGCACAACAAACGGCCAAGGATTTTGAGGTCATAATTGTTGATAATGGCTCAACCGACAATTCCATTTTGGGGTTACATGAAAAATGGTCAACATTGGATTTTCAGATTCAAAGTTTGGAGAAAAATATAGGATTTGCGGCAGCAAACAACCTGGGTGCTCATCTTGCAGTCGGGGAATGGCTGGCTTTGCTCAATTCCGACGCTTATCCTAATCCGACATGGTTGGAGTGCCTGTTACAGGTGGCGGTGCGGGAAGCAAAATTCTCGTTTTTTGCCTCCCGTCAGCTACAAGCGGACGATCCTCAAATTTTGGATGGCGCGGGGGATGTGTATCACATCAGTGGTTTAGCATGGCGTCGTTTTGCCGGCTTGCCAGCTGCTAAATTTGGGTTGGAGCCCGGGGAAGTGTTCAGCCCCTGTGCTGCAGCAGGCCTATATTCACGCCAGGCATTCCTGCAGGTGGGCGGATTTGACGAAAGTTTCTTTAGCTATCATGAGGATGTAGACCTGGGTTTCCGCTTACGGCTGCAAGGATACAGGTGTCTGTATGTGCCAGAGGCAGTCGTACTTCATGTTGGCTCAGCCACCGTCGGGGCGCAGAGTGATTTTGCGCTCTATCACTGGCAAAGAAACTTTATCTGGTCCTTCTTCCAAAATATGCCTTCTGCTCTATTTTGGCAGGCTTTACCGGCACACCTAATGGCAAACTTCATTTTCCTGCTGTATTACTCATTTCGAGGGCGCGGCAGGTATTCTTATCAAAGGGAAAAAGGACGCCTTGCAAGGGCTGCAAGTCGCGTTCGGCAAACGCCGGGAAATCCAGAAAAGCCGCAAGATCAGCAACAAGGAACTACTTCAAGTTATGGAAAGGAGTACCTTGCAACCATATTTACTCGGTCATACCATTCGGAAAATGAGACGAGACATTTAAGTTGAAGACTGATCAACATGACAGTTGGATTTGATATTGTTATTGTCAATTGGAATACTGGCTCAAAACTGCGTGAATGTCTGCAATCCATTGAACCGGCATGCATGGCATCCGGAATATGTTTATGCCAGTGTATGGTAGTGGACAACGCTTCGGCAGATGGATCGGCAGATTCTCTGGAAGAGGTTCATTTTCCTCTTGAGGTTATCAAGAACCATGAGAATAAAGGCTTTGCCTATGCATGCAACCAAGGGGCAAGGATTGGAAACGCTGAATATATTCTCTTCCTAAACCCGGATTCCAAGCTATTTCCGGATAATTTACAGAAAAGCCTCTTCTTTCTGGAAAAGAAATTGGGGGAGAGAATTGGTATTCTTGGCATACAACTTGTGGATGACAAGGGGGTAGTGCAACGCAATACGGCTCGCTTTCCAACGCCAAAATCCTTGGTTTACCAAATGCTCGGACTTGACCGTCTGTGGTCAGATCGTTTTCCCCCCCATTTTATGAAAGAGTGGAACCATCTAGAAAATAGGGAAGTGGATCAAGTTGAGGGAGCCTTTTTCTTTGTGCGAAGACAAGTGTTTGAGGAGTTGAATGGGTTTGATGAGAGATTTTTTATGTATTTTGAAGATCTGGATTTCGCTTTAAGGGCAAAAAAAACGGGCTGGAAGAGTTATTACCTGGCTGATACCAAAGCAATTCATTCTGGCGGCGGATCTTCGAATCAAAAAAAAGCCAGGCGACTATTTTATATTTTACGTAGTCGCGTGCTTTATGTAGCCAAGCATTTTGGCACGCCGGCTGCATTAGGAATTCTTTTTGCATCGGTGGGGCTGGAACTTGGTACCCGCGTGGGATGGAACATCCTAAACTTCTCGTGGTACAATCTTATGGATACCCTTAAAGCATATGAAATGTTTATCATGGCGACCCCACAACTAATAAGGGGAATAGTAAACAGCTGAAAATGCGTGTACTTGCTTTGACCCGTTACAGCTCACTTGGCTCCAGCAGCCGGATGAGATTCTATCAGTATGTTCCTTATCTAACATCCTGTGGGATCGAAGTTCAGATTATGCCCTTATTGGGAGATGGTTATCTTCGGGCTTTGTTTAAATTTAAGCAACCGCCAATATTGCCAATAATTTGGTCCTATATTAATCGGATCGGCACATACATAAACGCCCGTTCCTTTGATCTCTTGTGGATCGAAAAGGAAATGTTTCCCTGGCTGCCTGCCTGGGCTGAAACTTTTCTAATTAATAGGGGGATTCCTTATGTAGTGGACTATGATGATGCCGTTTATCACCGCTATGGCCTACATCGCAATCCTCTGGTTCGGGCATGCCTGGGTAAAAGCATTGACGCTGTCATGCAGCATGCCACCTCGGTGGTAGTTGGAAACAATTACCTGGCTGAATACGCCCGCCGCGCAGGAGCAGGCAAGATTGAATATCTGCCCACTGTGGTGGATATTGACCGGTACCCTCCTGGCGGGAAAACGAGCAAGCAATTTAGAATTGGCTGGATAGGCTCCCCCATCACAGCTCCCTTCCTAGGATTGATCCAGGATGCATTGAATGAGGTCTGCCAACAAACTGGAGCACACATAGTACTAATTGGGGCCGGTGATCGGGATCCCCTACCTGGATTGGCATCGGAAATACTCCCTTGGAGCGAGGATAGTGAAGTCGCGAATATCCAATCATGTGATGTGGGCATCATGCCTCTACCTGACGAACCTTTTTCGCGCGGAAAGTGCGGATATAAATTGATTCAATATATGAGCGGCGGATTACCCGTGGTTGCTTCTCCGGTAGGTGTGAACAAACACATTGTCGAGGAGGGAATAACGGGTTTTCTAACATCCAGTAAACAAGAATGGATACAAGCACTGGTCACGCTCTACCATGATGCAGGGCTGCGCAGCAGTATGGGGCAAGCGGGTCGACAGAAGGTGGAGAAAGAATATACTCTACAAATCACTGCCCCCAAATTGAAGGAAATTCTCATAGAAGCGCATGCGCGTCGAGAAACCAGCCCAGACATTTCCTGAAATCGTAACGTACGGATTTATAAGGGCATCCAACCTGGATATGGATTAACTCATCGAAGAGCTGGTCTGGTGGATAATTCAAAATCGTAATTAAGAGTATTCGCATGACAGAGACCGGCATACACCACTCGATCAGAGCCGCATGATTATAAAATGCGGCTTTCGGTTTAACATTATTTGCCCCAAAAACCATCATAAAGAGATCCACGAGGCGAGATCGTTTTGAGAATCCATTTTGTGAATATCCACAGCATTACAATACGTCATCAAATGCCTCCTATAAAAATTCACACAATTAAACCCTGTTCAGGATTACCGAGAAATCAGATTCCAAGCCTTTTATTATCTTAGAACGTAACGGACATCCAAATGGCGGATTTAGATTAAGAATCCATCCGCCCGTTTAATTAACCTGACCGCTTATAAGTCTTTTTGAGCGCTTTTTGCGTTGGACGTAGTACACCCTCCGACAGCCTAACTCCCCTAGTTTTTCAACTTTTTTGTTCACCTCCTGAGTTTGAGATAAAATTGGGTATAGAGAATGGTTTATTAAAGATACTTCGGGATGGCGCCTTTTGGTTAGAGATTACATGCAGCGTCTCATATAAAAGGAGGTAGTATGCTGGACCTGTTTGAACCCATTTTGGAACTGGTACGAATCACATCGACCGATCTACCCCCGGATATCGAAACTTCATTGCGGCGCTCGGTCAAGCAAGAAGAGCCAGGCTCGGCCGCGCATGGTGCACTTGAAACGATCCTGAAGAATGTGGAGCTATCGCGCAAGAACTCCAGCCCCATCTGTCAGGATACCGGCACTCCCATCTTTTATGTGCAAATTCCAGAAGGCACAAGCACCCGCAAGTTAGGCGAGACGATAAAAAAAGCAGTCGTCGAAGCCACCAAACGCTCTTACCTGCGTCCCAATTCTGTCAATGTGCTGACCGAGAAAAACACTGGGAATAATCTTGGAGATGATCACTTCCCAATTATCCATTTTAAAGAAGTGGATGGTACGGTGCTGACCATAAATCTGATGCTCAAGGGCGGAGGTTGCGAGAATGTTGGAGCGCAGTACTCCCTTCCCTACGACAATCTGGGAGCCGGACGCGATCTGGCAGGGGTTCGTAAGGTGGTGCTGGATGCTGTGCAAAAAGCCCAGGGACAGGGCTGTGCGCCGGGCGTACTTGGCGTCTCGATCGGTGGTGACCGAGGAACCGGCTTTGCTGCTTCGAAAGAAGTTCTCTTCCGCAAGCTGGACGATGCAAACGCCGAACCAAAGTTAGCGGCTCTCGAACAGCAGCTTACCGAGGAATCCAACCAGCTGGGCATCGGCCCGATGGGGTTCGGCGGTAAGACGACAGTGCTCGGGGCAAAAATCACCGGCATGCATCGCCTCCCCGCGAGCTACTTCGTGACCATATCGTATATGTGCTGGGCCTACCGCCGCCGCCGGATGGTGGTGACAGGTGACGAGATAAAATATGAATAAAACAACGGCTAAATGCCAGTAAATCTTATCTAGTGCTTCATGCAGATCGTTTTGGAGGATCCTATGCGTGAAATCAACATTCCCATCAGCGAAGAGGTCATTCGCAGCCTGAAAGTTGGTGATCCGGTGGTTCTCTCGGGCGTGATGATCACCGGGCGTGATACCGTCCACAAATGGATGAACGATACGTTTATCAAGAAAACGCGCCAACCCCAGGGCGATGATATGGAAGTTTACAAAGCTATCAAGCCATTGTTGGACGGGGGCGTGATATATCATTGCGGGCCGGTAGTCGCCGGATTGGAAACCCAACAATACCGGTTCGTCGCGGCTGGCCCAACCACCAGCATCCGCGAGGAACCTTACCAGACTGAGGTAATGCGCCACTTCAATGTGCGGGGCGTGATCGGCAAAGGCGGCATGGGTGCCAAAACACTCCAAGGCTGCCAGGAAACGGGCGGTGCCTACCTGCACGCGATCGGAGGTGCAGCCTCATGGATTGCCCAGACAGTCAATCGCGTCTGGGCTGTCTACAAGCTGGAATTCGGCGTTCCGGAGGCCATGTGGGTAATTGAGGTGAAAGACTTCCCCGTTGTCGTGACAATGGATTCACACGGAGGCAGCCTGCACGCGGAGATCGAAAAATCCTCCAAGAAAGAGTTAGAGACTTTGTTAGCGAAAAATTAAGTTTCAACAATAATTAAAAAAGAAATACACACAAATAGGGCAACTTTGCAGGCAACGAACCTGCACAAGCCGACATACAACCAATATCCATAGTTGAGTAAGGGCTGTCGATATGCGGGGGAATGTAACTATCTTATCAAATATACCTAAGATGATATAATTAGAAGGAAATGCAATGAGAAGGTTGATAATTCCATATGGAGAATAAGAATGGCATACACCAATGTTGTGGTTCCTACAAATGGAATAAAAATTTTTATCAAGAATGGGAAATTACAGGTTCCTGACAATCCGATAATCCCATTTGTTGAGGGCGACGGCACCGGGCGTGACATCTGGCGGGCCTCCGTCAGAATATTTGATGCAGCTACTGAGAAGGCTTATGGAGGAAAACGGAAAATCCGTTGGATGGAAGTATATGCAGGAGAGAAAGCCTTCAAGTTATTCCAAACCTGGCTCCCCGAAGAAACGATTGCAGCCTTTAAAAAATTCATGGTGGGCATCAAAGGTCCACTGACCACTCCCATAGGCGGAGGCATCCGTTCGTTGAATGTGGCTTTAAGGCAATTGCTTGACCTGTATGTTTGTATGCGCCCGGTACGATACTATACAGGTACTCCTTCCCCGATGAAACGACCACAGGATGTGGATGTGGTTATCTTCCGAGAGAACAGCGAGGACATTTACACTGGAATTGAATTCCAGTACGGCACTGAAGGTAGTGAAAAGTTCATGCATCTACTCAAGCAGAACTTTCAGTCTGAATACACCAAAATTCGCTTCCCCGAAACCACGGGAGTGAGCATCATGCCGATATCGCTCGAGGGGACTGAAAGGCTGGTGCGTGTGGCGATTCAGTGGGCGTTGGATAATAAGCGCAGGAGTGTGACCCTCATCCACAAGGGCGATGTCTTGATATATACCGAAGGCGCCTTTCTAGATTGGGGTTACGCCCTTGCAAAACGCGAGTTTCGTAATCAGATCGTGACCGAACGCGAAATGCAGATTTTAGGAAACAAAGAAGCTGACCCTGGGTTGTCGATTGAAGCCAATGCCAAAATTGTATTTTCCAGTTTTGAGTTGATGTCCCCTGAGCAGCAGAATGAGATCAAACAAGAGGTTGAGGGGGTTTTGAAACTCTGGGATACACATGGAAAAGGCCAGTGGAAAAATAAATTACTTATCAAAGACTCCCTTACAGATATCGCCTTACGGTCGGTAATCCTCCGGCCATACGAATTCGATGTCATTGCCACCATGAATTTGAACGGCGACTATATCTCGGATGAGATCGCAGCAATGGTAGGAGGAATTGGTATTGCTCCAGGCGCGAACATAAATTTCGTCTCCGGACATGCCATCTTTGAAGCCACGCACGGCACCGCACCGAAATATGCCGACCTAGACAAGGTCAACCCAGGATCGGTCGTTCTCTCTGGTGAGATGATGTTCCGCTACATGGGCTGGACTGAGGCCGCCGATCTGATCGTCAAGGGTTTGGAGGGCGCTATTAAGGCGAAGACTGTGACATACGACTTCGCCCGCTTGATGGAGGGCGCGACCGAAGTCAAGTGTTCTGAATTTGGTGATGCCATAATCAAGCATATGGAGTAGATGATATTAGCAAAAAAACAGTCTCCCGACCTGGGAGGCTTTTTTATGGTCTCTGGACGCCATATATAGGCTGGGGGCAGAGGATTCGAACCTCTATTGACTGATCCAGAGTCAGCTGTCCTGCCATTGGACGAGCCCCCACCATGCGTGCCGCCAGCGTAATTAAATCATAAGGCGGCATTTCCAGCGGGCGGATTTTACCATGCCGAGAGGATATCCGTCTAGGTTTTTTCTTCCCCTTGGAACTGACTGAGGAAATAACAACCAATTTATCCGGAAATCTTGAACAGTCCGACCTGGTTGGCTCCCAACAGCCCGGCTTTGAGACTGCGTTCATCCACCAGGAAGAGACCGGCGGCCATCTCGTCTGTAATGAGGGGATGCACACGGTAGCGATCCATGCCACCGGCCAGGATGTCAAGGCCGGAGTCGCTGGTCATCCATTCCAGCTGATCAAAGGTGCTCAGGTGGACCGGTCCACGGTAACCGCGCAAGGTCTTTTCGCCGACTGAATTGAAAAAGTCCTCAAAATACGACATGACCAGTTCACGGAGGTTGCGGTAGACTGGCTCACGATAACGCAGTCCGCTGAAATTCGATTGGGCCACAGCGCCCCAACAGTCTTGCGATTTAAACAACGCCAGGATGTGATCGTCATCGCGTTCGTTCGGGATGAGTTCCAGGATCTGGGGTGGGTGGCCGATGCGACGTAAAGCCATTGCGGCAAATAAAGCCCCATCGAAGCAATGGCCTTTCCGCTCCCTCAGCAGGCGCAGGGGACAGCGATAGAATTTATCTTCACTATATGGGACGCTGTTCAGGAAGGCCTGGATATTTACCGGGCTATCGAGACCGGATAAAAGTTGCCGTTCCGCTGGACTTAATTGTGCCTCAAGTCTGTCGATCCAGGAGTCAGGTCCAAGAGCAATGCCGGTTTTCATGGAATAGAAATACAACCTCTTTCAGCCAGTGTGTTGTGGACATCTTTTTTTAGCTTAAAGGCACGTGCTTCAAGAGCCTGCAATTGCTCCAGAAGAGGTTCACCGGAAGTTTTATCGCTCAGGCCATGGATGTTGATGCGGACATTGTAGCCAGCCGAGGTAAGGGAGGCCTCCGCCAGGGAGGCTGCCGAAGCCGCATCGCTGATGGCATTAAGGTTGCCAAGAGAGACACAGCGCTCGGCCAGCGCCATGACGGTTACGGCCTTCTGTGCCACTTCCAACGGCAACTGGGCGGCGTTCAGACTGGCGTGCTCGATGGTCTCCAGGCGAAGCGCTTTTTGCTGAGGCGTCTCCTGTGGTAGTTTAAAGGCAGCCAGGACGCCTTCGAAGGCGGCAGAATCTGTTTCGACGGCCTCAGTTAATTCCCGGCGGAGGCGCTCAGCCTGATTCAGTATTTCGGTCATTTGCGCCTCAACCCCTGCATACTTTTTCTTGCCAACTGTCAGACGGGCCACCATGGCAACCAGCGCGGCACCCATTGCCCCGGCCTGCGCAGCCGCCGAGCCGCCGCCAGGTGTTGGGCTGCCGGCTGCCAAGGCATCCAAGAAGGTGCTGCTGGAATTAGAAACGGATTGGGCGACCACTTCGGACAGTTGCCGTTCCAAAATCTGTTCTTTGTGAAACCCGTCCAATTGCAGGTATTGGATCGCCGAGTTAATCAAAGCCTCCTGCGGGATCAGCCCGATCAGTTCGCAATGGTGGATTTCAACCCCGTGCTGCCTGGCTTCGTTACGGATTGCCTCCACCACGGTTCTCACTGAGGTCTGGTGGAAATTCGTCAGGTTCATCGAAACCTGCGCCCGGCCTTCCACCAACATCCCAAGAGCCTTCACGGAAGGAAGCCCTCCGGAAGATTGCCGGATCTTTTTGGCAATGGCTTTTGCGATGCTGATATCCCCACTGGTCAGGTAGACATTGTAAGCAATGAGCGGATGGCGTGCCCCTATGACAGTAGCCCCGGCAGGTCCCAACCGGGATGGGCCGAAGTCCGGTCGCCGTTCCGGGTTTGTTTCAATCTCCACCTTGAGCCCTTCGTACTGACCGCGACGGATGTTCTCCAGGTTGGTACGATCCGGTCGGGTTGCGGCTTCTTCATAGAGAAATACCGGTATATTCAACTCCCTGCCGACACGCTCACCCAGCCGGCGTGCCATCTGGACGCAATCTTGCATGCTGATGTCGGAGATGGGAACGAAAGGTACCACATCAGTGGCGCCCAGGCGCGGGTGGGACCCGCTGTGCTGGTCAAGGTTGATCAATCCGGCGGCTTTCCGGATGGCCTGGAAAGCGGCTTCCTCGACTGCCTCGGGCGGTCCAGCGAAGGTGACCACGCTGCGGTTGTGGTCTGTATCGGAGCTATGGTCCAGCAGGGAAATCTCTTTCACGCTGGTGATAGCAGCCAGAATGGAATCGACCACCTCCGGGCGGCGGGCTTCCGAAAAGTTGGGAATACATTCGACGAGTGGGTTTGGCATGCATATCTCCAAAAGAACGCCAGGATTATAATCCAATGAGAAGTAAACTAGACCCGGTCAATCAGGGCAGCTGTTTGCCAGAATCATAGCCTGGCTCTCCGATCGATAGCCTAGTTTCTCAAACCGATATTCCAGTAGATTATTGGGTGGCATCACCTGATTTTTTGTTTTATCTTCAGCGCTTCGTTCCAGTGAATGAAGGCATGCCGTGTGGGGGGCATCAGCAAAAGACCAGCGATTGTGAGGCCTCCCCAATATTCCAACAGGCCATGGGCTGCTTCGGGCACGGCCCTTTCCACCGTCATTTGCCTCAGGCGATCTGGATCAACTTTCCGTTTCAGGTCATCAGGATGAAGGTTCCTAGCAATCACACGCGTCCGGCGACCGACGGACAGGCGATACGCCCGCAACGCCTGGATTTTGATTACAATGCTGAGGTCCGCCACGCTGGCAGCATCCATGGCATTGCCGGTGTCACGCTGGTCAATCTCCAGCCGCCCGAGCCAATCCTCATGGAGCAGGACTTGCGGGCTTCCTGCCACCAACAGATTCATCGTGGCATCCTCGATGCGGGTTAAGTGCCAAATCACCCAGACAATGGAATGTTCAAAGTTGTTGGGGGTAGAACGAATCTGCCGTTCGGATAATCCATCCAAGATCTCATCTTCAAAAGACCACAAGCCGGCATGAGACATCTCCGCTGCATGGACCATGGCGTGCTGGCTCAGAAATAACCCGATTGCCTTTGGGCGATCCTCGCCGCTGGCGAGATTTTGCCGCAAGGCTTGCTGTTGCTGGTTCCAGTTTTTTCGATCAGGATTCATCAAAACCTTCTCCAAAACCAAAAATCGTTTAATCGTCCTCAAGATCTTCTTTTGCCTTACCAGGAAAGTGGTTGGTGAGGGCGGTTTCTATTTCCGCCTGGGTGTGCTTGTTGCAAGCAACAAGAGGCCAATTGGCATCCCATACCCGTCGCCCGCCCGGGCTGGTTACCGCACAATCTAACAGCCTGCCATCCGGAGCGTACACGACCAGCAGATTGTATATCCTTCCACAGACGATACAGCCATGCTGTTCCATTACATTTTCATTATTGGACATAGCTAGCCTTTGCCAATGCCATGGCTCCCAATATACCAGAGCGTTTGCCCAAACCGGGTGGCAGGATGAATGCATCCATGGGACCAGAAAAGACCAGGGAGGAGATATAACCATTCAGGTTATTCCGCACCTTTTGCCGGATAAGCGGGAAGAGCTGGGTTTGTTGCATCACCCCGCCGCCGATCACGATCCGCTGAGGAGAAAGCAGACAGATGACAGCGGTCAAAGCATGGGCAATGTACCCCGCTTCCAAGTCCCAGGCGGGATGGTTTTCGGGCAGGGATTCGGAGGGCTGACCCCAGCGTTTGCTAATGGCTGGACCATTTGCCAGCCCTTCAAAGCAATCACCATGGAATGGACAGACTCCCGGAAATGGGTCTTTTTGCAGATCGTGGGGAAGGAGCACATGCCCGGCTTCGGGATGTGTCAGGCCGTGCACGACTTTCCCGTTAATGACAACACCTGCGCCGATGCCGGTCCCTATAGTAAAGTAAATCAACGATTCCAGCTCCCGGTTTTCTGGTAACCAGAAATATTCTCCAAAGGCCGCCACGTTAACATCCAAGTCGAAAGCCAATGGCAGATCAAATTGTTTGCGGAAAGGACCAAGAATATCCGCATTGCTCCAACCGGGTTTAGGTGTGCTGGTAATCGAACCATATGTGGGAGAGGCCGGGTTCAGGTCCAACGGGCCAAAAGGAGCCACGCCAATTGCAGCCAATGGATACCCTTTAAAGAAAGAGATCGCCCGTCCCAGCGTTTCCTGCGGGGTTGTGGTCGGGAAACGGGTCTCGTCGATGATTTCGCCCAGATCTGTCCCGACTGCGCAAACAAACTTGGTCCCGCCGCCTTCCATGCCGCCGAAGAGATTCTCCATACGTTTCTCCTTGGTATCTTTTCGATAAGTGGGGGAGGATGCGGGGATATGCGGGCGGATCCGCCGCCTGAATAAACCCCACCCCTGACTTACAAAGATACCATTCTTCCTGCAACGATTTTAGCAGAAACTGGTAAAATCCCGCCATGTTTCCACGAAGATTCTTGAGGATTTGCCTGCAATTATCTATTTCCGTGTTACTTGAGATCAGCCTGAACGCATGTGGGATTACCAAACCATCCGACATCACGCCTGTTTCTGTCTGGGCCCCCGGCGGGCTACCCACTTCGGCGTTATTGCCAGGTACACCCACCAGTTCCTACCATATCCCACCAACGCGGGTTCCCGGTTCGCCTGAATTGACGCCTACACCAGACGCAGCACATTACCAGACCAACACGACGCATGGCCCGCAGACCTATGTTGTCCAATCCGGTGACATGCTCAGCGCGATTGCTCAGAAGTACGGTGTCAGTGTGCAGGCAATTGCCCAGGCCAACAACATCGCCAACATTAATGCATTGGTAGTGGGACAGACGCTGACCATCCCGGTCGTGCCGCCCCAGCCAACCGGTCCGGCCTACAAAATAATCCCCAATTCAGAACTGGTCTACGGTCCACTGAGTGCACAGACGGACGTGGGGGCTTTTATCCGCAGTAAATCTGGTTACCTGACGAATTACAGCCAGAATGTGGACGGAGAGACTCTAAGCGCGGCGCAGGCCGTGGTACGCGCAGCTCAGGAATACTCGGTCAACCCGCGTATTTTGATGGCGGTCTTGGAATATCGTTCAGGCTGGCTAACGAACACCCACCCTGACCCGGCGCTGAATGAACAACCATTTGGTTTCTCGGATGCGTGGTATCACGGCCTGTTCCGCCAATTGGAGTGGGCGGCCATACAATTAAATACCGGTTACTACGGCTGGCGCTCCAAGTCGGTCACCGATTGGGTGTTGAAAGACGGTTCCGTCGTCCCGATAGACCCGACCATTAACGCCGGAACGGCGGGCGTGCAGAATTTTTTTGCCCAACTGGATGACTATTCCACGTGGTTGCGGGATGTATCCCCGGGAGGTTTCTTTGATACGTATCACGTGCTCTTCGGCTATCCATTTGACCAGGCGATCGAACCACTTGTACCAGCCAACCTGGTCCAGCCTCCTTTGACCCTGCCGTTTGGCCCCGGTGAAGCATGGTACTTCACCGGCGGCCCACATTCGTCCTGGGATGTGGGCACTCCATACGGCGCGCTGGATTTCGCACCTCCTGGAATTGACCAGTGCTCAGTTGAGTCGGATGCCTGGGTTACAGCCGTGGCGGATGGCCTTGTGACACGTGCCGGCAACAGCCAGGTCATCCTGGATCTGGACGAAGATGGCAATGAAGGGAGCGGCTGGGTCATCCTTTACATGCACATCGAGACGCGGGACAGGGTCAAGGCTGGCACATTCCTGCACGAGGGTGACCGGATCGGCCACCCTTCTTGCGAAGGAGGGGTAGCCACCGGAATACACGTGCATATTGCCCGAAAATTCAACGGGGAGTGGATATCCGCACTTGGTGCGCTGCCGTTCAACCTGAGCGGTTGGGTCTCTGCCGGGACTGGCGAGGAATATGTTGGCACGCTCACACGCAACGGCGTGGTGCTCGAAAACTACGATGGCAACAGCACGATCAACCAGATCCAAAGGTGATTTTTAGGCTCTTACCACTCTCTAATCTCTGCTTACTCCCAGCTAGTGTATAATCTCCCGCTGATGAAACCAACTTCGACGCATACAGGCGGATTAATCTCCCTGCTTGTGGTTTTCACTTTGCTTCTATCTGCTTGCGGGGGTAACCTTTGGGGAGGTAATGACATCACCAAAACACCCACTCCCGAAGGCGGAACGGGTCCCGAAGCCACCGGAATGGTTCCCACACAATCCTTATCCGCACAAACACCCTTACCAACTCTCTCCGCCTCGCCCCTCGCGCTGATTACCACGGAACCCAATACGACCACCACCCCACCGACAAGTACCACCACACCAGCCATAAGTACCACTGTACCAGGTTCCACTATTTCCTATACTTCCCAATCAGGTGACAGCCTGGAAGTAGTTGCCGAACATTTCGGGGTCAATCCTTCAGAGATTACCTCTTCTGTGCCTCTATCTTCCACCGGCTTTATCAACCCCGATACACTCCTGTTTCTAACCGACGCGCTTTCCCAAACCCCCACCACCCCATCCCAACCTATTATTCCTGATAGCGAATTGGTGGATTCCCCCAGCGCGGTCGGGTTTGATATCGCAGGCTACGTGAATTCCGCCAGGGGAAAATTGAGCACCTTTTCAGATTTCCATAACCCGGTTGGCACTATTTCCGGAGCGGAGGCTGTGCAGATCATCTCCGTGGGAAGTTCCATCAGTCCACGCCTGTTACTGGCGCTGATCCAGTATTACACCGGCTGGGTGCAGGGACAACCAAAGGCGGGGCTGGACGAAAGCCGGCTGTTTGGTCTTAACTATTCATCCTACGACCCGGCCACCCCAACCATATACCAGCCAATGCGCCCGGTGATTCAGAACCTATTAACCGGGTATTACGGCTGGCGGGCCGGGAAGCTCAACACATTGACTTTCCCGGATGGGACGAGCTTGCGCATTGCGCCGAACCTGAATGCGGGCAGCGTAGCCCTGCAATATTTCTTCTCCAAGCAGCTTAATTATGCCGATTGGCTGCAGGCTATTAATCCGGACAGTGGATTTTTGTCGCTCTATAAAAGCATGTTTGGCGATCCATGGGAATGGGCCAATGAACACGGACCGCTTTTCCCCTCCAATCTGATCCAACCGACCTTTACTCTGCCATTCGAAGTGGGGGCACCATGGAATTTTACCAATGGCCCACACCCGGCCTGGGAGGCGGAAAGCGCCTGGGGCGCCCTGGATTTTGCACCATCGGGTGTCAAAGGCTGTGCCGTGTCGAATGCCTGGGTGGTGGCTGTCGCGCCCGGGCAGATCGTGCGTTCTGAAAGCAGCTACGTGGTGCTCGACCTGGACGGGGACGGATTCGAGCAGACCGGCTGGGTGGTGATCTACCAACACATTGCCACCAGGGACCGCATCCCTGCGGGCACCTGGGTGAATGCGGGTGCCCGGATCGGCCACCCTTCCTGCGATGGCGGCGAAGCGACCGGCACAAACCTGCACATGGCCCGGAAGTACAACGGTGAGTGGGTGGCTGCGGGAGGACCTTTGCCTTTCGATTTGAGTGGTTGGATAGCGCATGCCGGAAATCTGGAGGGTGAAGGTACCTTGACCAAGGATGATCAGGTGATTACTGAAAGCCATGTAGGCGAGGGCTTTTCGCAGATCATCCGCCTAGCGGGTGAATAACCTATCCCGTGTTGAAGTACAAGAAGCTCTTCCTGCTCATTCTCTCTCTTTCCCTGGCGGCCTGCCTGCCGCAGGGTGTAGGGAACGTGACACCCATTACAATTACGCAGACAGCCTCCCCCCTGCCAACCTTCACTTTGCAGCCAGCACGCCCGCATTACAATCCCGGAGAACTGGTGGATTACACAGCCCAGAGCGGTGACACACTCCCCGCACTGGCAGTGCATTTTAACACGAGCATTGATGAAATTCGGACGGCCAACCCCCAGATTCCTGTGGATGCCACCACCATGCCGCCGGGCATGCCGATGAAAATCCCTATATACTACTTACCGTTCTGGGGGACGCGACTCCAGATTTTGCCCGACAGCCAGTTTGTCGATGGACCTTCTGCAACGGGTTTCGACACCGAGGCGTTTGTTGCCAGCCATCCCGGCTGGCTGAAGGATTACAGCGCCTACGCTGCAAATGCCAATCATTCCGGGGCCGAGATAGTGGATTTGGTAGCACTCGACTACAGCATCAACCCGCGCGTTCTCCTGGCACTTCTGGAATACCAGACCGGCGCATTATCCCAACCCGTCCAACCTACCGGGGATTATCCACTTGGTAATGTGGATTACAACTATGCAGGTCTTTACCTTCAGTTAATCTGGGCGGCAAACATGTTGAATGTCGGTTATTATGGCTGGCGTACCGGCAGTCTGACCGAAATCAACCATCCCGATGGTACCCTCGAACGCCCCGATCCCTGGCAGACCGCCGCCACAGTGGCGTTCCAATATTATTTTTCTATAAATACGCCCCTTTTCCAGTATACGCGCTCCACCGGACCGGATGGTCTGGCGCGAGTTTACCAGACCCTGTTTGGCAATCCATGGGCTGCCAATGTGGACCTGCCGCATATTCCGGTCAGTCTCCACCAACCGGATCTGGGTTTTCCTTTCAAGGATGGAGAAACGTGGAGCCTCACGGGAGGGCCGCATGCCGGCTGGGGGACTGCGGAACTCCAACCCTGGTCAGCGCTAGACATGGCACCACCAGTCAAGGGTTGTAATCCCTCCAATAATCCGGTGGTTGCGATGGCAGATGGGGTCGTTGTCCGTTCGGAGACGGGTCTGGTGATGGAAGATCTTGATGGCGATGGCAATGAACGGACCGGGTGGGATATTCTCTATTTGCACATTGCGACGGTCGGACGCGCTCAAGTTGGCCAGAGACTGAAGCGAGGTGACCCACTCGGTTTTCCTTCTTGCGAAGGAGGCGAAGCAACCGGGACGCACGTCCACATTGCGCGAAAATATAATGGCGAATGGATGCCTGCAGATGGTGTCATCCCGTTCGACCTGGAAGGCTGGATCGCGCATAATGGTGAGGCAGCCTATCAAGGCACCCTCACACGCGGCACCCAGACGATCACTGCCTGCACCTGCTCAGATGCGGCCAGCCACATTACGGCAGGTCAGTAACATTATCATGCAAAGTGACTGTCGGCTTTGAATCAATTGTGCTATTGCGGGGTATAGGTTCCGGTCGTAACCAAGGTACGCTTGTTGGCATTTTCCCCCTCATAGATCTCATACCGTAACTCCACCGGTGCCACTTTTCCGAGCATGGCCTGAGCCGGACAGTATTTTGTTGCCGAAAGTTCAATGGCGCGCCGCACGGCTTGCTCGTCCAGACTATGACCGGTTACGAGGTAGCTGACGAGCATGTGTGTGAATACCTTTGGGTGCTGCTCCGTCCGATCAGCCCGGACATTGACTTCGAAGGCACTTACGTCCTGTTGTTTTTTCTTAAGGATGGAAATCACGTCCATGGCAGTGCAACCGGCCAGACTAACGGCCATCAATTCAAGTGGGCGGAAACCATCGTTCGCGCCACCCAATGCCAGGTCAGCACCGAGAGGTACTTCATAGCCGGTACCGGCCATGCCGATAAAATGCAATCCCTGTTGCCAGATTACTTTTGCGTCCATTTCATATCTCCAATAATGGGGTGACACATTTAACCAGGGTTGCCTGGTTGACCGATCCTTCCAGCTTATGCACCGGCTGACCTTCGGGTCAACCAAGCAGGAGCTGGGTAAATCCCTGTTATTACAGGTCTACTGCGCCACATTTTCCGGATCCAGCCATATCAGGCAGGCTGAAAATCAAATTCTTCCCCAATAATCTCTGGTAAATCCGGAGCGCAATAGAGGCACTTAGTTTTTGAGGTATTCCTCCAAATTAAGGGTTTTGTACAAATGGGAACGTATCTCGCCAGGAATCTCAGCTGGTTCCCCGGCACATTCGTGGTAAAGGGAAATGGTCCTGCGTAACGTATCCACCACAATCCGACAATCCTGGCATTCAGCTACGTGGCATTCTATTTCCTGGCATAGTTCTTCACTGAGGTTTCCATCCACGAAATCGGATAAAAAAACCAGCAGTGATCGACATTTGGAATGATCCTTCTTGCTCATTCTGCCATCCTTTTATTAAGCCGTTCACCGAAATAGCCACTCAATTCTTCCCGCAGGCGCAGCCGTGCTCGTAGAAGGCGGGTTTTTACGGCTGCCTCACTCAGATCGAGGACCTGTCCGGTCTCTTGAATGGACAGGTTTTCGAGATCACGCAGGACGAAGACGATCCGCAAGGTAACCGGCAGGTGCTGAACGGCCGCGTCCAAAGTTGTGCGTGCTTCGGTTGTAAGCAATTCTTCCTCCGGCAGGCAGCACCAGTCGATGAGTTGAACCGGATCGTAACTCCGATTGTCCTCGTCCTCCCGAGAAACATCGGAGAAAGTGGTTTCCGGACGTTTTTTACGCAACAGCATCAAGGCTTCATTGGATGCGATCCGGTAGAGCCAAGTGGACAGGCTGGAACGTCCCTCGAATTCGCCAATATGCTGGAACGCCTTTAGAAAAGTATTCTGGAGGGCATCTTCAGCATCCGGCGGGTTACCAAGCATTTTGAGCACCAGCCGATAAAGAGGCCCTGAATAGGTGTCCACCATCCGGGCGAACTCATGACGGTCTCCGAGGCGTAATGCCGCCACGGAAATTTCATTTTTGCTTTCTATCATTAGATGATTTCCCTGGATAAAAGTTACTGATCAAAGTATACACGATACCTGCAGTTCCATGACAAAACACACGGACGAATGTCCAACCTTTTAGGATGTTTGCCACTATGAAGGTTGAATGGGTTTCGCTAATATCGTAATAATCATGAATTTTGAAAAATACAGTCACCTGGCTTTCTTTACCGGACTACAAGCAGCCGATATCGAGCTGCTGGCACCATATTTCGCGCCACAAACGTGGGTGGCAGGTACTGTCATTTTCGAACAGTATGACCAGGCTGAGTATCTCTATCTTGTGGTGAGTGGAGAGGTAGCCATCCGCTTCAAACCACACGATGGACCAATTATGACCGTGACACGCGTCCAGCCCGGAGGCATTTTCGGCTGGTCTGCCGCAATGAACAACCCGGCGTATACCTCCGGAGCGGTTTGTTCGCTGGACAGTGAAGTCTTGCGTATTCGGGGAATTGACCTGAGAGTGATCTGTGAAAACAACCCGGAATTGGGAAGAGTGATCCTGGACCAGCTTGCAGGGGTAATCGCGGAACGCAAACATTGCCAGCAAGAACAGGTGACATCCCTCCTGGCGACAGGAATGCACCAACCGTCGAAGGATTGAGGAGGAAGCATGGCTGAAATTAAGACTGACCCGGGAATCGAGTTACAAATGAAGGCGCTGGTTGAACAATTGAGTGCGTACATCGAGACTTTTCATGGCGGTTCAGCCGAATATATCTCGTTTGATGGGAAGGTGTTAAAAGTACGCCTGGGCGGAGCCTGCCTGGGCTGCCCGCTTTCCCCGTCCACCTTGCACGGCTGGGTGGAAGGGACGGTGAGACAGTTTTTTCCGAATATCGAGCGAGTGGAGGAAGTTAAATAAATACATTTTACCTGCCGCGATGAGCGGCAGTTTTTTTATAGAGGACTCTAATAGACTTTACGCCACATAATGGTTGGATTATGGTAGACTTAATCATGTTCCTTTTAACAAAATGAGCTGAAACCAGAAAACACTTGTCATCTAACATCATCAGAAACGATTGCGAACCAGGCTGTCAGCAGCATTCGCAGGGGGATTTATTTAGGTTAATTTTTGGCTTGATCCCATCCATAACAACATAACAAGAACAAAGACAGGGAAGCTGACCGTAATGACCATGACGGTTCAAAGCTACTAAAGTTATTCACCAATGGCTGATTTCGCCATTAGCAATCTATTGACTGGAGAAAAAAGAATATGAAAACTTTTTTTTCAAGCAGAAAAGTGCGGTATGGTCTGATCGGGGTTGGTTTTGGCATTGTTTTTCCGGTAATAGGTATTTTCCTCGAGGTTCTCGTCGCCCACCTCCCTTTCACAATCAGTGCAATTGTTTATTATCACAACACACGTCCCCTAATGTGGGTTGTGGAAACCGCACCCATTGTCCTAGGCCTTACCTTTGGAGTATTGGGCTCATGGCAGGATAAGTTGGCCGAAATGACTGCCAGCCTGGACCAAAAAGTGCAAGAAAGTGTTAAGGATCTAAATATTGCCAATGGACGCCTCCAGCAAAATATGGAAGTAGTGCAGCATGAGGAAATTACGGTCGATCATGAAAGAAGGAAATGGAAAGCCATCTTTGACTCGCTTGCAGACCTGGTGTTTGTCGTAGATTCAGACAACCTTATCCTCGAATGCAACCAGGCGGTCACCGAAAATTTCAATCTTCCCAACGCGTCAATTAGTGGAAAACGGCTTGATGAATTGCTTAAAGGCCCAATTTCGCAAAAAGATAACGAGACGGAAATACCCTCTTTGGGAGGATGGTTTGAAATAGCCAGCCAATTATTCCAAGTGGATAAAGGTATTGATCGCAAAATATATATATTACACAATATGACCAGTCGCAAGCAGGCACAGGTGGCGTTGGCAGAAGAGAGAACCCTTCTGCGTACATTGATTGACAATGTGCCTGATCGCATCTACGTCAAAGATAGCAAAGGACGGAAAACCATTTCCAATATTGCCGATTGGCAGGCATCCGGTGGAAAAACGATGGGAGATGTCCTAGGTAAAACTGATTTCGACACCTATTCGCCCGAATTGGCCGCCAAATTTTGGGCAGATGACAAAACTGTCCTGGATTCAGGCGCATCAATATTCAATCGCGAGGAGCCGGGCCTTGATAACAAAGGCAATCCGGTTTGGGTATTATCGACCAAGGTGCCTCTCAAAGATGATTCTGGAAAAGTCCTGGGACTCGTTGGCATCGGAAGGGACATTACCAACCAGAAACAGGCTGAGGTCGAACTTATCCGAGAAAAGGAATTCCTCTCAGCATTAATCCTGAACAGTCCGGTGGCCATTGTAGTATTGGATGAACACGAGAATATTGTTTCCTGCAATCCTGCTTTTGAGAAATTATACGGCTATGCATCTGCAGAAATAATCGGAAAGAATCTTGACCGGCTCGTGAGTACTGAGGAAACGATGAAGGAAGCAATTATGTTAACCCAGGAGGCCATGATCGGGCCGGTTCATGGCATGGGCAAGCGTCGTCGCAAGGATGGTGGTCTTGTCAACGTGGAAATATTCGGCGTACCGGTACTGGTGTACGGGGAAAAGATCAATACTTTAGCCATCTATCACGATATAACCGAACTCGACAAAGCCCGGCAAGATGCCGAGCAGGCCAATCGCGCCAAGAGCGATTTCCTGGCAAATATGAGCCATGAGATCCGGACGCCGATGAATGGGGTAATCGGGATGTTGGAACTTGCCCTTGATACACCCCTTACCGACGAACAGCGTGACTTCCTCAACATTTCCCTGCAAAGTGCCGAGGCCCTGCTTACACTATTAAATGATATCCTGGATTTCTCCAAGATCGAGGCTGGGAAACTCGAACTCGAGACAATCGACTTCAACCTGCGCAACACCGTTGAGGATGTGGCGTATACCCTGGCCCAGCGAGCGCAGGATAAAGGCCTGGAAATGGCCTGTTTGATCCATCCGGATATAAAATGTGATTTGCGCGGTGATCCCGGTCGTCTACGCCAGGTGCTGGTGAATTTGGCAGGGAATGCCATCAAATTCACCGATAAAGGCGAGATCCTTATCCGAGCCGAACCGGTTGTCGGAAACAGAGACTCATGCGACCATCCGATTCTCAGTAAAAGATACCGGGGTTGGCATACCTGTCGAGCGGCAGGCAGCCATATTCGAACGGTTCACACAAGTGGATGGCTCGACCACCCGCCGGTACGGCGGAACCGGTCTGGGGTTAACCATTTCCAAACAACTGGTCCAGGCAATGGGCGGACAGATCGGCCTGGAGAGTGCTCCGGGTTCCGGCAGCACATTCTGGTTCATCGCCATTTTTGAAAAGCAACCGCACGAAGAAGGAATCAAAGAAACAGGTTCGTTAGTTACCCCGGCTGTAAATATCAGGAACCTGCACATCCTGGGTGTGGATGACAATGCCACCAACAGAATGATCATTACCAAGATGGTGGAGAGTTTTGGGTGCCGGATTGAAACGGCTGCCAGCGGACCGATGGCAATCGAAATGCTGCATACAGGTATCAGAAATGAGGATCCATACCAGGTAATCCTGCTGGATATGCAGATGCCAGGGATGGATGGGGAGCAGACGGCCCGGGAGATCAAGGCAGATCCCATCGGCAAGGATGTCAACATCATCATCCTCACTTCGATGGGGCAGCGTGGGGATGCCAGCCGCCTGGAGAGGCTTGGATGTTCGGGTTATCTACTTAAACCTGTCAAACAGAGCCTGCTGCATGATGCGCTGGTGGCTGTGTTGGGGCAAAGGAAGGCAAGAGGTGGCACAAGCCGTTTAGTCACCCGCCATCTGTTATCCGAGAATAGACGCCAGGGCATGAAGCATCCTTTTGGCCGAAGATAATCCAGTCAACCAGAGACTGGCCATGGTGCTCCTGCAAAAAGCCGGCTATTCTGTCGATGTGGTTGAAAATGGTCTTCAGGCGGTCGAGAAAGTCAAGCAAGGCGGGTTTAATGCCATTCTGATGGATGTGCAGATGCCCAAGATGGATGGGTTGGAGGCGACCTCGTGCATCCGCGAGCAGACTGGTTCTGGCGAGCATATCCCAATCATTGCAATGACTGCGCACGCTCTTAAAGGCGACCGGGAGCGCTGTCTGGAAGCAGGGATGGACGATTACATCTCCAAGCCACTCGATCCGAGGTTATTGTTCAAGAAACTTGACGAATGGATGGCGACCAGCCCGGAGGAAATAAGGCATGTTGAGGTTGAAAAGGACATAGAGAGCCAGGATTATTCCGCCAAACCGGAGGCGTTCCCCTTCGAAATAAGTTCCCTGTCTCCCGACCAAGGATTATTTGGTGAAACGGCTGGCCCATCTGACCAGGAACCGGTTGTTGGTCCAATCAAACCATTCGTCGACGAAGCACCTGAAGCCCCTCTGGATGTAAAGGCAGCATTGCCCCGGTTCGACAACGACCAGGCATTCTTCCTGGAAATGTGCCAAGAATTCATGAAGAATTTGCCTGCCCGGATGGAGGAATTGAGGAGTTCCCTGCAGAAGAAAGATCCGGCGACCTTTTCGCGCGCCGCACATAACTTGAAAGGAATTTCCGCAAATTTCAATGCGACGGCGGTTAACCGTATTGCGGCTGAACTTGAAATGAAGGGGCGGCAGGATGAATTGGAGGATGCCGGCACTCTCCTGGACAACCTGGATGCTGAAATCATCCGGCTACACGAGGCCATGGTTAGTCTGGGCGTGAAGTTATCCACGTAAATTGATTTATGAAAGGAGTTCAAATGCCTCGTATCCTTGTAATTGACGATGAAATTTTGTACCACGAAATGATAACCCATGCGCTTAATGCAGAACAATATCTACTTGATTTTGCATCAAGCGGCAATGAGGGTTTGCAGAAAGCCAAAATTCATAAGCCGGACTTGATCATTACTGATGTGATGATGCCCGATATCGATGGGTATGAATTAACCCGGCTCTTGCGGCGTGATCCTCAATTTGCGCATATTCCCATCCTGGTATTGACAGCCCAGGCTGGTTTGCAGAGCAAGCTCAAATCTTTCGAAGCCGGCGCAGACGACCACCTGACCAAGCCCTTTGAACCGGAAGAATTGGCAGCGCGTTTAACGGCCCTCTTGCGTCGTGCTGAGATTACCTTACCCAGCATACCTCCGGGAGCGGTCCATGAAGACGCCCGGTTGATCGCAGTTCATAGCCTACGCGGTGGAACCGGCAGTTCCAGCCTGACAGTCAACCTGGGAGTGGGGTTGGCTTCCATGTGGAAGACCCCGACCATCCTGCTCGATTTAACGATGATGGCGGGTCAAGTAGCTCTGATGCTGAATGCCACCCTCAGGCGAACCTGGGCAGATATAGCCCAATTCAAGCCCGGTGAATTGGAAATAGATATGCTGAAATCCATTGTCGGGAAACATGAAAGCGGGGTGGCTTTCATTGCAGCCCCCACATATCCCAGCGAAGCCGAAACGATCAGCGGCGAAATCCTGGATGCTTCATTGCAAATATTACGAAAACATTATGATTATATGGTGGCGGATCTACCGCATGATTTCAACGACATTGTTGTACACACTCTCGACACGGCCGATGTAATTCTCCTGACTACTGCACCCGATGTGGCTTCCATCCGGGCTGCTGCGGCGGCTCTGGACACGTACAACCGGTTGAAATATCCGCCTGAAAAAATAAAGCTAGTATTGAACGCCACTTTTCCCAAACACGGCCTGCCAAAGGATAAAATCGAGGCTGCATTGGGTGTTCCTGTCATGGTCACGATCCCTTATACCCCCGACCGGTTTGTGGAGGCAATCAACTTTGGGCAGCCGCTGATTTCCTCCAAGCCGGATGAACCAATCGCTGGTCTTCTGGAGGATCTGGCCTTCTTCCTGAGCAGGGATGCCCATAAGAAATCCCGTCCTGAGAATCCTACTGAATCATGGAAACGCGTGTATAAACGCTATTCTGAGAGGAAGAAATAGGGCTCCGATTGAAGGAAGATTTATTCTGTTTGTATCCATGGCTTAAAATAAAACAGCCTCTCACCGCAAAGTGAGGGGCTTTTGCATAGATGAAAAATTTTATTGGATCGGATCGCCGAAGAGATAAAGTGAATGGAATCGAGCCGTTTCAAGGTTTTTTCTATTTAATTTCCACCGAACCGACGCCGGTGTCGATGGTGATTTCCGCCCGGTTTGCGGCAGTCGCATAATCCGCAGACCGATAGAGACCGCCATCCAGGCGTGGGAAGCGGGTCGAGTCCACGATCACCGAGGCGATCCCACTCTTCACTTGAATGCTGGCCGCCACTCCCGTTGGAATATGGATGATTATCGAAGAAGCGCCCGAGTCTATATCCACACGGGTATAGCCAGCCCTGGCGGGCAGGCTGATTTCCGTGCTGCTTGCACCAGTGTCAATATCGAGGTCCACCACTTTAAGATCCGTTAAGTCGAGGAACGAGGAGCTGGCTCCGCTGTCGATCTTCAAGTTCAGGGGAATCTCCCCATTGAGGCGGATTTCCCAATCCAGGCTTTCGCCCGGAAACCAAGCCCAGAAATGAGGGGAGTTGCGTACCTTGACCTGTAATTGGTCAGACTCCAAGCGTGACTTGTAATCCACTTCTGCACCGAAAACGCCGTTGAGCACTTCGGTAGACGAGGCACCACCCCGAACGTTCAGCCGTCCTGCTGCGTGGTCAAGTTTGATGCGAGCGCTTCGTGCACTTTCCAGAGGTATGGAGAGGGTTTGCCCTCCCACCCCGGAACGTTTATTAGTCAGGGCACCGGTCAGAAGCCAGATCCCCAAAAGGATGACAACCACCGGCCAGAAATAGCCGGAAATGTCACCTTTAAGCCAACCCTCCTGGTTGAGGAGCAACAAGGTTGCCAGAACGATCAGGAGGATGCCCCAGAAAAGACTACCACGTGGTCGCATTATTTACTCCCTTACTTTCCGCGCAGTAAACCGCGCAGGATGAGCCAGATACCACCCAGGAAGAGCAAGGCGATGGGTACATACGTGCTATAAACTCCGAAGATGTTCCAGGCATGGAAGAAGGTGCCGAAGATGACAAAGAGGATAACACTGATGACCAACGTGTTCAGACCATGGCGGACCGAGGATTTAAAATCCTCCCCAAGGATACCGGCCAGGATGCTTCCCACACCAACAAAACCGGGAATGAGCGTCCACATATAAGCCCATGATTCCCAATTGCCCGTGAAATTCTGATAATACAGGATGCCACCAATACCCGCCACGATACAGGCGGGGATGGCCATGCCCGGTGCTCCGACCAGCAGACCGATTACCAGCAGGATCGCTCCTGACAGAAGCACCCACATGGGCCAGTCAAATGGGGGAAACTGAAGGTATCTTGCCAGGTTCGGGTCGGCACGGCTGGCGATCAGCCATCCAGCCACCAGGATGAGGATCACCCCCAGAACCAATTGCGTGCGATTTCTTTTTTGCATACAACATTCTCCTTGAATAGATTATGCTTATTTAATATTTACGTCGAAGGTAGAAAAAAGTTACTCGGTACCAGGCTGTCTCAACGAGAAAAACGATATTTTCCGGATGTTCTGATTATAGGCTGTTCGGGCAGGCTTTGCCTATCCAATAGCTGAAAATTACCCATCATCCAGTAATGAAGAAGAAAACTCAGGCTGACCTGGTTTTGGCTCTCGCACGACCATCCCGGATAATGAACGGCAGGTACAGGAGCAGGAAGATGGCCAACCCAAGTAATTCCATATATATCAAGTAATATGGCCAGCGGGGCAGGGCATCCAGCAGGCTGGCGGTGGCGGGTTTGGCATTGATGTATAGAAAGTCCGTTCCCAAAAGCAAATTGATCGGGAAGATCACAATTGCATAGATGTTTAAACCAATCACCACCCGCCAGAAGGATTTCCAGGTGGGCCGGAATCCCTCCACGGTGGTCATATATATAGCCGAGGTCACCAACAAGCCATGGGAGATCACCGTCTGAAAAATGCGATAATGTGGGAAGCCGTAAATTCCCGCATCAGGAGTCAACAGGGCCTGTATGCCACCGCCGATCCCTATAAAATAGGTGAATTCGTAGATCCAATAGATTTTGAAGATCAACATGAAACCAGTCAGCCAGATCAGCAGGCTGCAAATGTGCAACGGCAAATCGGCCACATTCCAATGGCCCCAATACAGGTTCCAGACATGCCAGGAAGCTTCATCCACCCACAGGACGATTGCCATGATCCAGCGTATGGAGCGGTGGGTCTTCTCGGATGTTTTTCGGAATGCCAGCATAGCAACGTTTATCAGGACAATAACCAAGAGCGCCACCAAGTGCCAGGTCCCGAACAGGACAAAAGGCGCACCGGTGTAGTCGTAAGCAAAGTATTGAGACACGATCTCCTCCTGAAAAAGTACCCGCTTAGATTAAGGAATCCAGGTCAGATGAGAAGACCATTCTAGAATGGTCCATAACCAAAAGCCACAGCCAGCCCCAGGAAGACAACCGTCGCAAGGAAAATCCACAACCAGAGCGGCAACAGCCATTTGACCCATTTGTGATATGGGATGACCGTCAGGCTGAGAGTGATGAGCAGGGCGGCGTTGGTCGGGTAGACCAGATTGGAAAAACCATCCCCGAAGCAATAGGCGCTGACGGCGATCTGCCGGTGGACACCCACCAGGTCGGAAAGGGGCATCAGGATGGGAATGAGCAACAGTGCTTTGGCCGACCCAGAGGTAATGAATAGTTCCATGACAAGGGTCAGGCCATACATTATCATTACGGCTGCGAAGGGACTGACATTCGTGAAGGCGGTCGAAGCCCAATGCAGGATTGTATCCAGGATGCCACCCATCTGGACAATGTAGCGTACACTGGCGGCCATCATCAGCAGGGGTACGGCTGGAGCAATACCCAAGAAACCGTCCCAGACGGCTTTCCAGATAGCTTTCCCCACCCCGGCCATAAGCCCGGCTCCAATCCCGCCGATGACGAAGAGCAAACCAGTCAGGGGCAGGGGATAGTCCGAAAGGAAAGAAATGAATGGCGAGGCTACCAGTACGCCCAGGATCAACAGGAAGAAGACTCCCAGAAAGAGAATGGCCGAGCGCATGCGCGGGTCGTCGTTTTGATCCACTTCAAAAGTCCCCAGGCGGATGCGCTCTTTTTGATCCTCCTGAAAAACCGGCGAGGCTTCAGGGTGCCTGTCAATCTTCATGGCATACGTGCGCAGGAATAGCGCTAGGATGGCATACCCGGCCACGAACAGCCCGAGGCGTGGCAAGACCCCAGAAAAGAGGGGAAGACCGGCCAGTTTTTGCGAAACTCCGATGGTGAACGGATTGAAGACTGCCATCGAGAAGCCAACATTGGTGGCGAGGATGGACATGCCCAAGCCAACCAATGAGTCCCATCCGAGCGAGAAGGCCAGGGCGATGATAATGGGCACGAGGGGGATGACTTCCTCGAAGATGCCGAAGAAAGCTCCCAGCGCCATAAAAAACAAGGAGATCACCAACAGGAGGGCGTACTTTCGTCCACCGAACGCCTTGATGATGCGGCTGATGACCGATTTTAGAATACCGCTCTTGTCCATCACGGCGAAGGCCACGCCAACGAGAAGGATGAACAGGATGATGGCGATGACGGTGAGGTTGTCCTGCGCCCCGAGCACCTCGAAAGGCGCAGTGAACCAGCGCCAGACTGGATAATCGGGCCGCTCCGTCAGTTTGAAAGAAGTCGCATTGATAACCTGGCGACCGTCCTGTTCGATCCGGGCGTATTGCCCGGCTGGAAGGATGCGCGTGAGGGTGCCAGCGGCCATCATCAGAACAAAGATGATGACGACGGCCTGAATGAAGGCTTTCGTGCTGATCTGTGCACCGGATTTCTTTTCTGTCATGCGATCCTCCTATGGTTCAGAAATAATGGGCTGTCTGGTTTTTGGCAGAAAGGTGTCTGCGTTAAAGGGAAAAAAGTTTATTCTGCCGGGATCAAACGCCGCAATACGCATCCATGCGGCTTGGATTTTTACTAAAAATGCTATCAAAGACTCGCATGTCTGCATGCGCCCACAGATCGCGCACCTGATCCCTGTCATTAATCTCCAGATCAGACCACGGGGCGGAAACCAAGCGGGTTCTTAGGAACCCATTTTCAGGTCGAGTATATCAAGAACCTTGGGGCAGGGAAAAGGTAAAAAGGTAATAATGGAATCATGGAAGTTGGAGAATGGAAAAAGTAAGGTTCGAGGGATTGACAAAACCCAATGGTAGAGTATGATAATGGCCTGTTCTACTGAACCCTTTTCGTTGAGGCTTTTATGCATGAAGGTGGACTGACCGAAGACCTGTTCGACCACGTACTCATCCATGCCCGGGAAGCCCATGCCCGGCGTGTTACGCGGGTTATCGTTACGATCGGTGCACTTTCGGACGCCACAGCCGAATCCATCCAGTTTTACTGGGACAGCCTGGCTCCCGGAACGCTTGCTGAAGAAGCAAGGCTGGAATTCGATACCGCCCCTGGTACCGCCCGATGCAATACTTGCGGTGAAGAATTCGAGATCGTCGAACTCTATGCAACCTGCCCCAAATGCGGCGCATTTCCAATCCAGGTGACAGGCGGGGAAGGCGTTTATCTCTCCAGCCTGGAAGTTGAAACGGACGGCGACCAGCACGAACAAATCCATGAGTGATCATTGTCATTACGAGCTGCCGGTATCTGGCAGGGATGCAATCCTCTCGCCCGCACAGGGATTGATCCGTGCCCAACGCGCATTCGTGATGAGACCCCTTAGAGGTGCCATATGTGTCTCGGAATTCCCGCAAAAGTAATCGAAATATATGAAACCAATGGTATAAAAATGGCAAAAGTGGACTTTGGGGGCGTGATCAAGGAAGCCTGCATGGAATACCTGCCCGAAGTCAAGCTCGGCGATTACACCATTGTTCATGTCGGCTTCGGTCTATCCATCCTGGACGAGCAGGAAGCCATGGAGACGATGGAACTGCTCCGGCAGATCGACGCTCTGGGGGAAGAAGGAATTTCTGCGTGAAATACATCGATGAATACCGTGACGAAGAGTTAACCCGGAAACTGCTCATAGATATAGAGAAGACGGTCAGCCGCCCGTGGAACCTGATGGAGGTGTGCGGAGGACAAACGCATTCCATCCTCAAATCGGGCCTTGACCGGATGCTCCCGGCGGAGATCAACCTGATCCACGGCCCGGGCTGCCCGGTCTGCGTGACCCCGCTCGAACTGGTGGACAAGGCTATCGCCCTAGCGTCTCTGCCGGAGGTGATCTTCAGCTCCTACGGCGACATGCTGCGCGTGCCCGGCTCTACACAGGATCTGTTTGCCGTGAAAGCCGCCGGAGGGGATGTGCGCATCGTCTACTCGCCGCTGGACGCCCTCCAGATCGCCAAAGACAACCCGGATAAGACCGTCGTCTTCTTTGCCATTGGCTTCGAGACAACTGCCCCAGCCAACGCCATGGCGGTCCTACAAGCCAAAGCGCAGGGAATGGCCAACATTGTCGTATTGGTCTCGCACGTGATCGTCCCGGCTGCAATCACTGCCCTGCTTGACTCGCCGGATGTGCAGGTGGATGGCTTCCTGGCTGCCGGGCATGTCTGCACCGTGATGGGCTACTGGGAGTACGAACCACTGGCCGAAAAATACCAAGTTCCGATCGTGGTAACCGGCTTTGAGCCGGTGGACATTTTACATGGCATCCTCGACTGCGTACGAGAACTGGAAGCTGGCACGCACCAGGTCCGGAATGCCTACGCCCGCTCGGTGAGGCGTGAAGGCAATCTGCCGGCCCAGGCTGTAATCCAGCAGGTATTCGAGATAACCGACCGGGCCTGGCGCGGCATTGGGGTCATCCCCATGTCCGGGTACCGGTTGCGGAAAGAGTTCGCCCTTTTCGATGCCGAGCTGCGCTTTCCGGAAGTGCAATCCATCGAGACCCACGAGAGTCCGCTATGCATCAGCGGGCTGGTACTGCAGGGACGCAAGAAACCCAACCAGTGCCCGGCTTTCGGCAAGGAATGTACCCCGCAGACCCCGCTCGGGGCGACCATGGTTTCCTCGGAGGGCGCCTGTGCGGCATATTACCGATATGGACGGTTTCAACCGGAGATGAACAGGGATGAACAAAGATAGACTCAATCTCCTCGGCTGGACATGCCCACGACCGTTGCAAAACTATCCGACCATTGTAATGGGACACGGCTCGGGCGGCCGGATGATGGCCGATTTGATCGAGCATCTGTTTGCGCCTGCCTTCGATAACGATTGGCTCGGACAGATGGGCGATTCCACCGTTCTCGAACAGTTAGCGACCGGCGGTCAGCGGTTGGCGTTCACAACAGATTTATTTGTGGTAAGTCCATTATTCTTTCCCGGCGGGAATATCGGGGAACTGGCAGTTTATGGCACGGTCAACGACCTGGCAATGCGCGGGGCAAAACCTGTGTGCCTCTCGGCGGGCTTCATCCTGGAGGAAGGTTTGCCAATGGAAACACTGGGCAACATCGTTACCGCCATGGCGCATGCTTGCAATAAAGCCAGTGTAAAAATCGCCACCGGCGATACAAAAGTGGTGCAAAAGGGCCACGGTGACGGGATTTACATTAATACTTCCGGCATTGGTGTCATTCCGGCCGGCGTGGACATCGGCCCGGCCAAAGCCCAGCCAGACGACGCGCTGCTGGTCAGCGGGACGATGGGCGACCATGGGATCGCGATCATGTCAGTGCGGGAAGGTCTCACTTTCCAGACAGAGATACTGTCGGATACCGCCCCCCTGAACGGGCTGGTCGAGGCGATGATGCGGGTTTCCGATGTCTCCGGGAAAATCCATTGCCTGCGCGACGCCACGCGGGGCGGGCTGGCCGCCGTGCTGAATGAACTGGCTGGTTCCTCCAAAGTGGGCATCGAATTCGACGAACGGAAAGTGCCACTCCGGCCGGAAGTCAACGCGGCCTGTGAGATGCTCGGTCTGGATCCATTCTATGTGGCCAACGAGGGGAAACTGGTGGCAATCGTATCGGGCGATTCAGCTGAGCAGGTGCTTGAGGCAATGCACCAGCACGAGTACGGCAAAGATGCCGCTATTATCGGCAGAGTTGTCACAGAACATCCCGGTTTGGTGACAGCCAAGACCACCATCGGTGGAATGCGCGTGGTGGATTTACCAGCAGGGGAATTGCTGCCGAGGATTTGCTAGCGGTTAAACCAATTCAGAACGCAAAATTGCATTCACCAAGTGTCAAATCGCATATTTTTGCAGGGATTACCACCTGCCAATCAGTGATAATCATGGCTTTGTCGTCAAAGGTAAGAAATTTCGTCAGGGAGCCGATTAATCGGACATCATAATATGAGACAAGAATTGACTATCACCCCGCTGCGCTCAAACAGGCTTTTCATTCGCCCGCTCGTCCTTGAGGATGCTGAGGTACTTTATAAATACCGATCGGACCCGCGCGTCTATGAGTTTCAGTTCTGGGAACCACACTCCATAGAAGAGGTCAAAGAGTTCCTCGTGCATGCCATCGCCAAAACGATCGGTATTCCCGGTACCTGGTTCCAAATGGGGATCTGCCTATGCGGATCCGAGACATTGATAGGCGATTGCGGGATCCACTTCCCGGAGCTTGAACCTCAGCAAGTCGAGATTGGCATCAGTCTGGCACCAGATCACCAAGGAAACGGTTACGCAAGCAAATCTTTACACCTTCTGTTCGACTATCTTTTTGAAAACCTCGAGAAGCACCGGATTTATGCCTCCGTCGACCCCGCAAATACCGCCTCCATCAGGCTGCTGGAACATATGGGCATGCGCAGGGAAGCCCATTTCGTGGAAAGTGTAAATTTTAAGGGACACTGGGCTGATGATATTATTTACAGCCTGCTCGAACGTGAATGGAAGGCAAGGAAAAATAGAGTCGGATGAAGCGAGGCTTAATACGCCATGTAAAAGAATTCTGGTACCCGAAGCTCAACTTTTGGCACCTGAAGGTTGGGAAAAATACCTACTACCATGGTCTGTGATCCCTCTTCCAAGCCCCAGCCACAAAAATGTAATAAGGAAATGTCAAACTTTTTCCTACCAATTATCCCCCTCGTTTCCATTTCGCCCGCTTAATCGATAAATGCGGTAGGCAGCCTCCTCCGGCTATGCCACTTCCAGCATCACCGTCTGTACTTCTGCCGAATTGGTACCCACCATGATCTCGAACATGCCCGGCTCGACAACACGTTCCAGCCTCTCATTCAGAAAGCATAATGTCTCAGCGGTGATCGTAAATTCCACCAGTTTACTCTCCCCTGGTGGCAACGTGATGCGCTGGAAGCCTTTCAGCTCCATGACAGGACGCGTCACCCGTTCGGTAACCAAATCATGGATATACAACTGAACCACTTCATCTCCAAGCCGCGAACCGGTATTGCAGATATTCACACTAACGGTAGCCTTTCCATCAGGCTTGATTTTCGCCGGGGTCACTTGCAGATTCGTATATTCGAAAGTCGTGTAACTCAACCCGTGTCCGAATGGAAAAAGCGGGGTCTTTTCCGCCCAAAGATAGCTGCGGTTGGCGGAAGGTTTGTGGTTGTAATAAGCCGGGATTTGTCCCACCGAGCGCGGGAAGCTAATCGGTAGCCTGCCACCCGGATTCACATCGCCAAACAAGGCATCTGCAAAGGCTCTGCCGCCCTCCTGACCGAGATACCAACCTTCAAAAAGCGCATTAACGTGTTCGGCGGCATAATTTACTGAGAGCGGTCGCCCGTTTATCAGCAACACGACCACCGGCACGCCCGTTTCCACCACCCTCCGCACCAAGTCATCCTGGCGACCTGGCAGGTCGAGAGAATCACGATCACCCAAGTGCTGTTCCCCCCAAGCCTCGCGGCAGACCGTCTCGTTCTCGCCGATCACCAGCAGGGCCACATCGGCTCTGCGGGCCGTCTCGACTGCCTCGGCGATCAGGTATTCATCCTTAACCGGGTCGGCGGGTTCGTCGGTACTCTCGTGCCAGCCTCGCCAGCCCTGTCCGCCAAAATCCTCCTTCGTGATCTTGCAACCCTCGGCAAATAGCACCTGCATTTGCTCCCCCACCTTCCGGCGGATGCCGTCCAGAACGGAGAGACCATGTCCCGGGTCGGCACTATAGCCGCCCAAGTGCAGACCGGCCGCATTCGGTCCGATCACCGCCAGGGTCTTGATCTTCCCAGCGTCCAGCGGCAGTAATCCATCATTCTTGAGCAGAACCAGACTCTTAGTGGCAGCCTTATAAGCCAGGCGGCAGTGTTCGGCGCAGTTAGTCACCCGTTCGGCTTCACTGGGGTCTGCATAAGGGTCGTCGAACAGTCCCAACTGGAATTTGGCAGTCAGGATCCTCTCGGCTGCCCGGTCCACCCACGCTTGGGGGAGGCTGCCCTCCCGGACCTGGGATGCCACCGTGCTGGAATAACAGCTATCCAGCTCGAAATCGATTCCCACTTCGAGCGCCTTGCGGGAGGCTTCGGCACGCGAGGAGGCCACATGGTGCAGGCTTTCCAGCTGGCTGATACCGTTTCCATCCGAGACGATGAAGCCCTGGAAACCCCATTCCTGCCGGAGGACTTCATCCAGCAGCCAGGAGTTGGCATGCACGGGGACACCGTTAACCTCGTTATAGGCGGCCATTACTGACCCGACGCCGCCTTCCATCACCACAGCCTGGAAAGCCTTTAGGTAGTTTTCGCGCAGTTCCCTTTCGGCAAAATTGGCCGGGGCGCAATTCCGACCACCCTCCGGCTGGCCATGCGCGGCGAAGTGTTTGGCGGTCGCCAGGACATGTTCCCGGTCAATCGATCTTGAATCGTCTGCCCGACTGGCACCTTGCAACCCGCGCACCGCTGCCACACCAATACGGCTTCCCAAGAACGGATCCTCGCCATATGTCTCTTCCGTACGACCCCAGCGTGGTTCGCGCGCCAAATCCAGCACCGGTGTAAGGGCCCAATTCTCTCCACGTAAACGCATCTCGAGGGCGGCCACACGGAACACCTCCTGCACCAAGTCCGGGTCCCAAGTGCTGGCCAATCCGATGGCCTGTGGGAAGGATGTGCTGCCGTAGGCCATCAAGCCGTGCAGGGCCTCGTCCACGAAAAAAGCCGGGATACCCAAGCGGGTGTGCTCACGCAAGTATCTCTGGATGGCATTGGTTGCGAGGGCGGTATCACTGGCGCTGAGGTACTGGCCCGGGCGGCCCAGTCCGCCGACGCCATTGATCAATTGTTGACGGGTAGCCTCATCGAAATCGACGTTTTCATCCGGCAGGACGTTGGTTCTCATGTGAAAAATGGACATCTGGGCAATCTTCTCTTCCAGGGTCATGCGGGAGAGCAAGTCAGCCAGACGCTCTTCATTGGAAAGGGATGGATTTTGATAAGGAACTTCAGCCATGGTTTGTGAATTTGTCCTTTTCTTTTATTTTCTTACCATTTCCGGCAAAGCCACCCATTCCCCGCTCATCTGCGGATGGGAAACCTCATCCAACAGCCGGCCATTCTGTACCAGCCAAGTCACAGTCCTTTGGGTGAGTTCGGGCGGCCAGCCAAAAAGCCTGACCATCTCCCGGACCTGTGTCGCACCGACCGAGGCCAGGTATAACTCGACCAGTTTCCGGCGCGCCTCGGCCTCACCTATAGAGCGGGCTTGTTCGGGTAGTTCGGGCATATGGCGGGCGGTTATATCATACCGAAAGGCATATTTCCAGGAACCTGCCTCAGCCACTCCGACAGGCAGGATCTTGAAATCCTTTTGCAGGTCTTCTAGCGCACGGTTAAAGACGAATTCCTTGGCATTCAACAGGCGCGCTTCCTTGCGGAGAGAGATCGTATCCAACGAGCCTTTGTCCAGCAGAGTGGCGTAAATCTGTTTGGCGGCCTGCGTCAGGCGGCCCTCCTCATAGGCAAGCAGGTAATCTTCTTCGGGTGAGCCATAATTCTCTGAAAGGGCATAAAAATACGGTGCGATTTCCAGGGAGATAAAGGTGGCTTTTCGACGCAGGATTTTCCCGTAATACCAGATGCGTTTGCCAAGCAACTCATCCTTCCAGCCCCAGGTAACCTGTCCGGGATCGTCGTGGTCGTTCGGTACGGGCCGGTCACCGGCAGTCGCCACCCAGAGAGTCGGCAGGAGCATCCCTTTAATCGGCCAGAAATAGATAAATCCGCGTTCATTAACGAACTGCAAGGCCTGTGCCGGCGTTGTCAGCCGGGTGGCAGGGGACAGGTGAAAGGTGCGGAGGCGCAATACCTGGAGACGTTGGAGGTCAAGGGTAATCATTGCGTGGTTGATTGTATCAGAAGTCTCTCAAACAGGAAAAGTGGGGAACAAAATGCCAGAGGAAAGGAAAGTGGGTAACCAGGCAATAATGTGAGCGTGTTACAATTTCGATAGGAGTCGACCGGCATGCGTGAACAAGATGAAGAGATTCATGCTGTGAGCCAATACCTCATCGATGAAATCATTCTGGCATTCGGCCGGAAGAAAACAGCCGGGAACCGCCGTTTGTTCAATTTCTTCCTGAACAGGGTCACCACCCGTCTCTCCAGCATTTGTGTGCTAACCGACCGGAAGATCGCCACAGAGGGTTTCCCAGCTGCGGTCGGTTGGATGGCAGGCCACTGGGTCCGGGAGGTAACCACGCGCGGCGCCGGCTCCGTCCCGGTCAATGGCCCTCTGCTGGTGGTCTCGAACCACGTCGGCGCCTATGATATCCTGGTTGTACCCTGGCAGATCAACAGGAGAGATGTCAGTATAATCGCCAGTGACACGCCTTTCTTTAAAAGCCTGCCAAGTGCCAGCCAGCATATGATCTACGCCTCCGAAGATCCGGGTAGTCGTATGGCCGCGGCGCGCCAAGGGCTCCGCCAAATGCAGGAGGGTGGCGCCCTGCTGCTCTTCGGGACCGGCTTGATCGACCCCGATCCGCAGGTTTACCCGCACGCCGAGGCGGAGATACAGAACTGGTCGGCCTCCATTGACCTGTTCCTGCGACAGGTGCCACAAGCACAGGTGGTCATCAGCATCCTGAGTGGTATCGTCCTACCCAGATGGGCACATTCCCCGCTGACCGGGCTGCAGAGGGTTGATTGGCAGAAGCGCCGTATCGCTGAGTACGGGCAGGTAATCGAGCAACTGCTTCTACCCGGGAAACCGAACATCTCCCCTTATATGTCCATCGCCCCACCGGTCAGCGTGGAGGTACTGCGACGTGAAAGCGGCTCAGACCGGGTCCTAACAGCCGTCATTGCACGCGGAAAGGCATTATTGGACGACCATATTGCCTGGGTCGACTCTCATGATCGCAGAACCGGCTGATACCAATGGTATTTATCTCTGCGTGACTTTTTCCAACAATCGCCGGTAATAGACGTAATTCTCGAAGGGAATATCCTCCCGAACGCGCCCATCCGCCAACGGGACATAGCCGCCCTGCTCCAGCAGCGGAGGAACCTTCTGCTCCACCTCACGCCGGATGGCCTCCTTGCCCTCCCGCATCACATCCAGGTCGATGCCACCGATCAGGCGCAACCCTTTCCCAAACTCCTGCCGCAAGGAACGGTAATCCATCGCTTCGGCATTCACCTCACAGGCCCACAGGCAGTCGATGCCGTGTTCCATGAGCACGGGAATCAGCAGCCGGGCATTGGCGTACGTCCTCAGGATGATTATTTCCACGCCATGCCGACGCAACACCTCCAATATTGGCTGGTAACTTGACAGGACAAAATCCGCATACATTTTCGGGGAGATCAACGGCCCGTGGTTATCCCCGATCGGTTCACTGAAGACCGCTGCGTCGATTTCCACATCCTGCAAGAGGCGTCCTGTCAGAGAAGCCACAAATTCGCCATTAATACGCATCATTTCGCGAACGAAACCGGGATCCTTATGCATCAGGACGATCAATTCGTGCAGGCGCGGCCAACCATCCACCCCCATCGTCTCGAAAAAACCAATATGGACGCGCATCATCAACACCTGCTCGCGTTTCTTCCAAGCCAAAATGTTCTTTTTCCAGTTTTCCGGCGTGCGGGTAGGGTCGTTGGGATCCAACCAACGGGAGTATGTCCCCAATTCCGCCCTGGTGGATGGCCAACGGTTCGGCCAGGGATGCGGGTCCACATCCAGAATGATCTCTTCACGGCCATCGGTCGTGAACATCTTCGCCAAGTCAGCCCGGTGAGCCAAGCCCTGCTTCCGCCACGTTCTCAGCACTTCCTTCCGGAGGCCTTCCTCGAAATACGGGACACGGTCAGGACTGCCGAATCGCATGGTTTCCAGGTAACGTTCCCGGCTATTCATTTAGAGAGCAATCCTTTCTGTGCCGCAACCGCGATGGCTGCGGCACGACTATCGACCCCAAGCCGGTTGTAGATGCTGGCCAGGTGCGCCTTGACCGTCCGTTCGCTGATGCCCAACCGAAAGGCGATCTCCTTGCTGCGTTCGCCCTGCGCCACTCCCCTGAGCACCTCCAATTCGCGTTCGGTCAAGTCAGACTGGGTGGAGACCGGCGAGCCGGCTTCGCCTGTCTGCGAAAGCAACCGGGTGATGATCTCCGGTTGGAGCAGAGTTTCACCGCGACTGGCCGCGCGGATAGTGTTGAAAAGGGTTTCCCGGTCAGTGTCCTTGAGCAAATAGCCTTTAGCCCCCAGCCGCAGGCCGCGCATCATCAGGTCATCCTCATTGAAGGTCGTGAGAATCACTACGGCAATGACCGGCTGCTCAGCCCGCAGGCGCTCGATGGCGGTCAAACCGTCCATGCCCGGCATGCGCAGGTCCATCAATACCACATCCGGACGTAATTCACTACAAAGCCGGACCGCTTCGGCACCATCGGCGGCTTCGCCAACCAGTTCGAAACCCTCCTGCGTCTCAAGGATCAGGCGCAATCCCTGACGAATGATCAGGTGATCGTCCGCCACCAGGATGCGGATGGGCTCACTCATACGACTTGCTCCAACGGAAATTGAATCCGGATGCAGGTGCCATGACCCGGTTCACTTTGGATATCCAGCCGGCCCCCTGCCAGACGGACGCGCTCACGCATCCCCAGCAGCCCATAATGCCCGGCCTCGACCATTTCAGGGTTGAACCCGGTCCCATCGTCACAGATCTCGATCTCCAATTCATTCCCCTGATCAATACAGGCAATCCGTACCCTACCGTTCCTGGCATTGGCGTGCCGGGCAATGTTCGTCAACCCTTCCGTCGTGACGCGGATGGCCGTTTCCGAGACCTGTTCCGGGATATGCGCGGGAAGCTCGATCTCCTGCGTACAGGGGATACCGGTGGAGGCGGTGAAATGATCAATCTCCTGCCGGACGGCCTCCTCAAGGTCGCGCAGTGTGGCATGGCGCAG
The DNA here is from genome assembly GCA_963842785.1 of uncultured Chloroflexia bacterium. Classification (GTDB taxonomy): domain Bacteria; phylum Chloroflexota; class Anaerolineae; order Anaerolineales; family Villigracilaceae; genus UBA877. The sequence continues at coordinate 926,187 of CAWJHP010000001.1, forward strand.
ATCGTCGATCGCCCGACGGGCCTCCGCCAGAGTGCCGCGGGCTTTCTCCATCGACTGCTCGAGAATTCCCCGGGCGCGCTCCGGGCGATTGGCAGCCAAGTGTGCGTCCGCCGCTTCGAGCTGCAGGATCAATCCAGCCAGCCCCTGTGAAAGAGTATCATGCAGCTCACGCGCCATGCGCTGGCGTTCGGCCGCAATGCTCAGGTCCTCCACCCGGGCAGCATATTCCGTTAACTGGCGATTGGCGGCTTCCAGTTCTCGCAGCAGGCGTTGGGCTTGCAGGCGCGCTTCCGCCTGGCGACTGTAAAGGACCACGTAAACAACCACGAAAAAAGTCGTCGGCAGCATGGCCAGGAACCACCAATACCATTCCGTCCGGCTCACCTGTAAAATATAGTTTAATAACGAAAGGCCCAATAATGCCACCATGGTAGCGTACATCCAGCGCGGCTTCTCCCGCAGCATGCCAACCGTTTCCCCGATCAAGCCCATATACAACGCCAGCAAGATGCCAATACTCTCCCCCAAGGTAACAATGGAAAAGGCCAGCACGCTTTGAACAACCAAGTAGACTGCCACGCGGCCCCACTGCATGACACGTATGCTGAACCAGTGCAGGGCAATATGCACCAACATCAATACGGTGAGAAGGATCAGGCGGGCGGGCTGCCGCAAGACTGGGGTTGAAAAGACTGCCTGAAAGTATACAAAGGCAAAGGCTACAGTCAGGATGAGGAAGAAAGGCCATTCCATCGGGGTGTCCGGATGGCCTTTTTCATCCCGATTGATCCGTGGACGTTGCAGAAGATCTGACAATGGGCTCATGACGGCTTTATTTTATCCCACTTGCCGGTCTTTGCCATTGTCCGCGCGGCCACTGTCCGAACGGACAGGGGCAACTCCACCAAAGGGTCAATTCCTTCTCACCGACCACCCGTATATACTGTCGAAGATAAAAGAAATATGGAGGCACACATGGAAAAAGCCATCGAAGTTCAAAACCTGTACAAGGCCTTTGGCGAGACCAAAGCAGTGGAAGGAGTCAGTTTCGAAGTGGAAAAAGGAGAGATCTTCAGCCTGCTCGGCCCAAACGGTGCCGGAAAGACCACCACCATCTCGATGCTCTCCTGCCTGCTGCGCCCAGACAACGGAGATGCCCTCGTGATGCAACATTCCATCCGGACTGACCAGATGGGCGTCAAGTCCACACTGGGCGTGGTTCCGCAGGAGATCGCCCTCTACGAAGACATGTCGGCTCGTGAAAACCTGGCTTTCTGGGGCAAGATGTATGGCCTGCGCGGTCCAGTCTTGCATAAACGGGTTGACGAGGTTCTGGATATCATCGGCCTGACTGACCGGGCCAATGATCGGGTCGGGAAGTATTCGGGCGGCATGAAGCGACGCGTAAACATCGGCGTGGCACTGTTGCACAAACCCCAAGTCATCTATATGGACGAGCCCACTGTCGGCATCGACCCACAGTCGCGCCGGAACATACTCGATTCCGTGGTGGCACTCAAGGGACAGGGCATGACCGTGCTCTACACCACCCACTACATGGAGGAAGCCCAGGAGCTTTCCGACCACATCGCCATCATGGACAACGGCAGGATGATCGCCAGCGGTACCAACACAGAACTGGTCAAGATCGTCGGCGCAACCGACCGCATCACCGTCAAGATCAACTCTGAATCCGACCGCGTACTGGAAGCCTGGAAGTCCGTGAGAGGTGTAAAACAGGTAAGTGCGGAAGATGGCAGCCTGACCATTCTAGCCGATGACAGCAACCGGGTCCTGCCGCATCTCTTCGAGTCAGCTGCCTCCAACGGCGTCCGCATTACCTCGGTGGCCATCCAGGAACCCAACCTGGAAACAGTTTTCCTGCATTTGACGGGCAGAGCACTCAGAGATTAGAGAAGAGAGTATGGAGTTAAGAGAATTATGAAAATTCTAGACATCGCATTCAAAGACTTGACCCGCTCCTTTCGCAGCACATTTGCCCTGATCTTCATGTTCGGAATCCCGCTGTTAATGACCGGCATGTTTTATTTTATGTTCGGGGGCGGCGCCAAGGGGAACCAGGGTTTCGACGTCCCGATGACCAAAGTGGTCGTAGCGAATCTGGACCAAGGCGGTCCCGGCTTCGACCTCATCAAGGCCCAATTCCCGGGTGATCCGCAGATCCATTCGTTGGGTGATCTGATAATGGCCACCCTGCAGGACGAAAGCTTCGCCAACCTGATGGAGATCAGCTCGGTGGACAGTGCCCATGCGGCCCGGGTTGAGGTGGATGATCAGAAAGCCGGTGTGGCCATCATCATCCCGGCGGTCTTTTCGCAGCGCTTCTCCGATCCGAATGGGCAGGCCAGCCTCGAACTCTACAAAGATCCCACCCTCAGCCTCGGTCCAAGTATCGTCGAGTCCAGCATTTCCCAGTTCATGGACAGCCTGTCGGGCGCCAAGGTGGCAGTGACCGTGGTCGCCAGCCAGGCCGGCAACACGGACCCGGCCCTGATAGGAGAGGTGGTCGCACAGTACATGGCACTCACTCCGGCCGGTGACCAGAGCGCCGCATTACTGGATCTGCATGCTCCAGCAGCCGCAAAGCCGGCTTCCAATACGCTCAGCCTCGTGGTGAGCTTCATTATGGGAGGGATGACCATCTTTTATGCCTTCTTTACCGGCACCTCCACCGCCCAGACCATCCTGCGCGAAGGCGAGGATGGCACCCTGCCGCGCTTGTTCACCACCCCGACCAGCCAGGCCACTGTACTGGGTGGAAAATTCCTCTCAGTCGGCCTGACCGTGGCGGTGCAGATGATCATACTTCTCATTCTTGGACGCCTTATCTTCGGCATCCAGTGGGGCAGCTTCCTGCCGCTGGCACTCGTGACCCTAGGCACCATCCTGGCCGCCTCCACCTTCGGGATTTTTATCATGTCCCTGCTCAAGACCGCCAAACAGGCTGGCGCAGTGCTGGGGGGCGTCCTGACCGTCACCGGCATGCTGGGCATGATCAAGATCTTCACCATGGGCTCCGGCAACAGTCCCGCCTGGGCTGACATCGCCTCAATGTTTGTGCCACAAGGCTGGGCTGTGCGCGGCCTGACCCAGGCAATGAATTTCGCCTCCATGAATGACATATTGCTCACCTGCCTGGCGCTGTTCGGCATGAGCGTCGTCTTTTTCCTGATCGGTGTCCTGCGTTTCCAGAAACGCTATGCCTAGGAGATCAACATGAAACGTATCTTCGATATCACCTTAAAAGACCTACTGCAGATCCTGCGCGACCGCAAGACATTCCTCTTCCTGCTGATCATGCCGATCGGTTTCACCCTGCTCTTTGGGCTGGCCTTCGGCGGGTCTGGCAAGCCAGCGGATGCACGCCTGCCGGTCGGTTACCTGGACCAGGACGGCAGCGCCATTAGCTCCCAACTATATGCCATCCTGTCGAACTCGTCGGTCATCCGCCTGGATACGACCATGGGACGAAGCGAGAGCGTCCTGGCTGCGCTGGTCGGGAGCGGCAAGCTGGCCGCCGCCTTCGTTATTCCCTCCGGTTACAGCCAATCGGTTCTGGACGACCACCCTGTAAAGATAGGCTTTTATACCGACCCTTCCCAGGCGTCCACGGCCACAGTGGAGTCGGAACTCCTGGCAGCCTACAACCGCCTAAGCAGTGGGGTTCGTACTGCCAATATCGCTGTAAAAATAACGGGGAATCCAGCCACCTTTGATACGGCCCTAGCACAGGCGCTGGCTGCCTGGCAGAACCCGCCCATCCGGGTCGCTGTTTCCTCGGGTGTCACTTCCAAGCCACAGAACCAGACCATCCTTTCCCTAGCGCAATCCTCCCCGGGCATGATGATCCAGTTCGCGATTGCCGGCCTGCTGACGGCTGCCACTGTGATAGTCAACGAGCGCAAGACGCGCTCACTCCAGCGCCTGCTGACCACTGCCACTTCACGCTTTCAGATCCTGATGGGGCATTACCTGGCCATCTTCACGATCATCTTCATCCAATTCCTACTCCTGATCCTCTTCGGCCAAGTCCTGCACGTCAATTACATGCGCCTCCCGCTGGCAAGCCTGCTAGTTGCATTCGTGACTGCTGTCTGCATCGCCGCCCTGGGACTGCTGATCGGCGTGCTGGCAAAATCCGAGGAACAGGCCATCATCTATTCGCTCATCCCGATGTTCGTGCTTTCCGGGCTGGGCGGCGTCTGGCTCCCGCTCGAATACACAGGCACCGCCTTCCAGGCCATCGGGCATATCTCGCCGGTCGCCTGGGCCATGGATGGTTTCAAGAACATCGTCGCACGCGGGTTGGGCTTTAACTCGGTCCTCGTGCCGGCTGCAGCCCTGCTGGGCTATGCCATGCTCTTCTTTACCCTGGCTGCCTGGCGCTTCCAGCGGGTGAGTGAATAACGATTGTCGAATAAAACCATGGATGAACACGGATGAACATTGTTCCTTGGAGAATGCCCGGCTTAAAAACCTCTAAATCATATTTATCTGCGTTCATCTGTGGTAAAAGCGAAATGTTCTCATTGTGGAGGGGGAATCAATAGGTATAATTGCTCCTGCAATTACGGAACGAATATCAATTCGCGGGTTGATTCACATAGCACCAGTCCACCGTCCCCTGCCAAAGGAGCCCCAGTTCATGACAACCCTCATCCGAGACCGCCTTCCCCGCCTCCGTAAATTCCTCTACGCCATCAGCGACTTCAGTTTTTCCTTCACGGATACCACCATGTCGGTGCTGTGGGCTATTTTCATGACCGACGTGGCCGGATTGAAACTATCCAATGCCGCCCTGGCCATCTTGATAGGACGCATTTGGGATGCCGTCGACGACCCGCTCTTCGGTTACCTGACCGACCGGACGCGCTCCCGCTGGGGACGGAGGCGGGTATACCTGCTCTTCGGCGCCATTCCCTTCGGCCTCACTTTCGCCATGCTCTGGTTCAAGCCGCTCACACAGAACCCGATCCTGATGACCGCCTATTTCACCGCCGCTTATGTCTTTTACGATACATGCTACACAATGATCACCATGCCCTATTTTGCCCTGACCCCCGAACTGACCCAAGATTACGACGAGCGCACCTCCCTGACCATGTACCGCATGGCCTTTTCCATCACCGGCAGCCTGATTGCCTTTATCGTCCCGTTGATGATCATCGGCGAAATGCACCCGGCGAACGCAGCGCGTGTGTTCATGATGGGGATCATCTTCGGCAGCATTTGCGCCATCCCACCCCTGCTGGCTTTCTTCGGTACGAAAGAGAAGCCCGAGAATTACACCCGATCCCAGCCTGGCATCCGCGAGTCGGTGAAGGCGGTCTGGAAGAACCGCCCCTTCATGTTCTCCGCAGGAATATTCCTCTTCACCTGGACGGCTATTGACATCATCCAAGTTTTCATGCTGTATTTCCTGAAATACCGCATGCACATGGAAGCGCAAAGCGATACCATCCTGGGAACCATCTTCGTTACAGCCCTACTGGTTCTGCCGCTGTGGAACTGGATCTCGGAAAAGACCGACAAGCGCAAGGCTTACATCGTTGGGATGATCTTCCTCTCGGCTGTCATGATCACACTTATCATGCTCAGCCCTGCCTCAAGTTTTGTGTTCATCATTTTTATTGCAATACTGGCCGGTATCGGCGTCTCGGCGGTGCACGTGCTCACCTGGTCCATCATCCCGGATGCAGTCGAAGTGGATGAGCTGACCACCGGTCAACGCCATGAAGGCATCTTTTACAGTATGGCGACATTCTTTAAAAAAATCGCTTCTGCTGCACTTGTCCCTACCACCCTGCTGGTGTTGCAGTGGAGCGGCTACGTATCGAATGCAGCCATCCAGAAGCCTTCCGCCGTCCTGGCCATCCGCATGCTAATGGGACCGACACCTTCCCTGCTCCTGCTGGCGGGGATAGCCTTTGCCGCCTTCTACCCGCTCAGCCGTTCCAGCCACGCTCAGACGCGGGTTGAGATCGCCGCCCGTCACGAAACCAAATGATCCTCGCCAGCCTGTGTTACCTCCAGCACGACGGTCTCACCTTGATGATTCACCGCACCAAGCGGGCGGATGATATCCACCTGGGGAAATGGAACGGCCTGGGCGGCAAGTTCGAACCAGGCGAATCGCCCGAGGAGTGCGTGATGCGGGAAATGCGCGAAGAATCCGGTCTGGAGATCAAGAATCCGCGCCTGTGCGGATTGCTCATGTTCCCTGGTTTCAAGGGCAACGATTGGTACGTCTTCGTCTTTACCGCGCATGAATTTAATGGGGAACTTAAGGAAAACCAAGAAGGTTACCTAGAATGGATACCGGAGGCGGAGCTTGAGTCCCTGCCACTCTGGCCAAGTGACCATATTTTCCTGCCCTGGATCAGGGAGGGTAAGTTTTTCTCTGCCAAGTTCGTATACGATGGGGACAAAATGCGAGAGCACACTGTGACATTCTACTAGTAGATCGAGATAAACCTCGACATGCTTTCTGGAAATAATGCTGATAAACAGGGGATCCTAATATCATGAAGACATGGGGATTGCATGATGAATAGAAAGAGCTGTTTGCCAAAAGAGAGCTGGTTCTTCCCAAAATCCTTTCATTATTGGTAACTCGCTATCTGATCTTTTGGGAATTTTCTTGGGGATGTGTAAACGAATGGGGGTAATACACCGTAAAAATAATCATTCGATACACTTATTATATACATTATTTTCTAATTATTATATAACATATTTGTACTATACTTTCCTCAATAAACCAATCTATTCAAGTGTGAGGATTAACCATGCCAACGGACACCTCGACAAATATGGAAAAGAAACCAGCCACCCGTAGAAAGGTCGCGGGGATGTCCAGGCCAGTATTTTGGATAATATCGGTCGTAGCGGGAGCCATCATTGGAGGCAGCGTTTTTATTTATATCCGGAATCAGCTAAGCACGGCTGCGGCGGCAGCCGTGGGCGCCTTCTCCGCCACCACCACCTTCGGTTTCCACCCGGCCAACCAGGCCGCCCAGCTCGACCCGATCGATGCCTTGAGGCATGAATAAACCAGATTTGAAAAGAAGAAGGAAGAAACCTATGAAAATAAAGAAGTTTGTAATCCCCCTGACCGCAGTGATTTTTGTCCTGGCCATTGTACTGGTGGCGTGTGGCGCCAAATCGAGCAGCACGACCACAACCGGTGGAACAACCGGAGGCGTGTCTGCCAACGGTACTCCCGGAGCAGCCATTCTCACCCAGCCGCTGCCGTTGGCAGAGTCATTGCTGATCGGCACTTTCAAGCTGCAAGGGACCAGCAATGCCATCAATGCAACCCAGGCGGCTGCGCTGGTTCCTCTCTGGCAGGCGTATGCCCAACTAACCAGCAGCAATACGGCTGCACAGGCTGAGATCGATGCGGTCGTCAGCCAGATCCAGCAGACCATGACCCCGGCGCAGGCCCAGGCGATCACCGCCTTGAAGTTGACCCGTCAGGACTTGTACACCGAAATGAGCAGCCTAGGATTGACCAATGGCGGTGCAAGTGGCACGCCCGGCTTTACCGGTACCCCACGCGCTGGTGCGGGTGGCGGCGGGGGTGGCTTCTTCCCCGGTGGCGGTGGCGGTGGTGGCATCCCAGGAGCCGGTGGCACGACCGGTACAACAGCAAGGCCGACACCGAACGCAACTACGATTGCATTGCAGGCACAGTATGCCAACCGCATTCCGACTACCCTGCTGAACGCCCTGATCGCTCTATTGCAGAAGACAGCCGGGGCATAATACCCTGGTTTAGACAGGCAATCTCATTTGCTCCCCAATGGGTTTGCCCTTTCGACTGGTGAAAAATGACTGCTGCTAAGACCATCATGGTTGTGGATGACGAGGCTCGACTGGTTTCCCTGGTCGAGACGTACCTGGCCCAGAGCGGGTTCCGGGTTGTGACCGCCTCCAATGGACGGGAAGCGCTGTCTGTTGCGGAACGCCTGGATCCGGACCTGATCATCCTGGATCTCATGATGCCGGAAATGGACGGGTATGAATTCATGCGCATGTACAGGGCGGAGCATGATACCCCCATCATCCTGTTGACCGCCCGGGTGGACAGCGACGAAAAGGTGGTCGGGCTTGAGTTGGGCGCCGATGACTACATGACCAAGCCATTCCGGCCGCGTGAATTGATGGCGCGAGTGAAAGCGGTGCTGCGGCGCAGTGGCAAGAAAGAACCAACGGTGAAGGTTCTGCGTGCGGCGGATATTGTCCTGGACCGCGGTGAACACGCTGTCCGGGTGGCGGATCGGTATGTCGATCTGACCCCCTCCGAATTCGATCTGCTGGCGGCCCTGATGTCTGCGCCGGGGCATGTCTACTCCCGGCTGGAACTGCTCGATCTGTTACAGGGTGTCCGTTTCGAAGGCTACGAACGGGCCATCGATCTGCACATCAAGAATTTGCGTGCCAAGATCGAACGGGTTCCCAGTTCGCCACACTATATCGAAACGGTCTATGGCGTGGGCTATTGCTTCGTCAGGCAATGAAAACAATGCATCACTTTTCGTGCTTTATCCAGGGGATCATAAGCAAGAAGCCACTGGCAATCACCACTTCCCCCAACAAAACCCCGGCAGTTTGGATCGGACCGAAATAGGGCAATTTGTGATGAGCACCAATCCCGATGTAATCTGCCAATCCAGAAATGAAAGACACCAGAAAACCCATCGCCACAAATCGCAAACCGATATCGTACATAAACGATTTGGGTTGGCCTTTCCATAACCTTGCTATGCCAAACACTCCGCCACTGCCGACAATGGTGAGTCCGAACAGGATTACGATAACTTCAAGATGACCTGCAAGTGGGCTTTGGCCCAGAGTTTCCAAACGAGTTGCGTTGTTAAACCAATGGACAAATAAACCCAAGAAAGTCAACAAGGCAAGGAGGATGCCTATTAGAATGGATCTTTTTATCCTTTCCTTCATCGATCTTCTTCTTTCCTGCCGTTCGTGAGCATGCTCAAATGGGGCTCCTTTGGGGATCAACCTCAGCATCCCTTCCCAATCAGCTTTATCTCGTCCGGTTGATTGGGGATGATGCACAGGAACTCAAAATTCTCCTCCCCGATGTTCTGGTACCAGTGCGGCACCCCTTCCGGGATAAAGACCACACTTCCGGCTTGTACCTCGAACTCTTTCTCCCCGATCCCGACCATGGCATGCCCTCGCAGAACATATTGCTCGTGTTCAACCGTGTTGGTATGGTCCGGCATCCCACCGCCAGGTTCCATCACAAAACGTCGCATGGCAAAATGCGGTCCTTCCTGCGCAGAAATCAGCACCTGCATTGAAGCAAAATCTCCGGCTTTAACTACTTCCGCCGGTACATCATTCACATGTTTTACACTCATTGGCACCTCCAAATCCATTCACAGTCCTCTACTCTCTTCCGCCTTTCTTTTTCTCCTTCACTTCCCCTGACTCCACCTCCCACAACTCCGATTTATCAACAAAATCAGCCGAAAACAGGTTGAGGTCAGTGGTAGTAAGCACAGCCTGCTCGACTTTATCCAAGGACTCCAACAGGTCCAGCCGGCGCTGGTCATCCAATTCGACCAGCACCTCGTCCAGCAGCAGCACCGGCCACTGCCCGGTGCGGGCTTTCATCCATTCAATCTCGGCCAGCTTAAGCGCCAGCAGGGTCGTCCGTACCTGACCGCGCGAACCGTAATCCGAAAGGTCGATCCCGTTGGCGAGGAAGCGAAGTTCGTCCCGGTGGGGACCCAGCGTGGTCACACCCCGGCGTATCTCCTCACCCCGGCATTTCTGCAAGGCCTCCAAAAAACCCTGGCGGATTTGTTCCCCATCCATGCCGTTACGCTGTACCGGAGTACTCAGTGCCAGCGCAATCTGGCCGTTCGGAGGCTGCAACGGGTCGTAGGCAGGCTGGTAGTGCATCCGCAGCACTTCCGTTGCGTGTGTCAGCTCCCGGTGGAGACGGACAGCCAGTTTTTCGATTTCCTGGATGGCCTCGATGCGATGCAAAATAATGGCCGCTCCCGTACGGGTGAGTGTGTCATCCCAAAAATCCAACTGTGCTGGGTCTCCACCGCGCTCGGACAGCAGCTTGAGCAGGGCATTCCTCTGGGTCAGCGCCTCGCCATACTCGCTCAACTGCCGGGCATAGCCGGGCACAGCCTGGGCCAGCGCCAGGTTCAGGTACCGGCGGCGATTGTCCGGGCCTCCCTCTATGATCTGGGTCATCTGCGCAACAAAGATGACTGCGTTGAAATGCCCGATGACTTCCGCCAGCGGACGCTTGACGCCGTCCAGCAGGATTTCCTTACGCAGTCGTTGCCCAGTGGCTCCGACGGCTTCGAGCACCAAGCGGACCTCGAGCCTGTGTCTTGACGGCCCGCGCACGTACTCAGCCACCAACCGCCCCACGGCAAGGGGCTTGCGGGCCTCGATGAAATTAACCAGTTGCCGGTCCGTGTGCGTCTGGAAGGATGTGAATGCCGCCAGGAAATAGATGGCTTCCAGCAAGCTGGTCTTGCCCTGTGCATTGCTGCCTGTTAGCAAGACAACCCGCCGGGGGATGTCCATGTCCAGGCGGGCAAAGCTGCGAAAGTTACTAAGCGAGAGATGTGTCAAATACATTTATTCTTAATTTCTTCCCGGATTTTCATACATTATCCAAGGGCGGTTGTTCCGGTTGTGGTTTCCAGACTTTCGTGGCGCGGTCGGTAAAAACCACGCCATCCAGGTGGTCGACCTCGTGTTGGAAAATGCGTGCCATCCAGCCCTTGGCCTTCACTTTCATTGGCTGGCCGCGGCGGGTACGCCCTCTTACCGTAACTTTCAATGAGCGCTCCACTTCACCCTGCAGGCCGGGGACAGAAAGGCAGCCTTCTATGCCCAGCTCGGTCTCCTCTGAAAATTCCTTGATCTCCGGGTTGACCATCACGTACAGTTTTTTAGGTGCGTCCTCGTCTTCTTCGTCCTCGACATATTCCACCACGATGACCCGTTCCGGGAAACCCAATTGCGGGGCCGCCAACCCAACTCCGGGGGCTTCCCGCATGGTCTCGATCATATCGTCAACCAGGCTTTGCAAGTCTGTGTCAAAGCGGGTGACCGGCCTGGCCTTGCGGCGCAGAACCGGATCCGGAAGTGTCACGATTTGTCTAATTGTCATATTGCTGTTTCCATTAAGATTTCTTGCTCAGCGCCTCCCCTGTCAAAACCAAGAGAGAGTGCGTTCGCCAACCTATAACTACTAAAAGTATTCGTCTTCCACATCCTCGGGAGGTTCCGCTTCATCCGACCCGTCCGGTCCGCCGGCTTCTACGGATCCTTTCTCTCCCGCCCGGGTCTGGTTGATCTCATCCCTAACATCGTGATATGTGGTGAAAAAATCAGCCAGGCGTTCGCGGTCAGCCTTGGCCTGAACTTCTGCTTTTGCATTAATCCGCGCCAGGCGGCGGTTATCAATATCCTGCTGGACTGTGGCCGGGTCGGTAACATCCGAGAAGCGCATTTCCGCCCCGCCAATGGAAATATAGACTGTACCATAGTTCAACAAGTATCCCAGGAAACCTTCCCGCCGAGCCTCCGTACTTAGAATATTTTCCAACGGTGCGGCTTTGCGTTCCTCCGTACCGAAAGGTTTGCGATCGATATCGAGAATCTGATCGGGAGTCACCTGGAAGATATCATTACTCCAATCAATATATTGATAAATCCACCAGAAGAAAAAGCTGATGAAAAGTATGAACCAGACCGTGAATAAACTTTCTGCCGTCAGACTGGACGTTATAGCATGGCCAGGTTGCGCAGTATATACCAATTCAAAAGCCTCGAGTATAACCAAAACAACCAGCCCGATAGTTGGTTTCAATGTCTGCAAAAATAATACAAACACATGTTTGCGATAAGTGATTGTCCCGCCCTTCTCGATCCGGACTTTAAATAAGTTGAAGCTGAGCCGTTCGCTGAAGGATGGTTTAGTGTTCACGACCACCGGTACGGGACCAGCTTTTGGTTTAGCTTCCGCAGGGATCAATCCAAAGCGTTTCCTGAGTTCGTAGCGCATTGCATCGACTTCCACCCGCCGTGAGCTTTCCCGGGAACGATGCCAATGCTCCTCCACCACCGCTGCAGCCTGGTAGGGGTTGGATACATGCCAGAAAATGATCTTGCCGACAAACGTGCGGATGATGACATTCCCAAAACCCATCTGGCGACCCATCAGATCTGTTTCCACCCCTACAGAAAGGATCGTGCTGAGTGGGGCTTCCTGCGTACTGTCGTAAAGACCAATCACTTTCTCAAGATATACAACGCGCTGGTTGGTGACGATGTAATAATCATTTCCCCAGTCGATGGTTCTCCAAATGATCCAGAGCACTATCCCTAAGAAGGCCGCGCCGGTCAACCACGGGAGAAATTTAAAAGCCGGAAAAAGCAGGGAACCAACCAAAAATGCCAATGGCAACAATAGAGTCACTGCTGGTGCCACCAGCGCCTCCACCAGCCTGTATGGATGCTTGGTCGCCAGGAAGTAGATCACTTCGTCCGCACGCAACCACTTAAAATGCAGCCGGTTAGCCAGCTTTTGACTGGAAACCATGCTGGCAAAATTGGAGCGGAGTCCGGGGATCTGTTTGACAAGCATTTTGAACTGTTCCCCTCCCAAAACCAAGACCAGCGTGGGCTCCAGCGTGGTGACGGTCACGGTGGTTTCTCTGCGGTGCTTCAATAGAGTGACTTCGCCAAAATAATCCTGTTTCACCAGCGTGGCAACAGGTCCTTTCAGGCCTTTTGGAGTCACGCGGACACTGCCGGAATAAATCAAATAAAAATTATCCACCTGTGTCCCCTCTTTAACCACCTCCACATCGGCAGCGAGGCTTTCCACCTTTAGTTCCGCATCCACTATTGCGATCTGCTCTTCGCTCAGGCCATGGAACAAGTGGATGGTCGAAAGGAAGCTCGCCAGTTCAGACTCATCAATGGGCATACTTAATTCTAGCACGAAACGGGCATTCTGATAGTTTTATATGAGCATTTCCTTGAACTCCAAATCGGAAGTGTGTACCCCAGGCTGCATGGTAGAATCGAGGCCATGAAACGATGGCAATTCTGGCTCGGGGTATTGATCAGCGCGGCTTTCCTGTGGTGGGCGCTCAGCAGGTTGAACCTGGGGGATTTCTGGCAGGCCATCAAGACCGCCGATTACTGGTGGATCCTGCCGGGTATTGCCATATACTTCGTGGCCGTGTGGGCACGCGCATGGCGCTGGCACTACCTGCTCAAACCAATCAAGGCGATCAAAACGCGCATCATGTTCCCGGTGACCTGCATCGGCTACATGGGCAACAATATCTACCCAGCGCGTGCCGGGGAAGTGTTGCGGGCCGTGGTGCTCAAGCGGCGCGAAGGCGTCCCAATTTCCGCTTCGCTGGCGACGATTATCGTCGAGAAATTTTTCGATGCAGTCGTCATGCTGGGATTCGTCTTCGTCAACCTGCCGGAATTGGCCAAGCTGAAAGGAAGTTCGGGTTTCGTTGGAAACATCCAGCAGGTGGCCATTTTTGGTACCATCCTGGCTTTCATCATCCTGGTTATCTTTCTGCTGGCAGCCATGTTCCCGCTGGTTACTGCCAGGTTCGGACAATGGTTCATCGACCGGCTGGCACCCAAGCGCATCCAACAGCAGACCTCCGGCATCATGCACAAATTCCTGGACGGATTGGCCTCTCTGCGCTCACCTGCCAACGTGTTGATGGTGTTCCTTACTTCGGTGATCATCTGGCTGTTGGAAACCGGCAAGTATTGGTTCGTCATGCACGCTTTCAATTTTCACGTCAGTTTCTTTGCCTTGATGTTGATGAACGGCATCGTCAACCTGATCACCATCATCCCGGCCGCGCCAGGATACATTGGCACTTTCGACGCTTCCGGCATCGCCGTGCTGACCGCCTATGGGGTCAACCAGGCTATTGCTGCCGGCTATACCATCGTACTACACGTGGCGCTTTGGCTCCCCATCACGCTATTGGGTGCCTATTACATGACACGCGAAGGCATCAAATGGAGTGAAGCCTTGCGTAAGGAAGAAGATGCAGAATCCAGTGCGTGACATTCCTGTTATGATCCCCTGGGGAAAGGAAAGCCTCACCATTGCGCTGCCAGAAGAATGGGAGCTGCTCGGGAGGATGGAACCTGCACCATACATTGCCCCGAATAATATCCAACAAGAGATCGAGAGCAGCCTGTTGAAACCCATCGGCATGCCTGCTCTGAGGGAACTGGCCAAGCCTGGAATGAAGATTACCCTTGTGATCGATGATGACAGCCGCCCGACGCCGATTGAGATCATTTTACCGGCGGTCCTGGCAGAAATCCAGCAGGGCGGCGCCCACCTGAACCAGATCACCATCGTACCCGCCACGGGCGTCCACCTTCCGATGAGCCAGCCTGCCATGCTCCAGAGGATGGGTGAAAAGAACCTGCCCGGCTTGCGCTGTGAAGCGCACGATTGTGATACCCCAGAAAAACTGGCTTTTCTTGGCACCACTAAACGCGGTACGCCGGTTTTCATCAGCAAAGCCGTGGCTGAGTCTGACCTGATCGTATCGATTGGTTGCATCGAGCCGCATATCATCGCCAGCTTCGGCGGAGGGTACAAAAACCTGGTACCCGGAGTAGCTGGAAGGGCGACGATCGCCCACAACCATTCGCTCAACTGCACCCCAAGCACCTTCAACAGCGTCGGCCAGCCCATTCAATCCAACCCGATGCGCCTGGATCTGGAAGAGGCCGCCAGGATGCTCAAACCGCCGGTCTTTCTCGTCAACGCAGTATTAAACAGCTGGCTGGAAGTCCTGCAGGTGGTCTGCGGGCACCCGGTGAAGGCTCACCGGGAAGGCGTTCGAACCAGCAGCCAGATTTACGGGGCAGCCATCCCCTCGCTGGCCGACGTGGTCATAAGCAACTCCCACCCGATGGACCAGGACCTGCGCCAAGGTGTAAAGGCTCTGGCAAATACCGTGCGGGCGTTGCGGCCGGGTGGTGTAATGATCACATGCATCCGGGCGGAGGCAGGGGTGGGTGTTTTCGGCCTGGCCAATCGCAAACTGCCGGTTGGACGGAAAACCCTCAAGCTGCTGGCTCCATTGATCCTCCTGCTGGTGCCGCGTCTGAAACTAAAAGGCATGGGCGAAGAAGATCGCTTCTTCCTGTATTTTGCCTTGCAGGCCATGCGAGGCGGCGACCTGCTGGTCTACGCCCCAACCATCCCCATCGAAACAAGGGCAAACCTGCCTTTTGTCACTTTCGTGGAGAGCATCGATGCCGGATTGGTCTACGCCAGAAGGAAATTTCCCCGAAAAGCAACCGTGCTGATCTTCCCGCACGGGGGTAGTACATATCCCATCCTGCCACATTAGGCGGAAAGCGCAGCTTTTCATTAATTCGGAAGGGTGGCGCATAGAGCGCCGCTCTTCGTTTAATAAACTGGCATGTTCTTATCCACATCCCTGGCCCAGGCGTTTATACCCCCCTTCAAATTCCTGACCTTCCTGAACCCGGCGCTGACCAGCAGCTCCAGTGCGCGCGTTGAACGTGAACCAGACTTGCAAAACAGAACCATTTCCTGGGCGCTGTCCAATTCGGACAGGCGGGCCGCCAGCTGGCCCAAGGGGAACAACTCCTCTCCCGGCAGGGACGAGATCTCCAGCTCGTGCGGTTCGCGTACGTCGATCAGGCGAATCTTCTCACCTTTACGCAGCCGGGTCGCCAAGTCAACGGCGGAAATATCCCAGTTCCTACCGGCCGAGCCTTCATCGTGATCGAATCCGGGGACGCCGCAAAAAGCATTGTAGTCGATCAACCTGGTCACCTGTGGATGCGTTCCGCAGACCTTGCAGTCCGGGTTCTTTCTTAGCTTGATGAATTCGAATGACATTTCCAGGGCGTCATAGAGCAGCATGCGGCCGACCAGGCTGGAACCGATCCCCAGCAGCAGCTTGATGGCCTCGGTGGCCTGGATCGTGCCGATCGTCCCGGGCAGGACGCCCAGCACGCCAGCATCGGCACATGAAGGCACCAATCCCGGCGGGGGCGGCTCAGGGAACAGGCAGCGGTAACACGGCCCTATTTTCGCATAAAAGACACTGGCCTGTCCTTCGAATCGGTATACAGATCCGTACACATTCGGCTTGCCAAGCAGAACGCACAGATCGTTGACCAGGTAACGGGTTGGGAAGTTATCGCTCCCATCAATCAGGATATCGTAATCCCCGGCAATCTGCATGGCATTTTCAGAAGTGAACGGCTCGTTATGGATATCCACCTGGATGCCGGGATTTAGATCCCGCAGGCGGTCCCGCGCCGACTTCACTTTGAGCCTGCCCACCGTCCCGCTGCCATGGATGATCTGGCGCTGCAGATTGGACGAGTCGACCACGTCGTAGTCCACCAGGCCGATGCGCCCGACGCCCGCAGCCGCCAAGTAGAGCGCCACAGGCGAGCCCAGCCCACCGGTCCCAATGACCAGAGCCGAGGCGGCCAACAATTTCCTCTGCCCTTGCAAACCGACTTCGGGTACCAAGAGGTGGCGGGAATAGCGGAGAATCTCATCTCGTGAAAGATCAGGGAGCATGGGATGTATTATATCGAAAAATCATCCCCAACCCAAGAGATACTCCGCCGAGCATGCATATGCACATAAGAAAGTTCGGGGTGAGCCGGCATGAATGGATTCAGTTGCTTCCAAGCATTCGAATAATTGTTTCAAGGACAAACCGACGAAATCCGGTGGGGAAGGATGGATCGGGTTGGGCATATCGTCAATATAATGAGGAAAATCGAGAGCGGCCTTGCGGCCGCTCCCGATTAAAAGGCTACTCTTCCTTCTTCGCTTCGATTTCCTTCTGGTGGGCGGCAATGATCTCCTGCGCCAGATGGTTCGGGATGATCTCGTAGCGGTCGAATTCCATCGTAAAGACGCCCCGGCCGCCGGTAATGGAGCGCAACTGGGTGGTGTAGCGCAGCATCTCGGCCAGCGGCACCTGGGCCACGACCACCGTGCGCCCGCGCTCCGATTCGGTGCCCTGGACACGGCCACGACGGCTGTTCAGGTCGCCCATCACGTCGCCCATGTTGGCATCCGGGACAATGATGCGGACATTCATGATCGGCTCAAACAGCACCGGGCCGGCATCCTTGACTGCCAGCTTGAAGGCCTCGCGTCCGGCAATTTCGAACGCAACCGGCTTGGAGTCGACCGGGTGCTCCTTGCCATCGTAAACAATGACGCGCACGTTGCTCAGCGGGAAACCGGCCATCACACCAGTCTGCAGGGTGGCATGGATGCCTTTTTCAATGGCCGGCAGGTAGGATTTCGAAAGGTTCATACCGACCAGTTCATCGGTGAAATCGAAATCCTTTTCCGGGCAGGGCTCGATCCTCAACCAGACTTCGCCGAACTGGCCCGAACCGCCGGACTGCTTCTTGTGGCGGTACATGGCGTCGGCTTTCTTGGTGATGCCTTCACGGTAGGGGACCTTCGGTTCGGCGGTCGTCAGGCCAACCTGGAGCTTGCCTTCGGCGCGCCGGATGGCCACGTCGATATGCTGGTCGCCCATGCCTTGCAGGATGGTCTGACCGGTGGCCGGTTCCTGGTACCAGGAAAGGGTCATATCTTCTTCGCACAGGCGGGTGAGCGTGGGCGAGATCTTGGCGGCATCCGCCTGGGTCTTGGGTTTGATGGCGACACGGAAAAGGGCATGCGGGTACACCGGCATGGGCAGGGTGAGCGGATGGCCCTTGTCGCAGAGCGTATCGCCGGTGGTGGTGGAGGTCAGTTTGGCAACGATGCCAATATCCCCGCTGTGGACCACCTTGAAGGGCATGGTTTCCTTGCCACGCATGATGGACAGGCCGGCCATGCGTTCTTCGGCACCCTTGTTCTGGTTCCAGATGCGGGTATCGCCCTGCAGGGTGCCGGAATAGATGCGGAAGTAGGTCAGTTTGCCGACGAACGGGTCGGCAGTGGTCTTCCAGACATACAAAGCCAGCGGCCCGGAATCCACCGCGGTGAGTTGCTCTTCGCCGTCCTTGCCCTTGGCCAGCACCGCCGGGACATCCTTCGGAGAAGGCATCAGGTTGAATGACTGCATCCAGGAGCGGCAGGACGCCTTTTTCATGCCCGCCAGCCGCCGCGAAGACCAGGATATAAGCCTGGGAACGCAGGATTGCCTTCAGGCCGCGCATCAATTCCTCGTTGGTCAGCTCGCCGCTTTCCAGATACTTTTCCAGCAGGGCGTCCTCGCCTTCGGCCGCCGCTTCGACCAGTTTCATGCGGGCTTCCTCGGCAGCCGCTTTGAGGTCGGCGGGGATCTCTTCGGGGGTCTTGCCCTCGTTGGCATAGGCTTTCATCGAGATCAGGTCGATCACGCCTTTGAAGGCGGCTTTTTCACCCCAGGGCAATTGCACCGGCACCAGGCGGGTGGGGGAATATTCCTGGACGGAGGCCAATGGCCTTGTGGAAATCGGCGTTGTCACGGTCCAACTTGTTGACCACCAGGAAACGCGGCAGTTTGAACGTGTCGCAGTAGTTCCAGACAATCTCTGTGCCGACCTCGAGCCCGGCGACCGAATCGACCAGGATGACGGCCCCGTCGGCCACGCGCAAGGCCGAGACCACTTCGCCGACGAAATCGGTATATCCGGGGGTATCGAGCACGTTTATCTTATGATCTTTGTATTCAACCGGGATGACTGCCGTGGAAAGGGAAAGCTTGCGGCGGATCTCTTCGTCTTCAAAGTCCGAAACGGTCGTGCCATCTTCGATCTTCCCCAGGCGGGAGGTGGCTCCCGTGACATGCAGGAAAGCCTCCGCCAGCATGGTCTTCCCGCCCGAACCATGCGAGACGAGGGCGATGTTTCGGATGAACTCGGTAGTATATTCTTTCATGTGCAAACCTCAGGTAAGATGGGATGCTTCCAGCGGGCTGATTATACCTTAATTTTTTTGGCCAACTTTTTTGAAGGATAAAATGATAAGAGGAAGAGAGGAGACGGTATGGTAATTAGTGATTAGTGACCAGGAGATCAGGGATTAGGAAGAAGGAAGATGTTTAACAAGAGAGAAATCAAAGGGGAAAGGGGCTGGTCTAGCGAAAATGGGGAAAGAGGTGAGATGGTTGGCGGGCTCTTTCACGAAGAATTCGGCGGGATACCTGGTAACCCTGCTGCATGAAGAGCAGGACAGTGCGCAGCTGCCAGGTCTCTTCATGACCGGGACGCAAGGTGAGCGCATTCCCGACAATCGTAAAGCAGCCCTGATCCACCAAGGCGGAGAGATCAACCTTGGCGCGGGTGAGGAAATCCTGATAAAGGGCGGAGTAGAGGGTCAAGAGACGGCCACTGAGGAACAGGCGGCGGTAGTAGCGGCGGCAGGTCAGCATGGGAGGAGAACCAGAGGGCAGGTCCTGCCAACGGGCATGGTGGGCAAATCTCCAGAAGATGGCATCGAGAAGGGCGTGTGGGTCAGCAGGAGGGCGCCCTCTCCCCCGGTCGATCCCAAAATGGGAAGATACATTTGGAGAGGAGAGCGAGATCAGGGAGGAGAGCGTGTGATCCGGTGGGGGGAGCAATGGTTCGAGGACCTGCCACTGGCAGGGAGTAAGAAAAGAATGCGGAGAATTGGGCGAGTATGGGAATAAATCCTGCTGAATGGGGAGGGAATTTAGGTCACTTAATTTAATTTTTCCGCGGAACGAATTGGCGTCGCGGGTGATGCCGGAACTACGGAAGTCATAACGAATGAGATCGAGGGCATGGGTTGCGACAAATTGCAAGTGGAGCTGAGGCTGCCAGCAGCGAAGCAAGGCTTTCTTAAGCCGCTCAATCAAGGTGATGCCACGAATGAGGGGCTTGTGCCAAGCCAGAAATGAACGCAAGTCATTGGCTTTTCTCGAAGCTTGAAATAACAGGGCAACCTGCTGTTGAAGCTCCAGGATTGCATGAGAAAAAATGGCCGGATTTATCGCCAGCGCCGGTTGAGAAATCATGATTGCATTTGAGAGAGGCGTGAATGGGGTGAGGTTCTTGCGGGCGTGGAGGCCATGCTTGAGGGCGTTGCGGTTGGAGGGCTGGCCGCCGCGCCGGCGAGGAGAGAGGGGAGGGAGAGGGCAAGGCAATGGATCGGAATGAGGCAGGGTATTAAACATGGCAGGTCACCTTAATGAAAAATAGATTACAAAGCATCGAAGGCGCATGCTTTCGATATGGCACATAGTGACTTGATGTCGCAGTGTGCACAGGAAAAACCAGCAATGATGAATATTAGCACATTTGTTCTGTTTTTGCAAGGGTGGACTGCAACCGGAGAAGACAATCACAGGAGTGGCAACAAAGAACCCCTCTAAGGTATTTGGGTAATGTTAATGCACAACATTAATCCGGTCGTGACCAAGTTGGGCGACCTGAAGTTCGCGTTAAGGTCTCAATCTACAAAGCGCAGGAAGACCTGGTTGCCCACTAAGCGGCCACGCCGGGTGAGGCGTAAGACTTTGGATGTCGGCGAATGCACCCATTCAAGCAGCCCCAACTTAACCAGTTCATCAATCTCCTTTCCGAATACATTCTTCATTTCCTTACCAAAACGCTTCTGAAATGCCTGCGTAGAAACGCCCTCGTGGGTCAAGCGTAATCCGAGCAGCATGGTATCCTGCATTTCAGCATAGGGAGAGAGCCGGGTCTGGGTGACTGTGGCGGGGGAAAGAGGGAATGGGTGGTCAGGAATTGGGTAATCAGGAATTGGGGAATCATGGGAAAGACGGGCAAGGTATTTCTTAATACGAAGGACATTGGATATGCGCAAGCCATTGGCGCAGCCATGCGCGCCGGCGCCGAAACCGAGGTAAGGTTGGTTGCGCCAGTACTGGAGGTTATGCCGGCATTGGAAGCCCGGTCTGGCCCAATTGGAGATCTCATACTGTCCATAACCCTGCCCTTCCAGGTACTCGGAGGCCCACTCGTACATGTCGGCAGCCAGGTCAGGATCGGACAACGGCAGCAAGCCGCGGTCGGCCCAGTGGCCATAGGGGGTGCCAGGCTCAATGGAGAGCGCATACAATGAAAGATGCTGGGGTGCGAGGTCGACAGCGTGTTTTACGTTCGCCTGCCAGCGCACCAGGGACTGCTCCGGCAGGCCATAGATGAGGTCGAGGTTGAGGTTCTCGAAGCCGGCCTGATGGGCCCAGTGGACAGCGTTCAATACATCGAAGGGGTCGTGGATGCGTTCCAACTGGTGCAGTTCACCAGGATGAAAAGATTGGACCCCAAAACTGATACGGTTGAAACCGAGGCGGCCCAACCCACGGAGTGAGGCGAGGGTGACGGTACCAGGATTGGCTTCCAGGGAGAGCTCGAGGGCGTCTGGCGTAGTTGAGGGGGAAGAGGTTTCCGAGGTTATTGAGGAGCCAGAAGCACAAGAGGAACCAGAGCGTGCGGATGGAAAAAGGGCGAAGTGATCACGGACGGTCTGAAGGATTTGCTCGAATTGGGCAGTGGTAAGTAAAGAGGGAGTTCCGCCGCCGAAGAAAATGGTATGGACCGGGATACGCTCGGACGCACAGGCAGCCACATGACGGACCTCGTTGCAGAGGGCTTCCACGTAGGCCGGAATCAAGTATTCCTTTCCAGCGTAGGTGTTGAAGTCGCAGTAGGCACAGCGATGAATGCAGAAGGGGATGTGGAAGTAGAGGGAATAGGGCATAAAGAGGAGAGAGCAGGAAATCAGGGATTAGGTTTTTGGAATTGGAGTCAGAGGCTCGAGGGAAAGGGCCACGGGTTACGTGACAGTTGAGGAACGACGTGGAAGGCCAATAATCAAGGCGATGGGGCCGAGCAGCAGCAGCCACATGGCGAGGCGCAGGCCGAAAATCTGCGCAACCAGACCAACGCCGAATGGCAGGAGTTTCCCGAGAAGGCTGAAGAGACTGTCGAGGGACATAACCGTGCCGGAGCGTCCAGGCATGGAAGAGTAGAGGCGTCCTTTCAGGATGGCATACCAGCCAGAGTTGAAGAGACCCAGCAGGCCCAGCAGGATGAATTTATCGACCAGGTCCGGAGCGAGCAGGAAAGCCGGGAAGAGAAGCAGTTCGAGCAGCACGCTCAGGCGCAGATAATCGAGACCGCGGACCTTTTCGAGCAGGGGAATAAGCAGTAAGTCACCCAACAGGCCAAAGCCGCTCCACACGGCGATTCCCATGGCGGCCTGGATGGATGTCAGCCTGGCGACATCCACAAAATAGAGCGCCAGGAAACCCAGCAGAACATCCAGCATCAGGTCGGAGAATTGGAGCAGCATCAGCCAGCGCAGAACTTCACCACTTCTGAGTGCCGAAAAAGCCCCACGAAGACCGGTCCATATATCCGAAAGAGGCGGCAGGGTTTGGAGGCTTTCCGATGCTTTCGGGAGGCGCGGCCAGACGAACACAAGCGCCAACACACTCAATCCGGCCAACGCGATGAAAACACCACGCCAACCAAACCCGATGAAGGCCATCCCGGAGAGCAGCAACGGACCCAGCACGACCCCGAGCGACCCGGCAAAGGTCCAGCGGGCCATGTTATGTTCGTGACGGGCCGTGTCGGAGTCCATCAGCGCCGCCTGGGAGAGGCTGACAAAAGCGCCGGAAGAGGGATAAAAAATACATAAGACAATCAGCAAGAAGACAAAACCGGTGCTGAGGCCAGTCAGGAGACAAGCCAGGGCGAAGAAGATCCCGCCACCGAGGATAAGGAGACGGCGCTTCCAGATATCGCCAAGAATCCCCAAAAACGGTTCCAGGATGGCTGAAACTATCCCCGGCACGGAAAGCAGCAGGCCAATCTGGAGGTAGTTCAAAGTGAGGTCGGTGCGGATGAGAGGCCAGGCCGCCTCATTCACGCCGAAGACAAGTTCGTCGAGGAATTCGATCAGGAGAAAAGGTAGATTAAGCATGGAGATTGGGAGCGAGTGATGGCCTATTTAGGTAATTAGGTGATCAGGGGCCACAGGTCAGAGATGAGGAAATCTGGTCATGGACCAGGAGGTTAAGGGCGAGGGTCAGGAACAAGGCTGAGTAGTTAGGGGTGGGAGTTTGGAACTAGGGAACAGATTGAAGAGGCTGAGAAAGAAGACGAAATCGAGCGACCAGGACGGGTGGAATTTCGCTGAATTTGCCACCCCAACCAAGCGGATAGCTCTGCGGGTGGTCGGGCGGGAAGGCACACTCTTCAAAGCCATCCAGCACGAAGCCATTCCGGAAGCCCAAGTTGAGGTAGTAATGGAGTGGGCGCTCGAAATAGAGTTGCGGTCGGGGCTGGTCCCGCATGGCGGCGCCGTGAGCCTGATGTGGAGTCATGTATTGCGAGACCTTTACCGAGTAAATCGACTTGATCTGCCCCTCCAGGTCGATTTCTTCGGCCACATGCACGCAGGAAGAATTGTTGAAGGCCGGGTGTGTCAATGAAAATACAAATTGCCCGCCCGGTCCGAGCAGCTTGGGGAGGACGTGAAAGAGGGGTTCGATATTGGCCATATCGAAGAGGGCCATGTTGCAGAGGGCGGAGTCAAAGGGGTAGGAAGGGATTGAGGTTTTTTTACTGTCTGAAGTACCTGATAGCCCTGAGGGCCCAGAGGAGCCAGAGGAACCAAAGGTGTGGAGAAGGGTGGATTCGTCGGTGGCGTCTGTAACGTAATACGTAACGCGATAATTGGAGGGCGTGCGAGTTCGAGCCAGTTTGATGAGTTCTGCGGAGAAATCGAAGGCAGTCACTTCCACTCCGAGAGCAGCCAGGCGGCGCGCCGTCAGGCCATTGCCGGTGGCGATATCCAGAATACGTTGACCGGGCTGCGGATCCAGCAGGCGCAGGATGGCAGGCCACTGCAGGATATTGACAAAATCGTTGCCTTCGCCCATCTTCGCGTCCCAAAAGGTCGCATTGGCATCCCAAGCCTGGCGGGTCTCTTCATTGGCAGATTGGGCATCAGCGATAATCATCAGGATTCTCCTTATGCGGACCCCAGTACTCTTTCATTAACTCATGCGACCAATCCGGCTGGCGAAGCAAGCCACGCGGCAGGAACTCAGCCATGACCGGCTTGATATCCAACACAGGTGTGCCATCGACGGCATCCAGACCTTCGACGAAAAGGCTACGCTCTTTCCT
Organism: uncultured Chloroflexia bacterium; assembly: GCA_963842785.1. Taxonomy (GTDB): domain Bacteria; phylum Chloroflexota; class Anaerolineae; order Anaerolineales; family Villigracilaceae; genus UBA877. The sequence goes on from CAWJHP010000001.1 coordinate 950,418, forward strand.
TTGAAGGATGCGGACGACCGTCAGGCCCAAGCGGTTCGGGCGCAGGCGGCCGCGCTGGGCAAAGATGCCGACTGCCGGCCAGTCTGGGTTTTCGCGCGGGTGGCGTCTCCCCAGCACGATTTCATTTTCCTCCACCAGGTGGAATTGGAAGAGGATCTCTGCATGGGAGAAGGCTTCGAGTCCGTCCAGGCTCTCGTCCGGCAATGAGGCATCCAGGATAATTTCCGAAACCAGGTCCCCCCAATCATCATCCACGGGTGCCAGGCGGGCATTGTGGACCCAGGCAATGGGCGAGACAAGAATATCAGGCATGATCGCTCCAATCCAGCAGCATCACTGAAGAACCATCGATTTGGCCCACTTTCTTAATCCCGAGCCTCTTGTAGAGATGGCAGGCGGGACTACTTTCGATCACGCTCAAGGACAGACCGGGGAAACGCTCCTGTGTCATCGAAATCACCTTTTTAATCATGCGGGTGCCCAAACCCATATTGCTATGATCCGGCAGTAGAGCGCATGATCCGTCTCAATCAGCAAGTCGAGCCTGCCGCACTTCCAGTTCCGGGGAAAATCGGTCTTGCATGTGAAGCCATTCAGAAAATGGATGGTCATGGAGATATGATAGCATAAAACGTCATTATACAAATATTCCTCTCATCTCATACAGGTATAATCGTCCCATGTTCCTCCCCACAACCTTAGATGAAGTTAAATGCCTCGGCTGGGATGGGCTGGATGTCATCCTGGTGACAGGCGACAGTTACATCGACAGTCCATTTATCGGTACGGCGGTGATTGGAAAAGTGCTCAACAATGCCGGTTATCGCGTCGGCGTGATTGCCCAGCCGGATATCTCCGGTGTGGACGAGATCGGCCGCCTGGGTGTGCCGCGTCTCTTCTGGGGGGTGACGGCAGGCAGCATCGACTCAATGGTAGCCAACTACACCGCCTTGAAAAAGCCGCGTAAAAGCGATGACTATACCCCCGGGGGCGAGAATACCCGCCGCCCCGACCGGGCGACGATCGTATACAGCAATCTGATCCGGCGATATTCCAATAAAGTCAGGCGAACCGGCAGTCCATCCACCAATCCCCCTCCCATAGTACTGGGCGGGATCGAAGCCAGCCTGCGGCGAGTGGCCCATTACGATTTTTGGGAGGATGCCATCCGGCGTTCGGTGTTGTTCGATGCCAAGGCGGATTACATTCTATACGGAATGGCAGAAAAAGCCGTGCTGGAATTCGCGGCAGCATTACGGGACGGAGGCGACCCGCGCCTTGTCCGAGGTCTGTGCTACATTGCCAATGAGCCACGCGAAGGTTACCTGGAACTGCCCTCTTATGAGATCGTCGCGCGTGATAAGAACGCTTTCGTTGAAATGTTCCAGGCTTTCTATCACAGCAACGATCCCGTCAGCGCGCATGGTCTATATCAGAAACACAGCGACCGGTACCTGGTCCAGAACCCGCCTGCCCTTACGGAAACACAGGCTGAACTGGACGCCATCTATGCCCTCGATTTCGAGCGCCGCCAGCACCCTTTCTACGAGCGTCAGGGCAAGGTCAAAGCACTGGAAACCATCGGATTTTCCATCTCCAGCCATCGCGGTTGTTATGGTGAATGCAACTTCTGCGCCATCTCCGTACATGAAGGGACCACGGTGCGATGGCGCAGTCCAGGATCGATCCTGGCCGAGGCCGAGCGCCTGACCCAACACCCCGATTTCAAGGGCTACATAATGGATCTGGGTGGCCCGACCGCAAATATGTACGGCTTCGAATGCAGCAGGAAATTGGCCAAGGGGATTTGCCCAGCCAAACGCTGTGTTTACCCGGAGGTCTGCCCTGTGTTGAAAGTGGATCACCAGCCGCAGATCGACCTACTGCGGAAGGTCCGGCAAATCCCGGGCGTGAAGAAAGTTTTTGTGGCCTCCGGCATCCGCTATGACATGCTGTTGTGCGACCATGCCCACGGCGATACCTACCTGCGCGAAGTGGTGGAGAAGCACGTTTCCGGGCAAATGAAGGTGGCCCCAGAGCATACCGAGGCGGGCGTGCTGGCGTTAATGGGCAAGCCAGGCAGCGCGAGCTTATTAGAGTTCAAACGCCGCTTCGACCTTATGAACCGGCAAGCAGGCAAGCGGCAATTCCTGACCTTCTACTTAATAGCGGCACACCCCGGCTGCACTGACGCGGACATGCAGCGTTTACGGTACTTTGCCAGCCAGAAACTGCAAATCCACCCGGAGCAGGTACAGGTGTTCACGCCCACCCCTTCGACCTACTCAAGCCTGATGTACTACACCGAACTCGACCCCTTCACAGGAAAACCGATTTTCGTGGAGAAAGATACCCGCCGAAAGCAGCACCAGAAAGAGATCGTGACAGATAAAGGCAAAATAACGATTCTTAAGTACGAAAGAGTACGCGAGGACCTTTGAAATGAAAAAGGAGTAAGATTTTGGATACTTACTTCGCTGTAACTGCACCAGGACTCGAGCCTTTTACCGTCCAGGAATTAACCGCTCTTGGGCTCTTGCCTGTTCCCGCCGCTGAAACGGAATCCGCCGGAGGGGTTGCATTCAAAGGCGACTTGAAGGCACTCTATCGCGCCAACCTCTATTTGCGCACCGCCAACCGCATCCTGGCCCGGCTGGGGAATTTTTTCCACGCCAGCACCTTTCCCGAATTGCAGAAGCGTGCCTCCCGACTGCCCTGGGAACGCTGCCTGATTCCCGGACAACCCATCGCCATGCGTGTCACCTGCCACCAATCCAAGCTGTACCACTCGGATGCCGTGGCACGCAGCGTGTCCGCCGGGTTGGACGAACGGCTGGGAAAACCCTGTCCGCTCGTTAAAGCAGATGAGAAAGTCGATGACCATCCAGCGCAATTGATCATCGTCCGGCTGGTGGAGGATAGATGCACCGTCAGCATGGACTCTTCCGGGGAATTGCTCCACAAACGCGGATATCGCCAGGCTGTAGCCAAAGCGCCCCTGCGTGAGACCCTAGCTGCGGCGGTGCTGATGGCCTCCGGTTGGGAAAAGTCCGGTCCACTGCTCGACCCATTCTGCGGCTCCGGAACTATCCCCATCGAAGCCGCCTTGATGAGGCTTGCCATCCCGCCGGGACTCGATCGCCGCTTTGCTTTCATGGACTGGCCTGGATTCGAGCAGCCGGCATATAGAGAAATGATATCGGCCATCAAGAATCAGAAGACGGAAAACGGGGGACGGAAAACAGAGGCCCCCATCCTGGCGTCTGACCGGGACGCCGGCGCGATTAAGATGGCACACGAAAACGCTGAACGCGCCGGAGTGGCGAGTTCCATCGAATTCAAGTGCCAGGCCGTCTCGTCCATCCAGCCGCCAGCGGAAGCAGGCTGGGTGGTCACCAACCCGCCTTATGGGTTGCGCATCAGCGAAGGGAAAGATCTGCGCAACCTGTACGCTCAATTTGGAAATGTTTTACGGCTGCACTGTTCCGGTTGGAACGTATCGGTGTTATGCAACGATCCAAGCCTGCTTGGACAGATGCACCTGGAATTGGATACTTCGCTGGGATTCGTCAATGGAGGCATTCCAGTGCGCCTGGCGAGGGGCATGGTGCCAACCAATTGACCGTCACCTAAAAGGTGACGGTCAATTCTTCACAAAAACCAATCATACGGCTGTTAAAGCATCAGTCGGAAGATTACTTCCGGACACTCAGATTTGCATTGCGAGGACTGGCAGACATCCCGACAGGTTGATAGGTCGGTTCCGGCTTGGGGGCAGGGCGGAAAGGAGCAGGGACAGGCTGGCCAGGTAGCCGTAGATTGGATGTGCGGGAAGGCTGCGCCGCAGGTTTCGAACGGATGACGTTAGCCGGCAACCCTGACAGGTCCCCCAAGCTAAACAGACGATCACCTGCAGTAGAAAACGTCCCGATGATGAGTACGCGGATCAACCAGACCATCAAAGCCACAAATACCGGTACGACTTTTGTCAAAGTATTCTGACCGACGACCAGTGTGGAGAGTTCCTGGTGGCTGCGTATCGCCACCGCCACCCCCCACCAAGTGAGACTGGCATTCATGCCCGCCGCCAACAACCAGGCTCCGAACAGATACCAGGTTCCAGCAGGTTCCTCCCGGCCTTGTTGCGGGGTAAAAATCCGGGCGATACCAGCAAAGTCAATCCCACAGAAAGCAATCGACAGGATGGTTGCCCAGCTCATCCCCAGGAATCGCAGGTTCGAGCCCAGCATATCGGTCAAGGCGAATTCGGTGGTCGTAAAGTTGAAGACCTCAAAGGCGAAAAGGGCCAATAGGAGAATTCCGCCGAATATTACGCCGCGCCTCTGGGTTAAACGCTTGATTACCGAAAAAAAACGTCCAGTAGTTTGGTTCATTCAGGCCTCCGTTTCTAAGGAACATTGGCCCCTATTATAGAACTTATGTTCTATTTTGTCAAGACTTGGATTAAATGGTGACCGCCCCGCTCATTCAAACAGAGAAATCCGGCAAAGAAAGGCTATCCATCCCGGTAGGGTATGTTTACACCACGCTTCCCAATCCAGCAAACAGGTCTTTCACCACTTTTTCCCCCTTAACCACCACCGGATATGCGCGCATAAAATCCTCGCTTCCGCTGAAAAGGTGCATGAAGAAACTGATCAGGTCGCCGCCCATGCGTCCGCCGCCCTGGCTGGCGTGGCAGGCCCCGGCTTGTTCTTTTTTCTTAAGCACGGAACTGATGTTGATGCGGGCATGCGTGGGGAAATCCACCCCAGCGATCGCAACCATATCGATGTCACCGTTGGAACCGAATTTATGAGGGTCCCTTCCAATGAGCGGCAGGAATTTGACGGCAAATCTTAAAAGCCCCTTGGGAAAGATGTGGAAATACAAACGCTCCGGCGCATAGGGGGGAAAACTGCCGGGTGCGAAATCGGGATTGGCGGCCTGCTCGAAGGCGCGTAGCGTGGCACGCTGGATGGCAATATGGTCAGGATGGCGGTAACCACCAATCGGATCAAAGGTCAGGACCACCTGCGGTTTCAGCTCGCGGATATAACAGACAACGTTCGCGGCGACATCGTCCAGAGGCTGAGCTGCCAGGGCTTGTGGGTGCTGGTTGTCAGGGCTGCCAGGCATGCCAGAATCGCGGTAATCGAGAAAGAAGACATCTTTCAACCCGAGGAATCCGGCTGCACAGCGCAATTCGGACTCTCTCAATTCTGCGATGGAGTGGAAACCCATTAACATTTCCGGAGCCACCTCCCCCACCTCACCACGCGTGGCGCAGACCAGATAGACATCCACGCCACGTGAAGCATACAGGGCTAGCGTCCCACCCATGCCGAAGGATTCATCGTCCGGGTGAGCCAGGACGGCCAGAAGAGTTTGTTTTGACATGCGGGCAATTGTACTCCATTCAAGCAAAGGAATTCAGACCCAGAGAGGGCATGCTTAGACTCTATCCGATTAAGGTGACAGTCACTTTGGAAGCGACTGTCACCTGCGCATTCGTTTCAGATGAGCCAACCAGACCAAGCCCAAGTAAAGAATGGTATGATTATTGGCGGAGAATGATTTAATCAAGCAATATGATGGAAGTTTTCGGAATGAAAGCGGAAAATCGCCAAGCATCTCATAATCCCAAATAATGAGGAATAGGTAAGAATCCACATGGCTAAAATCGCAATCATTGGAGCAGGTTTCAGCGGGATGGCGGCCGCCTGGGACTTGCAGCGTGCCGGTCACATGGTCACCATCTACGAAGCTACCGATTACGTCGGCGGGCTGGCAGGCGGCTTCAAGGAACCTGGTTGGGATTGGACAGTCGAGAAGTTCTACCACCACTGGTTCGCCAGCGACAGATACATGCTCGCTTTGATCAAGGAGCTGGGCTGGCAGGATAAAGTCCTCTTCCCCCGTCCGCTGACAGTGCTGTACCACGACGGTAAATTTTATCCGTTCGATTCGATTGTCAAGGCACTCCTGTTCCCGGGTCTGGGTTTCGGCCTCAACAAGATCCGCTTCGGGCTGGTGGGCGTGTTCCTTCGTCTGACGAATAACTGGAAACCGCTGGAACACGTCACCGTGGAGGCCTGGCTGCGCAAGTGGGCCGGGAAGAAAGTTTACGAACTGATGTGGCAGCCACTGGTGGTCGGCAAGTTCGGCGAGCGCTATTACCAGCAGGTAAACATGGCCTGGATGTGGGCGCGTCTCAAAGCCCGCACCACCCGCCTGGGCACATTCGAGGGCGGGTTCCAGAATTTCGCCAATTTGTTCTCGGAGAAACTCAGGGAACAAGGCGTGGAGGTCAGGCTAAAGACACCAGTCAAAATGATCGAGAGGAATGCCAGCGCGGGTAAGGTTACGGTCCACGATGAGATTGATGAAGCCTATGATCAGGTACTCGTCACGCTTTCCCCCGAAGCAATGGGCTGGCTCGTCCCATCCCTACCCGGTGGTTACCTGCAGGGACTACGAAGCATGAAATCGATGGGAGCGGTGGTGGTCGTCCTGGCGCTCAAGCACCAACTCTCCGAGCAAGGCTACTACTGGTATAACCTACCCAAGAACGCCGGTTATCCCTTCCTTGCGCTGGTGGAGCACACCAACTTCGTGCCGGCGGAGCATTTCGGCGGCGACCATATCGTCTATATGGGCGATTACCTGGACCCGGAGCACGAGTTCTTCAAACTCTCGCAGGAGGAACTATTGGAGCGCTTCCTACCGGCGCTGAGCAAGTTCAACCCAAAGTTCGAACGGGACTGGGTGAAAAAGACCTGGCTGTTCCGCACTGCCTACGCCCAACCGGTGCCACTCGTCAACCACTCTAAAAATATCCCCGCCATCCAGACACCCATCGAAGGAATCTATTTCGCATCGATGAGCCAGGTCTATCCATGGGACCGCGGGACGAATTTCGCCGTGGAGATCGGCAGGCGGGCGGCGCGGTTAATGATGGGGAGTGTGAAGTAAGAGTTTGCCCTTATGATATCCGTCCAAGATGGCTCATTCAAAGACGAATTTGGTCGCAACCTGATCCTGCGAGGAGTTCAACCTGGCCGGTAGCAGCAAATTACCCTTCCGCCAAGGCGGCGAGGCCGATGAGTTTAAGGATTTCTTTGATCACCGCAATATTTCCTTCGTCGGGCGGCCGTTCCCATTGGATCAAGCGGACGAGCATTTCGCCCGCCTGCAGGCCTGGGGGCTCACCTTCGAGCGCCTGGTGGTGACGTGGGAAGCACTCGAACACAGCGGGCCGGGAATCTATGACCAGGAATACCTGGACTACCTGTTTGCGGTTGTCAGGATAGCCGGTGAACACGGCATAAATTTGTTCATCGATCCGCATGAGGACGTCTGGTCGCGTTTCTCAGGCGGGGATGGCGCCCCAGGCTGGACCTTTGAGGCAGCAGGATTGGATATCACCCATTTCAAGGCCACCGGTGCCGCCGTGACCAAGCAGGAATACAGCGGGCCGCTGCCCGCGATGATCTGGCCGACCAACAACCAGAAATTGGCTGCTGCAAGCATGTTTACACTATTCTTCGCCGGGAACGACTTCGCCCCACTGGTAAAAGTGAACGGGGTACCGATCCAGGAGTATCTGCAAGCACATTTCATCAACGCCTTTCAACGGGTGGCCCGGCGCTTGAAGGACCTGCCGCAGGTGGCTGGCTATGACACGCTCAACGAACCCGGCACCGGCTACATCGGCCTGACGGATTTGAACGCCACCCCATCCGGTTTCAAGGTCGGGGATGCACCAACACCTTTTCAATCCATGCTACTGGGGGATGGTCTTTCACAGGTAGTGGACTTGTGGGAAAACCGCAGAGGCGGGGTCAAACGGATCGGCAGCCGGATTCTAAACCCAGGACGGGCGCGCGCCTGGCTTCCGGCCCAGGATTGCATCTGGCGGCAGCACGGCGTCTGGGAAATGGGACCGGGCGGCACTGCACGTCTGATCCGTCCGGATTATTTCAGCCAGGTAGGTGGGCGGCCGGTCAATTTCAACCAGGATTATATAAAGCCTTTTATTAATCAGTTTCGCCCGGGCCATCCGCTCCGAACACCCGCAAGCGCTCATATTCATCGAGACCAACCGCCACCAGGCTCTACCTAAATGGGGTGCCGAAGACGCCGATAAAATTGTCTCGGCGCCGCACTGGTACGACGGGACAGTCCTGTTCACCAAGAAGTTCAATCCCTGGATCGGGAGTGACCTGCATGGGGGAAATCTGATCTATGGACCCGGCAAGATCCGCCGGGAATACGCCCGCCAGATCCGCGCCTTCCGGCAATCCGCCATCGAAGGATTGCACGGCGCTCCCACACTGATCGGTGAGACCGGCATCCCATTTGATTTAGATAACAAAAGAGCCCTGCGCACCGGCGATTTCTCATTGCCTCTCCGGGCCATGGAGCGCAGCCTGCGCGCCATGGACGACGCATTGGTTTCATACACCATCTGGACCTACACCCCTGACAATACCAACCTGGGCGGCGACCTGTGGAACGACGAGGACCTCTCCATATTCAGCCGTGACCAGCAATCCGACCCGGGGGATATCCATTCCGGGGGGCGGGCCTTGCAATCCGTGGTGCGGCCTTATGCACGTGCCACCGCCGGGGACGTGCTGCGAATGGTCTTCGACTATCGCAGTCGCAAATTCATTTTAGAGTTCCGCCACGACCCGGACTGCTGCGCTCCGACCGAGATTTTCATCCCAACTTACCAATACACCCGGGGCTGCCGCGTGATCATCTCGGATGGGCGCTATGAAATGGATGCTTCCAGCCAAACCCTGCGCTATTTCCATACAGCCGGATCCAACCCTCACCGGATTCTAATTGAACCCTTATAAGAAGTAACACACCAGGTTGGAGAACTTTTGGAACAATCCCTGTTTTCACCTTTAATAAAAGCCCGCCCTGCCCTGGAAGCCTGGGCAGTGCGGATCGTGGCCATCCTGACGGGTGTCATGGGGGTGGTTAATCTTTTTTCAGCCATCATTCCGGCCATGCACAACCGACTGGTGATCATCCGGGATGTATTTCCCATGGAGGTTCTGCATGGCAGCCGCCTGGCCGCCGCATTAGCCGGCTTTGCGCTTTTCCTGATGGCCAGTTCGCTCTGGCGACGCAAGCGCACTGCCTGGGTTTTGACCATCCTAATCCTTTTCGTATCCATTGTGACCAACCTAGTCAAGGGCCTGGATTACGAGGAGGCCAGCCTAGACGCCATGCTGGTCATTCTCCTGATTATCCTGCGTCCAAACTACCATGCCGATTCGGACCGGCCATCCGTCCGGCAGGGGCTGATCGTGCTGACCTGGGCATTCGGGTTCACCCTGGCATACGGGACATTTGGTCTCGACATGCTCGACCGGCATTTCAAGATTCATTTCGGCTTCTGGGGAGCACTACAGCAAACCCTGGTGATGTTCACCACTTTTAATAATCCCGGGCTGATCCCAGTTACCAGTTTCGGCCGGTATTTTGTTTTCTCCATCTACCTGGTAGGGGCTGCCACCGGCAGCTATGCACTGCTTAAGCTGATCAGCCCGGTACTTGTACGCCAGCCAGCCACGCCAGCCGAGCGTGCGCGCGCCTCTAAAATCATCGAGGCATATGGTCATACCCCCCTGGCACGGCCGGCCCTGTTCGAAGACAAGTCCTATTTCTTCAGCCCGGGCGGTTCGGTGATCGCCTATGCAGAACGCGGGCGTGGTGTTATTGCTCTGGGCGATCCGATTGGCCCTCTTGAAGATGCGGCTGCCGCCATCCGAGAATTCCGAGTCTTTTGTGTACAGAACGACTGGTCGCCCGCGTTTGTCTCCGTCCTGCCGGATGCCCTGGAATCCTATCGGGAAGCCGGTTTCGATTGCCTGTGCCTAGGCCAGGAGGCCATCGTGGACCTAGCAACGTTCACTTTGGCCGGAAGCGCATATAAAAATGTGCGCAACGCAGTCGCGAAAATGGGCCGTCTCGGTTATCGGGCTGAAATGCATAACCCGCCGCTGGATGACAAATTAATCCACGAACTGCGGGCAATCAGCGATGAATGGTTGACCATGATGCACGGCGGTGAAATGCACTTTTCAGACGGCTGGTTCGAGGATGACTATATCCGTAACAGTCCGGTCATGGCAATCCATGCCGCCAATGGGGAAATCACCGCTTTCGCCAATTTATTACCAGAATACCAGAAAAACGAAACAGGCCTCGACCTAATGCGCCGACGCAGGGAAATGGAAAATGGGACGATGGAACTGTTGTTCACTTCCCTGCTGGAGTGGGCAAAAGCCCAAGGCTATGCCAGCTTCAGTCTGGGGCTGGCGGCTCTGACTGGCATCGGTGAACACTCGGACGATCCGCAAGTTGAACGCGCTCTGCGCCGCCTGTCGGAATATTTCAAGCGCTTCATCAACTTCAGGGGACTGCACTCCTTCAAGGAAAAATTCAACCCGCGCTGGGAACCACGCTACCTGGTTTACCCAGGGACGGTCAGCTTGCCAAGTGTGGTCACCACGCTGCTGCGCGTCCATTCAGATGGCAATTTCCTTTGGAATTACCTGAAAAAATAAAAAGGCGAAATGTGGGATTGGCACGCGAAACGCGCCTGCACTTCCCATATTTCGCCACCTTCCAATCCAATTCTCTTGCCAAAAAAAACTAGTTACCTAGTCATCCTTACGAGGAGGGCGGGAGATTCTTCCGGCGCCGGCGAGCCAACACGATCAGCCCAATCCCGATCAGGTCCACAACAATCCCGGCATAGGTCCACTTTACCTGGTAAGCCATCATGCCGACCGGATAGAGACCCATGCCTTGCAAGATCCAAACCGTACCCATCAGGAACAGCAACACCCCAAGAAAATACAGGACCCACTTCATAAAACACCTCCATACCACTTATTTGGATAAATTATATCTAATATACCGCATAATACAATGAAAGACAAGAGAGGGATTGCTCTTGACTCTATTCTCCAAAGGTATTATACTTATGGTATAATACCTTTGGAAGGAGCGTTATGGACCAAACGAACCTGGAATCCCTTCTGGCTCAATGGGAAGAATCCTACAAGAAAGGTCTGCTCAGTTTCTGGTTACTGCTATTGCTAGCCCAGCGGAAGGCATACCCTTACGAAATCAAGGCTGCCATTACCGCAATGAGCCACGCCACCATGCATGCGGATGAGAACAGCATCTATCGGTCACTGAACCGGCTGGCAGATTCAGGGATCGTCGACAGCCAGGTGCTACCCTCCGAAACCGGTCCCAGCCGGCGATATTTCTTCCTGACAATCTTGGGTCGTGAACTGCTCACCCGTTTCATCACCCGCAATATCCTGGTCTACGAGCAACCGGACGTGGCTGAATTGATCCAAAAAACGCTCACCTCCAATGGAAACCAAAAAGGATAATCCCATGACTACCCCAACTCCCTCCCCGAAAGAAAAGAAACTGCGCAACCTGCGCAACATCCTCTGGATCATTTTCTCCGCCATCACGCTTACCATCCTATTGGTGAGTAGCCTGTCCGTACCGGCTGCACTGCTCATCAACAAGACCAGCAATCTTGCGAGCCTTTTTGGTACGGAGACGGGCCTGATCTTGATCTCCTTGCTAGCCATCATCCTGGTCAAGATCGGCGTGACCGGGATCATCTGCCTGGTAATCTACTATATATTTAAATACCGGCTCGAGAAAGACGACGATTTATTTCTGTAAATCAATCTGAAGAAGAGATACCAATATGAATTGGATCATTGAAACCGAGAACCTGGGCAAACGCTACGGCGACGTTACCGCTGTGGAAGGTCTGTCGCTTAGAGTGGCAGAGGGCGAGATCTATGCATTCCTTGGCTTAAACGGGGCTGGCAAGACCACCACCATCAGGATGTTGCTGGGAATGATCAAACCCACTCGAGGGAGCGCCACTGTCTTAGGGAAACATGTCCGGCTGGGCAGCCGGGAACCCTGGGCCGGGGTGGGCTACCTGGTCGAAACGGCACATGCCTACCCGGAATTGACCGTCAAGGAGAACCTGGAAGTTGCCCGGCGGCTTCACCCAGGCACGGAAAGGAAGGCGGTCAGTCAGGTGATCGAGCGAATGGGGCTGGGGGCCTACGCGGAGAGGCGGGCGGGCGTGCTCTCCCTGGGAAATGTTCAGCGCTTGGGATTGGCCAAAGCCCTGCTGCACAATCCCAAATTGATCCTGCTGGACGAGCCTGCCAACGGCCTGGACCCGGCCGGGATCGTCGAGATTCGTGAACTACTGCTCGAATTAACCCACCGTGAAGGCGTGACTGTCTTCATGTCCAGCCACATCCTGGCCGAGGTGTCGCGCTTAGCGGACCGCTTCGGGATCATTCATGAAGGCCGGCTGTTGCGGGAAATGGACATGGCCGGGCTGGAACGCGACCGGCGCAGGCGGCTGCTGGTGCGGGCAAGCGATATCCAAGCCGCCCAAAAGGTCTTGTCTGAGGCAGGTTATCCGAGCGAGATACTGGTGGGCGGGTCGCTGGCACTCGATCAAGCCGCTGCGATCGAACATCCGGACGAGATTGCCAGCCTGCTGGTGCGGGCCAAGGTCCCGCCGACACAATTACTGGTGGAGGAAGAGGAACTGGAGCATTATTTCCTCCGGCTGGTGGGAGTAAACGGAGATAGATAATGAAGACCCTTTACGATATGCTTTGGATCGAACTTCGCAAAGCACTGCGTTCCCGGGTGCCTTTTTTTACCGCCTTGGGGTTTCTGCTGATGCCATTGATTGGAGCGCTGTTGATCTTTATCTACAAAGACCCCCAACTCGCCCGGCAGCTTGGCCTCCTAGGCACAAAGGCCAACCTGGTGGTCGGCAGCGCGGATTGGCCAGGCTACCTGAACTTGCTGATCGAGTTCACTGCCCTGGGTGGATTCTTTTTTTCTGCCTCGCAATCAGTTGGATTTTCGGGCGGGAATTCACAGATGGCACCTTGAAAGACCTGCTGGCCGTACCGGTGCCACGCTCCGAGATCCTCCTGGCTAAATTCATTGTCGCCGCTATATGGTGTCTCTCACTGATCGTGGAAACATATGTCATCGGTCTGGGACTGGGTGCGGTCATACATCTCCCAGGTGGCTCGTCTGCCATCATCCTGCATGGCATCAGTCTCCTGGCAGTTACAGCCACGATGTCTATCATCCTGGTCATGCCGTTCGGTTTCTTTGCCAGCCTGGGACGAGGTTACCTGCTTCCGATAGGGATAGCGCTCCTGGCCTTGATACTAGGCAACCTGTCCATGACCCTCGGCTGGGGGGAATATTTCCCCTGGTCAGTTCCTGGCATGTATCTGCAGGAGGCGCATCTCCCCCTATTCAGTTTCCTGATAGTGACCCTGACAGGCTTGCTCGGGATGGTGGGGACGTACCTGTGGTGGAAATACGCAGACCAAAACCGATGAGACAGGCTGATAAAATTTCCGGTCCTCTGGAAGTGCCGGAAACATGTATTTCAAGCCATTCAACCTAGCCATCTTGACTAAATTTAATCTTTCACCAATCCGCGCAACCTACTCCCCCACCACCAGGGTGTATTGCTTATCGCCCGTTTGCCCGCTGACATTGGTACCGTAACACCAGACGCTGACGGTAAACTTGAACGTCCCGGCTTGACCGGGCGTGCCGGTGATCACAGCGGTATGGACCTGCTTGTCCACGACCAATGCCAGGCCGGGCGGGAGCACCCCGGCGGAGATGGAGTAATTACCGACCGGAGTCACATTCCTGGCGATAAGTATTTCCACATCATAGATATGCCCCACCAAGGCATTTGGCAGCTTATCAGGCATGAATTCAAGGGTGGGGCGCGGGGTCAGGATGCAGAAGGTAGTACTCACAAGGACGACCAGGCCAGCCAATGATATTCGCCAACTATTCTTATGCATGCTTTACCACTCCCCGGCGTAACTGACTTTATACGGTTCAGCCATATGCAGCGTGTAAGCCCAATGCAGTTCGACCAGCTGTCGAAGGTGAAGCAGGTCATGCGCCACCCAGGCGGCGAAGATGTCTCCGGCGGAAAACTGACCGAAGGGCACCGTTATGGATGTTTGCCAGTCCGGATCAACCAATTCTCTCAGCCAGACCAGGGATTTCCGGCGTTCTTTAAGGAAATCCTGCACAGACTGCGTCAAGTCGCGCTGGTTATAGGCCCGTTCCGTCACCCAGCCTTTGGGGTTGATGGGCGGCCAGGCCTGGCCCGGGTGATGCAAGAGGAAGTCCACGCGCACGCGGAAGTCCTCACGCTCCTCGTCGTACAGATGGTTGATGACTTCCAAGATCGACCAGGTCTCTGGATCCGATTTCCAGCGTGCCTGTTCATCTGAAGTGCCGAGTGTCAGACTGTGGATCGTCCCGGCGTGCCCGGCCATTTGGCTTGTGAAGAAATTCAAGTCCATGAGTGCTCCTTCCTGTTCCAGGGAGAAATACAGCCCCGATTTCGATCATTCGCTATTGACCAGTATAGCACGAACAAAAATCTATAAGAAAGCCCCGGAAGGTTTATCGCCTCCAAGGGCTTTTGAATGCTTACTATTTCCTTCCCTCTATACCACAATACTCACCAATTTCTTCTGGACCACAATTACTTTTTTCGGCTCACGTCCTCCCAGGTATTTCCGGACGGTCGCACTCTTCAGCACCGCCGATTTGATCTCCGCCTCACTGGCACCCGACGGAAAAACCAGGCGATCGCGCAGCTTGCCGTTGATCTGCACAGGGATGGTGATCTCGTCCTCCCGGGTGGCAGCCTCGTCCACCTTGGGCCAGGGCTGGGTGTGGATGGAATAAGGTTTGCTGATCACCTCCCATAGTTCTTCGGCGATGTGCGGGCAGACCGGCGCCAGCATACGCAGGTACAGGTCGACTGCCTCATTCCATTCCGGGTGGCCAACTATGCCTTGGGTTTCCTTAGCCTTGTACATCTCGTTCAACAGTTCCATCAGGCCTGAGACGATGGTATTGAACTCAAATTGTTCGAAATCGCGCGTTACCTGTTTGAGGGTCTGATGGACCTTGCGGCGCAAAGTCTTCCTGGTATTCAGCATGGCATCCTGGCGGGTCAGGATGGTATCGGCAATTTCTTCATCCGGGGTATTTGCCGAGAAGAAGCCAAGATTAGTCCTGGTTTGCGGTATTTCACCGGCAGTTTCCGTCACCAGAGCCCATACACGTTTCAACCAGCGATATGTTCCTTCAATGCCGGTGCGGTTCCAGGGTGCACCCATGTCCCATTTGGCGAAGAAGATCAGGTAGGAGCGGACCGCGTCTGCACCATATCGCCGTACCAGGTCATCCGGGGCAGTTACATTGCCACGGCTCTTGGACATTTTCTCATGGTCCTCACCCAGCACCATGCCTTGGTTGCGTAATTGCACCATCGGCTCGGCGCCTTCAGTGATCTGCATGTCCCGCAGGGCCTTATGGAAGAAACGTGTGTACATCAGGTGCATGGTGGCATGCTCGATACCGCCGGTATAGGTGTCCACTGGCATCCAATAGTTGTACTCGGCCTCGTCGAACGGACCTTTATCGTATTTGGGGGACAGGTACCGTAAATGGTACCATGACGAGCACATGAAAGTATCCATCGTATCTGTTTCGCGAACGGCCATCTCACCGCAGACGGGGCATTTGGTCTGTTTCCAGGTGGGGTGCAGCTTTAGCGGCGATTCTCCGGTGGGTTTCCACTCCACGTCATCCGGCAACAGGACAGGCAGTTCATCCTCCGGAACAGGGTTCCAGCCATCCTTCTGGCAATAGACCATCGGGATGGGCGCACCCCAATAACGCTGGCGCGAGATCAGCCAATCGCGCAATTTATAGGTGACGGCTTCCTTTCCTAAGCCTTGCTCCTCCAGCCAGTCAATCACCCGGGAGATGCCGGGATTCTTGCGGCCTTTTTCCTCGTTGACAGCCGTTCCGGTGAATTGGGCTGAGTTGATCATGTGCCCGCCACCGACGTAGGCCACCTCCATCTTTCCGCCATCCAAATCGGGAACGCCCTCCGGCTGGATGACCGGAATGATCTGCAGCCCGAACTTGCGGGCAAAGGCGAAGTCACGCTCGTCATGAGCCGGGACGGCCATGATGGCACCAGTGCCGTAGGTCATCAGGACATAATCGGCGATCCAGATGGGTATCTCAACGCCATTGACCGGGTTGAGCGCATATGCACCGGTGAAGACACCAGTCTTCTCTTTGTCGACAGCCTCGCGCTCAATGTCCGACTGGCGCGCAGCCTGTTGCTTGTAGGCATTCACCGCCTCCTTATGATCAGGGCGTGGTTAATATTTCCACAAGCGGATGCTCGGGGGAGAGCACCATGAAAGTGGCACCCCACAATGTATCGGGCCGCGTGGTGAAAACTTCGATTGGAGCCCCCTCACCAGCCATGCGAGAGGGGGGAATGGCCTTGAAAATAACCGAAGCCCCTTCACTTCTGCCAATCCAATTCGTCTGCAAGGCACGGACACGCTCCGGCCAGTCCATGCCAGCGTAGTTCAACAGTTCATCGGCGTACCTGGTGATGCGGAAGAACCACTGTTCCAGGTCTTTCTTGATGACCGGTGTGCCACAGCGTTCACAGTGTCGGTCTTCGCCCCAGACTTGCTCGCGCGCCAGGGTGGTGTTGCAGTGCGGGCAGAAGTCCACCGGCGACATTTTGCGGTAAGCCAGCCCATGTTTGTACAATTGGATGAAAAACCATTGCGTCCATTTGTAGTATTCCGGGTCCGCCGATACGGCCTCTCTTCGCCAATCGAACATGGCGCCCATCGAGCGCATTTGCCTGCGCATGTTCTCGATATTCTTGTACGTCCAGACTTTCGGATGGATGCCATGCTTGATGGCGGCGTTTTCAGCCGGCAGACCAAAGGCATCGAAGCCCATCGGGAACAGAACATTGAAGCCATTCATACGCATGAATCGGGCGCGTGCATCCGCGGGTGTCATGGCATACCAGTGACCGATGTGCAGGTCACCGGAGGGATACGGCAGCATGGTCAGCGCATAATGTTTGGGTCTTTTGGGATCAATATCGGAATGGTACAGACCATCGGCTTCCCATTTGGCCTGCCATTTCGGTTCAATCTGGGTTGGAATATAGTCACTCATTCTTTATATCCTTATGAGAAAATTGGTACATCCAAACAAAAAACCCTTCGTCCACATCAGGGACGAAGGGTCAACTCCGCTGTACCACCCGGATTATGTGGTCTTATAGTCACTGGTCACATTCTCTTATAGGAGTAACCACTATAAGATTTTCATATTTTTGACCATTAATCTATTTGACACACATCACTCTTTCGCGCTAACGGGCGTTCCCGGCGCTGACTACTGGATTCACCAGCGCAGCCTGCCCTTCAGTAAGCTCGGGGCGACAGGCGAGTTCAGCCTCTTATCCTCACCGAGGAAATGGCACTCCCGTTGGGTGCCGGGTTGGGCTTCCACCTCACTCTCCCAACTCGCTGGCGGGATGACCTACTACTCCTGTCATGACTTTCAATATATTTACGCTATTATAGCACTTTAGCGACCAGTGTCAGGCATCCGCCAACAACTAATCGCTAAGGGCTGCAGTGGACCCAGAGAGATTCGAACTCTCGACCTTCTCAATGCCATTGAGACGCGCTCCCAACTGCGCTATGGGCCCGGGTTGTGGTTTGATTGCCGATTAAGGATTTTAGATTGCCTCGAAGGCCAACCAGGGACCTCAAACCGGCAGTCACCAATCCTGGTGGACCTGGAGGGATTCGAACCCTCGGCCTCCTCAGTGCGATTGAGGCGCGCTCCCAACTGCGCTACAGGCCCGTTTATGGGCGTGGGGTATTCTACCTGAGGCAGAGGGGAATGTCAAGGAAACATGCTCCCTTCGAATTGATCACATGTGAACACCCTCAATCCAACAAGTCGTTGTAAAATCTACCTTGAGGTCAACCCATGAAACCCTTCCAACTTATCTTCAACTATGCCCGTAGATATTCAGGATCACTGATTGTCACCGCCTTGAGCATGCTCGCCCTGGTGGCCATTCAACTACTGATCCCATGGCTCATCACATTGCTGGTTGCCCGTGTCACAACCCCTGGCGTCACCATCACCAGCATGAATTACGTTACCACCCTGGCACTGGTTATGCTGGGAGCCTACTTCGTCAGAGCCGGTCTGACTTTCGTGCGCTCGTACCTGGCCCACGTTGCCGGTTGGGGCGTCGTGGCAGACGTGCGCGAATATATCTATGAACACATGCAACGCCTGAGCCTGCGATTCTATGAGGACAAGCAGGTCGGCAACCTGATGTCAAACGTCGTCAATGATACCGACCTGTTCGAGCAGTTCATTGCCCACGCCATCCCGGATGTGGTCGTCAACCTGGTCACCCTGGTGGGCGTATCGGTGGTCCTGTTCAGTCTGAATTGGAAACTGACCCTATTCAGTTTGGTACCAATCCCACTGGTGTTTCTTTCACTGCAAGTATATGCCAAGTATGTCCGCCCGGCTTTCCGAAACCGCCAGAAGGTACTGGGGGATCTGAATGCAATGTTGAATGACAACCTGTCAGGCATACGCGAGATCAAGGCCTTCACCCGGGAAGCCGAACAGGCCCGACGCGTCCATGCTGGCATCGAAAATTATCGCAAGTCCCAATTGAGCGCCCTCAAGTTGATGGCCACTTTCCAGCCATTCGTGGAATTCACCTCATCGCTCGGGACGCTGATAATCATCTACTTTGGCGGGCGGCTGGCCCTGCTGGGATCCCTTCCGGTGGCGGAACTGGTGGCCTTCTTCCTCTACCTGCAAAGTTTATACACCCCTGTCCAGAATCTGAGCGCCGCCTGGGAGGCCATCCAATCATCGCTGGCCGGCGCGGATCGGGTGGCTGACCTGATCGCCGAGCCGCATGAACCGCAGAATCGGCGCGGCGCGGAACCAGTACCAAGCCGGGCAAGGGGCGATTTCATTTTTAACAACGTCTCGTTTGCTTACACACCCGGGATGTCTGTACTGGAGAATATTTCACTTACCATCCCGGCAAAATCGGTGGTGGCGCTGGTTGGACCGACTGGCGTTGGCAAGACCACCCTGGTCAGCCTGATCCCGCGTTTCTACGACGTAACCGGTGGCTCCATCAGCCTGGATGGACATGATCTGCGCGACTACACCCTGGAAAGTCTACGCAAACAGGTCAGCATAGTTCTACAGGATGTATTCCTGTTTTATGGGACGGTACGCGACAACCTGCTGTTCGGCCGCCCGGAGGCCGGGGAAGCCGAGTTGGTAGCGGCAGCCCAGGCCGCGAATGCGCATGAGTTCATCAATAACCTGAGCCAGGGTTACGAGACGATCATTGGCGAGCGCGGCGTCAAACTCTCCGGCGGGCAGAAACAGCGCCTGTCCATCGCGCGCGCCATCCTGAAAGACGCCCCCATCCTGATCCTTGATGAAGCCACTTCTTCCGTGGATACCGGCACCGAAATGCTCATCCAGCAGGCCCTCGAACGCTTGATGCAGGGACGAACCACCCTGATCATCGCCCACCGTCTTTCGACGGTGCGCAATGCCGACCAGATCGTGGTCCTGGAAGACAAATCCATCCGTGAGATGGGAACGCATGATGAGTTGATCAAGATAAAGGATGGTTTGTACCGGAAGTTGTATACGGTTTAAAGGAATCTCGAGCCGGTGAAACAATAAATAACCATTTACAAATATTCCTTCAACTGCCGCGCACGCCTTGGGTGACGCAACCGCCGCAGGGCTTTGCCTTCGATCTGGCGGATGCGCTCGCGCGTCAGACCAAACTTCGCCCCCACCTCCTCAAGCGTGTACGGAATGCCCGTGTCCAGCCCGAAGCGCATGCGCAGGACACGCGCCTCGCGCGGGCTGAGTGTGCCCAACACTTCCTCAATTTTATCCTTCAGCATGGATTGGTAGGCACTTTGGATCGGCGTCGGGCTGAGCTCATCTTCGATGAACATACCCAGCTCGGAGTCCTCATCGTCGCCAACCGGGCTCTCCAGTGAGAGCGGCAGCCAGGAGACTTTGAGGATGGACTGCACTTTTTCCGGTTCCATGTTCACTTCGGCTGCCAGTTCCTCCATCGTGGGCACACGCCCCAAGTGCTGTTCCAGGTCACGGTTGGCTTTGTAGATCTGCCGGATGCGGTCGTTGATGTGGACTGGAAGCCGGATGGTACGTGCCTGGTCTGCGATGGCACGTGTGATGGTCTGGCGGATCCACCAAGTGGCATAGGTGGAAAAACGGAACCCCTTATGCACATCATACTTTTCGACCGCTTTCATCAGACCCAGGTTGCCCTCCTGGATTAAATCGAGGAAAGCCACGCCGCGGCCCATATAGCGTTTGGCAATACTTACCACGAGACGTGTATTGGCCTTTATGATGTGTTCGCGCGCCTGGACTCCTTCCTGCACCAGAGCTTCCAGACGCTGCCGTTCCAGGCTGCGTTTGCGGCCAAGGCAGCGCAACAGTTCCGTCCCGGCTTTGCGCCCAACTTCAATATGAACGGCGATCTCAAACTCCTCGTCCGCCTTGAGCAATGGCACACGAGACATCTCCTTGAGATACATGCCCACGGAGTCGTCGGAGGTATAGTCGGTAGTCTCCGGCTCCGCCCAGGCGCCTAAATCCGTCGGGGTGAGCGTTTCAGACGCCAGAGGGTCGTATTCTGAATCCACCATATCCACGCCGTGATGACGTAATGCAACCGTGATGGTCGACAAGCGCTCGGAATCCTCTCCGAGTTCCGGCGATATATCCAGCAAGTCGTCGGTTGTTAAGTATCCCTGCACGGAAGCCTTCTCCATAAGCAGGCTGAGGACTTCCCGATTGGGTGTGTGGTCTATTATTGTCGCCATCTCCATTACCCTCCTCTTCTGGCGATCCCTACTTCAACAAGTCCTTCAACATTACGAAGGGCAAATCGGGCTCGGGATGGTGCCCGCAATCAGTCCAGTTCAGGTTCTCACCACAGACCGGACACAGGCCTTTGCAATCCAGTTGACACACCGGACTGATCGGAAATTCCAACAGGGCATACTCCCGTAATAACGGCTCCAGATCGATCTGGCCATCTTCCGGAACCAGCAGACCGGATTCGGTAATATTGCGCCGGTCGAACGCATATAAATCTGTGACTGACCACTTCAGGGGCTGGGAGAATCTCTCCAGGCAACGCACACAATCAAGCTCTGTTTCCGCCTTGAACTCTCCCTGCAAAACCAACCCCTGCGGAGTACGACTGAAGCGTGCCATTCCGGTGAACTCCCGCACGATGAGATCCTCCCCCAGATGTATCGCCTCGTAATCAAAAGGAAAGTCGCGGCTCGTACCAATCGGTGCACTGATCAGGAACCCGACGTTGAGCCGCAGAGGATGGCGAAGGTTTGACACTGGATACTTCTATACGCAAGTTTTAATGTTGGTCTCATTCTAGCACAGCGGAGACTCGAAGTCAAGAATTCCTTAAAATAATATGCGATTGGAACGCTGTTAATAACGAATCAATGCCTCGGCAGCACGGGAATGATTTTACCCAGCATACCCACGCCAATTCCAGCAGCAAACAAGATAATAATGACGATAAAAAGAAGGTTGAAAGCCATGCCAGTGTAACCCAGCACCAGGCCCCAGATTGCCCTTCTGCGGCCGGGAGCGCCGGAAAACCTGACCTGTCCAAGTGCCACATGCCCGGCCAGGATGCCGGACAGCCAAAAGGCGAAAGTCGTGAAATCCAAAATCAATGATCAGAGGGTGCTTGATCCAGCAGTCACGGCAGCCACCAGCAAGCCAAAAGTCAGATCAAAGCAGGTTTGGAGAATATAAAAGGCCCAACCCAGGATTCCCAGGGTCAGGCTGAGTTTGGCAAGTTTATTGGGGACTGGTCGCAAGTCCATAAAGGATGGATGGGAGGTGACACCAGGGGAAGGACCTATTCCATCTGCTCCCAGGATGGCCGGATCAGGTAGATCAAAATGATGACAGCGGAAAACTCAAACAGGACCGGAAAAATCGGGAGATGACCGACGAATTTCAGCGTGCACAATGCGAACGAGGTGATCCCAAATGCCCAGACGCCCCATTTGTGTCCATTCCAGATGAACAGCAGGAATACGAAATTGGCCAGAGCCAGGCCGGTGACCACCAGAGCCGACCAGAAGGCCGGCAGTGACTCCTGCAAGGATGCTTGAGCTGTCCTGAAGAAAGTCAACATTGTGAGGGTATTTGTGATCAACATTAAGATGATCAATAACTTTGTCAGGATCCAATGCTGAAAATCCCGCTTTCGCTGCCCGACCGTCCCATAAAGGCCCAAAAGAGTAAGTCCTGGCAGAAATGTGAACAAGAAAAGACCATATTGCTCGATCACAGGGCGATCGAGTCCATATTCCTGGGTTAATTGCTGGATCTGTTGGGTTGTGCTCCCGGCTGGAATGACCGTTTCTGTAACCCGCACTGCATAGATGACGAGTGAAACAAGGAGAAGCAGGATACCGATATTCCGGATGAGATAATTACGCCAATTTTTCACTCTACTGCTTCTCCATGACCAGGAAATAACCCGAACTCACAATGTCCCTAGGGGTGTAATTTTTGAATGGGTTAATTTTCTCATACCTTCAATAATGCACGAAATATCTTCGATAACGCCAAAATTGCATACCACACCAGTTTTCATGAACGGTTGAAGTCAATCTCTTCCTTCCCGCCCAGCTTCTCCTGTATGCGCTGAACCACAAGCTCCAGCGCCATGGGTTGGTGGACGAAATCCACATCATCGGTATGAAGGGTCAGCACAGGACACACATCGAAAGAAAGCAACCACTCGTCATAAAAAGATTCGAGCAACCCCAAATACTCGGCGGTAATGCCTACTTCCATATTGCGGGCGCGTTTGCGAATGCGCTCCATAAGTATCCCGGCCGGACATTTCAGGTAAACCAATAAATTCGGGACAGGCAGGCTGCTCACTACCAAGTCGAATAACTTGCGATAGGCCAGAAAATCACGCTCAGACAGGTTGCCCATGTGGTGCAGTGCACGTGAAAAGATGAAGGCGTCCTCGTAAATACTCCGGTCGAGAATGGCCGGACGCGGGTCACGGGATGCTTCCAGGTACTGGTCGGCGCGGTGACCCAGAAAATAAACCTGCAGGTGGAACGACCAGGCGCGCATGTCGGAATAAAAGTCTGGCAAGTAGGGATTATCGGCAACGGACTCAAAGCCTGTCCGCCAACCCAGGCGGGAGCCGATGCGTTCAGTCAGCGAGGTCTTCCCCACCCCGATATTACCGGCTACGACAACGAGTTCTTTGGCATGATTCCTCCTTTTATGGTCAGGACAATTGTACACCCAGCCAACCCAGTAGAATATAAGCTTGCCGGCAAATATCCGACAGGAATATCCAGGCGACCAGCGAAACAGCCTGGCGCCGAACCACAAAGGGTAATTGTTATGGCTGAGAGCAGAAATGGTCCCAAGCCAGCGCCGGTTTCTTATCATCCCGGAGATTTCTTCATGGTCTGGCAAAATGTGTCTCAAATAGTATTTACTGGCTTACTTAGGGCAAGCCGCCATTATGCCACCCAGAAATTGAAGGCGAACAACATCGCCAGCAGACCCATTAAAAGGAGGCTGACGATCGTCCAAGCCCGATCAAAGGCTGAATTCCTGCCCCACCTGGCCAGCATGACAAAGACCGCCGGAGCACCCAGAATATAACGGATCATGCCCTGTGCAGGTCCGCTGCCCCAGGAGATGACAAGGACGGCCAGGCTGAAGAAGGCAATTTCAGGATAATATTTAATGCATGCGAAGCAGGTCACGCTGCCAATGATCAGACCAAGAAACTCGGTCAGAAAATAGGCAGTTCGTTCGGGAATATGAATGAACATGCTGTGAAATGCGGCGGCCCAGTTGGAATAGGCGCCGCCGAAGTTGAGGAATCCACGGCCAAAAAAATTGGCTTCGACAATATCGAAATTCACACCAAGGTGGGAAACCTTCCAGATCAGATAAGCAATCAATGGAGCAAATGCCAGGAGCATTTTCCCGAACGAGACCACCACGACCAACTGCTTGTGGAGCCAGGACCATTCCGGATCATCCGGGTTATGGATGCCAAAGATGGTCCGGACGATCTTGTGGACCGCCAAGAACAGCGCATGCCATGATTCCATCCACCAATAGTAGATCTGGCGCCATTCCAGGTCAATATCCAGCCAATCACCGGTGCGGAACCAGGTAATGGCCATCGGTATGACCAGCGCCACCCCAACTGCGCGTGTCAGGGTGGCAGCGGCTCCCAGTAACGCCGCTGGCAACCATTTTCCCCGCCGCAACATGGCCAGGCAACCAAATGCCATTCCGACGAACAAGCCCTCCGTATAAACCTGCACCAGGAAGAAGCCGGTGGGGAAAATCAACAGATAGAAGGCAGCCCGCATGGCACCATCCTCGCCCAAGGACTCACTAGTCAGATCGTAGAGAGCCAGCATACCCATCAAGGCACCCAGCGCAGAGACAATCACACCCGCCAATGTAGTGGTGGCAACAAGATCAAGACCAATCAGTTTGAGCGGCTGGGCAATGACCCACATCACCCAGGGGTAGAATGGAAAGAAAGCATAATTTAAGGAAAGTGAATTGCCTTTGTAAGGTTTCCCGTCCAGAATCATCCCGTTTTGGTAGAGGGTAGTCGACCCATACGGCGTCAGATGCGGGACCTTCGGATCGTCATACCCGCCAATGGCAATGCTGAGGTAATACTCAGAGTCCCAGCACACCTGTGCATTCATGAACGGATCAACAAGATAAGGGCGGCCGAAATTGTATACCTGTGGCAGGGTATAGGTGGCCGTCCAATCCTCAGCACGGTCAGGAAAGACCGGTTGGAAACGGGCGGTCGCAAGGGACTGGAAACCAATCACGATCAGCACCCAAGCCATCCAGATCAGGATAATTTTTCGAAAGGCAATTTTATTCATGCTTACTTCTCCATTCCTGTGACGACCAGGTCTTGCATAAAGAAGCGCTGCGACAGGAACAGAACCAACAAGGGCACCGCAATCAGCATGACTGCGCCAGTCTGTAATATTTCAGGCGTGAATCCATACGAGGGGGAGGCTTGGGCGGTGAACGAGATCGTCTGCAGGTCGGGCCGGATGGCCAGGTAGAGACTGGCCATGCGCAGTTCATTCCAAGTATTGAAGAAGTGTAACAAAGCCACGGTTACGATTGCAGGAACGGCCTGTGGAATGATAATAGAGATAAGTGTCCTCAGGGGACCGGCTCCATCCAACATGGCAGCCTCATCAAGGTCACGCGGGATGCTCCTGAAATTCTGCCTGAGCAGGAAGATGTAAATGGCACTACCAAAGAAAGCCGGGACGATCAACGGGTAAAATGTGCCGTCCCAGGGCAGGATGCGGGTGAAGATGACATAACTGGGGACCAGGGTGATGCTATCGGGAATGACGATGGTGGCGATCAGGAGGAAGAACAGGAATCGTCCTCCCGGGATCCTGAAGCGCGAAAACCCATAAGCGACTGCAATCGATGAGAGCAAGATCCCTATCTCGCTCAGGATCACAATGATGAGGGTATTTTTGAGTAGGCGGAAGTAATCGACCGTCTTCCAGAGGTAAACATAGTTTTCCCAATAGAGCCTGAAGCGGAAAACTCCGTCCAGACTATGATAGGATCCATTCCATGTAATAAGACCTTGTTCCGGATGGGCCGGGTCAATAAATTGGCTGGAGCTTCGGCCAGGCTTGACCAAAGCCCAATCATGGATGACTCCGTCGGGAGTTGGGACCTTATATAACTGATAAGTTTCTCCTTTGTAATCGAATGTCAGCCGCTCGGCCGGGTAAGGCGGGGTTGAACTGTCACGGAATTCGTCGGAGGAGCGCAGGGAAGTCACCACCATATATGATAGCGGGGAAAGGAAAACCAGCAACAAGATCCAGATTAACAGCGTCAACAACGCCGTCCCGGTAAATTCCCATGCTCGCAGAGTTAGCGTCGAGGACTGTCGGTGAAGAGGGTTCTTAGATTTCTTCATCGAAGCTTTCCTCAGGGAAGTAAACCCAATAGCGGGATGAACGGAAAAGGAGAACCATGATAATCATGACCAGGATGAACATGATCCAGGCCAACGCACTGGCATATCCCAGATTCAAGAACCGGAACATTTGGTTACCGATGTAGGTTTCCATTGGAGATAGGCTCTGGCTGTAAGGCAAGCCGCGGTCGATCAGCGCCACTCCACCGAAAGAACTGATCAGGTTTATCACGAGCGAAAAAAAGATAGCCGGCGAACACATCGGTATGGTGATCGAGACAAACCGGTTGAGCGGCCCCGCCCCGTCGACACGCGCCGCCTCATGGAGTTCCTTCGGGACGGCCTGCATCGCTCCCAGCATGATCAGGAAGCCCGGCCCGATCGTCCAGAGGGAAAGGATGATAGGGTAAAGCGCAAAGAGCGGTGAATAAGAAGATAGGTGAAAGAGCCGGGTAATCCAACCAGTATTGGGGTTGATCAAGCCGGAAATAATTATGAAGATTGCGCTGGCCGGAATGATGCTGGGCATGAAGAAGAGGGCACGCAAAATACGCTTCCCATACAGCCTGTCACTGGTAAAGAGTGCCGCCAGGAACAGCGCCACAATCATTTCGAGCGGGACGGTCAGGATGAAATAACCGATCGATCCGAACAAGCTGGCACCGGCAGAGGCATCCTTGAAGAAGGTCAAATAGTTGGCCAATCCGATGAAGCGGGTCTTTTCCGGCTCCAGCATCATGAAGTTTGTAAAAGAAAAACCCAATGCTGCTAGGATCGGGATGGCTTTAAAAAACAGGAATCCCAGCAACCATGGGAGCAGGAAGAGGAATCCGACTCTAGCCTCGTATTTTCTGAGAGAAAGATGTTTAAGCGGCTTTGGCAACCTGCGCAGGGGCGCAATTTCGCGTTTTACAGTGAACATGATTCGTCTCCATAAAGGATCTGCCCAGAGGATCGGGACCGCAAAATGGCGTCCAAAACCCTACCTTGTAATGATTCAAATACTTTCACTACTCTACAATAATCCATTTGGATTCGTACCAACTGGTAAATGCGGTCCGGAGGTTATATTTTACCGGACATTTCCCATCCTCGGGAGAATCTTGACTTGGTAAAAAGTATGTTTCCCACCGGTCAAGGGGCCAGGTTCAGCCTCTTTGTTTAAACCACAAACGCCCGGATGGGCGCCTGGGTGATCGAATTATCTACGCCTCTCCCGCAGGCACAGGAACTGCAGGAGAGGTTTTGTTTGCCGGCTAACACTCACTATATCCACAGGTATAACATTTCCGGCAGCCCTCTTCATTCACCATGGTCGCCTCTCCACACTCCGGGCAAAGTTCGCTTGTCTTAAGCGCCATCTGCCGAGCCGAGGCAGCCGGCTGGAAGTCTTGATTTCCAGCAACCGTCAACATGTCCGGGACAGATTGATTAATGTGAGGCTGGGTTTCCGATTTCTCCTCAGTCGCATTCACGTGATGGGTTGTCCTGCCAGTCAGATACTCATCCAGCACCTGCCCAACCCCATCCGGCAGCGAACGAATCCGGTTCGGACCAAAGCCAAGAGAACGCCCGCCGCCAATCCCAGACAACTGGCGCACCACTTCGGCCAAGCGCTCACGCGGTGGGATGGGCGAGGCCAGCCGCAACACATATGAAACAAGCCGGCCAATCGCCTCTGAAACGGCGGCTGTCTCTGAACCAGCCTTGGCCGTATTAATGAAGACTTCAAACGGATGCCCACCGCCGTTCTGGTTGACCGTGATAAAAGCCTTGCCAAGCGGTGTCTCGACCCGAAAGGTACTGCCGACCAGGGTGCGCGGACGCGGCTTCTTGGTCTCGTGCCAGGCCGCCAATTGTGTAGCAATTTCAGCCTCCTCCACGCTGGCTGGCGCAGCATCTCCGGCTACGGAGGGCCAGTAAGGCATGGCAAGGTCACTGGTACTCTGGGGTTGTTTTTTCTCTGCAGTGGCCTTGGTTTCCAACACCACTTTTTCGCGTGATCCTGTCACATAGACAGTAATGCCCTTGCAACCCAGCTCCCAGGCCAGCATGTAGACTCCTGCCACATCCTCGACTGTTGCACCTTCGGGGAAGTTGACTGTCTTTGATAACGAATTATCCACGAAGGCCTGAAGGGCGGCTTGCATCCGGACATGTTCCTCGGCGCTGATATCACCCGCTACCACAAATACGTTTCGTATAGGTTCCGGCAACTTGGAAATATCCTGGCAGGTGCCTTGTTGCATAACCTGCTCGATGATTTCCTGCCGTGCTTCCCCGACAATGCCAGCTTTCTGCAGGGCCAGATCGAAACGCGGACTGGCATAGGTCAGTTGCAAATCTTTTCCCTTATCGTTCACATGACGGACATACGCCAGTGCGAATACAGGCTCGCAACCATAACCTTCGCAGCCAGCCACTGTCGCAATGGTCCCGGTCGGCGCAACCGTGGTCTGGGCGGCGTTACGGATCCCATATTTCTTGATCCCTTCCTGGATTTCAATCCAATCCAAAAGGGGACGGCCCCAATCATGCTGGTAAGGAAGGAGCGATTGTGGCGGGGTCCAACGTAAATCCTCGAAGTCGTAAATACTGCCTTTAATGGCCGGGAAGGCACCCCGTTCCCGGGCCATCGCAACACTCATCCGCATAGCGTGGTAACGGATGAATTCCATCACCTGTGCGCCAAACTCCTGCCCTTCCGGTGAGCCGTAGCGCGCACCCACGTGATACATTAAATCGGCGAGGCCCATGATGCCCAGACCGATGCGTCGGGCTCTTAACGCGGCTTCCTTCAACTGCGGTACTGCCGAAACGTAAGCGTTGACATCCACCACATCATCCAAAAAGCGAGTAGAAAGTTCAACCCCATTGCGCAAGCCATCCCAATCCACTGCTCCATTTGGAGCACAATATTCAGCCAGATTGATGGAACCCAGACAGCAGTTCTCATACGGTCCAAGCCACTGTTCTCCACAAGGGTTGGTGGCTTCCAAAGGATACAGGTGAGGGACAGGGTTGGATCGGTTGGCCGCATCCAGGAACAACACACCCGGCTCGCCATTATGATGTGCCTGATTGACGATCTTCTGAAAAAGGTCACGGGCACGCACCGTCTTGTAAGTACGCAGCGGCAAGCCCCTGGCTTCGGCCTGCTCCGGTGTACCACTGAAGCCTCGGTATTCCGGGGCGGTGACATCCGGGAAACGCAGAGCCCAATCCAAATCGTCCATTACTGCTTGCATGAAAGCATCGGTAATACCAACGGAAATATTGAAATTGGTGATCTGATTCTCGTTAATCTTGCAATTGATGAATTCTTCCACATCCGGATGGTCCACGCGCAGGACGCCCATATTGGCTCCACGCCGTGTACCGCCCTGGGCGATTTCGCCAAAAGCATGATCATAAACACGCAGGAAACCCACCGGCCCTGTTGCCTGCCCTGCTGATGACCTTACCAGTGAGCCCTTCGGGCGGAGGCGCGAGAAGGAAAAACCGTTTCCGCCGCCGGTTTGCTGTATGAGGGCGGCATCCCGCAGGGATTGGAAAATGCCCGCCGGGTCACGGCCCATATCGTCAGTAATCGGCAGGACAAAACAAGCGGCCAATTGTCCAAGGGGTGTGCCTGCCCCGGTAAAAGTCGGGGAGTTAGGAAAAAATTTTTTTGAGGACAATAAATAATAAAACTCACGCGCATGGGCGACAACATCGCCACCATAAGATTCTTCGGCTTTGGCAATATGGTAAGCCACCCGCCAGAACATTTCCTCAACAGATTCAACGGGTTGACCGTCCTCGCCGCGTCGAACATAACGGCGGACTAATACCTGCTGGGCATTCTCGGTCAAATCCGCTGCTGGAAGGTCATCAGGAATGGGCGGGATAGGGAGCAACCCTTTTTTTGAAACTGCCGGTAATGACGCCATGTTGTTATGCTCCTGTGCTTGTAAAAGTAGACTCTGCTATCCAGTAAAAGAATTCCAATTGGAATTTCGAGATGGAACTTGAAGACACCGATTCTCCGCCCAAAGAACGGAGAAAGGGGGCGTCCTGAAAGGTTTACGATTTTAATAAAAGATGGTCAATTTCATTTCGCAGGGAATGCAAATCATCCAAACGCAGGTAGACAATGGCATAACGGATGTAGGCAATCTGGTCCATTTCCTTCAGACCCTTGATGACCAGGTCGCCAACCACTCGCGATGAAGTCTCAGATTTTCCCAGCCGCTGCAATTCGGCTTCCACCTGCCCCACCAGTCGTTCAATATCAGTCGCGGAAACCGGACGTTTGGCACAGGCAATACGGATGCCACGTTCCAGTTTCTCCCGATCAAACTCCTCACGCGTTCCATCCTGCTTGATGATGAGCGGAGAGGCCAGGATTGGACGCTCATAACTACTGAATCGCTGTCCACAACTCAAACATTCCCGACGCCGGCGAATACCGCCGTGACTATCGTGAGTTGTGTCAATCACTTTTGAGTCATCTTTCTGACAATATGGGCAACGCATCCTCTCCACTCCACGGTACTAGAACAAACACAACCACCATATATGGTGGTTGATTACAAGAAAACCCCTATATATAGTGAATTCTAAGCCATATTTTAACATAATTATTGGGACAAAACAAGAGGACGAATGGGTGATTAACCTTAAATTTTTCCATGACAAGGCCCTTGCTCGAGGTGAACTAATTGAGTATAGTAGTTGTACTTCAGGAAAAGGTTTCGAAGCGGCAATTTTTTCTGCACGAACGACTGGGCAATGGAATCTTTTTTCTTAGACGACTGAAGTCATTACAAAACTTTCATAATCTAACACATTCATATTCGAAAGGTTACATCCCAAACATGGCTAATCCATTCCAATTGAACGCCGGGGAATCGATTCTCTACCACAGCCAACCCTCCCACAAGTGGTATGAAATTACCTGGAAGATCGGGCTCGGGATCTTTGAAGTTTTTATTTTTGTCCTCTTGTCCATTACTTCATTTGCAAGTCTATCAAGTAGCCTTCTGGCAACATTTCTCCCCATGGTACTTGCATTTGGCTTAAGCCGGATTATTTTCCAGGGCATCGTACCGTTCCTGGTGGCTGCCTGGTTTGCGGAAGATACCGCCAGGTTCTTCACCAGCGAGTTGATCCTGACCAGCCTGCGTATGTGGACCAAAGGCTCTCCGTATGCCTGGACATCTGAGCGGGAGACTCCGCTAGATGATATTAAATCGATGTCCTTCCGTCGTGATACACTTTTTATCCATCTGAAAAACACCAGAAAGACTCAGCTTCATGTTTTTTCGGATGGCAAAATGATTGTCAAAGCCTTTGTACAATTCACAGGAAAAAACGACGGTATTTGAGCTGGGAAATTATCTGTATCAGAAGGCTCCAGTCGAAATTCCGAGCGGAGGCTAGCACTTTTTCTGATAATTTCATTGATTTACTGTTTTTGCTTCCTGCCAGAGAGCTTCCATCTCGTCGAGGGTCATGTCAGAAACCGCCCTGCCTTGTTTTTTTGCTCCTGCTTCCATATAAGCAAAGCGTTGCCTGAAACGTGTATTTGTGCCACGCAGTGCAGACTCGGCATCAATTTTTTTCCAGCGCGCCAGGTTGACGAGGGAGAAGAAAAGGTCTCCCAGTTCACCAGCCAGCTCCTGCTCATTTTCAGCTTCCCGAACTTCCTGGATTTCCTCGGCAATTTTCTCCAAAACGCCTTCAATTTTCGACCAGTCAAAACCGAGGCGAGCTGCCCGGTCCTGGTATTCCTGAGCCTGGATCAACGCCGGTAGCGCCAGTGGGACACCACCCAACAGACCTTTCCCTTGTTCACCGTTGCCAGCACGCTCGTCCGCCTTGAGTTTTTCCCAGT
The DNA here is from genome assembly GCA_963842785.1 of uncultured Chloroflexia bacterium. Taxonomy (GTDB): domain Bacteria; phylum Chloroflexota; class Anaerolineae; order Anaerolineales; family Villigracilaceae; genus UBA877. Next base: position 982,439 of record CAWJHP010000001.1, read on the forward strand.
TTTTCAACACTCCACCGATCCCATCCACACGCGTTTCCCCAAAGACATGCGGATGGCGGCGGATGATTTTGTCGTAAATACCTTTAAGCACATCCGACATGCCAAATTCACCCTCTTCACTGGCGATCTGGGCATTCAACACAATTTGAAGCAACAAGTCACCAAACTCTTCGGCCATTTTCAGCGGGTCATCGGAATCAAGGGCTGCCAGAGCTTCGTAGGCCTCCTCCAGCAGATGGGGTCGCAGCGATTGATGTGTTTGCTCCTTATCCCAGGGACACCCATCCGGGGCACGCAAATGGGCGATGATTTCCTGGAAAGCTTCGAAAGAAGTCCCATCACCCAGCGATGGGACATAAAGCACCGTAAGCAAACCAATGTGCTCAGAGCGGTCGATTTTATAGAGCGGTAAATCCTCAACAAATTCATCTTTCGTCCCTGCAGCGTGAACCAGGCGAACCGGATGCTCGTCAGGATAGATGGCATTAAGCGTCATCTTAACCTCTGCTGACACCAAACGGGAGTAAATCTGGGCAACCAGCGCTGGCATATCCGGTGGAAAGGAGGGAATATGTGCCTGGCTCAGTTCCAGCGCGTCCACCAAGGCCAGGCGTGGGTATGGATCAAGGCCAAGGGCGGCAAAAACAGGTTCGAGGAAGGAAAGTCCACTGACGATTTTCAACAACAGGCCTTCAGCCCTGGCCCGTTGTGCGATCGCCGGACAGGTAGCTTCCGCCAGGAACGGGTCACCCGGCACGGCGTAGACCACTCCTTCCGGTCTCTGTCCGAGTTCCAGAACTTTTTCAATGATCGCAGAATAAACATCCTCGAAGGAATCGCCTTTTTCATACAGATCATCGAAAGAATGAACTTTGAGAGAAGCCGGCAAACCGGTTAGTGTAGGATGTTGTTGCGTACGCAGCCAGATTTCCTTAACAGAACCAAGTACATCCCAGGCTTCGCGAGTGAGCTTGGCGGGGTCGCCGGGGCCAAGGCCGAGAAGAGTAATTCCAGGCATGGTGGACTCCTAAATGGTATATTACTGGATTAAACGAAAAACGTAATGCACAAAACGTAACAATCCGAGTTACGAATCACGCATTACGTTTTGCGATTGACGGTTCTAACTAACGTTTTGTGTAGGTTGGAGCCTTGCGGGCACGCTTGAGACCTGGCTTCTTGCGTTCCTTGACGCGGGCATCGCGTGTCAGGAAGCCGCCCTTGCGCATGGCTGAAACATTTTCAGGATTCATCTTGACCATGGCGCGTGCAAGTCCGAGCTGGACCGAGTCGGTCTGGCCGGTCACACCGCCGCCAGTGACAATGACAGAAATATCAAAGGTTTGTGCATCCTGTCCAGCCGCCTTGAGGACAGACATAATAGCCTCAATATCACCCAAACGATTGAAGTAAGCTGAAGCCTCCTTATCGTTGACGATAAATTGCCCTGAACCATTCATGATGCGCACGCGGGCAATGCTTTGCTTACGACGTCCAATACCTTCAAAATATTGCACTGACATTTTCCTGCTCCTTTATGCGACCATCTTTGGACTCTGTGTGGCATGCGGATGCTCCGCGCCGCCGTAGACCCTAAGCCTAGTCATAAGATGGTGGCCGAGCTTATTGTGCGGCAACATGCCCCATACCGCGGAGCGAATAACGCGGTCCGGATGGTTCTGCAATTGGTCGCGCAAACTGATTGTCTTCAAGCCACCGGGATAACCTGAATGGCTATGGTACAATTTTTCGGTCAGCTTGGTATGGGTCTTCGTACCGGTGACGGTGATTTTCTGAGCGTTGATGACCACCACGAAATCACCCAACTCGACGCCAGGCGTAAAAGATGGTTTATGTTTGCCCAGTAGAAGTCCGGCAATCTTGGATGCCAGTCGACCCAGGGTTTCACCATCGGCATCCACCAACAACCATTGGCGGTTAATCTCAGCTGCTTTAGGATAGTAAGATTTAATCACTTTCATCTCTCCAGAATACAGACTAAACAAATTTAATTCGGATTATCAAAACAGACTCCGACCAGCATCAGGCCACATGCCGGCGCAAGACTTGCAGGGATCAGACTGCGGGCTGCCTGCCCGATCTGGGTCCGGTCATCCAACGCCATGGCCAGGGTTTCCATAGAAAGTCTTGCCTGACCAACAGCCACCTGGGCGTAGACCAACCTGCGCACCATGCGGTACAAGAAAGCATCTGCCTGGATTTCGAATGTCCACTCGCTGGCTTGTTGCTGCCATCTGGCAGACATTACGGTCCGAAAAGTATTACCACCGGACCTTGGGGAGGTACCGAAAGCGGCAAAATCGTGCCTCCCGAGCCAAATATCAGCCATCGGCCTCAAGTCTGTTACAGCCGGCCATACACGCCAGGCATAACGTTCACGCAAAGGATCTCTTACAGGAGCACAAAACAAGCGATACCGATAAATCCGGGAGGTGGCATCAAAGCGTGGGTGGAAATTGTCCTCCACCTCATTTACTTCCCGAACAGCCATATCGCCGGGCAGATGGGCGTTCAGGGCATCCTGCAGTTTTTTTAGTCCATGCATCCAATCAAGGTCAAAAGCCGCCACCTGCCCAATCGCATGGGTACCGGTATCAGTACGACCGGCCAGATAGACGGTCCGTCCCTCCCAATCGAGTTTCCTCAAGGCTTTTTCGAGTTCGCTCTGGACAGTTCGGGAACTTGCCTGCCGCTGGCTCCCAAGGAAGTTGGTGCCGTCGTAAGCGAGGATAATCTGGTAACGTGCCATGCCTAAGAGATCAGAGGTGGGAGAATAAGAGCCGGTCTCTGCTCTCCACTCTTAACCTACTCCTCCACAAGTTCAAGCAATGCCATCTCAGCCTTGTCCCCAAAACGGGGACCCAGCTTCATGACCCGGGTATATCCACCATTGCGATCGGTAAATCGCGGGGCAATTTCGTCAAACAATTTCTTTACGGCATCATTACTATTGTTTCCCAGCCTTCCAGCAATCAGGCGGCGGGCCGCCACTTTCTCAGAGTCGCTGGCATCCTTGGTTTTACGGGCAATGGTGATCATCCTTTCAGCTTCGCCACGTATGGCCGCTGCCTTGGTCAGGGTGGTGCGGATGCGCTCGTGCGTGAAAAATTGCTTGATCAGGTTGCGGCGCAAAGCGATACGTGCGCCCTTGGTTCGATTAAGTTTATAACCAGCTACTTGGTGTCGCATTTCTAAGTTACTCCGACTCTTTCTTTTGTTCGTCCTTCAAATAGCCCTTCTCCTGCATCTTTGCACGCAGTTCGTCCAGGCTCTTCTCACCAAAATTGCGGATGGACATGACCGCCTGATCACCCTTCTCGAGCAATTCAAGCACGTCTCCAACTGTGGTAATGCCCGTGCGTTTTAGCGAATTGAAGACTCGCACCGAAAGATCGAGAGATTCGACCGGCGTCTCGGCCACTTCACTGGTCAGATGCGAACCGGTGGTTTCTTTTTCCATCGTAATGGATAATGTCTCTTCACTGATGCCAGCTACATAACGCAGGTGCTCAATCAGAATCTTGGCGGAGGCACTCAAGGCTTTTTCGGGTGAGATTGCGCCATCGGTCCAAATCTCCAGGACAAGTTTGTCGTAATTGGTGCTTTGTCCAACCCTGGCTGCGAGGACTTCCCAATTGACCCGCTTTACCGGGCTGAAAATAGCATCTACCGGCAATTCACCGATGGGCATGCGCCCACGTTCATTGGAAGGAGCATATCCGCGCCCGCGCTCAACGATAAACTCGATGTCAAGGCGTGTCTTGGAATTATCGGCAGTGAACATGTACAGATCAGGATTGATAATCTGGACCTCTGGCGAAGCAATGATATCCGCTGCAGTGACCACACCTTCGCCGCGCACTTCCAAGTGCATGCGGGTAGCATCCACATCCTGGAGGATCAGACGTAACTGCTTGACCTGCAACATCACCTGCAATACATCTTCGCGCACGCCTGGAATATCACTGAACTCGTGTAATATATCCACAATGCGGATGGATGTCACCGCCGCACCTTCAAGCGAGGATAACAGCACCCGCCTCAAGGCATTGCCCAATGTCACGCCATAACCGTGTTCCAATGGGCTGATAACGAACTTGCCATAATTGCGAGCTTCCGCTTCGCGCTCGATCTTCGGCATCACCATGTTCGTGATAGTCACGATACACCTCTCCCGGCGTACGGAACGGTACGCCGCGTCTATGAGAACAGACTCGGATTAGCGCGAGTAGTACTCGACGATTAACTGCTCGTTCAGGTTACCGTCAATCTCAGGACGTTCCGGCAAGCGCAGGAAGTTCCCTGAGAGTGATTGTAGATCACGGCTCAACCAGGCCGGGATATTGCGGGTCTCGGCCAATGAGGCCAATTCCTTGAAATATGTGGCATCCAGAGAACCCTGGCGAACCGAAACAATATCACCAGCACCCAAAGTCATTGAAGGAACGTCCGTCCGTCGGCCGTTGACCGTGAAGTGACCGTGCGTGACCAACAGACGCGCCTGGGAGCGACTTGAGGCAAAACCCAGACGGAAGATTACATTATCCAGCCGGGATTCGAGGATCTGCAGGAGCATGAGTCCGGTAATGCCACGCGCTTTTAAAGCCTTTCCGTAATAACGACGGAACTGGCGTTCATAAATGCCATAGATGCGGCGTGCTTTCTGTTTGGCGCGCAACTGCTTGGCATAATCAGACTCGCGCCCTTGCCCACCGCGGGTTCCACGTCCACCGGAGCGACCGTGCTGACCGGGGGCAAATCCACGCCGCTCAAATGCACATTTGGGAGTAAAGCAACGTTCTCCCTTAAGAAAAAGTTTTTCACTTTCACGCCGGCACAGTTTGCAGGCCGGACCTGTATATTTCGCCATACTTACTAACCTCTCTCACCAGAACTACACACGGCGCTTCTTGGGAGGCCGGCAACCATTATGCGCAACCGGCGTCAGATCCGAAATGGATTTAACCTTAAGGCCCATCGACTGAACAGCCCGTATCGCAGATTCACGACCGGGTCCAGGACCTTTAACAAACAAGTCCACTTCCTGAATGCCGATGGTCTGAGCAGCCTTGATTGCCTGTTCAGCAGCCAAGCGGGCCGCAAAAGGCGTGCTCTTGCGGGAGCCCTTGAATCCGACTGATCCGGCACTTCCCCAACACAGGGTGTTGCCATCCGGGTCGGTCACGGTCACAATGGTGTTATTGAATGACGCGAAGACATGCACCTGTCCTGAAGACAGGCTACGCTTCCCTTTTTTAGCGCCACCGGAGCGGCGCGCAGAACGTACAGTCTGTGCCATAGAACCTCTTTCGTTCCTGTTACCGGTTTATTTCTTCCCGCCCTTGCGGCGTCCGCGTCCGGCAACGGTTTTCTTGGGACCTTTGCTGGTGCGCGCATTGGTGCGCGTGCGTTGTCCGTGGACAGGTAAATTGCGGCGATGGCGCAGGCCACGGTAGCAGCCGATTTCAACCAGACGCTTGATATTCAACTGTTCCTGACGGCGCAGATCGCCTTCGACTTTCCAGTTCTTCCCGATGTACTCGCGGATGGCTGAAACTTCGGATTCCGATAAATCTTTGACGCGTGTATCTGGGTTGATTTTGGTCGCCGCCAGAATCTCGCGCGAGCGCGTCGGGCCAATACCATACAGGTAATTAAGGCCCACTTCTACGCGTTTGTTACGCGGGAGGTCAACACCTTCAATTCTTGCCATGGTTAACTATCCTTGTCGCTGTTTATGCTTAGGATTTTCGCAGATGATATACAATCTGCCCTTGCGCTTGACCACCTTGCACTTCGCACAGCGCTTGCGAATGGAGGGACCTACTTTCATGATGACTTTCTCCTTACTTCGGTTATTCAACCAAAGGTCGAATTATACTTGCACTGTTCTTTTCCGTCCAGTTTCGATGGTATCTTTGCTGTCTGGTTACGGGACAGTCAGGACGAGAGGGTCGCCTTCGGTGACGGCTACCGAGTGCTCGTAATGCGCCGTCAATAACCCATCAGCAGAGACAACTGTCCACTGGTTGGACAGAACGCGGGTCCGGTATGTACCGACGAGAACCATCGGTTCAAGGGCAATCGTCATACCGGGTCGTAACAGCACTCCGGTACCCGGGGTGCCATAATTCGGTACCTGCGGTCCTTCGTGCATTTTCCGGCCGACACCATGTCCGGTGTATTCACGGACAACCTGGAAATCCTGCGCCTCCACGAATTGCTGGATGGCAGCAGAGATGTCGCCAGTTTTGTTTCCGACACGCATCATTGCGATGCCGACGAACAGCGCCTGCCTGGTCACCTCGATAAGTTTGCTGGCTAAAGGTGAAATCTGCCCAATTCCAGCTGTGAAAGCCGCATCGCCGACATAACCTTCGACAACCGCTCCACAATCTATGGAGATGATATCGCCTTCTTTGAGCTTCCGTTTTCCAGGGATGCCATGGACCAGTTCTTCATTGACGCTGGTGCATATGGATCCTGGAAAAGGGGGGTGTCCATAGTTCTTAAAAGGCGAGTAAGCGTCGTGCTTCCGCAGAGTTTCCTCAGCAGCCGCGTTGAGGTCTGCAGTAGTTACACCGGGTTGTAAAAGTTCTCGTACAGCCGCCAACGCCAGAGCGTTGACACGTCCGGCTTCGCGCATAAGCGTCATTTCAGCCGGGTTCTTGATACTAACGTCGCGATCCCAAGCCATATTACTTTCCGAGCTCCGCCAGCAAATCCGCGCTGACCTTCTCAATCGGCTGGGAGCCGTCAACTTCAGATAGTAAACCTCGTTCCCGGTAATAGGCGATTAATGGAGCTGTTTGTGTGAAATATACCTGGATCCGCCGGGTGACAGTCTCAGCCTTGTCGTCATCGCGCTGATAAAGGTCCGAGCCATCCAAATCGCACACGCCCGGTTTCTTTGGAGGGTTGTACTTCTCATGAAAGATATGTCCTTGCGCCTTGCAGGTCCAGCGCCCACTCAGGCGATCCACCAGGGTGTTAGCAGTAGCGGATATATACGGGACAAAATTCACCTTGCCACCAAACTCAGCCAGTAATCTTCCCAGGGTTTCGGCCTGCACCGTGGTACGAGGAAAACCATCGAGCAATGCCCCATCTTTGCAATCCGGGCGGGAGAGCCGGTCACGGATCATGCCAATCGTTACATCATCTGGGACCAAATCGCCTTTATTTATAAAAGACTGGGCCATTCTACCGAGTTTGGTAGAGTTCTTAATGTTCTCCCGGAACAAGTCACCTGACGAGATATGTGGCAACCCGGTAGTCTCAGCGATTATTTTTGCCTGAGTACCCTTGCCAACTCCAGGGGGGCCGAGAAGAACGATAAACGTTGACATTTCCAACTTATTTCACCAATCGGGCGTCATCATATCCGTGCAGTTTCAGCTCGGCGTCAATATTCAAGAATGTGTCGCGCACCACGCCAACAACGATGAGCAGGCCCGCGGCGGACACCAGGAAAATGGTCGAGGAGGAGGTTGTTCCTCCGATGCCAAAAGCCTGCAGAATCACGTTAATAATATAACCCAGGACAGCCACAACACCCAGGAACAATGCTCCAGGTAGGGTAATGCGGCGCTGGACCTTGGTCAGGTATTTCTGGGTCGGAGCCCCACGGTTCACGCCCGGGATCTGTGCACCGGCTTTCTTCAGATTCTCCCCATAATTCTGCTGGGAGAACATCACGTCTGTATAGAAAAAAGTAAAGCTAACAACCATCAGAAAGTAAAGTAGATAGTAGAGCCAACCGCCACTGGAGAAGGTTGATTGCGTCGCCGAGGCAAATTTAGCCACTGCAGCGTTCGTGGAATTAACAAAGTAACTGGCAATAATGGACGGGAATTGCAGGATGGCACTGGCAAAGATGAGCGGGATCATGCCTGCAAGGTTTACCATCAAAGGTAAAGTTCCCTTCACCGGCATGGACATGCGGCTACCAACGCGGCGTCCAGGATACATGACCGGCACATATCGGCGTCCTTGCTGCACGTAAACGATCGCATAGATGACGGCCACAATCACAATCACCATCGAGATGACCAGGATCCAGCCATGTTGCTTATCGGCCAGTAGGGATTGAAAGCTGGCTGGCATGCGGGCGACAATACCAGCAAAGATGATCAGCGACAAGCCCTGGCCGCGAATGCCATACTCGGAGATCAATTCACCCAGCCAAATGGCAAACATCGTTCCGCCAACCATGGTCAACAGTAATGTCATTGATGAGAGCCAGAGGGCACTCGTAAATCCAAAAGGCACAATCGGGCCTTGACCGGCCTGTGTTGAATAGGAGTTGAACAGGTTAATCTGTCCAAGGGCAGAAAGCGCAGCCATCGGAATAGCCAGATAATAAGTCCATTTTTCCTGCCATTTACGGCCTTCGCGCGGATCTTCTTCCATTTTCCGCTGGAGGGCCGGGAAAATGGGGGTCAACAATTGCAGGATGATCTGGGCCGTAATATACGGGTAGACACCCATGGCCAGCAAGGAGAAATGCGAAATGGTACCGCCAGAAAGCAAATCGAGGAAGGCAAAGAATGAGCCAGAACCCGCCAATAAGTTTTTCAGGGCCACTCCGTTAATACCCGGCACAGGGACATTGGCCGCCAGACGGAAGATAACCAGTAAAACCAGGGTGATAAACAACTTCCGGCGAATGTCTTGCGATGTCCAGAGATAGCGCCATCCCGAAAACGCGTTTTTCATAAAGGATCTCCTCGCGTGGACAAGTTATCCTATTAATTCCACCGAACCACCAGCGGCTTCAATCTTAGACCTAGCGCTCTTTGTGACACGGTGAACCCGCACTTTAATGGCGATGCTCAATTCACCGCGACCTAAAATTGCAACAGGATTACGGGGATCGCGTAACAGGCGTGCTTCCCGAAGTGTTTCAGGAGTAATCTCAGACTCGGCTTTGAAGGAAGCCAACTGGTCGAGGTTCACTTCATTGAATTCAACTTCATATGGAGGGGTAAAACCCTTGCCACGTATGAATGGCAAACGGCGAAAGAATGGTAGGTTGCCACCTTGCCGGTAGAGGCGTCCACCTGAACCAGTGCGGGCGCCCTCGCCCTTGGTGCCACGTCCAGCCGTTTTTCCCTGGCCCGCAGAAATACCATGCCCAACACGTTTGCGGTTCTTCTTGGAAACATTAGGTGAAAGATCGTTCAGTTTCATCTTGACGCCTACTCTTCAATGCGAATCATGTGAATGACTTTGGCAAGCATTCCACGTAAAACAGGTGTGTCTTCATGCTCAACGGTTTGGTGTAAACGGTGAAAGCCCAAAGCACGCACGGTGGCCTTTTGCAACTCTGGATAGCCAATCGGGCTGCGTACCAAAGTCAGCCTGATCATCTTACTTTCGGCCTTTTTAGCCATGCTTCTTTCTCCTTTCCCAATACGGCAACAGGTCCTCAACCGCCTTGCCGCGCCGGGCAGCCTCTTCCTGCGGTGACTTAAGCGCCTCAAGCGCTTGAAGAGTGGCTTGGACTGAATTCAGAACATTCGAGGAACCAAGCGACTTGGTCAGGATATCATGGATACCAACCGCTTCAAGCACAGCACGTACGCCGCCGCCAGCGATCACGCCCGTACCGGGAGAAGCGGGCTTCAACAGGACGATTGCTCCACCAACCTTGCCGGTGGACTGGTGCGGAATGGTTGTCTTGGAGAGAAAGATCTGATGCATATCCTTCCGGGCGCGATCAGTCGCCTTCCGCATCGCATCCGGCACTGCATTGGCTTTACCAACACCCATGCCAACCTTGCCATGGTTATCGCCCATGATCAACGTCACACGGAACTGAAAACGTCGACCACCTTTCACAACTTTCGCCACACGGGCAATCTCAATGACTCGCTCGTCGAGTGACTCTGCTTGCTGATCAATTTCTGTTACCTGGTAATTCACCATAACGTTCTCCAATCGGGCCCTAGAATTCCAGGCCGCCTTCGCGGGCGCCATCGGCCAGGGCTTTTACCCGGCCGCTATATTTGAAACCACCCCGGTCAAATACCACCGTCTGCACGCCTTTGTTCTTGGCGCGCTCTGCCAACATCTTGCCGACGATTTTGGCCTGCTCGGATTTCTTCAGGCCTTTCATTTTTCCACGGAGCTCCTGTTCAATGGTAGAGGCTGAAGCAATGGTATGTCCGGCTTTATCGTCAATGACCTGGGCATATATTTCCGAGAGACTTCGGAAGACACTCAAGCGAGGCCTCTGTTGCGTCCCCTGCAGATTGAGCCGCACACGGATATGCCGCTTGACACGAGCTTCGGTACGATTTTTCTCCGCCATAGATTACTTTGCTGCCTTTCCGGCCTTGCCGGCCTTGCGACGTATCTTTTCACCCAGATAATGCAAACCTTTGCCATGGTAAGGTTCCGGCGGGCGTACTTTGCGAACATTCGCCGCAACCTGGCCGACCAATTCCTTATCGAAGCCACGCACAAAGACATGACGGGTCTTCTGGTCAACATCAAAGGAAATACCTGAAGGCGGTTCCATTTCCACCGGATGGGAATAGCCCATGTGCAAAACGAGATTTTTGCCATTCATCTCAGCCCGGTATCCAACGCCTTCTATTTCCAAGATACGTTCAAAACCACTACTGACACCTTGAACCATATTCGCAAGAACCGCGCGGGTTGTTCCATGTAGAGCACGCTCAGCGGGCTGGTCCGATTTACGGGTGATCATGATTTGTCCATTCTCCATTGCAATCCCAATCAATGGAGAGAACATCCGCTTCAATTCACCTTTCGGCCCCTTTACGTCGACATTTGCGCCACTGATATTCACTTGCACGCCGGTCGGAATGACCACGGGCATACGTCCAACTCGAGACACTTTAGCTCTCCTCTCTACCAGACCTTGCAGAGGATCTCGCCGCCCACACCCAATTGGCGGGCACGCTGACCGGTCATGATACCTTTGGGCGTGGACAAAATGGCAACACCAATGCCCGAAAGCACCCAGGGAATTTCCTGCTTCTTGGTATACACGCGGCGACCAGGGCGGCTGACGCGTTCGATGCCAGTAATCACCGGTTTGCGCTCGCGACGTTCACCAAAGTACTTGATCTTCAGGCGCAGCACCTTCTGGCTCGGACGTTCACCGTCTGCAACTTCAAAATTTTCCAGGTAGCCCTCTTCCTTAAGGATCTTGGCAATCTCCACCTTGATCTTCGAAAAGGGCATAGCCGTCATAGCTTGACCACTCATCATGGAATTGCGGATGCGGGTCAGCATATCAGCAATAGGATCAGTCATGCTCATGTCTTACCTCCACCCGGTTACCAAGACGCCTTCATGACGCCGGGGATTTTTCCTTCCAGCGCCAACTCGCGGAAGCAAATCCGGCATAGGCCAAAACGACGAATATACCCGCGCGGGCGACCGCAAAGCGAGCAACGGTGACGTATCTGGTTGGGATACTTGCGGCGGAGTTCTCGATACTTCATGCAAGTGCTTGCCATAGTTATGCTTCCTTCTTGAACGGCATGCCCAGCAATTGCAACAACAGCCGTGCATGGTCATCAGATTTGGCAGTGGTCACAATTGTGACCTCCATGCCTCTTAACTTGTCGATCTTGTCGTATTCGATCTCCGGGAAGATCAACTGGTCACGCAGACCCAGTGTGTAATTTCCACGCCCGTCGAACGCTTCTGGAGAAACGCCACGAAAGTCACGCACACGCGGCAGAGCGGCGTTTAGTAATCGATCCAGAAAGGCCCACATCTTATCCCCGCGTAAAGTCACCTTTGTCCCAATGATACGGCCTTCGCGCAACTTGAAGTTCGCGATGCTGGTGCGGGCTTTCGTCATGATTGGTTTCTGTCCAGTAATGGTGGTCATATCGGCCATGGCGGCTTCGAGGGCCTTGGCGTTATCCTGTTCGCTTCCAAGGCCGATATTAACTACAACCTTGTTGATGCGGGGAACCTGCATGATATTCTTGTACTGGAACGCCTTAAGCAATGCCGGGACAATTTCTTTTTGGTATCGTTCTTGCATCCTATTCATAAATCAATGCTCCACCGGCGGCTAATCGATCAACGCCTGGCATTTCTTGCAGACACGGTGAACGCCGTCTTCGTTACGCTGGACACTCACACGGGTTGGCTGACTGCATTTTGGGCAGACCAGCATAACATTAGAGATGTCAAGCGGGGCTTCAAATTTAATACGTCCAGGGTTAATGGTTCGGCCCTGAGTCTGGACTTGCTTCTGATGCTTGGTGTGGATATTCAATCCCTGGACAACCACACGTTTCTCATCAGGCAGCACTTTGATCACATCGCCGCGCTTTCCTTTTTCCTCTATCTTCCCGCTGATAATTTCAACGGTATCACCTTTACGGATCTTGACTTTCATCTTTCGCTCCTCAACTGGCCTAAAGCACTTCCGGGGCCAGCGAAACAATCTTCATAAAACCTTTTTCACGCAGTTCGCGCGCCACTGGCCCGAAAATCCGGCTACCCTTGGGGTTCTGACCGTCTGCATCCAAAAGCACGGCTGCATTATCGTCGAAGCGGATAGTAGAACCATCCTCCCGACGCCATTCCTTTTTACAACGAACAATGACGGCCTTGACGATCTCAGACTTTTTCACCGTGCCTTGCGGCGCGGCCGACTTGACAGTTGCAACCACAATATCACCGATAGCACCATAATGACGGGTTGAACCACCCATGACATGAATGACCAGCAGTTCGCGAGCGCCAGTATTATCGGCAACTTTTAAACGAGACTCGTGCTGGATCATGACTTGGCCTCCGTGGAGGATTCGCCAGCCAGGACTCCTGCCTCAGCAGGTTCGGAAGCCACCTCGGCCATGTCAAAATCGACAGTCCGGGTTTCGTGCTTGACAATTGACTCGACCACCCAGCGCTTATCACGAGAAAGCGGGCGGCTTTCCACTATCTGTACCTGATCGCCGATCTGGCAACCCAACGTATCATGTGCTTTTACGCGTTTGCTTAAATGCACAACCTTGCGGTAGAGTGGATGCCGGAAAGTTCGACTGATTTCGACCACTACTGTTTTGGTCATTTTGTTACTGGTGACAACACCAGTGATTCTACGGCGGTCATTCATGCTTCACCTTCCTGTACAGCCGTCCGCTTGGGCTCATTCAAAATTGTCTCAAACCGAGCAATATCGTGACGCAGTTGACGTAAACGGTTGGTATCTGTTAATTGACCGGTTACTTGCTGGAAGCGGAGTTTCATTAACTCCTCACGGCTATCGGCCAGCTTGACATGTATTTCTTCAACAGACAGTTTGCGAATCTCTCCCGGTTTCATGCCTGCTCTCCTAAGGCCACATCATGGCGGGCGATGACCTTGGTCTTGATGGCAAATTTACGGCGGGCTAAACTCAACGCCTCACGAGCGGTTGCCTCGTCCAGGCCACCAACCTCAAACATGACGCGACCTGGCTTGACAACGGCAACCCAATATTCCACATTCCCTTTCCCTTTACCCATACGGGTTTCCGGGGGTTTCTGGGTATAAGGTTTATCCGGGAAAATACGGATCCAGACCTTTCCGCGGCGTTTCATGGCATGAACGAGCGTCCGGCGGGCCGCTTCAATTTGTCGAGCGGTCACCCATCCCGGCTCCATCGCCAACAAACCGTATTCACCGAAGGAAATCTCGACACCACGTGATTCCTTTCCCTTCATGCGACCACGCATCTGCTTGCGATACTTCACACGTTTTGGCATTAACATAGCATCAACCTCACTCCGATGACACCGCGGCTACTCGCTGACGTAGACGCCTTCGGTCGTCTCAACTTTTTCTTCCACTTCAGTCTTCATGTCACCGTGGTAAACCCAGACCTTGACACCAATCTGCCCGTAAGTGGTTAAGGCTTCGGTGCGGGCAAAATCAATATCCGCGCGCAAGGTTTGCAGCGGGACACGGCCATCGCGCAACCAGACCGTACGAGCCATTTCTGCACCAGACAACCGTCCTGCAACCTCGATTTTGATGCCTTGCGCGCCCTGACGCATGGCCTGTTGGATGGCACGTTTCATGGCGCGGCGATAACTGATGCGGCGCTCCAACTGATCAGCTATATTTCGAGATACCAGATAGGCATCACAATCCGGCGCCTTGATTTCCTTGATATCCAGATCAACTTTCTTGCCGGTCAACTCTTCCAAGCCGACACGGATTTTCTTAATCCCTTCGCCCTTGCGCCCAATAAGGATTCCCGGTTTTGCAGTAAAAACAGATACCTTCAATTTGCCGGGATAGCGCTCGACGTCAATCCTGGAAACACCCGCCCGGCCAGTTTCCTGGTAAATCATATCGCGGATGGCAAAATCCTGACTCAACTGTTCGCGATACTGGGCACCTTCGGCAAACCAGCGACCACGCCAGTCCTTATTGACATTCAGGCGAAAACCAATTGGATGAACTTTTCGACCCATAAGATCTCCTTCGTTCTTTCTTTGCCGGTTAGGCAGCCTCGCGTTCGCGCAAGATAACGGTCACATGGGACGTTCGACGCAAGATCGGCTTGAAGCGGCCACGTGCTCCGAAACGACGCCACTTACGAGTGGGTGCTTCATCGGCAAAGATCTTGGCAACAAACAGGTCATCGCGGCTAACACCAAAATTCTCTTCGGCATTTGCAACAGCAGAAGCCAGCAATTTTGCCACCGGCTGGGCTGCGCTTTGAGGTGCAAAACGCAGGATTTCCATTGCCTGCACTGCGCTCTTACCGCGCACCAAGTCGACCACCAGACGTACCTTCTGGGCTGAGATGGTCAGGGAACTTAACTTAGCATGAATGTCATGAGTCATCTCTTTGCTCCTACGTTGCCGCCTTTGACGACTTTTCAGCCGCCATGTGACCACGGAACAAGCGTGTCGGCGCAAATTCGCCCAAGCGATGGCCTACCATATTTTCGGTGATATAGATCGGCACGTGGCGACGGCCATCATGAATTGCAATCGTGTGTCCCACCATCTGAGGGAAGATCACACTGGCGCGACTCCAAGTGCGGATGACCTTTTTTTCGCCTTTTTCGTTCATCGCTTCAATCTTCTTTAATAACTTTGGGGCAATGTAAGGCCCTTTTTTCAGTGATCGAGACATATCTGCTTACCTCGCATCCTACTCAGCGCCTTAGCGGCTAGACTTGCTGCGGTGGCGCACGATGTATTTGTCGGTCCGCTTAATTCGTCGGGTTTTGTAGCCACGCGCGGGTTTACCCCAAGGGGTTTTGGGGCCCGGCATGCCGGTCGGCTGGCGACCTTCACCACCACCATGCGGATGATCACGCGGGGACATGGCAGTCCCACGAACCGTTGGACGGATGCCCATGTGACGTTTGCGGCCAGCCTTACCTAATTTGACATTATTATGATCCAGATTGCCAACCTGACCGATGGTCGCGTAACAAGTCTGGCGAACCAGACGAACCTCGCCCGAAGGCAGACGCATCTGGGCATATTCGCCCTCTTTTGCCAATAACTGCGCTGAACCACCAGCGGAACGGACCAACTGTGCACCCTTGCCTTCCTGCAATTCGAGGTTGTGCACCAGGGTGCCGACGGGAATATTGGAAAGTGGTAGACAATTGCCCGGTCGAATTTCGGCTTGAGGTCCGGAAATGAGTGTATCACCAACCTTTATCCCAAGTGGAGCAATGATATAGCGCTTCTCGCCATCCGCGTAAAACAACAGAGCCAGGCGGGAAGTCCGATTCGGATCGTATTCAATCGCAGCAACTTTGGCCGGAATGTCATGCTTCTCACGCTTGAAATCAATGATGCGAATATATTTGCGATTCCCACCACCGCGATGACGTACGGTGATGCGGCCGGTCGTATCGCGCCCGGCATAACTGCGCGGATGAATTATCAAACTGCGCTCAGGGGTGGATTTGGTAATTTCTTCGAACGTATATCCGGTCATCCCCCGCTGGCCGGGCGTCGTGGGTTTATATTTCTTGACAGCCATTACTTCACCCCTTCAAAGATCTCGAGGGTACTTCCCTCGGCCAGAGTAACAATCGCTTTCTTGATGCCAGCAGACCGCACCGACAGACGCCGGTTGCGACGGCGACCGCGCTTGGCAGCCGTGTTCATGATATTCACCCTAACAACCTTGACATCGAATAGCTTCTCAATGGCATCTTTCACTAGAGTTCGCGTGGCTTCGGAAGTCACTTCAAAAGAATACTGGTGAAGTTTATTGGACTGATAATTCGACTTCTCGGTGACCAACGGGCGGCGGATTACATCATATATCGTTGTCATGCTGCCCTCCTACACCAGAATAGACTTCAAAACGTCCAATGCCTTGAGTGGCATGACGAGTTTATCGTAGCCAAGCAAATCCCGGATATTCAAATAATTAGCCATCAGGAATTTGGCATCCGGGAGGTTGTTGGTTGAACGGACCACAATCTCATAGGCAGCATCTTTTTCAGCCGCCAGGACGAGAACCGTGGCATCCCCGACCAGTAAATTTAATGCCTGCGCCATCAGACGTGTCTTGGGTTCGTCCAGGACAAGGTCATCCACCACCACAACTCCAGCTTCAGCCGCTTTGGCAGACAAGGCTGAACGAAGTGCGGCGCGACGCATCTTGAGTGGCATATGCTGCGTGTATTTGCGCGGTCGCGGCGTATGGATTTTGCCACCATGGACCCACTGTGGGGCACGCGTGGACCCCTGACGGGCGCGACCAGTGCCCTTCTGTTTCCATGGTTTACGACCGCCACCGGAAACCTCGCTGCGCGTCTTGGTCTTATGGGTGCCCAGGCGGGCATTCGCCATCTGTTGGATGTAAGCTTGGTGCATCAAATCTACGTTCACTGGTGTTTCAAAGATCTCGGCCGGCAACTCGACGGTCTTGACCTTTTCACCTTTCATGTTTACCACATCTACTTTCATATTACCCTTACTCCCATCATCGGCGCTTACTGCTTGCGCGCATCCTTAATCATGACCAAGCCACCTTTTGGCCCGGGGACAGCGCCACGCACACCCAGCAGGTTACGCTCTACATCTACTAGCACAACCTTCAGACTCTGAGAGGTCACGCGTTCATGACCCATATGTCCGGGGCGACGCGAGCCCTTATAGACGCGTCCTGGGGTAGTCGTTGAACCGTTCGAACCAGGGGCGCGTAAGCGGTCAGAACCGCCATGTGTCTTGGGGCCGCCTGCAAAATGGTAACGTTTCACCACACCTGCGAAACCTTTGCCTTTACTGGTGCCAATTACATCCACGTGTTCGCCAACGCCAAAGACTTCAACAGTCAGTTTATCGCCGGCCTTAAGTTCAGCATCTTTTACGCGAAATTCGCGCAAAAAACGCAGCGGGGGCAATTCGCTTTTCTTGAGATGACCCAGTTCGCCTGAAGTCAGCCGCCTGGTCTTTTCCTCGCCGAATCCGAGTTGCACCGCTGCGTAGCCTTCCTTCTCTGGAAGGCGTACCTGCGTGACATAACAAGGCCCAGCTTCGATCAGAGTTACCGGGACAGCCGCACCGGTCTCATCGAAGATCTGGGTCATGCCAATCTTCTTGCCTATCAGCCCTTTCAACATGCTCGGTTTTCTCCTTCTAAGAGTTACTCAAGACTGTCAGCCTGGGCTAGGCTGCATCATCTCGGTCACAACACAGTCAACCGGTCTGCCGCGGCACACAGGGTAGTAAGGCCCACGAACAGAACCGTTCTTGTGCTGCCTATCCGATCCAACTGGTCTGACAAGTCCAAACGCCAAACCAGGAAGATGAACAGACTGAATGTTATATTTTAATCTCGATATCCACACCCGCCGGCAGGTTGAGCCGCATCAACATATCGATTGTCTTTGAATCAGGATCCAGAACATCAATAAGACGATTATGTGTGCGGATTTCAAAGTGCTCGTGCGAATCCTTGTCTATGAAAGTCGAGCGGCGTATTGTAAACCGTTCTTTCTTCGTTGGCAAGGGTACTGGGCCAACCACATGGGCACCGGAGCGTTCGGCGGTTTCGACAATCCGCTTGGCAGATTGATCGAGGACGCGGTGGTCATAAGCTTTAAGGCGGATGCGGATCTTCTGCTTCGTCATATTCTTTATAAACCTATTCGATGATCTTGGTGATGACACCCGCGCCGACGGTGAGGCCGCCTTCGCGAATGGCGAACTTGGAACCCTGCTCGAGCGCCACCGGGACGATCAGGGTGACGGTCAGGTCGACATTGTCACCCGGCAGGACCATTTCCACACCCGCAGGCAGCTCGACGTTGCCGGTCACATCCATCGTGCGGATATAGAACTGCGGTCGGTAGCCGTTGAAGAAGGCACTGTGCCGCCCGCCTTCCTCCTTCTTGAGCACATACACTTTCGCTTCGAACTTGGTGTGCGGCGTGATCGAACCCGGCTTGGCCACCACCTGGCCACGCTCCACGTCCGTGCGCTCGATCCCACGCAGCAACAGACCCAGATTGTCACCGGCCATGCCTTCGTCCATCATCTTGTGGAACATTTCCACGCCGGTCACCACCGAGTTGCGGGTCTCACGCAAGCCAATGATCTCGACCGGATCGCCTATCTTGATCACGCCCCGGTCGACGCGCCCGGTCACCACCGTCCCACGACCCTTGATCGAGAAGACATCTTCGATCGGCATCATGAAAGGCTTTTCGATCTCGCGCTTCGGCTCGGGAATGTACTCGTCGATGACACGCAGCAATTCCTTGATGCTGGCGTATTCGGGCGCATTCGGGTCGGTGGAGGTGCTCTCCAAGGCCTGCAGGGCACTGCCACGCACGATCGGGGTGGTGTCACCCGGGAAACCCTGCTTCGTCAGCAGTTCGCGTAGTTCCATCTCGACCAGCTCCAGCAGCTCCGGGTCATTCATCTGGTCGACCTTGTTCAGGTACACCACGATGCTGGGCACTTCCACCTGGCGCGCCAGCAGCACATGCTCATGCGTCTGCGGCATGGGCCCGTCCGGCGCAGCCACCACCAGGATGGCCCCGTCCACCTGCGCCGCGCCCGTGATCATGTTCTTGATGTAGTCACGGTGTCCGGGCATGTCCACGTGGGCATAGTGACGCTTATCGGTCTCATATTCCACGTGCGCAATGTTGATGGTGATGCCACGCGCCTTTTCCTCCGGCGCATTGTCAATCGAGTCGTACGCACGGAACTGCGCCTTCCCGAGAAATTGACTGTACTTCGTGATCGCCGCCGTCAACGTGGTCTTGCCATGGTCAATGTGACCCATCGTCCCAACGTTCATGTGCGGTTTCGTCCGTAGATATTTCTGCTTCGCCATGAATAATCTCTCCTTCCAGGACCAAAGAACTAAGTATTTAATATTTCCTGCGCCACCGCTGCGGGTACAGGCGCATAGTGATCGAATTCCATCGAGAACACACCCCGCCCCTGGGTGGCCGAGCGAAGTTCAGTTGCATACCCAAACATTTCACCCAGCGGTACGGTTGCATTGACGGCCTGGGCATTCCCCGGACGCATTTCCATGCCCCGGATGGTTGCCCGTCGGCCGTTCAACCCGCCGATAATATCTCCGAGGAATTCCTCTGGAGCAACCGCTTCCACTTTCATGATCGGCTCCAAGAGGACCGGTCCCCCCTTCTGGACGCCTTCCTTAAAGGCAAAGGTGGCTGCCATCTTGAATGCCATCTCGCTAGAGTCAACTTCGTGGAACGATCCATCGAATAATTGCACTTTCAAGTCCACTACCGGGTATCCTGCCAACACGCCACTTTCTGAGGCCTCTTTGATACCTTTTTCCACTGCCGGTATGTACTCTCGCGGGATTGCCCCACCGATAATTTTATTCTCGAAAATGATACCGCTACCACGCACGCCCGGTTCCAACGAGATCACCACATGCCCATACTGCCCGTGGCCGCCCGTCTGCTTGACGTACTTGTAATTAACTTCCTTCACAGGCCGCGTTATTGATTCACGGTATGCCACGCGTGGTCTACCTACATTGGCCTGTACGTGGAATTCGCGCATCATGCGATCGACAATCACTTCCAGATGTAACTCACCCATACCTTCGATGATTGTCTGACCGGTATTCTCATCAGAGTGGACACGAAAGGTCGGGTCCTCTTCTGAGAGCTTGCGCAAGGCCTCACCCATTCTGGCCTGATCAGCATTCGTTTTGGGCTCAATGGCAACGTTGATCACAGGCTCCGGGAAGGTAATATTTTCGAGCACCACCAGTTTATTGTCGCACAGAGTATCACCGGTAAAGGTTTCTTTGAAACCCAGAACAGCAGCAATATCCCCGGCGTGTACTTCAGTGACATCCTCGCGGTGGTCAGCATACATACGCAGTAAACGTCCGATGCGCTCCCGCTTCCCTTTTGTGGAGTTGGTAACCATCTGGCCCTGGCTCAAGGTTCCTGAATAGACCCGGAAGTATGCCAAGCGTCCAACGTAAGGATCTGTAACTATTTTAAAGACCAGTGCGCTCAACAGCGCGTCATCTTTGGGGGGCAACTGGATAACTTCATTGGTTCGAGGGTCCGCGCCGGTTATCGCAGGCACGTCCAAAGGGGAAGGCAGGTAATCAATCACTGCATCCAAGACTAATTGAACACCCTTATTACGCAATGAACTCCCACAAAACACCGGCGCAGCTCTGCTCGCAATAACAGCCCGCCGGAGGGCATCCTTCAACTCAGCATTGCTGATTTCTCCACCTTCAAGATACTTTAACGTCAGTTCATCGTCCAGTTCAGCAATGTGTTCAACCATGGTATGTCGGCGTTCTTCCGCTTCGACCTTTAAATCCGCGGGGATTTCAGCCTCGCGCGGATCCTTGCCCAGCTCATCATCCCAGAAGACCGCTTTCATCGTCATCAAGTCTACGACGCCCTGGAAAGAGGCTTCCAATCCTATTGGCATCTGCATTGCGATCGGATTGGCTCCCAAGCGTTGTTTAATGGTCTCAATTGTTCGCTCGTATGAAGCCCCGACGCGGTCCATTTTATTCGCAAAACATATCCTGGGTACTCCATAGCGGTCCGCCTGACGCCAGACTGTCTCGCTTTGTGGTTCCACACCCTGAACAGAGTCGAAGACAACAACGCCGCCATCCAATACCCGCAATGAACGTTGCACTTCAGCGGTAAAGTCAATGTGTCCGGGCGTGTCAATAATATTAACCTGATAACCCTTCCATTCGGCCGTCACTGCCGCAGAAACGATGGTGATTCCGCGTTCACGCTCCTGTTCCATCCAATCGGTGACAGTGGTACCATCATCCACCGAACCAATGCGATGAGTCATTCCGGTATAGAATAGGATCCGCTCAGTGGTAGTCGTTTTACCGGCATCAATATGAGCTATGATGCCGATGTTTCGATACCGTTCGAGCGGGAACGCGCGTGTCATAAATACCTGCTTGTTAAGGTTCAAGAACCGCTAATTACATGCGGTAGTGAGAAAAGGCGCGATTTGCCTCGGCCATCTTGTGGGTCTCTTCACGTTTGCGGATGGAGGCGCCTTCGTTCTTATAAGCATCCAGTAATTCATCCGCCAGTTTCTCGGCAAACGATTTACCGGCACGCGCTTTGGCTGAATCAAGAACCCAACGGATCGCCAGGGTGGTCCGGCGGACCGGCGGAACTTCCATCGGGACCTGGTATGTGGCACCGCCCACGCGACGGGGCTTCACTTCCATGGAGGGCGCGACATTCCGCATGGCAGTATCAAAGATTTCAACCGGGTCTTTACCACCGCTGCGTTCACGGATAATATCCAGAGTGTTATACATCACATTCACCGCCGTGCTCTTCTTGCCCCGTTGGAGCATGTGATGAATCATAGTCTGGATGGTTACACTGTTATAGCGAATATCGGGAAGGATCTCACGCTTTTCTGGCTTCGCTCGACGCATATCATTACTCCATCAAATCAATTAGACAGCCGTTTCTTTCGGGCGCTTGGCACCGTACTTGGAACGACCCTGCTTCCGATTGTTAACGCCAGTCGTATCAAGCGAACCTCGTACGATGTGATAACGCACACCCGGCAGGTCCTTCACACGGCCGCCACGCACCAACACGACAGAGTGCTCTTGCAACTGGTGGCCTTCGCCAGGTATATAGGCCGTTACTTCGAGCCCATTAGTCAAGCGCACGCGTGCAATTTTGCGCAACGCCGAGTTTGGCTTCTTTGGAGTCGTGGTTCGAACAACGGTACATACACCGCGCTTCTGCGGCGCACCCTTCGCCTGGCGAACGCGGTGCTGTTTCTTGGTATTCAGCGTATACAACAATGCCGGGGCCTTGCTTTTGATTTTCTTGGACTGGCGTCCTTTGCGGATCAGTTGATTAATAGTGGGCACGTTCGCCTCCGAAACAAATTTCCATGCAGTTTACCTTTTCTTGTCAATAAATGAGGCCATCACAAACTTGCCTTGATGGCCTCACTCCTACGAAACAACGCAGTGGGCAGTGCAACGCAACAGCCCTTTTAGGCAACGAAAGACAATTTTATCATGACGGAGAGAAAGCCGTCAAGGCAAATCAAATAGATTCTTTATTTCCCTTATCTATAAGAAGATCCTCACCGATTTCCATCAGCCCCGTTGTGTACTTTGGCGGATGGACTTTTTCCTCATCCTTGCCGAATTTAATGACTTCTCCATTATCGGTGACGGCTTCGACAGCCAAACCTAAGGACTGCAATTCTTTGACCAGTACCCGGAAGGAGGCCGGTATACTCGGTTCTTCTATGGGCTCACCTTTTACAATGGCTTCGTAAGCGTTGACGCGCCCCTGTACGTCGTCTGACTTGACTGTCAGCATTTCCTGTAACGTATATGCCGCGCCGTATGCCTCCAACGCCCACACTTCCATTTCGCCAAAACGCTGACCACCGAACTGGGCTTTACCGCCCAAGGGCTGCTGGGTAACCAGGCTGTAAGGTCCCGTCGAACGGGCATGGACTTTATCTTCAACCAAATGATGCAACTTAAGCATGTTCATAACGCCAACCGTAACAGGCTGGTCATAAGGAACTCCCGTTTTGCCATCGCGCAGAACTTGTTTACCCAGAGTGGGAGATGGGACGCCCCATTCCAACATCGTGGCCTTCGACATTGCCTCGAGTTCCTTTTCAGGAACATTATCATGGCCAAAGGTATGCAACCAGAGTTTCGTGCAAGCACGGATCGCATTCTGGTTATACATATCACGTTGCGAAGGTACCGGAATCTCATCGGAAAAGATGGCAGCCGGGTCAACATCATGATCACGCAACCATTCGGTGACAGTTGCATGGCGGGCATAGTCCACTTCATTAAGCTTGTAAACATCATAGCCGCGTTCGCCAAGCCATTGCTCCAGGTAGAGACGGCGAACTTCGCTGTCATCTTCAATCATATCAGGGCTGTATTCCTGACTCTTCAGCCACTCCCAAGCCGTGCCGACGGTCTCTTTCCATGCGTAATCCATCAGCCAGGCGCGCGCCAATTCTGCCTCGATCTCATCTTCCCGGGCACCGTCAAATACCGGGGTGATGGCTCGGAAACCAAGTTTCTGCGCCGCCCATCCCAAATGGACTTCCAAGACCTGGCCCAGATTCATACGTCCAGGTACGCCAGTCGGGTTCAAGATAATATCCACAGGTGTGCCATCATCCAAGAATGGCATATCCTCTTCACGTATGACGCGGGAAACAACACCTTTATTGCCATGTCGTCCAGCCATCTTGTCACCCGCAGTGATCTTGCGACGTTGCGCAACAGAGACACGAACCATCATATCCACACCCGCAGAAAGGTCGGCGTTGTCTTCACGGGTAAACACTTTCACATCCACGACCTTGCCGCGCTCGCCATGTGGCATCCGCAAGGAAGTATCCTTTACATCGCGTGACTTCTCGCCAAAGATAGCCCGCAAAAGTCGTTCTTCCGGCGTCAGTTCTTTTTCACCTTTGGGCGTGATCTTGCCAACCAGGATATCGTTCGGACCTACTTCTGCACCGATTCGTATAATGCCGCCCTCGTCGAGATCCTTAATGGCATCTTCGCCGACATTCGGTATATCTCGGGTAATCTCTTCAGGGCCAAGTTTCGTATCACGTGCCTCAACCTCATATTTTTCAATATGGATCGAGGTAAAGCGATCCTCCTGAACCAAACGTTCAGATATCACGATGGCATCTTCGAAATTGGCACCTTCCCACGACATGAAGGCCACGGTAACGTTCTGACCCAGGCCCAGCTCGCCCCTTTCGGTCGAGGAAGAATCAGCAATAATATCGCCCTTGTGGGTAACCTGACCCTTGATGACTGCCGGGCGCTGATCGATGCAGGTGGATTGGTTCGAGCGCTGATACTTGCGCAAATTATACGTGTGCAAGTCACCGCCCTTCTCTTTAATCATAATCGAGGAACCGGTCACAGAAACCACATCCCCATCCGCCTCAGCCACGATGACTTGACCAGAATCCAGAGCTGCGTATCGCTCCATTCCGGTCGAGACTGTCGGAATCTCCGGACGTACCAACGGTACAGCCTGAGCCATCATATTCGAACCCATCAAAGCGCGGTTGGCATCATCGTGCTCCAGAAATGGAATCAAAGCCGCACTGATACCAACCACCTGGTGTGGGGCAACATCCATATAATCCAGGTTCTCGGGTGCTGTAAAGACAAAGCCGGAATGGTAGCGACAGGAGACGCGGGAGCTTTCATACTCCCGGAATTCATTCAAAACTGCGTTTGCCTGGGCAATCACGTACTTGTCCTCGGCATCGGCAGACAGGTATTCATATTCATCCGAGACGTAAGGGACAATCGCAACATCCCGCTTGGTTTTGGCAATCATCTTGAGCATTTTGTTCGTAATGCGTTCCCCGGTTTTGATGAATACATCTCCGCCTTTGGGATTGCTCAGATCTTCGCGCACAGCATGACCTTCCAACGCCGGATCGTCGCAAGCCATTTCCCTGATGACGCGACGATAGGGTGTTTCAATGAAGCCATATTCATTTACACGCGCAAAAGATGCAAGCCGGCCAATCAACCCAATGTTCGGACCTTCCGGCGTCTCTATCGGACAAATGCGCCCATAGTGAGAGTGGTGAACGTCGCGCACGTCAAAGCCGGCGCGCTCACGCCGCAAGCCGCCCGGGCCAAGGGCTGAAAGTGTGCGTTTGTGCCGCAACTCGGCCAGCGGATTGGTCTGATCCATGAATTGTGAGAGTTGGCTGGAACCAAAGAACTCGCGCAATGCGGCAACCACTGGACGGATATTTACCAGCGTTACCGGGGATAACTGCTCCTGGTCGCGGATGGACATGCGTTCTTTAATGACCCGCTCCATGCGACGCAGACCTATGCGCAGTTTATTCTGGATAAGCTCGCCTACGGTCTTGACGCGGCGATTGCCGAGGTGGTCAATATCATCCGGAGGTTCAACACCATTGTTGATAAGGATCATCCGGCGCAACAAACGAATGATGTCTGCCTTGGTCACAGTCCGATGCGGGATAGGAATTTGCAGATCGAGCTTTTGATCCAATTTATAGCGGCCTACGCGTTCCAGATCGTAATGCCGTTGATCGAACAATTGCTCTTCAAGAAAGGCACGTGCATTATCCAGGGTAGCTGGATCACCTGGACGCATCCGCTTAAAGAACTCAATCAGAGCCGCTTCAGCCACCGTCAAACCGCCAGAAAGGTCCCATTCCGGTTCCTGACGTAATGTGGAAGCGATGAACATGCGCTCAGGGTTGGTATCCACATCTTTGAAGAGGTTGATGAGCTCTTCATCTGTACCTGCTGTAAGGAGCTGGTCAGAGCCATTCCCATCATCCACTGTAGACAACGCCCTCAGGAAAACTGTAATGGGTACCGTGCGCTTGCGGTTGAATTTCAAAATGATGTAATCGCTCTTGCGTGTCTCAAACTCCATCCAGGCCCCGCGATCAGGGATCAGTTTAGCCATTGCAAGCGGGCGACCAGTTGCGCGGTCCGTGGGAGCTTCGAAATACACACCGGGAGAACGAATCAACTGTGAGACAACAACACGCTCGGTCCCATTGATGATAAACGTTCCTTTATCAGTCATTTCAGGGAAGTCACCCAGGAAGATATCCTGTTTGATAGGTTCAGGGACATCCGGTCCGGCTAATAGCACTGAAATATAGAGCGGGCTGGCGTAAGTCAGGTCACGCTCGACGCATTCTTCAATGTCATGCTTCGGCTCGCCAAACCAATATTTCAGTCCCCATTGTTGTGATTCGGGACCGCGACTGGGAAAGAAAAGTTTCATCCCCTTGTTGTATGATTCTATTGGTGAAATTTCATGCAGGAGATCCCCCAATCCTTCTGCTTTCAAACGTTCAAATGAGTCTAGTTGTACTTCGATAAGGTCGGGAAGCTTAAGCGTAACCGGGATACGCGCATAATTCTTCTCGGGTAGCACAGATGCCATAGATTTCTCCTGGATTTAAGTACACTGGCGGAAGGACCGTGCCGCGTGCGACATCCCACTCGGGGCAGTAGCAACGACAGATATGCAAAGGTTCATTATAACCATTACGCAAGACAAAGTCAAGTACTGATTACTACTTTCTGAGCCATATTCCTCCTCTATCTTGCATGAATCGTTGACAAAAGGGCTGCCCCATAGTAACATCGATGCCGCTTGCCGAGGTAGCTCAGTGGTAGAGCAGGGGACTCATAAGCCCTTGGTCGTGGGATCGACTCCCACCCTCGGCACTTCAATCCATTTCGCACCTACCTTGGGGGAAAGAACAGGGTATCAGTCCCTTGAAGTCCGCCCAACAGCGGACTTTTTCATTGCTTGCCCTCACCTGGATGTTGAAAAATGAAAGAGCTGGCTTAAAAAGATGGTCCTCTTGACAAATCGGATAAGACAGGTAGAATAATTTTGGCACATGCTTGTATTCTTAATGGAAATAAGTTAAAGAATGACACCAAACCAATCCTTTTCCCCTGAGATCATCGAATCCATCCAGCACGCACTGGCCGAAGATATCGGTCCAGGCGATGTGACCACGGAAAGCATTGTCCCGCCGGAAGCCAGAATGCATGGGCGGATCATCGCCAAGCAGGATGGCGTGGTTGCCGGGCTGGATATTGCCCAGGCCGTTTACCAAATGCTTGACCCAGAGGTGGATTTCCAGTCCCAGGTCGAGGAAGGCGCACGTGTGGGCAACCGCCAGGAGCTGGCCCTGGTATCCGGCCGGACTTGCAGCTTGCTGACCGCCGAACGGACCGCCCTCAACTTCCTAGGACGCATGTCGGGGATTGCCACTTTGACACGCCAGTTCGTGGAGGCAGTCGCCGGGACGAAGGCAGTCATCCTCGATACGCGCAAAACCGCTCCTGGCCTGCGGGCGCTGGATAAAATGGCCGTCACGCGTGGTGGTGGGCGGAACCATCGGATAGGCCTGTATGACATGCTCCTGATCAAGGATAACCATATCGACTTCGCCGGTTCCATCACCGAAGCAGTCAGGCGCACCCGGAATATGACCAGCATACTGGAGGTCGAAGTGGAGGCCCGTACGCTGAAGGATGTGCACGAAGCCCTGGACAATCATATCGAGCGAATTCTGCTCGACAATATGGCGCCGGAAATGATAGCCGAGGCCGTAAAGTTGACCGCCGGCCGTGCACTATTGGAAGCCTCAGGCAACGTGACATTGGAAACCGTCCGGCGCATCGCCGAGACTGGCGTGGACAGCATCTCAGTCGGCGCCCTGACCCACTCGGCCAGGGTTTTCGATGTTTCTTTTGATTACATCGGGTAGTCTGGCACGCGTCATGGACAAATGCCGCCGACCCCTGCAAGAGGTGAAATGAATTCACAGGAAATGTACGAAAAAATGAAATCCCGGCTTGAGAAGATAGTTCCGGATGTGGAACTGCGCATAAAAGCCGAGATTGCAGTAGAGATCGAAGAATTAAAGGTAATGAAGGACGCCGTGATACTGGGTCACAACTATATGGAACCGGCATTGTTCTATTCCATTCCAGACTTTACCGGCGACTCGCTCGACCTGAGCCGCAAGGCCGCCCAGACCGATAAAAGTGTGATCGTGTTCTGCGGCGTGCGATTCATGGCCGAGACAGCCAAGATCCTGAACCCGTCCAAGACAGTGCTTCTTCCGGCCGAAAAGGCCGGTTGTTCGCTGGCAGCCAGCATTACAGCGCAGGATGTTCGTGATCTCAAGGCAAGATTCCCGGGAGTGCCGGTGGTTACTTATGTCAATACCTATGCGGATGTGAAGGCTGAATCCGATATCTGCTGCACCTCGTCGAATGCGATCGCAGTTGTCGAATCGCTGAAAACAGACACGGTCATCTTCCTGCCAGACGAATACCTGGCAAAGAACATTGCCAACGAGACCGGCAAGCACATCGTATTTCCAACCCCGGGTGCCCGTAACTTCGAAGATTCCGGACTGGATTACCAGATGATCGGCTGGCACGGCAGGTGCGAAGTCCACGAGAAATTTACGCTGGCGGATATCCAGGCGGTACGCCAGCAGTTCCCGGATGTGGTGGTTTTATCCCACCCGGAGTGCAGTCCGGAGGTGGTGGGCGCTTCCGATTTTTCCGGCAGCACGAATGCCATGATCCGCTATGTGCAGGAGTCAAAAGCCTCCCGCTACCTGGTGTTGACCGAATGTGCCATGGGCGACAATATCGCCGCCGCCAACCCGGAAAAAGACATGCTGCGGCTTTGCATGGTGCGCTGCCCGCATATGAATACCATCACGATGGAAGAAACACGGGATGCGCTCAAGTTCAACCGTTACGTGATCGATATACCGGAAGAGATCCGGGTGAAAGCATACCGGGCGGTGCAGAGAATGATCGAAATTGGATAAAGGAGAAAAAGGCATCAGAAGTTCCAAAAGCAGCGGGGGCACAAGGGAAAAAGCCTTTGAATCCTTTGGCTCATTTGGAACCTTTGCCAAATTCTTATGAAAACGACAGACGTCCTCATCATCGGCTCCGGTATTGCCGGGGCAAGCGCGGCCCTCAAGCTGGCCCAGAACCCGCAACGGCGCATCATCCTGCTGACGCGTGAGCCCGACCCGCACGAATCGAACAGCCGTTACGCCCAAGGCGGCATAATCGGGCGCGGCCTGGACGACAGCCCAGACCTGTTAGTGGAAGATATCCTGGCAGCCGGGGCAGGCGCCTCGTTACCTGAAGCGGCGCACATCCTGGCCGAGGAGGGACCTGGCCTTCTGGAGGAAGTCCTGGTCAAGACAGCCGGGATCGCCTTTGACCTCGGGAGCAACGGTGAACCGGACTGGGGACAGGAAGCCGCCCACTCCCGGCGGCGAATTCTGCATATCGGGGATGGAACGGGCAGGGCCATCATGGATGGGCTTGTGAGGACCTTGAAGGGATTGCCGAATGTCGATTTGGAAACCAATGCCACGGCGGTCGACCTGATAACATATCCACACCACTCGCGCGACCCGCTTTCCGCCTACCAACCGGTGGCCTGCCATGGCGCTTACATCTTTGACCGGGCAGGCAGGACGGTGCACCGCACGCTGGCGTCAGCCACCATCCTGGCGACCGGCGGACTGGGACGCATCTTTCGCAACACCACCAACCCCGCGGGCGCACGCGGGGATGGGCTGGCAATGGCCAGCCGCGCCGGAGCGCGCATCACGAACGCCGAATACATCCAGTTCCACCCGACAGCCCTCTCGGTACCAGGAGCGGAAGGATTCCTGATCAGCGAGGCGGTGCGCGGCGAGGGCGGCGTACTGCTCACCCCGGACGGCCAGCGCTTCATGGAGAAATACTCACCCGAATGGAAGGACCTGGCCCCGCGCGACGTGGTGGCACGCGCCATACACATGGAAATGGAAACAAACGGCTATTCATATGTGCTACTGGATATTGCTTCACACATGCCAGCCGAGGAGATCAAGAGACGTTTCCCCAACATCCATGCAGAATGCCAGCGGGTCGGGTTGGATATCACGCAAGAACCGATCCCGGTGGTGCCGGCTGCACATTACTTCTGCGGCGGTGTTTCGGTGGACGAATGGGGACACAGCAGCATCCAGAACCTGTACGCAGTCGGTGAGGTCAGTTGCACCGGGCTACACGGGGCAAACCGGCTGGCTTCCACTTCCCTGCTGGAAGGTTTGGTCTGGGGCAACCGCGCCGCCCGCGAAGTCGAATCCGATCTCTCATCGGGAACTGCGCCTGTTCCACCCAATCTTGACGACATACCCATATGGGACGAAAGCAACCTGACGACTGACTCAGACCCCGCCCTGATCCAGGGGGATATGCAGACCATCCAGAACATCATGTGGCATTACGTGGGGCTGGTGCGTTCGGGTGAACGCCTGTCACGAGCGATCCGGGAACTGCGGCACATGCAGAACGAGATAGAAACCTTTTACCGGCGCACCAAATTGAGCGATGGATTGATCGGGTTGCGCAACGCGGTGGAGGTGGGGCTGATCGTGGCCCAGGCGGCGCGGCATAACCGCCAGAGCCGGGGCTGCCACTACCGCGTGGACGCGGTACAAGTGGGGGACCGATTATTATAGGATTCCTGCGCCAGACCTGCATTTACGAGGAAGGCGAGGGTGAAATGATAAAACGATGAGGAACGATGAGGGAGGAGAGGATAAAAAGACAAGGGAAAAGGGAATTTAACTGCAGGATTTCGTCTTTTTTAGCGTTTTCGTGAGGGTTTGCAAGAATGCAGAGGGATCCGGAGGGGTATTTGGAAGGCATCGTTCCTCCGGAATCGGGGGGGAGATGGGCTATTTTGGACCGTTTTTTGGCAAAATTTGGAAGATTGATGTGGGTTTTGAGAGGGGGTAGAGGCAATGTGACAGTCACCTGGGAGGTGACAGTCACATTTCCTCAGAGGGAGGGCTGGGACACCCGAAAGTACCGGGTGCAGGCAGGGCATGCAGGATAAACAGGCCAACAAAGTTCATTTGCCAGGAATCCTACTTATTGTGAAAACAAAATGTTAATAGAATAATAACAAACCGATGTCATAATACTATTGCCCTTGATTGGCTGCCCCCCTCAGCCAGTCAGGGGTATTTTACTATTTTCCCATCAGACTCAGCCTCCCGATTTGTGAAGAGGCGGAGTTGAAGGCATTTATCACCAGCCACCGAACAGCGGGGATTTGTGCGTTTATCTGGGTGATGCTATACTCTATAAGAGGAATAATTAGAAAAAATATGCAGGGACAAGAATAAATAATAACAAGGGAGAAAACCATGAGTTACGTAAATGAAAATCTAATGCCGAACGAGAAGGTTCTCTTTTCCGCCCGAATCCATCCGGCGATATTTTTGCCGGCCGTCATTTCATTCCTATTGACTTTAGCAGTCGGCATTTTTGCTTTGAGCTCTGCGGGACAACAAGGTTCAGAGGCCCCAATAATTTCAAGTTCATTTCTATGCCTTTCCGGCCTGCTCCTGCTTTACACAATCGTGCTTGTGCTGCAAGCAATCATCAGCATGGCCACAACCGAATTCGCAGTGACCAACCGGCGGGTGATTGCAAAGACCGGTTTCATCCGCAGGCATACCCTTGAAATGCTATTGACGAAAATAGAAAGCGTGGCAGTCCGACAGAATATTACAGGCAGGTTGTTAGGTTTTGGCACAGTCACTGTCACGGGCACGGGTGGCACGAAGGAAAGTTTCAGGGCAATCGGAGAGCCACTGGCGGTACGAAAGAAAATAAGCCAGATCATCGAAGAAAACACACAAGATAATAATCAACAGCAAAGGACAGCAAATCCAGAGAACGGCAGATAAGCATCCAAATAGGTATTTTTGTCGTAATCACCCACCAATACTTTCAAGAGGCAATTACAATAGGAGCGAAACCAAGACACTTCTGATTTGGTGGAAATCCACCCCAAAAAGACGCAGACTCAGCGCTAACTCGGCCCAACTAAAAACCGTGACCATCTCGCTGTCACGGTTTATCGATATCTTCAGCTCATTAATAAAATCGGGTCTATTTTAGACGAAGAAAGCGCACCCATTTCTGCCTTTGATCAACGGTATCCACTTTCCACCCTGCCTTCATCCAAGCATGTGCATGGCTGTGTTGTCCATTTTCTTCATTGGCCCACCATGGCCGATGGTTGGATGCCGATGGAGGAAGCCTATCACCAATAATCCTCTCGATTTGCGGGAATGTAAGTGTTACATCCCGCTGACTGGTCGGCAGGTTTGTAAGATATTGCTGTAGTGGAAAATATTTTGTGTTCATTTTATTTTCCCTTCCATCGTGGTTGGTTATTTTGAGCCTATTTATTGTATTTCCCGATAATGCCTGGAGTTGCTTGCCAATGGGCAGCCCTTCCAATGGTACTTCAAACGATTTCAAATGTGGAATAAGATTCTTTCGGTACTTCATCCCGGCCAAGAAGATGAAATGATCATCCTGGAGGCTGGCTACCTTGCGAAGCTGCAGAAGAACCCTCTCAGCCCAGTTTCTGATCTCACCTGCCGACATGGTGTTCAGAGTCAGATTGTACGGGTCTATTTCGGTTTCCAGATCAATCAAGCCATATTTGGCCGAAAGAATGTAGATTACATCCGGATGCAACCGCCTAGCATAAGCCAAATTCTTCTTGAACAGTGCACTGATGTACAAGTCTTTCGCTTTCGATCGTTGAGTCCGTTTTTGGCTGGCACAGGAAATCAATACTATATTTTTCATTGTAGCTCCTTTCGGAACCTAGAAACGTTTTGCGCATTCCATAGATACTGGACAGTTTACACAATCCGGGTTTGTTGCATGGCACCAGTGGCGGCCAATTCCCCATAGAACGACATCCAATGCACCTGGCCAAGCAGGATTCATTCGGCGTGTTGCATCGATGGCAGAGCTTTCATCTTCACTTTCGCTCATACCGAGGCGATGCAGTACTCTTTTTGTATGTACATCGGGTTTAATATCCATGCGAGGGCGGTCCAGATCATTAAAACGTATCGGGAAGGCTTGCTCGATCAAAAGAACAGCCAAATTGGCAATTCCATTGCCGACACCATAAATGCTTAGAAATGTACGCTTTACTTCCGCAGCGCATTTGCCGTTCCATATTCTCGCTGCGTCACCGCCGCATTCTTCGACGACTATTCGGGTTAAATCTCGTATAGTTCTTGGGGCATCATTAACATATCTTGGCCGACGTGGCAGATGTTTGAAGAGAATTGCCAGTTCATCCAGCGACATTTTATGAATTAGAAAAGGATCCAGATGACCCAGATTATTCTTGATATCATAAGGAATCGTCCAGATAATATCTGCTTTCGTTCCCCGGTCCAAGCATACGGCAATCGAAAAGGCATAAGGATTAGAGGCAATAATCTTCGCCGCTTCCGGGACCATAACAGGAAAAAGTTCTTCCGCCTCAATGAGTTTTGAACAATTAAACAATGCTTGAGTGACTACTTTTATGCGGTTGTCGATATTATGTAAAGAATTATTCATAGGCTGCTCTCCCGAAATAGAAGCCCAGATTTCTGATTTTTTACTCCCCAAGTGCTTTAATAATAAGATCGCGATCAATTTCGGAAATAGTATCCGTATAATTTATAGCTTCTATTACACCAACTAGTTCTGATTCCCCCAAGCTACCTTTATAATCATCTGGATTATCAAGCAAGTGATCTATTATAGTTGAGATATCAAAATCATCAAATAATCTCGCACAATTTAGGAAGGAATCGTGATCTAAGAAAGTATAGGTTTTCGCGTCCAACTTAATTTGGCAAGCCTTCAAGCGTGGATCTTTTTCAATAAATGGGTGAATTCGAGAGTTTATCAAACACGCCAGAACTGTATCATCATCAACATACATTATTACTACAAATTTATTGTCGGGATTGGTTATGAAATCACAATACAAATGTATAATACTTCCGGGCTTAAGTTTTGCTCGCAGGAGTGCCCTTTGAGCCTTTTGAGGAATTGTCTGATATTCAGACACTTCAAATCCCCCTAATTGATCGATAGATAATCTAATACATCTTGACTATTGTCCAAGGTTCCCACGATACTATTTAAGGGTATTTCCTCGTTTTCCTCCACAGCATCATAAGCTCTATCGTGACTTAATTTTTTTAATTGTCCGAACGATAATCCCTTGATTAAATTATATGCGAAATCAAGACATTCAATTTCAGATTTGCTCAGTAGTTTGGTATTGGCCGCCCTTCGAGGTTCAATCGTACGATTGTTTGGCACATTCAATGCAGTAGATGGATCTGGGTTTGAAAAGCTGAAATACCCATCTCCTCGAACATCTTTTACGATATCGTATGCTAAACTTGGAACTGGGCCTTTATCCATTGCGTAATAGCTTTCGTTGAAAATTTGCCTCCCATATCGTCGCAAGTGTTCTTTATCGGCAAAATATATAACCTTTAACGCCCAATAATGTCGCCTTTCTTTATTGGTGACATAAACCAGTGTTTCAAGTGCTTTAATATATTGTCTGTGTCTATTTGCCATTCAAAAAGCTATTATTAATAACCAATTATTAATTCTATTTTAGTACATCTGTTCTCAAAAGTCAATGGGGTTACAAAAGAGATAATCCCCAATTCATTTTCCTTCCACAATCTTGATCTCTGCTTCGGTCAGACCATACAGATCGAACACATGTGCATCAATCTCGTTATCCAATTCCTGGATGCGCTTCTGGAGGGGAAAACGGGAATCTTCCTGGGCAGCCTCGGCCTGCTGGTGCTGCTTCTGCAAATCCAGCATCTGCTCCACCAGATTGACGATTGCATCATGGGCAGATTTTTCGGCAGGATTAGTAAAATCAATCCGGTGAATAGGTAGATTCCTACCAGTTTCAGGGTTAATCTCTATCGCCATACCAAGAATATTTTGTAAATACCATGTAACCAAACGAGAATTGATATTACCCAACAAGTAGTGAAGGCTATATTCCTTAGCAAAATTGGCTTCACTTTCAGTTATTTTAAAATCTCGACTTTCAGCATTTTGCAATTTATCTTTCCGAACAGCTAAATCAATAGTATGGTCAGTATATAGATTAGTGAAATCTATCGTTGCCCGGACATCCGTTGCGATTCGAGCGATCATTATTTTTTCGTTCTCAAAAAGTTCTCGAAATTTGGGTCGATGCATTTCACCTATTCTGTATTCTAAAAACCTAGTGCTAAGTGGAGGTAAATAACGGTTTATCTCTTTTGCCTCGATATAGGATTTTAAACCTGCTCGAAATTGCATTGAAATAAGCCTATCTTTTGATGCACCTGTTTTTGAATCATGTAAAACTGCACCTGTAATCAGATAACAAATATCTCCAAGAGGAACACTTTCTGAATCAATCTTTGCAACCAGATTCAATATGGACTTATCTAGGCCTAGATGATATGTGTAATTTGGCGTCTTCAAAAACGTGATTTGAGGCAAATCATGACCCAATTCTTGAATCCCCTGATCATATGAATCTTGCCGAATTATCGAAATAGGATTTTTATTTCGCAGCGAAGCATCCGACTCTTTTTGTAGTACTACTACACATGTTGCTACCTCTGCATCTTGGAAAACTTTGTATTGTGATAGGTCAATAATTTTCTCAATGATACAAGTTTCCAAAATGAACTTGCGAAGAACCATACCATAATTTTGCGTCAAGCCTGCATAGGGAATAATATAACCCAATCGCCCACCATCCTTGAGCATTTTGATTGCTTTCTCAAGGAATAGAACATGTATATCAAATCTACCATAAGACGTCTCAAATTTATGGCTGTTGATATAGTAATCTCGCTCATCGCGTGGCATATTCTCAGCACGAATATATGGAGGATTACCAATAATTACATCAAAACCGCCATCTTTCATGGCTTCGGGGAACCCTTTTTCCCAAATGAAAGATTTTTTGGTCTCCCAGTTTTCACCAAAGGCGGCTTTAAGTTCTTCCGGTGTTCCCGAAATCAAGCTATCGCCTTCACAGATATTAGTCAACAAGGGCAGTTTCTGGCGGCCATGCAAGGCGCGCAGAATCAGGTTCAACTGTGCCACTTCCACGGCCTGCCTGTCCTTGTCCACGCCGAAAATGCAGGTTTGCAGGAGTTCGAGGCGGCGCAGGTTATCATGCAAATCATCTTCTGCGCCGTAGACCTGGTTGCGCTGTTTCGCCACGAAGCGGTCGAGTGTATCGAAGGCTTCGATCAGGAAGGAGCCGGAGCCGCAGGCCATATCCAGGATACGGGGCGGCCTGGAGGGGTTGTAACCGTTTTCGTCGAGGTAGCGACCGACGGTCTGCTGGACGATGTATTTGGTGACGAAGGCCGGGGTGTAATAGATACCCTGGCTCTTACGCTTGGTGCGCTTTTCCTCGACGTGGGAGGCGGCTGCCAATTGGGCAGTCTCGCCCATTGTCTCGGTAACGATGTGCCCGAGATACTGCTCATAGGCTGTGCCGAGCACATCCGCCTCGAGAGCATTGAAGTTGTAACGCACGAAATTCTTTTCGTACAAGCCGCGGATGAGCTCTTCCAGGGGTGGATAGTCGCAATACAGTTGCTCGGAGAAGTGGGGGGCGAAGAGCTCCGAATTATAGGTTGCATCAAACTGGCGGAACAGTTCGGTCAATTTGACGGAGAGCCTGTCACGCTGGTGCCGGTCTTCCAACTCACGCAGGAGCGGCAGCAGGCGCTGAGGCTCGACTTCCCGGTCTTCGGCGGTACGGATGAAAATAAGCCGGTTAAGCAGACGCAAGACGGCCTCATCGATCTGGGCCGGAGAATAGAGCGGGTTCCACTGGCGGAGTCTCCCGTAGAGATCGCTGCGCCATTGTTTCAGATCGTCAAACAAATGCTGGCTGACCGGCAAGCGTTTGATACGCCGGCCGACCTTGTCGGCTTCATGATCCAAACGCTCGAGGGCGGTCTGCTCCCGCGAGAACCACCACAGGCGCTCGAAATCGGACAGATAGGCATCCAGGTCGAACTCCAGGAACTGCGCCCGGAAAGGATCGGTCTCCTTCCATTCGGCATTAAAGACCCGCAGCCGCTCGAAATTCGAGAGCAAGGCCCAGGTGACGGATTTTGTCCAGGCATAGTCAATGGCCTGCTGGACCCAGCGCGGGTCATCCAAGTCTTCAGAAGCCTTCTTGGTTTCGAGGAAATAACGAGGAATGCCACCCAGTCGAAAAGAAAAATCCACCCAGCCGCGCGAGACCTTTTCCTCGGGGCTGACCTCATTGACGTTATCCACGTTCCAACCGAGCGCACGGAACAGCGGCAGGATGTAGCCCTGGCGGGTGGCATGTTCGTTCATACCTTTCCGTTCGGCGGCGGACAAGGACTTGAAACGCTGGATGAGTCCTTCGATCTCAGTTCGGGCGATTTCTGGATTTATCATGGCAGGTTCCCCGGGAAAGGCGATACCCTATTGTACAACGAAAACGGAATTGAAGCATATGAAGACCCCCTACGGGTAGAATCTGCTACTCGACCCCCTCCCACCTCCCCCATTTTCAGGAGCAAAAATGGGGGAGGAGTCACCTGAGGCTGGTCTCGATGCGGCGGGGCCCCGGAAGAACATCGGTGGAATTGAACGTCATTGCCATCGGAAAACCTCGGTCAATAACTTGGTCACCCTTATTGATCGATAAATGGGTTTCCAGCCCGACCAGTACGTTCACCGGCACATTCGGACGCGAAGGCAGGTCTGAGTACAAGACTGAAAAGGCTTCCTCCTGAATGCGGTTGAAGAATTCCTGGTAAAATGTGCCTGCCCATGAATTCTACAAACGTTTGCGCTTCTTTTCAGGAAGTTCGCTGGCAGCGCTGATCAATGCAGGTTGCTGGTGTTTGATGTTTTTCTTGGACACGGGCTCGTTGTTAGCTGGTGGGTTGCCGCAATTATATTAAGAAATCCGCCTACTTAGGAGGGTACATTATGGACAAGTTTTGTCCAAGGCTAGGAATTTATTTTTTTCACATAGCTGTATCTGGTGTGCGCCGAGATGGTCGGCCAGCCAGTGAACAACCAAGCCACATTCGAAGCTGTACCATTGAGTATATAATTGATGAAATGCATGGAGCCACGCATGAGAGATCTGGTTCGGTGTGGAATATGCTGCACATAGGGAGAAGACAAAAATGTTCATTCCCGATTCGTTCTTTCGTTTGAATAAGATACTACCTTTCATCATCCTTTGCTTTGCCATGGCGGCCTGCAGACCATCGATTCCTGCTCCGGCGACTGTCACGGCGACTGCAGCGGCTACTTCCCTCCCGACCAGCACTCCCATCCCCCCGACCCCCACCCCCATCCCCCCGACCCCCACCCCCATCCCGCCCCAGGATCTACCATTTCCACGCCTAGCCATGTGGTGGCCAGATCCGTACACGCAGCCGCTCAAAGATATCGCCCGTTACGACTACGTCGATCTATTTCCCTGGGAAAGTGAATTCATCGACCCGCTTCGCAAGTTGAACCCGAACATCATTATTCTCGATCAGAGCAATGCCTGCGAAGTGGGTTACGACCCGCAAAACCCCGCCAATAACCTATTCCTGCAAGAAATCCCGCCCGAATGGTATCTCACCCAAGTGGGAACGAGCCTGCGCGCCGACGTGGATGCCAGCCAAACCAACCTGCCGGTGCAAGCGCTGACCGTAAGCAATGGGATAACAACCTACGACTTGTTTGTACCTGGAGACACCGTCCTCATCGCTGGTGAGAGCGTATATGTGAAAGCTGTTGACAAAGCCAGCCGCACGCTCACGGTTGAACGTGGGTACATTCGCCCTGCCTCGGCACACCCAGCCGGGACGCGCATCGCCGCGCACATCTCCCAATACCCCAATTCCTGGGTGCTTAACATCAGCACACTCTCCCCTAAAGGCGTTGCCGACCCGGCGGTCGGCCTCGAAACCTGGGCCAGTTACCGCGCCCGGCTGGATGCCAGATTGCTGGATGACCCGCGCTGGGATGGCCTGCTGGTTGACCGCACAGGCCCGAACCAGTCGTTGTACGTCAACTCATATGCCCGCACGATCGATCCAGACCAGTCCAACACATTGCTAAATGACTACGTTGCCTTCGATACCGCCTGGAACGCTGGCCTGAGCCTCTACCTGCAAGACCTGCGGGAGCGTATCGGCCCAAATAAGATCATCCAGCTAAACACCGGCATCAATGATTTTTCGGTTGTTAACGGCACCAACTTCGAAGATTACCCGACCGATGCAGCCGACAACTGGCACTCTTACACTATCGGGCCATCCTGGGCTAATATGGGAAGTTATTTCGAATGGATGGCAAACGCCCGCCAGCCCAACCTGACCATGCTCCAAACCTGGGAAGATGACAGTGGTAACGCAATTTCTGCAGATACCGTTCCCAATTATCGTAAGATGCGCTTTGGGCTGACCACAGCACTTTTGAATAATGGATTTTTCGAGTTCTTAATTGGCAATGGGTATGGGCCTCACGGACTGAAGTGGTTCGATGAATACGATAACGCCGGTGCTGCTCTGGGTTACCTTGGGCAGCCGCTCGGACCAGCTGCTCTGGTTGACATGGGATCGTTCACTCCAACCACGGTTGCCAGCAGCGGTTTCAATTCTTATGAGTATGCAGATATGGGCATCTGGGACTTGGTAGCCAATCCCGGCTACGCAGCCTCCCGTGTGATTGACACTTCCAACCCTGCTGATGGTCCCGGCTCGCTGCGTGTGGATGTGACGGAATCAAAAGGCGTTGACTGGGAGGTATCGCTGGAGGCCCAGCCGATCGTTGTAACCAAAGGCACCAACTATACACTCAGCTTCCGCGCCCGGGCGGACCATCCACTCCCCATCAGTATCGGGAGCCAGCAAAATCATGATCCGTGGACAGGCTGGATCTTTTTCAGCATAGTTCCGCTCACCACCGAATGGCAGCAATATACATTTACAGCCCGCTCAATCGGGAGCGACGCCCAGGCCCGGTTGATTTTTACGTTGGGGAAGACCACCGGCACCGTCTGGCTAGATGATGTCCTTTTGCAAACAACCAGGCCGGACGTTTACCGGCGGGACTTCGAACATGGGATCGTGCTCGTCAATGCCTCGGGTGATCCCGTCACCATTCCTCTCGGTGGAACATTTAAAAAGATCAACGGAACCCAGGACAGGACGGTGAACGACGGCAGCACGGTCACGGAAGTGACCCTCCCACCCCTGGATGGGATTATCCTGCTGCGCCCATAGAGCAATATCAGGCTTATAAGACCAGATGTTGCTCGTGCCTGTTGGTCGATTGCTCAATGGGGTTTGAAGAATTTTCCTCCTGCCTTGGGACGAGAAAGTGAAAGAGGAGGCAGGATTGCCTCCTCTTTCTGCATGAGCGGATAGCCCTAGAACTGCGGTTCGACCAGAGATGGGTCGAACTGGCAGGCAGCTGCCTCATATCATTTTTGCAGTAGAGTCACTGTTGATAATACAAAATAAGGAGATTACTTACCTAACGAGTACGATGTCGGGTTGGAACCCCGAAAGAACATCGGGGCAGGCAATGACACGGGAACGAGGGGATTGCCACGTCGGGCGAAGAACGCCCTCCTCGCACCTGTACCTGCGGTACCCTGGACTGTCCGTCTAGGGCAGGCTGGCGCAGGCAACGACACAAAAAATAGCCCCTTGACAAATTAGAATTAATGTTCTAATATTGAAGCAGGCACGGCAAAGGCTGAGAATTTGCCGTGTTTCTGTTTAAGCCTTGCCGTGCCTATCTGAAGAGAAAGAAGGGACAATGACAGCATGCTTCCCCACCCCAACCTGCGATGAGACCAACTCCCTGAAAGAGAAAGCGGCGAGACTGGAGGCTTGGCGGATCAGCAGCGAAGCCGAGCACAGAGAAGTTCATGACGTGACCAGCCAGGTGAAGAACCTCATAACGCCAGCCAACGGCGGAAGCGGATCGAGCAGGCCAAGGCCGGCCTTACCTTTCATGCAGCTCGAGACAGGCAAGCGGTGAAAGCATGGCGGGGGGCAAAAAAGGCAACACCAACGCGCTCAAGCATGGACTGTATGCCAAACAGTTCAACGAGAACCAGCGCCAGGGCCTCAGGAGGATGAAGTGGGATGATTTCAGACACGAAGAATTTTTGCACCGCGCGATCGGGGAAGGCATCTTCAAAATATTGCAAGCGCTTCTTGCTAAAAAGACACCCGATATCGACCAGGTGGTCAAAATGGTAAACGCGCTTTCCATCAACACGACCACCACCAGCACCAGCGCCAGAACGCATGCCATGCTCAACGGCCGGGACGAGGAGCTTGGAGATGCGCTGTCAGAAGCGCTGGACAATGTGCCTTTCGACGAGGAAACCGATGATAAAGTATAAGAGCCAGCGCACCATAACCTGCGAAAGACTACTGCGCCATCCCGAACAGTTCACGTATTGGGGTGGACACATGAAACTGCGACCCTACCAAGAGGAAGCGATACGGGCGGTGGTAAAGAGCGTGCGCCGGAGAGGCGGATTATCATTCGTGTGGATCTTCCCGCGCCAGAGCGGGAAGGATGAAGCACTGGCATCGATGGTGGCTTACCTGCTGACACACAGTTCCAAGGCGGGCGGGGAAATGGTTTTCATCAATCCCACCTTCAAGCCGCAAACCGAGACGAGCATGCGGAGGCTGGAGAGGCGCCTGCAAACCAACGGACTGACACGGGGCAGGTGGCAGCGCAAGAGCGGGTACATCTATAACATAGGGAACTCCTTCTGCACCTACCTGAGCGCAGATCCATCCGCCAATATCGTCGGGGCCACTGCAAACCGGTTACTGATCGTGAACGAGTCCCAAAATATCAGTACATTCAAGTACGACAAAGACCTGGACCCGATGGCGGCCAGCGGCAATGCAACCAAGTTATTCAGCGGGACACGCTGGACGAGCGACACCCTGCTGGAACGGGAATACCAGCACGCCATGGAAGAAGAAAAACAGGACGGCATCCGGCGAGTGTTCTTCTTCACGGCAGAGGATGTACGCGCAGCCTCGACGGACTATGGCAAGTACGTGGATGGGGTGATTGCACGGCTGGGCAGGCAACACCCACTGGTAAGGACACAATATTTTTGCGAGACGATCGATGCGCAGGCGGGGATGTTCCCTCCCGGACGCCAAGCGCTGATGCGCGGAGAGCACCGTGCACGCACAGAACCGGAGCCAGGCAAGACGTACGCCTTCCTGGTGGACGTGGCAGGCCAGGATGAATGTTCCACAAAGGCGTTTTGTGAAGGGGCGTTTCATGCCACTGCGGGTACGGGCGAAACGCCCGAACAAGACCCGGGGAGAGACAGCACGGCCCTAAAAATCGTGGAGGTGGACACGAGCACGGTGGCCCTACTGGGGAAACCAACCTACCTGACAGTCTTCCGGAAGGAATGGAAAGGCGAAAAGCACGTGACGGTCTTCGGGGCACTAAACGGGCTGGCACAAACATGGAAACCAATGCGGATCGTGATCGACGCGACCGGCGTGGGGGAGGGATTATGGAGCCTGCTGGATCATTCCCTTGGTCCGGAAGTGGTGATCCCGGTGAAGTTCACGGCCAAGTTGAAAAGCGAACTGGGATACGGATTGATCGGAATCGTCGAAAGCGGACGCTACCGGGAATACCATCCCTTCCCGGAAAACCTGCACATGCAAATGGACAAGTGCCGGTGCGAGATTGTGCCCGGCCCAGCCGAACTGATGCGATGGGGAGTGCCGGACGGCACACGCGACCAAAACAGCGGCGAGCTGGTACACGACGACGACCTGATGACCGCGGCGCTTTGCACGTTATTGGACAGGATGGACTGGCAGACAGGGCTGAAGACGGTGATCGTACCGGGGAAGGATCCACTGGAGGAGATAGATGGGAGGTATTAGGCGGGTAGATGGTGGATGATAGGTGAAAGCTGATAGCTGATAGCGGGTAGATGAGAGATGAGAGATGAAAGCTAAAAGCTGAAAGGTAAAAGATAAAAGAGAAAAGGGAAAGCTGATAGCGGGTAGGTGATAGGTGATAGGTGAGAGATGAAAGTGAAAAGGGAAAGCTGATAGCGGGTAGGGGGTAGAGGGTAGGTGATAGAAGAGAGCTAAAAGCTGAAAGATAAAAGATAAAAGAGAAAAGCGGTAGACCTCAAATCCTCCCAAGCGTTACTCGTTCGTACGCATGGACGGACGGTGGTAACGCTTTTTGATCTCCGGGATGAAGTATTCATCGAAGAACTTATCCACATCGTAATCCGGCTGCCAGCCCCACTCGCGACGGGCGAGGGAATCATCCACATCCTCCGGCCAGGAGTCCACGATGCCCTGGCGGCGCGGATTCGGCTGGAAGGAGATCTGCGCACCGGGAAAAGCCTGGAGGGCCCTTTGACGGAACTGACCAGCAGTCAGGCTGAAACTGGCAATATTGTAGACGACATGCGATAATTTCCGGCGAGGGGCATCGACCAGCATC
Organism: uncultured Chloroflexia bacterium; assembly: GCA_963842785.1. GTDB lineage: Bacteria > Chloroflexota > Anaerolineae > Anaerolineales > Villigracilaceae > UBA877. The sequence continues at coordinate 1,025,997 of CAWJHP010000001.1, forward strand.
AGCAAAGCCTTGATGGCATCCGGCATGGCCATGAACGAGATGCGGGTGTCCGGCCTGACAAAACAGGCATAAGGGAGGCCCTGGGCGGCTGCATGGAGCATATCGGGCCCGTAATCGCTGGTGCCACCGCTGGGCAGGGTGAAGGCGCTGATGAGGCCGGGAAAGCGGATGGCGCGGAAGTCACACATCACCGGTGGCTGTGGGTCCAGATGGCGCTGGCCACTGTAGCGGCTGTAATACATGCCCAATTTCTCACAATAGAGTTTATTGCAGCCATACATGGTGTGAGGTGTGTTGTACTCATCCTCCTTCACACTCCCGGCCGCATGCTTGGCAGCCAGGTCAGAAAAACCATAGGCCGCAATGGAACTGGGGAAGAGGAACTTCACTTCCTTTTTGTACTTCTCCGAGCGATAGGCCGCCAGCATCAGGAGCTGCATGGTTCCTTCCACATTAATCCGATGGGCCTCCTCGGTGGACACTTCGGCCTTGGAGGAAAGTGAGGCCGCCAGGTGGAAGATGATATCGAAATCGTAATCATAAAATATCTTGATCTTGTTGACCAAATCCCCCTGGACGTGTTCCGCCGAGAGCGCCAGGATGGCCTCCGGCAGCGGAGCCAGGTCGGCGGTAACGATGCGAAAGCCTCCCAGCCGGGCCAGGTTCTGCACCAGCGCCTGGCCAATCTCCCCACATGCTCCGGTCACCAAGACAGCTTTTTCACTCATATGGTTCTCCTTTATGTTTAGGGTGCTGACAGTATGATTGGCAGATTCGGGCAACACGCAGTAGAATGAAGAAGAAAGCAGGCGGATTTCAATGTTTCCTTTGATTGTACAACAGCTTCGGTAAAAATTCTTCCGGTCTTTGGCACGATGAAACTCACCATTCTGGCAAAACCATATTCCTTCCTGGCAATGGCCGCCTGCGGGCTGATCCTGGTCGCCTGCTCCGGCCAGAGCCTGACACCCACGGGAACCCCAACGCCCACCTCCACTGAAACCTCCACTGCCACCATCATCTGGTTCCCTTCCACCGACACTCCCACCGCAGCGCCCACGCAGGCAGGCACCCCGACGGAGGATTATCATCCCGGCGTGGGCGACCTGGTTTTCTCCGACTCCTTCGATCAGCCGGATGTATGGAACACGGCCAGTTCTGATCAAGCCAGCGCGATGGTAACCCGCAACCGGCTGGTTTTGTCCATCACTGCGCCCGGACCGCTTTCCATCGCCAGCCTGCGGAACCAGCCGGCAGTAGTCGACTTTTATGCCGAGGCACAGGCCAACATCAGCCTGTGCAGCAACAAGGACCAGTACGGGATGCTCTTCCGCGGCGCCGGCAGTGGAAACTATTACCGCTTCGTGGTCAACTGCAACGGCCAGGAGCGTGTGGAACGCGTGCGCGGCGGGGTGGTCTATCCCCTGCTGGATTGGCAGTCCAGCTACGACGCACCCCTAGGAGCACCCGGTCAAGTCAAGATGGGAGTCTGGGCAGCGGGGAGGGAAATGCGGCTCTTCCTGAACGACCATTACCAGTTCAGCGTATCAGACCCGGTCTTTTCTGCAGGAACGATCGGCTTTTTCATTTACGCCAACGGGAAATCACCCGTGACCGTTTCCTTCTCAGACCTGTCCGTTTATTCCGTCACCTACATCCCCCCGCCGCCCACGCTGCTGCCATCCCGGACTCCCGTCACCGCCGGGACCGCAAAGCCATGAAAAACAAACTCAACGACCTCGACCCGAAAACATGGCTCAAGTTCCAGAAATCCTGGTTCATCCACAACCCACCGCCGCGTAAAAAGGGGGTACTGGTCCACCCGGCCAAGTTCCCGGAGACGCTGGCGCAGGAATTCATCGAGTTCTTCACCAAACACGGCGAGAGCATCCTGGATCCAATGGCCGGGACAGGCTCGAGCCTGATCGCGGCGCTGCGGGCGGGACGGAATTCATACGGGATAGAGTTGAATCCCAAATACGCCGAGATCGCCCGCCAGAGCGTGGCCGAGGAACGCGCGAGGTCGGGAAAAACGGTCGAAGGGTTAACGTCGGACGTCATTACGGGGGATGCAGCCCAAGCGCTCACGTTCGGCCTTCCGACCTGCGACTATGTGCTAACTTCGCCGCCCTACTGGGACATGCTGCGAGCCAAAGGCGCCGAGGACGCAGAAGAAACGGCGCATTTCAAGCGAGCTGGACGTGTTCTACTCGGACGATCCGAACGACCTGGGCAACGTGGGCGATTACGAGGAATTCCTGGCGAAACTGGTGGGCATCTACAGCGGGCTGAAACCTCTGCTGCGGGAGAAAGCCTATCTCACCATCATCGTGAAGAACGTGAAGAAAGGGGGGAAGATCTACCCGCTGGCCTGGGACCTGGGGCGTGAACTCGGCAAGACGTTCACGCTCAAGGATGAAAAGCTCTGGCTGCAGGATAACCAGCGCCTGGCACCTTACGGGCTGGGCTCGGCCTGGGTCAGCAACACCTTCCACCATTATTGTCTTGCAGTTCAGGAATGAGTAGCAAGCAACCAAAAGAGTTTGCCCTGGTCGAGCGTTATAATACCCTGTGGAGGCGCTATGATCCACTTATTGAGAGAACCGGCCATCTCCACCCAAATACAGGAAATGCTCCAGGAATACGAAGGAATGATCAAGATCGTAGTGGATATCCGCCGTCGGGTCTTGTCAGGAGGGGGAGAAATGCACTCTGATTGCGAAACCGTCTTGCTTGAAGATGGCAGCGAACAGGATGATCTGTGGGGGGCGAACTGGTATCCGGCAGAACAGCGCATAGAATTCGAATCGTTGATAAATATCCGCCCCCGCCAGGGCAATCGAAGCATCCTGCTCCAGAATGAAGTCATCCGCAAGCAAGTCGAAACCATTACACAGGAAATCATGGGAAAGGTGCAATGATGGACAGGGAAAAACTGCGGGAGCGTTTCATGCGCGACCCACTTCCCCGCCGTTTGGGCGGGCTGGCAGCCACTTTTGGACGCATTTCGTCCTCAGCCAGGAGAAGCTCCGATCCCATGGTTGTTTATGACTTGCTTGATGAAGCCAGGCGGCTGATCGAATGGACGGCCGGGGAAGCCGAGCCGGAAGCAGCCGCCGAATTAGTGCGCATCCAGACCCTGCTTACCGTCTGGCTGAAAGCATGGGGGAACGCCAGCCAAAATCCCCAGCAGCGTCTCCTGCTTTCCCTGCAGGCCAAGGATTGGTCAGACAAGGCCGTTGATTTTTCGGGGTTGGCATGAGGGCTTGTTTGGAGTTTAAAAGAGCCCATGCTCAACTGCTCTGACCTGCTCCACCTCCCTTATACTCCTGATCTGACTGAGGGGGGAATTGCCTACGCCTGCCGCTGGCTGGCCTGCACGTACGGGCGCATGGGTGACTCAACCATCGACCACCTGCGGCGCAGCGCCGGCGGGGTGGCAGTGGAACTGGCATTCCGGCGGTATCTTTCCGAGCTGGCAGTCCCTTTCAGTGTGGCGGATGCAAAGCCCTTCAGCCACCCGGACCATTACGATCTGCGGCTGGGTGGGCATCTCTGCACTTTGATCAGTACCCTGATCACCCGCCCGGGCCAGATCACCAGACTCCGCCAGGACCCGGAGGTTGTGCTCCAGGCATCCGCACTCATTCCGCTCGACCAGTTCGCCACCGAGAGCCACAAACCGGAGGACCTGTACCTGTTCGCTTTTTTACCGGTCACCGTGGCGGCTGCGCAAGAGGATATCAATAAAGCCATGAGGGCCGGCCAAACCGTCCACCTGATCCACCCACTGCCGGAGGAGTGGAGGCGGCCAACTGCCTGGGTGCCACTGGACCCTCTCGCTTTAAAAAGCGAGAGTGAAAGCTCCTTCACGGTCGAAATCGGCGGGCTGGATGCCAAGCGGGACTTTATCACCAGTACCATCGAGCTGGCTGCGCGCACCCGCACGCCGGCGGATCAAAAGTTTACCAGCCTGGCATATGTGCATGCCGGGCGCATGCCCGAGAGGCGCCTGGGATTGCACAGCCCGGTGCGCCGGGAAGCTTATATCATCCAGCCACATGAGTGGGGAAATATCTGGATCCAAGGCGAGGAAATTCTATTGGCGGGTTGGCTGACCCATGAAGAGTTCCGCAGAAAATCGTCGGTCCTGAACATCGGAATGCCTGCATTCCCATACGAGCACACGCGCACCAAGAATCTGATGGTGAGCGCAGGCGAACTGAATCCACTGGGCGATCTAATGGATAAGGTGCGCACCTGGGAGGCGGGAAAAAACCGGCTTACTGCTTCTTCCTGACCTTCAGCCGCAACCCTTCCACTTTTACCACTTCCAGCTTATCCCCCTTGTGGATCCTTCCGGAACCATCTGCCAGGTCGACGCTCCAAAGCTCCCCGGCCACCTGGGCCTGTCCGGCCGGATCGATATCGCTGACGGCGAAACCGGTCTGGCCACCCAGACGCTCCCACCCGGTAATGACCGGACGGCGACTGCGCCCGCAGGGCATATCCCAGGATGACCGCGAAGATCAGACCGATGAACACGCCCACGAAAATAACCAGCGGTATGGATACACGCTCGAAACGGGGCGTGCCCGGGGAATTGAAGAGGACCAGCGCCCCAACGATGAAGGATGCGATCCCGGTAATGGTCAAAGCACCATGCGTGGGCGCCTTGATGTCCAGAATGAAGAGCACGAAGGCCGTCACCATGAAGATCAAGCCGAACCAGTTGACCGGCAGGAAGCCCAGCCCGTAGGCTCCCAGGGCAAGGCAGACCACGCCGAAGAAGGCCGGCACCCAGGCACCCGGATGGGTCAATTCGATCAAAAGGGCTTGCAGGCCAATTGCCAGCAGGAGGAAAACAATGTTGGGGTCAATCAGGAATTGCAGCAATTGTTCAATGAGCGACATGGGCAGGGCTTGCTGGAGGATGCCAGCCGTATGGAGGGTGCGCGGACCATTTGCCATCTGGACAGTAAACCCGTCCAGTTTGGCAAGCAGATCGTTCAAATCCGGAGAAACGAAATCCACCAGGTGGGCAGCGAGAGCCTGGGTGGAGGAGACCGCCTTGGCGCTGGTGATGGTCGACTCGGCCAAGGCAACGGCCTGCGGGCCGCGCCACCCGGCGAAGGCATCCACCTTGGCAACCAGGGCATTGGTTTGCTTGGCCTGTTCGGTCTGCCCCAGATCCTGGCCGCCCGAGCCAACCGGGCTGGCCGCGCCGATGATCGTCTCGGGCGCCATTGCGGAGGCGTGCGCCGCCAGCGTGATGACCGTCCCGGCGGAGGCCGCCATGGCACCGCGCGGGGTCACATAGACCACCACCGGGACCGTACTGGCACGCATCGCCTCGGTCATGGCTGTCATCGAAAGGATGTCACCACCGGGGGTATTGAGCTGCAGGATGACCACCTGCACGTCACTCTGCTCGGCGGTCTGGATGCCACGGGAAAGGTATTCCTGGGTGGCCTGGGTTATGGCCCCGTCAATGGTAAGGACCAGGGCCACGGGTGCGGACGCCGCAACGTGAATGGGTTGCAGCAGGAAAAGGGCGAGAAATAAGAGGACAAACACAGCACGGGTATTTTTCATAGATAAGACTCCATCTCGCAAGTATTATAAACCCGACCGATGGCATCTGAATAATAATGAAATGGGGGAAGGGTTCGGGGTAAGGTCTTTTTCTTGACGCTGAACGGGTTGACCGCCTGTGCCCGTCACGGTAGAATATAGCCCACGCGGGCGTAGTTCAGTGGTAGAACGCTTGCCCTCCAAGCAAGATATCGTGGGTTCGAGTCCCATCGCCCGCTCTCCTTTATGAAATTGGCTATTAGCGACCGGAAAGTCCCGCCTAGCGCTATTAGCCAATCCTGTTTTCAAAGGGATGGCTGCAATACCTATACGAAAGATCTCATCCCCTGGAAACGACTGCCAGGTAACCACGAAATATATTACGAGGTAGAACATGTCCGAATATCCCCCCTTGCAGATCGCTTTCAACCGTCCCGTAACAGTGGGAAAAGAGAACGAATACATGGCGCAGGCAATCGCGGGCGCCAAGATGTCCGGCGACGGACCATTCACGCAGAAAGCCAGCGCGCTGCTCGAGCAACAACTGGGCGTACCCAAAGTGCTGCTGACCACGTCGTGCACACATGCACTGGAGATGTTCGCATTCCTGCTGGATATCCAACCAGGGGATGAAGTCATCATTCCTTCATTTACTTTTGTATCAACGGTGAATGCCTTCGTCCTGCGAGGCGCACGGCCGGTCTTCGCGGATGTGCGACCGGATACGCTTAACCTGGACGAAGCCAGGCTGGAAGCACTGATCACTCCCCGCACGAAAGCCATCGTCGCGATGCATTATGCCGGGGTGGGCTGCGAAATGGACACCATCCTGGAGATTGCCAGGCGCGAGCATATCGCCGTGGTGGAAGACAATGCCCACGGTTTGTTTGGCAAGTATAAAAACAGGTATCTCGGAACGTTCGGAGTCCTGGCGGCGCAGAGCTTCCACGAAACCAAGAATTTCACCTGTGGCGAGGGTGGCGCATTGCTGATCAATGATCCCGCCCTGGTGGAGCGCGCCGAGATCATCCGTGAAAAAGGCACCAACCGCAGCCGCTTCTTCCGCGGCCAGGTGGACAAGTACACCTGGGTGGACGTGGGTTCGAGCTACCTGCCGTCAGACATCCTGGCAGCATTCCTGCTGGCACAACTCGAACAGCGCGAGAAAATCCAGGCCCATCGAAAGAGGGTCTGGAATTTCTACCAGGAGCATCTGCAAGACTGGGCTCGGGCGCATGAAGTGCAACTGCCATATATCCCGGTTTATTGCGAGCAGGCCTACCACATGTATTACCTGCTCCTGCCAACCCTGAATCTACGCCAGGGAATGATCGCACATCTACGGCAGGGCGGCATCCTGAGCGTGTTCCATTACCTGCCACTGCATCTCTCGGAAATGGGGCGAGGGTTCGGCGGACGGCCGGGGGATTGCCCGGTGACCGAACGAGTCAGCGACCGGCTCCTGCGCCTGCCATTCGACAATGCGCTGACCGAGGAGGATCAAAGCAAGGTGGTGGAAGCCATGCGGGAGTACAAATTTTAATATAAAGACCTTCTCCACGAAGGACACCAAGGGCTCAAAGGAAAGAAAGCAAAATTACGCACTTTTCTTCTTCTGCCACCACAATATAAAAGAAATTTCGTTTTATCCTACAAAGCGAGGGCAGTCATGCTATAATTTTGAGGCCGGGGCCCGTGGCGCAGTGGTTAGCGCAGACAACTCATAATCGTTTGGTCGCAGGTCCAACTCCTGCCGGGCCCATTGAGATCGAGAACAGATAGTCGCGGGCCCCCGTAAGAGGAGATTCTCCGACTGCCCCTGGCGGGGTATGCATCCTGACGGGCCCACTTGAATTTATGGGGAGAATGATAAAGCAAGTCGCGTTTTTTTGACCACTGTAATTAATTGAGCCATGACGCCGAGACGAATCCCCCAGAAACTTAACCCATTGGCAGGAAATTGCGCAACATGCAAAACCCCACCCTCCGGTGGGGTTGACTGTTTTTGACAAAAACCCATTACATGGAGGGCATTTTGACGCCCAGCTGCGCCAGCATTGCTGGAATGCCACCGTCGGCAGGCGAATCGACTTGAAAGTGCGACACTTTATCGCCTTTCACTGTCACAATGTAGGCATCGCTTGCCCAGGCCTTTTTCCCAGTCGGCGGGACAGCCTGAAAGCCCGGAATGGGCAGGCTCAACGTGCCGCTCTGGGTGCCGCTGATATTCACTTTCACCCTGGCTTGATTTCCATCCACCGTGACCTGTTGAACTTCAAATTTGATGTCGGGAAAAGCCGAGATCATCCCAGCGGTCACGTTGAAGGCATCCTTCACAGGCACGGCTTGCGGAAGCACACCGCCGCTTGCCATGGCATCCGCAGTCACCATTCCTAGGACCTTTTTTGAATCATTCAAGTTGGATATTAAATCACGGGCAACCTGTTCAACGCTCATTTTTAAATTCCTTTCTCTACTTATTAATCGGATAATAAAGATAATATAACCCATATTATGAAATTCGAACAGGTAAAAACCGATCAAATCAGCCAAATGAGCTTAAAATAGCCATGGTTATTCAAAACGCGCTTCAGACGAGATGCCATTTCAACGCCTGAGCGTAATTCGGGAACTTTTTAGCTTCGGGTAACGTTATACTGATGAGGAGAATCACACCGTTGTACATTTGATTCTCCAAGAAAGGAGATTTCCATGGATCGCATAAGGCTGCTTTCCCTTTCTCTCATCCTGACGCTATTAACCATTTCGGCCTGCAGCATATTTACTCCCTTCAGCGCGCCCACCCAGGTCAATCCGTACAACGATTTCATCCAGACGATTGTCGTCCAGACCCTGACCGCTTTTCCCTATCCCACCCTCCAACCCAGCCTGACGTCCAGCTTGACTTCCAGCTTGACTTTGACAGCCACATTGAACGTGCAGTCGCCGCAGGGATTCATCTCCTATTATTTCGGCAATATCAACTCCAGGAACTATACGCTCACCTGGTCGCTCCTGACCGATCGTTTCAAGAATAGACTTAATCTGCCTTCACAGGGCGGCTACCAGGGATATGTAGATTTTTGGAACACCATCAACCAGGTAACCGTATTGAACGTTTATGATATTTGTCAGGTTGATCTTTGTGCCATCGACGCGACCCTGCAATTCTTTTACAAAAACGGCCAACACACCACTGATACCTATCCGTACACACTGACTTATGATCACACCCGCAATTCGTGGCTGTTCGATTATGTTCCGGCCAATACAGCCACTCCAACCAGAACTTTCACCGCGACCGCCACGCGCACCAGGACTCCCAGCATCACACCCACAAGCACGGCTTCGAAAACAACTACTCCCAGCCCCTCCCGAACACCCACGAGGACTGTTTCTCCAACCCGAACTGGCTCGACCACTCCCAGCCAGACGCGCTCACCTACCACGACACTGATCCACAGCCCAACCTTCACCTGGACGCCCTCGGGCATCCCGACTGCAACCATGACGCCAACATTCACGCCCACCGTGACATACCCATTCACCCCAACCAGTACGGCCAGCGAAACCTATACCGAGGTCCCCTCGGTCGCCCCGACAGCAACCATGACGCCGACACTCACGCCCACTGAGTTCCCCTCAGCCACGGCCTCCCGGACCCCATCCGAAACGCCGACATCCACAGCAACGACGGGACCTTAGCCGCAGGTTTTCTGACCGCCATCCGAAAATGGCCTCATAAAACCAGGCGAGACCCGTTTATCTTAATGGCGGGAAGAATATATAAATGGCTAAATAAATAGCCAATGAACATGAGCCGATTTTCCAATCAACCCGAATGCCACGGTCTGTTGGAGGCTTTGTGGGTGGAAAATGGCTTTAAGGACCTTCACCTTGCATGGCTGCCTCGGTGCCATCCTCATCCAGGTGAACTGTGCCATTCCAGTGACACTCCTCGTGATAGAATACAATCGCTCGACACCAATCCCCTGTGTGGATAAACTGACATGAATACGCGACACGCTTCCAGCAAAGAGAATCCAGGGGAGCCAGGCCGCATGAACTCGAGACCATCTCGCAAGCAACATGGTCGAGCTTGACAGGGTGTTCCTCGAGCAAGTGGAAGCCACACACCTGGGCCGGCTCAGAAGCGTGGCCCGGGGAGAGGTGCTCTACTGGCAGGGAGACCCGGTCGAGGCCATCTATGTCGTCAGCAGCGGCAGCTTGAAGGAGTACACGCTCCTCCCGGATGGCAGGGCCTGCGCCTACCGCATTCTGGGAGCGGGCGGGCTGGCCGGCGCGACTGCATACCTGCTGGGCCACGACCACGACACGATAACCCAGGCGCTCGATGAGGTGGAAGTCCTTGCCTTGCAGCCCTGCGAGTTCGACGACCTGCTTGCCAGGAATCCCCGCTTTGCCTCCCTGCTGGTCAAGAAGTTAGCCCAGACAGCCCAATTGTCGGCAGACGCTGCGTGCGATCTTGGCTTTCTCGATGTGCAGCAACGTGTTATGCACAGCCTAATGAACCTGGCCCGGCAGCACGGCATCGCCACGGAGCGAGGTCTCGAGATCACCACTGAGCTGACACACGAAGACATCGGGGAGTTGGTGGCAGCCAACCGCAGCACGATCACGGTGCTGCTCAACAAACTGCAGAAACAGGGGCTGATCTGGAAGCATGGCCGGCACTGGGTTGTCATCACACCGGAACATTATCAGATCCTGGATGGCCTGCGCGAGGCGGTCGTGAAGGTGCGAGATTGGGATGCCCAAGAGTTGGCTGAGCGGGCAATGGCCGGGAACATGGATCCCATGCTGGCCCTGGATACCCTGTCCGGCGGGATGAGGCAGGTGGAGCGGTTGTACGTGGTGAACGAGCTCGAGCTGGCGGACGTGATCTGGTCGGCTGAGGTGATGAAGAAGGCCATGAACGTTATTGAGAGGCGCATGCCGGCCCTGGGACAACAAGCACGCTCGTTGGGCACGGTGGTTATTGGCACAGTGGAGGGGGATGTCCACGACCTGGGGAAGAATATTGTGTCCATGTTCCTGACGGCGCGTGGTTTCCGGGTCATCGACCTTGGCGTGGATGTGCCAGCAGAGCGTTTCGTGGAAGCGGTGCGCCAGCACCATCCCAACATCCTGGCGATGTCTGCGCTGCTCACCACCACGGCACAGAACGCAGGCCAGGTCATCCAAGCCCTCGAAGCGGCCGGGCTGCGTTCCAGTGTCAAGGTGATCGTGGGCGGCGCGCCGATGTCCCCACATTTGGCGAAGGAAGCAGGAGCCGATGGTTATGCACCGGACGCACGCGAGGCGGCGGCTCTGACCTGGCGGCTCACACAGCCATAGATCCCATCCTCAGACCCCCTTTCCTGTTAATGTTGTGCAGGCAACAGACAGCGCCTGCAGATCCTGATAATATGGTATAGCAAGATGCGCGCCATGGAAGTGCCTGCAAAAACTCAAGGAGATACGATATGGCTAACATGATATTGTCAATGGGCAAAGCGCTGTTGAAAAACACGCTGCACCTGGGCACGCTGACGGGCATGGAGAGGTTCATGGTCGGAGCGGTCACCCTTCCCGACCGCGCGGCCACATTCCTGGCAGCCACCAATGTCGAACCGGACCTGATCGACCCCAAGTTCGACTATGAGATACTATCGAAGAGTGTGGATGCCAACCTGGACCTGTTCGAGCTCGTCAGCCAGAAGATACACGCCGACGTAGTGGCAGTACCCTACTGGCTGGGGCTGATGTGCGTGGGGGCGGCCGAGTTTGGGACGGTATTCAAGATCGAGAAGCGACGCGTGCCCTACCCGGTGGAGTATCCCATCAAGAAGCAGGAGGATATCGCCAACATCAAGATCCCCGAGCAGGCGACCGGCTACCTGAAGATGGTCTTTGACATCGACAAGGAGTTACAGCGCCGTCACCCGGATGCGCTGGTCATACTCACCTTCGATGGCCCGTGGGACCTGGCCATGCTGCTGCGCGGCGACCGGGAGCTGCCCACAGACCTACGCATTTACAGGGACTACACGGAGGCCAAGGATCAGGCCACCCGGGACAAGATCAGGCGTTTCGGGAATCCGGAGATCTACCCGGCCGTCATGGAACTGACGACCCAACTCTCCCTTCGCATTGTCCAATGGGCCACAGAAAACGGGTTGTCGCTGATGGGAGCCTCATTGGTCGACCAGTACGCTTCCAAACCGATCATGAGCCGGGAGGACTATTTCAAGTACGTGCATCCCTACCGAACCCGGGTGTGGGAGGCAACAGGCAAGAAGTTGACACCCGGCTATATTGTGCCTTCGCCAAAGGAGACCGGAGAGAACCTGGAAATTCCGATGCTCAAACACTCAGGGGTCACCAACTACATCTTCCCGCAGACCCCGGAGGGTCTCACCCTGCCGGAGTACGATCAACCCATGCTGGAGCTGGCCAAGAAGTACAAGCAGACATACAGCTACATGGTGCACGGCAAGTACCTGCGGGATGCCACCGAATCGCAGCTGGATGCCACGGTGCAGCGCATCTGCAAAATGGCCACAGAAGCCAGAGTAAACCTGATGGTCTCGATCGCTTCCGTGCCACCAGGAGCCAGCGTGGAAAAGGCCAACCATGTCTTCCAACTCGTCGAAAAGTACGGGAGGTACTAGGATGAACACAGCAATCGCTCAAGCCGTGGAAGAAGGCAACCTGTACGAGATCGAGGATATGGTCAAGGGTGCCATGGCTGCCGGGGATAGCCCCAAAGACCTGCTGGAGGCTCTGATGGCCGGCCTAAAGACTTGCGGGGATCGTTTCGAGAAGGGCGAGTTCTTTCTGCCGGAGCTGCTGGGGGCAGGAGATGCATTCAAGGCAGGCATGGACATCCTGGCACCGAAGCTGGCTGTAGGGGACCGGGTTTCGCAGGGCAAGGTGGTGCTGGGCACGGTGCAAGGAGACGTGCACGACATAGGCAAGAACCTGGTGGGATTCATGCTGTCGAGCGCCGGGTTTACCGTGGTGGACATCGGCACGGACGTGTCGACGGAAGGCTTCGTGCAGGCGGTGAAGGAGCACCAGCCCCAGGTGCTGGGCATGTCGGCCCTGCTGACGACGACCATGCTTGGCATGGAGGACGTGATCAAGGAGTTGAAGAAGCAGGGTCTGCGGGACAAGGTGAAGGTGATCATCGGTGGAGGGCCTGTGTCCAGGAAGTACGCGGAGGACATTGGTGCGGACGCGTACGGAAACGACGCGGCCCAGGCGGTCAGCCTGGTGAAGGGACTGCTGTAGCAGGAATATTATAGAGAGTCTACCGTCACATCCACATAGCCAGAACAATTCCCACCAAGAATAAAATACTGAAAGCCAGGGCCAGCTGACCCGTACCGCCCAGAGCCGCATTCAGGGTCTGTCCCTTTTGCGTGAAAACAATGCGCACCAATTTCCAGGCCAGCGGGAGGCTGAGCCAGGCAAGCAACGCCCCCCAGGGGAGCAGGCCTGCTGCACACCACACGGGCAGGCATAAGAATGCCAGGAGCAGACAGAACAGATACTCGCCTTTTGCAAAACGCCCTCCGAGCAACACGGCAAGCGTATGTTTCCCGGCCAGGCGATCCGTCGACATGTCACGCAGGTTGTTGACCACCAGGATGCCAACAACGATCAGACCAACCGGCAGCGACATGCACCAGGCAGCCGGGCTGACCCTTCCAACCTGTACGAAGTATGTGCCCGTCACACATGCCAACCCGAAGAACAGGAACACAAAAAGGTCGCCAAGGCCGTAATAGCCCAGCGGGAACGGTCCACCCGTGTAGGCGACTGCCGATAAGATTGCCGCCAAGCCAATGAGCAGCACCGGCCAGCCTGCTTCGAACGCCAGGTACAGACCCAAAAGCCCGGCAAGTAGAAAGACAATACCCATGCCCCACTTAACCTGATCCGGGGCGAGCAACCCGGACTGGGTGACGCGCAACGGCCCATGACGCCGGGAGGAATCGGCCCCGCGCTCGTAATCGAAAACGTCGTTCGCCAGGTTGCTCCCAATCTGGAGAAGGAATGCAACCAACAGCGCTGCCAGCGCCGGGAGGGGGCGAAAAACATGATCATGCAGCGCAAGGGCGCTCCCGGTGACGACACCTGCTGCAGCGGCAGGCAACGTGCGCGGCCGGATGGCCAGCCACCAGATTTGGAACCGCTTTGGAACCATTTCTTCAGAAGTCACATTCATACCAATCGGAAGAGAATATCGCCATTATAATCCGGGCATACAAGGAACAGGATGAGTCAATTAACCGGCGATGAACGCGCCAGATTCGTACACAACGTTTTCAGCCGCATAGCAAGGCGCTACAATCTCATGAACCACCTGATGACCGCAGGGCAGGACAACCACTGGCGCAGGGAAGCCATCCAGCGCGCCAGGTTGAGCAGCGGCGCCCGTTTGCTGGATATTGGAGCCGGCACAGGCGACCTGGGAGGCGAAGCCCTCCGCCAGCAACCAGACATCCGTGTGATTGCGGCGGATTTCAACATCGATATGATGCTGGCCGGGCAAAAGTCCTGTTCCCTGCCCTGGGTGAATGCGGATGCCCTGCACCTGCCCTTTCCTGACGAATCCTTCGATGGCGTTGTTTCCGGCTTCCTCATGCGGAATGTTGGCAACGTTACCAGTGCCCTGATCGAGCAGTATCGTATTCTGAAGGAGGGCGGACGCATGGTCATCCTTGAGACCACCCGCCCACGGGCCGGCATCTTCACCCCGCTCGTGTGGTTCCACATGCACATTGTCATCCCGTTGGTTGGAGGCCTGGTCTCCGGTGAGCGGGCAGCCTACCGGTACCTACCCGCCTCGAGCGAATCCTTCCTATCTGCCGAAGAGCTTGGCGATCAAATGGCCTCGGTTGGGTTCCACAACGTTGGCTTTTGCCGCCGGATGTTTGGAACGATTGCGATCCACTGGGGGGAGAAAGATCATTAGAAACGCGGGATGAATCCCATCTGAGCGGAGAAAAGACGAGATAGGTGGTAGACTCAAATTATAAACCGACCAGCTATTATATGAGTTAACAGGCACTTTCGCAGGCTTTACGGTAAATTGATCCTCGTTCCATACACGATCTTTTCCAAAAAGACGGCTTTGTGATGGCAGAATTGAAGTCAACGCTGATCCATTTAGCGGCAGGATTATGGCCTGATCGAAAAAAGCATTACCCACGCGGGGCAATCCTTTGCTGGCAAGGCGATCCTGTGGATCGAATTTACATCCTCTTGGAGGGGGCGGTGAAAATATCCTCCATTTCCCAGGAAGGAAGAATCTTTTCCTTTGGCATCCTCGGCTCTGGACGCTTAATTGGAGCCAGGTCTTATTTGCTGGATGGCATCCACGAGTCTGTAGCAGAGATCGTGGAGGCCACGGAGCTGCTGGCCATCCCACCGGTTGAATTCGATAACGCGCTGATCACCAACCAAGATTTTTCATCTGCTGTAATGAAGGAGTTGGCGCGCGAAGCAAGCGAAAACTCTGAAAATGCGCGTGATCTCAGTTTTTTGGATGTACAACAGCGTTTAAAACACAGCTTGAAAAACCTGGCCCGGGAATATGGAGTACAGACCGAAAAGGGTGTCATCATCGATCTGGATATCACCCAGGATGAAATCGGTGCAATGGTCTCGGCCAATCGCACCACCATCGCGGCCTGTATGCGCGAGTTGCGGGCGGAGGGTTTTTTATGGAAAGATGGCCGCCACCTGGTGATCATTCCACCGGAACACCTGGAAATTTTGGATGCTTTGACAAATACCGTCCTGGAGGGGAATGATCAGGAGGCGGAAAAATGGGCGAATCAAGCCATTGCCCAGGGTATTGATGCCCTCAAAGCATTGGAAGCCTTAACCACCGGGATGAAACAAGTGGATCGTGGATATTCACATGGCGAGCTGACCTTGCCAGATATTGTCCTGGCTGCCAGCGCCATGAAAGAGGCCCTGCCCATCATTGAAGCGAATATCGAACTGGGGCACAAACAGGAGATGGTGGTCGGCACGGTTGTCATTGGCACCGTCCATGGAGATATACACGATATTGGAAAAACCATCGTGGCCATGCTGCTGCGCGCCAGGAATTTCCGGGTGATCGACCTGGGCGTAAATGTAACCCCAGAGCAATTTATGGAGGCCATCCACCAGTTCAGCCCGGATATCCTGGCCCTTTCGGCATTAACCACCGCAACCTCCCTGGAAATCGACCCGGTAATAAAATTGCTTACCGAAAAAGGACTCAGGAACAAGGTCAAGTTGATGGTAGGGGGAGGCGCGGTGAGCGAGGATTATGCCAAACGGATTGGCGCAGAAGGGTACCATGCCACGGCAAAAGGAGCGGTTGAGGTGGCCTGGCGGTTATGCACATGGGAGCAAATGACTCAACCATAGGATAAAAACCATATCGTCCCCATTCATCGAAAAAGTGTCGTCCAGACGACAGACATTCTTCAGGACTCATTCCATAATAGTCTTGCAGAACCTAAAAAGGAGATGTCTATGTCTGGAAAATATGAAGAAATATCTAATGCGATCGTCGAGGGGGAAGACGAACTGGCGATGAAATTGGTGGTAGGAGCCCTGGCAGAAGGTCTTCCCCCACTGGATATCCTGAACCAGGGCGTGGTCGCTGGTATCACCAAGACCGGCGAATTGTGGAAAGCCAACAAATACTTCCTCCCGGATGTCATTCTCTCAGCGGATGCCTTCAAATCCGCCATGATCCCGCTGGAACCAAAGTTGAAGGAAGGAAAAGCCGGCAAACTAGCCCACAAGTTTGTCATAGGCGTTGTCCAGGGCGACATGCACAACCTCGGCAAGAGCCTGGTGATCGCACTCCTGCAGTCAGCCGGCTTCGAGGTGATCGACCTGGGCATCGACGTCCCCAAAGATAAGTTCATCGAAGCGGTCAGGGAACATAAACCGGCCATCCTGGGCCTGGGGGCGTATATGAGTACCACCATGCTGGAGATGAAGGATATCATCGCCGAACTGAACAAGCAGGGGTTGCGGAACGGGCTGAAGGTCATGGTCGGCGGCGTACCCACCAGCCAGGAGTTCGCAGATGAAGTGGGCGCGGATGCCTGGGGCAAGGACGCCATGGTTGCGATGGAAAAAGCACTAGAACTGGTAGGAGGCTAGAATGGCTAACCCAACTCTTGAAATGATGCACGGCATGCTGTATGGCAAAGGGCTACGCTTTGGGCACCCGAGCGGACTGGCACGCGTCATCGCGGCGATGACGGGTGATCACGCCGACGTGATCCCCTTCTTTGGGCCACAGATTCATGACCATGCCATGACAGTTGCCAGGGTCCCGGCCCGCCTGTATTACTGGAACGCGGAACTGCTGGTCGATACCCACCTGGCAGTCGACCGCTGGTACGGATTTGATTCAGATACCATCATTGCCGACGCCTACAACTTTGAAGTCGAGTCACTGGGCGCCAAAATGATCTACAGCGACAACGCCATGCCCACGGTGGATGTCAGCGAGCCATTGATCAAGACGGGGGCCGACCTGGAGAAGATCGGCCGCCTGGATGCCTCCAAGGGGCGCATCCCGATGGCGGTCGAGACGGGCCAGCTTTTCTTGAAGAAAGCGCCAGGCCCATTTGCTGGAGGTTTCTTCTGTTCCCACTGGAGCCTGCTCTGCCAGGCAATGGGGTATCCCAAGGCGGTGCGTGCCTTGAAACGCGATAAAGGCTTTGCGACGGCTTTATTTGACTGGGTCGATGAAGAAGTTCTCTTCCCCTTTATGCAAGCCTATGCCAAAGCCGGCGTAAAGAACACCAACGGCGCGGATGCCTGGGCGGCTTTCCCGGACCTGACGCCAGAACTGGTGGAAGAGTGGGTCGTGCCTTATTCCAAGCGTTTTGACGAACGCTGCAAGAAGGAGCTGGGCTTGACCGCCGCAGCGGGTTCGGCTGCCTGCGATTATTGCGAGGAGGACCCAACCAAGTTCGACAAAGAATTGATGTTCAAGTGCTGGACTACCGCGGCTAAAACCTCCCCGCTGAAAGTGGCTTTATCGGCCATGGGCCGCACACAAGATTGGAATATGCATTGGTTCCAGGAATTTGCCGTCCAACAGGGCAAAGGCGGGCAAAAACTGCCCGTCATGGCTTCAATAAATGGGCGCTTCATGCGCGACAGCAAACCGGATGAGATCGTGGACAAGTTTCGCGAGTGGATCGACATCCTGGGACGGGATGGCCGCATGCTGGTTTTCATAGGTAATGTTCCGGCCGACACGCCGCCATTGAATATTCACACCGCTGTGAAGGCGGTCCACACGCTCGGCAAATATCCGATCGTCGCGGATCTGTCATCTGTCAAGATCGACCCGCCCAGCACCCAGCCCTTCGACGAGTGGCTGAAAGGCCAGCCGGAAGCGGATGTGATCTTCAAAGCACGGGAATGGAAGCCTGAAAATAAGAAGGTATTTGCATAAATGTGAACGAATAATTTTACGCAATGTCGCCCAGAAGACAACCTGTCTGGTTGTCTTCTGTATTAATAGATCATAGAAAACTCAAAAGGAGTTATCCATGTCTGATAAATACGCAGAGATATCGAATGCGATCGTGGATGGGGAAGACGAACTGGCGATGAAATTGGTGGAAGGAGCCCTGGCAGAAGGTCTTCCCCCACTGGATATCCTGAACCAGGGCGTGGTCGCCGGTATCACAAGGACCGGCGAATTGTGGAAAGCCAATAAATACTTCCTCCCGGATGTCATTCTCTCGGCGGATGCCTTCAAAGCCGCCATGGTCCCGCTGGAACCAAAACTAAAGGAAGGAAAAGCCGGTAAACAAGGTGACAAATTTGTCATCGGCGTTGTCCAGGGCGACATGCACAACCTCGGCAAGAGCCTGGTGATCGCACTCCTGCAGTCAGCCGGCTTCGAGGTGATCGACCTGGGCATCGACGTCCCCAAAGAAAAGTTCATCGAAGCGGTCAGGGAACATAAACCGGCCATCCTGGGCCTGGGGGCGTATATGAGTACCACCATGCTGGAGATGAAGGATATCATCGCCGAACTGAACAAGCAGGGGTTGCGGAACGGGCTGAAGGTCATGGTCGGCGGCGTACCCACCAGCCAGGAGTTCGCAGATGAAGTGGGCGCGGATGCCTGGGGCAAGGACGCCATGGTTACGATGGAAAAAGCACTGAAACTGAGAGGAGTGTGAACCATGAGTAATCAAACTCTCCAGGTCCTCCACGGATTGCTCTATGGCCAGGGGATCCGTTTCGGCAAGCTCAGCAGCCTGGGCGGTATGCTCGCCACCGTGACAGGCAAGCACGCCGACGTGGTGCCGTTTATTGCGCCACAAATCCACGACCATGCCATGACGGTCGCCAAGGTACCCGTCAATAAGTACTACTGGAACGCAGAACTGCTGGTCAACACACAGATCGCGGTCGAGCGCTGGTACAACTTCGGCCTTTATACCGTCATTCCCGATTCATACAACTACGAGGTGGAGGCGCTGGGTGCCAAAATGATCTACAGCGACAACGCCATGCCCACCGTCGACCTGAATGAACCGCTGATCAAGTCACCCTCCGATCTGGACCGGATCGGCCCGCTCGATCCCTCCAAAGGCCGCATCCCCAATGCGATCGAGATGGGAAAACTGGTTCCCCGACTGGCCCCTGGTCCATTCTCGGGTGGTTACTTCTGTTCGCCCTGGAGCCTGATCTGCCTGGCGGCGACCTACCCGAAGGCCATCCGTGCCTTGAAGCGCGACAAGGCGTACGGCAGGGCTCTCTTCGACTGGGCGGAAAACCAGGTGCTCTGGCCCTTCCTGCAAGCGTTTGCCAGGGCCGGCGTGAAGAGTGCCCTCGGCGCGGACGCCTGGGCGGCTTTCCCGGACATGTCGCCGGAGCTGCTCGAGGAATGGGTCATGCCCTACGCTAAACGCTTCAACGCACGCGCCAAGAAAGAACTTGGCATGACCACGTCCGCCGGCTTTCTGGCTGGTGATTACTGCGAGGAGGACCCCACCAAGTTCGACAAGCAGATCATGTTCGAGGCCCTGGCCATCTGCCGCAGGTCATTCCCGATCGATGTGATCCCCATCGCCATGGGCCGTACCCAGGACTGGGATATGCGTTGGGTCCAGGAGTTCGCCGTCAAGAACGGGAAACGCGGGCGCAAAGTGCCGATCTTTACCTCGCTCAACGGGCGGTTCATGCGCGACGCGCCGCTCGACCGGATAGTGGACAAGATCCGCGAGTGGATCGATATCCTGGGACGGGATGGCGGCCTGATCTTCTTCATCGGTAATGTCCCGGCGGATACGCCCCCGCTGAACATGCACACGGCGGTACAGGCGGTCCGGATGCTCGGGCAGTATCCGATCGAGCAGGACCTTTCGTCCATCAAGGTCGAGCCGGCCCAATTCCAGCCCTTCGACGTCTGGCTCAAGAACCAACCGGAAGCGGATTTGATTTTCAAGGCGCGTGAATGGAAGCCCGATAGCAAGAAGGTCTTTGCATGAGCACGGTTTTACAAGGACACGATAGCCCAATCTCAATCAGCCCGGGCGACCCGGCCCGCATCATCGGGGAACGCATCAACCCGAGCGGACGCAAGACACTCCGCCAGGCGTTGCTGGATGGCACATGGGATTATGTGGTGCGTGAAGCCATCAAACAGGTCGAGGCCGGGGCGGATGTCCTGGATGTCAACGTCGGCGGGAAGGGGATAGATGAGACGGTCGTTTTGCCCGAGGCTGTCAAACGGATCTCCGAAGCGGTGAGTGTGCCGCTGTCGCTTGACACGCGCATTCCCGCGGCGCTCGAGGCAGCATTGGCGATTTGCCCAGGCCGTCCCCTGGTGAATTCCATCGGGGGAGAAGATAAAATTCTAGAGGAGAACCTGCCCATCATCGCCAATTTCCATGTTCCCGTGATCGTGCTCTGCATGGGACAGGAAGGCATACCGGATAATGCAGACGACCGTCTGCGAATTGCACACAAGGTTTTGGATGCAGCCGTCAGGGCCGGTGTGGCAGAAAACGACCTGATCCTGGATCCGCTGGTAATGACGGTGGGAGCGGATGACCAGGCAGCCCGGGTTGCGCTTGAAACAACGCGCGGCCTGCGGAGGGAGTTCCCCAACAACAATATCACCGGCGGAGCCAGTAATGTCAGCTTTGGCATGCCAGCGCGGCCGATCATCAATGCCCACTTTTTGAGTGCAGCGGTCACGCTGGGCATGAACATCCCCATCACCGATCCCACAGACCCTCAATTAAAGTTTGCCGTGTTGTGTGGTAATATATTCCTTGGGCGCGATCGCAAGACCCGGAACTACTTGCGGCATTACCGGATGATCTCACCCGAGCAAGATCCACAAGTGGAACACAGGGTCCCATAAAGGTTGATGGAAAAACTTCTCACAAAAATCATTGCCTGCCAAACCGTTGGGGAGGAGTTGAAGCCACTCCTCCCCAGTGATTTTGCCATGGAAATGCTTGCATATGGACTGCATAACGTCCCCGAAACACTCCATTTTCAATTGCAGGAGGCAATAGATCATACCGGCCCGGAATATGGGACAATCCTGATCGGTTACGGAATGTGCGCCAATGCCATCGTGGGCATAAAATCGCGTGGGTTCAGATTAGTCATCCCAAAGGCAGACGATTGCATCACTCTCTATTTGGGGTCACGGGAAGAGTACCTGCGGCAGCTCAGAATGGCGCCTGGAACTTACTACCTGACCAAAGGTTGGATCGAGTGCGGAGAAGACCCGTATACAGAGTATTGCGCGATGCGCGAAAGATATGGCCATGAAAAGGCTTACAAGATCACCAAACGATATATCATCAACTATACCCGGCTGGCATTAATTGACTCGGGAAATTACAACTCGGAAGCTTACCGGAAATATGCAAAAATGGTGGCAGATCATTTTGGCCTGACATACGAAGAGATCCCAGGTTCGAAGAAATTCCTTGAAAGGTTTATTCGTGGGGAATGGGAGAAAGATTTTGTAATTGTCCAACCCGGGGGAACGGTTCAATATGACATGTTTTACAATCCGAGTGATTTGAAATGACGGTCTTTATTGATTTCGAACCCGTTGGACGGCGGGTGGCCTGCACGGATGGAGAGACGATCCTGGGCGCGGCGCAGCGCGCCGGCATCATGCTCAACGCTACCTGCGGAGGCGAAGGCATCTGTGGACATTGCATCATCCGCATCATGGATGGCATGGTCTCTCCGCCCAACCTGAATGAAGAAGCCGAACTGGGAACGAGTCAAATAAACGACAATTGGCGCATGGCCTGCCAGACGAAAGTCCTGGGAGACGTGCGAATCCATATCCCGCCCGAATCCCTTGCCACCGCCCAGCGGACTCAGACGGAGGGACAGAATCTACCCATCAAACTCAATCCGGCGGTTCGCTCCCAGACCATCAATCTGCCTCTGCCAAACATATATGATCAACGCTCGGACGCGGCCCGTTTACGCGACGTGCTCAACCTTCCCGACCTATCCATCCCCATTCCTGTCTTACGCAGGCTCTCCAACGACCTGCGTGCGCACGATTTCCATGTAAGCGTGTTCCTGCGTGATTCATCGATCGCAGGGGTAGGACCACCTGGCACATCCGCGCTCGGCTTTGCCGTCGACCTTGGCACAACCAAGCTGGCAGGATACCTTGTGGACCTTACCAGCGGAGAAACGCTGGCTTCTGCCGGTGCAATGAATCCACAGATCGCATTTGGCGAGGATGTCATGGCACGCATCAGTCACAGCATGAGCAAGCCAGATGGCGGAGAACAACTCCACAAAGTCATAATCGAGGCGTTGAATGCCATGGCGCGGGACTTATGCGCCAAAATCAATCGTTCCACCAGCGATATTGCCGAGGCGGTGGTGGTTGGCAACACCGCCATGCACCACCTGTTTCTGGGTTTGCCAGTCAGGCAATTGGGACTGGCTCCCTACGTCCCTGCCGAAAGCGCAGCGGTGGATATCCCGGCCAACGAGATCGGCTTTGATTTTGCCCCAGGCGCAAACGTGCATATGCTGCCCAACATCGCTGGATTCGTCGGGGCTGACCACGTTGCCATGGTAATGGGGTCAGGCATGCTTGAACACGAGGGAATCATACTAGGCATGGACATCGGCACCAACACCGAGATCAGCCTGGTCGCAAACGGGAAACATTACGCCTGCTCCACGGCTTCCGGACCTGCCTTCGAAGGAGCGCACATTCATCATGGAATGCGCGCCGCCCCGGGTGCAATCGAAAAAGTGGTCATCCGCGACGGGCAGATCCTGCTCCAGACAATCGACAACAAGCCAGCGGTGGGATTGTGCGGGTCTGGAATATTGGACCTGGTTGCCCAAATGCGCAAGGCAGGGATCATCAACTCACGCGGCGGGCTGGACAATTCCTCAAACAATCCTCGGATCCGGCGGGGAAGCCATGGGTTGGAATTTGTTTTGGTATGGGCGGTTGATAACAATGGAACTGAAATCACCTTCAGCCGAGGCGATGTGAACGAAATCCAACTCGCCAAGGGCGCCATGCGGACAGGCGTGAATATTCTGCTTCAAAAGGCCGGGGTGAAAGAGCAGGACATCGATACTGTCTTTATCGCAGGGGCATTTGGCACGTATCTGGATGTGCAAAGTGGGATCGATATCGGAATGTTCCCGCACCTGGAAAAAGAACGCTTTGTCCAGGTGGGAAACGCGGCCGGGAGCGGGGCCAGAATGGCACTTTTATCAGTCGAAAAACGAAAACAGGCGGTCGCAATTGCCCAGCATGTGAATTACGTCGAACTCACCACGGAGAGAGATTTTTCTACACTATTTGCCAAATCGCTGATACTGGGATAAAAAAGTTGAAGGGGGCCCAAATCATGAGGGGGATCCCGTTGTGAGTACCTTCATTCTCAAATAAATTCGGCCCGGCAAGTGTAGCCTACTGCATGTTAATTGATCATCCGCACGCTGCCCAGGCGGATATTCAAATCTCCCTGCAAAGTGAGGGAGGTTCCCTTACCGGCGAGCCTTCGACAAGGAAAAGAGGGCGTCAATTAAATAAGCCCCTTGCACCTTTCTGAAAACTCATCTATACTCACTCAGAGAGTATATGACTGAGTCCTCCCCCTCCCACCGTTCCCGTTCACCAGAATATGCCCTGCTGGGATTTCTTTATTCACAACCAAGTCACGGCTATGACTTGCATCGCTGGCTGAATGTCGAACTCGGACAGATCTGGCACGTCAGCCAAAGCCAGACCTATGCCATCCTGAAACGGCTGGAAACACAAGGCTACATATTTTCCACGACGGTGGAGCAGGAAAAACTGCCTTCCATCCAATATCTTAAAATCACCCCGGCGGGCCGACGCCGCTTCACCGCCTGGCTTGAAACACCCTCCGGAAGCAGTGTGCGCGCCATCCGGCTGGAATTCATCACCCGGCTGTACTTCGCCCAGAAACTTGCCCCGGAGAAGATCATCCCCATGCTGGAGGCTCAAAGTACCGAGGTGGAAAAAGCGCTGGCCCGGCTCGAAGCGAGTCTGGCAGGTCTTCCGGACGGGCAGAAATTTAACTTCCTAGGTCTGCAACTGCGCATCCAGCAGCTTAAATCCATTCTGAATTGGTTGGTCGAATGCCGAAAGGCATTCTAAACCTATAATTAAGGAGAATGAAAAATGAAACGCTTTGCTCTTGCCATACTATTGATCGCGGCACTGCTGGCCGCCTGTGGCCCGGCTGCCACACCAGTCCCACCAACAGCCACACCCGTTGCCACCCCTATTCCACCAACCGCAACAACGCAACCAACAGCCAAACCGCAAGCGCGCACTTTGACAGTATTCGCGGCTGCCTCGCTGACGGATGCATTCACCGAAATGGGCAAGAACTTCCAGGCCGCCAATCCAGGAGTGACCGTAACATTCAATTTTGCCGGGTCGGGGACCTTACGAACGCAACTCGAACAGGGTGCGGTGGCCGACATTTTCGCGTCCGCCAACACAACGGAAATGGATACACTCGTCAAGGACAACCTGGTCGCGGCGAATTCTTCCTCACAACTCTTCCTGACCAACAGCCTGCTGGTCATCCTGCCAGCCAATAATCCCGCCAATGTTCAATCCCTGCAAGACCTGGCCCGTCCGGACCTGAAGCTGGTACTGGGTGATACGACCGTCCCGGCCGGAAAATATGCCCGCCAGATTCTGGCCAATATGGACAAGGACCCGGCTTTCGCGACCAATTTCAGCACACAGGTGCTGGCCAACGTGGTTTCCAACGAGACCGACGTTAAGCAGGTGGTGGCAAAAGTACAACTGGGCGAGGCAGACGCCGGGATCGTCTATGTTTCGGATGCAGTCGCGGCGCCTCAATTGAAGACAATCCAATTTCCTGCCGCCGATAACGTGATCGCAAAATACCCCATGGCTGCACTAAACAAGGCCCCGCAGCCGGACCTGGCTGCCAGCTTTATTGCCTATGTCCTTTCCCCGGATGGACAGGCCATCCTGAAGAAATGGGGATTTACCCCCATTACCCCTTAAACCGTGAGTACACTGAACCGGTTTACACGCTGGCTATCGACACCAGGCTGGGTTTTCATCCTGCCCAGCCTGGTCTTGCTGGTTTTACTCGGATTGCCCATATTCGCCGTTTTCTGGAAGTCGATTGACGTACACTTTTTCACTTATGCCTTTGCTCCAACGGCGCTTGCGGCCCTTCAATTGAGCCTGTTGACCAGCAGCCTGTCCACCCTGCTGGCGGTGGCGGCAGGGATGCCACTGGCGTACATCCTGGCGCGCTGGAAATTCCATGGGAAGACCGCCCTCGAATTGCTGGTTGACCTGCCGGTGGTCCTGCCACCGTCCGTGGCAGGCCTGGCGCTGCTGATCGCATTTGGAAGGCAGGGCGTCTTCGGGAAGTACCTGGTCCCGCTGGGGATCAGCCTGCCATTCACGACAGTGGCCGTCGTCATGGCGCAAACCTTCGTCTCCGCGCCGCTGCTCGTCAGGTCAGCCAAGGCCGGGTTCATAGAGATCGACCCCCAGTTGGAGGAGGCAGCATTTGTCGAGGGGGCCAGCGAACTGCAATTATTTCGTTTTGTCATGCTTCCCCTGGCATGGCGAGCGCTCCTGACCGGAACCATTCTCACCTGGACGCGTGCCCTGGGTGAATTTGGCGCGACGATCATGTTTGCAGGGAACCTGATCGGAAAAACCCAAACCATGCCGCTGGCCATTTATCTCGGCCTGGAGCGCAGCCTGGGAGTGGCGCTGGCCCTTTCGGTCATGTTAGTTTTGGTCTCAGTGGTCTTGCTGGGAGTGCTGAGAAGATTGGAAAAGAGAACGCAACCCTAAGCAACTGGTTTTATGTTTCCGCCGGACGGTCGGTGTAAAGTCTCCACAGGTCATTCAATGCCTTTTCGAGTCTCATCCCCAAGGCATCCCCGCGCCGGGTTGTCACATCGTCGGAATTGTCAAAGACCACATAGGGAACCCGGATCCCCTGGATCGCCAGGTAGTGGGCATCAGCCCGGCTGACATCGCTCCAATCAATTTCTCTATATAGCCGTTCCAGTTTCTCGTCCGGCAAGGAATGTTCCAGGATACTGTCCGGTTTGTCGGGGTTGAAGCGCTTTTTATTCTTTCGCAGGGATTCTTCCCAAGTGACATCAATGTACAGCAAAGCTGTTTTCTCGAGCATTTGCCTGGAAAGATGTGCAAATGCCGAACGATACCCGCCATGTTCTGCGCCGCGGGAAAACTCGATGATGGTTGTAAAGGCTCCGGCATCCTCCGGGAGCTCCCGCAGTTTTTTCTGATATTCCAATCCGATCCGCTCGATCAAAAGGTCCCAAAGGTAGTTCGCGGTGAAATACCCTTCTGAATCCGTATGCAGCCGGGCATGCCCCATTTTCTCCAGCAGCGCGTCCTCCTCAAACCAAGCCCAGATCATCGGGAAATCGTCGATCTCGTCGAATCGACCCACATGAAAGCGCCGGCTCCTTTCCTCAAGCGGCAGCCTTTTAAGATAATCAATGATCTCGCTCTTCCCGGCGGCGGGTCTAGCGATCAACAGGAGGATGTCAAACAGGTTCTTTTCTCTCATTTTGGACTCCTTTTACGCGAATCGCTTCGGCCAATGCTCCCGCGGCCGTTAATCCCGCGCAGGGAATTCCATTTTATCCCGGAATGCAGAAAGTTGTCGATGGAATGCCGTTTCCATTTACTCACGCAATGGAACTATCTGTCGCTTGAACCATCCTTCTGCCACGCCCTTGAAGACTCGATATCAATTCTCGGCCAGAACCCAGTAGGATGCTTGCACTAATGAATGGTATGTGTTAGCCTCTCTAATCGTTGGGCCAGGATGAGTCGCCTTTTGGTTGATACCAAGTCTTCCAAGCAGGCTCATTATGGCCACATTATTATCTCCCATCACGGTATGACCTTCTCATACCGCCTCTGCCATGGGCAGGGGTTTTAGAATAATCATTTATCAAAGTCAAAAAGGAGTTGAACCCGATGGCAACCAAGACAGGCAAGCCAAACGAGAATAAAACCAAGCGAAGCTCCAAGAGCAAGCGCACGCATATACGGAGGCTGAAGCAGGAAGCCCACAAAACGGCCGGCATCACTCCCTCTCACGCCTGACAACCCCGCCCCAACATCCCTCCACTGGCATAGGAAAACACTCAACAATTCCAGATTCTTGCCAGATACCACGAGGAGGAACAAATTATGACAGAACCACTCGATGCAATAATGGCGTTCCACAATGCCTTCCGGGCCGATATGGCCATTATCGACGGTGCCGCTCTCGGCCATGCACGCGGCAAGGCAGGGCTTGCGCCAACGATCGAACGTTTCCGGTTTTTTAATGAAGTGCTGGTCTGGCATGCGCATGGCGAGGAATTGGCCATCTTCCCGGCCGTTGAAGCCGTCGCGCCCTCGGTTAGCGAGGCATACGAGAGAGATCACCGGGGCCTGGATGCGGCATTTGAGGCCATGCGCGCGGCAGTAGCAGCCAAGGAGGCGTTGGAGACAGCCCGGACCTCGGCAGCATTCAAGTTCCATCTCGACATTCACCTTGCCAAGGAAGATGCACACCTTTACCGCATCGTAAGAGAGCGCATATCCGCCCCCGATCAAAACAAAGCAGTCGGCATCATGTCGAGTACGGTACCACCGGACCGTTTCCCGGAGGTGATTGCCTGGATGTTCCCGCTCATCGAAAACGACGACCGCGAGAACATGACGCGTATCTGGCAAACAGTGATGCCTGCTGCAGTATTCGGGCAAGTCAAACCGCTCATCCAAAAAGCGCTCGGCAATGACTGGGCAGAGCTGGTTCGACGAATTCCTACGCTGGTGTAAATCGAGGGTGCCTGATCGTGTTTGGTTGGATCATTCCAATGAGAATGGAAATCCCTTTGCAGA
This sequence comes from uncultured Chloroflexia bacterium, assembly GCA_963842785.1. GTDB lineage: Bacteria > Chloroflexota > Anaerolineae > Anaerolineales > Villigracilaceae > UBA877. Next base: position 1,054,069 of record CAWJHP010000001.1, read on the forward strand.
TGTGCCACCAGGGCCGCCTGAGATCAGGTTATCTGCATCCGTCCTGTCGGGTAATCAGGGTCACAGGACCCGACGCCCGTCTCTCGTTCAGTTTAGAAAAGTAGTACTACCATGGCAAAAATGAAAATCACCAAGAATATAGGCATGCTGTTGCTGAGCATCTGGCTCATCCTAACCGGGCTGCTCCAATTGATCAAATTCACATTTACCGGCCTGGACATTATCATGGCAATCCTAGCCATCGCAGCCGGCGTCTTGCTCCTGCTGGGCCGGTAATCAAATTCCACCCGGTCTTTTAGCCGGGTGGCTTGGATCTTTGGATAACATCCTCAACAGCTTCGACAGGGAGGTTAACGGGAATCCAACTCGTGATGCCCACCCTATTTTGTTCACCCAGGCATGAAGGAATAAATAAAATGATAAATGTTCCTCGGATGACCAAAACATACTTACATTACATAGAGAATTGGAGATTGGAATGGGAATACTTTCCTGGATTGTCGTTGGTTTGATCGCGGGCTGGTTGGCCGGGTTGCTCGTAAAGGGGGGCGGATACGGGTGCGTCGGTGACATCATCGTCGGCGTGATTGGCGGTTTGTTGGGCGGCTGGATCGCTTCCCATTTCTTCCACATGGGCGACCCGATGTCCGGCATCAACCTGCCATCCATCGGCGTTGCATTAGCCGGCGCAGTGATATTTGTGGTCATATTACGCCTGATTGGTGGGAGAAGGGCTTAACTCCATTGCCAAACTATTTCTATGGATATATGCGTCCAATATCGGCCTCTCGTTTATCGATTCTAAAAAAACAAGCCATCATTCGATGGAGAAGGATCAATAAATGAAAAAAGAAATTGGTTTATGGATCGACCATCGGGAAGCGACCATCGTCATTCTCTCTGACAGTGGAGAAGAGATCAAGCATATCCTTTCGAGCAACGCAAAACATATGCACTATTCCGGCAGTTCCCATTCCAAGACCCCGGAAGGATTAAAGGAAGTCACGTCAGAAGACCAGAGGGATAGGAAATTTGGAAATGATCTCAACAAGTTTTATGCTGAGATCATTGCTTATATTCGCGATGCAAACTCCATACAGATATTTGGCCCGGGTGAGGCAAAGGGGGAGCTGGAAAAACGGATCGAACACGAAGGACTCAAAGCGCACATCCTTGCGATTGAAACCACGGACAAGCTGAGCGATCGCCAGATTTCGGCAAAAGTGCGCGAGCGTTTTTCCACCTAAGAACAAGCTTTACAGAGAAACCGCCGTGCTTACGGAGGCCTGCATAACCTCTTCGGCGGAAACTTCGCGCTCCAAACGGTCGGACAGGTAAATGGCCTCCGAGATCAGCATGGTATTCAAGGCCAGTTCGGCGGTCGGCAGCAGATCGAGGCGCCCTTGCAATGCAGCAACCCAGTGCTCCTGCGGGCTGTCGCCGAGGTCTGGTTTTAACGCGCAGGTCCCGGGTACGGCGGGCAAAGGTCTCCAGGTTGACGGTAGCATCCAAGTCCAGATCGCCCATGCTGTGGAAGAAACCAAAAGGCTCCAGCCGGATGCCGCCCCCGGTCCCCACCAGGCCGCTGCCTTCCAGCCCGCCCAGATGGATCGCCCAGGCTTCGATGATATCCAGCGTAATCCCACCTGCCAGCCTGACGAAACCCAGCCCGAGCTCCTCCACATCATACCCGCTCGATTCCCGACGCGGGCCGTCCATCTCCGTCTCCTGGTAGGTCTTGCCTGAAACGCGCAAGACTCTTGGGTTGCCAAGCAGGTACAACAGGCTGGCGATGTGGTAGACGCCCACGTCATACAACGCCCCACCACCGGAATTGTGTTTCTGGACGAATGGAGGGCTGCCGTACCCGTCCACATAGGGACGGCCGCGCCGGCGGAAACCGACCGAGCGGGCATGGTACAACCTGCCGAGGCTGCCCTGGTCGATCAGGAACCTGGCGGCCTTGATCTCATTCGAGAAAAGGGTGCTGAGCTGGATGGAGAGTTTCAGTCCCCTGGCCAGGGCGGTCTGGTACATCTTTTCGGCATCCCGATAAGAACCTGCCATGGGCTTTTCGCAGTAAACGTGTTTGCCGGCCTCGAGGGCGAGGACGCTGACGGGCATGTGCAGGTTGTTATGCAGGCAAACGTCCACTGCCTGGATATCCGGGCGGGCCAGCAGTTCCCGAAAGTCGGCGAAAGTGTCAGGAATGCCATAACGGTCAGCCACGCTACGTGCATGTGCCTGGTTGATATCGGCGATGGCGACAACTTCGACTTCCGGGATGGCCTTGTAATTATCAAGGTGGACCTGTCCGATCTGGCCCACGCCAATTATGCCTATGCGCAACTTATTTTCCATGGTTCAATCCTCGTCAGAAGGGTATCTTCTCAAGAAAGAGTGGATGAAGGGTGTGCAAACTTTATAAACACGCGTTTAATACCTTGTGGATGCCCTCGGCGACCTCTTCCACTGCCGTGGCATCCAGGTCCGGGCTGATATCGATATGGATGGCCCGGCCCAACCAGTCCAACGTGCGCGGACACATGCTGGTGGAATAAACAATCCTGCGAGGATGGCCTTTCCATGGGCCACCCCGGGCAGACCAGGTGCGCTGGTTCAGGATGGGCGCCCAATGGGCATAGACGTGATAATCCACTTCGCCAGGAGAATACATCACGAAGTTATCCACTCCTTCGAGGCGCAGCGCTTCCGAGACGGGTTTTGCCTGGCTGGCCTCGGGGAGGAAAAAGATCAGCGCGATAGCCGCCTCCCCCTGCGGGTCATTCTGGACACGGAACTGGATGCCCTTCCTGCCGGCCAAATCCGCCATGCTCTCCTTGATCACCTGCTTGCGCTGGCGCATATCTGCCAGCAATCCTTCCAGGCGGCCGAGTTGGACCAGCGCGACCGCACCCAACAGCTCGGGCATGCGGAAATTGATCCCAGGGAGGATCTCGCCAGCCGGGATGTGATTGCGGATTCCGCCGACCACATCCTGGTACATCTGGATGCGTTGATAAACTTTCAGGTCGTTCGTCAGGAGCATACCGCCTTCGCCGCTGGTCAGGATCTTGTTGAACTGCAGGCTGAAAGCACCAACATCCCCGATCGTTCCGAGCCGATGTCCCCTGTAACTGGCTCCGTTTGCCTGGGCGGTATCTTCCAGGACAACCAGGCCATGCGCCCGGGCGATCGACATGAGTTCATCCATCCGGCAGGCGGCACCCCGCATGTGCACAGGCAGGATGAGGCGCGTATAGGGGCTGATCTTTTCTTCCACATCGGCCGGGTCGAGCGTCAACGACCCGTCCACTTCTGCCATCACCGGCACCGCTCCAACTGCCAAGACCGCTGAAGCAGTGGCGATCCACGTATAAGCCGGGAGGATGACCTCATCGCCTGGTCCGATACCCAGCCCGGCCAGGCCGCAGATCAGCGCGGCAGTGCCGGAAGTGACTGCCACCCCGTAGCGGCTGCCCATGAATTTACTGAACGCTCCTTCCAATTGTTCCACCTGGGAAGGCCCTTGTCCGGGACCATAGTAACGAAACAGGCGTTTCGTCCGGATGACCTCCAGGATGGCCTGCTCCTCTTCCAAGCCAATCCGCAGCCCGCCGGGAACCATTGCGGGCATTGGGCGGCTGACGGCAGGTTTGCCACCCTGAATGGCGAGGGGCTCAGTTATATGGTTTTGCATGATGCTCCTATATCAAAAGTGAGGAAGATTGTTTTTGGACCCGCATCATTCTGCGGATCATTGAGGGTATAGGAATGATGAGAGGGTCAGAAAGAGGCCAAAAAAACATATAAAATATATTATCACTGTTCCGTAAATATTTGTGAGCAATGCCCTCCATTCAGGAAGGAATACAGAGGAATAAATATTATCAACAGAAACCACTTGACAAATCCTGCCGGTATTGTTAATATGTTATCGTTATCGGGAACGATAACAATAAGGGTAATATTAAAATCGATTGGCTCCTGCATTGTATAAGAATAAACGCACCACCATTAAGCAAGTTGCCAAGGCTTCAGGTGTTTCCACTCAAACCGTCTCCAGGGTCATCAATAACCGCCCGGATGTCTCCCCGGAGACGCGCGGGCGCATCCTGCGGGTTATTGAAAAAATGGATTACCAACCGAGCGCATTGGCGCGCAGCCTGATCCAACAGCGCAGTTACACCCTGGGGGTTGTCACCGCCGGGTTGAAATTCATCGGACCATCCCGTACGTTGAATGGCATCACCAACAAAGCCGGCGAACTGGGTTACGCCGTGCTTCTGGAGGAAATGCTCCAATTTGACACGGATAATATTAAACCCCTTCTGCAGAGTCTGCGTGCGCGGCATGTGGATGGGATCGTCTGGGCCGTACCAGAAGTGGGCAAAAACCGCAGGTGGGTTAACGAAATACTGAAAGATGTCCCCGTGCCGGTTGTTTTTTTAACAATGCAACCCCGCCCGGGAGTTTCAACGGTAGCCGTCGACAATTACGCCGGCGGAACTCTGGCAACCCAGCACTTGCTGGACCAGGGATGCCGTCGGATCGGACATATCTCTGGTCCACTGGATTGGTGGGAAGCGCGCCAGCGCAAGCAGGGATGGCAGGATACATTGAAGAAAGCCGGCATCAAGGTTACAGGAAGAGCCTGCGCAGAGGGAAACTGGTCATCCTCCAGCGGAGAAGCGGCATATACACAATTGCTCCAATCCTATCCCAAAATGGACGGCGTGTTCGTTGGGAATGACCAGATGGCGCTGACCGTACTGCAAATCGCCCACCGGCTGAGCCTGCGCGTGCCCCAAGACCTGGCGGTGATTGGCTTCGATAATATGGCCAAATCGGCGTATTTTTGGCCGGCTCTATCAACGATCAACCACAATCAATATGAATTGGGGTGCCGGGCAGTACAGGAGACGATCAGGCAGATCGAAGCAGGCAATATTTATGAAAAACCGGAACCACAGAATATTTTGCTTTCACCCGAACTGATTGTGCGAGAAAGTTCCCGGATTTGACAGCCAATTGGCTGGCTTGATTATTCTTATTTCAGGAGGCTGGTGTGATCGATTTCAAGGATTTCGAAGTTTGGTTCGTAACCGGAAGTCAGGATCTATATGGCGAAGCCACGCTCAAGAAAGTGGCGGAACATTCCCTAGAAATGGCACAGAGCCTGACCCAGTCGGGCATATTGCCGGTGAAGGTAGTCTTTAAGCCGGTAGTGACGACGCCGGATGCAATCACCACGCTCTGCCGGGATGCCAATAATGCTCAAAACTGCCTGGGCCTGATAACCTGGATGCATACCTTTTCCCCGGCCAAAATGTGGATTGCGGGTCTAAGTATTCTCAACAAACCATTTGTGCACCTGCACACGCAGTATAACCGGCACCTGCCCTGGTCCGAGATCGACATGGATTTCATGAATCTCAACCAGTCTGCGCATGGGGACCGGGAATTTGGTTTCATCGGCAGCCGGATGCGCCTGAACCGGAAGATCATCGTCGGTTTCTGGCAGGATGAAGATGTCCTCTCCGGCCTGGCCACCTGGATGCGGGCGGCAGCAGCCTGGTCGGACGCCCAGGGGGCGCGCGTGGCCCGCTTCGGCGATAATATGCGCGAAGTGGCCGTCACGGAGGGTGACAAGGTCGAGGCCCAGCTCCGGCTGGGATATGCTGTGAACGGTTATGGCGTCGGAGATCTAGTCAAGTCCGTCAACGCAGTCCCGGATGAGGAAATCGACCGTCTGGTGGCGGAATATGATGATAGTTACTGCGTTGCCGAGACACTGCGCCCCAAAGGCAACCAGAGACAATCATTAAGGGAAGCAGCCCGCATCGAAATTGGAATGCGGACATTCCTGGAAAAAGGGGGTTTTAAGGCGTTTACCACCACTTTTGAAGACCTGAATGGCCTGGCGCAACTGCCCGGCCTGGCAGTCCAGCGCCTGATGGCGGAGGGTTACGGTTTTGGCGCGGAAGGCGATTGGAAGACCGCCGCCCTGGTACGTGCCATGAAAGTCATGGGGACCGGTTTGAAAGGTGGCACCTCTTTCATGGAAGATTACACCTACGACCTGGACGAGAATTCCCCGAAGGTTCTTGGTGCCCATATGCTGGAGGTATGTACCTCGATCTCCGGAACGAAACCAAGTCTGGAGATCCACCCTCTTTCGATTGGCGGAAAAAGCGATCCGGCCCGGCTGGTCTTCAGCGTACCCAGTGGGCCGGCGGTCAACGCCACTCTGCTCGATATGGGCAACCGCTTCCGCATGGTTGTGAATGAGGTGGATGTGATCCAGCCGGAAAAACCGCTATCGAAACTGCCAGTAGCCAGCGCAGTCTGGGTGCCGCAACCAAACCTCAAGGTTGCCGCGGGAGCCTGGATCATGGCGGGCGGCGCCCACCATACCGGTTTCAGCCAGGCAGTCACGCGTGCCCATCTCGAAGATTTCGCCGGCATGGCCGGGTTGGAATTCCTGGTAATCGACCACGAAACCAAGCTTTCTGAATTCAAGAAAGAACTGCGCTGGAATGAGATGTATTACCACCTTGCAAAAGGGATCTAACGCTGCGACCAGGGAAGGAAGTTGATCGGGCTGGAAAGGGACCACTTTCCAATGAACGTATCCTCACAAAGCATGCAAAAACGGCTGGCACAACTTGTGAAAGAAATACCCACGCTCGGAATGAAACAGTATCCCTCCACGTTGAAAAGTGTTTCAGACCTGCCCGGCGAACTCCAATCTCCATCCATTACCGCCCTTAAAACTGACCAGACGATCCAGACGATCATTGACTTTCCACCACAAATCCAGAACATGCGCTATTATGTTCCGAGACAAGCTCTATTATTCAACAATACAGGCGTTGTTCATGTCAAAGCCTCAATCTGGCCTGACCAGGAACCCCAAGTTACTCTCATTATGGGCTGCAACATTCTTTATATGAAAGTCAGGTTATTGCTACTCTATGGATTTCTGGAGGTTGTTGCGCACGAGGGCGACGCACCCGTACGAATTGAGGTGGAATTCAATACAGTAGCCTGGGAGATGCTCTCTCAGCCTCTGCATCGATTGTTGCAGACTTCCCTGCCCACAGCCAATGCACAGGCTGATAAACGAGCAAATGAGCTGGCAGCACAAAAGGCCATGGATGCATTGTCGTTCAAGTTCAACAATGGGATGAGGATCTATGCGTTCCTACCCGGTGAGGTATTGGAGGAGTTGGTTTTTCAACCTGGCATCAGCAGAACCTGGAAACTAGGGCCGTTCCAGTTCCGAAAACCTATCACAGCCGACACTGTGGTTTCAATGACGAGCAATTTTGTGGTTGCGCTTCAGGAAGAGCTGGAGAAGTGGTACGGCTGGATCCTGACCTACATTCCCCGAAATAAGATCCTTGGAATGCAAAGCCGGCCAGGCGGTCTCTGCGATGAACTAGCCGTTCAATTGGGACAGCCAAGAAATAGCACAGAATATAAAATACCCCTGGGAAGAGATGCCATCGAAACCTGGAGGGAACGATGGATCCAACAAGGCGGCCAATGGCAGACACTCCCATTTGAGACAGCGATTGTTTAAAAATGGAGAACCCACCGGATGACTACCATGAAAACCATTAGGTTACATGCCCCCAATGACCTGCGCCAACATGAGGAGTCCATTCCGGAACCTGGTCCTGGTGAGGCACTTGTGCGTGTGAAGGCGGTAGGCATCTGCGGTTCGGACCTGCACTGGTTTAGCGAGGCCGGCATCGGCGATGCCAGATTAAGCCGGCCCCTCGTGCTTGGGCACGAGTTCGCCGGTGTGATCGCCGAAGGCATGCACCAAGGCGAACGGGTGGCGATTGACCCGGCCATTCCCTGCCATGCCTGCGAATTCTGCCTGCAAGGGAACCCAAACCTGTGTGAGCATTTGCGCTTTGCCGGGCACGGGTCGGAAGACGGAGCTTTGCGCGAATACATCGTCTGGCCGGTGGAATGCCTGTTCCCGCTTCCAGACGGGCTTACGGACGCCGAGGGCGCGATGCTTGAACCATTAGGCGTTGCCATCCACGCCGTAGACCTGGCCCATATCCGCGCTGGCATGTCCGTCGGTGTATTTGGCTGCGGACCCATCGGGCTGCTGGTGGTCCAGGTGGCGCGGCTGGCCGGGGCGACGGAAGTGTTCGTCAGCGAGCCACTGTCCCATCGCCTGCAGGCCGCACGCAGGCTGGGCGCCATGGAGTGGACTCACGGGCAAGTGGTGGATGTAGCCTTCGAAGTCGCCGGCGAGAACCAGGCTGTGGAAGCAGCTTGCGCGGCCGTCAAGCCCGGCGGACGTGTACTTCTGGCTGGCATCCCGGCCGACGACCGCACATCCTTTTCGGCGTCGGTTGCCCGCCGAAAAGGGTTGACCATCAAAATGGTGCGGCGAATGAAGTTCACATACCCGCGCGCGATTCAACTGGTGGAAACCGGGAAGGTGGATGTGCGTTCGCTGGTGACACAGCACTTTCCAATTGAACAATCCCAACAGGCCTTCGAGCTGGCGCAACGCCGGGAAGGTCTAAAGATCGTTATTGATCTGTAAAGTCGGGCGATGTCCGCCCCTAGGAGGCAGCATGGCAAAGTATGCAATAGGCGTTGATTTCGGCACCGAATCCGGCCGGGCCGTCCTGGTGGACGTGGCGGATGGCCGTGAGGTAGCCACGGCAGTCTACCCATATTCGCACGGCGTGATCGACGAGAGGCTGCCCGAAAGTGGTGTGCGCCTGGAACCAGACTGGGCATTGCAGGACCCTGAAGATTACCTGCGCACCTTCCAGACCACCATCCCGGCGGTATTAAAGAGTCTGGAATCAATCCTGCCGATGTGATCGGCCTGGGCGTGGACTTCACCGCCTGTACCATGCTGCCGGTCAAGGCGGATGGGACGCCGTTGTGCATGCTGCCCGAGTTCCGCCACAAGCCACACGCCTGGGTCAAGTTGTGGAAGCACCATGCGGCCCAGCCCGAAGCCGACCGGATCAATGCCACTGCCCGCCAGATGAATCTAAGCTGGCTGGATCGCTATGGCGGCAAGATCTCTTCCGAGTGGTTCTTCTCAAAAGTGCTTCAAATCCTTGATGAAGCTCCCGAAATCTATGCAGCGGCCGACCGGATGCTGGAAGCCACCGATTGGGTGATCTGGCAGTTGACCGGCGTGGAAACACGCAATTCGTGCACAGCCGGTTATAAAGCCATGTGGTCGAAGCGCGAAGGCTTCCCGAATCCTTCCTACTTCAAAAGGCTGGATGTGCGCCTGGAAAACGTGGTGGATGAGAAAATGAGCCGCACCATCCAGTCCATCGGCCAACGTGCCGGCGGGCTGACCGGACAAGCCGCCCATTGGACCGGCCTCAGGCCCGGCACAGCAGTTGCGATCGCCAACGTGGATGCCCATGTAGCTGTCCCGGCGGTCGGCGTCACCGAGCCAGGCAGCATGGTCATGATCATGGGCACTTCCATCTGCCATATGGTACTGGGCGATGAGGAACACGTTGTCCCCGGCATGTGCGGGTACGTGGAAGACGGCATCATCCCCGGTTTCTTCGGCTATGAGGCCGGGCAGTCCTGTGTGGGCGACCATTTCGCATGGTTCGTGGAGAACTGCGTCCCGGAGAGGTACGAGGGTGAGGCCAAGGAGCGCGGCATTGATATTCACCAATTGCTGGAAGAAAAAGCCGCCAGGCTGAAGCCGGGTGAATCGGGCCTGCTGGCGCTGGACTGGTGGAACGGCAACCGCAGCGTGCTGGTGGATGTGGATCTGACCGGCCTGTTGCTGGGAGCCAGCCTGGCCACCAAGGCCGAAGAGATCTACCGGGCCCTGATCGAGGCCACCGCCTATGGCACACGCGTCATCGTGGATACTTTCCAGCAGAACGGGGTGCCAATTCATGAACTGGTGGCCTGCGGAGGCCTGCCGGAGAAGAACAAATTGCTGATGCAAATCTTCGCAGACGTAAGCGGGCTCGAGATCAAGGTCAGCGCCTCGAAACAAACCCCTGCCCTGGGGTCGGCCATGTTCGGAGCAGTGGCAGCCGGTAAAGCTGCCGGCGGCTATGACTCCATCTACGACGCCGCCCAGACCATGGCACACCTCAAAGCGGAAACCTTCAAACCCACCCCTGAAAACCAGGAAGTCTACGAAAAACTCTTCGCGGAATACCTGCGCCTGCACGATTATTTTGGACGCGGCGGGAACGCCGTGATGAAGACCCTTAAACAGATCAAGGCCGAGGTGAAACATGGTGCTGGATGATTTGCACACACTTGTCTGCCGCCTGAATGTCGACCTGTCCCGTCACAACCTGGTAGCATGGACCTCCGGCAACGTGTCGGCGCGTGATCCGAAGACCGGCTTCGTCGTCATTAAACCGAGCGGGATCCGTTATGAGGAACTGACTCCCGAGTCCATGGTGGTGGTGGACCTGGATGGGAAGGTGGTCGAAGGGAAAAATAAACCCTCCTCCGACACCTTTGCGCATGTTTACATTTACCGCCATCGTCCGGATGTGAACGGTGTGGTCCATACGCATTCGACCTTTGCCACCGCCTGGTCCGCGGCCGGCAGGCCCATACCACCCGTGCTGACAGCCATTTGCGATGAGTTCGGAGGGCCCATCCCGGTCGGGGCATATGCTAAAATAGGTGGCGACGAGATCGGCCAGGAAATCATCCGCTCGATAGGCTCCAGCCCAGCCATTCTGATGAAGAACCACGGCGTTTTCACGATTGGCAAGACACCCGAGGCAGCCGTCAAGGCGGCCGTTATGGTCGAGGATGTCGCCCGCACGGTGTTCTATGCCCTGCAATTGGGCAAACTGGATGAAATCCCCGCCGAGGAAATCGCCCGGGCTCATCGTCGCTATCTTGAAGAGTACGGGCAACCCCAATAGGGAACGGAGTTTACACGAATGAGTGATATTCAAGAACGCGCCATCAATACTTTGCGGTTCCTGTCTGCTGACATGGTCCAACAGGCCAATTCCGGACACCCCGGCCTGCCGATGGGCTGCGCGGCGATCGCATACACCATCTGGAGCCGGCACCTGTGCCATAATCCACACAACCCCGCCTGGCCGGAGCGTGACCGCTTCATCCTCTCCGGCGGGCACGGCTGCGCGTTGCTCTATTCCCTGTTGCACCTGACAGGATATGACCTCTCCCTGGAAGAACTGAAACGCTTCCGGCAATGGGGAAGCCGGACCCCCGGTCATCCCGAATATGGGCTGACCCCTGGCGTGGAAGTGACCACCGGCCCGCTTGGGCAGGGTTTCGCCAACGGAGTCGGCATGGCAATAGCCGAAGCCCATATGAGGGCGGAGTTCAACGAACCCGGACATGAGGTTGTGAACCATTATGTCTACGCCATTGTGACGGACGGTGACCTGATGGAGGGCATCACTTCCGAGGCCGCTTCACTGGCCGGACATTTGAAACTGGGCAAGCTCATCTATCTCTACGATGACAACCACATCTCGATCGACGGCCCGACCGATATTGCCTTCACTGAGGACCGTCTCGCCCGTTTCGCAGCCTATGACTGGCAGGTTTTCCGCGTCGAGGATGGGAACGACGTGGAAGCCATCGACGCGGCCATCCAATCTGCCAAGAAAGACCCGCGCCCTTCCATTATCGCATGCCACACCCATATCGGCTTTGGCATGCCCACCCGGCAGGATACCAGCAAGGCACATGGTGAACCACCCGGTAATGAAGAACTGGAGGCGGCGAAAGCCAAACTCGGCTGGCCGAAAGAACCGCGTTTCCTTATTCCCGAGGATGTGCTGGCCCATTTCCGTGCTGCTGTGGATCACGGTCACGAACTCGAAGCCGCATGGAACAGCAAAATCCAGGCCTATCAAACCTTCTTCCCCAAAAAACATGCCGAACTGGAACGTCGCCTAGCGGGCAGATTACCGGAGGGTTGGGAAACCGCCCTGCCATTTTTCCCGGCGGACGCCAAGGGCATGGCAACACGCATTGCTTCCGGGAAAGCGCTGAATGCGCTGGCAGCCAATATTCCCGAACTGCTGGGCGGTTCGGCTGACCTGGCGCCCTCCACCAAAACCTGGATGGAGGGGTTTCCGGCTTTTGAACCCGAGACTCCGGAAGGGCGCAATTTCCATTTCGGGGTACGCGAGCACGCCATGGGCGCCATCGTCAATGGCATGGCCGTCCACGGCGGCTTGATCCCCTTTGGGGCCACCTTCCTGGCTTTTGCCGACTACATGCGCGAACCCATCCGTCTCTCGGCACTTTCCCACTATCCCAGCATCTGGATCTTCACGCATGACAGCATCGGCGTGGGTGAGGATGGACCGACCCACCAACCGGTGGAACAACTGGCTTCCCTGCGTGTGATCCCGAACCTGACGGTGATTCGCCCGGCGGATGCCAACGAGACCGCCGTGGCCTGGAAGCTGGCGGTCAAACAACGCCACGCTCCGACCCTGCTTGCATTGACCCGCCAGAACGTCCCCACCTTCGACCGGACGTTATTCGCTCCAGCAGATGGAGTAGAACAGGGTGCCTACGTCCTGGCCGACCTGGGCGAAGGCAACCCTGACCTGATCCTGATGGCCTCCGGCTCGGAAGTGGGCCTGATCGTGGAAGCCGGCCGGCAGCTGGCTGCGCAATCCCTGAAGGTACGCCTGGTTTCCTTCCCATCCTGGGAGCTATTCGCCGCACAGAGCCAGGAATATCGCGAGAGCGTCCTGCCGAGTACGATCCAGGCGAGGCTGGCGGTGGAAGCAGGCGTCGCGATGGGTTGGGAACGCTGGGTGGGAGAAAAAGGCGCCGTGATCGGCATCAACCGCTTCGGTGCTTCGGCTCCGGCGGAAACGGTCTATCGGGGACTAGGTCTGACGGTTGAGAATATTGTCTCCCAAGCCACAAAACTGGTGCGCTAGAGATTTTCTTCCCGTTAAACAAACAGGAGCCGGGCCCTTAATCCCGGCTCCTATATTTTTATTGATTAAGAAAATATTTTGTAATTCTCTCTGGAACCTTTGCTTCGCCTTTTTATGCCAACCTTCAATAGCAGTTGCATTTTAATCAAGCATCCTAACTTTCGGGTGGAGCAAACCTAAGCCAATAAGCCCGGTCTGGAGAATGCCTCCAACAATGAAAATCAATGCAGGGCCAAGTAGTTCGGTTGCCCATCCACCGACAGCGTATCCCACCGGTGCTAAAAGTGAGGAACCCAGAAAATCCACACTGGAGACGCGCCCCTGTAGCTCACGCGGAATCTGTTCCTGAAGTGTATTAACCCAGATCAATCCAAGGGAAGTATTGGCTCCTCCGATTACGAACGCAGCTACCAGCACGACTGGGATCGAAATTGTTAGCCCTATGAGCACAACCATGATCCCTATCAACATCCAAACACCGTACAGTTTGAGGCCGCGTTTTCGGATGCGCGTATATCGCCCCAGCCAGAATGCAGCAAGCACCGCGCCCAGAGACATGGAAGTGTAAAATAGACCCAGCACACCGACTTGCGCATGCAGTTGGTTTTTTATCAAAAACGGAAGGGCGACACCCATCGGGCCGGCATATGTAATGTTGGAAATTCCGGCTACGGCAATCGTGACCCACAACCAAGGCGTCCCAAATACAGTCCCCAGCCCGGCGCGCACATCTTGAAGTATGTTTCCAGCTGATTCTTCTGCGCGAGGTGACCCGGACCGTCTTAGTATCAGTAGCAGACATGCAACCGAAACGAAAAACGAGAGTGCATCCAGCGCAAACGCGGACGGAGTACCACCCAATGCGACCATCCCTGCCCCCATTGCCGGGCCAATGATGCCACTGATTTCTCCACTCAAGCTTGTCAGTGAATTGGCGCTTGGCAAATGATCAACTGGCACAATTTCTGGAACCGACGCACGGTAAGCAGGTTGAAAGAAGGCATCCACCGAGCCAAAGATTAGACTGATGATATAAATATGCCAAACTTGTAATAAATTGACAAAAGCCAGAGCTGCCATCAAACCTACAGCCAAGCCGCGGACAAGGTCGGAGAACATCATTACCGGCAGACGCGGCCAGCGATCTACCAGGGCACCGCCAAGCAGTAGGAAGACCAACATCGGAACAGTTGAGCAAATCAATACCGTGCCCATCACCACCGCCGAACCGGTTTTTTCCAATACCCACCACGCCAACGCTACTTGGTAGAAATAATCCCCAATCCGGGATATTATTTGCCCGCTCCACAAGAGTGCAAATGAACGGTGGCGTAAGGCGCGGAATGAGGAGATCATGGAAGAATCCGGCCAGGAAAACCAAATTTAAAGTCAACGGCAAGATTGTGTATGATTAACAATTTTTCCTCCCTGAGATATTTGAGATATAAGCCTGATACAGGTTGATATCAGCTTCACATTTTGTTTTGGGAGACTGACCCTATCCTACCTGTATTTTTCCTGCACGTCAATTCACCTAAACATCTTTCGACTTATTTATGCCAACCTGTACTAGAGGTTTTCTTCTCAATATACAAGCAGGAACCGGGATTGAGGACCCGGCTCCTGCATTTTTATTGATTAAGAAAATATTTATTAATTCTCTCTGGAACCTTTGCCAAGGGGATAAATCCCCTGGCTAAATCACAAAAGCCGCCTGAAGGCGGCTCAAACCCGCATCCAGACCGCTTTTGTTGTCTTTCAAGCCAGACGACGATGATGCGTTCTCGAACGCTCTCGATTAAATCTACAAGACAGGCCACTAAACCCATCCGGCAGTGCCAAAGGTTTCGAAAAGGCGGTTGCACCACTGGGAGTATGCTGTCCGAATGCCGGCGGAGATATCGAACATGCTGGCTTCCGGGCGGGCGGCTGCCAAGCGCATGTTCTCGGCCGAAGCATTCACGATACTGGTGGCAAAGTTGATCTTGCTGATGCCGGCGGCAATCGCGCCACGGAACTGCTCATTCGAAAGACCCGTCCCGCCGTGCATCACGAGCGGCAGTTCCACCCGGCGACGGATTTCGGCAACCAGTTCCAGATCCAGGTGGGGCTCGCCTTTATATAGTCCGTGGGCATTGCCAAAGGCAATTGCCAGGAAATCGACGCCGGTGGCCTCGACAAAATGCTCCACACTGGCAGGGTCGGTGAAACCAATTCCTCGCGCTCCGAGGGATTCATACTGGTCTCCCATGCCAACATGCCCCAATTCGGCCTCGACACCCACACCGACCGCGTGTGCAGCTTCCACCACCCGCCGGGTGTTGGCGATATTCTCATCCAGCGGTAAAGATGAACCGTCGTACATCACATCGGTAAAACCATAATCCATTACTTCCAGGCACAGCTCCACGCTGGCACCGTGATCGAGCATCAATGAAACCGGCACATCCGTATCTTCGGCCCGGCAGCGGATATAAGCAGCCAGGGCGCGGCAATTGGGCAAGGCGGCATAGGGCGAATAAATACCGACGATGGTTGGAGCACGCTTTTCTGTCAGGGCATCCATCAGTCCTTCCATACCCTGCAGTTCATACACATCGAACAGGGGGACCGCGTAACGCTCCCGTTGTGCCCTGGTCAATTCCTTCTTAATAGAAATGATCGTCATAGTTACGCCAAACCTTCCATCACTTCAATTTCCACATTGAATTCACGGTTCTCGCCGGGGTGCAGGAATTGCAGCGTACCACGGGCACGTTCCTGGCTGCGCCCACCGACCTGGCAATTGGCTGGTTCGATTCCCGATACATAGGTACCCTGCCCCATCATCTTCCACTGGACGAGATTCGGCAAAGTCGCCTTCTGGAAGCGGACGCAAAGACCAAGCCTGCGGGTCGGGTTGATCAACCGGATGTTGGCCCAGCCGTTATTATCTGCGGGTAGGTCATGATAAAAGACCTGTTCGGCATAACCCGAGGTGGGTTTCTGGAAGCGCATCCAATCCTGCAAACCCGGTTCAGCTGCGACGTCCCTTGGTGTAACAGGATGCGGTTCGGCCACCAGCCGGCTGGTCTCATCCAGGAATGGGAAACCCAGGTTGATGTGGTACAGGATCATCAGCGGGCTTTCGGTCGCGCCCAGGTTCTCCACCCGGTCGTGGATAGAAATGCGATTGCCGCCCAGCCCGACCGCAATGCGACGCTTCAGGCACAGGTTCTCGCCAAACCCACGCACCTGGCGCATCTCCCCTTCGACAAAAAAAGAACAATCGTCAGCCTGCCAGGCCTCATCCACATGCACTTTTTGAGCAGGCAGGTGCGACAGGCGGCCATGCAACCCGAGCGACTCGCCTTCATCTTCACCAGCCGCGCCGAGATAGGTCAGTCCGCAGCCGGTCAGCAGACCGGCGCCAAAAGTGCGCAGCCAACCGGTACCCTGCGAATCATAGTACATCGGATGTCCCCATCCGGTCGGCGAGACCCACGCCAGCGGCATGCCCTTATAGGAAGCCGGGCCTATGTCCATGCCGCGGTCCAGCAAAACGCTGAATGCCAGGCCCGAGCCGGTTCTGAAATCTGCTACACGCAAGCCTCGTTCGGTCCCATCCGCCCATTCCCCCAGCCGGATACCGGCAATTTGAGAAAGGTCGCCCACGTAGTTCAATAATTCCGGACGTGTCCAGGTGCGATCGAATAGTTTAGCCATTGAAAAAACTTCCTTTCTTATTAATTTTCCAAGTCATGGATATAATCGGCCATCAAGGGCCAAAGACGCTGGTATTTGGCAAAACGTTCGGTGTATAAAACCTGCTTTTTTGGATCGGGTTCGAAGGTCCGATCCAAATGGACCATTGTTTTTACGCCTGCATCCAGCGAGGGGAAAACCCCACATCCCACCCCGGCAAGAATGGCCGCACCCAGGACGCCCGCCTCATTGATCCTGGGACGTACAAAGGGACGTCCCAAAATGTCGGCACTGATCTGTATCCAAAGGTCCGATTTGCTGCCTCCACCAACGGCCCGAAAATCCGTCACCTCAATTCCCGCTCCTGGCAGCGTCTCGAAGGTCTCGCGGATATAGAACGTCATTGCCTCAATGAGACCTTTCAATATTTCGCCGCGGGATGTCTCCAATTTTAATCCAGCCACGACGCCGCACGAACCGGTGATAAAGTCCGGAGGGCCAGTAGCTGTGAAATGAGGCAGCACCATTACCCGGCTCAAATCATCAGGCATTTCTGACAACAATGCCGAATAAAGATCTTCTCCTCCGGCCTGAGAATGCCGGTACTCTGCAGCGGCGAAGGTGTTGCGGAACCATTTGACCAGCGAACCACCCTGGTTGTAGAGAAAGCAGACATACTGCCCCGGGGCGGCATGGTGCTCGGTGTTCAGGCCGCGCTCAATCATGACAGAAGTTTCAGGCCGCTGCCCGAAAACCGGCGTCAGACACAAGTAGGTGCCCATGCCATATAATGCCTGTCCGGACGCCAGCACGCCGCATCCAACCCCATTACAACACTGGTCGTGCGCGCCGCTGACGATGGGTATACCGGCCGGCAAACCAAGCTCAGCGGCAATCCCGGCTGCCACCGAACCGATCACCACACCGGAGGGAAGCGCGGCAGGCAGTTTCTCCCGGTCCAATTGTGAGAGACACAACAATCTATCCGACCAGTCCCTTCTTTCGAGATCGAAAAGCAGGGTGCGGTTCGCCAAGGAGTAGTCCACCCTGGCATCCGCTCCCAGCATGAAGGAGACACAACCGCTCCAAGGCAGGAACACCTGGGTCTGCCGGTAAAGGTCAGGCTGATATTGCTTCAGCCATTTTAATTTAGTCAGCGTATATTGGTTGCCAATTGTGTTTCCGTTTATCTGGTACAACTGTTCAGCGCGGATCAGTCCAAGTATTTCGCCAAGATATTCTTCCCCACGCACATCGAAATTCAATATTGCCGGTCCGAGAATCTTACGGCCGGAACCTACCGGCACGACCGACTCGCCCAGCGAAGAAACACTCAAGGCCTTGACCGGATCAGCCCTGGCCGCTGCAACAGCCTGTCCAATGGTGCGTTTGACTTGCTGCCAGATCTTGAGCGAATTCAACTCCGCCCAGCCTGGTTGTGGGCACTGATAGTCATACTCCTGATAGGCCAACTTCAACAACCGCCCGTCTTCGGAGAAGACTGCCACTTTGCAGCCACTCGTGCCAACGTCGATTCCCAGGAGACTCACAATTTCTCCCTCATGCCCCATCCTGGGGCAGGGTCACTTCGAAGCCAAGATAATGCGCCAATGCATGCTGCACCGCAGTCTTAACACTTCCGGGTGTAAAGCTGACGTGGTGCCGGTGCCCGTCATTCCCGATGTGGAGCAATACGTCCTGCAATTTGCGGATCTCGGCCACACCAGCCACGCCAAAAAAGTTATCCGGCAGCGGGTCCAAGGTGAAGCGCCCCTCGCCCAGATACATTTTTATCCGGCCCTCATCGGTCATCAGGCTGCCAAAGGTGAAGTCCATCGGCTTGATACGGCCAACGTTGCAACCAAAACTTTTGCCCTCGCCGAGCGTGTTCGCCAGGATGGCATGATCAGTGATGCGTCCCTGGCCTTCCATCAGGCTGGGCGCCAACGGACCGCAGTGAAACAAAATACATTTGTCGTTTTCCTCGCCGTAGTTGTTGTTCCAATCCAACAAACCACTTGGTTCATTGGAGGCGAGGTGCAGGGCACGCATGACAATGGCATTGCCAAGATCCACCTCGCAGGCAGCGGGGAGACCGGTCTCGTTGAGCAGGCCCATTGCCACACACGGGCTGATGCCCATCTGCACCTGCATTTCGGTCCAGCAACGGATCGCCATGGCATCCAACCTGGCCTCTTCCACCAGTTTATCCAATGTAACACCCAGCCGCGCCAGGTTATCAAAGGCCTGTCCGGGCACATCCGTCCAGGAGGCAGCCGCACGCAAGAGGTTGGCCTTTTCAATAAATGCAGATTCTTCCGGCTTGACCGCCTTCATTCGCAGGAAAATATCCGAGAGGTCAAATGTCTCAACCGTGATCCCGTGCCGCTGTAATGCGACCTCATCGATCCGCACGGTCTTGAAGGGCGTGGTACGTGCCCCGATCGCGCCGACGACCATGCCCTTCACGCCGCCCACCACCCGACAGATACGGTCAAACTCGTCCACGTTGGCAATGAAGTTCTGACTGCCCGGCTTAACCGTGTGCGGCTTGAGGGCAGTGAATTTCACCGCGTACTGACGGAAAACATCCATGACCGAGAGCTTTCCGCAGAAGGCGTCGCGCCGTTGGGAAGGGCTCATCTTATCCATTTCATCCGGATAAGCCTGGATCAAGATGGGCACGCCGGCTTCCTGGAGGGCGGCCACCGCGCCGGTCTCGTCGCCGAAGTTGGGCAGGCAGACGATCACGCCACCGAATCTGCCACGGTTTGCCCTCAGGAAACTGGCATAGACCTCACCCTCCTGTGGCGTTTCGACTGCGCCGTAACGCGTGGTTTCAGCATCCAGCATCAGGACCTCATGCCCCAGTGCATTTAGTTCGCGTTTCATCTCTTCACGCGCACTGGCAATCAATGAAGCTGGAAAGAAGCCACGCGTACCAAAGAACAGTGCAAATGTAGTTTTTTTCATAAGATGGACCTCACTATTGCTTGATATTATCGTAAACTTACCACCGCGCATGGCCATTTCCTTTTTATATGGGGGTAAGAATCATCACTCCCAATGGTTCAATCTGGATTTCCCCTTGAAGCGCTTTGCCATCTAGAAGATTGGTGAAACTCCCATCCAACTTGATCTCCTGTTGCAGCCCGGTGTGATTGAGCATAAACAATAATCGCCGGGTACCCATCCATCGTTCGGTCACCTCGATACCTTCGTGTACTGCGAGTACAGGTTGCATCCCCGTGCGCGCCAACAACCAACCGGCCAGTGGTTCATAGAGCTCTCCATCCCCGACTGCGCCTATATAGACCGCCTGCCCTTTGCCAAATGAATTGATCGTAATTGCCGGTTTTCCAGCATAGAATTCCTGCAAGTAGCGCGCCAGGACTGTTGCGGTGGTCGGTTTCAGGATTTCACACAGCACACCGACAGCCGGTTTCACAGCACTGGCGAGTTCGGGCACCACAAAATCCAGGCTGTTCTGCATATCACAGCTCAAAGAGTCGTATTCCTCAATCTCAACGCCACACACTTCAGCCAGCAGTCCCGGTAACCGCCGGTTTACGACGGCATTTGTCTCATCTTTCACACCCGTACGTTGGGTCACAACCAGGGTGCCACCCGCCTGTACGAAATGTTTCAGGTTTTCGGCACTGTTCCAGGTGAGCAGGTGGAGTGCCGGAGCGATGACCAGTTTATAGGCAGACAAGTCAGCCTGCGGGTCAACGATATCCACGGAAATATGCTGTTGGAAGAAAGCACGATATACCTGGTAAAAATGCTCCGGGTAACTGAATCGCGGGTTATTTGGTTGGATCTGGAATGCGAAGCGGGAGTCATAAGACAGCAGCATGGCAACGGACGATATCACCTGAGAACCAGTAATTTGATCCCCAACTCGTTCGATTTCGGCCCCCATGCGCTTGATCTCTTCATAACGGCGGCTGAGATGTCCGTCATGGTCGAGCAGACCATGCCAGTACTGCTCGGTGCCAAAACGGGCTGTGCGCCAGCGAAAGAAAACGATCGCATCCGCACCGTGGGCAATGGATTGATACGCCCACAGACGCAGTTCGCCAGGGCGCGGATCCACGCTGATGATCTCCCAACCGCCCTGTCCGGCTTGCTGTTCCATCGTCCAAAAGTTTTGGTGTTTGAACCCACGCATACTGGCGAGACTAAGTGCAATCTTGCCGGGTTCCACCCCTGCCTCTATTGACCATTGCGAACGCGGGTAATTGTCCCAGGCGACCAAATCAAGATTGCGCGCAAGGTCAAAATAATTAATCCGGTCATGGCCGAAACCCATCATGTTATGCGTGATGAAATGGCCTGGGCAAAATGCCTTCAATATGTCAATTTGAATCTGCTGATAAGCCACATAGGAATCCGAACAGAAACGGTAGAAATCCAACGCCAGGCCGGGGTTGGGGGAACCGCCCGTGGCAAGGGGCAGCGGGATCTCGGCCCAGTCATTGTACACGTGGCTCCAGAAAACCGTTCCCCATTTCTGGTTAAGTTCAGCAAGATCCTCATAACAACTTCGCACCCAAGTTTGAAACTTCCGCGCGCAAGTCGGACAATAACAGCGCTCGCCAAACTCGTTATCGATCTGCCAACCGATCACGGCAGGATGATTGGAATAATGTTTAGCCATTTCTGTCACGAAACGGCGCGTGTATTGATGGTAAAGAGGCTGGTTTGGGCAATATTCACGGCGGTTGCCAAAAGTCACGCGCAAGCCATCTTCGCGAACACGGAAAAGATCGGGTGACAACTTCATCAACCATGGCGGGGGTGAGGCTGTAGGCGTCCCTAGAACAACTTTGATGCCATGGGCTTGAAGAATATCTATGGCATGATCAAGCCATGCAAAGTCATACTTTCCTTCAGACGGTTCCATCCTGGACCAGGCAAATTCTGCCAGGCGCACCACATTAAAGCCAGCCTCGGCCATCAACTTTGCATCAACCGGCCAGCGTTCTTCGGGCCAGTGTTCAGGGTAGTAATCAACGCCAAAATAAAACATGGGATCTCCTCAGATCAAGCGTGTGATGACTGCCACGCCGTAGGGTTTCATTTGCAATACGCTTACTCTTTGATCTGTCAAGTATTCGTGGGCGGGCCAGGGCAAGCGCACCAACTGTTCTTTCCGTTCGTGGTTGATGATGATGAAGATTTCCTCGCCATTGGCATTCATCCGCTTGCGGGCTTCAACTCCATGGGGAGTTTCCATGACAGGCAGAACGCCAGCCTCCGCCACTATGTGATCGATGAGCAGTTTCTGTGACGCATCATCAAGATATGCACCAATAAAATAAACACAACCTTTGCCATAAGGATGGAAGGTAACGGCTGCCTGACCATCCAGCCAACCGTTGGACAATCCATAGCGGGCAATGAGGCGAACGTTCGCAGCGTCCCTGACCTTGAGCCGTTCCGCCCACAGGCGTGAGGTTCCGCTGAACCAATCACCGGAAACAGGCACCGGCTCGAGCAGGGCATAATAATCTTCCACTTCAACGCCTGCCATCTCCGTGAGATCACCGGGCTGGCGCATCGGGAGCAGCGCATTGTACTCATCCTTCATCCCGGAACGGATGGTCAAGACCAGATGCCCGCCATTTTCCACAAAGGCCTTCAATTGGGCGGAGCGAGTCTCGTTGAGCATAAGCAGGGTTGGGGCGATCACCAACTTATAGCCATCCAACGGGGCATCCGCCGAGAGAATATCCGTGGCGACGTTGCGCATCGCCACGGGGCGGTAATAATGATTGAAGTGCGCCACATAATCAAAATCACGGTGATGAGGCTGGGCCTGGATACTCCAGCGGTTGTCGTACGAATTCAATATGGCAACTTCGGCGATAGGATTGGAGTTTGCCAGCAAAGATGAGACTGTCGCAAAGTCACGCCCAAGTAATTGGACTTCCTCGTAGAATGGCCGGGGTTGTCCGGATTGATCCAAAAGCGTGCCATGGAAATGTTCCTGTCCGCCCAGCGCCGAACGCCATTGCCAATAGAGGATGGCATCTGCGCCATGCGCCACTGCATGCCAGGCCATGGCATGTGCTTCGCCCTGATTGAGGGTTGAATTAATGGGCGCCCAGTTCACGTTTCCAGGCTGGGTCTCGATGACCCAGAAGTTGCGGCGCTTGAATCCACGCGCCAGGTCATGGGTCGCCCCGGACGAAAGGTAATCATGTTCCCCTGTCCCAACATACCAATCCCAGGATGCAAGGTCCAGGTCCTGGGTCATTTTATAATGGTCAAAAGCATTGAACCACCCCATGAAATTGTGCGTAATCCAGGCACCGGAATGCAGGCAAGGGCGGAGCAAATCAATCTGCAGTCCCTGGAAATGGCGATAACTTTCCGTGATGAAGTGTTTAAATTCAAGCATGAGACCGGGGTTGTGTGGACCGATCGGGATGGGGATCTGCTCCCAGTCTGAATAGGTCTGGCTCCAGTAGCGGGTTGACCAATGCTGGTTGAGCGCATCCAATGAGCCAAATTTGTGGGCCAGTTGCTGCTGAAAGAGACTCTGGCAGCGCTCACAATAACAGACACGGTTGTATTCATTATCAATCTGCCAGCCGATGACATTTGGATTCGAACCAAAATGCCCAGCCATTGCTCCAACCATGCGGCGCGTGGCAGCGTGAAATTCCGGCGAATTGACACAGTAATGGCAGCGGTTGCCAAATTGAACCCGACGTCCTCGCTCATCCACAGCCAGCAGATCCAGGTGTTGTTGCACCAGCCATGCAGGCGGAGCTGCCGTTGGCGTTCCGAGCACGGAAGCAATACCGGCGGCAGCCAGCTCCGCTATGGCACGATCCAGCCAATCGAAGTGGAACTCCCCCAGCGCCGGTTCCATTGTTGACCAGGCAAATTCCCCCATGCGTACCACCGTCAACCCGGCCGCGCGCATTAAACGGATATCTTCAGGCCAGCGATCCTCCGGCCAGTGTTCGGGATAATAAGCCGCACCGAGGTGCAAGCGTGCTGAGGGGAAATTTGATGCCATATGATTGAATTCCTTTTAGCAGAACTTCGTGGAAATTTACGGATGAAAGGAATTTCTATTTCTCTCCAGAAAGAATGCCGATCCTGCCCACCATGAAAGGTAATTTAAGCAAAGAAGGAATAAAGGGTTCATCGCAGGTTTTGACGAATTCCACCTTCCGGATACCCCAACTTCTCACCAGCGCCATCAGATCTTCTGGTTTCCCGTAGATGGCCTCAACGAGGAACAAGTCCTGGAAGGCGAACATGCCACCCGGCCTGACCACCCGCAGCGCCTCGCGCAGGAGAACACGCTTGTCCCGGGTGTCACTCACCTCGTGAAAGGTCAGATTGCTGACGACCAGGCCGAAAGACCCAGCCTCGAACGGCAGGGCCGAGGCGCTGGCCTTTTGGAAAACAACCCGCTCCCCCACCCCTTCGATCTTTGCGTTCTGCTCGCAGACCTGCCTGGAATAGTCCCAATTCCTGCCCCAGAAATCGATCCCGGTCACTCGTGCAGATGGATATTTCCTGGCCAGCCGGAGCGTAAGGGCGGCATTGCCACAGCCGATGTCCAAGACCTGACCATGACCGTCCCATTCCAAGTGGTCCAGGACAAGACCCACGATCTGCGACTGGACATCGCCGCCCGCCGGGGAAAAGCGGCGATAGGCCAAAAAGAAATAAGCAAATACCAGGAAGAACAAGGCAGACAGGACCGTGACAAAGGGCGCCAGCAAGGCTAGTCCCAGGCAGACCAGGCACAGCAAGCCGGGGACAAGGATGAATTTCTTTGAAACCCAGTTGCCATAATCGGGCTTGAGGGCTGTAGGTGATTGCATGGTTTATTTTCCTTAGAATGGGTCAGAAGTCCGTAGAGCATCCGGCGAAGCCTTACGGATCGCCCACAGGAGTTGCTCCTGCTCCACGGGCAGGTGGTCCACCCGGACACCAACGGCATGGTAGATGGCATTCGTGATGGCCGGGATGGTCGGAATGCTGACGATTTCACCAACGCCTTTGGCGCCATAGGGTCCGTCCCTGGCCGGGTGTTCAACAATGATCGAGATGATCTCGGGTGTGTTGACAATGGAGGGTATGCGGTAACGGGCCAGCCGGTCGGTCACGACGTAACCGTCCTTGACAATGAAATGTTCGGTCAGGGCATTCCCCAGGCCCATCATTACACCACCTTCCACCTGACCGTTCAGAGCCAGGGTGTTGATGATCTGCCCAACATCGTTGGCTGAAATGACCCGTAACACTCGCACCTCCCCGGTGAGGGTGTTGACCTCCACCTCGGCTGCCTGGGCGGCAAAGGAGAAGGCAAAATGCATGTCGCCGCCTTCTCCGAGCGGCCTGGTTTCCGGCGCCCAGTACTCGTAAACCGCCCTGGGCACCCGACCCTGCGTCTTCATCTCCACGGCAATGTCTCCCAGGGAAATTGCATGACTGCCGACGTACGCCACTCCCTCGCTGAAGTGGATCTGTTCCGGGGGCAAATCGTATTTTTCAGCCAGTGTGGAGGTGATCGCCTGGAGCAGCGAGCGGGCTGCCAGGCGGGCAGCATTACCTGTGACATAGGTCTGCCTGGAGGCTGTAGTCGGGCCTCCGTCAGGGGTCAGGTCCGTATCCATAACCAGGGGGCGTACGTTAACCAGTGGGATGAACAACTCCTCCGCCACGATCATCTGGAGCACGGATACCAGCCCCTGGCCCAGCTCGGCGGCTGAAGTGCGAACCTCAACACAGCCATCCGGGAAGAGTTCGACCTCGACGGAGGACTTGTCCTCAGCGCCGCCACCCAGTCCGGTATTCTTGTAGGCGGCGGCAAAACCCCACGCCCGGCGCAGGGCTGGCGCCCCGGGGACCTTGCGGGCCTCAAACAAGGCATGTTTGCCATTGATCCGGCGCATTTTTGCCTCGGTTTTATCAATGCACTCAAGCAGGCCGACGCTATCGCGCAACTCCTGGCCTGTGTTGGTGAGGCTGCCAACTTTAAGAGCGTTCATACGGCGCAGCTCAATGGGGTCAAGATCCAAGGCTTCCGCCAGCATATCCAGCATGCTTTCCATCGCAAAGGCTGACTGGGTCACTCCGAAACCGCGGAAAGCGCCGGCGGGAGGATTGTTGGTGTATACGGCGTAACAATCGGCGCGTACATGCGGGATATCATATGGGCCAGCCGAATGGGTGGTGGCGCGGGTCATCACTTTCTCGCCCAGAGAGGCATAGGCACCCGTATCACCGTACAATTCGGTCTCAACCGCCGTCAGGCGGCCACTCTTTTTCGCCCCGACCTTAAGGCGGATGCGGGTGGCATGCCGTTTGGGATGAACCAGCATGCTCTCGTGACGGTCGAACAGCAATTTAACCGGGCGTCCGGTCCTGTTCGCCAACAGGGCGGCATGAATTTGTCCAGCGATATCCTCTTTGCCGCCGAACCCACCGCCCATCAGCTGCCCGATCACGCGCACACGTTCTTCCGGCCAATCCAGCGCGCGCGCCACCTGTTCACGATCCTGGTAGGGTATTTGTGAGCCTACATAGATTTCCATACGCCCGTTCGGAAGAGGCACTGCTATGCTGCATTCCGGTTCGATGAAGGCGTGCTCCATGATGGGTGTGTGGAAGGTGTGCTCAAGGATGACATCCGCTTCTGCAAAGCCCTGGTCCATGTCGCCCTTGCGTACTTTGATGTGCTTAAGCAGATTCCCTGTCTCGAACAGAACAGGCGCCTCCGGAGCAAGCGCCTGGACCGGGTCGGTGACGGCCGGCAACAGGTCGAAATCAACCTCTATAAGGTTGGCAGCTTCCGAGGCGGTTGCCTGTGTCTCGGCGGCGACGATGGCAATGGCATCCCCCACGTAACGGACACGTTCGCCAACCCCGACCATGATAGGCCAATCGGGTATGACCAGGCCATGGTAATGTTCGCCAGGTATATCTTGCGCCGTGAGTACCGCCACGACGCCAGGCGTTGCTTGTGCCTTACTTATATCGATCGACCGTACAATTGCGTGCGGAACGCCGCTTCGTTTCACCGCAGCGAAAACCATCCCGTCGAAGGCCAGATCATCGGTATAGACTGCTTCCCCGGTCACCTTCTCAACGCCGTCCGGCCGCAAATGGGAG
The DNA here is from genome assembly GCA_963842785.1 of uncultured Chloroflexia bacterium. Classification (GTDB taxonomy): domain Bacteria; phylum Chloroflexota; class Anaerolineae; order Anaerolineales; family Villigracilaceae; genus UBA877. The sequence continues at coordinate 1,080,843 of CAWJHP010000001.1, forward strand.
TGCCCGATTAACCGATATTCGTTGGCTGAATCGGCCAACCTGGGAGGTTTAACCTGCCCGCCTGTCCGCATGGCAGCGGCAGCAGCCAGGATGGCATTCTCGATCGAAGGATAACCGGCGCAGCGGCAGAGGGTGTCTTTCAAGGCAGTCCGGATTTCTTCCCGGGAGGGGTCCGGCTTCTTCTGCAGCAGGGCATGGGCGGTCATGATCTGGCCCGGTATGCAAAATCCACACTGCACGGCGCCATGGACGATGAAAGCATCCTGGAGGGGATGCAACGTATGCCTGCCATGGTCTGAGCCAGCCAGACCTTCGATCGTGAGGATATTCTTTCCTTCTGCACGTTCCGCAGGATAATTGCACGAAAGGATCGGTTCACCGTCGACCAGGACAGTGCAGCTGCCGCATTCAGCTTCATTGCAGCCGATTTTTGTACCCGTCAGGCGCAGCCGGTTTCTAAGCAAATCGGCAAGGCTCTCACCAGGAAGCGAGGCAAGGGTATGTTTCTGGCCGTTGACGGTAATGGTAAAACTCTGACCATTGGCCATTTTCATTATTCCATTTCCGCTCTTTTCCAGGCAGTTTCGAGACATTCATCCAATAAAACACCCACCAAATGGAGGCGATATTCTGCGCTGGCCCGGTAGGCGCTGGTGCGGAAACGGACTTGTTTCAAGACAGCCTCCCGTGCAGTTGCAAGAACCGCCGGGGTATAGGAACACCCGCGCAGAGTATCTTCTGCAAGGCTTGCCCTCCATGGAGCCGGGCCTGCGGGCCCAACTGCAATACGCACATCCTGGATGATCCCCGATTTTCGTTCGAGCCATACCGATATATTGAGGATGGGCAGGGCAATCCCTTGCTTGCGCATGATCCTGCGGAACGCGGACGCCTGATGGGCCTTGCGGAGGGGCAGGTGAAAACCGACCAGGATTTCACGCTCCGTGTTGACCAGCGATCTCCCGGGTCCCAGGAAAAGGCCTGCCAACGGTACCATCCGGCGGCCCTGCAGATCGGCAATTTCGGCCTGCACATGGAGGGTCATAAGAGCGATGGTGCCATCTGCTGCCGGGAGGGCATGGACGACGTTGCCCCCCAGGGTGGCGGTGTTGCGGACCTGCGGCCCGGCTACCAATTGTGCAGCCTCGCTTAACGCCCGGGCATGCTCCCGTACCATGTCCGAGGCAATAATCTGACTGAGTGGGAGCGCAGCCCCGATGAACAATTTATCGAGGCGTATTTCCAGAGAGGTCATCTCGGGAATAGTGGTTAAATCCACCAAAGTATGAACGGGTGGGTGGTGACCCTGTTTGAGGTCGAGCAACAGATCCGTCCCCCCAGCGATGGGGAGGGCAGGCCCGGGGGCTGAAGCCAAGTCTTCCAAAGCTTCTTTTACATTTTTTGGGCGAAGGTATTCCTGCCAGAGGGACATGGGATCAGTGAATTTTGGATGGGATCGGCAAATGGGTGGATTGTCTTTAATGGGGCAGGCTGGACTATCGCAACCCAATACGATTGGTTCCATTAATTCCCGGGTGACCGACGTTGCCCATCAGAGGCCAACCTGCTTGCAAAATAAATATTGGAAGGGTGTGTTCCAGGCAGCCAATTTGATGATCTGGTTTAGGTGTTCGGGATAATGTCCTTCGTGATGGAACATATCGTTAAGAGATTGTCATACAACTATTCCCATTATAAGCCATAAAGGGATGTCCCCGTGGAAAAGTCTGGATCAGTAGATTTCCCCGATTAACGAGATTCATGTTCATTTTATTCGGAATCGTTCCATTTCACCGCAATGTCATAAGTAAAACTGGTCATTATTAATACCTCTGTACTGGCCTATTTGACACAAAATGGAATCTTTTTTGTGCATTCCAGCCGGCCAATCAGGGTGGTGATTCCCTCCATTTTTTATCCATTTCTTCTTAAAACGGTTAATTCAAATTGGTCATTACCCTCACATGCCAATAACCACGTTTTAGGATACCAAAGCCTTGTCGAACCAAATACAATGTAAGCAGCGAATGAGTTTTCTCCTTAATCCTATTTATGGAAGATTTTGAGAGCAAATATGTTACTGGGACAATATCAATTATTCCTGGATGGTGACGGTCTTCTGGTCATCCCAAAACCGTTCCGCGAATTATTCGCGGATGGCGCTTACGTTACGCGCGGATTTGAACAAAATCTGCTAATCATGAGCGCCAGGACATTTCAAGGGATATATAACCGGGTGGCCGCATTGAATATTGCCGATCCCCAAGCACGTCTCCTGCTCCGGCTGATCCTTGGCAATGCATCCAGGCTGGAGATGAACGAATCCGGGCACGCTCTCATCCCACAAGATCTAATTACATTTGCCGGCCTGGAGAATGGTGTTGTCCTGGTTGGACAGGGTGACTATTGTGAAGCCTGGGCCCCAACAAATTGGGATAAACAATCCATCATTCTGCTTGATACCGTTGCCAACGCCGAACGTTTTGCCCAACTCGACCTATCTTTGTAAAAAGCCCTGACGGGCACCATCTGACCGTGTTCCGAAGAACGAGAGGATACCATGAGCGAATTTGACTACACTTTGGCAACCGACTTCGATCGTGCCTGGTTAAATTTTGAACTGGATCTGCCGCTCAGACCCGGCCCGAACGGAGAACCCAATCCATTCTACATTTCCCGGCCCGGGAACCCGATTACCGAATTAATCGACGCCTTGTTGGCACCTTTTTACCGACCTCCGAAATTCTTCTTCTCCGGGCATCGGGGTTGTGGAAAATCAACCGAGTTGCTGCACCTGATGGCCAATCCTGGGATTCAGAAAAAATATTGGCCGATCAATTTCAGCATCCGTGAAGAAGCAGACATCATTGATATGGATTTTCGTGACATCCTGCTTGCCATTGGCAGCCGCATGTTCCGGGATTACCGCAAAGCTGGGGGACGGTTACCCGAGCAGTTACTTAAAGAGCTGAATGGCTGGCGAGGCAAGGTGGAAGAGGAAGTAAAAACCATCCATTCCGGGCGTACCGTCTTTGAACTAGGGGCCGGCCTGGATGCATTCTTTACGGGTACCGGACTGAAAATGAAATTGGAACCGGCGACCCGAGCCGAATTGCGACAGGTTTTTGAAAAAGACATTACCGGTCTGATAACCGTCATTAACAATATTGCCACTGCCATCTATAGCAAGGAGCATCGCATTCCTCTCGTCCTCATTGACGATCTGGACAAGCCGAACTTGGAGGAGGCGCGCGCCATCTTCCATGATCGTCGGGAAATCATGATGCAACCGAATTGCGCCATTATCTATACGGTTTCAAGCGCGTTGTTCTACACGAAAGAATTTGAAGCCATCCGGGACCAGGCCATCTTCCTGCCAAATATTAAATTGCACCCGTTCGCCCAACCAGATGTGAAGGACAGGGAGGGATATCAAACCATGCGCCGGTTTGTATATGTCAGGACAATTCCAAACCTGACTGACAGCCAGGCCCTCGAAGAAGCCATCTCGTACAGCGGCGGTGTATTCCGGGAAATGGCCCGGATCATGCGGACCGCCATCGGGCGTGCCAGGCGTCGCAGAGCCTCCAAAGTTGAGGTCATTGACGTCGAATGGGCTGCGACCGAGATTCGCAATGAATATCGCCGCATTTTGGACGAAGGGGACATTGAGATATTACGAAGAGTCCACCAACATAATCGACTCGAATACGATGACCGTTTGCGCCCTCTATTACAATTACTGGCCATCCTGGAATATAGGAACGGCGAGAACTGGTGCGATATTCATCCAGTTCTAAGGAGATTGATAGAATGATCGATTGCCTTAAGTCGATTCCTTTCGAAAACGACGAACTTGAACCATTCGAAGACCGGATAGACATCCTTTTCCACGAACTGGAGCTTGCCACCAAGTGGCAACGCCCATCGGTTCTATTGGCAATTTACAGTTCGGAATATGTTCGAGCGGATGCGGATATCGCCCTGGAGAATCGCCTCCATAATCTGGGACAGAGTACCTATCATATCAAGATTAAGAATCAAAAAAGTTCAGATGTCTCATTACTGATCTCCGAATTGGCGAATTTAAACAACGTGGTCTTTTTTGTAGAGGGCCTGCGCTGGGGAGCCGGCGAAGATGATGGGGGCATGTATCGCACTCTCAATAAAAGCCGGGAATTTTTCATCGAGAACCAGATCCGGGTTGTTTTCTGGTTAACTGAAAATGAGGCAATCAGTCTGGCGCACTTTGCTCCCGATTACTGGTCTTTCCGCCATAGAGTCATCGAGTTCGTTGATTCTCCGAAACCCGAGCAAATAAGCCCGCACGTGCTTGAATCAGCCTGGAAGGGTATTGGTGAATTCACCGATTCCACAGAGGATCTGGACGGGAAGATTGCCCTGCGAACCGCTTTATTGAGCGATCTCCCACAGGGAAACGAATCGACCTCCGCACGGGCAAATCTCCTGTTAACCTTGGGCATGTTGCATTGGCGCAGAGGCGATTACGAAAAGGCCTCCCAGTTCCTGAATAAGGCACTCGACCTGGCTGCCAGGCTTGAAGATAACCGCTTCGAGGCGCTCTGCTTCAATGCCATTGCTCTCGTCGATACAGACCTCGAAAGGTTCGAAGAGGCCATTCAAGCCTATCAAAATGCAATCAACCTGGCACCTGAGAAAATCTCTCCCTGGAACAACCTGGGCAACCTGTACAGAAAACTGGAACGACGCGAAGAAGCCCTTGCATCTTACCAAAAAGCCATCGACCAAAATGACTCGGATATAGTGGCCTGGAATGGTCTGGGTGATCTGTATCACGAACTTGGGCGCAACGATGACGCCATTTATGCATTCCTGAAAGCCATCGAATATTCCCCCAATTTTGCTCCCTCCTGGAGCGGCCTGGGAAACTCCTATCTGGATGAAGAACGTCTCGATGAAGCCGAGGCTGCGCATTTAAAAGCCACCAAAATTGATGGCCGTTCCGTCGATTCCTGGTTTGCCCTGGGGGATATCTACAGGATGCAGGGAAAAAACGATAACGCCGGCATGGCATATCGAGCCGTAATAGAACTGGATCCCAAGAATGCGCAGGCATGGAATAAATTGGGCGATCTGCATTACAACACCGGCGCTTTCGAAGAAGCCTTGCATGCTTACCACAAGGCTGTCGATATCAATAAAGACTGCCACCTGTCCTATGGCAACCTGGCGTCCCTTTACATCCAAAAAGGACTCCATGCAGAAGCCATTCCCCTGCTCCAGAAAGGGATCGAACTATCGGATGATCCAGCGGATACGGCATGCTATTGGAACCGGCTGGGGGATGCATACCGGCATCTGGAAGATTACCCGCACGCCATGGCTGCCTACCGCAAGGCCGACGCACTCGACCCGAAAGCTGCCTTCCCTCAAACCGGGTTGCCGGCTGACGAAGCAGAAGCCCAGCCCGCCCCTTCCGATGATATTTCATCAACTGAAGGATCGAATCCCTGGCTGGAGCGAATCCAAGAGGATGGACTGAACCCAGAACCTGCTGAACCGGCCACGACCTGTCCGCCCGACAAAATGGACGGCAAGGGTGAGACAGGCACGCTGTCAACCGAGCCGGAGACCCAATTCATCGATTGGCTGGATGGATTGGCCTCCAGCATGCCGGTTGGCCGACAGGCTACAAACCCTTGTACCACCGCCGTAAGCCTGGAATCGACCGGGCAGATGGATGGGAGTGATGGATCCTCGGAAATGCCATCCTTGCATTCAGAGGATGCCGAAAAGTCCCTGCGTGAAGTCGGATACCAGGAATTTAATGCAGAAGAGCCAATCCCGCCGGACCAGGTAGATTCTGCCAAATCCAACACTCCGTCGCCAGAATTTCATGACATTCAACCCCTCCCAGATGCACCTGTCAAAGAGGACCTGGACAACCCCACAAATTATGAGGCTCCCATTCCTGATGAGCCTGCCTCAAAACCCGACATGAAAGATGGCGGGAGCACCAGCCAGGACGATGCACCCATCGAAGAAGAAAATGCGCATATCTGGAACGAACTGGGGACCATTTATTACAATATCGGGGCTTCCCAGGAAGCCATGCATGCTTTTGAAAAAGCCATTGAATTGGATCCATCTTATGGATGGTCATATAACAACCTCGCGTCCATTTATTTCCATCAAGGGCGCTATGGATATGCCATCCCGCTATATCAAAAAGGGCTTCAATTCTTAGGGAAACCCAAGGATCAAGCCTTGCTCTGGAATCGGTTGGGGGATGCCTACCGGCGGATTCATAAACACGACCAAGCCTCCGCGGCGTATCGAAAAGCCATCCAGCTGGATCCAGATAATGTTTCATTACTCACCCGGGCGCGGTTAAGTTTACTGGGAAACTGCCGGGGCTGAGGTCAACTAATTTTCTTAGGCGAGGCAGTCATGAGCGAACTCGAAATTTGGAATGAATTGGGAAATATCTATTTCAACACAGGCGCGTTCGATGAAGCCATTCGCACCTACCAGAAGGCTATTGAGCTTGGTCATGGTTGCGGTCAATCCTACAGCAACCTGGCCTCCATATATACCCATCAAGGGCACTACGCTGAAGCAATCCCCTTGCTCCAAAAGGGGATCGATCTCCTTACTGAAGCGAATTCCAAAGCCTTTCTTTGGAACCAATTAGGAGAAGCCTACCGGAATTTGGAGGATTACTCCAATGCCACTGCCGCCCATCGAAAAGCCGCAGAACTCGATCCGGAGAATACTGCCTTCCAGGACAACCTGGCAGAGGTCGAACTGGCTTCCCGGCAGCTCAACACGCATTCCAGCCGCGGAACCAGCCGGATCGAAACAGGTCTGGCTGGTAACAGCTTACAGGCTGAGAGCGATGCAGTTCCAGAAATACACTCCAGCCTAATAGATTCGACCGTTAGTCCCGAGAGCGGGACCGCATGCTGGGTATTCAAAGACAACCAACCCCAAATAGATAACAAAGAAAATGCCTCAGAAAGCCCTGAATCATCACCAATGATCCTTGGTAACCGGGTTCTTTCAGAGGCGTCCACGGAAGAAATCCATGCTTCCGATCAGGATATTACAGACAGGCAAACTATTGCCCTGGCTGACGAAAATCCCCAAAGCGTTGATCCGGAGGCAGGCCAATCAAAAAATGCACGCGCACATGCATTGTTACGGTTGGGCATAATCCACTGGCATAATAGAGAATACGAGAGGGCAATCCAATTCCTGGAAATGGCTCTAGAAAAGGTGGTCAGACCAAAGGACAATTTCCTGGAGGCGCTTTGCCACAACGCCATCGCCCTGGTCGACACCGACCTGGGTAAAACCGTCGAAGCCATCCAGGCCTATCAAAGTGCTGCCAGCCTGGCTCCAGAACGTATTTTTCCGTGGAACAGTCTGGGCAATTTGAATTGCATGCTTGAACACTACGAAGATGCCATGGCTGCTTTCCGGGAAGGGATTGAGCACAATCCCAAGGATGCGATCAGCTGGAATGGTTTGGGCGATGTTTATCATAAGCTCGGCCGTTTTGAAGATGCCATTTCGGCTTATCAACTTGGAAATGTATTTGAAAACCAGACACTTGACGAGGATGTCATTAAAGCATACGAAATGACGATTGAAGCCGACCAGGAGAATCCGCAGGTGTGGAACGAGGCAGGTGCCATTTACATCGAAACCGGCGCTTACGAAGATGCAATTGCATCCTTCCACAAAGCCATCGAACTCGACGCAGACAATGCAACCTTCCAAGCCAATCTGGAAAAGGCTGAACAGGCGCTGGGACAAGGCAACCACATGACAGAACCATCCCGTCTGGAAACCCAACCAGAAATCCATCTGGAAAATAATCCGCAATCAGATTCTTCCGATGCCATTACAGCCTCTCCAGCGGGTGAAGAAATAAATACAGTTCCATCGGAATCGACGGGGTCTGAAGAAACGCATGAACGCGAAGATGAAACTGCGGCGGAGGAATCATCCTGCGCGGGAGACAAAACCAGCGAGGTTGCGCCTGAGGCTGCCTATTTTGTTTTCAAAACAGAACCATCTCTTGGAAAAGGGCTCCACCCAGCCGAGCGCTATAGCCCGGTCGGCGCGGAAACTGTGATGAATAGCGCCAAGTCAATGCCAGCTTATTCAACCCATCCCCAAATTGAACAGGCATTCCCGGCTGGTCAAGGGCTTGGCAATCCCGAAACGGATGCCAGTGCCCTATTTATTCAACTACCACCTCGAGCAATGAAGCCAGGCAGCACAGAGGATAGAATCCGCCCGTCTTATGGAAAAAATGATTGGCAATTTACTTCATCTGAAAATCATGCGGATGGACGAGAGCCATCTGGGTTTACGCCGGAAATCAGGACCAACGATCCAATCCGACAGGTGAATGCAAAAGGAAATAGTGTCATTGACAAAGCCCCGATTGATTTGCACATCCTTGAGAGGGATATTGCCGCTTATCGCAGAATAACGGACCTAAACCCCTTGAACGATCGCGCCTGGGATGCTCTAGGCAATATGTATGAAACTGCCGGTCTTCACAGTGAGGCAATCAAGGCTTTTGAACAGGCGATTGCCCTTTCTCCAGAAAAAGAGGCATATCATTATCACCTCGGGATCGCACTGGGATATCAAATGCATTACGACAAAGCCATCCAGGCTTTTGAGGATGTGATTGCGCTGAATCCCAATTACGTGCTTGCACATTGTGCTCTCGGCGCCTATTATCACAAGGTTGGCAAGGAAGCTGATGCGCAAGAACACATCGCCATCGCCCGTCCAAGCATGGAAGCTGAGAATGAATATAACCGGGCCTGCTTCGAATCCATCAGCGGTAATACAGATCGAGCGTTCGAACTCCTGGAAACTGCCCTGGAGAAACAGCAGGTCCAAACAGCCATGCTCCGCAGCGACCCGGACCTTGATTTTATCCGCAACGATGCACGCTTTGAAGCATTGCTTAACCAGGTCGTGACTGTTTAAGAGTATTTTTTCATTGGCTATCCGGCAAGACCAGCGGTACATCTGCGAAGGGGTGGGAAACCACATGCACCGCCAGGTGATACGCCATTGAGATCAATTCCGGAGTCAATACCTGCCGCGGTGTCCCCGTGGCTTTGACTTCCCCCGCGACCAGCAACACCAGCCGATCCGCGTAATGGGCAGCCAGGTTCAAATCGTGCATGGCAACCAGCACCGCCAGATTGTCGGTGTGTGCCAGCGAACGGACGGTTTCCATCAGGGCCACCTGGTGCTGCAAATCCAGGTGGACGGTGGGTTCGTCCAGCAGCAGAATGGGCGTGGACTGGGCTAAAGCGCGTGCCAGCAGGACTCTCTGTTGCTCCCCACCGGAGAGTTCCCCCACGCGCCTTTCGGCAAGATCGAGGGCGTCCACTTTTTGGAGGGCCAGGAGGGCTATCTGTTCATCCTTTTCAGAAACCTGCCCGAGGAAATTGAGATAGGGTGTGCGGCCCAGCAGGACTGTCTCCCACACCGTGAATGCCGGGGGCAGGGACACCGCCTGCGGAACAACCGCCAGGTAACGGGCACGTCGCATCGCCGGCAGGGTGAGCAAATTCTCGCCGTTGGCAGCCACCTTCCCCGCCTGAACCGGGACAACCCCGCTGGCCGCACGCACCAATGTAGATTTACCTGCTCCATTTGGACCAATCAGTGCCAGTACTTCGCCCGATTGCACTTCCAGCGAGACGTTATACAGCGCCCTACGCAGACCATAGAAAACCGACAACCCTTCAATCTTCAACATGGAATGAAATCCATCTGGTAATCGAGATCACCAATATCCCTGATTTTTTGAACGCCGAAGCACCCATAAGAAAAAAGGAACGCCAAACAAAGCGGTGACGATTCCCACCGGCAATTCCTGCGGGGCGATGATGACGCGCGCCAGCACATCGGACAACAAAAGAACGGCCGCTCCACCAATCAGGCTGAGTGGCAGCAGGCGGCGGTAATCCGCACCAAACCAGAGACGCATCACGTGTGGAACGATGAGCCCGATGAAGCCAATGATTCCTGAAAAAGAGACAGCCGCGGCAGTGGCCAATGAAGCCGCCAAGAGGATAAGGGCACGAGTGCGGGTGACCGGCAGACCGAGTTGCTGGGCCTGGTCATCACCGAATTGCAGCAGGTTAAGCGCATGTCCACTCAGAAGCAGAATGCCCATTCCAATGGCAAGGTAGGGCAGGACGGTCAGGACAGGTCCCCATCCGGCCTGGGATGAGCCTCCCAGCAACCAGGAAATCGCCCGACGCAGCTCGCCGGTCGAACGCAGCATCAGGAAGGAGGTCACGGCGGTCGCAAAGGAACTGAATGCCACGCCGGCCAGGATCAGGTTGGTCGTCGGGACGGTCTTTCCAATACGTGCAAGGTTGTAGACGAGGAATACTGTTGCCAGCGCGCCAACGAAAGCGGCCGCCGGGACAGCCAACAGACCCCAGAACGAATACGGCCATTGGATATTCATTGCCAGAACCGCACCCAGCCCCGCGCCGGAGGCCACGCCAATCAGATAAGGGTCAGCCAGCGGGTTGCGGAACAGACCCTGGTAGGCCGCACCGGAGCCACCCAATGCCGCGCCGGTCAGAAGAACCAGGGCAGTGCGTGGCAAGCGCAGGGCCAGGATGATCGTTGCAGCCTGGGTCACCACTTGCGGGGGTTGGCCGGTCAGTACCCGCCATACATCCAAGAACGGGATGAAGACCGCTCCAACCACAATGGACAGGATCACTGCCAGGAGCAGGAAAAACAGGGCATAGAGAAATGGCAGGATCTTCATTCTCTTTACTTAAATACATCCGGATGAAGGAGTTTTGCCAGCGCTTCCAGCCCATCCACCAGGCGCGGACCGGGGCGGCTGACCAGGTTGTCGTCGAACGGATAGATCTGGCCATCCTGGACGGCGGCCAGCCCACCCCAGCCGGGGCGCTGCCCGACCAAAGCAGCGGTCGTCCCGTAAGCCGAGTCGCCCAGGATGATAATGGCAGGATTGGCGACCACCAGCTTCTCCAGGCTGATCTGAGCCCACTGGCTCGTCAGGCTTTTACCAATGTTGGTCCCGCCTGCCCGGGAAATCAGCAGGTCCACGAAGGTGCCAGGGCCGGCAGTATAAGGCTTGGTTGGGTCGGTGGCGTCCAATTCATAATAAACGCTCGGGGAGGAATTCAGTGGCTTGATCTTCGCATCCACCACAGCCACCCTTGCCTTGAGTGAATTGACCAGTGCCACGGCTTCGGATTGGTGGCCGGTCAATTGGCCTACCGTTTCCAGGTTGGCAAACATGGCTTCCAACGTGGTGGGGTTGGGCAGGTAGTAGACGGTCAACCCGAGCTGCTGGAGTGAGTTGACCAGTTCGGGGGTGTTGATCTCGCCCGCCAGTACCAGGTCGGGATGGAGGGCCACAATCGCCTCGGTGTCATACTTGCCCATCGAGCCGCCTATATCCTTGATCGACCTGGCCTCGGGAGGGTAATCCGAGAAGCTGTCCCTACCCACGACCTGTTTCCCCGCCCCAACTGCAAACAAGATCTCCGTATTCGAAGGTGCCAGAGACACGATACGCTGTGGCGTGCCCTTCAGTTTTACAGTCCGGCTCAGACCATCAGTCCGGACCGTCGCACAAGCCGGCAGGAACAATGCCGTAACCAGAATTGTTAATAGGAATTTGCGGAACATGAACAATCTCCTCAAAGAAATGTCGAATCAAAATCCCCTGCCGGTAAGGCAGGGGAGGAAGGATTGGCAATCCAACAAGCCGTTCCCACCTCCTTTCCACGAGAGTATGGTAGAACGGGTCGGGGCGGGCGGCCTGACTAATGAGCCTTCAGCCATCAACACACAGCTTTCAATATTTTGCTGAGCGCTGACCTCTGACTGCTGATTTACAGTTGCGGGACAGTGCCGGACTTATACCGGCTTCGCCGTTGGGCCTTCCCATCCGGGGGCAAGGCACCCTGACCAATATTCAGTTATGACAGTATTGTATGCGCTCTTACCCAAAACGTCAATTGGATTCAACTCAAGCAAGTCTTGTCAGAACTTCCACTCGAAGAAACATGTCAGCGTCTGTATAAACCCATCAACGGAACCCCCTGGTAACTAATTTGATAGACCGGCGGCGCCAAATTCTTCAAATAGGTCAGTAGAGGAAATGTGGTTCCCGCCATTCCAAATTGGGACTGCCGATATTGGAAAATAAACCAGTTCGCGCTGGAATATTGGCCTTTGATTGGTTGCGGCGTTCCCGCTCCAAAAACGCTTACCGGATTGGGAACATCATTCAAGATTTTTACATCTGGGCGCAATTGTCCATGGTATTGGTAGTAAAGAAGTACGTTATAGCTATCCGGCTCGACCCAAATGAGATCGCCCGACTTTGCATGGGCGTTTATATAAGGGATAGCGGCCGCATACGTATCGCACCAGTAGGTGGTTTCCAGCCCCATTTTCGTCGCACCAGGCAAACCACCCACATCTTCCGAATAGTAAGAAAGCAAGTGAGGATAAAGGCTGGTCATCGTAATGATTTGAGGCATCAAGAGACCGGTTGCTGCGAGAACTCCGACCGGCAGGAACAGCACCGGAAGATCTATTCTGCCGGTCAACCTGCGCAAGTGGGTCAAAATCCAGCCAAATCCGACCCCGGCCAATGCCCCCACAAATGGGTATGCTGGCATGAACAACCGATCATCATCGTATGCCGGGACTCTCCCAGCCATAAATGGCAACAAGGCTGCCAGCAAGCTGATGATCAACAGCCATACCAAACCCTTAGCCTGCCCACCTTTCCCGGCGCGGCTGGAACCAATAATGGCCAGCAGGATCACAGTGATCGGGACGACTGCCCACAACATCACAAAGACGAAGTGCCAGGGAGGTATCAGGTAAAAATGCCCAAAATACCATTGTCCGAGTTGAGGATGTTTCAAATGAAAATCAACATACTCGATGATTCGTTCCCATGTCTGGTGAAAAAGCCATGGCCAAACCAGAAAGAACGTAATCACAGCGATGAAACCCATCAACAGAAAGCGGAAAACAATGTACCACTTCCGTCGGAAAAGGAGAAACCAAATGAAAAGACCGATTGGGATAAATGTGGCATTAAGTTTGATCGCCTCGGCCAATCCCCAGGCCACGCCCAGCACCAGTCCCCACCACCATTCCTTTCGGTCGACTGTCCGCCAAAATAAAAAAGTTACGAGGAATACAGATGCTGTGACCGGGACATCCAACGCGGCCAGATGGGAATGGAAAAAGAAGCGCGGCATGGACAATAGCGCGGCTGCCGCAAACAATCCCGCCGCTTTACCGTACGCATCTGCCACCAGGAGATAGAGCGCACCAATCATAATCGCCACCAACAGGATATTTCCCAGGCGATGTGCTGTCAGGTCATCAAGAACATGCCGGCTCAACGTCCAGATTACACCAGACCAGATCCTATCCAACGCCGGGTGTCCATTGGTGGTGCTCCAATATTGGTTTATCGCTTCAGCCGTGAAAGCTTTGACCGGATTTTCCGCCAAATATTTAAACCAACCCAAGTAAGTAACCGATGTGGCAATATAATAAGGTTCATCCCAAGTAAGACCGATTCCGGGCGCCGTGGCGGTCAGGATAATGGCCGTAAGACAGGCCACCATAATGGCAATCCCCCCGTTCCCCATTTTCCATGTCCGCTTCGCCATACCTTCATTCTCCTTTGGCAAATTGATCGAGGGGCAATTTTGCATGCCCGACTAATATATCCCCTGGGCGTGATTCAGGCTTTAACAAAAAGGAGAAAACAAATCATGTTGCATTCGTGGAATTCTTATTTAGATTTTGACCAGGTTTTGGCCGATCATTTTCCGTTCCCGCAGGGCGAAAATAGAAAGAATGATCAAAGCCAGCACCGTCAGCACCAGACCGGCAATTATGGAAACCAAGTATGGACTATCGGGGTGGTTGACCAGCGTGACTTGAATGACATCACTATATTTTTCCAGGACTTTTGTGGTCAAATTGGAAAGGCGCCAGTACTCGGAATGCTGGAATAAGTCAAACGCAATAAAGATTGTCCCCATCAAGACAATGATCTTTTCCATCCATTTATCCGGATCCCAATTCTTGATGAAGGAGTCAAATTAAATCGTGGCAAGGGTGATCAAAAAAATGACCGGAATAATGATGAAACGGGTCGGAGCACGCTGGGAGTCCATGAAGGGGATCGGAGAATAAAACAAGGGCCGATATATATCTCCAAGAGAGAAAAATGCCATGACAAGCATGGGTAGATACAGGGAACGGTAGATCTTTTGATTTATCCAACTCTTGAACACACCAAAATAAATCATGAAGGCGAAACCGACCATTCCAAGATAGAAATCGAACTCCCACCCGCCAATCAGGATCGATTGGGCATTGAGGAGGTATGGCGGGTGCAGCACCACGAAAGAATCGAACATTTGTGAAATTGAGATAAATCCTGTCATGAACGTGATTCCGCCACCGTTGTAATACGCCAAGACAGCGGGAAGAATGCGTATCATGCTTAATAAACCGCTGGCGATAATAGCCTTGATCACAGCTCCCCAAAATCGAGGCCGGATGATGGCCAAAAAGAGTAAGAATGCCATGCTCCAAAGAAAGAAATGAAAAGCACCTTGCAAGTTAATCAGCAGCATGGTTGCGGCCATGCCCAATACCCACCCCCAACCGGTTTTTCCCCCCTCCAGCATATGAAAAACCAGCAGGACAAAGAAAGGCATTAAGAAGTAGCCGACCCATTCGATATGGCCAACGATATATTGGTCAGTGATGTGTCCATTAAAGTTAAACAACAAAAAGAATAATGTAAAAGAACTTAACGAGAGGTTATATCGCTTCTTAATCAAGAGGAGTCCAACAAAACCAACGGTATACATCAGCCAGACATTCACAAGTACAAATTTGGCCGGATCCAAAAAGTAGAGCAAAAGGATTTGGGGAGAAAAAGGACGGTTGGGTCGGGCAAGGTATTGGCCAGGAATCAACAACTGGCCATTGCCCTGAAGAGGAAGTTGGCCTGATCGAAATGCTTTTGTCAGGAATATCAGGTAAGGTGCCACATATTGATGCCAATCCCCCATATCGAAATGATTATTAAACCAACCCAGGAAATATCCCCAGTGGAATAAACCGACAATAAACAAAACCCCCAGAAAAATGGCCTCCATCCACCTCGCCTGGGACGTTTCTGCCGGTGTAAAAAGGATGTCCAACCCTTTTTGCCCCGCCAGTTTAAGCTTCTGCAAGATTCGATTGAACATACAACCTCACATTTATCCAGGAGAGTGGTCCATGGAAATTGTTTACTCGAATGCAGAATACGCCCGGCTGGGAGATCATTTTATTCTCATTCTCAGGGTAATCAAGCCCCGCCCATTATATAACATAGCCCCAGGATTCACCATGCAGGCGGAAAAGAAAATTCCTTTTTCATTTGGTCCTCATTGAGCTGCCATAGTGGGGAATTAAGAAGAAAGTGTCAGGATCCGCACTCACCTCTGCTACCGGCTTTATAGAGGTTTCACTGCATGTGATATAATTTGCAAGAATAATTTGATATAAATTCACCGGTCAGGCTGTTCTTAATGTCTGCTTCCCCCTCCCTCGACGAGCTCAACCCGAAACCATCCGGAAAATCCCTTACAACCACCCGACCTGGTTCCAGGCCTCGGAGGTTCGCTGCGATCAATGGCAGGACTCTTCGATATACCCTGCTTTTGGGTGTGATTACCGGTTTCGTTTTTTCAACCGCTCTGTGGGCGTATCAGACCATCCTGCTCATCCGTGCACATGTTGCCTATCCCTGGATACCTTTCGTTGTATGTTCGGTATTCTTTATGTTCACTTGCACGGTGGCAGCCTTGCTTACCCTGCTCGTGAACAGGGCTCTTCTTGGCATTATTATCTGGGTACTGGCGGCGTGGCTGATAGCAGAGTTGATCATTTTCATCCCCTTGACCATAGCGCCGCGCCTGATGATATTTTTTGAGCCGGGGCTGCGATCCCGGTTGCCCGCCTATCCCATCAACGCCACATTTCGCTCCTGGGCTGTGTTTGCCACTGTCGGGCTGGCAATCTTTTTAGGAATCCTTGGGTTGGTTCAACTTACACTGGTGGACCAGGCTGTCCCTGCCACCAGCCCTGCCGGCCACCTGACACCGTATTTCGTTTTTATCCCAGTCATACTACTGGTAAGTGTGATGATAAGTGAGATGGTCAACCAACAGTTGGGCGCTCCGTTGGTGACGACCAATGACTTGATCCAATTTGCGATAAACCATGAGCATACCATTGTGGATCCTCTCACGGCGCGCCAGATGCATCTGGCCACCGTCGAACCCATTTCCGACCTGATCAACCGCCCCCGCAAACTCTTCCTGGGCCATTACGATGCCAGCTTCTCTCAAGTGGATGTGCTGATCGATTTCAGTGGAGAGTGGGTCGACTGCACCACGGTCAGTCTGCAGCCGGTCTTTTGCGAAATAACCAAAAGCCCATAACAGGAACTTATGTCTGTTTCCCCCACCCGAAACCGGGTCACCCAGCCTGAAAGTGAGCTCCCCGCCCCGCTCCGCCGCCCAGAGTGGATAAAAGTGCGCGCTCCTTCCGGCGAAGTATATGAACACCTGCAAACTCTGATGCGGACCAAAGCCCTGCATACCGTCTGCGAGGAAGCCATGTGCCCGAATATGGGCGAGTGCTGGGGCTCTGGCACGGCCACCTTCCTGATGTTGGGCGATGTATGCACGCGCACCTGCGGCTTCTGTGACATCCAGCATGGCCGCCCCGGGGCGCTGGATTGGATGGAGCCGGAACGCGTGGCCCAGGCGGCCAAATCCATGAACCTGCAACACGCCGTCATCACCTCTGTCAACCGGGATGACCGAAAGGATGGCGGAGCGCCGATCTTTGCCATGGTCATCCGCCGCATCCGCCAGCTCCTGCCAGGTTGTTCGGTGGAAGTACTCATCCCAGATTTCAAAGGTTCGCTGGAGGCCTTGAAAATTGTCATGGATGCCCACCCGGAAATCTTAAACCACAACGTGGAAACCGTGCCCAGGCTGTTCAAGCAGGTCCAACCGCAGGACAACTACGACTGGAGCGCGGCCATCCTCAGGAATGCCAAAAAACTCGATCCGGAGGTGCTGACAAAATCCGGCATCATGGTCGGACTGGGCGAGCAGCTGGAGGAAGTAAAGGCCGTCATGCGCGAACAGCGCAGCTGGGGCGTGGACATCCTGACGGTCGGCCAGTACCTGCAACCATCGAAAAAGCACCTGCCAATCGCCCGCTATTACACGCTGGAAGAGTTCAATGAATTACTCGAGTATGGGAAAGCGATCGGCTTCAAGTGGGTGGAGTCCGCTCCGCTGGTGAGATCTTCCTACCATGCCGCCGAGCAGGTGCGGGCGTTGAGCGCCGTGCACCGAAAATTGTATGGGGAAGGTAAAGCGATTGGCTGTTAGCGAATGGCTATCTGCAGATGTGTTATTTCACTGAATGCAAGGCATCCATAAATACCCCCACCATCTTCTCCAAATTGATCTCCTCCCTTACGATGCGATAGCTTTCGGCTCCCATTTGGCGTAGACGTGCCACGTCGGTGAGCGCCATTTGCAAGGTATCCACCAGTGCAGGCAAGTTATCACCCGGGGTCTGCCAGCCATTTTCGGGGCGGACGAGCTCATCGTTCGTGCCATCCCCCTGACCCATGATTATCGGCAGGCCATACGACATGGCCTCCTGCACGGCCAATCCACCCGTGCCTGGCAGGACAAACAAATCCGCACGAGAAAAAAAAGCCACCAGTTCTTCTGCATGCCTGGCACCCGGAAATTCGGCGGATGGATAAACCTTTTGCGCCAGCGCCTCCATTGCGCTGCGCTCCGGTCCATCGCCCACGATGACCAGGCGCGGCTGCCGGGATGCGGGCAGTGCCGCGCAGGCCCGCAGGAGCAGGTCCACGCGCTTGCGCCTCTGCAAGCGACCCACAAAGAGCACCTCCGGTTTCCCATCAAATCCTGCCGGGCGGGACGGTATCGGGTGAGACGGAGAGGCGACCGCCGCGTTGGGGGCGACAAATATCTTATCGGAGGGAAAACCCAGTGCGCCATATTCGTCCGCGCCGCGCCGGCTGTAGGTGATCAGCGCCTCGAAAGGACGGAGGAATGATAATCTCCGGGATTTTCGCAGCCTGGATAAGGGTCCAGAAAACTGGGGTGCACCCAACCCCCAGCCGAGCACCGGCTTTCCGTACCCCTTCATCCACCGGACAGCGGCAGGCGTCGCGAGGTAGCGCGGGTTGGCCTCGACGATCAAGGCATCCGGGGAGCAATTCTCCAGCCAGGCGGTCAAACCTCGCTGGTAGCAAAGATAGAAAGAACCGCCGAAAAGGTGATAGTTGTGTACCAGATCGAATTTTGCAGAGCGTAATTGATCGGCGACAGCAATGGACTCTTCCGGACGGGGCAGACTGGCACAGACGTTCAACCCGCCCTCGCATGCCTGGGCCAGTGTCTCGAAGAAGGGAGCGCGGTAGGTCGTCAGGACACGCTGCTGGAGAGCAAGCTTACCCGGGAAACGCACTTCGCCCATCAATGGCCTCCGCACGGAGGGTGCTGGAAGAGTACGGCCACCGGGTCGCGGTAGAGTTCGCACCAGCCCGGGGATATTTCCAGCGCGGAAAGGAGATCCGGCTGGTTGTGCGTCGAGACCATCAGCAGTTTTACACCAGTGGCATCCAGCAAGCTTTCCCAATCAAAGCGGGCATTGGTGATAGCATCGTACTCCTGCCATTGCTCCACCGGGAAAACTTCGAAGCGCGTGTCGATCCAGGTGGCTCGTTCCGGCAGGGCAAATTCGAGGTAACTGGAAAAGCCGATCTCGCTCCACAATGGGCCGGGAAAGGCGGGATGGGCTGCCAGCCATTTGGTCGCAGCAATGGGCGTGTCGTCTGTCGAAGCGGGGGATTGTTTCCACCACTTTTGGCGCAGACCGGGCAGAAATACCAACGGCAGGAGCAAGAAGATCAGGCTGAGGGCCAGGTTAAGAACCGGCCGGTTCTCCTTCGACCCGCCGAGAATTTTTTTCTCCCATTCCGCCACCAGGCAGGCTGTCAGCACGGCCAGGACAAGAACAAACCAGATGACGTAACGCTCTCCCCACAATGCCAGGATGCCGAAACCCAGGAACCAGGTCCATTCCAACCGGTCGGGTTTGCGCGGGGAAAGCACCGCAAGTAACGGGAAACCCAGCAGCCAAACGAAGAATATGTTCATCTGCCAGCCGGTGTTGACCGGCGGGAGCCACTCGGCGGAGAATTGCTGGCTGGAAGCTACCGTCAGGGAATTGAAAACATATGTCCACGCGCCGAAGCCGCGCGGGTTTACCAGCGTGGCGATCAGCACCCCGGCAAAGGCCAGCGTCAGGGAGCGCCGGTCACCACGGCCAAACACGAGCGCCGCCCCGGCCAACAGAATGAGTATTACGAAGGATCCGTGCAAATTGACCCACAACAAGCTGATGAGCGGCAGCCAGTAAACAGCATGCTTTTTCCCGTTTTGCCATTGGTAAAGAAGGAAAAGAGCCAGCGCAAAGAGCGGGTAGGCGAATAATTGTGGACGCATGGACCAGTTATTGCTGGATGTCAGCACGGCTGCCAGCAGGACCAGGCTGGCTCCCAACCTGCCCGCCCCGGCCTGGCGTGCAGTTGCCCAGACCAATGTATAGGTGGACGCCAGGAGCACTCCGCGCAGCAGCACGGTCAGCGATAAGCCCCCCAATTGGTAGATCACCCAGAAGAGCACCGCTGCGGCCCAGGACTGGTAGTCCACCGAAGCACCGGCCTGGGTGAATGTCAACGTATCCAGGCGCGGTACGGCACCGGTCGCCAGCGTATCACGTCCGATACGCAGGTACCACCAGTAGTCCTGTGGGGTGATCGGCAACAGAAACGCAATGCTCAAAGCGATCAGCAGGACCAACCCCAGCCAGAGCAAGGAAGCAGTATCACGAGATTTCATGGAAGATTCTCAACCCAAAGTATCCCAAGGAGCACGGAATTTCTCACCCTGGTCTTTATCATCCCCGAAGGGGATTCCAAAGGCTGGAGGGGGCGGTTTTGCCACAATGTACGCCTTCCAACCCAATGCCTCCAGTGAGGGGACAACCGGGTAACCGTGCCGCATCCAGCATATTATATAACCAGCGGCGGTCAGTGTTTCCCAGGTCACCCGGCAGGATTCAGGTCCATGCAGTTCCATCAGCATGACCGGGCGGGCCTCAGCCAAGATCCGTTGCATGCCCGGGAGTGCCAGCACCTCGCCACCCTCGATATCCATTTTGACGACCTGGGGAGGCGGGTTGCCCTGCCCATAAACAAACTCGTCAAGCGAGATGCCGGGGACGGTAAGTTCGGATTGATACCTGTCGGGACGTCCAGCCGACCCGGCAGCCTTTCCCATCCCACCTGAGGCATGCACCAGGAATCGCACCGGACCGGGAGCTTGGGTCACAGCCCCGGCAAAGAGACTCAACCGGGCTTCCATTCCATTGAGTGCTATGTTCTTGCGCCAGCTTTCTATATTTTCCGGCAAGGCTTCGAAGGCATAGACGTGGCCATTCGCTCCAGTGGCTTTCGCCAGCAGGAGCGAGACATAGCCAATATTGGCGCCCACATCGAAGATGCTTGCGCCGGGTTGGACCAACGCCCTCAGGGCAGCTTGCAGCTCCGGCTCATAGGTACCGAGCCAGTAATCCTTGTCAACCTGCATATCCAACAGGATGGTGTAACCGGCCAGGTCACCGGCAGCAATTTTAACCTGGGTCAATCCGGTCGGCGCCAGGCGGTTCAGCCCGCCACGAATGAAGGCGGCCAAAGGTCCGCTCTTGTAGATGGCTGGCTTGACAGAATTCGGGAGGATTTTGGCGGCGAAGGCTGCAATGTTCAGGAGGAATTTTCGCATGATCTTAGCGATTACCCGGTAGCATTTAGCAATCAGCCGAGGAGAACTTGAAGATAATTTTCGACCATCCGGTCCAGACCAAAGGCTTCTTCAGCCCTTAACCGGGCGGACTGGCGGAAATGCGCCTGGTTTTCAAAAATCTCTTCCGCCACCCGCGCCAGTGCGGTGATGTCCGGCCTATCCAGCTTCCACGGGTCACCGCCGTACGGAACTAAACGCCCTGAGTCGCCTTTGACCAGTTCGGGCAGCGCGCCGGTGGCGAAAGCCGCAACGGGCAAGCAACAAGCCAGAGCTTCGATGACCGAGTTCGGACAGGCCGCATTGAGGTCAGCCGAATAGAGCAGGTGGGCGGAACGGTCCAGTGCCGGGATCTGCTCATGCGGCACCAGTCCGACCCAGCGGATGGGGAAGCAGCTCCGGGTTTGGAAGGTGGATTGGAGTTCCGGAGAGACGCGTCCGGCCACCATCAATTCGATAGGAAGGTTTTCCGCCAGCCTTTCGG
Organism: uncultured Chloroflexia bacterium; assembly: GCA_963842785.1. Classification (GTDB taxonomy): domain Bacteria; phylum Chloroflexota; class Anaerolineae; order Anaerolineales; family Villigracilaceae; genus UBA877. The sequence continues at coordinate 1,102,377 of CAWJHP010000001.1, forward strand.
CCAGCCCCAGAACGGTTTCCAGTCCGATCTCGTAACCTCCCTGCAGGCTGCCTTCCACCATCAATAAACGGAAGCGGTCGGTGGGACGTTCATTCGGGACATTCGGCGTGAAGACCGCCAGGTCCACTCCATTGTGGATGACAAACGATGGAACACGCGCCGTTCCGAAGATCTCCTGCCACCAACCATGTACGAATTCGGACTGATAGACGATGTGGGTGACAAAGCGGGAACGCAAAAGTGCCAGCAGGCGGTTGCCGTATTCAGCCCGCAAAAAGTGGCGCGGACCGGTGGGCAGGCGGCGATGCATCCAGTTGATACCGTCCAGGCGTTGGACAACGCGGACGCCGCTTCGACGGGTTTGCAAAATTGCCGGGAGGTTCCGGATTGCGCCGGTGAGCAATACCGCCGCATAGGGTTTTTCGTTCAGGTGAAAACAGACCTGGTGTCCGGCTCTCGCCAGCCCAGCAGCAAGATTGGCCTGGAAAGATGTGACGCCGCCAACAGTGCTTGCCCTTGGGATGATGCATATGCGAGCCATGCGGGGATTATACCGTAACCCACCCAACCCCCATAAATCCCCCGTTCTTCCTTTTCCATATTTTCTACAAGGCCAGCAGCAAAAAAACAAATAACCCGCGTTTCCACGGGTCTGTTCAACATGGTGCCGAAGGAGGGACTTGAACCCTCACGACCTTGCGGCCACTAAGCCCTGAACCTAGCGCGTCTGCCAGTTCCGCCACTTCGGCATGCGGGCTGTATTTTATCCGAAAGTAAGATTTTGTCAACCTAATCTGCGGAACGACCTACATTGAGATATATTCCCGCAAATTGTGCTCCACTGCATAAGCCGCTGCCTCGGCACGGTTGCTGACGCCCAGTTTGGATAGGATGCTGGAGACGTAATTGCGGACTGTGCCTTCCCCAAGGAAGAGTGCTTTGGCAATCTCACGGTTGGTTTTGCCTTCCGAGACAAGCAACAGGACATGCTTTTCCTGCTGGCTGAGATGAACAAAAGCAGAGGCTTCTTCCTCCTTGACGGCCCGCCTTACTTCCTGGAAAACGCGCTGGGTCACTGCAGGATCAAGCAGGGCTTCACCGCGCGCCACCGCTTCAAGCGCCCGCACCAACTCCTCACCGCCAATTTGTTTCAGGATGTAGCCGGAGGCTCCGGCGCGGATCGCAGAAAAGAGCATCTCATCTTCAGCATAGGAAGTGAGCATGAGGACGCGTGTTTCCGGGAAACGGCTGGTGATTTCTTCACATGCTTCGATGCCGGAAGTACCCGGAAGGCGGATATCCATCACCACAACGTCTGGATGGCTGTTTGCCACCTGCTCAAGGGCTTCCCGGGCCGAGGCAGCCTCTCCAACGATCTCAAATTGTGGATGACGCTCCAGTAACGCTTTCAGGCCAAGTCTGACAACTTCGTGGTCATCCACCAGCAGGACGCGTTGTTTTACCATATCTTTCTCTCCATCATGGGGAACACCCAATGCCTCAGTATATTCGAGGCCAGGTTGTCTGACAAGGTTGAAACCAGGCTGGCTTATTTCCTTTTTTGGGGGTGAATGACCTCCAAAGTCACCTGATAAGGAACCAGGTTATGAAATAATAGCCCAGGACCCCCGCCCACAACCATGAATCGAATCGGTCAAGAACGCCGCCGTGACCCGGGAAGAAATTACTGGAGTCTTTCACGCCAGCCTGTCGTTTGAACATCGACTCGCCCAGGTCACCCAGGGTGGTGAGGATGGAAAGCGCCGCCCCCAGCGCAGCTCCCTGCCACCATGACACCGCCAGACCTCCGAGGCTGCGCCACAAGATCGCCAACCCCAAAGCGCCGACAGTTCCGAAAACAACTCCGCCCCAATACCCCTCCCACGTCTTTTTCGGACTAAGCCGCGGGCTGAGTTGATGTTTCCCATAGCGACTACCCACGAAATAAGCCGCCACGTCGGTCAGCCAGATGGTGGGAAGTACTATCAACATCCACCACATTCCATTAATAGGGATATTCCGCACATCAATCAGATAAGCCCCGATCCAGCCCATATAAACGATGCCGGCAGTTGTGACGGCAAAGTCACTGGCGGCCCGGTCACGTCCTTTTTCATAATCAAGCAGGTGCCATCTCATGGCAGCCAGGACGGAGAAGGTCAGCGCGATGGCAGCCAAGCCCGGGAAGAATGCCCTCACCATGGCGATCAGGACAACACATCCGATCAGGAGCGGTTCGGAAACCTTGCAATCTGTTTTTTCAAACATGTGTCCGTATTCCCACGCTGCCACCCCTAAAAAGAAAGTGATCAAAACAGAAAAATATACACCGCCCAGAATAATCGCCGGGATGCCAATAATTGCCAGACCGATGCCGGTTATGAAGCGTTTAATCAGCATGGTTATCGTTATCCCCGTCCACCGGAGAAAGCCCGCCGAACCTGCGATCGCGCCGGGCGAAGGTATCCAACGCTTTGCGGAATTCATCCTTGTCGAAATCGGGCCAGTAGACGGAGGTAACGTACCATTCGGAATATGCCCCCTGCCAGATCAGGAAGTTCGAGACACGCAGCTCACCCGATGTGCGAATGATCAAGTCCGGATCAGGGACTCCTGCAGTAAAGAGATATCGGCTCACCAGGTCAGAGGTCACTTCTTCTGCCTTGACGCCGTCTTTTATCATCTTTTGTATGGCAAATACAATTTCATCGCGGCCCCCATAGTTGAAAGCAACGTTCAGGACCAGACGGTCATTATGCCTGGTCAACTCAATGGCATCCATGACCTTTTCCTGAAGTTTGGGATCCAAGCGTTCCAACCGCCCTATGTGACGCAACTGGACGCCCTCCTTGTTCAACTCCGCCAGTTCGCGGTCAATCACATCCTCGAGAATGTTCATCAGGCCTTCGACTTCTTCACGTGGCCGGCCCCAATTCTCAGTGGAAAAAGCATAGATGGTCAGGTACTTGATGCCAAACTCGACACAAGCGGTGATGATACGGCGTAGGTTCTCGGTGCCGGCGCGGTGACCGACCAGACGGGGCAGTCCGCGCGCGAGTGCCCAGCGCCCATTCCCGTCCATGATAATGGCAACGTGAGTGGGAACTTGTGGCGGGGGCGCAGTTGACTTTTTTGCCATAATTGATAGTGACGATCAGACTGTCACTACACCTCCATGATCTCCTGCTCTTTATGCTGTCCGTGTTTGTTAATTTCTTCGATATACCGGTCTGTTACTTTCTGGAGTTCTTCTTCGCCACGTTTCAGGTCATCTTCGGAAACAAGTTTTTCCTTCTCAAGTTCGCGCATATCATTATGGACGTCACGGCGGATATTGCGGACAGCAATGCGGCATTCCTCCAGGCGGCCATGGACAACTTTCACAAGCTCCCGGCGGCGGTCCTCGGTAAGGGCCGGCAGGTTGAGGCGGATCTGTTTTCCATCATTATTGGGGGTCAGGCCCAGCTCCGAAACCAGGATGGCACGCTCGACGTTCTTTAGCGTTGTCGGATCGAAAGGCTTGATAAGCAGGCTCCGTGAATCCGGCACGGAAATGGATGCCAGTTGCATCAAAGGGGTGGGCGTACCATAGTATTCCACCGGCAATTTTTCGACCAGCGCTGGCGTTGCCCGGCCTGTACGGATGCCTGCCAGATCATCGTCCAGGCTTTGGATCGCGGCGTGCATGCGTGTTTCAGCTTCTTTGAGTAAATCTTTTATCACGTCGGCCTCCTATTATTCAGATATACGGTATTCTTTCAATAACCGGGAAGCGGGATTTTGCGGGCGGCATCGCCGCCCGCACATACCCAACCTTTCCTCGCAGTTGAAAAAATCCTGATAATTATCTGCCTTAAGGATACCCTAAAACCAGAAAAAATGCCACTGGAACAAAAAACAGAGCTGTCCCAAGTATCGCCGGGCAGCCCTGTCAAAAGGTATCGAAAAGCTATCAGCAGCCGGTGGGATTCAGGCCGAGACCAGCGTGCCCACCCTTTCGCCGCGCAAGGCACGTTCGAGGGCGGAGGGATCCCATAGATTGACAACCAGGATGGGAAGGTTATTATCCATGCACAGAGATATGGCTGTGCTATCCATCACGGACAAACGGCGATTGAGAACCTCAATGTAAGTGAGCGTATCAATCTTCCTGGCATTGGAATCCTTCAGCGGGTCAGCATCAAAGACACCATCCACCTTGGTAGCCTTGATCAGCACCTTCGCATCCACTTCCACGGCCCGCAATGCAGCCGCGGTATCGGTGGAGAAAAACGGGTTGCCGGTCCCCGCACCAAAGATGACAACGCGTCCCTTCTCCAGGTGACGGATGGCACGCCTGCGGATGTATGGTTCCGCCACCGCCCGCATTTCGATGGCTGATTGGACGCGTGTATAGACGCCTCCGCGTTCGAGGGCATCCATGAGCGCCATGGCATTCATGACAGTCGCCAGCATACCCATGTAATCAGCCGTGGCACGTTCCATCCCACGCTCCAGACCCTGCTTGCCGCGCCACAGGTTGCCGGCACCAATGACAATGGCTACTTCTATCCCCATCCCACGGATAGCCTTGACACGCGCCGCAACCGCCTCGGCCCGTTCAGGGTCGATCCCAAAACCAGCTGGACCTGCCAGGCTTTCGCCGCCCAATTTGAGCAGTACCCGTTTGAACTTTACATCCTCCATATTTTCTCCTTTCAGATCCAAGTAAATAAATCAATTACTTGAGGAACGGGGAAATGCAGGCGGTTCCCGCCCGCACATCCCTCATCTTATCCCATTATTAAGACGATTTAAAAAAAAGCCAACCAGATGGTTGGCTTTTTTCAATTAAGTACTTATCTCGCCCAACTCCCAGCGGACGAAACGCCGGATGACGATGTTTTCTCCAATGGAAGCCACTTGTTCTAGTAAAAGGTTCCCAATCGTGACCTTGTCATCCCGGATGTATGCCTGGCGCAACAGGACAACTTCATCCTTGAATTTCTCCAGGCGGCCCTGGGAAATTTTCTCCAGCATGGCTTCCGGTTTGCCCTCTGCGCGGGCGTGTCCTTTGGCTATCTCGGTCTCATGTTCAAGCACATCCGCAGGAATATCCTCTTCCTTGATGTACTTTGGTGCGGCCGCAGCCACCTGTAACGCCACCTCATGGGCGAACTTCATGAATTGCTCGGAACGGGCAACGAAATCAGTCTCGCAATTGACTTCGACCATCACGCCGACACGGCCATTGCCATGCGAATACAATTCAACCATGCCATTGGAAGCCTGGCGGTCAGCCCGCTTGGCGGCCGTAGCCAGACCTTTTTCACGCAGAAAATCCACAGCTTTCTGATAATCACCGTCGGAAGCCTCCAGAGCTTTGCGACAATCCAATACACCGGCTTTGGTGGCTTCACGAAGATCTTTGATCATTTGGGTCGTAATTTCCATGCAATCACCTCAGGCTACTTTACCGGTTCTTCATCATCTTCAGCATCAACGACTTCCACTTCTTCCACTTTCGGAGCCGGAGCGAGCTTGGCCAGGGTGGATTCTCCAAGCAACTTGGTGTCTTCGAGTTCATCCTCCATCCCTGTGGTGCGAGCCTGTTCAGCTGCTTCGGCCGCCTGCAAATCAGCCGGTTTCATGGCTGCTTCCGCCTCGATTTCCTCATCCTTCCGCATGGCCTTGCCTTCTTCCACGGCATCCGCCATTTTCGAAACCATCAATTTAATGGCTCGGATGGCATCGTCGTTGGAGGGAATGACATAGTCCACAAAGGACGGGTCACAATTCGTATCCACCAGGGCGATCACCGGGATATTCAACAGGTTGGCCTCGTGGACGGCTGCATACTCGCGCTCCACGTCGATGACAAAGACCAGGTCTGGCAGGCGGGTCATGGTGCGAACGCCGGAAAGCCGCAGGTTCAGACGGGTGATCTCGCGCTGGATCAGCAGGGCCTCTTTTTTGGTCAGTTTTTCGATATCACCCGTAGCAAACAGTTTCTCCATGCGATCCAATTCCTGGATGCGCTGGAACATCGTCGACCAGTTGGTCAACATGCCCCCCAGCCAGCGCTCGTTGACAAATGGCATGCCGCAACGCGTGGCTTCTTCGCGGACCGTATCCTGCGCCTGGCGCTTGGTACCAACGAACATGACTATCCCGCCGGTGGAGACAGAATCGCGGATGATGTTATACGCGACGTTAATTGCTTTCACCGTCTGCTGCAGGTCTATGATATGGATTCCATTTCGCTCGGTGAAAATATACGGCTTCATTCCCGGGTTCCATTTATTGGTCCGGTGGCCGAAATGGACGCCGCTCTCGAGCAGCGCCTTCATGGAAACAACAGCCATTTTTACTCCTTCTTTTCCGTCCTGCAACGCCGCACACTCCGGGCGTGGGACGGGATGGGTTTAGCGGGGGAAGCCTCGTCGAGAGGGCATATGTCCCGCTCAGGGACGCTTGATGCCCGTCCCGGGCAAGATGTGCTTCCTTTCGGAAGCGGCGGGATTATACCATAAACCTTTACACTATGGACGTTTTTTTCTGAGGCAGCTATACTACCTGCATGCCCATTATTCCTTTACCCTCCCGGATCGAAGCCAACGACAGCGAGTTTAAATTGACTGCAGAGACGGTCATCCTGACCGACGTTCCCAATCAATGGAATGCGGACCATCTTCACAACCTGCTGGCCGCCCCCAGCGGGCTTCCGCTGCCGGTGCGGGTCTCCGACCAAGCCGGGAAAAGTTCCATTCGCTTGCACCTGGTTCAGGGGCTGGAGTCGCTCGGCCAGGAAGGATACCGGCTGGCGGTCTCGTCCGAAGCAGTGACCGTGGAAGCGCCGGAAACGGCGGGCGTCTTTTATGGCCTCCAGTCGCTGCGCCAGTTGCTGCCGGTCGAAGTCGAGGAGCGCCATCCCGTCGCCGGCGTGGATTGGCGAATTGCCGGAATGGTTATCACCGACCAGCCGCGTTTTCCATGGCGCGGCTTCATGCTTGATGAAGGGCGCCACTTCCATGGCAAGGAAACGGTCCTGTTGACCCTGGACTTGATGGCCCTGCAAAAACTGAACATTTTCCACTGGCATCTCACAGAAGACCAAGGCTGGCGAATTGAAATAAAGAAATATCCCCGCCTGACCGAGATCGGCTCAAGGCGCGCAGGGACTCGCCAGGGTTTCAATGGTGGAAAACACAACGGCATACCGCACGGCGGGTTCTACACGCAGGCAGAGATCCGCGAAATTGTCGAATATGCTGCGGAACGCCACATTACGATCGTCCCCGAAGTGGAAATGCCCGGGCATGCGCTGGCCGCCCTGGCAGCCTACCCTGAACTTTCCTGCACGGGCGGACCGTTCGAAGTGGCCACGCACTTTGGCATTTTCCCTGATATCTTTTGCGCCGGCAAGGAAGCCACGTTCACCTTCCTGGAAGACGTGCTCGACGAAGTACTGGAACTTTTTCCTTCTCCTTCCATCCATATAGGTGGTGACGAAGCGCCCAAGAAACGCTGGAAAGAATGCCCGGATTGCCAGCGGCGCATCCTGGAGGAGCACCTGAAGGACGAGCACGACCTGCAGGTCTACTTCACCAACCGCATCGCGAAATCCCTTGATTCGAAAGGCCGGCGTGGAGTGGGTTGGAATGAGATCCTGCAAAAGGGGCTGACCAAGAGCGCCGTGGTACAGTTCTGGGTGAGAGGTCGCGCCCAGCTTATCAAAGCCATCCGGGATGATCGTCGGGGAACTGTCATGTCCCCCTATTTCCATACATACCTCGACGCCGGGTATAACCGGCTATCATTGAGCCGGGCGTACCACTTTGAGCCAATCCCAAAGCAATTGGAGTACAAGAATGCCACTTCCATCCTGGGGTTGGAATCCCCGCTTTGGACCGAAAGAGTTCCAAATCGTGCCCGCCTGGATTACCAGGCTTACCCGCGTCTCAGCGCCATGGCCGAGACCGGCTGGACGCCCAAAGACCGGAAAGATCTGAAGGATTTTCTCCGAAGGCTGCCAGGATTCCTGGGTCGGCTGGACCGACTCGGGGTCCGCTACGCCCCGCTGCGGGAAGTGAAAGTCTCTCAAAAAAGGTAGAGGTTCAGCATTTTTTCAGTGTCCCGGCCATAGACCAAGATCGCCAATTAAGGAGATGGTATTATGAATTTCTTTAATAAAATCTTCGCAGCACGGCCTTCCAACCCGGGGAAGTTTCACATTTTCGCCGCGAAGTGCAGCCGTTGCGGCGAGATCATCCATGGACAGGTAAACGTCAATAATGATCCCAGTCAGGAATATGATGAAAATGGCAAACCCTATTTCGTCTGCCGCAAGGTTCTGGTGGGGAATCAACTTTGTTTTCAGCGGATCGAAGTGCTGTTCAAATTTAACGAAGCGCGTGGCTTGCTCGACCGCCAGATTACCGGCGGGGAATTTGTAGAGGATTAATCTCTTTTGTCCATAGGAAATTTCGGGAAAGACCAGGACCCTTTATCACCAGGAGCCGCCATCCGCGGTACCTTCAGCTGCATGTGCCTCCTGCGTAACTTGTAAAACAATTCCTCCGAGCTGTTCGTTTATTATCGCTGCGGGCTGACCGACTTGATCAACTTCGGGGTCCTTTTCCGCACTCGATATTGGTCGCGGTTCAGTAAGATCGTATTTTATTGCATAATTTTGACCATTTTTCATGGTTTCGGTAGGGTAAGAGTTATGTTATGATTAATTAATACTTTTGGCATAACCGCCATTTAAACCGTTCGTTTTAGCCAGGGACTCCAGAATAGCTTTTGGGAATGAGGTGGAACGATGGATATAGAACAGGTGCTTTCCCAGGCAGAGTCGTTTATTCGCCATGACCAGATAGCCCAGGCCAGGACCATTCTGGGGCAGATCATTCGTGAGAATCCCCAAAACGAAGAAGCCTGGATCTTGTGTGCCCAGGCAAGTGATAAACCCGAGCAAGTCCTGTATTGCCTGAATCGGGCGGTGGTGATCAATCCCACGTCTTCCCGGGCACGCATCCTGCTCGACCGGTTGGAAAAACCTCAATTCCCAACTTCGTCCATTTCTTCACGCAAGCTTGAACCGGACACCCAGCCCCGCCGGAATCTCCCCGCGGCAGTTGTCCTGCCGGAAGAGACCACGCCTGTTCACCCCATTGACCGGAACGCAGAACCCGCCAGCAGCCCTGCCGAAATACAGGCTGAAGTTCCGGCGGATGCGACAGGCCCATCCACGCTCCCACCTGCCACAGGCGAAGTTAAAAAACGGCCCACCCGTTGGTTGCAAAGAGTCTTCACCATCCTGGGTACCGCCAGCCTGTGGGCGCCCTGGATCTTGATGCGGAACGGCGACAACACCACCCGGGCAATGACCGGGGTACAGATCCTGCAGGAAACCATCCACTCCTCCTTCGGCCTGGATGTCGTGATTGCCTGTCTCGCCATCCTGGCACTCCCGCTCCTGATCTTTTTCCAATTCAAATCCGGGGCCGCGCAAAAATGGGGCGAACGGGCAACCATGGCCCTGGTTCCCCTGGCAGCTCTGCCATCCCTGGACCTGATCTCATCCTTTTATGCTGGCTCGAGCGGAATCCTGGAGCTGCACTGGGGTGTCTGGCTTAGTTGTCTCTTTTATTCGCTGGCCGGTTTGACAGCCCTGGTCAATGCGCTCCGGCTGGGGCGAATCAGCCGTTCGGAACTATCCGCGGCCCGTGCCGGCCGGATCTTCACCAATTTATTCTGCTTTGGCGATATCCTGGTCATCCTGGTGACCGTGATCGGATTGTTCCTTTTGGGCAAGTTCAGTCTGATTGGAGTAACAATCCCGGTCATCTGGCTGTACCTGGGCGCCCTGTTGGGCTTGATCGCCTGAGCCGGCCTCATTATCAATTAACATTCCGTATCAATATCTTCGAGAGCTATACAACTCCCGGAGATATTTTTTTTACACCTCTATTGCCAGGCTCTCCTTTATACCTCCATCCCTTCCATCTCCCATCTCCCTTCTCCCGTCCCCGTTTTTCCTGCCCCTGATTACCCGGTACCCTGATTGCCTTCCCCTTTCCCTTTCTTTTTTTCCAGGGTATTGACAGTCGTGCTACAATTTAAACAGCGTTATCAGCATGCCTGCCAAAGATGTTATAAAATGGGCCGTACCTGTATGAGTTGGGTGATTTAAGGAGGCTGGTTATGTTCACCTTTACCATCTGGTCTTTACGCTTGTTCGGCATTTCCGGGATCATTGGTTCGATGCTCTTCGTGAGTGGGGACCTTCTTTACAACCATGTGCCCGGTTCCAAAAACAGCCCCGCTGAAAAAATGAGCAAATTGCCCGAAAGCCGCTTGCTCCTGGCTGGCACACTGGGTTTGATCGGTTGCTGGTTTTATGCGCTGGCAGCAATGCATCTGTATATCGCCTTTCGGCCAGCCGGGGAACCTTTTGCATCCATCCTATTCCTGGCTTTTGCTGCCACAATGATCTGCTACGGCATATCGCATACTGCCTATTTTGCCATCGCCGCTGGCGCCCAGGTTGCCACCCGGCTTGGATCAGACGCGGAATCTGGCGGAAATTTGGGGAACGTCTTCTTTCAAAGGATGGTGACCATCACCTATATTCCGGTCGCCATCGCCAGTGTGATGATGGTCTATGCAATCCTGGTGGGACGTTCCATGTATCCCCGCTGGATGGTGATATTCCTGCCAATCGTGCTCTATCTGCTCAAAACACCGGCTACACGAATCTTAAAAGGGCGTGTGCATGAACTGGTCAACGACTCGTACGATAATCTCATTTTATTTGTTTTCTTCGTTATAACCACCGTCGTACTGTGGAATGGCCTGGTTTCCTGATTCTGCCCACTCATAATTTCGCAAGGAGGTCGTCATGAAACTACGTCACCTTTTTTTGATAAATATTTTCTGCGCCGCTTTTTTTGGTGTGTCCTGTACATTTTTCTCTGTCTTTGTCTTCCGGTTATATGGGCTGGTTCCCGATGATGCCGCCATATGGGTCTCCCGCCTGGCCGGAGGTTCCATCCTGGGCTTTGGTACGCTCATGTGGTTCGGGATGAGAACTGCCTCCGCCAACGCACGCAGGGCCATTGCTCTGGCCCTGTTGATCCAGGATGGCATCTGCTGTGTGGCTTCCATCCTATTTCAGCTGACCGGGAAGGCTAACGCGTTCGGTTGGCTCAGCCTGGCCGTGTATGGCCTTTTGGCATGCGGCTACGCGTTCTTCTTGTTCGTCCTGCCAAGAGCCAGTTAGGAAAAATGTTACGGAACATTCGATATCTAGGTGTTATCATTCAAGTAAATGAAAGGATATCAAAGCATGACTGAGAAAACCCTCCGCTGGGGACTTCTGTCCACCGCCCGTATCAACAAGGCCCTGATCCCATCACTCCAGTTATCGAAACGCAACCGGCTCCTGGCGGTTGCCAGCCGTTCCCAGGAAAAGGCGGATGCATACGCGTCTGCGCAGAAGATCAAGCGCGCCTATGGCTCCTACGAGGCCCTGCTGGCCGACCCGGAAATTGACGTTATTTACAACCCGCTCCCAAACCACCTGCACGCCGAATGGACCATCAAGGCGCTTGAGGCGGGTAAGCACGTCCTGTGCGAGAAACCCCTGGCCCTCAGCCTGGCAGAGGTGGATGCCATGGCTGCCGCCGCAGGTAATCACGGCAGGCTCGTTGCCGAAGCTTTTGCCTACCGCGCCCACCCGCATATGCGCAAGGTCAAAGAGATTATCGATAGCGGCAAGCTGGGCAAAGTTAAATTGGTGCACGGTTCGTTCACCTTTGTCATGACCAATCAGGAGGATATCCGTTGGAACCCGGAAATGGGTGGCGGCGGCCTGTGGGATATTGGTTGCTATCCGTTAAGCTTTACCCGCCTCGCCCTCGAGTCGGAACCCCAGGAGGTCTTTGGCTGGCAGGTAACCAGCCCGGGCGGCGTCGATGAGACCTTTTCCGCCCAGTTGCGCTTCCCGGGGGATATCTACGCCCAGTTGGATTGCAGCTTTAAAATCCCCTCCCATGAATTCATGGAAATCGTCGGCGACGAGGGCACGTTGAGCATTCCCCAACCGTTCAACAGCGGGGCCAGGAAAACCCTGTATCTAACTCGGGCCGGCAAAACTTCCGCGGTTCTTGTGAAGGGTCCGGACCCGTATCTCGCCGAGACAGAGAACATGGCAGATGCGATCCTGCTCGGCAAACAACCGGCCGTCAGCCTAGCTGACAGCCGCCTCAACACTGCCGCCATCCTGGCCCTGCTCGAGTCAGCCAAAACCGGGAAACCCGTTTTTTTGTAGTTTGAAAACAGGGGATTTGTCACCAGGTCCCAAGTGTGCCTACCGAAGGACACCATGGTGATGGTCGTGATTATGCAGGCAAAGACTCAAAATCTTCTTATTGTCAGGCTTTGTGAGTTTGGGTCCGGGTGGTTCTTTCCCAGCAATTGACGAAGTGGCTATCTTTCGTACACTTCCGGGTTGGCACAGTTCGGTAATCTCTCCCCCTTCAGTCCGGCAATGAGATTTTCCGCCGCCATTTGCGACATGCGGGCGCGCGTCCGCCAGCTGGCGCTGGCGATGTGCGGAACAATGATGCAGTTATCCAGACGTAACAGTGGGTGGTTCGCTGGGAGCGGTTCCGGAACTGTTACGTCCAGTGCCGCGGCAAATATGCGATGTGAATTTAACGCTTCATATAAAGACTGTTGGTCCACCACCGCGCCGCGCGAGGTGTTGACCAGTACTGTGGTCGGTTTCATCCGTCCAAGCGTATCGGTGTTGATCAGATTGCGCGTTTGCTCTGTCAGTGGCGTGTGCAGGCTTATGAAATCCGATGTGCGCAGGAGTGTATCCAGATCCACTTGTGCAGCCACCACGCCTGGTTCGGAGGCGTCCTGAGTTGGGTCGGTGAAAATAATTTGCATGCCGAACCCGCTGGCACGCCGGGCCACGGCGCGTCCAATGCGGCCAAAACCAACAATCCCCAGCGTCGCACCGGCAAGATCCGCACCCAGCATGAAACCCGGTCCCCAAGTCTTCCAGCCGCCAGCTTTCACAAGCCGGTCGCCTTCCACGACACGTCGGGCAGCCGCCAGCAGCAATGCAAAGGCCATGTCGGCGGTGGCATCGGTCAGGATGCCGGGGGTGTAGCCCACCGGGATGCCAAGCGCAGTGGCGGCGGCCACATCCACGTTGTCCACACCCACCGCATGGTTGCTGATGGTTTTCAGCCCGGGGCCGGCCGCCTGCATGATCCCGGCGTCGATCCGGTCGGTCAAAAGGCACAGCAGGCCGTCCATACCATGCACATGCCTCAGGATTTCCTGGCGTGACGGAGGGAGTTCATCCGGCCAGACCTCGGCCTCGCAAAATTCCTTTATCAGGTCCAGCCCGCTTTCCAGAATGAGGCGGGTGACGAAAACTCTGGGTTTGGACATACTTTAATGCTATCATAAGAACATGCTCTCTGCCGAGTCTTTCAGCACCGCCAGCCTGTGTCTCGCCCACAACGGCAAATCCATCACCCACATCCTGGCTGCCTCCGTTCACGCCGTGGAACCGGAGGCGGCGGTGGAGCGCTTTGTCCGACGCTCAGGTGATCTGCTGAACGTTGCCGGGCGTGCATATCGTCTGACAGATTTTCGGCACGTGAGGCTGTTGGGGATAGGCAAAGCCTCCGTTGCGATGAGCAAAGAACTGGCCGGGATTCTTGGAACGGATCTGGATGCCGGGCTGGTCATCACCAAACATGCCCCTGCCATTCCCGACCTTCCATTCACCCTCCTGGAAGGCGGCCATCCTGTCCCGGACGCGCGCAGTCTGGAGGCCGGAGGAAAAGTCCTGGAATTCGCTGCTTCGCTCGGCCCGAGTGACCTGCTCTTCTGCCTGATCTCCGGCGGCGGCTCGGCCCTCGTGACCGCCCCTCTGGTGGGTCTCGTGTTGGAGGATCTGCAGGCGCTCACTTCTGCATTGCTGGCGTGTGGGGCCTCCATCGAAGAGATCAACACACTACGCCGCCGCCTGGACCGGATAAAAGGTGGCGGGCTGGTGCGTTTATCGAACGGAGCGACCATTGTCAGCCTGATCCTCTCGGATGTGGTCGGCAACCCGCTCGAAGCGATTGCCTCGGGGCCGACCGCCCCAGACCCGGCCAGGCGCACCGATACGCTGTGGTTGGTGGAAAAATATGGATTGCGCGGCAAGATCCCGCCTTCCATCCTGGTCGCCCTGGAACAGGCTCCGGAAACTCCCAAGCCGGGAGATCCCACCTTCGGGAAAGTCCAGAATGTTCTTGTGGGAAGCGGCCTGCTGGCTGCCCAGGCTGCTCTGGCGCAGGCTGCGATGGAGGGATTCCACCCGTATCTACTACGCATCGACCTGCAAGGCGAGGCGCGCCAGGCTGCCTTCGAACTTGCCACCTTTCTACGCCAGGCCAGCCGGACCGGCGACCCGGTGCCGCGACCGGCCTGTATCGTGGCGGGCGGCGAAACGACCGTTACCTTGCAGGGAAAAGGGAAAGGCGGGCGGAACACCGAGCTGGCCCTGGCTGCCGTGACCGAACTGGCGGATTTCCCCGGCGTGATGCTGGTCACGCTGGCGACGGATGGCGAGGACGGTCCCACCGATGCCGCCGGGGCAGTCGTCACCGGCGAGACTTACCGCCGCGCCACCGGGCTGGCGTTGCGCCCGGATGATTTCCTATCCCGGAACAATTCCTACTCCTTTTTCGCTGCCCTGGACGATTTGCTCAGGCCCGGCCCGACCGGCACAAACGTGAATGACCTGGTGTTCCTGTTCGTTCTTTGAAATTAAAACATGGACACGTTTTGGCGCGACCCTGAGATTGGGATTTCCCGGGCGGAGCAATCCGCCCGTGTGATTTAATGATGGGACTTGTGCTTCCGGTCCCTTAGTTCATCCCGCAGCAGCGCATTCAGCACGCCGCTGATGAGGCTGGTCACCAGGGAACCCAGGAAAGCGCTCCAGTACCATGGTGAGGCCAGGGTAAAGCCGATGTGCCACAGGTTACCTATCACTCCGGTCAGCGCGAAGAGCAGGGTGTTGATGACCAGGGTGAACAGGCCCAGCGTCAGGATGATGAGCAGACAGGTCAATGCCTTGAAAGGCGGGCGCAGGATGGCATTTACCAGGCCGAAGATCAAAGCCAGCCAGATGATGCTGACCCAGCTGCCTTGCATGGTAATAAAGTGAGGTAAAAGGATGATGGCGACGTACAGCGCCACCGCGTTGATTGCCCAGCGTAAAATGAATTTCATGGAAGCCTCCTAGGATGGATATACGGCATTTTCTGCCCGAAGTTTCATCCAGAGCAGTGTTCGATGCGGATGAAAACCAGCCGCTACCATGCTGGCAACGTACTCCCCGGCCGGATAGTCCAGATTAAGCAACTGCCGCCAGGGTAGATTGCGACGGGCGTGTAGTAAAAGAGCAGTCAAGGCGGCTTCGCCCCCCTCCGGCGGAACGGAGGCCCACAACCGGTCATTCTGACCGGTCATGGCCTGCCAGCTCATTACGGCTGATAATGCCCCTTTAATTCTGGCCACCCAGTGGCGCACCTCATGGTCCATCATGAAGCGATACAACAGCATCCCAAGGCCAGGGCACAGGCTCTGCCAGGGCATGGGCTGGTACCAGGTCATCAGGTCTGGATAAATGCGCTGTAGCCAGCTTTCCTGCTGAGGCCAGTCGCGCCCGGATCGCCTTGTAATTGCGACATCGGGCACGTCCACGGCAGCGTTCCGGTCAGGTTTGGCCTGCCAGAGAGTGCGCCGGGCAAGTTCTTGGAAACCCAGGCTGACATAAAGGGCGATTGCCCCGGGGTTGTCATCGCGTACATGCAGCCAAGTGGCGGCAGCTCGGTGCGCCTGTGCGTGACGCATGGCGGCGGTTGTCAATTCACGTCCTATCCCCCTGCGCCGGTAGTCCGCGTGGACGGCGACGTTGGCGATCAAATAGATTTTCTTGCGCCCATGCCGGTAGGGGATCAGGCTGACGTTTCCAATGATTTCGCCTTTCTCCTCCCATACGTAGCCGGAAAGCGGCATGGACACACTTTCAACAGCATTGGATGCCCAGCGCATGAAAGCATTGTCCTGCCCGGCACGCCTCATCTGCTGGAGGTAACTGCGACCCTCCGCGTCCATTGTGTCCGCAAAACACTTTTCTACCAGGTCGGCCACGCCTGGCAGGTCGCGCAGAATGTTTAGGGGGCGCAATTGAGGCATTTGAGCCAGGATCCGAGACGTAATGGCGGCCATTCAATATATTATAGCGGGATTTTATCCGGTCCGCAGGTCGTTTCCCACCATTTGGTGGGTTGCATTCTCACAGGTTTTCGTTACAATCATATCAAACCAGCATGAATAGAATCAAGAGCTCTTCCAGTTTTTCCGGATTACTACAGGCAGCCCGGATTGGTACGCTGGAGGGCGTGTTCCTCGCGGCGGGCAGGCAACTCCCAATAGGAAACCTTCTGTCTGGATTCTTGTATGTTTATTCATAACCCATTGGCTTGTGCAGGTGGTGGTTCGAATGCCCAAACCATTGAACATGGTGAAATCTAATATTGCTCTTATGTAATACTTGCAATTTCCCGGCCTGCACTTTGTTATAATCGTCTTCAACCCATGACCTAAGAGGAATCTGCTTATGATGCGATTTGATCGCTTTACTGAAAGGGCACAAGAGGCCGCCCAACGCGCGGCCGAGATTATCCAACGCTATGGCCACAACCAGATCGATACCGAGCACATTCTCCTGGCGTTGATCGAACAGCCCGGCGGGGTGATCCCCCAGATCCTCGAGATGCTAAACGTGAATGCCCAGGCGTTGACTGAACGTCTCGACCAGACATTAAAAATGACCCCCAAGGCCAATATCTTCGGCGGTGGCGCGGGACAAATCTTTATCACCCCACGCGTCAAACGGATTATAGACCTGGCAAACGAGGAAGCCAACAAGTTGAAGGATGAGTACATCTCGACCGAGCATATCTTCCTGGCAATCATGAGCGAGCGCAACACCTCTGCCGCCCGCATCCTCGAGAGCGCCGGGTTGACCCGCGATCGGGTGCTGGATGCGATCATGCAGTTGCGCGGCGGGCAGCGCGTCACCGATCCGCAAGCCGAGACACGCTATCGCACTTTGGAGAAGTATTCGCGTGATCTGACCCAATTGGCGCGGGAAGGCAAGCTGGACCCCGTCATCGGGCGCGATAACGAGATCATGCGCGTCATCCAGATCCTCTCCCGGCGCACCAAGAACAACCCGGTATTGATCGGCGAGGCGGGTGTCGGCAAGACGGCCATCGTGGAAGGCCTGGCGCAGAAGATCGCTGCCAATGACGTGCCGGAAATCCTCTCCGGCAAACGCGTGGTCTCGCTTGACCTGGGTGCCATGATCGCCGGCAGCCGCTTCCGGGGGGAGTTCGAGGAACGCCTCAAGTCGGCCATCGAGGAAGTCCAGCGCTCCGCCGGGGAAGTCATCCTGATGATCGACGAACTGCACACGGTGGTCGGGGCTGGAGCTGCCCAGGGCGCCATGGATGCCTCCAACATGCTCAAGCCGGCTCTGGCGCGCGGCGAGCTGCAATGCATCGGCGCCACCACGCTGGACGAGTTTCACAAGTTCATCGAGAAGGATGCAGCCCTCGAGCGCCGTTTTGCGCCGGTCTACGTGGAAGAACCAAACGTGGACGATACCATCAAGATGTTGATGGGCTTGCGCGACCGTTATGAAGCGCACCACAAAGTCCGCTTCTCGGACGAAGCCCTGGTGGCCGCGGCGCGTTTCTCGGACCGCTACGTCACCGATCGGCACCTGCCGGATAAGGCCATCGACCTGATGGATGAGTCGGCGGCCAAGCTGCGCGTGGCGCTATATTCCCTGCCCCCGGAATTGAAGGAAAAGAAGAACGAAATAGACCGGCTGCGTGCCGAGGAGGAACAGGCCGGGGTGGAGCGCGACTACGAACGCGCCGCCCAGAAAAAAGCCGAACGCCTGCGCATGGAACAGGATTTCACCAACAAGCGTGACAAATGGGAATCCGAACACCACCTGGACGAGGTGGTGGATGTGAATGATATTGCCGAGGTTGTGCACCAGTGGACCGGCATCCCGCTCAGCCAGATGATGGAGAGCGAGTCGCAAAAACTCCTGCATATGGAAGAGCGCCTGCATGAGCGCATCATCGGTCAGGATGAAGCCATCCATGCCATCTCGGATGCCATCCGGCGCGCCCGCTCGGGCTTGAAAGACCCGGCCCGGCCGATTGGCTCTTTCATCTTCATTGGCCCATCCGGTGTAGGCAAGACCGAGCTGGCCAAGGCTCTGGCCTGGTTCATGTTCGATGACGAAGAAGCCATGGTGCGGATCGATATGTCGGAATACCGCGAACAGCATACCGTATCGCGCCTCTTCGGCGCCCCGCCTGGATACGTCGGCTATGAGGAAGGCGGCCAATTGACCGAAGCCGTCCGTCGCCGCCCTTACCGGGTATTGCTGTTCGACGAAATTGAAAAGGCCCATCCTGAAGTCTGGAATGCCCTGTTACAGATACTGGACGACGGTCGTATGACCGATGGTCAGGGTAATGTGGTGGATTTCCGTAACACGGTACTTATCATGACATCGAATCTGGGCACCGAGTACGTGCGTAAAGGCGGCACCCTGGGCTTCCTGCAGCCTTCCGAAACGGATGAGGACCGTGAAGCTCATTCCAAGATCGAGAAAGCTCTCAAGGGCACTTTCCGTCCGGAGTTCCTTAACCGTGTGGATGAAATCATTATGTTCTCACCGCTCTCCCTGCATGAAATGGAGCAGATTGTCTCCTTGCAGATGAAGGAGATCCAGGACCGCCTGAATGAGTTTGGCGTAAAAGTCGAGTTGACTGAAAAAGCCCGGAACTGGCTGGCCAAGACCGGCTATGATGAGGCCTTCGGCGCACGTCCACTGCGACGTGCTTTGCAGAAATACGTTGAGAGTCCGCTATCGGTGGAACTGTTGGGTGGTTCCATCCCCTCCGGCGCGTCCGTAAGCGTGGACATCAAACCCGAAGGTGGCGGGTTGGAGTTCAAGACGAAGGAAAGCAAGAGTAGGAAGAAAGAGACATAAGGAGACCATATGACTGAACCCGAACGCGCGGCTCTTGACCACATCCGCCAGGTGGTGGATTCTGTAATCGGCGTACCGGCCATCCCAGATTCCCTTCCACTCATTCCTGATACTCTGCCAGCGCAGGTGAACGCCTCCATTCTTCCTGTTCCCTATATCTCCCTTTTAGGAGCCGGAGACGACCAGATCATCTATGATTTGGGCGCAGCGACCGGTGCCATGCTGGTGAGCGCGTATACAGATCAAGCCATCCGTCCCATCGATTTTTACAAGCAGACCGTTCAGGATGAGGAGGCTCCACTCTCGTTCGCACAGATTTCGAATGCCATGAGGGCACTTGGCGTCCCGGCCGAATTTCGCAGCCACCTTAAACTGGCCGACTTGTCGCTTATCTTGTTCAGTGGACGCCCCGCTATCGCTCTTGTCGACCAGGCGGTACTCCATGATGCCGGGTTGACGCCGGAGATATTCACTGGGCCGCATTTCCTGGTTGTCGTGGGCATGGACGTAAAGCAGGCTTATATCCACGACCCGCTGCGGAAGGACGGTTCCGGCCAGGCACAGGCCATACCATGGCTGGTGTTTTACCAGGCCTGGACCCAGGCTCAGGGCGACGAGCGGGCCGTATTGGTGCCGCGTTTGCAGCTGGTCCGGAGGGTGCGCGTTACCGCGGACCTGCTCGAAATTCACCTGCAGCCGGACGCAACTGCCCCACTTACCGGGACGGTAGGTTTGGGGAACTTCTTCGAGATCACAACCCAGAAGAATGGCTGGGGGAAAATAGGCGAAGACCGCTGGATCAGTCTGAAAGATACCGCAGATATTTAATGTCAAGAACCCCGGCAAATGAACCACCGGGGTTCTGTTTTGTATCACCATTATGGCAGCCTGTGCCGATTGGGATGGCCTGGCGTCAACGTGATAAAGAAAGTAAAGGTGCTTTGGTAATCGATTTGGCTGGGGATGAATTAAGAGAAGTGGCGCGCCGGATGGGATCGAGTGCTCAATCAACGATATAGATGGTGTTTCATTACGTATATGTATACCCTGGGCGGTAGGAAATAGCGGAAGGGCAGCCCTCCGGCAATGCGGTTCCGGATCTCCCGGGCAGCAATGTCAAGCAGTGGCGCCTCCACAAAACGGACTTTTGCGGTAAGGCCGGGCAGGCTCATTTCCAGGGCATGCATGTCCACCACGTCACCCGGGCGACGCATCACACCGATGAACTGGCAGGCGGAGACGAAATCGGCCGGTCGATGCCAGGCTGGCAGGTCGCGCAAAGAATCCCCTCCCATCAGGTAGACCAGGCTTGCTGTAGGATTTTCCCTCGCCAGGATATGGACCGTATCCAGTGCATAGTGCGGGCCGGGACGGTTCAGATCGACAGAGGAAATTTCGAATTCGGGATCACCCGCGATGGCGAGTTTGAGCATGGCCAGGCGTTGATCCAGTGGGGCGATGGATCGGCCCTGTTTGTGGGGGGGATCGGGCGTCAGCACCCACAACAGGCGTTCCAATCCGAGTTGGGCGCGGGCTTCTGCTGCCAGGATCAGGTGACCAACGTGAGGCGGGTCAAAGGTTCCACCAAAGACACCGATGATTTGCACGGATAAAGTATATCATCTTTGATTTTCGAGACTCATGAGAATTTAAGCTTTCCTTCACCCAATCTATATATTTATTGGATATACTGTTAATGGACGAATATCTCTTGATGAGGAAGGTTTCAGGCATTAACCATGAACTTCTTCTGAATGAGAAGTTGTGTTGAAATTGAAAAAAGGAGTTAATGATATGAAGACAGTTTGGAAATGGATTATCGGCATTGTGATTGTGCTGGTGATCGTTGCGGTTATTGTGGGAGGCGTTTTTATGCTGCATTCCCACATGCTGAATCTGGTCAGAGTCACAAGGGTAAACCGGCCCAGCATGCGCGCTCCAGGCAATGGGACGCCGTCTACCGGTAATAATGGCAAGGTTCCTTCCACCACCAATGGGAATGGTTACCGGCGATTCCCTGGCATGATGCCTTTTGGTAATGGTAATTGGGGCGGGCGCGGCATGTACATGGGCGGTTTCGGCATGATGGGCTTTGGCAGGATGATGCCTTTCGGCGGACTCTTTGGAGGCCTGGTCGCGCTTGGAATACTGGTTCTCATTGTGCTGGCCATTATCTGGCTGGTGAGAAGCCTGCGTAAACCTGCGGCACCCACAGCTGCCGTTGTTCCTGTAGTCCCTGCGGTGGCAGTTCACCCCTGCCAGAAATGTGGCGGATCCGTCCAGGAAGGTTGGCAGTTCTGCCCCCATTGCGGCGAGAAGTTGTAATCATCCAAAACCAAATCAAAGCTATCCAGATCATCCAGGCCTCGGGCGAGCAATCCGGAGGCCTGAATGATTTTAGACGGAATGGCATAGAGTGGCTAATGCCTGTCCAGATGCAGCATCCTACTCCGGGAGCACTTTGCCAGGGTTCAAGATATTCAGCGGATCCAGGGCTTGTTTGATACGTTTCTGTATTTGAATTGAAACCGTCCCGAGTGCCTGTTCCATATACATGCGTTTGAGGGTTCCCACGCCGTGTTCTCCTGAGAGTGTCCCACCCATTTCCAGGGCGGTGGCGAATTCCTCTTTGACCATTTGTCCGACTTTGGTCCACTGCGCCGGGTCGTGTTTGTCGAACAGAATATTGGGGTGCAGGTTGCCGTCCCCGGCATGGCCAAAGATGACAATCGGCAGGGCGTATTTGGCACTAATGGCCTTCAGGCGGCGCACGGTCTCGGGGATGGCACTGCGTGGCACGGTAATATCCTCGCCGAGTTTGTTGGGAGCCTGGCGCGCCAGAGCAGCCGTGACCGACCGGCGAGCCTGCCACAGGTTTGCACGTTCGGCCTCGTCCTGTGCGAGCCTGGTCTTGCGCGCCCCACCTTCATTGCAAATCCCGGCAATGGCTTTAATCTCGCGTGAAACAGCCGCCTCGTCTGAACCATCAGTTTCGATCAGCAACACAGCTTCCACATCCAGTGGTAAACCAAGCTGCAAGCCCGCCTCGACACAGGCAAGTGCGGTCTCATCCATCAGTTCCAGCGCGGCCGGGAGAATGCCAGCAGCAAGAATGGATTCGACCGTCCGACAGGCATCCTCCAGGGAGGAAAATTCCACCAGTGCAGTGCGGGCAAATTTGGGTTTTGCGATCAGGCGCAGCAGTGCCTCGGTGATCACGCCCAGCGTCCCTTCGGAACCGGTCAGGAGGGCATTCAGATCATAGCCGACCACATCCTTGATGCACTTGTTGCCGGTACGCAACACACTACCATCTGCCAGAACCACGCTCAGGCCGAGCACGTAATTGCCGGTCACACCGTATTTCAAGCAGCGCGGCCCGCCTGCATTGCAGGCAATATTCCCGCCTATGGTAGAGTGACGGAGGCTGGACGGGTCGGGCGGGTAGAACAGCCCGAGTTTTTCCACGGCATCCTGCAGATCCGCGACAACGATGCCGGCCTCGACATGTGCGGTGGCATTGGCTGTGTCAATTTCCAACAGACGGTTCATGCGCGTCATCACCAAACTGATGCCACCGCTGAAGGGTACGGAAGCAGCCGCAAGCCCGGAGCCCATCCCGCGCGTTACCAGCGGGAGGTGTTCCCGCCCGGCCAGTTCCACCACCTGGCAGACCTGTCCCGTGGTGCGGGGCAGGACGACGATGTCTGGGCGGTGATCTTCGAAAGTGCCATCGTAGCCATAAACAGCCAGGTCTTCGGGGCTGCAAAGAACACCGTCCCGGCCGGTTATTTTCTCGAGTTGGGCGATAATGTTCTTGTCCATCGTTTTTCCTTCTTATTTCCATAAGCCTGGTCCAGCAGCGCAATCGGGTGGACAACTTGCACATCCAGACCAGCTCGTCGCACGCCGACATTCAACTGCATCTGGCAGGCGGGACAGCCGGAGGCCACGTGCCCGGCCCGGGTGCTTGCAAGATTGTCGGTCTTGCGTTTCAGCACTTTGAGAGAAGTTTGATAATGTGTGATGAGTTGCGTACCGGCCAGTCCGCAGCACCAGTCCGCTTCGGGGAGCTCAACAAATTCCAGACCATCGATCATCTGCAACAGGGTACGCGGCTGTTCCCAAACAGCCTGCCCGCGCCGCAAGTGACACGGGTCGTGATAGGTAACGCGTGCTTCGAGGCGTCCCTGTGGTTTTTCGAGGGGGATGGACATCAGGAACTCGCTGATATCCCGGACTTTATTTTTGAAGGTGGCCGCCCTCCCGGACCAAAGCGGGTCACCGGCCAATAATTTATCATAATCTTTGAGAGTCTTGCCGCAGGTGGCACAGTCGGTGATGATGAATTCCACCCCGGCATTTTCGAAAAGGGCGATGTTGGATCGGGCCTGCCTCTGAACCTGTTCAATTTTCCCAAAGCCCAGGGCCGGCATTCCACAGCAGACTGTCTCTTTGGGAGTAACGACAGTGCAACCGTTGCGGGCCAGAACGCGTACAGTGGCGGCGCTCTCCTCGGCGAACACCAAGCTCTGTAAACAGCCCAGGAAGAATCCGACCCGGTAGCGCTTTTCGCCAATGGCCTCAGTGATCTCCGGTAGCACCTGGCGGAGCGGCCGCTGGGGCAGAGGCGGCAGCAAAGTTTCCATATCACGCAACCTGCCAGGCAAAAGCCGGCGTAACCCCAGGGCGTAGATAAGGCGGCGGATACCCATCTGCTCGTAAAGGCGCAGAGGCAATGTTGCCAGTTCCATCCGTTCCGGCCTGGTGACGATATTCCCAAAGATGGCCTTCTTCCATGTCTTTGGTTGGATCTGCTCCTGCATGAGGCGCATATCCATGGCAAGGTCAGCCGGGCGGATACCAGCTGGACAGATCACATTGCATGCCAGACAGTCGAAGCAGGCATACATCTGCTCGATCAGGTTGGAGCTGAGGTCCAGTTCGCGTTCCAGCCCTTTGCGAGCCAGCGCCACCCGGCCGCGCGGTGAGGCTATCTCGCTCAGGTCTTCCCGGTATGTCGGGCAGACAGCCAGGCAGAGACCGCAGCGTATGCAATTTGAATATTGATCGTCGGATGGCCGGGAGGATGGGGTAAGGCTCGCCACAGTTCAATCACTTCCTGCTACCAATAAAAAAAATTAGGATTCAGGTAATTTTCCATTAACGTTGGATGCGCGCGGAGGCGCCATTGGCGAATGCCCGTACCTGCTCCAGCGTGGCCATGGTTGTATCGCCGGGAAAAGTTGTCAACAGCGCACCATGCGCCCAGCCCAAGTCCAGCGCGGCCTGTTCCGGTTCACCCGCCAGCAGACCATAGAAAAAGCCGGATGCGAATCCGTCCCCGCCGCCAACGCGGTCGAAGACATCCAATTCGCAGGTTGGAGAAACCAAGGTCTGGCCGTCGATCCACGCCACAGCACCCCAGGAATGGTGATTGGTCGTGTGGACTTCACGCAAGGTGGTGGCCACTATCTTGATCTGCGGGTATTCTGACACAACGTTGTCGATCATCCCGAAGAAAGCCCCCGGATCGAGCTCTATGCTGGAGCCTACTTGCGGACCCGGGATACCGAGCCCCATTTGTAGGTCTTCCTCATTCCCAACCAGCACATCCACGTACTTCATGATGCGGTAGATGACGGAGCGGGCGCGTTCGGCCCCGCCCCAGACGTTCCACAGTTTGGCGCGATAGTTCAGATCAAACGATACCACCGCACCCGCGGCTTTGGCTGCCTGCATGCCTTCCAGGATAAGATCGCCGGTTGTTTCCGAGAGTGCCGCAAAGATGCCACCACTGTGGAACCAACGCACGCCGCCGGAAAAGATGTCCTGCCAGTCGAAGTCGCCGGGCCTGAGTTGCGCGGCGGCCTCGTTGGCGCGGTCGTAGAATACCACCGGGGCACGAACACCCTGGCCGCGATCACTGAAGACGGCTGCCATATTGGGACCGTTGACGCCGTTGTGCTTGAATTGTTTATAGATGGGCCTGACGCCCATCGCACGTACCCGCCCGGCGATCAGGTCACCGATGGGATAATCCACCATGGCGGTGACGATGCCGGTTTTCATGCGGAAGCAATCTGAGAGGTTTGCAGCGCAGTTGAACTCCCCTCCACTCACGTGGTATCTGGCATTCGCTGGCTTTACGGAAGGGGATGACGCCCGGATCCAGACGATAAACCAGGGCGCCCAAGGATACAAAGTCCATTGCGCCCGCGGGAAGGATGTTGAGACCGTATTTCATAAGTATCCCTTTTTATTTCTTCTTCGGTTCGGCCATTTCCTGCCGGACGGTATTCAGGAGGCTTTCCGCTTTGAGCTCGTTGAGAGTGTAACAGGGAGCTTGAAGATGGTCAGCCAACGACTGCGCCAGGCCCTGGTCGAAGGAGGCGTGTTCCATATTGATTACCACGGTACGATAGTTTCGGCTGGCGATCTGTTCAGCGAAACTGAAGGATTTCCTCCTGTGGCGGAAGAGTGCCAATCGAAACATTCCCAGCGCCGTCAGTCAGGACAATCAACAATGGCTCCACGTCCGGATGGATGACCTGCTCCTGAGTGAGCACCTCGTAAGCCATCAGCAGGCCGGCCGAGAGTGGCGTCTTCCCACCCACGGGGATGTCAGACAGGGCGCGCCGGGCCAGCATGACCGAACTGGTAGGTGGCAGAATGAGAGTGGAACGGTCCTTCTGGAAGACGATCAGGCCAACCCTGTCACGCCGCTGGTAGGCGTCGGTAAGCAGGGACATGATGGCTCCCTTGGTGGCGGCCATGCGCTCCGCCACGGCCATCGACCAGGAAGCGTCCACCAGGAACAGGATCAGGTTGGCGGTCTTCTTAACGCGTACCTTGCGTTGGAGGTCGCTCTTCTGGATGGCGAAGGCCACCTGCTTCCGCTGTGCGGTGCGTCCTTTTTGAAAAGGAGCGGCCGCGCGGAACGTCGCATCGAAGGCCACGTCGTCGGTCTTGCCATTGGCTGGACGAGCCTGGATGTATCTGCCGCGTTTCCTTTCGGTATGTGTATGCGAGCGGCGTCCGGCGTGGTGACGGGTTAATTTATCGAGAGGCGTATCGAGTTTGCGGGGTTCAAAGGTCTCGCCCACCTTGACCTTTTTACCACCGTCCCACCAGTGAGCATCCTGCCCATCAAAGACCTTTTGCTGGGGAGATGGCTCGACATCCGGGGGCTGGTCGGGGTCTTCCTGCTCTCCCGTTTCAGTTATGATTTTTTTTTTACTTCGTCGCCTTCAGGTTCCTTCTCTGACGGCTCGGATGGTTCGCCTTCGGTGGACGAACCCTGCAATTGTTCAATGCGTTCTTGCAACTGGTCGGGTGTGATCTCCGCCTGGTGGAAGGGGCCGTGCTTGATGCGGTGGGGCAGGGCCAATTCGGCAGCCAGGGCAATATCCCGGTCTGTGATGGCAGTGCGACCTTCATAGGCGGCATGGGCACGCGCTGCTTTAAGAATGACCAGGTCGGCACGATGGCCATCCACGTTCAGGGAGGCGGTCAGGGCGGCAATGGAGAGCAGGTCACGCCGCGTGTAAGTCACATTATCGACCATTGTGCGGGCGTGCGCAATCAGGCGAGAGAGTTTTTCCTCATGCGGCTGCCAGAGCTTGCGGAAGGCTTCCGGGTCGGCTTCAAACGCCAGGTTGTTTTCGATGATGGTCACCCGGTCACGCGCATCGCGGATGCCGGTGATCTGCACAGACAGGGCGAAGCGGTCGAGCAACTGGGGACGCAGATCGCCTTCCTCCGGGTTCATGGTCCCAACCAGGATGAAGCGGGCGGGATGGGTGAAGGAGATGCCTTCGCGCTCCACGATGTTCATGCCCATGGCGGCGGAGTCGAGCAGCACGTCCACCACGTGGTCATCCAGCAAGTTGACCTCGTCAATATAGAGCAGGCCGCGGTTGGCAGCCGCCAGCACACCGGCTTCGAAATGGCGTTCCCCTTTCTGGATGGCCCGTTCGATATCTAGTGTTCCGACCACGCGGTCTTCGGTGGCCGAGACGGGCAGGTTTACGAAGGGGATGGGTTTCTCTTCGACGGGCAGGGGTTCGCCGGAGGCTGCCCTTTCGCGGCATTCCGTGCACAAGGAAGCCGGCTGGTCGGGGTCGCAACCGAAACGACAGCCGCGCACGGTGCGGACCTTGGGCAGGAGCGCCGCCAATGCACGCGCTGCAGTGGACTTGGCGGTGCCACGCTCGCCGCGGATCAGCACGCCGCCGATGCGCGGGTCAACTGCATTAAGGATCAGGGCACGCCGCATGCGTTCCTGTCCGACTATGGCAGTGAATGGGTAGATAACTGGCATAAACAACTCCGCGCAGATTATATCGCGGGTTGCGGGACGATGGTTACGTTTCCCCTCATTGTGTAGCGGATTGCCACATTGCCGGAAGATCACCGGCAACGGGCAATGACATGTATTTGTTTTACTCTACAAAGATTTCGACGTGTTCTCCGTCCTCGTCATCCACCACGTCGACAATCTTACCGGTCGTCCCGAGACGCAGCGCTTCCATCAACTCGTCCATGTTCACACCGTCGATTTCAGGAGCAAAGTGCGCGCCAATCTTCATCCCCGCCTCCATCAGGCTGATGGGGATTTGAACTGTGGCCTTCGAGCGCCCGGAGGCCACGTCGGTGACGCGTACGCGCAGCCACTTGGCACTGCTGCCCGCCAGCCCGCCGGAAGGGCGGTTGGCATTGGCCAGGGCCGAGAGCAATTTCGCGCCCTCTTCCGCGCTGACTTTACCTTCTTCGATCATCTTCAATATCTTCATTCGTTCTTCAACGCTGGCCATGAAGTCTCCTTCTGCGGTAGGTGATGAAGCCTTCCAAGTTAACGCCACCTGAATGTATTTTACCCGATATAGACCTGCACCCGTTCGCTTTCAATCCCCTCATCCACGTTGACGATAAGCGGCTCGTCCCCGGCGAACCCGCTCTCGATGACCTGGATGACTTCATCCACATTGGTTCCTTGCAGGCTGGGGATCATATGACCAAAGGTGCGTAGGATCCAGGCCGTGAACCTCAGTGGAAGAGGAAAGCCCAGGAGAATGCTTTTCGGGTGCCCGCCGGGATGCTGGTGAATGTCAACGAAAATCCAGCGCGCCCGCCGGCTGCCAGCGGCCAGGGCGGTCAGCGCCACCCCCAGAAACAATGGCAGCAGCAGGAAGTAAAACCAGATGTTCATGCCAGGGCCGCGTATGACCGCAAACATTCCCAGCGCGCTCAGAACAGTAACAAGAATACCAATCCAGAGAGGGATCTGCCAGAGACTGCGAACGGTGGATTTGAGGCGCTCGATGCGTGGATCAACGTCAAGGGCAGGTTTTTTTGCCTTGGGTTCCCGGTCCGATCCCTCCGTGGCAGAGACTCCGGAGGACAGCGACGGGGCCTCATCGGGTTCCCGCTGCTCAAGAGCCTGCATGAGATGCAAGCCTTGCTCGGGCGTGATCTTGCCATCTTCGATCATCTTTAGAACTTGACTGCGTTCCTGGTCAGTCATTTGATCCTCCTCGATCCCCTCCCCGTACCCTCCCGGGCTGGGGAGGGCAGGGTGAGGGGAAAGACAATGCGCTGAATTACCAAACGACTAAATCATTTCCTGCTGAAAGGAGTCGTTTCTACTTGCCTTCCAGTGCCGAAAGCAGTTTTTCAGCTTCTTCAACGGATATCTTCTTTTCCTGGAGCATTTTTAAAATGGCCAGCCGCTCATCGTCCGAGACCGGGGCGGAGGTTTGAACCGGTGCATGTGGACCTGCGTCCCAGTTCGAATGTCCGGTGTGGATGTTGGCCTGGCCGCGCCGGAAGCGCACTTCGGCAGCGCGTGCCTTGGCCTCCGCCCGGCGCATGGCGGCTTCGATCTTGATGGATGCCCTGTGCCCGGCCGTTTCAGCGCGCCGGTTGGCAGACTCCAGATGCGATTGGGCGCGTTCCATGGCCGCCTGCACGCGCTGGTTGATGCGTTCCGAAAAATCATCCGGCAATTCGAAAGGCGGAAAGTTCCACTCGCCCCCATCCCGCATGCCCACGCCGAAATCGGCGGCGGATTCCCAGGAATCGGCCTGACTGGTGACTAGCAGATCATCGCCGGCGGTCAGGAGCATTTCGGCCATGGCGTCGGTTTCCCTTCCGATGACCACTTCACAACCGGCGCAATCTTCGGGCACTGTCACACCCGGAAAATCCACATGGATCGAATCGGGCGTGCCGCCGGTCAGATGGAGCTTGACGTTCGTTTCGGGCGAAAGGCGCAGGATCAGGTCGTCCCCGGCGTTGATATCATAGGTCTGACCGGGGCGAGGCTCCAGGTAGAGCGCCACATCCCCGGCGGCGGTCACGTTCACTGCGGCATGCACATTACGCACGTACAGGTCGGAACCGACACTCTCGACCGCGACCATTCCGTCGATATCCCGGATGGAAGCATCCCCGCCTATGGTATCCACTGCACAAACGCCCCTGCCACCGCGCATGGTGAAATCGCCAGCGATGTTTTCTGCATTCAGCGCACCAATGTTTCGCAGGGAAGCATCTCCGGCAACCGTGCCCAGGGTGACCGGACCGAGGTCCTTGATGGTCAGGTCGCCAGCGACAGGTCCGAGTGTGACGGGTCCGCTCAGGGCCTGCAGACTGGCATCACCTCTAACTTGTTCCACTTGCAGGGTGGCCGTGCGCGGCAGGTACAGGATCAGGTCCTCGTCGCAGGAGATCGCCATGGGGGCTGTACCGGACACCAGATCCAGAATTCTTCCTGACGTCTTAACCATCAACTCATTACGTTCCCAACCAGCCACGCGCAAGTCGCCCTGGACGGAATGAACGAGCACGTTCGCATCGGGGTTTACCGGGACGGTTTGTTGTTGCATAGGTTACTCCTCTCCATGCAGACGGCGCATGGCTTCTTCGGCGGAAATCCTGCCTGAATCGAGTTCCTCCAGGATGCCCAGGCGTTGTTCGTCGGAGATCTCGGGTGTCTCTTCCTTGCCGGGTTCGTAGCCAAGGGCGCGGATCACCTCCTGCAGGCGGCTGCGTACGGTGGGATAGGAGAGCGCCATCTCTTCCTGTACGCGCGTGAGCTTGCCTTCGCAGCGGACGAAGGTCTCGATGAAATCGAGCTGTTCGGGGGTGAGTCCTGCAAAGATGGCGTTGGCGAAACGGCCTTCGATGACGGTGTCGCACGTTTCGCAACGCAGCCGGGTGACGGTAAGTTCTCCGTCACAAACCGGGCATTTATTTAAGGCTGTCTTCATGTTTATCGATTCCTTTAGGATCAATGTTAATATTATTTATATTATACACTTAAAATGTTTAATGTCAAGCGAATTTAATGAAAATTATTAATAATGATATTAATATTATTGGTGTTGCCAGGCAAGAAATAGGGAATGGATGAAATGGGAGGCAAGAGAAAAGCGGAATGTTGGATCTTATTGCAGGGCAGAGAAATTTCGAGATTCTTGTTTTCGCACCCGATAGTATAATGCGCCCATGTCTGTATCGGTCAAATCGTCTCCCATCTTCAGGCGCATTCTGCACATGCTCGGCTGGACGCGTTCCAGCAGTGTCCTGCTGGGCGGGTTCTTCCTGCTGTGCGGATTGATCGCCTATGTCTGGTGGCCGCTGGCACAGCAAGCATTTGCCACCGTCAACTGGAAGGGGCCATGGTGGCAGGGCATGGACTGGCTGCTGCTGGGAATATTTGCGTTCATGAGCCTGACCATCATGGCGCGTGCAGACCTGCGGCGGGACGCACTGATCATCTTCGTCGGCATGGTGGGCGGGCTGGTGATCGAGGCCTGGGGCACCCAGACCAACCTGTGGCACTATTACACCGCTGAGCGCCCGCCGCTCTGGATCATCCCGGCCTGGCCGATTGCCAGCCTTTCGATCGACCGTATCACGAGGGGATTAAATTGGGGAGTGAAAAGATCAAATATGAAGAACACTAAGAGTACAAAGGAACTCACTGGAAAAATTTTTGTGACCTTCGTGCCCTTTGTGTTTAAAGTTGTTTATTGGGTGATCTTCACCGGTTTTTTTGCACTGATGCTGTACTTCGTGGCGCCAACCTTCGGAAAATCCTATACAGTCATGGCGCTGCTGCTGGTGGCGCTGCTGATCCTGACTCCGACCGATCACCGCTACGCCGTGCTGACCTTCCTGGCCGGGGCGGGACTGGGTTACTATCTGGAGTTATGGGGCACCACGCGCCAGTGCTGGACGTATTACACCGCCCAGACTCCACCGTTCTTTGTGGTGCTGGCGCACGGCATGGCTGCAGTGGCTTTCTGGCGGGCGGGACGGATGATCAAATGGGCGTGGGAAAAATTGGCCAGGCCGGTGGAGAAGAGATCAAGAAATGCAACCGCTCCAGAAATGGGGCGATAACAGCGCTTACAAATTCTACATGAGAAAAAGGGCAATCTCTCTGGCAGACCACAATTAAAGAATGATCAGACCAAATTTAGAGGAGCCAAGCCATGCCTTCAAACCCAAATTATAAGGCCGAGTTGGTGGGCGTTTTTGGAAACCCGGTGGCCGAAAATCCAACCGTGGTGATGCAGGAAGCCGCTTTTCAGGCCCTGCACCTGAATTGGCGCTACCTGACCATCGAGGTGTATCCGCAGGACCTGCAGGCGGCCATGCAGGGAATGCGCGCCTTAAACATGAAAGGGGTCAATCTAACCATCCCCCATAAAGTGGAAGTGCTGAAATATCTGGATGAAGTCAGGCCGGATGCCGCCCTGATGGGGGCGGTGAATACGGTCGTGCGTCTCGGGGATAGGCTGGTCGGAGAGAATACCGACGGCAAGGGTTTCATGCAATCCTTGACGCAGGATGCGCAGGTCAACCCGGTCGGTAAAAAAGCGCTGGTACTGGGGGCAGGTGGGGCGGCCCGCTCGATCACAGTGGAGCTGGCTCTGGCAGGCACACACCGGATCATCATCGTAAATCGCTCACCCGAACGGGGCAAAGTTCTGGCCGACCTTATAAATTCGAAAACACCTGCCAAAGCCAATTTCATCCCCTGGCGGGTGGGCTTTTCCATCCCGGAGGATACGAATATCCTCATCAACGCCACCTCGATCGGTCTTTTCCCGAATGTTCACGAGAAACCGGGAATAAATTATGATTCAATCCGGCCAGGAATGGTCGTCTGCGATGTCATCCCGGCACCCATGACTCCGTTTTTGAAAGAAGCGCAGGGTCAAGGTGCCAAGGTCGTCGACGGCCTGGGGATGCTGGTCTACCAGGGAGCCATCGGCTTCAAATTGTGGACTGGACTGGATGCGCCGGTGGAAGCCATGCATGAGGCGCTTTTGAAGGCATTTAATCTGGAATAGAAGATATCCTGGTATAAATCAAGACCCCCGAAATCGCTTCCGGGGGTCATTTGTATTAAGGGCTATTTGCCTGGAAGTGGACCAGCTTCCCGGTGGTGGCATCAGTCACCCAAAAGCCGCCTGATCCATCCGAGACAATGCCGATGGGCAATTGGAAGGCGGTGCCCTTGGTACAGCCGTCCCAAACGTGGATGGGCTTTCCGGTGGCCGAGGAGAACGAGATCACACGGCACATGCCCGGGTCGGTGACAGAGACGGTGCCGGTCGCATCCACCGTGATGAAAGGCTTGTTATCAAGCCCGTTCCCGGACCAGCCATCCACCGGCCATTCAGCAGTTGCGGTATAGACCAGTCCGGTTGGATCCGGTGCAAAGACCTGGACACGCTGGTTCCATGTATCGGTTACATAGACATTTCCCTGCATGTCCAATGCAATATCCACCGGTTCATCCAATTGGCCGAGTTGCGCACCCGGCGTACCAAACTCGCTCAAGTAATTTCCCTTGGAATCGTAAATGACGATGCGTTTGTTGCCCGTATCGGCCACGAAGAGACGTCCCAAGCTATCCACTGCCAGGCCGCGCGGACCATAGAATTGGTTGTTTCCTTCCGCCGGACCTGAACCCCACATCTGTAGGAATTTCCCATCGGAAGTGAATTTCTGAATGCGGTAGTTCCAGGTATCCGCCACGTAAACGCTGCCATCCGGAGCGACAGCCACCCCCCATGGCTCGTTGAAAGTACCACCCGGAGCAGCCCCCTTGGATACGTCGGCAAAACTACCCCATACCTGCAGTACTTTTCCATCCGGACTGATATGCTGGATGCGGTTATTGAGCGAATCAGCCACATACAGACTGCCATCCGGGGCCAGGGCAACTTCACGCGGCGACTGGAACTGACCCGCTGCGCTCCCGGCTCCTCCCAGCACATTGTCCGGGGTGACCGGCGTCGTAATGCTCGCATATGGGTCGACGGCCGGGACGATCGGCTGGGGAGGCGCTCCATATGGCCATAGTTTGGAAGCAATATCCTTACGGACATAGAAGGTCATCCGCTCGGAAGTGCCCCAATTGGTCAGGGTATAGGAATTATTGCCAGACAGGGCGGCCCAGGCAGTGTAATCGCGGTTAAACCAGATCTGCCAGACCGCGTTGCGGACAGCGGGATTCGTGAAGAAAGGCTCGATATGCGGCCAGGCGTATTTCAGGTATTCGAACACGGTCATCGGCGGTATTTTTTTGCTGGTTGCGCCTTCAGGAGCTAGAGCCGCAGTGCGCTCCGAAGAGATGGCGTCCCACTTCAAGCTCCAATAGTCCATGGTTGGCCACCACAGGCGCATGTAATGGGATTCGAAGTAATTATCCCGCACGATTGGAGTCATTTTTGAAAGATTTTCATCCCCCACGGCTATGACCAGGGCATTCTGCAGCAGCTCGCGGGTGGGGTTCTGGTCAAAATCCACCTTGTCGGGGTAATGACGCATGTACCACCAGTATGGGTAACGAACATTATTGTCATACGCCACAACCAGATCCGTTCCGCCAGTGATGCGCTGGGACAGTTCCTCGATTTCGTTGAACAATGCCTTGGGATACGGCGTGCCGTGTGCATACACCAGGTACTCGAAGGGATAGTCATAATTGATGTAAGCGGCTTTGAAAGCCGTCCGAGCCGTGATCAGGGCCAGGAGACCAAAAAAGGCCAGTACCGCCGCGCGTGCATAATTGCGAACACCCCAGGCTGCCAGCCGGCCCCACGGCACTGCCTCGATCATCCAGCCGAAGGCCCAGGCCGCCGCCAGGATCATCGGCATCGCAATATGGATGGTCAGCCAGGGCATCTTCTCGCCCGCATATGTGAACAGGGCCAAGCTGCTGACCGACCAGTAGACCAGCAGGGCTGCCACCGGGACCGGCGGCTGGGTCACGGCTTCACCGGCCGGAGCATCGGATTTACCGGATGGCGTAAAAGGTTGGCCGGACTGCGACTGCCACAACTTCTTCGTCGAGGCGATCACGGCAGCTGCCACCGTCCCGAGGGCCGGCAGGAACTCATAGACAGGGATCAGGAGAAAGGCATAATAATATAGCGGCTGACTGCCGCGCGCAACATCCTGCTGGCTCATCCAGTAACTGAGTTCCCCCACCAGCCCACCCACAATGCCAGCTGGAACTGTGAAAAAAGTGCTGAAAAGTAAAACAAAAGGTATAAAGAAAATTGCAGCATGCAGCAGCCATTTCCGGCCAAACCAAAACAAACCAATTGCGACAGCAATGGCACCCAGGACCATCGCCGCCACGGCAACCCGCTCCACTCCGGGAGTGGTGTAATCCAAAGGTGTCTTGCCCAGCAAAGCGATCGGGATGGCTCCGCATAACGGCAGGACGAGCGTGCCAAGCAATATCAACAGGTCAAGCGAGCGCTCAGACCTCAGTCCGGTCCAGCCAAAAGTCCGCACCAGTACCACTCCCGACCAAACCAGCGCTACCAAACCTCCGGCCGCAAGAGCTCCGACCGCCATTTTGATGACCAATGCATCCAGAGGTTTCTGGGTAAGATACAAGCCACCGGATGCGGCGATCAGTGCCACCGCCAGGGCGAGGCCCAACAGGAAGGCATCACGCCGGTTGGACTGCGGCCACTCACGCCGTGCCATGCGATCCACAAAATATGCCGCTAAGAAGATGAACATCTCCCCGGCGAACATATAGGCAGTCGCCTTGTCGGTAAAGTGCAGAGCGGTAGCCGCAGTAAAAAGGAAAAGGGCCCAAACCTTGCCATGTTCAAGGTATCGCAGGGTGGCATAAAGTGTCAATAATCCCCATACCACTATATAAGCTTCGTTGC
Source organism: uncultured Chloroflexia bacterium (assembly GCA_963842785.1). Classification (GTDB taxonomy): domain Bacteria; phylum Chloroflexota; class Anaerolineae; order Anaerolineales; family Villigracilaceae; genus UBA877. Next base: position 1,137,744 of record CAWJHP010000001.1, read on the forward strand.
GGGCATAGCGTCCATAAAAAAGCATGATAGGTGATATCAGGAACATCAGGCCCGCCAGGATGGCACCGGTCCGGCCCAGGTAACGCCGGAAAGCCAGCAAAGCCAGGGCGATCGAAGCAACACTCAAAAGGGCCGCCGGGATGCGGGTGGTGAAATCGTTATCACCAAAGAGAGCATAGGAGAGGGCGATCATGTGGAATTGGAGCGGACCGTGGCTCATCGGGTCGTATTGGTAACCGTTACCCGTATACAGGCTGTAGGATGGCACGACGTGGTTGACCTCATCGTGGCTCACGGCGCGCGCTCCCAGGTCGGTAAAGCGGGAGATAATACCCGCCAGCAATAACAGGACCACCAGCAGGGTTTCCAAGGTCGCCGGGAACCAGCGTTTGAGTGGAATGTCAAGGATGGATTGTTTTTCGATTGTGGGCATCATTCCCGCTATTGTACCAAAGATGTGAAGTGGGGATTAGAGAACAGAGAGCAGGGAAAAGTTATCTGCTTTCCCAACGCGCGTAGACCGCCTGGGAAAGTAACCGTCCGGCACTCTTTTCCTGCGTCACCAGTTCGCCGCACTCCAGGCTGCCCCCCAGTTCCTGCACCATTTCCGCCAGCGCGGCGCAGGCATGGATGGCTGACAATTTTACGGCATAAACAGTCAGCACCACGAACAATGGGGCTTCATTTAATAATATTCGGCAGGCTTGTAAAATATCCGGCAATGACTGGTAGACCTCCCACACTTCCCCCTTCGGCCCGCGCCCAAATTTGGGAGGATCCAGGATGATGCCATCATATTTCACCCCCCGGCGGCCCTCGCGCTCGACAAATTTCAGCGCATCATCCACGATCCAGCGGATGGGGCTCTCTTTCAGTCCGGAGAGAATCTGATTCTCCCGTGCCCAAGTCACGGACTTCCTGGAGGCATCCACGTGCGTGACTTTTGCCCCGGCGGCTGCGGCAGCCAGAGTGGCCAGTCCTGTATAACCAAACAGGTTGAGGACATTCACAGGTCTTTTTTCATTTCTTGTTTTTTGTTCTATCTTTTCAGCCATCCAATCCCAGTGGGCGGCGCATTCCGGAAAGACACCCAGATGCCGCCCAGGAGTGGTCATGGCAGTGAAATGCAAGGCCCTCATCCCAACCCCATCTTCCCCTTGACGGGAGAGGTGGGAAGAGGCAAGGGGATAGCTCATGTCCCATTTATTGTCAATTGGCTGCCTGAACGCCCAATGCCCCCCACTCTCTTCCCCACTGGGCACGAATAAAGCCTGAGCAGCCAGCCATTTTTCTGCAGGCAGCGCCTTCTTCCAAACCGCCTGTACTTCCGGGCGGGCGAAAGTGTACGGGCCAAAACGTTCCAGCTTTTGACCGTCACCGCTGTCCAGTAATTCGTAGTCGGTCCAATGGGGGGAAAGAAGAAGGTTAATTTTAGGGATCACGCCGGAATTCCAGGGAAAATGTCGCCCCATAATCAAAAAGAGAAGCCGTAAAGCATGGTACGAAAGATGGTCAAAAGTACTACTTGCATACCAAACCGGAACTGTGCTAAAATATGCTTGTCCGTGGGACGATGTGGGACGAAGTGGGATGCTGGTTTTTTCCGGCGTTCCGGTTTTGAGAAAAAAAGGACAAATGTTTCTAAATCAGTACCATCACTCCTTCGATGATAAAGGCCGACTGACAATCCCGGCTAAATTTCGGGAACTGCCAGTGGAAGGCGCTTTCGTCGTCCAGGGCCTGGATCGCAACCTGATGGTACTGCCCCCGGCGGTTTTCCAGATCCTTTACGACCGGCTCATGACGATGAGTCTTACCGATCCTGCCGCCCGCCTGTTACGCCACATCGTCCTGGGTAACGCCCTGCAGGTGGTTCCCGATGGATCCGGTCGCATCCTGCTCAGTCAAAACCTGCGTGATTATGCCGACCTGCAGAAAGACGTCGTTTTCGTTGGCCAGGGAGATTACTTCGAAATCTGGGCAACCGGACCATGGCAGGAACAGCAAAACCAGATCAACGATGCAGCGACGAATGCCCAGCGCTTCTCCGCACTCGACCTAAAGACCCGCTGAGATGTCGCTGCCGCACGAACCAGTACTTTACCAAGAGATTATACACGTTTTACGCCCGAAAAGCACAGGTCGCTATGTAGATGGGACACTCGGGGCAGGCGGTCATGCCGATGGTCTGCTGGCCGAAAGCGCGCCTGGAGGTCAACTTCTTGGACTGGATGTGGATCCACAGGCTCTCCAAATGGCCCGCCAGAACCTCGCTCCCTTCGGGGAGCGCGCCTGGTTAATGAGGGCCTCCTACACCAGCCTGCTCGATCAAATGGCCGCTCTGGGCTGGGAAAGGGTGGACGGCATCCTGCTGGATCTGGGTGCCTCCTCAATGCAGTTCGATACAGCGGAACGGGGCTTTTCATTCCTGAGCGACGGCCCCCTGGACATGCGCTTCGATCCTTCCAACCCGCTGACCGCTGCTGAAATTGTCAACACCTGGCCGGAGGATGAGCTGGTGGATGTAATTTTCCGCTTTGGCGAGGAACATGCTTCCCGGCGTATTGCCCGGGCCATCCTGAAGGGCCGGCCCCTTACCGGCACACGGCAGCTGGCCGAAGTGATTGAGAAAACCATCGGCCGGCACGGTCCTCACCACCCCGCCACACAGACCTTCCAGGCGTTGCGCATCGTTGTCAATGGCGAGTTGGAGTCACTGGAGAAAACCCTGCCGAAGGCGACCCAGGCTCTCAGTCCGGGTGGGAGACTGGCAGTCATCAGCTTCCACTCGCTGGAGGATCGTCTGGTCAAAGAGTTCTTCCGTCTGGAAAGCCGGGACTGCATCTGCCCACCCCGGCAACCAGTATGCACTTGCGGGCATAAAGCAAGTATCTTGGAAATTACCCGGCGGCCTATCACGCCCGCCGAAGAAGAAATAAACCGGAATTCCCGCGCTCGCAGCGCCAAGCTGCGGGTCGCAGAGAAGTTGATTGAAAAATAAGCCAATGGGTGTTGGCTCACCTGTACCTGCGATACTGGTGCAGGCAGAACGGAGGTGCGGCGTCACCTACACATCAGTAGATAATGGGTAAAACATGGAGAATGTCACGCAAATCGTCCAACAAGTTCGTCAGGCCCACTGGCGGGTTCAACGTCAGTGGATTGGTCTTTTTCTGCTTGGGTTGGTAGCCGTATCCATGGTGGCCGGCATATACCTGAATATTACCGTCCGCGCCACCCTGGCAGGGCGCGAAATCCAACTTCTCCAATCCAAGCTCATCGATGACCAACAAGCCAACGCAGACCAGGAAACCCAACTGGCCGGGCTGACTTCGGTTGCGTCCATGCAACAGCGGGCGGAAGCCATGGGCTTCCAACCGGCCGACCCGGGAGATATCACTTATGTCGTCGTTCCCGGTTATACGCCTCAGAACGCTGTGGATATGTCCCAACCGGGCGCAGCCAGCCAGGGCGAATCTCAGCAACCGGTTCTTCTGCCGGATTACACTAAATCACTCTTCGATTGGGTCACCCGCACACTTGCCTCTTCCTCCTTTGTGGGGAGCCAGCCATGAATAGATTATCTTTCTGGCGCTACCTGGCCACCGCCGCATTCATGGGAGTAATCGGTACTGCCATCCTGGTACAAATTGTCCGGATCCAGGGCAGCTCTGAAGTTGCAGGGGTCACCGGGCAGGGTGCATATGTTTGGAAGACCTTCTATCCGGCGCGGGGAGAGATATATGATCGGAATGGCAACCTGTTGGCCGGGAACAAGACAGTCTACGAAGTGGGCGTGGATTTGACCGCCAATCCTGATTATCAAACCATCGCGCTGGCTGCTCAAATGGCTTTGGGTATGGATCCTGCCACGGCCTTGACAAAGATGACAAATGTCCCCGCCGGCGCCCAGTACATCATCCTTCAAGACTACGTTGCTCCTGATCAAGCCGAGCAATTCATGAAACTCCAAAAGAACGCCGCGGCCGATCCCAATGGCCACAACCTGAACGCTGTTCATTTCACTTCCCACCTGATGCGAAGTTACCCGGAAAATGACCTGGCTTCCACCGTTATCGGCTACGTGACGCGTGATAATCATGGCTATATGGGTGTGGAGGAAAAATACGACAATATCCTGGCCGGTGTACCGGTGACCGTTCTTGTCCCGGCCGACCCGCGCCGTGCCGGGGACTATCCCCATATCCCACCGGGTCAAACCCTCATCCTGACCATCGATCGCGAAATCCAGGCCTCGGTTGAGAAAATCCTGGATGATGCCCTGGCAAGTACCGACTCTGCCTCCGGGACCATTATCGTAATGGACCCAAAAACCGGTGAGATCCTGGCCATGGCTTCCACCCCCCGCATGAACCTGAACGACTATACCAAGGTGAATGAGATATTCCCTGGAGATACGCCCTTCAACCGTGCCATTAGCGAGGCATATGAACCCGGTTCCGTTGCCAAGATATTTACCATGGCTGCCGCCCTGGATAGCGGCACTGTCACGCCCAGCACCGTTTTCCTGGATACCGGCGTCATTACAGTCGGGGGTGTTCCCATTTACAACTGGAACAGTGGCGCCTGGGGTTACCAGGATATGACCGGCTGTCTGGCAAACTCGCTCAACGTTTGCCTTGCCTGGGTTGCCACCAAGATGGGCAACAGCACTTTCTACTCATATATGCAGCGCTTCGGGCTCGGCCAACTTACCGGTATAGACCTGGCGGGTGAAACTCCCGGGCGTCAGAAGCTCCCTGGCGACGGAGACTGGGCTCCGGTGGATCTGGGCACGAACGCCTTCGGCCAGGGTGTGGCCATCACCCCCATCCAGATGGTCATGGCAGCCTCTGCACTAGCCAACAACGGTCAAATGGTCTACCCGCATGTCCTTTATGCCCAGGTGCGAGACGGTCATCAAAGCAATATGACTCCTCAGATAGTTGGCACCCCCATCAAGGCCGAGACCGCCCGAACTCTTACCACCATGCTGGCCAACTCTCTGAAGAAAGAGTCTTCCACAGCTCTCCTCGCCGGCTATTCAATAGCCGGGAAAACCGGCACAGCCCAGATCCCAACCAGCTCCGGTTACGATCCCGATAATATTAATGCCTCGTTCATCGGCTGGGGACCGGTGGATGATCCCCGTTTCCTGGTTTACGTGTGGCTTGAGAAACCACAGAGCAACAAGGCTGCCTCTGTCGTGGCCGCCCCAATATTTAAACAGGTTGTCGAGAAACTGGTCGTCTTGATGGGCATTCCTCCCGATGCTGTACGATTGCAAGAAGCTGGACAATGAGGTTTCATGTTGACGCTGGCAGATGTGATTGAGGCCCTGACAAACATCCGCCCCGCCCAGGCGAGCACCGTGATCACCGAAGCGGCGGTGGATTCGCGTCAGGTCATCCCAGGCGGGCTTTTCGTGGCGCTTCCCGGCGAACGCCTGGATGGCCATGACTTCGTCGCGGATGCTTTCCAGCGTGGGGCTTCATTTGCTTTAATCCAGCATGAAATCAGCGGGACTCACCAAACCCTCCATCTGCATGCCGGGTTGGAGACTTCTTTCCCACCGGAGTTGGATACGCCCATCTGCTTGCAGGTGGAAAATACACTTTCGGCATTGCAGCAAATTGCCCGCTTCTGGAGAAGTAAACTGGAATTGAGCGTGGTGGGCATAACCGGCAGCGTAGGCAAGTCCACCACGAAAGAGGTCGTCTTCGAAGTGCTCAGCCAGCGCTACCATACTTTAAAAAGCCCCGGAAACATGAATAATGAGATCGGCCTGCCGCTGACCATCCTGAAGCTCAGTTCCGGCTATGAGCGCGCTGTCCTGGAAATGGGTTTCTATGTTCCAGGCGAAATCGCCCTTTTGTGCGAGATCTCCCAGCCCAGGATTGGAGTGGTGACCAACATCGGTACAGTCCATGCCGAACGGGCAGGTTCGCAGAAAGCCATCTTCCGCGGCAAATCCGAATTGGTAAAGTCCCTGCCCGCCGATGGTGTTGCCATCCTTAATCTGGATGATCCCTGGGTATCGAAAATGGCCAAGTTGACGAAGGCACGCGTCTTCTTCTACGGTCTTGATCCGGAAGCCGACCTGTGGGCCGATAATGTGGAAGGCCTCGGTTTGGAAGGCATCCGTTTTCAAATACACTACCGGCACGAAACCCTGCATGTGCACATTCCGATGATCGGACAACATTCCGTCCACACGGCTTTACGCGCAGCTGCGGTCGGTCTGGCAGACCACCTGACCTGGCAGGAAATCATTGATGGCCTGCGACAGGGACAGACACAACTTCGTCTGACAGCCGTAAGGACCGAATCGGGCGCACTTTTGCTGGATGATACGTATAATGCTTCGCCCGAATCCATGCTGGCAGCGCTCAACCTGCTGGCCGAATTGGATGGCCACAAAGTGGCCGTGCTGGGCGATATGCTCGAACTCGGACAATACGAAAAGCAGGGACATGAAATGGTGGGTGTGCGGGCCGCGGAAGTAGCCGATACTCTGGTCACGATCGGAAGGCTTGGACACTTGATCGCAGAGTCGGCGCGCTGGGCTGGCATGCGGTCCGGGAAAATCATCGAATTTGAGGACACGGACGAAGCGATTTCGCACCTGCAGAAGGCCCTTACCGAAAAAGACGTGGTTCTGGTCAAGGGTTCCCATGGCATCCGCATGGACCGCATCGTCACCGCCCTGGAGGTTCCCTCATGAGCAACACTGCCCTTGCCATGAGCCTGGCGGGATTGGTTTTTATGATGACGATCATCTGGGGTGGACCTTTGCTGCGCATACTGCGCCATTTCAGGATCGGCAAGCAGATCCGCGTGGACGAGCCGGATAAGCATTTCAACAAGATGGGCACTCCAACCATGGGCGGCGTGATGATTATCATTCCGGTCGTTTTAATAACGGTACTGCTGAATGCCACCAGTCTGATCGGCATGAAAATCCTGGGCCAGTCGGTACTGGTGCCTTTAATCGCCATGCTGAGCTTTGCCATGCTGGGCGCGATCGATGATTGGGAAGGCGTCAAAGGGAAACGCATTGGCGAGGGGATGCGCATCCGCACCAAGTTCGCCGTTCAGATATTGCTTGGGATTGGAATTGCCCTGGTTCTGAAATTCATGCTTAAAGTCCCCGAAATGTACCTGCCCGGAATAAACTTCGAGATCAAGCTGGGCTGGCTGTATATCCCGATTGCGGCGTTCGTCATCGTGGCTATGTCCAACGCAGTTAATTTTACCGACGGGCTCGATGGACTGGCCGGGCTGATCTCGGCCACCATCTTCGCCACATACGGCGGGATAGCGCTTATACAGGGGCAGGTATTCGTCGGCAGGTTTTGCTTCACAATGGTTGGAGCACTGTTCGGCTTCTTGTGGTTCAATGTTCACCCCGCTCTACTTTTCATGGGCGACACCGGTTCCCTTTCTCTGGGTGCAACGATCGGCGTTATCGCCCTGATGACCGGACAGTGGGTCCTGCTCCCGGTTATCGCAGTGATCCCGGTCGGTGAGGCATTAAGTGACATTATCCAGATAACTTATTTCAAATTAACCCATGGGCGGCGGTTCTTTAAAATGGCGCCCATCCACCTGCATTTCGAATTGCTTGGCTGGTCAGAGATGCAAATTGTGCAGCGTTTCTGGCTGATTGGCCTGATTGCAGCCATGCTCGGTATTGGATTGGTCTTAGTGTAACCACTATGGATCTGCAAACGGACTGGAACGGCAAACGTGTGGTCATTCTGGGAGGTGCCCGCCAGGGACAGGCGGCGGCGCGCTGGTTGGCGCGTCACGGTGCGGTCGTGACCGTTAACGACCGCCGCAGCGCCGATGAAATGATCGCCGCCCACGCCGCTCTGGCTGATCTCCCGGTCACTTGGATTTTGGGCGGCCATCCGCTTGAGATTCTTGACAAGACCGACAGCATGTGTATTTCCGGAGGCATTCCTCTGGACAACCCGCTGGTGGTTGCCGCCATCCAGCGCGATATTCCCCTTACCAATGACACCCAGATCTTTATGGAAGTAACCCCCTGCCGGACCGTTGGCATTACGGGTTCAGCCGGGAAGACAACCACCACTTCACTGGTTGGAGAGATGGCAAAAAGGGCCTTCGGAAGCAAAACCTATGTTGGTGGCAATCTCGGCGACCCTTTGTTGAATTACGTGGACGAGATGACCCCTGAAAACCTGGCAGTCCTGGAAATTTCCAGTTTCCAACTGGAACAGATGATGATCTCACCGGATGTGGCAGCCATTCTGAATATCACACCCAACCATCTCGACAGACATGGCACGATGGAAGCATACACCGCAGCCAAGCGCCGCATCCTGGAATTCCAACACGCCAACGGCACTGCCATCCTGAACCGTGAAGATATGGGTTCTTGGAACCTGCGCGGGGATGTTCGCGGGAGGCTGGTCTCTTTTGGGGCTGGGGCGTTTTCCGGCGAGACGGATGGCACTTTCCTTGCGAATGACATCCTTTACTTGCGCCAACATGGAAAGAATAAACCGCTTTTACGGCGAGACCAGATTCATTTGCGCGGTCAGCATAACCTGATGAATGTTCTGGCAGCTTTCGCCATCGGCTATGCGGCCGGGCTTCCAATGGATGCCATGCGTCCCGCCACGGAAGAGTTTCACGGCGTGGCTCACCGGCTGGAATTTATCCGCGAAAGGAACGGCGCTCAATGGTACAACGACTCCATTGCCACCGCACCCGAACGGACGATGGCAGCCATACATTCCTTTTCTGAACCACTTGTCCTTCTCCTGGGAGGACGCGACAAGAACCTGCCCTGGGAGGAATTGGCGGCCCTGGTACGCCAGCGTGTGGAACACGTGGCGCTATTCGGCGAAGCGGCAGAGAAAATTGCCGCGGCGCTCGATCAGGCAAAGGGTCCTCTCCCGCTGACCTTGAGCCGCTGCAAAGACCTCAGGGAAGCCGTTCAGGCAGCCGCCAGGGTTGCCGGTCCAGGCAGCATCGTTCTGCTTTCTCCCGGCGGCACCAGCTTTGATGAATTCTGTGATTTCGAAGATCGTGGAAAGGCTTTTCGAAAATGGGTATCGGAACTTTCGTAAACCAGTCTGCCAGACCAATCACGCCGGAGGCCCGGCGCAAGCGCACTTCCACCGGTGATCTGATCCTGATCGCCGCTGTGATCGCATTATGCTTGTTCGGCCTGCTGATGCTCTATTCAGCCAGCACGGATTTCTCGCTCCTGAATTACGGCTCGCCGACTTTTATGTTCAACAAGCAGTTGATCTTCATGGCAGCTGGAATCCTGATCGCCATACTGCTCTCCCGCATGGATTACCATAAATGGCGCCGCTACGCCCTTCCGCTTATGGGATTGACCATCGTCCTCTTGATCGCAATTCTTCTGATCAAGGACGTACGCAACGGTGCCGTCCGGACAATCTTCGGGGGGTCGATCCAACCTTCTGAAATGGCAAAAATGGCCACGATCCTTTACCTGTCAGTCTGGCTATTCAGCAAGCAGGAGTGCCTGCATGATGTTCAATTGGGGCTGGTGCCGTTGGCCATCATCCTGGGTGGGATTGCCGGCCTAATCTACCTCGAACCCGACCTGAGCGCGACCATCACTATCTTCCTGCTGGGCGGGCTGCTGTTCTTCCTGGCCGGCGGGGATTTGCGGCAGATCATCCTATTCAGCCTGGTGGCTCTGCTCGCCGGTTGGGTGGTGGTGCAATTAAGTCCCACCGGCCGTGTCCGCATGGCCTCTTATCTGGCCGGCCTGAAAGATCCGCTCAAATCCAGCGACCATGTCTTGTGGTCCCTGGAAGCGGTTTACAGGGGTAAATGGTTCGGTGTGGGCATCGGGAATGCCACCACGAAATTGATCGGCTTGCCCTTCTCAGCCACTGACAGCATATTCGCAGTGATCGTGGAGGAACTGGGCTTGCTCGGAGCACTGGCTTTGATCGGCCTGTATGGCATCCTGCTCTGGCGCGGCCTGGTGATTGCTTCCAGGGCTCCCGACTTGCTCGGATCGGTGATGGCAGCCGGATTGACGTTCTGGATCATCATAGAAGCCCTCATTAACATGACCATGATTATCGGTCTGATACCAGTGGCAGGGAACGCCCTGCCTTTCGTCAGTGCAGGCGGCTCGAACCTGATTTCAACCCTGGCAGCAATTGGTATCCTGTTAGGTATTTCTCGCCAGTCCGGGCAAAAAGTCTCGGCTGAGAGTAACGAACGGAGGTTATACAGTGCGTCTGTTGATTTGCGCCGGCGGGACCGGCGGCGGAGTGTATCCCGCACTAGCCGTCCTGCAAGCCATCCAAGATAATGCCGAAGTACTCTGGATAGGTGGAGAAGGCGGAATGGAAACCCAACTCGTCGAGAGAAGTGGCATTCCCTTTAGGACCATCCCGGCTGCCGGAGTGCATGGCATTGGTCTGCGGACTTTGCCGCGCAACCTGTGGCAATTGGGTCGCGGCGTTTTTGCTTCCAGCCGCATCCTGCGCGAGTTCAAACCTGACGTGCTGTTCTTCACCGGTGGATACGTGGCCGTTCCCATGGCGCTGGCGGGGAGGAAAGTACCCAGCCTGCTGTTCGTCCCGGATATTGAACCTGGACTGGCATTGAACACCCTGGCCCGCTTTGCAGACAAGATTGCTGTCACCTCGGAAGACTCAATCCGCTTTTTCAGACACCCCGAGCGTATTATCCTGACCGGCTACCCGACGCGCCCATCACTTGCCAAATGGACACGCCAGGCTGCCCGCAAGTCCCTCAGCCTGACCAATGACAGCCCCGTCCTGCTTGTCTTTGGTGGGAGCAAGGGCGCACGTTCGATCAACACCGCCATGCTGGCAAACCTGCCTGCCCTGCTTGAAATGGCACAGGTGATCCATATCACCGGCGAACTGGACTGGCAGAATGTGCAAGAGAAAACGAAAAACCTATCCGATTCCCAGTCCGCTCGCTACCACGCCTTCGCGTACCTGCACGAGCAGATGGGGGCTGCCCTGGCTGCCGCCGACCTGGTGCTTTCACGCGCCGGAGCATCCTCGCTGGGTGAATACCCGCTCTTTTGTCTGCCAGCGGTCCTGGTGCCGTACCCGCATGCCTGGCGTTATCAGAAGGTCAATGCCAATTACCTGGTTCAGCGAGGAGCGGCAGTCATGCTTGAAGATGAAAAACTATCCGATCAACTCCTGCCGATTGTAAAAGATTTACTCAGCCAGCCTCAGAAATTAGCTTCCATGCGTTCCGCCATGCAGCGACTGTCCCACCCCGAGGCCGCCAATGAGGTTGGCATCCAATTGCTTGCCCTTTGTCCGAAGGAGGAGATGAAGCCATGATGAGCCTGGCTATTGTCTTCTGGATGTACGTTATCCTGTTCGCGATCATAGGCGGGATGCGCGGCTGGGCCAAGGAAATCGTGGTCACCTTCAGCGTCATTCTGGCGCTGGCCTTCATAGTCTTGCTGGAACATTATGTTCCTTTTGTAAGGGATGTACTCCTGCCGCAAAACAGCTCTGTCCTTTTCTGGTTGCGCACAATCATACTGGTTCTGCTGGTTTTCTTCGGCTATCAAACCCCCAATATCCAACGCTTTTCGGCCAAGATGGTTCGTGAAAAATTGGAGCACACCATCCTGGGTGTAGTCATCGGCGCCATCAATGGATATCTGATTGCCGGGACCATCTGGTTCTATATGGCAGACGCCAAGTATCCATTTGCAAATATCGTTTCTTCTCCAACCGGGGATGTCGCCAAGATCGCTGAAAACATGCTCCACTTCATGCCACCCGTTCTCCTGGGCATCCCCGGCATTTACTTTGCCGTAGTGGTCGCTTTCATCTTTGTCATCGTGGTTTTCGTCTAAACTATGACTCGCATCCATCTGATCGGTATCGGCGGTACTGGGCTTTCGGCCATCGCTCGCGTCCTGCTCGAAATGGGACACACAGTGAGCGGGTCCGATCGCGCCGAGTCCTCATTTACAAAGGACCTGCAAGCTGCGGGCGCTACCATACATATTGGCCACAGCCCGGAGAACATCGCAGGCGCCGATCTGGTGGTACGTTCCTCTGCCATCCCCGATGATAATTCCGAAGTGGTCGCAGCCCGCGCTGCTCGTATCCCGGTGCTCAAAAGAGTCGATTTTATCAGCAGCCTGATGGAAGGAAAGACCGGCATCGCCATCGCTGGTACGCATGGCAAGACTACCACCACGGCCATGCTCGCCTGGTTGTTGACTGAATTAAAACAGGAACCATCCTTCATAGTCGGCGGTGTTTTGGCAAATCTGGGAGTGAACGCCCGGGCAGGCAAAGGTGGCACATTCATTATCGAGGCAGATGAGTACGACCACATGTTCCTGGGACTGAAACCTGCCATCGAGGTGGTGACGAATATAGAGCATGACCATCCGGATTGCTACCCTACTCTGGCAGATATCCAGGCCGCTTTTATGGAATTCGTCCAACATCTGCCCATAAATGGCTCGTTGATCGCTTGCGCCGAAGACCCCGGTGCTTTTGCCTTAATGACGAAAGCGGAAAAAATGGGCAAAACCGTCCTGGCATTCGGGCTTAAGCCAACAGCCGGTAATGGACGGGAAATCGAGACGTATACCAGTGTCCTGTCAATCAACGGAAAAGGTGGCTTCACATTCGGTGCCTCCGTGCTTGGCAGGCAGGTCACGGTTGTATTGCAGATTCCAGGCAAACACAATATTTTCAATGGCCTGGCAGCATTAACGGTGGTCCAATTGCTCGGCTTGCCGCTCGAAGAGGCTGCCCAGGCGTTGGGCCGATTTGAGGGAACCGGACGCCGGTTCGAGGTTCGGGGCGAGGTGAACGGTATCGTTGTTATTGATGACTATGCGCATCACCCAACCGAGATCCAGGCCACCTTGGCCGCTGCACGGCTCCGCTATCCACGCAGCCCCATCTGGGCCGTCTGGCAGCCGCACACCTACTCACGCACGCAGATGCTCCTCGATGATTTTGCCAATTCATTCGGCAATGCAGATGAAGTCATCGTGACTGAGATTTACGCGGCGCGTGAGCCAAAACAGGATTTTTCATCCAGGCAGGTGGTGGATGCCATGCACCGCCCGGCGCATTTCATAGCCGGTCTACCGGAAGTAAGTAAATATCTGATCAAGCATCTACGCCCGGGCGATGTTCTGCTGGTACTCTCCGCCGGGGATGCCGACCAGGTCAGTAGTAATGTTCTGACCCGTTTGAAGGAGGTTCGCGATGGATGACAAGAAACGTGTCTACGATTCTGAAGTAATGACTATGCCATCCCTCCATTTGGTTCTTGTGGATGTCCCTGACTCTGCCAGAAGGAATGGATCCGATCAACGGACCCTAAAACCTATTTTCGATAAAAAAAGGACTGTAAAACGGCTTATTGCTCATCTCGAAGAGGATTAGTTGCCGCAGCATCAAACGCTGACCGGCGATGAACCCAAGAGGATGCCTTCTATAAAAGCAATGGATGATTGACACTCATGAAACAAGCCAGTCTGTCTGAACTTCGTACCACCTTTGGCGACCGCATGCAGGAGAATGTTCCTCTCTCGGGCTATACCGCTGCGCGCATCGGCGGTCCTGCAGATGTGCTGGTCTTTGTTCGCAAAGCGGACGAAATGGTGGAAACTGCCGGAAAATTATGGAAGATGGATATGCCTTTCGTCCTATTGGGCGGCGGATCGAACGTGCTGGTCAGCGACCAAGGTGTGCGTGGAGTGGTTATCATCAACCGGGCCCGGCTCTTGAAATTCAATTCGCAGTCCGAACCGCCCACCGTCCACGCCGAAACGGGCGTCACCCCCAATGACATTGCCCAGCGTGCGGCCCGCCTGGGGTTGGCAGGTTTCGAATGGGCTGTCGCCATCCCTGGATCTCTTGGTGGGGCAATTTATGGTAACGCCGGAGCCTTTGAGGGTGATATGGCCGGGAATTTGATCTCGGTCGAATTGCTCCACCGCCAATATGGACACCAGACCTGGCCGGTGGACAAGCTGAAATACGGTTATCGTTCCAGCCTCCTGAAACGCGAACATCCGCCCGTCCTTATCCTCTCGGCGGAACTGGCACTGAGTCATGGCAATCGGCAGGCGATCCAGAACAAGATGGAAGATTATTCCGTCCAGCGGCGGGCCACCCAGCCACCTGGTGCAAGCATGGGCTCGATGTTCAAGAATCCGCCCGGTGACAAGGCCGGTCGGTTGCTCGAGGCAGCCGGGCTAAAAGGAAAAACCATCGGCAATGCCACCATCAGCGCTCAACATGCAAATTTTTTCATCAATAATGGCCTGACGAAGGCTGCCGATATGCGTGCATTAATTGAATTGGCGCAAAAAACCGTTCTGGATAGATTTGGTGTCCAGCTTGAACTCGAAGTTGAATTAATTGGCGAATGGTGAGAGTTAACAGGAAACGATGGAAACAGTTGCCGACAAAAAACGCAAGTTGAAAATCGCCGTCCTTTTTGGAGGACGATCTGGCGAGCATGAAGTCTCGCTGGAGTCGGCGCGGTCGGTGCTTGCTGTTCTTGATCCTCGGAAGTATGAGATCTACCAGGTCGGCATCACGCATGCCGGCGACTGGCTCACCGGACCGGACGCCCGCCTGGCGCTGGAAAAAGGCGACACTGGCAAACTGATCCCCTGCACCATCCTGCCTGACCCTTCCAAACCCGGTCTTTACTCTTTTCGGATTACAGATGACACGCAGAATCTCAAGCACCCGACCCTCCATACCCAATCCACAAACCACGCGGGCAGGCAAACGGGTGCAGGCCTCCGGGGGCAGGCGAACGTGTGCGAGAAGCTCACCGACCTGGATGTGGTCTTCCCTGTCCTGCATGGCACTTATGGCGAGGATGGCACCCTGCAGGGCCTGCTCGAAATGGCCGACCTTGCCTATGTGGGCGCAGGCGTGACCGGCTCTTCTGTCGGGATGGACAAAGGTATCTTCAAGGATGTAATGCGCGCAATTGGCATCCCGACGGTTGAATCGGTCATCCTCCTGCGAAGTGAAATCGAAAAGGATGTCGAAGAGGTCATTCGCCGGGCTGAAACCGTGGCAGCCTATCCTTTATTCATCAAACCAGCCAATTTGGGTTCCTCGGTCGGCATTACCAAATGCAACAGCCGCGCCGACCTGGGCGAGGCCCTGATGGAAGCGGCTGTCTATGACCGGCGCGTGCTGGTGGAGCGCGGATTGGATGCACGCGAGATAGAAGTCTCCGTGCTCGGAAATGACAACCCGCAAGCTTCCGTCCCCGGAGAAGTGATACCCAGCCGAGAGTTTTATTCCTATGAATCCAAGTACATGGATGGCACATCCGGACTTATCATCCCGGCTCCCCTGCCCGCCGGAACGACCGAGAAGATCCGCCAGATGGCCGTAAGCGCCTACAAGGCCATCGATTGCGCCGGCATGGCCCGGGTCGATTTCTTTATTAACAGTACCGCTTCCAACAAAACGGATGCAGACGCCGGGATCTACCTGAATGAACTCAACACCATCCCTGGCTTTACCAGCATCAGCATGTATCCAAAACTATGGGAAGCCACCGGGTTGCCTTATGCCGGGTTGGTCGATCGCCTGGTCGAACTGGCCCTGGAACGAAAAGCCGACCGTAACCGCACTGAACACAGCTTCCGGAGAACATCATGACCACTCTACAGAAAAAAACCCGCGCTCGATTCCGTCCGCCAACGCCGCTCCTCACACCCGCGAGCGAAACCGGATTCCAAAAAGAAGACTCAGAGTACCAGACAGGCTTATCGCAGCGGGATGGTCTTTCTGCCTGTGGAACCGCAGCCGATTACACGCCGGACCCTTCATCAGCCTCAGGGCAACGCCGTCCGGTCCCATTCTGGCGCCAGGCAGGCTCAGAGCAGAACCTCCAGCCGGATGACAAATATGTCATCCCTGAGGTACGTGGGCAGGCAAATGGGTTCGAAAAACCAGCAACGTCACGGCTACGATTTTGCCTTCAGCCTCGGTCGAACCGCCATCCATGCTCCGGCCTTGAGCCTTCCCCAATTGGGTCCTCGCTGGATCTCTGCCGGGATAACCTTGTTCCTCTGCATCCTGCTCTTCACGATGTGGACTGCCAATACATTCACAGTTAAGGCGGCCGAGGTGAGCGGCAACCAACGCCTGAATGCGGCGGATGTCACCCAGATGCTCGGTTTGGTCGGCCAACCCATCTTCAAAGCCATTCCAGCCGGTATAGAGAAAAACCTGCGCACCGCCTTCCCGGATCTGCTCGGGGTCAGCGTGCAGGTAGGCTTTCCCAACCATATACGCGTTTCCGTGGTTGAACGAACGCCCATCCTGGAATGGTCTCAAAATGGTAATACCACTTGGATAGATTCCAACGGTGTGGCCTTTACGCCGCGCGGCAATGTTGCGGGTCTGATCCCGATCTCTTCGGACGGGAACCCGCCCACCTTACCGGGAGATCCGACAAAATCTTTTTACGATCAACCGTTCATAACTCCTGCCATGGTACAGGCAATTGTCATGCTTTCGCCTCAAGTCCCCGCTGGAGCGTCGATGATCTATGATCCCAAATATGGCATGGGATGGCAGGACCCACGCGGCTGGTCGGTCTATTTTGGCCAGAACACACAGGATATTCCTGTGAAACAAAAAGTTTACCAGGCCATCCTGGACACTATCACCCGACAGGGCATCCAACCCACTCTGATCAGCGTGGAATATCTGGATGCGCCATTCTATAAGTGAAGTGAAAACCTATGGACGAGATTGTTGTTGGAATTGACGTAGGCACGACCAAAGTCTGTACCCTGGTGGGAAGGGTGGAGGAAGAAACCATCCGCATACTGGGCTCAGGCATTGAACCTTCGGAAGGGATCAAGAAGGGTGTAATCGTGGACCTGGCCGCAGCGGGACAGGCCATCTCCCGTTCGGTGGAAAAGGCCGAGCAGGTTTCCGGCGTGGAAATCACCGGAGCCCTTGTCAGCCTGGCCGGAGCACATGTCTCATCCATCAACAGCCGAGGTGTTGCCGGGGTCTCTGGTGAGATGATCGACGAGGAAGACGTGATCCGTGCGTTGGAAGCGGCCCAGGCGGTCGCCATTCCGCACAACCGGGAGATCATCCACATTATCCAGCGCGGCTTCACCGTGGACGGGCAGGACGGCGTTACGATGCCAATCGGAATGCACGGTTACCGTCTGGAAGTGGAGGCACATATCATCACCGCCGCCCAGGGTACGGTCGAAAACCTGCGCCAATGCGTTGGAGCGGCTGGCGTGGAAGTGCTGCAGTTCGTGCTGAATCCGCTGGCTTCTGGCGACGTGGTGCTCACCGACGGAGAGCGCCAGATGGGTGTAGCCGTTTGCGATATCGGCGGCGGGACGACCGACCTGGCCATCTACGTGGACGGGCACGTCTGGCACACCATGGTATTGGCGGTAGGCGGCAACCACATCACCAACGATATAGCGACTGGCCTGCGTCTGCCGCTCGCCCAAGCCGAGGAGATCAAAATTAAGCATGGCTTTGCCGTGAAGTCTGGCGTTGGTGCGGAGGAAAATATAACCGTGCATGCGTATGGCGAGGATGCCCCGGTCCAGATCAGCCGCCAGGATCTGGCACATATCATCGAAGCCAGAGTGGAGGAAATATTTGCTCTCATCTTACAAGAAATCAAACGTTCCGGTTATGATGGGCTGCTGCCGGCCGGCATGGTGCTCACAGGTGGTACTAGCGCGCTGCCCGGCATCCGTCAACTCGCCAGCCAGGTGCTCGGAGTCCCTGTCCGAACAGCCGGGCCGGAGAAGCTGGTGGGTCTTGTGGATAATTTGAAAAGCCCGGCATATTCCACTGGTTTTGGCCTGCTGCACTGGGCGGCTGCGCTCACCGAAGAAGACATGTTGCCCGGCCGTCTGGGTGGGCGGCGTTCCTCAAAGAAAGAGAATCCGATGAACCTCGATCCTGTCAAGGACTGGCTCAAGCGGTTACTCCCGTAATCCATCATGATTTGGTTATTCACACATCCAGAACATCGATCCATTTTTTATCACCATAAGGAGGCTTAGCATGGACACAAAGAATACACAATCCGAAGCATTTGCCCGCATCAAAGTGGTTGGCGTGGGCGGTGGTGGCTGCAACGCCGTCAACAGGATGATTGAAGAAGGCATCCAGGGCGTCGAGTTCATCGCCATCAACACCGACTCGCAAGCGTTGATGCTTTCAAAGGCCACCACCCGGGTGCGCATCGGCAACAAGCTGGCGCGCGGCCTGGGGGCGGGCGGCGATCCGGAAATTGGTCGCAAGTCTGCCGAGGAATCCTCCGACGACCTGTACAATGTGCTGAAAGGCGCAGACATGGTCTTCGTCACAGCGGGCTTGGGCGGCGGCACCGGTACCGGCGCAGCCCCCATCGTGGCTCAGATCGCAAAAGAGAACGGCGCTCTGACCATCGGCGTGGTCACACGACCATTCACCTTCGAGGGCAACAAACGCATGCAGTCGTGTGAGGCAGGCATGGCGAACCTGAAAGACCATGCCGACACCCTGATCGTCATCCCCAATGACCGTCTGCTGCAAATCATGGACAAGCGCGCCAGCCTGAACGACTCGTTCAAGATCGCTGACGAAGTCCTTCGCCAGGGCATCCAGGGCATTTCCGAACTGATCACCGTCCCCGGCTTGATCAACCTGGACTTCGCGGATGTACGCGCGATCATGAGCGAGGGAGGAGCAGCCTTGATGGCAGTCGGCAAGGCCTCCGGTGAGGACCGCGCCCGCATAGCCGCCGAGCAGGCTATTTCGAGCCAACTGCTTGACATAACGATCGATGGCGCCAGAGGCGTGCTGTTTAATGTCACCGGTGGCCCGAATCTGACCCTCTTCGAGGTCAACCAGGCGGCTGCACTCATCCGCGAGACTGCCCATCCGGATGTGAACATGATCTTCGGTGCTGTGATCGACCCGAACATGAAGGACGAGATCCACGTCACGGTTATTGCCACCGGTTTCGAACGGTCCGGTATGCCGCGCCGCATCACTCCCCGCCCGGTCACCCGGACGATTGACGGAAAACTGATCAACCACCCGCTCGAATCCGTCAGTGTGACCGCGCAGCCAACCAATCAACCTGCCGAATTCAAGCCGCAGACCTTCCGCACCGAAGACCTGGACATCCCGACCTTCCTGCGCAACCGGAAGTAGGATGTTTTGGCTTGAAATCCTCACCCAGCCGGAAACTGACCAGCCAGCCCGTAGCCAGGCTGCCACCAGTTCCAGCTGAGCGAGGCGGTGGAACCATTAAGAATGCCGCCTCGCCTCCATTACGCCCGTCGAAATGTTTGATCGACGGAAAGGCGCTTCACCGGAAGGTGCTACGATAAGGAAACGCTTGCAAACTCCCCGCAAAGTTTTGCGGGGAGTTTCATATCATTAATACTACATATAATGCAAGAGCAGTTAACGAGGTCATCTGACATCCCGCGATTGGGGGCACATGACACTGTAAATTAGACACATATTGTCGTAAATTATAGGGGAAATATATCCTATTCTTGGTTTTATGATTTCCAAAGGAGCTAAAATGAAAAGTACTGTTACCACCCGGAATGGCGTAACCCTTCGTACCCCATCATTCCTTAAAACGATATTCAACCACCCTCTGGCCGGCCTGATCTGGCTGCCCATCCGTGTCTGGATCGGCTGGCAATGGTTGGAAGCCGGCCTGGAAAAGTTCAAGAACCCTGCCTGGATGCAGACTGGTCTCGGCCTGAAAGGCTTCTGGATGGGCGCAGTGGCTATTCCAGCCAAAGGGAATGCCCCCATCCATTATGCCTGGTATCGGGCTTTTCTACAAATATTGCTGAACGCCCAAGCCTATACCTGGTTCGCCAAACTGATCACCATTGGTGAAATGATGGTCGGCGTAGCGTTAATTCTGGGCATTTTCACATGGTTCTCGGCCTTCATGGGCGGCTTGATGAACTGGAATTACATCATGGCCGGCTCTGCCAGCGTCAACCCGATGTTCCTGATCCTCTCGGTATTCCTGGTACTGGCTTGGAAGGTAGCGGGCTACTTCGGTGCCGATTATTTCCTGGTACCCTGGTTCGCCTCACTGTTTGGCCAGAAGAAAGAAAGGACTGAGACAGTCCCGGCAGGACTACCCAAGGGTGCCCAGGCCAGATAATAGGTAGCTGAACAAAAAAAATGACGGCGAGGTTAACTCGCCGTCATTTTTTTACCAACAAATTATTCGCGTTTCATCCGCTCGGACAGATGATGCTTGATGGCATAAGTCGCCAATTCGATACGGTTGGAAAGTTGAAGTTTCTCCAGGATCACACTGACATAGTTGCGTGCGGTTTTTTCACCAAGGTTGAGGCTCTGCGCAATTTCAGCATTGGTTTTTCCCAGACTTACTTCGTAAAGCACATCCAATTCCCGCTCCGACAGGTTATGGAAGGCGTCTTCTTCCGCCTTCTGGTCATATGCACGTACCCGGGCAAACATACGGCTGGTTGTGGCTGCATCCATTACAGATTCCCCCTGGGCTGCAGCACGAATCCCACGCAACACTTCTTCGTTCCCCACTTCCTTCAGCAAGTAGCCAACCGCTCCTGCACGAATGGCGCTCATCACCAGTTCTTCATCGGCAAAGGAAGTCAACATGACCACCTTTGTATCCGGGAAGCGCTCCACGATCTGGCGTGTGGCTTCCAGGCCTCCTTCTCCAGGCAGGCGGATGTCCATGAGAACAACTCGTGGATGGAGGTTTTCAACCATTTGGATTGCGTCAGAGGCTGACCCCGCCTCACCGATTACTTCCATATCTGGTTGATCATTGATCAATGTCCTTAATCCCAAACGCACCAGCGCATGATCGTCAACCAGCATAACCTGGATCTTGCTCATCGGTCTGCCTCCCATGGGATATCGAGGGTGACAAGTGTCCCTTTTTCCATTCTCTCAACAACCAGATTCCCATGCAACAACGCGGCGCGATCGCGCATATTTTGCATCCCGTGCCCTTCGATGATGTGTGCAGGAATGCCAATTCCATCGTCATTGATTGCAAGTTGCAGCCGGTCTCCGAGACGGCGGGCCGTGACCGTGACATGCCGGGCATCGGCATGCCGGACAATATTGGAAAAAGTCTCCTGGACGATTGCCATTATGTGAGCGCTGCGTTCAGGCGGAAGGGTATCAGAGGCCGGCAGGTCCAGATCAAGAGCTACATCCACCAGCGAACTAAAGCGCCGGTCGGTGACCACCTTCTTAAGCATGGTCTCGAATGGTTCTTGTGATTGAACCGGTGCATGAAGTTCACTCAGGTTCTGCCGTAAATCGCCAATCGCATCATCGAGTACACCCACCGCCGTAGCCAATCGCCCAGCCAATGGCGTTTCCACCTCGGCAAGATTCTGGGCAGATCTGACCAGCAGACCGGCTGTATATACTTTTTGGATGGTTCCATCGTGAAGGTCACGTGCAATCCGTTCGCGTTCGTCAGCCAGCATTTGCTGCCGTTTCATAGACTCTATCTGTCGGGACGTTTCGACATCGAAGATTTCCATTACACGGATGGTAGTCACAGCAATTATCATACCGATCAGCGCACGGATGAGCTGTGGAGGCACAATCAGATAACGTGTGAAAGTGTCCGTATTCAACCAGTTCCCTGGAAAGAAATCCACAGGTGCAACGATCAGCCCTGTCATAAGAGCATACAATGCCATGGCGATCCCGGCTGCCTGTAATGCCCTGACAATCTGGGGCACATCAAAAGGAGCGATCCGTTGAAGGGTGTGCTTGCGTAAAGCATAGGCAGCCAGCAATCCTCCTGGTAAACCAATAAAATACCTTGCCAGGGTGCTGGCGGTATTGAACCAGGAATTAAAATCGGATATCCTGATTCGTAATGGGATGAAGACAATTATGATCCAAACGGCCAACACACCTGCCGCCAGGATGTGCAACCATTTTCGAGGTTGTAAAAACTCCAGTAATGCCGCGCCGAATTCAAATAAACAGGTAAAAGAAGCCGCCAGAAGTAAAAGGTGAACGTAATTTAAAACCAAAATGAATGAAGGCGCCAGGTATTGAGCCTGAATGGGAATGAAAAGATCGCCCCATTCATTAAACCCATGCAGAAATCCAAAGGCAGCCAACCAAGTCAGGTTACGCGCCAGGTCAAGGCGGGAGGAATGCCGGGATTGGAGTGCAATTGCCAACCCCAGCACAAAAAACACCAATCCATAGATAAAATAGATGATTTCGTGATTTACAGTAAATACATTCTGGATGAAGTTCATCGGTAAAGCAGATTATAGCACCACAAAATAACAGGGGTTTATTTAGGTCCCCAACTGAATGCGGATTTCATCTGGATTGATTTCCAGCTCCACGCGGTCCCCGTACTGTATATCCGGGATAAACTCCGAAATAATTTCAAGGATGGAAGAATTCTCAAAATGCCTCTTTTTTGTTTCCGGATGAGGATAATAAACGTAGCCTGAAAACCTGCCACCTTTGAACCTGACTGTACAGGGTGAAAACGAAAAATCTTCCGGCGGGTGCAGGTCGGTCCAGGCCACCTGCCGGAAGGTGTATTCCGGGTTTATCATCTCATACGTATGCGGAGCGATGGAAATGTTCAACGTACCAGAATAGAATCGTTCCAGGTCGAGGCCGCGCTCCTTGAACAATGGTATTTGCTTCTCAAGCGTGCCATAGGGATAATCCTCCGAAGGTCCCGAAGCCACCCGATACCCTGCCACGATCACACCGGGTTCAACCATTTGCATATGTGATGCCTTTTCTTCAAGCGCTGTTTATTTTGTCTATAAGCGCCAGGATTTCAGTATTCGAGGGAATATCGGTCATGTCGTCCCCATAATGGATGAAGCGTACCATCCCGGTTTTATCCACCAGCGCCTGGGCAGGCATGCGCCCAAATTTGAAAAGGTTGATCCTCTGGCCATACAACTTAAGCACGGTATGGGCCGGATCCGGCAAGCCAATGAAGGGCAGGTCATTTTCGGCAAAATAACGGGCGAAGGTTGAGGCGTTCTCCGGACCAACTACCAGGATTGTTACCTCCCGCTTCTCAAATTCAGAAAAGTCCTGGCGCAACTGCGCCATGTGCGCGCGGCAAAATGGTCACATGAAACCTCGGTTGAAAACCAGCAGGACAAACCGCCCGAGGAAATTCGAGAGCCGGAAACGCTTCCCATCGGGTTCAGCCAGTTCAAAATCGGGAGCGGGGGTGTTTAAGGCGATTTCAGGCATATTTTCTCTCTTCATGGGTGATCTTCGAAGAATCATTCCAGGCGATCCGGACCAGGTCCAGAGCACTCTTCCAGATCGATGTCAAGGACAATGGATAAAAGCTCTGCATCCCGGGTATATTCCTTAGAATGCGAAACCGGCACCACCACCCCTCTGCCTTTTTGCCGGTTCTTCCAGGATAAACGTTCCACCCTACCCAGGTTCTGTCGGGAAATGTTTAATGTGTCAATCAGGGCACAGCCAGGATGACCAGGCGCGTTGAGGCTCCCGGTTTTGATAGAACGATCAATAGATCCGTCGTATTTGCATGGAAGGTGCTCATTTCTTCCCTTGACAATTCCTGCAGGGATTGAAATCGATAAACCAGATTATCGGCATTGCTCATATGCAATTGAATCGGCGCATTGACTTTGAAGGCCCGGACCGCCGATTCCAGACGCTTATTCCAAGGCAAAGACAACCAGCGAGGCACTTCAGTACCCACCAGCCACTCAGCACCCTTGGGAGTCCAGGTGCCATTTGTTACTGTACCCAATCCCAACTCGAATGCCTGACCATCCGGGAGAATGACAGAGGTGGGAATTGGTTCAGACGAGCTAAGATAAACATCCGAGGGTGATACAACAGGATGGGATGATCGGGAGATTACAAAGACAATCAATAGAATATACAATCCGACGACAACCGCTGAACCCAGGACGAAGGCCATTTTCTGCAGCATGGATAGCCGCTCGAACCATTTTTGCAGGCGAGTAACAACTGACTGGTCTCCCTTCAAATCTCCAGGAACAGCCGGGGTATACCCCTCCATGGCCAGAGTACGCAGGTCACCAATGGAAGATTCTTCTGTTTCCATTGATATGCGCTGGGAAGCTCTTGGATCGGAATCTGTTTGCAGCCCGGGCTCAGGTTGTGACACAACCCGCGAACGTAGACGCCTTCTCGGCTTATATTTAAATGTCGGTTCGGCGACGGGTACTTCTGGAACATCATCACCGATTAATCGTTTTTCTACTTCTGCATCTTCCAGGGCCACGGGTGGATTTTCAAATGGTATTTTTCTTTTCTTGGTAAATATATTGGAGGTGCGCAGCGAGACTGAAATTCGTTGAAAGAATCCAAGTTTGGGTTCTTCCATTGGCAGGCTCCTGCGTACACTGCTTATGGTTTCTTCTGATATTTTCCCCTCATCAGTGAGTTTCTCACCCAATAAAAAGTTGCGGGCGTATTCCTCATCGCTCGTTGTTCCCAGTTGCGAGAGCCACTCCTTGAGATTCTTTGGCTTGGACTTTCGGGTTGAACGGTCCGGCATGGATAAAACCTGCTTCTATATTTATGGGAGAATGGAAGGCAAAATGGGTTGAGCAAACTTGAAAAGAACATCCGCCACCCCGGTCTCAGGCAGGATCAGGTTCTCATTACGATAGAGACCCTCCAGACTGACATTCACTACTTCCCCGACTGGTGTTCCCGTCAGATCAAAAATCGCTTCACCTTGATCATCTGTTGTTCCTAATTCGCTCATTCCATTCAGAAGAGTGAGCTTGATAGAAACACCACTCACTCCTTCCGATGGGTCAGGGAGGTCATTCCCATTTTTATCCACGTAGACTGTAACACGCACGGAAGCATGGGACGTAACCGGGGTGGGAGAAGGAACCGGAACAATCGAGGTGGCTATTGGGGTCTCCGTAGGCGGTGAAATTAAATTTGCACTCGCAGCTTCAACCAAGGTGGGAACCATCAGCTTGTTATTAAAAGTGGAGAGCGTGTTCCAAAAATTATTAACATAATCGGTGGCTCCCGGGCAGTCCATATGTCCGGAAACATGCTGCCAGTCCATGGGCTCTCCAGCTTTAAGGGTTGCTGCTACGGCAGTATCCAGACAGTAATAACCACTATGATAAGAAACCAAAGTAAATTTCCAGAAATCTTCATAACTTGCTGCGGCAACCCTGTTTTCACTAAGAACATACCAACTTTCCCAGCAGTTGGCATGCAATACCCGGGCAATTGTGTACACACTGGTATGGGCAAGTTCCACATCCAGCCCATATTTGCAGGTGGGGCACTCGGCGTTCAATTGATTCAACAAAGCGCCACGGACCATTGCGCGCAATGAATCCGAAAGATGCAAGTAGGGTGTCGTACAGGAAGACAGAACGCTGGAACATATCTCTTGATATAAATTGGGATCCCAACGCAGGGCCACATCCGCACCCATGTCATTGATCTGCGCCAGCCCGTATTCTGCCATGGCATAATGGGCGTTTCCAGGCCAGAATTGGGATTCCTCCAGGAGCAAGGTCTTGAGGATTTTGGGCGGAAGACCAATCGCATTGCTTACCAACCAGATATCCAGGTCGAATTTATTTTGCCATTCGATCATTGCCTGGCGGGCATGTTCGAGCCCGCAACCATCCGGGGCGCCATTCGCCATCCCACCCGATGGACAACCGCTGACATCCACCACCCCGTTTTGGATCAATTGTCCTGCCAGGATGTGCAAAGTTTCATCGGTATCCAATTGGGCTGGTGTATCCGGCATGCGCGCCCAATCCGGCAGTTGAGTCTCAGGTATACCCCAGATGGTGGAGCAACTCTCCGAGTAAACCTGTTCGGGCGGGGTGGTTTTCACTGTCACGTTGTAAACCCCCATGGAAGGTTCCGAAATGCGTACCTCGGCAACATATTCCTGGCTGGTATTTCCCACATCCGAATAAGCCTGGAATCGAACAAGAGAATCTGCGGTGAGCGGCAGTTTACAGGGAACGCTATTACATTGGAATCCAGCCGTCTCGTTGACATTTCCACGGATTTTAATGGAGATCCCGGTGGGTAGATTCCCAAATGCCGTGAAAATAATATAGGGGGCGTCTACATTGCCAGCCGGAGCATCCGCGAAGGCGTACAAATCCACCATGGCTGACTGAATCACCCCCACCGTAGGAGTAGGTGTGCCAGCATCGGCCTGGTTGCTATGCATGGCATATACTTCGCTTCTCAGCGGAACCGCGATCATCAGGATCCCAAGAGTTAGTATCGCCAGAAAGAGAAATATGACCAAGAAGCGTTTCAAACCAGCCATGGCATTTTACCTGTTCGTTTTTAGTCGTTTGGTGACATTCTTCCAAGTGGAGGTAGGAGCTGCTGGAGGGACATTCTTTAAGACATCCCGGCTCAATGTATATGCATAATCCTCTAACCGCATGGAAATGGGTAGAGTGGAATTTTCTGCCAGGAATGGCTTTCCCGTATTAATGGCCTGGTTGACCGCTTGCGAAAAAGGTAATTCGAGATCAACCTTGCGACCAATGGCTTTCTCAATTTGTTGGATCTTTAAACCTGCAACCGGACTGATATTATTTAAAACGATTTTAACCTTATCCGGGGAGTAACCCAGGCTGTCATAGGTTTTTAGCGCGCAAATGGCTGCACGCAAGGAAGCCATTTCTGGAGCCAGAATAAGGAGAATGTAATCAGCGACATCTAATGACATGACTGTTGCATCTGAAAAATCATGCGGTGTATCCAGAATCATGAAATCATATTGATTGCGAAACTCCTCGAGAATTTTGGGGAAAATGTCATTAAACGCTTCAAATGGAGTGGGCAGGATGGGTGAAGCGATATAACAGATGCCACTCTTATGCATGTTGACCAAGTTTTTAATCATGCCACTATCGACGTCACTGATTGTCTTATCTGCAATTTCCTTCCAGGTGGTTTTCGGAGATGCATTGATAAATAAAGCCACCTGGCCGGATGTAAGAACGGCATCAACCAGCAATGTTGGCCGTTGCCAGAGCTGATTGTATGCATACGCCAAGTTGACCGCCAGGCTCGTGCATCCAACCCCTCCGCGCAGACTATGCAGAGTCACAATGGTAGCCGATGTGGCACCCACCTTGGTGCTGGTTTCAGCGGCTTTTAAATATTCACGGCGCCGAGCCAGAATTTCCAGGCGGGCCAGCAACTCTTCCGGACTAAAGGGTTTGCTCATATAATCTTCCGCTCCGAGGCTGAATGCTTTTAATTTAGTCTCCAGCTCATCGTAGCTCGTGACAAAAATAACCGGCACATGACTGAAATGTGTGTCGTCGCGAAGACGCTCTAAAATATCAAAGCCTGACATATCAGTCAATCTTATGTCAAGGATGATAACATCCGGATCGAAAGATGCAATCTTTCTCATTCCTTCTTCCCCGGTGGATGCATAACCCAATACGTGCCCGGCTTTTTTTAATCCCGGATTCAGTAATTTGTAATACAACTTTTCATCATCAACTAGAAAAACGCGCATAGCTGCTTTGCTCCCTTACTTCTTTGGTTTTTTCTTGGAGGTCTTTAACGTGGTAAGGATGTTTGGAGCGTGATTATTTAATTCAGATATGGCGCCTCCGAGGTCGTGCAAGCATGATTGAGCAGGTTCTTCCTTTTGTTCTTTCGCGGCCGCCTCCAACCGGGATGCCTGGTCTGAAACCTTCATGGCTCCCAGATTGGCTGAAATCCCCTTAAGGCTGTGAGCCTCATTTCCCAACACTTCCCAGTCTTTGGCATGCAATGCATCCGCCATTGTCTCAAGCCGTTTTGGAAGTCCTGCCAGAAATCCTTTCAGGAAATTTCCGTATTGCTTTGCATTGTTGTCGAAAACAGGCATGCCCGCGCTGACATCCAATAATGGGGGCTCAACTGGCAGCATTTGGGTTTCTGTAACCTTTGGTGACTTCAACCCTTTTCGATAATGGCCTTCTACATAGGCTGCCACGATCTGATTAATGCGCTCGATCTTGAAAGGCTTGGAAACATAATCATCCATGCCAGCTTCGATGCAGAGTTGCTCATATTTGTTGATATCATGGGCGCTCAATGCAATAATTGGAATGTTCTTTTTGTCATTTTTCAAAGCGCGAATCCTGCGAGTGGCTTCCATTCCGCTCATTCCAGGCATTTGCACATCCATGAAAACGAGATCATAATCACGCATCTCTATCTTTTTTAGTGCTTCTGCCCCACTGAAGGCGATATCCACAGTATGGCCCAAATGACCGAGCAAAATGCTGCCCATCTTCAGCCCAAGTTCATCATCCTCGACCAGTAGAATCTTCAGATTTTGTACATCCCGCGAACCCGCCAACTTTTCTTTCATCATGGAATTGTTCCCACGCGGGGTATCCTGCTGTAAACCGAGCGTGGACTTGAGTACTTCGCGTAGTTCAGATCGTCGATATGGTTTAAGCAGGGAACCGGAATAACTCAATGCAGAAATACTTTCCAATTTAACAGGATGCCCCACCGGTATCAAGATGATAACCTTCGTGTTCCTGGTCATTTCATCCTGCCGAAGTTCCCGCAAAACGCTTTCACCATCCATCACCGGCATTTGCATGTCAAGGAATACAACCCGGTATGGCAAATTGGTTATCAATCCCCTCGCTAAAGCGGGATGAACTTCCCTGCCGCTGGTGACCGTCTTTACACGGCATCCCATCGCTATCAGCAAAGTGGTCAGGGCCTGCTGGCTGGTCAGGTTGTCGTCAACGACCAGGACACGCACCCCATTAAATTCCATCCCGGGTTTATTGGTCGTCAATTGAGGCCCTTGCTCAAATTTCATGGAAAATGAGATCGAGCTTTCTTTCTCAGGGAGGGCTGTCACCCGGATCGTGCTGCCCATTTGCTGTAGAATTCTTTGCGAGGTAAACAGTCCTATATCGATTCCGTCGAATTCAGGGCTGGGGGAATCATCCAAATCCTTAAGATTCCTTTGAATCGCCTGCAGGCGACCGGCAAGAGCTTCAGAACAATAGAAAGATATGGAAAAATTAACTATCGAAAAGGATTTCGTTTTTTCTTCGGCCTTGACCTGGATGGAAACATCCCCATGATCTCCGCAATCGACGGCATAACCGACCAGGCTCATCATGATCTGATGCAGACGATCGGGGTCGCCTTTTGCAACGGCAGGCGTTGATGGGTCAATAAAGGAAATGATCTCAACATCCTTTATGGCAGCTTGCTCGGCTTTTGATCGGGCAATATTCTCCATAAGGGATGGCAAGTCAAAGCAATCACTAATTAAGCGCTGTTGACCATTTTCGACGGTGACCAATCCAGAACTCCAAATTAAATAAATGATTTATACAGGCTGTTATTACTCCCAAACTGTACAGAATGCAAGCATCTAAAACAAAGAACCCCATCTCTTACCAAAAATTATATTATTCCTGGAAGGTATTATATCAAGGAATGATTCTTTTGTCCGCCTTTCACTCGCAAAAAGGCGTAGAGCAAACCAAGGGCCACGAACAGTGCTGTTATCAGCGAGGCGATCCAGATGAAGGGCTGTGTGGAAAACTTCTCTCCAATCCCTGCCAGAGCCCAAAGGATGACCAGAACGAAGGCCACATCACGGTGGTACAGGCTCATCAGGGTCGAAATCACCAGAACAGCCACCAGGACGATCAGGAACCAGAATTCAGGAGCGATGCCAAAAGCGTTCCATTTCAGGGAATCGAGCACATCGGTCACATTGGCAATTGTGGCAACGGTGATCCAACCCAGGTAGATGCTGAAGGGGATGCGTACGGCCCATGTCTCGGCGGTGGAGGCTTTCGTCTGCCCGATGCCCAGGCGCAGATAAACGGCAATCAACGTCGCCAGGAGGATCAGCATGGCGCCCAGCGTCCCGACGAATTGCTCATAATGCCACAGGAAGATCCAGGCGCAATTGGCCAGACCTCCCAGGACAACCCACCAGCCCGTGGCCTGCAGGCGCGGATTCCCGCTTTGGGCAGGCAAAGCCTGGTAAACGCCATAGGCGATCAGACCGAGATAAATGATGCCCCATATTGCAAATACATACCCGGCCGGGACAAAATAGACGTGGAAGGTATCCGAGATCTTGCCTGTATTCAGCCCGTTAATGGGCAGGGCGTCCGCCAGGATGTTGATGAAAATGGTAAGAAGGATGCTGAGCGCTACAACAACTTGTCGAAGGGTGTTTTTCATAAGAATCTCCTATTCAACAATTTTGATTTCCAGGATGGAATTTTTCACCTCGGTGCGGGTGCGCCGGTTTTGAAAGATCTTTCTAACCAGGCCATATTTTCGGTCCAGCAGGCGCTCCACAGTCGCAAGTACCGTTGGGTCGCAGATCTCGCACGCTTGTGCCGGTACCCAGGATCCAGTCAGCTTTCCATCCATCTTGCAGGACGCAATGTTGACTCTGTCATTATTGCGGATGCGTTTGACCTTGCCCGAATTTGCCGCTGTGTGTACGTAGATGGTTTCGCCCTCCTGCACGAACCAGACCGGGGTTCGCATACTCTCACCGTTCCTGCGGAAGGTCTCCAAGTTCAGGTACTTCTTTTTTGAAAATTGTTCCAGCGAATTCATATTGATCACTCTTACCCTACATCAGAACAACTCTTACAGGTATAATTTCATTCAAGCTCGATGGCATTGCAGATTATTGTGCTCAATGTTTAAAGTCTACCATAGCAACCATTATTTGTGTCGTGAGTTGCTCGGTCCTGTATATTTGCGGGATTTATTAATAGGATAATGGAAAACGAAAAAACCAAACCACTTGTGATAACCTCTAAAGCCAGAATTTGGTTCGATATCTGGGGAGTGCGTCTGGTTTCGATCCTGTTTTGGCTGATTGGTGGGTGTAATATGATTTCAGCCATCCTGCCAAAAGGAACAAATCGCCTGCGGCTGGTTATGGCTGCTGTCCCACTCCAATTACAGGTCGGCAGTCGCCTGACGATCGCACTGGTCGCTCTGGCGTTGTTCCTTCTGGCAAGCAGCCTGTGGAGGCGCAAACGGGCTGGTTGGATTCTGGCCTTGCTCCTCCTGGTTATTTCAGTCATGGAACAACTATTCAGAGGGTCGGGGGCTGCTGCAGGTCTGGCAATCGGGTTGATCGTACTGCTCCTGCTGCTGGGTCGCAGTTTCTATGCGCAATCCGACCTGCCGTCTGTGCGACTGGGATTGGTGATGCTGGCATCTGCATTTCTTTTTACAATGGTTTTGGGTGTAGCCGGGTTTTCCCTGGAGGGTGTTCACGCCCATCCGCAAATCAGCTTCCTGGCTGCCATCAGCCGAACCATCACCATGCTGTCTTCATTCTATAATCCTGGTCTGGTGCCTGCTTACGGCTTCGGCCTTGCTTTTGCCGGATCGATTTATGTTATTGGTTTGGCCGCCCTCGGCTTTGCTTTGGTTATGCTGCTCCGACCGGTGGTGATTCGCCAACCGGCAACAGAGGAGGAATGCCGGAGGGCTGCAGAGATCGTCGCGAAATACGGGCGCAGCATTATTGCCCCTCAGGCGCTTTTGGATGATAAGCATCATTTCTTCAGCCAGGGCGGCTCGGTGATCGCCTATGCTGTCAGCGGGGGGGGAGCCATGGCCCTGGGTGATCCAATTGGACCGGTCGAGGATCTTTCGGCAGCCATTTCCGCCTTCAAGGCCTATTGCGCCAGGAACGATTGGCAACCCTCTTTTATATACATTCTGCCTGAAGGGCGGGCTGAGTACAGGTCAAACGGTTTTGATGTTACCAGTATTGCATACGAAGCGATCGTTGAACTGGCCTCTTTTACCCTGGAAGGTCGTGATAACAGGGACGTCCGCCAACATTACAATAAAAATGCCCGCCTGGGCTACCAGGCCAGGTTTTATCCTCCTCCACTGGACGATGAAATCCTGCATGAACTGCGCCGGGTCAGTGATGACTGGCTGAGCACCCAATTTGGGGGCGAGAAATATTTTTTGGTCGGTTGGTTCAATGATGATTATGTCCGCAACAGCCCCGTGATGGCAGTGCATACTCCTGGCGGAAAGGTGGTGGCTTTCGCCAACCTCGTAAGCACCAAGAACAAGAGTGAAATCACCTGCGACCTGGTGCGCTTTTGTAGGAATACAGAGAACGGGATGGCGGAGTTCCTGATTGTTTCAATGATGAAATGGGCGATCAGTCAGGGGTACACGACTTTCAGCCTGAGCGCGATCACGACCTATGGCAAAGGAATGGAAGAGGACGATCCCCCAGTTGCCAAAATCATCCTGGTTATTTCCTCCCTGATTAACAGCCTGTATAGATTCACGGGGTTATATAAATTCAAGGATAAATTTCATCCACTTTGGGAGCCGCGCTACATTGCTTATCCGGGGGCGACCACCCTGCTGCCATCGCTTACCACCATGCTTCGTCTTTACTCTGGCGAAAATGCCCGCAGGCGGTACATGCGTAGAAGTTAACCATTCTCCGAGGTTTGGGGATATTTATCGCCTCCAGTAAACCGTGGCTGATTTTGTCCCCGATTTCAAGCATCCACAAATAAAAACCCGATTATGAGCCTGCTATCCAGTAGGGGCCTGGGAGGCAGTCGGGGCCTCAGTTGGGGGAACTGGAGTATCTGAGGGCGCAGGAACTGGAGTATCTGAGGGCGCAGGAATTGGAGTATCTGAGGGCGCAGGAATTGGAGTATCTGAGGGAGCAGGAACTGGGGTATCAGTTGGCACCGGGGGATTGGTGGCAGTCGGTGCAACGGAAGTATCCGTCGGTGGGACGGCAGTCCCGGTCGGCACAACGGCAGTCGGAGTGCGGGTCTCAGACGGGCCGACACCGAAGGTTTTCGTCATGGTAGGAGTCAGGAAGAAAAATGGGCTGGTGGGAGTTCCGGTCAGTGTTGGTGTGAGCGTACCTGTCACGGTTCCCGTCCCGTTGAATGGTACCGGGGTTAGGGTTAAGGTTACACCCGGATTGATCAAGAACAACCAGGCATTGCTGAATTTACATACTGCACTTCCGGAGCTGCTCAATCCCGCAAAGCCGAGAAAGCCATCCGTCAAGGACGCGATCTTGTTTGAATAATAATTCTGCTGGGCCTGCACCAATTCCGCCTCCATTTGGTCGCTGGCTTGCTGATACTGGGTTATTAGTTGTTGATAAGCTTGCAGTTGTGCGGCTGAGGGGTTGAGGGGCAGCTGGGGGATGGTTGGTACATTTAATGTTGATGGGGGTGGTTTTGTGGTATCCACTTCGGCGATCTTTACACCGTTTGTATAGATGTCGATCAGATTGGCACGCGCTACCACGACCAGCCGGTTGGTGGCATCGTTTTGCCAATTGAAGGACTTATCCTTCGTCCAAGGGTAATAATTTTGCATATTGGTGACGTTGCCATCCGCCATGGCGGAAAAAGCCACCGAACCCTCGGCAAAACGCGTGATCATCACCATCAGCTGGTTGGGTGCCGTACTGTTTCCATCCGACCGGAACATGAACCCGCAACCCGACAATCCATACTGTGTGTTCCAGTTGATGTCAGCCGCCAGCACGAAATCCTTGGCGGTGATTTGCGGGTAATCGTTGGCATAACCAAACTGGTCAGGACCATTCAGGGAAATGGTGACCGGCCTGTGCAACCAGGCCACCAGCCCCTCCAGGGGATTCACGCCATAACGCGGCAGTTCTTCCAAAACCGGGACTATGGCCGTGGCGGTGGACTGGTAGGAGGCACTCTCGAGCACAGCCTGGGCGGTGGTGGTCTGGCTGAGCGCAGTGGCATAGGCAAATGCCGTTGCCAGCTCGTGACCGGAATTGGCTTGCTGGATGGCGCGCGCGGTCAAAGTCCCTATGATCTGATCGTTAAATAGAGTCTGGGTGCCGGACATCAGGGTTGACTGGTCCAATAAAACCGGTCCGCAGGCAACCATGCCCACCAGCAGCAGGAATATTAAAAGTATAAGTACGTACTTCCTTTGCATAATAGGTATCAATTCTAATCTATATTTATAAAATATCTTTTCACCAAGGCTCACTTTGCCTGGGGTCGGAAGTTAGTGGACATCCTTGCTTTTAACCAAAATCAAACAAATGGAGAAATATGCCACCACCAGTATGACTTGGGCGATCCATGTTCTAAAAAGCCAGGGATAGTAGATGGTTGGGTCTCGTTTGTTCACCCAGGCCCATTTGCTTTGGATTGCGACACCATCAATGAGCCCCTCTCCTGCCGAGACCGCGGTCACACGCGCCACGGTATAGCGCGCCAGGTCCTCCTGGTACTGGATCATCTGGCCCTGGTAAATGCTGGCCGTGGCCTGGTAGACATCCACCTGGGTGCGATAACTGTTCTGAATTGTGGTCACATCATCCTGGTATTTCTTCAGGGCATTCAAATATTGCACCACCTGCACCTGGTTGGATGTATCCAGCAGCGGATCCGGGGGATTTGGAAGAGTGGGCTCGGGTGGAGCTGCAGGTAAGGCACTCGGAGGGTTGGGAGCTGGTTCAGATATTTCAGGAGTATATAGAGCTCCCAGACCCGGAAAATTGCATGAGTTCGGGTTGAACATATTCAGACCCATGCATGGGCATTGGTAAAAGGTTTTGTCTTCCAGGGTCAACTCATTCCTTGTTTTATTATCTAGCTGCCAGCACGGGTCGCGCATCACATCCGAACCCATTCCTGTAATGCCCGACAATCCCTGGAGAGACCAGCGCGTGGTGGCCCAGGCACTCATGTAGTCGGGGATGGGCGCCAGCCCACCGCTGAATACGAACATGGGCACGACCAGACAGATCATGATCAAGGGGGTCACGCCCGGGTTGTTCGAGATGGCGGAGGCCATCAGGCCAATCATCATGCCGGTCATCACGGACAGGACCAGGGTCACATATATCTCAAAAAAATCCAGCAAGGTACCCGGCATCTTGAATGCAACATAATGGATCACGGTAAAGGCCATGGCATGGTAGAAGGCCAGTAGTAATCCCACCCACACTTTGGAGGCAACGTACGGAAATATCCTCAGGTTGACCAGCCGCTCACGCCTATAAATACTGGCCTCTTTCACGATTTCGCGCATCTGTGACATGGCCCCCACCATCAGGGCATAAACACACATGAGAAATAAAGATACGTTGGCGTAAATCGCATTGCCCACAGTATAGTCAAAGGAGTTCTTCCCAAGTATGGGCGCGATAATAAAATCAACAGAACCAACCACTGGCGCGATCAACAGCATCAGGATCAGGCTGGAGCGGTCGCGAGACAGGATGGTGAGATTTCGCAACGATAGGATGATGAATTGGCGGAACGAGGATATGCTGGTTCTTTTGCTCGCCCGCTTTTTAACGGCCCGGGGTTCACTCATTCCGGGCTTTTTCTGCTTCCTTTTCCCGAATGGTTTAGTTTTCTGCCTGTCAACCTGTTCCTGGCGTGATTGCAGGGGCTCAAGAATATATGTGGAATAAGCCGCGCTGTCCTGGAAACGGTCCGCCCAATCCTTGGGGCTTCCCAAATTGGGATCGTCAAGGACCGCATAAATCTCGTCGAACTGCATCGGGGTGGTTCCCGGGTCATCCTGGTGTTGATATTGACCAAAATAGGCCAGGGCTTCATCCGGCGGTCCGAACCAGGCCATGTAACCGCCACTATCCATGAAGACCACTTTGTCAGCCAGCATCACATTCTTGGTCGTATGGGTGATCATGATGACAGTACGGCCCTGGTTGGCCAGGCGTCGCATCAAGTGCATGAAGGCCGTCTCATTACCGGGATCCAGGCCGGAGGTCGGTTCATCCAGAAAGAACAGGTGTGGCCGGGTAAGTAATTCCACACCAATGGAAACGCGCTTTTGTTGTCCTCCACTCAGTTCGCTGATCCGTACATTCCGTTGGTTTTCCAGGCT
Source organism: uncultured Chloroflexia bacterium (assembly GCA_963842785.1). Taxonomy (GTDB): domain Bacteria; phylum Chloroflexota; class Anaerolineae; order Anaerolineales; family Villigracilaceae; genus UBA877. The sequence goes on from CAWJHP010000001.1 coordinate 1,173,773, forward strand.
CAGTTCGTCCAGCACTTCATTGATGCGTGCTTTGCGGTCTAGCTTTTTGGTTCCTTTTGGCAGGCGCAGCCGGGCGCTGAAATCCAGTGCCTGGTAAACGGTCAACTCCATATGAATGATATCGCGTTGTGGAACATACCCGATCTTGTCGCGCATGGAGTTGACATTGCGATAAACATCGATGCCATCCACAAACACCTTGCCATTCGTGGCTGGTCTGAACCCGGCAATGGCGTCAACCAATGTTGTTTTGCCCCCACCGCTCTGCCCCACCACAACCACAAATTCATTCGGTTTGACGATCAGCGAGATATCATGCAGTATATTGAGTTTTCGGCGGACCCATTTGTTCACCTGGAGGACCTCCACCAGGGAACCTTCCGTCTCGCCCTCTGCCGTTAATTGATCGGTTTCTGTCATAATTCTATGCCGGTCTTTGGTTGCTTTTCATACTTTTGTCTTAACCGAGGAAATTTGAGAAAATTAAATGGCCCCTCCGGACCATTTATCATCTGGACTTAAATTTTTCTTGGGTCGCCAAGGATTTAAGATTGCCTGATTTGAAATAATGCCGAAAATTTCGATATATTTTATCACAATCAGCCTTGATGTTTGCAGCGGGAATTGAGTAGAGTAAACTAAGTCTGGGTTTCGGTTGGACGGGATCATGCTCATCATTCCTGTGCTGCTTTTCTTGCCTTGTTCAGGCCTCGTTTGCCGCTTGCCTCTATACTATTCATCTTGAGATACATCGCACGAATGCCCTGTTCCAAAATATCTTTGATCCTGTGGAATTCAAGGCCGTGCAATTCGTTGGGATCATAGGCCACCGGCTTACCCACTTCTACAAATCCGGACGGATGAACCGCAACCGGATAGAATTCCAGGTTCCCGCCGGTCGCTTTAAAGTACGCCTCCCCCACACGCACAAAACTGTGCTTAAAAGGGTACATTTTTGTCACAGGATCGGGGACAGCCGGAGGCCGGTTACCCTCTGGAAAAATTGCCACATATTTCCCTTCCCGAAGGATATCCACCGATAGATCTAATGTAAGTTTAAGTTGGTCATAGTGGTGCTCATGGACCGGTATGGAGCCGAAGGAACGCAGCAACGGAACGGTTATTTTGCAGCACATCCAGGAAAGCCACCGGCTGAGTGGCGGTCGTATATGTAACTGCCGTTCGAAAAGGTCCCATTGCAGATAGGGAACCGCCTCGCGTTGGTCCAGCAATTCCGCCTGCAGCCATGGGTACAGTCGAACGGGGATCGAACAGCCCAATGCCACCGGCCCTAGCGCATCCATATGATTGGCAACGAAAACAGCCGGTCCCTGTTTTGGCAGATTTTCCTCACCGATCAGCCGGCCACCCCAGAAAATGGGATTCAAGAGGCTCGTAATAAAACGATAAGAGGAATCTTTCATTTCCTTCATCCAGCTGATCGACATGGGAACGGAAAAAGCATGACCACCCCCTCAGGACTTGTGGGTGAACAATTTCGTAATTTCACCTGGATTACTACTGGATTTATTATCAACTGCAGTTCAGGGTGGATTGGCTGGTAATGTTACCGCATGAGTCTGTACATACAGTCAGGGTGCATGATCCTGCACCTGGAATGGGAGAAGAAAAAGTCTGGCAGGATGGTTGTCCGGTGGGAACGCATGCAGCCGCGGTTGGATTAGAAGGTAGATTGATGGGCGGAAGTGTTGGCAGGGCTAATTGCGTGACGGTGGGAACTGTCGCCAACAGGGTTGGCGTGAAAGTGAGCGTATAAGTAGGTGTCATTGTGGGCGTATCAGTGCTCGTCGGTGTATCGGTGGGCGTTGGCGTGAGGGAGGGGACGAGAGATGCGGTGGGAGCAGAGGTGGAGGTGGAAGTTGGAATTAGCGTTTCTGTTGCTGTGGGGGTGGAAGTTTGTCCTGAACTACAGGCTGAGACGATCAGGCTCAGTCCCACAATAAAAATGATGGAAACCTGCTTGCCTTTATACATATTATTTCCTGGATCCTTTCCGCGCCCGCTTGGGACTGATAAAGTAAAATGACGACTTTGCCTGAAACCTGGCTGGAGTATAGCAGCCTTCAGGAAAATAAACAAGAAATATCCTTCAAGATCCGATCTACAGGGTTCACCTTTTCAATCCATTTTCTTCGACCCATTCCCTGGCAGTGCCTCAAAAGCCGATGGGATGACAGATATATTCATTTCGATCGGGCGGGCTGGCAGGTGCAACAAGCCTCGCATTCCCTCGCGCAGGAAACTCACCAGGAAGCCCAGACTGGATCCAACCCTGACATCCAGGCCGGTCTTCCCATCCGTGGCCGAAGACGCCAGCCAGAGCGCCTTGCGGGCGGCCACTTCCGGTTTCCTGCCAGCCGCCCTAATCAGGAAAGGCATAATGCCGCGCAGTCTTTTCTCATGTTCCGGGAATGTGACGACCTCGGTCAACAGGTCGGTGTCCATCAGGCCCGGCTGCAGGGCGTACACCCCCACCCCGCTTTTCCTGGATTCTGACGCCAACGCCAGCGTGAAAACCCGGATCCAGGCCTTGCTGGATCCATAGGCATTCTGGTTGGGGGCGGGCTTTTTTGATCCCGCACCCAGGATGTTGATAAGCTTCCCGGATTTGCGCGGCAGGAAGTGCCGCATGGCAACCCTCGATCCATGATAAACGCCAAACATGTTCGTACGCAGGACAGAAAGGAATTGTTCCGGTGAAAGGTCGACCGTCGCGCCGTAGGGACCGGCCACCCCCGCATTGTTGACCCATACATCAAAGTGCCCGTAGGTCTGGATGGCAAAGTCTGCCAGCGCCTCCACCTGCTGCGGGTCTGAGACATCGCAGGCAAAACTCACGGCTTCGCCTCCCTCACCGCGCAGGTCAGCGACATTCTGCTCGATATCCTTTTGTGAGCGCGCCGCCAGGACAACCTTTGCTCCTTCGCGTGCGAAGAGAGTGGCAATGGCCTTTCCCAGCCCGCGGCTGGCCCCGGTGACAACCACAACTTTCCGATTAAGAGTGTTCATGGTAAAGCTCTCTTTCCCATCCAGAAATGCTTCCTGTTTCCGCCGCTAATTTGAATGGCAATGAATGTGTTTAAAGCACCGCTCCAGAATCCAGGCATCTTCTTTATGATAACGCTGACTGGTAATTTCTAATCCTGGTACTCCAATTCATACTCCCCGATGTAAACTGTATCGCCTTCCTGCGCACCCGCTTCCCGCAGGGCTTTATCCACGCCCAGGCGCTCCATCAGTTTCTGGAAGCGCCGCACCGAACCGCTTTGGTCCCACGGGGTCATCTCGGCCACCCGTTCGATCGAGGCGGATTTGACCCGATATCCATCCGGTTCCCGCAGGATGGTAAAGGCATGTGGATCCTCGGCCGGGCGGTAAACCGGTAACGGCTGTTCGGTTTCCTCGAACGTGGACGCCTCAGACAGTCGATCAACCGCCTTCAGCAGGAGTTCGCGCACGTTGGTACGCGCCAATGCCGAGATTGCCATCGCTTCATAGCCTTGCTTCTTGAGTGCCTTCTTCAGCTTCGGCCATCGCTCCAGCACCTCAGGCTGGTCGATCTTGTTCAAGGCCACGATCATCGGCTTCTGCCTCAGCCCCGGGTCGAACAGGGCCAGTTCGCTGTTGATCTGCAGGAAGTCCTCCACTGGGTCGGCCGAGAGGCCATCCAGCAGGTGGATCAGCCCGCGTGTCCGCTGGACATGCCGCAGGAAGTCGTGCCCCAGCCCCACCCCTTGCGCTGCGCCCTCCACCAGCCCGGGGATGTCCGCCAGGACCACCGTCGTCTCGTCATCCACGTTCGCCACTCCCAGGTTCGGATCGAGGGTTGTGAACGGGTACGCGGCGATCTTGGGCTTGGCATTGGTCAGGACGGAAAGCAGGGTGGACTTGCCGGCGTTCGGTACACCCACGATGCCGATGTCGGCGATCAACTTGAGTTCCAGGCGCAGACGCTTCTCCTCGCCCGGTTCACCGTTCTCGGCGGTGCGTGGGATTTGATTGATGGAACTCTTGAAATGCGGGTTACCGCGACCGCCGCGACCGCCCTTGCCGACCACCAATTGCTGCCCGGGAGTTGTCAGGTCACCCAGCAGGTCACCCGTGAGGGCATCATAGACCATCGTTCCGGGCGGGACTGGTACCACCAGGTCATCCGCCGACTTGCCGGATTTGTTGTTCGAACCGCCGCCTTTGCCATCCCCGGCCACAAAGCGGGTTGTGAAACGGAATGCTGCCAGTGAATTAAGTGTCGGACGCACCTCGAGGATCACGTCCCCACCACGTCCGCCGTCGCCGCCATCCGGTCCGCCGCGCGGCACGTATTTTTCGCGGTGGAAGTGCACCATCCCATTCCCGCCTTTTCCGGAAAGTACCAGGATCTCTGCCTTATCTATGAACATGCTTTCTCCAATGCGGGCATTATACCGTCTCTTGCGCAAGGGCATCTCTTTGTTTTCCATTTACCTTGGTGAATTTAAGAACACCCAAACAAGGGTTAAACTTGCCGCACAAATGGATCCAATCCACTTTATTTATTTTCAATTCTGAATGGAAGTATTGGCTTTACATCCAATGGATTTTAACTTGACCTTCAACAGCCTTAAATTCACTATCCCCTGTCACCAGATCCGCTTTTCTTACTCTTGCAAGCGCGGCCGCAAAACAATCCGCATACGACATTTTATTCTTCGATTTGAATCTTGCCGCTTCCTGGGTGATTTCCCAATCCACATCCTCAAACAGGATCCGCAGATCGTGAAGTTCTTTGATGCTGTTATTTGCCTCCTCTTCCGAGATTTCCCGGGCGATGATGTACCATACCTCACCGGCGTTGACCACGCACATATATACCGGAATTTCCTCCTCGTGAGCATCCGCGATTAGATCAGCAATTTTCTCGCCGGAAGGTTCATCTTCCAGATAGGCAATGACCGCCCAGGTATCCAGTACCAGCGCCTTGGCTTTGCGCGGCATTTAAAGCTCCTTTTCCCGTTTTTTCTCAGCCCTTAAAGCCTTCATCAATCCTTTGCCTTTGTATTTACCCCGCAGGCTGTGAATATATTCGCGCGTCACCGGGGTCAGAATGAGCCTCTTGTTGGCTTCATCCACATCAATCTGGATGTACGTACCCTCTCGTATTCCCAGTCTGCGCCGAAGCTTGGACGGGATGACCACCTGTCCTTTGGATGTCGCAATTGTCTCCATAATAAATTCCTTCCGAAATCATTGATAAATATACCATTAACATGGAAGTAAGTCAATAGTTATTTGTCTTACATTTTTCATATATCGGAATAATAAAAAGTCGGGTCAATCCATCCTCCGCCTCACATAATAAAGTGACCGTCACTTTTCACGTGACGGTCACTGTCTGACCACCTATTTCTTCTTTTCCACCTTCTTCTTCCCAAACTTCTTCTTCAAGATATCCTCTAGCGTCGGCTGGCCGATCTCCTGCAACTCGTAGCGCACACGCTGGTGCGGCTTGGCGATCTTGATCACGCGTGTCAGGTCGATCGGGGTGCCAATGATGACCAGGTCCACATCCGCCTTCCTGATGGTGGCTTCCAGGTCTTTCATCTGGGCCGCACCATAGCCCATGGCCGGCAGGATTGGTCCGGTCTTTGGATACTTCTGGTAAGTGGCTGCGATCGACCGGACCGCATACGGGCGCGGGTCCACGATCTCGGCGGCGCCGAAACGTTTGGCCGCCACGTAACCGGCACCGTAGGCCATCTCGCCATGCGTCAGGGTCGGGCCGTCCTCGATCACCAGGACGCGCTTGCCCTGGATGGCAGCGGGATCCTCCACGAACAGCGGGGAAGCCGCCTCGATGACGGTTGCCTTTGGGTTAAGCAGGCGCAGGTTCTCGCGCACTTTGATGACCGCCTGCGGGTCGGCCGTATCCACCTTGTTGATGACGATCACATCCGCATCCCGGGCATTCATCTCGCCGGGATGGTAGCTGCTCTCGTGACCGGGGCGGTGCGGGTCGGCCACCACGATCTTCAGGTCAGAGACATAGAAGGGGAAGTCGTTGTTTCCGCCGTCCCACAGGACGATATCCACTTCCTGCTCGGCCTGGCGCAGGATCTTTTCGTAATCCACGCCGGCATAAACGATAATGCCGTTGTCGATGTGCGGCTCATATTCCTCGCGCTCCTCGATGGTGCACTCCTGTGTATCCAGGTCGGCATAGGTGGCGAAGCGCTGCACTTCCTGCTTGACCAGGTCTCCGTAGGGCATCGGGTGGCGGATGGCAGCCACTTTGTATCCCATCCCGCGCAGGATCAGCGAGACGCGCCGGGTGGTCTGGATCTTGCCCGATCCGGTGCGCACGGCGCACACCGAGACGACCGGCTTGGTGGATTTGACCTGGGTAAGCTTTTTCCCCATCAAGCGGAAGTCCGCCCCGGCTGCCAGCACCATCGAAGCCTTGTGCATGACCACTTCGTGCGGCACATCCGAATAGGCAAAAATGACCTGCTCCACCTTTAAATTCTTGATCAGCTTGAGCAGGTCGCTTTCGGCATAGATGGGAATGCCCTTCGGGTACATCTTCCCGGCCAGTTGCAAGGGGTATGTGCGGCCTTCGATGTCGGGGATCTGGGTCGCAGTGAAAGCCACCACTTCATAGTCTTTGTTGTCGCGGAAGAAGACATTGAAGTTGTGGAAGTCGCGCCCGGCGGCGCCCATGATGAGAGTACGAACAGGGGACATGAGGTAACTCCTTGACAGAAAAGATGAATTTCAGCCAGGTTCTCTTTTCACCGCGGCAGCCGTTGCACGGGCAACGGCAAGGAGGCCCCTGCGCTTTTTCGGAGCTCCTGTACCTGATCTGGCATCCTGCGGTGAAGCCGGAACGCGCTGATTTTCGTAACGATGTTCTCCGTTACGTCACATCACTTCTGGGGCTGTGATGCCCAAAAGCGCCAAGGCATTGGCAAGAGTATATTTGGTCGCCGCGACCAGTCGCAGCCGGGCTTCCCGGACCTGTGGCTCGGCCTGCACGACCGGGCAGGCATCGTAGAAGCCGGCAAAGGCTTTGGCGATGTCATACGCGAGGCTGGCGATCACCAGCGGCTTGTACTCGGCTGCACCCCGCTGAACTTCAGATGGGAAAAGGCTGATGGTATCGATGAGTTCGATTTCGGCAGGGTTAAGGCTGTAGTCGAACGGAGCAGGCGGCAGGTCGGTGATCAAGACTCCCGCCTTCTTTAGGATCGAGTTGCAGCGTACATGTGCATATTGGATGTAAGGGGCAGCCTGCCCGTTGAAATCCAGCGCGGCCTGCCAGTCAAAGGTGACCAGCTTGGTATTTTCACGCGCCACGATCGGGTATTTCAATGCGCCCAATCCGACTGCCCTTGCCACGCTCTCGAGTTGTTCACCCGTCAAGGCGGGGTTTTTCTTGCGGGCTTCTTCCTTTGCCCGTGTGATCGCCTCGCGCAGCAGATCCTCCAGCAGAACCACCGTGCCCTCGCGCGAGGAGACAACCACGTTCCCCGGCAGGGTCACCAATTCATAGGCCACGTGGACGCATTTCGTGGCCTGTTCATATCCGGCGATTTCCATGATCTTGAAGATCTGCGTGAAATGCAGGGACTGGCGCACATCCACCACATATACGGAGCGGAATAGATCCGGGTAATCATGGAATTTATGCAGCACCAGCGCCAGGTCTTCCGTGGAATAAAGAGCCGTCCCATCCGAACGCAGGACAATTGTGGTCCGGTACTGCTCCTTCGTCAATCCCAATAATTCGTCGATCTTGACCAGTACCGCTCCACCTTGCGGGCGTTCGTCGCTGGCGATGCCACGCCTGACCAATTCCTCCACGATTTGCTTGCCCGGTTCTTCTTCTTCGCTGTTGAAGTAATATTTGTCAAAGCGGATATCCAACTCGGCATACATCTGGTGGAAGCCTTCCAGCGACCACTGGCGCGTCTTCTCCCACAGTGCCACGACCTCCGGATCACGTTTATCCCAGCGGGCGTAGACGGACCGCACTTCGGCTTCCAGGTCGGGATTTTCTTCCAAGCGGCGGCTGGCATCCGCGTAGACCTTGCCCATCCACTGGGTGATGTCGGTCTCGGGTTCCTCGCCGTTATGGAAGTTCAGATACGCCCACAGCCACTTGATTACGTGCAGACCCATGTCGCCGGGATAGTTGGCGCGCACCACCTCGTATCCGGCAAATTCGATCATCCGGGCAAGTGCATCCCCCAGGATGGCGGAGCGCAGGTGACCGACATGGAAAGCCTTGTGGGTGTTCGGCTGGGAAAATTCAACCATGACCCGCCGGCCGGTTGCCGGTCCGGACCCGTAGCGGCTCTTTTGTTCCAGGACCATATCCCCCACCCGCCGGGCATATTCCGCCGTATCAAAATACAGGTTGAGGTAACCCTTCACGGCCTCAACATGGCTGATCCCCTTTTGGCTGTGCAGCCCCTCCTTGACCTGTTCGGCGATTTCCTGGGCGCGCTGCCCTACGACCACTTTTTTTCCGGCACGTGCTTCGACCGCCGCGCTTGCAAAAAACGAAGTGGAAATGCCCCACTCCCCTCTGAAGGGGATGGGCTTCCATTCCAGCGTGACCAGGGGGATCCCATTTGCCGCGCAGAAACTTTTGATCTTCCTTTCGATGTCGTGTTGCTCGGTCTCGAACATGCTCACCTGTCGGAAGGATTATATCTCATTCAATCGGACCAAAAAAGCGGGAGGCCCGCTTTATGGGCACTCCCGCTCGATATTCATCCAGGCCGCGGACGGCTAGGCTTCCTTTTTTGCGCTGGTCTTCCTGGGAGTGGCAGCCGCTTTCCTGGTGGTTGCCTTCCTGGCCGGGGCCTTTTTGGCTGGCGCTTTCTTGGCCGGCGCCTTCTTGACCGGGGCCTTCTCCATTTCGACTTCGGGTTCGGCTACGGCTTCCACCTTGGCAGCCCGCCGGCGTGGAGCAGACTTCTTGGGCTCGACTTCGGCGACGGGTTCGGCCATGCTGGGTTCGGGCTCGACCTTGACCGGTTCCATCTTGGCAAATGCCTTCATCAGCCGGCTCTTGCGACGGGCGGCATTGTTCCTGTGAATAACACCCTGCTCTGCCGCCTTATCCAGCGCGCTGATGGCGCTGACAAGGGCAGCTTTCGATTCGGGGATGCCCTCATCCATGGCAGCCCGGGCATTCTTAACCGCGATTCTGGCAGTTCCGCGGAAATGCACGGTTGCGCAGACGACGCTTGTCGTTCTGCCGGTTGCGCTTGATCTGGGACTTGATATTGGCCACTTACTTCCTCCGTATTGATCCTGTTGTACGGCGGGTTGCGCTTTCTGCACACACCTCGCCAACCTGTTCATTTTATCATTCAAACAAGCCACAGGCCGATCTAAAAAGCTTCTTGCAAAGAGCAGTATTTTACTTGAGGCCGGGCAATCTGTCCAGATTTTTCACGAATGGCTTTTGAAACTGCCTTCTCATCCGGGAGGATCAGCCATTGTTCCGTGGTTGCATCATGAAGCCGCGCCAGCTTATTTCCCTTCGCTTTGCTTGCCTTTGGGCTGCTCCGTGACCTTCGTGGGATAAGGGTTTTACTGTCCCTAGGCGATCTTCTCGAACTTCTCGCCCGGTGTATTGCAGACCGGGCACCTGCCTTCCATCTTGCCTTCGTGGGTGTAGCCGCACACCGGGCAAACGTAATATTCCGTCTCAGGCATATCCTTCCCCTTCCCGAAGAACTCTGCCGCCTTGCGATAAAGCGCCTCGTGGATCTTCTCGGTCTGCAGTGCATAATTGAATGACTGGGAGGCGCGTTTATCGCCTTCCGCCTGGGCCTCGGCGAACATGGTCGGGTACATCGTGACCACTTCGTAATTCTCGCCGGCGATGGCAACTTGCAGGTTTTCGCCCGTCTCCTTGATTCCGTCCATCGCCCTCAGGTGGTTGGTCGCATGCACGGTCTCCGCCGCGGCTGCGGCCCGGAAGAGTCTGGCAATCTGCGGAAAACCGGCTTGATCTGCCTTCCTGGCAAACGCCAGGTACCTTCGGTTGGCCTGGCTTTCGCCGGCAAAGGCGGTCTTCAAATTATCAACGCTCTTGGACATTTTTGCCTCCTTTAGGCTGATTTTCTATTTACATACATTAAAGCACATTCCACCCTCTTCTCCGGGGTGAATTGGTCATCTTTCCGGGGTGATAAACCTCCTAAATTTGCATATCGGCGCCCGGATAAACTATTCGGCATCCTTATAAGCATAACTTGCTGCCATATATGCTTTCCCGGCCAAAGGGTTTTTGTCACGAATGCCACGAATGCTGCGAATTCTTACCTTGTTATATTCGTGAAATTCGTATATTCGTCCCATTCGTGATACATCATTTATGGCTTCCCGGCCAGGAATTTTTTCCACGAATGCCACGAAGTCTGCGAATACTTATCTTGTTATATTCGTGAAATTCGTCTATTCGTCACATTCGTGTTAAACCTTTAATCGTCGACATTATCTTCCCCATCCGGCAATTCCCGGCCTTCCGCCAAGATTGACTCACTGGTTCATAGACGGTATGATACCTTTGTCTTCAGGTTGGCCGGGCGGTCGCGGTCCTGAGCTTCGGCGAAGGATCGAGGAAAGTCCGCACTCCATAGGGCACGGCGCCGGGGAAACCCCGGGACGGGGAAACCTGCCGGATTAGGGCCACAGAAACAAACCGCCTTCCCTCCGCCCCCCTCTCCCATCGGGAGAGGGGTCGGGGGTGAGGGTGATGGTGAAAAGGTGGTGTAAGAGACCACCGGCGTTCGCAGCAATGCGGGCGGCCAGGCAACCCCCGCCGGGAGCAAGGCCAAGCAGGGACAAGAGGCGGCTCGCCTCGTTTGAGTCCCGGGTAGGCTGCTTAGAGAGATGATCGCACAAGCGCGCGTTCCGGGAGGAAGCCCAACCCTGCGCTTCGGCAAAGGGCGGCGTAAACCGGAAACAACCGCTGGACAGAATGCGGCTTATAGGTCAGCCTGAAGACACTTTCCATAAACCGGCCAGGATCCCCAAAAGTGGACGATGTGCGGCTTATAGGCCAGCCTGAAGATATGCCCGGCAGCGCGCCTGGATATGGTTTTTTAAGCCGCAATTATCCAAAGCTGCGGATAAGCACTTTCCACCCCGGAAGGTGCTTAACCTTGTATCGCAGGGTTGCCTTTGGTATAATTGGCGGGCTTAAGCCGGAAATGGGCGATTGCCGACGTAGCTCAATCGGTAGAGCAACCGCCTTGTAAGTGGTAGGTTACGGGTTCGATTCCCGTCGTCGGCTTGGATCGTTGACAATCTTTCCCGTTCATCTGTTTGTCGCTTGGCCTCATTTTCCCACGCTGGGACCTGGCGACCAGCGCATGCAACGGCTGGAATGAATGGGCAGTTACCCAAGTGGCCAAAGGGGACTGACTGTAAATCAGTTGTCAGTAGACTTCGGAGGTTCGAATCCTTCACTGCCCACCAAAAAAGGTTTATGGATTGATGGTCTGGTGGTTTCTTTCGAAAAGAAAACCATAAACCATCAAGCTGGTAAACGAAACGCCCTCATAGCTCAGTCGGTAGAGCACGTTCTTGGTAAGAACGGGGTCATGGGTTCAAATCCCATTGAGGGCTTCGCGATCACGAGACATTGTCTTGGAAGGAGAAAGGCTTATGGCGAAGCAGAAATATCTACGGACGAAACCGCACATGAACGTCGGGACGATGGGTCACATTGACCATGGCAAGACCACGTTGACGGCGGCGATCACGAAGTACAGTCAATTTCTCGGGAAGGCGCAGTTCCGTGCGTACGACTCGATTGACAATGCGCCGGAGGAAAAGGCGCGTGGCATCACCATCAACATTGCGCACGTGGAATATGAGACCGATAAGCGTCACTATGCCCACGTGGACATGCCCGGACACCGTGACTACATCAAGAACATGATCACGGGCGCGGCGCAGGTGGACGGGGCCATCCTGGTGGTGGCTGCGCCGGACGGGCCCATGCCGCAGACGCATGAGCATGTGCTGCTGGCGCGCCAGGTGGAAGTGCCCAGCATCGTGGTGTACCTGAACAAGGTCGACCAGATGAATGACCCGGAGCTGCTGGAGCTGGTCGAGATGGAACTGCGCGAATTGCTGACGAAGCAGGGTTTCCCGGGTGACACCACCCCGATCGTGCGTGGCAGTGCCCTGCAGGCCTTGGAGAGCACCTCCACCGACCCGAATGCGCCCGAATACGCCAGCATCAAGGAATTGCTGCGTGTCATCGACGAGTACATTCCCGAGCCGAAGCGCGAGATCGAAAAGCCTTTCATGATGCCGATCGAAGATGTCTTCTCGATCAAGGGTCGTGGGACGGTGGTGACCGGGCGTGTCGACCGGGGCGTGATCAAGATAGGCGATCCGGTCGAGATCATTGGCTTGCGTGAGACCCGCAACTCGGTGGTGACCGGCGTGGAAATGTTCCACAAGATGATGGACGAAGGCATGGCCGGAGACAACCTGGGTCTGTTGCTGCGTGGGATCGAGCGCACGGACGTGGAGCGTGGCCAGGTGGTGGCCAAGCCGGGTTCGATCACGCCGCACACTAAGTTCGAAGCCAAAGTGTACGTGCTGAAGAAGGAGGAAGGCGGGCGGCACAGTGCCTTCTTCAACGGCTACCGGCCGCAGTTCTACATCCGCACGATGGATGTGACCGGCAACGTCGAGCTGCCTGCGGGCGTGGAAATGGTCCTGCCGGGTGATAATGTCGACCTGACCGTCACCCTGATCGTCCCGGTCGCCCTCGAGCAGGGTTCCAAGTTCGCCATTCGCGAAGGCGGTCTCACCGTCGGCGCGGGTGTCATCACCAAGATCATAGAATAAGAGAGAAGTTAGGGTAGAATGGCTTCAAAGAAGAAAGATGTCCGCCCGGTAATCATCCTGGCATGTAACGACTGTAAGGAACGCAATTACGTAACGGAGAAGAATCGCCGCAACGATCCGAATCGGATGGAATTTAAAAAATACTGTCCGCGTTGTCAGAAGCATACGTTGCATCGCGAGACCAAGTAGGTTCAAGTCGGATGGTCTGAAAGTCTGTCAGTCGGAAAATGGCTGAAGACCATCAGACCGGAATTTATCCGGCTGTTAATGTAGGCCAGTAGCTCAATTGGTAGAGCACTCGTCTCCAAAACGAGCGGCTGTGGGTTCAAGTCCTACCTGGCCTGTTATTACAACGCCGCCCTCCCCTTTTGGGCAGTCCATCAGGCAGCGTTGTCACCGTCAGATAAGAAGGAGTACCACGTGGCCGGTAAAGGTGACAGAAGTAGACGCGAGAACGGGCTCCAACGCTTCTTCCGCGAGACCATGGGCGAGTTGCACAGGGTAACCTGGCCGACCTGGCTGGAAGCGCGTAATTTGACCGTTGTTGTGATTATCGTATTGATAGTCATGGCTCTTTTTCTCTGGATGGTGGACTTGAGCGCCACGAAGATCCTGACCCTGATGATTGGGTCTTAAAAAGGCGACACGCTACATACTGAAGAGGTTGAAAAAATGCAAGACCAGGATCCGGAAGAACAGTTTGATCAGGAACCGGTTGAATCCGAGCAGAATGAATCTCGCTCGGACCAGCCCGTTTTAAGCGAACCAAAGACTGTTCACCAGGAAATCCCTGAAGTGAAGGAAGAGATCGAATCGATCCCGGAGGGACCGGCCTGGTACGTGATTCACTGTTATTCCGGCTATGAGAATAAGGTGCGTCACAACCTCGAGCAGCGCATCGAGACCATGGGCATGAAGGATAGGGTCTTCGATGTGGTCGTGCCCACTCAGGAAGAGATCGAGGTGCGCGATGGAAAGCGCCGCACCGTGGAACGGCACATATTCCCTGGCTATGTGCTGGTGAATATGTTGTTGAGCGAGGAATCCTGGTTCGTTGTTCGCAACACCCCCGGCGTGACCGGGTTCGTCGGCATGGGCAACCTGCCCACCCCCCTGCGCTCCGAAGAGGTCGCCCAGATCCTCAAGCGCATGGAAGCCGATGCACCCATGGTCAAGGTCACCTTCAAGGTCGGGGAACGTGTCCGCATCGTGGATGGACCTTTCAATGACTTCCGGGGCGTGGTCGCCGAAATCGATATGGAGCGGACAAAAGTACGTGTGATGGTCTCATTCTTCGGGCGGGATACCCCGGTGGAATTGGACTTCCTGCAGGTTGAGAAAGCCTGACAGCGCTCACCCCTCCGCTCTCAGCCTTTCGCGCTGATTGCTGGGAAGGGAACGCTGTTGGCAAATTCGTGGGAGGGCCTCTGGAAAGGCCCACTAAAACCACAAAGGAGAAAAGGTTGTATGGCAAAGAAACTCAAGGCAATTGTTCGTCTGCAGATTGAGGCCGGCAAGGCCAATCCTGCACCCCCCATCGGTCCGGCGTTGGCTGGTCATGGCATCAACATCATGGCTTTCTGCAAGGATTACAACGCCCGCACTGCCAACCGCCCGGGCGAGGTTCTCCCCGCGGAGATCAGCGTCTATACGGATGGTTCATTCACCTTCGTTTTGAAGACGCCCCCCGCGGCAGTTCTTTTACGCAAGGCCGCCGGGATCGAAAAAGGTTCCGGCGTCCCCAATCGTGAGAAGGTCGGTAATGTAACGCGTGCCCAGGTGCGCGAGATTGCCCAACTGAAGATGAAGGACCTGAACGCCCTGGATATCGAAAGCGCCATGCGCCAGATTGAGGGCACTGCCCGTAATATGGGCATCGTTGTTGTCGATTAACCCGGTGGGAGGGCCGCATCCCGGCCCGCTTGCACCACAAAGGAGATTTCATGGCGAAACACGGAAAGAAATATATGGCCGCTCTTGCCAAAGTGGACCTGAACAGGTTCTACGGGCCAGGTGAAGCGGTCAAATTGGTAAAAGAAACTTCGTACGCAAATTTCGATGCCACAGTGGAAGTGCACATGCGCATGGGCCTTGACCCCCGACAGGCCGATCAGCAGGTGCGCGATGTGGTGGTTCTGCCGCACGGCTTGGGCAAGGCGGTCCGCGTCCTGGTCTTTGCCCAGGGCGATGGCGCAACCAATGCCCGCAACGCCGGTGCAGATACGGTTGCCGATGATGAGGAAACCCTAAGCAGGATCCAGGGTGGCTGGCTCGATTTTGACGTCGCCATCGCCACACCCGATATGATGGGCAAGGTTGGTAAACTTGGCCGTGTTCTCGGTCCGCGTGGTCTGATGCCGAACCCCAAGGCCGGCACCGTTGTCAGTCCCGATGATATCGGACGTGCCGTAACCGAATCCAAAGCCGGCCGCGTCGAGTTCCGCTTGGATAAAACTGCCAACATTCACGTCTCGATTGGCAAGGCTTCCTTCGACGAAAAGAAGCTGGTTGAGAACTTTGCGGCATTGATGGAAGCCATCATGAAGGCCCGCCCATCGGCTGCCAAGGGTAATTACATCAAACACATCACAATGACTTCAACGATGGGTCCTGGCGTCAAAGTGGACGCCAACATGGCCCAGTCGATGGAGGAAACCGAATAGCATTATTCGGATAGCCCGAGGATTTTTCCTTCGCCGAAGACGGCAGGTGCTTTGCGATGGTACGCAGAGCTTAATCTCCTGCCCAGGTGAAGACTGGTGGCAACACCACTCCCCTTCCGGGGAGGGCTCCCTCTTGAGGGGGCCAAGTCTTTGCCTGGTAAACTCGGGCAAAGACTTTTTGATTGGAAAGGAGGTGATTTTCTTTGGCTAAATCAAAAGTTCAGAAAGAGTCCATGCTGGACAGATATATGCAATGGCTCGCCAAGAGTCAGGCTGTCGTCCTGGTTGAGTATACCGGCTTGAAAATGAGAGACCTGGATGCCATCCGCGCCAGGGCCCGTGAAAGTGGCGGTGAATTCCATGTCGTCAAGAACACGCTCGCCAGGCTCGCTTTGGAAAAGGCTGGCTATAGCGTCCCGGCTGACTTTGCGGAAAAGAGCACCGCCATCGGCTTCGCTTTTACCGATGCGGCCGGTTTCACAAAAGCGCTGACGGAAGCGACAAAAGGCATGGAAGCCATCAAGGTGAAAGGTGGTTTCCTGAATGCAAGCGCCCTCAATCCTGCCCAGGTTAAATCCCTGGCATCCCTGCCACCGTTGCCGGTCTTGCGTGCCCAGCTGTTGGGCGTATTACAGGCTCCCGCGAGCAAACTGGTCCGCACCCTGGCAGAGCCCGGCCGTTCACTGGCCTATATCGTCAAGGCATATTCGGACAAGGCTGCACCTGTTGCAGCATGATATAAAGTTGTTCAACAAAGACAATTCATAGAGAAATCTGAAGGAGATTTACAATGGCTGATCTGGACAAAATCGTCGAACAGTTGAGCGGGCTCTCCGTTCTCGAGGCTGCTGAACTGGTCAAAAAACTGGAAGAGAAGTGGGGCGTTTCCGCCGCCGCTCCCGTCGCCGTGGCCGCCGCCGGTGCTGCTCCCGCAGCCGCCGCCGAGGCCGTCGAAGAGAAGACCGAATTTGACGTTGTCATCAAGGATCCCGGTCCCAAGAAGATCGAAGTCATTAAGGTTATCCGCCAGCTGGTGACCCTGAGCCTGACTGAGGCCAAGGCCCTGGCCGAGACTGCCGATGGCAAGATCCTTTCCGCGGTCGGCAAGGATGCCGCCATGGACGCCAAGAAGAAATTGGAAGAAGCCGGCGCCGTCATCGAAGTCAAGTAATATTCTGACAATCACCCGCCAAAAAGGCGATTAGAAAAAGATCGCCTTTTTTGGTTTAATGGAACTGCTCCCGCGAGTGTTCGCGGGAGCAGCCAGACCAACTGAAAAGGAGAAGGGAAATATATATTGGAGATAATCTAATGCATTACCCGGCTTTAGGCGCGCAACGGATCGTAATTTGGATTGTTTCCGGCCCATACACAGGCCGCCTTGGCAGACTGGTTGCACTCCACGCCATGGGAACAGCGATGCGACAGAACCCGCGGCGGATCAGGCAGGAAATCCGCCGGGTGAAGCACTTCGACTTCCAGGGCAACTTCGCCCATCACGTGCTCGCAGTAACACACCTTGCTCGTTTTCCATGTACGTTCAGCCACGACCCGCCTCCAGTTTTATAAGAACCATTCCATTTATCGAGTCTATGCCATCTCATGCGGATTATCCAGTGACAGGCATCCCGAATCACAATGACAATTCGCCTTTTTTAGACTGCATAAGTCCGGAAATTTGGGAAATCATTGCTTCCGTGTCAGACGCAGCAGCGCACCCGCTCCATAATCTATTAGGTAAATTTCCCCTGCCTCATCCACACCGAATGTGGTGATCTTCGCACTGGTCGTAAACAGGATTTTTGTCTGCGGGGCATTCCCGTTTATTTCTATTAATCCCCAGATATTTCCGGAACAATAATCACCATAGAAATAAACGCCCTGCCATTCCGGCAGCGCTTGGCCTCTATAGACATAGCCGCCGGTAACGGCACAGCCGTATGAGTGAGAATATTCGCTGATTGGCCAGGTAAAAGTGGCATTCGCAGGCGGTTGCCCTTTATAGGGATGCATGCCTTCGTAATAACTCCAACCAAAGTTCATACCGCCCGGCACCCCGGATGGTACAAAATCAATTTCTTCCCAGGTGTCCTGGCCGACATCCGCGATGTATAAATCGCCGGTGAGATGATCGAACGAGAAACGCCACGGGTTACGCAACCCGTACTCCCAGATCTCCGGCAGCCCGCCGCCTTTGACAAAGGGATTGTCGGCAGGGATGGCATACAAGGCACCGTGATCCACGTCTATTCTCAACATCTTCCCGAGTAATGTCTGTAGATTCTGGCCAATCCTCAATGGATCACCCTCAGAGCCGCCATCTCCAAGGCCGATGTAAAGGTAGCCATCCGGGCCAAACGCCAGCCCGCCACCATTATGGTTGTTATAAGGTTGGTTAACGTGCAGGATGTCCACTTCACTGGCCGGGTCGGCGAGGTTTGGGTCATCTGCAGAGATATGGAAATGTGCAATGACCGTATTTCCATTTCCATCCGTGTAATTGACGAAGAACAGGCCACTTTGGGCATAATTGGGGTGGAAGGCCAGCCCAAGCAGTCCCTGTTCCGTGTACTGGCTGCCAACCTCAGTGGAAATGTCCAGAAATGGAGTTGGAAGCAGCTGTCCATTCTTGAGAATGAGGATCCGGCCGCGCTTCTCGACGATGAACAGCCGTCCGGACCCATCGCCAGCATTTTGGATGCCCACAGGCAATTCCAACCCGGACACAATCGTTGTCCAATCATATCCGGCCGGATCGGGGAATGCCGGAAGTGCAGTTGGAGAAGGGGTCGGTGTAGGGGCAGGCTGGGTTGGTGTTGAGGGGGGAACAGTTGGACTGGGTGGCTGTGCCATGCTTGGCGTGACAATATTATTCTCTGAAGCTCCCTCACATCCTTCCAGGAGCAGGCTGATAATTACAATAAGTTCGATCGGGACGATCAGTGCCGTATTATGTAATTTTGGCATGCTAATATTTATCTTTCTGGTCTTCATGGAACTCAGCCTCACCGACTTCATCTTTCTCATCCAGATCTTGGGCACCTACAGGGTTCCGATAATTATTATCCCGATTTCCGTAAATATACAGGAATGGTGCCGGCTGTATCAATATATCATTCGCCTGCACATATGAATAGTAGGATTTAAGGGGATTATATAACATCTGGTCCCTAGCGCCCTGCGCCATCACTACTGCTTTATATGTTCATACTTCCGGCGACCCTTTCCGGGAGGGTGTACAATCTGGTGATTAATCCCGGTCGTTCATGCTCCGGAGGTTTTATGCCCTTGCAGGTTTCCCGCATCCGTGCCATTTGCTTCGACGTGGATGGCACTCTCAGCGACAGCGACGATGTGATGGTGGCACACCTCGCCGGTCTCCTCAAACCATTCCATTTCCTTTTCCCCGGAAAGGATCTCTCCCGGATCGCCCGTGGCATCGTGATGGAGGCTGAAGCTCCGGCAAATTTCATCATGGGCCTCCCCGATCTCATCGGCCTGGATGATGAGATCTTCGCCCTGAATGATTGGATCGCACGCCAGTCGAAAATGAAAACAAAACCGTTCCAACTTATTCCAGGGACCTCGGAGATGTTGGAAAAGCTCGGCAAACGCTACCCGCTGGCGGTCGTAAGCGCCCGCGACACGCGCACAACCATGGACTTCCTGGATCAATTCAACCTGGTACCGTTCTTTAAGTGCATCGCCACCGATCAAACCTGTGAACACACGAAACCATTCCCGGATCCCATCCTATGGGCTGCCAAGGAAATGGGCGTAACCCCGGATGCCTGTTTGATGGTGGGCGATACTTCCGTGGACATTCGCGCCGGAAAAGCCGCCGGGGCACAGACGGTTGGCGTCTTGTGCGGCTTTGGTGAGGCGGGCGAACTCCGTGAACATGGCGCAGACATGCTCCTGTCTATTACCGCAGAATTGGTAAAGGTATTGGGAGAATAATTCCAACCTCCTGAAACGAATGTCCGCCTGAGACGTATATCTGGAAAGAAACCAGGCCGGTTGTACTTGCCGGCTTTTCCATACACCAGGAGATGATTATGATTCGCAAATTGCTTCCCGTTCTTCTCATTTTGACGCTGGGTTTGTCCGCCTGTGGGTTCTATGTCACTATCCCGGTCAACACGATCACACCCGGTCCCATGCTGACAGATCATATCAATATCCCGTCCCCGGACACCAGCCAGACCGTAAATCTTTCGCTTGCCTTCGGTGCGGGTACGTTAACTCTTCACCCCGGTGCCGGTGCTTTGGTCTCCGGTACTACCACGTACAATATCGCCGACTTCAAGCCTGTGGTGACCATGAACGGTTCCACCGTCCGTATCGAGCAGGGCAATTGGCATCTGACCGGCATTCCCGACCTTTCCAATATCAAGAACACGTGGGACCTGTCACTGGGCACTCAACCTCTCGCCCTGAGCATCGAAGCCGGTGCATACCATGCCGATTATCAATTCGGTGGACTGGCTCTGGCCAACCTCACCGTTAAAGACGGCGCATCCGATGTCAAAATGAATTTCGCCTCTCCCAACCTTACCGGCATGTCCCTTCTGAGCTACGAGACCGGCGCATCCAATGTCTCACTGACCGGATTGGGCAATGCAGATTTTGCCAACCTGCTTTTCCATAGTGGCGCGGGAAACTTCACGCTCGATTTCTCCGGCACTCTTAAGCAGAATGGCAGTGTCAATATAGAAACGGGTGTAAGCAACACGACGCTGGTCATCCCCTCCGGCATTCCTGTCCAACTGACCGTGGATGGTGGACTATCAAACGTGTCTTTTGACTCCGGTTGGTCCAAGAACGGCAACTTTTACACCCAAAACGGGAGCGGGCCGCAATTGACCATCGTCGTTCATATCGGCGCAGGGAACCTGACACTGACCCGCTGATAATCTTGTACCGTTATTGAAACGTATGCAACTGGCCAACGCCGTGCCGTAAGAAAAGACACGGCGTTTTGTTTTCTGCTATTTACTGTAATTATGGTATTAATCGGAGTAAAAGGTCATATTTCAAGCATGACCTCTATCACTTGCCCACCACCCCAACAACCAATACAATATAAAACGATAAAAATTACCTGAATAACCAGAAAGGGAAGTCCCTATGCAAATCACTCGTCAGGCTGACTATGCCATACGTGCTGTCCGGTATCTCGCCAAGCAGGGCCCAAACCAGCGCGCCGCCACCAGCACTGTGGCGCAGGAAATGAAAATCCCGCCCTCCTTCCTGGCCAAAATCATCTCGCAATTATCAATTGCCGGGCTGCTTCACACCAGCCGCGGCGCCCGCGGTGGTGTCACCCTGGCACGCGATGCTAAAGAGATCTCCCTCCTTGACGTTGTCGAGGCCATCGATGGACCGATCCTTCTCAACGAATGTGTCGGTGACCCTGCCAGCTGCGTGTTCAGCGACGATTGCCTGGTCCATCCGATCTGGCTGGAAGTACAGGAAAGCCTGGTCAAGCGCCTGCGTGAGACCAAGTTCGACCAATTGTATAGCAAGAAATAGCAATATCTTCATCCAAAGGGTAACTAAAATTCCCTCCCGGCGTATAATAGCCAGGAGGGAATTTTCTTTTTCTACAAAGGAGACGAAACATGTCCGGACCTCGCATCGTCCGCGCCCCGCGCGGCACAACTCTCACCTGTAAATCCTGGCTGACGGAAGCCCCTTACCGCATGATCCAGAACAATCTCGACCCGGAAGTGGCCGAGCGCCCACAAGACCTGGTCGTCTATGGCGGACGCGGACAGGCCGCCCGCAACTGGGAATGTTTCGACGCCATCCTCGAATCACTCAGGAACCTGGAAGACGATGAAACTCTGCTGGTCCAATCCGGCAAGCCTGTGGCAGTCTTCAAGTCGTACTCGGATGCCCCGCGCGTCCTGATCGCCAACTCCAACCTGGTGCCACACTGGGCAACCTGGGAGTATTTTGATGAACTGGCTGCCAAAGGCCTGATCATGTACGGCCAGATGACCGCCGGGTCGTGGATCTATATCGGTACGCAGGGGATTTTACAAGGCACCTATGAGACTTTCGGCTCACTGGCAAAATCCAAAGGCTGGGGTTCCCTCAAAGGCAAGTTCTGCCTGACGGCCGGCCTGGGTGGCATGGGTGGTGCACAACCGCTGGCCATAACCATGAACGCCGGAGTCGGCCTGATCGTTGAAGTGGACCCGGCCCATGCCAAACGTCGTCTCGATAACGGCTTCGTCGACCAGGTGGTGGACAACCTCGAAGAGGCCATGACGCTGGTGGATGAATATACGGACCAGGAAAAACCGCTGTCCGTCGGCTTGATCGGAAACGCCGCGGATATCACTCAGGAGCTGGCCATGCGTGGCGTCATCCCGGATGTGGTCACCGACCAGACCTCGGCACACGAGGCACTGATGTACATCCCCTCCGGTTTGAGCGTAGCCGCCGCGGACGAATTGCGCAGGTCTGATCCTGAGGAATATAAAAAGCGGGCAATGGACTCCATGGCACAACATGTGCGGGCCATGCTCGAGTTCCAGAGAAAGGGCGCCGAGGTCTTCGATTACGGTAATAACATACGCCAGCAAGCCTTCAACCACGGCGTGACAGACGCCTTCGAATTCCCCGGCTTCGTCCCGGCTTATATTCGTCCGTTGTTCTGTGAAGGTAAAGGTCCCTTCCGCTGGGTTGCCCTATCCGGCGATCCGCAGGATATTTACCGTACCGACGAGGCCGTCGCAGCCCTCTTCCCGGAAGATGACCACCTGCTGCGCTGGCTCAAACTGGCCCGCGAAAAGGTGCCCTTCCAGGGACTTCCGGCACGCATCTGTTGGTTGGGCTACGGAGAACGCCTCCAGGCAGGTCTCAAATTCAACGAGATGGTGGCGAACGGAATCCTGAAAGCGCCCATCGTGATTGGCCGTGACCACCTGGACTGCGGGTCCGTGGCCAGCCCGAATCGCGAGACCGAGGCGATGAAGGACGGCTCGGACGCCATTTCCGACTGGGCAATTCTCAATGCCATGATCAACGCCGTCGGAGGAGCCACCTGGGTATCGTTCCACCATGGCGGCGGTGTGGGCATTGGGTACAGCCAGCACGCCGGCCAGGTCATCGTGGCAGACGGCACACCCGCAGCCGCCAAACGCCTCGAGCGTGTCCTGACTACTGATCCAGGTCTGGGAGTTGTCCGCCACGCCGACGCCGGGTACGAGCAGGCCATCGCAGCCGCCAAACGGCATGGCATCCAGATGCCGATGTTAAAAGTAGGGTCAGGACAAATACCATTAATAAAAGGGGCATCCTCTTTTTTATCGAGTTTGTGATCTGGGCCGCTTTTGTTCTTGCGATGCTCTGGCTGTGGGATCGTTGGTTGATCCCGGGTCCGCATGGACCGATCCATTGGGTTGGGATGGATTTTGTCCCCTACTGGGTGGGAGTGCGTGCCATGTTGGCGGGACAGAGTCCGTACAGCGCCGGAACAACACACCTCATCCAGGCAATTCTTCTCGGGGGTCCGCCTGCAACAGGTGCAGATCCCATGCTTTTCGTCTATCCGGCCTGGATCTTCCTGGTGATCGCACCCTGGGCCCTGCTGCCGCTCAGATGGGCGGTTGCCTTGTGGATAGGCAGTCTGCTCTTTGGAATGTTGCATCTCATCGGTTACCTGGCTTTCCGCTGGGGAGGCCGCCAACTTGGCCGCACCAGCCTGTGGGCAGCTCTGTTGGTCTTGGGTAGCCTGCCCTTCCTATCCATTGCAGTAACGAAGGGACAATTAAGTCTGCTCAGTCTGGGTGCCTTGTTCCTGGCCATCCGCCTGGTTGCGCTCCCAATCCCGGATCTTAGAGTAAAGCAACCCGCCAGGCTGGTTTTCCGCGAAATCCTGGCGGGCATTTTCCTGGCATTGTCCATCCTGAAGCCCACCCTCACCATACCTGCGATGGCAGGCATTCTCCTATGGGCGTTCATCGAACGGAAAGGTTATCTTATCGGCGGGTTCACCGCCTCCATTGGAATCTTTTCCTTGGCGAGCTGGTTTGCCGTGGGGAATTGGTTGCCGGACTATCTGCAATTATTAAAAAACACCGGTGGAGCTCCCGTGCTCTGGAGCCTGGCGTTGCTTGCATGGCCTTGGAAAGCCGTGTATGCAGGCATCTTTATTGGAATAGGGATCTTTGCATTCCTTCGATTCCTTCGTTCGCGTGACCGCTGCCGAATGGTTTTCGGCGACCATCCTGGCCGGGTTGGCGCTTTTCCCCATGCGCTGGATTTATGATCTGCAGCTGGGGATATTGGTCCCTGCAGAAGCCGGGCCGATGGCGCTCCTGCCAGCGGCAAGTGTGGGAATTGCCCTGCTGGCATCCTGGGGTTTGGCTCTGTTCCCCGAGCCCTTGCGCTGGCCGGCACAGGTCATCGGGCTGCCACTCGCCTGGGCATGTGTCTGGTTAGTAACATTCATCCTTCCCTCGCGATCAAAGGGTCCGTAATAAGTCTGTGCCATACACACATGTCTTTGTCCGAACCAGGGTAATGATCTGCTGTCCGGCTTGTGTGCGCTAATCATAGAATGCTGACCAGGCATTTTCTACGGTACAATTACGCGTATCATCTCGATTAATGGGGCGGGAGGTTTCATGCTCCCAACTTTTTCAAAAGGTACCGTTGATCGATTAATCCGCTGGAGAATCACAGATCTATGGCAATAAAACGAATTGCAGTCCTTACCAGTGGCGGCGACGCCCAGGGGATGAACGCTGCCGTCCGGGCAGTGGTACGCACCACGCTGGATAAAGGGGCGGA
This sequence comes from uncultured Chloroflexia bacterium, assembly GCA_963842785.1. Lineage (GTDB taxonomy): Bacteria > Chloroflexota > Anaerolineae > Anaerolineales > Villigracilaceae > UBA877. The sequence goes on from CAWJHP010000001.1 coordinate 1,198,132, forward strand.
AATATATGCGGTCTACGAAGGCTACCAGGGCCTGGTGGAAGGTGGTGAATACATCCAAAAGATGACCTGGGAATCCGTCGGCGGGATCCTGCAGCGCGGTGGGACCATTATCGGAACAGCCCGCAGTGAGGCCTTCCGCACACCGGAAGGACGCCAGGCAGCCGCCCGCAACATGATCTTGAACGGCATCGATGGATTGGTTGTCATCGGTGGCGATGGCTCTCTGACCGGGGCGAACCAGTTTCGCCACGAATGGCCTGCCATCATCGCCGATTTGGCCGCACGTGGCGAGATAAGTGCCGAGGTCGCGGCCGCCTACCCCAACCTGCTCATTGTCGGGCTGGTCGGATCGATCGACAATGATTTTTCCGGGCCCGATATGACCATCGGCGCGGATAGCGCCCTGCACCGCATCACCGAAGCCGTCGATGCCATCACAAGCACCGCAGCGAGCCATCAGCGCACCTTTATCGTTAAAGTGATGGGGCGTAACTGTGGTTACCTGGCACTTTACAGCGCCCTGGCCACCGGCGCCGATTGGGTCCTGATTCCCGAAGCACCCCCGGACGTGGAGAACTGGCAGGAGGTGATGATCGAACGCCTGAAGGCCGGCACCAAGGCCGGACGGCGCGACCACATCGTCATCATGGCGGAAGGCGCGCGCGACCGGGATGGGAATTACATCGGCAGTACCGATGTGCAACGCGTGCTGGAAGGCCACCTGGGTGAGGAAGTGCGCGTGACTGTGCTCGGGCACGTCCAGCGCGGTGGCCGGCCGAGTGCCTACGACCGCATCCTGGCCACGCAATTGGGGTACGAAGCGGTCATTACTCTCCTGAAGGCCAAACCCGAGGATGAACCCGTTGTGGTCGGCACGCGCGCCAACCACATCAAACATTTCCCTTTGGTGGAGTGCGTGGAGAAGAGCCGGGCAGTCTCGGAAGCGATTGCCGCCAGGAATTACGAAAAAGCCATAAACTTGCGCAGTACCAGCTTTAAGGATGCCTTTAACACCCTGAAAACGATGGTGCGTGCCCTGCCGCACGCTTCGGCGCCCGACCAGAAACACTTCCGCATCGGCGTCATGAACTCGGGTGCACCCGCTCCCGGAATGAACACCGCCACCCGAGCGGCCATCCGCCTGGGCCTAGACCAGGGCCATATCATGTTGGGGGTCAGAAATGGCTTCGAGGGTCTGGCGAAAGGCGAAGTCGATGAAATGCAATGGATGGGTGTGACTGGTTGGGCCTCCCTGGGTGGATCCATGCTGGGTACCAGCCGGGTCGTCCCGCAGGGCAGTGATCTCTACGCGATTGCGCGTGTCATCGAAGATAAACACATCCAGGCGCTGCTGGTTATCGGCGGATGGAACGGTTACGAAGCCGTCCATACCATGCTCATTTCCCGGCCTAATTTCCCGGCTTTCAACATTCCTATCATCTGCCTGCCGGCTTCGATCAACAACAATTTGCCCGGCACCGAGTTCAGCATCGGCGCAGACACGGCCCTGAACAGCATCGTCGAAGCGGTCGACAAGATCAAGCAGTCGGCAGTTGCCACACGCCGCTGTTTCGTGGTCGAAGTGATGGGCCACTGGAGTGGCTACCTGGCGCTGATGGGTGGGATTGCCACCGGAGCGGAACGGGTTTACATACCGGAAGAGGGTGTCACATTGCGTGACATGCAGATCGATGTGGAAAACCTCAACCGTGCCTTCGATGCCGGAAAACGCCTGGGGCTGATCCTGAGATCCGAATATGCCAACAAGATTTACAACACTCCCTTCATGTGCGCATTATTCGAAGAAGAAGGACGAAATGTGTTCGATGTGCGCCCGGCCATCCTGGGCCACCTGCAGCAGGGCGGCGACCCCTCCCCCTTTGACCGCATTCAGGCCACCCGGCTCTCCCGCCTGTGCCTAGAGTACTTGATTAATGAATGCAACAAGGATGAAAACAATTGTGCTTTTATTGGCCTGCAAAAGGGACAAATCAATTTCCATGATATGCAGGATTTCGAGCGAATGATCGACCCCAAGCATGAACGTCCCAAGGAACAATGGTGGCTGGAACTCAAGGGCATCGCCCACCTGATGGCGAAACTCGGCCCGGAAACATAGGTATAACCGGGTTCGCTTAATCTATATCGCACAATAGGGGGAAGGTATCCTCGATAATTCCCACAAAACCTGCTTATAGATGCTTGAGGGGAATATCTTTAATGATATAATGTTGATAAATATGGTCTGATTTATAAGCAAATAGACCGTCGTGTTCAATCCCCGAGAACAGCTGAAGAAAGATCAATAAAGGGAATTGGACAACTCCAGAAAAACCATGAACAGAATACCTTTTGAAGGTCTGACAGATGCTCTAATTGGATGAACTTAGTGAACGAAAATGACAACAGCATGGATCAGGGCCAAGCCTCCCTGAGCAGCATACGACCGCGACAGTGGCTGGCGCAAAATGGGCTGGACGGAACTGCGGAGGTTTTATCCGTCATGGAAACAGGTACACTGGTCGATATGGACCCGGTGGTTATATTATCAGTGAAAATCCAGCCGGCGATGATCGCCGCGGCATTTGAAACCACCGGCAAAACAGCGGTTCCCAGGAGCGCCTCACTACGTGTGGGAGACAGAATTAAGGTCAAGTACAACCCGGCCGATCCGACGCAATTCGCCGTAGTGTAAAGGATTGATCTTTCCGATCGTCACCGGACAGAACTGGCCATAATTGACAGCGGTTCCATACCAGGGCAGTACTTTATTGGGATTGAAACGGATTTAATTAATGCTATAATATAGGTATATATAGTATTATTAATGCAGAAAGGAGATGATTATGTTCAATTTCGGTCGGAAAGTGGAAAAAGACCCCCAGAAAGCGTTGGATAATGCCAAGAAAACCATGAACAGCGGGCTGACTGGAGGATTGACCAAAGCCTTCATGGGTAAAGATTTTGTCAATGAAATGAACGGCGCCATGGACCAGGGCCAGTCAGCCCTGGACGGCCTCAAACAGCAGGAGTGGCTGGCCCAGAACGGCCTGGATGCAACTGCAGAAGTCGTCATGGTGCAGGATACCGGTTCCACCGTCAACATGAATCCGGTAGTGCTGATCCAGATGAAAGTTACTCCGGCAGCCGGGGTGCCTTTCGATGTTACCAGCCAGACCATGGTATCTCGCATTGCCGTGCCGCGTGCCGGTGACAAGGTCAAGATCAAATACAACCCGGCCAATCCCCAGCAGGTGGCAATCCTGTAGCAGATTATTAATCATAAATCGGGCGGACTTGATGTCCGCCCGATTTTTTAATTGGGGGTCGTTTTCCAATAGGTCCCTGCCAGTAAACGCTACTGGCTCCCTTGGGCTGCCTCAAGACGTTTCTTCACCTCCGCTGCCAGCGTCTCAATGTTGGGCTCGCTCAGGATGGTCGCATGGGTACCCGGCACATCCAAAATCTCCAGTTCAGCGGAATATCCCTTCCACCCCGCCGTCAAGTCCGTCCGCACATACGATGGCCGTTCACCAACACGGAACAAGGTTATTTTACCCGGGTATGGCTCCGGGTTGTAACGCTGGTACGCCACCTGGTTGATCCAGGATACATCCTGCGGCGTCATTTTCCATTGCTCTGCAATCCGCAGCATGGGATTATGGCGTGACATCTTCACGGACAGACTCCTCACTCGATCACGCCAATATTTCAGCCTCCCTCGCAAGTCCAGGCGACGCAAATTCTCCCGGTGGATGTTCACCCGTTCCGATACCGTCGCCTTCGGAAACGATCCGGGCGCAAACGTATCAAGCAACCCCAGGAACGCCACTGCCTGCCCTGACTTGGTAAGCTGCTGCGCAATCTCAAATGCAAGCATCCCACCATACGAATGGCCCGCCAAGAAATATGGGCCGCTGGGTTGGATCTCTCGCATCTCCAGCAGGTAACCCGCCGCCGTATCCTCCAATCGCTGTCGTAGGCACGGTCTTCGTTCCGGAAGAGACCAACTCAATCCCGTATGCCGGTTGGTCGTTACCCAAGCGGCGAATCAGGTCACGGAAATAAAACGTGTCCCCATCCTTACCGGGAAATAGAAACAGCGGCGGACGGCTCCCCTTGGACTGGAACGTAATTATCGAAGAAGCCGGTTGACCACTGCCTTGCTCCAATAACTTGGCCATCTGCTCGATCGTCCGGCATTCCGCCAACAGCGCAAGGGGCAGGTTGCGACCGAATTGGTCTTTAATATCCGTCAATACCTGGGCCGCCAACAAGGAATTACCCCCCAGGTCCAGGAAGTCGTCCTGTACCCCGATCCCTTCGAACCGGAACGCTTTCATCCAGATCGTCGTCAGCTCCTCCTCCACCTGGTTGCGGGGACCCATATATGCAGCCTCCGATTCCCAGGTCGGTTCAGGCAGTGCGCGGATATCCACCTTATCCCTGGCGCTCAAAGGGAATTTCGCGAGGAACACAAAGCGTGCCGGGACCATGAACCCCGGCAACTTCGTGCTGAGGAACGAGCGCAATTCCGTACTGGTCGGCTTCATCCCCTCCCGCGGGATGACATAACCCACCAGCCTCTTTTCGTTCACCAAATGTGGTAACGGACGCGCCACCACCAGCGCCGTTTTCACACCCGGGTGTATCGAAAGCGCCGCAACAATCTGGTTGATCTCCACCCGGAACCCCCGGATCTTTACCTGGTTGTCTTTCCGCCCCTGGAATTCGAGTCTCCCGTCTGGTAGCCAACGCCCCATATCGCCCGTATGGTAGATCCGTGCCTTCGGGTCGACGGAATCATGCTGGAAAGCCGCATCGGTCGCCTCGGGCTTATGCCAGTAGCCACGCACCAGGTACCGGCTCTTAATCGCTAACTCCCCCACTTCTCCGGGACCAACCACCTGTCCGGCATCATCCAAAAGAAGAACATCCAAATCAGGAATAAGTGAACCAAAAGGTGGAATGGGAGCGGAAATATCAGTCTCCCGATCATAGCGCTGGATCAATGCAAAGCCAGCTTCTGTGCTGCCGTAGACGTTATCCAATAGAATATGGGACGGAAAATGTCTTCTCCATTCCTCCAGGTCCTGGCGGTAAAAAACATCGCCGCCGGTCACGATGAGGCGTAGATCCGGAAAGAGCCCTTCTGAGCTCTCGGGCAGCGTTGCCATCCACTGGCGCAAGAAGCCGGGAGGGCAGGACAGGACCGTGATCCTCTGCCCGGTCAACCAATCCCCAAAAGCGTCCAAAGTTATTTTCTTAATATCACAAGGATATAGTGTTGCCCCGCTAAAAAGCGTCCCAAAAATGAGATCACTCGACCAGATGTAACTGCATGACAATACCTGAAGAATGTGATCTTCACAATTCTGCTTCTTGATGTTAATAGTACCCATAAAATTATGCAAAAGGGAACGGTTGTCATAGACTGCCCCCTTTGGCTCTCCGGTCGAACCCGAAGTGTAGAATAACGCCACCAAAGACTCCGGCGTCAGCGGAACATGCGGGTTTTCATCGGGAAGCTCAGTCCCGAGCAGGTCAAGGTTGAAGATAGCAGTGCCGTCCGGGACTAACTGACGGGCAAGCGGCAGGTTGGCTTCATCGGTGATGATCAAGTTGGAACCTGCATCCTGATAAATCCTATTAAGAACTTCGATTGGCATGGAAGGTTCCAAGGCAAGGTATATCTTTCCCGCCTTCAGGATTCCCAGTATCGAAAAGACCGAGGTAACCTTGTCATCCAACAAGAAAACGACCGGCTCTTCACCCTGCCCCAAGCGGGCCAGGATGGCGTGTGCAAGCCGGTTGGCAGTTTGGTTGAGAACACGGTACGAGATCCGCTGGTCACCCCGGATGATCGCGTCACGGTCGGGGTATTTCTCAACGATCTGCTCGAACCGGTCGACCAGGGTGCTCTCAAAAAAATCGCCGGAGAGGGGGATAAAACCCCCTTGAGAATTGATTAATGAACGTGCATGAATAGCCATAAAATCCCTCCATCAATAAAACTGTCTTTCTCCTATACAATTTATTAACACCTATTATAGTACAAGGTACTGGGGCCAGCAAATTCTATCCCAGAGTAGTTGAGAAACGGAAGCGTATCCGGTATGCAGAGCCTTGGGGCGGGCTGTATGCCGGGTCAGATGACATTCTGACTTGATTTATTTGCATGGATATCGAAAACATCCGCCTTGTAAAAAGGCTCTGTGGGAAATAGCGCATGGCATCTTTCAAGACGCCATGGTCAGTACTTACTGATTTTACAACCCCCAATAATTTCTCCGGTTACGCGTTATGCGCTGAAGGCCGCGTACGCCACATCCGGCAATGCCTCGAATGCCGGCCTCGCAAAATAATACCCCTGAAAAATGCTGACGCCGGCTTCCCGCAGCCAGTGATACTCTCCTGCATTCTCGACCCCTTCGGCCACGATTTCAATTGCCAGGCGATCGCAGATATGCTTTACCCCTGAAAAGACACTCTGCTTGATAAGGTCCTGGTGGATATTGCCAATCAAAAAACGATCGAGTTTTATGTAATTCGGCTGGAACTCCGCCAGCAGTTTCAATCCGGAATATCCCGCTCCGAAATCATCGATGGCAGTAATGAAGCCAAAATCCTGGATGAGTCGCAAGTATTGCAGCAAATTTCTCTGGTCGGTTAGGCTCTCCATTTCAAGCACTTCGAAAACGATCCTCTCCACCGGGATGCCGGTGTTGATGGACGCCTGGAATGTGGTCGTGATACTCAGGTCGATCTCGTAGATGCTTTGTGCTGACAGGTTAAGGTTTAACCGGTTGGGAATTTTCAACCGGCTGGCCAGGTAAATGGCTTTCGAACGGCACAGCTCATCGAACCTGGGGAAATCGCATTTGGGCACCTGGGCAAATACCGAGGCCGAGGGTTCTCCGTGTGGACCTCGTACCAGGGCTTCGAATGAAATGATCTCCCGGTTGCGGGCATCCACGATGGGTTGGAATGCAAAACTGAATTTGAATCCGATATTCCCTTTGGTTTTGAATGGAGTGTTTGGATTTCCATGCCTGGACCAATTCTGCATAATTCTTTTCCCTGATTCCGGTCGAATGAAACAATCCCGCGTATTCCCCGGCAGAGATTTACCGGAAAATGGTTGTTATATGGTCTCGCAGGATTCATTCCCTGTTTCATCATAATCGCTGACTAGCTAAGGTGGTATCCCATAATGCAGGTTCTTTGATGCCTTATTTTTGACCAGTTCGAGTCGCAATGGCTGCACCTCATTCTGTTTCCTATCTTTTCTCTTTCTCCTCCCTTGTTGGTTTATGCGGTAGAATCGCCTCAAAGATCTTTTCTTCTGATCCCTGCCCTTTGTTCTCCACACTAACCTCTCTCTTCTCAAACCATGCCTTCCGATACGCAAGTCATCTACTCCATGATGCGGGTTGGACGCATCCATCCACCCAACAAACAGGTCCTGCGCGATATCTCGCTCGGCTTCTATTACGGCGCCAAAATTGGCGTACTCGGCCTGAACGGAGCCGGCAAGTCCACCTTGCTTCGCATCATGGCCGGCCTGGATACCGATTACGTCGGCGAGATTGCCATGAGCAAGGGCTATTCCGTCGGCTTGCTCGAGCAGGAGCCTAAGCTCGACCCGGACAAAACCGTCATCGAAGTGGTGCGTGAGTCTGTCCAGCCGATCACAGACTTGCTCGCGCAATTTGATGAGGTAAACGCCGGATTTGCCGAACCGGATGCCGACTTCGATGCGCTGATCTCCGAACAGGCCAGGTTGCAGGAGGTCCTGGACAAGCACGACGCCTGGAACCTGGACAGTCATCTGGAGTTGGCCATGGAAGCCTTGCGCTGCCCGCCCGCGGATATGCCCATCCAGGTGTTATCCGGTGGTGAACGTCGCCGCGTCGCTCTCACCCGGCTCCTGCTGACCGAACCGGATATCCTTTTGCTGGATGAGCCCACTAACCATCTGGATGCCGAGTCCGTGGCCTGGCTGGAGCACCACCTGCGCGAGTATAAGGGTACGGTCATTGCCGTCACCCACGACCGCTACTTCCTCGATAACGTGGCCGGCTGGATCCTGGAGCTCGACCGCGGCTTTGGCATCCCCTGGAAAGGCAATTACTCATCCTGGTTGGAACAGAAAAAAGACCGGCTGGCTCAGGAAGAAAAGACCGAATCCAGGCGCCAAAAGACCCTCGAGCGCGAACTCGAGTGGATCCGCATGAGTCCCAAGGCGCGCCAGGCCAAGGGACAGGCTCGTCTGACCGCCTACGAACGCTTGTTGAGCCAGGAAACGGAACAGCGCCGGGAAGAACTGGAAATCTATATCCCGCCCGGTCCGCGCCTGGGCGATATCGTCATCGAGCTGGAAGGGGTCAGCAAGGCTTATGGCGATCGCCTGCTGTTGGACAATTTTAGCGCCAGGATCCCGCCCGGCTCCATCGTCGGCGTGGTCGGACCCAACGGAGCCGGCAAGACCACCCTGCTGAAGATGATCACCGGGCAGGAGCCGCCCGACCATGGCTCCATTCGAATTGGAGATACGGTCAAGTGGGCCTATGCTGACCAGGCCCGTACGCTCGACCCGGAGAAGACCGTCTGGGAGGAGATCACTGGGGGCGCTGAGACACTCACCCTGGGCTCACGAACAATGAACTCGCGCGCCTACGTCTCCTCCTTCAACTTCCTGGGCCCAGACCAGCAGAAGAAGGTTGGCGTTTTATCAGGTGGCGAGCGCAACCGCGTCCACCTGGCCAAGACACTTACACAAGGCGCCAACGTGATCCTCCTGGATGAACCCACCAACGACCTGGATGTCAACACACTGCGTGCCCTGGAGGAAGCCCTGGCAGACTTCGCCGGCAGCGCCATTGTGGTCAGCCATGACCGTTGGTTCCTGGACCGTATCGCCACCCACATCCTGGCCTTCGAAGGCGACAGCCAGGCACGCCTGTTCCTGGGCAATTGGAGCGATTACGAAGCCCACATGCGGGATGCCTACGGGAAAGATCTCCAGCCGCACCGGGTCAAGTATCGGACATTGAAACGGTGATTGAAAAGTATCATTTCATTCCACGCGGGGCAGGGGGTGTGCTGGCGGTTTGTTGTCCGCACTCAATCCCCTATCTATTCCCTGCTAATCAAGGATTCATATTGAAAATGAGGAGATGCGCAAAACGACCCGGATCTTTGGACCGGGTCGTTAGCGAGGAGGAAACCCGCACCTTCGTGCGCAGCTTCCAAACTAGATGATAGTACCTGAAAATTAACAATACATGAATTTATCCAGATCTTTTCCATTTCTTGACCAGCTCAATTCCAACATTGTGAAAATTGCTTGGAAAATCTTGGCTTTTTATCGCCTTTGTCGCCTCCTCCTGATATGCTATATAATCACAGAACAATCTACATATTCAGAGTCTTCATCCAAATAATTCCTGGGTTCGTCCGAACTGAAACAATCCTGAGATGACACCATGCAAATGAAACAACAGGAAAAACTCATTCCGGTTTTCTTTCTTGCGTTGGCGATCCTTTTCGGAGTTTTCATTCGCATTTATGCTGCCTGGAAAGCCGGTTTTCCAATGGTGGATGGCGGCATGTTCCTGACCATGGCCAGGGACCTTCAGGCATCCCACTATTTCCTGCCGGCAGTTACTTCCTATAATCATCTGCAAATCCCCTATGCCTATCCACCTCTTGGATTTTACCTCCTGGCAGGCATCAACAACCTTTTCGGGATCAGCCTCCTCTCCCTGATCCAATGGCTGCCGGCCATCTTCAGCGCTCTGACCATCCCGGCCTTTGCTCTGCTTGCCCACCGCATACTGGGAACCAAATCCCACGCTGCTCTGGCAACCTTGATCTATGCATTGACTCCCCAGGCCTTCGAATGGCAACTCATGGGAGGTGGGTTAACTCGTGCCCTTGGCGCACTGTTTGCTATCCTAGTCATTTATTTTTCCATTCGAATGTTCCAGGATAAGACCATCCAAATGCTGGCTGCCACAATTCTTACGGGGGCGCTGACCGTCTACAGCCATCCGGAGTGGGCCCTGCAGGCGGCGGCTGCGGGCATTTTGGTTTGGGCTTTCTTCGGTCGTAATAAACCCGGCACGTATCGGGCTCTGGCAGCCGGGGTTGGGATCCTTGCTCTCACTGCCCCGTGGTGGGCAACCGTCGTCGCCAGGCAGGGCCTGTATCCGTTCCTGGTGGCCTCACAAACATCCCAGGGTCGCTGGTTATTTTGGTGGCCTCTGATAACCATGAATTTCAGTGGCGTCACCAATATTATGGTGGCAGGGCTTGGGCTGATCGCTATTTTTATCTGCCTGAAAAATAAGAAATACTTCCTGCCAGTTTGGTTGGTGGTGTGTTTCTTGACAGACATGCGCAGTGCCGGCCATGTCATTCCCATCCAATTGGCCTTGCTGGCGACGATAACCCTGTGCGATATGATCTTTCCGTGGTTCATGTCGGCCCAACCGAAAGAATCGGAACAATCCCCTACCGGGACACGCGTTATTTCCAATTATCTTAATCAGGTATTATTGGCATATTTATTCATTGCCTTGCTGGCAAATTCATTCTCTTCCGTATCTGATCTGGCCACATTTAACATCCTGCCGGTCCAGGACCGTCAGGCGATGGATTGGGTTCGGCAGAATACACCCGCCGGCAGTCGTTTCGTGGTGATTGGCTGGCAGGATAGCCCATGGGTCTCGCCCTTGACGGAATGGTTCCCGGCCTTGAGCGAACGTTTTAGTCTGACCACTGTCCAGGGACGCGAGTGGCTTCCGGGGGATCAGAATGTCAATCCATGGATCAATAACTTTGAAGAGGTTCAATCCTGCCTGTACCAGACCATTTCTTGCTTGCAAGATTGGTCGGGCAGTCACACTGAACCGTATAACTACGTTTACATCTCCTTACATGATCCATCCGATGCGGCGGGGGTTCTCCGATCGAGTTCTCTCTATCTCTCCCTGAGCACAAATCAAAATTATGAGCTTGTCTATAATGGGGCTACCGTTAAGATTACCGGCGTCGGATATGACCGTGATGGGAATGATATCAACTCCGACGTTCAGACCATTGAGGTCTTCGGCATCTTCGATCCCTTTGGTGCCGGGAAGACCACCACCATCAAGATGATCGTCGCCCTGATGCCCAACCCAAAGTGCTGGTACACAAGCGGGTGGAGCGGCTGGGCGAGCCCTAAGTATAAAAAATGGACTTACAGTCCGTACCCACGTGAGGAGATCAGCGTGATCATTGTTATGATATCAGCACTGTAAAGGATGAACAACGCCCCAATCCAAACACCGATTCCAACCCAGACCCAGCCAAGTCGCCTGGACAGATGAAAATAAAGCCTATCGCCTGCTCGTATGAACAAGAGCGGGAAGGTAAGCATGGCGGGGTAGAGAAAGATTGCTTTCATTACTGAGAAATCCCGATATTCCAATGCATAGAGAATGATGAAGAGCACGAAGCCTGTAAACACTGTTGCAGTCAGACCGAAATGGGTCGCGGCGGCAAGCTCCAGGTCACGTTTAATGATGCTTTTCATGGTCAGGATAATTTCGATGACTGCGCCTGTCAAGAGCAAGGCAGTCGGCAGTAGGGCAAGGATGTATATCGTGCGGCTGAGTGCGAATCCCTGATTCCCTGTGGTGGACCAGGATTCCGGCCAGTTGTCAAAGTGCACGGAATATGCCCGGCCGTATATTTCTGTCCAGAGGGAGGTCATATGCGGGGGATAGGCATTCACAGTTTCAATGCGCGGGTGGCGCAGCAGATCGATGAACCTAAATGTAAAGATTCCATCCTGGATGGACAGGATTCCAGGTCGATCGACGGATGTCCGCACGAAGAGTTGTGGAAAGGGTTGTTTGCTGATATTCAACAGGATGGGCGAACCATAATCGCTATAGTTTGTCAAGTATTGATTTAAAGGATTGAGGAACGATACAACCAATATGACCGCTCCAAAAAGGTAAGCCATCAGAACCAATTGAATCATCTGACGTTTTTCCGTCCAAGCATTGAAGAGCAGCGCCACGAGGATTGCGATTGCAGTGATCCAGCCGTTCGCCTTGGAGGAAATTCCCAGAACAGTGAAGATCACAATTAGCAGAAAGGTGATAGGTCTTCTCCTCTCGAGGTAAGCATAAGCGTAAAAGAGCGCCAGTGTGGAAAAGAGGATCGCAAAAGTATCGTTGGTTGCCTGGGAGCTGATCCCGATCAGTTTCGGATTCAGGGCCACGAGTCCGAAAGCCAGTACTTTGAGAAGTTCGTTCTTTACAGGTAGGTGGCACAGAAAGAACCCGATGACCACCAATGTGATTAATCCGGCTGTGTAATTAACCAACTCGACGGCCAGGATCATGCTATCCTGGCTCGTATTTTCCAGACCGGTTATTTGAAGGAATTTTGCCGTCGTGTAATGGAATAATTTCGGTTGGTAACATTCCCAGCAATCCGGTTTTACGGGCAGGCGGCCCGTTTTGAGGATAAGCTGGATTACCTCGAAATGATCGTCGTTGGATTGGCGGTTCACCCACACCAATCCCAACCGCAAGCCTGCGGAAAGCAGGAAAATGAATGCGATCAGAATCAGGGTTCTTCGTCCCGGAAGGATCGTCATCTTGCTCATAAGAGGTGTCTTCAAGAGTATAACATATGCCTTTTGGCGAGTATTTCGTTGCTCAGCAATAATTAGTGCTTATTTAATAAGATTGGGCAATTTCAGGAAACAAGGAACTCATGCAAAGTACAAAAGGGATTGTATAATGAAGATTGCGATGGTCAAGCAGATGCTTCTTCTCTCTCTTTCCCTTTTCATTACTTCCTGTACGGCGAAACCGAACCTCATGCCTGCACCAGGTGTGGATCAGATCGACCGGGAGGAACAGGCCGTCTACGCTTATCTGCTCCCTGAGATGTATCATAATAGAGGCTACGTCATCATGGCTGCCACTGCCACGAGTGCAACCGGAGTGGATAATACTGCCCAAACCCTGGACTACGTTCTTCAAAACTTACACGGCGTTGCCTCCGAAACGGTGGACAGTTTCCGGACGCGTAACGCCACAACCCATCCTATCCGCCCGGACATGCACCTCGGAAGTGCCTATACCCTGCTAAGCCAGGCTGAAAAGAACCTGATCTTCGGTCAAAACCAGAGCGGCTGGGAGGTTTTCTATAACCGCTACCCGCAGGCACCTGGTATAACCACGCTTTCACGGGTTGGTTTCGATGCCGGATTCGATCAGGCCTTGGTTTACGTAGGCACGCAAAGTAACTGGCTGGCTGGTTCAGGTTATTACATTCTTCTGAAGAAAGTCAACGGGGTTTGGGCCATTGACCAGCAGGTGATGGTCTGGGTCTCATAAGACTAAAAAACAAATCTTCTCGTTTAGGTTCATGTCATATCCGCCTGTCCCCGTTCTCTGGGGGCTTGTCCCCGTTTTCTGGGGGCCTGTCCTCGTTTTCTGAGGGCCTGTCCCCTCTTTCTATGTGCCATGTGCAAATTCCCGTTTCGGGTACAATCACAGCATGTCGGCCTTCAAGTCCCCTTTTCTCTGGTTCATCCTGGCCTTGCTGGCCACTGCCGGGCTGACGGCCCTCGGCCCGCAGGAAAAATCTCTCGGGGCTGCCATTAATGTCGTATATTTGCGTGGGGCCTGGGAGCTGACAGCAGAGGCAGCGTTGGGATTTTCGGCAGCCGTCGGTTTGTTCGGCATCCTTTTCCGGCGTGAAGTCCTGCACCGCTGGTCGGCCGCATTGGGATATACAGGCCTCTTCTTCTGGGTTACCTACCTGCCGCTTTCCTTATGGGCCATGCAAACCAATTGGAACGAATTATTCCAGGCCGATCCTGGCTTCCGGGTGGCTGTCATCTTTTCCGTGACCGGTATCCTGCTACAGATTGGTCTGACACTTCTGGCCCGCCCCGTTTTTACTTCGCTTTTCAATGTGCTCTTCTTCGTCGCCCTGCGCATCGGGCTCTCGCAAGCCAATTACGTCATGCACCCACCCACCTCCCCAATTCTTAATTCAGGGAACCTGTCGCTACAGGTTTTCTTCCTGGCGGTCCTCTCACTGAATATGTCTGCTGCCTATTTCCTGACCCGCTGGTGGCTGCAAAAACAACACTGACATGCGGACTTCCCTGCGCTGGCAAATTGTCGCGTTTACAGTCATCAGGACGATCTTCAACACACTGCACCGGATGGTCTACCCCTTCCTGGCGATCTTTGCCCGGGGCCTGGGAGTGGATCTGACCACCTTTTCCTACGCCCTGACCGCTCGCAGTGTGGTCGGGACGGTGGGGCCGTTCGCGGCAGCAGTAGCCGACCGTCGGGGACGGCGTTTCGGCATGCTTCTGGGGGCAGGCCTCTTCATGGTCGGAGCGGCTGTGGTGGTCTTTTGGCCGAGCTTCCCCGGATTGACCATCTCACTTGTCCTGGCAACTCTTGGCAAATACATATTCGACCCGGGTATGCAGGCCTACATTGGCGATCATATTCCCTATGAACGGCGCGGCCGGACAATTGCCTTCACTGAATTCGGTTGGTCGCTGGCTTTCGTGGTCGGAGTCCCACTGATGGGGTTCCTGATTGCCCGCAAGGGCTGGATCGCGCCTTTCCCGCTGCTGGCCCTGCTGGGTGTGTTCATCGTCGCTGGTCTTTTCTGGATGCTGCCAAAGGAGCACTTACCAGCCGGTACGAACCGCACCCGTGATAACTTTCGCCTGGTACTTGCCTCCCTGCCCGCCCTGACTGGCCTGGCCATCGGGATGCTTGCCACTGCCGCCAATGAGCAGGTTAATCTGGTTTTTGGTGTCTGGCTGGAGGACTCCTTTGGCCTCAAGATCGCGGCCCTGGGCGCTGCCTCCGCCGTTATCGGCATATCTGAAATGTGCGCTGAGGGTCTGGTGGCCGCCTTTGTTGACAGGTTGGGCAAACTGCGCTCGATCACCCTAGGCCTGGCGGTCAACTCACTGGCGGCCCTGGCCCTCCCCTGGCTCGGCCGGAAGGAATTCGGGGCACTGGTTGGTTTGTTTTTCTTTTATATCTCCTTCGAATTCACCATCGTCAGTTGCATCCCGTTGATGACCGAGCTACTGCCTTCGGCGCGTGCCACCCTGATGGCTTGCAACGTGGCCGCCCTTTCCTTCGGCCGTGCAGTGGGTGCCTTCCTGGCTCCCCGGCTTTACGGGCTGGGATTCCTGGCAGTCGCACTGGGGGCAATTGGTTTCAACCTGCTGGCGTTGCTGGCAGTCGCCCGCCTGGGAAGAGTACGGCGGGATATTTCGAGTGGAAGGTGATCGATGAAAAGCCTGTCCAATATTAAAGAGCGACGCTTATTATGGATCCTTCCCGGCCTGCTGCTCCTGGGGATTGTTTGTTTCGCCGTTGCCATTAAGATTGTTAATTCAATTGACTATCATAACAATGACTTTTTCACATTTTGGCTCGCCGGGCAAATGGTCACGCATGCAGGCGATCCATACTCTCCCATGCAATGGGTGGCAGGACATCGTGCGTTCGGCGTCACCTGGATCCCCAACCAGGCTTATGTATACCCGCTTCCGCTTTCGTTGTTGTTCGTCCCGTTCGGGTTGCTTTCCCTCTACCACGCTTATATCGTCTGGGTGGCGCTCTCCATTTTAATGATCCTGGCCGCGCTTGCACTGTTGCTGAAAACACAGGCAAACTCGGGATATGCATTCATTCCAATGATTATCGGGGGCGCCTTATTCCGACCCACCATCCTGACCCTGTTCAACGGCCAGATCAGCGGCTGGCTGTTATTACTCCTGGCGATTACTGTCTTTCTCTGGGAAAAGGGTAAATGGGAATGGGGCAGTCTGCTTCTCCCGCTCCTGATGCTAAAACCCAACCTGGGCGCGCCACTGGTTGTAATCTTGGGGTTCTGGTTGCTGCTCCAGAAACGCTTCAAATCCATCCTGGTGATGTTGCTGATGGGATTGTTTCTTCTGGTCATCGGTTTTCTTCAGGATCCACACTGGTTGTCTGCTTACTGGAATATCGGCAATGCCAAGCTCGCCGAAACATTCGGTGGTTCCCCCACCGTCTGGGGGCTGGGATACCTTTTCTGCCGGGCCGCCTCACCCTGCCTGCCGATATTCGGTGGCTGTTCAGCCCTGCTGCTTATCCTGGTACTTGGATGGCTGGTAACCCGCATTTCAAACCGGCAGCCATTTACGGTCGTTGCCCTGGCTGTCGCTGTCACCCTTCTGATCACCCCCTACACCTGGACCTATGATCAGTTGCTATTGATCATCCCAATCACCGCGGTGATCCTCGCCATGAACCGGA
Organism: uncultured Chloroflexia bacterium; assembly: GCA_963842785.1. Classification (GTDB taxonomy): domain Bacteria; phylum Chloroflexota; class Anaerolineae; order Anaerolineales; family Villigracilaceae; genus UBA877. The sequence goes on from CAWJHP010000001.1 coordinate 1,214,493, forward strand.
TGGGAGTCCGTCTCCCGCTGACTGTCGCCGTTTTCCTCGGGATCGATCTGCTTTTCCTGGTCGTCCTGATCTTTGACACCCTGCAGCAGGTGGAGATATGGAACGTGGTTATCCCCATGGCTGTATTTGGCTTGTGCCTCTGGTGGTTGCCTCGCCGCGTATCTGCCAATGCTTGACAAACAATGAGCACCTGCACCAAGTAAGTCTGCTTCTGGAATGGAGTATCCATGCTTATCAACCCGTTTAAATTGGAACGCTACTTCGCCCAATACGAATTCAAGCTGAAATACCTGCTGAGTCCGTCGGATTGCGAACCGCTCGCAATGTCCGAATTGCTTCAAATGGCATCTCCCCAGAGCCTCGACCTCTGGCGGGGATTGAAATTAAGTTATACCGAGTCACAGGGTCATCCTCTCCTGAGGGCCGAAGTCGCCAGACTTTACCAGCAAATTTCACCTGAGCACATAATCATCGCGGCCCCTGAAGAAGCAATTTTCATTGCCATGCACACATTGCTGAGGCCGGGTGATCAGGTTGTGGTTGTTTCTCCTGCCTACCAATCCCTGCATGAGATCGCCCGGTCCATCGGCTGTGCAGTGATCAATTGGACCCTGGAGCCCTGTCCGGATCATACCTGGCAGGTGGATATTGATCATTTGGAGGACATCCTTACCCCTCAAACTCGCATGCTCGTAATCAACTTCCCACACAACCCCACCGGCCATACCCTGACGAGGGGCGAGTTGGACTCGGTCATTGAACTGGCTCGCCGACACGGACTGTACCTTTTCTCGGATGAAATGTACCGCCTGCTCGAATATGAACCTGCCATGCAATTGTCGCCGGTCTGCGACCTGTATGAAAAAGGGATCTCTTTATCCGGTTTGTCGAAATCCTTTGCCCTGCCCGGTCTGAGGATTGGCTGGCTGGCCACCCAGGAGAATGCATTGGTGGATCAGTGGCTCGGCTTCAAGGATTACACCACCATTTGCAATGGCGCCCCGGGTGAGATCCTGGGCTTGATTGCATTGCAGAACAAAGAGCGCCTCCTTCGCCGCAACCTGGAAATCATCCACGCAAACCTGGAAAGTGCACAACGGTTTTTCCACGAACACAGGCATCATTTTTCCTGGTTCAGTCCCCGTGCCGGCTCCGTGGCATTCCCGGAATGGCTGGGGGAGCAGCCGGTGGAACGGTTCTGCCAGGATGTCCTTGAAAAGCAGGGAGTGATGATTGTTCCAGGCAGTCTGTTCGATTTTCCCGGGAATCATTTCAGGGTTGGATTGGGGCGAAAGAATTTCCCGGATGTATTGGAACACCTCGCCGGGTATCTGAAGGAATATTAGGCCGCGCAGTATAATCTGATTGCCATGCAGTCTGCCTTCAGGCAGCGATCTGGTGGCAAGAGAAATAAGGAGCTACGTAATGCAAAATCAAATCAAACAACAGATCGAACGGCTACAGAACCGGGGAGCCACCTACGTGGACGCCCGCTGGTATCCCTTCGAAGAATCCAATCAATTGTTGATGTGGAACGGCAATCTCAAGAATGCCACTTCTACCCGCGAGAGTGGGATTGGCATCCGGGTGCTCTACAAAGGCGCCTGGGGGTTCTCCGCCTCCTCGGACCTGGGTGACCTGGCCGTCCTTTTCGATAAGGCTCTCGACAATGCCCGCATCGCGGCCGAACGGGTAACCTTCCCTGTCCGCCTGGCGGAGAAGGATGCCATCCAGGCCAGTTTCGAGAGTCCCTCCCTCATCAACCCCTTCGAGGTCCCGCTGGCCGAGAAGGTTGCCTTCCTGAAGGAGATGGATGAGAAGTTGGACCAGAAAGGCGTATTCCAGCGTCTCAGCAGCCTGACCTTTGTCCGCAAGCAGATAGTATTCATGGACTCGGAAGGCAGCCAGATCGAGAAACGCATCACCGAAGTATTCGCCGCGCTGGAAGTGCAGGGCCATGACGACCATGGAGAGACCTTCGAACGCAAGTTCCGCCTGGGCCGGCATGGAGACAGCCGCGGCTGGGAGTCCCTCGACCGGTCCTTCTTCGCTGAAAATGCCGTCCGGATCGTCCGGGAGCTGAACCAGGTCTTGTCAGCGGAAGAATGTCCCAAGGAGGATCGTTCGGTCATTCTCCTGCCAGGCATCATGTATCTGCAGACACACGAAACCATCGGCCACGCCCTCGAGTTGGATCGCATCCTGGGCTATGAGCTGGCTTTCGCAGGCGGTTCATTTGTCACCCTGAATGATTTCGGCAAGCTGCGTTATGGCTCTGAGAAGCTGACAGCCCGCGCCGACGCCACCCTGCCCAACAGTCCCGGCAGCTTCGGTTTCGACGATGATGGCGTCCCGGCCCGCAACATGCTTTTGATCGATAAGGGCATCCTGGTGGGCGCCATCACCGGCCGCCAGATGGTGGAGGAAGCCAATGCCACCGCCCGCCGCTCGATCTTCTCCGGCAGTGGTGGGGCCAACCGGGCCACCTCCTTCTACCGGGTTCCGATCGAGCGTATGACCAATATCAATATTGACCCGGGCCAGGATGGGACATTGGACGACATCATCAGCCAGACCGGGATGGGCATACTCCTCGACGGCGACCGCAGTTGGTCGATTGGTTCGAATCGCGAACAGTTTCACTTCGGCACGGAGATCGGCTGGCTCGTGGAGGACGGCAGGATCACAAAACCGGTTAAGAATTCCACCTACAAGGGTGACACGCTCAAGTTTTGGAACTCGCTTTCCGCTGTGGGCGATTCGTCCACGTGGGAATTGAGATACGTGGATAACTGCGGGAAAGGTCAACCCAACCAGGTCATGCAACTGGGTCATGGTGTGCCCGTTTGCCGCTTCGATAACGTCCGGATCGGAGAGTAGCCATGCAGGAACAGATCATCCAAATTTTGCAGACCTTGCGGCAGTATGCTCTTGGTAAAGGCTTCGAGATCGAATTGTTCTACCACGAGGAAGACAGTTATCTCATGCGCTTTGCCAATTCAGCCATTTCTCTCAATACCAACGAGCACCTCATCCGTCTGGACATCACCGCCTATTCCGGCAGAAAGCGCGCTGGCTATTCCCTCATTACCGACCTGGGAAAGTTGGACGAGATGAGATCCGGCATCGATACGGCTGCCGCGATGGTTGAGCACGCCCAGCCGCTCACCTACCAGCCGACTGTCCCGGCTTTTGTCGAATCCTTCGCCGATGAGACCGGCTGCGATCCGGAATTGGCCGGGTTGGATAACGCGGAAAAACTGGCCTATTTTAACCACGTGGCAAAAGGGCTGGAAACAGCCGAGGTCAGGTTGTCTGGCATCTTTTCCAGCGGGACGAACACCATCGCTCAGATTACGACCAGGTCGGAGCACACTCAGTATTTCAAGACCTCGGACGCCCAGGTCACAATCGTCCTCTCCCATGCCAGGCTCAAATGGGAAGTGACCGCCGAGCAGTCCGCCCAGAAAAAAGCCGACCTGGAACCGGCCCTCCTGCACCGTGACCTGGCTTTCATGGTGGAGCACTATCGGAACGATACCCCACAACAGATCCCATTGGGCAATTACGACATCGTCTTTGGTTCGGCTGCCATCGCCGAGATGCTCAATTTCATGAATTTGATCGCCTTCAACGGCGGTTCGATGAAGCGCGGTTTCTCCTTCATCTCGGAAGACCAGGTTGGCAGGAAGGTCTTTTCGGAGCGCTTTACCCTCATCGACGACCCCGGTCGTCTAGAGACCTATCCATTCAAGCGTGACCTGAGCGGCCTGGAACGCAAACCCTGGCCTATTTTCGAAAAAGGCGTCTTCCAGGGTTTTGTCTGGTACCAGGATGACGCGGATGAATTCGGGGCCAGGCCGACCGGTCATTCTGTTCTGCATAAGAGCCTGGTCCTGCATGGCGGGGATATGGAGGTCGCCTCGCTGGAAGAACTTGTCAGGCTGCCGCGGCGGCAGGACCTGCTATATATCCCCTTCCTGCATTATATGAATATTGTCAACCCGACCAAGGGCATTCTCACCGGCAGCTCGCGCTTCGGCGCCCTGCTCCTGAAGAAGGACGGCTCCGTGGTCATCCCGTACAACGTCCGTCTAACCCAGAGCCTGCTGGATATCTTTGGTGACAAGGTGGCCTGGGTTTCGAAATCCATCCTCCCGTATAACACCTCCGAGAGCTATGGAGCCCGCAACCCCACCGCCATCCTCGTCCCACGTTTCATGCAGGTGAACGGACTCGAGATCTCGCATTCCAATTCGTCATATTAGAAGACGCAGTTTCTGATGTCCGGGCGACTCCCATCCGACCGCCCGGCTTTTTTTACCAGGCTGTGCTTTTCGGCCATTTCCACCAATGGGATTAACCATCTGCCAGCCATTTATGCCAATATCAAATGGCTTATAATAACTCTTCGAGTTCATGCTTCCCGCTTGAAGATGGTCTTTAATTAAACCCAACCCCACCGGAGAATGATGAATAAACAACGACGACCATGGACACTGCTTGTTTTGCTGGTGTGCTTGGTGGTTTCAAGTTGCCGGCCGGGGCAAACCAACCTTCCCACCCCGACGCCTTTTCCCCATAACAATCCAGTCAGCAGCAAGTTCGTGACGGTCAGTGATGGCAGGTTCATGCTAAATGACCGTCCCTATTTTTACATTGGCGCCAATTTCTGGCAGGGCATGAACCTGGGCGTGAACGGTCCCAGCGGAAACCGTACGCTGCTCGACCAGGATCTGGAACAATTGCAGCAGCTCGGGGTGACCAACTTGCGCGTGATGGCCTCTTCCGAGGGTCCCAACACGGAGCCCCACCGAATGGTCCCGGCCCTGATGGATTCTCCTGGTGTGTATGACCAGAGCGTTCTGGATGGACTGGATTATTTGATCGCCCAGATCGGCCGGCGTGGCATGAAAGCCGTGCTGGTGCTCAACAATTTCTGGCAGTGGTCAGGCGGCATGGGCCAGTATGTCTCCTGGTCTGAAAAGACCCCCATCCCTTACTCGGGCGATTATGGCACATTTGAAACCTACGTGGCACGGTTCTACCTCTGTCAGGAATGCCAGACCTGGTACCGGGATCACATCCAGATGATCATCGACCATACCAACCCGTACACCGGGTTGAAGTACAAGGATGATCCGGCCATCTTCTCCTGGGAACTGGCCAACGAGCCGCGCCGCTACCCGCTTGCCTGGATCAATGACACGGCCGCCTATATCAAATCGCTCGATCCCAACCACATGGTCACCACCGGCTCGGAAGGCACCCCGCCGGGTGAGAACCAGAATTTCATCCTGACCCACCAGGGCGCCGACATTGACTATGCCACCATTCACATCTGGCCGCAGAATTGGGGCTGGTACGACCCGACCAGCCCCGGCACGTACGATAACGCTGAAAAACTCTCTATCCAATATTTCCAGACCCATGCAGTGGAAGCCGCCACACTGGGGAAACCGCTGGTGCTGGAGGAATTCGGCCTCGCCCGTGACTGGGAGCCCCTCCAGGATATCTACAACCCGAACTCGCCCACCACATTCCGTGACCGCTTTTATACCGCCATGTTCCAGCAGGTGCTTTCGGCCATCTCGCTTGGCGAACCGGTGGCAGGCGCCAACTTCTGGGCCTGGGCAGGTGCCGCCCGCCCGGGTTACCCGTGGATCGGCGATCCGCCGCATGAGACTCCCGGCTGGTACTCTGTCTATGATACGGATGGCACCACGCTGGCGATCATCTCGGATTTTGCCCGGAGAATGACACAACAGGGCAAATAAGCTTCTAAATAAATTAAGCCATTGTTACCTTGTTCTTAATTCAATGCCTGGATTACCATTATCGTGGCACATGAAAACCCACGAGGATGGGGCATTGAGTTAACGAACCCTCTTAACCGGAGTAAAATCAAGTCATGCTGATCCACTCCGCCTCCCAACTCCTCACCCTCGCTGGCGGTCCGCAGCGCGGAGTCGCCCTCGGCCGCCTGGGCATCCTCGAAGATGGGGCCGTCCTCGTCTGTGATGAGGCCATCCTGGCGGTCGGTCCCACCCCGGACCTGCTCAGGTCTTATCCCGATGAACCCCGTCTGGATGCCTCCGGATGTGTCGTTCTGCCCGGTTTCGTGGACCCGCACACCCACGTCATTTGGGCCGGAGATCGGGCTGCCGAATTTGAAATGAAAATGGCCGGGGCCAAATATATGGATATCCTGGCCGCCGGCGGAGGCATACTCTCCACCGTCCGCCAGACGCGCCTCGCCTCGCTCGAGACGCTGATGGACGAAACCCGTCCGCGCCTGCAGTGCATGTTCGCCCACGGCACCACCACCGCCGAAGCCAAGACCGGCTACGGCCTGCAGACGGAGACGGAGATCCGCCTGCTGGAAGCCCTGCTCAGGTTGGATGCAGAGGGGCCGCTTGAACTTGCCCCCACCTTCCTGGGTGCCCATGCCATCCCCCCCGAATACACGCACGACCCGCAGGGGTACACCGATCATCTCTGCAATGAAATGCTGCCTGCCGTCCGCCAATGGTGGCAGACCCAACATCGCGACCTTTCACAGGACAAACCGCTCACTCCTGACAGCCAACTGCCATTTGTGGATGTTTTCTGCGAAACCGGTGCCTTCGACCTGGCCCAGTCCCGCCGGATACTGGAAAAAGCCAAAGAACTTGGCTTCCCCCTGAAGATCCACGCCGACGAGTTCGACAACCTGGGTGGGGCCAGCCTGGCCGCCGGACTGGGGGCCGCCTCAGCCGACCACCTGGTCAGGATCTCCGAGGCGGACATCTCTGCACTCGCCCACTCTGAAACAGTCGCCGTTGCCCTGCCCTGCACACCCTTTGGCCTGGCGGAGAGCGAATATACTCCCGCCCAAAAGATCCTCGCCGCAGGCGGCTTCCTGGCCCTGGCAACCGACTGCAATCCCGGTACTGCCTGGTGCGAGTCCATGCAGTTTGTCATCGCCCTGGCCTGCCGGACCCTTAAACTGACCCCTGCCCAGGCTATCGCTGCCGCCACCATCAACGCCGCCCATGCCATTCGCCGCGCCGGCCGGATCGGCTCCATCGAACCCGGGAAACAGGCCGATTTGCTGGTTCTGTCTGTGCCGGACTATCGCCAGCTCGGCTATCGCTTTGGAACCAACCTCGTAAAACAAGTCGTCAAGCGCGGCAGGGTCTTTGGGGTGGAAACCGGCTATTCTCCTTTGGAGCTTGAGCATGAACATTAATTTATCCCAGTATGCCCCATACTTTTGGATCATGGCAGCCGTCCTGGCCGCCATCCTGGCATTCGTGGTCATCCGCTTTTTCTGGCGGCATATCCTGAAATATGTTCTGCAAGGCTGTCTGGGTATCGTGGGGATTATTGCCTTGCTGGCGCTGTTGCACTATATCTTCCGACTATTCTGAAAACACCTCGCAGACACTTTGGGTGAAGGCTGTCCCGAAGGTGTCTTGCAGGCGACCCTATTTTTCAACTTGAACCTTGGGGACGCTGCGTAACACAAGTTATTGGGATACAATCTACTGGCACTCCATCTCTCGCCATCCGGATCATTTTTGTTTCACAGGAGCCTCCCATGAATCCCTTTCTCGCCCTTGTCTTTACGCTTGTGGTCGCCCTCGCCGAAATACGGGCGCTGGATTTTGCCGCACACCGCGGCTGGATTGAAAGCCACCTGAGCCGCAAGCTCATCCACATCCTCACCGGGCCGCTCTTTGTACTTTGCTGGCTGCTGTTCCCAACCCCGGACCTCTGGTATTACCGCTGGCTGGCCGCCCTGGTCCCGTTGCTGTTCACCATCCAGTTTGCCCTGATCGGGCTGGGGGTGGTCAAGGACGAATCCTCGGTCAAGGCCATGTCACGCACCGGTGACCGGCGTGAGATCCTGCGCGGCCCGCTCTACTATGGCATCATCTTCGTGGTCATGACGTTGGTTTTCTGGAAGGACTCGCCCATCGGCATGCTCGCCGTCATGTTGATGTGCGGTGGAGACGGCCTGGCCGATATCATGGGGCGCGGCATCCGCTCCCCGAAACTGCCCTGGAACAAGGGCAAATCCGTGGCTGGCTCGCTGGGTATGTTGCTCGGTGGCTGGGTGCTGACCGTCTTCATCCTGTTCATCTTTGTCCTTAAAGGCGTCTTCCCCGGTACATTCACCGGTTACCTTTTGCCCATCACCTATATTGCCGTCCTCTCCACGCTGGTTGAATCCCTTCCGCTCCAGGATGTGGACAATATTACCGTCACACTGGCAGCGGTGGCATTGGGCTATCTGTTGTTCTACTAGATTTATATCAGGAGGTTCCCATGGCCGATTACCTTTTCCGCGGTTCCCTCGCCGACCTTGACCCGGAAGTCTACGAGTTGACCCGCATCGAATCCGAACGCCAGGCCCGCAAACTGATCCTGATCCCGTCCGAAAGCCAGGCTCCTCTGGCCGTTCGTGAAGCCATGGCCTCGGCGTTCCAGAACATCTACGCCGAAGGTTACCCGGATGAAGAGTCGCGCCTCATGAGCGAGGCCGGGATCCTGGACTACCCTGCCCGGTTGGCGAACTTCCGCCGCAACTCGGACCCGCGCTACTACAAGGGCACCGAATATGCCGATGCCGTCGAAGCCCTGGCCCGCCGGCGCTGCGCCGAAGCCTTCGCCGCCAACGGTGTAACCGCTGATCAGATCTATGTCAATGTTCAGGCGCTCTCTGGTGCGCCCGCCAACAACGCCGTCTACCAGGCGCTGGTGGAACCCGGCGCGGTCGTCATGGGCATGAATCTGCTGCATGGCGGCCACCTCACGCATGGTTCCTCCGCCAACCGCTCCGGCAAGTTTTACAAGATCGTCCACTACGCCGTCGACCCGGAGACCGAGCAGATCGACTATGACGCTGTCTTGGAATTGGCCAGGGCCAATATGCCCAAAATGATTATTTGTGGCTACTCCTCTTACTCCTGGATCCCCAACTGGAAAGCCTTCCGCCGCATTGCCGACGCGGTGGGTGCCTACCTGCTGGCCGATATCTCGCACATTGGCGGACTGGTTGCGGCGGGCGTGGTGCCTTCGCCGGTCGGCTATGCCCACGTCATCACCTCCACCACCCACAAGACCCTCGACGGCCCGCGCGGCGCGGTCATACTGACCACCGACCCGGACCTGGCCAAAAAACTTGACAAGGCCGTTTTCCCCGGTGAGCAGGGCGGGCCGCACGTTCACATCTTCGCAGCCCTGGCGCTTACTTTCAAACTGGCCCGCACCCGCCAGTTCGAGAAACTCCAGAAGCAGACCATCAAAAATGCCCAGGCCATGTCCGATCGCTTCAAGGAGCGCGGCCTGCGCGTCCCCTTCGGCGGGACCAACTGCCACATGCTCAACCTGGACTGCCGCACGATCAAGGGGCCGGATGGCACCAGCCTCTCCGGTGACCAGGCCGCCCGCCTCCTGGACCTGGCCGGCATCGTCCTCAATCGCAATACCATCCCCGGCGATAAGTCCGCCGCGGACCCTTCCGGCATCCGCATGGGCACGCCCTGGATCACCCAGCGCGGCTTCGACGAAGAGAAGTCCCGCCAGTTGGCCGATATCATCGCCGACCTGCTGCTGGCCGCCGCTCCGCACAGCCTCCCGTCGGTCCATGGCAGGCCGCAGCGCCGCCTCAAAGTGGATTTCAACCTCCTGGAAGAGGCCAAGCTGCGTGTGCGCAAAATGGCCTCGGAAGCCGGCCTCGACTTCGAACCATCCTCGCACGGATACCCCCACTTCTATTATATCGACGACCAAACCACCACCGGCGTCTTTGACCTGTCCGGTGCGCACCTGCGCCAGTTCCTCGATTATGTCGTCTCCAGCGACCTGTCGGCGCTCCATCCGGGCAAGTCCCAAGCTACCAGGCTGGTCACCCCCAAAGGGGAGATTTCCGGCCGGCTGGCCTGTCTGGATTCCGAAACCTGCCGCCTTTCCGTCCCGCTCGAACAGGCCGGCCTGGCGGCTGCCTGGCTGCGTGACCTCTCGGATGGCTATGTTTCCTTCAACCTGGACGGGCAACCGGATTATTCGTCCCGCCGCCTGCCCGGCCCGATCGTGGTCTCGGAAGCGGATCCATCCATAGTCTCTCCAGCCGGGAAACCGATCAAAACGGATCCGGCTTCCAGGGCAGCCAAGCCCTGGTTTATCGGCATCCGTACTGCAGGGAAAGGCGCCTCTCTCCCCGATTTCAAATGGCAGGAGCCTGAAATCCTCCTTGCGCCACACCCCGCTTTACGAAGTCCATAAATCCCTGGGTGCAAAGATGGTCCCCTTCGCCGGCTGGGAAATGCCGGTCTGGTACACCTCCGTGATGGAAGAGCACCTGGCCACCCGCCAGTCCGCCGGTCTGTTTGACGTCGCCCACATGGGTGTCTACCAGGTGGAGGGTCCGGATGCCGCCTCTTTCCTCGATTCGGTCTGCGGCAACTCGGTCGGCTCGCTCCAACCGGGCGAATCGCTCTACACCCACTTCCTCGATCCGGATGCCAATGTCATCGACGACACGCTCGTCTACCGCCGCACGGTTGACAGGTTCCTGATGGTGGTCAATGCCTCCAACGATGATAAGGACCGCACCTGGCTGGAAGCCGTCCGGGATGGCAAAGTGAAGATCGACAATCTCCGGCCCGCCGCCCGCACGCTCGGCTACGAGGCCATCATTCGTAACCTGCGCGACCCGCAGGCCGGTCCCGACATGCGCGTGGATATCGCCCTGCAGGGCCCCAAAAGCCGGGATATCCTCCTGGCGATGGGCGTCAGCGCCGAGACGCGCAAGCGCCTGCTGGCTCTCCAGCGCACCCAGCTCTCTGACGCCAGGGTGGGCGGCTTGGACCTGATCGTTTCCCGCACCGGTTACACAGGCGAGAAGATGGCCTTCGAGTTATTCGTCCATCCGGATCGGGCGGTTGACCTTTGGAACGCGATCCTCAAAGCCGGCCGGAAGTTCGCTGTCCAGCCGGTCGGGCTGGGCGCGCGCGACTCCCTGCGCACCGAGGCTGGCCTGCCGCTCTACGGCCACGAAATGGGCCTCGGCTCCGGCAAAGGCGGCGAACGTGACCTGGGTGTGGGCGAAGCCGGTTTCGGCGCCTACGTCAAGACCAGCAAGCCCTGGTTCATTGGACGCGAGCCCTTCGTTGCGCGCGAGCAGGCCCGCAAGGGCCTGGTCTGCCGCTTCCAGTTCCCCGAGAAGGGCGTGCGCATGGCCCACAACGGCGACCCCGTCCTCGATAAGCGCGGCAGGGTCATCGGCTGGGTCACCAGTTGCGCCGCCGACCAGGCCGGCACCCTGACCGGCCAGGCCTACGTGGAGGCGAAGTATGCCGCGGAAGGCACCCAGATCTTCGTCTTCCAGAGCGCCCAGAAGGAGGCCGGCCCCGCCCCGTCCGCATTGAAACTCGGCGACAGGGGCCTGGTGCCTACCGAGGCGGTGGTATTGAGCCGCTTCCCGAAGGCGTAGAGAACAGGGAAGAGAGAGGTGCATGCATTCGGGTGGCAGGGTGATCTTGCCTACCGGGTTTTCTACTTGCCCGCGAATTCGTTTTGATGTATATATAGTAAATATAGCCTGTGGAGCCAGATTGTGTTTGAACAAATCCTTTTCCAAATGCGTGAAAAGATCCGTACTCGTCAATATGTGATGACACTTCACGCCGAAGAAGAAATGGATGAAGACGGAATGACAATCTTTGATGTGGAAAGCATCGTTCTGTCTGGCAACATTGTGGAACGCCAGAAAGACTCTTCTACAGGTGAATGGAAATACCTCGTAAGAGGTGAGACATTATCTGAAAGTGCTGCAATTGTTGTAACCAAGCTGAGCCCAGCCGGAAAACTGGTATTCGTGACCGTGTTTTGTGAATAAGGAGTACCCATGATTTGCGACATTTGCGGAAAGCCCGGAGCAGAGATCCACTATGTAACCCGCCATTATGGCAAGGGCGCAAATCTGCTCATTATCGAAAACGTGCCAGTGATATCCTGCCCTCATTGTGGTGAGAGCTTTTTGACCGCTGAAACGCTCCATGAAATCGAGCGAATTAAATTGCATCGAAAGAACCTGGCGAAACCGCGCAACGTGGCTGTCGCGAAGTTCGTACAACCGCAGACATGATCGGCGAATTCAATATCATTGTCGAACGAGATTCGGAAGGCTGGTATGTTGCCAGTGTACCGGAATTATCAGGTTGCCACACCCAGGCAAAATCGCTGGATAAACTGATGGAACGTATCCGCGAAGCGGTTGAATTATGTCTGGAGGTGGAATGATTTGAAAAATGCAGAAAAGTCTCGCGTGTTACCCATTACTCCGTAAGAGTTTCCCAAAATTAGGAGGAAAATAGAATAATGGAAACCCCAAATTCAACCCCCGGCAAAATGACCCCCGCCGAGCTCCGCAGCTCCCTCCAGGCCCTCATCGAGCGTCTGGACCAGATCGAGGCCGACATATCCGCCCTGCGGGATGGCCTAGCCCTCGCGACCACAGCCTCTCCTTTGGGGGATCAGCCGCAGCCCGCCCCTGCCTCGCCCGGCCATCGCGAAGCCTCCTGTCAGGAGACCACAGACTTTATCGCCACCATCCTTCTGGTCGGTGTGGACGATAATGGTCTGCCGACCTACAAGGCCAAAGGCGGGCAGTATATGAAGTTTGGCGTGCGCATCTGGCCCGAAGTCCTGCCGGAATTGAGCATTGAACCTGCCAGTCTCAAGCCCGGCCCCAACCCGGTTAATCTGCACCTGCTTGCCCTTTTGGGTGATAAAGGCCCCCGCAAGGTCATCGGACTCGCCAGGTAACCGCCCTCTGCACATTACCTTCACCTACCACCACCTTTCCCACCAGATCTGGTGTTTGGTTTTAGATCTACCTATTCAAATTATGTGCAGGCGGTTATTCTATTATTCTCCCATAATTGTTTGACATTTCGTTTCACGCCCAGTACGTAAATTCTATAACCTTCCTCAGCATAGCTCTGGGGACGGCCTAGTTTATAGATAGAATCTTTAATATTATAAAAATCTCCTCTCCATTATCGACATGTTCGCATTGGATTATATAAATACATAATTATTCATATTCAAGGAATAATAAACTCTTTTGCCTTAAAATTGTGGACTTTTTCTTTTATTTCTTCATTTGATTTTCTGTTTGCCAACCACCTATTTTTCCAAAAATCAGTTAACTCATTTTTTGAGAAGTTATAATATCTTAGGTTTTTTGCTTCACCTTTAAGGACTTTCTGAAAATTAGATGCTAATGGCACTGCGTAAATTTCTCTTTGAAAAGAGTGTTTGAGAAGGAAATCGGCATCAAATCCCAAAACATCAGCTGCTGTTCGAATTACCCTCATCATCCAAATTGGCCCATCACCAAAAATATTAGAGACCTGAATGCCCTTTGAATCTAATAAATTTCTCATTGCTGCAAAGGTTTCATTAGTTAGGTGTAAAGTTCCATATCCTTTTGTTTGTCCAATTGGTATATATAGTTGATGATCATAGAAATTGATTCTATTGTATTGTGAACTCTTACCATAGAGGCTTGTGGTAAAAATGCATGCAAGTCTATTAGATTTACGTTTTGAAATGTTTGTTATTGCATTCTTATATTTTCTTTGGAAAATGTACCTCATTTCATTTGATGCCATAAGATATGAAATTAATTTTCCACCAAGAAGGTAATTGTAAGGAGGCAATGCTCCTATTACATAGGCATCCATTGTATAGATTATGTTTTTTGTTCGGGTCTCCTTGTCCCATCCAATCCATTTATCTCGGTCAGGAATATGAATAATTGAACTACCCAATGCGGCAATTCCAATCAAAGGCTTGCTTGGTAATGCATTATCCCGTATTAATAGTTTTATTCTTCGACCTACATAATCGCTATATGGGGATGACCAACAAAATCTAAAGATTCGAAATATATCGAATTGCTCTTTTGAATTACAAACTTCGATAGTAGGTATTATTATTGAGTTCCAAGCAGATTCTCCATTTACAAGATTACGCTTTGCAAGTTCAATATTATTATTAATCCACGAAGCATGTTTTGTTATAGTCTCTTGCCTTTTTATTTGCATTAAATCTTTTATTACTTGTTTGTCATAAAATGCTGGAGGATTGATAATTACTTTGCTATTAAGAAATTGTATTTCCCAGCCCAATCGTAATAAGTCTCGGATTATTAATAACTTGACTTTTTCATCAATCGATTGTGAAGGAATCGAAAAATCAACCCTCTTTTCATTTACTAGTTTTTCTAAAAGTATATTTTGATTGAGAGTAAGTTCTAACATTATTTATTTAGATAACTTAGAGGCTTTATATACTTTGTTTTCTACTAGTTTCTCAAACTCATTTACTCTAACAGGCAGGGCAAAAGCCTGGTCGGAGGATACCATGTATAAATTGCCTGGGATGGTTTCCCTTTGAATAAAATTTGATATAACTCCATCATAGTTAATGTTTGATTTAATTAAAGCCCGAATATCATCTTCATTACCCATATGGAACCCAAAAAAATTTTCTGCCTGAGTACGAATCTCTTCGGAGATCGCGGATGGACGCTGGGTTATGGCAACCAGACCCAATCCGAATTTCCGTCCTTCTTTTGCTACCCTCACAAAAGGACTTGCATTTGATTTAACAAATTCTTCTGATAAGACATTTTGAGCTTCTTCTACAAAGATAACAGTGTTTATGACATCCTTTTTATTATCTGACGTAAAGTTCGCTTTGTTGTTTTCAAATAGCTTTCTAACAATAATTGTTGAGATTATGCTCGCATCCATATTGTCTTTCAGAGAAAGGTCAATAATTACAGTATGCCCTTTTCTTAAATGTTCGAAGACATTTTCTACCATCGTTAAATCTTTTGAGTGTATACCTTTTCCCTCGTCAATTAAATGACTTATTCGCTTACGAATCGCCATTATTGTTCTTCGTGCACTTACATCTTCTTTTGGATTTCCTGACCTGTCAAGTTTCAATTCACCGAAAAAGTCTGGAAAATCCGTATGCAACTTTTGAGGGTCACTTACATACTCTCCTATACGTTTGATGAAATCACCAACACCTTCCTCGTCTAAATACAACAAGAAAGATTTCATGACTTCAGAGAAGCCAGCCCCGAAATTCAGAATATCTCCCACCGTCAAATTTTCGTACATATTTATAAGAACATTCCCCCCAAAAGTAAATCTGTCACCAGTGTATTCGGCAGGCAATTTCTTATCGCTGTAAACCACCAGATTTTCCTTAATCGCTTTTTCCTCTATATCACCTAAACCATAAGTTTTTATGCCTCGAAGGAAATATTCTCCATTCAAATCAAAAATAAGTTTGCCATAGCTTGTATCTCCAATCATATAATTCAATAATACTTTTACAAGGTTGGTTTTACCGAATCCAGATTGTGCAAAAATCATTGTCCGCTTATCACGGAGTTTATTGATTTGAAATAGAATCTCGCCTTTGTCCTTGAAGACATTTTCGCCAATACATAGATACCCTATAGGCGCTCCATTTTCATTTGCTTTGTTAAGGATTGAATCTATTTCACGTTTGTTTAAATGACGAGCAATATACGAAACAATTGGTAATTTTCTTACTGCCGTAGTAAATTCTAGTTTTGTGCCGTTATCGGTGAAAGTACCCAAAATTCTGACCTTATATGTATAACTAAACATTTTCTGTTTATCACGTTCTGATAGTTCTCGTTCTGCGATTCTTGCATAATGAACAGCAATTAGAGTTTTATCTTGAGATTTAAAAATAGGATCTTCATCATATATTTCAGCTTCAACTCGTGCTAGATATTTTGTACTACCTTCATCTTTTGGTGTGAGGACAATAAAATCTCCAGTTTGAGGGCTTGCTTTCGCATCTTCATATGAGGAATAAATAAGCAATGCATCTTCCGTTGTCTTCTGTCCATAAAGAACGCCAAAATCAGCTTTATTAGTCATAATTACTATTCTCCTAGAATCTATTGTGTGTATCAAGGAATAGGTTCTCTATATCTATATTATCCATTCTTTGGTCTTTGTAAAGCGAGTACTTCAAGCGTTTAATAATCTCGTCTTTGAAGTCCTTCTTGAGTGATATGAAATTATGCACTTCGGCTAATGGATATGGATATCCAAGAATATAATGCTCTTGAGTAAGTCTAGTAAGTTCAGTACAAACCAATTCAAGAGTAGCTCTATCACGATTAAAGTTTCTGATTCAATAAGGGGTATAGCGTCGAAGATGTTGATATCTATAATTATCCAATCATAATTTTGTAGCTTTTCTACATAGTCTAAACGAGCTGCCATAAACAAACCAAAACCACGCCCTCCATGTATTGCCTTCCTAATAAACATATCGCCCTTATATGCAGCTTTAAGAATTGCATCAGAAACCTCAAACCAGCAACAAAGCTTTTTTCTATTAGGGTCAATTTCTATAAAAGGGTATTTAAATTTTAATTCATCTTGGAGATAGTTATCAATTTGCTTAAAGGTATAGGATAATTCCATTTTTATTGGGGATTGCTTTGTTATTGCAACTACTTTGATATTTTTTTCATGCAAATATCTTCCGAGCCGGATAAGGTAGGATTGTTTTATTTGGATTGGGCGAAGCGTCCCATCTCGTAGAATAAAATCCCCAGGCTTGGTTTCAGCGATTTCTGCTATTTCGAGGATAAGAGCAATTTCTAATACTTCTTGGCAAAAGGATAAGAGGGTTGATAAATTTATACAAACCTTATCTTTCTCATAGGCAAAAATATTTTCTGGAAAATCTTTCCAAAATTCAATAAGCTTTTTTACAGGCTCCAACGAAAGCAACTCATCATAAATGTTTCGCAATTGGTCATCATCTGTAACAAGAATGTTGGTCGGATAATAAGCTTGTCCTAAAATTACTGGGTCATCAGTGGAATTCATCCTAATCTGAATACCCCGTTGATAACATATATATCCAGCAGTATAAATACCTATAGCAAGACCATTGTAAAACTCTTCACTGTTATAACTTCCATCAATCGCATAGAAGCGTCTATCAGAATTATCAATCTGGACAAATGGTACGATTTCAAAATATTGTGGGGTTTCAATGTTTTCAGGAATCCCAAGAATAGGAATTTGGTATGACCTATTACTACGCTCATTTATGTGTTTTGCAACTGCTTCAATAGCAGTATCAGGAATCTCTTTTCTAGGCATGGCTTTATTTGAATAGTCCTCATTTGAAATAAATTATTAGGGAATTGCTTGGGGATTTCCGCCCCTTTTATTATAAAAACCTTTACATCAAATTGAATTATACTGCAATAGAGTTGTGGCATTTGGGTTCTATTCCTATATATAAGATTTTTTGTATGGCTTTCTTTAAAAAATAATTGCAAAATCCCTTCCCGATCTTGATAATACGAGACTTATAATTATCCATCATTACTCGCAATTTAATTAGGAAATCAATAAAAATTTTGAAAAAAGAGAGGAATAATCTCTTGTATCGAGGGCCGATAGGAACTAATCATTTCTTCTTAGTCAGGTTGAAAAATAAATTTGAATAGTAGCACATCCGTTTACGAAATTTGGTCATGGCAAACAAATATTAAGGTCCAAGTCGTTTTATTTATCCCGAGTATGTCAGCTGCCGATTCCGCTGCGAGTCGATTTCTTTTTTATGAGTTAGAGGAATCGTTCATCGATTTCTCCGGAATGCACTTTCCGGAATAGCCCTTCTCATTGTAACTGTACAAAAGAATCTAAATTCTCAATCTAGCATAATTTTCCCAATATCCCCCAATACCCCGAACGCCAGATATTTATTCCAATTTCCAATAATCTTTAATGAATTAATATCCTTATCATAGTTTGGTACAAATCTCATGGAATATAGAACTGATATCGAAATTCCTTTTTATGAGGATCAATCCCTATTAATCACGGACAACCTCGTTTTGCAACTTTCGGTTGAGAGCCTGGTTCAGCAATTCGAGAATATGGTTTCCGACCGAGCAGCTACTCTGCAGTCGAATATACCCCTACCGGAATACCCCTTAATTCAAACCTATCTTCGTTCGAGTCAGATAGGATCATTGCACTCTTAACCTTAATCGACTGGATCGCCTCCCCCAGGCCGTGCAGATCGCTCTCAATTATGGCGAGAGCATCAAGATTTACAAGACGACCGTCCCTTGCATAGTGCCTATCACCTGCCTCACAGATAACCTGCCCTTCTTTCCCTTACAGGGCCAATATCCTTCAAAACTCTTGGTAAAAACAGAACATTGATTCTATGATTGTCTTATTTTGCCCCATAATAAGGGTTCCTCCGCAAACCCGGCAACCCGCCATGAAGACCTCCGCCCCTCTCCGATCCCTTTTCATCTTCCATCGGCCTTTCTTCCTGTTCTCCCTTATTCGCTCCTCCGGGATATGGTAGCACAAAGTCATGCATTTGTCGCTGGATGTTTACAAATGGATAGACCGCCAGATCGCCGTGTGTTTTTTCGGCGTATAATGATTATTGATCCCTCTACTCGACTCGCACTTGATAATGGCATTGCCTGTCCATCTCTTCTTCGCGTGCGCTAACGTTGCAGAGGCTGGCGCTACGTTGGATTTTCGGAGGGAGTAAGATCGTTTGGAGGTGATTCCATGGGTTGCAAAGTCCTCTATATAAGTGGCTCCTTTGGGCTTGGTCATGTGAACCGTGACCTTGCCATCGCGAATGAAATGCGCCGGATTTGTCCTGGGATCGAGATCCACTGGCTGGCCGGCTCACCCGCCTGCGAAGTGCTGGAAGCTGCCGGCGAGGCGTTCGCCTCCGAACAGGCAGCCTATCGAGGCGAGACGGAGCTTGCCGATTCGACCTCCCACAATGGTCAGCTCAGCCTCACTGCTTATGTATTCCGGGCAATGCTATCCTGGATGCACAATGCCCATGTCAGCGCCTCTGCCGCATCGCGAGGTGGATACGACCTCATCGTTGGGGATGAAACCTATGAAATCTTGATAGCCAACCTGTTGGGCTTTTACAGGTTGCCGCCTGTCCCCTTTATTGTTTTATACGACTTCCTGGGCATGGATGTTGTTTCGAATAATGTCTTCGAGAAGCTCGGTGCGTGGATGATCAATCTATTGTGGTCGAACGCATGGCGGGTGACCACCCGGGGACAAAATGCGGCGCTATTCATCGGGGAGCGGGAAGACGTTGCCGACCGGTCTTTCGGTTGGCTGTTGTCCAATCGACGCCGGATTGCCGATAAAACCATTCAGTTTGTTGGTTACGCCTTTCCCTTTGATAAGAAGGATATTCCTGCAAGGGATGTCTTGAGACGGGAGCTTGGATACGGCCAGGAACCGCTTGTGATTTGCACCATCGGCGGCACATCCGTTGGCCGGGACCTTCTTGAGCTGTGTGGGCAGGCATTTCCCCTCCTTGCGGCTCGGGTTCCTGGAGTTCATCTGGTCCTTGTCGCAGGGCCGCGCATCGATCCGAGATCACTTGCCGTTCCGAAGGAGATCGACTGCCGGGGCATGCTGCCCGGTCTGTGGCGGCACCTGGCTGCTTGTGATCTGGCAGTCCTCCAGGGTGGCGGCATGTCCACGCTCGAAGCGGAGGTGCTGCGGGTGCCCTTCCTGTTCTTCCCTGTCGAAAACCAGGCTGAGCAGCAGGTTACCGTTGCAAACCGCCTGGCCCGGCACAAAGTCGGAGTGCGTATGTCGATCGCGGGTACAAGTCCCCAACAATTGGCCGACGCTATGGTTGCCAATCTCGGCCTCCAGGTCACGTATCCGGAGATTCCGGCTGATGGAACACACTTGGCAGCCAGGCGGATATTGGAACACGCTGGGATCAGCGACTCTAAAAATTGATCCGGCCTTTTCCTCGATAAACTTTCGATTTTCTATTCTCAGCCTGATAATATCTTCTGACCAATCTCACAGATTCTACTTCTATCTCAGAATCATGTAGATTTACAGTGATTCCTCCTCTCAATTCACCCAATTCAGCGTTTTGGGACAATTCTTATCGGTCGAGCAGCCACTCTGCAGTCGAATTTACTTCGACTGGAATACCCCGTATTTCAAACCCATCTCCGTTCGAGTCCGATAGGATCATTGCACTCTTTACCTTGATCGACTGGATCGCCTCTGCCAGTGCGCGCAGCTCGCGCTCACGTGTGCCGGGATGGTCAAGGTTTTGTGTCACCTGGACCAGTTGTTGTTTCTCCGGAAGGTAGAAATCCACTTCTAAGCCCCCGGGAGTCGTGTAATAATAGACTTCTTTGGATTCCTGTCGTAACCTCAGGAAAACCAGGTTTTCCAAATTCTTGCCGGTGTTGGGAGAAAACCTGAAGCCCACGGCATTGGAAAGGCCGCTGTCGATGCAGTAAACCTTTTTGGGAGCAATCTGCTGGCGTTTGACGGAGAAGTCATACAGGTTCAAGCTGAATACGAGCCAGCTATTTTCCAGGTATTCAATGTAACTTTTTATCGTGTTCACGCTACCCAGTTGGAACTGCTCCTTGAGCTTGTTGAACGATACCTGATTGGCAGGATTGCTCATCAGGAAGAACGCAAGTTCCTTCAGCGCAGTAATGGCTTCCAGGTGATGGCGGGTGGCGATATCCCGGTAGAGCACATCATCGTACAGGTTTCTCAAGATGGGCAGTTCAGGGTACTTGAGTGCATCCGGGATCCCACCCATTCGTAAATAGGCTGCCAGGGCAGATTGCAATACTCCTTTATCGGCTGTGGTCATGCGTTGTAGATTGGGAATGGACTGGTTGCGAAATTGGAGAAATTCATAAAAGGAGAATGGGAACAATTCGACCGGCATATAGCGGCCTGTCAGGCGTGTACCCAATTCTCGGCTGAGCAGGGAAGCGTTCGAACCACTGATGTAAAATTTGAAACCGGTCTCCATGAACCGTCGGACAAAGTGCTCCCACCCGTTGATGTTCTGGACCTCATCGACGATAAAGATACTGCGTTCTCCGAACAGCTCAATCAGGATTTGATGCAGGTCGTTTGCGTCTTCTGCCTGGAAACCCAGGAAACGGTCATCTTCAAAGTTGAGATAGTAAAAAGCCTCCTTGCCCAGTTTATGTCCCACCTGGGCTAGCAGGGTGGATTTCCCCACCCGGCGCAATCCGGAGACGATTACGGCATGTGGCACATCGGCAGCCTGTTCCACCTCGGCAAGCCGGTCACGTGCAATGCCTGTGTCGCATTTCCAGAACGCCTCGAACTGTTCCAAAAGCATGGCCTTGATCTGGTCTTTCGACCACCTGGATCTCCAATAGTTTTCATTCATAATGAAATAATACACCAAATAGTTTTCATTGTCAATGAAAACAATGTGTACAACCTTTCTCACCTGTCATTTCCTGGGCTATCTTCATCCCAACCCTTGACATTATAGAACATTGGTTCTATGATTGCATTAATCTGCCCATCCGTAAGGTGTGTTGGGCAATCCAGGCCACCCGCCATGAAGACGTCCGCCCTTCCCCAATCCAAATTCATCTTTTATCATTTATCCTTCCATTCACCCCTTATTCGTTTCCTCCGCAACTGTAAAAAAGTGACTTTTATTCCCATGCACTCTCGCGCAGCCTCCCTGCGAAGTACCCGAAGGGTGCATGGGATGCAGGGTCATCTTGCTTCCGTCGCAACCTGGCTCAAGTTCCTCCCCCTGCCCGCCCTCCGCTTCCAATCCGGTTCTTTCCTCGGGGAATATTCGTTCCCTGGTCGTTTTTTTCGAGGAACGACTATTTTTAGCGACAGTCCGTTCAGGAGGCAAGGGTTGCCACTTTTTCCACCCAATCCTCCGCGACAGCCTCCCCTTTGGGGATCCTCAATCAACAACAGCGTCCCCTTTGGGGATCCTCGATCAACAATTAACAATCCTCAATTCTCAACACCGTCCCCTTTGGGGATCAACAATCCCCAACAGCGTCCCCTTTGGGGATCTTCATTTTCATCTTTCAGCGTTTTTATACCCGCTTGTTAGCGGGCGGATAGGTTGAAATCTCTTGTCCCGGGTATGATTTGGGCATGCTCAGGTTGAAATTCTCATGCAATTTCCATCCATCCTGGAATTATTTTTCATTTCACACGTATATGGATTCATAACCTGTTCAATCAGTAAGGAGGCTGCAACATGAAAAGAAATGTCTCGAGTATCTTCTGGGGGGTTCTGTTCATCCTGGCTGGCGGGGCCCTTCTGGCCGACCGGATGGGCTGGGTCAACTTCAACCTGTTCTCGACGGATACCTGGGTTTACATCTTCGCCGGGCTCAGTCTGGTCTTCTTCCTCGGCTACTTCCTGAACGGTCTGCACAGGTGGGGTTGGCTCTTCCCGGCTTTCATCTTCGCTGCCATCAGCCTGACCATCTGGATGGCTGACCATGGCCTGACCGGTTCCATGGTCGGCATGCCCATCCTGCTCGCTGTGGCCCTGCCCTTCTTCGTCGGGTTCGCCTTCAACCGCAACCGCTGGGGCCTGCTCATCCCGGCCTGGGTCATGACCGTGCTGGCCTTCGTCACCCTGACGGCCGGCCTGGTGAACGGGAACCTCATCGGCGCTCTTTTCCTCTACGCCATCGCCGCCCCGTTTCTGGTTGTCTACATCCTGGACCGTTCGCGCTGGTGGGCACTCATCCCGGCCTGGACCATGTTCATCCTCGGGACGATCACCCTGCTCTCGCAGCACCTCAACGGTAACCTGGTCGGCGCCCTTTTCCTGTATGCCGTTGCCCTTCCGTTCCTGGTGGTCTACCTGACCGGCCGGACCCGCCGCTGGGCCCTCATCCCGGCCCTCGTCATCGCCCTCGTCGGTACCATCCCTCTGCTCTCCTCCGTCTTTGGTGGGGACGCCATCGGTGCAGCCGTCATGTTTCTTTTTTCTGTGCCCTTCTATTACGTCTTTTTTCACTGGAAGGAGAACTGGTGGGCGCTTATCCCGGCCGGCGTATTCGCTTCCATTGGTCTGGTGATCATCCTGGGGATGCTCGTTCCTTCCACCCACCCGGCTTTCGATGGCCTCCTCACCGGTCTCTTCCTGCTCGGGCTTGGTCTGACCTTCGGTGCGCTCTGGCTGGTGCGTGGCAACCGTCCCACCGCCTGGGCGCGCTATCCAGCCATTGCCCTCTTCGTGGCTGCATTTCTGGCCGCCCTCTCCGCAGGAAATTCCAACCTGTTTTGGGCAGGTGCCCTCCTGGCCGCCGGGATCGTTCTGGTACTCTACAGCTTATTGCGGAATAAGTCCGGGTCGCAGCTTTGACGATCTGAAAATTGAAAAGAATAAGATCCAAAAATAATTGCCATGCACCTCGCTCAAAACATCCGGGAGAAGTATCTCGACATTTTCAACATGGCCTCCGGCATGCTGCGATCCTTTCGCAACGACCCGCAGGCCTGGGAAGCCACCATCCGCCGCTCCGAGGCCCGGGAGCGCCTCCAGCCTTCCCCGCCCGGTTCCATCCTGTTTACCGGCAGTTCCAGTATCACCTTCTGGTCCACCCTGGCGCAGGATATGGCGCCCCTACCGGTTCTCAATCGCGGCTTTGGCGGCTCGAAAATGCCCGACGTGGTCCGCTATGCGGAACGGATTGTCGCACCCTTCCAACCCCGCGCAGTCGTCCTTTTTGCCGGTACCAATGACATCGCCGGTGCCAGGCCGGCCTCCGCGCAGCAGGTTTTCGAAGGCTACCTGGCCTTTGTCAAAACCCTCCAGGCTGTTCTGCCCGGCATGCCCATCTATTTCATCTCGATCACTCCCACGCCCCTGCGCTGGAAACTCTGGCCGGTCGTCCAGCAGGCCAACCGCCTCATCCGGGCACATGCAGGCACTGACCCGGCTTTGCACTACATCGACATCACCTCCGCCTTCCTGGACTCAAATGGCCGGCCGGATCCTCGCCTGTTCCGCCCCGACCGCCTCCACCCGAACCGCAAAGGCTATGAAAAATGGACCGCCCTCATCAAGCCGGTCCTGCAAAGGGACTTATTTTCTTCGTAGATATTGGCCTTGACATCCCCGCCCTCATAGGTTATGTTACTGGTACATAATCGCATGATTTCAGCAGTCGCTGCTGTTGTACTTGAGCCCCGCTCGATCCCCAACGCTTGTCTGACTTCTGAAGAAAAGGAATATTTGTGAACTTCAACCAGTTCAACCTCGATTCACGCCTGCAGGCGGGGATCAACCACCTTGGCTATACTGAGGCAACTCCCATTCAAGTCGCCGCCCTCCCGGCTGCCCTGGCCGGGGACGACCTGATCGGTACCGCCCAGACCGGCACCGGAAAAACGGCCGTGTTCGTCCTGCCCATCCTGAACAAGCTGTTGACCGGTCCGCGTAACCGGACGCGTGCCCTCATCATCACTCCCACACGTGAACTCGCCGAACAGATCCACACAGCCGTCCGTGACCTCGGGACCGGTACCAAGCTGCGCTGCGCTGCCATCTATGGAGGCGTGGGCGCAGCTTCCCAGACCTCTGCCCTGCGCGACGGGGTCGAGATCCTGGTCGCCTGCCCGGGTCGTCTGCTCGACCACCTCCAGCAGGGCCATGCCCGCCTGGATGCCATCGAGATCCTCGTCCTGGATGAGGCCGACCGTATGCTCGACATGGGCTTCCTGCCCGACGTGAAACGCATCCTGCAGCACCTCCCCGCCAAACGACAGACCATGCTATTTTCTGCCACTTTTCCCCGGGAGATAGAAAAGCTGGCCGCCCAGGTGCTCCGTCACCCCCGCCGGATCGCTATTGGCATCAGCCAGCCGGCGCACACCGTCACACATGCCCTTTACCCGGTCCCCCAACATCTCAAGACCTCCCTGTTGCTGGACCTGCTCAATCAAACTGACACCGAGTCGGTCCTGATCTTCACCCGCACCAGGTATCGCGCCCACCGCCTGACGCAACAGATCGAGCGGGCCGGTCTCAAAGTCACCAGCCTGCACAGCGACCGCACGCAGGGCCAGCGGCAGAGCGCCCTCAGTGGTTTCAAGAGTGGCCAGTACCAGATCATGGTCGCCACCGACATCGCAGCCCGCGGCCTAGACATCGAAAGCATCTCGCATGTCATCAACTTTGATATGCCCGCCACTGCCGATGATTACATCCATCGCATCGGGCGCACTGGCCGCGCCGAACGCCGCGGGGATGCTTTCACCCTGGTCACGCCGGATGACAGGGATGTCATCCGTGCGCTGGAAAAGATCATGGGGAAACCGTTGCCTCGCCAGATCCTGGAGGGGTTCGACTACGATATCCCGGCCCCGGAAATATCCCCATCCTTGGGGAGACCCTCATTTACTGTACGCGAGCCGGCTCGTACCCGGCCAGCACACCTCCCGTCACCTGCGGCAAAAAGGCATCCGGCGAACCGCCCACCCCAGCGCAGGTTGCGGCAGAAATTCGCAAGCGGTAGGGCAAGGTAACCTTTCCAAGTCCCCCCTTATTTACAATCTTAGTCGGGCAAATTCATGCCTGACTATTGTGGTAACTCCGGTTCTTCTTTCTTCTTCCTCGGCATACCCCAGATGAAGATGGCTGCACCGAGACCAAGGCCAAACCCGCCCAGCGCACCCGGGGCCAGGAATACCACCATGGCGATCACCAGGCCGGCCAGTCCCAGGAAGAAAGCCAGCTGCATGCGCCAATCCTGCGCCTTGTGCAACAGGTCCATGGCCAGGTAGCCAATGCCCACTCCCAACGCGGCCGCCCCAAGCAGGCGCAGTAGCGCCGCGATCAAATTAATGATGTCAAAAACAATACTTGGCATAGAGTTCCTCCTTGCTGATGTCGGAATGCTTTAGACCCAGGCCCAAACGAGCCACAGGCCGATCATGATCATCCCAATTATAAACCTGATGACAAATGTCCATCCCCAGCCAATCAACATCCCCTTTAGTGAATCCAGCGCCTTGTGCCAATCCTTGCGCCGGAGCCATTCGATCACGAACAAGGTTGCCAGTGCCGCCAGGATCCCGCCCACGACAGGCACAGGGATGACAAAACTTCCTACAAAGGCAGCCACCAATACCAGAAGGACAGCCCACCATGGCGCCCCTTCTTTGTGTGCCACCGCACCCATCACCACGTTGTCCAGGACCATGCTGGAGACCATGAGCACTGTGATGATGGCAAACATGATCCAGCCAGGTTCGCCAAACCCGGCCACCAGCCCGTAACCCAGCGCCGCTACCCAGATGATGATCAATCCCGGCAGGAGCGGTAAAACCAGCAGACCTGCCAGCATGATCGTCAAAGTGATGCTCTTGACAAGCAGGGCAACATCAATGGAATACGGTCCGATTGCCACGCGGCGCTCCCGGTCGGATCAAGGACGGATGACTTCCACTCCACCCATCCACGGGTGCAGGATTTCCGGTACTTTTATGGAACCGTCTGCCTGCTGGAAATTTTCCATGACGGCAATCAATGTGCGCGGCATCCCCAGGCCCGATCCGTTCAGCGTATGCATGAAACGCGTCTTGCCACCATCCGATGGCCGGTATTTTATATTCGCCCGGCGCGCCTGGAAATCAGTATCGTTCGACACTGACGAGACCTCCAGCCATTCCTCCAGTCCCGGCGCCCAAACCTCGATATCGTAGGTCATGGAGGCGCCGAAACTAATATCGCCTGTGCACAACTGCTTAACCCGGTAGATCAGCCCAAGACCGCTGCAGGTCGCCTCGGCATCTGCGCACATCTTCTCGAGCATGCGGTCAGACTCTTCCGGTTTGCAGAAGGTGTACATCTCAACCTTGTCGAACTGGTGGCCGCGCTTGATGCCGCGCACATCCCGCCCGGCGCTCATCTTCTCGCGCCGGAAACACGGCGTATACGCAGTATACCGGACCGGCAGGCTGGCCTCATCCAGGATTTCATCCATGAGCAAACCGGTGATGGGCACTTCGGCTGTTGGAACCAGCCACAGGTCTTCCTCCGCGTCATGGTAGAGGTTGTCGGCAAACTTTGGCAGTTGTCCCGCCCCAAACAACGTGGCCGCCTTGACCATAAAGGGCGTGTATTGCTCGGTGTAACCCTGGCGGATGTGCAGGTCGAGCATGTAGGCGATCAATGCCCGCTGGAGGCGTGCCCCCGCTCCGCTGAGCACATAGAAACGCGAACCTGTGATCTTGACACCGCGTTCGAAGTCAATGATACCCAGCGCCGGCCCCAGGTCCCAGTGCGGTTTCGGCTGGAAGTCAAATTCCGGCAGTTCTCCGACCGTCCGGAGAACCACGTTCGCACTTTCATCCTTGCCGAAGGGTGTACGTTCATCCGGGATGTTTGGAATCCCTGCTGTCAGGGATTTGAGTTCATCTTCGACTACGGACACTTCCTTGTCAAGCGCCGCAATCTTATCGCCAACTGCCCGCATCGCCTCGATCTTCGCCTGGCGGGAAGTTGCATCCTTCATCTGACCGATTTCCTTGGAAACCGTATTACGTTCGGCCTTGAGAGCCTCCACTTCGGTCAGCAGACCTCGCCGGCGTTCATCCAGATGGAGGATGGCGTCCACCGGGTCAGCCTCCATCTGGCGGTCACGCAATGCCTTTCTGACCAGCTCGGGCTGTTCACGGATGAGATTGATGTCCAACATAAAGCACCTCCTTGAATAAAAAAGAATGCGCCCCGGTCCTTTTGCAGGACGAGGGGGCGTCTCGTGGTGCCACCTGCTTTCACCCCCTCTGCTCCTCTGGAGCATCTTTCCCATTTCTTGAAATGGGCCCGGTCGGGTGGGGGTCTCGGCTGCGCGCTAACGGGCGAACCCGGCTCTCTTACGGTGACGCCTGTTTTGGCGCACCCCTGCGGGAGCAACTGTCCTGTGCCTTCGCTCAGGACACCGGAGTGGATTTCACCGCCTGGCTGCCTGCCTCGCACCGACCGGCAGGTCGCTGAACAGCGCAATGGGTACTCGTCTCCGGGTTGTCTTTGGATATGGGCTGATTATATTCACCATCCTTTCGGTGTCAAGGTAATCTTGCTGGATTTCATTCATCCCCGGTATAATTCACCCCCCACACAGTCCTGCATTTACTATCAAGCAGGCAGGGATATTGCTCAAGGAGCAGGATGAAAAAGTATTCCGTTTGGACTGAAGGCTGCCAGATGAACGTGGCCGATTCTCTGCGTCTTGGATCGGCACTGGAACGCCTCGGTTATTCTTTTACCGGTAAGGTCGAAGAAGCCGATGTGATTGTCCTCAACACCTGCGTGGTGCGCCAGTCTGCCGAGGATAAGGCCTATGGCCGCCTCAGTTCCATCAAACCGCTCAAGACAAGGAACCCCGCCCTGGTTGTCAACCTGATGGGCTGCCTGGTGGGATTCAGGAATAATGAGTATTTGCGCACTCGCTTTCCCTATGTGGATGTGTTCTCCCCGCCTTCTGACCCTGGTCCGCTGATCTCGTTTCTTACTCAGGGCGAGGCGCGCTGCATCGAAGCAGCCGAGACCGGGAACCGCTTCGCTGTTATGGATGGCGACCTCTCGCACGCCCATGCTGAGCTGTCCGCTTACCCCGAACAGATGGCCGGGCACGTGCCAGACAATGCAGGTCTGGTCTTGCCGGACCACGCCCGCGGCAGGCTGGTCTCGGCCTATGTGCCGGTTGTGCTGGGCTGTTCACATGCCTGTACGTTTTGCATCATCCCTTCCAGGCGCGGGGCGGAACGCTCCCGCCTGGCTGCGGACGTGCTTGCTGAAGTTCGTGCACTGGTGGCGCAGGGTGTCAAGGAAATCACTTTGCTCGGACAGATCGTTGACCGGTACGGGAAGGACCAGCCCGATGGCTCGACCTTGGCAGCGCTCCTTCGCATTTTGCACGAGGTTGAGGGTCTTGAACGTATCCGCTTTTTAACCTCCCACCCCAATTATTTCAGCGAAGATATCATGGACGCGGTGGCCGACCTTCCCAAGGTCATGCCGCATATCGAAATCCCGATCCAGGCTGGGGATGATGGGGTGCTGGATAAGATGCGCCGTGGGTATACCCAGGCTGAATACCGGGAAATTGTTCAAAAGATCCGGGCGCGCATTCCCGGATGTTCCATAGCTACCGATATAATTGTGGGCTTTCCTGGTGAAAGCGAGAGACAGTTCCAGGAGACCAATCGCCTCCTCGCAGACCTTCGCCTGGATGTGGCCCACCTGGCACGCTACTCAGCGCGTCCAGGTACCGTGGCCGAACGCAGATTTATAGACGACGTGCCGGAAGAAGAAAAAATGCGTCGTTTTCGGATACTGGAAGAGTTGCAGGAGAGCATCGTCGGCGAGATCAATGACCATTACCTCGGCAAAAAGGTTGAAGTATTGTTTGAAGAAAAAGTTAAAGGCCGCTGGCGCGGTCGCACACCCACAAATAAACTGGTCTTCGCAGAATCTGAGGACGACTTGCGCGGTAAAATCTTTCCTGTTACCGTGACGTGGACTGGGCCTTGGTCCATGCAAGCAAGAATTTAATGGAACTTCTTAATAAGCTGGGGAAAATGGTGCGTGCAGCCGCGCTGCTCACACACCTTTCTGTAGATTACACAGCAGAGATCACCCCACCAAAACGACGATTCCCAAGGAATCGAAGGCTATATTTTAGTAAGTGACAAGACTGCTGTTCAATCTTGTGAATACGTTACCAATGGCTGGACCGAAAATAAGCAAAACAGCAAAAACAACCATTGCAATTAAAACCAAAATAAAAGCATACTCGACCAGCCCCTGGCCAACTTCGCGAACACTGCACAGCATTTTTCTCACCTCCTTTCATAAAAGTTATGTAAAATATATTTCCATTATATACCTGATTATGGGTCAAGATTCCTTGCATAATTGCAAAGTCCACACAACGGACAACGCCCGCAGTCAGGCTGGCGCGCTGAACAGATTTCACGCCCAAGCCGGATTAAATTCAAATGGACGGCATAGTATGTCGCTGGCAGGAACAATTTTCCAAGGTGCTCATGTGCTTCTTCAACACTCATTTTTTCCGGGCGCAGGCCAATGCGTCCTGTGATCCGATATATATGTGTATCCACTGGAAAGGCCGGACGTCCCAGGGAAAAAAGCAGCACAATGGCCGCTGTCTTTGGACCAACGCCCTTGAATCTCATCAACCAGGCACGTGCTTCTTCTAGAGGCAATTCCTTGAGAAATTCCAGCTCGAGTGACCCGCGTTCGGAAGTAATTTCTCTTAAAACCTGTTGGATGCGAGGACCTTTCTGGTTTGCCAATCCAGCCACACGGATGGCGGAGATTATGGACCGCAGATCGGCATCCCGTACTGCCTCCCAGGTCGGGAATTGCTTGCGGAGGGACTCAAAAGCCCGGTCGCGATTGTTATCGTTGGTATTCTGGGAAAGGATCGTCGAAACGAGTTCATCCACCGGCGGTAAAGGGTTGCGCCAGGTGGGCTGCCCATAAAAATCCAATAGGCGCTCATGCACTTGTTTGGCAAGCCGGGGCATCTCCATCAGAAGCCAGCCTCTTCAATAATTGCCAAAGTACTCTTCACGATGCTGCCATCTTCAGGCACGATGATATTCTGAAGAAGCCTGGCGGTCTCTCTGTACAACCGTAAGCTGGCGGCTCCATACCCGATGAAAGCCGGCTCTTCCGGTGGCTGGCGTTCGAGGCCAATCGCCAGCCGGAACTCGCGTGTCCAGTCTGAGGTCCGGCCGGCTGCCACTTGGGCCAGGTCAATGAAGTCATTCTCGCTGCGAATTAATATTCCGCGCTGAACAAGCAAGGTGTTGGCCAGTTCGCGTGTCAGGCCCCAGACTGCATAAAGTGTCTTTGACTCATTTCGCTTTGCCAGACCTGCAAGGATTTTATGAATTTCCTCGGCGCAGCCGGACAGATTCCAGGAGGCATATGCGTTGGCAGCCTCCTGCATAGGCTCCCATTCAGTCTTAATCGCGAACTCTTTGAGAGCTGTAATCGAACCATCTTTATCCAGCAAGATGCGGAGTTGGCGCAGACCCGGAATGGCCCAGATTGCCTTTTTTGGATTTCCCAGACTGGCATATTCTTCCTCCAGAGTGGTCAAGGAGATGCTCACCAGGTAGTCACCCATATAGCGTAGAAAGTTTGTTACAGCCGCGTTGGCAGGCATTTGGTTGACGTAGCAATGGATGTCCACGTCACTGTATCGCTCACCTTCGCCGCGTGCATGACTGCCCGCCATTGTCACTCCGATGGTGTTCTCGTTATCCAATTGGGTAACCAGAAATTGTAAAAAAGAATCGGTTAATTCGCGCATGGGAAAAACAGAAAGGCGGACCGATGTCTGCCTATGTTTGGTTACTCTCTTCTTAGCATAAATTCCGGATGGGATTCTCCCACCACGATTCTGCGGGCATTCGTAACCGGTCTGACTGGTCCGAACTCTGCCAATGCTTCCAATTCCTTTTCAGAAACCGCACCAAGTTGCTTCAGGATTTCCAGGGCGACTGCCGGACGAACCCGGTTGCGAAAATTGCCATCTGCATCCCTCCCCGTGATGTCCCCGTCTGCAACTTTGAAAGCGATCCCAATTCCAGGTGATTCCGCACCCAATGCACCGGCTAGAATCCCCATGGCCATGTATCCTTCGGCACCGCCTTTGACCACAATGCGCTTGGAACATACTTCCATCGCACGTGTATCAAAACGGGTGGCTCCGCTGACCATGACCGGATTTGCCATCATCGCCGAAGTGATCCGGCGGCACGCGGCTGCACGTTCCTGAGAAAGGCTGCGCGGGTCGCAAAGGCGGGCAAAGGCCAGGGCTGCGCTGGAAAGCGGAAGGGCAAAATTAGGGGCTGAACATCCATCCGTGCCGGTTACCAGCCGTTCAGGTTCTATTCCGCACATTTCAGAGATAGTCTCCAAAATGGTTCTTTGGACAGAGTGTGATGGGTTGATATAATCTGCAATCGGAAGGCCGCGCATGCGGGCGTGTGCCAGCATCCCGGTGTGTTTTCCAGAGCAATTGTGCCTGTTTGGGGTCAGCGTTTCGCCACGGGTTCTCATCGCCTCGACAGTCGCAAGGTGGGAGAGCAGGTGTGTCCCGCACAGCAAGTCGCCCTCCGACACGCCAACTTTGGCCTGGATACCTTTGATCACTTCAACATGCTCATCAGTGCCCTCATGCGAGCCACAGATGATGGCAATTTCTTTGGATGTAAGATGGAAAGTCTGGTCACCTCCATGTTCAATAAATGGTAATGCCTGGAGAGGCTTGGCACTGGATCGCATAAAGGTCACTAATTTGGGGTCGCCGTGCCAGGCCAGCAAGCGACCGCTTAAATCGACCACTGCCACTGCCCCAAAATGAACAGATTCTACGATGTTTCCTCTGGTCAGTTCAAAAAAGGGTTGATATTCACCTGTCACAATATTTTCACTCCTCTCCGGCAATATTACTGGCTGGATGGTAATGCCGGGCATAATAATGATACAAGCCATACCGCAGGCGTTGTGCATATTTCTGGTACCGGTTGGCGGGGATCTTGAATGGATTCATGAGATGCGGGATCAGGTTTTCCACACTTTCAGGTGGAGATTTCTTCTGCGCCAGTTTTTCGATCTTGTGAAGAACCTGTTCCAAATAATCCCTCTGTCCTCGGATGATATCCACATTTATTAATCCGCCGCGCCCGCTGACCACCAGCCAGTTACGGTAGGCAGGGGAAAGCAGGAGTTTGATTGTCTCCAGCCAGGCATTCAAATCTGCCCCAGCCAGGAAAGGAGGCTGGTTGCGCAGGACAGCGTCGCCAACAAAGACAACTTTTTCCTCCGGTAGAATAACCCAGGCGGCTCCGGCAGCGGGTCCGGGGTGATGCTCCATTAAAATGGGGACATTATCATCCCAATGCAGGGCCATCTGGTGGCTAAAGGTGATTTCGGGCAATATCCATCGGACGTTCCCCAAGCCAGGAATGCTTTCCCAATCTGCACCGGTATCTTCCCCCTGGGCCTTAAAAGTATTGGGGCGGCTCCGGAAAACCTGAGCTGTTTTCTCATGGGCAATAATGGTGCAATCCATTGCCCGCGAGCCCAAAGTACGGTCCGGATGCGCGTCGAGATTAACAAGCAGACGTTCCGAACCACCTCCCAGGCTGAGTAAAGCAGCCCGCCAGATCCGTGCATCTTCCGGGGAGGGTGGCGCGTCCACTTGAAGCAACCCGTGGTTAAGGGAAATAACCCCCAATGTCACGCCCGGATAATCAGTCTCAATATAAACATCCTTGGCAATGGCTTGCATGGTATCTCCTGAGAGTGTATTCCTTTTAGTTTGAAAAATAGATGAGAATTTTTATTCCTCTTGTGTAATAGGTAGGGAAATTAAGAATTTGGACCCTTGACCGATTTGACTCTCGACCCAGATTTTACCGCCGTGACCTTCTATGGCCAACCGGCAAAAAGCCAGGCCAACTCCTAAGCCAGAGGGGGCCCCTTCTTCTTTCAAACGGATAAACTTCTTGAAAATGCGTTCTTGGTCGGAAAATGGAATGCCCGGGCCGTTATCCTGCACCCACATTTGCAACCAATCTTCCTCCATTTTGGCGCCGAGATCGATCCTTCCCTCGGGTTGGGTGAACTTGGATGCATTTTCCATCAGGTTAATGAGGACACGGCGGATCATGTCCACATCTACCCAGACTGGTGGCAGATTCTCCGGCAAGAGGTTTGTTAGGGTCTGATGTCTGCTCTCGATCATCGGATGAACAGCATCTATCGCATCCTCGGCCAGGACGGAAGGAATGACGAATTGCTGGGAAACGATGGTTTGCCCTAATTCCAGCCGGTTGATATCGAGCAGCGAACTGACCAATCGTTGGATGCGGTCTGTGGAACGGCGGGCGATGGTCACCACCGATTGGAAGTTTGCATTCTCTGAGCCGGTGCATAATGCCATCATAACATCCAGACTGGAGACGATATTTGCCAATGGAGACCGCAGGTCGTGATAGATCATAGAGAGCATGTCCTCGCGCAACCGGTCCAGGTCTTTGCGCTCGGAGATATCACGCATGAGCCATTGCAACGATTCGGCTTCTTCAAAAACCGCCTGCCGCACTTCGACCTGGATGGGAATGGCACTTCCGGTGCTGCTTTTTAGGACTGCTTCATAACCCATCGTCTCTCCGGCTTTGAGCTTTTCGATGTCAACGTTTTTATCACCTTGTTTGCCATCGTGCAGGTCATCGATCGACATCCCTTGCAGTTGTTTGGATGTGTAACCGCTGATGAGGGCCGCCTGGCGATTGGCCTCGTGGATTTTGCCGTCCCATCCAGTGACAAAAATGGGGTCCACGCTATCATCGAACAACTCTCGATAATGTTTATGCGCAGCCTGTAAACGCTCGAATAATTGGGCATGTTGGATTGTGGTGCCGGCCATATTGCCGATTCCAGATAATACCAGCAAAGCATCCGGGTCGAATGCGCCGGATCGTGGGTTAATGGCTTGTAAAACGCCGATGACGCGTTCCTGGGCATAGATCGGCGCGATGGCCATTGCGAGGGTCTCAAAGCCCTCGAATTGTTCAACCCCTGGCAGGAAGCGCTTATCTTCCTGGACATCTGGAATGACAACTCCTTCTCCAGCATGTACCACCCAGCCGATGATACCCTGTCCGGCCGGGACGCGTTTGCCGACTATACCTTCCTTGTTCTCTCCTGTGGCAGCCCGGAAGACCAGATCCCAGTTAGGCTCGACAAGCGCCAGTGTTACCGTTGCCACTTCCATGGCCTGGATGGTTTCGTTCAGAATGCGTTGGAGTACCTCATCCATATGAAGGGAAGCATTGATGGCGGCTGCACTGGCTGCCAGAGCGGTCATGACTCGCGCCTGGCGCTGGCTCTCTGCATACAGGCGGGCATTTAACACTGCTATCCCGGATTGATCAGCAATGGCCTGCATCAAGTTAAAATGCTCTTTGGTATAAGACCCCGGTTTCGGATGAACCAGCGTCAGCACGCCCACTAGGCGCTCGCGCGCCATCAGCGGTACGCATAGTGCCGCTTTTGCACCCGACTTGTCGACCGCGTCATCCGGGCGGCGTAGCCAACGCTCATCTCGGCTGGTATCCGGCACCCAGGCTGGCTGTCGTGTCCGGACAACCCACCCTGCCAGGCCGCGCTCGACGGTCTCGCGCAGTTGCTGGGTGGTGTGGTCATGAATCTTGCGGCCGTAGACGATGGCGGAATCCACCGCTTTGCCATTGTCGTCCATGACTACAATGCTGCCGCGTTCACCACCAACATATTTCAGCGATTGGAAGAGTATGCGTTGCAATACGGTCCGTAAATCCAAGGCCGATGCCAGTTCACGGCTGACATTATAGAGTAATTCAAGGGAGGAACGTGTTTCATCATCAGGCATAGGATTTGCTCGACTGCTCTTTGCATGCTGATGACCAGCACGCAAATATATCTTGATATAGAAAGAGCCAAAGTTCGGTTAATTGGAATAAATTAGGTTCGCATCTTTGCGCACCCACAGTAAAATTACCTCAAACGGTACCGGTGCTGAATTACACATCTGTATTAAAAATGGCAACAGTAACCGGGATATTCAAAGTAAGTGGGACCTTTCGGAGCATAACCGAGTGCATAGTATAGCACAATTGAATATTGGAGCGGTTTCGCTCCACTTCGATAAACCGGGATTCTCTGTATAATTGACTAATGATTGACCCTGCTCATACCCTCTACATCCATGGCTCAGACAGCAGCAGCCAGACCTATAAAGCCACCCTCCTGCGTGACATTTTTCCTGGCATGCTCATCCCCGACTTTCTTGGTGATCTGCCAGACCGAATGGATCAATTGGAAGCCATCCTGGGAACTGAAATCGGTTGGACACTGATCGGCTCCAGCCTGGGCGGGTTGATGGCCGCTCTTTTTGCCTTGCAGCATCCGGGTCAGGTGCGGAAATTGGTATTGCTCGCACCGGCATTGACGTTGCCTGGATTCACAAAAATCCTTTCATCCCGAATTTCCATCCCGACAATCATCATACAGGGTACACATGATGAGCTCATTCCGCTCGAAACCACCCGAAAATTGGCGGAAAAAGTCTTCACAGACCTGACTTATCTTCCTGTGGATGATAACCACCGGCTGCACAAGACGGCCAAAGAATTGGATTGGAAGAAACTACTCGCATGAATGGAAGGACCTGCATCAGAGAGGCTTCCCTCTTTTTCAGCCGCTGCCCAAATGCAACAAGGCTTCCGGTACCCAGAATCCCCCATAACCTTTGAAAACCAGCACCAGACCGGCCAAAAGTATCAATACACCAAAAGCAATCAAAGCCCAGTCCCTGAAATGGTAGTGGAGTTCCTCCAGCCAGGTGCGTGGACCGACGCCGAAGGCTCGCAAGTCCATGGCATCGATGATGTCCTCGCTGCCCATGATGGCATGAATGGTGACAGGTATGAAGATTGGTCCGAGTTTGCGTACCTGGGCAAAGAGCCCGCCGGAGATTTTCTCCAGCTCGTAGCCACGTGCCCGTTGGGCGTCCATGGTCAGTTGGAAATCCCGGCCGAAGGTGGGGATGAATCGCATGGTCAGATCCATCGCGTAGGCGATCTTGTCGGGCAGGCCAATCCCTCGGAAGGTGATCCCGTATAACGCCGGGTTGAGCGAGTACGGGATCAGGATGGTCATGATGGCAATCCCAAAAACCCGCCCGAACTGGCTGACAGCAAAGAAGGCCCGCTCGATCGTGATCTTCAGGGTGGGAGTCCAGCCCAGGATCGAGAAAGATGCTCGAAACTCACGGATAAGGTGTTCCTGCTTATAGACTTCCGAGCCGCCC
Source organism: uncultured Chloroflexia bacterium (assembly GCA_963842785.1). Taxonomy (GTDB): domain Bacteria; phylum Chloroflexota; class Anaerolineae; order Anaerolineales; family Villigracilaceae; genus UBA877. The sequence continues at coordinate 1,251,346 of CAWJHP010000001.1, forward strand.
CGTCCGGTTAGAAAGGTCAGAAATGTAAAAATGAAAATAAAACCGACGATGAACAGGAACGCTCGCCGGATCTCCCGCCACTTCAACCCCGAGGTCAGCAGGACAACCACCGAAATGGCAATTAGCGGCAGTAGGAAACGGATATCCCAGAAGAATAGCGTCGTGACTAGAAAGCAGCCGTAGAAAATCATCCAGGCGCGGGGGTCAAACCATTGGATAAGGGACTTGCGTTTGCGATATCGCCAGGTGACGAGCATGATCTCTCCTGTCATCGCGAGGAGCGAAGCGACGAAGTAATCCTCTTGTCAACCAATGGGATTACTTCGCCCCTCTCGCTTCGCTCACCTAAGCCTGCAGTGCGATGCAGGCAAGCGGCTCGCAATGATAAATCAATTATCGCCCGGATTGTTTCTGGACGGCCGCGTAGGCGACCACCAGCAGCGGAACCAGGATGGCAGCAAAGATCAGGTTCGGGCCAGCTGCCGGCAGGAATTCCCCGACAATGGCTGTGGACGGGCTATAGCCATTGATCCAGATGTCGGAGATGGCGGCAAAGCCTATGCCCAGAATATTGCCGAGCATGGCCCATGTGACCGCCGTGGCGAGGTCAATATTCTTTCCAAAAGCAAAGCGTACGATCAGTACCAGCAACGAAACCGATCACAAGGGAAAGTCCGGCGAAAATCGAGACCGGTTCCGTGGCAGCAAAATATTCACCGTTGGTTATGCCCCGGTTGAATAAATACAGGCCGGTTCCCAACAGGGCCAGGATACCGCCCACGATCAAGACAACATCCAGACTCTTCTTCTTGTCAGCAAACAACATCGGCAAGCCGGCGATAAAGCCGATCAGGCCATTGGCAATGCTCCATTGCGGGCTCAGGCCGAAGCCTGTCAGGGCATCACCGAAAATGTTGCCGACCGCTCCACTGAAGAAGCCCACCACCGGGCCAAAGGCGTAGCCGAAGAACATCGGGATGGCAATGGCCGGCCGCAGGGCCACCTGGCTGATGGACGGGACAACAAATACAGTACCGTTGAACAGCCAGGAAAAGACCGCGTACAGCGCAGCACCGATGGCCATCCAGACCACTTGCCGGGTACCGATTTCCCAAGCCTTGTTCTCACGCGTGGCAAGGTAGACGGCAAAGGCAATCAGGGCTCCCAGGACGACAAAAGCGAAGCGCAGCACCACAGTGGACTGGTCAGTTTGAAAACTTGTCACGCCCATGACGTTGCCGACCAGGAAGACGGCCAGGGCAAAAATTATCACCACGACGACCAGAGTAAGCAGCATATTGAGCAATTTCTTATCCATTTTTATTCTCCTCTTGGAATTAGTTATTGAATATGCGCCAAGGCTTCGGCACGCAAAAACCGTTGGGTGCGCGGCCAGCGTTCCAGGTTCTCGCTTAGCAGGCTGGTGGGCACGAGCCGGCATTTCTCCAGCCGGTCCACGTCGCCCAGCACGTCATGCGGGGAACCATCCGCAACGATGAGAGCCGTCCGCCACAATCAGGACTCGGTTGGCGTAAATGACTGCCAGGTCTACATCATGGGTAATGAACAGAATGGCTTCAAATCCGGGTAACTGCAGGATGGCGTCCATAAAGCTCATGTAGTTGTGGTAGTCCTGACCGGCGGTCGGCTCGTCCATCACCAGGATGCGCGAGCGCATGGCCAGGATGGCCGCAATACTGACGCGCTTCTGCTGACCGAAGGACAGCGCAAGGGGTGGATCGTTTTCCATTTCCGAAAGATTGACAATCTTTAAGGCCTCTTTCACCTCCTTTTCTATCTGTTCTTTGGGATGCTGCAGGTTCTTCGGCCCGAATGCCAGCTCCTCCCGCACAGTGGGTGCGAAAAGCATGTGGCTGGGGCTCTGGAACACATAACCGAGCGTGCTGGCGATTTGGGCCACACTGATTTCGCGCGTGTCGCGCCCATTTACCAGCACATGTCCCGACTTGGGTTTAAGCAGGCCAATGGCATGCTTGACAAAGGTGGTTTTTCCGGCACCATTCGGTCCCAGTACGGCTATCACATCACCGCGTTTAATTTCCAGGTTAATCCCGTGCAATACTTCCGTCTCTATCTCATACCCAAAAGCAACATTTTCGAATTGGACCAGTGGTTCCATTTCGGTCCCCAGGTTTGTTTTGCTTGCGCCCGTGCCCCTAACTCCCGGAAGCACATTTATCTCCACCGGAGCCGGGTCCATGGCCGCTCGTTCAATGACGGCCTTCGCTGGGAGCTTGACTTCGTGATAATCCACCACTTTCTCCAGGCCTTCCAACAACCCCAGATAGCGGATCTCTCCATCGGACATGAACATTACCCGTTCAGGCCGGATGCGCAACACATCTTCGACGCGGTGCTCGATCATCAAAACGGTCATGCCCTTCATCCGCCAGGCGGCGAACCATGTCGAGGGTCTCATAAGCAGACGCTGGGTCCAGGCTGGCAAGCGGTTCGTCCAGCAGAAGAATGGATGGACGCATGGCCAGCACACCTGCCAGGGCCACCTTCTGCTTTTCTCCTCCCGACAGGTTGAAGGTCTCCCGGTCACGCAGGTAAGCAATATTGAGATAGTGAAGGCTCTCATCCACGCGGGTGATGATTTCCGGACGCGGCATGGCCAGATTTTCCAATCCAAAAGCCACCTCATGCAATACCTTCGTCCCTAAAATCTGCCGTCTCCGGGTCCTGCAGTACGGTACCGACCGTCTGGGAGATTTTGGCCAGTGGCCAGCCTGCTGTTTCCTCTCCATTCAATAAAATCCGGCCTGACAACTCGCCTTTATAGGAGCGCGGGATCAGGCCGTTGATACAACGGATCAGTGTTGTTTTTCCGCAGCCGCTCGCCCCGGCAATCAGTAATATCTCCCCGGGGTTGGCAGAGAAGGAAATATTCCGGATGGCAGTGATATCCCGGTCGCGATAACGGAAGGAAAGCTTCTCGATAACCAGTGAGGTTTCGGTGGTCATGGATGCTCAAATAAAATAACACCGCGGTTGACTTGCAGTTCTATTCTACTCTACCTCGGAATAATCACGTCAATTACATCGCCAACCTCTGCTCCCAACACTTGTGCAGCGCTGCCGTTGACGATGGCTATCTCAACGAAGTTTTCGCTGTCAACCAGGGCCACCAGCTTGCCTGGTTGCCTGTGACCATATGAAGCCACCAGGCCACGTACTTCCCTTCCGTGCATTTGGAAGCGAACACGTTCGGGTTCTGTCAGCGCAGCAGCGGGCAGGTCGGTGGTCAGGTTGCCGAAGATATCCACCACCGTCACATGCGCGCGCCAGCCGGTCAGGGTTTTTTCAGGTCTCGGCATGGGTAGCCGTACCGGGTCGGATATGCCCGGCCCCAGTTCTGCCAGCGGGACGCCGTTGGCGAGGTGGGCGGCGACCGGGGCGAAGATATCACGCCCGTGGAAAGTGTGGCTGATATCCGCCAGGAAATATTGCGTGTTCGTCAGATGGACAATTTCCAGCCGCCAGCCACTCTTTTCAGCATCCTCAAACATGGGCGTGAACAGGCCATTATCCGGCCCGACAAAATAATGAACACCCAGGTGGGCTGCCAGCGATCGGCGCAGTGTACCCACGCCTGGGTCAATGACTGCCAGGTGAACCGAACCCGCCGGGAAAAAAGGATAGGCGCGCCATAGGGCAAAGGCTCCCTCAAGCACATTCTGAGGCGCAATGATATGGCTGATATCGGCAATTTGTGCGGACGGGCAAATGCTCCAAATGACGCCTTTAAGCGTGCCAACAAAACCGTCCTTGAGGCCAAAGTCTGTGGTAAGGGTGAGGGTGGGCATGGAAAGGTAGGCAGAAGGGAAAAAAGAAAAAAGATTCGCAATCGGTCAGGGAGGCTGGAGGCAGTAAAATCCACCAGGAGCGGAATCCGTAAATAAGAGAATTATTAATCCATGTCTATTGTATAAGTAATATATTGATTAGACAAGAGCGAAGTGAGAAAAAGAGGATCTTGGGTGGAGACCCTCCAACCCGCCACATTGCAAAACTGTGAATCCTGGGGAAGCTTGACCGGCATATGATTCTCGATTAGAATTCTCACGCTTAAAACTTATGCCCCTTTAGCTCAGCGGATTAGAGCGTTTGGTTGCGGACCAAAAGGCCGCGCGTTCGAATCGCGCAAGGGGCGCCAGAGAAGCGGGTAGTCCCGCTTCTTTCCTTTTTCAGGAGGTCCTATGGGGAAGTGCCAGATATTGCTTACCAATGACGATGGTATCCGATCGCCGGGCTTGTGGGCTGCCGCTGAAGTGCTCTCCGACCTCGGGTTCGTCACTGTGGTTGCGCCGCGTGAGCAGTCCTCAGGAATGGGCCGCAGCATGCCATCCTATTCGGATGGCGTCATTCGGACCGAGTCCGTTCAGATATGCGGCAGGGAATGGACCGTGTACGCAGTTGGCGGGAGTCCTGCCCAGGCAGTCCAGCACGCTATTTTGGAGGTTATGCCGCGCCATCCCGATTTGGTCGTATCGGGCATCAATTACGGTGAAAATATGGCAACCGGTGTAACTGTTTCAGGGACGGTCGGCGCGGCTATGGAGGCAGCTTCGTTTGGCATACCCGCGTTGGCGATGTCCCTGGAGACTGACGTGGCAAACCACATGACATATTCCAAAGATATAGACTTTTCTGGCGCGGCTTTTTTTACGGCTCACTTTGCCCGCCAGTTGCTAGAAAAACATTTTCCACCGGACGTGGACATGCTCAATGTGGATGTCCCATCTAATGCGACCAAGAAGACGCCCTGGCAGGTTACCCGCATCGCCCGCCAGCGCTACTTTGAGCCGGTTCCCCCAAAACGTAATTCCTGGGATAAACCGGGAAAGGTTGACTATGCGGAAGCCGCCCTCCTGGGTGACGAATACAAAGGCAGCGATGTCTACGTCTTGCGGGTTCAGCATGAAGTTGCCGTGACGCCGCTCAGTCTGGATCTCACCTCCCGGGTGGATTTCAATGTATTAAACAGCTTGCTGCGCAGCGATGTTGTTATGTGATAGAAAGCTTAAAATGTCCATCCACCCCTTGTTATTTTCGTATATTATCGTATACTACTTGGTTGAAAGTCATTCTTAAAAGAGGTAAACAACATGATCATTCCGGTACAAGAACAAGATAAGGACAACGAAAAGCCTCCCAGTTACCTGCCGCGCCCGGCGCATCCGTGGCGGGTGGCTGTGCTCGCAAACATCAAGGAGCACGACAAGCCTCTTCCGCCGGATGTACCACCAGACGCCGGCGCGGACTACGATTATATAGAAACCATAGATTTCGTCCGGGCAGCCATTGAAACCGGTGGTCATCAGGCCGTTTTTATCCAGGCCGATTCGAATCTGCCCTACGCACTCAAGCAAGTCAAGCCAGATATTTGTTTTAACATTGCCGAAGGTTTAGGGGGCGACGCCCGCGAAGCCCAAACCCCAGCCCTGCTGGAACTTTTAAAAATCCCATATACCGGCTCACGTGTCTTGACCAATGCAGTTTCCCTTGACAAGACTTTGACAAAACGCCTCTGGCGTGATCGCAACTTGCCTGTTGCCCCATTCCAGGAGTTTACTTTCGGTGACGAGCCCCTGCGTCCTGAATTGCGTTTCCCACTGTTTGTGAAGCCGGCCCGCGAGGGTACCGGTATGGGCGTGGATGCCAAGGCCATCGTGAACAATGAACCCGAACTGCGCGAGCGTGCTGAATATGTCATCCGCATGTACCACCAACCCGCGCTGGTGGAGACCTTCTTGCCGGGTCGCGAGTTCACGGTCGGGATCTTGGGTCGCCATGATACCATTCTTTACTCCCGCCACCCAGAGTGGTATGACAAGGATGGCTTCCACCGCCTGCCTGTTCTGGAACTGGATAGTTCACGTTCTGTCACTCCAGGCGTGTATGGTATTGAAGCCAAGGCCCAGTCCGTTGGTTCCGAAGGGGCTCCTGCCTATCTCTGCCCTGCCCCCGTTGAACCTGAACTGACCAGAAAGCTTCAGCACCTGGCGTATCGGGCGCATGTGGTATTGGGCGCACTGGATATCTCACGTACTGACATCCGTCTTGACGCCGAAGGTCAGCCGCGTTTGATAGAGATCAACACCCTGCCTGGCCTCACACCCGGCTACAGCGATTTGTGCATCCAGGCTGCCTCGGAAGGGATTTCTTACGAGGACCTGATCCTCGAGATTTTGTATATGGGTGCCAGCCGTTGGGGGCTCCTGCCTGCCCGCGACATGTCGCTCTTCCAGAAAAAGAAGACTGGACCATTGAATATTAAGACCAATGGAAACGGTAAAATCACCAATGGGAAACCAATCGTTCTGGATGGTCGGTTCGCGAAACGTACCGAAGATTCTCTGGTATAATTCGCCCCGCCCAAAAGGAGAGGTCGCGTAGCTGGCTTAGCGCGCACGCTTGGAAAGCGTGTAACCCACAAGGTTCGCGGGTTCGAATCCCGCCCTCTCCGCCAGAAAAACACCTCTCGTCAAAGAGGTGTTTTTGGTTAATCCTGTTGGATGCGAAATACTGGTTTCTGTTATACTTGGGAAAAATATGAAACCGGTCCATATCCCACGCACGCTCATCATTTTAATTCTTGTTCTGGTTGCCGTGACTTTCCTGGCAGGAGTATTGCATGCGTTTGAGACTGCGCATGCGGCTCCTGCCACAATGATAGCCAGCCACCAGGCAGGAAATAATGGAACCATCACGCCGACACCGGTTCCGACCGCTGTCTCGGTTTCCGGCGATACGACCGGTATCATCGCTCTCGCCATATTAATTGTCATAATCGTGCTGGTTGGCGCAATCTTGGGCGGAAACAGATCACGTGTTATGAAGAAAACTCACTGAAAAAAGGCCGCACTCCTTCTTCGGGTGGGTTTGTATTAGTCCCAGCCGCCCATATTTATTAATTCCCTTAAATTATCAGTAAATTATATAAATAATGTAAGGGTTGCCAACTTACCCATTCACCTGTATAATCCCTTTATCTTATCCGCCGGAGTTACTTATATATGGAACAAAATGACGCCCTACTCGGGCAGGGGGCTGCGCCCGAGAGTAATCAACCCACCGAACACAACAATAATATTAATATGGAAACCCTCCTCAATCAGGAAGGTTTGGCTTTGGATTTTCCCCAACCGGGCGAGATTCGTACCGGTGTGGTCGCCAGCATCAGCCTGACGCAAATCCTGGTCAGTGTTGGCGCAAAATCTGAAGGGGTGATTACCGGTCGCGAATTGGAATCCATCCCCGTTCAAGAACGGGCCTCCCTTCAGGTAGGCCAGGAAATCTTGGTTTATGTACTGAATGCCGAGGACGAGAATGGTAATGTAGTACTCTCTTTTACACGTGCCCAGGAACAAAAAGGTTGGGCTGAAGTTGAGAAGATGCTCGAAGATAGTGCAACTTATGAAGGCAAAGTGGACGGTTTCAACAAGGGTGGCATCATTGTTCCCGTCTACGGGCTGCGTGGTTTCATCCCGGCTTCCCAATTAAGCATTTCCCGCCGGATGGGTGTTAGCGGCGATACGCCTGACCAACGTTACGCCAAGATGATTGGCGAGCCGATCAGCGTACGCGTCATCGAGGTGGACCGCAAGCGCCGCCGCCTGATCCTTTCCGAACGGGCGGCTTCCAGTGAGACACGCCAATCCATCAAGGAACGCGTCATCGAGTCGCTCAAAGAGGGCGAAACCTATTCCGGCAAGGTAACCAGCCTGGCCGATTTCGGCGCGTTCGTTAACGTCAACGGCGCGGATGGTCTGGTGCATCTCTCCGAAATCTCCTGGGACCGCGTCCAGCACCCCTCCGAGGTGCTCGAAGTGGGACAGGAAGTAAAGGTCAAAGTCATCAACATCGACCGCGAAAAGAAACGCATAGGGCTGTCCATGCGCGCTTTGCAAAGCGATCCCTGGCAAAGTAAGGTTGAAAAATTTAAGGTCGGCCAGCTGGTTGAGGGTGTTATCACCCGGCTGACCAAGTTCGGTGCGTTCGCCCGCCTGGAAGGTGATTTGGAAGGCCTCATTCATATCTCGGAAATCAGCGAAAACCGCATCGAGCATCCCAAGGAAGCCGGGCTGCACGAAGGTGATGTCGTCACCTTGCGTGTCATCCGGATTGACCCCGACCAACGCCGGATAGGCTTAAGCCTGCGGAAGGTGGATTCGGGCGCATTCAAGGACCTCGATTTGAAGCAGATCAATCTGGAAGGGGTCAGCCTGGAAATGGCTGGAGACGCATCCGCACCTGGCGTACCCCCTGCCAATGAAGAGCCGCCGACCGGTGCAGACGCCACCGCCGGGGAAACCCCCGAACAGTGACCTTAAAACCCGGTTTCTCCAGAAGCTGGGTTTTTTCTCCTCCCATGCAGCCTCCCCTGATTGTTGACGCCCACGAAGATATTGCCTACAACATGCTCACCTCAGGGCGGGATTATACCCGCTCGGTCGCTGAAACGCGCCGGATAGAAATGTCCTCTGGTTCTCGGGCTATTGAATACAACGATGAAACCCTGCTGGGCTGGCCCGATTACCAACGTGGAAGGGTGGCCATCGTCTTTAGCACGCTGTTCGCTACACCCAAACGCCGAAAAACCGGTAATTGGGATTCTCAAGTCTATGCTGACTTTAATCAGGCCAGGGATCTGTATCGCACCCAGTTGGACAAATACCACGACCTGGCTGACCGTCACCCTGACCATTTCCGATTTATCTCAACTCGATCTGACTTGGAAACCGTTCTGGCCCATTGGAGCGATCCTGGTAAGGAAACTCACCCCGTTGGCCTGGTACCATTGATGGAGGGAGCCGAGGGCGTTCGCAGCCCGTCTGAATTGGATGAATGGTGGGAAGCCGGCCTGCGGATGATCGGCCTGGCCTGGGCCGGCACGCGCTTCTGTGGAGGTACACGCGACCCCGGTCCTCTGACCGATGAAGGCCGCCTCATGCTTGAAGCCATGGGCAAAATGGGATTCACACTTGATCTGAGCCACATGGACGAATTATCGGCGCGGCAGTCCCTCGACCTGTATGAGGGTCCCATTATCGTCAGTCATGCCAATGCGGCAGCACTCCTGCCCGGTTATGATGGCAACCGCTTGCTCCCCGATGATGTAATCAAGGGGTTGATCGAGCGGGATGGCATAATCGGTGTTGTCCCATTTTGCGCGTTTCTGAAGACCGGTTGGAAAAAAGGGGATGCACGCGATGACATTACTCTCGCAACCCTGGCTGCCCATGTGGACTACATCTGCCAGATGGCAGGGAGTGCCCGGCACGTGGGCCTGGGCAGCGATTTCGATGGTGGGTTTGGCCTGAGTTCCATCCCTGCCGGATTGGACTCAATTGCCGACCTGCAAAGCTTTGGCCCTGTCCTGAAAGCGAAAGGATATAATGACGAAGAGGTCGCAGCCATCCTCGGGGAGAATTGGCTGCGTCATCTGCGAAGGTATCTGCCTGTATGAACATGACTAGTAAACCTTCCATCTCCCCTGATACTACCCCCCTGGAAGCCATCCCGTCCCGTTTCCGAATCCGCACAGGGTTGGTCATTACATTAATCGGCTTGCTCGTTTTCCTGGTGGGTGCCCGGCCAGCCCTCTTTCACCTGGACCGCAGTCCAGTGATAGGGTTCGTACAAATATCTGTGTTCCTGATAGGCCTGGCCGCCATATCAATAGGCGGCTATATCTGTTTGATGGCCTTCTGGGTGAATGGCGATCGCACCATCCCGGCTGATATCGGCATACGTCTGGTGACAACCGGCTACGTCATCGCCGTCTTCTCCGGCATGGCAGACGTCTTTGGCTTCGGCAGCCAGTTGCGGCCGAAGGTCCCTTTCTTCGGTCCCTGGCAAGCCGCTGGTGTGCAGGTTGGTGAGGCGGTGATCGCGATAGGATTTCTGTTGTTGATTCCCTACCAGCGAGCCAAAAAAGTGTTGGAAAAATAAGGGACGCCCCTTTCGGGGCGTTTTAATCACTAAACCTTGCTAACCCCAAGTTTGGTGAGGTAAACAACCCCTGAGCTACGCATGATAAACCCTTCCGCCAGCAGGTATTTGGTAATTTCATCAAATAAGCGATCTTCGATCTTGAGAGCACGTTCCACATCTTCGATCTTGACGGCTTTCTTCCGGGTGGACGCCTCGCTTTTATCAAGAAATTTTAGATAAGCTTTTATTTTGGCTTCTTTTGCTTCGAAAATATTCATGGTTGCTCCTTTTCCATAAATAATACATCTCATAGACCAGTGCGTCAACCGCCCAATCAATTGACTTGATCGTGCACTTTTTTACCTGTGTTGTTGGACATATTTCCTACCCTTAAGGCTTGCAATATTTTAAAATCCGTATATAATACCCCTGCCTCACGATTGGTTGCCCCCCTCAACCAGCCGTGAGGTTTTTTGACCGCGTTGTTTTACTTCAAGCAGTCAGAACTTTCACAGTGAAGGGGACTTGGACAGCGGTCATTCACCCAAGTAGTCGTGCAGTTTGCGGCGGATGGAAGGGTGACGCAGGCGGTTCAAGGCTTGGGCTTCGATCTGGCGGACGCGCTCACGTGTCACACCCACCTTGCGCCCAACTTCCTCCAGTGTATAGGCCTGCCCATCGAGCAAGCCATAGCGCAGTTGCAGGATGCGCACTTCGCGGGGCGGCAATCCGTTTAGGATTTCGCGCAAATGCTCGCACAGCATATTATATGTCGCGACTTCATCGGGCGGAATAATTTCGTCATCTTCGATAAAGTCGCCGAGCATCGAGTCTTCTTCATCACCGGTTGGCAATTCCAACGAAAGCGGCCGGCGCGCAACCTTGATTATGTTCTCGACTTTTTGGGGTGGCAATTCCAGCGCTTCGGCCATCTCCTCAATGGTTGGTTCGCGGCCCAGGCGCTGAGTCAACAGGTACTGTATGCGGAAGAGCTTGTTGATATGATCACCCATGTGAACCGGGACACGGATGGTACGTCCCTGGTCAGCAATGGCGCGTGTCACAGCCTGGCGGATCCACCAGGTGGCATAGGTGCTGAATTTATTACCACGGTGGTAGTCGAACTTTTTGGTGGCACGCATCAGGCCGATATTGCCTTCCTGGATCAGGTCAAGGAAGGGTACACCGCGTCCCATATATTTTTTGGCGACACTGATCACCAAGCGAGAGTTGGCTGTAATAAGGTGCTCGCGGGCAGACCAACCGTCTTCGATGGATTTACGCAATTCGATCCGGCGGCGGAGGACCACTTTGCCACGCGCCAGTTCTTCACGAGCAGTCCGCCCGTGCTCCATGCGCTGGGCGAGTTCGACTTCTTCCGTGGCTGTCAACAGCGGGACTTGGCTGACTTCTTTGAGATATAGTCCGATGTTGTCGGTGGTATCTATGTTGGCGAGATAATCGTCCAGCGCAACTTCAGGCTCGGGTCCGGTCTCGGATTCTTCCACAGCCACCAATTCATTCTCTGGAGCTTCACCGGCAGGCGCGTCTTCAACGAAAGCAACTCCTGCGCTCAAAAGCGACGAAAAAGCCTCTTCCAATTGCTCGATATCCTTTTCGGCTTCAGGGAAGAAGTGCAGAATATCGTCAATAGTGACGTATTTCTTCTGCCGCCCCAACTCGATCAGCCGGGCGATGGGTGAATATTCTTCGTCCACCTCAACCAGTAAACGGTTCTCCATTTTATTTCCTAACCAAATCATTTTTCATGAGAATACTCTTTCTGGCCACCTGAATGACCAGTTTGCCACAATCATTGAAACCCGTGTTCAGCACGCGCAAGTCGGGAATCCCCTATGGGGTGGTAATGATACCTTCCGAAATGCTTACGGTTGTTCCGTTACCTGAATCACCTCTCGCCACTCTAGCCCAATATTTTTCCCCATTTCAGAGATTCCCAAAGAACACCCTTGACGGATAGTAATCTTATCATATGATTCGATCATAATATTCAAAAACTGCTCGTTTTCGTCCAATAAATCACCTTCCCCCTTACTTTCTAATTGGAAATATAGAAGAAAAGGCGTCATTCTCGGGGTATCTTCGTAATGTCATCATCCCAAATTTAGTACCATTTAAGTGTAGAAAAATCAGCCAGGTATCTCTCTATTCATTTGAGTTTCTTCTTGAGCCATTTCCAAAACCCTGCCTCATCAAGCCATATTGCAATCATCATCACTGTAAAAATCAGACCTGCGCAAAAATCCATGGTTATACCTCCTTTCCTATACTTATATACGATCTGGCATTATCCACTCAACCTGATCTTCGATGAACTTCTTCAATATCTAGGTTATAAATTCCATCTATCAACTGGACTTGCTTTTTGATGTGCACTCTGCATATCTACACTGGATATATTCAAATAATGGTTCACCATATCAAAACGTTTGTGACCAAGCAGACGCTTTAGGGTAAAAATATCTCCACTATTACGAATATATGGAATTGCAAATGTGATCCGAAATCTATGGGGGTGAACACTATTGATCCCGGTACTTTTCCCCAATCGGAATAATAGATTTGTAACTCTCTGACATGTCATTGGTCTATTTGATGAAGTAACAAAAAGCATCTCATCCGATCGAACACCTTCTCTATTTAACAAATAATGCCAGAGAACTTTTCTGCCTACCTTTCCGAGATATGTAGTTCGGGAATGAGACTTTTTTACATGGAATGGATGAATATAAACCTCACCGTTTTCCAGGTCCACATCCCCTACTAGCAAGCGGGTCAGTTCTTCCACGCTTATCCCTGTATCAAGAAGAGTAAGGATGATTGCCTTGTCACGTAGGGCATTTGCTCCTCTAAATTGATAGGCCTTTCGCTTTCCGGCCGGAACAACAGCATATTCGCAGAATTTCAACAGAGTTTTGATCTCATTTTCTGTGAATGGGATTATTTCTCGGCTTTCCCAAGCCGGCTTTTTGAGTGTAAGGTTAGGTCTGTCTATCCCTAATTCTGTCCCCGCCCATTTGAAGAATGAACGAATGGCTTTCCAGTATCGGTGATGACTGTCTGTGGATAGACGGGTAGTATTGCCAGGGTTATTCCGTCATTCCGGGATGTAATCAGTAACCAGGAAACTCATAAAACCATGTAGATCATCAGATGTGACTGATTGAATATCTTTATCCCCTAGGTATTCAATCAGGGTGCCTAGAGCAGGTTGGTATGTAATGAGCGTAAGTGGTGAATACCCCTCTGCTAAAGCGGCAATTCTGTACCCTTTCATCGCCTTTGAGAGTTGCATAGAATGAAACCTCCGTTTCGATTGAAATCCGAAACGGAGATAATAGCCTTGCCCTATTTAGCTAGGGCTCATATCTATGTGTGCCCCCATCGAGATTCGAACTCGAGTTTTAGCCTTGAAAGGGCCACGTCCTAACCGCTAGACAATGGGGGCTGGCTTGGCATGCCCGAGCGGGCACTTAAGCGGACGGATTTTACCATCCCCCCCCAGGCCGGTCAAGTCGTTTCAAGTGGTTTCTTTTTTCTCGGAGACCAGCCCCAGCAGATCCACCTGTTTGCGATTAAAAAGGACCGCCGGGCTTTCGATGTGTATTTGCGGAATGAGGATGGCGGTCAGCGTGGCATCATAGAGCGGAACGAAATCCCGCACTCCTTCCACCATGATGGTGGCAAAGTCGAACCGTCCAGCCCACTCCAGCTTGCCTTCCAGTTCGTAGACCTGTGTGGTAACGCGAATGGAATATTCCACAAGATTCTGGTAGCCGCCACGTGCCAGCGCCTGCGGTCCCAAATCTTCGCGCCGGCTGAAACAGATAGCAAAAACATTGTCCTTTACAAGGTCGATCATCTTGTATTCCCCAACCAGCTTGGTCGGCATGTGGATGCGGGCCAGCTTGGCATCCAGCACTTCCATAAAAGCCGTGGTTGGATCGTTCATCAATCCAACCACACCCGTGTTGGGTACCATCATCTTACCCACCACGCGATAGCTCAGCGTGAGGAAATCAGCAGCAAGCATGCGATGGGAAACGTTTGTTTCAGGCACCTCTTCTATTCTCCTATAAGATTTCAGTTAATTGGGAATTCCCATGAAACCGTTCCTATTCCGGGGAGGGACGCGTCCCATCGTGTTTTTTCAGCGGCGGACGCGGACGTCGTTTGGTTGCAGAAGCTTTACCTGTGTCTGGATTGAGAATGGTGACCAGCCAGGAAATCGCGTGTGCATCATATTCACGCCGGCCACACATATCACACACCCAGGCAGGGAAATTGGGAACAGTAACAAGTTCTTCATCCAGCCATGTAAAATAGGTGATGTGTTGCAGGTGCATCATCCCGGCCTGGCATTCGCTGCAGGGAAATGATCCTTTGGTGTTGTCAGTCATTGTGTCACTCCCTGGGCTCCATTCATTATCGCCACACCTGTACTCGCCCCAATACGGTTCGCACCAGCAGTAATCATCGCCAGAGCATCCTGGTAAGTGCGGATTCCCCCGGCAGCTTTGACGCCTGTTCCAGGACCTACCACACGCCGCATCAAGGCCACATCCTCCAGTGTGGCTCCGCCGGGACCAAATCCGGTCGAGGTTTTAACATAATCAGCCCCGGCTGCCTGCCCAAGCAGGCAAGCCAGAATCTTCTCGCGGCGGGTCAGCAATGCCACTTCGATGATAACTTTCACCATGGCACCTCGCTCGTGGGCTTCCTGTGTCACGAAAAGGATATCGTTCAACATCAAGCCAAAGGATTCACTCTTGAGCGCGCCTAAATTGATGACCATATCCACTTCTGTCGCACCATTATCAATGACCCGGCGTGCCTCGTAGGCCTTGTCTTCCGGCAAAATGGCGCCCAGTGGAAAAGCAATGACCGCACACACACCTATCCCTGAATCCCTCAGGAAACTGCGCGCCAGGGGCACGTAAACAGGGTTCACGCAGACGTTGGCAAAATAATACTGCCGGGCCTCTTCGCAAAGCTTTTTTACCTGTGTGGCGGTTGCTTCGGGTCTAAGCAGGGTATGGTCTATCCAGGCTGCGATCTCGGTGCCGCGCGGTTGAACCAGCGGCGGTGGAGCAGGAGGAAGTTCCTGCTCGTAAGAATCAGCCAGTCGAAGAATTTGTTTCAATGATTGCATGGATTTGTTCATGGCGCGACCGGCGTGGCTAAATTGGATTTTAACACTTTCCAGTCTGCAAACGGCCAGTAGATCACCAAAGCCTTGCCCAGGACATTTTGTTCAGGTAAAAAGCCCCAGGCGTGTGAATCGGCCGAGTTGTTGCGGTTATCACCGAGGACAAAGAGATTCCCAGCCGGAACTCTCCACTCACCGGAATAATCGGGAGGGGCAGCGATGTATGGTTCGTTGATTTGAGAACCATTGATGGTTACCACACCACCTTCAATTTTTACCGTGTCACCCGGCAAACCGATGACACGTTTAATGTAATCCTCGTAATCATCACTGATGTTGGGCATGCCAAGTAAACGCCGCCAAAAATCTGCCTCAGGGTATATCGGCGGACGGAAGACGATGATATCGCCATGCTGGAAATTGCCGACCTGGTACGCCAGGCGGCTGATCAGGACAAACTCGCCGTCCTCCAGGGTCGGGCGCATCGAAAACCCATCCACACGCACGCGCGCCGAGAGTATGTTGATCACCAGAAAAAGGAGAACCGCCAGCCCGAGTGTTTCCAGAACCTCTTGCATGAAACTCTTCCAGCCTTGTTTACCCGGCTGGGTTTCCGGCGTCAGCTTGGGATCGTTCTCCGAGGCAAAATCAGACAATGGAACCTCCGGGCAGGATTATACCATTTGCAATTCTCAGACCTCTAAAAAATGCCATTAGGCCATTGGGGGGATTTTGCATGATCCCGGGGAAAAATCGCCTCTTCAAATGGAGATTCCAAAGAACCAGTAAGTCGGCACATATAGTTCACGCTCGCCAAGTTCCCAGGCTGTTTCATCCAGACTCTTCAAACGTTGCATTTCCTCCGGCGGGACCAGGCCTCCCAAATCACCTTCCAGTACCGCCCATTCCAAATTACGCTCCTCAGGTGAAGGCAGATGCTTTCCTTCTGTCTGCAAGACTCCTGTTTCAATGGCCCGGATGCCCGCCTGACGGAATAACTCCCCCAGTCGTCCACCCACCCCTGGATCAGCGCCTTGCCGTTGCAGAGATTCAGCCTGCCAGCGTCCCAGCGGAGCCAGCACCTCCGGCTTGTCCACGCGGCCGTTATAATCCGGCTCAGCCAACGCCAGGATACTTCCACCTGAACGGGTGACACGCTTCATTTCACACAGGGCTTGCAGAGGGTCCCGTACCCACAAAAGAAGGAAATGACAAAAAGTGATATCAAAAACACCAGGAGCAAAGGGCAGCGCAAGGGCATCCGCGCAGGTGAGGCTGGCCTGCGGAGCATGCTGGCGCGCTTCGGTGAGTCGGGCGGAGTCCAGGTCCAACCCGTGAACGTCTGCTTTTGTATTAAGACCAGAAAGGATGACCCCCGTTCCGCAGCCCACTTCGAGCACCCGCCTGGCTGCTTTCATTCCTGCGCGTTCGAACAGGTAGCCGCGCAATTCACTCGTCCATGCGGCTTGTTGAACGAAACGCTTATGCCATTCCATCGTCCACCCAGCCCAGGATGAATTTCACCTGGGCCTCCGTCTCCGGCGATTGGGGGAAAATGTGACTTTGCTCAGCCGTTTGGTAGAGTTCATTCAAGCGGATGAGAGCCTGTCCCCCCGTCAACCCATGCCGTACCAGCCAGCAACCAATCGTCGTGCCGGTACGTCCGATGCCGCCCCAACAATGCAGGTAGACTTTGTGGCCAGCCGCCAGAGCGGCATCCAGGGCATCCAGGAGCCTTTTCATCTGGTCATGCGATGGCAAGCCTTTGTTCTGAATATTGACGCGTTGATAGTCAATGGAAATGCCATGGTGAACGGCTTCTTCCTGCAGAAGGGGCAGGTAAGCAGGTAGTTCGCCCAATCGAGTGAGATCGAAGAAGCTGTTGATACCAATATCAATGAATGCCGTCAGGCATTGCCGGGCAACCGTCTCATCGATGCTGGTGATTGGGTATCCCCCGGCCAAAAAGGCTCCCGGGACAACCCAATAGGATTCGGGGATGGGTTTATCGCTCATGCCATTAATTTGGACTGATCCAAGAACCGGTAAGTATTTTCTACGATAAGGATTTTTCCAGAATTAAAGCCATGAAAGGCGTGAAGCAATCTCCTTGGAAGTGACTGCCTTATGCCTGGTCGTCTTCAATGCATATTATTCAGGCTGTTTTGAGTAATTCCTGGACAATCTTCACCGCATCCTGCACCAGAGCCGGACAGATGGTGGTAAAGACGTGTTTTTCTGCCGCGACTTGGTGGCCGGCAGTTGTACTGATATCGCATTCGATCAAGTCGCGGCAGAGCAATGAACTGTGTTTTCCTTCGAACAGGCGCATGAATTCCTGCGAAAGCCGGTAAATCTCTTCTTTCCCCGCCGGATCATTTGCCCCGCGCCTCAGACCGAGAACCATTAATGCTCCATTCACCGCCCCGCAGACTTCCCCGCGCCGGGCCATGCCACCTCCAAAGGGGGATGCGAGTTTGAGAGCAGTTTCCCTTTCCAGACCGGATTGTGAGGCGAAAGCCGAAAATACAGACTGTGAACAGTTGAAACTCTTACCAAAAAGGTCAGCTGCGATTTCTGCAGGTGTGGGCATTAATTTTCCTCCCCATAGACAAACAAATCGCTGATGGATCGTCGCAGGTAATTACGGGAGATTGCCTCAGCAAAGACAGGGGCGACCGAAAGAACTGTCAATCTGGGGTGACGCTTTTCAGGGGGAATATAAACAGTATCCGTGGTCACGATCTCCGTGATCTGCGGGATGGCGATCAATCTCTCCAGGGCACCATGTACAAAAACGCCATGGGTGCAAGCCACCCAGATCTCCTGGATGCCCTGTTCTAATAAAACCTGGCTGATCCCGACAATAGAACCACCGGTGGCAATTTCATCGTCATAAATGATCGCCCGGTGGTGACCCTGAACGGACTGCCCCACCAACCCGCTGATTAGTACTTCGGTATCCGAGATGCGCTCCTTGTTGCCGGCCGCGACCGGCATCCCCAGACCCTTCGCGAAGCGTGCTGCAGATTTGGCATGTCCCATATCTGGAGCGACTACAACGGTATTCGACAGGTCGCGCTTTTCGAAATAGCGATTAAAGACCGGGTGGCTGGTAAGCGGATCAGCCGGGATGCTGAAGAAACCATGCACCTGCGGAGAGTGCAGCATCATCGTCATGACATGCGTGGCTCCGGCAGTCTGGATCAGATCCGCCACCAGGCGGGCCGTGATGGAGATACGCGGCGCATCCTTCTTGTCCGAGCGGGCAAAGGAAAAGTAAGGGATGATGGCATGGATTTCCTTGGCCGAGGCAGAACGGGCGATATCGAGCATCATCAGCAGTTCGACCAGGTGATCGTTCACAGGCGGTGTGAGCGACTGGACGATGTATACCACCCGGGAGCGCACGCTGGCACCGAGCTGGATATACAGGTCATCGTTGCTGAAACGGCTGATATAGGTCTTATCAAGAGACAGGCCCAGATGAGAAACAATATCGGATGCCAGTTGCGGGTGGGAACTGCCACTGAAAAAACGGACTTCATTTGGATCAAATGCCGGTTTAGTCATAGCACCAACCTCACGAGATAAGACGGTATCGCACTTGCCAGGTATATTCTTTGGACATCTCATTATCCATTAATGGTAAATTTTCTCCCAGGGATCCTTCAGAAAGTTCCCCAGGATATGATCCGCTTCGCCCTGTGTGGGCAACACGTCGCCATCCGGCTCCACGTAAAGCCAAGCCTTTCCCGCACCGGAAGGAACTTCGTCTTCGATGGTCTCATGGCTGACCGGATTTTCTACGGAATATGGGACGGGCAGGTCCCAGCGCAGGGTCAGACCAAGTCTGGAGGCCTGGTTATGCAGAGCATGCAGTGCCTCATGCAGGGATGGTTCGGAGGCGCCCAGAGAGAGACTTTTGACATGCAACTTGGCCAGTTTTTCAAGCGTTTCCCCGGACTTCCCGACATTCGATGGTGTAACAGTCAGGTGAACGGTGGTGAAAAGATCCTCCGGAAGAATGGTTTCCAGGGCCTGCCAGGAGGCCGGATTCTCGGGCTGCATAATGAAAAGCAAGTGATCGAGGCCGGTCTGCAGGAGTGTGTGCAGGTAGACTTTGTCAGCCAGTTTCAGGCCATCCGTAAGAAGCCCGGTGACCTGGCCGACCTTCTCGGCGTGAGCGATCAGGGCAGGCAAGTCCTCGCGCAGGGTCGGCTCCCCACCGGTAAAGGTAATGTGCGGGATGCCTGCCGCCCAGGCTTTGTCCATGATGGTCCGCCACTCATCGGTGGTCAGTTCGCGGTCGACACGCTTTGTGGGAGCGTACTCGGCCTGGGTCCCGGCGGGCAAGCGGTAGGTCAGGGCACAATCGAGGCGGAATGGCGCGGTTAAATCCTGGGAATGGGGTGCAACCCGTTCAAAGTCGAGGTAAGTGGTCGGGTCGAGATCCGGGGTATGGATTGCGGTTTGGACACGCTCGCGGAAATCCATGTAATCCTTCTGGGCTTCTGCAGCGCTGATGTGGTAGCGTTTCGCTACCTGCCCGGCAGCCTGCTCCGCAGGTGTGCCTTTGATCATATGAAAGGCGAACTCGGCCGCTGTGGCATTGAGATGCAGGACGGTGGCCGCGTTGATAATAAGGATGCCGGAACCATCTTTCAAAAGGCGGAGATGCAGACGGTAGGCAGGTTCATCCGGCCCGGACTGGAAGGTATGTGTTTCGGCGGGCAGGGGCCGAGCAGGGGCCGGCTTTTCGGCCAGAAGCAGTCCAATGATCACGAGCACCAATACCAGGACGATCTCGACCAACAACCCATATTTCGGAATGAAAAAGCAGGCTGCTCCCAGGAAAAGGAACGCACTTATAATCCGAATAACCGCTCCTTTATACCTGAGATGACCGATGGAAAGACGGCCAAAAATGAGCCCCAATAAGCCGGTTATGAGCATGATGAGGCTAAAAATGATGACGGGGTATCGGCTTAAGAATAGCGCCAGGGGGGATGCATTGGACATTTTTTCCTCTCAATCAGCCGCGCACAAAGTGCGGCAATTCAAATGGGACCTCCAGCGAAAGCTCCATGAAACCTGCATACTCGCCCTTGCGGTACCAGGGGGATTGATAGATGAGCTTCTTTACGCCGTTCTTCTCAATCGTATACACATTGCGCTGGCGCCCATCCATCAGGCGCTTCAGTTCACTATGGGCCGGCTCCGGGTGGCAATCGAATACGTTCTTGCCGATCAGACCACGCCCGCCATCTTCTTCGAATGTTTTGGCGGCTTTGTCATTCATCTCGAGGATGATACCGTCCGGGTCGCAAACGGTGATTGCGCCTGGGAATTCCTTGACCCATGCATATTCAGGAGTTTTCATCTGGCCGGAGCCTCATACTGGGTTAATAGGTTGTACAAAACGGATATAAAGAGATTCAAATGCTGGTCCACCCTGCCAGGGAAGGTGGCATCTAGATATGCCAGCGTATCATATTTTGTATGGCGGATAACGCCATTCTTTCCATAGTGGGCATCCACCTGGGTGGTACCTTTTTTTTCGCCAAGCGTCCAATCGGTTGTGTTGAAGTAGGCGTATGGAATCCCGGCCGCCTGAAAGGGAGCAAAATCAGATAACCCTATACCATTTCCTGGATCGGTCCATTTGACATTCCGGATGGTCTGCAGATCGAAACCATTACCAAGCGCCCACTCGAGCGCCCAGTCACGCGCAGCCGATTGCTGTCCCTCATCGCTGTAAACATAGGCGATATCCCCGGCGACTAGCGAGTCCAGGTCGATCATTACAATAACATTCTCAAAATCCTGCTGGCTCATCTGGTTCAGGTAGGCAATGGAACCCAATTGACCACTTTCTTCCGCCCCAAAAGCTATGAAGCGAATGGTATAAGGAGTAGTCACTCCACTGACAAGTTTTGCCACTTCCAGCATGACAGCCACCCCGGAGGCATTATCATCCGCTCCAGGCCCGTCATTGGTGGAATCATAATGTGCCCCAACGATAACCTCCTGTGAAGAGGTGCCTTTCTTGACAGCCACTATATTGGCCGATGTAACCGGCGTGTTCCCAGCATTGGCTGTGAAAGGTTGGGTTTCCGGTGAATACCCAATTGCTTTGAAAACCTCCACAATGTATTGGGCAGCCTTTGTTTCTGCATCCGAACCTGCCACCCTGGCACCAAAATTCGTAAAGTCCCTGATGAGGGGCCGCGCAATACCCCCGTATTTTGCAGCCGGTGTTCCCAACGGGACCAGCGTAGCCACCGCCGATGTTGGTGTCGCCGCGGGGGTGGACCCAAGCTTGCCTCCGCAGCCATTCAGGACAAGCGCGCACAGGAGTAAAAGGGGCAGGATTCGTTTCATCATTTCAGACCTCCATAAAGGCATTCATGGACTCAAACTGCAACGGGCAACCGCCACCACATTCCGCCAGGTAGGTGCAGCCAGTGCATTTCTGCGGCAGGTCTTTCCGTTCGCGCAGGCGCACTGCCAGGGGATGATTCCAGATGGAGTCCCATTCGTCCCCAAGCAGGTTGCCAAGCGGCTGGTAAAACGACTGGCAGGGCAAGACATTTCCATCCGGTTCGACGCACATGTTGTATAAAGCCGCCGTACAGCCTTTCACACCCAGATCAAGAGTCACCGGGTCGAAGGCACAATACTGGGTCGGCGTATACCAGATGAGACTCTGGCCGCGTTCTCCGGTCTTTTGCCGGGCAACCTCCAGCAGAGGCTTCAACTCCGCCTCATCCAACCCCGTTCCCACCACGGACCCGCGCCCTGCATGGATCAAAGCGTTGAGCCCGATGGTCGGGACACCCGTCTCGGCCAGGAAATCCAGCGTGGCCGGGATGGTGTGGACATTCGTCCGCAGCATGGTGGTGTTGGTCATCACGTAGAGCGGGCTGGCCAGAGCATTCTTCAAACCCTTGACCGTCTGCGGGAAGGCACCTTTCGACCGCACCATCTGGTCATGGACTTCCATTTCGCTCGACTCAAGCGTAATCTGGACATGATCCAATCCAGCCGCCACCAACCTATCAACGTAACGGGCATCCACCAGTCGGCGGGCATTTGTATTCAGGCCGGTGATCTGGCCGTTCTGCTCGGCATGCGCGATCAGCTCCGGCAAATCTTCCCGCAGGGTTGGCTCGCCACCGGTGAAGATGATATGCGGCACGCCCATTTCCCAGGCTTTATCCAGGACTCGCTTCCATTCATTAGTGGCAAGCTCCTTCAGCTCACGACCTTCCACGTTATAGCAATGCGCACAGTCGTTGTTGCAGCGGTAGGTCAGGGCCAGGTCCAGCCGGTATGGGGCGCTGGGCCGCGCCGAGAATGGCATGATCGTTTCCAACCCCAACTCATGGATCGGGCAGGCTCCGTCGGGACGGACGAGTTCATTGATTTGGCCGCGGATGGTTCCCAGGTCCAGGCGGGCTTGCTCCGCGCCAACATGATATTTCTGCCGGATCAGGCGTATGCTCTCCCTCTCGGATGTGCCTTCCAGGAGGCAGAACGCCATCAGGGCGGCAGTCGGGTTAAGGTGCAGGATCCGGTTGGCGTTGATGATCAATGTGCCATGGCCATCCGGGTCTAGCCGCAGGTGGACGCGGCTCTTTTCATCGGGTCCTTCACGACGGTAGTGATAGATCCGCGCTCCAAATCGTGTACTGGAGTTCAAAGTCTCTCCCAAGTCCAACTTCCTACTCGAATCCGAAGCCTCTCCGGAGTCCGAAGTCTCTCCGGAGTCCGAAGTCTCGCCGGAGTCCGAAGTCTCCAGACTTCGGTTTGAAGGCGTTTTTTTCACCCAGCCGGTAATTAAATTATGCATACCTTTAAAATTCAGGGACATCTCCAACCTCTATAGAAGCTTTTCCAATATCAAACCATTCTTCTTCCAGGAAATATTCATAGTTGCTATACGGATACTCTGTTGGCTCCTTAACCAGCCCATGTTTGACTGGATTCCAGAAAACATATCTAAGCCGGTTCAAGTAATCATCATGGGATCGGATGCAAGTATCCCAGTAATTCCACCACACCTTTCGGCCGGCCAGGTTATCTTGAACATTCCATTTGCGCGCAGTAAATTTGTTATAACTTGCTACAAATTTTGGCAGGTCGTTCGGGTTGTCTTGGGGCGATTTTAGGATCACATGGTAATGATTATCCATCACTACATATGCAATGATTTTCCAATGGTAAAGTTCAGAAGCGGCATGCAGGGAATTAATCCACTCTGTTTTACGATCCTTACTTCGAATGAGTGGCTGTTGCTTGTACACTGAACCGGTGACCATATAGAACCAATCTGCCATAAACATGTGCGGTGGTGTGTTGTGACCTGGCTTGTATACCTTTTCAGTCATATCAACCAGTTAAAGAATTTAAACACTCTGCCAGTTCGGGTTTCCGACGTCGGAGACGTCGGACTCCGATATCCACTACCTTCCACCTCCCGCGCAGGCGCAGGCGCAACCCGCGCAGGCGCAGGCACATGCACAACCGCCGCCTCCGTGGAAACCGCCTCCACCGCTGCTCCGGACAACCGGCACCGGGTTGGTGCGGGTGGTGACTCCGGAGGTGAAGGATTTCACATCACCCAACACCTTGCCGGAAAAGCCCTGGACGCCTGTCACGACCGAGGCAGCAAAAGCCGAACCCGGTATGCTGACAGGCGAACGCCCACCGGAACTTGGCATGGATCCGGAGGAAACCGTTCCGGTCGAGACCGGACGAAAACCCGGGTCATAGCGTCCCCACCATATTGGCAGGAAGATCGGGGCGACAAAGACGCGCCGGGTGCGTTCGTCGTAGTTCTTGTCGAGCATGGTCCATTCGAGCGATTCGTCGTACATCTGGCTCTTGACCTCGGGCGTACCGGCCGTTTCGATCTGCTGCCAGGCGCGCTCCATGATGCTCTGGTAGAAGGCGATCGTTTCCTTGCGGCTGAAACCCTTCATTTTATCGGAGACACTGTTGACCAGTTTGACGGTCATTTCCTGCAGGCTCTTGCGGCGGTTGGCCAGGTCGTCTTCTGTAAACGCTTGTAGGAAATCCTTTTCATAGTCGTGCAGGTCGGCCGGCAGCGGATTGGCGATCTGGAGCTTGAGCGGGTCACGCGTCACCACAGTGGCGGCATTCTTCTTTACCACGCCAAACAGGATCATGGTCATGACCTTGTCAAGCGGCTCTTCCATCAAAATGCCGGCTTCAACGGCTGTCAGGCCACGCTTGATGCCATGCCCTTCGATTTGGATCTTCGGCGGCAGGTAAGCGAGTTTGCGTTTCCTGCCATTCACCGCGCTCAGGACCGGTATGCCGATGAACATCAGGAGGAAAAAACCGACACAACAAAAAGTCGATAAATTACCACCCAGCCAACCCAATATTCCACTGATGTCGAAGGCTGCCGGCACAACGATGGCATCCGCCGGTACATAGTGGTTCGGGAAGGAGGCTCCGAAAGTATATTGGCTGGAGCCATTTGCGCTGGCGCATTGCCAGGTATAAGTAACGTGGTCTTGGCTATCCAGGGCGGCTACAGGCTGATCTCCACACGGCCAACCGCCCTGGGTGGCATGGTAGCGCGGTTCCTGAGGTCTGCACACCCGGCGGGAGATGGAACGTCACCGTCATATCCGTATTTCCATGGACATATTGGGAGCCAAAATAAGTCGGCGAGAAATCGGCGCTGGCATCCGTATTCGGCTGGGATGAATCCTTGTAAAGCACCCCGGTGATCTGGCCGACGGAAACATGCACCGTCCCCCTGCCGCCTGCCGGGATGGTCTCGGAACCCATATCGACTGCGAAGCCCGATCCGCTGCCCTGGTAATCGGAAGTGGAGACATCCACGCCCTGCCCATTCACATCCGCTCTGACCGTGCTCATGTCGAAGTTGCCGTTCGGCATGCCCATGTCAACAAAATCGATGGGATGCCCGCTGGCATCATTGGTGAAAGTGAGTTGGTAATCCAGCGCCAGGCTGCCGTCCGCATTCCAGCTAACCTGGACGACTTCCTTGTCCAGGCTGAAGGAATAGCTCGACTGCGCTGACACGCTGGACGTGAAAGCAAGCATCAGGGCAATCAGCAAGAAAGAAATGATCAGGCGAGGTTTCATGAGAGTCATCCTTTCAAAAGCAATAAATAAATTGCATAATTATTTGATTTCTAAAGATTGTTATTTTTACTTCATCGCATTAAACCGGGGAGCGGAGGAATGCAGGCGGCCTTGCAGTCTGAATACCTTTATCCTCCCCTGTTTATCGAGCCTGCTCTTTCTTACTACCACTTGGGCTCTTCGGTCAACTGATAAACGCTGTTGCAATACGGACAGGTTACCATCGGTGCGCCGTTGACCAGCTTGATATTGTCGGAGGTCAACGTGCCGCCGCAGGATTTGCATTTCATCTGCTCGATCTTGGTATCACCGGGCAGGTCCACTTTGAGGGTGACGTTCTGGGCGGTTTCCTGTTTGGTCTTGCGGGCGGCCACCACAATCAGCACCACACCTCCTGCCACAATAAACAATCCCACACATAATATCACGAAGCCAAGAGACAACGAACTAGTGGTGGGCTGGGCAAACGAACCGGCTATATTCAATCCGCCATAGCCTAAAAAGCATAATGAAACCAAAATAAGAACGCCAGCCACAATATACATCCAGGTTGTAGATTTCATTCCGGCCTCCGTGAATGCCTACAAAATATACGTGCCAAAGGCAAATTGGTTGACATAAGTTTAACACTTTATCCACGACGTGACAATTGAATCTGCTCCACTTTTCACCCTGCCATACCCTCATATCTTTATCCCTTTTATGATATAAAGGCAGAATTAGGGTCGGATTTCATTCAACTCCTGGCTTTAAGCAACAAGAAAGGAGTACGAATTAGAAACATGCACAGAAAAGTGGTCGTCGCGGCTGCGCTGGGGGAATGTGTCCACGTGGCAGGGGTTTCCAATTTCCTGCGCCTGGCAGAGATCGCCGGCTGGCAGACCGTTTTCCTCGGTCCGGCGGTATCCATTGAAGCAGTGTTGGAGTCGGCCAGGCGGGAGAAAGCGGATCTGGTCGGCGTCTCGTACCGGCTTACTCCGGAAACGGGTGAACGCTTGCTGGGACAGTTCGCAGAAGAAGCCTCTGAAATGCATGCGCAGGGCGTCCGCTTTGTCTTCGGGGGAACGCCTCCGGTGGCGGAACGCGCCAGCCGGCTGCAATTCTTCGAGCGGGTCTTCGATGGGAGTGAAACGCCCGAGGAAGTGCTGAGGTTCCTGAAAGGGCAAACCAGCCCGGGCGTATCCGCAGCGGACTTCCCCCAGTCCGCCATGCAGCGGATCCTCTGGAAGAGCCCCTACCCACTCCTGCGACATCACTTCGGGTTGCCCGGCCTGGAAGCCACACGCAGCGGCATTGAGACCATCGCCGAGGCCAGGGCCCTGGATGTGATCTCCTTGGGCATAGACCAGGACGCCCAGGAAAATTTCTTCCACCCGGAGCGGCAGGACCCGCGTCGCAAAGGCGCCGGAGGCGTGCCCGTGCGTACGGCCGAGGATTACCAGGCCCTTTACGCCGCCAGCCGCCGGGGTAATTTTCCCCTGCTGCGTACCTACTCGGGCACAGATGATTTCCTGCGCCTGGCTGAAATGTACGTGAAGACCATCCATAACGCCTGGGGTGCCGTACCGCTGTTCTGGTTCAACCGGATGGACGGGCGCGGGCCATGGGACTTGGAAGGCTCGATCCGGGAACACCAGGGACTGATGGCCTGGTATGCTGAGCGCGGCCTCCCTGTGGAACTGAACGAGCCTCATCACTGGGCCATGCGGGACGCCCCGGATGTGATCTTCGTGGCAGCGGCCTTCCTTTCCGCCAGTAACGCCAAAGAATACGGCGTGAAGGATTACATCGCCCAGTTGATGTTCAACAGCCCGCCCGGGCTCACGGACGCCATGGACCTGGCCAAAATGCTGGCGGTTATGGAGATCATAGCGCCCCTCTCCGGGCCGGATTTCCACATCTGGAAACAGACCCGCACCGGCCTGCTCAGCTACCCACTCGATCCGGAGGCTGCACGCGGGCACCTGGCAGCCAGCGTCTATTTGCAGATGACGCTCAAGCCGCACATCCTCCACATCGTCGGGCACACTGAAGCGCATCACGCCGCCACCGCACAGGATGTGATCGAGGCCAGCCGGATCGCCCACCGGGCGATCGAGAACGCCGTGCGCGGCGCGCCGGATATGACCGCCGACCCGGCCGTGCAAAACCGCAAGCAGGAATTGCTGGAAGAGACCCGTATCACGCTTGCGGCCATCCTCAACCTGGCTGCACCCGGGGTGGCGGACCCCTGGACAGACCCGGCCACGCTGGCCAAAGCAGTCACTTCCGGTATCCTGGATGCGCCACAGTTGAAGAATAACCCGTTTGGCAGGGGACAGATCCGCACACTCATCGTTAATGGCATGTGCCTGGCAGTGGACCCGGACGGACGTCCGTTGAGCGAGTCGGATCGTCTCGCCTTGTTGGGAAAGGAGCAGTTATGAACACCCCTGAAAAATACACGGTGATCGGAGCCGGGCATGGCGGCAAGGCCATGGCTGCCCACCTGGCGTTGTTGGGACTGAAGGTGACCCTCTTCAACCGCACCTTCGACCACATCAACGTGATCAAAAAGCGTGGCGGGATCGAGCTGGAAAGCGCCGAGGGCGGTCCGCACGGTTTTGGCAAACTGGTCAATGCCACCTCGGATATGGGCGAAGCCGTCAAAAAAGCCCAGATGATCATGGTGGTCGTGCCATCCTCCGCGCATGCCGATATTGCGAAAGCCGCCGCCAAACATCTCAGGGATGGTCAGATCGTCGTCCTGCACCCGGGACGCACCTGCGGGGCGCTCGAATTTGCCAAGGTGCTGCGGGACGAGGGCTGCGAGGCGGCTGTCACCATTGCGGAGGCGGAAACCTTCATTTACGCCAGCCGCTCGGATGGACCGGCCCAGGCGCGCATCTTCCGGATAAAGGAAGCCGTCCCACTGGCCGCTTTGCCAGCCATTCATAACGAGCGCGTGCTGGACGCCATTCAACCGATCTACCCGCAATTCATTGATGGGGTGAACGTGCTGAACACCGGGGTGAACAACATGGGCGCCATCTTCCACCCGGCGCTGACCCTGCTCAATGCCGGCTGGATCGAGGCCACGCATGGCGATTACCAGTTTTACATTGATGGAGTGACTCCCTCGGTGGCACGCGTGCTGGAGGCGCTCGACCGGGAACGCGTCACGGTGGCCGCCGCATTGGGCATCCGCGCCCGCACCGGCCTGGAATGGCTCAAAATGGCCTACGATACCACCGGAGAGGATCTGCATGAGGCCATTCAAAACCAGCCCGGTTATTACGGCATCAAGGCCCCCAGCACCCTCAGCCACCGTTACATCTTCGAGGATGTGCCCATGAGCCTGGTGCCGCTGGCTTCGCTGGGTGAGCGTTTCGGGGTTTCGGTGCGCGGCATGGACAGCATCATCCGGCTGGCCTGCATCGTCCACCGCACCGATTACTGGAAGCGCGGCCGCACCGTGGATAAACTGGGCATCGGTGACCTGAGCGTGGCCGAGTTGATGCGCTATGTCAACGAAGGCGTGAGGGATTAAGTAAGAGAAGCGACCAAAGGCGCCAAAAGTTCCAAGGGTACCAGATGTCCCCTTCGGGAATGCCATACCCTGACGGGTGCGAGATTTGTTTCCGAGGAATAAAAGGAGGAACAAATAGCCACTGGCGAGGAGGATATTCGTTCCTCAGAAAAAAACAACTAGGAAACGACTACTCTTCCCGGAAGAGTGCTCCCGCTAAATACGTCCCGCACAAGACGCCCCGCAAAAACCGCGGGACAGGCGGATCAGGCCCTGGAAGATCACCGGGATAAACCCCGGAAAAACACTCCCGCATAATACGCCCCGCTAAATACGCCCCGCACAATACGCGGGACAGGCGGGACAGACGGGATAGACGGGATAAATACCTTGCCCTGGTAATCTGCAAATTTACAGGAGCGGGCCGCGACCCGCCCCTTAAGGGAAATCAGCCTGGATTCCAAAGAAATTCCCTTGAGGTGCAGGGTTATAATAAAACAATTGTTCTAATTTGTCAAGCTCCCTTTTTTATGAGGTTGCATGACAACTCCCCATCCCGATTTCTGTATTTGGAATTGGGGAATATGCCGCGCAGTACCCGCTTGCACCCAGCCATGGGCACAGGATATAGGGGGAAGAAGTTAGCCAGCCCCAGAGACTCCTTACGGAAAAACAAGGCCTAAAGAGCAATGAGGATTATAGAAGAGATAAAGGTAATGAATTAGATCTAAGGATGGGAAGATGACGGGAGCGTTCTATAATATTAGACTCCCCGCCTTATTGAATTATCAGCACATGCCAGCAACAAAGCACCTGATATAGTAGAGTTCATCAAATCGGGAACACACGCCTGCTTTAATGCCTCGTTGGGTGGAAAAAATGAACCTTCCAGCGCCCACCCTGCCGGGTTTTACAGCCACAACCAGCCATAGCGTGTATGAACAATCACCGATCCGACGACCAGTAGAAAGACCACAATCGTTGTCAATAGAACGTACGGGCGAATGCGTTTTGATGTGAGTCCCCGCATTTCGGCATTCTTGCGTTGTTTGTGATCCAATGATGATCCTGTCGCTGCAGCTACCGGAACGGCTACACAAAACATGCACATAATCTGCCTCCGAATCAATCTATAATTTAGACAATTTAGTATAATACCGGATTGATCATTATATAAGGATTGTTTGTTAAACGAAATTAAGCCGGAATCTGAAGTAAAAAAACGCGTTTACTATTTCATCCCTGTTCTTCCCGGCAGTCTGCACAGACCCCAAATAAAACCAGGGAATGCCCTTCGATCTCAAAGTCGGTCCTTTTCCCAATCTCGACCAATTGTTCCTCCGGAATACATATATCGACATCCACCACGCGATGACATTTTCTACACGTGAGGTGGTGATGGTGCTCATCCCCGCAGGCACGGTAAGAATGGCTACCATCCGCAAACTCAATCCGGTTCAGTAATCCCATGTTGACCAGCATCTCGACGGCCCGGAAAACGGTGGCGCGGCCAAGGCGCGGATCGAACTGCAGAAGATCGTGCCAGAGGTCCTCCACGCTGAAGTCCTGGCCGCTGGCAGCCAGTTCCGCCAGCCGGATGGCAATCCGATTCCTGGGCTGCGTTTTGCGACGCCCATTATTTTCGAAGGCAGCCCGGATTTTTTCGGCTAAAGATACAGCGTTACTCTCAGTATTCATAGATGACTTTCCATAAAAAGCTGGGGCGAAGAGTTGCCGCGACATATCCTGAAATCTTCTCAAAGAGTCTGGTTTGTCCCAGCATGCTCATTATACTGTGCATAGGAAAAACCTCCCAGCCAGGCGTTAATTGGTCAGCTGATCTCGGACACGTCAGGAAACACTTCACGGCTCGGATGGGAGGGTTCCCTGTAACGGCGAGGAAAATATATGGCATGGATGCCCAACGAGACGAAATAAAAAAGGGAGGTGAGGCTCACAATATAAAAGCTGGCCGGCCAATGTCCAACGAAAGCCAGGATCAATCCTCCCAAGGTGGAGACCAGGCTGATCAACACTGACAGAAGAATCGCGGAGCGCGGCCGGTGTGTCAAGTGCTCGGCCGTCGCTGCCGGCACAACCAGCAGGGCAAACACCAGCAACACGCCGACCACCTTCATCGCTTCGGATACGCTGATCGCCAGCAGGAGTAAAAATAGAATCGATAGCCTCTGGGCCGGTACGCCGCGTGCCTCTGCTATTTCAGGGTCGAAAGAAGCGTACAATAATGGACGGAACAGGCAGACCAGCAGGATGATTGTGAACAGACCAGCCCCGATGGTAACCAGTACGTCGGTATGTGTCACGCTGAGGATCGACCCGAACAAGATATTTACGGCAGTGGTCGCATTCTGGGTAATGATGTTCAAAAAAAGAACACCCAGGCCGAGCATGAAGGTGAGAATCATCCCAACCTCGATATCCCGGCTGCGTAGCCGTTTTCCGAGCAGACCCATCCCAAGGGCTGCCAGCAAAGTAAAAAAGAACATCCCTTCCAGCGCGCTTACCCCCAGCAGGGCTGCCGCTGTTGCGCCAGTAAATCCAATGTGTGAAAGGGCCTCACAGGCAAAGGCCTGCCCGCGCAGAACCACAAAATATCCGACCAAGCCGGAAACAATCGCAACCACGCCACCTGTCAGGAAAGCATTACGGACAAAATCATGTTGGAATAACTCAAGCATGGCGCTCCCCTTTCAAGGGTATGGCTGAATCTGAAGCTAGTTTGTCATTCGCAATAACAGTTTCACGAGGATTCGATACATCCAGAAGGTAGGACGGTCTATCACGGTGAACCAGCCGGTCCATCCGAAACTTCGAGAGTAACCGCACCGGCAGGTACACCCCAAAAGCCAGCGTAGTGATGTAAAAACTGACCGGCCAGGAGCTGTTGGCAGCCAGCAAAATTCCGAGCCAGGTGTAAACCAGTCCCAGAATGATCGACAGCAGCATGGCCGAGGCAGGGCGGTGAACCAGGCGAATAGCCGTAGCCGGCGGGCCGACCAGCAAAGCGAACACCAGCAAAACCCCAATCACCTGCATGGCTATCGATACGGTCACTGCCACCAGAACCAGAAAAAGGCTTCCCAGCAACCGGACCGGCAGCCCGCGTGCTTCGGCCAAAATCGGATCGAAGGAACTGAAGAGCAGAGGCCGCCCCATCCGCGCCAGGACCGCCAATAAACCGGCACTTAATCCGGCCGTCACCCAAACATCACTCCGGCTGATGCCTACAATGGTTCCGAACAGAATACTGTAGGCCCGCTCGGCGTAGCCGTGGTAGAGAGAAAGAAAAAGGATGCCCAATCCCAGGGCAAAAGTCATGATCACCCCGATGGCAACATCCCGTTCGCGGATTTCCCGGCCAAGCACCGAGATGGCCAATGCCGCCCCAACAGTAGATACCAGCAAGCCAACCACCGGCGAAACATCCAGCAAGACCGCACCGGCTGCTCCGGCAAACCCGATGCTGGAAAGGGCATGCCCGGCAAAGGTGAGCCCCCGTATAACCAGAAAGTAGCCCAGGATACCGGTGGTAACAGCCACCAGCGACCCGGCAATGAACGCGTTCTGAATAAACTGGTATTGAAAAACGGCAAATATTTGCAATTCCTAATCCTTTATCTACTCAAACAGGTAGGATTCCAGACGGGGGACTATACTTCGGCTCCAACCACAAAATAACGGCCTTTCGCATACACCACTTCGACTGTCGAACCGTATAACCGGCTCAAGGTGGCGCTGGTAATCACTTCGGCCACCGGGCCGATGGCGGTATGGTTGTTAACTATAAAGATGACTCGGTCGGTGAACTGCAAAAGTGGGTTGATATCATGCGAAACCAGCAGGACGGTTACGCCGCGCTCGCGGCAAACTTCGCTTACCAGGGCGACGACTTCTTGTTGATGGGCCAGATCCAGGTTGGCAAGCGGCTCATCCAGCAGGAGCAGGCGTGGATTGGAAATGAGCGCCTGGGCAATCAGCAGGCGTTGCTGCTCGCCGCCCGATAATTGCCCGACCGGTGCATCTGCCAGGTTAAGGGCGTCCACTTCCTTCATTGCCAGATCGATCTTTTCCTTGCGGCGGCGACTGGGCAGCCCAATCCCCCAGCGGTGGCCGTCCAACCCGAACCCGACCAGGTCACGGGCGCGCAACGCCATTTCAACATCCAATGTCCGGCGCTGAGGCACATAACCGATCTCGCGCAGCCCGCATTGAGGTGCCTGTCCCAATACCTGCACTGAACCTGCAGAAGGTTTTACCAATCCAAGCAGGAGTTTGATCAGAGTGGTCTTGCCAGCTCCATTGGGTCCCAGGATCACAATAAATTCGCCCTGGTCTATGGACAAGCTGACGTTTTGCAGGATGGGCGTCCCACCCAATTGAACATCGATATGTTCGAGGGAAATTACCGGTTCTGGCATATCAAGGTCCTAACCACCCAGCGCCTTCTGGAGCGCATTCAACTGATCCAGCATCCAGCCCTGGTAGGTCTTTCCCCGGGGCATCGTCTCCGAAACCGGCACGATCGGGATGTTATTTTTTATGGCCGCCTGCTGCAAATTGGTGGTCAGCGGGGTGACGGTCTGCACGTTGTAGATCAATACCTTGACCAGACGCTGATTGATCTGGTTATTGGTGGTTACCACCGTGTCGGCGGGAGGATCATTGCCTTCGGCTATCGCTTTTTCATATTCAAAAGGAGTCAGCACGTTCAAACCGATTGGACCGGTCTGGTACAGGAAGATGGTTTCCGTTAATCCGACCGGCGTGCCGGCGTATTTGGATTTCAATTCGCTTAGTTTCTGCTGGATCGGGAGCAGGGATTGATCGAAGGTGGTCGAAGCCGCCTCGAAGGCAGCTTTGTCGGCCGGATCGATTTTCTCCAGGGCATCCGTGATCGCCCCGGCGATGGTCTGGATGTTATCGATGCCATACCAGATGTGCGGGTTGTCGGTCAGCTTATGATTGGCAATATTCGCAGCCACCAGTACGATCCGGTTCGGGTTGGGAGAGGCCGACAGCAACTTATCCATCCAGGTGTCATAATCGTCCCCATTCTGAATGACCAGTCGCGCCTTGCTGACGGAGATCCCGTTCTGGACGCTGGATTCGTACTCATGCGGATCGATATTCGGGTCGGAGAGGATACTGACCACAGACACATGGCCTGCTCCAAGTTGCTGAACGATGTTGCCGTAGAAATTCTCGGCAGCCACGACCGAAATGGTTGGCAAGCCAGACGATCCGGCGGTTGAAGGGGTGCTGGCTCCAACACTTCCGCATGCGCTTAATCCGAATGCAGTGAAGATGACGGCCATCAGTAAATATCGCAAATGGATCTTCCAATACCCAGACATTGCTGCCTCCACACAATTGATGGGTAATATTAATGGTACTTTGTATCAATAGCGTGCGAGTCTACTGCAAATTCCGGTCGTTGTCAATATTGAGACATAATCTCAATTACTCCTTGGGAGTGAAAGGGTCAGATGCACGCTGATCGACCTGGGTCTGTCGTTGCCAATCTAGGGACACGGGTTGATAAGGAATTCACATCCGGCCTATTTTGTCAATCATGAATGAAAATACCCTCGGTGGTAACATAATTGGTGAGAACCCGCCGAATTCCTGCCCGAGGGAGTTTATCGTTTTCAAAAAATGTGGGCCGATCATTTGCCCCCACCCTCATCCCGACGGACAGACATGTCTTCGCTTTCATTGTGGCCGGCGGTGAGTAACGCTGAAGTCTCCCGCCCGACAGGGGTGTCCTTTCTTCGCCAGTGGTAGCGGGTGGCAGCATCTATTTTGGATGCGTGGCTGGTAACCTGCACACGCCGCAATAAGGAAATATGGTTTTTACCCGGCTTTCGGAAAGTTGGTAAATGTCATTGCGAAGGAGCGCAGCGACTGAAGCAATGCCCCCAGCGTAAAGCCGCCTGCAGGGATTGCATAATCTGCGTGAAATTGCTATACTGGTTTTTAATTGCACCAATTATAAATGAAGGAGGCGATAAGCATGAGTGATAGATACCTGAATAGCCTGTTGGGCGAAAATGAGCAGGTGCTTTTCGTGACCCATCACCACTGGCTGGTGCTGGTGGGTGAAATCCTGGCCGAGACTTTCCTGTCGCTGGCAGTGGTGGTGCTGGTTTCCCTCATTTGGTACCTGTGGGTGCACGATCCACTGATCGCGCTCGGATACCTGCTGCTGGTGATCCCGCTCATCAGCCTCCTGCGGGACATTCTCGTCTGGAAAAATCGCGAGTACGTTGTCACCAACCGGCGTGTCATCCAGCTCTCCGGCGTATTCAACAAGAACATCACCGATTCCTCCCTGGACAAGGTCAATGACGTAAAGATGAGCCAGTCTTTCCTGGGACGGGTGCTGGGTTATGGCAACATCGAGATCCTGACCGCCAGCGAGCTGGGCGCGAACAAGTTCACCTATATCGGGCGCCCCATCCAGTACAAAACCGCCATGATCAACGCCAAGGAAAAGCTGGAGCACCTCCCGGCGCAGCCCGACACGCTGCCCCCGGCTGCCAGCCCGGCGGACATACTGTCCCAACTGGATAACCTGCGCCAGCACGGTGTGCTGAGCGAGGCGGAGTTCCAGGCCAAGAAGGCGGAGTTGCTGAAGAGGTTGTAGTCGCGGAAGGGGGAAAACGGGCACTGTGGCAGGAGTCCCATCCGGGGAAGCAGTGCTGCCCTGCGCGTTTGTGGGGAGGTTGATCTGGTAAGGGCGACCTGGCGGGTCGCCCTTACGGATCATCCGGAGGTCGCCCGTACGGGTGAGGATGCAATGGAGAACCGGAGATCACCATCAGGCAATGAAATATGAGATATGACCCAAAGATCCATCATCGGCGATCCGTCCGTCTGAAGGGATACGATTACACCCAACCCGGAGCGTATTTTGTGACCATATGCACATTTCATCGTGAGGAGATTTTTGGAGAGGTGGTGGATGGAGTTATGCGGGTAAATCCGTCTGGCGAAATCGTCCGGGAAGAATGGTTGAAAACCGCCCAAATCCACCAGGAGGTGGAATTGTACGAGGATGAATTCGTCATTATGCCGAATCACATCCACGGAATTATTTAGATTATTGAATCCACAACGGTAGGGGCGACCCGGCGGGTCGCCCGTACAAATAATGAATCGATGAATCCAAGGGTCGCACCAACAAAAAAATCAACCACCCTGGTTTCCGGTTCCATAGGTGCAATTCTGGGACAATTCAAATCCATCACGACCAAACGGATCAATGTCATGCGTGATACACCCGGCACAACGGTTTGGCAACGAAATTATTACGAACACATCATCCGTAACGAAAACACATTAAAGAATATCTGGGATTACATCGACACGAATCCGCTACATTGGCAGGAAGACCAATTACACCCGTCCACCTCGCCCAACCATTATAATCAGGATAATCCATGAACATTTCCTCCACCATCGGCCAGCCCCTGGGCAGCATGATGGTCAATCATCCGCTTTTTAGCCAGGTCCCGAACCATACCAACCAACCAGGATTGACAACCATGGAAAACGTGCTCGTTTCGTGGAGCGGCGGAAAAGACAGCGCCCTCGCCCTGTATGAGATCCTCAAGAATAAGAGCTACCAGGTATCCGCCCTGCTCACCACCCTGACCAAAGACTATGACCGCATCAGCATGCACGGCGTCCGGCGGGTCCTGCTCGAGCGACAGGTTGCATCCCTGGGCTTTCCGCTGGAAAAAGTGTTCATTTCGAAGAATGCCTCGAATGAGGAATATGAAGCGAATATGGGCCGGGTGCTTGCAAAATACAGGCAGGGGGGCATCACTTCCGTTGTGTTTGGAGACATCTTCCTGGCAGACCTGAGGAAGTACCGGGAGGACAAGCTCGCCTCAATGGATCTGCAGGGCATTTTCCCGATCTGGAAAAGGGACACCCGGGAGCTTGTCCATTCTCTCACAGCCCTGGGTTTCAAGGCGATCACCACTTGCGTTGACACCACGATGCTTGGTGCGCAATTTGTCGGGAGGCTGATCGATGAGCAGTTCCTGTCCGACCTGCCCTCCACGGTGGATGCCTGCGGCGAGAATGGCGAATACCACTCTTTTGTAGTTGATGGGCCGATCTTCAAAGAGAAAATTGCTTGCACGCCGGGAGAGATCGTTTTACGGGAAAAGCGTTTTTGCTACTGTGATCTGATACCCGGCTGATGGGAAAGGATTTGATCAATGAGCGGTGACCCGGTAAAACCTGGTGGCAACCCGGCTGCGCCTCCTGAAAGCAAAGTTACTGAGATGATCGCATACTGCGGCTTATCCTGTCAGGCTTGCCCGATATCCCTGGCCACCCGGCAGGAGAACAAAAGGCTGCAGGCAAGAATGAGATTCAAGATCGCTCAATTTTGCAAAGAACTGTATGGGAAGGATTTTCAACCGGCAGATAACTCCGACTGCGATGGCTGTCAGGCGGGCGGAAGACTTTTTTCGGAATGTTATAACTGCCCCATCCGGAATTGTGCCAGCGAGAAGAAGCTTGAAAACTGTGCTTATTGCCCTGAATATGCCTGCGCAAAGCTCGAGACCTTCTTTCGAACGGATCCCATCGCCAGAACCCATCTGGATGCGATCAGGACGAACCTTCTTTAAATCATGGAAAAGGACGAACCAGGCTTTTATCAGGAGCGTCTTATGAAGAACATAAAAAATCTGGACTATACCTTGAAGAGCGGCGTGCAAGCCATGGATTTTAATAAAGTAACAGAAATGCTGACCACGGCTTTTTGGTGCAAAGGCATCCGGATTGATGAAGTCAAAAAAGGCGCTTTGAATTCGGCTTTGGTTGTTGGCGCATTCTTGCGAAGTGATGTTCAGATTGGTTTTGCACGCGTAATTTCTGACAAAACCAAGTTTGCGTACATTCTGGATGTGGTCGTGGATGAAACTAGTCAAAGAATGGGGGTGGGCCAGGCCATGATGAGATACATCCTTTCGCACCCTGATCTGACAGCTGTCTATCAATGGTTCCTGGTGAGCAGCACGGCGCAAGGTGTTTACAGGAAAGTTGGATTTAAGGAATTATCCAACCCGGAAAAATGGATGGAGATTAAACTTGACCGGCCTTCCAGGTGACAAAGGTGTTAATCCTGGGTTTGAAGATCCTTCCCTGCGGGACAGGCTCCCCACCCCTGCCGGTATATAGCCCCCAATCCTCGTGCGTGCAGGCACCATTTACTGGAAATGGGCGAAAATTGAAAAGGCTTTTTTTC
Organism: uncultured Chloroflexia bacterium; assembly: GCA_963842785.1. GTDB lineage: Bacteria > Chloroflexota > Anaerolineae > Anaerolineales > Villigracilaceae > UBA877. The sequence goes on from CAWJHP010000001.1 coordinate 1,289,425, forward strand.
ACCTCCGCCGACCTGCCCCGCGCAGGATGGTGCCGTTGACCTCTTCGGGGACGGGAACGCCATCCATTGGACGGTAAGATGAAAATGAAGAGGAACGATGAGCAATCAAAAATATTTCAGGTTCTTATCGCTGGCCTTTATTTCATTACTCGGGCTATTTGTGGCATGCACGCCATCCTTGGCAACGCCATTGCCGACAACGCAACCAACGATATCAATTGAATACCGGAATACCACATACGGTTTTAGCTTCTCGTTGCCGGTCAGTTGGAAAGGCTATTCCATCATCACCGGAACATGGCGGGGCTACAATAATGGAAATAGTGATATAACCGTCGAGCAAGGTCCTATAATCTCCATTAGGTATCCTCTTTGGACTTCCGAGAATCCATATCAGGATATCCCTATCATGGTCTTTACTCTTGCCCAATGGAACTCCCTTCAGCAAGGAGACTATAGTGTTAGCGCAGGGGGAATTTACACCGAGCTTGGGCGCAATGCCAAATACGTATTTGCGCTCTACTCGCGTTACAATGTCGCTGTCTTGCCAGGTATGGAAGATGTGAAATCAATTCTGGAAGGAAATCCTCTTCACACGCCATGATAGGTTTGCTCTAAGTAGATACCTTTGGCAATTCAGCACGTCGCCCAAAACTTATTCTTCCGAACCCCGAAAGACAGGGGTCGGCAGCATGTACTGCAATGATCACCATAATTTTTTTTGGTTTATTTTGCCAAAAAACAACCCAAAACTGCTCAAAACCCCCCCCAATTCACGCGGATCAATCCCAACTCCCTACCCCCAGATATGGCACAAATACCACCTTTGAGCCATTTCTTGCCACCCCTGTGCACATTTTTCTGCCCTTTCCAGCATCGTTCCTCATCGTTTTATCATTACGGTCGCGCGCAACCCGAATCAGCGGGTTATTTGGTTCATTCGCCACCCCTTACTGAATACGTGCGTTCCGCAGCCGCAGGCTGTTGGTGACAACGAAGACGCTGCTGAAGGCCATCGCTCCGGCAGCCAGCATGGGGTTCAGCAGTCCCAAAGCCGCCGCCGGGATCAGGATGATGTTGTAAAAGAACGCCCAGAACAGGTTTTGCCGGATGGTGCCGAGCGTCTTGCGCGATAGCGCAATGGCACGCGCAACACCCTGCAGGTCGCCGCTGATCAACGTGACCGGGGCGGCTGCCATGGCCACGTCCGTGCCGGTGCCGATGGCAATGCCGACATCCGCCTGGGCCAGGGCCGGCGCATCATTCACCCCATCCCCGACCATGGCAACCACATTGCCCGGGGAACGCGGGCTGCTGAGGGCCTGGAGCTTGCGGATCTGCTCGGATTTTCCCTCCGGCAGCACCTCCGCCAGCACCTGGTCGATCCCGACCTGCCGGGCGATCGCTTCGGCGGTCTTGCGATTATCGCCGGTGATCATGGCTACTTTCAGGCCCATGCGCTGCAGTTCGGCAATGGCCGTCTTCGAACCATCCTTGAGCGTATCCGCCACGGCGATCACCGCCTGCACCGAGCCGTCCACTGCCACCAGCATGGCGGTCTTGGCCTCGGATTGGAATTGTTCCACTCTGGCTTCCAGTCCGTTTAACGAATAATTGTTGGAAGTCATCATGCGCAGGTTGCCGACCGCCACGGCGTGACCGTCCACTTCGGCCTTCACGCCCGCCCCGGCTTCGGCCTGGAACCCGCTCAATTCCGACAGCGCCAGGCCACGCCGGGTGGCTTCGGCCCAGATGGCCTCACCCAGCGGATGTTCGGAACCTTTTTCCACGGAAGCCGCCAGGCGCAATATTTCATCCTCACTGATGGCTGCCTGTTTATCACTGACCGCCATATCCGTCACGGCCGGCTGGCCGAGCGTAATCGTCCCGGTTTTATCCAGTACCACCACCGAGACCTTGCCGGCCCGTTCCAACGCTTCACTGCTGCGGAACAGGATACCCAGTTCCGCCGCCTTGCCCGTTCCCACCATCACGGCGGTCGGTGTGGCCAGCCCCATGGCACACGGGCAGGCGATCACCAGCACCGCCACCATGTTGATCAGGGCACGCGTGAACTGGGGAACTGCCGGGTTGACCGGAACGAGGAAATACCAGGCCAAGAAGGTGATGAGGGCAATCCCCAGCACCGCCGGGACGAAGACCGCCGAGACCTGGTCCGCCAGTTTCTGGATGGGGGCCTTGCTGCCCTGGGCTTCCTCGACCAACCGGATGATCTGCGCCAGGGCGGTTTCCTTGCCGACCCTGGTGGTCTCGAACTTGAGCAGGCCGAGCTTGTTGAGCGTCGCGCCGATCAGCGGGTCGCCGGGGCCCTTCCCGACCGGCAGAGATTCACCTGTCAGCATCGATTCGTCCACGGCGGAACGCCCCTCCACGACCACTCCGTCCACCGCGATCTTTTCACCGGGCCGGACAAGGACAATATCCCCCACCCTGACTTCGTCCACCGGCACTTCCACTTCCTCCCCGTTGCGCAGGATGGAAGCCGTCCTGGCGCGCAAACCCATCAGTTTCTTGATGGCGTCGCTGGTGCGGCCCTTGGCGCGCGCCTCCAGGAACTTGCCCATGCCGGATGAGCGTGATGATCACCGCGGCCGTTTCAAAATAAACGTGTCCCGGAATAATGCCTAGAGTAATAAAGATCGAGTAGAAATAGGCAACCGAGGAACCCATCGCGATCAGCACATCCATGTTGGCCGAGCGGTTGCGCAGCGCTTTATAGGCACCCACGTAATACTGCCAGCCCACATAGAACTGCACCGGTGTGGCGACCGCCCACATCAGCACATTCACCCAGGCAGCCTGCGCCCACATCCCCAAAAAGCCCATGTCACGCGCCATCGAAAACAGGAACAGTGGAATGGTGAAAGCCAGGCCGAGCATGAGCAGACGGCGCTGGTTGGCGATCTCCGACTCGCGCGCCTCTGCCTCGACGTCTTCGGCTTTCCCACCCATTTCCAACGCCTCGAACCCCGACCTGGAAACTGCCTGGCGGATTTCGGACTGGCTCACGATTGTCGGAACGTACTGCAGGCGCACCCGTTCGGTCGCCAGGCTGACGGAGACAGCCAGCACTCCCTCCAGATTTGCCAGCGCCTTTTCGAGGCGGCGGGCATCGTTATCGTCGGCCAGTCGCTGGATGACCAGGTCGGCCTCGCCGGTGGCGATCCCATAGCCGGCGCGCTGGACGCGTGCGACCAGGTCCGGCAACCTCACCGCGGCCGGATCGAAAGACACCGTGGCGCGCTCAGAGGCCAGGTTGACCACCGCCGTCTGAACACCAGCCTGCTTCTTCAGGCCGCGTTCGACCGTCGCCACACAATTGGCACAGGTCATACCTGTGATGGGAAGGGTAAGCTGTTTCGTTTCAGCCATGCTTTACCTTTTATTTCTGGTCGTCAGAAGTTTCCGTAATGGCTCAAAAAATATGGGGGCATGGCCCGACCATGCCCCTTGGGAACACGCCCGACTTAAGCCGCGACTGGGTAATTGATTTCCGCCAGCAATGCCTTGATCTTTTCCTCGCTGGCCGGGGCATCGAAGACGATCTCGACCATCTTGTTGGCCTGGTCCGCCTTGACCGACTGGACGCCTTGCAGCTCCGCCACTTCGGTCTGGATGGTGTGCACACAGTGCATGCAGGAAATATTGGGAACAGAATAGGTTACGGTCTGCATGGTTTTTCTCCTAAATGAATTTGGAATGGGTAAAAATAGAGAACAGCGAATGGTAATTTTCCATTGCTATACTTTCGTAGCAGTTTCGAACACATCCGTGATCTCCTTCAACACACGCTCACGCTCGGAAGGGTCCTGCCCGCGAATGGCGGTTGTCACGCACGAATTCAGGTGATTTTCCAAAATGGCCGTGCTGACCTTATTCAGCGCGGCCTGCACCGCCTGGATCTGGCGGATGACATCGATGCAATAGGCATCCTGCTCCACCATGCGGACGATGCCGCCCATGTGGCCGGAGATGATTTTCAATCTTTTTAAAGCCTCTTCGTTTTTCATCTTGACACCTGCTTTCCTTTACTTTTTGCCCTACCCCCCCGGGGGGGATATTATTCATTGTACTCCTCATCAGACCGGATCGTCAAGATTTCCGTGAGCATATCCAGAAAAGCTCCCCTGTGTTATAACTTTCGATAGTATTACCCGAAGGAGAAAATATGTCCCCGGTCGCCATCATCACGGATACCGATTCCAGCCTGCCGCTCGACCTGGCCAGGCAATACAATATTTTTGAAGTGCCCATCATCGTCCAGTTTGGAGAGGAATCTTTCCGGGATGTTTACGACATAGATAACGCGGCGGTCTTCGCCCGGGTGGACCGGGAAGGCAAACTGCCCAGCACAGCCGCCCCCTCCCCTGGAAACTTTGTTGATGCTTATAAGGCCGCCTTTGATTCCGGCGCGGATCAAATCCTGTGCATGACCATTTCCAGCGAGATGAGCGCGGTTTACACGGCCGCACGCGCTGCGGCAGAAATGTTCACCGGCAAAGCCATAAAAGTGGTGGATTCGCGTACAGTGGCACTTGGCGAGGGGTTGATGGTCATCGAAGCCGCCAAGGCTATTGCAAAGGGCGCTTCCATTGACGAGGCAGTCTCCGCAGCAGAAAACTTACGTGAACGCACGCACCTCTTCGCAGCCCTTTCCACTTTGAAGTACCTCGCCATGAGCGGTCGGGTCGGGCAGCTTGCAGCCGGATTTGGCTCCCTTTTCGAAGTAAAACCCATCCTGACCCTGCGCAACGAAAAACTCGAAATGCTGGAACGCATTCGCACACAGAACAAGGCCTGGAAGCGCGTCATCGAACTCGCAATTGAAGCGGCCGGAAGCTGTGCCGTGGAGCAACTGAGCATCCTGCATGTCAATGCACCGGAAGCGGCGCGCCAGTTCGAGCTGCAGGTGCGCGCAGCCCTGCCCTGCCCGCAAGAGATCCGCCATGTTGAGATAACCCCCGGCCTGTCCATTCACACCGGTGCAGGCCTGGTTGGCATCGTGCTCGTCACAAAAGAGTAAGATTTTAACAATTGCATATGCCTTACCTGGTTGACGGCCACAACCTGATCCCCAAGCTCGGCCTGCGGCTGGATTCTTTGGATGATGAAGACCAGCTCATCTCCCGCCTGCAGGAATTCTGCCGTCTGCGCCGGGCACAGGTGGAAGTTTACTTTGACGGCGCACTGCCTGGAAATATCTCCACGCGCAAGGCCGGTGCGGTGACGGCTCATTTCGTTCGCCAGGGATCCATTGCGGACGCAGCCATCGAGGGGCGGCTTGCCCGGCTGGGGAAGGCGGCGAAGAACTGGAGCGTGGTCAGTTCAGATGGACGCATCCAGCGTGCCGCGGGAGCCGCCCATGCTGAGGTACTCTCATCGGAGGAATTTGCCCGGGAAATGTCAATTGAGCAAGCCATGCATACAGTTACGGAGAAAAAAGCAACCACTCTTGCCCCGGAGGAGGTAGAGGAGTGGCTGGATTTATTTAACCGGAAAAGGGACTGACCTTGACTTTAGAACAAACCTCGCAGTACCAGCAATAGCCCAAAGACAATGAACGGGATCCCGACAATGGCCCCGACCAGCGTGACCGTGAGCACCACGCCAACGATCAGGAAGACCAGGCCGAGGATGACCGCCACCAATCGCCCGGTCGCTGCGACAATACCAAACACCAGTCTCCAGATGGCCCAGAAGGGCCAGAGATACCAGGGGATATGCCTTCTATACGTTAAAGTCATTTCTACCTCCACAGTGATTTACGCAGGCCTGGAAATAAAGTTGTATCATTGCAACCTGTGGGGGAGGCTGGCGGATGTCAGCTTCTTCATGCCTCCAAATGATAAGTGTGATAGGGGTTCTCACAGGGATTTCCCCAGGCAATATGCATCTCGCGGGCGGTCAGGTCAATCACCATGGCATTGACCGTTTTCTCACGGTCAAGCGGGTCATTCACATCAACGGCATGGTTGCAGATCGAGTTCGAGAAATTAACGTGATCACGCTGGATGGTTTGCAGGGTCTTGATGGAGTGCTGGTCTTCACGCTTGACAAGCCGCAAGGCACGGAAGTATCGCACGCGTGAAGCGATCAGATCCTCCGGCTCGCGCTCGATTGGTTGCATGACCGTGGAGAGGTAGTGGTTGGTGTGGACAATATACCCATCCTCACCATACAGGATGGCGAAGTGGCGTGCCGAGACCTCCACCGAGTATAATTCGCCACTCTCATGCACCAGCAAATGGTTGTATCCGGCGGCGCGCTGGGCCGAAAGCATATGGCGGATGGCTTCATCCGGAGTCTCGGAAGCCAGCACGGCACGCGAGACCACCAGGCGTGGTGTGCCAATGCGGCTATCATTCGGATAGACCGAATCACACAACTGGGCAATTCCATAGGCATTGAAGCCGATGTTTGGCAGCAAGCCGCCGTAAGTCATTGCAAGGTAGGGCGGTTCGCTCTTGGGCTTCGCATGGACGATGAATACGTCATCCTCATCCTCAGGCACCCAATCCTCATTGTGTGCCAGTAGTACGTGCCCATCGGCGGTTCGGTCGTCGTTGACGGCCATGCTGGTGCAACGGGTCAGGTGCAGTGCGTCCGATGTGACCGCTTCCATGGAATTGACGACGGCCACATCTTCGAAGGCGACATTCGCTCCTTCGGCGATGCCCATCATTTCATCCACATATTGCTGGTAGCGCTCCTGGGCAAAGGGGATGTACTTGCGTGCCTGGATCTGGGCGCCTTCCCAGGTCAGTTCCAATTGGACATAGGCATCCGAGACCAGTTTGCGACTGTTCTCGATACCATGCTGGACCTGTTTGCGGCATGCCTCGCCGATCTGGCGTCCCATCTCTCGGTGTGTCCCGGAGACCTGGACCAGTGGCGGCGGGTTCGGGTGCTGAGGAGCCTTGGTTTCTGGAGCCATGGTACACCGCCTTTCTTGTATATGGACACAAGAATTATATCATTGCCCCCGGAAACAAGGATTTTGCCCTTGGATGCCGATCCCCGACGGGATGCGGTATCAGCGAACAACTGGCAGGGTAAGCCAGAGCAAAACCAACAGGAAGCGCCTCAGGTTTGATTTATCTCCCAGATAATCCGCAAACCATCCAATGTCAGCCACGGCGAATGGATCTGGATGACGGGTGTTTCTTTTGCGATCAAGCCGGCCAGCCCACCAGTGGCAATCACCTTCATCTCTGGTCCAAGCTCTTCACGGAAACGAGCCACCATGCCTTCGGTCATGGCGACATATCCGTAAATCAGTCCTGACTGCATCGCGTAAGTGGTATTCCGTCCGATGACCGAGGGCGGTTTCTGCAGGTCAATCCGCTGCAACTTGGCTCCGTGAGCAAAGAGCGCTTCGGCTGCCAGGTTGATCCCGGCAGCGATGGCCCCACCCAGATAATCCCCCTCCCTGGTAAGGGCATTGAAGGTGGTGGCAGTACCGAAGTCAATGATGCAAGCCGGGCCGCCGCACGAGTGCATGACTGCCACTGCGTCACAGATCCGATCCGCACCGACCGCCTTGGGGTCCTCATAGCGGATGCGGATGCCGGTCTTGACGCCGGTGTCCACCACCAGGGCGGCCTGCTTGAGATACTCAGAGCAGGCCTGGGTCACTCGTCCGGTCAGCGGGGGAACAACCGAGGAGAGGCATACTCCTGTCAGGTCGGCAGGTGTCCGCCCGGCATTGGTCAACAAGCCGAGCAGTTGCAGGCCATATTCGTCCGGCATGCGCGCCTGGTCAGTCGCCAGCCGCCAGTGGTGGGTAAGAGTTTCGCCTTCGTACAGGCCAATGGTCAGGTTGGTGTTGCCAAGATCAATTGTCAGGAGCATGCCCTTATTGTACCGCTTCTACGATTTCCGTGACGGTATCCCTGCGACTGAACTATGATATCAAGTAAGCCTCCGAGCCCATGGATTGACCATTTTAATCTGCTCAAATGGCATTTCCACACTGACTTTCTCTTAAAAACGACATTTTCTTGACTTTTACCCCTCATTTGTGCTAGATTAAGGTATCTTTTTCCTTGAGGTTTGTATGCATCACGAACGCGTTTCTGAGAATGTTTACTGGTTTCAAAGTGAGATCTATGCGCAAGTTACGGCCGGGGTGGTGGCCGGACCGCAGTGGGCCATCGTCATTGATACGCTGGCCTTGCCTGAAGAAACCCTGGCCATCCGAGACTTTGTGGAACACGAAGTGGGAATCCAGGTACGCTACATCATCAACACCCATTACCACGCTGACCACACCTGGGGCAATTGTTTCTTCCCTGGCGCGACTGTCATATCCCATACCCTGTGCCGTAAACTGTTAATCGAGCGCGCCATCCCAGCGCTTGAGAATGCACGCAAACAGAATCCGGCTTTTCGCCAGGTCAAGATTGTCCTGCCACACCTGACCTTCGACCAGGGGGTGCTGACCCTGCGCGTTGGCAAAAAGAACCTGACCATCATGCCCGCACCCGGCCACAGTGCGGATGGGATCGCCGTGCTGATAGAGGAGGATCGTGTTCTGTTTGCCGGGGATGCCTTCATGCCCCTGCCGTACGTGGTGGACGGCGACGTCGATGAAATGGCCGCTACCATCAAGAAAATCGGTCGGATGGGGCTAGAAAACATCATTCAGGGACACGGCGACATCATTCTGCGTGGCGAAATCGAGGCGGCCGTCAGGGAAAACCTGAACTACTTGAATAATATCCGCAAAGTCGCAAAAACTGCCGCCAGGCGGAAAGTCCCCCAGGATTACCTGGACGAAAACAATGTCGAGAGCAGTGGAAAGAGCCGCGTCAACTTGAGCGGCCTGGCAGAAGAGCTCCATCGCCGCAATTTGCGGGCGCTGCTCCGGCAGGAACAGGCAAATGCAGAGGCAATCAGGAAGAAATAAAACAAACCGCCGTACCTGTGAGTACGGCGGTTGATCTTAATCAATGCTTTTTGGAACTTCGGACTGCTTCCGTTGTTCAAATCTGGCTGGAAACCCGTGTCGGCGTTCGCTGCCTTCCATTAATCGCCTGATATTGGGACGTAATGTCCACAGCAACAATAACTCGGCCAGTACGGCGTAAACAATGTATTCCCATGGTCCCAGCCCAAGTGCAGACCGCGCTGAGAAGATAAGGATCGTTATCAGCCCAATGCTCAATGTTGTGATCGATGCATAGCCAATCCCATACCAGATCAACAAACCAAAGGGTATGAGAATAAGTGCCGCCGGAGGCCAGAGTTCGAAAGCCCCCCCACCAGTTGCGGCACCCCCCGCCCCTCCTCGTAAACGGTAACTACCATCCAGACCGCGTTCCATTAAAAAGATCGAGTAGTTGTGCCCCAGGATGGCAGCAATGGGTGCAATTGCATGAATCCAAACGTTGGATGTGATAGCCTGCGCCAACCAGACCGTTGCGGCAGATTTGAGGACGTCCAGGATTGCTGTCAGGAGTCCGGCCCAGGGACCGGCAGCACGCATGGCGTTCGTTCCACCTGTTCGGCCGCTTGCAATGGTCCGGATATCCTTGCCTGTCATCAATTTTACGACAATCAGTCCAAATGGTACGGAACCGAAAAGATAAGCGAAAATCAAGATACCGGCGTCAACCAGGAAATGCATGTCATGCTCCTCAGAATAATTACTATAGCACAAAAGTAAACACAAAGAACGGATAAAAGAGGCTGGTGCTGATAATTTATGTTCAAAGAGCTTCTTGATTTCCGTCTGGAATCATGTATAATATTGTTGGGTAGGGAATCCTACATAAGCGCATCTCTGTTTCAGAGATGCTGTTATTTTCTCAGGACAAAACCATGACGACGACATTCCTGACTAAAGAAGGCTACCAGAAACTTGCCGATGAACTTGAATTCCTGCGCACCACCAAGCGCAAGGAAGTGGCTGAGCGTTTGCACGAGGCCATGGAAGGCGGCGAGTTGATCGAGAATGCTGAATATGAGGCCGCCAAGAATGAGCAGGCTTTTGTTGAGGGTCGTATCCAGGAATTGGAAATGATCCTGGCTTCTGCACGCATCATTGAGGAACAAAATACCGACCCGACCACTGTTCAGGTTGGTGACACTGTGGTTGTCAAGGAAGGCAACAACAGCCCGGAAGAATATACCATAGTCGGCGCCGCAGAAGCCAACCCACGCAAAGGCAAGATCTCGAACAAATCTCCGCTAGGCAGAGCCTTGCTCAATCGTGCCATCGGTGATGATGTGACTGTTGAGGCTCCGGGCGGAACTTTTAAAGTCCAGGTGGTTAAGATCAAATAGGCTTGGGGCACGCCCATTCAGGCCCTGCGCATCATGTCAGCTGCGCAGGGTTTTTTATTATCTCACTCCAAAGCCATCTCCAGGCGATATAGGGCGAGGGTGATGGATGGTAAAATACATTCAGAAAGGTTGACGAATGACAGAGTATACTTCCCTTGAAAAGATCCGTCTCGAGAAAATCGATGAACTTGTCAAAGAGGGAATTGAGCCATTTCCCACACGTGCCGAGCGGACTCATACGAGCATCCAGGCCATCGCAGCCTTCGAAAACGCGCAGAAGGCCTTGCCGGATGGCAAGCTGAGCGCAGAGGTAGAAGTCACCTTAGCGGGACGAATTCGTGCCACGCGCCCAATGGGCAAGATCACCTTTGCGCACATCGAAGATGGTGACGGTCGCATCCAGTTGTTCTTCCAAATGAACGACCTCGGGCAGGAACGTGTCGACTTCTTTAACAAAATGTTCGACCTGGGTGATTTTATCCAGGCTTCGGGCGTCATGTTCCGTACACGCACAGGCGAAGTGACACTGCATGTCCATGACTTTAAACTGCTGGCCAAAGCTATCAGTCCCCTACCGGCAGCCAAGGATGAGGTCACCGAGAACGGCGAAACGGTCCGGCATGCTGCATTGGAAGACCCGGAACTGCGCGCCCGTCAACGCTATGCCGATCTGGCCGTCAACCCGGATGTTCGTGAAACTTTCCGCAAACGGGCCGGAATCATCCGGGCGCTGCGTGAGTTTCTCGACAATCACGGTTTTCTGGAAGTCGAAACACCCATACTGCAACCCATCTACGGCGGAGCGGCAGCCAGACCATTCACCACCCACCACAACCAGCTCAAACAGGATCTCTACCTGCGGATCTCCTTTGAACTGTACTTGAAACGTCTTTTGGTCGGTAACCTGGAACGCGTTTACGAGATTGGGCGTGATTTCCGGAATGAGGGCGTATCATTCAAACATAATCCTGAGTTCACGCAGTTGGAATTCTACTGGGCCTATGCGGATTATCTCCAGGTGATGGAACTAACCGAACAAATGGTATCGTCCACCTGTCAGAAAGTGAATGGCAGTATGAAGGTGCCCTACCAGGGCCATGAAATCGACTTCACGCCTCCCTGGCCGCGCCTGGAAATGTGCTCCGGACTGCAAGCGGTAACCGGAATTAATATTGCCGAACATGTTCACGCGGAAAGCCTTTACAAAGCCCTGGTCAAGACTGGAAAACAACCGGATCCGAAAGCAACGCGTGGCAAGTTGATCGACTTCATGCTCTCGGAATTTCTCGAGCCGACCCTCATACAACCCATTTTCCTGTTCGATTACCCACGCGATATTTCACCACTGGCAAAATCCAAACCGGGCGATCCCTTGACCGTGGAACGCTTCGAGGGTTACGTGGCAGGTTTTGAACTTTGCAATGCCTTCACGGAACTCAACGACCCGCTTGACCAGGAACAGCGTTTCCTCGAAATGGGCCGCGACTACACCAACGATGATGAAGAGAAGCATCCCATGGATGAAGATTACCTGCGGGCCATGCGCTACGGCATGCCACCCTGCGGCGGTTTTGGTATGGGTGTGGATCGACTGACCATGCTGCTGACTGGCAAACACTCCATCCGCGAGGTGCTTTTATTCCCTCATTTGAGAGAGACAGAGAACCCTCTCAACAAGTAGCGGAGGAATAGGGAAAGACGTTACGAGACCGAAGATAAAAGAAAACAGGTTAAAAAACAAATCGAGCGCTCCGGGAGAGGATTTCCCGGAGCGACTTTTTTTTCATTCGTGACATTAACGGCCAACATTTGGAAGAGGTCAACCCGTTCTGATGCAATTCCTGCCGGCATTCTTGGCGGCATAAAGCGCCCTGTCTGCACATTTAATCAGCGTATCCAATGTGGGCGTTTCAGGTAAACTTCGATCAAGACTCGCCAGACCCATACTGACGGTTATCGACAAACCTCCTTCGGAGGTATTTATTTTCATTTTCTCGATTTTTCCCCGAAGCCGTTCTGATGCCTGCATGGCCCCTTCTGTGGCAGTTTCTGGCATCAGTACCACAAATTCTTCTCCGCCATAGCGCCCCAGGATGTCCGTATTGCGTATTTGACTCTGGCAAAGGATTACCATGTTGCATAATAATTGATCACCAATCTGGTGCCCATACCGGTCATTAAAATTCTTAAAATGGTCGATGTCCATCATCAGAAGAGAAAGCGGGTGGTTATAGCGCGAAGCCCGTTGGATCTCTTGCGTCGCCAATGTCATAAAATGCCGCCGGTTGAAGCAGCCGGTTAAAACATCCTGGTCAGCCAAGCGTTGTACTTCCTGGTAAAGCTGGACACGCTCGGTAATATCAGATGCCATAAGAATAACTTTGCCATTCCCGAGGTCATCTTTTTCCATGAGAGCAACCCGGCCTTCAAACCATCGTTCTCCCCCAGATATGACCGGTATCTTATATTCAATCACCTGGATTTTCCCCGTTTGGATCGTCTGTCCAATGGCAGCCAGGATTTTCGCCCCTTCCTTTGGCGGTAGCACATCCTCAGTTAAACGGCCGATAAGTTCATCCGGTCGTGCAGCCAAAAGGCTGGTCTCATTCGAGATGACTTCAAGGTAACGGCCTCGTTCATCCATGATAAAGGATATATTAGGCAAAGCATTTACGAATGCGCTCAACCGCCTTTCCCGTTCTGCCAGAAGTTCCCTGGAATTCGTTAATTCTTCCACACGGGCGGCCAACGTCTGGTTTGCGAGCTCAAGTTGAACACGCAAGCGGCGTAGAACCAGATGCGTCTCCACGCGCGCCTGAACTTCTCCATATTCGAAAGGTTTAAGGATATAATCCACCCCCCCAATACGGAATGCTTTGGCCTTGTCTTCAACATTATCCAACGCACTGATAAAAATGATCGGGATTTCACACGTGCGGTCATCTTCCTTGAGCAGCGTGCAGGCCTCAAAGCCGTCCATCACTGGCATATTAACATCAAGCAGGATAATATCAGGAAGCACGGCCTTGGCAATATCTATTGCCTGTGAACCATTATCGGCTACTTGTATGTGATAGCCGCTTTTCTTTAATATCCGCGACAACAAAGCGGTATTTTCTGGCGCGTCATCGACAACGAGTACGGTCGCTCCGGATTGGTCAGCCATGATGAATTGACACCATCCAATGAAACGTTTTGGTTACCTTCAACAATAACTTTACAACAGAATCGGTATTAATACAATCACATTTCTGTAAATGTTAGTATTTATTAGATTTACGCAATATGAGAAAATTCCAGACCCTCTTAATATTCATACCGGGTAAAATACGGTTTACTGAGTAGAAGTCAACAATAAATAATTATAACTGTAATGTGTCTGTCAACCGGATGTCCCCAAGTATTGTTTACTTTGCCTTAGGCACGAACCTGGGCAATCGCCTCGGAAACCTGCAGGCGGCCATCGCTGCCTTACCACCGGCAGTTCTGGTCTTGGAACAATCACCTGTCTACGAAACGCAACCGTGGGGCGTGGTAGATCAGCCCCTCTTTCTAAATATGGTTATTAAAGGCGAGACCTCTCAAAAGCCTCATGCGCTTCTGAAATCATTTAAAACTTTTGGAGACCCGCCTAGGCCGTCGCCCATCCGTCCGCTACGGGCCGCGCAGGATTGACATTGACATCCTCCTCTATGATGATCTCATAGTTGACACACCCGAATTGACGCTTCCCCATCCACACATGCATGAACGCGCTTTTGTGCTCGTGCCCCTGGCGGACCTGGCACCTGACCAGATCCATCCAATATTGGGGAGAACAATCCGTCAGTTGCTTGAGAAAGTGGACATCACAGGAGTGAAACAGTATGGCTAAGCTACTTGAATTACTTCGCAAGGAACCTGCCCTGGCTTGGAAGTTGACGGTGAATGTCCTAGGGAAGGACGAGAATTCACCGGATGCCCTTCGTGCCCGTGTGGAGGTCCAAGAAGCTCCATTGGTGAAGGCATTGATCGCAACCTGTGACCGCCAACATAGCGCTTATAAAAAATGGGATGGTGCCCATTGGGTCTTATCCATTCTGGGCGACCTGGGTTACCCGGCGGGTGAGGAGACCCTTCGCCCATTCATGGAAGATACCTTCAACACCTGGATGAGCAAGGAGCACGAAACCAAACACCTGCAAGTGATCGATGGGCGAGTCCGCCGCTGCGCTTCGCAGGAAGGGTATGCCATCTGGTGCTCATTGCGGCTGGGATTCGCTGATAGCCGGACGGAGGAGCTGGTTAGCCGCCTTCTGAAATGGCAATGGCCGGACGGGGGATGGAATTGCTCCAAACATCCCGAAGCTGACACATCTTCGTTTATGGAGACGCTCATCCCCTTGCGGGCTTTGGCACTGTATGCCAAGATTTCAGGAGACGGCAAGGCCAGGCTTTCCTCCGAACGCGCCGCGGAAGTTTTCCTGAGGCGCCAGTTGTTCAAACGCCTCAGCAATGGCCAGGTGATCAAACCTCGCTTTGTCCTGCTCCATTACCCGTTGTACTGGCATTATGATATCCTATTTGGCCTGAAAGTGATGGCCGAAGCGGGCTTTCTGGAAGACCCTCTCTGCAAGGCTGCTCTGGAGCTGCTCGAATCCAAGCGTCTACAGGATGGAGGATTCCCCGCCGAGGAGTCTTATGCCCGGACGACGCGTCCACAATTGAGCGGTTACTCCCCTGTCAAATGGGGCGTAGCAAGCAAGAAAACCTTGAACCCGTTCGTAACGGCGGATGCACTTTCCGTGCTGAAGAAGGCCGGGCGATTGCCGGAAGCAGTATAATCATTCAGACAGGAGACCTCCCATGACCGAACCCAAGCCCCTTTATTGGAAGCCCGAACCCGGTATAGGGTATACCGTCGTTCGCCGCCCCGATGGCGGCATGACGCTTACCGTCACGGATCTCTCGGACGCCACCATTCAGCATTGGCACGATTTTGCCCTGGAGCATTTGCTGGGATCTGACCGCCTGACCCGCAATCTGTACGATCTGCGACAGGTGAAAGAGATCCCGGCGAATGCCGTCAAGATCGCCATCGAAGTGAACAGCGACCCGGCCGCACGCAACATCCGTGTGGCAGTGGTGGTCTCCAGCGAAAAGGTTGCCAATGCAGTGCGGGAATTGTATTACCAATCCTTGCCGGAGACTTCTGCAGCCATCAAGATTTTCTCTGACATCGGAGTGGCTGAAGCCTGGC
Source organism: uncultured Chloroflexia bacterium (assembly GCA_963842785.1). Taxonomy (GTDB): domain Bacteria; phylum Chloroflexota; class Anaerolineae; order Anaerolineales; family Villigracilaceae; genus UBA877. Next base: position 1,304,972 of record CAWJHP010000001.1, read on the forward strand.
TCAGCCGGCCGCTTGACCAGATGGTGTGATTTCTATCAATCCGGACCGTCATCATAGTATCCCTGCAGGAATGCAAATGCATGCTTTGACCATCGGTAAGCGTTCCCTGACCTGGGGTGAGCGAACCTATGTAATGGGAATCTTGAATCTCACCCCGGACAGTTTTTCGGGGGACGGATTGTTGCCTTCACCCGGGATGCCTCTGCCAGGTGAGGTCGAAGTGGAAGAAGATAAGAGCCTTGAACAAGCCCGCCGTTTCCTCGCCGCGGGTGCAGATATCCTGGATGTGGGAGGAGAATCGACCCGCCCAGGTTCCCAGCCTGTGGATTCCGACGAGGAACTGCTCCGGGTGCTTCCAACTATTCGTGCCATTGCAGCTGAGTATTCGGAAGCGTTGATTTCAATCGATACGTTTAAAGCAAAAGTGGCGGAAGAGGCACTCGATGCGGGAGCAGCCATTGTTAATGATATCTGGGGTTTGCGCGCTGATCCAAACCTCGCCAGTGTGGTTGCACGCCACCAGGCCCCGGTAATCCTTATGCATAACCGATCGAAACCTGCGAACATCGAGGTACGGGAGCAGCTTGGCAAGGCTTATCTTGGACCGGAATACCAAAATTTATTGGAAGATGTTAACCGCGAATTGCTGGAGTCGGTTGCGATCGCCCACTCGGCCGGAATTCCTGACGAGCGCATCATCCTGGACCCCGGGATCGGATTTGGCAAGACGGTCGAACAGAATCTCGAACTCATCAACCGTCTCGGAGAGATACGGGCGCTGGGTTTCCCGGTCATGATTGGACCATCGCGTAAATCCTTTATTGGTTACACCCTCAACCTACCGCCTGACCAGCGTATGGAAGGTACAGCTGCCACTGTCGCCATTGGAATCGCACGGGGAGCCGACATAATTCGGGTGCACGATGTGGAAACCATGCTGCGGGTGGCACGCATGACAGATGCAATCGTAAGAAAGAAATAATCCATGGCGGCCGAATATGATAATGACCTCCTGCGCGAAGGTATTTTTCATTACAAGGTAGTCGTTGCCCTGGAGGAGAAACGGCAGATGGTTGAACCAAACTCCATCCTGTCAATGGCATTCGACCAGAAACAGGCCTGCCGGCACCTGGTTGGATGGATTGGAGAGATGAAGATCAAGCCACCGGTGCCAATTCAGGCGCCTCGTGGACTGTATTTACCAACCTAGACATATGTCAATACTAACCATCATCCGCCAACGGCGTCATCGTCGTAGCAAGATTCGCAGCAGCGCCCAACAGCGCTACCAGCGGGTGGCTTTTGGATTCGGGTTCACAATCAGTGCCGTGCTGGTGCTGGTTGTTCTGGCTGTAGCCATGGCATACGCAGGTCTGACGAACGGCCTGCCACCAGTCGAAAAATTGTCCATCCTTCTAAATCCCAATGACGGCCAACTGCTCCAGCCAACCCGCCTGTACGACCGCACCGGTCAACATCTCCTGGCAGTACTTGCACCCAGCGATACACAACGCGTTTACGCCCTCTACAGTCAATTGCCTCAAACCTTGATCAATGCCACCATCGCTCTGGTCCAACCGGATTTCTGGTCTTCACCCGGTTTCAAGATCAGCGGCTGGCAGGATCCCGAAATTCACCCCACCCTGGCACAGAGCCTGGTTTCCGACCTTCTGCTGGGAGACCAGCCAGCTTCGCCCCTGCGCGGTATCCATGAACGCGTTCTGGCGGGTCAGATCACGGCCCGCTTCGGGCGGGAGAAGGTGCTGGAATGGTACCTGAATAGCGCCAATTACAGTCACTTCGCATACGGCGCGGAAGCCGCCGCACAACTCTACCTCGGCAAATCTGTTACACAGATCAACCTAGGAGAAGCCGCACTCCTGGCTGCCATCAGTCAGACTCCTGCCATCAATCCCATCGACGCGCCCCAAGAAACTGAACAGAACCGCCTCCAAGTTATCCGGTTAATGCTGGAACAGGGATTGATCAATCCGGAGGAAGCTGCACAGGCTGTTCGAAACCCGCCCTCCATCGTCGAAAGAAGGGCCGAGGATCAGAGTGGAATAGCCCCGGCTTTTGTCAACTTTGCTCTTTCCCAACTTGATATGCAACTCGGTGCAGGCCGCGTGGAACGCGGTGGATTAACCATTACAACCAGCCTGGACTATGATCTGCAAATGCAAGCAGTCTGCGCAGCCCAAGCCCAACTTCAGCGCCTGGCTGGATCCAATGCCGAAGTCCTCACCGAGGACGGCTCTCCCTGCACAGCGGCCAATCTCTTGCCTGCGCTCCCAGCCAGCGAGAGCCTGCCGGAAGCATCTGCCAGTATCATCCTACTCGACCCGCAAACAGGGCAGGTGCTGGCCGCCGTGGGAGATTTGCACAATGGAGTGCAAAGTGACTCGCTGGCATACCATCCCGCCGGCACAGCCATCACACCTTTTATCTACCTGACCGGTTTCTCGCGCGGTCTCAACCCGGCGTCACTTGCATGGGACATCCCCGGCAACACCCCCACACTTGGCCAGGTCTATCACGGCCCTGTTCGCCTGCGCACTGCACTGGCAAATGACTACCTTCCACCGGCAGTGGATCTACTTGGGCAAATGGGACAGGCAAGTGTGCAAAGCATCGCCGCTCCCTTCGGACTGGAATTCCCACCCGGCACGCACCTTCTGCAGGACGATTTTAATATCTCGCCGCTCACCCTGGCCGAAGCCTACGGCGTCTTCGCAGATAGTGGCACGCTGGCGGGGCAGAATATCGCCAATAGCAGTCTCCATTCCGTGACTGTGTTGGCAGTCAGCAGCGTAGACCATTCGATCTGGGTCGATTGGACAACCAATCAAACGCGCCTGCTTCTCAGCCCACAACTGTCTTATCTCATGGACCAGGTCCTGAGCGATGAGACTGCCCGATGGCCTTCTCTCGGACATCCCAATCCGCTCGAGATTGGCCGCCCGACCGGGGCAAAAATGGCTCATACTCTTGATCTTTCTGGGGGATGGACAGCAGGATATACCCCTCAACGGGTGGCCGTCGTCTGGTTGGGAACGGTCTCTGGTTCTTCACAAAGCACAAGCAGTATACCCGGTCCTGTGTCGCCGCTCCTTTCCGCTGATCTGTGGCATGCTCTGATGCAGTACGCCGTACGCGATCTGCCTTCCACAAGCTGGGATATGCCCCCCGGCATCGTGACCGTCTCGGTCTGCGATCCTTCCGGCTTACTGCCGACGCAGGCCTGCCCAAATGTGGTAAACGAAATCTTCCTGGACGGCCGCCAGCCTGTCCAGACCGATACGCTTTATCAGACATTCGAAGTGAACACGGAGACTGGCTTGCTTGCAACCGTCTTCACACCACCGGAACTGGTGGAAAAACGCACATACATGGTTGTGCCAGCGGAGGCACGCCAGTGGGCCAAGATTGCCGGGATTCCCACCCCGCCAACGTCTTATGACACTTTCCAGGAGCCACCTGTTCTACCGGATGTGCACATCACCACACCGGAGATGTTCGCAGACGGACGCGCCAAGCTCGAAATCCACGGGAGCGCGACCGGCGCAGGCTTCGCCTGGTACCGTCTGGAATATGGCCAGGGCCTTTATCCGGGTGCCTGGGTGCAGATCGGCGCAGACAGTCACACGCCGGTCACGGAAGGTCTACTGGGCGAGTGGAACACAACCGGTTTGGATGGGCTGTATGTCCTGCGCTTAATGGTGGTCCACAATGATCAGCGGGTGGAACAAGCCGTAGTGCAATTGACACTGGATAACACTCCACCGCAGGTGGCCATCATTTATCCGCAGTCCGGGCAAATGATCAGCGCCGCCCAGGAACCGCAGGTGGCGCTGCAGGCCCAAGCAAGTGATCCGTTTCTCACAAAAGTGGATTTTTATATAGATGGAATTCTGGTGGGAAGGTCAAGTACAGCACCCTTCGGTGTCGTCTGGGCTGCATTAACCGGGAAACATACGCTACAAGTGGTGGCAACCGATCGGGCCGGGAATACGGCGGAAGCCAGCATTAATTTTACAGTGGGAAAGTAAGACCGTTCTCAACCATTTTCGGCAGGAAATCTATTTCTTTCTAAATAATTCTGCCAAGGCAAGCAAGAGTAATGCACACACAAGCAGGAAGATACCGTGCCTCCAGGAAAGCCATGTGGCAAGTGCAGCCAAAACAGCGGCGGCTCCAGCGATGATGTACCAAATGCGTTTACGCTTTTGCCAGCGCCAGATAGTGAAAAAGGCCACCAGCAAGGCAAGTAAGGAAAGAATGCTATTGACCAGTATCGAGCTCACAGTGGATTCTCCTCTCCCAAGGGCAACTGCATTTTACGTTATTTTCAGCCAACCCGCCATAGCCCAGAGCAACATTGCAAAGAGTCCAATCAACGCCAGGTTGCCCGCCCCGCTGACTGCGCAGCAATCACGATCTCCAGCCCCATGACCAGATAACCCCCCAATGCCAGCCGGTCGAAGCCGGTTTCGGCAGGTTTTGCAACCTTGCCAAAAAAACCACATGTGTAAAACAAAGATGGTGAAGATCGTCAGCCACCAGCCCCAGAAGTTCTGCAGGGGAATGCCAAAGTAGACACCCTATGCATCCCAGATCCAGCTCCCGCCCGCCACCATGACCGGGTCCATAATCAGGTCCCAGGACGTCATCACCAACCCGCCCAGCGCGTCCCCGGTTAAAAGGTGCTGCCAGCGCTTCCACTTGGAAGGCACGAGCCAGTCGGCAATCAGGATGGATGGAATTCTCATCATGAAATATTCCTTGAATTAAAGTCACTATTTTATTGTGTTTCACGAAACGAATAATGGGCTGAAATAAACCTTGATAATCTGTTCCTTTACTTGAGCAATATAAAATGTGCGATGACCAGCTTAAACCTGTTTCATAATGGCTCTGGACAGGCTGACAGGCGGACCCAGACTGACGGCAGGCCCTGACGATGGGCAGCCTGGAGAAACCATTTCAAACAATGCTTATTATAGAACTATTGTTCTGTTTTTACAAGGGGGGCTGGAAAAATCTTCGTGAAGAGAAAAAGATGTGGACACACGACACAGGTTCCGGAACGTGAGGAGGACTTGGGGGTTGCAACTTGCGAGAGGAATGTAAGCCGACACATATTTTTATACACAAAACCTTTACGCATTACCATTAAGTTAGGTGTATACTCACTTCCGAAAATCCTACCAGGAGAATGCCAAATATGAAACGTGCAGTCAGTATCAGTATCGGCTCAATCAAGCGCGATAAGACGGTCACCGTCAATTTGCTGGGCGAGGAAATCAGCATTGAACGTATAGGTACCAATGGAGATATGGAAGCAGCGGCGCTTAAGTACAAGGAACTCGACGGCAAGGTGGATGCCTTTGGTGTCGGCGGCGCGGACCTGGGCGTGATGGTGGACGATAAATGGTACCGCCTATACTCGGTCGAGAAGATGGTGCGCTTTATAAAGGAAACACCTGTAGTGGACGGTACTGGCCTGAAGAACACCTTGGAAAAAAAAGCGGCGCCTTTTGTGGAAGCCAAACTGGGCGATTATATTCAGAAGTCGGGTGGGAAGAAAGCCTTTGTCATGACTGGAGTGGATCGGTGGGGGCTGGCGCACGGGTTTGTGGAAGCTGGTTATGAATGCACTTTCGGGGATTTTATGTTCTCTTTGGGTATGAATATTCCTCTCCATAATGAAAAGCAGATTAAGTTCCTAGCCGGAATCCTCATGCCTCTGGCTGGACGCCTGCCCTTCGAATGGGTCTATCCGACTGGTGAGAAGCAGGAAGAACGTAAACCCAAATACCCGAAGTGGTTCAAATGGGCCACCGTAGTAGCAGGCGATTGCCTCTACATCAAACGCTATATGCCGGACGACATGCGAGGCAAAGTAGTGGTTACAAATACCACCACGCCTCAGGATGTCGAGCTGTTCCGCAATTGCGGCGTGAAATACCTGGTCACAACCACGCCAGTAATGGATGGACGCTCGTTCGGCACAAACATGATGGAATCGGCCTTGATAGCCCTTTCGGGCAAGAAACGCGCCCTGACACGTGACGAGTATGAGGACATGCTGAAGAAACTCGGTTTCGAACCGTCCTTACAGCAATTGAATTAATTGACCAATCCGGGCACGAAGTTTCCAGAACGGAAGCAGTGCTTTTTTGATTTTTCAAAAGGAGTTATCAATATGGATGCAATCGTAACTGCGGGTGGAATACCCCTCCCGGAAGAACCGCTTTATCCCGCGACCCAAGGCCAATCCAAGGCGCTTGTCGATATAGCCGGCAAACCGATGATCCAGTGGGTGCTGGATGCCCTCAGCGCGGCCCAGACTGTTGATAATGTCATCATCGTCGGCCTGACAGAGAAAATCGGCCTGGAGTGTGGGAAGAAAATGTACTTCGTCTCCAACCAGGGCAAAATGGTAGCAAACCTGCAAGCAGGAGCCAGGAAAGTCAAAGAGATCAACCCGAAAGCCAAACATGCGCTGATGGTCTCATCTGACATTCCGGGCATCACCGGCGAAATGGTCGACTGGGTGGTAAATACTGACATGCAGACCGACCTGGATGTGTATTACCATATTATCGAACGCGAGGTAATGGAAAAGCGCTTTCCGGGGTGCAAACGGACCTGGACTCGCCTGAAGGGTTTGGAAGTGTGCGGGGGAGACATGAACGTGGGGGGATTGAGCCTGCTGCTGAGCGAAGAAACGAATATTTGGGAAAAGATCACGGATGCCCGCAAGAGTCCCATGAAGCAGGCGGCCTTGGTCGGTTTTAATACGGCCTTCCTGCTCCTGACCGGGCAATTGACGCTTGAGAAAGCCGAGACGAACATCATGAAGCGGTTGAACATTACCGGAAAAGCCGTGCTTTGCCCATATGCCGAAGTCGGAATGGACGTCGACAAGTTATTCCAGCTCGAGATCATGCGCGAGGATTTAAAAAAACGTCTGAAAAAAGCCGGGCGTGCCTCGAAAAGTGCTGAAGCCCCGGACGATAAAGCATCACCAATGAAGATGGCTGAGAAGTGAGCTGGGATCGTTTGCTTGACCTGGACGCTCGTCTGTCCGCACAGATGCGGGTGGCCGAGCGTCCAGGTCTATTACGGAACGTTGCCGCTGTCCTGGCCCATTCGGGTGATTCGTGGTTCTGGTGGGCCGGACTGGCTCTGCTGTGGTGGCGCGGTAACCCATTCTGGCGTCCCTGGGCACTGACGGTGCTCCTGTCCATCATCGGCCTGGCAGTCATAGTGCTGGCTATCAAATTCACCATCCGACGCCGCAGACCTGAGGGCGAATGGGGGGCGATATACCGCAGCACCGACCCACATTCGTTCCCATCCGGGCACGCAGCGCGGACGATCCTGATCGCCGTGCTCGCCATTGGAATGGGGCCGGCGTGGCTGGCAATACTGCTGTGCATTTGGGCACCATTGGTGGCACTGGCACGCGTGGCCATGGGGGTCCATTACCTATCGGATGTGGCAGCCGGTGCAATGTTGGGGTTAATCGCAGGAGGGATTGTTTTGATAGCCAGGTAGACCAGCTGGTCAGCATAAAAAATCGGGCGGGTTCCTCCCCATCAAAATATTTACATCATCTTTTTTAATTGGTCGCCTTTAAGGTGTCTTTTAGATTCTGCAATGCATCCACAGGTGTGGGATCCATACCATAGGCCATTGCCAGGTAATAGGCCATATAATCCCCGAAGTGCAAGGCAGTCCAGAGATGTGCCAGTGGAGATTCCCCATTCGCATTGTAAACATCCGTATTCAGCCCGGCGACCATAAAACCATGCCGGGTCAGGTCAGCCCGCAAATGGTTGCGGGGATGGTCAGAGGGAGCGCACAGGAACAGTGTCATCGTGTGCATCAATACTTCCGGATTTTCCAACCCGGCCAACGCATTGTGATCCGCCTCGGGCAGGAGCTCGAAACCAGCACCAGCCTTAGCAATTTCGTTAACCTGAGTCTTCCAGCGACGCGCCACAGGTGCCAGGATGCCCGAACCGTAGATATTGACCCAGCGTCCCATTAACTGCCCAGCCATGCGCTTGGCCGGATTCTGCGCAACTGGTACATCCACGCGCAGTGTCTCCTGCTGGGAGCGCATGTCCGCGACCGCCTCGAGGAGTGCCTGCTCCGGGTCAGGAACCAGTCCCATCCGGGCGAAGGCTGCCAACAAAAGACCAAACGAAAACCCAACTGCGGCACGCGGCTGACTGGCATGTGCGAATTTCCAGACTGGCACATGCTGCGCAGAGGCACGCTGCTCCAGTTCTCCACCGGTGCAGACTGCCAGGAGGCTGCATCCAGCCTGAACGGCTGCATCGAAAGAATCGAGGGTTTCCTCAGTATTGCCGGAGTGGGACGAGGCAATGACCAGTGTCTCAGGGCCAAATGCCCAGGCAGGCAATCCATAGTCACGATGGACAATGACCGGGATTTTACAGACAGGAGCAATATATGCCGCCAACAGGTCCGCGCCGATGGCGGAGCCACCCATTCCGCTAACGACCACGCGCGAGCAGGCCACGTTTGAAGCGTGACCCATATCAAGGGTCTGGCCCAATTCCCAAGCGGATTGAAGCTGTTTGGGCAGGTTGTTAATTTCACCCAGCATGTTCCGGGGGTCAAGTTGTTTGAAGGATAAAAAATTGTTGAGATCCATTTTTTACCTCATTTGGGGATTGGTTGCCAATTTGTAGATTTCCCGCCTTTCCCAGCCGCTTTCTTCCGCCACACGCTTTGCCAGCGCAGAGGAGGATTCGCCAAGCTTCAACCCTATTTTAATGGCAATCACAACCTTGTCTTCATTCCACTTTTGTTTCTGGTATTTCTTTTTTCCCGCCACGACCAGCGTAAACTCGCCGCGTGGCTCATTATTGGCAAAATACACGCGTGCCGCGCTGAGCGTGCCGCGCCAGATCTCTTCGTGAACCTTGGTCAGTTCACGCGCGACCGCGATCTGCCGATCACCCAGACTGGTTTCGAGGCCAGCCAACCCGGACAGTAAGCGGTGCGGGGATTCGAGGAAGATCAGGGTGTAGGGCAGATCCGCAACCTGATCCATCAACTCGCCGCGTTCGGAGGATTTTCGTGGCAGGTAACCCAGGAAGAGAAAAGCATCCGTGGGCAGTCCAGAGGCTGCCAGGGCTGCCAGAGGTGCTGATGGACCAGGAATGGGACAGACGACATGCCCCGCCCTCAGCGCGGATCTCACCAACTCGTAGCCGGGATCGTTGATGGCGGGCGTACCGGCATCCGATACGAGTGCCACGTCACCTTCCATCAGGGCAGCCAAGATCGAGTCAAGCTTGGTCAGCTTGTTATGTTCGAAGTAACTCGTCAGCGGTGTATGTAGATCAAAATGAGCCAGAAGTTTTCGGGTCACACGCGTATCTTCGGCAGCGATAAGATGTGCCGCTTGCAGGATTCGCAAGGCGCGTGGACTCAGATCTTCCAGATTTCCAATTGGGGTGGCAACGAGATAAAGGGTGCCCATACAGATATTTTATCATCCCTGACCAGCCTGCGGGTTCCTTAACCCCCAATATGACCAAACGCCGAATCTTCTTCCGCGTGCATGCCATCCAACGCATGTTCGAGCGGCGGTTCACGTAAACCGACGAGATGATCGCAGATTATTCCAAAGGTAAACCAGCTCCGAGTGGTTTGATGTCCGGTAAACCCAGCCAACGTTCTGAGCGCAGGAAAGGCTGTTTATCGGGCTGACCAAAGAGCAAAACCCCCTACCTTATATCAAGCCCTCCTCATGAAAGACAGGAGAAGGAAAATGGTCCCTACAATCGGCATCATTTGTGATTGGCGAGAATCTGCTGCAGTTCTTTTAGAGCCTGTTCGGGTTGGGTGAAATGGATGACCTGCATGCCAACCGCCCGCGCACCCTCCACATTTTCCAGGAAGTCGTCCAGAAAGACTGACTCAGCGGGAGCAACCCTCAACTTTTCAAGTGCAATCCGATAGATACGGGCATCGGGTTTCTCCACCCCGACTTCGGCGGAGATGATCATGGCGTCGAAGGCATCCTCGAACTTTTTATTGACGATCCACGGACGCAGGCCTGACCAGGCATTGCTGATAAGGCCCACTTTGTATTGTTTCCGCAACCCACGCATGAAATCCAGCAGGTCCAGGTCGGTGACATCGCCGGCGAAAAAATCGTCCCTGAACGCTTGTGCCTCCGATTCAGGCAGGTGTAATTTTCGGACAATAGCAGTCCATTGTTCGTCTTCGCTGATAAAGCCAAGGCTGGCCTGATGGGCGCTCTCGCTATCAAAGACCAGTTTGACCAGGTCTTCATAATCCATGCCAAAGCGTTCCGCCAAATTCTGGCGTGGCGCCTGGAACTCGGTGCGAACAACGACGCCGCCCATGTCGAAAAAGACGGCCCGGATGGTCATTTCTTATTCGCCCCTCCAGGTTGTCTCTTCGTGTTTGAGGAGGGCTTTTCCTTCGAGGATGCAACTGCCGGCTCCCCTGCAGTGCTTCCGGCCTGGGAGGCTTCCTTCGCCATGGTCTTGATGGCCTGCTTCCAATCAGGGAAAAACCGCTCCATGCGAGCACGCTCCACACGATTGGCGCGGCGGCATTTGGGGCAATGGGCATCGTAATAGGATTGTTTTTGCTCTTCCATGTGCTCCAGCCCGGCCAGCATTTCATCCTGGGTAATATTGAACATGGTCTGGCAGTAAGTACAGCGTAGTTGCATAGATATCTCCTTATTATCAAGAGTGAATATCACCGGTAACTTTATGACACGATTTTACACTGGTTTAGCCATTTTTATCTGAAACGAGATTGACGGGTTTGTTATACCAAAGTACTGTTTTTGTGATGTGAAACCCGACCGACTCTGCGGCATGCAACATGGCGATATTGGCGTTGCTCGTACCGAGGCAAGCAGTTTCCATGTGGCGTTCTTTAAGCAAGCATAGCCCGGTGTTCATCAACGCTTTGGATAAGCCGCGCCGCTGGAAAGCGGGATGAGTAGCAACCGGATCAGTATATCCATTCCTGTGCGCGGTAAGCGCATTTTCTTCAACGTTGATAAAGCATACACAGTATGCAGCCAGTGTGCCATCCCGAGTCACCGCTACCAGATCCAACTCCGGGTCGTAGTAGGGAGTCTGCATCATCGCCAGCTTATATTCGGTGGTTATGTTCGCTGTTCCCAGGGCAGCCTGATGCAACCTGACCCAGGCTTTGGCCTCTGCCTCACCACGGATCGGTCGGATACTGAACCCTGCAGGCAATTGCGGTTTTGCGATGGGGTCCGCCAGCGAGCGTTCCATGTGGACTGCTCCTCCTGCTTGAGGCTGGAATCGGAGTCGTTCCAGGAGAGCGATGCGTCCGGAATTATCAGAACGAGAGCTGGCCTCCAGAAAAAAGGTGCCCGTTGGAGGCGGGGAGGTTTGCCGAATGGATGCCTCGGCCCAAGCAATTACCTCTTCTTCAAGCGGCTTACCGCTCCAGTCAGGTGCGACTTCGAAAATAAGGGCTGCCGAAGTATCATTCCTGTCCAGAATGGCAAAGCAGGTCATGCGCCCGTCAGGATTGGTCCAGATGTGGGTACATGCCTGTATTTTCGGAATTGCCAGCATCTCTTGCAAATCGAGGATGCCGGGAAAATCAGTGATCCGGTCGAGAGGCCTTTCCCTTATCATTTGGAGCATTGCCTGCAAATCCTGCCTCCCGACATACGCCCGGCTGTTTATCATCTTATTTCTGCTCGAGTCGATCCCATTCGCTGTGCAGGATACCCATATGAAGCATGTCGAAGCGCCGGCCATCCCGAAGGAGGAATTCACGAATGCAGCCTTCGTGTTTGAAACCGCATTTTTCATAGGAGCGTATGCCGCGCGGATTGTAGGCATAAACAGTCAACGAAACCCGGTGCAGGTTCAGCTCGGTGAACCCATAACGCAGCATCAAGCGCATGGCATCCGTGCCGCAGCCCTTGCCCCAGAAATCTTTTTCCCCTATACCGATGGATACATAGCTATCGCGGTCGGTCCAATTGATACCATCAAATGCGATGAATCCTATCAATTTATCGACATCAAACGTCCGGATGGAAAAGAGCAGGTTATTCGGCAGGGCAGAGTCGAGATCCTTTTCGAACCATTCCTTGAGTTTGTTGACCGACCAAAGGTGGGCCGGGTCGCTATCCAGCAAGCGGAAGTACTCGGAGTTTTGGTTCCAGCGCGAAAAGGCCTCGGCCATGACCTGTGGATCCTCGCTGGCAAGGCGGACGAGTTTACCTTGAAACAATGCGATGCTCATAATTCTTTCTCCCATTTCCTACGCAGCAAGCCCATGTGGACCACGTCCCAATAACTGTCATCATGGAAGGAGGCCTCACGGCGGCGGGCTTCCTCTTCGAAACCGGCTTTCTCAAGCATCCTGATGAATGGGAGGTTATCTGAACCAGTCCAGGCGGACAAACGGTGGAGGTTCAGTTCGTCGAAGGCAAAATGCAGGAGCAGGTTCAAGGCGTCGGAACCGTAACCATGCCGGCGGTCGGAGGCAGCGCCGATGCCCAAGTCCAGCACACCGGTGCCATTGTGGAAGTCAATCCAAAAGATCCTGGCCAACCCAACCAGCCGGTTGTCTTCGCGGATACGTAAGGTGAAGAAAAAAAGGTTCTTTTTTTCTTCCATCTGTTTCTCGACCTTTTCCAGCATCCTGCGGATGGCCTCCACTGACAACGGGCGGGCCACCCCGGTCAGCACAGACCGCAAGAGCGGGTCATGAGTCCAGACAGCGACCAACTGGCGGATCATTTTCGTGGTCCAGCGGCCCCAACCGCACCAGACGGCCTTCGTATAAATTATGGGTATTGTCCATGATCCTCCTAATGATTGTCTCAACAGCCTCCCATGAAAGGGGGAAGGCTCATGGTGAGGGAAAATAAACATATCATGCGGCGAAGAACCGGTCAAGGAATATGAGGTACAATCCAGCGGATGAGTGAAAAACATTACCTGCCGGACCCGACGCGGGTCAGCATATTAACCGCAGTCATTTTACTGGCTTTTGCATTAACACGCGTCATCAGCGCACCACATTATGAATTAACCATCCCGTTGATCGGGTTGTATATCACCTTAAGTCTCAATCTGGATACACTGATCGTTTTCCTGGCAGCCGGGTTGACCGCGGCTGGTGTGGATTGGTTGCTGCGCACGCACCCGTCCCTGGAAAAAGGGGAAAAAACTGAGCACTGGCTGCTGCCTACATTGACGGTTCTAGTCATTGGCGTAGCTCTGTATACCTTGCCTCCGACAACAGTCTGGTGGTTGGGGTTCGGGCTGGGTGCAGCCATCCTCCTGGTGGTTTTCTTCGCCGAATTTGTGGCCGTGGATCCGGCCGACTCGCGTTATCCGTTCGCAACCGCCATATTGACAGTGCTGGCCTTCGTCATTTTCTTGATCCTGGCGGTCGCTCTGAAAGCCTCGAACGCCCGCCTGATATTGGTTGCACCGGCGCTCTTCCTGGGTGGCGGGCTGGTGGCTCTGCGGACCCTGCACCTGCGCCTGAACGAACACTGGGAGGTACCGCTGGCGGTTGGCATTGCCGTGGTCATCGTCCAATTGGGCGCGGCCCTGTATTACATACCCTTGACGCCCGTACGCTTCGGATTGGCACTGCTCGGTCCGGTGTACGCACTGACAGCGCTGGCTGTCAGCCTGGCGGACGGGCATCCTTTCCGACAGGCAGTTGTCGAACCTGTGGTCATGCTCGCCCTGCTGTCCGGGTTAATGGTCTGGTTTCACTAGCGCTATTCGCCGGGGGAAGCCAATTCCTTATTGGATTTTCCAAACACTAATCCAAGGGTCCCGACTTCGGAAAATCAAGGAAACCTTTTTCGCCGGTCTTCTTTACCACCTCTTCCCAATGCATGACTGCTTCGGCCTGTCGAGGCCGAATGTGTTTTCCAGCTCAACGATTTTCAAGTCCCCCATTTTCGCCGGCAATTCCTGGTAATAAATGAAGACAACACCTGCATGAGAGAACCCATCGCCAGGAAAAAGAACTGACAGTCAGGTCATCTGACCGTTGACGAATGTCCGACCGGTTGAGTTCATTTCGAAAATCACGAAGCGGTCATTAATCAGTTTTATTCATGCATGGGAACGTGAAACACACGAGTCCTCCAGGATAATGTGATTATCCATCTGGCACATAATCTTTATCAAGGGCTGGTTGAGAGGGAAGACCCGGGTGCCTTGCAATTCAAGGCAGGTGTTTCGTGAGAGTTCTTTTGATTCCAGTCTATCCCCGGATGCGAGTGCGACTGCAGGATTTTGGACATATTTTCGTTGCCGGTAGGAATATACGCCTGCTCCGATTCTTTATGTGGTATGGAGGCAACAGCTACAGCTGGCTCGATGGACGGTTGATCTGCAAAAAGTCCCGGCGGATGGGAAGTGTAGCGGAGCTCCGAGCCTTAAAAAGATGTGATGTAATTAGTAACAGCGAACAGGCACAGGGGTGGGAAAGTTGCAAACCCATTGCCTATTTATCTAGTGGGTATGCCACAGGCGAATGCCCTGCCTGGCTTGCCAGTCTGCGTGCATCAACTCCCGCATTTTCGTTTCTGTCTCGAACAGCATGACCATTTGGGTCTGGTAAGCCGCCGACCCCTCCAGCCAGGCGCTCCGGCCTTCTTCTGAAACAGGGTACAGGTCCGTCGCCATCCCTTGCGTGACTGGTTCGAGCATTTCAGGGTGGCGGAACACATATGGGATATCGGCATAATAGAGAAGCGGGTGGTTCAACCGTTCGGCAGCCAGGCGCGCCAGGCGATGGTCAACGTGATCACCAATCGCCAGTGGGGAGACAATTATGTCAGCCGGTTCCAGTTCGGTCACCAGGGCTGCAGCAATGTCGGCATCCAAACCCAAGTCGAATGGATGGAAAGGGACGAAGACTTCATCAGGATACAAAGGGTCCCCGTCCGCAGAGCGACGGTAGATGCAATCGGGCAGGCTGAAATGGGCTATCTGCGCTCCAACAATGGCAGCCGCCGCCAGGTCCTCGTCACGGCGGACAGCCAGCAATTCATGTACATCCGGAATGCCCCAATCAACATGACAGCGCAGGGCAAGCGGTGAAAGCGGCCCAGCCGGCGCATCCCCGGCAAAAATTGTCCAGATCTCAACCTGGATGCCCTGCCGGGCCTGTTCGAAAATCAAACCACCACAGGAAAGGACGGCATCGTCAAAGTGGGGAGAAAGGTAGATCCAGCGCATATATTCCAGATAAGGCGCATCCAGATTGCTCAGTGACCATTACGAGCAGGACTCTTGCCGGGCTGGATGTCCTGATGCAAATACCCTCATTCCTCTTCCATAATCTCTTTAGCCAAACTTTGGAGTATTTCAGCATCCTCGGCCTTGCTTACCCGCCAATACTGCTCGAGCAGTTCGAGTGGGCTCAGGCTGCTGACGGTCTGGTCGGCTGGAAGGCGGATGCGGGATTCGATCTGAGGACGTTTAATGAGATGGAATTCAAAAGCAGCCTCGGCATAGCGCCGCAAGGCCGCTTCGTCGATGAGCGGATCCCACTCACGCGGGTAGTCAATCGTCAGGCGGATAATGGCATCCACGATCTGTTCCGGCGCAGGCAAAGCAAGTTTGAGGGCGGCGGTGACATCCTCGGGTGACTCGAGTTGAATAGACCGGTCGATAAATGGGCGAATACCAGTCAACTGGCGCCACTCCACTTGTGTGTGTCCTTTTTCAACCTCGGCGATAATGAAGAATTTGTTGTCTCCGGCCTCGCCAAAATCAACACGCTCGATCGAGCCAGGATAGATGACCGGAGGATGCGCGTTCTCGTTAAGATCCTGTGGCTTGTGGATATGGCCCAGGGCAACATAATCCAACCGGCCATCCCGCACCAGCGAACCGGGCAGGACCAAATCCTCGCCCAGCATGACGGTCCGTTCGGAGCCGTATTTCGCTCCCTGCACAGAAGCGTGGGCGGTCAGGATGGTTGGCAGAAGCGGGTCGGCTTGTTCGAGCCAACCGTTTATCAATCCGGTCAGGCGTTCCTCGATATGAGCATAGATCTCGGAGCCATCCGCCAGGCTGGTATCCGTTGCCGCCACCAACCCGGAGCGTGAAACCCACGGGATGGCAAGCACCTGGACTGGCAACCCGATTTGGTCCGCCGAAAGAAATTGGGGTCTGGCCATTACTGTAATGTGAGGAATATCGAGTGTCTCAAATTCCTGGATGGCGTTGGCCCGGCCAATGGCCGGGGAAAGGTCATGGTTGCCCACCAGCAGCAGGGTGCGGATGCCCGCTTTCGAAAGGCGGATGATACGCTTGCCCCATTCGCGCTGGAAAGTGGGCGCCGGAGATCGGTCTTTATAGGCATCCCCGGCGAAGATGACCAGATCAACTTTTTCCGTGATGGCTGCCTGGATAATGGTATCGAGGGATTTAAGGAAGTCCAATACGCGCAACGGCAGACCCGTTTCGGGGTCATGACGGCCATAGTTGGCCATATCAATATGTGCGTCGGCGAAGTGAAGGATTCTCATGCCGGTAGTTAAAAAGTTGAGTAGTTTGGCAGTCGCTTCGAGCAAATATCATGCAATTGTATAACCATGAAACTATGGACTAACTCCCCAGAGGGCGAACATGTCCAACGCCGGTTGGAAACCCGGGTGGAAGTGCAGGGCCTGGCGCATGTCGGTATAGGCTATGTCGTAATTGCCGAGGGCATATTCGGCCCGTGCCTCCCAGAACCAGCTCTCCTCGAGCGAGCGGGTGGCTTGAATCCTTTTCAAGTTTGCTTCGGCCAGGTTAATGACGTCCTGGTAACGACCCGTAAAGTAATAAGCGTAGTAGGGAGCGGTTTCATACCACATGATCCGATAAGGGAGTGGCTTATCATCGCTCACACTGAGCGTGTCATTAAAATACGCATTGGCCTGATCATAGGCGGCTGCGGCCGGACCGTAATCCGGGTTTTGCAGGTAGACATCACTGGTGACCTTGTTGAACATGGCAAAGAAAAGGTCATTGCCGGAGAGGCTATTGCTCTGGATCTCCTGATTGGCAACATCCAGGGCATGCTGGGCGGCCCAGTACTGGTCTGTCCACGGACCGAGCACCTGGAAGAGATCAGCTTCGCGGTCGGCCGGATAGACGACGATGAAAACGTTGTCGAAAGCGCGCCAACCGGAGAGATAATCGTCGTAAGAGGTTTTTGTATTCTTTCCAACCGAGGAGGGCAAAGGCAGATATGTATCCTGCCAAGTAAAGGCCTTTTGCGCGTCGTCATAACCAGTGGTAAAAGCATAGTGGCCAGCCCATTGCAGGGTATTCTCAGGAGGGAGGTCCTCGTAGATGCCTTTCTCGGTAATGACCGGGAAACCAGCGGCGATAAGGCGCTTAAGCAGGTCCAGGTCCCCCCCGTAACGGAACAAGGCTTTATAGGTGGTTTGTTGATTGACAAAATCCACCATTTCATAAGGCATCACGTTCACATCCGATTGACTGCGATCAATGTAATTCAGGTTGGGATCATCCACGCCCGGTTTTATCGCTATACCGATCTGGTCGCGGGGTGAATAGACTGAGCCAGGAGCACCCTTCCAACCCCAATACTCGAGCGCCATGGTCAGGTTGGCCGGGCCGCAGTAATTCCAGGCGTGCATTTGGTCCACATAAGGGACATTGGTGAGAATGACTGAACCTGGAATAGGAGTAGACGTGATGGTAGGAGTAGCCGTAGCCTGTTCGGTGGGGGGTGGCGTGGGTGTCAAAGTGGCGGTGGAAAGCAGGCTAAGCGTGGATGTGGACTGCGATTCTCCTGAAGGATGGAAAGTGACATTTTGCGGCGGGTGGAAAAAATAGATGATGTTCGTCCGCAGGTCGTTGACACGCCAAGCAAGTCTTGCATGAACGGGTGGAACAAAGTACAGGGCTATGGCGAGGATTGCCACCACTACCAAGCCAAGCAGGATTTTTTTCGTACGGGGGGTTCTCTTCAACATGGGCAGGATTATACTGCTTTACGCAATAGCCTGTAAATCAAACAATATGAGAAATAATTAATAAACGGGCGACCAGTCATTTTTACTGGTCGCCCGTCTGTTTGCATTGGAGCTTAGGCGTCGCGGACTTCGCCGTCAATCACATCACCTTCGTTTCCTCCAGGAGGGGGTGTCTGCGGACCAGCCTGCCCAGGGCCGCCTTCGGGCGGTTTCTGATCCTGGGCATACATCTGCTGGCTCAAGGCATAGAACATATTCTGAAGCTCGTCGGTAGCCTTCTTTATGCGATTTATATCATCGCTCTGGGCAGCCTGCTTGAGATCGTTGATCTTGCCTTCGATCTTACCTCGCTCTTCCGAGGAGACCTTCTCACCGAGTTCACGCAGGGATTTTTCGGTCTGGTAAATCAGGTTGTCGGCGTTGTTGCGGGCATCGATGACCTCCCGCCGTTTCTTGTCCTCGGCCTCGTATTTCTTGGCTTCCTCGACCTTGCGGGCGATATCGTCCTTATTCAAGTTGGTCGAGGCGGTAACAGTAATCTTTTGTTCCTTGCCGGTGGCCTTGTCCTTGGCAGTCACGTTGAGGATGCCATTGGCATCGATATCGAAGGTGACTTCCACCTGCGGGATGCCACGCGGGGCGGGCGGAATGCCATCAAGCCGGAAGCGACCCAGCGACATATTATCACCTGCCATTGGGCGCTCGCCCTGCAGGATGTGGATATCCACTGCAGTCTGGCCATCCGCGGCGGTGGAATATACTTCGGTCTTGCGGACCGGGATGGTGGTATTGCGCTCGATCATCTTGGTCATCACGCTGCCCATGGTCTCCACGCCCAGGGAGAGCGGGGTCACGTCGAGCAGGAGAATATCTTTGACCTCACCACCCAATACACCCGCCTGGATGGCCGCACCAACCGCGACGACTTCATCGGGGTTGACACCTTTGTTGGGTTCCTTGCCGTTGGTCAACGTGCGCACCAAATCCTGCACCATCGGCATACGGCTTGAACCGCCCACCAGCACCACTTCATTCAAGTCGGAGGCTTTCAGGCTGGCATCCTTGAGGGCATTTTCGAAAGGATGGCGGCAGCGGGTGAGCAAGTCATCGGTCATCTGCTCGAATTTGGCACGGGTCAGTTTGAGCACCAGGTGCTTCGGGCCATTGGCATCCGCGGTGATGTAGGGCAGGTTGATCTCGGTCTCCATCATGCTGGAGAGTTCGATCTTGGCTTTTTCGGCGGCCTCCCGCAGGCGCTGAAGTGCCTGACGATCCTGGCGCAGGTCAATGCCCTGTTCTTTCTTGAACTCATCCGCGGCCCAATTAACGACGCGCTGATCCCAGTCATCACCACCCAGGTGGGTATCGCCATTGGTGGATTTGACCTCGATGACACCCTCGCCAACATCCAAAATGGACACGTCAAAGGTGCCGCCACCCAGGTCGAAGACCAGGATGGTCTCGTTCTTTTTCTTGTCCAGACCATAGGCCAGAGCGGAGGCGGTGGGCTCATTGATGATGCGTTTCACATCCAGACCGGCTATCTTGCCTGCATCCTTGGTGGCCTGGCGCTGGCTGTCATTGAAATAGGCCGGGACGGTGATAACCGCCTCGGTAACAGGCTGGCCGAGGTAGGCTTCGGCATCCGATTTAAGCTTGGCCAGGATCATGGCCGAGATCTCCTGCGGGCTGTACTCGCGGTCCGTCACGGGGATCTTCACACGCGCCTCGTCAGAGGGTCCGGCGACGACCGCGTACGGTACCATCTTGCGCTCGGTTTCCACCTCTTCAAAGCGGCGGCCCATGAAACGCTT
Organism: uncultured Chloroflexia bacterium; assembly: GCA_963842785.1. Lineage (GTDB taxonomy): Bacteria > Chloroflexota > Anaerolineae > Anaerolineales > Villigracilaceae > UBA877. The sequence continues at coordinate 1,324,844 of CAWJHP010000001.1, forward strand.
GATGGAATAAATGGTATTCTCCGAATTAATGACGGCCTGGCGTTTGGCAGTCTGGCCGACCATGCGTTCGTTATTCTTGGTAAACGCTACCACAGACGGGCAAAGGCGCCCGCCTTCTGCGGTGGTGATTACGGTGGACTGGCCACCTTCCATGACGGCCACCACGCTGTTGGTGGTCCCCAGGTCGATTCCGATGATTTTTCCCATGGCAAACCTCCTTGTTTAAATCAGTTCACATAAATGCGCACAAGATTTTAGTTGGAATAAGAATACTGCACAGGTGCAAGAAGAACGTTAACAGTTTATAGAAAAAAAAGAAGAGATTTCCAAAAATCTTGAAAAAGCTCCAAATATTAAAAAAGCGCCGGAGTTTTCCTCTCCGGCGTTAAAGGTACCTTTCTCATATTATTTGCATTGGAGCCAACCGTTAAATCCGTCACAAATTCTTCCAATATGCGTACCACTTGCATCGCCGCAACCCCCACCAGTTATGTAAATATCATAACAACCTTCGCAAACCGGAACCAATGTATTCTTATCCGGTGGAAGTGTAACGTAAAAAGTACCGGGGCCGACCAATGTAAAGGTTGCAGTGGCACCTGTGCGATTACCGATGGTCATTGCGCTTTCAACATTACACTTATTAACAACCGGTAGAGGGGCAACAGGTTTGGCTACCTTGATCAGCGTAAAGGTCTCAGTAGGGATTAAAGTAAAAGTTATTGATGTTATTAGAGTTAGAGTGGCAGTCGGCTGGAGTGTAGGTATCTGAACACCAGGCACATCCGCGCAATTAACAGTATAAATAATCTGGTTGGCCCGGATCCAACCAGCACCATTATTCGTTGGAGAAACGATCTGGAACCAAGAGCATCCATACGCCTGACCGGTGATCGTCACGGTTCCAAGCACCGATCCAATCTGTGGATAACTCTCTCCCGGGCCGGAATACAAATTTGCGCCGTTAGGAAAGAGCTTGCCGGTAAAATTCGGTGTGGAAGTCCAGGAGGCAGCGGTGACGATATTCGAAAGCGCCGTTTGGGTAGCGTTTAAGGTGGATGATGATCCACAAGCAATTTGTACAAGAACGGCCAAAGACAAAATAGCAAATATCTTCTTCATACTTTTCCCTCCGCAAAAAAACCTTCCTTCTTTATATTTATTATACATCAAGGAATATTTCCGTCAGATGAAAATGATGGTTTTTTTATACATATTATGGGTCTTCCAATGAATTGACACATTCTAACTTGGATGAATATAAAACGCATCTATTATCTGGATGCGTTTTAAGGCGGAGTTAGTGGGGATCGGATATTATTTCCTTATGGGGATCCCATCCGAAACGAAAAACGCACCTCGAAAGATGCGTTTTTCTTGGTGGAGATGGCGGGAATCGAACCCGCGTCCGAAAGACTCGACCCTCGGAAATCTACGAGCGTAGCCGGTTGGGCATGTCGCCGCAGGTCACTCAACGGGCAAACTTGACCTGCGACCAGCCGCTTGGGCCCGAAAGCCCTCTTTCGCGCGGTCAGCGGCATCGTGCGCGGCACTCCACCTTTGTGACGCCCAATCCCTTCACCGGGTGGAGAACGGGACGGGTGGACGCGATCTCATCTAGGAGACCGGCCGGTTCTACTCTCTACTGCTTACGCAGCGAGGGGCATAGCGGCATAGGAAGTGTGATTGGCACTTGATTGTTTGCACTGATTTTACGAGTTCGGCGCCTCTCGGCTCGCATTCCGGGACCAGCCTCTTCCGTCGAAGCCTGTCATCCCCATAAAGCGGGGACTTTCCCCATTTATTGGGGAAATGCCCGGGGATCAAATTATAGCACAATCTGAACATGATATACTTGGTCAAGAAACTTCTGAAACCCGGCAGGGTTATGGTATACAAACCCTTCCGGTGAGGTGAGCAAATTGCCGGATTCTGAAGATAAGGAAATTCTGGCGCGTGCTTCGCAGGGCGACCGGGAGGCTTTCGGTGCACTGTACGAACAGTACGTGGACCGGATTTTCAACTATGTTTACTATCGTACTGGCAACGTCCATGATGCCGAGGACCTGACCGCGCGCGTTTTTTACCGCGCCCTGAACCATGTGCATGGTTACACTGACCGCGGTGTCCCATTCTCGGCCTGGCTGTACCGCATTGCCCATAACCTGATTGCCAACTGGCACCGCGATCGTAGCCGCCACCAGGAAATTCCACTCGATGATGCTCCGACCCTACACTATAAGGGTGAGCCACCTGAGGTGGCTCTGATGCAGGGCCAGGATCGGGATGCGCTTCTGAAACTGATTCGCCACCTGCCAGCTGAGCGCCAGCACTTGCTTATCCTGAAATTCGTGGAACACATGTCGAACGCCGAAATCGGTGAGACCATGCATCGGAGCGAGGGTGCGGTCAAGAGTCTCTACCACCGGACACTGTTAGCGCTGCGAGATGAATTGGAAGGTGTGGACCTGGAAGGAGAATAGCCCTTGTTGCGGATTGTCACCGACGGTGCGGCCGATATGCCTGCTGGATGGGAAAAAGAATACGATATTCAAGTCATACCGATCAATATCCAATTCGGTGACAAGACCTATTTGCAGGGGGTGGATCTGAGCAATGAGGATTTCTACCGGATGGTGGAAGAGAGTGGAAGAGTCCCCAAGACTTCCCAGCCTTCCCCATTCCAGTTCAAGAAATTTTACGAGGACGTGGCGAGAGCGGGTGATACCATCCTTTCCCTGCATGTAACCAGCAAGTTATCCGGAACGTTCGAATCGGCGGTTACTGCATCCCGCGAACTGGCTGGCAAGTTAAACATTATTCCTTTCGACTCTGGCGCCGGATCCGCCGCGCTTGGCATGATGTGCCGCGAGGCACGCTTGATGGAGCGCGACGGAGCTGCCACCCAGCAGATTGTAGAGCGGATGTACCAGATCCACCAAAACGTTCAAATTGTACTCACGATGGACAAACTCGATTACGCCCGTATGAGCGGCCGGGTTGGGACGCTCCAGGCAGCCCTGGCATCGGCGCTCAACGTCAAGCCCATTATTGTGCTACGGGAGGGTCTCCTCGACATGGCGGAGAGGGTGCGGACCCGAGGAAGGGCTCTCGACCGGGTGCTGGAAATCCTTTATAACCACTTTGAAAAGGAACTGGTTAATGTGGCGGTTGTGCATGCACGTGACTTGCAATCGGCCCAAGGCCTGTATGATCGGGCCAGGAAAGTTTTTAATACCAGGGATCTTATCCTTACTGAATTATCGGTCGCTGTCGCGGCCAACCTGGGGCCGGGAACGGTTGGATTGATCGTTTATCCGGCTGGAGGGTGAACCATGGGAACAGAAAAAAATAAAAATGACGCCTCAATGGCGAAAATTTCTTCGATGGAAAACCGTTTGTCCGGCACATTGAAACCAGTCAAGCCACGCCGGGAATTCGTCCATGGTCTAGGCAATCGCATTCTGGCCAATAATCGGGCTGCACTCGTTAACCATGTTGCCAACTGGCATATTCTTGCGATGTTGATCGCCGGTCTGGTGTCTCTGGCAGTACTGCTAGCGATGGTGGTACGGGCATTGCTGGCACTGACATGGAAAAAACGCCCAAGCTAGCCATTCACACGCTTAGTTTAATTAAATATGGAAAGTCCGGAGGCGTCTCTCCGGACTTTTATTATCCTACGGGGTTTTTGTGCTAAGGTTTGACACCCAATTTCCTGGCAAGCATATCATTGGAAGGTTCCACCAGGAAGGAGCCATCCGGCCAGACAATCGTAGGAACACTGCGGTTGCCATGATTCAGATTCTCGATGTACTTGGCAGCTTGTTCGTCCTCGTCAATATCAATCCAGCAATAGGGGATGTGATGCCGGTCGAAGAAAAGACGGGCCCGGCGGGAACTTCCGCACCAAGAATTCCCGTACAAAGTGATTTCAGGGGTAGCATTCAATCCAATCCTCCGATCAGTTTACGTGCATCGGCCAATAGATCTGCCTCCACTGGCAGGGCGAACGCCCCGGTCAGGCGCATGGTCAAATGGAGCGTGGCAATCCGCAAGTCCGGAGCGAGGCCGGGATACTCAGCCAGCCTCTGTAACGCCGCATAAGCACTCCTGTCTGGCATTTGGGCTCCATGACAGACCAGAAAATCCCGGGCTGCCATGCCGGCTGCCCGGCGTGCACAGACGCGGGCCCGGCCCTCGTTCCCGGCCTGGCGGGCGTGGTCGGCTTTTTCCAATTCCGCTTCAATATCCCGGGTTATGTGTGTCATTTTATCATGCAAAGGTTGTATCAGGCGAACGCAGGAAAGCCAGTGGGGTGAATTGCTCAATTCCAAGAATTGAACCTGGCTGGGATGCGAAGGCAGCTTGTTAACAAATATGGAGTCCGGATCATATTCAGTCTTAAGTGAAAGCTCCAAAGTCGTCAATCGCAGCTTCAGGAGGTTGTTTGGAACCATGATGTGCGAGAAATGACTTGCAGGCAAGATACGTTTGTGATTATTTTATACCGTTCAGGGACTTTGCCAAGAGGCTGATTTGGGATGCCGTTCGAACGAACCAAAAAATGCGGGTGGTAAAATGGAAAGCATGTCGACCCTGGAAAGATCCGTCCAAAAACACCTGCGCTTTAACCTGGTCGTCAATATGATGGACGGCGGTTTCTTTGGGATGGGTTGGGGCTTCGGCTCAATTGGCACCATCATCCCTCTCTTCGTCAGCCACATGACCACATCGGCATTGCTGATCGGGCTAATCCCCGCCATCCATGCCGTCGGCTGGCAGTTTCCGCAGTTGTTCATGGCAAATTCGGTTTCCCGCCTGCGCGTTTACAAGCCCATGGTGATGTTGATGACCATCATGGAGCGCGTCCCATTCCTGGGACTTGCACTGGTGGCGTTGTTCCTGGGCACACTGGGAAACAAGCTTGCCCTGGTACTCACTTTTACGTTGCTGATCTGGCAAGGACTAGGGGCAGGGTTCACCGCCAACGCCTGGCAAAGTATGATTGCCAAGATCATTCCAGCCGATTGGCGCGGTACTTTTTTTGGCGCACAGGCTGCACTGGCAAACATCCTGATGAGCATCACAGCCATTGCAGCCGGCTACATCCTGGACAGGATTCACGCCCCATTCAATTTCACCTTATGCTTCCTTTTGACTGTTGCAGGGTTGGTCCTTTCCTATATCTCCATTGGTCTGACACGCGAGCCGGTAGATAATGAAAAATCCATCCCGGAACGCCAAACATCGCCCTGGAAAGGTGGACTCGAAATTCTGCGTAATGACAAAAACTTCACAGCCTACCTGGTCATCCGGCTGCTTTCCCAATTCGCCACGATGGGTTTTGCATTCTATATCGTCTACGGTCTGCGCCGTTTCGGGATGAGTGACCTGACGGCTGGATTCCTGACCGCCGCATTGACCATCACCTCAACGGTCGCCAACGCCGTCATGGGCTGGCTGGGTGACCGGCTCGGTCACCGCGCCATGTTGATTGCCGGTTCAGTTGCAGTGATTCTCAGTTCGCTGATGGCCTGGGGCGGACCTTCCATCGGCTGGTTGTATCCTGTCTTCATCTTGAGTGGATTGGCCAATGTTGCTTACTGGACCATTGGAATGGCCATCACGGTGGAGTTTGGCAACGAAGAAACCCGCCCGACCTACATCGGTTTGTCCAATACGCTGGTGGCTCCCTTCACGATCATCGCGCCACTGATCGGCGGTTGGATTGCCCAGACCGCCGGCTTCCAGACCACCTTCATGATGTCGGCTATTGGCGGGCTGGTCACGGTGGTATTACTCTTCTGGCTTGTGCGTGATCCGCGCCCGCGCGGCAGGGTGGAAAGCGTTTGAAAGAGGGCTGGAAAGGAAAATTGCCCCAAGCAGGCAAAGCACCCCGGTCGCGTCGAACATGATGAAGCGCTGCAGGGAAGCATGCAGGCTGGAATGTTCCAACGGGATGGATAACAGTATCAGGCTCTCCCCAAAGACCCCGATTATTTGCATTGCCAGCGCCTCAAACAAGGAGACCCGGTAGCGCTGCGGATTCCAGAGCGCCACAAGGTAGGGGATATTCCACATCACGAAAAGGATGGCGAAGCCTCGCACCGCCGCAAAGCCCGGCACACCACTCAACTCGAAACCTAGAGCAAACAGGCCCGGGTTGAGCAGGAAAGCCAGGGCACATTGCAGGTTCCAAATAACAACGATGGCAATCAGAATTCGGGCAACCCAAAAGCGGAGAATGCCAGTTTTCATTCCCGTACCCCGCTAAAATCCCTGGTGCTCGGTCCGGGCAATAATCTCGTCCTGCAGGGTCCTGCTCAGGTCGCAGAAATAATCCGAATATCCTGCCACTCGCACGATCAGGTCACGGTGCTGCTCTGGACATTCCTGGGCGGCGCGCAGGGTTGCGGCGTCCACCACATTGAACTGGATGTGGTGGCCGTCCAGGCGGAAATACGTCCGGATGAGCTGGACCAGCTTATCCAGCCCCACCTCATCCCTAAGAGCCTGCGGGCTGAACTTCTGGTTGAGCAGTGTACCACCGGTGCGAGCATGGTCCATTTTGGCCACCGACTTTAGTACTGCCGTCGGCCCGTGCCGGTCTGCGCCCTGGACAGGTGAAACACCCTCCGATAACGGCTGCCAGGCATGCCGCCCATCCGGAGAGGCGGCGATGACCGAGCCGAAATAGATGTGACATGTGGTTGGTAAAAGGTTGATGCGGTAGGCGCCACCACGCATGTTAGGGCGTCCATCAATGAAGTTGAAATAGGTATCGAACAATTGGACCATAATACGATCGGCATAATCGTCATCGTTGCCGTAGCGAGGTGTCTTGTTGAGCAGCAGTTGCCGCATATGTTCCTCGTCCTGGAAATCGGCCTTGAGGGCAGCCAGCAGCGTCTCCATGCCAAACGTCTTCTTATCGAAAATGTGATATTGGATGGCGGTCATGGCATCCGTCAGTGTACCCAGCCCCACTCCCTGGATATAGGACGAATTGTAGCGCGCCCCGCCCTCGTGATAATCCTTGCCGGTGAGGATACAATCGTCTATCAATAGCGAAAGGAAAGGAGCGGGCATATGGCTGGCATACAAGCGTTCGACGATGTTATTGCCACGTATCTTGATGTCTATGAAATGGCGCAGTTGCATTTCGTAGGCGGCATAGAATTCCTCGAAAGATCCGAACCGGGTCGGGTCACCGGTTTGCAAGCCGAGCAGGCGACCTGTGCGCGGATCAAGGCCATTATTCAAGGTCAATTCGAGGATTTTGGGCAGGTTGAAGTAGCCGGTCAGAATGTAGGCTTCCTTGCCAAAGGCGCCCGTCTCGACGCAGCCGCTGGTGCCGCCGTTGCGGGCATCCGCCACACTCTTGCCCTGCCGGACCAGTTCCTGAACAACCAGATCGGCATTGAAAACCGAGGGTTGTCCAAACCCGGTCCGGATGATCCTGGCCGCCCGTTTGACGAACCGGTCGGGGTTCTTCTTGCTGACCTGGATAGAAGAGGAGGGCTGCAGCAGCCGCATCTCTTCAATCACATCCAGGATCAAGTAGGTAAGTGTGTTGACACCATCCGAGCCATCCGCCTTGATGCCCCCCATGTTGATCTGGGCAAAGTCGGTGTAGGTGCCACTTTCGGCTGCGGTGACACCGACCTTGGGGGGAGCGGGCTGGTTGTTGAACTTGATCCACAGGCATTGGAGCAGTTCCTCTGCCCGGGCCTCGGAGAGCGTCCCATCCGCCAGACCTTTTTCAAAGAATGGTTCAAGATGCCGGTCAAGGTGACCGGGACAAAATGAGTCCCAGGTGTTCAACTCACTGGTCACGCCCAGGTGGACGAACCAGTAGTATTGCAAGGCCTCCCAAAAATCACGCGGCGCATGCCCCGGGACATGCTGGCACACTTCGGCGATGTGTTCCAGTTCGGATTTACGCTGTGGATCCACTTCCTGTGCGGCCAGGATAAGCGCTTTTTCAGCATGCCGTTCTGCGAACCGAACCAGTGCCGCCGCGCAGATCACCATCGCCCTCAATTCCTGTTCCTTATCATATGCATGCGGATCATGGAGACCATCCAGGCCGTCCAGGCTGTGCTGGATATCCCGCTGAAAATCCAGCATCCCTTTGCGGTAGATCTTGTCATCCAGGACAGTGTGGCCGGGGGCGCGTTGTTCCATGAATTCGGTGAATATGCCGGCTTCGTAGGCAGCCTTCCATTCCTCCGTCATCTCCCTGAAGAGCAGGTCGCGCATGGACTTGCCCTGCCAAAACGGGATGATGGTTTCCTCGTATACTTTACGGAACTCCGGGGTGACAGCGAAGGAGGTCTTTTCGCGCGTATCCAGGATCTCCAGATCTTGCAAGCTGTGGCAACATAATTCAGGATAGGTGGGGGTGGCCTTGGGTCCCGGATCTTTTTCCCCTACGATCAATTCTCCTGCACCAATGTAGATGGTCTTGCGTTCCATAAGGTACTGGAAAGCCAGGGCACGCCGAAGCGGGACGGAGATCAGACCCAGATTCTGCTTGTAAAACTCTGTCATCAATAATGCCCGTTCAGAGGAGAGTGTCTCCCGGGCTTCCAAGGACTGCTGGCGCAGCCTGCGGACACGTTCAGTCATTGCCATAAGAATCCTCCTGCTTGTGTGGCCGGCTGGCCATGCTTTCCAATATCCCGGCCAATTTCCCAGCTACAGCGGACCGGCTGAAATGCTGCTCCAGGTACATGCGGCCTGCCAATCCCATCTGGCGAGATCCTGTTTTGTCAGATGCCAATTTCCGGATCGCATCCGCCAACCCAGCCGGGTCGCCTGGTTGGGTAAATATACCGCAATGAGCAGATTCAATCACCTGGCGGATGACCCCGTCGATCGCCAATATCACCGGACGCCCAGCGGCCATGTAATCAAAAACTTTGTTCGGGTAGGTAGTCTTGTATTCTTCGATTGGCTTGAGGATGGCGAGACAGGCGTCCGCACCTGCCAACACGGCGGCCATTTCTGCCTTGGGAACTGGTGGTAGGAAAAGAACATTGGTCAAGTTCATTTCTGCAGCATGTTTCTGCAGGGTGGTTTTTTCCTTGCCATCACCCAAAAAAACGAATTGGACCTGCAAATCTGTCTGCCCCAACAGAGCAGCGGACTCCAGGGCGACGCCAAGGTCATTAGACATCCCATGCGCCCCAGCGTACAGAACCACAAACTTGTCTGCCAGCCGATTGGCTGACCTGAACAACGCGCCATAATCATCCGGATTGAACATATCCGGGTCCGCACCGTTTGGGACGAGCTCCACATGCGTCGCACCGCGCTCTTTCACATGGGCGATGAAACCAGGGCTGTTAACCACCACCATATCAGCATGGCAATACAGGAAGCGTTCCAGCCAAATGGACATTTTAATTATCAACGGGTTTTTCAGCACCCCGACTGCGATGGCGAAAGTCGGCCAGAGATCGCGCACTTCGAGGAGAAACGGCACGCCTTTCAGCCGGGCCAGGAGCCAGGCGGTCACAGCCTGAAAGATTGGCGGCGATGTGCCCCATACCAGGTCCACCTTCTTTACGCCCAGACCTGCGAAAAAAGAGGCAGCCATAAACGATAAGAAAGAGAAAACGCGATGGATAAAGGATTTATGCAAGGCCTGGTAGGTGTAGGCCCGGATGATCCTCACCCCCTTCCCCTCTTCCCCTGGGCGGGAGAGAGCGGAACGAGGGAGGGAGGTCCCGGTCAGATAACTCACCGGGCTGGCGATGATCGTTACCTTGTGACCACACCCGGCCAGGGAGCGTGCCAGTTCGTGATGGCGCGTTCCTCCGGGTTCGTCGAGGGCAACGAAAGCCTGATGAATTAAGAGAATATGCATATTATTCTTCGTCGTGAAAAACAGGGGCTGAATCCGGCCAGCCTGCAGATTGGGCTTGTACTATCATTTTCGCCATCGTGTCCGGAAGAACCGGCAGGTTGAGCAAATCCCGGACTGGCACCCAGATTGGTCGGTACCTTCCCCTACCCGGTAGCGGGTTTTGCATTTCTTCCCCCGTCCCGGTTCCAAACTCTCCTCCGGCAATCTCAACCAGATAGTAATACTGTGGCTTGTGGTGCCACCAGATTTCGGCCAGCAACCGCTGGATGGATACATCGAGACCGAGTTCTTCCTTGGCCTCCCGCACAGCTGCCTGAATGGGCATCTCGCCGGATTCCACGTGGCCACCTGGAAAGGTGAAATAATGCTGGCCGGCGCGATGACGTTCGATCAGCGCAATATTGTCTTTTTGCAATAGAACAATGGCAGCCCGGTAACTCATATCGGAAAAATAAACTCGCTGATAAATTGTACATCAATTACAGATTTCGTTTCCATAGCCAGGGATAACGCCGGGACCTTAACTCCATAGGTGGGCGATGCCCAGCCGCGAATCATCGCCACCTCCAGGTGTCTTTGGTCGCCAGGGACGGATGAATAAACCATTTCGCCGGCCCGGACCAAATCCATGTTGAAAGCTTCTCCGCCAGTCACTTCGAGACGTAGGACAACCGGTCCATGCGGCGATTTAAACCGGATGGTCTTTCCCGAATGGCTGTCCTCCACACCCCACTCCCAATCTGGCAACAACCAGTGCAGGCGGTAGGTGATCGGCCTTTTATCCCAGGGCATTCGCACTGGGAGCATTTCATCCAGGATTTGCCAGTGACCATCCGCGTAGGCCGTCACGGTACGTATGTGACGGACACCCTGCTTCCAATAACCCCAATGCCGGCCACGGATGCGCTGGAGGATGGCCGGATCGGCTTCAAGACTGGCGCGCCGGTAGGCATTAAACCAGTCCAGATACAGGAATCGCCCGGCGCGCGTGAACTGGTCGCGACCGTTGACTGTGACCGTATTATGCACCAATGCTGTGGTCAGACAGTTGTCCCAAGGCGGAGCGGCATTGTAGAGATACGTCCCGGCATCCTGAGCCACATTCAGGCTCCGCCACCACAGGTCCACGTGCAGTTGGTCAGCATGGGACGGTCGGGTGGTGAATTGGGCCGTCCGCATATAAGCCCAGGAATCTTTTCCATAGAGCTGGTCACCGAGATAACGGGGTAATTGGACGTATTTCCGATCCTCCAGAAGCAGACCGAACCAGAGTGCCATCTCATCCCAGGGCCCATGCGGCAGGTCATAGTCGAGGAATGCCCGTGCAGCCGCGTTTATTACCGGTCGATAGTCGGCGAACGGGCAGACGGTAAGGGGGAATATGCAAGCCCCATCGTTAGCGCCCAGGTTGGGAGTCCGGCCCGAGTCGGAATCCAGGATGGACAGCAACCAGTGGATGGAACGAACGATGGCATCATTCGTCTGGCGTGGCCAACGATGATAACGACTTCCCCCGCTGGCAGGCTGTTCCAAGACGTGACTTCTGAACAGGTAATTCGTCCATAAAACGACCTGGAGCATCAGACGATGATAGTTGGTGGAATGCTGTGTATATTCTCCATACGAATCGATCTGAGATTGGAGGCCCTGATTGAGCCACTTCCAGCCCGACGCACACCAGATGGAGGCCTCCGGGTGGTCGGGGAGGGCCAACCCGGCGGTGAGAAGACCGGCAGATTCTGTAAGGAGGTGATTGTTCTGCTGGGAACAGGCGTAGACGAGGGTGGGAATAATGCGGGAGGCGTGAGACACAACCGATTGTACAAGAGCCGCATTCCGCCCAGACGTACTGTTGGACGAACCGTTGAAAATTTGCGCAGCCCATACGAAAGCCATCAACCGGAGAGCAACTTCCTGGGCTGAGATCCAATTGGGACCTAGATAAGGCGGATTGCCTGTGGTGAAGATTTCAAAGTTCCGCCAGAAGGTTTCGGCATATTCTTCATTTTGGGAGATATGGTAGGCACGTCCAAGAATGAAGGCCCAGCCAAAACGGGCGGGTTCCCAAAGCAGCTTAATGTCAGGAAACAGAGAATCGTGAGATGAGAGCAGCGTGGGATTAGTTTCGTAGGCGGTCCAGTGGACCAGAGTCCCGGGAAAGGTTAGTTGCAGATCAACCGGTTCATCACCGAAAAGACGGACCTTTCCAGAAACGATTTCATCCGCTTCCGCAAGAAGAGCTGCTTTTCCATCCTCACCCAACACAGCAAGAAGTTCATCCGAGGTCGGAAAGGTAAACAATGGGCGCAGGATAATATTCTCTATCCTGCGACCTCTTTTCTCCATCCTCTGATAATGCCCGGTCCTCAAGCCCAGACGGTAGATCGCATTGAACGCCACGGGCTGGATTCCCAGCTGGCTCAAGGCTTTAACAGCAATGGAAAATTTTGTCGGGGCTGCCATTTACACGATCCGATTCCAGTAAGCCAGCGCGAAGAAAACGGCGCTAACCTGCATGGACTGGAACAGTTCGCCATTCTTCGACATGGTTATGACATCATCCAAAGGCTTATGCACCACTTCAATCTCTTCCGTCGCATCGAGGTCCTGGCTGCCAACTTTTTCGACATCCAAAGCCAGGAAGGAATAGATCAGGTTGGTCTGGTTTGCCGGGTTCGGGGAGACACATCCAATCTGGATGAAAGTGTCACTCGCATAGCCGGTCTCTTCCAGAAGTTCCCGCCGGGCAGCCTGCATCGGGCTATCATCTTCCACGTCCATGGCTCCACCCGGCAGTTCCAAAATCACTTTTCGCGCCCCATGACGGTACTGCCTGACCAGCACCACCTCATGTTTTTTTGTCAGGGCGAGTATGTTCACCCAATCTCCGTATTCGAGCACAAAGCCGTCAATGATCTTCCCATTGGGAAGTTCACATTTATCAATGCGGACATTTTTGAGCAGGTGATGCGATTCCAGGATCTTCCAAGGAGTGATGGTCATTTTTTCGCGTCCGCAGAATCCGCAAAAGAGTCCTTGCAACCAATATACAACAAATGATCCGAGGCACCCAGGAGGCAGGGTTCCTGGGCCATGCGGTAGTTGAAATCCAGCCAGATATCATGGGCCGTGCCGGTCAACGAGTTAACGTATTCTTCATGCCCGGCCAGGATACCCTCACAGCCCATCAATCTCAGGGTGGTGAAACCGGTATTCTCTCCAAGCGGGATAACTTCGTCCGGGTGGGAAAAATAGGCATCCGCAAATCCGACTCCATTGTCATGGATGCCGGTGGCCAGCAATTTTTCGGAATAAGCCGGATCATCCAAAACGTAGGTATATCCGTGGACAGCGGCATCACGAAAGGAGGCAAAACGGGTGATTACGCTGGCGAATACTATTCCACCCGGTTTGAGCAAGCGATTAGCCTGCCACAATGCATTTTGACGTTCCGGTAGGCTGTGCAGGTGATAGAGCGGTCCCAGCAGCAGGGCCGAATCAAAGTCTGCTGCAGGGAAGGCAGAGAGTTCAAGGATGTTGGCGTGGACGAAAGCGTCCACTTTCACCCCCGCTTCAGCAGCCTTCTGTTTCGCCAGTTCCAGGTTGCCGCCGGACAGATCCACGAGCGTGACATGATAGCCACGTTGCGCCAGGCTAATCGCATAGCGTCCAGGTCCGCCTCCGATGTCGATCAGCCGTGCTGGCGGAGGCGGCAGGAATTCGGCCAACGCCCGCAGGGTGATCTGGAATTCGATTCGGTGGTGTTCAAGCCGTTCCCATTCTTCCTGGGGGTTCTGATCGTAGTATTTTTCAACGTTGGACATTACTTCACTTCAACCACACCGCCACTGCAACGCAGCAACTCCGTTGCCGCGAGCATGGCCTTCGTCACGCCGACCAGCTGCTCATATGGGATAGGCGGCTGGCCACCTTCATTGATGGCTTTAGTAAACGCAATCCATTCGTCCTTCCAGCCTTTATCCCGCGCCTTCTTTATCAAAGTCCGGTGTCCAGCATGATGCATCTCCAACACACGGAAGTCATTCAGCACGGCGACACGACCGCCACAGAAAATTTCGAGGTATTCCTTGGAAAAGGATTTGTCGCCATTGGCAAGATAATCCACCACACCGACGGAGCCATCCGGGAAGCTGAAGGTCATCGAGACATTATCTTCACGGTACCTGCCATTATCCGGCAAGGAAACGGCAGACACCGAAACCGGCGCGGCACCGACCAGGCATGTCAAGAAATCGACGAAGTGACAACCTTCGCCAATAATACGTCCACCACCCTGGTTTGGATCGTGAGTCCAATGGTTTAAGGGAATGTATCCGGCGTTGATGCGGTAATGCATATACATCGGTTCTGAACGTGCCGCGAGAAACGTGTAAAGTCTCTGGGCAAGCGGCGCAAAGCGGCGGTTGAAGCCCACAGCCACCAGGGGACATCCATCAGCGGCCAGCGCCTCGCGGATGGCGGAAAGTTGATCGTTGTTGATTGCCAGCGGTTTCTCGACAAACACGTGCTTGCCAGCCTGTAATGCCTTGACCAAAAGGCCTGCGTGCAGGTCGTGGCGGGTCAGTATGGCAATAGTATTGATGTGTGGATCATTTAAAATCTCATCATCATTGGAAGTGGCATAAGTGAAGCCGAATTTCCTGGCTGCATGCTGGGCATGCTGCCCGCCCGCCGAGGCGATGCCAACCAGTTCAAGCTGTTTGATAGTTTTTAGAGCCGGAAGAAGCGTGGCGTTAGCGAAAAGACCCGCCCCCAGCACACCCAACCTGACTGCAGACGGCAGACGATGGGCGACAGGAAATTCCACCTTATTTCTGCCTGCCTCTTCCTTTTCACTGTAGGTCAATAATATGCCCAGGAATGGCTCTTTTTTCTTCCCGGTGATAATCTCGTAAGCTTCGGTGGCTTCTTCAATCGGGAAACGATGGCTGATCATCGGCGCAATCTTTAGCTTGCCGTTTGCCAATAAATCCACAACGGCCTCAAAGTTACGGCCCTCCGTCCAACGCACGTAACCGATCGGGTAATCCTTGCCGTTCTCCTCATAGGAGGCATCGTAGCGGCCCGGCCCGTAGGAACGCGAGTTGATGAAGCTCAATTCTTTTTCGTAATAAATCTTGCGCGGGAAGGTCAGCCCGACCGCGCCGGTTGCCACCACCCTGGCCCGATCACGAGCGATGAAAGCGGCAAGTTCGACCGGATCATTGGACGAAGTATCGGCGCAGATGATGACGTTGTCGAAGCCACGGCTGGAAGTAAATGCCTGGGTGGATTCCACGGCCTGATCACGCAGCACTGCCTCCAACCCAAGGGAGGCAGCCAGGGTAATTCGCTCTGGGTTGATCTCAACGCCCAGAACTCGGCAGCCAGCCGCAGCCGCGATCTGCCCGGTCAATAGGCCCAAAAGGCCCATTCCAATGATTGCAACCGTTTCGCCAATTTGGGGTTCAGCCAGGCGGAAACCATGCATGGCGATGGCTCCAAGCGTGGTGAAAGCCGCCAACTCGAAATCCACCGAATCGGGCAAGAGTGTTAGCAGGGTGCTTGGAACAATGTTGTACTCGGCATGGACGGCGTAACCGCCCCCCGCACAGGCCACCCGCTGGCCTACTTTGAACCCTTCCACATTTTCGCCCAGCGTGATAATGGTGCCCGCGGAAGAGTAACCAAGCGGCATGGGTTGATCGAGACGGTTGAAGGCCGCACCCAGGGAGACGAACACCCCCTCCCGTCTCATTCTGTCGAGCACCTGCTTGACCAGGTCGGGTCGCAAGCGGGCTTTGCCCACCAGCGATTTCTCAGCGAACTCAACCAGCATCCGTTCCGTACCAGCCGAGACAAGCGAGGCGGATACTTTGACAAGGACCTGACCGCTGCCGGGCACCGGGATGGGGACCTCTTCGATGGTGGTTTTGCCGTTTTTTATATTTTGGAGTAGTTGTTTCATAGGTCAATGTGGAAAGAGATTGGACAAGAAAGAAATAGAATCAGGTTCTATTATCGCTCTTCTGGTAGTATACCGCAAGAAAGGATAGTACAAAGGATATGGGCACTCACGCAGCCCGGAAACGAGTAAAATTATCATTCAAAATATGGTTGCCGAAATTCCTGTCAGTCGCACCAAGGTTGTCATCCCGACCCTCCGTCCGGAGATCCTGCACCGGAGGCGGCTGCTGACGTTCTTTGATGACTTGCTGGACAAGAAGCTCATCATCATCGCTGCCCCAGCCGGCTACGGAAAAACATCCCTGCTGATTGATTTTGCC
This sequence comes from uncultured Chloroflexia bacterium, assembly GCA_963842785.1. GTDB lineage: Bacteria > Chloroflexota > Anaerolineae > Anaerolineales > Villigracilaceae > UBA877. The sequence continues at coordinate 1,341,008 of CAWJHP010000001.1, forward strand.
CGCCAGTCCAAAATACCCGCCTGCTGGCTCTCGCTGGATGAACTTGACCAAGATCCCCAACGGTTCTGCACTTATCTGATTTCTGCCATCGAACAACGCTTCCCCAGGTTTGGAAAACAATCGAAGGCTGTCCTTAGGAGTTTGGTCAGTTTCGAACAGGATTCAGAACGTCTGCTCTCGGCCATTATTAATGAGATAGATAGCCAGATCGATCAACATTTCGCCTTAGTGGTGGACGATTACCAATTTGTGGATGCTGTTCCTGATATTCGTATCCTCTTCAGCCGGTTCATCTACCTGGCAGGCGAGAACTGCCATATCATATTATCCTCCCGTCGTATACCTGCCCTCCCGGATATTGCCCTCATGGTGGCACGCCAGCAAGTAGGCGGGTTTGACCTGGAGGAACTAGCCTTTCGTCCCAACGAGATCCACTCTCTCTTTGAGGTGAACTATGGATTGACCCTGGACGAGCGCACTATCGAAGAACTGATGCAACAAACAGAAGGATGGATTACCGGCCTGCACCTTTCTACTTCCAGCATAGCCACCGGTCACCCGGATCTGGCACGCGCAGCCCACACGGCTGGGGTGGACCTAGCCAAATATCTAAATGAGGAAGTTCTCGGCCCACAGGCTCCCAAAGTGCGTGAATTCCTGCTCCATACATCATTATTGGAAGAGTTCGATGCTGAACTATGCGATGCCGTTCTGGGAAAGGGCGATTGGAGGAACCTGATCAAGACAATCCGGCAGAACAACCTGTTTGTGCTGCAGGTTGGCCGGGACGGGAAATGGGTGCGTTACCACCATCTTTTCCTGGAATTCCTTCAGCAACTTGTCCGAGAGGAAGAACCGGAATCGGTGCAGACGATACTTCTCCGTCTGGCTGAAGTTTATGAAGAGCGAGGCGAGTGGGAAAAAGCTTATTCACTCTACCGGCAAATGGATGATCCAGACCTTTTATCAGCCATGGTAGAGCGCGCCGGCATGCCGATGTTATTAAGTGAAAGGCTGATCACCTTGCGGTTATGGCTGGATAATTTACCCACCAGTATGTTTCAAAAGCGTCCGACACTTCTTTCACTAAAAGGCGCTTTCCTTTGCACAGTAGGTGAGGGACACCTCGCCCTGTCCGCGCTTGACAGTACCATCCTACAATTGCTGGAAACAGATGACTTCCCGAACCTGGCATTAGCCTTGGTCCGCCGCTCGGCTGCCAACCGCCTGGTAGGCAATTATGCCGCATCCCTCAAAGATGCCGAGGATGCCCTGCACTTGAGTGAGAGCAGGCCGGACTTGCATTTCACTTATGCTGAGGCGGAGCGTTTCAAAGGCATCAGTCTTCATCACCTCGGGCAGATTTCAGAGGCGGCACACGTCCAGGAGGATGCCTTGCGTTGCTTTGGACAATTGGGGGATAAACAGAGAGCCGCCTGGGTACATATGGAATTGGGCATGACTTACCGTGCCAGCAATAATTACCCGGCTGCCCTTAATTCATATAACCTGGCACTGGATGAAATGCGTGATGAAAACAACTTACCCTCACAAGCAAATGTGTTGAACAGCCTGGGAGTGCTATATCATTACCTGGGAGAATACGAAGAGGCGGTCCGGTCATTTGAGGCCGGGCTGGAATGTGCCAGATCCAGCAGTTCCCAATGGCAGGAATCTTTTCTCCTGACAAGCCTGGGGGATTTGTATGTAGATTTAGATGAATACGATCCTGCCTTCCAAGCTTATACGGATGCTGCTCAAATAGCCCAACAGGTTAACTTTCAATTTCTTACCAATTATCTCGGCCTGGCGCAGGCCCACCTGGCACGACTGCGCGGACAAACCAAGGAAGCCTACCTGTATTTGGAAGAAGTGGAGGTACCGGTACTGTCCAGCGGTTCGAACTACGAATGCGGTCTATACTCTCTTGAACATGGCTGCCTCCAATTGGTGGAAGAAAAGTACACCTCCGCCATGTCCGATCTGGAAATGGCGGTGGCCCATTTCCAACGTGGCGGACTGGCCACAGAGACAACCTGGGGCCAGATCTGGCTGGCTGTAGCCTATTCCAGGGCGGGGAAAGTTACGCCGGCGCGCGCCCAGTTGAAACAAGCCTTGGAAACAGGGCCATCGGGATCCTTGCTACACCCAATTCGAGAGGTCGTCCGACAGGCACGCCCCTGGTTGAATATCTTGCATAAGGACGCTGAGGCCGAGGCTATCCTGGCTCCATGGATGGAAAGCGTTACCCATGCCGAATCAAACCTGCCAGATTTGCGTAAACATCTGAGACGGCTGCTTCATTCCGTTCCAATCCAGGTTCCACACCTGATAATCCGGGCCTTTGGAAAAGCCCAGGTGCGGATCAATGGCAAATTAGTGACAACCAGGCAATGGAAAACAGCCTCTGTTCGTGAACTCTTTTTCTACTTCCTGGCTGCATCGCGACCTGCCACGAAAGAAGAGATCGGCGAAAGGCTATGGCCAGGGCTTGACACACAGGAATTAAAACTCCGATTTAAGAATGAGTTATATCGCCTGAGGCATGCAATTGGGCAAAACGTAATCCGGTACGAAAACAATCTTTACTCTTTCAACCGCCTTCTGGACTACGATTATGACATTGAGAAATTCAATACCTCGCTAGTAAAAGCGAATTCCACCAATCAGATAGAAGAGAAGATTTCTCTCCTGCAGATGGCTACCAGTCTCAGGAATGGATCATACCTTGAGGATATGGACTCTGTTTGGGTCTGGCCGGGACGGGAGCGTCTTGACAGGCTGTGCATAGATGCCCTGATGCAATTGGCCGAATACCAACAACAAAATGGAGATATCCAATCTGCTCTACAAACATGCCAGGAGGCTTTAAAGATCGACCCGTCCCGCGAAGAAATTCATCGCCTGGCTATGCAATTACATGCCAGGCGAGGTGATCGGCTGGCAATCATCTGGCAATATCAAGCCTGCCGTGAGGCCCTGCGCTCCGAGCTGGATGTTGATCCTTCCATGGAGACAGAGGCTTTGTACCGGCGATTGAGCGTCTAGGAAACTGCGTGGTCCCATCAGCTCCTTCGGGAGCTTTTTTTAATTCTTGCAATTTGTTTTGAAGCCACCTTTGCAGCCCTGCTGATTGTATTGTGAATAATCTCTTGAAAAGGAAGGTAGCTTATGAAAACCGGATTCGCAAAGCATTCAGTCGATTTTATACCCGATAGTGGCGGCGGAACTGGGCCTCACTTCGTACCCGACAGCGGTGGCGGCACGGGGCCTCATTTCGTACCCGATAGTGGCGGCGGAACTGGGCCTCACTTTGTACCCGACAGCGGTGGCGGCACGGGACCTCATTAGGAAAACCGCCAATAATTAATCGCCATGCGTTTACAAGGATGCTGAATGATCGAAACCAAGATATACAACCCTCCCATTTCTCTCATTACCCGAAGTCTGTCGGATGGGCGCCTGGAATTGAGCCGTTTGCTGGCTGCCGCGGTGATCAACCCAAAATTCTGTTGTCTCTTGCTGGATGACCCGGAACTGGCACTCACAAGTGGCTTCCAGGGAGAAGATTTTATATTCACTGAAGAAGAACGCGATCTTATCTTGTCGATCCGTGCAGTTTCACTGGCCGATCTCGCCAACCAGCTTGCACGAACCTTTAGTGAGCATCTACATATAGGTATTAATCATCCCGTTCAGCCGACCGCAGTTTTTGGATACTGAGCGGCGAATACCGGATGGCGCGGTGGGAAGGGGCACGATGGTTAGGGGAACCATCGTGCTCCGCGCTCGCGTTTCTGGAGTTCTTTATTGAAAATAAGCCTGATTTGGCAAAAGGAGAATTTCTCTCTTGGATAATAATGGTATCGACAATCAAGGAAGAGTGAGCATATCCCTTCAACTGGATGCGATCTTTCGCGCTTTTCCTGACCTTCTTTTTTGCTTGGATGCAAATGGCAAGATTTTGGATTTCAGAGCCGGGGCAACGGCCTCGATATCTTACACCCCGGAAAAGATACTGCTTCATCCAATGCGGGAGGTCCTTCCTTCGGAAGCGGCCCCTAAATTTGATCATGCCCTCCAGGAAACTCAAAGAACTGGCAAGGTGGTCTCTTTCGAATACCGCCTGCAGGTCCCGGAAGGGGAACGTTGGTTCGAAGCTCACCTGGTTCCATTTGCAGGCGAGCCGCATGTGATTGCGATTGTCCGGGACGTTTCTGAGCGAGCAAGGAATGTTGAACGAATCCAATGCCAGATTCGGCGGTTATACGCCTTACACGCTGTCGACGCAGCAATTTCTGCAAGTTTCGATTTGAAGGTAACCTTATCCGTCATATTGCGCCAAATGATCAATCAATTGGGCGCGGATGCTTCTGATATCCTGATTTTGAATCCAGGCACCCACATGTTAGAGTTTGTAGCGGGGCAGGGTTTCCAAATGAAGAAACCTCAGCCATTGCCTCTAATGATAGGGCAGGGCTATGCCGGCAAAGCAGCCCTTGAACGGCGTACCATTAGCATCCCCGACCTGGGAAACCAGCCTGCCGATTCGCTGTCAGCCCCCCACCTTCTGGGGGAGAGATTTACCAATTATTATGCCGTACCGGTAATTGCCAAAGGAGAGGTTAAAGGTGTTCTGGAAATCTATCACCGTTCAATGTTGCAGCCGGATGATGACTGGTTGGATTTCCTTTCGACCATGGCAGGCAGAACCGCTGTAGCGATCGACAGTGCCTATTTATTCCAGGATCTCCAGCATACTAATTCAGAGTTGAGCCTGGCTTATGATACAGTGATCGAGAGCTGGGCACAGGTGCTTGAATTAAGCAACCGGGAAAATGGAGCGCATGCCTATCGTGTTGTTGAAATGTCGATTAGATTGGCTCGTTCGATGGGCATAGCTGAGAAGGAATTGATCCATTTCCGGCGGGGTGCGCTGCTCCATGACGTTGGCAAATTGGGAATCCCCGAAAGTATTCTCAACAAGCCAGGTCCGTTGGATGAGAAAGAGTGGGCGGTCATGCGAAGCCATCCAACACTTGCATACCATTTGCTTTCACCGGTTAATTATCTGGCTCCTGCCTTGGATATCCCGCACTACCACCACGAACGCTGGGATGGCAGCGGTTATCCGGATGGCTTGCACGAGGAACAGATTCCCTTCCCGGCGCGCCTATTTGCGGTTGTGGATGTTTTTGATGCACTCACATCTGACCGGCCATATCGCCCGGCCTGGTCCCGCCAGGTTGCCTTGAACCATATCCAACAAAACTCCGGGATACTCTTCGACCCGGCTGTTGTCTTGAATTTTCTCCAATTAGTGAGGGAAAGATCCTAAAAACCTCCACAGAAGACTGCGGAGGTTTAAAGATTGTTGCAAGTCACCCAACCCACAAATGATTTCAGAGCACTGGCTTCCCGTTCTTATAAAACAGGTCGCCGTCTACATGGATTTCTGCGTCGCTCATATCACACAACATATCCCAGTGGATACCGGAATCATTTTTACTGCCGCTTTCCGGGTAACCGGCGCCTACCGCCAGGTGGATGGTGCCGCCCATCTTCTCATCGAAAAGCATGTTCTTGGTGAAACGCGTGATTCCGTAGTTGGTGCCGATGCCGAATTCGCCCAGCCTACGCGCTCCTGAATCGGAATTGAGCTGGGCAGTCAGGAGTTCCTGGTTCCTGCTGGCATTCTCTTTAACCACCCGGCCTTTTTCGAACCAAAGTTGGATGTCGGTGACTTCCTGTCCATACTCGATCGCCGGATATTTGAAGCGCACCCAACCCTCCACGGAGTCCTCGACAGGGCCGGTGAAAATTTCGCCGTCCGGAAAGTTGAGCTGCCCGTCGCAGGGGATGAAAAGGCGCTCCTTGATGGACATTTTCAAATCCACGTTGGAACCTTTCAGTAAAACCTTCTCGCGACCTTTGAGCCAATTCACCAGTTTCTGTTGCTCCTGACCGGCTTTTTTCCAATATACCACCGGGTCATCCTCGTTCAGCATACCTGCAGCATAGACGAACTCGCGGTAATCAGCCAGGGACATATCCGCTTCCTGGGCCATGGCATGGGTGGGATAGACGGTCAGGCACCAGCGTAGTTCTTTTTTGGCTGAACGTTCCATAAAAATCTTCATGTTGGGAGCGCCAGCCCTGGCCACACGTGCCATGCGTGTGGGATCAATGCCGGAAAGCGAATGAGTGTTGTGCTCAGACCAGATTTGCAGGTTGGCATCGAATGTCTCGGTAACGATCTTGGTGAAGGGGGAAACGTGATCAAGTTGCGCATCCGAAGCATACTTATAGAAGATTTCCTGCGCTCCGGGGGTATTCGACATGAGGGTGACAAATGCCCCGGCCTTGATGGCCTCCTCATAGACAGCCAAGGTCAATTCTTCGGCCAATGGGTGAGTAATGATGGCACACTGCTGGCCGGGTTTGAGCCTCAGCGAGTAATGCACCATGACTTTGGCAAGTTTGGCAATGCGTTGGTCAGGCATGGAGAATCCTTTCTTTATAAATCGACATTATTATAAAGTACCTTTATACATCCCGCCATCCACAGGCAGCATGACACCCGTGATGTAGGAGGCAGCCGGAGAGACCAGGAACACGGCAGCATTGGCGAATTCTTCCGGACGACCCATCCGTCCCAGAGGGCTATCCATGGATTGCTTCGCAATCTCTTCCTCGAGCGTGGTCCGATTTTGCGCGGCCCGGGATTTCATCAAATCATAGACACGCTCGGTCTCAGTCCAGGCCGGCAGTATGGAATTGAAGCGGATGCCGTCCGTGCCCAGTTCCAACGCCAGAGACTTGGTCAGGCCGACAGTGGCAGCCCGGATGCTGTTGGAAAGTACCAGGTTCGGGATGGGCTGTTTGACCGAATAGGACGTCACTGTCAACACGCTGGCAAATTTGGACTGCTTGAGATACGGTAAAGCAGCCCGTATCAACCGAACGTGACTCATGAACGACAGGTCAACCGCCTTTTGCCAGGCAGCTTCATTGAAAAACTCGAACGCGCCGGATGGCGGACCACCCGCGTTGGTGATGAGAATGTCGAGACCACCAAAAGCGCGGGCGGATTCGCCAACCAGCCGCTCCGGTACATCCGGGTCAGCTACGTCGCCGGCCAGACCGATCACCTGTACACCAGTTTCTCCGGCGATGACCTTTGCCGCCGCACAGACTTTCGCCTCGTCCCGGCTGTTGATCGCCACCCGGCAGCCTTCTTTTGCCAGTGCAAGGGCGGTTGCATAACCCAGCCCGCGGCTGGAGCCGGTGATGAGGACGCGTTTATCTTTTAAATGTAAATCCATAGCACCTCCTCACTACAAAGGGCACGACCCCCAAAGAACGGGGGATGGTGAAATGCAAAGAATATCTTTGTGCACCTTCACACCCGTGTAATAAGCAATGTTTTCATTGATGTAAAACTAGACAGCTTCATCTTGATTGATATGCTTCGTAAATAGCGTTACAGTGAATTCGTTTCCTCCTTGCTTTTCCTTCCGCTGTTTTCCTGTGTTTATAAAACCGTTCTTCGTTAAGAATAACTCGGCACGGCTCTCATGCTCAGACAAGTTAACAAATATCTCGGTGGTGCTCCAATCTTTTACTGCCTTCAGCTCGATGAAGCGAAATAACTCGCTGCCAACCCCCTTCCCGCGGAAGGACGGGGCAATCAGTATCCAGCCAATAGTTAAAGCACCTAAGGTGGGATATTCTGCTTTAATTTCTACCGCGCCAAGCATTTCTGTTTTGTTAGGCATGAACACGCCAAATAGATGTCGATCTGGGTCCATTTGTATCTGGAGCAATGTCTCTTCTGCAGCCCATAGCTGATACATATTATATATAGTAAAGTAATCTGAACAATCTTTATATAAACGGTCCAACTGTTCTAGAATATCTTTGTCGTTAAAAACATCTCTTATCAACATTGTCATTCATCTCTTTACTGCTAATAACCCTTTGTGACTAAAGAATTTCAGTTTTTATATGCACTACCTCCCCATCCGGCCAATTTGCTTCAACCCACTTTCGAACTGTCTGCAGCGCGGATTGCAGGTACGCTGCCTCGTTCCCGACCATCCCACAGGAAATGATCGTTTCCTGCCATTTATCCTGCAAGTCCATCTCCGCCGCCGAGACGTTGAATTGGCGGTGCAGGCGCGCCAGTAATGACTTAAGCCGCCCGCGTTTTCCTTTCAGCGAGGCACATCCGGGAAGGTGCAGGTGGAGGGTGAGAATTCCAACCATTGTTACTGTATTGTATTACGCCATCCAACAAAATAACCGGGTGGATGGGCGAGCTTCTTGGCGTGGTATTTACAAAAGAAGAATCCCATTGATTCTTCCTGCACAAAAGAATTGCCCTTGCATTGGTGTTAACCGCCGATTACAATGCCTTCACCTATGGACAAAGAAACTGCCTACAATCAGGCGCTTGATTATCTCTACTCTTATGTAGATTATAGCCTGAAAAAATCCTCCGAACTCGCCAAAGCCCACTTCGAACTGGGACGCATGCGCGACCTGATGGCATTACTGGGCAACCCGCAGGATGTTTATCCGACCATCCATGTGGCCGGGACAAAGGGCAAAGGTTCCACCTCCGCGCTGATGGCGTCGGCGTTGACCGCTGCCGGGTATAAGACCGGGTTGTATACTTCCCCGCATCTGCAGGATTACGTCGAGCGCATCCAGATTGACGGTCAAACAATCTTGCATGAAAAACTAGTCGAATTGATTGAGGAGATGAAACCAGCCATCGCGAAAATCTCTGCTTTAACTACCTTCGAAATTACCACCGCCCTTGGTTTCCTTTATTTTGCACGTCAAAAAGTGGACGCGGCAGTCATTGAAGTGGGGTTGGGGGGACGTCTGGATGCCACCAATGTCCTCATGCCGCGCGTCTCGGTCATCACTTCGCTTTCCTACGACCACATGGCGGTACTCGGCAACACCCTGACCTTGATCGCAGGAGAGAAAGCCGGCATTATCAAATCCGGCATCCCCGTCGTCTCTTCTCCCCAACGCGATGAGGCTCTAGCAGTTTTGGAAAAGGTCTCCACTGAACGGAATGCTCCGCTGATGCTCGTTGGACGGGACATAATTTTCGAGCCCATGGAACACTCCCTGTATGGGCAATCTTTTTCCATCGTCGATCCTCAATCCAAAATCACAAATCCTGTTATACTCCGTATCCCTCTCTTGGGCGCGCACCAGGTGGTGAACGCTGCCACGGCTTACACGGCGCTCCGGGCGAGTGGGTTGAGCCTTTCAGAGGAAGCAGTTCGAAGAGGCTTTGCTGAAGTACACTGGCCGTGCCGTTTCGAAATCGTTCGTCGGGAACCGCCGGTGGTGTTTGATTCGGCCCACAATGCCGACTCTGCCCGACGCCTGCGCCAAACACTCGACGAATATTTCCCAGATCGCCCTGTCATATGGGTATTTTCCATCCTTGAGGACAAGGATGCGGTCGGGATGCTTGCAGAATTGAGGCCCAGGCTTACATATGTCATTGCCACCCAGACCGATCACCCACGTGTACTCGAGGCATCGAAAATCGTCAGCCTGGTGCAATCCGCTGGGCTCCCGGTGGAGGTCGTCCGGCCAGCACCTGCTGCGCTGACCCGGGCAATGGAGCTGGAAGGAGATCGGGATGTGGTCCTGGTGGCAGGCAGTGTCGCCTTCGCCGGCGAGATGAAGACTGCCTGGGAGAGACGAGAATAACCCATCCCCACCATTCCTCTCTCATCGAGGGAGGAACCGGGTGGGAGGGTTAAGAGGAAACAATGACTCAAAACGACTGGTCATTTCAGGAAGAAGATGGCTTCAACGTGGCGCTCAGCCAACGTACCGAAGAACTGTACCGCGTTCCGAACCAAACCCCGGATGAAAACGGCTGCATCGAGGCGCTCGTCCTGCCACTGCGGGATATCGTTATTTTTCCACATATGGTTACACCGGTCTTTGTAGTACGCCAGAGTTCGTTGCTGGCCATCCAGGAAGCCCACGAACGCAATTTGACCGTGATCGGCCTAACCCAGGGCGACCCGGAAGTCGAGGAGCCGGGGCCGCAGGATTTCATGCCCATCGGCGTGGAGCTGGCAGTCGGGCGCCTGCTATCGATGCCGGATGGTTCGTCTTCGGCTCTCGTACAGGGACGATTGCGAGTGGAAGTGGTGGAGTTCACACGATTGACTCCGGTTCTCAAAGTGCGGGCGCGCGTCATCAATGAACCCATCACCGCCGACAAGACCACCCAGGCCCTCATGCGCAATGCCCTGGATCTGTTTGAACGTTGCGTCTCACTGGACCGGGCCATTCCAGAAGAGGCGCATCTCTTCGCCATGAACATCTCCGAACCGGGCTGGCTTTCGGATATGATCGCCACAGCAGTCTCCATCAACCTGACCGAGCGCCAGCAACTGCTCCTGATCAAAGATCCACGGCAGCGCCTGCAACGCATCAACAAACTACTGGCCCAGGAACTGGATGTGCTTGAGCTGGAAGACGAAATCCACAGCCGGGTCCAGGACGAGGTGGATAAGAGCCAGCGCGAGTTCTACCTGCGCGAGCAGATGAAACAGATTCAGACAGAACTTGGCGAGGGTGACATCTTTTCGCGCGATCTCATCGACCTGAAAAAGAAAATCGAGTCGGCCGGACTGCCAGAACAGGCCCACGCCACCGCTCTCAAGGAACTGGAACGCCTGAACCAGATGCCGCCGATGGCTCCCGAAGTGGGCATCATCCGTACCTATGTGGACTGGATCCTCGATCTGCCCTGGTTGAACAGCACCGCGGATAACCTGGATGTCAAGCACGCTGCCCGCATCCTAGAGCGCGATCATTATGGACTGAAGAAAGCCAAAGAGCGCATCCTGGAATACATTGCTGTGCGCTCACTCAAACCGAAGAAAGAACGCCAGCCCATCCTGTGCTTCGTTGGTCCACCTGGAACCGGCAAGACCTCTTTGGGCCAATCCATCGCCGAGGCGCTGGGACGCAAATTCGTACGCGTCTCGCTGGGCGGGGTCCGGGATGAGGCTGAAATCCGCGGGCATCGCCGCACCTATATCGGCGCTCTGCCCGGACGCGTCATTCAGACCATGAAACGCGCCGGGACTGCCAACCCGCTCTTCATGCTGGACGAGATTGACAAGCTCGGCCAGGATTTTCGCGGCGATCCATCCTCAGCACTTCTGGAAGTTCTCGACCCCGAACAGAATCACGCCTTCTCCGACCATTATCTTGAATTGGACTTCGACCTCTCCAAAGTTATGTTCATCACTACAGCCAATACCCTGATGAGCATCCCGCCCGCCCTGCTCGACCGGCTGGAAGTGATCGAGTTCCCTGGCTACATCGAAGAAGAAAAACTGATCATCGCCGACCGGTTCCTGATCCCGCGCCAGTTGGAGGAAACTGGCATCAACAACCTCGGTTTGAGCTTTCCCCATGAGGCGCTGCAACGCATCATCCGCGAATACACTTATGAGGCCGGAGTGCGCAACCTCGAGCGGGAGATTGGTCGCATCTGCAGGAAAGTGGCTCGCTGGAAAGCCGAAGAGAAGCGCTATCCCACTTTCATTGCCCCCGAATTGATCGAAAAATTCCTCGGCCCACAACAGTTCTTCCAGACCGAGGCAGAACGGCAAGATGAAGTGGGCGTGGCCACCAGCCTGGCCTGGACAGAGAACGGCGGAGAAATCATGTCCATCGAAGTTGCCGTGCTGGATGGTAAAGGCAACTTGCAGATGACCGGTCAGATCGGCGATGTGATGCAGGAATCAGGCCAGGCCGCCTTGACTTACGTCAAATCGCGTGCTGCACAATTGGGCATTGATCTTGAGGTCTTCGAGCGAATGGATATCCACGTGCATATGCCGGAGGGCGCCATCCCGAAGGATGGCCCTTCGGCTGGTATCACCCTGGCAACTGCACTTGTCTCTGCATTGACAGGGAGACCAGTCTACAAGGAAGTGGGCATGACTGGTGAAATCACACTGCGCGGGCGCGTCCTGCCCATCGGCGGTCTGCGTGAAAAGGTACTGGCCGCCTATCGGGCCGGGTTGAAAGTGGTACTCGTCCCGGAGAAGAACATGAAGGACCTGGTGGATGTGCCCAAGAAGGTCCGGGAGGATTTGAAGATCATCCCGATGCAGCACATGGACCAGGTGCTCGAACTTGCCATCGCCCCCACCCCGGTACTCGAGCCGCCGAGACCCAGGCGCAGACCGGAAGAGCAAGCGCAAGAGCAAGCGCAAGAGGAAGAGTAGTTCTTGCATGCAAAGTCCACAGGGTACCAAGATCGATGGTATCCTTGTGGACTTTCTGTTTTATTTTTTTTAGCCGCCATATCTCATGAAAATACCATCCTTTGAAGAAGCCATAGCCATGCTGGCAGAGGCTGAACAACGCAGCCCGGGTGCCTGGGTAAGCCATTCCCGGTTCGCGGCAAAGGCCGCAGAAGCTATTGCCTGCGAAACTCCCAGCCTCGACCCTCAAACGGCATTTATCCTGGGCTACCTGCATGATATTGGGCGGCGCGTGGGCTTAACCCATATGCGCCATGTTCTGGACGGCTACAACTTTCTGGCACAGCAAGGATTCGAGCAAGCCGCCAGGGTTTGCCTAACCCATTCGTTTCCGATTAAAAATGTTAGGGCAATCCCGGGAACCTGGGCGGATTGTTCAGTCAATGAAATAGAGTTCATCAAGAGCTATCTTGACCGGATAGAATACAATGAATATGATAAATTGATCCAACTTTGTGATGCAATCGCCCTCCCTTCCGGATATTGTCTTATGGAGAAACGGTTAATAGATGTTACTATGCGATATGGAACCAATAAATATACAATTCCCAGGTGGAGGGCCTATCTAAGCCTGCAAAAGGAATTTGAGAAGATCATCAATAAATCCATCTATGACTGTCTGCCAGGGGTGGTGGAAAATACCTTCAGGGCAAATGTATTGTCGACCAGCAATTAACCACCCATTGAGGAATTATCCATGCCAAGATCCTTGAAAAGTCAAGTTGTCCTGATCACCGGCGCCTCCTCTGGAATCGGCGCAGACACCGCCAGGTTGTTTGGTAAAGAAGGCTGCATCGTCGTCCTGGCCGCGCGCCGAATGGACCAGCTGGCTGCCCTGGCTGGACAGATCCAGACCGAGGGCGGGCAGGCTTTCGCCGTCAGTCTGGATGTAAGCGAACAATCCCAGATTGACCAGGCCATCCGGAACGTGCTTGCCGACTTTGGCCGGATAGACATCCTTTTCAACAATGCCGGTTCCGGCCGGTTGGACTGGCTCGAAACTCTTGACCCTGCCAACGATATTGATGCCCAGATAAACGTCAATCTGCGTGGTCTCATCCAGGTCACGCGCGCTGTCCTACCGTCCATGCTGGCCCGCCGCGAAGGAATAATCATTAATATGTCCTCGATAGCCGGCCTCATTCCTGCGCCGATGTACAGCGTCTATGCAGCGACCAAGTACGGTGTGCGTGGCTTCACCGACGCGCTGCGGCGTGAATTAACTCCCTTCGGCATCCAGGTCTGCGGCCTCTATCCCGGTCCGGCGGCCACCGAATTCGGTCAGCATTCCGGGAACGATACCGCCATTAAGAAAAATCTCAAGCCGCCCGCCTGGATCTATATGACCTCGGCCTACGTCGCCCGCCGGACAGTTAGCCTGGCGAAATACCCCAGGCGGTTATTGATCATCCCGTTCTGGTTCCGGCCCCTCATGGCCATTGACTCGCTTTTTCCCGGCCTGGTGGACTGGTTCCTCAAGGTTACATTTGTACAGCGATTTCATCGTATCTAAACACAAAGGGCGCACAAACGCCTCCCGAAAAACATCGGGAAGAGGCGCAGTATTGTGCAGGCAAAGTCTCACAACGGAAACCCTTTGTGCTCTTTTATGTCCGTTGTGGTGAAAGGGCATTTTCATGATGACCTCCCGTCTTTCCAATCTTTCCACTGCAATCCACACTTCCGGCATGGATGCATTGGCGCTCAACCCCGGTCCCAGCCTGGTCTACCTGACCGGGTTGCATTTCCACCTGATGGAACGCCCGACGCTGGCATTTTTCACGGCCAATTCGGTTCCCGTCCTGGTGCTGCCCGAACTGGAAATGCTCAAAGTGAGAGACCTGCCATTTGAGGTCAAGTCTTTCCCATACGGGGAGAACTCACTCGAATGGGACAGGATTTTCCTGGAAGCCGGCCGGTCGCTGGGATTGCAGGGCAAACGCATTGGCATCGAGCCACTCCACATGCGGATCATGGAATACAGCAAAGTGAAAGTCATTGCAGGCGAAACAGAATGCCCGGATGCAACCCATTTGGTAGGGCGGCTGCGGGTCTGCAAACAGGCGGATGAAATTGCCAGCATGCAAAAAGCGGTCAGGGTGGCACAGGAGGCTCTCGAGGCGACCATCCCATCCATCCAGGCAGGTGTGAGTGAAAAGGAGATTGCCGGGGAATTGGTGATCCAACTGCTGAACCATGGCTCGCAATCCGATATGCCATTCGCCCCGATCGTTTCCAGCGGACCGAACAGCGCCAATCCGCACGCCGTTCCCTCCGACCGGAGACTGCTGCCAGGTGACCTGTTGGTGGTGGATTGGGGCGCGGCAGTGGATGGCTACATCTCCGACTTGACCCGTACCTTCGCAGTAGGTAAAGTAGATGAAGAGTACCTCAAGATCCACCGGGTTGTTCTGGAAGCCAACCTCGCCGGGCGGAAGGCTGCGCAACGGGGCGTTCCGTGCGCCAATATTGATATTGCCGCGCGGAGGGTGATCGAAAAAGCCGGTTATGGGCAATATTTCACCCATCGCACCGGTCATGGCATCGGCATGGAGCCGCATGAGGATCCTTACATCCGTGGCGACAATATGGAGTTACTGGAAGCGGGCATGACCTTCACCGTTGAACCGGGTATCTACCTGCCGGGGCGCGGTGGCGTACGGATCGAAGATGACATGGTGATTACCAAAGACGGAGCGGAGTGTTTAAGCGACATGCCACGCGAGCTGAGAGTGGTGGGGTAAATGCAATGAAACTCTTGGCGCTTGAAGTTGAACAATCCAGCCTGACCGCCGCCGACTTTCAGCCGCATCTCGAAGCCGAAGCCCGGCGTGTCTGGGAATTGCAGCAATCCGGTCAATTGCGTGAGATTTACTTTAACGCTGACCGGCACACCGCCGTCCTGGTATTGGAATGTACCAATATCGAGGCGGCCCGGCATTTGCTGGCAACGCTTCCACTAGTGCTGGCTGGCCTGATTACCTTTGAGCTGATTCCCCTTGCCCCTTATGATGGCTTTGCCCACCTGTTCGCGTAAAGAGCCCAGCAATTATCTGATCTTTTGAGAGGCCATCGATGATTGATATTGTTGCATTTGCCCTGCCAATTCTAACAATCGGATTCTTTATCTGGTTCTTCCTGCACATGCGCCGGCCGCGCAAACCAAAGACTGCCAGAGATGATCACCGCACACGTCAGGAACGCGCCGTCTGGGCCTGGGCGAAAATTCTCTCAGCGAACCAGGGAAGCATCAACACCTATCACATGGCGCGCGTGGAACTGCAACTCGAAGTCCACCTGCCGGGCAACCCGGTTTACCAGGCCAAAACCACATGGCTGGTCGAGCAGGAGGCGCTGCCATCCATTGAAGACGGTAAAGAGATCTCAGTCAAAGTGGACCCGCAGGATCCGCAATACATTTACCCCAATGGCGCGTGGGCTAAATTCATGGAATGATGCCATGGCCAGCTACTGCGAATACCTGAGGAACCACCCGGAAGACACTCTCAACAAACTTTATCATGATACCGAGTATGGTTTCCCGTTGGAAAAGGATGCCACCCTGCTCGAACGCCTGGCCCTGGAGATCAACCAGGCAGGTCTCTCCTGGATCCTGATACTGAAACGCAAAGACAACTTCCGAAGCGCCTTCGACGGCTTCGATGTGGATAAAGTCGCAACCTATCGAGAGCAGGATGTGACCCGCCTTCTGGCGGATGCCGGTATCATTCGCAACCAGCTTAAGGTCAAGGCGGTCATCGAGAATGCGCGGCGCATACAGGGCCTACGTGGCGAGTACGGTTCCTTCAAAGGCTGGCTGGATGCGCACCATCCACTCAGTCTGAAGGAGTGGACCTCACTCTTCAAAAAAACTTTTGTCTTCACCGGCGGGGAGATTGTCAACGAATTTCTGGTCAGCACCGCTTACCTGCCGGGTGCGCACGACAAGGCTTGTCCGGTCTACCGGCAGGTCGCCCGGTTGCAGCCCGCCTGGGCCAAGCCCTTAAAAAATGGCCCGCTGACCGAAAACGAGGATAGAACCTCTCTTCCAGAATGATCCCACTGACGGCACGGGTTCCATCCTTAGTCCATTAATACGAACCTGCGGGGAAAATCCACCTTTTAGGCTTCATTCCACAATAGCAGTGCTATAATTTCATCGACCATCGATAAGTCAATGCCGGAGGGAATTCTCAATGGAGAAATCGAGCCACTTCAAAACCGTTCTCATCTTGAGCATAGTGGAAAGTTCGATCCTTACGGATTATAGAACCGTGCCGCCTGATGCACCAATCTTGACGACCTCTGTCATCGTTCCACCAGCCAGTACTTTTATTCCCACACTATTCGAATTGCCATACCCTCTCTACCAGCCCCGGAAACGGATTCCCGTTTCCGGTTGTACATCCTGCACATTGATGTGAAGACATGGGCAATAAGTACTTGGTGAATGCGCCTGTCCCGGCAGCATGGTGTCCCTTGGATGGATGAGTCCATGGCTGCCAGTTGAATGCCCCAGGGGACAGGTTTTGTTTGCATGAGGAGAAAAAATGAAGGCCACTCGGAATACCCTCCGCACCCTTGTCATCATGTTGGTTAACCTGGGCCTGCTCCTTTCGAGCTGCACCTCCACGGCAACGACTGCACAGACTTCCATAACCATGGCGACCGCTAACGCGACCATCGCGCCAACCAATACGTTCGTTCCCACCCCCACCCAAACTGTAACTGCTACTGCCGCTCCCATTCCTTTCCCGTTACTCACACTCAAACCGGGGGATTTCTATTTCAGCGTGGATGGTCAGCCAAGTTTCATTTTCTCCAGGAATATCGCCGGGTACCAGCCAGTCGATTATGACACCTTTCTGGATTGGAGCAAAGCCGGGGGTAGCCGAGTGGCCCGCATCCAGCTCGACAGCATGGGCATGGGATATACCAAAACCGGAGAAGTGGACCTTCGTTGGGCTGCCCAATGGGACCGGGTTTTTGACAAGGCCCAGGCGGATGGAATTTATATCTTACCAGTCTTCGCGGGTTGGTTTGACTGGAACGCTGGAACCGGTTATTCCACCTGGAAATCCAACCCGCTTAATCATGCCAATGGCGGGCCCGTCAAATCGCCGGACGAACTGTTCCAAAAAGGCTCGCCAACCCAGAGCATGTGGATGCAATGGATGCAGACCCTTGTCAAACGCTGGCAGGGACGGAAAAATATCCTCGGTTGGGAGATCTTCTCGGAGGTAAATCTCGCCTCCGGTGCCACCGAATCGTCCGGCATCGATTTCGTCAACATCGCCGCAGCATTGATCCGGGCAACCGACCCAACCCGACCGGTCACAGCTTCGCTGGCGGACACCGGGACCTGGCCCGACTTCTACCGAAACACTGCCATAGATTTCATCAACATCCATCCCTACCCACCCTCAGCCCAGCTGGACCGGAGCATAATCAGCGAAGTACGTAACTATCTCACCACATATAAGCGGCCGATCCTGATCGGCGAGTCCGGTCTGAACGCGGCGACACCCGACAGTACCGATGGAGAAATAACAGTCGCGAAGAACGCCAACCTAGGCATCCAACATGCCATCTGGGCTGCCGTCGTCTCAGGCGCCATGAATGGACGGGCCCTGTATTGGGAGGACAGTTTCGGGATTTATTTCCCCAATCTTGGTATCCCCTGGATGCAGAAGTATGAAGCGGAAGAACTTCCGGCGGCAAACTTTGTCAATGGAATAGATTTCTCCGGTTTCCAGCCGCTGGCATCCATATTCTCCGCAGGGGTCTGGGGTTCGGCCGTCGGCAACGAGAAAATGGTGCTCGGTTGGTACCGGGATGCCACCAGTGAGCCGCCAAATTGGAACATGCAGGGGCTGGTTTCCAAGCAAACTGTCACTCTCACCGTTCCCGGCTCAGGCTCCAACTGGCAGGTGGACTTTTACGATACAAAGACTGGAACCAAGATTATCGCTTCGGACTCTCTTACCCGCGCGGGCAATTCCATCACCGTTGCTCTGCCAGATTTCCAAGATGCCATTGCCTTCAAACTGTATCCCAAATGAGAACGGGTCTCCCGCGCCAATATCCATACCATCGCCCTTAATTAGCCGTCTGGATAAGTTGGTTCCTGCCAACCTTGCCCCCCCCAACCAAGCGGGGTTATAATTTGCTTGCAATTTCTGTAACTAATTCCTGATTCCCCTAATTGCTGGATTCCAATGCCCCAGATCATCCCCACGGCTGAACCCTTCTTCTTCCCCGGACAAGGGAAAAAAGCCCGCACCGGTTGCCTGGTCACGCATGGATTTACGGGTGCGCCCAAGGAAATGCGCTGGCTGGGAGAATATCTCAACCGGCAGGGCTACACCGTCTGTGGCATGCGCCTCGCAGGACATGCTACCCGGCTGGCAGATATGGTGCGTTCGCGCCGGCGGGACTGGCTGCTCTCAGTGGAGGACGGTGCCAACCTGCTGCGTGCCTGCACGGATCAGGTCTTCCTGCTCGGCCTGTCGATGGGCGGGGTGCTGTCCTTGATCGCCGCAGCCCATTTCCCGGTCAAAGGAGTGGTAGCCATGTCCACACCCTATGACATCCCTGGCATGTCCCTGCCGCTCTGGGCAATCCGTTTCCTGAGCCGGTTCAAACCTTACATGCCGAAAGGGAAAGTTCCCGGAGGCGGCTGGGTTGACCAGGCCGCCGCCTCCCAGCACGTTGCCTACCCGATGAACCCGGTCCGCTCCGCCGTGGAACTTAAGCTCCTGGTCAAGGAAATGCAGGCGGCTTTACCGAAAATCAACGTGCCGGTCCTGCTCATCCATTCGCACGACGACGATTACGTTTTCAAAGATAGCATGCAACAGATATTCAACCTCCTGGGCACCTCCGATAAACATATGCTGTGGGTGCAAGGCGGCGGGCACGTCATCACCGAAGAACCGACGCGTGAGACGGTCTTCAAAGCCGCCGCGGATTTTGTTGAACGAGTCTCCCAGGCCATATGAACATTGACTTGATCCTGCTCTCCGTTTCCCTCTTAACCTGGGGGATTGGCGAGGGCATGTTCTTGTATTTTCAACCCATTTATTTACAGCAATTGGGGGCAAACACGATGACCATCGCGGCGGTCTTCGGCCTGTTTGGGCTGGCAATGGTGATTGCGCACATCCCGGCCGGACATCTGGCCGACCGCATCGGGCGCAAACCCCTGCTCCTGGCGGCCTGGGTCGCGGGGGTACTGGCCACCTGGGTAATGGCATTGGCACGGACATTGCCGGTTTTTGTTGTGGGGATGCTGCTCTATGGCTTCACCGCTTTCGTTTCTTCGCCGATGAACAGCTACATAACCGCGGCGCGTGGGAACCTATCGCCGGTGCGTGCCATGACCCTGGTCTCGGCCGCTTACAGCCTGGGAGCGGTGCTCGGCCCCATCAGCGGTGGTTGGATCGGTGAACATCTTGGCCTGCGTACCGTTTACTTTGTCTCCGCCTGCATCTTTATCGTCTCGACCTTGATCCTTTTCTTCCTGCGTTCGCAGCCCTGCGAAACCCATGACCCGGCTACTCCACCGGAATCGTTATGGAAGAATCCACGCTTTGTCAGTTTCCTGGGGATCATCTTCCTGGCGATGTTCGTCATGTATCTGCCGCAACCTCTGACGCCGCGTTTCCTGCAAAATGAGCGCGGCCTGTCATTGGAGAGCATAGGCCTGCTCGGTTCCATCGGCAGCCTGGGGAACACCCTGCTGGCCCTCTTGCTGGGACAATTCACTGCCCGGATCGGATTCATGTTGGCCCAAGTCTCGGTGGCCGCTTTCTCTCTGTTGCTCTGGAAAGGCACCGGGTTGGGCTGGTATGCGCTGGGGTACTTCATCCTGGGCGGTTTCCGCTCGGCGCGCTCGTTGATTTACGCGCAGATCCGCCCGCTCATCCATCCGGCCCAGATGGGTCTGGCCTACGGTGTGGCGGAGACCTGCAGTTCGCTGGCGATCATGCTGTCACCTCTCCTAGCGGGGTTACTGTATACACAGGCACCGGACAGGGTATATTGGCTGAGCGCCGGGATGATCGCGGTGACTTTGGTATTATCGGTTTTTTTTGCCCCGCGTGAAAAAACCAGATAAGGGTACCGGCAGTTTCCTTTTTCCAAGAACCTGATACAAACTAGAAAAGGCCCACGAGAACCTGGAGGATCACCAGCGCAACCAGACCAGCAATAATGGTCAGGATGACGTTCCTTGTCCGCCAGGCGACCAGGATGGCCACTATTCCTGCCAGCAACTGGGGGTTGCGCCAGGATATGTTCAATGTTCCATTGGGACTAGTCAATTGTGGCAGGATGATGGCCGAAAGGACCGCCACCGGCACAAAACGCAGGCCGCGCCGGAACCAATCCGGCACTTTGATCCTGTCCAGCAGGAGGATGAATGAGAGGCGCGTAGCGAAGGTGACCAATCCCGCAATAATCATTATGAGCCAGATGTTCATTGCTGCCGCCCTTCGATCACCAACCCCGTCAGGATACCGATCAAGGCCGCAAGCAGGAGTCCTGTTTTATAGGGAAAGTTCATCGCCAGTAGCCCGACCAGGCCAGCGACTACCGCTGCGGAAACGCCCGCCCGGTCCCTGAGAGCCGGGACGACCAGGGCAATGAATGTCAGTGGCAGGACAAAACCGAGCGGCCAGTTGGAGGGAATCTGCGCGCCAATGAAAATGCCGACGGCAGTGCTGGCCTGCCAGGCGCTCCACAACGTCAGCCCGGTCCCCAGGAAATACCAGTGCCGCTCCGGCGAGTCACCCTCCCGGTTATAGTGCATTATGGTGACGGCATAAGCCTCATCTGTCAACAAATACGAAAGAAGCAACTTCCAGCCTGTACCCAGATGCCTGACATGCGGAGCCACGGAGGCGCTGTACAAGGCATGCCGTAGGTTGACAACGAAAACAACCATCAGGATCACCAACCCCGATGTGCCCGTACCGACCAGTTGGGCAGCGATGAGCTGGGCTGATCCGGCAAATATGATCGAAGACATGGCCTGGGCAGCCAGGCTGGAGAGATGCGAGCTGATGGCCAAGGCTCCAAAAAGCAACCCGAACGGGACTACACCCAATAAGATGGGCGCTTCGTCCCGTACGCCACTCCAGAATTCCTGTTTCCGCCTTTTCACACGCATGGGTTGCCTCAGGCAGCTCTGTAAAATTCGTTTTATTATACCCGTCCATTTACGAATATCCTCCGTAACGAATCTGCGGATAACAGGGTTATAAGCCACAAGGACAACCCATCGGAGTTCAAGGAGACATGAACAATGGATTCCTCTCTTGCTTCAACCCTGATTGACCGTAGCCTGCCGAGCCTGGATGAGCGTTTGCGTGATCTCCTGCTCATTGGTGGCGGAAGCCTATTCGTGGCCGGGATGGCCCAGGTCAGAATACCACTCCCCTTTACGCCCGTCCCAATCACCGGCCAGACCTTTGCCGTCCTACTGGTGGGAGCCGTGCTCGGATCCCGCCGGGGCGCGACCAGCCTGCTGCTCTATCTGGTTCAGGGCATGCTTGGCCTGCCGGTCTTTGCAGGTGGAGCAAGCGGCCTGGCTTATTTGCTCGGTCCCACTGGTGGTTACCTGTTCGGGTTCGTCATCGCAGCCTGCCTGGTCGGCCTGTTGGCGGCGCGCGGCATGGACCGGCGCGTCCCCGGTGCACTGGTGGCTTTCCTGGCAGGTGAGATGGTTATTTATCTATTCGGCGTTGCCTGGTTGAGTGTTTTTCTTGGAATCAAGCACGCCATAGCAGCCGGCATGGTTCCTTTCCTTATTGGAGATGCCATTAAGCTGGTCGCGGCCGGTCTCGTTCTACCTGCGGTTTGGGCCTTGCTTAAATAATTCACAGCCGTAACCGTGACCATAAAAAAGTGTTTTACTTCAAAAGCCGCCAATATTTATGTATAGAAAAGATGTCCTTTTCGAGCAAGTCTATGTAAAAGAGCACATCGAAAAGCCCTGATCTGCCCCAAGTTCGAAGTATGACTGGATTGAACAGCTGTACAGGCTACAGCTGGTAGCTTAATGTACATTTTTTGCCTTCATAATCGGTAGGGGTATGGGGGGGCTGTTAGCAACGCTGCCCGCACCCTCCCACCGCCAAATTATTGAGATGAGACATAAGGAATTAATTGAGGCAAATAAATCGTTATGGAAAATACATCCACATTCCTGGAACACATCCGCACGGAGGCCAATTCTGGCGGCGGTGAAGCGCGCATTGTCGCACAACACGCAAAGAATAAGCTGACCGCCCGCGAGCGCATCGAGCTGTTGGTTGACCCCGGCACCTTCCAGGAAATTGGCATGTTCGTCACCCATCGCGCCGACGGGCTCGGGATGGAAAAATCGCATCCCTTTACCGACGGAGTAGTAACCGGCTGGGGCAAGGTGGACGGCCGGTTGGTCTATATTTTTGCCCAGGATTTCACCATCATGGGAGGTTCAGTGGGCGAAGCCCATGGCATGAAAATCGCCCGCTTGCTGGATCTGGCCCACCAGAATGGTGCGCCGATCATCGGCCTGAATGATTCGGGCGGGGCACGCATCCAGGAAGGAGTGGATGCCCTGGCAGGTTACGGGCAGATCTTCTATCGCAATGTTCAATGCTCGGGCGTGGTGCCACAGATCTCGGTCATCCTCGGCCCCTGCGCCGGGGGTGCGGTCTATTCGCCAGCCATTACCGATTTCATTTTCATGGTCGAAAAAACCGCCCACATGTTCATCACCGGGCCGGAAGTGGTCAAGGCCGTCACACATCAGGAGGTCAGCTTCGACCAGTTGGGCGGTGCAGCCATCCACCGTGAACAGAGCGGTGTGGCCCATTTCACCGCCCCTGACGAGGAAACCCTGCTCGCCAACGTGCGCTGGCTGCTTTCATTCCTGCCAGCCAATAACCTGACCCCACCCCCTTACCTGCCCCCCAGCGACGATCCCCAGAGAAATCTGGGGGAACTGGCCGGGGTCGTTCCGGCTGACCCGCAGCAGCCTTACGACGTACGCAGTGTGATCGAAGCGCTGGTGGATGGTGGGGAATTTTTGGAAGTTCAGAGTGAATATGCCGCCAACCTGGTGATCGGTTTCGCCCGCCTGGATGGCTATCCGGTCGGGATGGTTGCCAACCAGCCACTGCACCTGGCCGGAGTACTTGATATCAACTCATCCGACAAGGGGGCGCGCTTTATCCGCTTCTGCGATGCCTTTCACATCCCGCTGGTCACACTGGTGGACACTCCCGGATTTCTGCCCGGCACCGACCAAGAATATGGCGGCGTGATCCGTCACGGAGCCAAGCTGGCTTATGCATATTCCGAGGCCACTGTGGCAAAGGTGACATTGATACTGCGCAAAGCCTACGGCGGTGCTTATATCGTCATGGGTTCCAAGCACCTGGGCGGGGACTACAACCTGGCCTGGACCAGTGCCGAGATCGCCGTGATGGGCCCGGATGGGGCCGTCAGTATCGTTTTTTCCAAGGATATTGCAGCAGCGGAAGACCCGACCTTCGAACGAGACCAACTGATCAGGAACTACCGGGAAGAGTTTGCCACCCCACTGATCGCGGCCAGCCGCGGCTACCTGGACGATGTTATCGACCCGTCTGAAAGCCGCCTGCGGGTCATCCGCGCCCTGGAGGTACTGCGTGAGAAACGCCAGAATACACCCTCCCGCAAGCATGGAAACATCCCACTTTAGGTAGCCAACATGAAGAAGATGAAAGTACTGGTTGCCAACCGAGGGGAGATTGCGATACGGATCCTGCGCGCCTGCCGGGAAATGGGCTTGCCTTCCGTGGCAGTCTTCACGGATGTGGATGAGGCCGCCCTGCATGTGCGTTATGCAGACGAAGCGATTCCTATCGGCGAAAAACAAAAATACCTGGATATTACCGCCATCCTGGAAGCGGCTCGTCAGAGCGGTGCCACTGCCGTACATCCAGGTTATGGCTTTCTAGCCGAGAACGCGGAATTTGCACGACTTGTCGAAGAACAGGGCCTCACATTCATCGGTCCGCAATACGCAACCGTTTCCATGATGGGTGACAAACTGGCCGCCCGGCAATTCTCGCGCAAGGCAGGCCTGCCCGTCATAGCGGGGACGGATGAACCATTGCCGGTAGAACTACCTCTCGATATGGCCGAAAATGTCCAATATCCGGTGCTGGTCAAGGCAGCCGCGGGCGGTGGTGGGCGCGGCATCCGCCTGGCACTCTCTCCTGCTGAACTACCGGATATGATCGAAGCAGCACGCCGCGAAGCCAAAGCGGCTTTCAGCGATGATACGGTTTTTCTAGAGTCCCTCGTCCAGCAGGCACGTCACATCGAGGTGCAGATCCTGGGCGATGGCAAGGGGAATGTCGTCTGCCTGGGTGAGCGTGAGTGCTCCATCCAGCGCCGCCGCCAGAAGTTGATTGAGGAAGCCCCGGCCCACGCTCTCACGCCCGAACTCCGCCAGCAGGTGCACGAAGCCGCGCTCAAGCTCGGGCGGGCGCTGAAATATCGCAGCCTTGGTACCGTCGAGTTCCTGCTCGACGAACAGCACCATTTCTACTTCATCGAAGTCAACCCACGCATCCAGGTGGAACATCCGGTGACGGAAATGGTTACGGGTCTGGACATCGTCAAGGAACAGCTTTTGATCGCGGCGGGTGAACCGATGCGAGCGTTTCCACAAGAGATCATAGCACGCGGTGCGGCCATCGAAGCGCGCATTCTGGCCGAAGACAGCCAGGCCGGCTTCCTGCCTTCCTCTGGACAGGTGCTGTACCTGAAGGAACCGGGTGGCCCAGGTGTCCGCATCGACTCGGCCATCTACCAGGGGATGATCGTTGGTACAGAATACGATTCCCTGCTATCGAAAGTCATCATCTGGGGTGAGAACCGGGCAGTTGCCATCCAGCGCCTGCGCCGCGCGCTGCACGAATACCAGATCGGCGGCCTGAGCACGGACATTGACTTCATCCTGCAGATCATCGAAAGCCCGAAGTTCCTGAGCGGTGATGTGACAACCACCTACCTGGAAACCTTCCATCCCAAGCCTGAGAACACCGAGCCTGCCTTGGAACGGGACCTAGCCTGGGCAGCCGCACTTTTTGCCCACCAGCAACGTTCAGGGAATTCCACTCCGGAAACTTCCAGGGAAAGTAATTGGCAGATGATCGCCTGGAAAGAACAGATGAATAAGTGAACCATCTCATCCTCTTCCCTTCCCCCTTCGGGAGAGGACCTGCCTGAGAAAGTTCCTGATAGGAGAAAAAATGTCTCTTTATACCGTCACAATTGAAGACCGTATCTACAAGGTGAATATCTCCGCAGATCACTGCACTGTCAATGGCGAAGAAGTGGAAGCCAGGATGCTTCCTTTAAATCACAACGGTCTGCATATGTTGCGTCATGGAAAACAGGCCTACGAGCTTTTCCTGAGCAACCAGGAAGCCGAAACCTATCAGATGCTTTTGTTAGGTGGTCGCCGGATCGTCACACAGATCACCTCGTGTGTGAAAAAACATTTGGAGGCGGGCGATGACTGCAACATTGGCTGTCTAGCCGCGCCAATGCACGGGCTGGTGGTGGATGTGTCCGTCCACGCCGGGGATACGGTTGAGAAAGGCCAGACCCTGGTGGTGCTCGAATCCATGAAGATGCAGATGCAACTGCGTTCCCCGCGTGTGGGCAAGGTCACCAAAGTAACTGTCCAGTCCGGAAGCCAGGTGGAAAAGGGAGCTTTATTGGTGCAGTTTGAGTAAAGAGGAAGATTATGAATGAAACAACCGCCATTGCCATCGTCGGCCTGGGCGCCATCCTGCCGGATGCACCCGACGTACAGACATTTTGGAAGAATATCCAATCCAGCCGGTATTCGATCACCGATGTGACCCCTGACCGTTGGAACGCGGATCTATTCTACAATACCGACCCATCCGCCCCCGACAAGACTTACAGCAAGGTCGGCGGTTGGCTGCGCGGCTTCAACTTCGAACCCGCCAAAATGGGGATCGCCATCCCCCCCCGCATCCTCGAACAGATCGATGAAGCCCAGCAGTGGGCCATTTCCGCCTGTTACCAGGCACTGAAAGATTATGGCTATCCGTCCCGCTCTCTGGACCCCGATCGTGTGGCGGTCATCCTAGGAAATGCCATGGGTGGGGAGAAGCATTATCTTTCCACCATTCGAATCCACCTTCCGGAATACATCCATTCCCTCTCTGCCTCCCCGGCCTTCCAAAATCTTTCGCCGGACGTTCAATCTGCGCTAATCCAGGGATTGACCTCTGGTGTCCAATCCCTGGTACCAGCCATTACCGAAGACACCATGCCAGGTGAACTCTCCAACATTATCGCCGGTCGTGTGGCGAATGTCTTCAATTTCACCGGCCCCAACTTCGTGACCGATGCTGCTTGCGCATCCTCTTTAGCAGCCCTGCAGAGCGCCATGGATGGGTTGCGCTTTGGCCAGTTCGATGCCGTCCTGACCGGCGGCGTAGACCGCAGTATGGGCGTTGAATCCTTCGTCAAGTTCTGCAAGATCGGTGCGCTCAGCCCGGATGGTTCCCGTCCATACGCCGAGGGTGCCAATGGTTTTGTGATGGGTGAAGGCACGGCCATATTCCTGCTAAAACGCCTGGTGGATGCCGAGCGGGATGGTGACAAGATTTACGCCGTCATCCGCGCCTTGGGGGCCAGCAGCGATGGGAAAGGCAAAGGCATCACCGCCCCCAATCCGCTCGGCCAACAACGTGCCATCCAGCGCGCCTGGAAGAATGCCGGAATTCCACCCTCCAGTGTTGGCCTTATCGAAGGCCACGGTACATCCACCCCTGTCGGCGACCTCGCCGAAGTAACCAGCCTCGATGCCGTTTTCGGGCAGTATGACTTAAAACCTGGAAGCGTGGCGCTCGGTTCGGTCAAATCCAATTTCGGGCACCTTAAGAGCGCTTCCGGCGCAGCCGGTTTACTCAAGGCAACTCTGGCCTTGTATGATCACAGCCTGCCTCCATCGGTCAACTTCAACCGGCCCAATCCCAGTATAGATTTTTCGCACTCCCCCTTCTTCGTAAACACCCAGGTGCGCCCTTGGGAGGTATCCTCCGGCGAAGTACGCCGGGCCGGCATCAGTGCCTTTGGTTTTGGTGGAACCAACTTCCACGTCGTGATGGAGGAATATCTGCCGGGCGTGCTGACAAAAGAATCTTCGGTCTTCCCAGGAGCGGACCTGCAGGTTGTTGCCCAGGCCATCCCAGTCCAACCCATTCCCGTGGACCTCAAACCCTACCGCGGATTGCTTTTCCTGGGAGCGGAGTCTGCTTCGGAGCTGAGCGAGTCTCTGGCGAAAACCCTCCATCAGGCCAAATTGGGTCACCTCCCTGACAACACCTGCCCGAACTCGGCACAGTTGAGCCAGCCTGAAAGGTTGGTAATCGATTACGAGAATTTGAAGGATTTTATTCCACGCGTGGAAAAAGCCCTCAAAGCCCTACAAACCGACGCTCCTGCTGGCTGGCAAGTCCTGGGTGTGCAAGGCATTTACCGCGGCACCGGATTGCCCGGTAAAGTGGCCTTTCTATTCCCCGGACAGGGTTCCCAATATGTTAACATGCTGCGCGACCTGCGCACGATTGAACCTCTGGTGGCCGAGACTTTCCGTGAAGCCGACGCAGTCATGACCCCCATCCTGGGCCGGCCCATCTCCAGTTACGTTTTTGTGGACGGGAAGGATGACGCCATTACCCAGGCAGAACTGAAATTGCGCAGCACCGAGATAACCCAGCCGGCCCTGCTGGCAGTGCATGTTTCACTCCTGCGCGTGCTGGCGAAGTTCGGCTTCAAACCTGATATGGTCATCGGACACAGCCTGGGCGAATACGCCGCCCTGGTGGCCTCCGGTATTCTGAATCTTACCGAAGCCCTGCAGGTGGTCAGCGCCCGCGGACAGGAAATGGCCAAGGTCGCAACCGATGACAACGGCTGCATGGCCGCCGTCTCAGCTCCATTGGCCGAGGTGGAACGCATCCTCAAGACCATCCAGGGCTACGTTGTCATCGCCAATATCAACAGCCCGGTGCAATGTGTCATCGGCGGGGAAACCGTCGCAGTGGATGCTGCCGTCGTCGCTTTTCTGACTGAAGGTCTGCAAGCCACCAAGATCCCGGTCTCACACGCTTTCCATACCAGGATCGTTGCCCCGGCCAGCCAACCACTTCGCAAGGTCATCACCCGGATGAACATCCAGGCACCAAAGATTCCGATTGTTGCAAATGTAACCGGCCATCTTTATCCCACTGGCCGTGAGGAAATCCTTGACATCCTGGCTGCCCAGGTGGCTTCGCCGGTACAGTTCGTGCAGAGTGTCAATACCTTGTATGAACAGGGCGCCCGAATCTTCGTTGAAGTGGGCCCCAAGCGCGTTTTGAGTGGGTTGGTAGCAGATATCCTGAAAGGGCACAATGATATCACCGTGCTTTCCACCAACCATCCTCGTAAGGGCGATGTCCCCAGCATCAACGAAGCCCTGGGCCGGTTGTACGCGGCGGGTGTGAACGGCGCGGCGCCTGCCAAACCCCTGCCTTCGCCTGTTATCGAAATCAGCCCACCTGTGGTTGCTGCTGAACATGTTCCTCTCGAAATCCCATCCGATCTCATGGCGGCAGCCCAAGTGTCCGCTGAGGAAGGAGCCAGCATGAACGGTCGCCTGCCCATCACCGGCTCGGTTGTCATTAGCGGTGCAGGTCTGGGCTTACCCGGTCGCGGTAAGCACGTTTTTGACGACAACAACATCCTAGCGATCCTGAATGGCGAAATGCGCATCGAGCCACTGCCGACCAAGACCCGCCAAGAAATGCTCGAAAAAAAGCCAACCCGACTGGTCAAGAGTGAAGCCGGGGCAACCATGCAGCTGATTGACGATATGGAATTGACGCTCAAACTCGCCGGTCAGCGCGGAATGTTCGACCCGGCAGGGGAGTTTGGGATGCCGCAGGAACGTCTGGAAGCCATAGATATTTCCACTCAACTGGCCATAGCGGCCGGGATTGAAGCCTTGCGCGACGCAGGTATTCCACTCGTGATGGCCTACAAGCAGACCAGTACCGGCTCCTACCTGCCCGACCGATGGAAACTGCCCGAGTCCCTAGCAGACGAGACAGGCATCATCTTTGCTTCGGCCTTTCCAGGTCTCGACCGTATGGCAGACGAGGCTGACAAGTTCTACCAGAACCAGATGGTGGTCAAACAAATTGAAGAACTGAGGCGCATGGCCGGATTGGTTCCAGCACAACATGCGGATCTGCAAGCCTCTTTCGAAAAACGCATTGCGGAATTGGAAACCGAAGCTGCCCGTCTCGATTATCACTTCGACCGGCGGTACATCTTCCGTGTCCTGACAATGGGCCATTCACAATTCGCCGAGTACATTGGGGCGCGTGGCCCCAACACGCATGTCAACGCTGCCTGTGCATCCACCACCCACGCCGTCGCCATCGCCGAGGATTGGATCCGTCTGGGACGTGCCCGCCGTGTCGTAATCATCGCCGGGGATGATGTCATCAGCGGCAGCTTGGGACAGTGGATCGGTACATCGCTCATGGCCAGCGGTGCCGCCACCCCTGAAGGCAACCTGCGCATGGCCGCCCTGCCCTTCGACCGTCGTCGCAACGGGATGATCATCGGCATGGGCGCGGCCGCCCTGGTGGTTGAATTTGAAGATGCCGTACGCGAGCGCGGCATGCGTGCCATCTGTGAAGTACTGGCTTCCAATATCGCCAACAGTGCCTTCCATGGCACCCGCCTGAACGTGAACCATGTCAGCCAGGTAATGGAGACTTTGGTCAGGACAGCTGAAGGACGCTTCGGAATCTCCCGCCATCAGGTCGCCGCAGAAACCATGTTCGTCTCACACGAGACGTATACTCCGGCCCGTGGTGGAAGCGCAGCAGCTGAGATTCATGCACTGCGGGACGTGTTTGGCGACCAGGCCAATCAAATCATAATTGCCAACACCAAGGGCTTTACCGGTCACACCATGGGCGTCGGCGTGGAAGACGTTGTGGCTGTAAAAGCGCTCGAGTACGGTATCGTCCCACCCATTGCCCATATCCAAGATGGATTTGAGCCTGACCCCGAACTCGGCGACCTGAATCTTTCACGCGGGGGCAAGTACCCGCTGCAGTTCTCTTTGCGTCTGGGGGCCGGTTTCGGGTCGCAGATTGCCATGACTCTCCTGCGCAAGATTCCCGGCCAGGGAGAGCGGGTGAACAACACCATCTATCAACGCTGGCTCTCAGATGTCTCCGGCTACCCAACCACCGAACTCGAAATCTCCCAGCGCACCCTGCACATTAAAGATCAGGGTGTACCCACCCGGAAACAGGTGGCTTCGCACTGGCAGTTTGGTTTGGGACCCACCCTGTGGGCGGAAAAGCTGAAAGGTAATTCGCTCGCCTCGATGGGTGTCCCTCAACCGGTCACACAGCCTGTGGCGGCTCAACCTGTCGAAGTAAAACAACAGCCGGTTTTCGCCCAACCAGCTGATGGCCAAGAGATCAAGGCTTTCGTGCTTTCCATTGTCAGCGAGAAGACCGGTTACCCGGTGGATGTACTCGCACTGGATCTCGATCTCGAAGCCGATCTCGGCATTGATACCGTCAAGCAGGCCGAACTCTTTGCCTCCATCCGCAGCCAATATGGTATTCCACGCCGGGATGACTTACGTTTATCCGATTACAACACACTCGCCAAAGTCATTACTTTTGTCAAGGATTCCATCGACATCACATCCACGCTGGTGTCTGCATCCCAACCGATTGACAAGGTGATCCCTTTGGTACAGCCAACCATTCCGACCGTACCCGTTCCTGTCACAACGGTGGAAATCCAGAAATTTGTTCTTTCAGTGGTAAGCGAGAAGACCGGTTACCCCGCCGAAGTGCTCGACCTGGAGCTTGATCTCGAAGCCGACCTTGGAATCGACACCGTCAAACAGGCCGAGTTGTTCGCCACAATCCGGACGAAATATGGCCTCGCCCGCCGCGAGGATTTGCGTCTTTCGGACTACAACACTCTTGCCAAAGTAATTTCCTTTGTAAAGGATTCCCGCGAATCCACTCCCTTGCCAGTTTCTGCCCGCCAGCCTGTATCCCAGGCAATTGTGCCCGTCGTGACAGTAAATGAGCCAATGAAAATCGAAACCCCGGTAAGCGCCACAACAGATGAGATCAAAGCCTATCTGCTCTCCATCGTCAGCGAGAAAACCGGTTACCCGCCTGAAGTGCTCGACCTGGACCTCGACCTGGAAGCCGACCTTGGGATTGATACCGTCAAGCAAGCAGAGTTGTTCGCTGCCATCCGCAATCAATATGGCATCCCCAGACGCGAAGATCTGCGTCTCTCCGATTACAACACGCTCGCCAAGGTTATCCGTTTCGTGGAGGAGGCCCTGAGACCTGTCACCATTCCGATGGAAGGGCCCAACCCCGAGCTGCCGGATGCCAAAACGATTGATCCGGAAATTTCCGCAGCGCCGATGATTCCATCTGGCAATTCCAATGTCAATAGCGAAGATATCAAAACTTATGTATTATCGCTGGTCAGCGAGAAGACAGGTTATCCCATCGAAGTGCTCGACCTGAACCTGGATCTGGAGGCTGATCTGGGCATTGATACCGTTAAACAAGCCGAACTTTTTGCCTCCCTGCGTGCCCATTTTGATATTCCACGACGTGAAGATTTGCGCCTCTCCGATTACAACACGCTTGCCAAGGTGGTGGCATTCGTGGAAATGGAGCTAAAGGCCCCCAAGACCGTCGCCGAAGAGGCAACGCCGTTTCCTGCACAGGTTGTCACATTCGACGCGTTCATCGGTGAAGGGCAGGTCAACCTGGTCCGGCGCGTTCCCATGCCGTCCCTGCGCCCGCGCCTAGATCTCTGCATTCCGACCGGAGTGGAATTGGGAGCAGGCAAGCGTATACTGGTGGTGGAAAGCCAGGTCAAAACCGCTGATCCGCTCGTCCAGAAACTTGCTGCCCGACAAGTGCGTGTGTTGCGCCTGAGCGCCCGGCTTGCATCCGAAGAGATTTCTGAAAAGCTGAGAGGCTGGCTGGCAGAAGGCCCAATCACAGGTGTGTACTTCCTGCCTGCTTTGGAGGTCGAACCCAAACTTGCCGGGATGAGCGTCAAGGACTGGCAAACCGGCCTGGAAGAACGCCTGTATAGCCTGTACACCATCATGAAAACACTGCCTGAAGAAACCTTCCTGGTATGCGCCACGCGCCTGGGTGGATTGCACGGTTATTCCTCTGCAGGTGCCTCCGCCCCTCTGGGCGGTGCTACCAGTGGCTTTGCCAAGGCCGTGGCACGCGAACGCGAAAGGGCCTTCGTCAAGATCGTGGATTTCGAGACCAGCCTCACACCGGAAGTCATTGCCGAGCGCCTGATTGACGAGACCCTGCAAGACCCCGGTGCGCTGGAGATTGGCTGGGAAAACGATCTGCGCTTTGGCATTGCCACCCTGGAACAACCTCTGAAAGAACAAAAGAACTTTACCTTGGAACAAGGCAGTGTGTTCCTGATATCAGGCGGCTCTGGCGGAATAATCCGCCCGATTGTCGAGGATCTAGCCCGCTCCACGCGAGGTACCTTCTATCTACTTGACCGTCTGCCTCTGCCCGCTGCCAACGACCCGGATATCCTCCGCCTCGCCAGCGATCGCGAAGGATTGAAAAACGAGTTGATTACCCGCCTTACCCGGGATGGCAAAAAACCGACCCCGGTGCAGGTGGAAGGCGCCCTGTTCGGAATTGACCGTTCCGCCACCACCTTGCAGACGCTTGACATCATTGAACAATTGGGCGGCAAGGCATACTATCTTGCCTGCGATGTGACCAATCCCTCGCTAATAGATGATGCCATCCAGAAGATCAAGGACACCGAAGGCCGTATCGATGTCTTCCTGCACGCCGCCGGGATGGAACGCAGCCGTAAACTGGAGATGAAACCCATCGAGGAATTCCGTCTGGTGGTATCTGTCAAAGTTGATGGTTTCTTCAACCTGTTCAAAGCCATGCAGGCCAAAGACATTTTGCCGCGTGGCATGGTTTTCTTCTCCTCGGTGGCTGGTCGTTTTGGCAATTCCGGGCAGACCGATTACAGCGCTGCCAATGACCTGCTGTGCAAGATCGCTTCCGCCATGCGCAACCAGTATCCTGCACTCAAAGCCGTGGCCATTGACTGGGGTGCCTGGGGTGGAGTGGGCATGGCCACGCGCGGCAATATCCCCACCTTGATGAAGATGGCTGGTATCGACATGCTCCCGCCCAAGCAGGCTGCCCCGATGGTGCGCGCAGAACTCCTGGCCAGTTCCGGGGAAGTCATCCTGGCCGGTTCGCTGGGTGCGTTGCTGGAAACGCACTGCTCACACGGCGGCATGGACGTGGTGAAAGCTGACAACACTCTGCGTGCCGGTCAGCCGGTACACAGCATGCTCAGTCACGTAGTCGACTTCGATCCTAATCGAGGCCTGACCCTGGAAGCCGAACTTGATCCGAAAACCCAGCCCTTCCTGTATGATCATACAATGAACGGCACACCGGTGCTGCCAGGCGTGATGGGCATCGAAGGCTTCTCCGTGGCCGCCAAACACATCGGCTCAGTACTGGCCTCCAGCAAGGGCGAACTTGAGGTTGGGAGACTGGAAGATATCCATTTCCTGGCTGCTTTCAAGTTCTATCGTGCAGAACCTCGCAGGGTCACCTGGATGGCGCAGGCTCTTCGCGAACCTGCCGGATTGGTGGTTTATGTTACCCTGGAATCCTCACGCCTTCTGAAAGCCGGCTTGGAACAGCACATCAAGCATTTCAGCGGCAAGGTAATCCTGAAGCCACAAGATTTGGAAGTGAAGGAAGTCAGCACCATTTCACCCAAATGGAATGGCAACTACACGGTCCAAGCCGAAGATATCTATCGTCTGTACTTCCATGGTCCCGCCTTCCAGGTATTGGAGGGTGTGCAACGTGCCGGGAATATGGTGCTTGGCAGGCTGAACAAGAGATTGCCTGCGATCACCAACGAAGAGCATGTCCTGTTGAGCACACCCACCCTGGTGGAGTTGTGCTTCCAGACAGCCGGCATTTGGGAAATCGGCAAGACTGGCACCATGGCCTTGCCGCGCTCCGTTGAAAGCCTCACCCTGTACCGGCAGAATGTCAATGAGGCGACGATTTATGCAGAGGTAACACCGATCCATTCCGGGAACGGAGATCTGCATTTCGATGCTCGTGTGGTAGACTCCCAAGGGCGGCTTTATCTGGAGCTGGAGAATTACCGCACCACTCCCATGGCGGCTTCAGTGGAGCCAAGCTTACTGGCGCCTTTGAAGGAGTTGATGAAGGACTCCTGACCACGTACAAATGAGCTGCTCCGACCGCAGCCAACTGCGGTCGGTTTATTTTCTAAAGAAGCACTATGGCCAATCCTGTCTACTGGATGCTGACTGAGTCTCATCAACTGCCATTGGAAGCCTCGGGTTTTCTGTCCTCATTCGAACTCCAGAAGTTCTCGGCTTTTCGTTTCCCCAAACGGCGCAATGAATGGCTGCTGGGGCACTGGACAGCCAAAGCGCTGGTGCATAGCCTTCCTGCTTACCACCATTATTCACTAAATCAAATCGAGATCTGCAACACCTCAGAGGGTGCACCTTTTATCCAGTTGCCTGGTCGAACTACCCCGGTGGAATGTCTGACCATCAGCCATAGCCAACAATTCGCATTCTGCTCGCTGGCGACCGGGTTGGAATTGCATATTGGTGCTGACCTGGAAGAGGTCGAACCACGCACCGAGACGTTCATCCTGGATTACTTTACTCCCGTTGAACGTCAACTCGTGGATAGTTATCCGGCTGAAATCAGGGCTGACATTGTCACCTTGATCTGGAGTGCGAAGGAATCCATGCTGAAGGCACTGGGCGTTGGCTTGCACTGGGACACGCACATGGTGGAAGTGCATGGCATGGAGGGCATCCTGCAAGCAGGAGGAAGTGAAGCCATATGGCAAAAGGTCCAGATTGGTGAACAGCAAACCAATGAACGGGTTTGGATAGGCTGGTGGCAGCGTCAGGATCCATTCATCCTCACTTTGGCGGGCTTTGGAACAACCCAGACAGCCATCCGATCTGCCCAATTAATTGAAAAACATCTTGAAGGATAATCAGGATTATTAGTACTTTCCCCACAAGCATAAAGGTTTTCTTGAAGCCAGAAAAAAGAGGCACGAAAATCGTGCCTCTTCTTATTGCCGCCAAAGTCACATAAGAGATAAAAAGTGATTCATTATCCCCTTTTAAGGTACCACATTAAAAATGAATGCCGGCGATTGGGTAATCCGCTGGGTATTGCCATATGAATCCGTGTAATAACCACGCACATAAACTCTTAAGAATACTTGTCCGCTGACCAGGGGATTGAAATACCAGCTAATAGTGCAGGTATCTTTGTGACCCAGGCTGGCAGTACTGGGACAATCACTATATTTATCTTGGCTCACGCCCCATCCGGTGGGCACGGTCAGATTGGCGACAACCTGCAAAGGAACATCAGTGGAATTTTCAACTTGAGCACGGAAGATGACCACTTTTCCGGTATGAACCGTTTCCGAGTAAGTGTAGAGATTATCCGCTATGAGCGTCACATTCATGCTTGGAAATAAAAGTGGCGGAGGAACCAGGCTGGTAGTTGTGACGGTAGTTCCGTTCACCACAGATTGAACCTGCCAGGTAGGCAGGACATTGAAAAGGAACGCCGGTGACTGAGTGATACGGTTGGCATTACCGGTAGAATCCGTATAATAACCGCGCACATATACTCTCAAATAAACTTGTCCGCTGACCTGTGGAGTGAACACCCAGGTAAACGTGCATACACTCCCGACAGCCAGGTTGGTTGGGCAATTATTATATTTATCGTTCACGTCCCAATTTGCGGGTGCAGTCAGGTTTGCTATTACTTGTAAAGGAACATTTCCGACATTATTGACTAGGGCTTGAAAAGTGAGGCTTGTTCCGGCATAGGTGGTTGACATGTACGAGCTACTGCCTGATTGGAGTGTCACGATCATGTTCGGAAGGACCGAGGCAGCCTGGACTTGAGAAGGTTGTAATACGCCGCTACCAACCAGAGCGAGGACAATCGCCATGTTGACAATAAAAAATCTACGCAGATGACTTAACATTTTATTTTCCTCTTTTTTATGGGTATTCCAAATTTATTTGGACATCATATGTCCAATTACTAATGAGCAAAATGATTGTAGCACAACGGGAAAGTCCTTACAAGGATGCCCTGTGATAACTCCTGTCTATCGTAGGGTTGTAAATTTCTATGCCTTCGGCCACAAAAAGGTTGCTCATTTGCCTTTCTACCCCCTATATATGGATTTATTCTTCGTTGTTTTCAAAATTGCATCACCAGGCAGCCCCATTAGTAATTCAGTTTTTGGGGTCAAGAACCTGTTTATCAACTTTACGATCACCCCTTGAGGAAATTTAAGATTTTCCTCATCCGCATAAGGGTCTTTTGGAAATCCAGTATTTTTTACCACTTGACCCGGGTTGGGATATAGCGTTGCAAATCCGGCGGGAAAACAACGCCTTGCATCTCCAAGGACCGAACCCGGTACAGGGTTGTGCAGCCAGTCAAAATGTGCATTGCCACGTCCACCACATGACGATTTTGAGGTGCCTCCAAGTATGTACCCTGGACCCAGTTGTTAAAAGCACCCATGGACGGGCCTGTCCAGATCTGATAATCCATCTCCCGGCCTTTTTCCCCCGTTACAGACCATCGTGAAGATAAACCCAGATACCAGCGAAATACCAGGGCCATTTTATCTTTCGGATTTCCCTTCCCGCGTTCCACCTGGCGCGGGTCACGTTCCATGAAGAATCTGACGGTGTCGTTCCAGATGGATTCGAAGTCTCTTTTGAAAACAGTCTTTTCCAATTTTTCACGTTCAGGCTGCGGGATATCCTGCCAGGCATCATAATGGGTGTAAAGTTCGTATAACTTTTGTGCCCGCATCGCGAACATTGTGCCACGCTTGAGAACCTGCACCCTGACACCCATCTCGAACATGTCTCCCGCAGGAGCCATGGCAACTTCCGTCATTTCCATCTGCGCCAGCAGGTTACGGGTATGCTCCGATGCGCCTGATTCGAGGCAGGATTGGTTGACTGAACCAGTAACCACGTAGGCAGCTCCCAGCATGAAAGCCGCCAGGGCAGCCTCCGGAGTGCCAATCCCACCGGCAGAACCAATCCTCACTGGTTGGGTATAATGACGGATACCCTGCACATGGTCGCGCAAGGCAATAAAAGCCGGCAGCATGCATACCAACGGACGATTGTCAGTGTGTCCACCCGAATCGGCTTCCACAGTAATATCGTCTGCCATCGGGACCCTTTGGGCAAGCTCGGCCTGGAGCGGCGTGATCTTCCCGGCCTCCACCAACAGGTTGAGCAGGTCAGACGGTGCGGGGTCCAAGAAACGCTGCGCCATTTCCAAGCGGGAGACCTTGGCGATAATGTTATTGCCAATCACCACCTCTCCATTGTCTCCCATGGAAAGGCCGGAAACGCGGTAGTGAACAAGAGGAGTTGTGATGGCGAGGTAGGCGGAGGCTTCTATCACACGGATTTGATGTTTCAGGTAGAGCTCGACTATCCTTGATTCCAGCACCGGTTCATTCGGACTGTTTAGGAGATTGAAAGCATACGTCCCAAATGGCAGTTCTTCTTTTATTTTCTGGATGGCCGCTTCGATGCGACTCAGGGAAACGCCTCCAGCTCCAAAAGAACCCATCAAACCTGCCCTTCCGAGGGCAATCACCAGATCTTCCGAAGAGATCCCGTTGGCCATTGCTCCGGCGTAATAAGCGTAACGCGCACCATAGGTTTTACAAAAGGCTGGGTCGCCGAGCATATCCATGGTAAAGGCAGGAGCCAGGCCCAGTATATCCGGACCTGCATCCACAAGGCATGGTTTTCCTCCCGTAACAAGACCTATTTTTCCATGTTCCTCGACCACCCAAATGGGTTTATCGAGTTCCAATAAGGCGCGGCGCATGTCCACAGTGGTCAAACTGATACTTTCTTTCCCACCCTGCCAGGTAAAACCCGTCCATCCTTTCATGCCGTTAAAAGCAAGTACCATATCCGAATGAATCTCCTTAACCTTCTCGGGACAAGTCTTATACGATAACCCTCATTTGTCCGCTTCGGTGCGTGACCTAAGGATGACAACTCCCAACAATTGGAGACCCCGAAGAATGCATACAGGTGCAAGGTCACTTTGCACAGGTTTAATCATGGGGAATAACCCAGGAAATACTTGACAAACCGTCAAAAATAATGGATAAAATAAGTATTGCAACACAGGTACAGCACAGTCAGGTTGCAAACGGGCAAGTAGACACAGGAGACGCAATATGACTGATTCCCCTTCCATCGCCAGGTTGACAATTAGAACCGGAACAGATGTTGGAAAAGTTGTGGAACTCACACAAGAGGAGTTGGTTATTGGACGCAGCGCACCGGCTGGCCTGATCATTGTTAATCCGGAAATATCCCGATTGCATGCCCGACTGGCATATCTACAGGGCAATTACACCCTGGAGGACCTGGACAGCAGGAATGGAACTTTCGTCAACGGCCAACCGGTCCGGGGTTCCCAAGTGTTGACTGATGGAGCCGAGATCCGGTTGGGCAGCGGGATCAAATTAACCTTCAGTCTGCAGCCTGCTGGAGGGCGACCTTCCCAGGCAGAGAGTCCCACCAAGACCGAGAAGGATGGGGATCTCACTGAAAGTGCCATTCTGGCCTCCATATCAAAGATCCCCCCCAATTTACTCATTACAATTGCCGGCCAGGAGACAAAGAAGTATACCCTTTCCAAGGATCGCATTACCTTGGGTCGCGCAGATGATAATGACATTGTTGTGGCTTCCCCGATCATATCACGCCACCACGCCACTCTGGAGAAAACCTCCCTTGGTTATGAGATTGCCATTGCGCCAGGCGTTACCAATACGCTCACTTGCCAGGGCTGCCCAGTCATTCAACGGCAGTTATTATCACATGAGGATGTCCTGCGCATCGACAGCGAATTACCCGGCATGATGGTCAGCATGACCTTTCTGTCACCATCGCAAGCGGTTGCCAGACTTTCCGCCGTGGAGTTTGGTGAAAAAGAACGGCTCACGGTTGGGCGTGATCCAACCAATGATGTCGTTTGCGACAACCCCAGAGTTTCACGGGTTCATGCTCAGGTAACCCGCGTAGGCCGGCGGTATTACGTAACTGACCTGCGCAGTACCAATGGAACCTTTGTCAACGACAAGCGTGTCCAGGGGAACGTCTGGCTTAAACCCAAGGATACCATCCGGATTGGCCCATACAAACTAGTGATGGGTGAAGATCAATTCACCCGATACGATGAAACTGAAGGACTTCGGGTTGATGCTTACCACCTGAATAAATGGGTACGCAAGGATCTTAACCTGCTGCAGGATATCTCTCTGGTTTACCAGCCACGTGAGTTCATCGTGGTGGTGGGACAAAGCGGAGGAGGCAAAACCACCCTGGTGGATGCCATTGCCGGTTACCGCCCTGCCACGCAAGGAAAGGTGTTCGTCAATGGCATCGACGTCTATCATAACTTCGACGCTGTGCGGAATGAAATAGGCTACGTACCGCAAAAAGACATCATCCACATGGAGCTGACGGTGTACCAGGCACTGGACTTCGCCGCACAACTGCGTATGCCCAAAGACACAAGCAAGGAAGAGCGTCATAAGCGTATTATGGAAGTCCTGAACGACCTTGATTTGATGCATCGCAAGGATGTCCAAATCAGCGGATTGAGCGGCGGTCAGCAGAAACGTGTCTCCATCGGCGTTGAATTACTCACCCGCCCGGGCTTGTTCTTCCTGGATGAACCAACCTCGGGCCTGGACCTCGGCACTGAGACCTCCTTTATGCACTTGATGCGCCGCCTAGCCGACCAAGGGCGTACTATCATCATGGTCACTCATGCGACCAAGAACGTGATGCTGGCAGACAAGGTGGTCTTCCTGGCACGCGGCGGTTATTTGGCCTGGTTCGGACCACCTGATGAAGCTCTGACTTATTTCGACCAGTACCGCAGCGATCAGGATCAACGGGCCCGTCCCATGGAGTTCGACCAAATTTATGCCATCCTTGACGACCCCTGCAAGGGCGTAAGCAAGGATTGGGCCGACCGGTTCATGGCGAGCAACTCGTTCGCAAAATACATTGTCGAGCCGTTAAAATCAAGCCAGCATCATGTGAGTGCTGCTCAAGTCCAACCCGCTAAAAAGCAAGCTCACAAAGGGGCGCGTATCTCTTCAGTCCGTCAATTCTTTGTCCTTTCCACCCGAAATGTAACCATACTTTTACGCGACCGATCCAGTCTGACTTTGATGCTGGCTGTCCCGGTCGGAGTTGGAGCTTTATCGATTGTTCTGTCACTCGTGATGGGTAGAAACTCTTTCAGTTATATAGGGGGAAAACCTGGTAACGCGGCCCTCACTCTGTTCTTGTTATCACTATTCGCATTATTGGTGGGTGGCATGTCGCAAATGCGAGAGTTTGTTAAAGAGGCGGACATCTACCGGCGGGAACGCCTGGTTAACCTGAGAATACTTCCCTACGTCACCTCTAAAGTGTGGGTGGCAATGTTGCTGGCTTTCTGGCATGCTTTGGCTTACGCAGTTTTGCAATATATTTCCTTCAAAATGCCAGGAAGTTGGTTGGAATTTGGAGAGATTTACGTCACCTTGGTTCTTGCAGTCATCACCGGTATGATGCTTGGTTTATTGGCTTCGGCTCTCTCACCCAGCGCGGCTTCCTCTCCCATGACCTTGATTATGCTGATCGTACCGCTGATTGTCCTAAGTGGCGCGCTGGCACCCATCCCTCCAAGCATCAGTCAGATTGCCTCCACGCGCTGGGCCTTCCAAAGCCTGATTGGCATTGTCGGGATGGGGTCGGATGTGGCAGCCGATCCGTGCTGGCATCTGGATAAAAACCTGCGCACTTCCATGGATCTGGACGAAGAAACCTATTTCCAATGCAAGTGCATGGGCGTACAAGTCTTCGACCAGAATTCATGCAATTTTCCGGGTGTGGGAGATTATTACACTGCCGAGATTAACCTACCCCCGCCTGCGGAACCAGCTTCCCTACCTGCCCAACCACCTGAACCCGCGATTCCGCCCGCACCCCAGCCGCCGGAGAATAATTACAACCAGGTCCAAATGGCACAATATCTAAATGCACTAGTTTCATACCAAGATGAGGTAAAGAACATCCAGGATAATTATCGAAATCAGATAGATCTATACCAAACCATGGCAGATGTGTATAAGAGTCAGATGACCAAGTATCAGGAAGATCTGGCAAAATACTATGTCGCTCGCATTTCGGCTGTCAACACTGCCGAAGGCACCATTGAAGGCGTTTCTGATTCCTACGGCTGGGCTTTTGTAAATAAAAAAGACCCGACAATCTATTTTCCCTGGTTGTTCAGATCGTGGATGGCCCAGATCGAAATCGTGGTCGTGTATTTTATGATCATTCTTGTCCTAATCAAGAGAAAAGATATTATATGACCTCACAGCATCCATCCCATTCCTCCCGTTTTGGAGATCTCAACAAAACCAGGGGAAGTCATTCATCATGAGGAATTGCCATGCATAAAAAATTCTTTTCATTTCTCCCAGTCTTTCTGCTGTTGTTCAGCATGGCTTGTGGATCAGGAACTAGGCAAATAGACGCAATGTCGTTGACATTGACTCCTCTAAGTGCAGATGTGGCAGGTACTGCCACAGCCCAGGTCATCAATGCGGGAGGTGCGAGTAATCAGCTCGCTACTGCGATCGCCAAGGCCACTGCTGGCAGCGCGATTATCTATTCCACCGAAACTGCCCGGGCCTCGCTCAATGATGAATCCAGAATGGCTACTGCAACAGTCATCGCCCCGGTAGTGGCGGAACTTCCCCGTTATGGGATAGAACCAGGCCAAGGCCAAGTGGCCTGGATACATAAACCGGTGACCATAGATCTGAATGGTTATCAACAGTCTGGCTACGCCAATGATTTTCCACAGGTTACAGCCAAGGATTTCGTGATGGCAGCAGATGTCACCTGGTATACCTATAATAGCCTGTCCGCTTGCGGGTTCATGTTCCGCTCGGACGGCAACCGGAACAAACCAAATCAGTATATGGTAATGATCACCCGCTTTGCCACCGGATACCTGGCCTTTACTGCCACAGTCAATGGAGAGATGAGCAACATCCGAACATTCTACCCATCCCAGCAGGATAAATCCTTCACCTGGTTAAACAATGCAACTAATCGTCTGGCTGTTGTCGCGCGCGGCAACCTGATTGATGTTTACACAAACGGCGTATTGGTCGGCACTATAGATACCACCCAACCACCTCCGAGTTTACTCCAAGCGCCACCCAGTCTTGAACTTCCCAAAAACGCCACCCCGGCACAATTACAGGACTACCAAAACCAGATAGACCAGAATGCCCAGACAGTTGAATTGATGCAGAGCCAGCTGGCACAGGCCAACCAAAATTATGCCAAGAATAAAGCTGTTTTTTCTGACGGTTTGCTGGGCTTCGTAGGTATCAGCCAATCAGGAATAACAACTTGTACGTTCAGCAATGCCTGGCTGTTCCTTATCGAAAGATAAATACATAAATATTCCGGCGTGCTAATTGCCTGGAGAAAAAAACCTGCCCTGGACTGTCCAAAGGGTATGGCGGTTCAGGTTTCCCGATCAATGGCATCAGCCATCATTATTGTATAAGATATATAAGAAGGTTGCCGCAATCGGCAACCTTCGCAAATATTTAATTATTTTACGATTTGATTCGACCAATCATACAAAAATACAGGCCTTCCTCATGCCTGGTTCGCCCTTCCCTACTTTGCGTAATCGACTGCACGGGTCTCGCGAATTACCGTGACCCGGATTTGACCGGGATACTGCATGGTCTCCTCGATCTTCTTGGCGATATCACGCGCCAAACGAGTTGCTTCCAGATCATCAATCTCCTCCGGCTTGACAATGATCCGCACTTCACGACCAGCCTGGATGGCGTAGGCCTGCGAGACACCCTTGAAAGCTGTCGCCATATCTTCAAGAGTGCGAATGCGCTTGATATAGGCTTCCAAGTCTTCACGGCGAGCGCCGGGACGTGCACCCGATATGGCATCCGCTGATTCGGCAATTACGGCTTCCACACTTTCCTGCTCGACCTCGTGGTGGTGTGCAGCGATGGCATTGACCACCTGCGCTCCCACACCGTAGCGCTTGGCAAATTCCGCACCCAGCAAGGCATGTGTACCTTCCTGGTTGTGATCCATGGCCTTTCCCAAGTCATGCAGAAAACCGGCCTGGCGGGCAACTTCTTCATTGGCGCCCAATTCGGCCGCGAGGATACCGGAAAGCTTGGCGACTTCAACTGCATGAGCCAACTGATTTTGACCATAAGAAGTGCGATATTTAAGCCTTCCCATCATGTGCATTATTTCCGGATGCAGACCGGTAACCCCTGCGTCAAAGGTGGCCTGTTCCCCTGCCTCGATGATTACCTTGTCTACTGCCTTCTGTTCATCCTCCAGAATCTTTTCGATGTGCGCCGGATGGATACGTCCATCTAAGATCAGTTTAGCAAGAGCCCGCCGGGCAACTTCGCGACGGACCGGTTCGAAGCAGGAAATTGTCACTGCTTCTGGTGTATCATCCACGATGACGTCCACGCCGGCAGCCTGCTCAAATGCACGGATATTCCGTCCGTTACGCCCTACAATGCGGCCTTTCATCTCCTCGTTTGGCAAAGGTACAAGGGAGGTGGTGAATTCGGCCACATTTTCTGTTGCAACACGCTGGACGGAATC
Organism: uncultured Chloroflexia bacterium; assembly: GCA_963842785.1. Lineage (GTDB taxonomy): Bacteria > Chloroflexota > Anaerolineae > Anaerolineales > Villigracilaceae > UBA877. The sequence goes on from CAWJHP010000001.1 coordinate 1,385,360, forward strand.
GGCAATGAGCTTGCGGGCACGCTTTTCGCCCTCTTCACGGGCTTCGGTCTCAATCTGCCGGATGATTCGTGCCATGTCACCCCGTGCATCTTTTTCCACTTCGGCCAAAAGAATGCCGCGCGCTTCGTCCGTATTCATCTGAGCAACGCGTTGGAGTTCCTCCATTTGCTGCTGGTGCAGCTTGTCGATCTCGTTGGCACGCTTGTCAACCACACTCTGGCGTTTGTTGACAGCCTGCTCGCGCAGTTCCAGGCGGTCCACCCGGGTATCCAATTCAGTTCGACGATGCTGCAGGCGCTCCTCCTCACGAGTCAATTCGGAACGCAGGCGGGTGATTTCGGATTCGGCTGCCTGAGAAATCTTCAGAGCATCATCGCGTGCCTGGAGTTCAATGGTACGTGCCTGTTCACGCGCTTCTGACAACATTTCGTCAGCCTTTTCGCGTTGCTGCTGCTGTACTTTTTCAGTCTGGGTGCGGCTAATGAAAAAGCCGATGGCAAGACCCACGACTAAGGTCAATCCTGCAATCATTATTGCCACAATGAGTTCCATGGTTATTCCTCGCTATCAGGTGTACTCCCGGTGTCCGCCGTCTGGGTTTCCTTCCAGACTTCAGAGACAACCGAGGCTAGGGTAGCATATGAGAAGCCGCGACGGGCAAGAAAATCGCCCAGTTTCTTGCGAAATTCAGGCCATTCCAAACTCGTTAACCGCCGCATATATTTCCGGGCAGCCTCGAAAGCCAAAGCTGCCTCGTCACCTTGCGTGTCCAAAACAGACTTTATGATCTCATCACTGAGCCCTTTTCGTCGCAATTCCATCCGCAAAACAGGTTTACCGCGTGGATGGAATGTGTTGCGGTTTTCCACCCATGACCGGGCAAAGGCCTCGTCATTGACCTGACCGGTGCTCTGGAGACGGTTTAATGTCTTTTCAATGAGGGGTTCGGAGATGCCGCGTCTTGAAAGGTTCTGGCGTACCTCTACCGAGGAGCGCAGCCGGTAACTCAGAAAGTGAAGGGCTTTCTGGTAGGTGGTTTCGCATTCATCCTGATTTTTCAAGCCGGCAATTTTCTCTTCTTCAAGGTCCTGCCCCACCTTGAGCCAGGCAGCCACGACTGCAGCCAGACCGAAGGCGAACTCCCCATCCAGGTAAATGTTCACCCGTTGGGAATTGTTTTGCTGGGGTTCAATAGCCGTAATCCGTTGCACCATGTTTAAAAACGCACAGCCGCTGACCGCCTTTTCCTGGGGGTCACGGCTGTGGAAAATTTACCTGGATTTACCTCTGTGCCTGCACCCCGCCCCGGCTAGAGACACAGATAAACTATCAAGACACAGTAACGGATGTGTTACCGCTGGCGGGAAGGTTGGGAGGTCATTTATCTTCCAATAAAGAACGGCTCCATCGATCGCGATATTTCATATTCGATTCAGACGCTAGACTTCCCAAAGAAACTGCCCTGATTTCGGGTCAGGGACGTACCCATGATTTTCCAGGAATTCCATTTTCAAGCCGTGGCCACTGTTGCGATAGTATTTTTCGTTAAGCGGCTTTCATCCTTGCTGATGTGACCGTATTATACACGAAACCGCTGTATTGTTGCAAAATTCGAGGTTGTTGGGATGTCCATGTTAGAACCAATAACTGGATTCTTGTCAATCTAGATAAGGTCAGGCGTAGACATTTAATGTGACAAAAGGAACTATCCACCATTTTTATGGTGTGCCATAATCATTATAATCAAAGACTCTGACCCAAGGAGAGAGATATGACTGAGAAGAAGATGAACGTCGAGGAATTATTGACCAAGGCTGTTAAACCAGCCAATGATGCCATGATCATGCATCCCTTCTATCGCGGCAAAGTCGAAACGACCTTGAAGTGTTGTGTCCGCGATTTCAATGATTTCGCCATCTGGTACACCCCTGGCGTGGCAGCCCCATGCAAAGCCATACAGACCAATCCCGAACTGGTGTACGACTACACCAACAAGTGGAATACGGTGATTGTTGTCAGTGACGGCACCCGGGTTCTGGGATTGGGTGACATCGGTCCCAAGGCTGGTCTGCCTGTTATGGAAGGCAAGGCCCTGCTCTATAAATACCTGGGCGGTGTGGATGGTATTGCCATCATGCTCGACACCAAGGACCCCGATAAGATCATTGACACCGTGCTGATGCTGCAACCAGGCTTTGGCGGCGTGAACTTGGAAGACATTTCCAACCCAAAATGCTTCCGTATCCTGGATACTTTGCGCGAGAAGGCCGAGATCCCGGTCTGGCACGATGATCAGCAGGGCACTGCCACTGTTACCCTGGCAGGACTGATCAATGCCCTCAAGGTTGTCAACAAGAAGATGAATGAGGTCAAGATCACTTTCATCGGCACAGGCGCTTCCAATGTGGCCTGTTCCCGCCTTATCTTCGGCTGGGGTGCTGACCCGGCCAATTGCACCATGGTGGATACAAAAGGAATTCTCGGGAAACATCGCAAGGATCTGGAAGCCAAGAAGGACGAATATGTCGACAAGTGGAAACTATGCAACATCACCAATGCTGAAGGTCGCGAGGGGGATATGCCCGAGGCGATCCGGGGTGCTGATGTTGTGATCGCTCTGTCAAAGTCTGGCCCGGGCGTTATTCGACCGGAATGGATCAAGAACATGAACAAGGATGCCATCGTGTTTGCTTGCGCAAACCCCGTGCCCGAAATCTGGCCGTGGGAGGCTCAGGAAGCCGGCGCGGCCGTGGTCGCGACCGGTCGTTCAGACTTCCCTAACCAGGTCAACAACTCACTGGGCTTTCCAGGAATCTTCCGAGGGGCGCTGGATGTACGAGCCCGCACGATCACAGACGACATGTGCTTTTCGGCTGCCAAGGCCCTGGCCGATCATGTTGGAGACAAGCTGGACGCGGAACATATCCTGCCCAACATGGATGACTGGGAAGTCTTCCCCCGCGAAGCGGCTGCCGTGGCAATGAAGGCCATCGAACAAGGGCTGGCACGTATCTTGACGACCTATGATGATGAATTCGAAAACGCCAAGAAAATCATCTCCCGCTCTCGAAAACTTACCCAGCAGATGATGGAAGATGGTTACATCTCGGCACCTCCTTCCTGCGACACTGGCCCAAAGGTGGACATAGACACGATCAAGTCCGCCTACTAAACCAGAGTTTGATCCCCGATCCTCAAGTCTGATAGGTCTTCATGAGACCTATCAGACTTATTTTTGTCATTTATAGTAATATTGGAGATGTAGTCCAATATCGAAACCCCTTATATCTATCTGCATCCAGCATTATCTCTTACCCATATTTATCGGAGGTCATATGCCTAGAGTCACTGATCAGGAAGCCCGAGAATATCACCATCTGAATGGGAAACCGGGCAAGATTGCCGTCATCCCAACCAAGCCAATGGACACCCAGCGCGATTTGAGTCTGGCCTATACGCCTGGCGTGGCCGTCCCGGTGCTGGATATCGAAAAGGATCCAGAAGCGGCTTATGAATACACGTCGAAAGGCAACCTGGTAGCCGTCCTGACGAATGGAACGGCCATCCTGGGCCTGGGCGACCGCGGGGCACTGGCCAGCAAGCCCGTCATGGAAGGAAAGGGCGTGCTTTTCAAGAGATTTGCCGATGTGGATGTCTTCGACATCGAGGTGAACACCCATGATCCGGATGAAGTCATCATGGTGGCAAAAGCCATCTCCCCCACATTTGGCGGGATCAACCTTGAAGACATCAAAGCCCCGGAGTGCTTCTACATCGAGGAAACATTAAAGGGGATCCTTGACATCCCGGTCTTCCACGATGACCAGCATGGGACAGCGATCATCTCTTCTGCCGCGCTAGCAAATGCTCTGGACGTTGTCGGCAAGAAGCACGCTGAGATCAAGATGGTCATTTCGGGTGCGGGTGCCTCGGCCATTTCATGTGCCAATTTGGCCATGCGTTGGGGTGTAATACGGGAAAACATTCTCATGCTCGACAGCAAGGGTGTGATTTATAAAGGCCGTACCGACGGAATGAACAAGTACAAAGAGGCTTTTGCAGTGGATACGGACAAGCGCACCCTGGCAGAGGCCGTACACGGCTGTGATGTATTCTATGGCCTCTCAGTCGCCAATGTTTTGACACCCGAAATGGTCAAGTCCATGGCCGACCGCCCCTTTATTTGTGCGATGGCAAACCCGGACCCTGAAATCAAGTATGAACTGGCGAAGGAAGCCCGCCCGGATGTCATTGTGGCGACCGGCCGTTCCGATTATCCGAACCAAGTTAACAACGTGCTGGGTTTCCCCTTCATCTTCCGTGGTGCGCTGGACGTACGTGCAAAAGCCATCAACGAAGAGATGAAGTTTGCTGCATCCCAAGCTCTTTTCAACCTCACCCGCGAAGATGTGCCCGATTATGTCCTGCGTGCCTATGGCGTGGACAGCCTGAAATTCGGCCCAGAATACATCATCCCCAAGCCTTTGGATATGCGTGTGATGCTTTGGGAATCGACCGCAGTGGCCAAGGCAGCCATGGAGACCGGAGTTGCCCGCAAGAAGATCGATATCGACGAATATCGCGAGCAATTGGCTTACCGGCAGGGTAAAGGTGCACGTGTCCGCTATTTCATCATGCACAAGGCGCAATCCGCCAAACCAAAGAAACGGATTGTTTTTGGCGAGGGGGAAGAAAGCAAGATCATCCGCGCAGCTTCCCAAGTCCAGGACGAAGGCATCGGTATCCCGATCCTGATCGGTCGGCCGGAGGTCATCCAACAAAAGATCAAGGAAATGGCAATCGACCTAGATTGTGCGATCGTTGACCCCAACAAATTCGATCGTTTTGAAGAGTACGTAAAGGCTTTCTACGACCTGCGCGCCCGCAAGGGCATGGTCCTGTCAAAAGCTTATGAGCGTGTGCGCGAACCAAACGTGCTCGGCCCTCTGATGGTCAAGCTGGGTGAGGCGGACGCATATGTTGCCGGCCTGACTTACGAGTACCCGGAAGTCATAAAGCCAGCGCTGCAGATCCATCGCACCCGGCCGGGCGCCCGCCTGGTGAGCGGTGTGTACATCATGATCGTCGAAGACCGGGTCTTCCTGTTCACAGATGCCACGGTCAATATCGAGCCTACAGCCGAAGACTTGGTCGAGATTGCCTGCCGAGCCGCCGAATTTGCCAAACAACTCGAACTTGAACCACGCATCGCTTTTCTCTCCTTCTCCAACTTCGGTTCAACCGACCACCCACTCGCTGCCAAGGTACGCAGGGCCGTAGAACTGGTCAAAAAGAACTACCCAGAACTAATGGTGGATGGTGAGATGCAGGCGGATACTGCCGTGGTCCCCGAGATCATCGAGCAGCGTTACCCATTCAGCACGGTCAAAGATGCCAATGTGCTGGTCTTCCCATCGCTCGAATCCGCCAACATCGCCTATAAACTTCTGTCCCGGCTTGGCAACGTCAAAGCCATCGGACCAATCCTGCTCGGTACAGGCGCGCCCATCCATGTGCTGCAGACCGGTGATGAGGTGGATTCCATAGTCCAAGTGGCTGCAGTGGCTGCCATGGATGCCATGAACCGTCATTAAATACCCACATCCCATCCCAGACCTGACAGACTTTTTTTCCAGACCTGTCAGGTCTTTTTTGTGCTAGAATAAAAGCATGGATGCCCAGCAACCCGTTAATTCACCGACCATACGTGCCCACAGGCGACAGCTTGCATGGCAAATCCTGGTGCCATTCCTCGTGGTGACGGCTCTTATTATTTTCGCTGCAGTCCTGGTGGCCAACGGCTCAGCATCAACCAACCAGACCTGGGCGGATGTTTCAACCATCTGGCTGATCGCTCCACTGCTGGTCCTAGCTCTGCTACTTGTCACCATGCTGGGTTTCCTGGTCTATGGGATTGCCAGACTGATACAGGTAACGCCGCGCTACACCGGTAAGGCGCAGGATTTTTTTAGCCGGCTCTCCGGCTGGGTACGCATAATCACCGATGGAGTCGCCAAGCCGTTTGTCTGGTTCCAGCAGGCCAGTGCCATTCTCAAATCAATATTTAAACTCTAAGAAGGGTACAGCGGACGCGCAGATTTGCCCCTACCCAAGGAAGGAATGTCCCCATGGAAGAAAATGCCATTATCTCCGTTGAAGACCGACCCGACAATGCGTGGAAAATGCAGACGCTCGTCCTCGGCGGCGTATTGGGTGCGTTGGTCGGCCTCAGCGGGGCCTACCTGCTGACCAAACGTGCCGAACAAAAGGGTACAACCCTAGCCATCACTCCCGGCAAGGGCGTGCAGTTGGGCGTTTTGCTGGCCGGACTGTTGCGGGCGATCCTGTCGCTTGGGGAAGACTGATAAAATCGAGTAGTTAATATTTCCGGTAACCATTGCGACCGGGGAATCCTCCCGGTCGCCTTCCGTTAAATCATTGTCTAAACTGGTTGAAAAAATGTGTTCCACCAGTCCCTTCAATGGAATGGTCGCCAAACCGATGGATGTGTCGCAACAGCCATAATAGATCCAACGCAGACCATCTCGACAACACAGCCAATCGGGAAGATGACATTCGGGATGAACAGGCTGAAGTTCTCGTGATAGGACTCAGGCTCAATAATGAAATCCCGGGCACGCGCCAGAACTTTCGTTGGGTCCTTGAGATCAAGCATCATTGCCCCCAACATATGGACGACCCGGCGCGTGGTTGTTGGTATTGGTCATCCACCGATCCCAATTACCTAGCCAGACGATCAGGTTTTCCGGGCAACGAGCGATTCTCAAAGCCATGCCAACCCTGTTCTCTAAGGGGTCAAGCAAACGGTTCTCCGTACTTCTCACGGTGGGCTACCTCCGCCAACGGCTTGCGATTCTTCCTGCCTTTACCCAAAGTCTTGACAGGGTAACCGAAAGGAATGACCGCCATGACATCCACCTTGTCCGGAATCCCCAGCAGGGGCTTGACCTCGCCCAGGTTCTGAAAGCCGACCCAGTTCGAACCCACCCCGGCGGACCAGGCCGTCAGGATCATCGATTGGATGGCGCGGCTGACGTCGGACACGGCGTATGGCGACTGATCCATGGCAACAACGATCGCCAGAGGCGCCTGGGCGATATACGGCCCGCTGCGCGCCAGTGCTCCCATTTTCTTCAACATTTCCTGGTTTTCCACAACGATGAAATGCCAGGGTTGGCCATTCCGGCTGCTGCCAGTCAGCCAGGCAGACTCAACGATCTTACGAATGATATCCGCCGGGATTGGTTTATCCTGGTATGCGCGTACCGCCAGGACCGTTCGCACCGTTTCAAAAACATCCATTGCAAGCCTCCTTTGGAATATTGCGCCGGATAAACCAATAAGAATTCTATCGAATTCATCACCACTCATCCAATATCATCTCATTCAGGAAAGGAGCCATTGGGTTCCCCAACCGGTTGAAAGGATACCTCAACTCGTTCTAAACAACACTGTGATTTCATTTGCCGCCCGCCCGATGAAGGCCAGCGTGTCGAGGCGGGTTATAACAACCGGTTCGACCAGCGGATCATGAACGGGATCTTCGGAAATTTTTTCTCCACGTGGATTGGAGCCTTCTGAATGTCCGGGCCTGGCGATGTCCGCCGGAACGAATAACCGCTCAGTCTCTTCGGCACACCAAGCCCTTGAGATACGCTCCTTCCGGGAAATGGAGAGCCACCGGATGATCCGGCGCCTGCTCAAGGTGGGCGAGGATCTTGGCATCCACTCCCGCATCCAGGGCAGCCGAGGCAACGATCTTCTGGAAGAGAGCCGCATCCACTCCGCCGGAGCAGGAGAAGGAAACCAGGAGGCCTCCCGGACGCAACAACTTGAATGCCAGCAAGTTGATATCCTTATAGCCACGTGCGGCCTTTTCAACCTGGGCGGCAGTCGGGGCGAACTTGGGCGGGTCGAGGATGATCAGGTCAAAGGAACGGGCGGAGTCACGTAAATAACGTAAAACATAAAAAACATCCGCTTCACGCAGTTCCACCCGGTCAAGAGGTAAATTATTGAGCAGCACATTTTGGCTGCATAAATCCAACGCCTGGGTGGATGCGTCCACAGAGAGAACCGATCTTGCTCCCCCTGCCAGGGCGTTGATGGTAAAACCTCCCGTGTAGCAAAAGCAGTCCAGCACATCCCGACCCTCGACCAGGCCGCGCACACGCAAGCGGTTTTCACGCTGGTCGAGGTAGAAGCCGGTCTTATGGCCGGATTCCAGGTCGACATAGAATTTCAGGTTGTTTTCGAGGATGAAGAATGGGGAATGGGGAATGCTGCCGCGCAAAAGGCCGACTTTGGGAGCAAGGCCCTCCAACTCGCGCACATCCGCGTCCGAGCGCTCGTAAATATCCTGAAGCCCGGTACATTCGAGCAGGAGCTCAACCAGCGTATCCTTCCAAAATTCGGAACCTGCCGCCAGGGATTGCAGCACCAGCGTATCAGCGTAACGATCCACAATCAGACCGGGCAGACCATCGGATTCGGCGTGAACCAGGCGAAAGGCATTGGTTTGATTTTCCAGGGGTAAAGCGTTACGAGTAATGATCGAGGACTGGATGCGCTTGCGAAAGAAATCCACATCCACAATCTCGGATGGATCGAAGGTCCAGACGCGTGCCCGGATCTGGGAGCCAGGGCTGTAGGCGGCGCGAGCGAGGAACTGCCCGTTGGCAGCCAGCAAATCCACGGTCGCGCCGGGTGTAGGATCTCCGTCCACGGCAGCGACCGCGCCGGAAAAAATCCACGGGTGACGGCGCAAGAGTGATTTTTCGCGTCCAGGTTTGAGAGTGAGGGTGGGCATATCTATCAAGGGCGGACAAACAAGACTGTCCCTACATGTTATTGAATGATCCCGATTTCGCGCCCGGCTTTTTCGATGACGGTGAGGGCATAATCGATCTCGTGCGGCTCATGCGCAGCCGTGACGGTGAGGCGCAGGCGGGATTGTCCTTCCGGCACGGCCGGGGAAACCACCGGCAGAACAAAAAGGTCCTTGTGCTGGCAGAGCTGGGTCAGCTTGTAGGCGCGTTCATCCGCACCGCACAACACCGGGACAATTGCTGTGGTGGTCAGCATAGTATCGAATCCAGCCTTCTTCAAGCCATTGATGAAGCGCCTGCCATTGGCATTGACCTTCTCAACACGCCAGGGTTCGTCCAGAATGACCTTAAAGGCTTCATTGGCTGCAGCGGCCTGTCCGGCGGGCAGGGCTGCGGAGAAGATATAGGCGCGGCTTGCATGCCGGAGGTACTGGATGAGTTCCTTTTTCCCGGCCACGTAGCCTCCCACGGAGGGAATGGTCTTGCTGAGCGTGCCCATTTTGATGTCAACTACGTCGTCCAAGCCGAAATGCTCTTCGATGCCACGCCCGGTCCTGCCAAGCACACCCACCGAATGGGCCTCATCGACCATCAGCCAGGCACCGTATTTCCGGCACAGTTCGACTGTCTTGGGCAGGTCGAGCACATCACCGTCCATGCTGAAGACAGCATCCGCCACGACCAGTTTTGCGACGTCACCTGGCAACTGCTGGAGCCGCCGTTCCAATTCGTCCATATCGTTGTGCTTGAAACGCCGGAACTCCGCGCCGGACATGATGCAACCGTCCACGATGGAGGCATGGTTGAGCTTGTCAGAGATGACATAGTCGCCACGTCCCATCAGGGTCGAGATGACAGTCAGATTGGTGGAATAACCCGATGAATATGTAATGGCCGCTTCAGCATGTTTAAACGCCGCGATGGTTTCTTCGAGCTCGGTGTGGATGGTCAATGTGCCGGCTAACAGGCGGACGCCATTGGTTCCAGTACCAAACTTATCAATAGCAGCTTTGGCGGCTGCGTTGATGCGCGGGTGGCCAATCAGACCCAGGTAACTATAAGAGGCATACATGCCCATTTCGCGCCCATGCACTACGACGCGAGCCCCGCCTTTGATCTCCTCGACCGGCTGGTTGTAGAAATACAGGTCGTTCTGACGCAATTTCAGCTCGCGTTCGGTGAAATAGTGGATCCGACGGGTGACGGCATCCTCGGTGGTTTGGATATCCATGATGGCTCCTCAGCACGTAACAATCTGCGCAAGTGTAGCCGAGGGGAATGGTTCTGTCAAACCAAGGCTCAACATCCCGGATCCCGGGCAGTTCCGGACGCTTGCAGCGTGTACCTTCAGGCAACCGGATTCAATACCACAACAGGGATATGCCGCTTTGTCATGTCTTTATAATGCAGATAGGGTGGGTGGTGTTGGATGGCATATTCCCACAGCCGGTCGTATTCAGGTCCTTCGACCCGGCGCGCCTCAACAGGGATGCGCTGCCCCTTGACCTCGATAAGCGTGCGCGGCTGCGCCATCAGGTTATGGTACCAGCCGGCATTGTGCTGCCTGCCCCAGTTGGAGCCGATCAGGAAATAAAAACCCTCCAGATAAAAATAGGCGATTGGCGTGACATAGTGCTTACCAGATCTGCGCCCGCGGCTGTGCAGCAGGAGGATGGTCTGCGTGCCAAGCCGGCTGCCAATCCATCCGCGGCTGAGGCGGATGGCAAAGGTATTCATCGCCATGAAGAGCTTCAAGAAGAATTCATTCATAATTTCCTAAAAAAATATCACCACAAAGGTCACAAAGGAGCACCAAGGGAAGGAAAAAACTATTTTTTTCGATTGCATGTTCCGTGAATAATCAACCTAACCTCACCGAAATAATTATTGCCATAATGAGGGTTATTTATTTCTCAAAAAAGGCCTTCATCGGCTCCCAATAATTGTCAATCCAGCCCTGGGTGAATTCCTCTTCGGTGCCATCCGGGACACCGGCATGGGTGAAATCGAGACGCGAGCCAGCAGGAATCGCCGTGAATTCAAAGGTGATACGAGAGAAATAACCTTCCGGCCAGTCCACGGCGCGCCAGTCCTGGACGATCTTTTTATCGGGCACCAGCTCGACATTTTTTCCGAGGATGTAATCGTCATAAGCCTTGACGCTGCCACCGACCTTCCGGCTGATGCTGGCCTTGCCTCCTGTGAAGGCGGCATGCTTTTTGGAGTCCATCAAGGCTTCATAGACGTCGTGCGGTGAGGCCTTGAAGGTGACGGTTTGGTGAATGATTTTTGACATGACAAGCTCCTTTTGCGTAAACCTGTAAAGAGTGAAATATGACAAGGATGATAGCATATGGATACTAGAAGAATATTAGAAAAGGAATGGGGACATAGAATTGAGGATTTGTGATTTGTGATTGAGGATTGTTGATTGAGGATTGGGGGAGGAGACATCCCCTGCGGGGACAAGTTTTGTTTTTTGAAAACGAAAGGAGAAACGAATGGGGGGATTGAGGATTGAGGATTGGTTGAGAAGAGAGCAGAGAGTGGAGAACAGAGAGCAGGGCCGGTGGAATTGTTCTTGGGCGGACGGCGCAGGCTGAAAGCTGATGGCGAATAAAAGTCACTTTTTTATAAACTTGTGCGGAACGAATAAGGGAGGAGGAAGAAAGCTGAATGGTTTTCTTTTTACTTTTGTAACCGGATAACCAGGGGAGAGAAGCTGAAAATTGTTTCATAAGGACTCCTGCACGGATCGAGGGCGGGCCGGGGTGGGCGGCAGATACCTGCGTGGGTAAAACCATTCCCATGATGATAATTATAGAACTATTGTTCTGTTTTGGCAAGGGTTGATTTCTTTCGTAAAGCCGCCAGGCCATGTTTTGAAGCACTAATTTTTAGCGGGGATAAACAGAGATGAACGGAAGCTCTTGCCAAATCCGGGAATCCAATGTATCATCATTGTAGATACAAGAGGTGATCATATGAAAACCCGTGTGCAAAAATGGGGCAATAGTCTCGCCGTGCGAATACCCCAACATTTTATCCGCGAAGCCGGACTGGAATATAACGCGGCGATCGAAATGAATGTGGAAAAAGGGAAACTGGTCATCCAACGAAGGGAAGAACCTGCCACCCTCGAAGCCCTGCTGGAGAAAGTCACACCGGAAAATCTGCATACTGCTTTCGATACTGGCGAAGCAGCCGGGAATGAGGTATGGTGATGGTCTATGTCCCGGAGCGCGGTGATCTGGTCTGGTTGACATTCAATCCGCAGGCGGGACACGAACAGTCCGGTCGCCGCCCAGCGGTAGTGATTTCGCCAGCAGCTTACAACGAAAAAGTGGGTCTGGCACTTTTCTGCCCCATCACCAGTCAAATTAAGGCTTATCCCTTCGAGGTGGCTTTGCCGGAAGGTTTACCGATCAGCGGGGTGATCCTGGCTGACCAGGTAAAGAGCCTGGACTGGCGGGCGCGGCATATTAAAAAAATAAGTGTCTTGCCAAAAGAGAAATTAGAAGAACTTCTACAAAAAATAGGTGTACTGATTTTATAAAAAACTGTACTTTTACCTTTGAAAGGCAAATGGAAAATTCCTCCTAGGGTTCACTAAAAAATCAAAATGATAATGGAGTGGAAAATCACCTGTATCTGGAATACCCTCCCTAAAAAATATGACTTTGCTCAATTCTTGGTATTTATTGAATAAACCCTCATTTTCATCAAATAGAAATTCTTAAATTTCCTCCTGTCCAATCTCAGATCCAAATTCAGGATATACCGCGACTATAAAAGAAAGATTGTATTTAACAATTAAACTCTTGTATTTCGTCACTTTATCTTGGATACGTTCGTAAAGACGGCCCGGTTTTCCTTAAATCCAAAGTCCTTTTCCATTATGAATAGCTTCATCAAGGTTTTTTTCGGTATTGGAATCCGGATGAAAACTGAACACATCAATTATTGTTGTAAGTCTTAGCTTATTTGTGATAGACCAATCCGGGATTTGAGTGTCAATCTTTTTTTCATATTGGACATTAAAGCCCATCGAGTGGAGTTTGGCACCAATAATCAATTCTCTATGGGTATCGAATATTTGCGGCTCATTTCCTCTATGAGATTCAAATTTCTTTATAAACTTTTGCCTTTCATTACCATCGAAATAATCAAGACATTTAACAATGGCTTCATTTACAGGAATGTTATTTGAGTAATGGATTGATTATTATATATTCTCGCTCTGGGAATTACATCCCCGGCTTTGAATCTAATACTTCGCTGAAAGGCACGTACTCAACGCGTGGGAAAACCTAGAAGGTAATGTTGGAGAAAGAATGTATTCTTATTCGTTGCTATACCAAAATATTTATCGCAAAGATCCGAATTATTCAAAGAGTTTATTGATCACAGGAGTAATATAATTCAAAAAATCGAGCACTTCTTGTGCATGAAAAAAAGTGTAATTGTTTGGATGTGAACCTCTATTCCTAAACCTACGCACTTTTTGGAAACTTTGTTCTTGCTTATTGGTGATAAAGCCTTTCTCATTAAGCCATAAAAGTTTTTGATTAAACATTCTGATTTTTCCAGGAATACCTAACGATTTACACTTAAATGTTATTGCAGTCTCAAAAACTCGAGATAATTGTTCATAAACCAAACCATAGATTGGATAAAAGAAATAGCCATACACCATCGTACAACGTGCCACTTCAAACAACCGGCTAATCTCCTCCGGAACTTTCCCGGATAATTGTGGACGAAGAATTTCATCCACCCAAATATCCCTCGTTTTTTTCAAATGAATTCCACCAAGCGTCATTGAAGAAATGGCAAGAATTTCAGGGTCAGGTTTCAGCCAATTTTCACGATCCATTTGTTTTATTCCCAAATCAGTCATATGCCCTCATTGAATTGCCAAATATTAGATTATTACATATCACTGCACATCTTTCTCAACTGCTCTTCCCCGATCACCTGCACACCCAACGCTTTGGCCTTGGCGTACTTCGATCCGGGGGCCTCGCCCAATACCAGGTAACTGGTGTTCCGGCTGATCGAATCGGTCACCTTGCCGCCATGGGATTCGATGAATTCCTTCACGCCCTCCCGGCTGAAGGTGGGCAGCGTGCCGGTGACGACGAAGGTCAGGCCGGAAAGAGGCAGGGAGGATTTCTGATTGGGGATTGCAGATTGCTGATTAACGGGCCAAACATCGGCGTTCTTTAATTTCTCCAGTACAGCTTTATTACGAGGACTATTGAACCAGTCCACTATGGCCTCGGCAATGTTCGGACCAATGCCATTGACCATCTGCAACTGGGCCGTATCCGCTTTTGCCAGCAAGTCCAAGGATGGGAAGACCCGGCTGAGATCGACTGCCGAGACTTCGCCCACGCCGTGTACGCCCAGAGCGGTCAACAGGCGGCTCAAGGGCTGGCGCCTGGAGACCTGGATGGCTGCCAGGAGGTTATCCGCGATCCTGCCGGGTGGCTCTTTTTCGGTTTTACGGTCCTTCCTAGTGACTGCTGCCAGGATATCCTCCCGCTTGAGGGCATAGATATCAGCCACATCCCTGACCGCCCCGGTCTCGATCAGTTTTTCGACGATCCTGATACCCAGGCCGGTAATGTCCATGGCGCCACGCGAGACAAAATGCTCCACGTTGCGCACCAACTGGGCCGGGCAGGCCGCGTTGACGCAGTACCAGGCCACCTCGCCTTCAAAATGCTCAACCGGCTGCCCACAGGCGGGACAGACGGCAGGCGGGATGTAGGGCTTTTCCGAACCGGTGCGCAGGTCCACGACCGGGCCGATGACATAAGGAATGACCTCGCCGGCGCGCTTGACCAGCACCCGGTCATCGACACGGATATCCTTCTCGGCAATGTAGTCAAAGTTGTGCAGGGTGGCGTTCCTGACAATGACACCATTGATCCCGACCGGTTCCAGGACGGCTTTGGGAGTCATCACACCGGTACGGCCGACCTCGACCTGGATGCCCAGAAGTCTGGTGGTGACCTCACGCGCCGGGAATTTAAAGGCAACTGCCCCGCGCGGGTCCTTGCCGACGAAACCCAGTTCGGCAGCCAGAGACAGGTCATCGATCTTGATGACCATGCCATCGGCTTCGTAGGGCAGTTCATTGCGACGTTTGTCCCAGGTAAGCGTGTAGGCGATGGCTTCATCGATATCATTAAAGCGTTGGACCGTGTCACTGACCGGGAAACCCAAGGTTTTGAGGTACTTGAGCAGTTCCCATTGGTAACGAGGTTCCTGAGGAGTTTGAGGTGCCTGAGGATCGTTTTCCCATGTAACGATCTGGTAAACCAGGAGCGTTAACGGGCGGAGGGCCGTGACGGACGGGTCGAGCTGCCGCAATGACCCGGCGGCAGTATTGCGCGGGTTGAGATAGGTCTTCTCCCCGGCTTGCTCGAGCTTCCAATTCAGTTTTTCGAACTCCTTGATCGGAATGAAGACTTCGCCTCTTACGACAAGGTAATCAGGAAACCTCACCCCTGCCCCTCCCCCGGTGGGAGAGGGGTTAGAAGCGACAGGGATTTTCAGCGGGATGGCATTGACGGTGCGCAGGTTGGCGGTGATGTCTTCGCCAATTTCCCCATCGCCACGCGTGGCGCCCTGGACGAACAGGCCGTTCCGGTAATGCAGGACCACGCTCAGGCCATCGATCTTGGGTTCGACAACGAAACTGGCCCGCTCGACCCGGTCATCCAGCCTGCGGAGGCGTTCGTACCAGGCATATGCATCCCCGGCGCCAAAAGCATTTGCCAGGCTGAGGATGGGGTGCGGATGGCGGACCTTCACGAACTTTTCCGAAGGAACCGCCCCGAGGCGCTGGGTGGGCGAATCGGGCGTGACCCAGTCCGGGTGGTCAGAACTCGATCTGGCGAAGTTCGAGCAACAGCCTGTCAAATTCCGCGTCGCTGATGACGGGCGAATCCAGAACATGATAGCGGTAATTGTGGAAATGGATCTGCTGCTTAAGTTCCGTGTAACGCTGTTGGAGGTCCCGATCGTCCATATCAGCCACCTGTAGTTTTGCAGTAGATAAGCGTACAATGGGTAAGAAACCAACATGAAACGATTGTTGCTCTTTATTTTACCTTGGTTCCTGGCCGCCTGTGCGGCAGCCGCGACAGCCAAGCCCCAGGTGCCGACGGAATCGGCGTTCGATCGCACCAAGCTTTTCGCACTCACCGCCCAAGACGAAACGGTCACGAACGGATACCCAGCCAACGACGCCACCATCACGGCAATCATGGCGAACAAATACGCTCTCGGGACTGCCATGGCTGTGACGATGACCTCCCAACCAAGCGAGACGCCCCTACCCACCATTCCGGCGGATGCACCCTTCTGCCATCCGGTTGATCTACAGAGCTCCTTCGGGTCGAACGCAGCCACCCAGCAAATCCTGCTCAGCGCAGGGTTGACGAATACCAGCACCAACCCATGTTTCTTACAGGTCTGGCCGCAGGTCCTGCTGGTGGATCGAAAGAGTCAGCCGCTGAAAGTGAGTTATGGCTATTTCGATATAGGCATTGGTAATGCCGGCTCCGCCGCCACGCAACGGGCGCAGGAATATGCGACTGCCAAAGTGGGGTTGTGGCCGGGCTGGAGCGTGTGGGAAAATCTCATCTGGCAAAACTGGTGCGTACCGCCGGTTTCCGGTGGCGTGGTCATCCGGCTGACCTTCAGCAACAACACCGGAGCGATCAATATCCCAACGGACATCCAGGCCGGCGGTCCCTGCAATGCGCCCGGACAGCCATCCTACGTGGGCATCGCTGAGATGGTACTGATGCCGCCTCAATAAAGAAGAGTAATTTATGAAGATCACCCAGACTTTCAGTGCTCCCGACCGAGTCAAATGGCGGGAATGGCTGACCGAACACGCCGGGACGGAGAGCGAAGTCTGGTTGGTCTACCAGAAGGCCGGCACCGGCATTCCCAGCATTTCCTATAGCGACTCGCTAGAAGAAGCGCTGTGTTTCGGTTGGGTGGACAGCCTCATACAGAAGATCGACGAAGAGAAATATGCGCGCAAGTTCACCCCGCGCAAGTCCGGGAGCAAGTGGTCCGAACTGAACAAGCACCTGGTGGTAAAACTGGTCAAAGAAGGCCGCATGACCGAAGCCGGCCTGGCAAAGGTGGAATTTTCCCTGGATGAAGCCCCATCCGCACGGCCAAAACGACCCGACCTGCCCCTACCAGACTGGTTGAAAGCCGGTCTGATGACCAACCCCAGGGCGTGGGAGAACTTCTGCAGGCTGCCAGCCTCCCACCGCCGGAATTACATCCTGTGGATCTCGGATGCCAAGAAAGAAGAGACACGCCAGCGGCGCATCCAGGAAGCCATTGGGCGACTGGAAAGGAATGAGACCTTGGGATTGAAATAGTGCAGGAGGAATACCCATGACAGAAAAAGGAACTTACGACGAGTACATGTCCATCGCGGAACTATATGATCACGTCGTCCCATACCGGGAACGGCAGGATGTGGGCTTTTTTGTGGAAGCAGCCAAAGAATCCGGCGGGCCGGTGCTGGAAGTAGGCTGCGGGACAGGGAGGGTGCTGATCCCGACCGCCCGGGCGGGTGTCGAGATCACCGGCCTGGACCTGTCGGCGCACATGCTGGCAGTGTGTCAAGAACGTCTGAAGGCCGAAGCGGAGGAAGTCCAGTCCAGGGTCTTGCTGGTGCAGGGCGACATGCGCCAGTTCGAGCTTTCCCGGACATTTAATTTAATCACGCTGCCATTCCGGCCATTCCAGCACCTGACCACGGTGGAGGAGCAAATGGCCTGCCTGGGCTGCCTGCACCACCACCTGGCAGAGCAAGGTAAACTGATCCTGGACATCTTCAACCCCATGCTGGAGGCGCTGGTGGGGACAAACTTTGGAGAGGAGATGTCCGAGGAACCGGAGTTCAGCATGCCGGACGGACGACGGGTGATCCGCCGTCACAAGATCGTTTCGAGGGACGTACCCAACCAGACCAATCATGTCGAGCTGATCTATTATGTTCATTATCCTGACGGCCACCAAGAACGCCTGGTACAGGCTTTCCCGATGCGCTACCTGTTCAGATTCGAGGCTGAGCACCTGTTGAGTCGGGCCGGGTTCGTGGTGGAACAACTCTATGCGGACTATGACAAGAGCCCCTATGGATCGAAGTATCCGGGTGAACTGATCTTCGTGGCGGGAAAATAGAAAGATTGAGCAAAGGGAAAATTGGCACTATACAACTTATCGATTTTTCCCTAGAATCAGGCCATGTCCAAACCTGCCACCCATACAACCCAGCTCACCCGCGGCTACACGGTAGCATTCATCAGCGCAGTTATCCTATCGACCACGGCCATCTTCATCCGTTATCTCACCCAGACCTACCACCTGCCGGCCCTGGTGCTGGCCGCCTGGCGGGATGTCATCGTGGCCCTCAGCATGCTACTTATATTGGGGCTGCTGAAGCCGGCCCTGCTGCGGGTCAAGCGAAACCTCCTGGTCTACCTAGTGATATATGGCTTTGTGCTGGCCATCTTCAACTCCCTATGGACCCTATCGGTCTCGCTGAACGGGGCAGCGGTCTCAACCGTGCTGGCCTATTGCTCGGGAGGCTTCACGGCCTTGCTGGGCTGGTGGTTTTTGAAGGAACGGCTGGGCTGGGCCAAACTCCTGGCAGTGGCGCTCTGCCTGGGAGGTTGTGTACTCGTCTCAGGTGCACTCGAGCCAGCCGCCTGGGGCGTCAACCTGGTTGGGATCATCACCGGGATCCTTTCCGGACTGTTATACGCCATCTACAGCCTGATGGGCCGGTCGGCTTCCCAACGCGGCCTGAACCCTTGGACGTCGCTGGTATATACATTCGGTTTTGGAGCCATTTTCCTGCTGGCATTCAACCTGCTGGGCAGGGGCGCCATCCCCGGCGCGATCACCCGCCCGGTCGATTTCCTGTGGCTGGGAAACGCCTGGACCGGCTGGGGTATATTGTTCCTGCTGGCGGTGGGGCCGACGATGTCCGGTTATGGACTGTACAACGTCAGCCTGTCGCTCCTGCCTTCCAGTGTTGCCAACCTGATCGTCTCGCTGGAACCGGCAATCACTGCAATCATCGCTTATTTCCTGCTGGGTGAACGGCTTACCTGGGTCCAGGTATGCGGCAGCCTGTTGATCCTGGGTGGGGTGATCTTCCTGCGGATTTATGAAGGCTGGCTGGAAGGACGATCACAGCCACAGGCCGAACCGCCCGCCCTGTAGAATCAATTCACCACAGATAAACACAGATGACCTTTGATATTATTTGCCTTCAAACTGGTGATTGCCACGCTTTAGGAAGAGAATCAGAACGATATGCGCGGAGACAAAGACCCTCATGGGGAGTGCGAGCAATGAAAGCACTTGATGGATCTTTACGGCCGCCAAAAGGATTTTGAGACCGGATGGAATCGATATCGGTTCTGCTGGAGAAAGCCATTACGAGGCGGGAAACATTGTTCGAACTCGGCCCACCTGAGCGCCTTACGCTTGTTCAATGGTTTCCTGGAGGGTTGCCCTGACCTGGCGGTGGACGTGTATGGGCGCACGCTGGTCCTGCACAATTATGCAGAGAATCCGGAAGAGGGCCTGGCTGTGGTTCGGCAGGCGCAGGAATTCCTGCAAAGCCGTCTGCCGTGGCTGCAAGCCGGGATCGTCAAGATACGCAACAGCCCATCCAGGCAGGAAAAAACCGGCAGGCTGCTGTTCGGTGAAAAGCCCGACCGGAAAGTGCTGGAACAGGGGGTCTGGTATGCGCTGGACCTTTGCTTGAACCGCGATGCCAGCCTGTACCTGGACACGCGCAACCTGCGCATGTGGGCCAAACAAAATCTACGCGACAAAACAGTCCTGAATACCTTTGCTTATACCGGCAGCCTGGGCGTGGCTGCCCAAGCCGGCGGGGCAAGAGGCGTGGTCCAGATGGACCTGAACCGGCAGTTCCTCAATCTCGCCAAGAGCTCATATTTATTGAATGGTTTTCCCATCCATAAGGAGGATTTTCTTGCCGGGGATTTCTGGGCACTGGTGAGCCGGCTCAAGCGGGCAAACGTACGCTTCGACTGTATCCTGGTGGATCCGCCATTCTTCTCGGCCACCCCAAAGGGAAGGCTGGACCTGAACACCGACAGCGCCCGCCTGATCAATAAGGTCCGCCCGCTGATCACCGACGGTGGCTGGTTGGTCTCCGTCAATAACGCCCTGTACGTCAGTGGAAAGGAATATCTGCAAGCGCTGGAAGCATTGTGCGCGGACGGGTATCTAAGAATAGCCGAATTAATTCCGGTACCGGAGGATTTCACCGGTTACCCGGAGACCCGGGTTGGGGCGCAGGTCACGGACCCGAGCCCTTTCAACCATTCAACGAAAATCGCTGTGCTGGAAGTGAAAAGAAAAAAGAGTAAAGCATAAAGGGCACAAAGTACCCGAAGGAGGAAAAGTGCTTGGGTGTTGTGTTATTTCTGTGCTGCCCTTGAAACCTTTGCATTCATTCCCCAGAGACGACTGGAGGAGCCTGCGGTCTGACCCGGCGGGAGGCGTTAATCAGGACGACCGACCCGATAATGATCAGCGCCGAGAGAAGCACGTGCAAGGTCAGGGTTTCCTGTGCAAACAGGCTTCCCAACAGGATCGCCACCAGGGGATTTACATAGGCATAGGTGGCTACCAGGGAAACCGGTGCAGAGCGCAGCAACCAGGCATAGGCAGTGAAACCAGCCAATGATCCAAACAAGGCCAGGTAGATCACAGCCAGCCAGGAACGTGTGGTAATGTTGGCCAGCACCAACTGGTGCCATTCGCCCGTCAGGGTACCGGTCAGGCAAAGCCCGGCGCCCCCACCCAGCATCTGCATGCCGGTGGAGAGCAGGGAGGAATCCGGGAGATGCGCATGGGGATTGTAAATCGAGCCGAGCGACCAGAAGAACGCTGCAAAAAGCAGGGTGATGACTCCCAGCGGATGAGAATTGGCTGCATTCCCGCTCATCAAAGAAGGGGCGACCAACAGGGCAATCCCCCCAAAACCGAAGACGAGGCCAATGACACCAAGAATATTCGGGCGCACGCCACCCGGGCGAAGGGCTTCAAAACTGGTCATCCAAAGCGGCACGGACCCGATGATCAGAGATGAAATCCCGGAGGCGATATTCTGTTCCGCCAGTGAAAGGAGACCATTGCCTCCGACCAGTAGCAGAAGGCCGACCACCGTGGCCCGCAGCCACTGGCCGCGCGTCGGTGCAGGGTCACCAGCCAAACGCCTCCACACGTACAGGACGGCTCCGGCAAGCAGGAAACGCGTCCCGGACATGAGGAAGGGAGGAATGGTTTCAACGGCAAAGTGGATGGCAAGGTACGTGGTACCCCAGAAGATATAGACGACAAGCAGGGCAATCCAGATTGTGAGCTTCTTTGACATGGGCAACATCTTCCACTCTGATAAAGATTACCCATTATACCGAACCCCGGTGTGCTGGCAACCCGTTTCTTGCTGAGTGATTTTTAAACCTTCCTAATCCCAAAGGAGTACGGCAACCGCACAGATGGAAAGCTCAAAGTGTTTCAGGGACATTGACAGGCATGCTATAATCTACATGGGGATAAAAGCCTTTATTGCCGTCCAAATACCCACTGCTGCCAATAATTTATGTGTGTTTCCAGAGGCAGCGCGTCTTCGAGGGATCCGGCCAGGTATGGAATCAGAATCAATATTATGAAAGTGGGATGGAATTTACGGATAATGGGTGAGACGACAAAAGCGGCGGCTGAGATTTTTCTCAGATAATTGATCTACAACATTTCCGAATGACGAGAGGAGAATACAATGATTGTCGTAGAGCGAATGATCCAACAAATCTATCCCGACAAATGGGCAGAGTTGGAAGCGATTGATAAGAAGTACAACTTGGCCGAGGCTCGTCTGGGATTTCCCCCCAAGAAGCGCTACGAATGCCTGATGGGGAGCAACGCGATGGGCACCCTTATCATTGAGAGGCAATGGCCCAGCCTGGCTGCCATGGAAGCAGCCAATGAAAAAGGCATGGCAGATCCAGAGTATCAAGCATTAAGGAATGAAACAACCTCGATCGTCAAGAGCGTACACTGGGAATTATATATGCCGCTGCCGTGAGAACTGGTTTGCCAAAGGCAGGCATGATAATGAATATCCCCTGATTGAGAACGCTCAACCGCCGCTGGTCTCTTCAGGGTTGTAAGAAGTACAAGGCACCCGGCTTACTTGACCTTTTTCCCCAACGCGCTCGTCATCCGCTGCAGAACCCGGGAAAAATCATACTGGTCAAGATGGACATCCAGGATGCAGTAGCCTTCCGTGTAATCCCGGGCGGCCTGCAGGGCTTTTTCGAAATCCTCTTCCGTCCGGACCTCGAAGCCTTTCCCGGCTCCAAAAAGGTCGGGCAGGCGGGCAAATTGCCAGGGGGCAACGTCGTTGAATTTCCCATCCAACATGGGACGTTCGGTGCCATAGCCAAAATTATTGAGCACGATGACAATCGGATTGAGGCCATAGCGAGCCGCCGTGGACAGTTCCACCCCGGTCATTTGAAAGGCGCCGTCGCCGACCAGCACCAGCGGGCGGAGTTTGGGAAGCGCCAATTGGACGCCGATACTGGCAGGCACGGCAAACCCGAGCGTGGCGTAATAGGCCGAGGACATGAATTCGGTCGCATGCGGAACCGGGATGTCCGCAAAGGCAAATACCGCATCACCAGTATCCGCAAGGACAAAGGTATTATCATCAATAAAAGTTTCCAAGCACTGGAATAGCCTTTGTATAGTGATCTTTTTATCCGGCAGGGGTTGAAATACATCCAATGGAGTCGAGTGAGGAATTTCCTGGTCCGGCCTGCGCTGGATATCCGCCTTCAGGAGGCCTTGGAGAAAGCCGTTCAGATAGACGGCGTTGTAGGTATGAAAACGGATGGAGGTCTTCTCACTGGTGGAATAGACGGATTTGGCCTGATCCAGATGCGCGGTAAAGATACCCAGGTCAATATCGGTTAGAAGCACACCCAGAAGGATCAGGCAATCGCTGCCCTCCACATACTGGCGGACCTGCTCCCTGCTCAAGCCACCTTCATACATGCCAATATAAAGCGGATCTCGCTCCCCAAAGGCGGATTTGCCAAGCAAGGTGGAAGTGACCGGGATATTGGTTTTTTCGACCAGTTTCTTGAAGGCGTTTTGCATGCCATAGCGCAAGAGTTCCACCCCGGCGACCAGCACGGGTTGTCTGGCCTGGTTGATCATCTCCACCGCTTCAGACAGGGCTTCCTTGAAGGGGCCTTTATCCAGATCCGGAGGAACCACTTTATCTTCAACCGGGGCCACTTTTACGGAGACCATGTCACGCGGGATTTCAAAATAGACCGGGCGCCTGTAGCATATGGCTGCAGCCAAGACACGGTTGATCTCAAAGCAGGCTGTCCCGGGGTTATCCAGCACAGCCTGGGCAACCGTAAGCTGTTCGAATATCTTGAGCTGGGTATCAAAGTTTTTCGACTTGTGATGCAGCAGGGGGTCGCCGCTTTGTTCTCCGACACCGGGCGCACCGCTGATCACAACCACTGGAGATTCTTCGGCGTAAGCCTGGGCGGTGGTGTTGACCACCTTCAAGCCGCCGACGCCATAGGTGATGCAGACCGCTCCCAGCCCACGCACGCGTGCATAGGCATTGGCGGCATAACCAGCGGCCTGTTCATCACAGGTATTGATCACTTGAATCTTGCTGTCATAGAGTTGTTTATAAAAAGCCAGCACGTAATCCCCGGGAATACCAAAGGCGTGCCGCAGGCCGTGCTCGTACAACTTGTGGATAAGGTATTCCCCAATCGTAACTTCACCAGATTCCATAGAGGCTCCTTCAGTAAGAAAGCTCTTTTCCAAATTGCTGGAAATCAGTTAATGACAATAATGATCTATTATATGACATATTATATCAGAATACTGTTAATACTTGACTTTCCCCTCTTCCCTTCCCTCCTGGAGGATATGTAGAATAATCAGACAGGGCTCTGCGACTGGCATGAGCCCCGTCTCGACCTACCTCCAGAGGTTAATCATTGGCCGGTTTCCTGACAATCACTTTTGTGTACAGCCACGAAAAGCAGAAAGCCAGCGCCAGTCCAAAAATCAAATCGGCAATGTAATGCTGCTTAACCAGCAGGGTGGAAGCCACGATCAGCGCCGTCCAGATGCTCAGGACAATTCCGAGTGGTTTATTCACCTTGACCCAGTGGATGGCCAGGATGGTCGACAAGGAGGTGTGCAGGCTGGGGAAATCATTGAATTGATTATCCCCGGCATACACTTGCGAAACCATTTTTGAGAAGATATCCGTTGCCTTTGCCATTTCCGCTACCGGACGGACGACTTCACTCTGCAGGAAGTAGTAAAAGCCATAACTGATGAACCAAACAGTGATCATGGCCAGGCAGGCGGATTGGAAATACTTTGTCCGCAGGAGCAGAAAGAGGATCAGCGTGGCATAGATATAGGGTTGCAGGGAGTTGTACGGGATGACAAAGACCGGCACCACCGGTATCGCCGAATTCGAGGGCCGTGTGCAAATTGAGCACCGCCGGGCCGTGGTTCAGCAGGGCATAGATCTGGCTCGTAAAATACACTCCAACAGCCAGCAGGAGGCTGAAGATGGCATTCTTCCAGCCGGTGTAAAAAATCCCCTGTCCAAAAACGCGCTGTAATGTCTTCTTCACGGATTCACCTCTTTTCTCCAAAGATCGTTCTTCTGATTTGAAACGGTATATTTTTTATGGATCTCCATGGCCAATATTAGCATGCACGGAAAGAAAAGAACAGGTTTTTTTTTACTCGTTTCAAAAGATCCTCCATAATAAATGGCGGGATAAAATAAGAACCGGTTATTGCTCACATCTGCATGATCTCTGCGGGTGCCCGTCCCAGGCGCAACATTTCAGCCATGAGGCGCATGGGTCCATCGACATGGTGGAAGAACAGCTTGTAGCCGGCACACAGGTAGTTTAAGCCTTCTTTATCATCGCCCGGGGTTCGCAAGAAACGGTTGCGCGGGCATTCCCCCTGGCAGGCAAAGCGTACGTCACACCTCCGGCAAAAATCGGGCAACCGGTCGCGCTTGTCCATCCCGAACTGGCGCTGGCGGGATGAACTTACCAGTTCGAGCATGGGGGTCTCCAGGATGTTTCCCAGGCGATAACCAGGTTCCACGAAGTGGTCACAGGAATACAGGTCGCCATTATGTTCCAGGACAAGGCTCAAACCACAGGTTTCCTGAAAGATGCACAGGCTGGCCGGCAAATGGCACCAGCTCGCCAAGGCGGAATCAAAGGTTTGAATAAACACCGTACCGACATCATGTTGGACCCATTCATCGAAAACATCGATCAGGAAGTGGCCAAACTCTTCAGGCTTCACCGAGCGCGAGCTGACCAAGGTGCCTGGCTGAGCAGCCTGTCCGGCCCGTTCTTGCAGCCCCTTTTCTGCAAGGAAGAGGGAGACGGGTGCCAGCCGTTCGACAATGGGAATGAACTGGATGAACCTGGCCTGCAGGTCGTCCCTGAAAAAGCGATACACCTCCAGCGGATGGGAGGCGTTGGCTGCCTGCAGCGTGCACAGGATATTCGTGTCCACCCTGTGTTTCTGCAACAGGTCCCATCCGCGCTTCACCTGGTCGAAGCTACCCTGCCCGCCTTTATACACCCGGAAGGCATTGTGCATTTCAAGCGGTCCGTCCACGCTCAGACCGATGAGAAAATCTTGCTCCTTGAAGAAAGCGCCCCACGCATCGTCCAGCCGGGTGCCGTTGGTCTGGAGGCTGTAGGAAACATGCTGGCCCGGTTTTTTATACCGATTAACCAGGGAGACCGAACGCTTGAAGAAATCCAGGCCCATCAGCGTCGGCTCGCCACCCTGCCAGGCCACACTGACTTCCGGCGCCTGTTGGGATGCCAGTAATTGTTTCAAGTAAGCCTTCAAGACCTCGTCTGACATGCGAAAGCGGCTGCCCGGGTAGAGCTGTTCCCGGCTCAGATAGAAACAGTATTCGCACGCCAGGTTGCATGCCGCGCCAGCCGGTTTGGCCAACAGGTTAAAGGCAAGGGATGTATTACCAGGCAGATTTGACACTATTTATCCATGCAGGCTTTTGCAGCGATGAAATGAGCCTGAAAATGGAGTTTCATTTGCGTTGCATGAGGGCGCCTACAACCATCCACGCAGGTTGGCTTTCATTTTTCTCTCAAAAGCATCCAGCATGTCAGCCATGGCTGCCGCCCGGGCGGGTTGTTCTTCCAGCAGGCTGTAGGATTCATTTGGATCCGTATTCAGGTCAAAAAGGAAGGGACCCTGCGTTGTAGGCCAATAGGCGGCATTATCGGTCCGGTAAAGACGGAAATATTTCCAATGTTGATACCGGACGGCCACCAGTGTGCGGGTATCATAATAAAAGAAGGTATCATGCGGAGATGAGGCTTTTCCCATCAAGACCGGCAGGATATCCTGGCCATCAATAATTCGGTCCTGCGGAAGGGGGGCGCCAGCCAGTTGCAGGCAGGTCACAAAAAGATCGAAGTTAATGACCATCCCGGGGTTCGTCGTGGCAGCCGGAATGACGCCCGGCCACCTGGCGATAAATGGAACCCGGAAGCCACCCTCAAAACACAACAACTTTCGGCCGCGCAAAAAACCCGGGTTGCCCTGCATCCAAGGGCCATTATCACTGCTGAAGATGACCAATGTCTTTTCAGCCAGTCCGAGCTGGTTGAGCGTATCAAGAACCTGCCCCACGCCCCAATCCAACTCCTCGACGGCATCTCCATATAAACCCGCCTCGGACTTTCCCTGAAAAGCCGCGGAGGCGTGTTCCGGAAAGTGCGGCATGGCATGTGCAAGATAGAGGAAGAACGGATGATCCTTGTTCGAGCGGATAAAGTCCTGAGCGGCAAATGTAAAATTACGCGTCAATACATTTTCATCGGCAGGGGCGGGCACCACCACCTGGCGATCGCGATAGATGGCGTAAGGCTGGTCGTCGTTGCTCCACAATGCGCCATAGAACGAGTCAAAGCCCCGGTCGTTTGGAAGGTAACCCGGCGTACCGCCCAGGTGCCACTTCCCGACCAGGCCGGTGCGATAGCCCCGGCGGTGTAAAACCTCGGGTAGAAGCACCTCATCCTTGGGAATGCCCTGCACATCATAGGAATAACGTCCCAGCATGTCCATGACGATGTTCATCGCATCGTAGGTTGAGAGCAAAGGGGTACTGATGAGGGTGCGGACCGGATAACGACCGGTCAGCAAGCCGGCCCGAGAGGGGCTACAGACTGAGGCGGTCGCATAAAAATTGGGCAGCGATGTGCCCTCGGCAGCCAATTGCTTAATGTTGGGAACATTTATCGCCGGAGATGAAAGATCACCAAACCCCAAGTCGTCACACAGGATGATGATGATATTGGGTAATGACCGTGGGTCTTGGCTGGGCTGGATGCCATCCAGGTAGACCCTGGCACCAGCAGGTCGGAAATTCCGGCCGATATGGTTGTAAATCCCCCGACCTGCCACGCCTGCCGCGATCAACCCCCCACCCAGGATGGCAGTCCTCTTGAGAAAATCACGACGGTTCATTTTTTTAGATTTCATATTCCGCCTCGACGTTATTTTACTCATCGATCCCAGCAAGACTCGAGAAAACCAATTGTACAACGAATACAGCCTCCCGGTACAGATAGGAGCGATTGTAGAGATTCTTTGGTATGATAAGCATATGGATACACATGTCTCCCCTCCATGCATCTCTCTGAACTCCCATATGACGGTGGAACTGGTGGATATTTCCGGTAAGACCGAGCGGCACGAATTCACCCTGGTTAATGCGAAGCAGGCTGATTATCAAAGCGGCCTTCTCGATGAAAATACCCCCTTGGCCCAACTCCTACTGGGACACTCCGCCGGCGAAATCATCCCTTACCGGGTGGACGACCTGACAGAGGTACGCATCCTGGCAGTGCAGGCCGGTAAGACCACCGTCTCGTCAGAGGCCGCCGCCAAGCGCCGCGAGACCGTCCAGAAGGCCGCCGCACAGTCGGAGATCACCAACCAGATGATCTTTTCCACTGCCAGCGGCAGCAAATGGGGAGATTACGATGTGGATGTGGACAAACTCCTGCATGACGACTAATCCAGAATTCCATTTGAGTGGGTTCCTCCCGCTGCATTTCCTTGACCAACCCATAGAAGTCGGCTTCGATACACAACCGGCCCGGCAGAAGACTCCTCCCTGCCCGGATGGGTTCACCTGGGAAGGGAAAGAATACCGCGTCATCGCGAAGTTATCGGAATGGACAGACTTTACCCGGCGCGGGCGCATGAGTCGCAACATGCAACCGGCTCACGCAGTGGCAGCGGCGGAACGCGGTTCCCTTGGAGTGGGTCGCTTCTATTTCCGGGTGCGGGTGGATTCCGGCCAGGTATTCGATCTATACTATGACCGTGCGATAAAAGATGTGGACGATCGTCTCGGACATTGGTTCCTATACCGCGAATTATCCGATATTTCCACGTAAAAAATAAGTAAAGACATCCAGGCCAAAACCTTATTCAGGCGTGTCAGGGGGCTTAATGAATGGTTCAGACCATATTGCAGCATGACCTGTAGCGTCCCCGACAGCATCAAGGCAAGTATTGTGACCAGCGGTACGAAATTACCTTTCTGAAGGCTTTACCCATCTATACTGGCCAGGGAGAATGCCTGCGGGAGCTGAGAGGCGCATTGGCCGGCCAGACATACCTAAAACAATAACCGTTCATTCTATAAGCACGGCCCAGCCGGGACAGTGTTTTTTTTATCCCTGGTTCCTTTATGGTTATGTATTTTTTATTGTATAATATATATGTTATTGATAATAGTTGCAATAAGGAGCCAGCCCTTGTCCTGCATACCCAAACACACCCAAACCCTGCGGGAGCGCGGCTACCGCATGACGCCCCAGCGCCTGTCCATTCTGCAAGCCTTGCACGAGGGTGGACATCTCTCACCCGGACAGGTCTACGAGCGGATTCGCAAGACCGGCATGACGGAGACAACCGTCTATCGAACGCTGGAGTTCCTGGCCGAAAATGGCGTGGTTAATCCAGCCCAGGTTGGCGGTGGCCACCTGACCTATGAGCTGGCCGGACACGACCACCATCACCTGGTTTGCCGGAACTGCGGCGCCCAGGTGGACCTTGCGCCTGATTCAATCCAAGAGGCGATCTCCCAACTGGAACGCCAAACCGGTTACCAGATCGATGCCGGACATCTGACATTTTTTGGATTGTGCCCGGAATGTTCCCCAAGAGAATAAGCAGGCAGCATGGCACAATTTAGAACTTCTTTCAAGTTGACCACGCACGGAAAACTCCGCAACTTGATTCTCTATTATGGGGTCCTTTCCACCTGGCTGCTCACGACAGCGATGCACATCCCGGATGGGTATCTGAGTCCGGCGACCTCAATCTTCCTGTTTCTCATTGTTCTGCCATTTTGGGTCATGGGGGTCAGGAAGCTACGCGAGAAGATGTCAGCCAAGAATGTCCCTTTGATCGCCCTTATCGCGGCCTTCTCCTTCATAATCATGATGTTCAATGTGCCGATACCGGGCGGTACGACTGCCCACGCGGTCGGCGGGGCACTGGCTGCCATCATCCTGGGCCCTGAAATTGCGACCATGGCAGTATCGATCGCGCTGATCATCCAGGCTTTTTTCTTCGGGGATGGCGGGATCCTGGCACTGGGTGCGAACTGCTTCAACATGGCTGTGGTGCTGCCTTATGTATCCTATGCCATCTATCAGGTCATTTCAAAGAACCAGCCGCTCATCTCCAAGCGCCGTATTATCGGGGCCGCGCTCGGGGGCTGGGCCGGCCTGACTGCCGCGGCCTTCTTTGCCGGTTTTGAATTTGGCATTCAACCGATGTTATTCCACACAGCGAATGGCACCCCGCTCTATGCACCCTACCCCCTCTCGATTTCCATCCCGGCGATGGTCCTTGCCCATGCTTTGGTTGCCGCGCCCGTCGAAGCCCTGGTGACTGCCCTGGTGGTTGCCTATTTGCAGCGTGCCAACCAGCCCGCTTTGGAGTTTGTCAAGACCCCCGAGATTTCACCTGAATCAAGCGGGGTTGCAAAATGGCGGGGCCTGTGGACCGGGCTGGCAGTTATGATCGTGCTGGTTCCGGTTGGCCTGCTGGCACCCGGCACTGCCTGGGGGGAATGGGGCACGGAGCGGCTCTCCAGCCTGGGACTGGCCTTCATACCAGAGGGAATGGCCAGACTTTCCGGTCTTTGGTCTGCCCCGCTGTCCGGTTACGACCTGCCATCGCTAAAGAATGCCAACCTCGGCTACATGCTTTCGGGAATTGTCGGGACGATCGTCATTGGAATAGTCGCCTGGCTGTTCACGATGCTGGTTACCATAGGCAAGTCGGAATCCAGGTGAGTAAATCTTCCCATTCTTCGAAACATACGAGCCGCAGCGGTTTCGTCGAGCGAACGCTGGTGGATATCAACCATACCCTGGAGCAATCCGTGTTTGCAGAGCAAACAGCCCGGGGTCCTGGATTGCTCCAGGAATTGGACCCCCGCCTGAAGATCCTGTCCACGCTCCTGGTACTACTGGCAGTGAGCCTTTCCCGCAATCTGCTCGTCATACTGGTACTTTATTTCCTGGCGCTCGCGCTGGCACTTTTTTCCAATATCCCGTTACCAATCTTCGTCAAGCGTGTCTGGCTGTTAATCCCGTTCTTTACCGGTGTGCTGGCGCTGCCAGCCTTGTTCATCACACCCGGGCCGGTGCTGGTGCACCTGCCCCTCGGGCTGGTCATGACCAGAACCGGCCTCACCACGGCCCTGTTCCTCCTGCTGCGGGTCGGGACCTCGGTTTCGGTGGCTGTTCTCCTGGTGCTGACCACGCCCTGGAACAGCCTGCTAAAGGCCCTGGGTGTATTGCGCCTTCCGGCAGTCATCATCCTGATCCTGGGCATGACTTACCGGTATATCCACCTTTTGCTCCATCTTACCAACGATATGTTCCTGTCACGGAAAAGTCGCCTGTTGAGGCGTCTGAACGGGCCCGAAGAACGGCGGCTGGTCGCGGCGACATCGGGGACTTTACTGAATAAATCCTTGCAGATGAGCAGCGAGGTTTATCTGGCCATGCAGTCGCGCGGTTTCCGCGACTATCCCCGCACGCTGGATACCTTCAAGATGAGGTCGATTGACTGGCTGTCAGGCACACTGGTGGTCATCACGGCCGCGGCAGCCATCTGGCTGGGAAAATAAGACGTTTAAGGATATTGTCATGGAAGGACCCTCCATCTTTGAGGTGAAAGGACTCTGTTACAGCTACGATAACCAGATCCCCGCCCTGGACCAGGTCAGCCTGACCGTCAAGCCGGGAGAACGGCTGGCCATCCTGGGTTCCAACGGTTCCGGAAAAAGCACGCTGTTGAAAATCCTGGATGGTCTGTACTTCCCCAGCCAGGGGTCGGTACTGGCTTTCGGGGAACCATTGACCAAGCAGGCTTTTCAGGAGGATGCCTTCAACTTCGAGTTCCGCCGCCGGGTCAGCCTGGTTTTCCAGGATAGCGATGTACAATTGTTCATGCCATCCGTCTGGGATGAACTGGCCTTTGCCCCGCTCCAGCTTGGAGTGGACCAGGCGGAAGTGAAGAGGCTGGTCGAATCGGCGTTGCACGACCTGCAAATCGAAAAACTGCGCGAGCGCGCTCCGCACCAGCTTTCCAGCGGGGAAAAGAAACGGGTGGCACTGGCTTCGGTCCTGGGTCTTTCCCCGCAGGTCTGGTTGTTGGATGAACCCTCCGCCGGGCTGGATCCACGCAGCCTGGCTTGGCTGCTCGATTTTATCTGCCTGCAGGGACAGGCTGGGCATACGGTGATAACCGCCACCCATGACCTGGGAATCCTGGAAACGATCGCCGAACGTGTCTGTGTGCTTGGCGAGGAACATCGGCTGATAGCAGAGGGGACTCCGAAGCAGATACTGGCAGATAAGGCACTCCTGGTATCCAGTTGTCTGACCCGCCCTTGACAACCCGTCATTTCCGCGGATAATCAATTGCAACAGGCGAGCCAATCAAAAGCAAAGACGGAGGAAAGTAGGTCAGCGGAAGCCGACAGGGAGATACGGGCAGAGACTGAGACCCGTATCCAGCGGAAACCGGCCGAAGTTCCCTCCTGAGCTGTTCAGGTGAACGGTAGGGGCGTTGTTTTTTGCGCCCGTTCTCATTAGTCTGAGCCGCCTTCCCTGCGTTACACGGGAATGAGACCAGAGTGGCGAACATGGAGATTAATCCCTGAGCTCCGATACCCTACTCTCTGCTCTCCAAAGCGAGCCGTGCGAGCGGCTAAACTGGGTGGTACCGCGGGAAGCCTCTCCCGTCCCTTCGTTGGGCGGGAGTTTTTTTATCAAGATCAGAGCACGGAGATGCGCGACGGGAGATTCGCCTGACATGGGAGAAACCATACCCCTTTCCCCATTCTCCTGTCCCTTATTTATGGAGGCAACATGCTTGAAGAATTGAAACAAGTAGAACAGGATGCTCTCAAAGCACTCGCGTCCGTCCAGGAAGAAGCCGCACTGGAAGCCTGGCGCGTGGCACATCTGGGCCGCAGTTCGGGGCTGATGCAGATTTTCGGCCGGTTTGGGGAACTCCCGCAGGCAGAGAAGCCGGTGGCAGGGCAGCGTGCCAATGAAGTAAAACGGACGCTTGAAGTCTGCCTTCAAGGCAAAGTCTGAAGAAATGCGGCAGGCGGCATTGAAACGTTCACTTGCACAAGACCAACTGGATGTGACCCTGCCAGGACGGCGCCTTCCCCTGGGACGCCTGCATCCCGACACGCAAATCCAGCGTGAACTTTTCCGCGTTTTCGGCGAGATGGGCTTCCAGGTTTATCGCTCGCGTGAGATTGAAAGTGACGAATTTAATTTCCAACTGCTCAACTTCCCGATTGGCCACCCGGCACGCGATATGCAGGATACGTATTTCCTGGAGGCCGAAGGGCGGGGTGACAATCCCATCCTGTTGCGAACGCACACTTCTCCTGGCCAGATCCATGCCATGCGTGAATATTCAAGCCGCAACCCACAGGACCCGCCCCCTGTGCGCATCATTCTACCGGGGATGTGCTATCGCTATGAGCAGACAGATGCCCGCCACGAGACGCAATTCGATCAATTGGAAGGCCTGGCGGTTGGGCCCGGTATTACATTCAGCGACCTGAAAGGCACCCTGACCGATATGGCCCGGCGCCTGTTTGGGCAACCGACCCGCACCCGTTTCCGGGCCTCATTCTTTCCCTTCACCGAACCATCCGCTGAATTCGACATCGAATGTTTCCTGTGCGGAGGTAAGGGCTGTCCCGTGTGCGGTGGCGGCTGGCTGGAAATTGGCGGAAGCGGCATGGTCCATCCGGTGGTGCTGAAGAACGGCGGCTATGACCCGGCCCGCTACACAGGTTTTGCCTTCGGTTTCGGCATCCAGCGCATTGCCATGCTGAAATACGGCATTACAGACATCCGCTACTTCTGGGAAAATGATCTGCGTTTCCTGGAACAATTCTAGGAGCATCAAGAATATGAAAGCCCCTTTATCTTGGCTGAAAGATTTCGTCGACATTGATATTTCGATTGCGGAACTGGCCGGTCTCATCACCATGGCCGGCATGGAAGTGGAAGGCATCCAGATGGTTGGCCTGCCAATGCCCAGACAAGGCAGTGTGGATGCAAGCCTCTCAGGACTGGAATGGGATCGCGAGAAGATCGTTGTAGGGTCCATTACCGAGGTCATGCCGCATCCCAACGCAGACCGGCTGGTGCTATGCAAACTTTTCGACGGCCAGCAGGAGCAGGTTGTCCTGACCGGGGCACCGAACCTGTTCGAGTTCAAGGGCAAGGGAGCGCTGCCCAAACCGTTGAAGGTCGCATATGCCAAGGAAGGTGCCCAGATATTCGATGGACACCAACCCGGGCAAGTGCTGATGACGCTAAAACGCGCCAGGATCCGAGGCGTGGATTCCTATTCGATGGTCTGCTCGGAGAAGGAATTGGGCATCTCGGAGGAGCATGAAGGCATCCTGGTTCTCGATGACAATGCCCAGCCCGGGACTGCCCTGGCAGACTACCTGGGTGACGCCGTGCTGGATGTGAAATTGCTGCCCAGTTACGCACGCTGTGCCAGCATGCTTGGCCTGGCGCGCGAGATTGCCGCCATGACCGGGAAACCTCTCAAGCTATCCGCTTTCAGCTATCAGCAAGTCGCAGGTAGCACTCTGGAGTCAGTGCCCGAAGGTAAATTTGCTGAGATCGAGATCACCAATCCCGAACTCAACCCGCGCTTCGTACTTGGTCTCATCAAAGGTATTGAAATCCTTCCCAGCCCTGTCAAAGTCCAGCTACGACTGAAACTGGCCGGGATGCGCCCCATCAACAACATCGTGGACGCCACCAACTATGCCATGCTGGAAATCGGCGAACCGCTGCATGCATTCGACTATGACGTGCTCGAAGGTCGGGCTTCCAGTCCGAAAGGCATTGTTAAAATCATCACCCGCACGGCCAGATCCGGTGAAAAACTGACCACCCTGGATGGGGTGGAACGGAGGCTGGATGAAACCACTGTCCTGGTTTGCGACAATGCCGGTCCGCTCTCCATCGCAGGCATCATGGGCGGGGTCGAGTCGGAAGTCAGCGAAAAGACCACATCCATTTTACTGGAAGGCGCGGCCTGGAATTTCATTAATATCCGCAAAACCGCCAAAACCCAGAACCTGCCATCCGAAGCCTCCTACCGGTTCTCGCGCGGCGTCCACCCGGCCATGGCCGGGCGAGGCGTCCGGCGTGGCCTGGAACTAATGAAGGCCTGGGCAGGTGGGAGGATTTCCCCCGGCTTGGTGGATGAATACCCGCTCCCGCCCAAAGACCCGACCGTCGAGATCAACAGCGCGGATGTGCAACGCTGGCTGGGTATCCAGCTTTCGCTGGAGCAAATCCAATCCATGCTGGAACGGCTTGCATTCACCTGTAAGAAATCCAAAGGAGACAGCCTGCTGGTGACCGTTCCCGATCACCGTCTCGACATCGGTGAGGGCATCACTGGAAAAGCGGATATCATCGAAGAGATCGCCCGTATCCATGGCTACGAAGCCATCCCCGAGGCGCGCATCGCCGACGAACTCCCGCCGCAACTTGGCAACCCTGCCCTGGATAAAGAGCAGCGCGTCCGTGACCTACTGGTAAACCTGGGCTTACAGGAGATCGTCAATTACCGCTGGACGACGCCTGAACGGGAAAATCGGCGCCTCTCCCCCGATTCTCCGCCGGATGACAAGCCATACCTGCGCATCGCCAACCCATTGGCGTACGAAAAATCCTTCCTGCGTCACAGCGTGCTCGCCAGCGTTCTGGAGATTGCTGAACACAACGCCCGCCTGCGCGAGCGCCTGGCCCTGTTCGAGATAGGCCCGATTTTCCTGCCAGCAGAAGGTGGTGATCTCCCGGATGAATTGCAGCGCCTGTCCATTTTTCTTACCGGACCGCGCAGCCTGCCGACCTGGGAGGCGTCCGACAGCACGCCGATGGATTTCTACGATCTAAAGGGGATTCTATCAAGCCTGCTGGATGGACTGCACCTGCCCAAGGTCCATTACGAACCTTGGGAACATCCGTCTTTCCACCCGGGGAAGTGTGCCCGCATCCTTTCCGGGGAGAAGCAAGTCTGTGTTTTCGGTGAACTGCATCCACAGGTGCGTGAGCGCTATGACTGGCCGGTCACGTACAAGGCAAATCTGATCCTGGCTGCGGATCTGGATATGGACGCGCTCCTTGCACTCGTTCCGGCTCTTCACGAGACAGCGCCTGTACCGGAATTCCCGCCCGTGCTCGAAGACCTGGCCCTGGTGGTGGATGAGAGTCTGCCGGCGGAACGATGTCGCCGAACTCATCCGCCTGACCGGTGGAAAAGTTGTCCGGGATGTGCGGCTGTTCGACGTATACCGCGACGGGAAGATCGAGCCGGGTAAAAAAAGCCTGGCTTACAACCTCACCTACCAGGCATCCGACAAAACTCTATCAGACAAGGATGTGGCCGGAATCCGCACGTACATCCTGCACCGGCTGGAACAGGAATTGGGCGCAAAATTACGCCAATAAATGCTTGCATAAATATTGCAGAAATTGTATACTGATTGAAAGAAATTTACCATTGGAGAGGAGAATCGTTATGGAAATGCCTGTAGAAAAGAAAGAGAGCAAGACCTGGGCAATTGTCGGAACCATCCTGGCCATCCTGCTGTGTGGATGCCCCGGCCTGACGATGTGCCTGTTTGGCATTTTTCTGGCTGCAGGAAAGGTACCTGATACCTCGTATAATTTTGGTACGAGCGGGTACGTCCCAAGTTGGATCGGTTTTTCCCTGCTGTGCGTGGCCCTCATCTTTATTGTCATTGCAGTGGTGGTTCCGATCCTACTCCTGCGTAAAAAGAAACCCGCAGCCGTAGCCGCCCCGATTGATATTCTGCCTCCGCAGAATCCACTGCCTCCACAGAGTCCCATGCCCCCGCAGGATCCCCTGCCGCCGACCTCCTAATCCTGAAATAATTGTGGCGCTCTTCCAAGGGCGCCACAATTATAAATACGGGACATTGGGACTTCCCGTAAAAGAGAGAAAGAATTGGGGTGTTGGGCGTCGCGTCGCGCGCCCAACACCCCATATTTACCTCATCACTACGGCGATTCCCAAAAACCCGAATTATTTGGAGATAAATTCCTGAATTTCCACCGGGAAATAACACAGCCCGGCCGTGCCAGGACCGGTGTGAACCGCCAGGGCCGGCGAAAGCTCTCCAATAATGGACTCAACCGCATTCAGCCGACCTTCGACGATATTCCTGATCTTCTCCACTTCCTGCCTGGCCCCGGCATGCACGTACGCAATCTTTATTCTTGAATTTCCAACCACTGCTTCGACCTTGTCGACCATGGCCTGATATGCCTGGAGGCGGCTGCGGGCGATGCCGAGCGGCACGATCTCGCCGTCTTCCACACCGATCAGGGGCTTGATATTGAGCAGGCTGCCGACCAGGTTCCTGGCCCTGCCAATGCGTCCCCCCATATACAAATATCTGAGCGTATCGGCAGTCTGGAGCAGGTGGGTGACCGGAACCATTGCCCTCACTTTCGCCGCCACCATGTCCAGCCTGAGCCCGGAGAGGGCTGCACGCGCCGCCTCGATGGCCATCCAGCCCTGGCAAAGCGCGGCATTGCGCGTATCGATCACCTGGATGCGCAGTTCAGGCATCTGCTCCTCCAGCATGGATTGGGCAATGCAGGCTGCCTGGTAGGCACCGCTGGCTTTCGAGGTCATGTGGATGCTGATGATTTCCTGCACTCCGGATCCTGCCAGGTCTTTATAAGCTTCGATATAATCCCCTGGTCCCGGGCTGGCGGTGGTCGGCAAGACACTGGCGGTTGCCAACCAGCTTAGAAATTCATCGCGTTGTATGGTCACCAGATCCCGCAACACTTCCTGTCCGCGGTGGATATAGTAGGCCACAGTATGAATATTCAGTTCTTCAAGCATCTCTTCCGGTATACTAGCAGTGCTGTCAGTCAATACAGCCACCTGTTTGGGCATGGGCTTTTTTCCTCAGGCATTTAGAACAAACGACACAAACGGCCTATCTTTTTCCATTGTACTCTTTTTCACCTGCTCAGTTCAAGGCTGCCCGCTGCTCGCCAGGTCCAGGCTCCCGACCGCATGACGTAAATGAAGGATTCCGTTCCTTCGTGCGGATACGATTGGCCTGGAATTCAGAGAGCCGGCCGGACATGTATTCCTCCGGATTTTTTAGGCCATTCCAGCTCCGAATTTTTATATTGACCTGACCTATGTTTACTCGTACAATAATCGCATGGAACCCGTCACCCAAAACCAGACCGTCTTCTTTCGACCTGATCACGACCCGCCAATGGGGCCGGGCTTGTGATTAATTTTCTATCCGAGCGTCATACCGATAATCAACAGAACCTTAAGGTCTAGAAATCTTCAGGCTCTTTGATAAGAAATTTAGAGGATAAATGAATCTTCCTTTCCCTTCCAAACGCGCACCGATTTTCGCCGACATTCCCGATGAAAAATGGAACGACTGGCGCTGGCAGTTGAGCCACCGCCTGAATTCGGCGGAAGAAATAGAAATGGTGATCCCCCTGACCGAGTCTGAGCGCAAGGTACTGAGCGCCGACCGGCTTTTCCGCGTGGAAATTACCCCTTATTTTATCTCCCTGATTGACCCAAACGATCCAGACGATCCCATCCGCAAACAAGTCATCCCGACCGATCGCGAAATGATCCCCTTTACGGCGGAGATGGAAGACTCGCTCGCCGAGGACAAACACTCCCCGGTGGCAGGCCTGGTCCATCGCTACCCCGACCGGGTATTGATGCTCGTCACCACCCAGTGCGCCTCCTATTGCCGTTATTGCACCCGCGCCCGCATCGTCGGCGACCCGGCTGCCCAATTCTCGCGCCACGAGTTCGACCTGCAAATCGAATACCTGAAGCGCACGCCCCAGGTGCGGGATGTGCTGCTCTCGGGTGGCGACCCACTCGTGCTGGCGCCGAAGATCCTAGAGGAGATCCTTACCCGCCTGCGCGAGATCCCGCACATCGAGATCGTCCGCATCGGGTCGCGCGTACCGGTGTTCATGCCCCAGCGTGTTACCAATGACCTGTGTGACATGCTGCAGAAATTCCACCCCCTGTGGTTAAATATCCACGTCAACCATTCGAACGAGATCACCAAAGAGCTGGCTGAAGCCTGTGACAAGCTGACACGTGCTGGTATCCCACTCGGCAACCAGACCGTCCTGCTGGCGGGTGTCAATGATAATGTCCACATCCAGCGCCAGTTGATGCAGGACCTGGTGCGCATCCGGGTGCGCCCGTACTACCTTTATCAGTGCGACCTGGTGCATGGCGCCGGTCATTTCCGCACGCCGGTGGCCAAGGGTATCGAGATCATCGAGGGCCTGCGCGGGCACACCTCCGGCTTCGCCGTACCGCAATATATTGTGGACGCCCCCGGCGGCGGCGGCAAGGTCCCCGTCAACCCGAACTACCTGCTGAGCATGTCGGACCACAAGATCATCCTGCGTAACTTCGAGGGCTACATCACCACTTACGAGGAGCCAACCGATTACACGCCGGCCATGGCTGCCAGATATAAGGGCCTCAAACGTCCCGAGCCCGGCCAGGCCGGCCTGACCGCCCTGCTGGACGGCGAACAGATGTTCCTCAAGCCCGAAGGATTCGATGAGATCCATGACCGGCACGGCAGCCAGCATCGTCTCAAGGATGATGCCAAATGGAAACCGCTTGGGATTGGGCCGGGCGAAAAGAAAAGTTAGCGGAATAACAAGAATAGAGCCGGGATTAAAATGCCCGGCTTTTCCTTGCTTTGGAGCTGTGACGCTTTATTGGGAACTATTAAGCCGCAAACAATAAAAAGCGCATTACTTCATAATAGCTGTCATTCTCAAATCGAACGGTCACATCGTCCTTCTGAACGGCCCCCGGGAAAAAGCCAAAATGATAGGCATCGTAAGCGCGCCGGTACTGGATTTCCACAGAAAAGTGGGAGGGCAGTTTTACCTGGCACAAAGACAAATCCCCCATCAAAGCTTTGGATATGCCAGCCCGGATCCTGGCTGTCGCCAGGTCCGGGTGGATGCTTACGGTTGAATTCCCGATGCCTTGCTTGACTGCCACAGTCTCGATGTATGGGTTGAATTGGGCAATTTCATCGCACAAGCCCTGGTCACCCGAGACAAACACGACCGGCACTTTCACGGACGCCGCGGCATACGTATGGATCAGGAATTCGGAAGCCGGTTGCCCGTTAATACTCATCCGGGTGATGTTAACAGTCATGGTATGCGCCAGCGGACTGGAACCTGCCCCGCCACGTGAGTGATAGCCGATCAGGATTAATCCCTGAAAAGTATCATTCAGTTCCTGGACCATTAAGAATGGATGGCCACTCCAGCCACGGATCAGCCTGGCTTCGTGTGGCAGTCTGGCGGCAATAATGTTCCTGGCGCTGTCGTGTGCGTCCTTGACCCAGATCTCGGTCGCGCCAGCCTGGAGGGCCCCTTCGCAGGCCGCCACCACTTCAGCCGTCATTTGTTCCCGGAATAGGCTGCTTTCCCCTTTCCCCAAGTCGGTTTCATCCCAATGGGTCACGCCGGTGACCCCTTCGATATCCGCACTGATGTAGATTTTCATTTTTTCCTCTTTTTTTCGATCCACCAGAATTAAATATCATGGATACGCTGATCCAGAAACTCTTCGCCAGAACGGTGTCATTTTTACCTGCGCGCGTCCTTCCGGACGAAGGGTGACTCGACCTCCGGGCTGGTGAGAATTCCATAACGCCCCGGTTTGCGGTAGGCGTTGCCCCAAGCTTCGCTGGAGCGGTAGGCCCGCAGGTTTTCCAGGTCGAACTCGGCCAGATAAATGCCTTCATGGCCATCCGCCTCCACCAGGCAGGTATCCCGGGAACCGGTTTCCTTAAAGGCGATCCCGTCAAAAGCAGCCGAATGCCCATTCTCCTGGGGTATGGCATAGTTTGCCATGGCCACGCCGAGCATGTTTTCGAAGGCGCACGCCCGGAACTGGCCAATCCGGTTGGCTTCCAATTCGCAGGCATTCGGGGTCAGGATCAGTTCGGCGCCCTTAAGCATCAAGACCCGGGCGCTCTCCGGGAACTCGCGATCGAAACAGATCATGGCGCCCACTTTGACCGGCCCACAGTCCGTGTCCAATTCGCAGACATAAAAGTAGTCGCCAGGGGTCAGGGCGGCTTCCCTGTCGAAGTCACAGGTGTGGACCTTGGCATAAGTCAGACGGATCTCACCGTGCCGGTCGATCAAGGATATCGAGTCGCGCGGGAAGCCCTCCCATTGCTCAAGATAAGTCAATCCGATGGCCATGTCCAGATCCCAGGCCAGCTTCCGGAAAGAGTTCACATAATTGCTTTGCCGGTCAATGGCATGCTGCTGCCAGAACTCGACCTGATCAGGCAGCGTGGGATTGGGCAACTGGTAGCCGATATTCCACATCTCGGGGAACAGGGCAATATCCGCCCCCAACTGCCTGGCCATCCGGCAGTACTGTTCACCTTTGGCCTGGTTGGCAACCTGGTCATAGCCGGAGGAGAGTAATTGAAGAAGGGCAACTCTTAATTTTCTCATATCAGATCCTTGGTCATATTAAATCACTCCCCAACCATCTGAACCACCAGTTCCCGGTGGCGTGGACGGATATCGAAATCGACGTAGATGACCTGCTGCCATGTCCCCAATGTCAGGGTCTTTTCCACGAAAGGAATGGTCAGGGATGGGCCGAGCAACGAAGCCCGCATATGCGAGTGACCGTTGCCATCCTCCCAGGTGGCATTATGGGCATATTCCCGGTTGGATGGGACCAGCTCTCCGAACATACGCTTCAGGTCGGCAACGGCCCCCGATTCAAACTCGACGGTTGTCAGCCCGCTGGTGGAGGAGGGACAAAAGACCGTCACGGTGCCGGATTTGAGCCCGGATCGTTCAACCAGACGGATCACTTCGCGAGTGATGTCCTGGATGTCGGTGTTGCCGCGCGTGTTGAGGGAGATGCTTCCGGTTTCGACAGTCATTATTATTCTCCTTGTTATGAACCACAAATGAACGCAGATGTACCAGATGGTTTGATAAAACCACTTTCATGCGCGGGTTCTTCCACGCCGGATGGACTTCTCACCATACTTTTCGTGAAGCCTGTCCAGCGCATCCTGCAGGCGGCGCGATTTCTCCGCTTGCGCGCCCCATAGCTCCAACTGGCGCAGCGGCGGGCCCAGTCCACTGACGCCGACCCCGATCAAACGCACTGGCTTGCCTTTCGAACGCACCTCGCCCAACAGGTCAAGCGCCCTAGCATAAATCTCCTCATCCTGGTCGGTCGGCTGGGAGAGGGTAACCTGGCGCGTCAGGGTGGTGAAATCCGGCCAGCGTAGTTTGATCTTGACCGTTGTCCCGGCAATTTCCGCCTGGCGCAGCCGGCGGCCAACTTCCACCGAGAGTCCGAACAGTGTATCGGCAAGTTTTTTATCGTCGCTCAGATCCCGGGAAAAGGTGGTCTCCTGGCTGATGGATTTGCGTGTGTGTTCATTTACGACCGGGCTTTCATCCATTCCACAAGCGCGGCGTGCCAGGTCACGTCCGTTCTCACCAAACCAGTGTGCCATGTCTGCGGCGGAGTGGCGGGCAATATCGCCAATCGTCTTAATCCCATACCCGGCCAGTTTCGCGGCAGTCTTGGGACCCACACCCCAAAGCATATCCGCAGACAGAGGTTCCAGAAAGGCAGTTTCCGTTCCGAGCGGGACGATCGTTACGGCATTGGGAGGTTGCCCTTTTTGAGCAGTCTTTTTCCCCACTTCGGTGGCAATCTTGGCGACCAGTTTGTTCCCCGCCACACCAACCGAGCACGGCAGACCGAGTTCGTCATTGACACGCTTCTGCAGGCGGCGGGCCACCGTCTCCGGGTCTTCACGCAGATCGCTGATATCCACAAA
Source organism: uncultured Chloroflexia bacterium (assembly GCA_963842785.1). Lineage (GTDB taxonomy): Bacteria > Chloroflexota > Anaerolineae > Anaerolineales > Villigracilaceae > UBA877. The sequence goes on from CAWJHP010000001.1 coordinate 1,427,942, forward strand.
TGCTTCATCTATTGAGATTTGTTCCACCAGCGGGGAGAGATCACCCAGCCTTTCCATGACTTTATCGGACATTTCGCCATAGTTACCGTGGTGGTGCGAGATGACCAGCAAACCCGGGCAGAGTCGCAGAGCCCGGCTGGTCGGCATGGCTGAACGTACCCCAAACTGGCGGGCCGCGTACGAGCAGGAGGCCACCACGCCGCGATCTTCCGGACGGCCTCCGACTGCGAAGGGCTTGCCGCGCAGCGCCGGGTCGTGCAGTTCTTCAACAGCACAGAAGAAGGCGTCCAGGTCCAGATGAAGGATGGTGCGAGGCATATTAAAATTATATACCCGGGAGGGCAATCTGGTTGCAGAGTAATCGCTTATAAATGTGGCTGCCCTGATCTCCATGCCCTTATGGAAGATTTATTCTGGAATGAATTTGCCTGACCTTCTGCGTGTCAGGCCGGATAATGCGACTATTGCCCACATCTATTTCGAACGGCAGCGCCCTGGCGGATTTGACGCTCTGTGAATTGAGTGTCACCAACACCAGGGCGGATTGGCGCGTGTCTTCCAGACCGGCCTGGTCAAACAAAGCGTTCCCAAGGCTGAACAAGACCAGAGTCCGCCCGCGGGTGGTTGGAATCCATTCGGCGGGTTGGAGCACATGCGGATGCGTTCCCACGACCAGCGCTGCACCGGCATCCGCGAACTGGCGGGCCAGACTTCTCTGCCGCGCAGTGGTTCCCTCCTGATATTCCGCCCCCCAGTGAATCAAAACGACCACCACTGCCCCGGTCGAATGGGCAGACTGGATAGCTTGCGCTGCGGAATCGGCATCAATGGGAGCAAGAATGTCGTCAAAAGCGAGAAAGGCCAATTTCAGGCCATGGATGATCCGGTAGACCGGTTTTGGTCCGGGCCCGATGGGTACCAGACCCACGGCGGTCAACGCCTGAATTGTATCAGTTGTTCCGGAGGGACTGCAATCAAAGCGGTGATTGTTGGCCAACGAGAGCATGTCCAGCCCCCAGGCGGGGAACAGAGCTGCGCGGACAGACAAGGTGCAAAGATTGTAGGCATCCTTAGTGGCAAACTGACCAACACCCGGGGCTAACGGGCTTTCCAGATTGGCCAGGCTCAGGTCAGCGGCTTTCAGTTCGGGGGCCAGGTAGGCCAGTGAAGCCGGTTTTGGATCGACCCCTCGGCCGACCATCAGGTCTCCCAACAGGGCCAATGTGACGGTCTTCGGTGGGGGTACACAGGAGCCCAGGAAAAGGAGAATTACCAGGAGAGCCACCGCGCGCAGCTTATTCATCTTTAATTCAAACATCAGCCACCCTGACACGCAGGATTAAGCCATGCGTGCCTGAGTGGTCGAATAATGGATTTGAATTCCATCACGGTGCGACGAACATCCTGGTCCAATCAGGCTGGGCCGGGTTGGTCCCAGCCTGCACCTGTGCCTGCCATTGCTTATCGGTCATGCGTCCGGACGAGGGAACGGTGAATTCATAATATGAATAAACCGCACCAATGCCGATGCGCCAGGGCGAGTCCGGCAAGACCACGTAAATAAGCGCAGGCTGCCCAACGCCTTCTTCGAGCGCCACCAGCGAGTTCAAGTCATTGGTGCCGGTGGCAACATCGGCCACCAGGGCGGCCTTCTGGTCAGAGAGGTCACGTGACATATTACCGGTTGTATCAGCCGCTTTCAGGGTGAATTGTTCTAGCGTGCCGCCCCAGTACTGGATTTGCCAGTATTCATCGGTGGTGATGGTTCCGCCGCTCAGCTCGCGTTGGGAGATATCCTGCAGGAACTTGAGCGAGGAGATCAGGTTGTCAAGGTTGCCACGCGTCAGGTCACTGAGCAGGTTGCGGGACTGAAGGCCAGCCTCGGTCATCTGTGCCAGGGCCAAGAGGCGGGCGTAGGCCTGCGGGTCCGGTTCGACGTATCCATGCGGCGGCTGGACATCCGGACCTCCGCCACCCATCTCGGCCATCACCTGCTTGGCATACAGGATCGTATCATGCTTGAGTTCCGTCCATGAGCCCAGGGCGGTTTGCAGGTCTTTACGCGTCCACGCCTGGGTTTGCATGAAGGGTGGGTAGGCACTGCCCTTAGGCGTAATGAGCGGCTGGAAGGAATAGAGCCACGACCAATAAAGGTTCTGAGTCCAGGAGTCGGTCCCGAGAGCAGCGACCTCGCTCTTGACTTTGGTCATCTGGGTATCGTAATTGACATATTGCGACTCGCCCATCCCCTTGAGTATGCTGTAAGCCTCATCGGAGCCCATGGCGGCGAAGAAATCCAACCCTTTGGGCAAACCGCGCGGTTTCTCCATTGTACCCACATTACGCCAGATCACCTGGCCAAAGACATACTCGTCCAGGGTAAAGCGCTGACCCATGAAACGGAAGCCCTTGGTAACCAGCTGCTTATCCTGCTCGATCCAGACCCACATTGAGTTGACCTGGGGAGGCGGGAGGGTCTTGGCGGCTTCCTGGAACCTGGCAAACAGGGTCGGGTCGGCAAACTTGTTCAGATCAGGATCAGCTCCGAAGACCTGGTCCGAAAGGGCTCCATATTCAATATAACCCAGGTCATCAGCCTTTCCAACGATGAAGACGGTCGGCTCGTAGATATTTTCCCACAGGCTGACTGCGGAGACTCCGCTGGAAGAGGTCGCAGAGCGCAACGCCTGGACCAGCAACAGGGCGCGCCGGGTCTCAAAATCGTCCACCTGACGGAAAGTCAGCCGCCCGTACCACATCATGGCCTTGAAATACATCTTCAGATCGTCACTGAGGGTGTAATGGCCGCGCGGAATGTACTGGCTGTAATCTTCGATCAACTTCATATCCTGCGGCAAGTCAGGACGGTCCCAGATGGGAGAGATGGCGGCGGAGTTGGCGGCATTGATCAAGGCCAGCTCGGCATTGACCATGCTGTTCGCTTCTGCGGGGAACGGGTCCGAGAGCCCCAGAAGTCTATCAGCCACGGCAAAATAGGCTGCGTTACGGAGGGCTGGATCCCCCAGCGAAGTTCCCTGCAGGGACTGGTATTGGGTGGTAGTGGAAGCCAGCATGGTGGTGGTCAGGGACTTGAGATCGGTTATGAAGTAGTCCGTTTCCAGGTCACGCAGCATTTTGTCAAAAATCAGATGATAAACATGATAGATTAAATCGGTGGTAATGAAGACCGGAATCTCCGTATAGCGGTTCTGTTCATAAATCTGATAGAACTCGCGGTATTGCCCCGGCACAGGCGTAGTGACTGCAAAGCCATTCTGCACCAGCATGGCCTTCTGCGCATCGGTCAACTTGACCAAATCAAGACCCTGCACCTTGTTCAGATCCAAAGGCAGGGAATAGCTCCCTCCGCTGAAGGTCTGCGGCAGGCTGACGGACGCTTCGTGATACGAGGCAAAGGGAGCCGGATAAATCCCGGTCACCGGTGGAAGTGGCTGGCTGGGAGTGGCTGCCGCCAGCGAGGTGGGGCTGGGCAGGGATGGAGGCACCGGTGTGGATGTGGCCACACTAAAAAGGCTGGGTAAACCGCAAGAACAGGCTGCCTGTACCAGCACCAGCGCCAGGAATGCCAAAAGAATTTTACGAGAATTGTTTTTCATGGTGCCTCCTCATGGAACAAGAATAAGGATACGGCCAGCATTGGTCTTGACCAGGGCCATTTCATCAAATGTCCCTTGCATGGAAGAGACGACGGAGAACCCAAATCCGTTCCATTCCCAGACCTTTAATGCACGGGCAGGCGCTGAGCGAGAATCCGAGTAACTGCCTTCCAGCGTGACCAACTCCTGGAAGGTATCACCATTCAAGTCAGCCACGGCGAAAGATCGCACCGGTTCAGCCAGCGCGGACCCGGCCCATAATTCACCATACTCACGACCACGCCAGCCAACCAGAATGATCTGACAGGAATTGCCAGCCTCATCATGAAAATTGGCGATGCGTCCACCCGATGGCAACCATTGATCCACCGGCCAGGGATGGAAAGGCCGCCAGACAAGCAGGGTTGCCTCCGGTATGCCATCCTGATTCAGGTCAGTGACTTGGGCTTGAATGACTGTCCATTCTGCGGGACTGCGCCAGACGGATTGGCCACCTGATAAAATGGTCAAGTGCCCATCCGTCAGGACCAGCTTTTCAAGCAAACCGTCGCTTTTGAAATCGGCTTGGGCAATCGGTATTATGGAGAGGCTTCCTGCGGGGAGAGATAGCGGAGAAAGACCGGCCGGTTTCAATTCCATGGCGCGCAAAGGGGCAGGCGAGGTCAGAAGGAACATGCCCAGAGTCAATACAACCAGGTTTATGAACTTTCGCAACATGCTTTCCCAATCATATTGTACAACCCTGGAAGGCGAATCTCAAGTAAAATTAGTTATTATGGGAATTATCCTGGTGATGGTGTAAAAAAATGGGGTCTGGCTTGGTTAAATACGTAAAAATCCGTTCCCATCGCTTAATTTATGACCGGAAACCTCAATAACCCTCATAATTATCAGTACGTTTGCCATAAAAATATGGTATGCTATTTATTAATATTTGCATTATCATATAGCAAAGGGAACCTTTCCAGACTATGATTCGTCTGATCTGTATTCGCAGGCGCACGCCTTGCCTATGGGCGCGTTGATGCGCGCCATCCGTCTGATATAAGGAGGTTGAGATGTCCATTCGACGAGTTTTCATTCCGGTTGCGTTGGCTTTGACCCTGCTGATGCAATTCTTGCCAGGGCTAGCCTTCGCGGCTCATCCGGTGGCGGCAGCGTCCTGTGATTGGGCCCAATTCATTGCCGATGTCACCATACCGGATGGGACCAGTCTGGCTCCAGGTGCGACTTTCACCAAGACGTGGCGATTGGAAAATATCGGCACATGCACCTGGACGACATCCTACTCGGCGGTTTTCGTAAGCGGCGATCAAATGAGTGCCCCGGCGTCGGTCAACCTGCCCTCTAGCGTGGCTCCCGGCGGGACAGTCGATATTTCTGTAAATATGACCGCGCCTGCCTCAGCCGGACACTACCGAGGCAATTGGGAACTGCGCAACGGTTGGGGAGGATTATTTGGAGTAGGTGCTTCCGCCAATTCCATTTTTTGGGTGGACATCTATACCAATGGCACCTACACCGGCGGCACCAGTTATGATTTTATGGCCAATTCCTGTTCAGCCTCCTGGTCAAGCGGGGCGGGTGCATTACCCTGCCCTGGAACGGATGGGGATTCCAGAGGTTTCGTTCTGAATGTGGCCAACCCGCAGCTTGAAGATGGTTCCTATGATTCAAACCCCGGCCTGGTGGTTCACCCGCAATATGTGTATGGAGGGTATATACAGGGGGTCTACCCGGCCTACACAGTCCACTCGGGCGATCATTTCCAGGGGATCATCAACTGCGCCTACGGCGCTTCCAACTGTTACGTCAACTTCCGCTTGAACTACCAGATTAATGGATCCGGTCCAGTGTATACCTTCTGGTCATTCAATGAACGCTACGATGGTCTTTATTACCGTTTCAACCTTGACCTGAGTTCCTTGGCCGGGCAGAGTGTTAATTTTATCCTCTATTCGGCAGATGTGGGCGGGCATGGCTGGCCGTCCGGCGACCGAGCAGAGTGGGCGGAAACCAAGATCGTTGGAAACTCCGGGCCATGGTATCCCGTTTACCCCAGCCTCACCTGCAATAGAGGTTATTTTGTGTCGGATGTGACCATTCCGGACGGTACTGTATTGGCTCCCGGCGCATCCTTCACCAAGACATGGGAAATCAGGAATATAGGCTCCTGCACCTGGTCGACCAGTTACGCCCTGGTCCATGTATTCGGGTCACAAATAGGGGCTCCAGATGCAGTCAACCTGCCTTCCGCCGTGGCTCCGGGGCAAACAGCCGATCTCTCGGTCAACATGGTCGCACCTAATTCGCCTGGTCACTACCGCAGCTACTGGCGATTACGGGATGCTTCCGGAAATCAATTCGGCGTGGGAAGCGGCATGATCACCTTCTTTGCGGATATCAATGTTTCAGGCTGGGCTCCGACCTCCACCGTTGGCCCCACTGCAACCACAGGGCCGACCCCGACCCCGACTCCGGTCCCGACTTCCACCACGGTGCCTACCGCAACCCCAACAGCAATCATCCCGGGGCCGAACGCGGACCTGTCCATAACGATCAATGACGGCTTGATGACCTATACTCCCGGAGGCACGGCCACCTACACGGTCGTTGCCAGTAACAGCGGGCCATACGATGTCACCGGTGCAACCATCACCGTCAACAAACCGGTGCAAATCACCTCCTGGACCGTCACTTGTGTCGCGGATTCCGGAGCGACCTGCACCGCTGGCCCGATAACGCCTGCTGGCAACATTTCCGACGTGGTAAACCTCCCCATTGGCAAGAAGGTTACCTATACCATCGTTGCCACCATCAATGCCTCAGCAGTGGGCAACATGGTCACCACGGCCACCGTCACCAACCCCGCGCCAACACCGGATCCCAACATGGCCAACAACTCAGCCAGTGACACGGATGCGCCCCCGAGCGCTGACCTGGCGATCACCATTACGGATGGAATCAGCATGTGGACTCCGGGCGGCTCGACCACGTACAAGGTCGTGGTGACGAACAATGGTCCACTAAACGTTACCGGTGCAACCTTCACAGATAATATCCCAGTCCAGGTCACCAGTTGGAATTGGACCTGCGTGCCTGATTCAGGCGCCTCCTGCGGTTCCGGATCCGGCGGGAATATTATCGACTCTGTCAACATCCCTGCCACAAAGAAAGTCACCTACACAATCGTCGCCTCTTTGGGCACCACCACCCCGGGCAACCTGGTCAACACCGTCACCATCACACCCCCAATTGGCATGCCGGATCCCATCCTGAGCAATAACTCTGCCACGGATACCGACACCGGCCCGTCCGCCGACCTGGCGGTCACCAAGACCGATGGTGTGACCTATTACAACCCTGGTGGGACCCTTACCTATACCATCCGGGTAAGTAACAACGGCCCGCAGACCGTCATCGGTGCCACCTTTGCCGACAACATACCGTCCCAGATCGCCATGTGGACCTGGACATGTGTACCGGACTTCAGCTCGACCTGCACAGCCGGTCCTGTCATTCCTGGCAATTTCTCTGATACGATCAATCTGGCAGCCGGGCAAGGCGTCACCTACACGGTGCAGGCGCTGGTGAACGGCGCGGCAACCGGTAACCTGGTGAACTCTGCTTCGATCACGGCACCAGGGGCCATCCCGGATCCGAACCCCGGCAACAACGTTGCCACGGATACCGACGCACCTCCAACAGCGGACCTGGCGGCCACCATGAATGACGGGTTATCCATCTACCCGCCTGGCGGCACGGTCACCTACACCATTGTCATCACCAATAATGGACCTGCACCTGTCACCGGCGCCACCATCGTCGACAACCGACCTACCCAGCTCGACAGCTGGATCTGGACATGTGTCCCCGACAGCGGTGCAGCCTGCACTGCCGGCCCTGTCAGCCCGGTCAACTTTGGAGACACCGTCAATATCCCAGCGGGTAAGAAGATCACCTACACTGTGGTCGCTACCGTTGACATTGCAGCCACCGGCGACATGACCAACTCGGTCACCGTAACGGCTCCCGTCACGGTACCCGATCCGATACTGGGTAACAACACCGCCACGCACACGGATGCCCACCCGTCTGCCGACCTGGCAGTCGCCATGACCGATATGGTGAACACCTATGTGGCGGGCGGCACGGTCATCTACACCATCACGGTTACCAACAACGGACCTTCCAACGTCACCAGCGCAGCCTTCTCGGACACCGCGCCGGCCCAGTTGGCCAGTTGGACCTGGAGCTGCGCCGCTGATCTGGGTGCCAGTTGTGTCACCGGTACGGTACCTGGAGGAGGCGTCTTTACCGATACCGTCAACATTCCAGCCGGAAAGCACATCGTCTACACGGTAACGGCGGTCATCAGTGGTTCAGCGTCCGGAACCATGACCAACACAGCCACCATCACCGCACCGCTCCCGGCATTCCCTGATCCCAACTCGGTGAACAACAGTGCCAGCGATATCGACACCCCGTAAATTGAACATGCCGATATAAACCCGGCGCAAAGGTAACAAGAACCGGACTGCCCATAAAGGTGCAGTCCGGTTTGTTTTTTGAGGGTAAAGGTGTTGCCAGTCTACTCTTCTTTATGCCCATGTGCAATGATCTTGATAGGCGTCCCGAGAAAACCGTACGTTTCCCGGAATTGATTTTCCAGGTAGCGCAGATAGGAAAAATGGAACAGTTTCGGATCATTGACATGCAGGACAAAAGTCGGTGGGTCCACCCGGACCTGGGAACCGTAGTAAATTTTCAACTGGTGCCCGGCATGGGAGGGAGCGGGATGCGCATCCTGAGCCTCCCGTAAAACCCGGTTCAACATGGCTGTGGTGATGCGGGCGAGTCGCTCCTCCTGGACGCGCAAGGCCATCGGCAGCACCTGATCCACGCGCTGGCCGGTCCTGGCCGAGATGAAGAGCAGGGGAACGTAGTCCATAAAATTGAGCTCCTGCCGGACATGCCTGGTGTAGTCTTCCATTGTGGTAGAGTCTTTTTCAATGGCATCCCATTTATTTACCAATACAACCGTGCTCTTCCAGGCATCCAGGATGAATCCCGCGATATGGGTATCCTGGGCGGTGATCCCGGCTTTCGCGTCGACGATCAGCAAGGCGACATCCGCCCGTTCAATGGCTTTGAATGAACGCAAAACGCTGAATTTCTCCACACCCTGTTCGATCTTGCCACGCCTGCGGATCCCGGCGGTGTCTATCAGAGTAACAGGCAGCCCGTCAACTACAATTCTGGTATCCACCGCGTCGCGTGTCGTGCCGGGGATGGGGCTGACGATGGCGCGTTCCCTGCCGACCAGTTTGTTAAGCAGGGAGGATTTTCCGGCATTAGGCTTGCCAACGATGGCTATCTTGACCGAATCGTCTTCCACTGTTTCCAGCCCGGGTGGGAATGAATTTACCAGTGCGTCCAACAGATCCCCTGTCCCGGTGCCATGGATGGCTGAGACAGGATATGGATCACCCAGGCCCAATTCATAGAATTCGGTCGCCTCGGAACGCAATCTGTCATTCTCGCATTTGTTCACCACGACAAATATCGGAGGCCATCCCTGACCATGCACGGTTTTCTGGTAGCGCCGCAAGATGCCGGCCACTTCACGGTCAGGGGGAGTGACTCCGGCCCCGCCATCCGTGATGAATAATACGGCATCGGCCTCGTTGACCGCCATTAATGCCTGCTCACGGATCTCCTGGACAAAATCCGCAGAACCAACTGAAAGCGTCGTCCTGCCACCGTGCATGGGGTCTATGCCGCCAGTATCTATTATGTTGAAACTTAACATTATTCCATTCAGACTCGGCCACAAGGCGGTCACGTGTGGTACCGGGGATATCGTCCACGATGGCAAGGCGTTCCCCAGCCAGGCGGTTGAAAAGTGTACTTTTCCCTACATTCGGGCGCCCGACCAGGGCAACAACAGGTTTAGACATATATTTCCGAATCTGCCTCTTCGAAAAGAGGCGATCTCATGGGGTCGGCGTCGGGGCCGTCGCTTTGGTGATGGTTACTTCCACGGTTCCGGGAAGAATGGATTGGACGGTCACCCCCTCATCTGTAACCATGACAGTAGGCGTCAACTGGTATATTCCTGGCGTCAGACCGGTCAGGTCCAGCCGGGCATGAACGTCATCAGGTAGGAGAGAATTCAGGACTGGCAATGGACCAGCCAGGATTACATCCACAGTAGTGGGTGAGATTGCAGCGGTCAGACCAGGACTCAGACCGATCACTTCCACCTGGCGAAAAGCCACCGGGCGGCTATCTTCGATCGGGACAATCTCGATCTGGACATTAACCGTCTGGTCCCCAATCAACAAGACTCCGCTGGGCAGATTCAGAGATAACTTGGTCGTGATATTACTGGACGCACCGGAAAGGTCAAGCGTGGTGGTCTGCAGATAGCCAGGCAGGCTCTCGATCAAAGGTATATCTTCCGAATAAACTGTAACGGTAAGCGGGGAGGCAGTAATATTATTCAGCCGGTAGCCGCTGGCGAGCTTGCCAACAGTCATCACTTTGACAGCCAGGTCGCGATATCCACCCTGTTGGGCGATAGGCAGGCTAACCTGGACAGTGTCAGGCTGGACGGAAACCCCTCCCACTGCCAAGCCACTTTCCGTGATGGCCTGGACAGAGAGGGTTGTCTCAACATCTTGACGGGCATTGGTAATATCCAGATTGGCGCGGACGTGCTTGACCTGGGCAACGAACGATTCCGGCCCGGATACGACAACATCAGCAGGATCCAAAATGACATCCCCGGCTTTATAACCAATCGCCGGTTCACCGTTAAGGGTTAATTCGACCGGCAGGTTAGTCGTCACCAATTTTTCGAGGTTCAGTGCAAACTTCTGGGGAGTGACAGAGAGAATCCGCACAGGGGTGGTTGCTATCTGTATCTGTACAGCCACCATCCCGGTGCCGGCTTTGAGGCCGGTCAGATCAACTATGGCATGGATGGGAACCTCGCCCGAGAGCAAACTTTCCCAGATTGAGTGCGGGGCTCGCAGAGTCACCTGGACCTGCCGCGTGACTGTTCCAGTCATTACCAGGCTGGGATCCTGGCCGATAAATTCGATGGGAATGGGATTGGGATAGGTTTGAGTCTCATCAGGATTAGCCGAAGTGACAGCCATAACCCAAACACCCAGAGCCAGGGCAAATGCCAATAAAAAGGTGCGCAGGTTGGTGGTTATCCAGTGAAGCATATCATCACTCGTCCTTGCGGGGAAAAATGTAAGGAAAATGCCGCTGGAAGAAATTTTCCGTGTGTGATCTTTCCGGATTATAGAAGGCTGACAGGATGTTTTCGAGACGCTCCACATCCAGCCGGCGGATGATTCGCCCGGCATGTGCAATGGAGATGGCGCCTGTTTCCTCAGAGACAACCAGGGCAATTGAATCGGAAACTTCAGAGATACCCATGGCCGCACGGTGGCGAAGCCCCATCTGCCGTTCTGGGGAGCGATCCAGGATGCCGCTGGAAGATAACGGCATGACACAGGCTGCCGCGATAATCTTATTCCCAGAGATAATCACCGCGCCGTCATGCAAGGGGGTATTTGGATAGAAAATCTGCAACAGCAGCTCGGGTGTCACGACCGATTGAATCAACACACCGGTATGAATATATTCGTCAAGGTGATCAAAACGTTCCAAGATGATCAGGGCTCCATGCTGGCGGGCAGAGAGGCGGGCGGCTGCGCTCACCACGGCCTGAATGGTCTGCTGGATCTCCTGACCGGCTTTTTTATTGGATACACGGAAGAAGGTGCCGGCGCGTCCTATCCTTTCCAGGGCACGACGAATTTCAGGCGCAAAGATGACCGGGATGGTAAACACCAATGCAGGCAATATCGTTCGAATAAGCCAGGAGAGAGCCGGCAAATTGACCAGGCTGGTCAGCAGGATGAACAGGACCAGGACAAAGATTATGCCGCGCAGCAATATCATGGCCTGCGTATCCCGGACGAGATAAAGCACTCCGAAGAAAACCAACGTAACCAGCAGGATGTCAATGATCCCCAGCCAGTTAAGACGTTGAAAGATGAAAAGGGCGTTGTTCAGAAATTCGGCCACGGCAATGGTTGATGCAATCAGGTAAACGGGAATCAGGTTATCAGGGCTTTGGAGCTCGCATTAGCGCGGCCCCGGATTGCCCGGTTAAATCGGGCGCAGGACGCGGTCTTGACGAAGTTGCTTAAAAAGCAATACGGTATCGGGCGGTTGTGATTCGATGGCAGCATCCCGCCAGGCCTGAACGCCCAGGGTCTGCAAGTTGCGGCGTGAGTAACCCAATAGTTGCCAGACTGATTCATGCCCGGCGACTTGTGAAGGTAGAAAGAAAAGGGAAGCCTCGCATTGCAGGTCCTGCGAGGCGCGTTCAACCTCGGTGACCAGGGTTTTCAGTGCCTTCTCGAGAGGTATGCTGGAATCAACGTACAAATCAGTGGTTCTGGCAACGAGGTTTTCGACCTGCCAACCGGCCAGTCCAACCAGTTGTTTATCGGCCAGGAGCAACAAGAAGGCTTTTTCACCAAAAGCAGCCATGATGTCATCCGGGGATAGCGGACGTGTTCCGAAGCTGAGACGGGTGATCAAGGCAGCAATATTGGCCGAATCGCGGGGACGTCCACGCTGAACCGAAAGTTCGCCATCTGAGGCTTTTCGCATGACAACCGGACTGGTATCCGTAATCGGCGAGATCACTTTCCAGGCGGCAACCACCTGCTTCCAGGTATCCTCGAACGAGCCGGTATTCTGAATGACGACATTCGCAGCGGCTGTTTTCACTTCCTGGGGCGGTTGGGCGTGGATGCGTTGAATGGCATCATGATCGCTCATATTACGCTTACGGAGAAGACGGGCTTTCTGGAGAGGTTCGGAGGAGTAGGTGACCCAGACAGCATCACAGGCCCCGGCCAACTTGCCTTCGAGCAGTTTGACAGCCTCTATCACCATAACATGCTGACTGGCACGCCGAATCAGGAAATCCACGGCCTGTTCGACCAACGGATGGATAATTAATTCCAGTTCCTGGAGAGCCTCCGGATCATTGAAAACCAGGCGACCGAGCTTGGCCCGGTCCACGTCACCATTCCCATCCACAATCCATTTTCCGAAGGTATCGATCACCTTTTGATAACCAGGGGCACCCTTGGCCATGGCGCGATGCGAGAGAGCGTCCGCGTCGATGCTGTAGGCGCCCAAGTGTTCGAGCATCTTGCGAACAACACTTTTCCCCGTGGCAATATTACCGGTCAAACCAATAACATACTTTCCTGGCCAGTTGCTCACAAAATCTCCTTGCTGATTTGAAATGATCTCTCTTATTCATTTTACTGCCGATTTTGTAAAATTGTAAACCGGGTTCACCGGGAATCATCCGGATGTGTGAAAAAAACGGAAAGAATAAAGAGAAGTCCGGTTTCATGAGACCGGACTTCTGGGTTCAGGCTTTATGAGGTGGCTGTGGCGGTGGGTGTGGCAGTCACCTTCTTGGTCGGCACCGGCGTGACCAGATTGATCGGTACAATGATCAGCTCTCCCACATAGAGAACTGAATTTGCTCCGTTTGTTTTCAAAGTCGTGGGGTTGGCGTTTACGATCGCGGCTACCGTGCTGTTGAGATTATTGGCAATGCTGCCCAGGCTATCACCGGGCATGACGGTATAAGTGATGCGTGTCCCCGGAACCAAGCCAGTAGGCAACGGAGTAGAGGTCGGGAGTTGCATGCCCGGGTTCGGGATGATGATGGTCTGCCCAACCGTAATGAAACCGGTGGAAGGATCGATCCCGGTGGTTGCTCCGGTGGCAGGGTCCTTCGTCAACGGGTTGAGCAATTCAATCAAGAGGACCCCATTATTGCCCAGATTATGGGCCTGGGCAATCGAGGTAAGGGAATCGCCTTCCTGGACAACGTAATTTTCCGGTGCGGATGGCGTAACTGTCGGGGTGACGGTGGGAGAAGGAGTAATGGTGGGCGTGTCGGTGGGTGTCATTGTATCGGTGGGCAAAGGCGTCAGGGTGGGCGTGGGTGTCTTGGTGGCAAAGAGTTCTAGAAAGGCCGCCACCGTGCATGGAGGTCACAACAATAATGATCCCGATAACCACCAACAAGACCGCCACACCGCCAAGAATCATTGGTGTGAGTCGATTGCGACGCTTGCGGTAAGACTCGATAGTTTCATTAATAGACATAGGATCACCCATCTGTTTCGGAAGAGGGCGCACCGGGAATCAATCCCGATGCGAGTCAATAAACTTATTCTACCTGAACTTATAGGATTCTGCGAGTGTAAAAAACCTGCGTATAGTTAATGGAAGCGCCCTTTATTTTTTAATTCGACCTTTGAGAAATGCACCGGTATAGGAACCCGGAGCACTCAGGATCTGCTCGGGTGTACCCTCGGCGACGAGCTCGCCTCCCCGGTCGCCACCCTCGGGGCCCAGGTCGATGATCCAATCAGCCACTTTGATGATCTCCAGGTTGTGTTCGATGATCAGCACGGAGTTGCCTGCATCCACAAGGCGTTGCAACACCTCGATCAATTTATGCACATCCGCAGCGTGCAAGCCGACCGATGGTTCATCGAGCACGTACAGGGTCCGGCCGGTGGCCCGGCGGGAAAGTTCCTTGGCCAACTTGACACGCTGGGCTTCCCCACCCGAAAGTGTATTGCCGGGCTGCCCAATCTTGATATAACCCAGGCCAACCTCCTGGAGAAGGGTGAGCTTGTTCAGCATGTGTGGGAAAGCGGAGAACTTCTCCTGCGCCTGATCGACGGTCATGTCGAGCACATCCGCGATGCTGTGGCCTTTGAAGTGGACCTGCAAGGTCTCGCGGTTGAAACGGCTGCCATGACAGACATCGCACGGGACATAAATATCCGGCAGGAACTGCATTTCGATGCGCAATTCGCCCTGGCCCTGGCAGGCCTCGCAACGCCCACCGTGGACGTTGAACGAGAAACGACCCGGCTTGTAGCCGCGCACCTTGCTCTCCGGTAGTTCAGCAAAAAGTTTGCGGATCTCCTCGAACAGGCTGGTGTATGTAGCCGGATTGGAACGCGGCGTGCGCCCAATGGGCGACTGGTCAATGTTGACGATCTTATCGAGGTGCTCGAGGCCATCAATGCGCCTGTATTCGCCGGGCTGGGTGTGCGCTCCGTTCAACTTCGCTGCCAGGGCGTTGTAAAGGACATCGCTCATCAGGGAGGATTTCCCCGATCCGGAAACACCGGTGATGCAGACAAACATACCAAGAGGAATGTTGACCGTAATATCCTTCAGGTTGTTGGCGCGCGCACCGACGACGGTCAGAATTTTGCCATTGCCTGGGCGGCGTTTCTTCGGCACCGGGATACGCTTGCGACCCGATAGGTACGCGCCGGTCAGCGATCTGGGGTGGGCGATGATCTGTTCGGGCGTGCCCTCGGCGATGATCCTGCCGCCGTGCTCACCCGCGCCAGGACCCAGGTCAATCACCCAGTCGGCAGTGCGGATGGTGTCATCATCATGCTCCACCACCAGAACCGTGTTGCCAATGTCGCGTAATCCTTTGAGGGTGGTGAGCAGGCGGTTATTGTCGCGCGGGTGCAACCCGATGGAGGGCTCGTCCAGTACATAGAGCACCCCGACCAGGCGCGAACCCACCTGGGTGGCCAGACGGATGCGCTGGGCCTCCCCACCCGAAAGCGACCCGGCCGAGCGGTGCAGGGTAAGGTACTCGAGGCCGACATTCACCAGGAAGCCCAGGCGCGAGACGATCTCCTTCAGGATGCGGTCAGAAATGGCCTGCTGGCGGGAGGTGAGGGGAGATTTCGTACCAGCCAATTGCCTGGCCCATTCGAGCGAGCGGAGCACCGGCCATTCGGTAACCTGAAGGATGTTGACGTCATTGACCGTCACGGCCAGCGCTTCGGGGCGCAAGCGTTTGCCCTGGCAGGTCGGGCAGGGCCGGTCGCTCATATATTCCGAAATCTTTTCACGGATATATTCCGAGTTCGTCTCGCGATACCGGCGCTCCAGGTTACCAATCACGCCTTCAAAAGCAGTATCGAAGGTGGCCTGGCGCCCGTCGCGGTTGTGGTAGTGCAGGTGGAAATTTTCCCCCTGCGTGCCATGCAGAACCAGCTGGCGGTGCTCGGCGGACAAATCCTTGAAGGGAATGTTCATGTCGACATGGTAATGCTGCGCCATGGCTTCGAGAATCTGCCAGTAATAGCCGGGATTTCCATCCTCGCGGACGTTATTCCATTCCATCGCAATCAGGGCGCCGTCACACAGCGATTTCTCCGGGTCAATGACGCGATCCGGATCAATTTCCAATTTATTGCCCAGCCCCTGGCAATCGGGGCAGGCGCCGTGCGGGGTGTTGAAGGAGAAAGTACGCGGCTCAATCTCGGGAATGCTGATGCCATGCTCAGGGCAAGCCAGGTGTTCAGAAAAATGCAGATCGTGGTTCCCGGCGGGGTCGCCGGCCAGCACCTGCACGGTCAGATAGCCATCGCCAAACTTAAGGGCGGTCTCGACCGAATCGGTCAGCCGGGTGAGGTTGGCCTGGCGCTCCTCTTCAGCCCCGGAGGCGGATACCACCAAGCGGTCCACCACCGATTCGATGGTGTGGATCTTATAGCGGTCCAGGTTGATCTCCTCCTCCAGGGTGAAAACCGTACCATCCACACGGGCGCGCACGAAACCCGCCTTGCGGATCTCCTCGAAAACGGCCTGGTAGGTGCCTTTGCGGCCACGCACCACCGGGGCAAGCACCAGGATGCGGGTGCCGTCCGGCAGCGCCTGGATGGCATCCACAATTTCCTGGGCGGATTGCTTGACGACCTCCCGTCCGCAGACGGGGCAATGAGGAATGCCGACGCGGGCGAAGAGGAGGCGCAGGTAATCGTAGATCTCGGTGACCGTACCGACGGTCGAGCGCGGGTTGTGGGAGGTGCCCTTCTGGTCGATCGAAACAGCCGGGGAGAGGCCTTCGATGTAATCCACATCCGGCTTCTGCATCTGGCCGAGGAACTGGCGGGCGTAGGCCGAGAGCAACTCGACATAACGGCGCTGGCCCTCGGCGAAGATGGTATCGAAGGCCAGGGAGGATTTTCCGGAGCCGGAGAGCCCGGTGATGACCACCAGTTTGTCACGCGGAATCTCGACGGTGATGTTCTTCAGGTTGTGTTCGCGGGCCCCAACGACGCGGATTACGTTAGATGACATGCATTCCTCTTGGAGAGTTTAACCGATTATAGCACAAATGTTTTGTTTTGCGCCCGGTAAATTGCAAGCGGATATTATACCAGCCCCGACCAGGGGAAGCGTCAGTGGAGGGAGGAGGCCCCCTGCACCCTTTACCCTACGGGTACCCCAAGAGAAATGGGGCAAGCCAAGAGTCGTTCCTCAAAAAAAACGACTAGGAAACGACTATTCCTCACCGCCCCTTCCGCCTCACCTCCGGCCCCTCTCCCAATCCTTCCCCTTCGGGGACAAGATCGGATTGGGAGAGGGGTGGCCTCACGCCACTTCATGGTGCTTCACGGGGACCTCAAGAGAAATGGGGCAGGCTTCGCGGGTATCCCTTACAGGGACAAGTTCCCTTACAGGGACAAGGTGCTTCGCGAGGGACAAGTTTCGTTTTTTGAAAACGAAAGGAGAAACGAATATTCCTCGGCGAGGCCTCACTTCGGCGACCAATGTCCCTATACCCTTCGGGTTCTTCGCGGGTCCTACGCGGTCGCCTACCGGCCGATGCCCCTTCGGGGTACTTTGCCCAAAGAACGGGTACAGTTGGCGGCTTGCCTGCGCAACTGCCTGCGCAAGTACCGCAGGTACTCGTGACGCCGCAGGTACAGGTAAGGCCGCCTCGGCCAGCCCCGGACCCTCCACCCTTACGGGCACACGTCCCAATCCTTTAGATTGGGAGAGAGGTACGATAGCAGAGCGGCGGTCAATCTTCCTCCGGAAGGAGGCCGGCAAGTTCTGCGAGGGCCTGCTCAAGGGTGGTCTGGTTACGGTAAATGAAATGCCGGGCTGGCCGCCGGGTTTGCGTTTCGAGGTAGGAGGGGAATCAGTCATTTGGGAAGCCTTTCCGGGTTGGTTGAAGAGTTGATTAGTTCAATAGCTGAGTATTTGACCAGGTAATCAAGGATCAGGAAGGCTAGCCCGGCTGCCCCTTGCGGGGCTTCCCCCATTAGGGGACTTCCCCCTTGCGGGAGCATCTCCCATTCGGGAACTTCCCCCATGCGGGGGCCTATAAGCGACACGGGCAGGGTGCAAGCCTACCCGTGCTTGTTATTATTATAGAACATTAGTTCTGATTTGTCAATGGGGGAAATGGTACGCAAGAATGCACTTATTGACCTGAAGTTTGCCCTATCGGATGGTTTTGTTACCCTGGATAGGCTGCTCCCCCTCTACGAGTTGCGAAGTATTTTTATCCCTGCACCATATCATTTCCATCGATCTATCTATACTTGTCGGCACGTGGGCCACCGGGCGGGTGCGTTATAAAGTTGATTAGGATCGGGGAAATAATTGGTTGAATGGAATCACGAACACCCGCATATAGTAGTGCTCCCAAAGGAATCCGAACCACTGGGGTAGTTTGGTCTCTGCATGCCTTGCGCCCCAACTCGTTTCGTTCTACAATATATATAATACCCCGAAGGGAGGGATTGATTTGGCAGCAATAAAATTTCTCATAACAACATGAAGAAAATGCTAAAAGGATAACTGTCTTTCCATAATTGCTCTAGAAAAAGTACCTCTACAATATTTCAAATTTTAATATATCCAGAAAGGATAAAGCCATGCCTTTTGGAATAAAACCAATACAACTTATTATTTGTATTATTCCTGTCATTTTTTTGGCTATTATTATCCTAGCTGTTGTTTTGATCATAAGGGCACTGAAAAGCAAAACGAAGAAATGTCCATACTGTGCTGAAACTATTCGCATTGAGGCAATAGTCTGCCCACATTGTGGACGCGACCTAAAGCCTCAAACCGATGGATGAGTTAATTGCGCAAAGATAATATTACCTTGCCAGGGCTTGAATATTGAACCTCTAGGTTAAGATAAATACGGTTATCATTACTAAACCAATAGAGGAATAAATAGCAAAATAAATCCATTTGAAGTAAGAAGATTAACCAAATAAATTAATAAAGAGGGAGTAATGAATTCTTCTGAGATACATAATAAATATTTACCATCCATCTATGACGCCATCGTAGGTTATCATAATACTTTGGTTCAGGTTAGATTCACTATAGCTGGCCTATACCTTGCCGCAACGGGCTTTTTAGTAAACAGTTGGTTTAGCAAAGACCCTCAAAAATCTAGTTACTTTTTTCTTATTCCAGCCCTAGGTATTTCCCTAGCTATATCCTGTTGGATATTAGAAATCCGTACATATCACCTTTTATCAAATTTGACGGAAAGGGGCAATTTAATTGAGCACAGAATGCATTTAAATTATATTGGCTTTTTTAAACTTATGAATAATCAACCTATTCTAGCAAGATTGCCATTCTTCTCACATGGAAAACATGGAAAAATTCCTGAAACGGAATTCACCAAGTATATAATTTCTCACTCATTCGGATTTAATCTAATTTACTTGGCAATCCTATTATTTTGGATTGGTACTCTCTTCAATTGGAGTGCCATTATATTTTGTATTGCTACTCTTCTTAATAGGTGGTTCTTTCTTGTAACAAAGTAAAACAATAATATTGGAAACTGGAACCGCTAGGTCCATAGTTGTCTCTCAACCAGTGCCTGAAACTTAGCCCTACTGGAATTGAGCCTGTATACGCTTGGTCATAGGTCCAGATCCAATCGTGCACACTTATGATTAGAGCTCATTACCAAATGTAGAAATTAAAGCATAATGCCCCTCTTAGCAATTAGGGGGCATTATCTTAATACCTAATCCCATTCAACCGTCAAAACTTTGCTACCGTACAGATAGGTGCCCCCAAGCGGATCCGAACCGCTGTAAAGACCTGTGAGTTCTATGCCCCCTTCTGAGCAGCCTCACATCCCCCGGAGGCGTGGATTGGGACCAAAAGGACCAAGGGAGCCTAATGGGACAAAAGGGACAAAGGTTCCAAAGGAGCCAGAAGAGCCAAAAGTTCCAAATGATTGCCGGCTTGCCCGATTCATGCCCCCTGGGACAGCCGCTGCAATACCTTCTGCAGCACATCCACTGCCCTTCCATATTCATCAAGGGAAAGATGTTCATCCGGCGTATGATCCAGGGCGGAATCGCCCGGGCCGTAGGCCAGGGCCGGGCAGCCCCAGGCCGGGGCCAGGATGTTCAGGTCGGCCGTACCGGTCTTATGGACGAAACCCGGCTGCCCGCCCACGCGGCGGATGGAGGCCAGGAAGGCCCGCACCAGGGGATTATTCTTTTCCCCCTGCCAGGCCGGGATGGGGAATCCGTCCGGCCGGATGGAAAGGCCGGGGATGGCGGAAAGGGCCGGGTCGCCGGTTAACATTTCGTACCAGCCATCCGGCGGCAGGTCCAGGGGCAGGCGCGCTGCCACCTGCAGTTCCGCCCAGGCTTCGAAGCCGTCCCCGCCGGAATCCAGGCCGCCCAGGGAGAGCTGGAGCCGGTCAAACAGACGTTCCCGCCCGAGGTTGGTCGCAGCGGCCTGGGCACTGAGCGCCTGCCAGGCCCGGAAGACCGCCTCGCAGGCGCTTTCGTTCCCGGAGGCGCCATGGGAGAGCGCACGGCGCACACGCACCTGCGCCCGGGCGCTGCCCTTGTAACCCAGCGTGACCCTTTCCCACTGGCTGGGCTCGCCAATGATGGCATAGTCCGGGTGGTAGAGCGGCAGGACATACCTGGCGCCGGGCGAATCGCCCTCCTCTCCAACCGCCCCGATGACGATGAACTGCCAGCCTGGAAGCGGGCCACAGGCCGCCACCGCATCCACGAATGCGGATAACGACCCCTTGGCATCCACCGAGCCGCGCCCATACAGGCTGCCTGCACCGGGTGCATCCCCGACGGGAGGTTCCAGCCGGACCGGGATCTCGCCCGGCACGGTATCAATGTGGCCCAGCAGGACGACCTGAGGCGGCCCGTCGCCCATCACCCCGACGGCGTTCCCGGCTTCATCCATGAAGGCGCGTGTGAAATGCAAAGCCTGCATGCGGCTGACCAGGTAAGCGACCGCGGCCTCTTCCCTGCCAGTAGGGCTGTAAATCCTGACCAGGTTAAGCAGGGTTTCAGGGCTGAGGTTCATTGCAGGACTTCGGTCAGGGCAACCACCACCTGGTCCAATTGTTCGCGGGTGATGACCAGGGGCGGCAACAGTCGGATGGTGGTCAGCCCGGCGTTGAGCGCCAGGATGTGCCGGTCCTGCAACTTTTGCAGGTAAGGGGCCACCTTTTGCCTGAGCTCGATCCCGACCATCAGGCCCAGCCCGCGCACTTCCCGGATCAACGGGGAAGGTATGGATCGCAGCGCCTCCATCAGATAGGCGCCCTTGAGGGCTGCCTGGCCGGGCAGGTCTTCTTCTTCGATAACAGCCAGCGCCGCCAGCGCGGCCGCGCATGCCAGCGGATTGCCACCGAAGGTCGTTCCATGCAGTCCGGGGGCCAGGTTCCTGACCGAGTCACCCAACAGCACGGCCCCCATCGGCAAACCGCCTGCCAGCGATTTCGACACGCAGACCATGTCGGGTGTGATGCCGGAGTGTTGAAAGGCGAACATTTTGCCGGTGCGCCCCAGGCCGGCCTGGACTTCGTCAAGGATCAACAGGGCGCCGTGTTCGGTGCAAATGCGGCGGGCAGCCTGCAAATAGGCGGGATCGGCCGGGTAAACGCCGCCTTCGCCCTGCACCGCCTCCAGGATCACGGCGGCGACCTGGTCCGTGACGGCGGCTTCGAGGGCGGGGATGTTGTTAAAAACCACGTGGCTGAACCCGGGCACCAGCGGTTCGAAGGCTTGCTTGTATTTCCTGTTGTAGGTGGCTGAAAGCGCCCCCATGGTCCTGCCATGGAAGCCGCGCATGGCGGCGATGACGTACTTGCGCCCGGTGGAGAGGCGGGCGAACTTGAGGGCAGCCTCGACTGTCTCGGCGCCGGAATTGCAGAAGTAAACCCGCTCCAACCCCGGAACAAGCCTGGAGATCCTGTCCATCAAGGCGGCGCGCTGGTCGTTGTAGAAGGTCTCGAAGAGGGTCACCAATTGCGTGGATTGCTGCGCAATGGCCGCGGCGACTTTGGGGTGCGCGTGGCCCAGGTTCGCCACGCCATGCCCGCCATTGCAGTCGATATACTCGTTCCCATCCGCGTCCCACAGGGAAGCCCCCCGTCCACGCACAAATATGATGGGTTGCTTCGTGTACAAGCCGGAGGTATGCCGGTCTTCGGTACTGATAATATCCATGGGAATTTCTTTTCGGATTGGGTTCATTCGATCACGGTTCCTTTTCCATCCAGCGCATTCGAAATGGGGCTCGCCACTCTTCCAACTGCGATGATCACACGTTTCACGCCGCCCTGGAGCGCTTCCTGCGCACCCAGCACCTTCTTCTTCATACGCCCCTCGGCATAGACCAGGGCTTCCGTGAGTTTTTGTTGCGCAAGGGTATGGATGAGCGAAGCCTCGTCCGGGAAGTTGCGCATCAGGCCGGGTACGGCGGTCAGCAGCACCAGGCTCCCGGCTTGCAAGGCAGCCGCGAGCATGGCGGCGGCCCGGTCACCGTCAACGTTGAGGGCTTCGCCGAGGGCGCTGACGGCCATGGGCGCGATGACCGGCAGGTAGCCAGCCTCCAGCAAGGTTTCCAAAAGAGCAGTATTGATGGATTCGATCCTGCCGGTGTAATCGTCCCGGATGATCCTGCGCCTGCCGTTCTCGATGCTCTGGACGGCGTCCTTGCGGGTGGCAGCCATCAACCGGCCGTCCAGGCCGCTCAAACCGAGGGCGTTTACGCCCAGCCACTGGAGTTGCTCAACCAGCAGGGTGTTGACCTTGCCATTGACGGCCATGGCGAAGATCTCAAGCGTGCGCCGGTCGGTATAACGGGAGGTAAATCCCGAAGGGGAGGTGATGAAGCGCGGCGGATAACCGAGCATTTCTCCCAACTGGTTGGCCTCCGCCGAGCCACCGTGGACCAGCACCAGTGGCTGCCCCTGGGAAAGCAACCGGGCGGCGTCCTGGCAGATGGCGGAAAAGTCCAGGCCCTGCGTCCCACCGATCTTTACGACAATGACAGGCTTGCTCATTTGGATTTATACCGGATGCAGACCCGGAAATTCCAGCCCGGTCGTCTCAGCGAAGCCCAGCATCAGGTTCATGCACTGGACCGCCGAGCCTGCGGCACCCTTCATCAGGTTGTCGATGGCGCAGATGGAGACAACGTGCCCGCTGGACTCATCCAGCTCGAAGCCCAGGTCGGCGTAATTCGAACCGGCCAGCACCTTCGGTTCCGGAACCCGGTAAATGCCGCGCTGCTCCTTCACCACCCGGATGAATGGGTTTTCGGCAGCCGTTTCACGAAAAGCCTTCCACAGGTCTTTGTTGCTCACACCGGCTTTGAGGGTGGCATGGGCGGTTGCCAGGACGCCGCGCACCAGGTCAACCGAAGTCATCGTCAGGGCCACGTTCCGCAGGCCAAGTTCCTGGATGACCTCCGCGGTGTGACGGTGTCCAAAAGCGGAGAACGTGCGGATCACTCCCGCCCTTTCCGGGTGATGCGTAGCGGCGTTGCCTTCCGCGCTGCCCTCGGAGGAACCCACCTTGATCTCGATGATGACCTGTTTCTCCATATCCACCAGGCCGGCCTTTACCAGCGGCAGCAGGGCCAGGTTGCCGGCGGTGGCATTGCAACCCACGCCGCTGGCATAATGTGCGCGGCGCAGCTCATCCCGGTGCAGCTCCGGCAGGCCGTAGACAAATTTTGCCAGCCAGGCGGGGCTGGCGTGGGGCGAACCATACCAGTGCTCGTAATCCTGCACACTGTGCAGGCGAAAATCTGCCGACAGGTCAATAATGTTGGGAGCCAGGGCCGCGAATTGATCGATCTTATGCTGTGCGGTCCCGTGCGGCAGGGCCAGGAAAAGCAGGTCCATCGGCTGGATGGCCTGCGGGTCTGTGAACTTGAGCGTGGTTTGCTTGCGCAGGTTGGGATGGACCTGGTACACATATTCCCCCAGGTGGCTGCGCGAGGTTACCTGGACGAGCTCGATCTCCGGGTGGGAAAGCAGCAGGCGCAGCACTTCCCCTCCGGTATAACCGGACCCGCCGACAATGGTGGCGTGAATCATGCTCTCTACTCCGATCCCTTCTGGCCGGCCATATCCAGCGTGTATCCGACAATGGTGTCGGCGATATCGATCCCGCTGAGTGGCTGAACGGTGTGGAATTCCATGGTGTGGTTGACCTCGTTGATCAGCAATCCGCGCGCGGGGTCTTCGATCACATCCACGGCCAGCACGCCTCCGCCAACAGCCCGGGCGGCCTGCAGGGAAATGTCTTCCAGCTCCGGCGTGACGGGACACAGCTCGCCTTCGCCGCCACGCGCCGTGTTGGTGATCCAGTGGGCCGATTTGCGATAGATGGCAGTGATGACCTTGTCCCCGACCACCACAGTCCGGATATCCCGGCCGGGTTTCTTGATGTATTCCTGGATGTAAAACACCGAATGCTGGACTGATCCGAGCGTGGCCTTGTGCTCCAGGATGGCCTCGGCGGTATCCCGGTCATTAACCTTGGCCAGCAGGCGCCCCCACGATCCGATGACCGGTTTGAGCACCACCGGATAGCCCATGGCCTCGATGGTCTCCAGGGCCGACTCAGGCGTGAAAGCCACCCGGCTGTGCGGCTGCGGCACCCCGGCCCTGGCCAGCAGGGCTGTGGTGATGAGTTTATCGCCGCATGCCTCGGCCACGGCTGCCGAGTTGATGGTCGGGATGCCCCAGATATTAAAAATCCGGCAGGCATACAGGCCGTTGGTGTAACTGATGCTGCGTTCCATCACGGCGTCGTATTGCCGCCAGGGCCCGGGATTGTCCAGGCTGAAATGGACCAGCCGGTCATCCAGGCGTTCGTAATCCACGCCGCGCCGCTCGAGGGCGGCAAAGATCCATTTTTCTTCCACGCGCACGCGCGAATAGAGCACTCCAATGCGGGGTCGTTTTGACATCTGGTCACTCACCCCAGTCTTCCTGCTCCATCGGAGCCAGCTCGACAACGGCGGGATTCAGCGAGGTGATTTCCAGGTCCACACCACAATCCGGGCAGACAATGATTTCACCGGATTCCACCGAGGCTTCCAGGGTGATTTCGGCTCCACATTCAGGACATGCTACAGCGTTCATGATGATGGTTCTCCTTTTTTGAATTGGCGAATGGTCATTACTGTTTTGGTCTTCCGAATCTGGTTTTTTACGGGTCATTGGGAGTTCCCGTGATCAAGGAAAAGATATCCATTCAACTTAGCCTCGCGGTGATTCCCGAAGAGCCTTTCTGGCGTTCTGCAATTGAATTTGGACTGCTTCCGGAGCAGTGCCACCGGTGACATTGCGGCGGGCGACACTTTGCTGCGGATCGAACACTGCGTAAACCTCCAGGTCGATCAGCGGATGCAGGGTCTGGAATTCCTGCAGGGATAACGTGTCCAGCGGCTTACCCAATTTGCCAGCCAACTGGACGGCCTGGCCCGCCAGGGCATGCGCCTGGCGGAATGGCAGGCCCTTACGGACCAGGTAATCGGCCAGGTCGGTCGCCAGCATGCCGGGGTCGATGGCGGCCCGCATCCTTTCGGGGTGCAGGCCCAGGCTCCGCAGGGCGTCCGCCAGGACGGGCAAAATTCCCATCAGCGTGTCGTATGCATTAAAGATCGGGATTTTGTCTTCCTGCAGGTCTTTGTCATAGCCGGATGGCAGGCCTTTAAGTGTGGCCATCAGACCGGTCAGGTATCCGAGCAGGCTGCCAGCCTTGCCACGCGCCAGCTCGAACACGTCCGGATTTTTCTTCTGCGGCATCAGGCTTGAGCCGGTGGAAAAAGCCTCGGAAAGTTCGAAGAAGCCAAACTCGGCGCTGGAAAACAGGACGACCGCCTCGGCCATTTTGCTCAGGTGAATGCCGGTCAGGGCCGCACAGAAGAGGAACTCGGCCACGAAGTCCCGGTCGGAGACCCCGTCCAGGCTGTTGGGGCAGGGCTGGGAAAAGCCCAGGCTGGCTGCCAGGGTCGCTCGATCCACCGGGAAGGCTGTCCCCGCCAGCGCGCCCGACCCGAGCGGCAGGCTGGCCGTCCTTGCGCGCACCTGCAGCAGGCGCTCCCGGTCCCGCTGGAGCGGCCAGAAGTGCGACAGCCACCAGTGACCCAGCAGGATGGGCTGGGCGCGTTGCAAATGGGTGTAACCAGGCAAAAGGATGTCCCGGTCAGATTCGGCGCGTTCGACCAGGCTGGATTGCAGGTCAAGCAGGGCAGTCTCCAGGGCAGGGATGGCTTCCAGCAGCCACAGGCGCAGGTCGGTGGCCACCTGGTCGTTGCGGCTGCGCCCGGTATGCAGTTTCCCGGCGGAAGTTCCGATCAGTTCCCCCAGGCGGCGTTCCACGGCAGTGTGGATATCCTCGTCACTTTCCCGGAAGACGAATTCCTGGTGTTCAAATTCCCCCCGGAGTGTGTTCAACCCTGCGCAGATTTGCAGGCTTTCCTCCTGCGTGAACACCCCGGCTTTTTCAAGCGCCTGTGCCCAGGCGACACTGCCGCGCACATCCTGTGATGCCAGGCGCTTGTCGAAACCAAGCGAGGCGTTCAAGGCCCAGGCTTGCGGGTCAGGTTTTCCGGAAAAGCGACCTCCCCAAAGAGTCATGGCTTGTCCTCCATTCTTATATTCTTAATTCTGATCCCGATCCATTATTCTTTAATCTCTCTTGAACCTGGAATAATCCGGTTTGGGCATATTCAGTCCGGAGATCGGCAGGCCATTCAGGGCACGCACTTTCAACGGCAGGCCATAGAGGTGGATGAAACCTTCGGCATCGGACTGGTCGTAAACGTTTTCCTGGCCAAAAGTGGCGAAATCCTCGCGATACAGGCTGAAGGAACTCTTGCGGCCAACCGGGATGATGTTGCCCTTGTACAGTTTCAGGCGCACGAAGCCGGTGACAGGTCCCTGCGTGCTATCCATGAAGGCATCCAGGGCTTCACGCAGGGGCGAGAACCACATGCCGTTATAGACCAGCTCGGCATATTTGAGCGCCAGCGTGTCCTTGTAGTGCAAGGTATCCTTGTCCAGGACGAGCGATTCCACTTCACGATGAGCAGCCATCAGGATGGTGCCACCCGGGGTTTCGTAAACGCCATGGGATTTCATCCCCACCAGGCGGCCTTCGACCAGGTCGGCGCGCCCGATGCCGTGCGTGCCGCCCAGGGTGTTCAGGCGGGTGATCAGGGTGGCCGGTGAAAGTTTTTCCCCGTTGATGGCCACCGGCGTGCCGGATTCGAATTCGATCTCGATATAGGCGGGCTCATCCGGGGCGTTTTCAGGGGCACACGATATCTGGAACATGGACTCCTCGGGTTCCTGCCAGGGGTCTTCGAGCAGGCCGCCTTCATGCGAAAGGTGCCACAGGTTGCCATCCCGGCTGTAGATGGATTTCAGCGTGGCCTTGACCGGCACGTTGTGGGCCTTGGCGTAAGCGATGGCGTCGGCTCGGGAATGGATCTCCCACTCTCGCCAGGGGGCGATGACCCTCAGCCGTGGATCCAAAGCAGCATAGGTCAGCTCAAAACGCACCTGGTCATTGCCTTTTCCGGTGGCGCCATGCGCCAAGGCATCCGCTCCGACTGCGTGGGCCACTTCGACCTGGTGCTTGGCGATCAGCGGGCGGGCGATCGAAGTTCCCAGCAGGTATTTCCGCTCGTAGATTGCTCCGGCGCGCAGCATCCGGAAGATGTAATCTTCAGCCAGTTCCTCGCGCAGGGCATGCACCACCAGTTGGCTGGCACCGCTGGCGATGGCCTTGGCTTCCAAGCCATCCATCTCGTTGCCCTGGCCTACATCCGCCGCGAAGCAGACCACCTCACAGCCATAGTTCTCCTTCAACCAGGGCACGATGACGGAAGTATCCAGTCCGCCCGAATAGGCGAGTACGACTTTCTTGACATTTTGTTTCGGCATACGTTTCTCCTTGATAGATGGGTATGATATTGGTTTCTGGGACAATGATTAAAAATAAAGCCCTCCTGGGGAGGAGGGCTTGGTTTGCATCAGGTGCGCGTGTTCGTCTACTTCGATCTCAGGCCAGCACAAAACACCATCCTTCCCGGTTGGGTGGGGAGATGGGACGACGAGCGCGCGGTGACTTCAGGTTCAAACTTACTGTTAACATATTGGGGCGGTTTATATCATGCGCCTCTGTAACTGTCAAGGAATATGCCAGTATTTGGAAGGAATCTGAGCCAGGGTTAATAATTCCATCCCAGGATCTGTGTTGATCCTGATGATCATCCCTTTCAGCCAGTCCGGGGAATTCCTTGCATGGCCTGGTCGTGTTAATTTGGGGATGGAAATCAAGCCCGGGATGTGATACAGTATGAATAAAGGGGAGAGGTTGGGTTGCCTTTCGCTGATAGAAACGAGGTGGCTCATGCTGGCTGAAGAGAACAATTGGCATTTCAAGATCATGCTGGGAGATGACCGCTCAGAGCATGCCCAGGCAGCCATTGCGCTGCTGGAGGATTTGCCCTTTCCCCCCGGAACGGACGTGACCGTTTTCCGGGCTTTCTCCCCCACCCAGGCGACGGACCTGGTTCTGATGGAAGATGCGCTTAACCAGACCTGCAGTCGGTTAAGTAAAAAAGGTCTGCAAGCCAGACCGGAACTGCTGCTGGGCGTCCCGACGGTAAAGTTCTTGAAGTATGCCGAAGAAAAAAAGCCCGATCTGATCATCCTCGGCGCGAAAGGTCTGCGCGCCACGACGGGCATTCTCGTGGGCGGTGTGGCCCAGCAGGTGGTGGAATACGCCCCCTGCCCGGTGCTGGTGGTTCGTGCACCCTACCATGGGCTGCGAAACGTTATGTTGGTGACAGATGGATCGGCCTCCAGCCAGCATGCGCTGCAATTCCTAGGCAGGTTGCCCCTTCCGGTGGAAACTCGGCTGTGGGTGATGCACGTGCTCCCACCTCCGCCCATCCCCATGATGATCATGGAAACGCCGATGGGCGGCGTGCCATTTGGATATCTGGATTCAGATCAAGCCGCCGCGCTGGGAGCGAAGGAGGAACTGGAGGGAGGCGGGCTGAGGAAGCGTGCAATCGAGGCCTTGCAGGCAAAGGGTAAGACCGCCGAGGGCATCCAGAAGAGGGGAGATGCCGCCACCGAGATCATGGCAGTTGTCAAGGAAAGAAATATTGATTTGCTCGTCACCGGATCCCGCGGTCTCAGCCCGATCAGGAGCTGGATGATGGGCAGCGTCTCGCGCAAGCTGGTGCACTATTCGGGCTGCTCAGTGCTGGTGGTCAGGAAACTGCCTGCGGGTTGAGCAGGCTGGCCACTCGTGCCCAGCCTTTCCCGGCCCTGGTGAGTCTCCCGGCGGTGAAACAATGAAAAGACCCGGTCCCGATGAGAAACCGGGTCTTGTGTTTGGTTCCAAGAGCAAGACGGCACGAGACGCCTTGCGCGACGTGCAACCATCGACTTGAATTTATCCCCCTTCGGGGGACTTTCCCCCTTCGGGGGACTTTACCCGTATATTTGATTTATGCCACGCAGAACTGATCGGGAGAGTCAAATTACTGATTAAGGGTTAAGCGCAGTTTGCACGGAAGACACCACTGCGGAAATTACCTTGATCGAAAAATCGTTGTTGAGTCGATCAACGGTATCCATGCTTGTGTGCTGGTAGGGATTCCGGTATCCGGCCGTATCTGTTATTTCGATCGCCGAATATCCTTTTCCCCAAAAGGATGCATGATCCGATCCCCTCAATTCTATGGGCACCTTCCCTTCCAGATTAACCTCCAATTGCGCGGAAGGCAGACTTTCCCGGCCTGCCGCATTTGCAATTGCCTGCCCCCAGGGGCTTGCCTGGTGATCGTAAATAAGAAGAATGAAATTCGCCCGGTATTGATTCGCCTGCATTTTCAGCGCCAGGAGCGGATAGGCGATCTTAAACCCGGAAGGGAATTTTTGTGAATTTGGCTCATCCTTGCTGAAACCGATTTCATCATACACATAGGCCACCTGGATCTGGGTAAGTTTCTGCTTTTCCCGACTGGCATACATGTAGGAACCGGTCTCAGCTGGCTCTTCCTCATCCCAACAGGCCACCGCCAATGTGCGTTCGTGCCTTCCGGCGGCCAACAACCTGGCCAACTCCAGCACTGCGGCGACTCCGCTGGCATTATCGTCGGCCCCGTCGCCTCCCATGATCGTATCATAGTGTGCGGATACGATTACTATTTCTTCCGGCCGGCTGGTACCCGGGAGCGTTCCGATCACATCCACGCCGTCTCCGTACTTGTACCTTTCCACAGTAAAGCCCAACGCGCTGAACCGGGAAGCGCAAAGGTTCTGAACCTCTTGGTGATGCGCGTCAACGACTGTGCGAGGCGCCCGGGCGATGAAGGCTAGATCTGCAACATAGCGAGTCTTATCTGCTTGCAGGGAAGGGCTAGGCATTTTTTGCACCCGGCCACAAGCCACAAGACAAAATAAAAATAAAAGACAGATGGCCCTTGCTGCAAGTATTATTTTAGAATGACTCATTTTTTCTGTCCTGCCAAATGCGGGAGGATACATATTTCTGCTTGTTCGCCCAACGATGTGGCTGATCGCGTCGCCCATCCTACCCGCAGGGTATCCCCGAAGGAGATTACGCAGTATACCCGAAGGGTACATTAGCCGCGGCTGGACGAGTGAGACTCCTTTAAATTATCGCCCTACTTCTGTAAATGTGCTGCGGCTTTGAGCAGCCTCCAACGCCGCATCGTGATCGGGCAGGTCCACTTCCACCCGCCGGAGCTGCGGGACGCCCAGGGCAATCAGGGTTGTTGCCATGATGATCAACCCCACCACGCTGATCAGGACACCTACGCCCCGCCCGGCCCCAACGCCAATGATGGGACCAAGCACAGGCACCAGCGCACCTCCCGGGGCCATGGCCGGCTTGAAGACGAAATCGGCCAGGGGTGCCGCCAGCAGCGGGGCGACGAGGCTGGCAGACATGGCTATGGCGCGCCGGAATGCGAAGACCCTGCCCTGCAGTTCCGGCGCCACCTTTGTCTGCCAGATCGCCTGGCTGGAGGCAAAGGTGATGGGCCCGCAGAACATGGCGCCAAACCCGCACACGGCCAGCAGTGGTATCGAGACACGCAGGCACACAGCAGCCAGGAACAGGCCGTCCAGCAGGAAGGCCCCCAGCATGGTGAAGATCTTGCGTTTGCCGCCCCCCCAGGCGCTCATCACCAGCGTGCCCGCCAGCATGCCCACCCCCATCAGGGTGCTGAGAAAGCCCAGGGTACTGGCATCCCAGTTATCCAGGACCAGCGGGACGAGTAGCGGTCCGATCACCCCTGAGAGGAAATTGAAGATCATGTAAAAGACCAGCAGGGAAAGCAACCCCTTGCGGGCCATGATGTAGTCCCAGCCGAAGCGCATCTCCTTCCACAGCGAGCTTCTTTCCCGCGCCTCCTGGACTGTGGCAGGCCGGGCTGGGGATGCGCACGAACAGCAACATCAGCAGGGCCGCGAAGACGTAGGAAGAAAAGTCGAGCAATGCCATGTTTCCAACCCGGATGGTCACATACAGCACGCCCGCGATGGCCGGTCCGGCGATGGCTGGCAGGGCCTCGCCCAGTTGCGTAAAACCGCTGGCGCGCCCGTAATGCTCCTTGGGAACCAACAGGGTGGTGGCGGCGGAAAAGGATGGCCACATCAGGGTATGGAAAGAGGCCATCCACAGGTTGATGGGGATCACCATCCAGACCTGCAGGTAATGGGTTATGATAAAGGAGAGCCACGGCCAGCACGGACAGCCCGGCGCCAAAATCACTGACGATCATGGCGGTGCGGCGGTTCCAACGGTCGGCAAGGACACCCGCCAGGGGCGAAAGCACCACGTAGGGCACCTGACATGGCCACCTGCACCACTGCCAGCATCGAGACCGAGTGGGTCTGGTCGTAGACCCACACGCCCAAGGCGAAGCCGGTCAGCTGGCTGCCGAGCAGCGAGACAAGCTGGCCGGACCAGATGGTGAAGAAGGTGCGCATGCCGTGTGCAGGGCTGGAATGGCCTTTAGTTTCTATGGTATTCGCTCCCATTCTTCAATGATTGCCACCGGTCGCTGCCTGCTTGTACCCGGTTTTCTCGGGTGTCCTTGGTATTCTCCCAAGGGCCTGCCTGCTCGTCCTGCCTGTCCCGCGTTCTCTGGGGGGCGTACTTGGCAGGGCACCCGGTTCGCCTGGCCGCGTAGATTAAGGGTTGGGGGTGCGGGGGAGCCGGCGTTGGGACATTCCTTTATTTTCAAATACGCCTGCTATACTCTTTCACGAGGAAGTACCCAAACCAAGCCAGCAGGATTACATGGATGACAATCACGATCCAGCCCAGACCATTCATTAGCCCGGCCAATTGGGTAATCACGAGGATGGCGCTGCTCAACAAATAGAAAGCAAACAGACTATAAACCACCCCTTTCCTGAATTCCGGCTTGTCGGATTTGCGGGCGAACCAGAGAAGAAAGGGAAAGCTGATCAACGCCGATCCAAACAAGCGTGCAAAGGTAGTTGCTACAGCATCGGGTGTAACGCCGAATGGGCCAAGCATCGGGCCGGGGACAAGCAGGAAGCCGATTCCAAAGAGGGCTTCGACGATGAGAGCGACAAGAAAAAGAGTATCCATGGGAAGCCTCCTATCAGGGTTTTATGAGGGAAAATCTTGAAATAGTGACACTGTGCTTATTACAGACTTTTCGTTTGACCTCCTTTTTGTGAATGCTGCCCATCGTTTTAGTTCAGCGGCGGGACAGACAAGACTCTTCTCATTTTAGCGCCATTTCCGGCAAACCACCATAGAATCAAAAAAACGCCCTCCATTCCGGAAAGCGTTTCATTCATTATAAGTACTTTTCACCCATTCAAGAGAGGCCTGAATATATACCCGTAGATCGGAAACATGCCGCGCAGGAATGATTTTCCCTCGCGGGCTCGAGTCGGCTGCACGCACTTATTGGGCGACAATCACTTCTTGATCTACCAGGCAAGCACTACCATATAAAAGGGATGAGGCGATATTTTACTTGCACCGTGTATTCAAAATAGCCAGATAATTCTTCCTGTAATGTGCGCTCTTCCAAAACCGCTCGCCATGCAAGAACGAGAGCAACAACCGGTCCCACAAGGATTCCATACCAGGCCCCAAGCAAGAGCGGTGTTCCTATAATAAAGACAAGCGTGGCTGCATACATCGGATGGCGCACATAATGATACGGGCCAGTAGATATCACCGTCTGTCCTCGATCCTTTTGAACGCGCACGAGAGGAGATAAATATGTGTTTTCGCGAAAGGTCAGGAAGAAGAGCAGGAAGGAGCAGATGAGGATTAGTGCTCCAATCCCCTGAAGCCAGATAGGTACAGGCGACCAGTGAAAACGAGCTGCGTCATAGGCGGTAAAAAGCAACCACCCAAACAGGGAGACATAAATCAGTGGGCCGACTATTTTGTCCCATCCCTTTTGGTCAGAAGTGCGTAAACTCATACGCTCCCAAAACAGGTCGGGATTCCGACTGAATAGCCATATCAAGATAAATAGCCAAAATCCAAGCCAAAGAACAAGAAATACCCAGGCAGCCAGCCAAGCATGCATTCCTGCCGGAAGGAATAACGGAAGAGCATAGATAAGGAGTGTAATCGCTACTTGTGCTATGACGAGTTTTATATTGGGATGCATATCTCACCGCGCTCTCTTCAACAAGAAGGCTTCAACCATACCGATTCTCTTGCTGCCCAACGGTTTGGCTCGACGGCACCTCATTACATGGGCCAGGTCGGAAGGACCGCGAAACTCTTCTCATTTTAGCGCCATTTCTGGCAAACCGCGCCTGCGCGCTGGTTGCGTAGCCCTCCCCACACCCCCTGCCTCCCTACTTATTGAGATGAACCATATCTTTTTGGGAAATTCCCCTAAAAACGCTTTCTTTTCCCTATTCTTCCACTTTCTGATTGAGAATACCGGGTCTGTTGATAATGACTGCACCTGAGTTTTAGAATTACCGGGGTTAATGGAGCAATCGTTAAGATTATTCCGAGGTCTGTTTAGCCATCTTTTTTATTATTATGTGGGAAGAATGGCAGAACGGATTCCCCTATCGGGCAATAAATGTATGAGAAAAAAACTCAAGGGGGCTCCTGATAATCTCGCAACTGAACAAACAATAATGGGGCAGCCATAGAACCAGCGCCAGGATGCAAACCATGATCGAAACGCCATAGAAAATCAATCGATTATCCAAATGCTCCTGCGAATCGGCTGCAATGGATCCTTCATCGGCTCCCTTCTTCCGAAGTGCGAACTCGAGGCAGGGCATATTCACCGAGACCGCCAGCATGGCGAAATTAATGCAGGTGACCGTGAACCACCGGCCATAATCGTAGGCCGTGAAGTAGACGGGCAGGGAAAGCAGGAGCGGAATTAAGAAATACTTGCAAAAGAATAAGCCCGAATAGCGCAGCGCCGACCGGGGTGAAAAGGACTGCGGTGACCGGGAACGGAGAATGGAATACACCGCCTGACGGACGAGATACCAAAGGGAAATTCCCAACGCCGGGAGAATCAGAATCCATGTTTCCCAGTGCATCGAAATAATTTCCCGAGTGATGTAGCCGGCTCTCGCCAACGACCATTGCATGGGAATGAAGGAGCCGGGCAGCGTCGAACCGCTGAGCGGATCAGGAGGCAAAATACAGGTGCCTTCCCGCAGCGCGCCAGCGGCCGCCCATTTATTGCAGATGCCAAGCAACGTCGGGTAGCTCGGTGTGCCGGCCAGATACACGGCGCCGAACGCAAGCGCCGCAGGAAGATACAACAGCCCGGTCCACAAGGCGGCCCGCCTTAAGCGGCGCGGAGCCTTCATCTGCAGGATCGTCAGCGTGATCATCCCATGCAGCGGGACAAACAACAGGAAATTCCCTTCGTGGACAAGGATGATCGCCGGGAGGAGGATCGCGGCGACAGGTACCAGCCACCGCACGTAACGCCGCAGGTTCCCATCCGAAAGCGTGGAGCCACCTCCGAGTGGAAACGCTTTTTCGATGATGAGCAGGTGCAGAAGCACTGTGACGTACCCGAGAATCTCCTTCCGGGCAATGGCATCGTGGTCATGGAGGTAAAAGAAGAACAGCGAAGGAAGGAACAGCAACCCGAATAAAGTTAATGGATGATAGGTCTTCCAGGAACGCGCCAACAGTCGAACGTAACCGAACGCAATGACCAGGATCAGGATCCAGGAAAACACCGCGACGAATTCCACCGGTGAGACCGCGGCCGGAACCAGCCGCCAAATTTCACCTGACAGCCCGCGCCGGATGAATCCCTGGGAATAATCGATCAGCCAGTCGGTATAAGCCCAATAATTCAGACTGGTCCCGAAGGCATCCCTGGGGAGCCAATAGAGAAACTCGCGAATCCAAGCGGCGGAGAAAACAACCAACAACAACGAATTGAGAATGAGACGTGGCTGGGCAAGGAAAGATTTTACGCGCGTTCCGAGGAGCATTCCTGAAATCCGGCGCGCGGAACGATCCGCGGATCGATTGGGGTTCGTAGTGTGATCGTCAATTTTCATCGACTTCCCCATTTATTCTTCTATCGTAACAATTGAAACGGTCAGCCCAATGGTTTGGATTAGCAGTGAAAGTGGAGTGAATGCCCGGTACAACCGGTGGGTTGCACTATTGAAAGCAAACAGGTACAAGAATCATTATAGCGCCATTTTTAGAAATGACAAAGCGCTCTTCTTTCCAGAAGAACGCTTTGATTCTATCCAATAGACCCTACAGCCTGGGCATGAACTTATCCCCTTCGGGGGACTTTACCCATAGACCGACATGCCGCGCGGGAATGATTGTTGTGATGCTTTGACTATGCTTTACAACAATACGGTGAAGAGTAACGACATGAAAAAGGGAGACAACTCTTTTACGCACCCGGCTGACAGAACATTAAGACATTATGTTCGCAAGACCGTCGCATTTTGGGTGGATCTGGATCGGTTGGCCAATTGCATATGCAAGGGACGAGCGGGAAACAGGCAATTTCCAACGATCAAGGATGATGGGAATTCTGGTAAGATTGGCGCATGATCTACTCCGAGGATTAAAATGAGTTCAGTCGCAAATATTGATCATCGAAGATGACCCGGCTATTGCACAGAGCTTGCAAGCCGGCCTGGTCCGAGAAGGTTTTGAGGCTGTTTCAAGACCCAACGGAAAGGATTGCATCTTCTATATTCAACGAAGTACCCCGCATCTCGTCATTTTGGATATTCGCCTGCCAGATGGCTCGGGTTTCGATGTATGTCGCAAGATACGACAAATGGGATTTCATTTCCCAGTCATCATTCTCACCGCGCGCCATGATACAATAGACAAAGTAGTGGGGCTTGAAATTGGCGCAGACGACTATATCACCAAACCATACAACTTGCGCGAACTCGTTTCGAGGATACGAGCCCAATTAAGACGAGCTTATGGGGAATTTGCGAACGCCGATTCTGACCACTTCCTGGTAGATGATTTGATACTCGATCTTTCCAGCGGGCAGACTTTGCGTAATGGCGTTCCCCTCAATCTGACCCCGATTGAATTTAAATTGCTGGCCCATCTGGCGCGCCATCGTGGGCAGGCCCTGAGCCGTTCACAGATCATCGAAGCGGTATGGGGGTACACACCCGACCAGGATAGTGAGAAAACAGTTAATGTGCACATCCGGCATCTGCGTGAAAAAGTGGAAGCGGACCCTGATAGTCCGACACTTATTCTGACCGTCCCAGGCATTGGTTACCGTTTGGTTGGGAAAAATCCTTCTGATTAAGAAAACTTAATCCAATCATAACCCGGCCGAAATCCGGTTTTGGTAGACTATCCTCCAGCAAGTAATCTTTCCATGAGGATCGGTCCATGAAACGCATTTGGGTAATGCTGGGAATTCTCACGGGAGTAATCGTCATTGGAACTGCCGGGTACCTGGGATTCCGAAGCAATTCCAAAACCCCGACAAGTATACAAGTCCCACAGACTACGACCGTCAGCCGTTGTGATGTACAACA
Source organism: uncultured Chloroflexia bacterium (assembly GCA_963842785.1). Lineage (GTDB taxonomy): Bacteria > Chloroflexota > Anaerolineae > Anaerolineales > Villigracilaceae > UBA877. The sequence goes on from CAWJHP010000001.1 coordinate 1,464,890, forward strand.
ATCCGTCACTGCGCCTGGTTCTGTGGTCAATTTTCAAGAAGATGTCATTCAGATGCCATTTGATGGCAAATTGACAGGGGTTTTCGTCCAAGCGGGCGATACAGTCAAGTCCAGACAAGTCCTGGCTCAATTTGACTCGACGACCCAGGAAGACGCATTGATCACTGCCAAAATGACTCTGGCAGAATTGACATCCCCTGAAGCAATCGCAAATGCGGAACTGGCTGTCACCACTGCGCAGGCAGATGTGATCACTGCGCAAACCGCCTTGAACAACCAGCAGTATTGGGAAAACAACGCTTTGATCCAAGATCAGTATGCCAATTTGGTAGTAGCCAAGGCCAACTTGGACAAGGCGCAGGCTGCCTATGACCGGGCGCATGTAGGGGCATATATCAATAACTCGGAAGAAGCGACGCTCTACCAGGCGCTTTACGCTGCCCAACAAGCTTACAACACGGCCCAATATTATTTCAGTCTCTATTCGCAGGCACCCACGCAGCGGCAGATGAACGAAGCCAAGGCGAACCTGGACCTGGCCAATGCAACGTTGACGAATGCCCAGAACTACCTGGCAGCCTTGACGGGAGGAAATGTTCCTGCGGATGCCACCGGTTCATCTTATGATGCATTGGTTCAGGCAAAGCTCGCCGTTCAAACAGCGCAAAATGATCTGGATGCAACCAAACTCAGCGCGCCATCCAATGGGATCGTGCTTGCATCCAATGCGGTTACCGGAGTAATCATTCCTGCCGGAACAAACCTTTTTACTGTGCATGATCCCAAAGATATTGAAATGGAGACCACTGTTACCGAAGAGGATTTCCCATATGTGAAAGTCGACCAGAAGGCCACTGTGTATTTCGATGCACTACCGAATGTGACTGGGAGCGGGACTGTCAGCCGGATCGTTCCCGTGCGGGCTCCCGGAGACAGCCCATTGTATTATGTATACCTTCGTCTGGATGATGTCCCCGATGGGCTGGTCAATGGGATGACCGTGGATTCCTATATAACCATCGCCAGCCGACAGGGAGTACTTTGCCTGCCTCGCAGCGTAGTTCATGCCTCCGGTAGCAGCACGGTTGAATTGCAGGTGTGGAACGGCGTGGGAACTGAAACCAAGAAGGTTGTAATAGGGCTACGCGGGGATACCAATGATGAGATACTTTCCGGACTTGCGGAGGGGGAGCAGGTGGTTGTGAAATGATCATCATTCACACCGAAAATTTATGCCGGACGTATGTTGTGGGAAGCAGCGAGGTAAACGCCTTGCGTTCCATAAGTATTGAAGTGGAAACGGGTGAGTTTGTAGCTTTGATGGGGGCATCCGGCAGCGGGAAATCCACACTGCTACACCTGATTGGTTGCCTGGATACACCCACTTCGGGACGCTATTTTCTGGAAGGGAAGGATGTAAGCATACTTTCCAAGGATGAACGTGCCCAAGTGCGAAACACACGGATTGGATTTATTTTTCAAACCTTTAATCTGTTGCCACGTCTCAGTGCCCTTGATAATATTGCGCTCCCGCTCCTATATGGGCAATCTCACAAGGAAGCTCAGCGGCGAGCAAAAGATGTGCTGGAGCGAGTGGGGCTGGCCCCCCGTGCTCAGCATCGTCCCAACGAATTATCGGGAGGTGAACGGCAACGGATCGCCATCGCCCGCGCGCTTATCACCAAGCCGGCCCTCATCCTAGCCGATGAACCAACCGGCAATCTGGATAGCAAGACTGGTGCAAGTGTCATGCGATTGCTGGTTGAATTAAGTGCGGAGGGGCATACGATCCTGATGGTGACACATGATGCAAAGGTGGCAGCAAATGCAAGGCGAATCCTTCATATGCTGGACGGTGAAATCGTGAACGGAGAGCCTGTCGATGTCGCCGCTTAATACGCTCCGAACCGCACTGAACGGCATTTTCAACAATGTCTTGCGGACCATCCTGACAACGCTTGGCATCATCATCGGCGTGGCTTCGGTGATTGCCACGCTGGCTTTGGGCAACGGCGCACGCGCAGCCGTGGCGGCCAATTTTCGTTCGCTCGGTTCTGACCAGATCCAGATAGACAGCGATCTGGAGTTGAAGAACGGGAAGATGCAGGTAACCGGCAAAACACTCACGTATGAAGACGGCCTGGGACTGCCCAGCGCAGTACCGCTGGTCGACAGGGCCGAGATGACCGTGAGCGGTTCAACCACTCTGCGGTATGGACGCCAGACCGATGATCTGGGCTTTCAAGGTACGGATGCAGGCGCATTATTGACCGTGATCGCCCAGGGTGCGGTGCAACCGCTTAATTGGCCTGCCAACAAACCGCTGACGGCGACCGATTTCATTGGCCAAGGGCGGTTCTTCACTAATGCCGATGTACTGGATGGAGATGCCGTATGCGTTCTTGGCTACCAGACTGCACTGGATTTGTTCAATGGCGACAATCCAATCGGCGCAACGGTATGGGTCGACCGCAAGCCGTGCCAGGTGATTGGCGTGCTGGCCGAATTGGAAGCATTGAACGTGGAAGACCGCATCAACACTCGGCCAAACGAGGTTTTATTTGTGCCGATAAGCTTTGCCGTGCAAAATCTTTTTGACACCGAACCCTGGGTTACAGTCATCGCGCACGTGACAGATGAATCCAGGATAGAAGATGCCAAAGCACAGATCGCAACCTATCTACGTCAACGCCATGGCATCACCCAGGGGCAGGATGGAAAATATGCCGACGATTTCCACATGACCACCAAACAGGATGTTCTGGGAGCACAACTTCAATCGGCTGCAACCTTTTCCCTTCTGCTGACTGCCCTGGCAGCAGTTTCCCTGCTTGTCGGTGGGATCGGCATCATGAACATGATGCTCGTAAGTGTCAGCGAGCGCACCCATGAAATCGGCGTACGGATGGCAGTGGGCGCGCGCAGCCGCGACATAGTCGCCCAGTTTTTGCTGGAGGCAATGGTTTTGAGCTCCGTAGGCGGCCTGCTCGGAATAGCAGTGGGCATATTATCGGTCCCCATTGCTGCATCCTTGAACAACGGAGTTGCATTGCTCGACCCCGGCAGCGTGCCATTGGCGTTTTGTGTTTCACTGGCCACAGGTCTGGTATTCGGTTTTTATCCGGCCTTGCGTGCCGCGCGCCTCGATCCGATTGAAGCCTTGAGGTATGAGTGAGCAGTAGATCCAGGTTAAAACTCCACGTGAAATGTAGGCGCATATCATGAAAAAGCGGATCCTAATTATTAGCGGCATAGTCATCCTTGTTGCCGTGTTGGCTGGCGCCGCCTACATTGGCGGACAAATGCTGGTAGGAATGGGGCAAGGGTCCAATCCTCTCGTTGGGCTATACCACAGTGGCAAGGCCGGCGAAGGATTATTTCTCACGGTGGTTCCGGCCAAGGTAATACCGACATCGCCGCCGGCAGCAATAGGCGCTTTCATCAGGCGCGCTGATAACAGTATCTTTATCGGGAATAGCAGCAAACAGATCCAGATACAACCTGCAAACCAGGGTGGCGGCGCGGCAGCTGTCATCACTCCCTCTTCAGCAATGGAGGTGGTCATTACAAACAATACCAAAATCTATTGTGATGTGACGAGCAGGCAGTTCAATGCACCGCCCCAAAACAGCCAGATGGTGCAACAAGTGGTCGAACGCGGCCAGACCAACGAAATTGGAGAGGGCAGCACCATCCAGGTATGGGGGCAGAAGGACGATGATCGTATTATCGCAGATATTCTCCTATATTCTATCCCCGCTTATCTACCAAAGGGAGTTCCGAAACCTTAAAGCAAGCAATACCCAATTTCAGATGAAAAACTTCAAGCCATTGAAAAATAAAAATCCATTTCATAATTAAGGAGATGCATATGAACAAAAAATTCCTCATCATTGGCGGTATCATCGTTCTGGTGCTTTTACTGGGAGCAGCAGCGTTCATTGGGGGACGTTTGCTGAACGGGCGAGGACTTGCCGTGGCTTCATCGGGTGGGCCGGGTCTAAAATTAATGACGAACGGGGGACAGGCTGTTTCGCTGGATGTACAGCCGGCCAAGAATTTGCCTCAAACGCCAGCGGACGCCAAAGGTATATTCGACCACCGCCAGGACAGCAGTATCTTTGTTGGTACCGGAAAAGTAATGATGCTCTATCAAAAAGACCAGTCCGGCAACATGAAGACATCCGCCAGCCACGATGGACCGACGGTTGAAGTCGTTGTCACCTCCCAAACCGAAATTTACCGCGATGTCACGATGGATCAATTTAATGGAAATCCGCCGGCCGGGCAGAAGCTCCAGCAAGTAGTCGAACCGGGATCGCTGGATGATATCGGCCAGGGCAGTATGATCACCGCCTGGGGACAGAAGACCGGAGAGCGCATTATCGCCAGTGTGCTGGTTTACACGCTTCTCCCGGTTATGACGAAATAGGTGAGTCATTCGGGATGCGCGGATGTACTACTGCTTCGCCATTTTGGAGGCGTAAATGAATAAAAGAATCATGATTGGCGCCGTCCTTATTCTTGTGTTCTTGCTGGCGGGTGCGGCGTTCACCGGCGGACGCCTGCTGAGCGGACAGGGGCTGTCTTTTTTATCTTCCGGCAGGTCGAGCATCAGTATTGCCTACGGCGGCCATAGCATAACGCTAAAGGTTCAAGCAGCAAAAGACCTGCCCCAGACCCCCGCCGATCTCAAGGGCGCATTCGATCATCGACAAGATAGCAGCATCTTTGTCGGTACCGGATCTCAGATAGCAATGCCGCAGAAAAACCAGTCTGGAAACGTGACCTCATCCAGCGATTTCTCCGGTCCGACCTTTGAAGTGGTGGTCACCTCCCAAACCACGATCTATAAAGATGTTACTTTGTCTCAATATAATGGCAGCCTGCATAACGGTCAGCAGCTCCAGCAGGTGGTCGAACCCGGCTCGCTGGACGAAGTCGGCCAGGACAGTGAGATAACCGTCTGGGGCCAGCAGACCGGCGATCGCATCATTGCAACTGTGTTTGTTTATACTCTGCCTCAAGATGTCAATCCATAACAAGTTGGCAGCCTTGACAGCCGTAACGAATGCATTATCTTTAATCCTGACCAGGAGATGAAAGATGAAATTCAAATCCATCCGATCGCGGCTGGCGTTTAGTTTTGCCGGGATTGCCCTTTTTGTGGCCCTTGCCCTGGGTGCCGTGCTTCTGCCGATCCTGCAGAATTACTACGCAAACCTGGAACTCGATTACATGCAAGGAAATGCCAAGGTGATCAGCAATTTCGTCACAGATATGTTGAATGGCAATGTGTCCCATGACGAAGTGCAGTCGCAAATCGAAAATCTGGCATTTCTTTCCCAGACGCGGGTTCAGGTCTATGATACCGACGGACACTTGCTTTATGACACCGGCCTGCCCCAGAACCTCAGCGTCAACCTTGGCGTAATGAAACAAGCTCTGGGGCAAACCAATACCAATGGATCCGTCAATCAGATGCACGTCATCTCTGTTCTCCCCAATAATAATGCCCAGCTTCCCACCAATGATGTGACGATCCAGGTGGCACCGGTGTCAAATGGAAACGAGGTCTTCATTTACCACTCTGTCCACGCAGGCGGATCGCCTTTTGGTTTTTATTTAAATGGAGTGGATGCGCTCCAGAACTCACGTTCCGACCTGGTCGTCTCGGAAACCATAAGGGATTCACAGAATTCCAAGAATCTCGGTACCGTCACACTGTCAGACGGGCCAGCGTATGGCAGTGCAGTAATTGCGAGCATCGTGAAAGGTTGGGTGCCTGCCAGTGTGATTGCAGTATTGCTTGCGGCAGCAGTTGGTTGGTTTATCAGCCGCCGTTTCAGCGCGCCGGTTCTGGCGCTCACGGATGTAACATCACATATGGCACAAGGCGATCTCTCGAGCCGGGCCGGCACCAAGAGCCAGGACGAATTTGGGCAACTCGCTCATTCGTTCAACGAGATGGCGGATCAAGTCGAGACGACCATCACTACGTTGCGTACGTTCGTTTCAGATGCTGCACATGAAATCAATACCCCCCTGACTGCGCTGAAGACGAATCTGGAATTGGCTGTGAACGAAGATGATCCTGCGCAAAGAGAAGAGTTCGTTCATCGTGCTATCGAACAAAACGAACGTCTTGAAAATCTTGCGAATGAATTGCTCGATTTATCGCGTTTGGAGGCGTTCCATTCAATTCGAGATTTTGAATCCTTTGATTTACATAATCTCGTTACCCAGGTGGCCGAGCGCTTTGCATCTCGGGCTGAGCAGGCTGGGAGAAAGTTCAATTTACTCCTCCCCGATCATGAGATTCCTCTATGGGGAAGCAGGCAACAAATTCAACGCACACTCGAAAACTTGTTGGAAAATGCCCTCAAGTTCACTCAAGCGGATGGGTCAATCACTTTGGAAGTGGGGCAAAATGTCCAAGATGTTATCTTAAAGATCAGTGATACCGGCATTGGGATTCTTCCTGATGACCTGCCCTACCTTTTCCAGCGGTTCCATCGCGGCCATAACTCTTCTGAGTTCTCTGGCAATGGCCTGGGTCTGGCAATTGCCAGAGCAATTGTGAAGTTGCATGAGGGAACTATTGAAGTGCAAAGCGCAGGCGAAGGAAAGGGCAGTACATTCTCGATCAGATTACCAAACAAGGCAAGTTGAGGATAATGGTATAGGTAACCTGCGTGCCGGGACGAACTTGTTGTTCGTCGTCCAACAAATACACTTCAAGGTGAACGGCAATGCGAGGTTCGCCATTGCGGGAGCACAGGGAGGAAAAAGGGTAAGCGCTGGCGACCGAGCCCAGCATATTCATCGTCGGCCGATACTGCAAGGCTTCCGCCAAATGCGGCGTGATAAACAACACTCTTCTCATTTTAGCGCCATTTCTGGCAAACCACCATAGTAATCAAAAAAGCGCCCTCCATTTCTGGAGAGCACTCTCGGGCAAGACCATACCGGCGCTGCATGCGCCGGTGCATTATTTCTTCAGCCTATAGTCTCGGCCGGAACTTATACCCGTAGATCAACATGCCGCGCTCGTCCCCGTCCTGGCGCAGGCGGCGTGTCACCATCTCCACCGGCATGCCGATCTCCACCGGCTGGCTGCCCAGGTCGGTCAGTTGGGCGGTCACCAGCGGGCCTTCTTCCAATTTGACCAGCGCCACGGTATAGGGGGCGGTCTCGTCGAAACCGGCCGGGGCTTCGTAAATGGTGGTGTAGGAAAACACTTCGCCTTTGCCGCTGAAAGCGAAGCTCGTTTTGGCCTCGCCTCCGCAGTTCGGGCAGACGTCCCGTGGCGGGAAGATCTTGGCAGAGCAGTGCGGGCAGACCTCTCCCACCAATCCATATCGTTGTTGTTTCAGTCGCCAGTGACGGGCAATTTCCATAAATGTGTCTCCTTGTCAACCTGCCCCGTAATTCTATTCCCGGGAACTATCAGGAACTATCAAGTTGTCAATCGTCCACCCTTTCCAGGAGATGGGTGACCGCCGTGGAGGCCGGGCCGCCCAGGCACTGGACGAGGGCAACTTTGGCCCCGCCAATCTGGTTCGAACCCGCCCGACCCTGTAAATGCAGCGTCGCTTCGACGGCCTGGTACACTCCTGTGGCGCCACCCGGGTTGCCGCGCGCCTTCGAGCCGCCCAGCGTGGCACATGGGATCTGGCCTGTCAGGCCAATCGCTCCATCCGCGGCGAGCTTCCAACCCTGTCCGGCCGGGGCAAACCCGGCCGCTTCCAGGCAGAGCGCCGCATGGATGGAAAAAGCATCATGGTATTCGAACAAATCCACCTGCTCACGCCTCATCCCGGATTTCCTGAGCACCTGTTCGACCGAGACCTGCGCGGCTGAAAACCAGAGCGGATTAAGGCGGTTGTGCAAGCCCAGTGTATCCGAGGCGCTGGCCGAGGCGGCAATCCGCACCAACGGATGGAGGAAATCCTTTGGCAACAAGTCCACGCGGGTCAAAATCAGGGCGGCTGCGCCATCCGCGTTGGGGGCCACATCGTACATATTAAGCGGATCGCAGACCGGTTCGGCTTTCTGATAGGCCTCCAGGCTGATCGCCTTGCGGAACATGGCGTTCTTGTTGCCGGCCGCGTTGGCATGGGCGGTCAGCGGAAAGCCTGCCAACCCGTCCACCGGGACCTTGAACTCGTGCATGTAGCGGCGCGCCAGCATGGCCGCCTGGGCAGTCGGCGTGACGCCCTGGATCGCCTCGAAATCGCTGTCCGTTACCGTGGCCAGGGCAGCCTCCACTTCCGGTCCGACCATGTCTGTAAATTTTTCGACGCCAACAACCAGTGCTACATCCACGAAGCCGCTTGACACAGCCATATAACCCTGGCGTAATGCCGCGCCGCCGGAGGCGCCGCCCGCTTCGACAGTCTCGGCCTCGATCCCGGCCCGGTGTCCGTCGTCCTCGAGATGCAATCCGCCGAAATCGGCCAGCAGGGCGCCCAGGTGCGCCTGCCGGGACAGGTTGGCAGCCAGCATGTTGCCGACAAAGAGCGCCTGGGGACGCAAGCCGCCGGAATCTTTGATGGCTGCCAGCATGACCTTCACAGCCAGCGAACGCAGGGACACTTCCCAGTGTTCACCCACGGGTGTCTGTCCAATTCCAGCAATGATGACGTTAGTCATATATTCACCTTTTCGTTTCCGGTGGTCGAGTGGAGCCAACATAATATGAGCCATCCGCACATTCCAGAATAATCATCCAGGCCTTATATTTCGCTTTCAGGGGTGGTCGAGTAGTGGCGAACGGTGCGAGACACTTATCGAGACCAGAAATAACCTGAACCCGGTTGGTGTGGTCTCGATACGCCATTCGCTTACTCGCATGGCTACCCGACCAGCATGATAACCAGCAAGTTGCTTATTTCATCGTGATCTTCCCGCGCAGGCGCACGTAGGTGGCATAATCGATCTCGGTGCGGCGGAGGATATAATCCTGCGTCCTGGGGGCTTTGTCACGCCGCTCGAGCAGCTTATCGGTCACGAGGATGTCAAAAGCATCCGATCCTGCCCCGGAGCCGAAAGAGACCATCAGGATGCGGTCGCCGGGCTTCGCCACATCCAGGATGGCGGTGAGACCGATGATGGCCGCCCCGGCGTAGGTGTTTCCGATGACTGGCGAGAGCAGACCCGGTGCGATTTGCTCCGGTGTGAACCCGAGCAGGGCGGCAGCCCGCTGCGGAAACTTGGTATTGGGTTGGTGGAAGACGGCCCACTGGTAATCTTTGGCGGTCGTCCCGCTGGCTTCCAGCATGGCCTTCCCGGCTTCATGGATGTGCTTGAAGTAGGCCGGTTCACCGGTGAAGCGCTGGCCGTGTTCCGGGTACTTCTGGTATTCCCGCCGCCAGAAATCCGGCGTGTCGGTGACGAATGAGTACGAAGAGTTAATGATTGCCAGAACTCTCGTCAGCCGGACCAATGACAAAAGCCGCCCCGCCGGCTGCCGCGGTGTACTCCAACGCATCGCCGGGTTTGCCCTGGGCGGTGTCCAGGCCGGCGGCCACGGCATAACGCGCCATCCCGGAGCCGACCAGGCCCATTGCCATGACCATTGCCTCGGTGCCGGCCTTGCAGGCGAATTCCATATCAGCTGCCTGGACATGCGGCGCAGCCCCGATGGCCTCGGCAACTATCGTCGAGGTGGGCTTGACGGCATACGGGTGCGATTCGGACCCGATCCAGACCGCGCGGATTTCGGCCGGATCGATCCCGGCACGTTTCATGGCGTTTCGTACCGCCTCCAGTGACATGCTGACCACATCTTCATCCAGCCCGGGCACGGCTTTTTCCTTGATGGGCAGGCCGGAGGTTTTGCCGCCCGTCCAGATGCGGGCGACTTCCCTGGCAGGCAGGCGGTAGCGCGGCACGTACGCCCCGTAACCAATGATGCCAACCGGACGGGAGGGTTTTAAGAGGGTGTTGGATTCGGTCATGAATGTTCTCCTGAATATGTCACAAGGCTGAAAGCTCTCTCAAGTCTGGCAGGTCCACGTGTAACACATTTCGGACTTGAAATACTTGTAAAACTCATCCGAATTAATGGAATGATTTTAGAATCGCCTCGGCTCGATCAATCCTGACAACTTTCTCTGCCACCATCTGCGCGGCAACCTTTTCGATCTGGTCACCCACAGCCCCGGCGGCAATCGCCACCTGGCGGGCATGCAGGGACATATGTCCCTGCTGGATGCCTTCGGTGGCGAGGGCGCGCAGGGCAGCCAGGTTCTGCGCCAGCCCGACCGAGACAATGACCCCGGCCAGTTCGGCGGCGGTTTTCACGCCCATCAATTTCAGCGCCGCTTTGGCCGCTGGATGGACCTGGGTGGCTCCCCCGACAATGCCAACAGCCATCGGCATTTCCAACTCTCCGGTGAGATTGCCATCCGCATCCCTGCCCCACGTGCTGAGACTGGTATAGCGGCCCTGCCGTGCGGCATAGGCATGCGCTCCAGCTTCGATGGCGCGCCAGTCGTTGCTAGTGGCAATCACCACGGCGTCCACGCCGTTCATGATGCCCTTGTTATGTGTGGCAGCCCGGTAGGGATCCGCCTCAGCAAAAGCCCAGGCCTCAATGATGCCGTCGCGCACTTGTTCGCCGGTGAAGGACGAGATTTCAGCCCGTCCGATAGAATCAAATGCCAATTCCTTCAGCGGGATCGTACAACTGGCCTTCGCCAACCTCCGATCTGCCAGGTTGGAGAGGATCTTAAGGTGGACGCGCCCACCGGTGAGCGCCTCCACATGCGCTGCCAGTTTCTCGCAGGCGGTATTGACGGCATTGGCGCCCATGGCATCCCGCACGTCATAGATGAGATGGAGGACCAGGAACGGCCCTATGGACGATTCTTCGATAAGGCGCACTTCCAGGTCACGCGCCCCACCGCCTAATTTCTTCAGCATCGGGTCGATTGCGTCTGCTTCGACCAGCAGTTCATCCTTGTGTTCGTACAGTTGCATGCTGGCAGACATCACATCCTTGATATCCAGCACCTGCATCTGCCCGATCATTTCCGGGGCAGACATGCTGGCCGTGAACCCGCCGCCTGCGCGCACCAGTTTCGCCATGAACGAGGCACCCGCCACCACGGAGGGTTCCTCGATCACCATCGGTACGAGCACTTCCCGGCCATTGACGATGAAGTTCAATCCAATCCCGAGAGGCAGGCCGAAGGTCCCGACTGCATTTTCGACCATGTGATCCGCCTGTTCATCCGACAGCCCATTTATTGTAAGCAGCGCGGCGACATCTACTGAAGAGAGTCCGGCGGCTTGTGCCAGTTTATCCAGACGCTGGTCCAAAGGCAGGTTATAAAATCCAGGAATACGGGAAGTGGTCATCTCTACATTGTCCTTTAGCGTGCTTGGCAGTGGTATTTTATCGTACCACTCTGGCAAAACCTATCAAAATCACCGGTTGGTTGGGAAACATATGATAAAAGGAATTATATAATGCACCAATTCTTACTATACTTCAATTCATTGCCTCTTTATGGTGTTCCAGGAAAGCAAACTTGTAATAATATGGACAACTGGAGTAAAATTGTCTGGATTGTCGAGGTGTCCAAATGCTCCTGACGCGCGAAGAGCTTCAAGAGAGATTAATTACATTACACCGGGCGAGCGTTGAACTGCTGAAAGATGTTTCGCTCGAAACGTTGTTGGAACGGATTGTCTCGCTGGCTTGCGAACAAGCCGGGGCAAAGTACGGGGCGTTGGGCGTCCTGGACGACGATGGAAATCTCAAGCAGTTCATTACGGTCGGCATGAGTGCCGAAGAAATCAAACGCATCCCCCACCCACCGCGCGGTTTTGGTCTGATCGGCGCGCTGATGCGCGGGGACAGCGGTACCATGCGCATTCCGGAGATATCCGCTGACCCGCGTTCGGTCGGCTTTCCTCCCGGCCACGCCGAGATGCATGCCTTGTTGGGCGTACCCATCCGCCAGGGGGACCGGCAATTGGGACAAATCTACCTGACCGAAAAAATCAACGCCCCTGAGTTCACCACCGATGACGAAACGATCATCGAAATACTGGCTGCCTACGCCGGGGTGGCGATTGATAACGCCCGTCTTTATGAAAACCTGCGGGAGCGTGACGAGGCGATCACCCGCCGCAACGATGAGCTGTCCTTGCTGAATCAAATTGGCTCGGCCATGGCTTCTTCGCTCGAACTTGATGAAATTTTGAACAAGGCCCTGGCTTTGCTCATGGCGCATTTCAAAGTGGAAGCTGGGGAAATCTTCCTCCTGGAAGAGAATGGTGAGACGCTGCGTCTGGTTCTGCACCGGGGGGAAGCCGCAGAGGCATTCTGGACCCGCACCCGCTATAAAATTGGGGAGGGCATGGTCGGACAGGCTGCACAGACAAAACAACCGGTGGTCAGCAACCATCTCGAAAAAGATGAGCGCGTCACCCGTCAGGCTGTGGTCAAGGCCGGTTTCAGACAGATTGCCTGCATCCCACTGACGTCACATGGCGACATAGTCGGCGTATTGACCATCGCCACCCGCAGCAGGAAGACGATTACCAAAAGTGAAATCCAGGTGCTTGTATCGGTTGCGGCCAGCGTCGGAACGGCTATTGAAAATGCCCGTCTGCATTCCAACGTCCGGCGGGTGACCATTCTGGAGGAGCGTGAACGTATTGGCATGGATCTGCACGATGGCATCATCCAATCCATTTATGGAGTGGGGTTGGCTCTCGAGAATGCACGTGCAACACTGCGGGAAGATCCTGCAACAGCCGATAAACGCCTGCAGAAGGCGATGGATGACCTGAACCGGACCATCCGTGACATCCGCAACTACATCCTCGATTTACGGCCGCGCCAGTTGCGCGACGAAAGCCTCATTGAAGGGCTCGGAAGGCTGGTATCGGAGTTCCGCCAGAATACCAAGCTCGAGGTACTCCTGGCGGGGCCAAAAGAGCCTCTTTCTGATCTGCAGCCGGTAAATGCGATGGCTTTGTTCCACATCTGCCAGGAAGCTCTGGCCAATATTGTCAAGCATGCCAATGCCAACAAAGTAACGATCGACCTGTGGAGCACTTCTGACCGCGCACTCCTTGAAATCCATGATGATGGGGACGGTTTCGACCTGGAACAGGCCAACAAGACGGTCGGACATGGCCTGGCAAATATGCAGACACGCGTCGCCAATGTGGGCGGGGATTTGGACATCATCACCGCTCCAAAGGAGGGAACAACCATTCTCGCCTGGGTGCCACGTGCGCAAACGCAAGAAGCAGCCTAAGTGGCATCCCTGCAACAAACGAAGCCCAATTTTCTGCGTTTCACGCCCTTTATGCCCAAGCTGGGTACCAAAGAGGATTTTTTAAGGTCCTCTGGGGATTTTCCCAGTATACGGTGAAGTGCATGTGTCCCTCCCCAAGCTGTGGCGGCAAACATTTCCGATACCGAGGCAGTGGGGGGAGGTGTAAGTCGCCCCGGCGATTATCTGGACGGATATCCACCAAAGGTTTTTTAAGGTTCACTCTGTCTTAAAGATTCATATGTTTTTAAGATTGCGTAGGTTGTACGTATGGAATAAATCCGTTTCTTCTGCTAGAATATTTCTACGTGAATGGATAGTGGGTACTATCCTCCCCGGACAAGCAAGAACGTAAGAATATCATTTTCATGGCACAAAGGGGTTCCCCACTGCGCAGGCAGTGGGCTTCTGTCCCTGTACGTCAACGCTAAAACTTCGGACTCTGGAGGAAGAAAAGATGGATGCCGAGCAAGCCTGGCAGTCAGCGTTGGGGCAACTCCAGATGGAGATGCCAAAAGCATCCTACAATACCTGGGTACGCGACACCCGCATCGCCTCCTACGATGACGGGCTTTTCACCGTTTTAGTACATAACGCTTATGCCCGTGACTGGTTGGAAAGCCGTCTTTCCAGTACGGTAAAACGCCTGCTGGCGGGGATCATGAACCGCTCCGTGGAGGTGGCTTTTGTATTCCACCCAAACGACAGCAGCGGGGATGTTTCTCCATTACCAGGATCGGTAGAGACCAGTCCGGTTTCAGACGAGATCCAGGCTCCCCGGCCCAAAAGCGCTTCGCTGAATCCACGCTACACGTTTGAGAATTTTGTCGTTGGTCCAAACAACCGGTTGGCCCATGCCGCCTCGCAAGCCGTTGCTGAAAACCCTGCCACGGCCTACAATCCTCTGTTCCTGTATGGCGGTGTCGGGCTGGGCAAGACCCATCTTTTACATGCCATCGGAAATTATTGCCAGGAGCACGGTCAGAATGTGCTCTACGTTTCATCTGAAGAATTTACCAACGACATGATCGGCGCCATCCGGTCACATACCACCCAGGCGTTCAGGGAAAAATATCGCTCGGCGGACGTTCTGCTGGTGGATGATATCCAGTTCATCGCTGGAAAGGAATCGACGCAGGAGGAATTCTTCCACACTTTCAATACCCTGCATGGACAGAATAAACAGATCATTGTTTCATCGGACCGCCCGCCCAAGAGCCTGGTGACACTGGAAGAGCGCCTGCGCTCGCGCTTCGAGTGGGGTCTCACCGCGGATATCCAGTTGCCTGACCTGGAAACCCGCCTGGCGATCCTGGGTTCCAAGGCCGAACGACTGGGCCGGACAGTTCCTGCCGAGATCATGGAACTGATCGCCCGCCGCGTCCAATCCAACATCCGCGAGTTGGAAGGAGCGCTGAACCGTATTGTGGCCTTTGCCGACTTGAGCGGCATTGCCATGACTACGCAACTGGCGGATGTGGCCCTGGCCGACCTGCTGCCTCAACGTAGCGATGTGAAACCTGGAGCCGTCGTTGATGTGGTTGCCAAGGCTTTCAACTTATCGGTTGACCGCTTGCTCTCACCCGACCGCTCGCACGACGTTGCACTGCCGCGTCAGATTGCCATGTACCTGATGCGTGAGACGAATGTTTCCCTTCCGCAAATCGGGCAGGCACTGGGCGGGAGGGACCACACCACGGTCATGTATGCTTGTGAGAAGGTGGCTGACTTGTTAGAAAGGGATGACCGGCTTCGTACCCAGGTTGGGCAGATCCGCCGGCAATTATACGCATAAGGATCGGGTAACAGATTTCAACATCACACCACAGGATTTTGGCGGGGTGATGTTGGTTATTAAAAGATGGTACTTTAAGCCAAAAGATGGGACAGCAAAATCCTGACCCCCATCAATATCAGGATAATTCCTCCAATTATTTCCATCCGCTTTCCGAACCTAGCACCCAATCGGTTTCCCAATCGAATACCCAGCCATGAAATCAGACCGGTCACAACTCCGATGACGACAGCCGGGTACCAGATAGTTACACCAACCAATCCCAGACTGAATCCGATTGCCAATGCATCTATGCTGGTGGCTAAAGCCAAGAGAACCAGAGTCCAGCCGCGCGAGGGGTCATTCTTCTGTTCGTCGCTATTCGGTTGGATGCCAGAGCGGATCATGCGTATGCCAACGAAACCCAGCAAGATAAAGGCAACCCAATGGTCATAGGCCGAGATGTAGCGCAGAATGGTCATTCCGGCAAACCAGCCAAGGATGGGCATCAGGAATTGGAAAAGTCCGAAGTGGAACGCCAGCCGGAAGGTTGGTCGTGGACCGTTTGTACGCTCATGCGTACCTGCACCCAGGCTGACCGCGAAAGCATCCATGGACATGCTGAGAGCAATGATAAGTATATCGAGAAAATTCATTCCGTCTCACGCCGGGATCGCCTGCCACGGGAACAGGGCAGGTTATCGAACAGCTCTTTCAGAATTATGCCTTCCAAACGGTAAAATCTTTCAAAATGGAACCCCCGACGAACTCGCGCAAGATGGAATTATCCGGGATCAAATCCGACTCCACCGGCAGGAACCATTCCAGGAAAGCCAGCAAACGCTTGGCTTCAATGTATTCCGGGGTACCATGCGGTACCTGGCGAAGGATGGGTTCAGCCAGCGGTTTGAGGGCGGAAAGCTCATATACCAGCGCCGAGTTGAACATCGCATCTGCATTTTCCTGGTACGGGAAAATGTATTCCTTCTCACCACGGCGTACCGATTCCCAGCGGCTTATGGTCTGCATGGCCGTGTAGCCACGCTCAAATGTATCGCGAACGATGCGCCGGATCAGGCGGGTATCGGTGGTTGAAACACGGTTGTGCCGATCCAGGTTGAGCTGCGTCAGGGCGGAGACATAGATCCGAAAGGCACGTTCGGCCACCGACCCGGGCACGAGGCGGGGATCCAGACCATGGATGCCTTCCAGAATAATGATATGTTCCGACCCCAGCTGGATTGTCTCGCCGGCTTCGCTTTTTCCGGCCTTGAAATTGTATTTGGGCAGTTGTACCGCTTCCCCGGCGACCAGGCGTGACAGATCCTCCCCCAGTAGATTCAGGTCTAGCGCATCCAGGGCTTCGAAGTCTAATTGGCCGTCCTTGCCAAGAGGCGTTTTCTCACGATCCACAAAAAAATTGTCGAGTTCCAGGGCAAAAGGGGAAAGCCCCAATGCAAGTAATTGTACGGCAAGCCGCCGGGAGAAGGTGGTTTTTCCGGAAGAGGATGGTCCGGCGATCAGCACCACGCGCGCATGTTCACCTCGCTCGCCGATCTGCTGGGCAATCTCGGCGATATTCTGCTCGTGCAGGGCTTCCGAGACGAGAATGACAGCCCGGCTGCGTCCGTCCTGGATGGCATCATTTAATGCACCGACTGAACCGATCCCCAGACGATCCAGCCACTGACCGTATTGGCGAAAAGCGGCCAGCAACTTGGGATAATCAGGCATGGGCAGGATGCTGGTGGGGGAACGTCGCTGGGGATAATGCAGGATGAAACCATCCCCGGCGGGCACAAGGTCGAACCACTTCAGGTAGCCGGTGGAGGGCACCATGTACCCCTGGTGATAGTCACGATAATCGTCCAACTGGTAAAGGGTGACATAATCCTTCTGTCGATAGGACAGCAACAGGACCTTGTCGTGATAACCCTTACTCTCAAAATAAGCATTCGCTTCTGCCAGAGAGACTTCCTGCCGGCAGAATGGTTCATCTCTTTTAACCCACGCGCGCATATGGCTATCGAGGGAGGCCAGTTCACCATTGGTGAGCGCGGGCCGGTCAGTTACCTGGCAAAAATAACCACCCGAAGAGACCGAGTGGTCAATCGTCATTTGGTTTCCGGGGAATAAATTGGCGAAAGCTGCGCTGAACAGGAATGTCAGGGAACGACGATAAATGCGCGCACCATCTGCGTCGGCCATGGTAATGGGAGCAAGGCGGGCATCCATTTGAATGGGATATGTAAGTTCGCGCAGGTCGCCGTTCACAATCGCTGCCATCAATGGCGCGGCATCCGGCCCGGCCACTGTTCCCAAAAAATCACCCGCAATCGTGCCGCGCGGCCCGGAGAGGACATTTCCATCCGGCAGGTGGACTTCTACTGTATCTCGTGGGGTAACGTAATGGATTTTATCGTTCATTTGGCGCTCAAGCCGAACGGCAGAATGCTCATAGTCTTCATCATTATCTTCCTTCCAAGGGAGTTTAAACAATAAAACCCTGCACTTCTTCCTCACTTATTTGTAATAGATACTTCCCGTAACTATTTTGAGATAATTCCTTCGATAAATTCAACAACTGTTCACGGTTGATAAATCCAACCCGGTATGCAATTTCTTCCGGGCAACCGACCATCAATCCCTGGCGCTCTTCCACCGTCTGGATGAAATTGCCCGCTTGCAGCAAGGTTTCATGGGTACCGGCATCCAGCCAGGCAGTACCGCGGCCCAGTTTTTGAACGTGCAGCAGACCAAGCTTCAGGTAAGCCTGGTTGACATCGGTGATCTCCAATTCACCGCGACTGGATGGATGCAGCATGCGGGCGATTTCCTTCACCTGGTTGTCATAGAAATACATCCCCGGAACTGCGTAATGCGAGCGAGGGCGGGCCGGCTTTTCTTCAATACTGAGCACTTTATTGTTGTGGTCAAATTCAACCACGCCATATCGCTGAGGTTCGCGGACTGCGTAAGCGAAGATGAAAGCCCCCCTTTGCAGTTGGGTGGCCTGGTGTAACTGATCCATCAGGCCGGTACCGTATAGAATGTTATCTCCGAGAATGAGTGCGACCGATTGGTCCCCTATGAATTCCGCCCCTATAATGAATGCTTCTGCCAACCCGCGCGGCTCAACCTGCTCGGCGTAGGAAAAGTTCACACCCCATTGCGAGCCATCTTTCAGGAGATGGCGGTATTGTGGCAGGTCACTGGGCTGGCTGATAACCAGGATGTTACGGATCCCCGCCAGCATCAGGATCGAGATCGGGTAATACACCATCGGCTTGTTATAGACCGGGAGTAGTTGCTTGCTCAATCCCATTGTCAGTGGATAGAGGCGCGTTCCCCGCCCGCCTGCCAGGACAATCCCTTTCATGCTGTTCCCTCTCTCTGGGTATAGTTTCTATTCACCCATTCATTGTAACCGGTCTGCTGCGCGATGGCGGCGATCCACTCTGGATGAGAAAGGTACCATTCGATGGTGGAACGCACACCCGATTCCAAATCGTGACGCGGTTTCCAACCCAATTCGGACTTGATCTTGCTGGTGTCAACCGCATAGCGCCTGTCATGCCCTGGTCGGTCCGGGACATGCGCGATCAATGAGGCATGCGGGCGTGACCCGGGGCGTTGTTCATCAAGGATGGTACAGATTTGCCGGACGATGTCAATATTGAATGGCTGGTTTCCACCACCGATATTGTAAGTCTCACCAAGATTTCCTTTTTTCAAAACAAGGTAAATTGCCTCGCAGTGGTCTTCCACATAAAGCCAATCGCGGATCTGTTTCCCATCTCCGTAGACTGGCAAGGGTTTCTCCTGCAAGGCATTCAGGATGGTCAACGGGATGAGTTTTTCGGGGAACTGATATGGTCCGTAATTATTGGAGCAATTGGTCAGAGTGATTGGCAGACCATATGTGTGGAAATAGGCGCGTACCAGGTGGTCGCTGCCTGCTTTGGAGGCTGAATAGGGTGAGCGCGGTGAATAGGGGGTTTGCTCGCGGAAAGCAGGATCGGATGGTTCGAGCGCCCCGTATACTTCATCCGTGGAAACATGGTGGAAGTGACGCCCTGAGAATCCCCCCGTCCCTGACCAAACCTGGCGGGCCGCCTCGAGCAGTGTGTAAGTTCCGACGATATTGGTCTGGATGAAAGGTCCGGGGCCGAGTATGGAACGATCCACGTGCGATTCGGCTGCAAAGTGAACGATTGTGTCAATCTCCTGCTGATGCAGCAGGTCTTCCACCAGGCGCCGGTCACTGATATCCCCCTGGAGGAATGTATGACGCTCCGGCAGATCCTTCAGGTTTTCCAGGCTTCCGGCATAAGTGAGCGCATCCAGCGTTACGATCCGAAGCCCGGCGTCGGCTTGCAAAAGATACCGGACAAAGTTCGAGCCGATGAAACCCGCTCCGCCAGTGACAAGGATTTTGTGCATGAGAAGATATTCTCCTGAAAATCTTATATTTAATGAGTGGTACCAGGCTGGGTGGGAGTTTTTATTAATCACCAAACCAACGGTGATACCAAAACCTGACCTCTTTGGTGAGAAACCCGCATTTTTGGTATAGCCGCTGGGCGGATATGTTGCGCCCTTG
Source organism: uncultured Chloroflexia bacterium (assembly GCA_963842785.1). Taxonomy (GTDB): domain Bacteria; phylum Chloroflexota; class Anaerolineae; order Anaerolineales; family Villigracilaceae; genus UBA877. Next base: position 1,484,568 of record CAWJHP010000001.1, read on the forward strand.
TGTGGCCACCTGCACGGATTTCATTCCCTGTCGAGCGAACCAATGCAATGATTCAAGTACGAGTGCCTGGCCTACTCCACGTCCGCGCCTGCTCCTGGCGACGCCGACCAACCCTATTTTTCCCACGGCTTCCGGAAGAATGGCATCGCAGGTCACAAAGCCCTCCGGCTGGCCGGGCTCCCCCATTACCAATACAACCTGGGCAAATCCGGAAAGGCTTTTTTCTATCCATATTTCGTACAAGCGGTCACAAGCCTCTTGCGAAAAATGCCCATCGTAGTAAAAACGCGAGTCCTGGTAAGATGAATCAGTCATCGCGCGCAAGGCAGGTAGATCCTCCGGTACAGGCATTCGAATGCTCGCTCCCCGCTCATACTGGTTTCCCAGCCCTTGCGTGGAACGTTCATAAGTCACCCGGATATCGGTGAGATAGAACCCATTCTTTTCCGCCACACGCACGGTCTCAACATGGTTGCTATCGGCTAAGAAATATAGACACTTTACCTTCTTCACCTTGCACCATTCCATGACCTGCGTGGCCGTCCGGGCATTGAGCCGGTTCACATTAACGCGGCCGATCGTCACGCCAAAAAAAGCGCTGTCCCATTCCAGGATGGAACACAATTCAGGAATGGCGTCCATGATTGACCTTCGAGCGGAGGGCATACGGCGGGCGGTCCATGATCTGGAAATACATGCGCGCCAGGTATTCGCCAATAATCCCTAGCGCAAATAACTGGGCCCCGGAGAAGATGGCAATGATGGAAGCAAGAAAAGGGAAACCCGGCACGCTATATCCCAGGACGGCGTAGCGACCGATTACATATGCCAATACCCCTATCCCAAAAAACATAAAAACAAACCCGGTAATGCTGGCTAATTGCAGAGGCAGGGTGGTAAAACCGGTCAGCATGTTCAATGCATGCAGAACCAGTTTTCCGAATGTGTAATTCGAGATGCCCAAACGGCGCTGGTCATGGCGAACAGGGATGGCTGTAAAACGATTGGTACCCCAGGTAAGAAGAACATCTATATTGACTGAAAACCCGTGATAATTGGCAAAGGCATCCCTGACAGGTGTACGGAAAGCCCGAAATGCGCTGACCTTGCGAGCGGTTTCAACACCCATCGTGCCTTGCAAAGCGACTTTTGTGATTTGGGAAGCCAGGTCACGCCACAGGCCGTGTTGTTCGTGCTCAGGCGTCCCATAAACAACATCATATCCTTCCGCCAATCTCAATAACAATCCAGGAATCTCCTCAGGCGGGTTTTGCAAATCATCATCCAAAGTGACGATAATTTCATACTGCGCCTGGCGGATGCCGCACAGCAGGGCATTGTGCTGGCCATAATTGCGCGCCAGATCTATCCCGCTGACCCAGGGATACTGGTGGGATAGTTCAGTAATTCTTTCCCAGCTCTGGTCGCGGCTGCCATCATTGACCAGGATCACTTCGTACTGCGGGGCAACTTCTGGCAGCACTTTATGCAGACGCTCGACCAGGAGAGGAATGGATTCCGCCCCGTTATAAACCGGCACAACAATGGAACAGTTCATTGAAGTCATTACAGTCTTTGCTTCTGAAGACAAATATGTATTCAATATATGCCATCCCGATGATTCAATTTAATAATAAGCATAGAACCCACCTCAGTCAAGAGCAGGGCAATGGCAGTCATGATGCGGAAAACAATCCACCAGGTCTGGCAGTTTTTCTGTTTCCCGGCAGTCGAGACGGTTGTTGTTGACTTCCAATATTCTCTCCTGATAAATAACCTGAAAAGTGAATTTCTATCCCTGTTTTCCAACTTATGAGAACATTTTCTGATTATCCAACCCAGAATCACCCACAAATCGTCTTTCTCGACCCAAATATAACAGACAACTTGTCTTAAAGACCTGTTCCACTTCTTTATTCTTGGTCTATCGCCACTACCAGATAGTCAGGATTTTCACTTTCAACCGCTTTTATTTCTCAAACAATTTGTGGATAACCATTACATCCGGAACCGGGCTCAATTTTATTTTGACAATTTGTATTTCATCGGAAATTGAAACCTTCCCACACAGTAAAACATGTTGTCGCTCATGGTTTTATAAGCCTGTAAACAACGTTCCCATCGATTTCTGTTTCGACTTTGTAATGAGATTGTATAAATTCGAAAACCTTATCCAGGTTACTTGCACGTCCAACAAATAATCCCTTTCCCACACTAGTTTGTTGATATCGTACATCTGGATTAATGGAAAGGATATCATCAGGAGCGACCAAATATGAATCCACGATCATCTCTGGAGGATTGCTCATGAGATCGCGATAAAAGCCATCTACGAGTGGGGCTGTAATCTTCGATGGCAGGTATTCGGGATACCAGAGATAGGGGCTTGGTGCATCCCGCTGGGACATGTAATTAATCCCGGATTGCACCCAATCCAGCACTTTATCATTGGGATTGGTATTACGACGAACGAATAATGAAATACGGTTGATATCTTCCACTCCATTTTTTCGATTTAAAAATAAAGCGTCAAAGGCGTGGGAATAATCTATGACCCTGCCATAACATATAAACATTGCCAACACGACAGCTACAGTCAAAGGTATTTTTTCTGTATTCAGGAAAGAGACCGATTTCTCCGATAATAACGCAGGTGAGGCAAAATGATAAAAGTAACCGCACAGGATCGCAACCGCAGGGAGCCAGTTAACGAAATAGTGCATGTAGCCTCTACCTGACAATGAGCTGAGTATTATTTCGATTGGCCATAATACAATCATTAAGATTATGAAAGAATCAATCGTTTTTATTCTCAGCATACGGAAAGCGGAAAATACCGCCGCGCCGTATCCGAGCAAACCAATCCACGCAACCAATCCCAGATATTGAAAGCCAGGAATAATACTCGATAAGATGCTGGCGTGATTTCCCATATAGGAGAAATTATACAAAATCGCCGCATCCCAGGTAGCAATGAGAATCCCTTTATTCCACAAAAAGATTCCAACACACAGTAAGGCCAACCCGCTTCCCGCCAGCATCATTCCAAGTCGTTTAACCGTTAAAGGAAATTGGTGCTGTACGATTCCAATAATTATCCAGGCCAGGGCAATAGCCATCCCCATACCGATATTGTTCGCCCGGAAAGTAAAACTTAAGACAGTCATTGCCCCGATCAGAAAATCAAATAGCCTGTTCTTTGGATTGCGATTTCCAAACCAAAAAAAAGCCAAGGCCGCCATGCTGAACAATAAGGGGAATTCTTCGACAAGATCACCTTTCCAGAACACATTGTCGAGTCCCCACACCCAGAAAATCATTCCAAAGATGGCTGCCCCAGGCCGCCAAATCTTTCGAAGCAACCGGTAACCAATTAAAGCAGCCGAATATAGGAAAAGGAATTCGAGCAACCATACCCCCCAACGTGTGCCCTTTCCAATAAGAAGCCCCAGTGCGTTAATATAGAATATGCCTGGCGGTTTACTATCCCAAGCATCAATGTAGGGCACCCCTCCGCGCAATATCAATCGGCCAATATACAAATAGCAGCCACTATCCCGGGTTGGCAGGGTGGAATAGGGGTTGGCTCGCTGAATCACCAGAAGAACAAATATAGCCAGAGCAAGGAATGGCAAGCATTGCAAAAAAAATTGGATCAACTTATTTTTCATTCAAATGTCCTCTTCATTTGAAATTTTTTTATTGATGGTCACAGGCAGTCCCCTTGACGAAGGAGAGGGGCAGGGATATAGGATGGGTCTTGCTATTGACTTTCTGTCTCGTCATGGTTTTCTTTTATAAACCAATAAATACGATTTGGGATCACAAGGATTGGTTGGTAGAGTCTGGAATACGTCGTATTGGGTGGTATCAATATCACCGCCCGGGTGATAGGGTTGATACCAAATCAGATTCGGTAACAATAAAATTGGCTTCTGCCCTCCATCGGCTGGCCAACTCATCATTCCATAAACCATACCTGACTAATTCTTCCGCATTACCGCCAACGCGAAAGCTAAACACCGCATAGATTGGGGCAGGATAGATGATAATCCCCGGTGCATATAATAATGGGACAACGGCGTTGGCCTCCCATAAGACCCGACTGCCAGATGGGATCACATCGGTCAATTCTTGAGCAATCTTTTGATAGTTCTTGGGAATATCCACAAGGCAAATTCCACCCTGATGATATTCGCCGCCCATCAACGGTGAAAGCCAGACACCCAGGATCAGGCAGATCACAAGCAGCAGGCAGCCAAGGGAATACCCATTGAGATGTTTTCTTTTCGCCAGCTCCCGGTACCCAACCGCTGCCAGTCCAACCAGCAGAATTCCCAGAATGCTGGCGACCACAATAGAGACGTTCACCCGGCTCGTCCAGTAATCCTGGTGGAACTTGTTGGACAGGATATCCCACAGGGTGATAAAAGGGGTCCAACGGCGCGGATCCAGGCCGCGCGTGATTGCCGGGAATCGTATCCCCATCAGCCAGGGCCCGAAGCGGTCAAACCCGGCATATCCCAGGCCAGCTGAAAGGAGCACAACAAAGATGAAAACGATCCATTGGACAACTTTCGATAGGGCCCTTCTCCAGGATGGAAATGTCACTACAACCAGCAGCAGGGCGGTCAGATCGAAAAATGAAAGATAAGGTGTGAAACAGGAGGTGCAGGTGGCTGCCTGGTCCGAAGTACTGACTGTCGCCCAGGCATGCAGTAAAGCCAATACCAAAAAGAGAACCCCCAGGAAATATGCCGCCCGTTTATCGGCTTGGTTTCTCCAGCCGCCGCGGCGCGGCCACAGGAACACACACACAAAAAAACCGACCAGGCTGAAATAGTGGAAGCGGAAACCCTGCAGAAGCGCCAGCAAGCTGGCAGAAAGGCTCAGGGTGTTGGATCCAACCAGCTGCGCGGCCGGAAAGCGGTAGGCGTTCAGGAAAGGTGTCAACCCAGCCGGCAACCAGACTGCCCAGAGCTGCAGGATGTTTGGCCAATAGATCGCATGGATTATTATAAGGGGGAGAAGACAGCCAGCCAGGGACCACCAACCGGCGGTCTTGCCGTGTTGCCAGAAAATGTAGGCGATCAATAGCGGGATGAGCGGAAAGAGATTCTGCCGCGTCATGACCGTCAGCCCGGCCAGGACAGAACCCGCCACGATCTGCCAAAGCGTGCGTTTCTCTGCCAGCACAAAAAACAGGCACCACGACAGGAAGCATGACACCAAAGCCTGCGAGAGTGCCAGGCTGTAAATCTGAATGGAAACGGGAGCCAGGGCGATGCTCCATATGATTACCACACCCAACCATTTTCCTCCCAGCCGCCGTGCAATCAACCACATCGAGATGAGCATGCCCATGCTACATAGAATCGAAAAAAATCGCCCGGTAAGCAGGCTTTCGCCGAACCATTTTTCGATTTGACCTGGAATGAGATACGAAAGCGGGGCATACCAGCGTGGCGGCCCGTAATCCTGGAACGGGCGCAAGATTCCGCGTGCATATAAATCCCCAATATATAAATAGCCTCCCTCATCCACGAACGAATTCAGAATATGGGCATACACCCAGGCCTGGATGGCATACAACAACACCCCCAACACCGTCAGTGCAGGAGCCAGCCAGGCATTATCACGGAATTTTCGTGTTGCTTTCTCGATCATTCCATCTTTTCCTACCCAAAACGGGCGTTGGCTTTCTTTGACAAATGTTTCACAATCGCACTCCGTGCCGGTCCGCCAGGATTTCGAGGGTACGCACCACTTCGGCATTCTTCCGCTTCCCATCCCAACCGAGGCTTTCACCGAGAGCCTCCGCCAGTTCCTCCACCAGTGGACGGGTTAACTGGCCCAGATAAGCCAGCAGGGTCCTGCGCAGAACCAGGTCATCCAAATGGATGATCTTCTCGCCTCCTGCCATGGCGTCGATCTCGGAATGGGTATAATGCGGGTCGGTCTTCAGAGCCAGCGCGTCTTTCCCGGCGCCGATCGGAAGGGACTTGGTGTCCACTTTACGCGGCTGCCCCAGGAAGGCCAGTGCGCGGTCGGTAGACTGCTCGGAAAAAGCCCGGAAACTGGTCCATTTGCCCCCCACCAGCGAAAATACGGGAATGACACCCATTCTGTCTTCCTGGATATGGTGGTCGCGTGTGATCTGGCCGGCATTTTTCGCTATGGTATATGCCAGCGGGCGTACGCCCGAGAAGCGGAAAACGATCTGCTCGCGGGAGACTTTGATGCCAGGAAAGACCCGCCCCACCATCTCGATGAAATAGTCCACTTCATCTTCGGTACAGCGGGCCGAGTCGGGGTTTTCAATGGGCAGGTCGGAAGTACCGATCATCACCTTGTCAAAGAGCGGGAAGATGAGCACAATCCGCCCGTCCTTGTTCTCGAAGAAAAATTCATGGTCTCCAATGGCTTCGCGCAATTCATGGTTGTCGAGCACCAGGTGTGAGCCTTTGGTTGGGCCGACGTAATGCGTTGGCAGGCCCAGGGTCCGGTTCGTTCCATCAATCCAGGGACCAGCGGCGTTGATGATCAGGCGCGGAGCAATCTCAAAGGTCTGACCGGATACTTCGTCCTTCAAAGTGACTTTTTCGCCATTCGAGCTGACCAGGGAGACATAATTAAGTGAACGGGCATGCCCGCCTTCTTTTTCGGCGTCGAGCAGGAGTGCCATGATCAGGCGTTCGGGGGAGAGAAATATGCCATCATAATAGGTGGCTGCGTAGTGAATTCCTGGATTCAGGCATGGATATTTCTTTAGAGCATTGGTACGCCCATCGAAGACATGCCTCGGTACGACACGGGTCTTTCCGGTAAAGGCGTCATAGAAAATAAGCCCGACTTTGATGATCAAGCCGCCGCGCTCGGAGGGTTTCTCCAGCCAGCCAAGGAATTTGAGCGGGGCATTGAACAGGCCGGAAAAGGTTTTAAATATGGGGATGGTGGTTGGTAAAGGCTTGACCAGGCTGGGCGCATTCTGGATCAAGCGGTTGCGTTCCTGGACGGCCTCACGTACCAGCCGGAACTCGCCGTTCTCCAGGTAGCGTATGCCACCGTGGGCCATGCGTGAGGAGGCTGCCGAGGCACCCGAGCAGAAATCGGACCGGTCAATAAGGAGCGTATCAACACCTTGCAGGGTCAGGTCGCGGAAAGTTCCCACCCCATTAATGCCACCACCGACGATTAGGACGGTGGGCGAATGGGATTTGATGGAGTTAATGGTATCGTGTCTATTCATAATCTTCCTGTTGCGCGTTTAATCTTTTGTCCAATTAAACGTGCGTGTCACAGCCTTCCTCCAGCCGGAATAAAGCTTATCGCGTTTCTCAGCGGACATGGACGGCTTCCATTCCTTGTCCCTGCCCCAGTTTGCGCGCAGTTCATCGTAATCTTTCCAAAACCCGACTGCCAACCCGGCGGCGTAAGCAACCCCCAGCGCAGTCGTCTCGGCCACTTTCGGGCGGATGACAGGCACATCCAGGATATCAGCCTGGAATTGCATAAGCAGTTCGTTGACGACCATGCCACCGTCCACCTTCAGCGCGGTCAGCTTGACGCCGGAATCTTTCTCCATGGCATCCAGCACTTCGCGCGTCTGGAATGCTGTCGCCTCCAGAACGGCTCGCGCCATGTGGCCCTTGTTGACATAGCGCGTCATGCCAACAATCGCACCGCGTGCGTCAGACCGCCAGTAGGGAGCAAACAACCCGGAGAAGGCCGGGACGAAATAGATGCCGCCGTTATCCTCCTCGGAACCTGCCAGCGCTTCCACGTCAGCGGATTTTTCGATCAGACCCAGGTTGTCACGCAGCCATTGTACCAGCGCACCGGTGATTGCAATTGAACCTTCCAGGGCATAAACAGCGGGTTCATTGCCAATCTTGTAACCAAGAGTGGTCAATAATCCATTTTTGGAAAGAACGGGCTCCTCACCGGTGTTCAAGAGCATGAAACAACCCGTGCCATAGGTGTTCTTGGCTTCGCCGGTGTTAAAGCAGGTCTGGCCAAAAAGGGCTGCCTGCTGGTCGCCCAGGTCGCCTGCCACGGGAACGCCGCCCAATCCTCCCTTCGCAGCTCCGTATACTTCCGAGGAACTGCGGATCTCCGGCAACATACAGCGGGGAATTTCCAGGCTCCGCAGGATCTCGTCATCCCAGTCGAGTGTGTGTAGATCCATCAGCAGGGTGCGGGAGGCGTTTGTGACATCGGTGACATGGGCACCGGTCATATTCCAGAGCACCCAGGTGTCCATATTGCCGAAGATCAATTCGCCCTTTTCCGCGCGTTGACGCGTTCCAGGCACATTGTCCAGGATCCACTTGATTTTCGGCCCGGAAAAATATGTCGCCAGCGGCAGGCCGGTCCTGGTCTGGAAGCGGTTTTGCCCGCCATCTTTTGCCAGTTCATTGCAAATGGCATCCGTGCGCGTGTCCTGCCAGACGATGGCGTTGTGTACCGGACGACCGGTCTCGCGCTCCCAGATGAGAGTCGTCTCGCGCTGGTTGGTTATTCCGATTGCAGCGATGTCAGCCACCTCCGCCCCGGATTTATCCAGCGCACCGCGCATCACCCGCTGGATATGCTCCCATATCTCCAGAGCGTCATGCTCCACCCAGCCGGGCTTGGGATAGATTTGCTGGTGTTCTTTCTGGTCTGCAGCGACAATGGTTCCACCATGGTCGAACAGGATACAGCGGGTGCTGGTGGTACCCTGGTCTATCGCTGCGATGTACTTGGGCATATAAGCTCCTATATCACGAATGCCACGAATAAACGAATGAATCGAATAAATAGATTAATTGGCGATTCTAATGTATTCGACTCGTCGCGACCCGAAGTTGATTAAAATGCCTAGCCGCAAGCCAGTTGCTTTGAGATAGGAGATTAGTTGCTGCTTGAAGAGATCATTCAAGCTGGCAACTGCTTTCAATTCGATTATTATTTTCTCATCAACAACCAAGTCGATACGATAGGTTCCAATAGTCTTTTCTTTATAGAAGATGGATATACTTTTCTGGGCTTCAAATGGGAGATTCTTGAATTTCGAATTCAATAATCAATGCATGCTGATAAATTTCTTCGCTGAAACCGGGACCGAGTTGGTTATGCACTTCGAAAACCGCTTCCATGATACGGTAAGATAATTCAGGATAGAGGACATCCGGGCCGGCAAGTTTCCTGGCTCTATTCGTGCCATTCGGATTATTCGTCGTCATTCGTGATTATCCCAGTAGCGTGCCCCGGCAAGAAATGCCTTCCCCTGCATGGGCTTTCCGCCCGCTGGTTGGATCTCTTCCAGGATGAGAATCCCCTGGCCTGTTCCAATGGCAGGGTATCCCCCGACCGTGAGCCTGGAACCTGCACCCGGGCTTTTTTCTGCACTGACACGGGTGCGCAGTACTTTCAGCGGCGTATTGTCCCACTCGAACCAGGTCCCCGGCCATGGATCAAAAGCCCGTACCCGCCGCTCCAGCGCCGCAGCAGGCTGGCTGAAATCCATTTTGCCATCTTCTTTTTTAAGCATGGGAGCATGCGTTATGCCCTCCGCCGGTTGGGGTTGAGGCTGGAGTTCTCCGGAGAAATAGCGCGGCAAAGTCTCAAGCAGCAAGTCTGCGCCAATAGGGGCGAGTTTTTCGAAAAGCGTCCCGGTTGTATCTTCCGGCAGGATGGGGACGGAACGCTGGCTGAGAATCGGACCCGTGTCCACGCCGGCATCCATTTTCATGATGGTGATGCCGGTTTCCTGATCTCCTGCCAGTAAGGCAGCCTGGACGGGCGCAGCACCTCGTCCACGCGGCAGAAGCGACCCGTGGAGGTTGATGCAGCCAAATTTCGGCAGGCTGAGCACTTCTGGACGCAGGATCTGCCCAAAAGCGGCCACCACGATCAGGTCCGGAGCCCAGGCTCGCAGTTGGATCATCGCTTCGGGGTTTCGTAACTTCTCAGGCTGGATGACGGGAATGCCCAGACGGAGTGCCGTCTCCTTTACAGCCGGCGGCTTCAGACTCCTGCCACGCCCTGCCGGGCGATCGGGCTGTGTCACAATTCCTGCAAGCGGGTAATGTGCCGCCAGCCTCTCCAGAGCCGGGACGGAGAAGTCCGGGGAGCCCATAAAAACAATGCAATACCTGGAATCCATGTTGCTATTCTAGCATATTTCCAAATTTACCCTGAATTGGGAAGAAAGAATTGCCAAATTGGTTGCTTTTTGTCCGAATTTGTTGTAGAATTAGACAACACTTAGGCACTTACTCAAACCCTCAGGAGGCACACATGACACAACAACCAATGAATTCCGATATAACCAGCGATGATAAACTTTGGGCCGCACTTGGCTATCCCATCTTTGTCATCGCCCTTATCATGCTTTTTGTTGAAGGAAAGAAAGACCGGCCATTCATAAGGTTCCATGCAATTCAGGCTCTCGCCTTGAACGTGGTTCTCTGGGTTTTAATTTTGATTATCTCCATTACTGTAATTCTCGCCATTTGCGATCCTGTTCTCTGGTTGCTCATGATCTGGCCTGCTGTTCTTGCTTATCAAGGGAAATATTTCGAGGTACCAGTCCTTACCAAATTCCTGCGCGGCCAGCACTGGATTTCATAGCGATCCAATTTACAAAGAGAAGCCTGCCGCGTGGCGGGCTTTTTTGGTTTTCTGGTGCAACGTCTTTGGCGGGATTTCGTTATATGGATAGTCACAATTGAATTCATTGCTTTCAAGAAGGAGAGAATCATGACTACCGATAATCCTAATCCCACCCCGGCTGCACCCCGGAACTCGTCTGTCCCGGACCGGTTGCTCTCGCCAGGTGAAGAGCGTACCTGGAGCCTGCTGGCACACTTGAGCGTCCTGCTCAACCTGATTACCGGCTTTGCCGGTCCAATTGCCGCGCTGGTCATTTACCTGATCTATAAGGACCGCTCGCACAAAATTGCCTATCATGCACTGCAAGCGATGATCTTCCAGTTGATCTGGTGGTACGGGGGAGGCTTGTTGATCGGTGCAATGTGGGCGATCGTGGGGGCTCTCTCGGTGATCCTGGTCGGCATTATCCTGATACCGATTGCGGTCGTGATGACCCTCATCCTGTTGCTCCTGCCTATGGGAGCGGTGGTTTACGGCATCCTCGGGGCGATCCAGGTCAACCAGGGTCAGGATTTCAAGTACTGGCTGGTGGGAGACTGGGTGCGCAGCACCCTGACGGGTCAATAAGAATCCGCGTGCTCTATAACCTGCCACTCTTTTTTTCCTTGACTTCTGCCCTGCTTGCTCTTACAATGCAATCCACAAAAGAAAACCGATCGCAACAGGGAAGAGACCCCCAGGGGCATGCGCAAAGCGAGGGGCGCCGAAGGTGCAAATCCGGTACTGGCAAGTCCGGATGAAACTCTCAGGCAAAATGGACCCTGTTGCAACTTTCTCTGGAAAGTTCCTGCGGAAATAACAGGCCGTCAGGAACACCGACGGGGCAATCCTTAGGCTGCGGCCTGTTCACCCCGACACCATGGAGTGTCCAGGCCTCCGCCAGGGAGAATCTCTCAGGTCTATCACAGAGGGCGCACATTCTGTCAACGTGCGCCCTTTTTGTTTTGCCAAATCAATCTTCACGGAGATGAAAAATGAATATTCCTGCCAATTTAAAATACACCAAAACCGACGAATGGTTCGACCCTGCCACCGGCAAAGCCGGACTGACCGATTATGCCCAGAGCCAGCTCTCGGATATCGTCTTTGTGGAAATTGTTGTGGCGGCTGGCGATGAACTCCAGTCTGGCAGGCAAATGGCCGCGGTCGAAGTTGGTCAAGGCAGCCGCGGAGACTTACGCCCCTGTCAGCGCGAAAGTGGTCGCCATCAACGAGGCATTACCGGATAAACCAGAGGTGTTGAACAGTGATCCATACGGCAAGGGTTGGATGGTCCAGGTCGAGGCTGGGGATGCCTCCGGTTTGATGGACTCGGCCGCGTATACCAAATATTGCGAAGAACGGGCTCATTAATATTCTCCGCAATCACTATGGGCGAAATGTATCCTGAAAGCCAATAGCTGATCCCCAAGGAGGTCGTATGACCTACATTCCTCACAGTCCCCTGGAACGGGACACCATGCTGGACACCATCGGTGTGAAAAGCCTTGAAGATTTGTTCAAGGATGTTCCAGAGAAACATCGTTTCCCGACCCTGCACTTGCCCCCGGCGCTGACCGAAATGGAAGCTGCCGCAGAACTCGGCGAACTATCCCTTGGCAACGAAAATGTCCGCACCGATTTGGTCTCCTTCCTCGGAGCAGGAGCCTACAACCACTACATCCCGGCCGCCGTGGACCATATCCTGCGGCGTGGCGAGTTCTACACCGCCTACACTCCCTACCAGCCTGAGATATCCCAAGGGACGCTGCAAAGTATTTTCGAGTACCAGTCGCTCATGGTCGCATTGACCGGCATGGAGGTCTCGAATGCCTCCCACTATGACGGGGCCACCGCCGTGGCGGAAGCCGTCAACATGGCATATGCCCAGTTCCGTGGCAGGCGCACGAAAGTCATCATATCACCAGCGGTCAATCCGCAATACCGAGCCGTGTTACGTACCTATGTCCAGGGCATGCACCTGGAACTTGTTGGTGACGATCCAGTCCCAGCTCTCTCCGCTCGACACTCTGATTAACTTGATTCGACGACAACACCGCCCTGGTCATTATCCAATATCCGGATTTCTTCGGGCGCATATACGATCTACACAGCATTGATCGATGCAGCCCATGCCCGGGGCGCACTGGTATGCGTGGTCGCCAATCCGATCGCCCTCGGCCTGCTCAAAACTCCCGGCGAAATGGGGGCGGATATCGTCGCCGGGGAGGGCCAGCCATTGGGAATACCACTCTCCTATGGCGGCCCCTACCTGGGCTTCTTCACCACCCGCAAGCAATTCATTCACAAGATGGCCGGCCGACTGGTCGGCGAGACGGTGGATAGCCGCGGCCAGCGTGCCTATGTGCTGACACTGACCGCCCGCGAACAGCACATCAAGCGCGAACGCGCCACCTCCAACATTTGCACCAACCAGGGGTTGATGGCGCTGGCTGCCGCCGTGTACCTGAGCCTGCTTGGGCAGACCGGCCTGCGCCAGGTGGCCGGACTCTGTTGTTCCAAAGCACATTACGCTGCTGAAAAAATCTCCAGGATCCCGGGCTATTCGTTGTGCTTCGATGCGCCCTTCTTCCACGAGTTCTCGGTCTGCTGCCCGAAGCCGGTGGCGGAAATCAACGCCCATTTGCTCGAACACGGTTTCCTGGGCGGGTACGACCTTGGCCAGGATTACCCGGCGCTTCAAGGATCATATGCTGCTTGGCTGTCACCGAGATGAATACCAGGGATGAGATCGACGCCCTGGTGGATGCATTGGCGGAGGTGGCCCATGCCTGAGATGCCCGCTATCGTCAATGTTGAACCGACCATCTACGAACTCTCCTCCCCCGGACGTACCGGTGTAACCTTCCCGGAACCGGATGTACCCGACTTCAAATTACCGGAAAACCTGCTCCGCAAGGAACTGCCTTTGCCTGAACTTGCCGAAGCGGATGTTGTCCGCCATTACGTCAACCTGTCAAAATACAACTACAGCGTGGATGGCGGATTCTATCCGCTGGGTTCCTGCACGATGAAGTACAACCCCAAGATCAACGAGGATACCGCCCGCCTGCCCGGATTCGCTCTTCACCCATCCACTCCAGCCCGTGGAGACGGTGCAGGGCAACCTGTTGCTGATGTACCAGTTACAGGAATGGCTGAAGGAAATTTCCGGTTTTGCCGCCGTGACCCTCCAGCCAGCCGCCGGCGCACATGGCGAACTGACCGGCGTGCTGATCATGCGCGCCTATCACAACGTCACGCGGCGACAAAAAACGCAGCAAGATGCTCATCCCCGATTCGGCCCATGGCACCAACCCGGCTTCCTCCTCGATGAGCAACCTGGAAGTGGTGCAGATCCCCTCCGATGAGCGCGGCAATGTGGACCTGGCTGCGCTAAAGGCCGCCTGCGACGAGACCGTCGTCGGGCTGATGCTGACCAACCCGAACACGCTCGGGCTTTTTGATGAGCATCTCGAAGAAGTCATCCAGATTGTCCACGCCTGCGGCGGGCTGGTCTACGGAGACGGGGCCAACCTGAACGCCCTGCTCGGGATCGTCCGCCCCGGCGACCTGGGCTTTGACTTGATGCATTTCAACCTGCACAAGACCTTTTCCACCCCGCACGGAGGCGGTGGACCAGGCTCGGGTCCGGTGGGTGTCTCGCAGAAATTGGCCGATTTCCTGCCCAGCCCAATTGTCGGGATCATTGAAGAAGGTCAGGATGACCGTCCGGCTTTGTATGGCTTCATCACGCCCGACGAAGAGCATCGGCCGTGTCAAAGCCTTCCACGGTCATTTTGGCATGTTCGTACGGGCTTATACCTATATCGCCATGCACGGTGCCGAAGGGCTGCGCCAGATTGCCGAGTACTGCTGTGCTGAATGCCAACTATGTCAGAGTCCGCCTGTCATGGAACCTACACCATCCCATTCGATCGCATCTGCATGCACGAGTTCGTGGCTGAAGGCCAGTGGGCGGATGGCCCCGGGCATCCGGGCTTTGGATGTAGCCAAGCGCCTGATGGATTACGATTTCCATCCGCCGACCAACTACTTCCCACTTATTGTCCACGAAGCCTTGATGATCGAGCCGACCGAGACCGAGAATAAGGTCACATTGGACACCTTTGCGGATGCGCTGCTCAAGATCGCCGAAGAAGCCAGGACCCAGCCGGAATTGCTCAAGGAAGCCCCCCACAAGACGCCTTTCGGCCGCATGGACGAGGTCAAGGCGGCGCGTGAGTTGGTATTATGTTGCTGGTATGACGCAGATCACGCCTGAAGTGTGACCTGCATCACAAACCCACGAGGAAAATGATTTAACCCGCCTGGAGTTGTAATATCCTCATTAAAGTATGCTGCTAGACCCTTCGCACTGGCTGATCATTTTCCCTGGACCCTTCAATAAACAAAAGGCATAAATGAACGAAAAAGCGTGGTATCTATTTTTAAAGCTGCTGAAAAAAATGGTGGTTATGAAAGGATGCGTGACGGCTGTTAATCATGCAGACGTCTCGGAAATAGTATTCGAACTGGATCATCAACCAGTGGTTCTATTTCACGAGAAAAACGTCACACTGGCTATTGGAGAAGAATTATCCGTTGTCGGTCAAAGACAAAAAGATGGCACCTTTCATGCTTTCTCGTACAAGAATTTTTCCAAGGATGTGTTTGGAAATATGGATCTATGGTACCTTCCATTCGTCTTCCCTTTAATAGGCGCTCTGTTCATACCATTCATTTGGTCAGGTCTTTATTACAACCCCGGTGGAATCTGGTACATGGCCATTCCGATCTTCCTTTTGATCGAATGGATTTTCATCGTTTGTCCTGTTTATAACGGAATTCAAATCTGGCGGGGAATTAAACTATTGGCTTGATGTTCGCTTTAGTGTTGAACTGACATTTAATTGTGAAGCGAAACCTATATTTAATGGTCAAGACACAACTTCGCAACGCGTCGTGAGTATCCATCCATTCTGATAGAAGGAGAAAAATAATGACTGGTGATAAACAAGCAGATCTGGCAGGACCGGGGATCAGTACATATGAGGAAGTCGAAAAAATTCTTCCAAACGATTACTCGGCCCTCCAGCCGCCACTGGAAAGGATGAAAGCCGTCTTTGCTGTGAAGGAATACATTGAGAAAAATCTCTGCAAGCAGCTTAATTTGAGCATGGTCCAGGTCCCCCTTATCGTGGATCGGGACAGCGGCGTGAACGATTACCTCGACCGGGACGGCTCACGCACACCCGTGGAGTTTCCCTGCGGCCTGGGCATAGAACCCCGCATCACGGCCCAGGTGGTGCAGGCGGCCACCAAATGGAAGCGCATGGCGCTCAGGCAATTTGACTGCAAGGTCGGTGAGGGCATCTGCACGGACATGCGCGCCGTGCGCAAGGATTACTTCCTCGACCACGACCACAGCTCCTATGTTGATCAGTGGGACTGGGAAAGGGTCATCACGGCCGATCAGCGCAACCTGGATTTCCTGAAGGATATTGTCCGGAAGATCTGGAAGGTCATTTACGGCGCCGGCAAGCAAGCCCGGGAATTGTTCCCGGAATTGAAATCCGGTAAATTTCCGGATTTCCCCGAAGAACTGACTTTCATCCACGCCGAAGATCTGCTTGCCATGTATCCCAATTTGCCGCGCAAGCAGCGCGAGACTGCCATCCTGCAGAAGTTCCCGGCGGTCTTCATCATCGGGATAGGCTGGGTGCTGAAGGACGGTTACCCGCACGAGATGCGCGCCGCGGATTACGATGACTGGGTCACGCCGACAGGCAGGCAATCCGGCAAGGATACCCACGGCATTAACGGCGACATCCTGGTCTGGAACCCGGTCACCAAACGACGGCATGAGCTCTCCTCCATGGGGATCCGGGTCACCAAGGACACACTCGTCCAGCAGCTCGAGCTTTCCGGTCAAAAAGACTTCCTGAAATTGCCTTATCATCAATCCATATTGCATGACCAGATCCCGCTATCGATCGGTGGCGGCATCGGGCAGGCACGCACGTATATGTATCTTCTGCGCACAGCCCACCTGGGTGAAGTGACGGTTTCCGTCTGGCCCAGGCAGCTCAAGGAAATCTGCGCCAGGAAGAATATTTTTGTCCTCGAGTAGAACACGAAAGCAGGTCACGCATATCACGTGACCTGCTTTCTTAATAATTACAAAGCCATTTACGCCTGTTTTATAGGGCGGTCTGACCGTCGATGGGGGTACCGAAGATTGGTTTCAATCATGCATAATAGGACTATACTTATCATAATTAGTCTGTTATACTTATCTTTGATAATCTTTCACGTCCCAAACTCAGAGAAAATATGCTGTCCAAGATTCAGGCAAGTCAAATATACCTCGGAGATTATGGCTGGCATATTGGCCGCTTCCATTTCTCTTTTGCTGAATATGTCGATCCCGGGAATATTTGCTTTGGGGATTTGATTACCTTCAACGATTTTATCCTAAAGCCCTCTTCGGGGTTTGAAACGCACTCTCACCAGGAGATGGAAATCGTCTCCTATTGTGTGGAAGGGGAGCTCATCCACGAGGACAACCTGGGAAATAAGGAAATAATCAAGCGCGGGGATATGCAATATACATGTGCCGGCTCTGGAATTACCCACAGCGAGAGGAATAACAGCCCGGATAGACCTCTACGGTTCATACAAATCTGGATCCGCCCAAATGCCGAGGGGCTGGCCCCCCATTATGGATCCAGGTGCTTCAAACAATCCGACCGTCACAATAAGATCCTGCAGATTGTCTCCGGAAAACCGATGGAGAATGTGACCCGCATCAACCAGGACGCCAATATATTCGTCTCTGAAATCAAGACGGGCAGACAGCTCGAGGTCGATCACCTGGCAGGGCGTCAGGTTTATCTGGCATGCCTGGAAGGCGCTCTTAATGTAAATAATCTGTCTCTGGAAGCTGGCGATGCGGCCAAAGCTTCTGACGAACGGGGATTAACCCTGGCAGCTGTGGATGATTGTCACCTTATGATGGTTGAACTGCCCGGAGTTTGGTAACAGGCAGGACAATCATCCTTTGAATGGATCATTTTTTTGAGTAATACCAAGGGATCAGTCATGGATATTGTAGAACAATTCGCCGCATCAACCGCCCTGAAAGATGAGACCATGCTCCAGGACACGAGTGACTACATTAAGTGGGAGACCAACCAGGGAGAATATCCTTTCATTCCCCAGACCTCCGATGACGTTGCCATTCGTACCTATTTGCTGGATTGTCGAATCAGGGGAGTTGGCCGGTCAAACCTGAACAGGATTGCCGCCTCCCTGGAACATTTCTACGCCTGGCTCACGGCGGATGGGTTGATTCCTGAAAGTCCATTTAAAAAATACAAACTGAAACGGCCATTCCTTGACATTAAATATCCCTTGCCCCGGCACGATGCCTTCCCGGGCCTGCCCGATGAACGCGAGATCGCACGCCTGCTCGCCCTCAATCGCCTGGCGGAGTCGACCAACCAGGCGCCGGATGTACGTTCCCTGCTGGATGGAGCATTGGAAACAATGCTCGGGGTGATGACCCTGAATACTGCCTGGATTTCTTTCAAGGCTGATTCCGGTCTGCTCGGTCGATCCACGGATCCGCCCCCTCTCCATGGTTTTGTCCTTGCGGCTGCGCGCAACCTGCCTCCCGGCCTGGAGAAGTCCAACCGGTACTACCTGACCCGGCCTCCGGAATGCCACTGCCAGCAATTACTGCGCACGGGCCGGCTGAAGCGCGGTGTTAATATGGTCGAATGCAGTCGTCTGCAGGATGCCCTGGAAACGCAGGAGAAAAATAACGGTTTGATGTTCCATGCCAGCGTACCCATCGCCCATAATGACCGGATTGTTGGGGTGATGAATTTCGCTGCAAAAGATTGGCGTTTGCTATCGTCTTCCGATTTACAATTCCTAAGCGCGGGAGCCAAACAAATTGGCTCTGCGCTTGAACGGGCACATCAATATGATCGGATCAGTTTCGAGCATAACCGCCAGGAGCAGGAACTCGACATGGCGCGCAGGATGCAGGTCAGCCTGTTTCCCGATAAATTACCGGAGATCGACGGTTACAGCCTGGCGGCTTTCTGGCAACCGGCACATGAGACTTCCGGGGATTATTACAATGTTTATAAACTATCCGGCGGACGCTGGGGGTTTATTATCGCGGATGTATGCGGGAAAGGGGCTCCGGCTGCGTTGCGCATGGCCATGACGCATGGCCTGATTCGCGATAGGGTGGAAAACGAACCTTCACCAGCCGCTTTATTGACCCAGGTTAATCGGGCCCTGTACGAGCAGGATATGGATATGCAGTTCGTCACTTCTTTTTATGGGATCCTGGATCCGGGAAAAGCCCTGATGACGTACGCGATTGCCGGCCATCCCGCTCCTTTCCTGCGGAAAGCCTCCGGGGGGGTGGAAAAACTCGCCGGGCGGGGTATTGCCCTGGGAGTAAGCCTAGACGCCCATTACGAGGATATAAGCCTGTCGATGGCGCCCGGTGACAGCCTGGTGGCCTTCACAGATGGATTTACCGATGCCAATAGCCCATCCAATGTATCATATGATATGGCTCACCTGATAAAGGCCATCAGTTCCGCGCCTGCCCACGCCGTGGATCTTTTGGAACACCTAAAAAGGATCCTGGTTGACTGGGTCAGGGAAGCGCCCAATTACGACGATATCACCCTTTTGGCGGTTGCCCGTAAACCGTAATAGATTGCATCCGGTGGGGAAATTTTATGCTAAACTCAGCCTGGTTCGGGTGTCTCCTCGATAAGTCCGGGAGACTGGGGTTTTTGGCTGGCAGGAACAGGATTGCAACCCTGCCAACCCTTGAGAGGTCGCATGGCATCTGCCGGGCATGTACATAATAAGGTCGATTTCCGAAAGCAACTGCAGGAAGAACTGACGGGAAACATCCTGCCGTTCTGGATAAATCACACCATGGACAAGGTCAATGGCGGCTTCTATGGGGCTTTGACCAATGACCTGGTCATCCACAATGAAGTACCGCGTTCCGCCATTTTATGTGCGCGCATTCTCTGGACATATGCCAACGCATACCGTAGGTTGGGGGCCGAAGAATACCTTGCCATGGCCCGGTGGGCGTACGATTATCTTGCACGTGTTTTTTTGGACCCGGAATATGGCGGCGTCTATTGGACGGTCGATGCCACGGGCAGGCCGGTCTTTGACCGCAAGCACCATTACGCCCAGGCGTTTGCAATTTATGGGCTGGCGGAATATTACCGTGCAACCCATGAGTCGCACGCGCTTGCATCGGCTCAGGAATTATTCCATTTGTTGGAAAAGTACGCTTATGAACCGCTTTACGGAGGCTACATCGAGGGCAGCAGCCGTAAATGGGAAGCCCTGGTGGATATGCGCCTCAGTGATCGGGATCTCAATTGCCGCAAATCCATGAACACCATGCTGCACATCCTGGAAGCCTATACCAATCTCCTGCGGGTCTGGCCGGATGCCACCCTGAAGGCACAGCACAGGCGCCTGATCGAAACGTTCCGGCAACATATCGTTGACCATTCGACCGGCCATTTCAGACTCTTTTTCGATGACCAGTTGAATTCGCTTTCCGGGAATATGTCCTTTGGGCACGACATCGAGGGCAGTTGGTTGCTCTTTGAAGCCGCTCAAATGCAGGCTTCCCCGGGACTGGTGGAACAGGTAAGAGAGACAGCCATTCGACTCGCTTCAGCAGTATATCAGGATGGCCTGGAGCAGGATGGCAGTCTGCCCTACGAGGCCGGCCCGCAAGGGCTGGTGGACAGTGATAAGACCTGGTGGGTGCAGGCCGAGGCCATGCCGGGCTTCTATAACGCCTACCAACTCTCCGGGCAGAGGCGTTTCAAGCAGGCAGCCTTCCGTAGCTGGGACTATATCCGGGACAAAATGGTGGATCGGGTGCACGGGGACTGGCTCAAACGACTCCACCGGGACGGGACGCCGGACATCAGCAACTACAAGGTGGGGCCCTGGGAATGTCCCTACCATCACAGCCGGGCCTGCTTTGAAATGCTCGACCGGCTGGGTTGCCAGTAACAGGAATGAAAGCGCCCTGCGGAGAAACCCGCAGGGCGTTCTGATTCACCCGGTAAGACCATGCACGCCTACACGATCAGACCCACCAGCGCCCCCACAAGCGCACAACCCAGGTTGACCTTGTCATTATCCAGCCATTTCCAGCCGCGCACCCGGACCGTTGGCGTGCCGCAGGTGTGCAGGGGATGTTTCTCGGTCTCCCTGTCACAATGCGGACAATGATACATGGCCTGGACCGTTGCACCGAGCAGCGAGTCGAACAAAGCACCCAGCAAGCCAGCCAGGCTGGCAATACCCACAACCATCCAGAAATTCCCGGCCGGACGCACCAGCCCGGCCAGGACTGCGATCAACACTGCACCGCCGCCGGCCGCCAGGGTGCCGTAAACCGAGATGCCGCCGGAGGTGCCTCGTTCGACCGGTTTCCAGTTCGTGATCAACCTCGGCATGCTCGGATTCAGCACGCCCAACTCGGTCGCCCAGGTGTCGGCGTTTACGGCAGCCAGGGAAGCCGCGAACGCCAGCCAGGTCCAGGAAGCCTGCGGGAGGAAGAAATGCAGGCCGGCAAAGATGGAGGCGATGCCTCCATTGGCAAGCACCTGGCCAATGTCACGCTGTCCGCCCTTGTCAAATTTTTCATTTAGAGAGGCTTTTTGTTTGGCGAACGTGCGTGTGAGCAGGCTGGAAGAGATGAAAAAAGCCAGCAGGAGCACGGCCCACGGCAGGCCGCCCAGGCCAAAAATGACCGTCCCTACCAACAAAGCCCCCCAGGCCCCCGACCGGCTCAGGCTGTGGGCTCTATAGGCGCCAAAGGCGACAATGGCAGCGAAGAGGAAACCGAGAACAAATTGAAGCATTTCTATTCACCACGGCGAGGGCGGACGGAAACTGCCCTCTTCAGACAGGGGTAATGACGATGAAAAGCACCGCCAGCAGGAACAACAGGGAGGAAACCAGGCCACTGGCCCAGACGACAAACGCCATCGGACGCCGATCTTCACGACCATAGATCATCAACCCGGCCACCCATCCAACCAGGTACAGGAAAATACTGAGGATGGGCAGCAGAACGAGTGCAAGCCCCGGGGAAGGCGGGCGCGCCGCGCCGGAAGGCAGGAATCCCAACGAGATATTTGCGAGGGAGGGAGCCATCAGGCTGACCCAAGCCAGCACGCCGATATTTACGAAAAAACCGGCCAGCCAGAGGTAACGCGCCAGCAGACTCTCCCAGGCTTGCGCCACAACAAACGAAGGGTAGACCGATTTGGGTAGAGCGGGTGAAAGACTGCCCATCTCGACCGCATGCTGGACCTCTTCGAGAAATTCAACCGGGGACTCCGGCGAAATGGCAAAGATCTTTTGGGAGGTGGCCACTAGCAGCAGGGATTTCGCCTCCGAGGCCATGAACTCGATCGGCCCGAGATCCGGGTGGCGGCGCAGGCCGCGCAGTGATCCCGGCAGGCGCAAGAACGGCAAGTGGAAGGGCTTCGGCATGGCCGACATCGGACGCACCCATTCGATGTCGGATACGGGGATCCGCTCCACGCGCAAGCCCCAGGTGAGGGTCAGTTGGTCGCGGTCGAGGCTGTAATTGGCGCGTGCCAGGGAGTACAGTTGATAAACCAGGATGGGTATGGGAATGAAGGCCAGTACGGCCAGAACAATGAAAACCGTAAACACCAGGTCGAGCGGTTGGTTGGAGGCCAGTACCGCCAGGACGACCACGATGACCGTCAGTCCAATGATCAATGCAACATGGAGAGACCGCCCGCGCTGGCGGGGAGGGGGAAAATCACCGGATTTCATGATCGAGGTAAGGCCTCCAAGACGGCATGGATGGCCTGGCAAACCTGCTCCACCATGGCCTCGGTCATGACACTGGAGAAGGGGATGGCCAGCCCGCGTTTACCCAGGTCTTCCGTCACGGGGAAGTCGCCCGGGCGATAGCCGAAACGATCCACCATGAAAGGCTGCAGGTGGATGGGGGCGAAATACGGGCGCACCGGGATGCCACGCGCCTCCAGGGCATGCGCCACGGCCGTGCGGTCGATGCCCCTGGCAAACTTCAGCACGTATACGAACCAGGACATGCGCGTGGTGGACGGTTCGACGGCATACATTTCCACCTGGGGAGTTTCTGCCAGGCGCTCGCCATACCACTTTGCCACCTGTTCCCGCTTGACCAGCAACTCCTCGATGCGCTGCATCTGGGTCACTCCCAGTGCGGCAGACATCTCGTCCAGGCGGTAGTTGTAACCCAGGAAGGTGTGCTGGAGCCAGGTATCGCCGGGGGCGCGTCCCTGGTTGCGCAGGGCGCGCATGAAAATGTCGGCTTCATCATCATCGGTCACGATCACGCCGCCCTCGCCCGTGGTGATCTGCTTGTTCGGGTAGAAGGCGTAGACGCCGTAATCGCCCAGGCGGCCGGCCTTGCGTCCCTTGTATTCCGAACCAAGCGCCTCGCACGAATCCTCGATGACCGCCAACCCGAACTCATCCGCGATCTGGCGGATGAGGTCCATGTCGGGAGGCTGGCCGAACACATCCACCGGCAGGAGGGCGCGCAGAGTCGAAGCATGCGACCTGCCCACCTGAGCGAGGCCGGTACGGGGCAGCCACTTTTTGGCTTTTTTGCCACCCGCAGACAGGTCGCGCGCCGCTTCTGCCAGGCGCGGGATATCGATATTGCCGGTGCGCTCGTCCGCATCCACAAAGACCGGGACGGCGTTCTCGAACAGGATCACGTTGGAGGAGGAGATAAAAGAGAAGGGCGTCGTCAGCACCAGGTCGCCCGCCTGGATGTCGGCGGCGCGCACGCACAGGTGCAGCCCGGCGGTGCCCGAGTTGACCCCGATGGCATGCCGGGCGCCGGTGTATTCACAGAATAATTTTTCGAAGAGGGCGATCTGCGGTCCCATGCTCAGGTTGGGACCTTCCAGCACCTTCAAAACAGAGCGCAGGTCGTCTTCGGGCAGGCCGGCCTGGCGCAGGGCGGCCCCGACACCCTGGCGGTCGCCATCTGCCAGGTCGGGGGAGGACATGCTGATCTTCGGAGGAGTGGGTGTGCTCAAGTCAGTCTTTCTCCGATCCGGCCTTGGCGGGTTCCAATGCAGGAGCGCCCAAGGGAGGAGTATCCAGGCCCAGGTCGACGGCATCCTCCATGCGGATCTGGCCGCGCAGGAAGGCGCCCTCCTCCGTGGCGAAGGCGGTCGTGACGATATCGCCCCAGACCCGGCCGGTGGCGCGGATCTCGACCTTCTGGGCGGAGATATTGCCCTTGACGGCCCCGGCCACGATGACATTGGCCGCACGGACATTCTCGCAGGTGACCTTGCCGGTCTCGCCGATGACGAGCAGCCCTTTCAGGGCGATCTCACCCTGGAAGGTGCCCTCCACGCGCACGCCGCCGGAGCCGCTGATATTGCCCTGCCAGATGACGCCCGCAGCGAGCACCGAGGTGATGCGCTCGACCGTTTGCACGACCGGGGGGGGAGTGTTTTGGTCATTTCGTTTGAACATGGTTTTTTTACCTGCAAGAATGTGCGCCCTATTTTATCACTTCTGCGGCCCAGACCGGCATGCGCCTCCCATTTATGGCAACCGGGGCGGCTGGCGAAAATCCCTGAGATTCGGCTGGCGCGCGACCGTCATGATAAAACGATGAGGAACGATGAAGGAAAGGGCAGAAAAATGTGCACAGGGGTGGCAGGAAATGGCGTAAGGGTGGTATTTGTGCCATATCTGGGGGTAGGTATCTGGAATTGATCCGCGGGAATTGGGGGTTAAATGGGCAGTTTTTGGTTGGTTTTTAGTAAAATTTGGCAAAATGATGTGGGTTTTTGGAGGAGGTATTTTTCACCGACCCTGAAATATCAGACCCAAACCCCCATCCAGGGGTCCGGTCAATCGTTCGCCCAATCCCTGGCGATCAACTCAGCCTGCTCCAAAACGGTCTGGGTGGCTTTTTCCTGCTTGTCGGGTGGATAGCCATATTTTCGCAGTGTCCTTCTGACCATTACCCGCAGCTTGGCACGCACGTTCTCTTTTACTGTCCAATCGATCGTGACGTTTTCATGGACCTTGCTAACCAACTCGCGTGCAATATCCTTCAGATTTTCATCGCCGAGCACCTGCACAGCGCTGTCATTCACTTCGAGGGCATCATAAAAAGCCAGTTCATCTTCCGAGAGTTTGAGGGTTTCGCCGCGCTGGTTGGCGGCACGCATTTCTTTGGCGAGTTCGATCAACTCGGCGACGACTTCGGCGACCTCGATGGCGCGGTTTTGATAGAGGCGGATGGTGCGTTCCAGCATCTCGGCAAATGAGCGGGATTGCACCAGGTTCTTGCGCGAACGCAGCTTGATCTCATCATTGAGCAGTTTCCGCAATAACTCGATGGCGACATTGCGCTGGGGCATATTCTGAATATCGGCCAGGAATTCATCCGAGAGGATGGATATATCGGGTTTTTTCAAGCCAGCCGACTTGAATATATCAATGACTTCATCGGAGGCGACAGCGCGTGAAATGATCTGGCGGATGGCCTGCTCGACATCCTCCGCCTGGAGTTCGTGTTCCGGGGAGGACTTAATGATGCGGGCACGCACGGCCTGGAAAAAGCCAACGTCCTCCCGGATTGCCAAGACTTTTTCATTGGGCACGGCCAGCGCAAAGGCCTGGGATAAGCGCGTCACGGTTTGCAGGTAACGTTGCTTGCCATTCTCCAGCCCGAGGATGTGGTCCTGCGCCCAATTCATCAGGGTGAGCTGCACATCGGCTTTGCCGTTTTTCCAACTGGAATAATCAAAGCCATGGAACATATCCCGGCAGATCTCGTATTCCCGCAAAGCCAGGGAAACGGCTTCGGCCTGGTCTATGGCGGTATTGCCCTTGCCGCCGCTCTCGGTGTAAACGGCCAGGGCCTGTTGCAGGTGATAGGCCAGGCCGAGATAGTCCACGATGAGGCCGCCAGGCTTGTCACCATAGACGCGGTTGACGCGCGCAATGGCCTGCATGAGACCATGCCCCTGCATGGGCTTATCGATGTACATGGTGTGCAAGGGAGGGACGTCGAAGCCGGTCAGCCACATATCGCGTACGATGGCAACTTTGAACGGATCCCCGGGATCCTTGAAGCGATTGGCAAGTTTCTCACGGCGTTCCTTGGTGCGGATATGCCCCTGCCATTCAGTCTCAGCGGCGCTGCCCGTCATCACTACTTTTATTGCGCCTTTTGCATCATCGTCCGAGTGCCATTCGGGGCGCAACTTAATGATGGCATTGTACAGGTCGACACAGATGCGGCGCGACATGCAGACGATCATGGCCTTGCCCTGGATGACCTCCAGGCGCTGGTCGTAATGGTTCAACAAATCCTGTGCGATCAAGGTAATGCGTTCATCCGAGCCGACCACTTTTTCAAGGGCAGACCACTTGGATTTGAGTTTTTCCTTCTGCTCGGTTTCCTCGCCTTCGGTCAATTCTTCAAACTCGGGATCAATCTTCGGTCTTTCGGATTCCTTCAATTCCAATTTAGCCAGGCGGCCTTCGTAATAGATGGGAACGGTCGCACCATCCGCGACAGCCTGCTGGATGTCGTAGATGCTGATGTAATCGCCAAAGACAGCGCGCGTGTTGGCGTCTCTGAGTTCAAGCGGTGTGGCGGTAAAACCAATGAAGGAGGCGTTCGGCAAGGCCTGGTGCATGGCGCTGGCGTAGCCGTCGATAAAATCATACTGGCTGCGATGGGCTTCATCGGCGATGACAACGATGTTACGGCGGATGGATAATGTATCATCCGGGCAACCCGAGGCAGGGCGACCCAATGGGTCGCCCCTACCGGGTAAAAATTTTTGGATGGTGGTGAAGATGACGCCACCGGAGGCGGAGGTGCGCAGCAATTTTGCCAGATCTTCCCGGCTTTCCGCCTGGATGGGTGTCTGGCGGAGCAGGTCTTTGCAACGGGAGAAAGTGCCGAAGAGTTGGTCATCCAGGTCGTTGCGGTCGGTTATGACCACGATGGTGGGGTTTTGCATGGCCGGATGCAGAATAATACGTCCGGCATAAAAGGCCATGGTCAGGCTTTTACCGGAACCCTGGGTGTGCCAGACTACGCCGATGCGATGGTCGCCGGGCCGGGCATCCCGGGGAGGATGGGTGAAATAATGACCGCGCAGTTCGGCAACCGTCGCCCCTTTTTCCAGCGCAGCCCGCAGGGTTTGCTGAATGGCCATGTTGACGGCATGGAACTGGTGATAGCCGGCCATTTTCTTGACAGGTTGCCCGTGGCCGCCTGCACCGCTGCTCGTTGCGGTGTCGTCTTCGAAGACAATGAAATAACGCACGAAATCCAGGAAACGGCGTTTTTCGAAGAAACCGCGCAGGAGCACTTCCAACTCTATGGCGTGGCTGTCAGCCAGCACCTCGCCCGTGATGGTCTTCCAAGGCATGAAGCGTTCCCGGTCAGCGGTGAGGGAGCCGATGCGGGCATGCGTGCCATCAGAAATGATGAGGGCTTCGTTGTAGACAAACAGGGAGGTGATCTCGTTCTTATAGGTCTGGAGCTGGTGGAAAGCCGACCAGATGGTGGCGTTCTCGTCCGTGGCATTTTTAAGCTCGATGACCGCCAGCGGGAGGCCGTTGATAAAAATGACCACATCCGGGCGGCGGTTGATATGGTTTTCCAGCACCGTAAATTGATTGACCGCCAGCCAGTCATTTTGATCCAGATTCTCAAAATCCACCAACCAGACTTTATCCCCCTGGATACGACCATCTTCCGTACGGTACTCGACTTCGATGCCATCCGAGAGCATTTTATGGAAGGAACGGTTGTTGTCGACCAGGGAAGGCGAAGCCAGGCGCGTAACCTTGCGGAAGGCATCCTCCAGGGCTTCGGGAGGCACGGTGGGGTTAATGCGTTCCAGAGCGGTGATCAATCGCCCAGATAAAATGACCTCACTATAATTAGTACGCTCGGCGGCAGGTTCCTCGGGCGCGATATCGCCGCCAAAGAGGACGGTGTACCCCAGGTCCTGGAGCCAATCGAGGGCGGCTTGTTCAACGGCGGATTCTGTGAAATGGGTCATGGTTTCTTCCCAGGGTTTTCGTTATCGTCCATCCAATTGACGGGATTGGATTCAATATAGAATTAAATCCGATTATGTTCATCGTCGTTGCGAATAATGTGTTCGTAATAATTGCGCTGCCAGATATTTGCCCCATTCAATTCTGCCTGGATACTGCGGGTGACAGACATCTTGTATGCGCCGATAATTGCGCCGATTGACCCGCGTTTTGGCCCGTTATGCGGTTTTGTGTCCGTCAGGGCAATGGATATGTATTCGACCGGTGTAGGGGCGACGGGGGTAGGGGCGACCGGTATGTGTTCGCCCGGTGCAGGGGCGACGGGGGTAGGGGCGACGGCGATGGAATCAATCGGGGTTTTGACGATCCGGGTAGGGGCGACCCAATGGGTCGCTCCTACGATGATTATCCCATGTACATGATTGGGCATGATCACAAATTCGCCCAATTCA
Organism: uncultured Chloroflexia bacterium; assembly: GCA_963842785.1. Classification (GTDB taxonomy): domain Bacteria; phylum Chloroflexota; class Anaerolineae; order Anaerolineales; family Villigracilaceae; genus UBA877. The sequence goes on from CAWJHP010000001.1 coordinate 1,512,836, forward strand.
ACGTCCGGGAAATGTTCGGGGATGGCACACCAATTTTCGTTTGCAATGCGACCCATACCGGATAATTGCATCCCGCCGTTTTGAATTTCGCCAAATAAACAATCACGCCGATATGTCACGATGGTGATGAAATACGCGCCGGATTGGGAATAATCATATCCCTGCAATCGGATCGAATGACGCTGATGGATTTTGAGGTCGAATTTCATGTTAATTTCCAATTATATGGGCGGGGTTCCAATATGTGCGTAGACGGATTTCGCCGCGCATGAGGTATGCTAGCAGCGCATCCCGCAGATCTGCCAAAGCGGGATTTAATCAGGTTCGTGACAACAATTCCACATGCAAAGTCTTTCTCGGATGCAATTTGTTCGGAGATGTATTCGGTAAAACTTGCCATCACTTATAACCTAATTCTTGTGCAGACGTTTCGGGTTTTACCCAATCGACTGACATATTTCCAGAAAACTTAATCAAAGGAGGACTATAATTTCCATCATACCCAAGTATTGAGAATAATATGCGCAATAAAATATCGTGTAGGTGTTGAATAACAGCCCAAATATCTTCAAACTCATGTTCGTTCGTTTGAAAATTAAAATACCCGGTATGAATAACTCTTCCACGATAATGCGAAAGAACATCTGCCCACTTTACAGAATTGTCCTTGCGTGGATTATTGGCAAAATGGTTATCTAGAATATCTGCATCAGGAAAGTTGAATTTTTTTAGTAAATCACAAACTGCTAACCCGAACTTTCTCTCCTGATTCGTTACATTAGCCAAGCGCCCAATTATTGTTTGAAGATAACGAGTTTGAGACATATCACCCGATTGCTGAGCTACATGCATAATGGCTTGAATATCTAAGGATACTTGGGAGATAGCGTCCAAAATATTCTTTTTATCAGCTTTATTTGTATGACTTAATAATTTCTGTTCGCTTATTCCATAATGTTTACATAATGTATCAAGTGCTCTACAAAAGTGATCTGGCCTGTCTTCAATAGTCTGACCGTTACGTCCGCCTAGGATTGTATGTCTTAATGCAACTCTGAAATAAGAACTCATTTAAGTCAGGACATGATTGTGCAATTGTTATTAATCTTCCCGTACCTCGATGGTAAGTTTCGTCAATTGCCTTCTGACCTATAATAAAAAGCGAGTGACCAAATCCCATACTGCCGTGAATTCTTTTGACCAAATTTCCTTGGTGATCTCTGAATTCCATCCATGGCATAGCAACTTCTGTGCCAGTAGCCAACCCTAGCAAATCCAAGAAAAAGAACGGAAACCATTGCTCAATCTGTTCTAATTCAATTGAATGATTTCCTATATCTCCTACCATTACTGAAGTAATCGCACTTGGAATTTGCCTCTTAAGTAAACGAGTTTCTTTTTCTTCGTAATCAGGTAATGCCTCAATAAACCCCAGGGCTTTCTCGTACTCAAAGAGGATGAGACGACTTTTTTGTCGCACAACATACTCAGCTACTTTTCTGCGTTCGGCAGGGATGTCTGAGGGTACTGTGGCATCCGGGAATATTCTCAAAGGGTGATTACCCAGACTCGGTTCATATTGCATAAATTTAGAAATAAAATTAATCAGAGGGATTGCCCAGAATTTGGAAGGATTTTTATTGGATGTATCAAAACGAGATTGTCGAGGATAAAAACGAAGCGTATGTTTTTCTCCAGTTTCAATATTCCAGCTAAAATTTGGGGACAGCCATTCTATATTTTCGGCTACAAATTCCCCATCTTGTGTCTTAACAGATAATTTCTCACATAGATTATATTTTGATGGAGGGATTGGAATCGTTATTCTTCCGTTTTCCTCTTTAGGCTGATCTGCACTAACAAGCTGCTCTAATCCTAACGGTAAAGGTTTCTCTGATTCCAGACCCTCCACCTGCATTTCTATGGAATATTCGCTGAACTCATCGAAAATTACTTTTGTCCTACCCCAGACGCGTCCCTTCGGATCCTGAAATTCAGCATTTCCATCCCCCTCGTACTCAATATGGGTGGGTACCCAATAATTAGGTTTTTGGTTTAAAGCCGAGTAATCAAATTCCATTGTCAAATGCCTTATTAAACATCCTTCACGCGGAATTCCCCCCTCATCAACTTCGGCAACAACGCATCCCGCAAACTCGCCAGCGTGCGGGATTGTTCTTGGTTATTCAAGATCACATTCATAAATGGCGATACTTGGTTTTCAAAATTCTGAATAACCTTAAGAGGTGGTTGGATACATTGAGCACTTTGAAATGTTTTAGTTGTTATGGTATCGAAAATTGTTCCGTAAGATTGTTGTTTTAATTGCTCGACCATTTCAGATAAAGTGAAATAAACAAAATAATCTCCAACTCCCGCCTTTGCTTTCAGACCATAATTTGTCTGATTCATAGTCATGGCTTTACCAAGGATGCAATACGCGCCAACCGTACCACGCGCTGTAATGATCGTAGTTTTCTCAGGTAATAATTTTGTACTGCTATTATCAACACCCAATTGAGAGATTTTCTTCTCTGTATCTAATAAGAAAGCCCCACCAGCATTTCCAACATCTTTTGCGGATACCCATTCAATATTGCCATTCCAATAATCTTCTTCTGATATGCTTGGAGTTCCTCCGCTTAGTAAATTGGCAAACTCTAAAATACTTCCTTGTTTCCACTTTCCGCCTTCATCCTTCATCATTTTTCGAAACAACGCCCGCGCCATGGACTCGAGCGTGAGGTTCATGCGGCGATTGAGTTCGATCTTGTCGTCCAGCGCGCCGAGAATCCCGGCTATGACGTGTTGTTCGGAGAGAGGAGGAAAAGGTATTTCTAATTTTGCAAGATCGCTGCCACGAATCCCTGCTGCCGAAACTTGTTCAACAATGCTTTCAATTGCTTGGCGACCAATTGGTGAATTGAAGAAATAATAGTAAAAAAATGGATCTGCAATTCTTGGATTTATTCTCGCCCTAATAATATGACCCTCGTAAGTAATTCTTTCATTATCCTTCAAAAAAACCGAGCATTTACCTGCGCCAGCAAGAACTAAGGATTGACGTGCAAATAATAGATCCCCAGGTTCGAGCAGGAAGCCGTTTTCATTATCACCAAAAGGAACACGATCTGTTTCGATGTTTTTGATTCTTGAGTGAGCAAATAACTCACCCATATTAATCATTTTTACGCCTTTACCACGAACTGCTTTTGGTTTGGTAAGGCCATTTCTCAAAGGTAATGCAAAAAGCTTTTCAAAAGGCGTAGTTTCTAATTCTGATGCCATTTAATTACACATCAAATCTTTTTAAATTGACTCGAATTAGTTCTTCTAACTTCTTGCCTTCATCAAATTGCGCTTCCAACTCCTTCGTCAAACGGTCCATTTTTTGATCAAAGGGTTCGTCATCTTCTACGAGTTCGGCGGCGCCCACGTAGCGTCCGGGGGTGAGGACGTAACCCTGGGCTTGGATCTCCTGCAAGGTGGCGGATTTACAGAAGCCGGGGATGTCCTCGTAAACCCCAAAGGTTTTCCCGGCTTGCACGGATCCCGATGTGCCAGGCTCGTCCTGCAAGAGAAGCGGTTGTTCAACCTTGGAAACCTTTAGGGTTTGATCATTGGAAGAAACCTTTTCGGTCTTCCAGGCATGGTAGGTACCGGCAATTCTGGCAATGTCTTCCTCGGTTAGATCGCGATGGACGCGGTCGACCAGGCTGCCCATTTTGCGGGCGTCGATGAAGAGGGTTTCACCGCGGTGGTCGCGGATGGCGAGGTGATCCGAATCAGGGCGACCCGATGGGTCGCCCTTACGGCGGGTTAGGAACCAAAGGCATACGGGGATCGGAGTGGAGAAGAACAACTGGCCGGGCAACGACACCATGCAATCCACCAGGTCGGCTTCGATAATGGCTTTGCGGATCCCGCCTTCGCCGGAAGTATTGGAGGACATGCTGCCATTGGCGAGCACGAATCCGGCGGTGCCATCCGGGGCAAGGTGATGGATGAAATGCTGCACCCAGGCGTAGTTGGCATTGCCAGCGGGCGGTACACCGTACTTCCAGCGCTTATCCTCACGCAGGCGCTCCCCGCCCCAATCGCTCATGTTGAAGGGTGGATTGGCAAGGATGAAATCGGCCTTTAAATCGGGATGTAGATCCTTGTGGAACGAATCGGCATTCTCCCTGCCCAGATCACTGGTGATACCGCGGATGGCCAGATTCATCTTGGCGAGTTTCCAGGTGGTGGGGTTGCTCTCCTGTCCATACACGGAGATGTCGTCCAGGTTGCCGCCGTGCGCCTGGACGAACTTTTCGCTCTGCACGAACATGCCGCCCGATCCGCAGCAGGGGTCGAAGATGCGACCCTTGTAGGGAGCCAGCATGGCGACCAGCACGCGCACCACGGATTGGGGGGTATAGAACTCACCGCCCTTCTTGCCTTCGGCGCTGGCAAACTGCGACAGGAAATATTCATAGACGCGGCCCAGCACATCCTTGGATTTCTGCGCCTGGCTGCCCAGACCGATCCCGCTGATTAGATCGATCAATTCACCCAGACGGGTCTTATCCAGGCTGGGGCGGGCGTATTCTTTTGGCAGGATGTTCTTCAGAACGGGGTTGTCGCGCTCGATGGCAGTCATGCCGTCATCCAGGTATTTCCCGATCTCAGGCTGTTTGGCCTGGCCGCGCAGGAACGACCAGCGCGCTTCCTGCGGCACCCAGAAGACATTTTTTGCCAGGTATTCGTCGCGGTCTTCGGGGTCGGCGTCTTTTTCCCGGAGCAGTTGGGCGTGAATCTCTTCAAATGAATCGGAAATATATTTCAGGAAGATCAGTCCAAGCACGACGTGCTTGTATTCCGATGAATCCATGTGGCCGCGCAACTTGTCCGCAGCCGCCCAGAGTTGGGATTGAAAATCGAGTGTTGCGCCGTTGTTCTTTGACTTGCCTGCCATGCATCTCCTCCTGAACCATATACATTATTGTACATCGAAAACCGATTGGCGGCACATGGCTGATCCCCTACGCTTCGCTCCGGGGAGGCTGCGCGACCCTTGCGCCTGGCCTCGCTGCACCGCAGTTCCTGACCCGCTTCATCTTATGACAATAGTTTTGTCCGGAAGCGCCAGGGGATGGATTTCCAGGGCTCCGGGACGGTGTACAGCCCGACGCGCGGGCCGGCGACGATCCCGCTTTCTGCAGGCGAGGCTCCGGCTTCGATCCACAGGCCGGAGGCCGGGTCGCACAGGTCGGCGCCGTTCAACCTCCCGTCAATGCCGAGGGCCTGGGTCAACTTGGCCGGGCCGAAGGTGTCGCGACCCTGGCGGCGGGCGGATATGACCTGCAGCCCCTCCACCGGTTGGATGGCCCGGATGAGAACGGCGGCCGGAAACCCCTCCGGCTCCGTGACCACGTTCAACATCCAGTGCATGCCATAGGTAAAGTAGACGTAGGCATGCCCCGGCGGGCCATACATGACGGCATTTCGGTGGGTCTGCCCGGATTTGGCGTGGCAGCCCTGGTCGGCTTCGCCGACGTACGCCTCGGTTTCGATGATGATCCCGCTGAGCCGGACGCCCTCCAGAACCCGCACGAGGCGCATCCCGAGCAAGGCGGGTGCGATGGTCAGGGTGGGGCAGGTGTAGAATTCATGCGGCAGGCAGGGGGAAGGATCCATGAGGCAGACACCGAAGTCAGGAGACTTCGGACTCCGGGGAGCAGGAGACATCGGACTCCGGGGGCGGGAGATGTTGAATCGGACGCCGAAGTCAGGAGACTTCGGACTCCGGGGGCGGGTCATCAGCAAGCGGTAGGATATTCGCCCGAATTACTGGGAGGGCAGTTCTTTCGTGACCTTGAAACGGACATCCCTTTGCAGGGTCAGGCGCAGGCCGTCCTCCAACCGGATGGCCGGCTTGTAATTGAGCTTTTGATCCGCCAGGCTGAGGTCCGCGCACAGGCGTGAAACGCCACTGGAGACCTTGGCGTTGTAGACCACATTCGCCTGGCTGCCGGTCACATCCTTGATCAGTTTTGTCAGTCCACGCAGACTCGTTTCCACACCGGAGCCGATATTGATGACCAGCCCATTGACATTCGGCGCAGTGGCCGCAGCCACCAGGGCACATACAACGTCATCCACAAAGACATAATCACGCGTCTGGTTGCCATCCCCGTGCACGACCAGAGTGCCGCCCCGGGTGGCCTGGCGCAGGAAGTAGGGCACCACCGGCGGATGCGAGGCGGTTACATGCTGCCCGGGGCCGTAGGCATTGAAAATACGCAGGGAAACCGTCTCGATGCCCCACAACTTTCCGATGGTGGAGACGTAATATTCCGCCGCCAGTTTGCTGACCGCATAAGGCGAACTCGGACGTGGCGTCTGTCCCTCGGTCAGCGGCTGGAGGTCCTGCTCGCCATAGATGGCCCCGGAGGAGGCCAGCACTACGCGGCGGATGCCGACGTCCCGCAAGGCCTCCATCAGGCTGACGGTCCCGCCCACGTTGGTCAGATTGTATTCCCGCGGGTACAGGATCGACTCGGGCACGGAAATACGCGCCGCCAGATGGTAAACGCAATCCACTTCCTGGAGCAGAGTCCACAACTTGGGACGGTCATTCACATCCCCGCGCGTGAAATGGACATCCGGATCCAGCACCTGTGGGTCGCCGGTGGAAAGATCATCCAGGCCACGCACCTGGTGCCCTTCACGGGCAAGCTGGTTGGCAAGGTGCGACCCGAGGAATCCGGCCGCACCAGTGATGAGAAAAATCATACCAGGATTATACCCTGACCCAAGAAAAAACCCGCCTCTGGTCGAGACGGGCAGTGTGATCACTTTATCAGACTCTTTTTGGCAAAATCGGCGCCCCGGCTGAGCGCCTCCACATTCTTGGGCAGCAGGTTCTTATGGCGGCCCGGCATGTGGTTGTTCAGGGCCGTTTCCATCTCCGCCAGGCTAAGAACCTGCAAGCAGGCCAGCAGCGCCCCGATCGCGACCATGTTCGCCAGGCGCGGATTACCCAACTCTTCCGCGATATCATTGCAAGGGATGGCTACAGTGGTGATGTCCGTGCGCATGGCGGGGCGGTCCACCATCGAAGCATTGATGACCAGTGCACCGCCGGGCTTGACCAGCGCTTCATACTTGTCCAATGAGGGCAGGTTCATGACGAGGGCGGCGTCCGGATTCTTTACCACCGGGGAGCCGATCTCCTCCGTGGCTATGACGACCGTGCAGTTGGCCGTGCCGCCGCGCATTTCCGGACCGTAGGACGGGATCCAGGTAACTTCCCTGCCAGAGTCCATAGCCGCATATGAAATGATCTGACCGGCAAACATGATGCCTTGCCCGCCGAAACCGGAAAGGATGATCTCAGTTTGCATGGGTGCCTCTATATCTTCGCGGCTGCGATGGCTGGAGCGACCTTGTAATCGCCCAAAGGATAATACGGGAGCATATGCTCTTCCAGCCAGGTCAGCGATTCGACCGGGGTCAGGTCCCAGTTGGACGGGCAGGTGGAGAGCAGCTCGACCAGCGAGAAGCCCAGGCCGCGCACCTGCGTTTCAAAGGCGATGCGAATGGCCTTCTTGGCCTTGCGGATATTGGTCGGGTCATGCAGGCTGCGGCGGACAACGTAACCCGCCCCGTCCAGCGTGGACAGCATCTCGGCCATGCGGATGGGATAGCCCTGCGTTTCCACGTCCCGGCCATTGGGCGAGGAGGTGGTCTTCTGGCCGGGCAGGGTGGTGGGAGCCATCTGGCCGCCGGTCATGCCGAAGTTGGCGTTGTTTATGAATATGACCGTAATGTTCTCGCCACGTGCGGCGGCATGCACGATCTCGCCTGTACCGATGGAGGCCAGGTCGCCATCCCCCTGGTAGGTGAAGACGATCCGGTCCGGCAGGACGCGTTTGATGCCGGTCGCCATGGCAGGGGCGCGGCCGTGCGGGGCTTCCACGAAGTCTGTCGCAAAATAGTTATAGGCGAAGACTGCGCAGCCCACCGGCGCCACGCCAATGGTGCGACCGGTCAAATTCATTTCTTCCAATACTTCGGCGATCAAACGATGGGCAGTCCCGTGGGTGCAACCCGGGCAGTAATGGGTCGGGGCATCGGTAAAGCCAAGCGGACGTTCGTAAACCAGGTTCTCAGGAGTCATCGTTATCATATCTACCTCTATTTAGCCAGCACGGCGTCCATGCGCTTCAGCCAGACTTTGACCGGGTCATCCACAAATTGAGGAGTTTCCCGGGCAACCCTCTGGATCTCGTCCAGGATCTCATCCGGGAACGGCACCACACCGCCCAGACGACCGTAGAATTCGATCGGCGTGTGCCCGTTGACAGCCAGGCGGACATCTTCGAGCATCTGCCCGGAATTCATCTCGACCACCAGGATCGTTTTCGCTTTCGAGGCCAGTTCGGCCACGCGTGCATACGGGAAAGGAGCAACCGTCACCGGCCGGAACAGGCCCACTTTAATGCCCTGCTCGCGCGCCAGGCGTACCGCCGAAAGAGCCACCCTCCCAGCCGTCCCGAAACCAACCACAACCACTTCGGCATCTTCCAGGAAATATTCCTTGTATCGTATTTCGTTTTCCTGGACTGCCTGCCAACGCTTGAGCAGGCGCAGGTTGGTCTGCTCCTCGTCGTTTGGTTCCAGGTAGATCGAGGTAAGGAAGTGGCGCGGGCGATTCGTGGCGCCGGTGGTAGCCCAGGGATATTCCCTGCGCTTGACCTCCCGCATGGGCGGCAGTTCGACCGGTTCCATCATCTGGCCGATCGATCCGTCCAGCAGGAGGCAGGCAATGGTAAGATATTTCTCCGCCAGGTCGAAGGCCAGTGGAAGCAGGTCGACCGCTTCCTGGACCGAGGCGGGCGCCAGCACGATGGGGTGGTAATCGCCGTGCCCGCCGCCCTTGCAGATCTGGTTGTAGTCGCCCTGCGAGGGAGCGATGTTACCCAGGCCCGGTCCGCCGCGCATCACGTTGACCAGCACCATCGGGATCTCCGTGCCGGCAATGTACGACAGGCCCTCCTGCATCAGGCTGATGCCGGGGCTGGAGGAGGAGGTCATTACGCGCGCCCCGTGCAGGCTGCGCCGTAGACCATGTTGATGGCGCCCAGTTCCGCCTCAGCCTGGACAAACGCCCGGCCGAGCTCCGGCAGACGGCGCGACATCCATTCCAGGATTTCATTTTGCGGAGTGATCGGGTAGCCGAAATATGCCTCCAGTCCAACCCGGATGGCGGCCTCGGCAATGGCCTGGTTGCCTTCCCAGAGTTCACGCGTCATATCAACCTCCCGCCGCGGCAAGTTGGGCGGCAGATTTGGTCACCTCACGGTAGACCGTGATGGCCGCATCCGGGCAGACGATTGCACAGATGGCACACCCGGTGCAGCCATCTTTGAAGACCAGCGCCGGGTGGTAACCTTTGGATGTCAGGCGCTCTTTGTCGAGCGCCATCACTTGCGGAGGGCAGGCTGCGATGCATAACTCACAACCTTTACAATAGAGATCGTTGACTTCAATCCAACCTCTTGCAGGCATCGATTGGTTCTCCTTGTTGAAAATATGGACAATTTTCGTCTTGAAAGTAGTCTAATTATATCATCACCAGACTGAAAGGATGCGTCTGAATAGATTATGCTGTCGTCTGACAAAGGCGGGTAGTGCCATGCGTCATCATTCGCAGATACAAAAATCCTATCAAGTGTATTAAAAACAACGATTTTATTCGACAATTTTTACAAGAAGCAGTAGAATGAAAGTGTAAATCCAATCTCGCCAAGGGAGCACACCATGGTTGATACTACCTTTCCCTATCAGATCGTCATCCTTACGGAGCATTATTCTTTCGCGGGTGGGTTGTTCCTGCACGAACAGCGCCTTTCGGATTTCCTGAACGATAAGCGCGATTCAACCATCCTGTTGCGCAATATCAGTGTATCCCGGCTGGAGGAACCCGCCAAGATCCTTGAGAAGATGCCCTTCTCGGTCATACCCAAGGCCGGCATGGTGGTTGTATTTGAGCCGCCCCAGAAAACCTCCCCGTTGGTACGGCACTTTATCAAGTACCCAAAACAAAAATACGACGTTTTCGTGGCATTGGACGCCATGCAAGTCCACGGAAAATTGAATGTGCAGGGCCCCCTGGACCTACGACAGGCCATCACCAACCTGACCGAGTCCTTCATCCCGATCACCGAGGCGACTGTCACGGTCAACGTCAACCCGGGGCTTGTCATCAAGCGGGAGGCGGTGCTGCTGAACGTCCAGCGCATCCGCTTGCTGGGCGAGACGGAACCTCCGATGCCGCCAGAGGAAAATCCGCCGGTTGTTAATCCATAAAACCCGAGGCCTTACCCTCGAGAATCTTTCCCCTTTTTTCCACCGGGTTCCGCCCAGGTGATTTTTGACTGGAGAGCGCATGTCCACCCCTGTCATCATTGACGCCATCCGCACCCCCATCGGCGCGTTGGGTGGCGCGCTGGCAACCGTCCGCCCGGACGACCTGGCCGCGCTGGTGATCAAAACGATCCTGGAACGCAATCCCTTCGACCCGTCTTTGGTGGAGGAGGTCTATCTCGGCTGCGCCAACCAGGCCGGGGAGGATAACCGCAACGTGGCCCGCATGGCCCTGCTGCTGGCAGGACTGCCCGCCAGCGTGGCCGGCGTGACGATCAACCGGCTGTGCGCCTCCGGCCTGAACGCCGTCAACCAGGCCGCGCGCGCCATCCGCGCCGGGGAAGGCGAGGTGTTCATCGCCGGGGGGGTGGAATCCATGAGCCGGGCACCCTACTCGCTGCCCAAGGCCGAGAACGGTTTCCCCTTCGGCAACCTGACCGCTTACGACACCGCCCTAGGCTGGCGCTATCCCAATCCGCACATGCAGGAACTCTACGGCACCGAGTCCATGGGCGAGACGGCCGAGAACATCGCGGCCGAGCGCCCTCATATCACCCGCCAGAGGCAGGATGAATTCGCCCTGCGCTCGCATCGGTTGGCGATCGCCGCGATCAATTCGGGCAGGTTCGCCGAAGAGATCATTCCGGTGGTCATCCCGCAACGCAAAGGCGACCCGAAAGTGGTGGCTACCGACGAACGGCCGCGCCGGGATACTTCGCTCGAATCGCTGGCAAAATTGAAACCGGCCTTCCGCCCCGGCGGCACCGTCACGGCCGGCAACTCATCCGGGTTGAATGACGGGGCGGCAGTCCTGCTGCTGATGAGCGAAGAAAAGGCCAAAGAACTGGGGCTGAAACCGCTGGCCCGGGTCCTTTCGTCCGGGGCTGCCGGAGTGGCGCCGCGCACGATGGGCTTGGGGCCCATCCCGGCGACCCGCAAAGCACTGACCCGTGCAGGCCTCCAGTTGCAGGACATCGGCCTGGTCGAACTGAACGAGGCTTTCGCCGTCCAGTCCCTGGCCGTCATCGAGGAGCTGGGACTGGACCTGCAGATCGTCAACGTCAACGGCGGAGCGATCGCCCTGGGGCATCCACTCGGATGCTCGGGGGCGCGGCTCCTGACAACCCTGCTGCACGAGATGCGTCGCAGGAGCAACGTGAAATATGGCCTGGCAACATTGTGCGTGGGAGTGGGCCAGGGAGAAGCCAGCCTTATCGAATGGCTGGGGTGATATCCGCTATGATTGACCCGGAGATGAACCATGGCATTCTTTGACCTCCCGCTCGAACAACTCAAAACCTATCTTCCGCCGCGGACAGAAGAAGCCGACTTCGACCTCTTCTGGCAAGCCACATTGTCCGAAGCCCGCCAGACCCCCATGCAGGCCCGCTTCGAGCCGGTGAAGACCGGCCTGACGGCGCAGGATTTCTTCGATGTGACTTTCCCCGGCTTCGCCGGACAGCCGATCAAAGCCTGGCTGGTGTTGCCCCACCAGCGCTCCGGGAAACTGCCCTGCGTGGTCGAGTTCATCGGTTACAGCGGCGGGCGCAGCTTCCCCTTCGACTGGCTGCTGTGGGCCAGCGCGGGATACGCCCACTTCGTCATGGATACACGCGGACAGGGTTCCAACTGGACCCACGGCGATACACCCGACCTGGCTGCCGAAGGCACCGGTCCGCACTTCCCGGGTTTCATGACCATGGGCATCCTCGACCCGGCCAGGCACTATTACCGGCGCGTATTTACAGACGCGGTGCGGGCCGTTGAAGCCGCCCGCAGCCACCCGGAAGTGGACCCCGCCCACATCGCCGTGACCGGCGCGAGCCAGGGCGGCGGGATCACCCTGGCGGCAGCCGGGCTCGATCCGAGCATCGAAGCTGTCATGCCGGATGTGCCATTCCTGTGCCACTATCGCCGGGCCAGCGAGATCACCGATGAGTATCCCTACCAGGAGATCGTCCAGTATTGCCACACCCACCGCGACCATGTCGAGACGGTCTTCCGCACCCTGTCCTACTTCGACGGGGTTAACCTGGCTACGCGCGCCCGTGGCCATGCGCTCTTCTCGGTCGGGTTGATGGACCCGGTCTGCCCTCCTTCGACTGTCTTCGCTGCCTACAACCATTACAGCGGTCCCAAGGAAATCCGGATGTATCCTTACAACCAGCACGAAGGCGGCGGGAGCTTCCAGACGGTCGAGAAGCTCAAATTTCTCAAAGACATGTGGAAATAACTGCTTACGCCGGGAACTTTCCCGGCGCTTTTTTCGTTTAAGTATGGTGCCGCTGGCCTGCCCCTGTCTGGCTTCGGGAAGCAGGTTTACAATCCAGCAAGTTCAAATTACCCGTATTGCTAAAAGGAGTCCTTTATGCGTTCCATTCGGTTTACAATCCTGCTCGGCGGACTGGTTGTCTTGCTGGCCGTACTGGCCTGCAGCACAGCCTCCCCGGCCACCCAGACTGTCCCGGCAGCCACGCAAGCCGCTTCCCCGCTCCCGGCAACCGTCCTCCCCAGCCTCCCGGCTGCCAGCTCCCCGACGGTACCGGCTGCCACGGAGACTGCCTCCCCGATCCCTACCACCGCAACCCTCCCGACCCTCCAAGTCGCATCCTCCCCCTCCATCCGAGCCCTGGATATGCTGGATCCCAATAACGGCTGGGCGTTAACGGATACGGGTGTAGTCCGCACCATGGACGGCGGCACCACCTGGTACAACGCCACACCGGGCGGTCTGAACGGCGCCCCGGCCAGCCCGTTCTTCCTGAACACCACCACCGCCTGGCTGGCTGCCGGCACAGGCGACCCGTCCACCGGTACGCTCTACCATACCACCGACGGCGGTGCCACCTGGAGCACCACAACGGTTCCCTTTGGGGGCGGCTCGCTTGATTTTGTGGATGCCTTGCACGGCTGGGAACTGATCGGCTTGAACGCCGGCATGAGCCATGAGGCCGTGGCTGTTTACCGGACAAGCGACGGCGGCGCGACCTGGTCACGCGTCTTCATAAATGATCCAAGCGTCTCCGGATCCACCGACAGTCTGCCGCTGGTGGGAGACAAGAATGGCATTGCCGCCCTGGATGTCAACCATGCCTGGGTCAGCGGGTCGCAGCCCTCGAGTAATTTTATCTACGTGTATGCCACCCAGGATGGCGGGACCACCTGGAGCCATCAGAATTTCACCTTTCCGGCCGGGTACAATGGCGCCATGACGGGTGCCAGCCTGCCGCTCTTCTTCGGCAGCAATGAAGCCGTCCTGCCAGTGCTGCTGTTCGCCAACAACAACGGGACTGAATTCTACGTCAGCCATGACGGCGGCCAGACCTGGTCCGGCACAACACCCGTCCCCCAGGGCGGTTTCCTGGCGGCCGCCTCTGCCAGCGATTTCTTCGTCTGGGATGGCAGTGCGCCGCTGAACGTCAGCCATGACGCCGGAGCCAGCTGGTCGACGGTCAAACCAAATGTCAACATCAAGGACAGCATGGTTTCCATGCAGTTCATCAACGCCACCACCGGCTGGGCGCTCACCAGCGATGCCAGCAACCATCACATGCTCTATAAAACCGTGGATGGCGGCGCCCATTGGACGGCCCTTATATCCTGAACCAGGCCTCTCCCGGAAGATGATTTGATCCGAAACGCCCTCCCGCCTGTCCTGATCCTGGCATTGAGCATGGTGGCCTGCACCTCCCAGGCTGCCACGCTTGCGCCTTCCTTGCCAGCCGGCAACACCTTACCGGCAAAAACGCTTGCTCCTGCAACGACCGTCCCATCCTTCACCCTCACGCCCATTCCATCCTCCAGTGAGACTCCGGTACCACCTGCGCTGCCCGTGGTTGCCTCCCCGGCGCTTGCCCGGATATCCTTCCAGGATGAGAATGACGGTTGGGGCCTGGCTGTCAACGACACCGGCTACGTGCTACGCACGGTGGACGGCGGCAGGACCTGGCTGAATGCCAGCCCGCCCGGGATGGGCGCCATCGGCCTTTCCGCCAGCCTGGCTGTCTTGAACACCAACACCGCCTGGCTGCTCGAACCCGGCACGGATTTCTTCGCGGGCACGCTCTACCGCACGAGCGACGGCGGGATCACCTGGAGCTCCAATCCGGTCCCGTTCGGAGAGGCCCTGATGCAGTTCCAGGATGGCAGCAGCGGGCGCGCCATGGCCGAGCGCGGGGCCGCCGCCGGCTCGGAAGCCGTCGAACTGTTCCAGACTTCCGACGGGGGCGCCACCTGGGTCAGCGTCTTCCATGACGACCCGACACAGTCCGGTTATTCCGACAGCCTGCCCCTGGCAGGCATCAAGAACGGCATGACCTTTCTGAATGCCAGCACGGGTTGGGTGACGGGTTCCATCCCGAGGAATGGGGAGGTCTACCTCTATGTCACGCACGACGGTGGGGCTTCCTGGTCGCAACAGGGCCTGCCGCTTCCCACCGGCTATGACACCTATCAGTACTTGCCGCAAGCGCCGGTCTTCTTCGGAAAGGACGGCTTCCTGCCACTGACGATTTACCGGCCGGATACCAATGATTTCATTCTCTATACGACCCACGACGGCGGTACCACCTGGACGGGCGATCCAACGAATGCAAATGGAGTGATCCGTCCGGGCCTGCCCGCTTTTGCCGACGCCCTGCACGGCTGGTGCTGGGATGGCGGCACCAACCTGTACTCCACCAGCGACGGCGCCCGGAGTTGGGTCGTTTCCAAATCCAGCCTGGACTTGAGCGGAAACCTGTTCGAGTTGAAATTCGTCCCCGGCCCGGCTGGCCTGTTCACCGGCTGGGCGCTCAGCGGCCTGGACAGCGCCGGGCGCAGCCAACTGTACCGCACCACGGACGGCCTGACCTGGACGCCGTTGATCCCCTGACCCGAAAGGAAAACAACTTGAACCGAAAGATCATTCTGCCGTTTTTTGCCCTGGCGCTGACTGTCATGGCCTGCCAGGTTCAGTCTGCCACGTCCACACCGGCCAGCCCGGTTGCCCCAACTTTCACGGACATACCAACGGATACTTCCGCCCCGCCGGCAGCCTCCTGCCTGACGCTGGACATGCTGAAAAATGGCACCTACCATGCCCCGGCATACGACCGCACCGTCACGCTGGTGAACGGAGCCTATTCCTCCGGCTCGGGGGCGGATACATATTCCGTCCAGATGCTCAACCTGATGGCTTTCGGTGATTTGAATGGCGACGGCGCAGGGGATGCCGCCATTCTCCTGGTGGAGAACGGCGGCGGGAGTGGGGAATTCGAATCGGTCATCGCCGTGCTCGATTCAGGCGGCATGCCCTCCCAGGCCGGACTGGCCCGGCTGGGTGACCGGGTGCGGGTCAACTCGATGACGATCAACTCCAGCACGCTCGCCCTGGATATGCTTGTACAGGGGCCAAACGACCCCATGTGCTGCCCTTCCCTGCCTGAAACACAATCCTTCCGCATGCTGGGAAATTCCCTCTGGTTGACCAGCCTTAGCTCGCGCACTCCGGATGACCACGAACGCTCCATCATGATTAATTCACCTGCCAACCTGGACAGTGAGACCAATCCCTTCACCGTCAGCGGCAGCGTGACCATTGCCCCCTTCGAAAACACACTGGCCTCCCGGATCTATCTACCGGACGGGACCAAGGTCAATGAGGCTCCGCTCATGGTGGATTCAGGCGGCATCGCCGGAGGCCCGGGCACATTTTCCCGGACTATTAATCTAAGCAACGCCGGCATCACCGGTCCGGTGATCATCCAGTTCCTGGACCTGAGCGCCGCGGATGGGTCCACCCTGGCGCTGGGCTCGGTGATGGTGACCGTTCACTAACCAAGTGTTGTATAATTTAAAAAAAGGGGCGGTGGATGTGAACACCCACCCTCCACCCACACTAAGTGAAAAGATACAAGATGCCCATGGAGAGCCATGAAAACAGCCTTGATCCTGATCGACATCCAGAACGACTATTTTCCCGGCGGCAAAGGGGAATTGGAAAACCCTCTCCCAGCCGCACGGCGGGCCCGTAAATTGCTGGACTTCTTCCGCCTGCAGAAGTGGCATACCGTCCATATCCAGCATGTTGCCACCCGTCCCGGCGCGGTCACTTTCCTGCCGGATTCGGATGGCGTGAAAATCCACGAATCCATCCTGCCGCTGCCGGGGGAAACCGTCATCGGCAAGCATTTTCCAAACTCTTTTCGTGAAACGGGCCTGCTGGAACACTTGCAGGGGTTGGAAATCGAGCGCCTGGTGCTGTGCGGGATGATGACCCACATGTGCGTGGATGCCACGATGCGCGCCGCAGCCGACCTGGGCTACCCCGTCCTGCTGGCCGCGGATGCATGCGCCACGCGTGCGCTGGCCTATGACGAGACGCGTGTGCCGGCGGTATATGTCCAGGCCGCCTTCCTGGCCGCCCTCAAATCCTATGGACAGGTGCTCACGACGGAAGAGATCCTTCAGCAGTTGCAGGCGTGAGCTTTACATATAAATTCTTATTTTTTCTTTGCCTCCACCCGCCCGAGAAACCTGGCCTCATCGACGATGATCCGTTCGTGGTCGGCTTCCCCGATCAGTTCGACCGCGTCCCAGGCCTGAATTTTAAAAACCAGCTTGCGGCCCTCCACGGCCTTTAGTTCCGCCCGGAGGTGCACCTGCATCCCGACCGGGGTGGCCGCCAGGTGGCGCACATCGATGCGCCCGCCGACGGTGGTTTGGCCCGGGGCCAGGTGCCCTTTCAGGGCTTTGACGGCGGCGCTCTCCATCAGGCCGACCAGGGCCGGGGTGGAGAAAACCGGCACCAGCCCACTGCCCCATTGGGAGGCGGTATCGGCATCTGTGACGATGTGTTCGAGTTCGGCGTTCAATCCGGGGGTTGGTTCGTCCATACCAATCATCTCTCCTTAGTACTGAATTTTATGAGTTCATTCCGAGTTTCCGCTCCAATTTCCCGACAGTGCAGGTCCATTGGATCGGTTTAGAGAAAGATTATTGCACTTTTTCTGTTCCTGATGGACGATGCTAGATGCTACTTTTTTATATCACCCAAATTTAACTACGCAATATGAATTTAAGATAAAGTTTGATGGATAGTTGTGCCAGGTACGCCAACACTTTAATAACTATAATTTGTTTTACTCGATATTGGCGATAAAACTTTCAAGCGTCTCCTCCGGAGTTTGGTGCCTATTATCAATATAGTTTTTCTCTCCAATAATTGGTTTTAGCTCTTCATATTTTTTATAAAATCGTCTGATAGTGTCTTCGCCGGAAGTCCAATCCTCTCTTCTTTTATCTCTTTCGATAGTGGTTTCCATTGGCGGCCAAAGAACCCACAATATTAAATGATTGTGGAACATTTTCTTCATTTCTTCAATAAATTCTCTTTCCAAATTAATCCTGTCAATTACAACATATCTTCCGCTATCAAAAATCCCTTTCGCTCTCTTTAATAATTGGTTTTCAGCTATTTTTAGCTTATCTGGATAATCTTCAATTTCTTTATACACATCGGGGAAAACTTCCTTTGCTATTTCATCTTCTGATATGTAAGTGCAATTAAAATGCTTACTCAGCATTTTCGATAAGGTCGTTTTACCGACTCCCGTAGGTCCGGCAATTACTATTACAAAAGGACTTGTCATGAAATAATAATACCATCAGTTCGAGTCCTACCGGACTCTTCGGGGATTTGAGGTTACCACTTTTCATTTCTGAAGTTGGAAAATGTTGCTCACCCAAGGTTACTCGATTTTATCCGGGGTTATACCCGGAATGAACCTACGAAATCCTATACCTAGAGTTTCTATTATTTTCGTCCTGCGCTTACTGATTTGAAGGGAAAATGCACACCGGAGTCCGGAGTAAGGGGAATCCGAAGTCTGGAGACTTCGGACTCCCCAACTTATGGAGACGTTGGATTCCGTTCACAAATCCTTTTTGGTTAATCTCCGGGCCAAAAACCGGAAAGCCATTAACTTTTACCATTATATCTCCGGATTGCCCTGACCATTCCGGATCATCCATGATCCTTTGGGAATAGCCATGTTGAGAAGGAAAACATCCCCTCTTCTGCAAATTTCCTAAAAAGCCCAATCTGTGGCACAATAAGCCCATGACAACCACCACTCTTGATCCGGAAAAGCAAAAACAAGCCAGGCAATACGCCCGCATCCACCGGCGTTTGTGGCTGGTCGATACCCTCCTCAGCGCCATTTATTTGTGCGCCTGGCTGTTCTTCGGCTGGGCCCAAATGCTGGCAGCCTGGCTGAGGACCTTTACCACCAACGACTGGCTGCTCGTGCTCGTTTTCATCGTCATCTTCGGCGGCATTGCCGGCCTGCTCGAACTGCCGCTGAGCTATTACTCCGGCTTCGTCCTGCCGCACCGTTTCGACCAGTCCACCCAGGCTTTCAAGGGCTGGGTGGTGGACCAGTTGAAAGGCCTGCTGATCGAGGCACCCTTGGGACTGGTCGTGCTGGAGCTGGTCTACCTGGCCCTGCGGCTGACGGGCGGCTGGTGGTGGCTGTGGACGGGCGCAGGCATGCTGGTCTTTTCCGTCATTCTCTCCAACCTGGCTCCCATCCTGATCATGCCGCTTTTCAACAAATTCGTCCCGCTGGGGGAGGAGCACGCCGAACTGGCCGATCGACTGATGAAACTGGCGGAACGCGCCCATGCCAGGGTGCGGGGCGTGTTCAAGTACGACATGTCCAGGCGGACCAAGGCTGCCAACGCGGCCCTGACCGGGATCGGCAACACCCGCCGGATCGTGCTGGGCGATACCCTTATCAACGAGTTCTCGCCGGATGAGATCGAAACCGTCCTGGCCCACGAACTCGGGCATCATGTCCACAAGGATATTCCCATCCTGATGGCCTTCGGAACGGTCATGACCCTGGGCGGGCTGTTCCTGGCCTCCCTGGCGCTGCAATGGGCGGCGGGTTATTTCGGCTTCGCCGGCCCGGCGGACATCGCCGGCCTGCCGGCCCTCGGGCTGGTGCTGGGTGCGTTCGGCCTGCTGACGCAGCCGCTGGACAACGCCTTTTCACGCTGGCGCGAAAGCATGGCGGATGAATATGCCATCCAGAGCACTGGCAAAGCCCCGGCCTTTGCCTCGGCCTTCGTCCGCCTGGCCAACCAGAACCTGGGCGAAGTGGACCCGGAGAAGTGGGTGGTGTTCATGTTCTACGATCACCCGCCGCTGGGCGAGCGTATCCGGATGGCCTCGCAGGCGTCCGGGAATTGAATCCGGGAATTCGGATCACCTGTTTCGGCCGCGACTGCGACCGTTATTGCAAGCATTTCTTCTTCTCCCATTAATATGATGTATAATAGTAATGTATATTGGAGGCAAAATGAGTGAAAACATGACGCGCAAACAACTCTACCTGCCCAGGCGGTTGAATCAATTCTTGAAGCGCGCAGCCAGGCAGCGCGGCGTCAGCGAGTCAGAGGTTATACGCCAGGCGCTGGAACACGAAGCCACAATGACCACTCCGGTGATACGCGACAGCAAGAAGGCGATGGACGAAATTATCGCATTTATCGAAACGCTGCGTAAACGGCCCGAATTGATGCACGGCGAACCTGTCAAATTTAACCGTGAAGAACTTTATGAGGAGCGTGAAAACCATTGGTTCAAGCCGAAAGAAGGGAAATAACGATGCCCCCCATTTTGCTGGATACCAATATTCTTGTGTATGCCTTTGAAGTGCTCGACCCGGAGAGACAAAATCTCGCAATGGGTTTGATCCAGCGGGTGGAGAGTGAAGGGGTTGGCAGGTTGAGTGTACAGTCCCTGGGTGAATTCTTCAGCGCTGCGACGAAAAAAATCCATCTGCACCCGGCCGATATGTACATACAGGTTGAACACTGGAGGAATGCCTTTCCCGTATTCGACCTGACTCCCCTGATCGTGCTGGAAGCCGCCCGCGGCGTGCGTGACTACAGGCTGGAGTATTATGGCGCCCAGATTTGGGCATCTGCGCGGCTCAACCAGATCCCGCTTATCTTTAGCGAAGATTTCCAGGATGGGCAGGTCCTGGAAGGCGTGCGCTTTGTCAATCCCTTTGCCCGGAAGTTCGATCTGGAAGCCTGGCTGTAGCTTTCCAGCTCCCGACAGTAAAGTATACTGGCATAAGGAGACACTGAAATGGCCTGCACCGATTTCAAGGACAAGGTGGTGATCCTCACCGGCGCCTCCAGCGGCATCGGGCGGGAAATGGTCATGACTCTGCGCGGTAAACTGGGCCAATGACTCAAGCTGATCGCCTCAGCCCTGGTGGACCGCATCGTCAGCCTGGCCATCCAGACCGGGAGATAGAAAGCATGCCACCCATCAAGGGCCAATACAACCTGGACGATTTCATGCAAGCCCAGCGACTGCACGCCCGGCAGGGGGCGGCTTCGGCCTCCACGCGCATTTTCGTGGTCCTGCTGGCCGTGCTTTTCTATATGGCTTTGATCAGCCTGGTCCTGCTGGGGCGGCTGGATTGGGCGTACCTGCTGGTTCCCCTGGCGCTCCTGCTGGTCTTCCTGCTCTACCAGTACCTGTATCGCCCCTTCCTGCTGAGGCGGACGTTCAAGAAACACCAGGACTTGTCGGCACCGTTCGAAATGGAAATTTCCGAACAGGGCCTGTCCGTCAGCAACCCGAAAGGCAGCGCCCTGATCCCGTGGACCAATTTCGTCAAATGGGCCGAGGGGCAGGAAATGATCCTGCTATACCGCTCGTACATCCTGTTCCAGATGCTCCCCAAGCGCCTTTTCGCCTCGGAAAGCGACCTGCAATACCTGCGCGAGCAACTGAGGCGGAATAATGTCCCGCAGGTCGGAAAAACGGACAAGTCCGTACCGCTTACCCGCTACTTGATTTACATCATTTTGCTGGTTGCCATCGCGGTAATGCTGTATTTGAATATAAGGTCAGGGCATCGATAATGTCTCAACACATTACTTCTTTGCCTGGAGGTTAAAATAATATGTATGTGTGGTCCTATTTACTATGGTGAGCACCTTTTCTTATCTTGGCATTATAATGAAATTGCTTCTTCAATTACATCGCAGCTTAATGACATTCGAGACAAATTAATCGAAGAAATGAAAAGACGAGGTATTGATATATCCAATCCTTCTATAGATAAAAAAATATAACATCAGTTTCATAATTAAATTGAAATGGGTACCGTATGGCAGATAAAGTTTATTTAGTTAAAAATGCTATTCTAAAACTTGATGATGAATCACAGCTAAAGATAAAGCCATACATTGATAATATCCAAGACAATATAACCAGATTGTATAGCATCCTGTCTCTGTACGAAGCTCTTTATAAGGATGATAAATATAAGACTAATCCCACTTTACAAGATATCCTAAGAACCCTGGTAGTTTTCTTACATGAGACATTAGAAGATTTTCTTCGTACACTAGCGGCAAATTTATTACAAAATGCAGATGAGCAAGCCTTAGATCGAATACCTCTATTAGGTATAAATAATTCTCATCGTCCAGAAAAATTCTTCCTGGGGAAACTTGTGGAATTTAAAGGAAATACTATTGATCAAGTTATTTCAACTTCAATATCAAACTACCTTGAAGTGTCCAATTTTAATAACGTAACCGATTTATCAGTACTCCTTGAAAGTATGGGCTTAGATATAGACAATGTTAGCAAAAGTTTTCAAGATATACAAAAATTAATGGATCGCAGACACCAAATTGTTCATCGAGGGGACAAGCCCGGGCCGCTCGGCTCTAAAAATGAAATCGCTCCAATTGATTTACAAGATATCGGTAATTGGATAATCGCGGTGAATGATTTCTTTGTAAGTGTTCTTCTGGAAGTGATAAATAAAAACTTATTCTAATGAGCGTTCAATATTTATTTCAATATATATGTCATTAGAGTTAGAACCTCGAACCGCCAGGTTTCGATAACTACTCTTATAGAAAACTCTACTTCCATTTTGAAAGATACTACTGTTCAATCCATTAATATTATCTTCTAAGGTTGCCATGACGATAGAACGAAATTCAAAAATACAGCCGTTTAATACTGAAGGCTTATCCGATAAATCTTTAAAGATAGTTTTAGAGAGACCTCGACACTGGGAAATTAAGCTATTTGCACAATCTCTCAATGATCAAATTTCTTCATATAGCCTTATTCGTCGAGAACTAGAACTTAGTCTAGAACATAAAAACGACGAATATGTTTCATTCGACAACTGTCCACAATTGATGAGTTCAACAGGTAAAGAATTTCAGCAAATATATCAATCTCTTGTGAAATTAGCAAACGAAGTATCTAAAAGAGGCATTTGGTCCACCTGGCATTCCTGGTAATGTTGACTCTATAAAATCCGAAACGCAAAAGATGGGTATAAAATATAAGGAAGCGATTAATCTATTAATTAAAATTAGAAGAACAAGCGTAGATGAAATATTCACATCCTTTTTTTCAGCAATGATCGAAGTTTTACAAGATCTACTTGATAAAGTCGGATCAATTGGTTCGTTTTTTGCAAACCAAATAAATGATATCGAAACAGCTCCAAATGATGGCAAACCTCATGCCACTAAAATACCACCAATAGCTATCTTGGATATTACTTTAATTGCAAAACTAAACCAAGAAGTAGCAGCTATTGATTCCAAAATAACAGCAGTAATGGTTTCCAAAATAAAAGCAACAATTGATTCCAAAATAACAGCAGGACATAAACCAGCTGGTGGCAGACGCCCCATCCCCGATAATGTCAAAATGTTTGTATGGCAACGGGATGGTGGTCGTTGTGTAAAATGTGGGAGCCAATTAAATTTAGAATTTGAACATATCATTCCCATAGCTAAAGGAGGTAGTAATACAGCTCGCAACCTTCAACTTCTCTGCGAAAATTGTAATAGGTTAAAAGGGGCTGGTTTAGTCTAATCTGATAAACTGTGCCGTAGAGATTATTTACTACTAAGAATGCTCAAATAAGAAACTATATAATTGCTAAGCTGGATTTTTACCTTAATACGCTTGATTGTGAATCTCAAAACTCAAAATGTACTTCTACAGGAATTGATGCCCCTACGGGGTACTTACCTCCAACCGCAAGGTTCGAGGTCCTAATCCTCTGCGAGGAGCGTTTGGTCTTTCTGAGATGTACACAGTTAATTGTGTACATCGTTTTTTATGTATAATGCTATTGAGCAATAACGTTTAGTAAAACCATATTAAACTGGAATTATTTTAGGTTATTATTAATCCAACTCCGAATAAATTCCCAATTATTTGGGATTTTATCCCCTGCCGGGGACTTTACGGATCGCCTATATGCTGTACCATAGCACCCAGCCGGGGCATACGATTCGCTCAAACGCGAGTCGGGCGTTTTCTTGCAAGCCATAAAAAGGAGTTTTTCGAATGGTTATTCTTCCTGGTTTTTCCATAAGAATCCTGATTGCCACAATTTTTATTTCGGTTTTGGCGGGGTGTTTTCCTGCAAAAGATTCCGCAAGTCAACCAACCGATGCAATCAACGCGACTCGAAAATCTTTGGAATTACCGGATTTACCTTTAGAATTTGTGGAAAATACAGGAATGATTAATTCTCCCAGTGGCGGGTTGGAAGTTGCAAATTATAAAGACAGCGAAGGAAGAATTTACTCGGTCAACCCAAAAACAAAACAAGTTGTAGAAATTGACGCACGAGCAATTTTGCCGAACATTTCCCCTGACACGCCTGCTTTGTCGTCAGATGAGATAAGAGCCAAAGCGATGGTATTTGCAAAGGCTGTGATTCCTGACTTTGATTCTCTCCAATCTTCATTACAATACGAAGAAGGAGGAAAAGTGGATAATTACTTTTTCACATGGTATGGTGAAATGAGTTCCGGTTCGATGAATCGCCCATTTCTACAATTTGGCTTTGACAAAAGTGGTGTTTTGTTTGCGTACTACAATACCCTATCTGTTGAAAAATAAAATTGTGTAAAATCCTGTCATGTTGGAAAAGATATCTTTTTTCAGGCGGCGAGTTTTGCACAACCCCAAAACCCCCATCAAAGCGTGCGGCGGATGAACGGGATTTTGTGCGTTTTACCGGTCTTTTCCTGATCTTGAGTTTTTTCAGCTCCCAAAGTGAATCAGGGACGTAGGTTTTGTTCTATGGGAACCTTATTAGGCCAAGTCAACTCTGAAGAATCAGTCATTGATGCCGAATCAAAGCGGAATCTGGCAAGGAGAAATTTCCCATGCGTAAAAATGGTATGGTTATCGCTTACCTTGCGGCAGCAGTTGTGCTGTCACTCTCCGCCTGCGGTCCTACACCGATGCCAACGCCCGCGCCCGCGACTGAAACCCCCACTACTGCCCCGACCGAAATTCCTCCAACCCTTACCCCGGTGCCCTTCGTCTTCGGTATGCTCCTGATTGGCCCCAGGAACGACCAGGGTTGGAACCAGGCCATCTATGAGGGCGGTCAATATGCCGAGCAGCATGTTGCCGGTGCAAGGATGATCTACCTGGAGAATGTTTTTTCCGGCTCGCCTTCCTATCCCGGCCAAACCGTTTCTCAAATAGCCGCAACGCTGGTCTCACAGGGCGCCAAGTTAATATTCTTCAGTACCGATTACATGAAGGACGAGGCACTCAAGTTTGCGCAGGCCAACCCGGACATCTATGTTGTCGGTGTTTCGGATGACACGACCTGGAAGGATGGCAAGAATTATCAGGCTTCACCCAACCAGGTGGATGTCATGGGTCGCATGGAAGATATGCAGATGATTGCCGGCTGTGCAGCCGCCTTGACCACCCAAAGTGGCAAGATCGGCTTCCTTGGCGCATTGATCAATGACGCGACCCGCCGCCTGGCTGCCTCGGCCTTCCTGGGCGCCAAATACTGCTGGGCTAATATCCTCGGCGACGACCCCGCCAAACTGACCTTCAACGTCAACTGGTTGAATATCTCGGGCACGTACTCCGATCCAACCAAAATTGAAGACGGCTTCTATAATGGCGGCTACGATGTGATCATCTCCATCCTTGATAGCACCGAAGCACTGGTTGAAGCTCAGAAAGCCAATGCCACTGGAAAGATGATCTGGGCGACCGCTTATGACAACAAGAATAGCTGCAGCGTCGTTCCAGAAGTCTGCCTGGGTGTCGCGTATTACAAATGGGGTCCCGCTTTTGCAGCACTTGTCCAGACCGTCGCCGCCGGAACATGGAGCTCCAATTTCCAGTGGAATGGCCCGGATTGGAAGAATATCAATAACCCGGATACCAGTGCGGTTGGCTTCGTTAAAGGTAATGGCCTGAGCGTCGATGCCTCCACCAAGCTGGATGGGTTCATTTCCCAACTGGCCGGCGGCCTGAACCTATGGAAGGGACCATTGAACCTTCAGGATAAGACCGTCTACCTGGCGGATGGCATAACCGCCACTGACCAACAGATCTGGTACCTGCCGCAGTTCCTTGAAGGCATGGAAAGCGTAAGCATGGCAAAATGACACATCCTTGGATATATCACCCTGACTTCGTTGTGTGCGGAATATATCAGGAAGAAATAGTGCTATTGATCGACTTGAAGTACTTTGACAACTAAAAACCAGGCAATCGGTTCGCTGATTTGGGAAAAGCCGGTTGAATCCAGGGAAACAAGCAAGCACAGGAGGTGTCCTTTTATCCCCTGGTCGAGTTTCCCGAATTGGTGCAACATTATGCGCCCTACTTCAAAAATATTTGCTGATAGAAAGTGAACATAGACAGGCATATCGCATTGCCAATGGAATAATTGGAATGACATTATGAGAAATACACAACCCAGTTCCACGGCCATGGCTACCGCGGCGGTGCGGGCAATCGAATCAGAGAAGCCGGCTCCTGTAAGGATTTGCAATGATCCTTTTGCCCGGGCTTTGACGAGCAGCCTGGCTTATTTCCTGATCAAGCTGTTCTACAACTACGGCGAACGACGCTCCCACGGCGCGTTGACATTTATTGTGTGCCGTCACCGCTTCTTGGATGACTACCTCGATAAGTGTTTAAAGGCATCCACATCGCAGGTGGTGATCCTTGGTGCCGGGCTTGATTCTCGGGCATACCGCGTTGGCCTTTCAAAGGCGACCATATTTGAAATAGATCATCCTGCCACTCAATCCAGTAAGATCAAAAGGGTGATCAAAATCTTCGGCAAAATCCCTGATCATATTTCCTATGTCCCTGTAGATTTCAACAGAGAAACATTGGATAAACTTTATGGTTACGGTTTCGACAAAACAGCTAAAACTCTCTTTATTTGGGAGGGAGTCACACCGTATATTACTGCTGAAGCTGTTGATGCCACTCTCGCCTGGATACATTCAAATTCTGCAACAGGAAGTGCCATTATCTTTGATTACCACCTTGCAATGGAAGCGCGTTTTGATCCTGAGCGTGGCATTTTAAGCTCCTTGCTATCCCGTCTATCGGGTGAAAATAAACGAGTTTTCAGTGTTGCCCAGGGTTCTATTGTCGATTTCCTTACAAAGAGGGGTTTTTCAAATGTGGTTGAAGTGGATGCAGAACAGCTTAAAAGGCTTTATTGTATAGGTCCAAATCATGGTCGAAATGTTCTTTTTACTTATTCCATAGCCTGTGCCAATATAGCATAAAGGTGGCCCAACAGGGGTTTCCCAGCCTGGAACGCGGGACAGGCAGCGGACCCCGCGAAGATCGCGGTGCAGGTAGCGGCTCCCCTCTTCGCTGCGCTCCGGGGGTGCTGCGCCAGGCCGCTTACGAATGGTGCGCGTTTTCCCGGAAATGGCGCGATAATGGAGAAGGGAAATCCCAAAGCCTGACTTTGGATCATGCTCGACCTGCAACATATGAATTGAAGGAGGAGTAAGTATGGCTACATTTATGATGTTTGGAAAATATTCGCCAGATTCGATCAAGCAGATCAGCGCACAACGTACCGGGAAAGCCAGAGAGTTGATCAGGAAGAACGGCGGGGAAATGAAATCGGGTTACGCGCTTCTCGGAAAAACCGACCTTGTTCTCGTCGTGGAACTCCCGGATGTGGGACAGGCGATGAAGACCTCGGTGGCGTTATCCAAGCTGCTGGGTATTTCATTTACAACCTCACCGGCCGTATCTTTTGATGACTTCGACAAATTGATGGAAGGTGTGTAAGGGAGCCATTCCTGGATCGAAAGCCCTTTGAGATTTCCCAACTGACATAGGCTCCCGCCTCCAATCGGCCTGCCCCTCGCAGGGGGGTGCCGTTGTCCCTGAAGGGTAATCTACTCGTTGCGTCCCGGGATGGAAGGAGAGAAAAATGTGCGAATTTTGTACTGAACACGGTGAAGGCAAGAAATGGTACCTTCAAATGAAGAACTATGCCAGTGAATTGCTGCATCAGGAGCTTTCTTCCACCCAGCAGGGGATCGTTGGGGCCACCACTCGTTACGAGTGGAACAATCTCTTCTGGGAAAGCTTCGTCATGCCGGCCATCACCGGCATTCCCTGGCCGCAGGAGGGATCACAAGAGGCTCCACCCTCCAGCGCATCTCCTGTGGACCAACCCAGCCAGGCTGAGATCGTGGCGCACCGCAAGGTCGAGCATTTCGGTCAGGTCATCCCCATCGAGGATGTCGAAAGGGTGATCGACATGGTGGATTCCATCACGCGCATGCCCTGCGGCTGCCGGTTCATCAACACCGGAAAGACGGATAAACGCTACTGTTTCGGTCTCGGGATGGATAAATGGGGGGTATTGGGCAAATTCCCGGACGCGGCTGCCTCCCTGGAAGTGCTTGGCAGGGAGGAGGCCAAGCAGATCTTCCGCAAATTTGACGCGGAAGGGCTGATCCATAGTATTTGGACCGGGGTAACTCCGTATGTTGTCGGCCTGTGCAATTGTGATCGTGACTGTGGGGCCTATAAAGGCTATATCGAGATGCGCGGCGCTCCCAATTTCTTCCGGGCGGAGTATGTCTGCCAGGTGGATTGGGACCTGTGTAACGGCTGCAAGGCCTGCATCAGTCAATGCCAGTTCGGATCGCAATTCTACTCGTCTGCGCTTGAAAAAGTCTACATCGATCCCACCCGCTGTTTCGGGTGCGGCGTATGCAGGGCAGCCTGTTCGACCGATGCCATTACGATCATTCCAAGGCAGGCCAGCCCGCAGGCGGCGAACATCTGGTTGGGCGATGCAGCCCGCCAAGAAGCATGACACTGTTCTCCAAACTACCGTACTCTCAAAGCAAAAGATTCGTTCCGGTTTCCATACGATCAACACCCGCTCCCGCTGACATAGATTCCACCTGATTGCCTCCGGCGTGGGTATGCGGTGGCCATTTGCAAAAAAAGTCATGCAGCAAATACGCGAGTAGGATGCAATGCCGGGTAACAAAGCAGGACAAAATGAATACCTCTTCGCACAAAAGCGACTTTGTTACCGTTAACAGCATTCATCTGCATTATCTGGATTGGGACGGTAAGGGGCCTGTGCTTTTGTTTCTGACAGGTATGGGATGTTCCGCGCATATATTTGATAAATTCGCCCCGCGCTTTATTGACAAATTCCACGTACTCGCACTCGATCGCCGAGGGCACGGCGATTCGGATTATCCAGAAACGGGTTATGATCCAAATACATTGACCGAGGATCTCCGGCAGTTCCTTGATGTGCTCAAGATTGATCAGGTTATTCTGGCCGGGCATTCCATGGGTTATATCGAACTTTGTCATTTTGCAGCTTTATACCCGGAACGAGTTTTCAAACTCATCTTTTTGGATGCGGCATATGATTATTCCTCATTTGAGTATAAATCTGCATGGGAAAAGAACCCTTTGCCGAAAATGATACCAGCATGGCCGATAGATGACCCAGACACCTTCGAGGATTACGTGACTACTCTTAAAATGCTTTACCCCGCTCTGGCAGTGATCTGGG
The DNA here is from genome assembly GCA_963842785.1 of uncultured Chloroflexia bacterium. GTDB lineage: Bacteria > Chloroflexota > Anaerolineae > Anaerolineales > Villigracilaceae > UBA877. The sequence goes on from CAWJHP010000001.1 coordinate 1,542,166, forward strand.
ATGAGGCAATGGATGAGCAGGCAAGACACACGGTCAGGATATCACCTGAAGGAAAAGTTGTTGATAAGATGTCGGAAACCATTTCGAAAGGCATCAATGATACTCTTGCCATTTACGTGCCAGAATATTCGAATATCCAGGCTCCTGTATTGAGTTTCTTTTCGATTCGTGATGGCACTGACTTCCTGTCTTCAGATTACATGACGGAAGAACAGAAAGTCCAGGTAACAAATTTCTTCAAAACAGTAATTCAGCCTTATCAAAAGAAGTACATCGCACAATTCCAAATCAGAGTCCCACAAGCCAGGGTTGTAGAAATCCCAAGGGGACACCATTATTGTTTCATAAAGAAGGAAGAAATCGTTTTTGATGAAATGAGAAGGTTTTTGCTAGAATCATAATCTAAGGTCAATATGCAAAAGCAAAAACGCATAACATAGCCTGCACCGGACAAGTGCGGGCATTCACCCATAATCTCGGTGATTCAGCCCCAAAGGCGGATTCAACGCTCTGACCTTTTTCCATCACATCCCGCCCTTGCCTGTAAAGCCAGACATTATCAAGATATTATTCATACTGCAAAATGTACCTCAACAGCAATTGAATCTGGAACCGCTGTGTTCGAGGTAAGTACCCCGTAGGGGCAAAGCACCCGTAGTGGTGTCAAGTCCTCGGTAAAGGTTTTCCAGGAAATTGCTTTTAGCTTTTGGTGCTAAAGGCATTTTCTTTCCTTGATTATTTAATTCAGATAATGTATACTATATTTGGTATATTTAGTGAACTGCCTGAAAGTCATTATGCGATCTGCATATCCGCGATCAGGCAAGCATACATGTCCAATGGAAAATTCATTTCCGGAAGGAGAAAAATATGACCTTCATAAAAACCATTTCAGAAGAACAGGCGCAAGGCTTGCTGCAGGAACAATATCAAGCCGCTCAAAAGAGCATGGGCTACGTGCCAAATTACATTAAAGCCTTAAGTTTGCACCCGGAAGTCTATGACGCCTGGACGAAACTCATCGGTGCGGTACGTTCCAACATGAGGCTGCGTCGCTATGAGCTGGTGACCCTGGCATCCGCCATGGCGCTCAAATGCACCTATTGCATGCTTGCGCATGGAGCGGTGCTCCGGAAGAATTTCTTCAGCGCTGATAAACTGGTGGCGATTGTCCAGGACTTCCGCAATGCAGGTCTTTCTCCCGAAGAAGTCGCCCTGATGTCTTATGCGCAGAAGGTTACCCTCCAGGCAAATCAAGTTACTGAAAAAGATATTGATGAATTGCGTGGACACGGCCTTTCCGATGAAGAAATCCTCTATGTGGTCCTGGCATGCACGGCCCGAAATTTCTTCAGTAAAACCCTCGACGCAGTCGGTGCAATACCCGATGAAAACTATTTGGAACTCGAACCCGAACTCCTTCACGTGCTGACCCTGGGCCGCCCGTTTCCGTAAAACCGGTTGCCAGCCAAACAACATATCGAGCCGGGGTATCGGCTCCCGGCAAAATATCCATATCAAGATGTGTATGAAAAATGCCTGGCATAACTTTTCTCCTAAAATATTCCGGGACAGTTTTTCTATTTAATTGGGACGTCAAAAACGTTTCAGAACATTCGGTTTTGAGAAATTGTTTGCGAAAATATATGCAGAATGGCAAAAACAATGCTAAACTTAAGGTAGATCCACCAAGATTTACACCCGCTTTTAGTGAAAATGATGGGAAAATATTTAGACGTTGAATTTCGGTGATAGTTAATAAGTATAATGCCTCCAGGTATTTCTTTTCGAACTAACATGTTGTAAAGAAAATCTCAAGTGATGATTGTTGAAATGCGTTTGGGAAGCAAAATTGAATAATCTCAGGGGAACTGCATGAAGCAATTCTCTCTTTTCCTAATCTTCATTTTAATCAGCGTTACAACATCAACATGTGATTCTCTTTTACCTGCCAACATTCCACTTACTGCAACTCCTACTTTTATCTCTACTTCAACATTACTTCCTACATTGACTCCAACGCTGACTCCAACATATACGCCTTCTTCTACATTACCTCCCACACCCACAACTGCCCCAGCGTGTAAAATTCCAATAAACCCAATTAATACATTAGTGTTTCATCCAGCCGATCAACATATTTTGTATAACTGGTTTTCCTATGTACCTGCAGGACTGAACAAAACAAAACCAATTTTTATATTACTGACTGCCCTAACTATTAATGGCATTGTATATAACGATCCAACCGCGTCATACAAGAATGAAACTGCGGAGGCGAAATTTGGGATAACAAGCGATTTGTCATTGCCAAATATCAACAATTTTGTCCTGCTTACTCCGGTTATTCCCGCTATTGCGGTTAATGGCAATGAAGTCGTTCCTGAAAACTTTACTTTAAATAGCTTTCAATCCCCCGATGAATTCACCCAAAGAGCCGACCTCAAAGTGAATACAATCATTGATTATTTCTCCGATTTACTACGAGAAGATGGTTATATAGTAAGTAAAAAGGTATTGATGCAAAGTTTCTCAAAGGGAGGTGTATTCGCACAAAGGTATGCACTCCTTCATCCCGAGAGAGTATTAGCAATTGCGGCAGGAGGAATTGCTAATCTTGTACTTCCATTACATTCATATGATGGGGTCCTGCTCGATTGGCCGGGTGGAATCAATGACCTCGAAGCGTTGACTCAAATCCAGTTTGATCAAACCTCATATGCCAATATTGCCCAGTATATTTATATTGGTGAATGGGATACTGGTCCTTGGTGTAAGTGGATTCCGTCTCCCGATAGTTGGTTTTGGGCGTCTCTAAGTGAAAGTGATATTCTGTGCCAGACTTTCGGTGAAAATGCTCCAACAAGGATGGGTAATGAAATTGAATATCTGAAAAGTCAAGGATTCAATAATATAGTTTTTAAGTCCTATCCTCGTATTCTCCATGAAGAGACAGGTGAAATGATAAATGATAAGATGGATTTTCTCATACGTGCAATCGAACCGTTTTATACACCCGCTTCTTTTACATATCCAATTGTGATCGATGGATATGGAAACGAGTGGGCAGATTATTCTCATGTGGATAATCCAGCCGGAGGTAAAGATCCATCCAATCCAGATTTAGATCTTGAAGCATATTATTATCTCCAGGATGATAATTACCTTGACATCATGGTGAAAACCAAAGCTCCATTTACAAAGCAACCGGCGATTCTGGATATAACCTTATCCATGCAAACCCCGGATGAGAAACAGCAGGAATTTGGCCTGAGTGTGCATTCCGACGGAAGCGTATGGGACCGAGATTTTAATAGAATGACTGGAGTTATCGTAGCCTGGAAAGATGTAGTAGAAATCCAAATTCCAAAAAACATTTTCGATTGTTCAACATTTAAGAGCATTGATCAAATCTCGTTGGGTATTGATTACAACGGGCGATTGTACATCGTGGATAGTATACCTAATTTCTCTCCTGGCCCGTAAATGCCAGTGATAATAAGTCTTATTTTCTGCAGGTATTTGATCATCACCCTCAATTTACAAAATAACTAAATATGTTTTTGAAGTCTCAAATTCATAGGGTGTACTATTCTTTTAACATATTCCAAGCAGCAATTCCCTTTTACATATAATTACTTGCGCCTCATTCCACCAATAATAAAACCTGCCCCTCCTGAGGTCAGGAAGGGCAGGAAAAAATCAAAGTCTGATCAGTTCGTTTATACTTCGTTCAGGAAGGTGACATTGGGTTGTCCCTCCACACCTGCTCTCTGCCAGGCTGCATTCAGTTCGGGGGATTGGGCGAATTTTTGAGCGTTTGCCAGTGAGTTCCACTTGTAAAGGGCGGTTACCTTCTTTGGATTGCCCGCCTCGCGGAAGATCTGGTGGGATATTTCGCCGTTGGAAGTGCGCAAACCGGAACTGGAATCAAACACTTTTTTCCACTCGGTAAAGTCCTTTACCTTGATTTGAACTAACATACCTGCCATGATATTTCTCCTTTCGTAGTCTGGCGCTGAAAATAAACCTGTTCAGCAAAGGGTAGGATTAATAGTACCATTCGTACCTATATTATCTATATTATACTACCCTATATCCATTCACACAATGGAATAATGCACCTCAACAGGAATTGAAATTCAGTCCGCTGGATGGCAGTCTCCTGTCCAGCTGGCGTTTGGAAGCCCAGCTGCCTTGTTCACATTCTCCTTTTGTCTTCGATTTCCTCCATACGTTACCTTCCAACCACACAATATTCAGCCCTTGTAAAATAAGAACAATAGTTCTATAATAGGGGTATCAAAAATGTGCATCCTTTTATCCCCTCCAGGAACAGTTCACCGGCATGCCCTCTCTCCTTATGAAACCATCCCTTTCTCCTTACCCCCCATTCCGTCTTCACCGTTCATTCTTTCCCTCTTATTCGTTCCGCAAGGGACTGGAAAAAAGTGACTTTAATTCCACCTTTGCCTTGTTCCCTGATTACTTATTCTCTGTTCTCTGTTCTCTGTTCTCTGTTCTCTGTTCTCTGTTCTCTATTCTCTGTTTTCTGCTCTCCGCTCTCTGCCTACTTTTCTCCACCCTCCTAGTCGTTCCCTAGTCGTTTTTTTCGAGGAACGAATGCTGCTCTTGACATTCCTCTTTTTTATTTGCGATATAATACCAGTTGTCAGACAATTAACCAGGAGTAAAAAATGGCCACGATTGACTTGTCCGTGATTAAAGACCGCCGCAAGCGCGCCGTCCAGCGGGCGCGCGAGCGCAATATCATCATCCCGACCTATGCCCAGATGAAAGACCCCTCCAGGGTGCCCGCCGGAGTGAAGGAAGAGCTGGCGAAGATCGGCCTGTGGGACGTGGCGCCGCGCAACCTGTTCCGCATCACCTGGCACAACCAGCCCAAGGCTTCGGGTGGCGGGTTCGGCGGGGTCAACACGCTCGAGCTGCCCTCCAGTCTCACCGGCGTACCGGCCCGCATCGTCGTGCTGGTCGGCAAGTGGTTCCCCACCGGTGCGCACAAGGTCGGGGCGGCCTTCGGTTGTCTCGTCCCACGCCTGGTCACCGGCCAGTTCGACCCATCCGCGCAGAAGGCCGTCTGGCCTTCCACCGGCAACTTCTGCCGCGGTGGCGCCTACAACTCGGCCCTGCTGGGCTGCACCTCCATCGCCATCCTGCCGGAGGGCATGAGCAGGGAACGCTTCGAGTGGCTGGAGAACATCGCCGGCGAGACCATCAAAACGCCCGGCACGGAATCGAACGTGAAGGAGATCTTCGACAAGTGCTGGGAGTTGCGCAAATCCGGCCAGGACCTGATGATCTTTAACCAGTTCGAGGAGTTCGGCAACTACCTGTGGCACTACGCGGTCACCGGTCATGCCATGGAGGAAGCCCTCCAGAAGCTGATGGGACCCAGGGACCACTACCGCGGCATGGCCTCCGCCACCGGCTCGGCCGGGACGATCGCCAGCGGCGATTACCTGAAGCAGCTCTTCCCCGACAGCAAGATCGTGGCCAGCGAAGCGTTGCAATGCCCGACCCTGCTGGAGAACGGCTTTGGCGCCCATCGCATCGAGGGCATCGGCGACAAGCATGTCCCCTGGATCCATAATGTCAGGAACACCGACATGGTGGTCGCCATCGACGATCAAGCCGTGGTCAACCTATCCCGCCTGTTCAACGAACCGGAAGGGCGGAAATACCTGGCCGGCCGGGGCGTGCCGGAAGCGCTCATCTCGCAGCTCGACCTGCTGGGCTTCTCGGGTATTTCGAACGTCCTGAGCGCCATCAAGTTTGCCAAATACTTCGAGCTGGGCGAAAACGACATCGTCCTGACCGTCCTGACCAACTCGATGCAGCTTTACCAGTCCCGGCTGCAGGAGATGCATGCCGAGTTCGGCGCATACACCGAAAGGGACGCCGCGGCGGACTTTGCCCGCTACCTGCACGGACAGTCGACCGACAACCTGCTCGAACTGCGCTTCCCCGACCGGCGGCGCATTCACAACCTTAAGTACTTCACCTGGGTCGAGCAGCAGGGCAAGACCTATGCCGAGATCCAGGCCATGTGGCAGGAGCCGGATTACTGGACCAACGTGCAGAAGCAGGTGCCGGAGATCGACGCGTTGATCAGCGAGTTCAACGCCGAGGTTGGTCTCGCTTGAAGCCTTTCGTTCCCAACTGGCCGCCCCGGGGTTACAAAACCTGAGACGACCAGTTTTGTAATCTGCCTTTGCCAGGCTGGCACGGATGGGATAAAGGAGGGTAGCATGCAGGTGATCTTGTTTGCCATTGGGTTTGGCGCATTGGGATATTTGTGCGGTTCGCTGCCGTTCGCCATCTGGATCACGCGGCTGGTCAAAGGCGTGGACGTGCGGGCGGCCGGCTCCGGGCATGCCACTTCCACTAACACCATCCGCCAGGCCGGCTTCCTGCCGGGTGCCCTGGTCTTCGTCCTGGATGTTTCCAAAGGCTTGGTACCCACCTGGCTGGCGTTGCATTACGCTCCGGCGGCCTGGATCGCCCCGCTGACGGCCGCCCTGGCGGTCATCGGGCATTGCTGGCCGGTCTTCGCCGGTTTCCGCGGCGGCATGGGTCTGGCCACATCCAACGGCAGTATGATGGCCGCCTTCCCCTTCGCCATTCTTATTACCTATGCCTTGCTCGGGCTGTTGACCCTGATCCTGCGGCACAGCGCCCGCGCCAGCGTAATCACCGGGATCCTTTTCGCCCCCCTGTTATGGCTGGTCGGTCTGCGCGGCGTGGTCCTGTGGATCGCGGCTGCGGTGGGCCTGGTGGTTGCCTGCCGCTTCATGATCGACTGGAACCGCAAGTACCGCGAACTCTGGCTGGACCGGGAGAAGAAAACGGGGTAGACTGGGATGATCAAACCGACCGATCTGATCCTCATCTGTGTTTTACCGGGCCCGCGCGACCTGGAAATTGCCCGCCTGCTGGGCTGGTACCGCATCCCGTTCCGCACGGCGCCCAAGGTGGTGGCGGTGGACTCCCTGGCCTTTTACCAACCCGGAACGTTTGGTAAATCCGGCGGGCGGATCGAGTTTCTGGCCCCGGTTCGCGGCCACGAACTGACCACGCGCGGCGAACTCCTTCGCGATGAACCTGGCCATCCACGCGCCGGTGAGGAATACTTCAAGATCCAGCTTGGTCCATTGGAAAGGCTGCCTCATCCCATCACAGCGGATAAATGGAGACGCCTGACCTTTCTCTACACAACCGGGGAATACCTTTTGAAGGCAATTACCCTCAACGACCTGGTCGTTCAAAGTGACGAGCGTCAGATTCTGTGGCAGTCCCTGCGCGAACGGGCCACGCATGAGCAGGTGTACAAAGCCGATCTACCGGAAGCGGAAATCCCACCGGAAGTGCTGATGGCGTTGCTGGGGATAAAAGAGCGGCCTGAGGAGTATGAGGTTCCTGAGGGTTCTGAGGCGGACTGGTGATGGCAAAAGAAGAGAAGGCTTTTCGCAAATTGATAGTCTGGAAACGTGCTCATGCGCTGACTCTGGCTATCTACAAAGCCACTGAAAATTTCCCACGCCATGAGCTGTTTGGATTGATCAGTCAGATTCGCCGCTCAGCCGTCTCAGTAGGTGCAAATATTGCGGAGGGCTACGCTCTTGGCAGTTCTGCAAATTATTTACGCCACCTAAATATAGCAATCGGTTCATTAGCAGAGACCGAATATCATCTCGAACTTGCCCACGACCTGGGCTATCTTTCAGATGCCAACTATACTCAACTCTGTGACCTTGCAAACGAAGCCGGGTATCTCCTTTCCCGCCTCAAAGCATCCATCGAACGCAATACCATTAAGAAATTATAATTCCTCATAAACATCAGATACTTCAGGAACCTCTATGCTAATTAAGAATGCCACCCTCATCACTGATACAGAAACCCGCCAGGCCGATATCCTGGTGGAGGACGGAAAGATTTTACAGATCGGGCAAAACCTGCAAACAGCAGACGCCAAAGTCGTGGACGCCACCGGCAAGTTGATCCTGCCCGGGGGCGTGGATCCGCACGTTCATCTCGAACTGCCCATGGCTGGCACAGTCTCGTCGGATGACCATTATACCGGCACGAAGGCAGCTGCTTTTGGCGGGACAACCACGGTGATTGACTTCGTCTCTTTCGACTTCCCCACCTTGCATGAGTCGGTGGATGCCTGGCATAAGAAGGCTGAAAAAGCCGCCGTGGATTACTCCGCCCATATGAACCTGACCCGCTTCGACGAGAAAATCGCGGCCGAGATCCCCACCCTGCCCGGGCTGGGTGTCACCACGTTAAAAACGTTCACCGCCTACAATAACCGCCTGCGCCTCCCGGACGGTGATATCTTCCGGGCTCTGCGGATTGCACGCGACAACGGCATGCTGGTCATGTTGCATGCTGAAAACGGCGATGTGATCGAAACGCTCACCAGCGAGGCGCTGGCTGCCGGGCACACAACTCCCGAATGGCACGCCAGGACCCGTCCTGCCTGGGGCGCGGTCGAGGCCAGCCTGCGGGCCTGTGCCCTGGCCGCCCAGGCGCAGGCTGCGTTGTATATTGTCCACATGAACGTGGCCGGCGAAGTGGATATGTTGAAATACGCACGCGCACACGGCGTCAAGGCGATGGGAGAAACCTGTCCGCAGTACCTGTTCTTTAGCGAGGACGACCTGCGCCGCCCGGATGGGGCCAAGTGGATCTGCTCCCCGCCCATGCGTACCAAGGCCGACAATGCCCGCCTATGGGAAGGCCTGGCAAACGGCACGCTCCAGACCATTGGTACGGACCACTGCCCATTTTTCTTCGACGGCACCCAGCCGATCCTGTACGAAGGCCGGCCGGTTGCCATCCCTGGCAAGGAACTCGGCTGGGAGGATTTCACCAAAATCCCCAACGGCCTGCCGGGCATCGGCGACCGGCTGCCGGTGCTGTGGACGACCGGCGTCGGCTCCGGGAAGTTGACGGCGAACGAATTCGTGGCGCTCACATCCACCAATCCAGCCAGGATCTTCGGCCTGTACCCGCGCAAGGGTGCCCTGCTGCCGGGTTCGGATGCGGACCTGGTCATCTGGGACCCGCACAAGAAGGTCAAATACGGCCTGGCCCACAGCGCCCAGCGCACCGATTACAACCTGTACGAGGGCTGGGAATTGACCGGCTACCCCGAGAAGGTCTTCCTGCGTGGTGAATTGATCGTCGATGGCGAGAAGTGGCTGGGCCGGCGCGGCATGGGCCGGTTCCAGGCGCGCCAGGCCGGTGCGGATGTGTTATAAGGCTTATGTAGATAATCCTTGATGACCTTCCGCTAATCTTCGCGAATTTCCACCTACCAAATCAAGAGATCAACCGGGATGAGTGCCAGTTTTTCTGGCTGGCGCGACTCACCGGGTAAAATAGATATTGCTTATATCAGCAAGCAAAGGAGTTTTTCTTGAAAGAGCATTCATTGTTCACGTCATTGAAGGAATTTAAAGGCAATGCACGCGGCTGTGTTTATACCGAGCCCATCTGGGGCATCCCGTATAACCTGTATATTCCGTATGCCTCGTTATATATGATCGCGTTGGGCCTTTCGGATAAACAGATCGGGCTGACCGTTTCGATCAGCTGGGCGCTGCAGATCTTTTTTGCCCTGTTGAGCGGTGTCATCACCGATAAACTGGGCCGCCGGCTGACAACCCTGATCTTTGACCTGCTGTCCTGGAGCGTACCGGCGCTCATTTCGGCCATCGCCCAAAATTACTGGTATTTCCTGGGCGCAGCGGTCATCAACAGTGTCTGGCGGGTCACCCACAATTCCTGGACGTGTTTGATGGTGGAAGACACCGACCCCGACCAACTGGTGGATATCTATTCCTGGGTCTATATTGCCGGGCTGCTGGTGGCCTTTTTTGCCCCGCTGGCCGGCCTGCTGATCAAAACCTTTACGCTGGTCCCGACCATGCGCGGGCTGTACCTGTTTGCCGCGGTCATGTTCACGGTCAAGTGCATCACCACCTACCGGCTGACCAGGGAGACCGAGCAGGGCAAGGTGCGCATGCATGCCACCAAAAATCAAAGCGTCCTCACCGTGTTGGGCGAATACCGTGGCGTCTTCCGGGAGGTCCTGCGGACGCCCCAGACACTCTTTACGGGCGCGATCATGCTGCTCGTGAGCATCTGCTCGATGATCAGCGGCACCTTCTGGGCGATCATCGTAACCGAAAAACTTACACATCCCCATCCAGAACCTGGCCGTCTTCCCGTTCGTGAAATCCGTGATCATGCTGGTGTTCTTTTTTGTCATCATCCCGCGCATGGGCAAGCTGCACTTCAAAGTTCCGTTGGTGCTGGGTTTTGCCGGCTTCGTGCTTAGCCAGGCGTTGCTGATCACGATCCCCGAAAAAGGCTATGCGCTACTTATGGTAAGCATCTTCCTGGAAGCCTGCTCCATTGCGGTCGTCAGTCCCCTGGTGGACCAGATGACCGTGCGGACGGTCGACCCGAAGGAACGCGCCAGGATCCAGTCGATCCTGTATGTTGGCATCATCCTGTTCACCTCCCCGTTCGGCTGGATTGCCGGAACGCTTTCGCAGGCCAACAAGAATTGGCCCTTTATTTTGAACATCGTCTTATATGCAGCGGGTGGAATACTCGCTTACCTCGCCGGAGAGGCTTCCCAGAAGCGGAACCTGGCTGCCGCGATCGAAGCGGAAGCCAGCCTGCCATAGGGATAAGGGTTGCCGGGGAAAAACATTATCCGCCAATCCACACTAATCCTCGCTAATCTTTTTTTTAGCGCGGATTTGCGAAGATTTGCGGATAATAATGATCGGCTGAAGTTATATCGGCTAACTTGCCAGGATCTCTGCCAGGCGCGGATGCCCGGCATAAAAACCCCGTCGCTGCTCCGGAAGGAGGGCGGCAATGCGGCACATCACCTCATCCGTAAACTCCTGCATCGCCGCATCCCGATCCTTCCTTTCGATGGTGGGCAGGGTGAACGATGGGCCAACCACCAGCTTGATATTCAGGCGTTTGAGATGCCTGAGGCGCTCCATTACCACGGCATCCTCGGTGCCCGTAATGGCCACCGGCAGGATGGGCACGCCTGCTTTCCACGCCATGTAGATCCCGCCCGGTTTGGCCTGGATCAGGTTCCCGGATTTGGAGCGGGTCCCCTCGGGTGTGATGGTCAGGACCTGACCCTGCTGGAGCCGACGCAAAGTCTCGCGAATGGCCCTGATATCAGCATTGTACCGGTCGATGAACATCCCGTTCGTGATCCTGACCAGCCAGCGAAAAAAAGCATATTTTTCGTATTTTTCCCCCACGACCATGATAATGTCCGGGCGATCCAGCATGTAATAGGCCAACGCCGCGTCCAGGCGGCCAATATGGTTGGCTGCAACCACGTAGCTCCGGCCGAGGGGCAAGTGCTCAAAGCCCGACACCTCTACATGGGCGATGATATTGAGGCTCAGACGGACAATGAATCGGAAGAGGGTATGGGTTCTCTTATTCATAACCGGTTGTATCAATAAACCCCGCCTTGTCCCAAATGATTCATTATCCACGTAAATGTAGGAAGCTGGGAATGTTTGTCCTAAAAGCCGGCTATCCCCGACTTCCTGGTTTATCGGGATGATCCCGAATGATTCTGGGTGAGTATCAGGTTTTCAACAATTCCTTCAGCCGGGGATGCTCTGCGTAGAAACCGCGGTTTTCCTCCGGCAGAAGCGCTGCAATCCGGCACATGATCTCATCAGTATCGGTTTTCAGGGCCTCCGCGCGTGCCTGGTTCCCGGTTGGGAGAGGCGGCAGGCTGAACATCGGGCCGATGTTTAAGGTGATATGAGGACGGCGCAGCCGCTTCAACTGGCCAAAGAAGACCGGGTCGAAAGTACCGGAGATCCCGACGGGTACCAGCGGAAATCCCATTTTAACGGCCAGGTAACTGACCCCCGGTTTGCCTTCGATCAGGTGACCGACCTTCGAGCGGGTCCCTTCCGGGGTGATGACCAGTACTTCGCCTTGCTTCATACGTTTCATGGTCGCCCGGATGGCTTTGATATCGGGATTGAAACGGTCCACGAAGATAAAATTCAAACGGCGGCCCAACCAGCGCATGATCGCTATTTTTTCCCATTTCTCGCCCACCAGCAGGACCAGATTATCGTGAGCCAGGATGTGGAATGGCAGGAAGGCGTCCACCAAACCCAGGTGGTTGGCCGCGATAATGAAATTACCACCAGTGGTATCCTTGGGGACATATTCCTTCCCATGAACTTCGACGGTCGTCAACAGGCGCAGCAGGATGCGGATGAGAAAACGGGTGAATTTAAGTTGCATGGGTGCTATTGTATGCGAAAGTTACCAAAATAAAAAGCCCGCCTTGGTATTAGCCGGCCATTCGGTCAGGATGCGCGTTTGAGGATGTGCGTGAGCACGGTGGCGCCGGAGCCGCCAATATTCTGCGCCATGCCGATGTGTGCATCCGGTACCTGGGTCTCGCCGCACTCACCCCGCAGTTGCTGCACCACTTCGACGATCTGGTAGACCCCTGTCGCACCGACTGGATGACCGCGCGCCTTGAGGCCGCCACGCGTGCATATCGGAATGTGCCCCTTCGGGCTGATCTCCCCGTCCAGGCCGAGTTGCACGCCCTTGCCGTGTTCAGCGAAACCGCAGGCTTCCAACGATAACGCCGACATGATGGTAAAGGCATCGTGCAGTTCGAACAGGTCAATATCTTCGGGCCCGACCCCGACCTGCCGGTAAGCCTGCTTTGCGGAGTGGTAGGCAGCCGCCAGGAACAACGCTTCGGGTCTGTCATGGATGGCAATCGTATCGGTGGCAGAGGCGGATGCAGCCACCAGGATGCGGGTTCCGGGAGCCACACTTTCGGCCGGGACGATATAGACTGCCGCGGCGCCATCCCCGATGGGCGAAGCATCCAGCAGGTTAATGGGTGTTGCGATCATGGCTGACTTCTCAAAATCCTCCAGCGTGATGCTGGAACGAAGGCGGGCATACGGGTTATGCAAGGCATTGAGGTGGGCATTGATGGCAAAGGGAGCGAAATCGACGTGCTTCCAGCCATATTCGTACATGTAACGCCGCATGACCAGCGCGTTCAGGCCGACGAAAGAGACCCCCATGTCCACTTCGTAATCGGCATCCGCGGCAGTGGCAAGCCCTGCGGTGACTTCGTGTGGATGGCGGTCGGTCATTTTTTCCACGCCAACCACGAGGGCCAATTCCATTTCCCCTGAGGCAACCGCCATCAAGCCGGATCGAAACGCCGCCGCCCCCGATGCACAGGCCGCTTCCAATTTAACAGCATCGCCGCCGCGCAGGCCAGCCCAATCCGCCACCAGCGGACCGAGGTTGGTCTGGCTGTTTATAATGCCCGACAGCATGTTGCCTACGAAAACTCCCTCGGCGGTTTCACGCCCGGCGTCGTGCATGGCCTGGACGATCGCCTCGGCGGCTATGTCGCGAATGGATTTCTCCCATTGTTCATCGATGATGGTTTGGCCGATGCCGAGGACGGCGACAGCTCGCATAGGTTTCTCCTTGCCGGTAATTTTATCAGAGCAGCCTATCAGGTGCTATCAGACTGGGAAAATAATATTCTGAAAAAACATTTGTTTTTTGATTTTTATGTTACCCTGACCGTTGAGCCCGTATCCGATTTCTCCACTTCGATGCGGGTCGGGAAGGCATCCTTCAATTCCTCCAGGTGGGTGATGACCAGGATCTTGGCAAAATCATCCTTCACGGCATTAATGGCCTGGATCAGACGCTGGCGACCCAGGGCGTCCTGGGAACCGAAACCCTCATCAATCACCAGCATCTGCAGGCGCGCCCCTTTGCGCTGTGCCAGCACTTCCGAGAGCGCCAACCGGATGGCGAAGTTAACCCGGAAGGCTTCCCCGCCGGAGTACATCTCGTAATCACGCTGTCCGGCTCCGTCGCTGACCTGGATTTCGAGTGTTTCGCGCAGTTCTTTTCGTTTCTCGTCTTTGTATTTTGCCTGGGTCTCGAAGTGCAAACGCATGGTGTCGCCGCTCAGGCGACCCAGGATTCCATTGGCCTTCATTTCGATCTCCGGCAAGGCCTGTTCGATTAATAGCGCCGGGACTCCATCCTTGCCAAAGGCACGTTCCAGGGTCTTATAATGCCCAACCTGCAAACCCAGGTCAGCCCGTTCAGCTTCCAGGCTTTTCTTGCGCCTGCGCAGGTCGTCCAGCACGGAGACTTTTTGGCGAGCCGCGCCGACCTCCTGGTTCAACTGATTCTCACGTTCCTGCAGGTCGGACAAGGATTGTTCGGCAGCCTCCAGGTCGGGTGCCTGTGATTCGATCACTGCCAAAGTAGTGGCAGCTTCATCGTATTCCTTTCCCTGCAAATTGACCATTGACTGCTGATCCCGGATGGTTGTCCCCAGATTGGTGATCTCGTCATCGAGCGGCTTGAGGGCGGCACGAGCGGATTCCAGGGAGCGGTATTCGGCCTCGGCGGGACGGGCTTGAGCCTCGGCCCGTCGGGCTGCATCATGGGCCGCAGCATCATAGCCGAGGGCAGCCAATTCCTTATCCACCACTGCCAGTTTCTTGCGGGCATCTGCAGCGAAATTTTCCTTTTCGAGCCTTTTCGTGACTTCAAGCAGGCGTTTCGCGCCATTCTGTTCCCAATCGCCGGATTGCTTCCGGAAGCTTTCCAAACGTTCGGCCAGCTGAGAAACAGTGTTGGAAGCGTTCAACCGGTCATTTTCGGCGGAAGCATAATTTGTGATCTTCAATTCGTAATCCACGACCTGGAAAGCCAGTTCTTCCATGGCCATCTTATTGGCGCGCCAGCGATCACCCAACTGCCGGCCCTCGGCATTAAGTTGCTCCAGGGTGGCCTGGCGATGTTCCGGGCTGAGCGACTGTCCGCACAGCGGGCAAAGCACACCTTCGGCTGCGCCGAGCTTCTCGATGCGACTTTTAAGATCATCCATGGCGGTTTTCATATTGATGTTTTCGGCGCGCAACCCGGCTTGTTTTTCACGCCCCTCCTGGGCCTGTTTTTCCAGGATGAGGCGTTCGGCTAGTTGCCTGGCAGCCTGCTCCAGCGTATTTTTTGCCGTTATCAATTCATCCTGGTACACACCAGCCTGGGAAACCTGATTGCCAATCGTGGAACGTTGTTCTTCCAAGCCAACTTTTTCCTGCTCCAAGCGGGCACGTTCCGCTTCGATTTCACGCAACAACGGCTGGCGATATTGGTCGTGCTCCCGAAAGCGGCCGGCCACCTGCTCCCATTTTTCCAGGTCGAGTCTGGCCTTTTGCAGGGTGGTGTAAGCGGCTTCCACTTCCGCAGCACGACTCACACACTCCGCATGGGTTAACCGCTCGGCTTCTTTAACCGACAGCCTGGCAAGCAATCCGACCAGGTTTGCCTGCGATCGGTCCAATGCTTCACCCAGTTTATGCACCAGTTCACGTTGGCTATCCAGGGCGAGCCGCACCTGTTTAACATTCGCCAGTGCCGCCTCCTGGACCTTGCGACTGGCAACCAGTCCGTTGAGCTGGCTCTCCAATTCAGCCAAATGTGCCTTTCGAGGTGCTTCCTCAGCCAGTTCAGCATCAATTTCGGCCACACGTCCATCCAGCGAGTTCGAGCTCCCGTTCGACGGCTTTCCGGCGTTCTGCCGACCGGTTCCGGTAGATTTCCCAGACTTCCAACCCGAGAATATTGCCCAGGATTTCCTTGCGGCGGGTGGGCGGCTGCTGGGCAAACTGGTCGGCACGGCCTTGCAGGAAGAATGACACGTTGACAAAAGTATCGTAGTCCAGGCGCAGGATGTGCTCTATGCGCGCTTGCGTATCCCGCAGGGTCCGTTCAGTGAGGGGACGCCATGCAGATTGCTGATTATCGATTGCAGGAAACGTACCTGAAGGATGTTGCTGAATTTGGAATTCCAGCGTGGTGGTCTTGCCGCGTGCCAGGCTCCGGATGACCCGGTAAATATTCGCCTCATAGGCAAACGTGAAGACCACTTCCGCCACCTTGGATTGAAGGTTGACGAGTGCCTCATCGCGTTTGCGCGCCTGACCAAAAAGCGCCCAAGTTATCGCGTCCAACAGTGAGGATTTTCCGGCCCCGTTCGGGCCGGAGATACAGGCCAGGTCGAAGCTGCTGAAATCGATCTCGACCGGGTCACGGTAGGAAAGGAAACCAGTGAGTTTGAGATGCAGGGGGATCACGGGAATATTTTACTGTGTGCTGCGTAATTATGTAACCCCAAATTAATGTGATACCCTGTGTTTGGATCACTCCAAGTTGAATTATTATGCAGGAGGCAGTATCATTGCTGATTATGAATTGTTTATTGAGTCTCCGAATCCACTCCAATCCGGAAATCGCTTGCCCAACCTTCTGACTGATGTTATCATACTCTTGTGTTCATGAATGTTTCAAAGCGCAACCGCACCCGTCTGACAGTGGCAGTTGTCATCCTGGCGACCATTCCCTGCTATTGCCTGGGGCTCATATTGGTACAGATCGCACCCGTTCATATATCACCGACGGAGACTCCCACCCCTTCCCAGACATTCACTCTTACCGTCACGCCAACCAACACCCCGACAGAGACTTCCACCTGGACATTGACTCCAACTTCCACCAACACCTCGACGGCAATGCCCAGCTCGACCAAATTCCCAACATTTACACCGACTGCCACCTTCCCACCAACCAATACACCAACTTTAACTCCGCTTCCCACCCTGACGCCCATACCAACATTCACCTCAACACCAATCCCAACGGATACACCGCTCCCCTCCGATACGCTTTCTCCTACTCCCACCTTTTAATCTGAGGCTAACTGAAACTACCCATGACAGACCTGATACCCTTTCTCAAAGAACTGATCTCCGCTCCCGGTCTTTCCGGCTACGAGGATCCGGCAGCCAAAATCATCGAAGAGAAATGGCGGCCCTTGGTCGATGAAATCGGCCCTGGCAAAATCGGCTCGTTGCGTGGACTACTGCGTGGCACGGGGAAAGAACCGCGGGCTTCCGTAATGGTTGCCACACATATGGATTGCATCGGCCTGATGGTCACCGGTATTACGGAAGGTTTCCTGCGTTTTACGCATGTAGGCGGCGTGGATGCACGCATCCTGCCCGGAGCGCCGGTCTTGGTATATTCAACGGGGGCCGGCGGGACGACGATACTGCCCGGCGTGATCGCCCAACCATCCGCCCAGCTCCTGCCCCAGGAAGAAGATGAAGGACCGGTGGCGCTGGATAACCTGCTCATCGATACCGGCCTCCTGCCTCGTAAAGTCCTGGAACTGGTGCGCGTCGGAGACGTGGTCTCCTTCGCCCAGCGGTCGGTCGAGTTGAGTGGTGAAACGCTATCGGGTCACTCTTTGGATAACCGTGCCTCGGTTGCCGCGCTGACCTTCTGCATGGAGGAATTGCAAAGCCGGCCTCACACCTGGGATGTGTGGGCTGTGGCCACTTCGCAGGAGGAAGTCGGCTCCAGTGGAGCGACCAGTTCGACGTTCGAGTTGCACCCAACCATTGCCATCGTCGTGGATGTAACCTGGGCCAAAGGGCCTGGCACCTCAGATTGGAATGCATTCCCGCTTGGGAAAGGTCCGACGATAGTCATGGGGCCCAATATGCACCCGGCTTTGCAGAAAATCATGAAAGAACTCGCCGACACACTCGAAATTCCCTATTCCCTGGAATATTCTCCATCCCACTCGGGCACGGACGGTTGGGCTACGCAGGTGGCGGCGGAGGGCATCCCAACCATGGTGCTGGGCATACCGCTGCGCTACATGCACACACCGGTGGAACTGGTGGCAATCAAAGACATCCAACGAGCCGGTCGTCTGCTGACCGAGTTCATCGCCGGGCTGAGCCCGGAATTTATGGAAAAAATTGTTTGGGATCAGTGAAGATCCGAGAAATGAGTGCTTAAGAATTATGCCAACGATGGGAACACAACAGATCAAACTCTTGGAACGCCTCAGCAATGCCTCGGCCGTCTCCGGTGACGAAGGCGAAGTGCGTCACATTGTGCTGGAAGAGATCAAGGGTCATGCGGAAGAGGTCAGGGTGGACGCACTTGGCAACGTGCTGGTGACAAAAAAGGGGACCGCCCCTTCGACCTCCCCAAGTGGAACATTATCATCCGAGACAGGCAAGCCACGCCTGCGGGTGATGCTCTCCGCCCACATGGACGAAGTCGGGTTGATGCTGGTGGCCGACGACGGCGAGGGGCTGTTCCGCTTCGAAATCGTTGGCGGGATAGATGTTCGCCAGCTGCCCGGCAAGGCGGTGCTGGTTGGGAGGGAGCACATTCCCGGCGTGATTGGAGCTCGCCCAATCCATCTGACGACCGAGGAGGAGCGCAAGCAGAAAATCCCTCTGGATGCACTGCGTATTGACACTGGTCCCGGCAGCAGCAAAGTCAAACCCGGTGACCGGGCAACCTTCGCCACCCGCTTCCTGCACAGCGGCCCATCCTTGATGGGCAAAGCGCTGGATGACCGCCTGGGGGTTGCCACGTTGATCGAATTGGTCAGGAACGCTCCAGCCGAGATCGACCTGCTGGCAGCCTTCACCGTCCAGGAGGAAATCGGCGCGCGTGGGGCAAAAGTAGCCGCGTACGCCTTCAACCCCGATATCGGGATTGCCGTGGACGCGACCCCTGCCAATGATCTACCGTCTTGGGATGGTGAAGAGAATACCACCTACAACGCAAAACTCGGCCTCGGTCCGGTGATTTACATTGCCGATCGTGTGACCTTATCGGACCCGCGGCTGGTGCAGTGGCTGATTGAGACCGCCGATTCTTTGAAAATCCCCTATCAGATCCGCCAGCCAGGCAGTGGCGGGACAGATGCCGTGGCCATCCACAAAGCACGCGCCGGGATCCCGAGTGTCTCAGTCTCGGTGCCGCACCGTTACAGCCATACGGCGGTATCGGTTGCCCGTCTCGACGATTGGAAGAACAGCCTGTTATTGCTGCATGCAGCATTGACCCGTCTTTCACCAGAACTTCTGATGTCCGACCGGCCATAATATCTCTGACTTTCTTTGGGTACCTCATGGTGAAAATATGAAACAACTCATCCAGAAATTAACTGAAACGTTCAGCCCTTCCGGCTGCGAGTTTGCCATCCGGGAGGTCATCCGCCAGGAGGTGGAACCCCACGCCGATGAAATCCGAGTGGATGCACTCGGCAACCTTATCGCGAGGAAAGGTGAAAAGGGCAAGAACGGCAGGCGGATCATGCTGGCTGCCCATATGGATGAGATCGGCCTGATGGTCACACACATAGACGGGAATGGTTTCGTCCGCTTTACCAATATCGGGGGGGTCCGACCGTACAACCTGGCGGGCGGGCGTGTCCACTTCGCCAACGGTACGGAAGGGGTGATTGGCAGGGAACCGGAACTAAACACAAACAAATTGCCTGCGATTTCGGAGTATTTCATTGATACCGGTGCGAGCAACATCAAAGACTGTCCGGCGAAAATCGGGGACGTGGCTGCTTTCCAGCGGCCTTTCCTCGACCTGGGCAGGCGCCTGGTGGCCAAGTCAATGGACGACCGCATCGGCTGTGCCGTACTGATCGAGACACTGCGCAACCTGAAAACCACACCACATGAACTGTATTTCGCCTTTACCACCCAGGAAGAAGTGGGTACACGCGGAGCAACCACTTCCACATTCGGCATCGACCCGGAGATCGGCCTGGCAGTGGATGTCACCCTTACCGGTGATACCCCCAAGAGCAAACCCATGGCCGTCAGCCTGGGCAAAGGCCCGGCGGTTAAGGTCAAAGACACTGGCATGCTGGCCGATCGGCGCATCGTGGAATGGATGTGCACCACTGCCGAAAAACACCGTCTCCCCTACCAGCGGGAGGTGCTCGATGGTGGTTCTACCGATGCCAGGGCCATCCAGATGACCCGCTCAGGTGTTCTGGCGGGCTGTCTCTCCATCCCCTGTCGTTACGTGCATTCCCCGTCCGAAATGGTGGACTATGAGGATGTTCAGAATTCCGTAAAACTATTGGTGGCTTTGTTGAGCGCGCCGGTGAATTGGTGAGTAGCGCCCGGCAAGTGAAAAGGCGGCGCACCGGCATGGATGCGCCGTCTTTTGCATATTGGTAATATTATGAAGGAGACTTCCAGAAATGGAAAAAATGAATGGCATATCTGAATTTGAGGGCCGCCTGCCCCGACCCCTGCGGAATGTATTCTGCGGATTAAAGAGTCCACTGGCCGTGCAGGCATACCTGGATAGCATCCCGTATAAGGCCGAAGAGCTGGATCGTTCGCCCCTGCGAGTATTGACCGACGGACAGGCGCATTGTCTGGATGGGGGCATCTTCGCGGCCCTGGCATTATGGCGGATCGGCTACCGCCCCCTCATTCTTGACCTGGTACCGGCGCCGGGCATGGATGATGATCATGTCCTGGCGATCTTCCAGGTGGACGGGCTGTGGGGCACGCTCGCCAAGTCAAATTATCCCAATCTGCGCTACCGCGAGCCGGTCCACCGCAACCTGAGGGAACTGGTCATGACCTACTTTGAGTTCTATTTCAACCTCAAGCGCGAAAAGACCTTGCGGGCGTATACCCGGCCGCTGGACCTGTCACGCTTCCAGGACCCAAGCTGGATGTGGGATGAGGCAGGCGTGAAGAAGATCTCGAAGCGGCTCTACCGCTTAAAACCCATCCCGCTGATTACAGAAAAAAGTGCCCTGCATCTGAACGTGTCAGACGAACGCTCGTACCAGGCTGGCACCTACGGCACGGATTTCAGCTGGTCGTACGGGGGTCGATAAGCGGGCCTGACCCGACTTTTTGTTTTTTAATAAGTTTAGGGGTTGATTTGTACGGTCGTTCCAATGGTCGCCCAGTCGTATAGCTCCTGGGAATCCTGCACACCCAGGACAACACATCCGTACGTGATGGGGGTGCCAATGGCATCACCCCACAAGCGCTGGCCATTGTTCAGGAGCGGCAGGGAGTGGATACCGTCCTCCATGGTGCCGACGTAATAGATCCCCATCCAGTCCGGCATCCAGAAGTTCCAGGTCTCGCCGTAAGCCTTGGGGATTTTGTCAAGAATGGAAAAGGTGCCGGTGCGCGTACTGTGATTGCTCCCGGTCGATGCAACAAAACTATAAACGAGTGTATTACCCTGGTAAGCATACAGGTGCTGCAGGTGAATGGAGACGACAATTAGTTTTTTTCCGCCTGCCGGGAGTTGCGCGGAGACGGGAGCCTGCGTGTCCGCTGGCCGGGGAGTGTCCGTCGGCAGCGGCGTGGCCGTGTTGGTTGGAGTGTCAGTTGGGAGAGGAGTGGGAGATGAGGTGGCAGTTGGGATTAGAGTTGGAGAGGGTGTCACCGTTGGAGTAAATGTTGCCGTAGGCAGGGGCGTATCGGTGGCCCTCAAGAGGCCAACCGGCAACCAGGATAGAATGTGACTGTCCTGCGAAGTAACCGGGTTGCTAAGGATGGCTGCCATGGCCGAGGAACCCGACCCCGGCCAGGATAACCAGACCGCGATCAGGCAAAGGACCAGAACCAGAACGAACATCGGGATGGGAATCCGTCTGCGCAATTCGGCTTTGGGCTGAACTTTAATGGAAGGTTTTCCCCTTTGGAGGATTGGTTTGGGGGGAGTGGGCAATCCAACCCGGGCAGTAGAAGTCCGAACCCGCCGAGCGACCGGTTGGGTCTGCTCCTTCTCCATCTTCTGGCGAGCCCACTCCAGGCCTGCACGGGCGCGCGGGCTGTTGGGGTTGATTCTTAATGCCCGTTCGAGGTATGCAATACTCGCCCGGGGCTTGGCGACCGCTGCCAGGATCAGCCATGGGTCTTCCATGCCCGGAGCCATCGAGACGGCAATTTGCGCCCAGACGCGGGCGGCATGTTTATCGCCACGTTGCAGGGCTTTGGCGGCCTGGTTCAAGGCCTGATTGGGCGGGATGAAGTGGCTGGACATGTTTGATTTCATATCCGGTAATTGTTTTGATATTCTACACCGGTCAGCAGCATTTGCACAACAGTATTTCCATGGCAATGATATTTGGTAATTTTTACCGTGACAAGCATGCCAGCGATGAAAGGCGGCACATTAAGGTCGATAAAACGATTTTTAGTAAGGAATTTCCTGGTAGGAGAAAAACCTTTCAAGCAAGCCCCAGATCCTGAGACAGAAAGAATTGAGGTGCGGTTATCTGAGGATGCTTTTTTTCATTTGGAGCCTTTATCAGTAAAGTGCCCGGAATTCAAATCATGGAACACAATTCGGATAAGCGTCGGGTGCAGTACTCGTATCACTGACATAGGTCTGATCTGGTAACAAGGGATAATTCGCACCGAAATATTCATCGAAGATCAGCCGGAAGGAATTGACCGGGGAGATCGTGGGATATAATTTTGCACTCCCATTCCTTGGCAAATAATAAGCCAGTAAATCGGTCCGGCGATTCGTTCCTTGCAGACCGTGATCTCCCATCAAAATGATGATGGGAGGATTCTTGGACTTACTAATGACGGTTTGCAAAATTGGGACGATGCGTTTGTCGATATATTGGACCTGATTTACATAACCCTTATCTTCGTAGGCAGTATTAACCGCCTCGCCTCTATCACCACTGTAATAACCGGGGTCGGTCATGATCTCTCCATCCGGGCCAAACACGAATGGGGCATGCGGAATGAAAAGGTGGATGTAGGTAAATTTCGGGCCGGCAATGGCAGGGACATCCGCTATATGGTCGAGAATGAACTGCGTCGAAATGATGTGTGTCGCCACGAAATCCTTGTTCGGACCCGTCAGGCCAGATAAATCCTGCGGGCTTTTAGCTTGATTCGCAAAAAACCTTTGAATGTACCCCTCGACCCTACCGCCCGGATCCAGGGCAGTGAGAATGATCGCCGCAGTACTTTGCTGGTACATGACCTCAAACGGGTACAGGTAAGCCGAATTAATCGTCGGGTGATCGGCCCCAATCAGAACATCCGAATCATCAAATTCGACCAGCGGATATTCTTCCTGAAAAGCAACCGTTTTATAGCCAACACTCTTTAATTGTGCACGCACTTCGTCGTTTTCAAGAACACTCCAAAATCCGCTGCTCGAAAATTGGTCCCAGACGTCATTGGCATACGCCCCCGGGATATAACGCATGTTCAACAAGGCCGAGATGGAGGCATATGTGAATGTGTAGTTTGGATGGCCACAGCTGGCCACATAAAATCCCATTTGGGTCAGCTGGTTGATAAAGGGGGAATTGTCATATCCCAGGTCTTGTTTCAATGCGTCTGACCGCATATATGTGTCCAGGACAATCACATAAATATCCGGCATGTCCTTGAGGTCGGTTGGGAGGGTCAGTCCCGACTGCAATTTGACCGGCTGGCTGGCGGCATAGGAGGCCCGGATATAGGCGTAGCTCAATTCCACAACTTGCAAGGCTACCAGCACCAGGCCGGCTGCATTCAAATACAGGACGAAATTATCAACCTTTTTTATGCGAAAAATCCCCCAAATGCCCAGTCCGAGTATAAGCATGTAAAGCGGGATCAGGATGGCATGGTGGTTGAGGATCTTCAAAATCGGATAAGAGCGGGCTGCATAATAAACGTGACCATAGGAAAAGAAAGCGATAAGGAGCAGGGTTCCAATCAGGGCTGATTTGACACCATTTCGAAAGACAAGGTAGAGGATTCCAAATAGGATGGCCGATCCCACCAGGGTGAATAGAAACGGCCGAATCACGACCGCCGGATCCATCTGGGATATGTTCACTGCCCACAGGAAAAGCAACGGATAAAAGGTAAAGAGAATATAGAACCAGGGAATACGAGTAAACGATTTTTTCATTACAACCCTTGCTATGGCCGCTACCTTACCAAACAATAAAACGAACCACTACATGCCAGGTTGCTCGTCACCGGCATCCTCATCGTCATCTTTATCAATATCAACCGGCTTGTTTTTTTTGAACAGACGCTTGATCCTACCCCAACTGATGGCAATGGCAATCCCCGCGCCGGCAAGACCGGCAATCAACAATTGTATTAAAAAACTCCCTGAACCAGGATCCAGATAAAGCAGTATCATTTTCTCTCCTTTGGTCCCGGGCGGGACCTGCGCAAGATAAGAACCAAAGCAAACTTCGTCCATTTAGTGTAATAAACGAGCAATAATTGTAACATTAAGTCGTTATCAACCAAATCAGGAATCATGTCGGTAATATATAGGTTTTCTCATATATTTTAGCGGGTAGAAAATGGGTAAGACCCACCCAGTGCATGCCAGGTGTCGAAAAACCTACACAAAAAATAAACAGCGCTTATCGTAACGCTCCGCAAGGCTGGTGATAGAATAATGATGCTATGACCGATATTGCTGGTGAGGAAAATTCCTTGAAAAAAATCATCCATATCCCCTTTTACCCCTTTCTTTTGGCCGCCTATCCCGTGCTGGCACTGCTTGCCTACAATATCAATCAGGTCAAATATCCTGCAGCCGTCCGGCCACTGATCCTCGCCTGCCTGGCTGCCGGCCTGCTTTTTTTGATCTTCCGGCTGATCTATCGCAATGCTCACCGGGCGGCATTTGTTGTGGCGGCCTGGCTGCTGTTGCTCTTCAGCTATGGCCACATTTACGACACCGTCTCCTCGAAGTGGAAGATCCCACAATTTACAACCTGGATGCTGGCGACCTGGCTCCTGCTTGCCATAGTGGTTCTCGTCCTGGCGGCGTTGCGTACGCTGCATTTTGAAGCGCTTGCCCTGGTATTGAACATCGTCTCGCTCGGGTTGGTGATCTATACACTCGTTCCGGTGGTCGATTGGTCATTCAGAACAACCACCCCGACTCCCAGGAAAGCTTCCCAAGCGAAACAGGTCCTGACCATTCCCTCCGGCGAGACCCTTCCGGACATTTATTACATCATGCCCGAAGATTACGGCCGCGTCGATCAGCTTCAGCGCTGGGCCGATATAAATACCAGCCAATTCCAGCAATTCCTGAAAGACAAGGGTTTCTATGTGGCGTCCTGCAGCCAGAGTAACTACGTCACATCAGAACTATCGCTCGGTTCTGCCCTTGACATGGACTATCTGCAAAATCTGGGCCCCGGCTTTAAAGCAACCAATGAGGACCAGAGCGTTATCTGGAACGTCATCCGCTACAACACCATCGAAGCAGACTTGAAAAAGATCGGTTATAAAACCGTTGCCTTCGCGACCGGTTTCGCCTGGAGCGAGCTGGACAACTCGGACGTTTACATCACCCCGGAGCCGTATTGGTCCGGTCTTACCAGTTTCGAGAATCTGCTGTTGCGCACCACGCCAATCCGCCATCTTGAAGACGTGGGCGTGCTCAGCCTCTTCAACATCGATGGGGAACGCTACCGGGAGCGCACCTTGCTGGTATACAACAGCGTACCCGGGCTGGCCAGCATGCCAGGCCCAAAGTTCGTATTCATGCACATCATCAATCCTCATCCCCCTTTCGTCTTCAGCCCGGATGGCGCAAGGATCGATCCATCCAACTTCGTTGACAAGAACGGCATTTACACCCTGGATAAGTACCAGGAGGGTTATCGGGATCAGGTGCCCTTCGACGACCAGGAGCTCGAAAAAACTGTCTCCACCCTGATCAGCAAATCCACCCGCCCATTGGTGATCGTCATCCAGACCGACACCGGGCCCTGGTTCACGAGCGGTCCGGATCAATTTACCATCCTGAACGCTTATTACATGCCCGGCCACAACGCCCAACTTTACCCAGGAATCTCGCCGGTTAATACCTTTCGCGTCATCCTGAACGCTTATTTCGGAGCGGATTTGCCCCTGCTGAATGATCAGAGCTACTTTTCACCAATCCCTTTCATATATAATTTCTCACCAGTGCCGAACGCCTGCACAGGCAAATAGATCATCATTCCGGTCGGTCTGATGCCGGCAGTTATTTAGGGTGCTCCCGGCGATAGCCTTTTGCGCCGAGTATCTTCCCCTGTGCATAGCCGAACCATCCCCACGCCTCGGAAAAGACAAGGCTTCGGGATTGGTTTCAGGTCAGCGGAATAAAAGGCACTCATAACCCCGCCATAGGCTAATACACAATGAAGCCACAAACCCAGCAACGTAAAAGCAAGTCTATGTTGTAATAAGAATAAATAAAGCAGGTGAAGCATCCAAACGCTTCACCTGCTTTCTGTTTTTGGCGAACGGTAAACAGCCCAAGGCTTACTGTCTGGATGCAGGAACGCGGGGGTCCAACGCGACACCACTCCCTGTCGTTCCACTTAACGACAAGGAGTGGCACTTAAACCAGGAGGCTTTGCAATTGAAATTTATACTAAGGTTCTGAGCTCCGCTTTATGGGAAGATGAACTGGCCGACATAAATGCGGTTGGCGTTGTAAATGTGATTGCGCCATTGCAGGTACGACACCCTCTCCCCATAATAGCGTGCAATCTTGCTCAGGGTATCGCCGCGGCAGACCACCCAGAAATTGCCATTAGTCCCATTATGTGTCGGTCCGCAGTAATAATACCGGTTGCCATACCAAGGTTGATAGTTGCCAGGTCCAGGCTGCCCGTTGCCAGGTACCGGCCCGTAGCCGCCACGTCGATGAATATTCAGCACCTGCCCCGGGTAGATGGTATTTCCCACCCACGGGTTGGCAGAATAAAGATCGGACAGGCTGACGCCACATTGCCCGGCTATCCTGGACATCCAGTCACCCCGTTGGACGACATAGGGATCGGGACAAACCCCTGCTGCGGCGTTACCGTGGGTGACTGCGAGGGAGGAAACCAGCAATATCAATACCAAGGATATTTGGAACATGCGTCTGGCGAACATACTCTCGACCTCCTTATGAAAAAAAACGGACGAACTATCGAGGTTATTATACAACTATTTAAGCTGGTTTTCCATGGTTCTAATATTTTTGCAAGGAAATCCAAACATTTAATACACAATCCCCACCCCCGACCCCAAGATTACAATGCTGGTTTACGACGACAGGCGGCAACGAAGGAAAAAAACTTGATTCCAAGGCCTTTTGGCCCCTTTACTCACAAGGATAGGACCAGACTGACCGGGCAATGGTCAGAGCCAGGCACATCGTCATGAATATCAGCGGCCAGGATGTGGTCCTTCAGGCCGGCAGATACCATGAAGTAGTCCAGCCGCCAGCCAACGTTACGCTCACGCGCGCGTGTCAGCATGTCCCACCAGGTATATTTCACGGTATCCGGATGGAGCAGACGGAAGGTGTCGATCAAGCCAGCCTCGAAGAACTCACCCAGCCCGGCCCTTTCCTCCGGCATGAAACCGCTGTGGGTTCCATTTTCCTTCGGCCGGGCCAGGTCGATCTCGGCGAAGGCGGTATTGAAATCTCCGGTGACAACGACCGGACGCCCGGACCGTATGTAGGCTTGGGCTACTTTGAGGAAACGCTTGTAAAAAGCCAGTTTAAAGCTGACCCATTCCGCCCCGCGCCCGCCATTGGGGAAATAGATATTGAAAAAGACAAACGGTTCGAACTCATGGATGAGCACCCGCCCTTCCGTATCGAAGCGGGGTTCGCTCAAACCGTTTATGACTTTGACAGGTACCGGCCTGGAAAAAGTGACGGTCCCGCTGTAGCCCTTCTTTTCGGCCGAATTCCAGGCGGCCCGGTAACCGGGCGGAGTCAGCAACTCCGGGGTGAGTTGTTCTGGTTGGGCTTTGGTTTCCTGCACGGCCACCACGTCGGCATCGCAGGCCGACAACCAATCCAGGAAACCTTTCTTTTCGGCGGCGCGGATGCCGTTAACATTCCAAGAGATCAATTTCCAGTTCATGAGGACACTCCAAATTTGGATTTTCGAAGAGCTTCAACAATATCCACTGATCTTAGCGAATTTGTGCCAATCTATTCGTATTTTTAAAGGTTGGTGAAGATCATCGGATGAACCTGATGATGTTGGTGTGACCGAAGAGTCTTTTTGCAACTGGTACAACCAGCGTGGTGCCACCTGCCCGGTCAGGCAAGCGCAGGGGTGTGCTTCCCTCATCCGGCCAACTCGTGCAGGCGCTGGACCAGGAGCGAGATGCCCATGGCCAGCAGGGCCACCAGGATGATCCATTTCCAAAAATGGATGAACAGAATCAGTGCCGCCAGCATGGCCAGGATCAAGGTGATCCAGCCGACGGTCTGGACGAAGGCGCCACGCAGGATCAACTCGGCTACGACGAACAGGATCAGGATGACCGCCAGGCCCGCCCAAATATAGTGGGGGGCAAAAAAGATCAGCCCGGCAACGACAAATAAAAGCAGGCTCAGGCTGATGGCGGCCCAGGCCTCGGCGGCGCGGTCGAAGCGCAGCGCCTGGCTGGGGTCATCCGGCACGGCCGGGTTGCGGATGTGGGCACGCGGATCGTCCGGCTGACCGGTTTTCATCCGCTCCAGCCGCCGGGTCAATCCCTGCAGGAGGGCGGTATTCTCGGAGGCCTCACGCCGCAGCGCGTGGACCTCATTGGAAAGCGTGGTAGTCTCCTTTTCCAGGAGGGCATATTGTTTGGCCAGGTGGGGATTGCCTTCCATCCCTTTCAACTGGATGCCGAGTGATTGCAGAACGGCGGCTTTTTCCGGGACCAGTTTTCCCAGCTCCGCCTGTCGTTGGGAGATTTTCTGGCAGTCTTCCTCCAGAATCTGCAAGGCCTGCGGTGGCGGCGGGACTTTGTCCAGGCCGGCGAAGCCAAGCGGGTCATACCATGATCCACGCGGCGATCCATCCCGGTTGTACATGGGCCCGGCCGGAGCATTCTCACCGGAAATCGGGTCACGTGCGAAAAGCCCCCATAAACCCCGGTACTGGCTTACCCAGGGAGTGGACTCATCCACCAGCACCGGCGACCACGTCTGGGGTCCATCCGGCCCGATGCGCAGGCCGTCGCCGCGCGCATAATCCACGAACGGGACGTGGAAGGCGTTCACCGGCGGCTGACCAAGGGTCTCCGTCCAGAACTTGTTCCAGGTCTGAACGAGACCCGCAAGCCAGCCCGGCAAGGGCAAATTCACGCCGGCCTGGTACTCGCCTGCCCGGAAGTAGGAGGAGTGCGATCCAGCCCCGGCGTGGACGACCGGGTGGCCGTTTTCGATAGTCAGGTCGGGTCGGTCATCCCAGCGGCGGCGCAGGTCGTCACCCTTGAAGTCATGCGAGGCATAGGCCGCCCATTCCGGGACAAGCTGCCCGGCAGTCCTCGTAAAGGTAAAGTGTGATCATTTCCCAATCGGATTCGTGGTCATTGACGCCATGGAAACCGGAGCGCCAGCTGTTGAAACAGAAGAAGAACCAATATTGCAGGACGGTCCAGCCATTGTGGCGGGTCACCCGCCCATAATAGGTGTATTGCGGGTGTTCCTCCAGGATGGCGTTGTAGTCCAGCTCGGCCGCGGCGGAGTCGGCCGCCGAGACCTTGCCGCGCAGCAGGAACGAGAGCGAGAACAGGCCATCCGCCAGGCGCGGCAGGATGCCGCCACGCGCCAGTCGCCCGATGCCGGTACGAAAATAACTGCCAAGCTTGCGCCGCAGGGCCGCCTGGTTTGCCAACACCTGGGCGGCCTCCGCCAGATTGAGGGCTTCGACAAAACGCAGGTAGCGGATGGTCCCAAAAACGGCCGGGCGAGGCTCAATCAATTTCTCCATTGTGACCTGCCCTTGCTGGATGAGCAGTTCATCCGGTCCATCTGGATGGTGTTCCCACAGACTGCACTCGTTCACATAATGCTCCACCTGGGTGGGAAAGAACTGTTCGCCCCGGGTGTAGTAGACTACCGGCTCGAATTTGCGCAGCAATTCCAGGTCGGGTGTACCAACCGGGGCGGTAGGACGGTCAGTGACTGGAAGCATCGCTCCTCCTTATCCCGAAAATGCGCTGCACTTCGGAAATGTTAAGCGCAAAGGCAATGATGACATTGGAGGCCATGACGGCATAGTTGGGATGGCTGTAGAAATAATCGACCAGCGATATGACCAGGGAAATGCATGTCCAGGCCATCAGGAGCACCCAACTCCAGCGCCGCAGGCGCAGGAAACCGATCAAAACGATGATGCCTGCCAGAGACAGCACTAGATAGGTAATGCTGGAGAGGAGGTCGCTGCCGAGAGGCGTCAGCCTCCAGCCGGTGAAGAGCGGACCCGTGATCCCGTTCTTGAAAAAACTATGCCGGTCCAATGGCTCATAGACCTGGTACAAACGGAGAAGGAAGAGCACCACGATTGCCACGGCGATCACGCTGACGGCAATCGGACTTTTCTTACGGTCACTTTTCTTTCTTCTCGGCATGTCTCACCTCCATAAAGGAAGACCTACCCCATTATAGAACCAAGTCGAAGGAATCGGATACAATTTTTGCGGTACAATTTAATTCAGACAGGAGTTGTCGCATATGTTTCCATTTAAAGGTCCAGACCGTCGAAAGGAAGAAGAACGCATTCGCGAGGAAAAGCGCCTGCCCCCCGGGCAGGCACTCACATTGAAATTTCCAGTGCTGCATTATGGCCCGGTACCGTCCTTTAACGCGGCCACCTGGGATTTCCGCTTGTGGGGCGAGGTGGAGAACGAAGTGCGCTGGACCTGGGACGAATTCAACCAACTGCCGCGCAGTAAAGTGACGATGGACATCCACTGCGTGACGCGCTGGAGCAAAGCCGATACCATCTGGGAGGGCGTCTCAGTGCGAAGACTGGTTGAGCAGGGACTCATTAAAATAGAGCCGGCGGCGCAGTTCGTCATGCAGCATGCCGAGTACGGTTTCACGGTCAACCTGCCGTTGGAAGTGGTATTACAGGATAATTTCCTGCTGGCGACCCATTTCAACGGCAAGCCGATCGAACCCGACCACGGGTATCCGCTGCGAGGCGTGGTGGGCGCCATCCCTGGCAGGGACGACCTGCAAACACCCTATTTTTGGAAGGGCGCCAAGTGGCTGCGCGGGTTGGAGTTCATGAGACATGACCAGCCAGGTTTCTGGGAACAGGCCGGGTATAACAACATCGCGGACGTGTGGAAAGAGGAACGCTTCGCATGAGTTCCCGGTAATCTGGCCTTTGATAAGAAGAAAGCGAACGGCGCAAAGAGCCTGCTCGCACTCTTTTTAAAAGAATTCCCTCCCCCGAAATCGGAGGAGGGGTTAAGGGTTAGTTGCAGGGGTTATGGACGAGTGCCCAATGTCAACGTGAGATTGACCTTCTGGCCGCCGCGCAGAACAGTCAGGACAACCGAGTCTCCCGGTGACTTGTTCAGGAGCAGATAACGCAGAAGATCATCGATCAACTGGACGGGCTGGCCATCCACGGCAACGATCAGATCACCGCCGGACTTATAATTCGGGTTACTGGTTGCCACCGTCCCGGCAATAAGGCCGGCCTTGGCAGCCGGACCGCCCACAACCACATCAGCCACGTAGGCTCCGCTCATGCTCTTCAAACCAAGCAAATTGATCACATCCAATGGCAGGTCATCCTGCATGGAGAGACCCAGGTAAGGGTAAGCGAACTTGCCGTTTTGAATCAGTTGCGGCATCACGCGCTTGACCGTGTTGATGGAGATGGCATACCCGATCCCGGTGGGCAGACCAGTCTCGGTATCCGGCTGCATTTCCCAATTGATGCCAACCACCTGGCCTTCCAGGTTAAGTAAGGGGCCACCGGAGTTGCCATGGTTGAGCAAGGCATCCGTCTGGATGATATCGCCAGTAACATAATACGAACCGCTGGTGGAAACCTGCGCGTTGGAAGGCTGGCTGCGTCCCACTGCCGATACGATACCGACGGTCATCGACCCGGTCAGGAACTCGGGGTTGCCGATGGCAGCCACGGTCTGTCCAACCTTGAGCATGTCCGAGTCACCCAGGGAAAGCGGGTGCAATTGGGCAGCCGGTACGCTTACCTTGATGGCGGCCAGATCTGTGTTCTGATCCGTGCCTACCACAGTTCCGTAGACCTTTGTTCCGTCTGTGAAGTCCACCTCCACCTTTGTCGTGGTGCCCACGATGTGGGCATTTGTGACGATATAGCCGTCCCTGCTGTAGACAAAACCGGAGCCGAGAAAAATACCCTGCGTATTGGTGTACTGGACGGTAACCACGCCTGGCAGGACTGCCTGGTAGAGAGACTCAAGCTGATTCTGCTGGCTGGTCAAGTCCACGGTCTGCCCACCCGGGAGAGCCGCGGAGGTGGTGGGGGTTGGCAGTGTGGTCGTTGACGAGGTCGAGGGTACCAGGCCGCTTACCTGGCAGGCCAGCATGGTAATTGTCAACACTGCCACAATTACCGATAAAGTACCTTTCTTATTCATTCTTTTTTCTCCATTTCTTCTGCTGCCAGGATGAACCGATAAAACCGGCCCTTTCCTTTCAGCAGGATGATGCGGGCCAATTATTTTGATTTTGAGGCTTGCTCCAGCAATGATTTCTGCCGGGCATTCAACACCTTGGGAATTTGTACTTTAACGAGCACATACAGGTCGCCTTTCACTCCCGGGTCTTTCAACTGCGGCATGCCGCGCCCGGCCAGCCGGAAGACCTGTTCCGGTTGGGTGCCGGGGGGAATGGTCAAAAGGACTTTACCACCGAGAGTTCTGATTTCCAGCTCGCCGCCCAAAATGGCTTTGAAAACGTCAATCGTGGCCTGGGTATGCAGGTCATTTCCGTCCCGTTCGAAGGCGGGGTCTTCGGTCACATCCAGGACGAGGTAGAGCTCCGACTGGCTGCCACCGGCTCCGGCTGGACCCGCAGACGGCACCCTAATCCTGGTACCATTGCGCGCCCCGGCGGGGAGTTTGACCTCGACCCGGCGTTTGCCAATTTGCAAGGTGCGTGTGGTGCCGGAATAGGCTTCTTTCAGGCTGATGGTGACCGGCTGCTGGATGGAGGGCGTCGCACGCGAACTGCGGCCACGCACCGTCTGACCAGAGCTCATCCCGCCAAAAATGGAGCGGAAGAAATCCGAGAATGCACCATCGCCGAACAGGTCGTCGAAATTGACTTCCTGGACACCCGGCCGGGTCGTCCACTGGCCCCAGTTGAAGTTGCCAGGGGTACCGTTTTGCTGCCACTGGGAATAGGACTCACCCAACTTATCGTAACGGGAGCGTTTCTGCGGGTCAGATAGTACCTGGTAGGCTTCATTCATCTCCTTAAAACGTTCCTCAGCCTGCTTATCCCCGGGGTTGCGGTCGGGGTGATATTGCATGGCCAGTTTGCGGTAAGCCGCCTTGATCTCATTGGCGCTTGCTCCGCGGGGAACACCCAGGATCTGATAATAATCTTTATATTCCATAGTACAGACATCCCAAGTACCATTCTAGACCCCAGCGGAGGGCAGGTCAAGCGCTGGAGGAGCGGTCTAATGGAATTCTAACACGCTGTAGCCAAGCAGGAAGGTCTGGAATATACTTGGGCAAGGAGATTCCATGAAATCAATTTGTGTTTATTGCGGTTCCGCCAGGCAGGCCTCCCGGAAATTTTTCGTGGCGGCCCGCCAAATGGGTGAGACGCTGGCACGTAGTGGCCTGACCCTGGTCTATGGAGGTGGCAAAACCGGCCTGATGGGCGCCCTGGCAGATAGCGTTCTGGCAGGCGGTGGCCAGGTCATCGGTGTAATCACCGAAAGCATGAACACACCTCACCTGGCGCACACCCACCTGACCCGCCTGGAGGTAACGAAGACCATCCATCTGCGCAAGGCCCGCATGTACGCGCTGGCGGATGGCTATATCGCCCTACCGGGTGGCTACGGTACTTTGGACGAACTCTTCGAGACGCTAACGTGGGCGCAGATCGGTGAGCACCAGAAACCGGTCGGCCTCCTGAACGTGGACGGTTACTACAACCCGCTGCTGGAAATGCTGGACCGGGCCGTAGAGGAAAAATTCCTCTTCCCCGAACACCGGAAATCCCTGCTGTGTGAAACCGAACCGGAGAGACTGCTGGAGGCCATGGCAGCCCATACCTATCCGCACGAGGCGGTCCGGCGGTGGATGAAGCAGGAATAGTGCTCGATTTATTAATAATAGGATAGATCGATCCCAATAATCGATCAACAAGGAAATCGGCCTGGCGAGATCGCGGGGTGGTGGAAGTCTGGCAGTTGATTGTTTTCTGCATACCTTGCAACAAAAAATGGGGTTATAAACAACAATTAACCAGCAATCCGGCTGGTGATTGTCTGATATTCCCAACACGGTGTGCAATCATGCAATTCTTGCAAAAAATAAGACTCATCCAGGGTGGGATGGGCGTTTACGTATCCAACTGGCGGCTGGCCAGGGCGGTGGCGATGGAGCAACCCGGTCAGACCGCTGGAACCGTCTCCGGCACCGCACTGGACGTGGTATATGTACGGCTGCTGCAGCTGGGGGATCCGGGTGGGCATATCCGGCGTGCCCTGTCAGCCTTTGACGCTCAATTTGGTGTAACCATCGGCCAAAAAACCTGCGACCACTACTTTATTGAAGGTGGAAAAGCACCAACTGCCCGTTTCAAGAATGCTCCCAAGCACATGGTCAGGCTGCAAAATGGCAGCGATATCCTCCCTTCCCGGGCACAATCGGCGTCTCCGGTGGCACCTGTGTCCGTGCCGCTCAGCATGGAGGCCGATACCATCGAACTCCTGATCGCTACCGGCTTTGCCGAAGTCTGGCTGGCCAGACAGGGACATGATGGCAAAGTCTTCATCAACTTCCTGCACAAGGTAGAGCTGCCCCTGATCTACAGCATGTACGGTGCAATGTTGGCGGGAGTGGACGGGGTCGTCGTGGGAGCGGGCAATCCCGATGGCCTGCCGGCAATCTGCTCCCGGCTGGCGGAGCATGCAACCGTGACAAACGAGCTATCGGTTCTATACCGGGAGACGGGTGAAACCTTCCATATAAATTTCAATCCCCGGCAGGTGGCGGATGGCAAACTGGCACAAAATCCTCTTAGACGCCCGGCGTTTCTGGCGATCGTGTCGCTTGAAAACCTGGTCCAGGCGCTGGCGCAAAGTCAAAGTGAAGCACCGGACGGATTTATCATCGAACATCACACCGCCGGAGGCCATAATGCGGGTCCGCAGGGACCACTCAAGAAGGATAGCAAAGGGCAGCCAATCTATGGACCGGAAGATGAGCCTGACCTTCAGGCAATCCGGCAGGCAGGCCGCCCGTTCTGGTTGGCCGGTGGCTATGGCAGTCGCGAGAAACTGGGACAGGCATTGGCCGCTGGAGCCACAGGAATTCAGGCAGGCTCTGTCTTTGCCCTGGCCGAGGAATCCGGCATGAAAGCCACCTACCGCAGCGCAATTATAAATGAACTCAAAAAAGAAACCGACGATTCCAAGATGGTGCTGACCACCTTATTCTCACCCACAGGTTTCCCATTCAAAGTGGTTCAATTGGACGGTACACTTGCCAAAGAAGCAGTGTATGCTGCCCGGTTACGGGTCTGTGATATTGGCCTTTTGCAACAGCGCGGCCTCAGCAAACCGGCAGGAGACGGAACCCGCCGGCTTTTTCAGCGCTGCCCGGCCGCACCCCTGGATGATTTTCTTAGTAAACGCGGCCTGCCACTCAACGCAGGAGACCGGCGTTGCCTTTGCAACGGCCTTCTGGCATGCGTGGGCCTGGGCCAGGCTGGCATCCAGAACGGGGAACAGATGGAAGAACCAGCAATTGTCACCCTAGGCAATCACCTGGACGGCATACGGCGGCTCTCGCGCAATGGGCAAAGCCCCTATTGGGTACGGGACGTGGTAAGGGATATCCTCGGCCAGGATTGATTTCTGGCAGACCAGTCGGGAAACTTGTCACGCCAAAATGACGACGTTTTGTTTTGACGTTCCAATATCTCTACGCTATACTAGAGTTGTCCGACATGATTTTCAACCTATCAAGGCTGGCTTGCAAGACTCCCAAACCATTCCAAGGAGACACTGATATGACTGAATTCAAATTAACATACGCAACCATGTTCAACCCACCGGAAGAACTGCACACCCGCTTCGAGGCGGCTCTGGCCAAGGTTAAAGCGGGCCTTGGCAAAGAATACGGCATGATCATAAACAATAGGGAGGTCTTTGCCGACGAAAAATTCGAGGACCGCTCGCCGGTCAACACCGATTGGGTGCTGGCTGTAATGCAGAAAGGCAATGAACAGCACGCCCGGCAAGCACTGTCCGCCGCCCGCAAGGCCTTTCCCGGCTGGAGCCACACGCCCTGGCAGGAACGCGTCCGCTTGTTGCGTAAAGCGGCTGACCTGGTAGACCAGCGCATGTTTGAGATGGGCCCGGCCATGGCCTTGGAAGTTGGCAAGAACCGCATGGAATGCCTGGGCGACATTGCCGAGACTGCCGACCTGATCCGCTACGCCTGCACCCAGATGGAGGCCAACAACGGGTTTATTGTCGAAATGGGCAAAGATCCGCTGGTGGGTTACGATGCCACCAACTTCTCAGTGTTGCGACCCTACGGCGTCTGGCTGGTCGTTTCACCGTTCAACTTCCCTTTTGCGCTGACGGGCGGCCCGGCCGGTTCTGCACTCGTCACCGGCAACACCCTGGTCATCAAGCCCGCCACTGACACCGCCTGGGTTGTCCGCCTGTTGGCCGAATGCTTCCGGGATGCCGGCCTGCCGGAAGGTGTATGCAACTTTGTCACCGGTCCCGGCCGGACGCTCGGCCAGGCCCTGGTGGACAGCCCCGAAGTGGACGGAGTAACCTTCACCGGCTCCTTCGATGTGGGCATGAAGATGTTCCAGGACTATGCACGCGGCAAATATGTCCGCCCGATCATCCTGGAATTGGGTGGCAAGAACCCGGCTATTGTCTCGCGCCACGCCGACCTGCAACGCGCCACAGACGGCATCATCCGTTCGGCGTTTGGCCTGCAGGGACAGAAATGTTCGGCGGCCTCGCGTGTCTACATCGAGGAACCAGTCTACGACGAATTGGTCGGCATGCTCAAGGTCGCGACTGAGAAACTGACCATCGGCGACCCGACTGAACGGTCCAATTTCCTCGGCCCGGTCATCAACCAGAATTCCTATAATGATTTCAAAAACTTTAGCGAAGAGATCAACCAGGCTGGTGGAAAGTTCCTGACCGGAGGCAAGGTCAAGACTGGCGGCATGTTCGACAAAGGTTACTTCTGCGAGCCAACCCTCGTGACCGATCTGCCGTTGTCTCATCGCCTGTGGAAATACGAGATGTTCCTGCCCATCACCACCATCGGCAAAGTCAAGAACCTGGAAGAGGCCATGCAACATGGCAACGATGTCAACTATGGCCTGACGGCGGGATTCTACGGATCGGAAGAGGAAGCCGGCTGGTTCTTCGATAAAATCGAGGCAGGCGTAACTTACGCAAACCGCCCACAGGGCGCAACAACCGGCGCCTGGCCGGGCTTCCAACCTTTTGGCGGCTGGAAAGGCTCCGGTTCCAGCGGCAAGAATGCCGGCGGCCACTACTACCTGCCTCTCTACCTGCACGAGCAAATCCGCACCATTATCAAGTAATGTCTTCTGCAGAGGGGCACAGCGAGACTGTGTCCCTTCTTTTTGGAGATGCACACAATAGTCCACATATTCCATGACCAAACTAATGCCCCTTTCAGAGGCAATCCTCCAATTTGTACATGACGGCGATATCGTCTATGCTGCCGGGTTCACTCACCTGATCCCCTTCGCGGCCGGGCACGAAATCATCCGGCAGCACAGGCGGGACCTTGTGCTTGCCCGTGCCACTCCCGACCTGATCTACGACCAGATGGTGGCAGCCGGGTGTGCCCGCAAAGTGATTTTTTCTTACATGGGTAACCCGGGGGTTGGTTCCCTGCGCATCGTACGCAGTGCCATCGAAAAAGGTACATTGGAATGGGAGGAATACTCGCATTTCGGGATGATCTCACGCCTGCAGGCTGGCGCGGCCGGTCTGCCATTCATGCCGATGAATCAGACCGCCGCCTCAGATCTGGAAAAGGCCAACCCGCTCATCCGCCGCGTGGTTGACCCGTATTCCGGTGAAGATGTCATCACCGTCCCGGCCCTGAACCCGGACGTGGCCATCGTCCACGTGCAGCGTGCCGATGCAAATGGCAACAGCCATCTTTGGGGGATCATTGGCGAACAGAAGGAGTCCGCTTTCGCGGCGAAATGTGTCATCCTGACCGCGGAAGAAATCGTGGACGAGACCGTCATCCGCTCTGATCCGAACCGGACGATCATTCCCGGTTTCATCGTAAGCGCGGTGTGTCATGTCCCGCATGCTTCGCATCCTTCGTACGCACAAGGGTATTACGATCGTGATAATGATTTTTACCTGAAGTGGGACAAAATCAGTGAGTTGGCCGAGGAGGTGAAAGCCTACCTGGGTGAATGGGTCTATGGAATCAAGGACCGGGCTGCGTATTGGGAAAAGCTCGGAAAGGAAGTGCATGAACGCCTGGCGGTTCGCCCCAGGTTGAGTCAGGCGGTTAATTATGGGGAATATTAACCTTATGGATTACTCATCCTCTGAACTGATGATCGTCAATGCCGCCCGGTTACTGAAGAATGGCGATGTGGTCTTCGTTGGTGTCGGACAGCCAAACTTGAGCTGCAACCTCGCCAAGCGGACACATGCCCCGGACCTGGTGATGATATACGAGGCCGGCGTCATCGGGGCGGAACCCAGACGCCTGCCACTCTCCATTGGTGATCCGACGCTGGTCAGCGGGGCACTTTCTGTGGTCAGCATGTACGACATTTTTGCAAATTACCTCCAGCGAGGCAACGTGGGCGTCGGGTTCCTGGGCGGTGCGCAGATCGATAAATATGGCAACATCAATGCAACCGTTATTGGCAACGACTATGCGCATCCCAAAGTCCGCCTGCCTGGTTCCGGCGGAGCCCAGGAGATTGCCGCCTGGGCCAACCGATGTTACATCATGACCCCCCATCAGAAACGTCGATTACCTGAAAAAGTGGATTTCCTGACCTGCGCGGGTGCGCTGGATAGGCTGGGCGGGCGTGAAAAAGCCAATCTGCGCGGCAAGGGACCGGTTGGCGTGGTTACCGATATCGGTTATCTGGAACCCGACGAGACCGGCGAATTGATTCTGACCGCCCTGCATCCCGGCAAGACAACCCAGGAAGCAATTGAAAATACCGGCTGGGCACTGAAAGTGGCCGAGAACTTGCGCCTTACCGAACCTGTGACCGAAAAAGAACTGACGATACTGCGCGAGGAATTGGATCCGACCGGTATTTATTTAAAAAGCGGGTAAATAAAATACAGCACTCGTTTTCCAAAATCCTTGCAGGTCGCCGGATCATGAACGAAATGGTTCCAGTCCCCAAACAATCCTTCTTGAATAAAATTTTCCTTTCCCCCAATGAGGCGCGCCTGCGCGCCGGCTGGCGTCTGTCCATCCAAACCATTCTCCTGCTGATCCTGCTGACTGGTCTGGGTATTCCATTTGGCCTGCTTGCCCTTAGCCTTCATTGGGACACTGCCGGGGATATACCCATTATCCTTAACAACTTTGTGGAGTTGATCGCCATCACCGCTTCCATTTTCCTGGCCCGTCACTTTCTGGACAGGCGTTCC
Source organism: uncultured Chloroflexia bacterium (assembly GCA_963842785.1). Lineage (GTDB taxonomy): Bacteria > Chloroflexota > Anaerolineae > Anaerolineales > Villigracilaceae > UBA877. Next base: position 1,581,833 of record CAWJHP010000001.1, read on the forward strand.
TTTGGCAGCCTTGGGTACAAACTGGGCCGGCGGGCAATTCCCGACCTGCTGGCCGGGATCGCCATCACCTTTGTCATGATGGGGCTGATATACCTGGCGATGAGCTTGCTCGGGTGGATCCATTTCGCCAATTTCGCCTGGCATTACGACCCGCCATCGGTCGTCGTGGGACAATTGCTGTTTTATCTCCTGATCTTCATCATTACTGGCTGGCAGGAGGAACTGCTCTCACGCGGCTACCAGCTCCAGACACTTGCCAGCGGGACCAACCTTTTCTGGGGCGTGGTGATCTCCTCGGCAGTTTTCGGAGCGCTGCACCTCGGTAACCCGAATGCCACCTGGGTCTCGGCGGTTGGCATCTTCTTTGCCGGATTGTTCCTGGCATGGGGATATTTGCGTACCGGCCAGCTCTGGCTTTCGATCGGGCTGCATATCGGCTGGAATTTTTTCGAGGGGGTCGTTTTCGGATTCCCGGTCAGCGGAACCTCCAGCTATCCGCTCCTGCGAATCTCTGTTTCCGGTCCGGAAGTGTGGACAGGCGGAGCGTTCGGGCCGGAAGCCGGCCTGATCGTCCTGCCGGCCCTTGCCACAGGTGCGCTGCTGATTGTTCTGTACTCCAAAATTGCCAGCAATTCCAGACGCCGCGACCATCCGGCCTCCATCTCATAAAACCAGGCTGTTCAACCTGTTCCAATAGTCCCAACATACCATTTGATTGATTGCCGCTGTCTCAATTTGCAGGCTATAATTCAACCAGCATGTACACAGTGATCCTGTTCGACCTCGGTTCCACTCTGATCTACTCAAAAAAGCCCTGGCCGCCAATCTACGAGCAGGCCGACCGGGTGCTGGTGGAATTCCTGCGGCAGGCCGGGATCCCACTGGAGATCAAGACTTTCTCCAGCGAATTCGAGACTTTTCTGGATTCCTACTACAACGTGCGCGGCATAAGCCCGATCGAGAAAACCACCTTTTCTGCCTTAAACGAATTATTGGAACAAAAAGGTTTTCTGGATATTCCGGCTTCCGTGGTGCGCGCAGCCCTGGATGCCATGTACTCTCTCACCCAGCGGAATTGGTTTCTCGAAGCGGATGCCATCCCTACTCTAAAAAAACTGCGGGGAAAAGGCTACCGCCTGGGCATGATCTCCAACACATCCGATGACAAAAATGTTCAGCAACTGGTGGATCGTTGGGAGTTGCGCCCGTTTTTCGAATCGATCATCACCTCCGCAGGATGCGGATTCCGCAAGCCGGACAAGCGCATCTTCCAGATCGCCCTGGATCATTTCGGAGTCCCGCCTGAACAGATCGCCATGGTCGGGGATACCCCGGAAGCGGATATCCTGGGGGCGAACCAGGTGGGTTTGTACAGTATATGGATCACGCGCCGGGCCAATATACCGGAAGAAGGCGAATTGGCGATCCAACCACAGGCAATCATCACCAGGCTGAATCAAATCCCGGACCTTCTTGCGGAAATTGAAAACGAGGCGTCTTAGGCTCCCCCCGGCGACCCGGGAATTCCCTGTACCCCTTGCCTAAGGCGTGCTTTCTCTATATACTGGGAGTATTGTTACACCGATACTAAAGGAGGAGACCATGTACCTTCAGGAAATACTCGAAGTTGGAATCGGCCTGATTTTCGTTTGGCTGGTTATCAGTGTTGCAACGATGTCCTTGCAGGAATGGGTGGGAAACATCCTCAACTCGCGTGCAAAAGAGCTGGAAAAAGCCATCGCCCAGATGTTGAGCAGCGAAGATCTTACCCGCCGGTTCTATGCACATCCCCTGATTAATAATCTTTATAAACAGCCCAAAAAATCCGGAAAGAAGGGGCGCCTGCCATCCTATATTCCCGCCAACAAATTCGGAGCGACCCTATTTGCACTCGTCGTACAGGCCGGAACGGATCATTCCCCGGTTCGGGAAATGACGGGCGAGATTGATCAACAATTGGCTTCCATCCAAAGTCCCGAACAGCAGAAACTTGCCATGGATGATTGGAATGCCATCCTGGAAACGTCCAAGAACCTGGCCGCATCGGGTCTTGGGGCGGCTGCGCTGGATAGCCTCAAGCTCCAATTACAGGTCTACGGGGAAAAATATCCTGAAACCAAACCCAGTCTGGATGCCCTCATCCCCCAAGTGGATGCGTACTACGGGCAATTTGTCCAGGAACAGCGCGCGGCAGTGGAATCTGGAGCCGACAGCGGCCTCGCCATGCGCCAGTTCCGTCTCGGCATGCTGGCAGTGAAAAAAACCAATCCGCGCTTGAGCGATTCGATGAGTGCAATCGTCAGACAGGCCGAAGGCTATGCCTTGCGCGCAGATCAGATGGTTGCCACCGCCCGCGTCAACCTGGAAACGTGGTTCAACGATTCAATGGAACGGCTTTCCGGCACCTACAAACGCAAGGCACAGTTGGCGGCTTTTATAATCGGTCTTCTCCTGGCCTTGATATTGAATGTGGACTCGATCAGCGTGGCATCCAGTCTTTGGCGCGAACCGACATTACGCCAGGCAATTATTGCCCAAGCCCAGAGTTATGCAGCTCCGGCATCTTCCCAGTGCTGCACAACGGCCAGCTCGCTGGCGAACATCCCAACGTTGGAGAATGAATTGCAGGCATTAAATATACCTTTCGGCTGGACATTTGCCCCATTTGATACGCATGGACGCCAATGCAGCCTCCTGCCGTTCAAAGCCAGCCAGGTGTGGGGAATTCCCGCCCAGGATAGTCAGGGACAGCCAGTCTGCAAGACTTTCAGCAATTTACCACCCGACATGTTGAGCTGGTTGGTAAAAATACTGGGCATGCTGATGACCGGCCTGGCCGCCGCCCAGGGAGCGCCTTTCTGGTTCGATATCCTGGGAAAATTAGTTAACGTGCGCAGCACAGGCATCAATCCATCCGAGAAACAGGCGGTTGGATAAATTGCCTCGATCTGCCATGACAGGGCTGCCCGCAGGCAGTCCTGTTTTTATGACTCCAGCAAGCCCCGTTACGACAATGCCAATTGAGATTGATTTTGGTTTCAAGGCAGCATCAATTATAATTCCGGCATCCCATCGAAAGGAAACGGGCCATTGGGAACTCCCGTGGTAGATTGAGGAAAAGGCTCGAGCGTATTCCCCTGAATCCCTCTTCATAACTTTAATTCCCAAGGGCCATAGGTAACAGTCATGTCAAGCAAAGTATATTTCGGTACGGCACGCCAATCTCTCCTGGAAGCCAAAGAAACCTTACCGGCAAAACTCGATTTGATCCTCGAACAACTTCACCTGCGCGAGCGGGTGAAGGACGAGCAGGTGGTCATCAAAATGCACACTGCCAACAACATCGGCTATTCGACCATCCATCCGGTTTTTGTGCGCAAGGTCGTCCAGGCCATCAAGGATGGTGGGGGCAAACCCTTCGTTGCCGACGTGCCCTGGGATACTGCCGGCGCGGAAATGCGCGGGTATTCAATCGAAACACTGGGCTGCCCGGTTTATCCTGCTGCCGGACCGGATGAAAAATACTATTACGAACACGAAAGGGCTTATAAGAACATCACGACTTGGAAAGTGGCCGGTTTTATCCAGGACGCATCTTTCCTGGTCAACTTCGCCCACGTCAAAGGGCATCCAAGTAACGGCTTCGGAGCCGCCATTAAAAATCTTGCACTGGGCTGCATGGCCAGTGAGACACGCGGCCAGATGCACGATGCCATGCACTTCGACCAGTACTGGTTCCCTGAAAACTGCCCGGACCCGGCGTCCGCGATTCCGCGGATTGCCGCCTCCTGTCCCTTCGAGGCCATCGTTGAAGACAGGAAGCATCCTGGCAATATGCATTTGCATATGGAACAGTGCAACCAGTGCGGACGCTGTCTGCAGGTGGCTCCTCCCGGCAGCTTGAAGATCGACAAGGCCAATTTCCACACTTTCATGGAAGCCTGCGCCATTTCCGTCAGCGAAACAATGTCCACCTTTCAACCTGGCAAGGCCATTCATCTCAACCTGGCCACGCAAATGACCCCCGTGTGTGACTGCTTCGGGTTTACCAGCATGCCCATCCTGCCGGATGTGGGCATTTTCGGCTCGGATGATATTGTCGCCGTGGAACAGGCCATGTTGGACGCTGTCGCCCAAACCAAACTGATTGAAGAGAACATCCCGCTTGCAATGGAAATCCATTTCCGCCAGGGCCACCCCTTCCGGCAGTTACATGGTCCGCTCAAGGACCCCTACCTGACCACCGAGTATGCTGAGAAATATGGCCTTGGCAGCCGGGATTACGAACTGGTGGATATCTTTCCCTTGAAAAAAGTTGAACGGGCTTCCCTGCCCTACACTCCTGTAAAATAAAGTCTTCCCTGGCAGCATCCTCCAGGGAAGATTTATCCGTCTCCCATCCGGAAAAATTGCATCCTTCGGGGAGGGTCGTTACGGCATCCTGGTAATTTGTGCTTTGTTACCTGCACGCTTTGGATTACGCTGGCTACCCTTGCCAGATTGTTTCCTGGTTGATTTTCCAATAACCAGGTTGATTTCCGGTGAATCTGGAAGAATCCCCAACTGGTGCGCCTTGGCGATCGCCGCCGCACGTGTGCGTACCCCCAGACGGAGATAGGAGCCGGAAAGCAAGTTCCGTAACGTCGATCCGGTAACGCCCAATTTGTCCGCCAGCAAAACTGTATCACCATCCGGGTGGGAGGCACACAATGACAAGGCCTCCAGCTGGCGAGGAGTAAGGATGGAATCAGGATTCTCTCCAAGCTGATCCCGGCAGGCTCCCTGGCTGAAATAAATCCCGCCGTTGGCTACTATTCTCACGATCTTATCCAGTTGCTGGATGGAAGATTGATCATCTTTGAAAATGTAACCGCTGATCCCTGATTGGATCAGCGCCTCAATCAAGGAATGTTGCGTATACATTGAAATGACAAGGATGTTCAATCCGGGATAATTCTGAAACAGGCAGGGAATGGTATGTAAAACCGGATATGGGTTGTGATCCTCCGGAGAGTTGGGAACACTGACATCCAGGAGCAACACATCCACCGGGTTGTTTGCGATCATCGGCCCAAGGTCTTCACCGTAAAGTGCGGTGCCGACAATCTGGATTTCAGGGTCCATGGATAAACGGTAGGTAAAGCCATCAATGATGCTTTGATGGTCATCCAGAATGGCGACATGGATTTTAGATAACATCGTATACCCTCTCTGATATATTCATCGCAGGTAAGAATTCCCGGTTTATTGTATTAATTCTAGGGAACGGGGCCTGCGGGCGGTCTAGCAACCTCGCCGGGTATCCCGCCTGCACCCCACAGAGGCAAGGGGATAACCATAAGGTGCGGAGCCGCCCGCATCCTCCATCCACCCCCTTCCCCCTGTTTGCAGAGCCGCCCGCCTCCCCCTTCATCCCCCATCCGGCGGAGCTGCCCGCATCCCCCGGCTTGAACGATGATATCACGCGTATTATAGATGTCACTGCAACCATTTTCTTTCTGCCCATACAAATGCCTATAGGAATTTTTTTAAGGAAAGAGGCTAAGGGCGTTTGGGCGCCGATCCCGCCCACGCAACCCCGAACCTTGTAAAAGAGAAGAAACACTTATTGGCTGCCGGAGCCTTTCCAGGGTATATAAGCGACCAACTTTGTGCCCCGCCCTTTTTGCGAATGGATCTCCAGCCTTCCGCCTAAAAGGTTCAATCGCTCCTTTATTCCAAGCAATCCCACGCCGTCCGACTGGGAGCCATCCTCTATCCCGCGGCCATTATCAGAAACCGAGATGGATATTTCTCCTTTTTTGTATTGCAGCCTGACTTTTACCTGGGAGGCCCTGGCGTGCTTCAATATATTCGTCAAAGCTTCCTGCACAAAACGATACAAACTGATACCCACCTCATCCGGTAAATCGGGGATATCCTGGCCCTGGTAGTAAATTGGGATCTGCGTTCGTTCGGTTTGTTCCCGGCAATACTCCTGGAGACTCAGGTCGATCCCGCCGATCTCCAAAACCGGAGGCCGCAGGCTGTGAGCCAGGGCCCTGATATGCACCATGGTCTGGTCGATAATCTTCAGCGAGTCTGACAATCGTTTCCGGAAAAGGGTCTCCGTAACGGGGAGTTCACTTTGGATCGCCGCCAGGCCGTACTGCAAGGTGATCAGTGCCTGGCCAGCCTCATCGTGCAGTTCACGCGAGATGGATCGGCGTTCCTCTTCCTGGGCTTTGACGGTCTGGGCTGCAAGATAACGTAATTTTTCCTGGCTGGCCAACAATTCATTGGTCCGTTCTGCCACACGCTCTTCCAACCTGTCCCGGGCCTGTTGCAAGGCTTCCTCGGAGCGTTTGCGATCTGTAATATCGCGCGATACTCCCAAAACGGAAGTGACTGTTCCCCCAGCATTTTTGAGTGGAACCAGCCAGGTATTCAACCAGACCGTCCTTTCCAGGAATTTATTGGCACTCTCAGCAGAAACTGCCCGCCCTGTCCGGAAGACCTGCTGAATATTAACCTCCTGGTGACTGCTTGTGTCAGCCGGGAAGAAATCCGCGCGTGGCTGCCCCACCAATTTCTGAGGCTCCTGCCCCAGAAAATTCGCTCCAAAAGAATTAACATATTCTATTCGATCGTCCCGGTTGACGATAAATATCAAATCATGGGCAGCTTCAGCCAACTTCCGGTATTGCTCTTCGCTGGTACGCAAGGCCTCGGTCACGCGTCTTTGCTCGGTGATATCGCGTACATAAACAGCAACACGCACCACTTTCCCATTCGCATCCAAGACAGGATAAAAGCTATTCTCAAACCAGGCGCCTGCACGAAAATCCACGAACGTGGCCTGGTTTCCTGATCTGACGACCTGGTCAAAGCGTTCCTTCCTTGGCTTGCTCACCTCTTCAGGAAAGGTTTCATGGATATGGATCCCCACCGCGGAATCCGCTGTCAAACCAAATTGTTCAATAAATTTTTCATTTGCGGAGATGACTACGCCATTCGTATCCGCCAGGAACACCAAAGCATCGGATGCGTTTAAGATGGAACGCTGGGTTCTCTCGCTTTCCTGCAACTCTGCCTCTACCCGCCGGATCTCTGAGAGATCGATGGCGGTTGTCAGCATGGCTGGCTTTCCCTGGAGTACGATCGGAATCGTCCTGGCGTCCACCCAGCGAATTTCACCATTTTTATGGATGATCCGCATGGAATACCGTTCTGACGTGGGAACAATTTCCCGTCGATTCTGCAACCGTTCCAGGAATACAAGCCGATCATCCGGGTGCACACGCCGTAAGATCTCGGCCGGTGGGAGGGAATTTAATTCGGACTGGGTATAGCCAAGCGCATCCGTTACTGCCTGGTTGGTATATACGACCCGCATATCCTGAAACACGATCACACCTTGCATGGAATTATCGAGCAATTCCCGGTAACGCGCTTCGCTTTCGCGCAAAGTCTGTTCGATGATTTTACGTTCACTGATATCCCGGATGATCGCCCACATCCCGGTTGGATTGCCTGCTTCGTCCCGGATGAGGGAGGCCCGCAATTCCACAGGAAAGACAGTGCCATCTTTCCGGATGTATTCCTTTTCATAAATATCGGAATAGCCTCGCTCGATTACCTGCTTTTCGGTAATCTCGGCCTCAAAAGCATGCCATTTCTCTGGTGTTAAATCATGGTAGGTCAATTGGCATAGTTCGTCCGGTTCATATCCGACCATATTTTGATAAGCCTGGTTGAACTGTCGTATCCTGCCATCCATGTCCACACTGACATAAGAATCCATCATGCCCTCGTACAGGCTGCGATACCTGGCTTCGGAAAGCCGGATGGCCTCTTCGATCTTTTTTCGCTCAGTAATGTCTGACCATGAACCAATGTATTCCATCGGGGTACCCGCCTCATCCCGCAGTAACATTCTCTCACCACGCAACCATATGTACGATCCACCTTTATTCAAAAAACGATAATCGTATACTGTCCTTTCTGGCGTGTCAGGTTGTTCCATCTGGGAGAGAACGCCATCCATATCTTGCGGATGGACATGGTTGCACCAGAAATTTTTATCCCTGGTAAAATCAGAGGCTTCATAACCCAATAGTGCAGTTACATTTTCGCTGATGTAGGTGACGGCATGGTCCGCAGCCCGCAAGCTAAAAACCACGGTCGGACCATGTTTAACCAATTCCTCCAACCGGGAAGCCGTCTGTTTCAGTTGGACGGTCGTTTCGACAACTTTCTCGTCCAGTGCTTCCTTGGCCTCCCGCAGGAGCCGTTCTGCCTGCTTGCGTAACGTGATATCCCGGCCCACAGAGATGACAGCCTGTGGTTTACCGGCTTCATCCGTCAGCACAGCCGCACTGATTTCGGCAAAAAAGGTGTTACCGCCGTTGCCGAGAGCAAGACAGTCAAAATCCTTAAGGCCGCCTGATTCCAATGTTCTCTGGAAGGCTTCAGCCACTCGAGACCGGTCGTCAGAGGTGATGAAATCCAGCATATTCTTACCGGCCACTTCTTCAAGATGCTGATATCCGAAGAGAGCCAATCCAACCTGGTTGGACATGAGAACATTCCCTTTCAAGTCGAGCAGGAAGACCGGGTCCGGGGAGGTTTCCACCAGAGTACGATAACGCGCTTCGCTCATCCTTAATGATTTATTGGTTCGCTCCAACTCATCCGCCAGCAGTGTGGCTTTCGCCAGGTTGTTCTCCAATCCGTGTACTACGATTGTCAGGGAATACATCAGGAGAATTCCCATGAGCAGGAAGATTATCCCTCCGATGATCCAGAGCAAGGGATTGGATTGGGGCAAACCCATGACTAATTTGACTTGTTCGGTAACATTCACGAATCCCAGAACGGCGACCGTGACAGAACCAAGCCCAAGGGCAACCAATCCGCCCGGCAGATCCATGAGCAGGATCGCCATGGCGATAAAAGTGATGAAGAACAGGCCAGCATCGACATTGAAGCCGCTCTGAAGAAGATTAATGGTTCCCAATGCGTAAAAAAGGCACAACCAACAAATCGCCCGCACACGATATGGTAAACGGGGCACAAATGTGATCAGGATGATCCAAATGTAGAGGACGCTGTAAAACAAGATCGTGGAATATAAACCTCGCTGAAAAACAGGGATCAATGCGAATCCATACAACAGTGTCCCGATCAAGAATGAACTGAATAGCATCATTTTTAAGAGACGCTCGCGCAGTTGTGCAAGGACAATGCTTTTCTCTGGTTCGATAAAAAGGCGTTTTAGAACTCTGACCATATGAGCCTTCCTAAAGAGAAGTCTTACATCGATTGTTCCTGAACAATAAATCTTTCCCTGAGCTTCCGGCAAAGCGGACAATCAGTCTGGTTCATGCCATAGCCTCTTTTTCCCGTTCAATTTCAACCCCCACGGATTTGCAAAATCGAATCGCCTGCGGCTTTTCCACTCGTACCCGGACTTTTTCCACACGCGGGTCTTCCAGGCACAATTGCGCCAGGTCAGCCGCCAATGCTTCCACGGTCAACCGCCGGGCCGTTTCGGTATGCGCAAGGACTTTCTTCGCAATTAAACTGTAATCCACACTGTCATGGATGTCGTCACTTTCCCCGGCCTTGTGCAAGTCTGTAAAGAGCACAATATTGATCAATATATCCTGTGGTTGCTCCCGTTCCCGCTCATTAATTCCAATGATGGCGTGTGCAAGCAAATCGACGATAAATACCTGATCCATTTTCCATTCCTTTCCGAATTGGAAGAATTATAACGTGTTAGGAACCGGTATGCACAAACAGACTTCATGTTCGAGAAATGACAACCTGAATTTTCAATTCGCCATTTATGGTTCGTAAATTCCCAACGCGCAGGTTGCGCATGCCGCGGAAGGAGCAGCGGATAAATATCGAGATTAGGTTACAATCGCCGCATGACCATACCCATCGACCGGCTGGTACGCTCCCGCCGTAAAACGGTATCCATGATAATCGAAGGCGACGGCCTGTTGACGGTTCGTGCACCGCTGCGGCTGTCCGAGAGCCGCATCCAGGCGTTCGTTGATAGCCACGCTGGTTGGATTGCAAAAACCCGGGCCAGGCTGCGCGCCACTCCGATTCCGCCCACCAAACGCTACGGGGAAGGCGAGACCTGCCTCTACCTTGGACATGCCTACCCCATCACCGTTGTCCCGCACTCCCGCCCGGCTTTGACTTTCGATGGCGTCTCCTTCCGTCTGGGAATATCCAGCCTGCCCAAGGCGAAAGAAGCCTTTGTGCGCTGGTATAAGGGACAGGCTAAATTGTTCCTTTCGGAACGCGTGCTCCACTTTGCCGGGCGGCATGGCTTCCGCTATCAAAAGATCCGCATATCTTCGGCGCGTACCCGTTGGGGCTCGTGCAGCTCGAGCGGCACCCTCAGCTTCTCCTACCGTCTGATCATGGCTCCGCCGGAGGTGGTGGACTATGTGGTCATGCACGAACTGGTCCACACCCAGGTCAGGAACCATTCCAAGACTTTCTGGAAAAAAGTAGGGGAACTCATGCCGGATTACAAGTCCCGCCTGAACTGGCTGAAAAAGAATGGGAAGTTATTGATGTAATCTATTGCGTCTTCCCTCAATCTCTGCTAGGATAGCCAAAACAAATTGGAGCCTTCCATGCAAATCCACCCTGTCACCAACAAAAGAGACCTCGCAGCTTTCATCAACCTGCCCTACCATTTATATAAAAATGACCCGGTCTGGGTCCCACCGCTGCGGGACGAACAGCGCGGCCAGTTTGACCCAAAACGCAATCCCCTGCTGGATCACTGCGAGTGGCAGCTCTTCCTGTTGGAAGATAACGGCAAATTCCTCGGGCGCATTGCAGCATTCATTGACACCCTGGCCATCGATTTCTGGAAGGAACGGATCGGTCTCTTCGGCTATTACGAATGCATTCCGGATCTCGAAGCCGGCCGGCTGCTACTCGAAGCCGCGCGGGAGTGGCTGCATATGAAAAACTGCACATCCATGCGCGGACCATGGACATTTGTTTCCCAGGAATGGGGGCTGGTGGTGGAAGGCTTCGAGCCTTCGCCGGTGGTGATGGCGCCGTACAACCCACCATATTATGAAAAACATTTAACCGATTTTGGTTTGGAGAAAGTCAAGGACCTGTTGTGCTGGTACATCTCGGCTGCGGAGGGCTACCATGTACCCGGGCGGATCCTGGAGCTGACGGATGCCGTCCAGAAACGCTACCACGTGCGCATCCGCCAGCTGGACATGAAACACTATGACGAGGAGGTCAAGATCATCATCGAATTGGCCAACTCGACCATCATCGACAACTGGGGTTATTCGCCCGTCACCGAAGCCGAGGTGCAGGCAATGGCGCATGACATGAAGCCAGTGCTCCAACCGAAGGGTGTACTGTTCGCCGAGGACCCGAATGGCAAACCAATCGGCTTCGCCATCACCCTGCCGGACGTCAACAGCCTGCTCAAGGGACTGAACGGGCACATGTTCCCCTTCGGGTTCATCAAGATACTGACCGGCATCCCGCGCCTGCGGCGCTACCGCATGTTCGCCTTGGGCGTGGTCCCAGAATACCAGGGCAAGGCCATCGACAGCCTGATCTACCGCGCCATGCACGACACCCTCTACACCTCGGACCTGTGGATGGAGATCAACTACGTGCTCGAAGACAACTGGCCCATGGTGAATGCCATAAAAAAGCTGGGTGCCATACCCCTGCGCAGGTACCGGGTTTATGAGATGAAGATCTAGTTATATTTTCCATGACGTCCTTCATCTTATCGATCAGTGTCTCGGCTTTTCTGCTATTCATCGTTGAACCGCTGATCGGAAAGACCCTGCTGCCCTGGTTCGGCGGAACTCCGGCCGTCTGGACAACGGCCATGCTGTTCTTCCAGGTGCTGCTGACGGGCGGATACGCCTATGCCGCCTGGTTGAGCGGAAGAACCCGGAATCGGGGAGCGAGACACCTGGTCCTGCTTGGACTGTCGCTGGCAGTGTTGTTGGGGTTGGGATTGGCATGGAAATCCCCCATCACGCCTTCAGCCGTCTTTGCACCGAATGAGGCCATCCCGCCATTTCTGGATATCTTCATGCTCCTGGCTGTTTCGGTCGGGCTGCCGTTCTTCCTGCTGGCCTCCAACAGTTCGTTGGTGCAGGCCTGGTTCGCCCGGGCATTTCCACAACAAAACCCTTACCGCCTGTACTCCTTATCCAACCTCAGCTCTTTGGTCGCCCTCGTGGCATATCCTATCGTGGTCGAACCGAACCTGTCCCTGCCCTGGCAAGGCTGGCTCTGGTCGTTGGGTTACCTTGGGTTTGCCGGGCTGGCAGGCTTTTCCACGCTGCGGGCGATGCGCACACACCAGGCAGATCCGGAAGCGATCGAGCCGGGACCGAAACCTGCTCCCAGGGATACCATCCTGTGGATTGCCTTGAGTGCCTGCGGCACCGTGCTGCTCCTGTCGGTGACCGGTTACCTGACCCAGCAGGTGGCTGTCATCCCCTTCCTGTGGGTGCTGCCGCTGGCAATCTATCTGCTTACTTTCGTACTGGCCTTTGCCGGGGAACGCTGGTACAGCCGGCAGACCTTTATTTTTATTCTCCTGCCGTTCATCCTGCTTTATGACTGGGCTATGGCCAACGGCGCGCGGCTGGGCATCCCCTGGCAGGTGACCATTTTCAGCCTGGTGCTCTTCGTTGGCTGCATGGTCTGTCATGGCGAGCTGTTTCACCTGAGACCCGGCACGGAGCGTCTGCCGGGGTTCTACCTGACAGTCTCCGCCGGCGGAACACTGGGCGGGATCCTGATCACCTTCGTCGCGCCAGCCCTGTTCAAGGGATTCTGGGAACTGCCGCTGGGAATGGTACTGTTCTGCCTCCTGTTCCTGATCGTTGGCAGAGGATCGAAGAAGGAAGGCTGGCAGTCTGAAGTGCTTTCGCAGGTAAGCACCGCCCTGCTGGCAATAGCCGTGCTCATTACCAGCGTCCGGGCGTTCCTGTTCATCGACGCCGACCTGAGCGGTTCCATCCGGTCCCAGCGTAATTTCTTCGGGGTGGTACGCGTCCGGCAGGTTGGCGCAGCCGGCGATCCCAATTTCTCCTATCAATTGATCCATGGGAATACCGTCCACGGGGCGCAATTCCCAAATGCCGGTGAAAGGGATATTCCGACCGTCTACTACGGTCCGCACAGCGGGGTGGGGCTGGCACTGCTGAACCACCCCCGGCACGGCGCAGGATTGCAGGTGGGGGGACTCGGCCTGGGCATCGGGACGATCGCTGCCTATGGTCAGCCCGGCGATATCTACCGCTTCTACGAGATCAACCCGCTGGTCATCCAACTGGCGGAAGGCCAGGGCGGCTACTTCACCTACTTGAAAGATACGCAAGCAAAAGTTGAAATTGTTCCCGGGGATGCCCGGCTTTCCCTGGAGAGCGAGCTGGCCGCCGGTCAGGCGCAGGGCTTTGATGTCCTGGTTCTGGATGTATTTTCAAACGACGCCATACCAGTCCACCTGTTGGATGAGCAGGCTTTTGCACTTTACCTGCAATTCCTCCGGCCGGAAGGCGTCCTGGCGGTGCATATCACCAACGGTTACCTGGACCTGGTGCCGGTAGTCTGGACGCTGGCAGACCATTTCCATTTGAACCGGGTTGTAATCGATGATCCCGGTGATGGACATTTCACCAGCGCCTCCACCTGGGTACTGTTAAGTCATAATGCGACCGTGCTGGCAGTGCCCGCCATATCCAGCCGGGCCAGACCGATGACCGGTTACAGCACCTCCCTGCGCATGTGGACGGACGAGTATAGCAACCTGTTCCAGATCATTAAACATTGATATTCATCCCATGCATTGCTGCCGATCATGAATTTCCGTAGGAGTGGTCTTCATCACGAATATCACGAAAAAATCGAATTTTGCGGATATCAATTAAAATTCGTGGAATTCGTCAATTTGAGCCATTCGTGATTAGAATTGCACAAATGAAGGTCTCATGGCAAATATACCGCTCAATCCCATCTATTCTTACGAATTCACCGTCCTGGAAGTGGCCCTCGACGAGAATGGGCATGTCAATAACGTACAATATGTACAGTGGATGCAGGAGGCAGCTGTCCGCCATTACGAATCCATCGGGGGGATCCCGCTTACGCAGGCGCTGGGGGCCACCTGGGTGGTGCGCTCGCACTCCATCGAGTACATGCGCCCGGCCTTTGCCGGTGACCGGATCGAGGTGCGCACCTGGGTGGTTAACATCCGGCGCGTGCGCTCGCTGCGGCGCTACCGCTTCATTCGTATGACCGATGGTAAACTGCTGGTCAAGGGCGAAACCGACTGGGTCTTTGTGGATGCAAAAACCGGCAGCCCTCGGCTTGTGCCGGAAGAGATCATCAATATCTTTTCGCTCATGCCGGAAGGAAACGAACCATGATATAAAGTTAATAGAAGACCCGGTTCCTTGACGAAACCGGGTACCCTCTATGACATTATCAATCCAATTCAGTTTATTTTTTATTCGAGTTCAAATTTCGCCGTGATCCGTACATCCAAGACGAACTTCCCTCCAGCACCTCGAACTCACCAGGGTTGAGCCTCACCGTGGCAAAATATACCCTAGCCATATAAAGGGCATCTAAAAAAAAGGTCTATTCAATTAAATCTATCCAAATCAATTAAAAATTCACTCTCTCCAGTTGTGCTTCCTTGAGAATATCAGGCATGGTCCAGAAAAACGCAACCCCATGGGTGAGGCGGAATATCATCGTCAATGGTGCGGTAGGCTGTCCAGCCAGCGCGTCCAGGAACGACCGATCCGTAGCAACTTTCTGGATCAAAGCTTCATCTTTAACTACTTCCATCACCCCCGTCACACGCATCTGCTTGGCCTGCATGAGATCGGCTGCGTTGTTACAGAAGCAGATTTCGGATCTGGGGTTGGTCAATAACTGCTTGACAACATTCTTGGTGCTCAGCAGGTCAAAGTAAAATCCGGTTTCATCTGCCTTAACCAGCAGAACAGCCCTCACGTGCGGCTGGTTCCCATCCACCGTTGCAAGGAAGCATACCGGGTATTGCGTAGCAAATTGGATGCAATCCTGTTTGTTCATTTTTCCTCCTTGGATGAATTAATCAGGAATAAACACCATCACTGGCAGGATCAACCTTACCATTCCATTTGATTGAGATTTATCCATTGTTGTTATGACTGTTGGTTTATACACCTCCCGATGATTTTTTTTGGCACTCTTTACCCACGATCCCACATCATTCCACACAGAAACAGGCTTGACAGACCTTGCGCCTTAACTCTTCCCAAATAGTAACACCACTTACCTCAAATTTCAATACTTTTCTTGCTGGTGAACGCCGTAAATAAATATTGTCCGCTCATTTTTCTTTTTTTTACATTTCCATCTTGCCCAGATCAGGGAACCAGGCAGCATCCTAGACATTCATTGCCCACTACGCTGGTTGGAATTTCTCTATAGATATCCGTACTCTTTCGCCAATTCCAAGGATTTTTGAAGCTGTGCCATGGCTGGCCCGGATTGATTCTTCTCCCAATAGATGATTGCAGATTTTAAAGTTTCCTCAAGAGGGTCCGGCATCCTCATTTTGGTTGGGTCAAGGAGTGCACGGTCATATCCAATCGCTTGCTCAAGCGACCCTTCTGAGATGGTAATCGCCATGAGAGGGAATAAAGCCGTCCACTCAAAAGAACAACTCGCGTGACCGGCCGGTATTTTCTGCCATTGATCCCTGGCCTCCAGCGCATTTGTCCGGGCTTCGGCCATGTTTCCCTTTCGCCATGCCGCCCAAGCCAGGTTGGCCCGGGCAGTTCCCCGGTATTCTGGCATCCCGGCCCTGGAGGCTATTTCTTCACTTTGAATGGCCATCCGCTGAACCTCATCAATATGACCACGCATTCGGGAAGAAATGGTCAGGTAAGTCAGGCAGCGTGATTCCCCGGTGATATCCCCGGTCTGCCGGGCCATCTTTAAGGCAGTTTGCATCTCCTGTTCAGCCATGTCCAGGTCGGCGTGCCAGAGGTGAATAAAACCTTGCAGGAAATACGGAAAGTCGAGATCCTTCAGTTTCTTTGCCTCTTCCAGGAATGAAAGACAGGCTTCCATATCTGCCAGCATCTGTTGCGATATGCGATAGCGCTGGAGCCGTAGATTTGCCAAAACCAAATCCTGATAGAACGCTCCCTTCTGGGAGGCGGATCCATATTGTTCCACAATGGGGCGGACTTTTTCGGCCATGCGGTTGATCTCTTCCGCCCGGTTCTGCCAGTAATATAACTGCATCCGGTCGGTCTGGATCGAGATCCACTCCTGCCACCATTCCAGCACAGTTTCCTTATGTTCCGGTCCCAGGATTTTCTCTGCCTCCCCATAGGCTTGCATGGCTTCCTCCCAACCGTGCTGCGGCACCCAACTATCACCAATTTTGCGCTGCAGTCGGGCCCGTCTCACCAGGTCGGCAGAAGGGCATCGTTCCAGGGCCTGCTGGTAGGTCGTTCTGGCTTCTTTGTGCTGCCCCACCAGGTCCAGCACATCTCCCAGACTTTCCCGCAGGGTCGCCGCCCGCTCCCGCCAGGAATCTTCTTGCAGGGATTTCTCAATCAGCTGTTCGACCATCTCGATTGCCTGATAATACAATCCGATCGCCTCCTGGTTGGCATAGCGTGACTGGGCGGTATCTGCCGCCCGTGTCAGGTACATCACTGCCTTCTCCGGCACTTCCCCTTTTCCAAAATGGTATCCAAGCGTCGCTGCCAGATCCTCCAGCCGGTCCGGGAAAGCCTGTTCCAATGCCTCTGCCACGGCCCGGTGGAGTACTTTCCGATCCGATTTAAGCATGGCTTCATAGGCAGCTTCCTGGATGACGGCGTGGTAGAACAGGTAGCGCAGATCCGGTCGGGTGGTTGCCAACCTTATCAGGCTCGCATATTCCAGGGTGGAGAGATGGTTAACCACTCTTTCCTGCCGTGGTCCCTGGGCACTTCTGGTGTAGACCCGTTCCAGCACCTTCACAGAGAATTCCCGGCCAATCACCGAGGCCATCCGCAATACCCGTTTGGGGTCTTCGTCAAGATGGTCGATCCGGGAAAGCACCAGACGCTTCAAGGTGTCCGGAATTTCCACTGACCCAAGATCCCCTTGCACCGTCCAAATATCTTCCTTCCGAACCAGCACTCCCCCCTCGATCAGCATTCGCACCACTTCTTCCACAAAGAGCGGGTTCCCCTCGGATTTTTGCAATACCAGTTGTCTGATCCCTTCCGGCATCTCATGGCTATCGAGCAGGTTGGCGACCATTTGGTCTGTCGCATCACCTTTTAAGGCCTGGAGATTGATCTCCGTGAGTCCGGTGCCAAGGGTGGCCCGGGCGGCCACGATCAGCTTCCAGCCGGGGACGTTCTGATCCGGACGGGCGGTGAAACAGAAGAACAAGGGCAATTCACGAGTAATTGGCAATAAACGGGTCAGAACTTCTACGGAAGAAGGGTCTGCCCAGTGCAGGTCCTCACACAGCAACACAAGCGGTTTTTTAGCCGCCACAACCTCCAGAACTCGCTGGAAAGCAGCCACGTATTGAGCCTGCAGCGTGAGCGGGTCCACCCCTTGGACATGGGCCAGGAATTCCTCATCCAAAGGGAGCGAGAGCATGTGGCCAAGTAGTGCATAGCTTTCCTGCCAGTTTTTTCCCAGCATCTCCTGTACAAAGTCTTGTAACGCGAGTTGGGTATCCTTCTGGTTGGAAGAGGCAGTTACGCCGATCATCGAACGCACTAACTCATTCACCAGATGGTATGCGATCGATTGTCCATAGGAAAGGCTATGCCCTTCAACCCAACGCAGGGGCTCCTGCTCACTCCCTTCCATTACCGCTTTCCATTCTATGACCAGACGGCTTTTCCCCACCCCGGGTTCGCCGGTGATCACAGCAACTCTTCCTACTCCCGCCTGCACTGCTGCAGTCAGGTCTTGCAGCCGGTTCAACTCCTCTTCCCGGCCCACCATCGGGAGAGAAGAAGCACCCTCAGCAGGTCGGAAGGGCGGCTCGGCTTTGAGCCGGTCAACCTGGTACACATGCACCGACTCTGACTTGCCTTTCACCGACACTAATCCAAGGTCGGTGCATTCCAGATATTGGGATTGTACATGGTAGGTGTTTTCAGAAATCACCACTTTCCCGGGGCTCGCAAGAGATTGCAGCCGGGCAGCCAAGTTGACCGCATCGCCAATCGCCAGGTATTCCATGTGCAGATCGCTGCCAATATTCCCTACCACAACCAGGCCTGTATTTACACCCACCCGCATCTGGAAGTTCGGCGCCAGCCGTTTCACCTTTTGCTGATAGGTTTGCATTGCCTCCTGGATTTCCAACCCCGCTCGCACCGCCCGCCGTGGATCATCTTCATGCGTGATCGGCGCTCCGAAGAAGGCCAGAACACCATCTCCAAGAAGCTGGGCAATCGTACCTTCATTTCTGTAGACCACCTGGCTCACCAACTGATGCGCACCGGTGATGATCTCTCTCCAGTCCTCAGGGTCCAATCGCTCAGCCATTGCAGTGGAATCAACAATATCGGTGAAAAGAATTGCCACCGGCCTGCGCTCCCCCTCCATATGAGCCCCGCCAGCATTTATATTTTCCTTTAAGGCCTGTGGGGTGGATTGCTGCAAGCTGGTCGGACTATCTTCTCGCGTGGCATCTTGCTCCCACATCAGTTCGCCACCGCATTGGTTGCAGTATTTTGCCGCCGGCGCATTCCCCTTTCCGCAGACCGGACAATTACGCTGCAATGGCTTCCCACAATTCTGGCAGAATTTCGCTCCTTGTGGATTGTCAGCCGAACAATGGGTGCACTGGATCTCAGATCTTTCATTAACCATGGCAACACTCCTTCAAAATTCGGCGGGCGTCTGCAAACCCATCAAAGCCGTTACAAATTTATACCAGCCTAAATTTCATCTTCTGCCGTATATCCCGGCTCGAACTTCCCACCAGCACTTCGAACTCGCCCGGCTCAGCCACCCAGGCTTGCTTGTACGGATCGTAAAATGACAAGGCACGCTCATCCAGGCTGAAAGTCACCGTCTTGGATTCGCCCGGCTTAAGCGCCACCTTCGCGAAGCCCTTCAGCTCCTTGGGTGGGCGCGGCAGCGATGACTTAAGGTCGCTCACGTAAAGCTGGACCACTTCCTTCCCGGCGACATTCCCGGAGTTCCTGACTGTCACGCTTAATTCAATTTTCTGACCGGCTTTTACCTTCTGCGTCATTTTCAGATCACTGTATGCGAAAGTGGTGTAGGACAGCCCGTGCCCGAACGGGAAGAGCGGGGAAATATCCTTCTTGTCGTAAAAGCGGTAGCCCACAAATATCCCTTCGCCATAATTCACTTCACGGCAGCCAGGATAAGAGGCATTGATATAGGCCGGGCTGTCCTCCAGCCGAACTGGAAAAGTCACTGGCAGCTTGCCGGAAGGATTGACCTTGCCCAGAAGAACGGAAACCACCGCATTTCCGTTTTCCATGCCGGGATAATATGCCTGCACAATAGCCGCCACCTGGTCCACCCAGGGCATGTGGACAGGGGCCCCCACGTTCAGCACCACCACGGTGCGCGGGTTGGTTCTCGCCACCGCCGCGATCAATTCATTCTGCTCCCCCATCAAATCCATGGATGGCCGGTCGTTGCCCTCACTCTCGAAGGCCTCCGGGTAACCTGCAAAGACCAATGCAATGTCACAGTGTTTGGCCAGTTCGAGTGCCTGCGCCTGACGTGTGTCCTTGCCGGACCCAAACGTCAGGCCCATGCCCAGTTTGTAATTGACGATCTCCTGTTCCGGGTAACGCACGTAATCCATGCGGAGCTCATATCTTTTTCCGGCCTGCAGTTTTTGGACTGTCACACCATGAGTGTAGGCATCCGCCGTGCCAGGTTTGGGGGCAACACTATCCAGGATGGATTTCCCGTCCAGGAAGAGTTTGACTTTTCCAACGTGATTCAATACGATCTCATATGATCCATTCTCCGGGACAGTCAGGCTGCCTGTCCAGCGGATTGCCAGCGGTTTGATCTGGAGAGGCGTCCAGGTGATATGCCACCAGAATTCGGAACCAAAGCCATCCCGGGTTTCGATGGGCTCACCACTGAAATCGGCGGCCTCATAAAAGGCAGCCTGCAGGCCACCCCTCAACCAGGTAGTGGGAATGGTGAAAGGCTCATCCACATTATCGCTGCCGCTGGCGTATTCGATCCTGACCTTCCCACCCAGTTGTTTTTGCAAGGCTTCGAGTGGGCTGACCCGGTACAACGGCGGGACTCTCGCACTGCCTCCGCCTCCGATGACCGCCTCGGCGGCATTCGGTCCGATCACTGCGATCGATTTGACCTGTTTTCCCAGCGGAAGGAGGCCGCCCTCGTTCTTCAATAGGGTGATGGCTTCCTCGGCCAGTTTTCGCGCCAATTTTTGGTGCGCCGGGGTGTTGACCGCACCCTGTGAAACTTGTCCGTCCATCCGGCCTGAAAGTACGACCAGGCGCAGCACACGTCGCACCGCCTGATCGACCAGGGCCTCGTCGATCTGCCAGGACTGGACGGCGTGTCCCAGCAGTTCATAATACCTGGCTGGGCCTGGCATTTCCAGGTCCAAGCCGCCGGCAATCGATTCGAAAATTGTATGGTTGGCTGCCCAATCTGAAACGACTGCCCCTTGGAATCCCCACTCTTCCTTAAGGATTTCATTCAGAAGGTGCTGGTGCTGGCTGGCATACACGCCATTGATGCGGTTATAGGAGCACATCACCGTCCACGGCCGGGCTTCTTTCACAGCCATCTCAAACTGCGCCAGGTAGATTTCCCGCAGCGTGCGTTCGTCCACGTTTGAAGAAGCCCTATGCCGTTCGATCTCGTAGTTATTGGCGGCAAAGTGCTTAAGTGAAGTGCCCACCCCGCGGCTTTGGACACCATTAATATAAGCCACAGCCGTCCGGCCGCTCAGGTAGGGGTCCTCCGAGAAGGTCTCAAAATTACGCCCACCGCGCGGATCCCGTGCCATGTTGACGCAAGGCCCCAGCAGAATGTCGCAGTCCATGCCGCGCGTTTCCTCGCCCAGGGCCTGCCCGACCTGCTCGACCAGTTCCGTGTTCCAGGCGGCGCCCATCGAGATGCCGGTCGGGAAGGCTGTGACCGGGCCCATTTTTCGGCCGGCTTCAGGAGCCGTGGAGCGCACTCCGTGCGGACCATCGGTCATTGTGATGGATGGGATCCCCAGACGCTTGACCGGTACGGTGTTCCAGATATCCTGTCCGGAGAGCATGGAAACTTTCTCGCTCAGGGTCATCTTTTTGAGAAGTTCTTCCACGCGTTGCTCGATATTTTCTGCAGTGCTCATATAATCTCCTTGAAAATATTATTTATTACTGGCTTCCAGTCTGGCAAGATTGGGGGGACACCGTAAATTGGGGAAGCCATTTGAAAAGCTTGATCCAGTGTCAAAAAACTCGAGATTTTGGACTTTTCGAGCTGATGCATTCTTTCATCTGGAGACGTTGGAATCCGCTGGAAAGACCGGCCTTCAGTCTATCGATGCCCTGTCCAAAGTTTATTGACGCTCTGCCTTATCTCATGTAAGATATCTGGGAAAATGTCGTCGTCCATTTGTCATATAAATTCTAACACGACATCGCTAATCGAGCATTGTGAATACCAGTTCCTCCTTTGCAAAATTACGTTTAGCCTCCCGGCTATGGCCGGTCCTGGCCATCCTGTTGCTGTTGTTGCAACTCATCTGGCCCAACCGCGCCTGGAGTACCCTGCTCATCATCATGGCCGGGAGCTGGTTGTTGAGCTTCTTCTGGACGTTTTCCCTGGCCCGCAGGCTATTCTTGGAGCGGCAGATGCGTTATGGTTGGGCACAGGTCGGCGACCTGTTGGAAGAGCGTTTTACCGTTATTAATGATAGTTTCCTGCCTGGACTGTGGCTGGAAGTGGAAGATCACTCGGACCTGCCAGGTTATGCTGCCGGGCGGGTCACATCGATTGGCGGAAACCAGTCGATGGAATGGAAAACCGAGGGGGCCTGCACCCGGCGAGGTTTGTTCACCCTCGGGCCGACCACCCTGCGTTCCGGTGATCCGCTCGGACTCTGCAGCCTGGAACTGGTCCATCCCAATTCAACTGTCCTGCTGGTGGTTCCCCCGGTGTTGCCGCTGCCTGCCATTGAGATCGCGGCAGGCGGGCGGGCCGGAGAAGGTCACCGCCCGCGCAGCGCTGCCCTGGAGACCACCGTCAGCGTGGATACGGTACGGGAATATGTCCCCGGTGATCCTCTCAAGTCCATCCACTGGCCCACTTCCGCCAGGCAGAATGCATTGTATGTACGCCAGTTCGAACATATGCCGTCTTCTGATTGGTGGATTTTCCTCGACCTAGAAGGCAGGGTTCAGGTGGGCAGCGGCTTCGAATCGACCGAAGAACATGGCGTCATCCTGGCCGCCTCGCTTGCCAACCGTGGCATGCGGGAAGGTCACGCGGTCGGGTTGGTGACATGCTGTCCGGATCTGACCTGGATGTCTCCGCAACACTCATCGGGTTATTCAATGAGTCTCCTGCGGGCACTGGCCCTGGCCCGACCGGGAGAGCGTCCCCTTTCCGATCTATTGGAAGATGCGCAGAAGTCCATCCGGCATGGAGCCAGCCTGATAATCATCACGCCTAATGTGCAGGCCGATTGGGCTGCAGCCTTGCTGCAACTGGTCAAAATTGGCATCACCCCCACTGTTCTACTGCTCGACCCGGTTTCTTTCGGCGGGACAGAGTCCACCGCCGGGGCAGTGGCAGTACTTAATGATTATGGAATCGCCCACAATGTCATCCAGAGCGACTTGCTTAACCGGCCGGAAGCCCGCCCCGGGAAACAGGGCAAATGGGAATGGCGCGTGCTGGGGCGAGGCAAGGCCGTGGCGATACGGAAACCGGCTGATACCGGTTGGAGAACATTGGGATGATCGAACTGTCCGGACGGTTTATCCGCTGGTTCGTCCACTTGATAGGCGGTTCCACCCTGATTCGCCTGGTGTTGCTTTGCCTGACGCTGCTCAGTGTTGAGGCCGGATTGATCGCCATTGTGGGGCATATCCACCCGGATTGGATGCCTTCGACAATCATCCTGGCAGTCCTGATCGGTTGGCTGTTGGGACGCTCCCGGCTGCCTGGTTGGGGTTCCGGGCTGGTCGCGCTGGTCATCGGTCTCTTTTGGCTGATCCTGTCAGTCGGACAGATGAGTGATCCCATTGATATATTATTGCCGGTAATCCCGCCCATCCTGAGACTGATCATCCTGCGCATACCACCAGAGATTGGGCCGCTCATGCAGGCCTGGACGACGTTTTCCCTGAGTCTGGGAGGGCTCTCAAGTCGTTTCCTGCTGTGGGCTCGGAATGCCGGTACCAGCACGCTGATCATTGATCCGGGTATCACCAGCCTGGTGTGGAGTCTGGCACTCTGGCTGGTGGCAATATGGGCGGCCTGGTGGGTGCGGCGGCGTGAGACTGTGGGGATTGCGTTGCTCCCGGCGACCACCCTGCTCATCTACAATATCTACTACACAAATTCGAAAAATGGCCTGCTCTGGCTCGTATTGACCGGCGGAGGTTGGATCTTACTGCATGGCATGGACAGCTATATAAAAGCACGCCGCCGCTGGCAGGCTGGGCGCATGGGCCAGACTGAAATAGAGCCAGTACTGGCAGGGGTAACCATTCTGCTTGCCAGCGGACTGATGCTGGCAGGCGGCCTGATACCTTCCGTTTCCATCCAAAAAATTTCCGATACCTTCCAGCACATTTTTCAAGCCCAGCAGAATAAGAACCTGGCCGAATCGCTCGGACTCCAGCAGACACCCGCAGTATTTCTACAAAAGGGCAGCGCTGGAATAGGCCTTTCGGATACCCATGCGATTGGTCCGGGTCCGCAACTTTCCCAGGAAATATTGATGTATGTAAGCGTCGAAGGTTACCAGCCGCCTCCCCCACCCGATGTTGCGATCCATACCAACGCCGCCCAACCGGATGTGCTTTACTACTGGCGTTCACAGACCTACGACACGTACAACGGGCACGTCTGGATCACCAACACGGCCCAGACACAGGAGGTGGCAGCCAACAGCCCGTACCATCCCAACCTGACCTCCCTGCCGAAAAATTACCAACTCGTCCACCAGCAGGTCGAACGGCTCCAACCAATGAACGGTGCAATGTTCGTGGCCGGTGATCTGTTGAGCACAGACCAGCTCTCTGTGGCCGCCTGGCGCTCTGCGGGAGATCTGATCGACGCCCGCACGAATGCGAATTCCTTTACGGCAGACTCGCGCATCCAATTCGTAAGCGCGGACCAGTTGCGCGCCGCCGGGAATAAATACCCGGCCTCGATCCAAAACTATCTGAACCTGCCGGATGCATTGCCGGAGCGGGTGCGTGACCTGGCCGTCCGTCTTACCATCAACCAGCCCACCCCTTATGATCAGGTCATGGCAATCCAGGATTATTTACGGCAATTCCCCTATTCACTCCAGGTACCCGGGGCACCCATCAATCGTGATGTGACCGATTATTTTCTGTTCGACCTGCAAAAAGGCTATTGTGACTATTTCGCCACCGCGATGGCCGTGATGACGCGCGTGGTGGGTATCCCGTCCCGCCTGGTGACAGGATTTTCCAGCGGTACATATGATTACAATGCCCGCCGGTTCGTGGTTGTCCAGGCAAACGCCCATTCCTGGGTGGAGGTTTACTTCCCCGGGATCGGGTGGGTCGAGTTCGAACCGACCTCCAACCTGCCACCTTTCCCACGTCCGGGTGAAACGGCCTCTCAAAACACTCCGATTGTGGGTCTCCCAACGCCCGCCCCGGTGACGAAAGCGGGAGGCACCCAGATCAATTGGAGTGTCCTGCGCCAGCCCCTTACCATACTGGAATGGATTTTGACTGTTTTGGCAGTGCTCCTGCTACTCTGGCTGCTCCTGCCAATCGAAAGCTGGCTGCTCACCCTGCGACCCGCCGATCAGGCCATTACCGCCATCCAGCAGCGCCTCTACCGCCTGGCGCGTGCCTGGGACGTTGCGGCAGATGCGTCCCGCACCCCGCACGAATTCGCCGAGGCCTTTTCGATCCAAATGGAACGCTTCTCGCGCAATCCACGCCTGGCACCGGTAATCACCTCCCTGCGCACGGATGTAAACTGGCTGACAGCCCTGTACACCCGTCTGCTCTTCAGCTCACACCCACCGACACAACTGGAACACCACCAGGCTGTGCGTAACTGGAGGCAGATCCGCCAGGGTCTGCACAAGATCCGTTATTACTGAGTGATGGCATGCCCCAATTTATGCTATAATTTTCTCACCGTATTGATTCAGGAGCACAAGGAATGACAGACGCCCTGTAAAAAACCAACGTTCTTCCGGGCCAAGCAACCCGCTGGTTTTGATTCCGGCCGGGGGCGAATGCCCCCGGTTTTCCGTTAACTACAGGATCGTCCATGCTCTCTGCACATTCCATCGTTAAGACCTACGGCATCCACACCGTACTACAAGACATTACTTTCAGCATCAACCCGGGCGATCGGCTGGGGTTGATCGGACCGAATGGTTGTGGGAAATCCACCCTGCTGCGCATCCTGACCGGGCAGGAAAGGCCCGATTCCGGCAATGTGGCGAACACGCCTCCCGGCCTGCGCATCGGTTACCTGCCCCAGGGCTTCGAACTCGACCCGGCCCTGACCATCGCCGAAGCTTGCGCACCCATCTCTCCGCATGCCACGGAAGCGGAAATTATCGAACTCGCCGAGGCCCTGTCTGCCAACCCCACTGATAAAAATCTCCAACATGCATATGACGACGCTTTGGGATCACTGGAACATGCCAGCCTGCAGCCGGTCACCTGGCTGACTCCCCTGGGCCTGGCTGACATTCCTCCCGAAACATGCCTCGGTGCACTCTCCGGCGGCCAGAAAACCCGCCTCATGCTGGTACGACTGCTTCTGAATGAGCCAAATTTGCTGCTGCTGGATGAACCCACCAACCACCTCGATATTGGCATGCTCGAATGGTTGGAAGGCTGGCTGACAGGCTTTCCCGGCGCGGCACTGGTCGTCTCGCACGACCGAGCCTTTCTGGATCATATTGTCACTTCCATACTTGAACTTGATCCGGAAACACACAAGCTGAGACAATATGCCGGGAATTACAGCGAGTATGTTGAAAAGAAACTCGCCGAACGTGAGTACCAGGCCCAGGCCTATGCTGACCAGCAGGTTGAGATTGCTGAATTGCAGGCCGCCGCAGCCCACCTGCGCGGCCTGGCAAAATTCCGCAAAGGCGGCAAGGCGGATAGCAATGACGGTTTCGCCAGAGGTTTCTTCGCCAACCGTGGTAAAGGGATGGCCAAGCGCGCCAAACATATCGAGCGGCGAATTGAACATATCCTGACTGAAGAGAAAATCGAAAAACCGCCTCCCTCCTGGCAGTTGAAACTGGAATTTGCCGTGCCCGAACATCAGAGCCGGGATATCCTGGTTACCGAGAACATGTCCATCGGCTACCCCGGTCACTCCGCTCTGCTTGAAAATATCCGCCTGCACATACGCGCCGGTCAGCGGATTGCCCTGACCGGTCCGAACGGCTGCGGGAAGACCACCCTGCTGCGCACCATCGCCGGGAACCTGGAGCCGCTGTGCGGGTCCTTGCGGCTGGGTGCCTCTGTCAAGCCCGGCTATATGACCCAGGAACAGGAGCACCTCAACCTGCGGAAAAGTCCGTTGGAAACCATCCTGGGCGCCGGGACGTTCAACCAGACGGAAGCCCGGGCTTTCCTGCATTTTTTCCTGTTCAGCGGCGATGACCCGCTCCGCCCGGCGGAAAGCCTCAGCTACGGCGAACGTACCCGCCTGGAATTGGCCCTGCTGGTTGCACAGGGCTGTACCTTCCTGCTATTGGATGAACCCATCAACCACCTGGATATCCCCTCCCGGGCGCGTTTCGAACAGGCGCTGGCGAAATATACCGGCAGCGTGCTGGCTGTCATCCACGACCGCTATTTCATCGAACAGTTTGCCACAGAGACATGGGCGGTGGAAGACGGCAGGATCAGGAGGCTATAAGGAGAAAAGACACATGGTTAACCGGTTCCCATATCCCACTCATTATCCCGAGGTCAATTCCATCCTGAATATACTTCTTCAGGAGGTACAAGCCCTTCTGGGGCATTAATTCATCTTCATGTACCTGTTCGGTTCTCTGGAGACTGGGGGAACCGTGGAAGGCCTTGATCGAGCGGGCCTGTGCCGGACGGCATAACCCGCGTGCGGAAGTGTTGCCGGAATATGTAAAAGGAACATTGGAATATATCCGCTTAATATTGGTCAAGTGAGGCGTATCTAGCAGGGGAAAAACAAGTTAAACCACCCAAAGTTGCACTGTATACTGTCATATACTATACTATTTCTGTTGACATACTGTATATTATACAGTATACTGTCGTCAATGGTGATGCTATGACGAACAAATCCTTGGAAAATGTAATCCTTGAGCTACGGCGTGGAGTCATCGTGCTGGCAGTTCTGAGCCGCCTCGAACAGGAGCAATACGGCTACTCGCTCATCAAGAGCCTGGCAGAAGCCGGGCTCGAGATCGACCAGGGCACGCTCTACCCACTGCTGCGGAGGCTGGAAGGCCAGGGACTCTTACAGTCAGCCTGGCGGGTCGAAACCGACCGACCGCGCCGCTATTATGTGCTCAGCGATGAGGGCAGGATTCTTCTGCCCAGGCTGAAAGAAGAATGGACCGGCATCGTGTCCATGATGGGTAAGATGTTGTAGCCAAGAAGGAGACTGAGAATGAATATGAACCTGATAGATACCTACGTTTCCGAAGTCGGACGCCACCTGCCCCGGAATACACGCCACGACATCGAAGCGGAAATCCGCTCGATCCTGCAGGATATGCTCGAAGAGCGCAGCCAGAAAACCGGCAAACCGGTGGACGATGAGATGACCCTGGAGATTCTGAAAGCCTACGGCGCACCCGAAAAAGTCGCCGCTACCTACCAGGGGGAACGCTACCTGGTCGGCCCGCGCATGTACCCCATATTCACGCTGGTACTACGCATCGTGCTGGTGGTGATCGGCGTTTTAGCTGCCATCGGTTTGGGTATCGCCCTTTCACATACGGCTGGAAACCCCCAAAATATCATCGAGACCATCACCAGGGCGATTGTCAACTTTGCCGGTTCCATTATGACCGCCCTGGGCAACATCGTGCTGATCTTCGCCATCATCGAATGGGCACTTTTCCGCGCTGGTGCCAGGGTGGATTTCAAAGGATTGCCGACAGAAAAGGAATGGGAACCTCGCTCGCTCATCAAAGCATCCCCGTCCAACCAGGTGAAGATGGGCGAAACCATTGTGGAAATCATCGGCTGTTTTACGGCCATCGTCATCTTCAACTTTTATCCGCAGATTATCAGTTTCGGATATTTCTCCAATGGAAATTGGTATTTGGGTGTAGGCAACGCGCCTTTCATCCGGCTGCTGTCGGAAGACTTCTTCCACTTCGTCCCATACCTGACCGTGGTCTGGGTGCTGACCATCCTAATGGACATCCTACTGCTGCGCATGGGCCGCTGGAACGCAATTACACGCATTGCCCTGATTGGTCTGAAGATCATCAACATCGTTATCGCCGCGGCCATGCTGGGAGTACCATCATTGCTGGCCATCACAACCGCCTCGCTCACCAGCCTCCTCGGCAGTGTGGAAGCAGCCCGCACCCTGATTATGATGCTGAACACTTTCGTGCGGGTAGCCCTGTGGCTTTCGATCTTTGGAAACTCTGTCGAAATCATCCGGGCAGTCTCCCGGCTGGCAACGAATGATATCCTCCCCAGGCTCACAGGAAAGAGTTAGCCCGGCTTATTCTCCATATGCAAAAGGGAACTGGTTCCAGAGAGGAACCAGGGATCTCCCACCAAAACTAAAAAAGTCCGGGTTCATTTCCGGGCTATTTTAGTTTGCGCCAAAGAACAATTCCCACCAGATCCGCCAGGTGGGCAGGGTCTGCGTTTGAGTCACAGGCAATGGTACCGGAGTGGCAGTGGCACTTCCTGAGGGTTCCAATTGCACAATGTGTTCACCCACGCGCACCCATTTATTCTCATACGCCCATTGCTGCACTGCCTCGTCCGAGGTGGCATAAGCCACCTGGGTCACCAATGCCACCTGCGTCTGCATGACTGACGTCCCCTCAGCCCGCACTGAATCAAGTTTTGTGGTCAGACTGTCCAGTTCTTCCATGCGGCGATTGAAATCAATCAATAAAACCACCGCCAGGATCAGGCCCAGGATGACCAGGATATTCCGCCACTTGAATTTCATACCCATATCTTACTCTCTCCGAAGTACTTTGACAAGCGTCAGCCTTAGGATTGAAAAGATGGTGTAAGATTGAGGTGAAAGGGTGTCGATTAAAAGGCGATGGGTGATACGCCTCTTGATCAGGGCATGGATGTACTCCATACTGTCCACATCCACTTATAAAATCCCGATGCGCGCCTGCGTTGGGGCATGTGCGGTAGTAACGTTCAAAACATTCAAATCAGGAGAAGCAATTATGGATATAGCCATTATCGGGCTTGGAAAAATGGGCGGAAACATGGCTCAACGTCTGCTCAAGGGTGGACAAAGGGTGGTCGGGCTGGACCAATCGGCGGAGTTGACCCGCAAGCAGGCAGCTGAACACGGGTTAACGCCGGCCTTTTCGACCGCCGAGGCTGTTGCGGCGCTGCCGAGGCCACGCATTTTCTGGCTGATGGTTCCGGCAGGTGCGATGACCGATGCCGTAGTTGAAGAATTGGCCGGGTTGCTCTCGGCCGGTGACGTGATTATCGATGGCGGCAATACCTTCTACAAGGACGATATCCGCCGCGCGCAAGCCCTCAAG
Organism: uncultured Chloroflexia bacterium; assembly: GCA_963842785.1. Classification (GTDB taxonomy): domain Bacteria; phylum Chloroflexota; class Anaerolineae; order Anaerolineales; family Villigracilaceae; genus UBA877. Next base: position 1,611,858 of record CAWJHP010000001.1, read on the forward strand.
CCCAAAGAGATCCACTACGTGGATGTTGGCACCAGCGGGGGTGTCTGGGGCCTGGCCGAAGGCTACAGCTTGATGATCGGTGGCGATGCGGAGGTGGTGGAAAGCCTGCGGCCGATCTTCGAGACCCTGGCTCCCGGTCCGGAACGGGGCTGGGGCCGGGTCGGGCCGGTGGGAGCGGGTCACTTCGTCAAGATGATCCACAATGGGATCGAGTATGGCTTGATGCAAGCCTACGCCGAAGGGTTCGAGATCATGCACGCCAAGAAAGATTTTGCATTGGACCTGGAGCAGATTGCCCAGATCTGGCGGTATGGCAGTGTGGTGCGTTCCTGGTTGCTGGACCTGACCGCGGACGCCCTATCGAAGGACCAGGATCTGAGCAGCATTGCGGGCTGGGTGGCGGATAGCGGCGAAGGCCGTTGGACGGTAGCCGAGGCGGTTGACCTGGATGTGCCCGCCCCCATCATCACCTTATCCCTCCAGCAGCGTTTCATCAGCCGCCAGACCGAAAGTTATGCCGCCAAGCTGCTTGCAGCCATGCGAAATGAGTTCGGCGGTCATGCCATAAAGACAAAGCCATCCTGATGAATACCCGGCCGTCCACCACAATCGTTATCTTCGGCGCCTCGGGTGACCTTACCTGGCGCAAGCTGATCCCGGCGCTCTACAATGCCTTCAAGAAGGGCCGGCTGGCGGAATGTGCACATATTGTCGGCTTTGCGCGCCGCCCGCTAACGGATGAGTCTTTCCGGTCACATCTGCAGGAAGGTACCTCAAAGTTCTCGCCAGAGACATTCGACCTGCCCATCTGGGAGACTTTTACCAGGCAGGTGCATTACTTCCAGGGGGATCTGCGTGAGGCAGATGACTTTCCCAAGCTGGATTCTTTTCTCAATAAGCTGGAAGGAGGTCCGTCAAACCGGCTGTATTACCTGGCCACTTCACCGGAGCATTATCCAGTGGTCGTCCACGCCCTGGGTATGGCAGGAATGGCCTCGCAGGGCTCATGCTGGCGGCGGATCGTCATCGAAAAACCCTTCGGGCGCGACCTGAGTTCGGCGCGAGCGTTAAACCTTGGCGTGCATGCCGTTTTCGACGAGAGCCAGGTCTATCGCATTGATCATTATCTGGGCAAGGAGACCTCCCAGAATATTCTATTCTTCCGCTTTGCCAACACCATCTTCGAGCCGGTCTGGAACCGCCGGTATGTCAACAATATACAGGTCACGGTGGCCGAGGATGTGGATGTAGGCCACCGGGCAGGGTATTACGATACTGCCGGGGTGGTGCGGGACATGTTCCAGAACCACTTGTTGCAGTTGCTGGCGTTGGTGGCAATGGAGCCTCCCAGCTCATTCAATGCGGAGGCTGTCCGAAATGAGAAGGCCAAACTGTTCGAGAGCATCCGCCCGATCGCCCTGACGGACACGGTGCGTGGCCAGTATGCAGGCTATGCCAAGGCGGAAGGAGTGGCTCCCGGTTCGCAGACGCCCACCTACGCTGCCTTGAAACTGAATATCGACAACTGGCGCTGGCAGGGAGTGCCATTTTACCTGCGCTCCGGAAAAGCCATGATGCGCAAGACCTCCGAGATCATCATCGAGTTCCAGCGTCCGCCTCACCTGATGTTCCACCTGCCGGAAGGCAGTGGGATCACCCCCAATATCCTCTCGCTTTGCATCCAGCCGGATGAAGGCATCCACCTGCGCTTCGAAGCCAAAGTCCCGGATTTCGAACAGGCCATGCGTTCGGTTGACATGGATTTTCACTACCGCTCGTCATTCGACGGTTCCTTGCCGGACGCCTACCAGCGGCTGCTGCTGGATGCCCTGGCCGGGGACGCCTCGCTTTTCACCCGCAACGACTCGATCGAAGCGGCCTGGCGCCTGTTGGATCCGATCATTCAAGGTTGGGAGGCACAGGCCATTCCGGGGCTGGAAGGCTATCCAACAGGCAGTTGGGGGCCGGCCGAGGCGGATCAATTGCTCGAGCGGGATGGACGCAGCTGGCGCATCGGCTGCGTGGACGAGCCCGGCATCATCCACGCCGGAGTGTGATTATTTCAGATCTTCCGGACCGAAATGGATACGCCGTTCAATATCACGTATACCCGACGTGCGATAAATCATCCACACTTGCAGGGTTCTTTGCTCCATAGCGAATTTCAACTTCTGGAGAGGTTGGAGTCCGCTGCCTCATAAATAATATGCACCCATTCAACCTCCCCGCCAGCTTGTGCAGGACATTAACAGAACCCATCCCTTGCTTGGGCAAGGGATGGCTGTTGATTCTGATTGAACTTCCCGGTCAAGGAACGGACTAATTTGAATTTGCGGTTCCCAGGGTAACCTGCGCCTGAATGATTTTTCCGTTGCGGTTGAATACTACAGTGACCTGGTCACCGGGCTTGAAGTTGTACAACACATTAATATAGTCGTGCGTCGAGTCCAGCGAAACGCCACCCAGGCTGGTGATGATATCACCCTGTTGCAGACCGGCCTGGCTGGCCGGGCTGTTGGAGGCCACATCCGTGATGTAGGCGCCCCATTGAACCGGCAGGCGATAGGCGTTGGCGATATCAGGCGTGATGGGCTGGAAACTGACTCCCAGGTAGGGGTGCGTGATGGAACCGTTCGCAATAAGTTGTTGGGCGACCGTGCTGGCGGTATTGATCGGGATGGCAAAGCCCAGGCCTTCCGCCACCGTCCCGGTACCGCTGTTGCGAACGATCAGCGTGTTGATGGCGATCACTTCACCGGCCAGGTTGACCAGCGGTCCGCCCGAGTTGCCCTGGTTGATGGCCGCATCGGTCTGGATCAGGTTGTCGATCGAATATCCCTCACCGGTATCGATCGACCGGCCCGTGGCACTGACGACGCCCACGGTTACCGTGTTCTTGAAATCGCCCAGTGGTGAGCCGATGGCGATGACCGTCTCACCCGGATTGAGCACATCCGAATTGCCCAGCGTCGCCACTGCCGGAACCTTCCCGGTCGTCTTCAGTACGGCAATATCGGAATACTGGTCTGCCCCCACAATGGTAGCTTGTTCCTGGCTACCATCCGACAGGACTATGGTCAGGTCTCCCTGAGTCCCGGATACAACGTGATTATTGGTCAGGATGTAACCTTGATTGGAGATGAAGACACCACTGCCGCTCACAGTCCCGTTGCCGGCCATACCCAGGGGGGTCATCTGACCCGGGACGGTGCCAATAACGGTCACAACTGACGGACCGACTTTCTGGACCGCCTGAGTGATGGTGGTTTCGACTTGGGTGGTATCGACGATAAGGGTTGAACTTTGATTTTGGCTTTTGCTACTGGCTGGGAGCGATTCGCTTACCGGGGCAGACGCCGTGATCCGGGCAGGTTGGACCCGGCTCATGACCTGGTAAACCACTGCCCCGCCCGCAGCCGCACCGGAGAGGGCGGCAACACCGGCCAAAACAATCACCAGAGCAAGATATAAAATGCGATTTTTAGTCATACGAACCTCCTGGAATTCTACCTGTCAGAAAACTCTTTCTTATTTTCCCATTTTATGACTGCAAGATGAAATCCCGATGAACCAGGGATTAAATTTTCCAAAGAGAACTCTTCATCGAAGCAGGTTCCGGAGAATTCAGAAGGAGAGTCGCGCGGCTCAAACATCCTTGAACCTGACCTTGAAAGTGGTCCCGGTTCCGACCTGACTCTCCACCTTGATCTCCCCGCCGTGCGATTGGACAATCCACTGGACAATCGAGAGTCCCAGACCGCTGCCAGCGGGAGACTTCGGGGCGGAGGAATTTTCGTCCCCTCGTGTGCGCGCCTGGTCGATCCGGTAGAAACGGTCGAACAGGTGGGGCAGATGTTCCGGGGCAATGCCCGGACCATTGTCCGAGACACTCACCCAGGCGGTCCCGTCAGCGATTCCCGTTTCGATGGAGACCTTTCTATCATCGCCGGCGGCGTACTTGATGGCATTGTCAACCAGGTTGCTGACCATCCGGAGCAGATGCTGGCGGTCACCCAGGACACATGCTTCAGGAAGATCGCCGGATTCCAGCCGGACGCCGTTGCGGGCCGCCAGCGGGGAGAGTCGTTCAATGGTATCCAGGGCCACGTCGCTCAAATCCACAGGCAGTCTCTGTAGGGCAGCCTGTCCGGCATCCATGCGGGCCAGTGTCAGCAGATCATTGACCAGGGCGGTCATAAAATCATTCTCGCTGCGAATGGTAGCCAGGGCGTTCCGGTAATCCTCTGGCTTGTGCGGGGAGGCCAGGGTGCGGTTGGTTTCCAGGTTGACAATGGTCAGAGGAGTGCGCAATTCGTGACTGGCGTCCGCGACAAACTGGCGCTGGCGTTCAAAGGCTGCCTGCAGGCGCCCGAGCATGCCGTCGAATGTGTTGGCTAGCTCACCCAGTTCATCCCGGCTTTTCATATTCAAACGGCGGCTCAGGTCTGTTTCGCCAATCGTGCGGGCTGCCTGTGTAATGGTATGGACTGGACGCATGGCACGGTCAGCCAGCCAGTAACCACCAAGCAGGGCAATCACTAGGGTTGCCAGGCTGCCAAGTCCCAGCGTCCACAACAGGCGTGATTCCAGGCTATATGGATCGGCAGGACTGCCCAGAATGACCAACCCACTCTGCCCTGGAACGGTCTGCAAGGGAATTGCGACAAAAATATAACTGGTGTGCAGAGAACCGGCAGCTTGCATCCAGGAAGTGACGCGGTGGATCGTTGTGTTATTCTCATATTCCTGCCTGGCGCGTGCCGCCAGGTCCAGGTTGTCCTGGGCAGGCAGGGGGCCATGGCTGGCAAGTACCTGTCCTTTCGAATCCGTAAAGACAAGTACATCCGTGTCCTGCAAAACGCCTGGCGGCACCAGAATCCCGCTGGGCGTAACAGTCAGCGTCACTGCCAGGGCGGTCATTTTGTTCTCCAGGCGGAATTCTGAATCACCCAGAATGTCGCGACCTTGATTAATATAAATAAATGCGCTGAATGCAAATAAAACCAGTGCCAAGATAACGGTAAACCACAGGACCAGCCGAAAGCGGATGCTGTGGAGGAACGAGCCAACCCTGGCCGGGACCGTTACGCGCTTCTGCGCGCTCATCGCTCCTCCGGGACATGGATGCGGTAGCCAGCTCCGCGCAGAGTCTCGAGCAGTTTGACCGGATAGGGATCGTCGATCTTGCGGCGTAAGCGGCGGATATATACATCCACCACGTTGGAAGCAACGACGTGGTCATAATTCCACAAGTGCTCTTCGGCCATCTCACGTGTGATCAGACGGTTGGGATGGCGCATCAGGTATTCAAGGATGGAAAATTCCTTGGCAGTCAAATCGATCGTCTGACCGCCGCGCTGGACGGTATGGGTGGCGGGATCCAATTCCAGGTCCGCAATGTGCAGTACACCGGTCTTGCTGGAGGATTCCCGCCGTAGCAATGCACGGATGCGTGCACGCAGTTCATCCACTTCGAAAGGCTTGACCAGGTAATCATCCGCACCGCTGTCCAGTCCAACCACGCGGTCTTCCAGGGCATCACGGGCGGTCAGCATCAGGATCGGGGTGGTGATGCGCCGGTTGCGCAGCTCCCGGCAGACTTCCAAACCGTTCTTTCCCGGCAACATGATATCCAGGATGAGAACATCATAACCGGCGATCATGCCAGCTTCCTCCCCCTCAATCCCATCATAGGCAGTATCCACCGCGTAGCCATCCTCCTGCAGGATCAGCCGCAGTGAGTCGCTCAGGCGACGATTATCTTCCACCAGCAAAATGCGCACATCCGCTCTCCATTTTTATATAAATTGTAGCATGCAAATATGACCAGAGGATGAAAAAGAAGCAGGCTTTTGTAAATTCCCGTAGAGAAATAAATTCGGACAATTCATCTTATGTTAATCTTGATTTTATATACTCAGCCAATCTTATCGCTTATTCGGAATTCCTGTGATCGGGCAAGAGATAACCCGTAACCACGGAAATCTCCAAAACACCAAGATACCTTCCCATTTAGTAGGAGAGATGGGAGATGTGCGGGCGGTTTCGTACCCTTCGGGCAGGCTGTGCGATCGCCCTTACACCCCCGCCCCCCGGTTTTTTGTGCCATGGCGAATCAAATTTACAGGAGAGAATACCATGCGTAAACAAGTTATAGCGTTCCTTTCAGCCTTTATCATCACTGCGATCATCGCCCTGTCCATGCTGGTGGTCGGCGTGAATGCGGCCAATAACCCCAATGGCGTGGCGGCCTCGAATTCCCCAACCGCAGCGAGCACCAGTGTTTCTGCCAGTGCGGGCTCCGAACAATCCCAAATCGCCCAGTTGCAAAGCCTGGTCGCCCAATACCAGGCGCGTGATCAGCAATACCAGGCTGCCCTCGCCAGCGACAACCAGCAGTTGAGCCAGGCCACCCAGGAAATGCAAATGATCCAGCAATTGCTGGTCTATCTGCAAAACCACGGACTGATCCAGATCGACAGCCAGGGTCAGATCACAGTAATGGGTAATTAAGGAGGCCGGAATGAAAATATTCAGGAAAGCACTGCGCTACTGGATCGCCATTGCCAGCGTACTCAGTTTCCTGGGAGGCTGGGTCATTCTGGCCCACTCCCCCAAACCGGTCCAGCCGCAACCGGCAACGGTCCTGCCGGCTGCGCTGCCCAGCCTGCCTCCCATCCAGGCTTACGGCGGTACCACCACCAGCAACGGCATCACCTTCTTCTCAAACCCGGCTCCGGCCAACCCCCCGGTCAACCCACAGCCCAGCCCATTAACGCCTGTACTGAGGACACGCGGGTCCTGATATGGAAACGATGCGTTTGCGTGCGATGAATACCGATATTCTGCTGGCGGCCGAAGGTCAGGTTGACCAGGTAAGGGCCGGGTTTGAAAAGGCACGCCAGTTCATCCAGGAGGGTGAGAGTCGTTTCACCCGCTTCGCGGAGACCAGTGAACTATCTGAACTCAACCGGTCGGCAGGGATACGCTTCCGGGCCTCCCCGGACCTGTTCTCGGTGGTCGCTTTGGCCCGGCGATTCTTCCACCTGACGCGCGGACTGTTCGACCCGTCCATCCTGCCGGACCTTAAGCGGGCCGGATATGATCGAAGCATGGATTTGCTGCGCGAACAGGGCCCTTCCCCTTTGTTTGAATCCCTGTTGGCCAGCGAACATCCGTCGTTCAGCGAAATGGACCTGGGCGAATCGGAGCACACGATCCTGCTGCCGCCCGGGATGGCGCTTGACCTGGGTGGGATCGCCAAAGGTTGGATAGCCGAACAGGCGGCCAATATTCTTTCCGGGTATGCAACCGCATGCGCTGTCGATGCCGGCGGAGATATGTTCCTGGTGGGATTACCGGATGGCCTGGAACAGTGGCCGGTGGAATTGGAAGACCCGCTCCAACCGGAAAGTATTCTGACCTCGCTGAAGATCGACCCCGGTGCCATAGCGACTTCCACGGTGACAAAACGAATCTGGAAACAGAACGGGAAGAGCCGTCATCACATCATCGATCCGCGCACGGGAGAACCGGCAGTCTCCGAATGGATAAGCGTCACGGTCATTGCCCAGCACGCCTATGAGGCGGAAGTTTTTGCAAAGGCACTGCTTATCGCAGGGCCACAGGAAGCAGAAGAAATTGCCCACAATAGTGGCATCAATTTCACCTACCTGGCGGTCGACCAGGAGAAGAAAATCTGGGGCAACCAGGAAATTATTGAGGATTTCATATGTCAGCACAACAGCCGACTAATCAGAATAAGACGTATTCAATCTGGCAGATACTGGTCAGCATTTTGGTCACTTTTTTCATTATCGGACTCATCCTTCTCATTGCCGTATTCGCCCTGACACCGACCGGGCAGGGCATGGGAAGTTATTTTCGCTGGCTTTTCGCGGCGGACAGCGTCCAGATTTGGTGGTACGTAACGCGAGCTTCTGGGATCATCGCCTACCTGCTCTTGTGGTTTTCCACCATACTTGGATTGGCCGTTACCAGCAAGTATATGGACGGCATGCTGGATCGCCTTTTCACTTATGATTTTCACGAATTCATTTCATTGCTTTCCGTGGCATTCACCCTGGTGCATGTGATGGTCCTGATGCTCGATCTATACATGCCCTATTCCCTTGCACAGATCCTTGTGCCGTTCATCTCCCCATATCGCCCGTTCTGGGTGGGCGTGGGCGTGATTTCTTTTTACATCATCCTGCTGGTAACGATCACCTTTTACATGCGCAACCGTATCGGGAGGCGTGCCTTTCGAACCATCCACATCCTCAGCCTGCTCGGTTATATCGGCGCCTCTTTGCATGGCTATTACTCGGGCACTGACACAGCCTTGCCCTCGATGCAGATCCTCTACAAGGTTACCGGCCTGACAGTCCTGTTCCTGACGGTCTACTGGCTGGTTCTGCTGGGCCTGAGAAAAGCAGAGACCCGCCGTCAGGCAGAAGCGTTTCTGGCAGCCAATGCGACCCATAAACGCCATTTACCGGTCCGATGAATCCTGTCCAGCAAAATTATTTTATCAAACGGGAAAAGTGCCGAAACAAGGCCTGTTTCGGCGCTGACTTTATATAAACTTCAGTCTACTTTTCCTTCGTCATCCCCCGGGGCGGTCTGTTTAGGCGCTCCACCCAGCTTGGGTTCCGATGGAATATTGTCGAGATATTGCTGGAGCAGGGAAGGCGCCTCGGGATGGTCGGAATGCAGGGCGTGGTCGTAGTCCCCGGCCGGGACAGGCGGCTCGAAGCGGAGCGGGCGGCGGATACCAAACAGTTCGAAGAAACGGGCGATCCAGACGATGACATTGTAACGATATTCCTGCATCCGCAGAGACTGCCACTCCACAATGGAGGCCATGGCACCCTGGACGCGCGCCTTCTGGCGCACGATCCGGTAGATCTGCTTCGGTTCCCGGTATCCTACCGGCGAGATAAGCACCAGGTTGGCCGTCAGAGCCAGGATGCTGAATGAGATCAGCACGACCCATCCGCCTTCGGTCCACTTGCCGGCGATCTGGCCAATGAAGACTAGGCCGGAAAGCACAGCCGCAAACCCGGCCCCGAAGGCACCCCAGGAACGTTTGGCACCTTTCGGGTGAGTTTTTAATATATGCCGGCGGATAGCAAAACCCATCATCATGATCGGCATGAACACACCAATCCCATAATAGGGAATGCCAAGGGCTGTCTTGCCCTGGATAATGAAAGTAATGATGATAACGACGGCAAATGCAATCGTCACCGAACGGGTGAAGGTGCCGCGCTTATCCCTGTATACGATGACCTCCGGGATCTCCCCGATGGCTACATCCCGCCACTCGGTGGCCTGCAGGTCCTGAAATGCCGTCATGGAGGCGGCGGCCAACAATCCAACCGCCAGGATCTGGTAGGCCCAATACAGGATGGTACCTCCCGGGATCTGGCTGAATCCGATGAAGGACAGATTCCCCACCAGGGAACGTCCGGCCGTGCCGTCGAAAGCGTTGAAATGGATGGCAAAATAAGCCAGGAAGGCGGTCGTGAGCCCCCCGTAGAACAGGAAGGAAGTCTGCACCATCCGCCCGATACCGGATTTGCCGCTGTAGAATTCCCAGAGACCTTTCAGTTGAGGAATTTTTTTCTTGCCCCATTTCACCAGGCCGAAATCTTCGTTGACGACAAACTGGATGCCGTTCGACATGGCCTCCAGGCCGCTCAAGGCCACCAAGCCTTTCATGGAGGCCGTCAACATGTGATACATGGCTGTCCAGATCGAGGGTGTGGGTTGCGTTTGTTGATAAGGGAGCGCAGCCACCCCATTTCCCTTGGCCAGGAACAAGCCAACCGACATGGCAATGGTCAGGAGGATGAAGATCCCAAGCATGGAGAAAACCACCCGGGAAGACTCGCCCCTGCCACGGATGGTCAGAAACCAGGTAACAGTAACCAGCGCCACACCCAGACCAACCCGGATAAGCCAGGCAGTGTTATAAGAATTGGTCAATGAGAGCAGCTGGTCTACTCCCGACAGGCTGGAGACCACAATGGTGAAAATGTAGTCCTGGAGCAGTACGACCGCTACAACCAGGCTCAAACCGGGCGCGAGGTAGCGCATCGAAGCAGTGTAAGAGCCACCGCCTTCGTTGAAAACACCCAACGAATACATATACAGGAAACCAAACACTGCATTTGCGAAGGCAATAATCACAACTGCAATAAAGGCATATTTTTGCAGGTTATAGGGATGCAGGGCACTCATCATCTCGCCGGTGGCGTAGAAATAGGAAGTGAAATAATCCACGCCGAACAATGCCAGGGCAGCCAGCAGGCCGATCTGCCCGGCGCCGTGGATGGCGGCATGCTCCTTCTTTTCGACCGGAGCGATTTTGAACGCCAGGAAGATGATCACAATAAGCAAAGCAATAGAGAAGAACATTGAATCCTTTTAAGTTTAATGGTATTAGCGCAATTTATCTTACGGGTCAACGCCTGGCAGCCTGGATGGGATTGTAACGGTAACCAATGCCTGGCCTAGCCATGACGACGCAAGGGAGGACGGTATCAAGCCAACGACAAGATATTATGCAATTGTATCAATAAAGTGTCAAGAAGACGGTAATAAGGTTATTTTCCGTCCCTGGATAACGCAAAAGTCACGCACTGTACGTGGCCTTTGGCATCATTTTTCCCTGAAGGGAGGCGGGTAAAGTAAACTCAATGCTTTACAGGTCAACCCCCCGATATTGATTTAGACGATCTTTAACCTATATCCCACCCCCGGTTCCGTCACGAGATACACTGGCCGGGATGGGTCAGGTTCGATCTTCCGGCGCAGATTGCTGATATTTACCTGGAGCATGTGCGTTTCATTTTCATAGGCTGTCCCCCAAACGGCGCGCAGCAACTGGTCGTGGGTAAGGACTTTCCCGGCATGTTTGGCGAGGGTACGCAGCAGGTCATATTCGGTCGGCGTCAACGCAAGGATTTGTTCATTCACCCTGACTTCACGCTGGTTCAAATCCACGACCAGATTCCCGGTGGTAAAGACCGGTTCCATATCAATTTGGGCGGAGCGCCGCAGGGCCACCCTCAGGCGGGCCATCAATTCACCGACACCAAATGGTTTGGTCAGATAGTCGTCGGCGCCCGCATCCAGCGCGGCGATCTTTTCCTGCTCCTGCTCGCGCACCGAGACAATGATGATGGGGATCTGGGTCCATTCCCGCAGGCGGCGTGTGACTTCCACTCCGTCCATATCGGGCAGCCCTAAATCCAAGATGATGATATCGGGATGTTCGGTGGCAGTGGCGGTGAGAGCCTCTACGCCATTTGTGGCTTCCAGGATGACGAACTGGCTACCCAGGGAGGCTTTCAAGAAACGGCGGATCGAACGCTCGTCATCCACCACCAGTACGCGCAAATCGGTTTCAGCCATAGTGAATTTTCTGGAAATCGCCTTGGTACAGGTGCAAACAGGGTGCGTCACTGCAACGGCAGTGATATGGTGATAATTGTACCCCCGCCTGCGCGATTTTCAGCGGCAATAAAACCACCCTGCGCCTGGACGATCCCCTTGCTGATGGATAAACCCAGGCCGGTCCCGCTGACGTTGTCGGGGCGCTGGACACGGTAGAATTTGTCAAAGATGCGGGTCAGATCTTCAGGCGGGATGCCCGTCCCCCGGTCTGCAACCTCGATTTCCAGGAAAGCGCCGGCGGCTTGAGCCTTTATTTCGATGGGCGTGTCGGCCGGGGAATATTTGAGGGCATTATCGATGACGTTCACCAGGACTCGTTCGACCAGCACAAAATCCAATTGGATCAGGGGAAGTTCGGTTGGGATATCGACACGGATGGAACGGTTCCCAAGGCGGCTTCCCAACTCCTCCAGAGCCGAGCCGACCACATCCTGGATATCAAGAGTTTCCTTCTTGAATCGCATTGCCCCCGATTCGAGGCGGGTCATATCCAGCAGGTTTCCTACCAGACGATTCAGCCGGTCAGCCTCCTCACTGGCAGTTTCAATCAGGCTGCGCCGGGCGGACGCATCCAGGATAATCTGGTCATTCGCCAGGCTGCTCAAAGCGCCGGTGATGGAGACCAGCGGCGTCCGCAGGTCATGCGAGATGGAGTTGAGCAGCGCAGTTTGAAGCTTATCGGTAATTTCCAGCATTTCGGCCTGGCGGGCCTGTTCGGCCAGGCTGGCGCGTTCGACAGCCAGACCAATCTGGTTGGTAAAAGCATCCAGCGTGCGCCACTGGTCACGCGTCAAATGCCGGGCCGGATCGATCGGCTTGACGCCCAGCACACCCACCACGCCCTGGGTGGTCTTAAGCGGCTGGTAACGCATGGAGGCTTCCGTGAGAGTGTCCGTCCCGCGACCGGCCTCCTGCCCATGCTCGAAAACCCAGCTGGCAACTGCCTGGTCATTTTCGGAGATGGCCAGGCCGGGGCTGAGGGCATATACTTTCAGGTCATTCTTAACCGGCAGAAAGACGGCCACTTCCCGGCTGAAGGTCTGGCCAACGTGGGAGATGGCGGCCTGGGCGACGGCGTCCAGGTTGGCGGCCACGGTCAGATCCCGGCCAAGCTCATACAGTTCCACGGTTTCTGTTTCGCGCTGCTGGACGGCTTCGGCCTGCCCGCGCACCATGGCGGTCAATTGGCTGATGACCAGGCTGACGGCCAATAGTCCGATGAAGGTGAGCAGGTATTCGGTATCGGCCACGGCCAGGGTCAGGCGCGGCGGGACAAAGAAAAAATCGAAAGCCACAACTCCCAGGATGGAAACCATGATGGCCGGGCCGCGGCCCAGGTAGACGGCTGCCAATACGACCGAGAGAAGATAAATCACGATAAGATTGGTTGGGGAGATGTAAGGGTCGACCAGGGCACACAGGCCGGTGGCGGCTGCCACCAACAGCAGTCCCAGCAGGTAGCGCCCCAGCGGGCGATGCGGCCGCCAGCCTTCCACGATCCTGCGGGTCTGTGGCTCGGCTTCACTGCTGATGACGTAGACATCGATCTTCCCGCTCATGCGGATCAGGCGGTCGACCGTCGAACCGCGCAGGAACTCGAGCCAGCGCGAGGAGACCGGTTTCCCGGCGATGATCTTGGTGACATTATGACGGTGGGCATAAGCCAGCACAGTGGCAGCTACCGACTGGCCCGGTAATGTGCGCGTTCGCGCGCCCAATTCCTCCGCCAGACGCAAAGACCTGGCGATCTGGTCACGTTGTTCCTGCGAAAGCCTGGCCTGGTTGGGCGTCTCCACGTAGACAGCAAACCATTCGGCTTTGAGCTCGTCGGCCAGGCGCCGGGCGGTGCGGATCAGGCGTTCCCCCAGCGCACCCGGGCTGATGCAGACCAGCAGACGTTCACTGGCCGGCCAGGGTCCGGGGATGGCGCTCGTTCGCATGTAGGCGCGCATCTGGTCGTCCACCCGTTCGGCGGCGCGCCGCATGGTCAACTCACGCAGGGCGGTCAGGTTGCCTTTGCGGAAGAATTTCTCGATGGCGCGCTGGGCCTGGTCGGGGACGTATACCTTGCCGTCCTGCAGGCGCTTGATCAACTCATCCGGCGGCAGGTCGATCAATTCGATATCGGTGACATCGTCGATCACACTGTCAGGGATGGTCTCGCGCACCGTCATGCCCGTGATCTGTGCCACCACATCGTTCAGGCTTTCGATATGCTGGATGTTGATGGTCGTGTACACATCCATTCCGGCATCCAACAGTTCTTCCACATCCGCGTGACGCTTGGCATGCCTGGAACCGGGCACATTGGTATGCGCCAGCTCGTCCACCAGGACGAGTTGTGGTTTCCGCTTCAGGATGGCGTCAATGTCCATCTCGGTCAACTGGATATTGTGATAGATGATTTGCCGGCGAGGAATGACTTCCAACCCGTTGACGAGCGCCTCGGTCTCGAGGCGTTTATGGGTCTCTACATACCCCACCACCACATCGATCCCCTCATTCTTGCGCTGGTGGGCGGCTTCCAGCATGGCATAGGTCTTCCCGACTCCGGCGGCATAGCCCAGGAAGATCTTCAGGTGGCCGCGTTTCCGGGCCTGCTCTTCGGCCTGGAGCTGGGCAAGTAGTTTGTCCGGATCGGGACGGGTGGGTTCCTGTGGCATGGGCTTACTATACTACTTTTTTATCCCATCCAATGCCAGATTAAGTTCCAATACATTCACGCGCGGCTCACCCAGGAAGCCCAGCTGGCGTCCCTGTGTATATTGGTCCACCAGGAGGTGGACAGTCGCATCACTCAGGCCGCGCAACCTGGCCACCCGCGGGATTTGGTAAAGAGCCGCCGCCACGCTGATATCCGGGTCCAGGCCTGAGCCGGAGGAGGTGACCAGGTCGACGGGGATGGGCTGGGTGTTGCCCGGATCGGCGGCTTTAAGTGCGGCGATGCGGGCCTTGACTTCGTCCAGCAGGGCCGGGTTGGTCGGTCCGAGGTTGGACCCGGAGGAGGCCGCAGCGTTATATGGATACGGTCCGGTGGCCGAGAGACGTCCCCAGAAATACCTGGGATCAGTAAACTGTTGGCCGATCAAACCAGAACCAGCGGTCTGGCCGTTGCGGATGATCAGGCTGCCGTTCGCCTGGTGTGGAAAAACCAGCTGGGCGATCCCGGTTACAACCAGGGGGTAGACCAGGCCGGTCAGGACCATAAAAACAAGCAGGGCCATTACGGCCGGTCGAATTTGGGAGCGCATTTTTCACCTTCTACTTTTGGGCAGATGTATTGACCTGCATGCCATTGATCTGTTTTTTGGCCTCGACCTGGTAGGTACGTTCGAAGGCGCGCGCCGTCTGCAAGGCAAAATTCTGGAGTAAATGGCCATCTTCCGGCGGTAGTTCCGAAAACAGTCCGTGCCAGATCTGGATTTCGCCAACCAGGCCCCAGGTATTTACGATTGGCAGGAGGCGGTCGGGCCGGCCCTTTCCCGTGCCGTCCTTTGGCTCACTGGCGACAATACCCGGTAAATCCTTATCAGGGTGAAAAACCACGTTGACCAACATGGCCTGAAACAACTGCTGGATCTGCCTGGCAACGACGTAGGCAACTGCCTCCGGCGTGCGTTGACCGCACAGGACTGCACTCATTTCGTACATGAACACGGCTTCCCGCGCCTTGGTCAAACTGGTCTGGATGCGTTCAACCACCCATATGGCTACACCCAGGAATATGACCAGGACCAGCCAGCCTTCCAGCCGTTCCACGGCGAAAGTATAGAATGGCGGGATAAAAAGGAAGTCAAAAGCCAGGGCTGCCGCCAGCGCGGCACTGACCCCGGGCAGTTGGCCCCAACGGTTGGCGCTCCAGGCAACCGGCACCAGGTACAGCAAGGCAATCACGGCTTCACCAAGCGTGTTACGGCCGATCAGCCACAAGGGAATGGTGGTGGCTACCACCGTCAGCACCGCCAACAGGCTGGTTGTAAGGAGTTTAAATAGTAATGAGGAACGGTTTGGATTCATGCAAAGCCTCCAACTGGGTATCAAACAAGATGTAATGCCACCAGCAACAGGTCGATCAACTTTATGCCGATGAAGGGAGCAACCAGGCCACCCACGCCATAGATCAACAAGTTATCACGCAGGAGCCTGGCCGCCCCGACTGCCCTGTACGGCACGCCCTTGAGCGCCAGGGGGATCAGGGCGATGATGATCAGGGCATTGAAGATGACAGCCGATAGAATGGCGCTCTGCGGCGTGGCCAGGTGCATGATATTCAACACGCCCAGGGCGGGATAGGTGGAAGCAAACGCCGCCGGGATGATGGCGAAATACTTGGAGACGTCGTTGGCGATACTGAAGGTGGTCAGGGCGCCGCGCGTCATCAGGAGCTGTTTGCCGATCTCCACGATCTCGATCAGCTTGGTGGGGTTGCTGTCCAGGTCGACCATGTTGGCGGCCTCCCGGGCGGGTTGGGTGCCGGTGTTCATCGCCACGGCCACATCCGCCTGGGCCAGGGCCGGGGCGTCGTTGGTGCCATCGCCGGTCATGGCGACCAACCGGCCGCCGGCTTGGGAATCCCGGATCAGCTTGAGCTTGGCTTCGGGCGTCGCCTGGGCCAGGAAGTCATCCACCCCGGCTTCGGCAGCGATTGCTGCGGCAGTAAGCGGGTTGTCACCGGTGATCATCACGGTTTTGATGCCCATCTTGCGCAACTGCGTGAAACGTTCCTTGATGCCCCCCTTGACGATGTCTTTCAGGTGGATGACACCCAGTGGCTCGTTATTACGCAGGACCACCAGGGGCGTCCCGCCGCCGCGCGCAATGCGCTCGACCGTTGATTTCAAGTCCACAGGAACCGGCTTGCCATTTTCCTGGAGCAGGTTGTACATCGATTCGGGTGCGCCCTTCCGGATGGATGTGCCGTCGAAGTCCACACCCGACATGCGCGTCTGGGCGCTGAACGGGATAAAGTGCATACCCAGGGGGGCTGCCTCGCTGGAGCCCATCGTCCGGCCGCGCAGGCCGTATTTTTCCTTGGCCAGCACGACGATCGAGCGGCCTTCCGGAGTTTCATCAGAGAAGGAAGCCAGCTGGGCAGCCTCGGCCAAATCCCGGGCAGGCACGCCCTTGACGGGGATGAGTTCGACTGCCTGGCGGTTGCCCAGGGTGATGGTTCCGGTCTTGTCGAGCAGCAGCACGTCCACATCCCCGGCGGCTTCCACCGCCCGGCCCGACATGGCAATGACGTTGCGCTGGATCATGCGGTCCATGCCGGCGATGCCGATGGCGGAGAGCAGCCCGCCAATGGTAGTCGGGATCAGGCAGACCAGCAGGGCCACCAGCACAGTAATGGTGATGGGAACGCCATGCCCAGCAGTCTGCACACTATAGAGTGAGTAAGGCAGCAACGTGGCGCAGACGATCAGGAAGATGAGCGTAAAACCGGCCAGCAGGATATCCAGAGCGATCTCGTTGGGGGTCTTCTGGCGCTTGGCGCCTTCCACAAGGCTGATCATGCGGTCCAGGAAACCCTCCCCTGGCTCGGCAGTCACGCGGACAACCAGCCAGTCGGAGAGCAGGCGCGTTCCGCCAGTGACGGCGCTTCGGTCTCCACCGGATTCACGAATGACCGGGGCGCTCTCGCCAGTGACAGCGCTCTCGTCTACCGAGGCAATGCCTTCAACGATCTCACCATCCACGGGCAGGATGTCGCCAGTTTCCACCAGGAAGAGGTCGCCTTTGCGCAGGTCTACCGAGGCGACCAATTCATATTTGGCCTGGCGGTCCTGGCAAGGCAGTTTCTTGGCCTGGGTGGTTTGGCGGGTCTTGCGCAGCGCCTCGGCCTGGGCTTTGCCGCGCCCCTCGGCCACGGCCTCGGAGAAGTTGGCGAACAGGACGGTAAACCACAGCCACAGGGCCACCGCGCCGATGAAACCGGCCGGTGCTTCACCCCTGCCGGAGAGCGCCTGGACCCACAAGACGGTGGTGAGCAGGCTGCCCACTTCCACCACGAACATGACCGGGTTGCGTACCATCCGGCGCGGGTTGAGCTTCACGAAAGAATCCAGGATCGCACGCTGGTACAACTCACGCCGAAACGTAGATTGTTTTTTAATTCGAGTGGTCATAAATAACTACCTTGCCTAATGGAAAATCATTAAATGTTCGACGATCGGTCCAAGCGCCAGGGCAGGCAGGAAGCCCAGTGCCCCGACGATGATGACGACCGCGATCAACCAAAAAATGAAGAGGGGGGTATGCGTGGCAAGCGTGCCTGCGCCAGCCACCGGGACCTTCTTTTTGAGTGCCAGGGAGCCTCCGATGGCCAGGGCCGGAATGGCCAGCCAGTAGCGGGCAAAGAACATGACGACGCCCAGGGCGGTGTTATAGAACGGGGTGTTCACACTCAGACCGGCAAAGGCGCTGCCGTTGTTGCCAGTGGCAGACGAGAAGGCGTAAAGAATCTCTGTGAACCCGTGCGGGCCGGGGTTCAAAACTCCCGCTTTGCCCGCGGCCGTCATGACTCCGATGGCGGTACCAATCAAGGCAGTGAAGACCGGTATCAGCAGGATCAGCGAGGCCATCTTCATCTCGTAGGCCTCGATCTTCTTTCCCAGGTATTCCGGGGTGCGCCCGACCATCAGACCGGCCACGAAGACCGCCACGATGACGAAGGCCAGCATACCGTACAGGCCGGAGCCGACCCCCCCGTAGATGACTTCGCCCAAGTGGATGAGCCACAAGGGAATCATGCCACCCAAGGGCATGTTCGAGTCGTGCATGGAGTCCACCGAACCGTTGGAGGCGGCGGTAGTGGCTGTGGCCCACAGGGCGGAATTGGCCACACCGAAGCGCACTTCCTTGCCCTCCATGTTCCCACCCGGGTTGATATTTGATTGCTTGATATCCACGCCCAACGAGGCAATGGCCGGGTTGCCGGTTTGCTCTGCCCAGACCGTCACTGACAACAACACCACGAAAATAATCGTCATGGCTGCCAGGATGGCCCAGCCCTGGCGCGTATCCCCGACCATCTTCCCGAAGGTGTAACACAGCGCCGCTGGGATGAGCAGGATGGAGAGCATTTCCAGGAAATTGGAGAGGGGTGTCGGGTTCTCGAACGGGTGGGCCGAGTTGACGTTGAAGAAGCCACCACCGTTGGTACCGAGTTGTTTGATGGCAACCTGGGAGGCTGCCGGGCCGACCGCCAGCACCTGGCTGGTCTGCCGGACCGTCACCATCACCGGATTGCCGGAGGCATCCTTGACAGGGTTGCCGCTGGCATCTGTCTGTGCCTGCTGGTAACTCGTGGGCTGCAGCAAGTTGGCCGTTTTATATTGGCTGAAGGTCTGCACCACGCCCTGTGAGACGAGTGCCAGGGCCAGGACGAAGGCCAATGGCAGGAGAATGTAGAGCACCGTGCGGGTCAGATCCTCCCAGAAATTGCCGATGGTTTTGGCCGTGTGACGCATGATTCCGCGGATCATGGCAACGACGATGACCATGCCGGTGGCCGCCGAGACGAAGTTCTGCACGGTCATGCCCAGCATCTGGGTCAGGTAGCTCATGGTGGTCTCGCCGCCGTAGCCCTGCCAGTTGGTATTGGTGGCAAAACTGACGGCGGTGTTCCAGGACGAGTCCGGGGAAACCGCACCGAAACCCTGTGGGTTGAGTGGCAGGAATCCCTGGATGCGCTGCAGGGCATACACCACCAGCAACCCAAGAACGTTAAAGAGCATCATCGCTACGGCATAAACCTTCCAGTTCATCTCTTCGTCCGGCCGCACGCCGCACAGGCGATAGATCAATTTCTCGACCGGCCGCATAACCGGGTCAAGGAAGGTGCGTTCTCCCATGTAGACCCGGGCCATGAACGTGCCAAGTGGCCTGGCCAGGACGATCAGGACTACCATGTAAAAGATAAGTTGCAACCAACTATAAATGGTCATTCGAACCATTCCGGTTTTAACAGGGCAATCACTAGGTAGATGAATAGGGCCAGAGTGATCAGGCCGACGATGAGATAGAGTACGTTCATTTCTTGTTCTCCATCAGCCGCTCGCAGACAATAATGAACCCCCAGGTTGCGACCAAAAAGAGGATGGTCAGTCCGACATACAATAGGTCAGTCATTGGATTCCTCCGGAATCAATCCCAGGATATTGCGGAATAAATATACACATTTCGCAATCAATTTCAACACAATGAAGGGGTCAAAAGCATCAAGAAACAATCAAAAAGCTTGACAACGGGTGCCGCCAAGCTTTTCAATCAACCAGGGGGTTGGGAGGTTATTCTGGTTTGCCTTCTTCGTCTCCAGGTGCGGTCTGCTTGGGCGCGCCGCCTAATTTGGGAGCGCTTGGTTTACCTTCGAGATATTGCTCAAGCAGGGAAGGTGCACTCGGGTGGTCAATATGCAGGGCTTCATTGTAATCCCCGGCTACAACGGGCGCCTCGTAGCGCACCGGACGATTGACCCCGAAGAACTGCCAGAAACGCGCGATGCCCACCAGCAGGCTGAAACGGTATTCCTGCATTTTGAGGGCCTGCCATTCCACAATGGAGGCCATGGCACCCCGAATGCGGGCTTTCTCGCGCACGATGCGGTGGATCTGCTTCGGGTCCCGGTACCCCAACGGGGAAAGGATAACCAAGTGTGCCGAAATGAACAACACGCTGAAGGAAATCAACCGCACCCAGCCACCTTCTTCCCACTTGCCGATGATCTGGAACACCCAGACCGAGGCCGCCAGGATGGCTACGAATAAAGCCGCATACCCACCCCAGCGGCGCGCCCAACCTTTCAAGGTCCTTAGAATATGCTGCCGCATGGCCAGGCCCATGATCGTTATCGGTATGAACACCCCCACGCCATAGAAGGGAGCCGCAACATCCGTCTTGCCTTTGACCAACAACATGATGATCACGGCCAAACCAAAGGTGATGGTTACCGAGCGGGTGAAAGTGCCGCGCTTGTCCCGGTAGATGATTGCCTCGGGAATTTCCCCGATGGCCACATCCCGCCATTCGGTGGCTTGGGCATCCTGGAGGGCGGTCATGGAGGCAAATGCCAGTAGAACAACCGCCAAACCCTGGTAGACCCAATAGAGCAGTGTTCCACCCGGAATCTGTCCAAAACCGATCCAAGCCAGGTTCCCGACCAGCGTACGACCCAGGCTGCCGTCAAAGACATTGAAATGGATGGCGAACCCAGTCAGAATGATGGTTGTCACACCACCGTAAAATAGAAAAGCGGTTTGCACGAAGCGGCCGACGCCGGTCTTCCCACTATAGAACCCCCAGATCTTGTCCAGCCGGGGCAGATGTTGCTTGCCCCATTTGACCAGGGCAACATCTTCATTTATTACGAACTGGATGCCGTTCGACATGGCTTCCAGTCCGGTCAATGCCACCATGCCTTTCATGGACCCCGTGATAATGTGATAAATGGCCTCAGCCAATGTTGCTGATTGCGTCGGAGCCATGGTAGCCGCGGGTGCTACATGGTTGTGAACAGCCGCGATCAGGCCACCCCAGTTCACAAGGGTCAGCATTAGAAAGACTGCCAGAAACCCAAAGCTGATAAATGAAGATTCTCCGCGACCCCGGATGGTAAGATACCAGGTTACCGCGGCTAGGACAACACCAATGCCAAAGTGCCAGTACCACGGGGCATTGTACGAATTTGTGATGGAAAGCAACTGGTCGGATCCGGAGAGTGCGGAAACCACGATTGTCAAAACATAATCTTCAATGAGAGTGACCGCAACCATCAAGCTGAGAGTCGGCTTCAGGTAGCGCATGGAAGCGGTATAGGAACCGCCGCCTTCATTGAACGGTGCAAGCGAATACATGTAAAGGATTCCAAAACAGATATTGGCAAAGGCGATCAAGCCTGCCCCGATGTATCCCCACACCTGCAAGCCATAAGGCCACAGGACGCTCATCAGTTCACCGGTACCATAGTAATACGAAGTAAAGAAATCTATGCCAAAAAGAGCCAGGGCCGCCAGCATGAAGATCTGCCCGGCGCCATGAACCTGGGCATGGTCCTTCTTTTCGCGCGGAGCAATGCGAAAGGCGATAAAAACGATGACGATCAGCAATCCAATGGAAAAGAGCATATATATCCTTGTAGGTATGAAGTCTTACATCTTGGTCATCTATTAATAAGCCCGGAATGTTTTCAGGAGGTCTTGAGACGATAGCCCACACCTGGCTCGGTCACGATGTAGTGTGGCCGGGAGGGATCCGTTTCGAGTTTGTGGCGTAAGTTGCTCATGTTGACCCTCAGGAGATGAGCATCTTCCTCGTCGCTGACACTTTCGCTGCCCCAGATGGAGCGGATCAACTGCGCGTGGGTCAGAACCTTCCCGGCATGCTGGACCAGCAGGCGCAGAATGTCGTATTCGGTCGGCGTCAGGTTGATGGCCTGACCCTGTTTGACCACATTCCGCCGGGCCAGGTCCACCTGCAAGTCGTCTTTCTGGAAAACCGGCTCTGACTCCGGATGGGCGCTTCTTCGCAGGGCTGCCCGCACACGGGCGGTCAGCTCACCCACACTGAAAGGCTTGGTCAGGTAATCATCCGCGCCGGCATCCAATGCAGTGATCTTGTCCTCTTCCTGGTCGCGCACCGAGACGATGATGATGGGGATCTGCGTCCACTCGCGCAAGCGGCGTGTGACCTCAATTCCATCCAAGTCGGGTAGCCCCAGGTCCAGGAGGATCACATCCGGCCGGCTGGACACGGCCATTGCCAGGGCTTCTTCGCCCGTGGCGGCTTCCAGGATCGTGTATTGGCCGCTCAGGGAAGCATTCAGGAAACGCCGTATGGGCCTTTCGTCGTCCACCACTAATATGCGGACCAATGTTCCAGTCATAACGCTTATCTACAATACAGGAAAAGATCCCATTCTTACTCTCATCCCGAAACCAGTTCCCAATGGAAATTTAACACTTTGTATTTTTCAAATGGACATGTCAAGAACACGGCAAAAAGAGTGGCCAAGACCTCAAGAAAAAGTCAAGTTGCATTGTACAGAGGCCCCCATCAAGCAAATGGCAAAAATGACTCGAAAATCTTCAAGAAAGTGTCAAGATGTGAAGATTCCGCTTTCCTCCCTGGGTACATGATCAGAAAAATGAAAACCTGCGCCCCGACTTGATCAAGTCGGGGCGCAGGAACATTACAACTCGTTTCAGCAAGATTGGCCGGCGATTTAGGCCTGGTCCAAGGTATCCGGAGGATGGATTAGATGGCCTGCCCCTTGAACTGGCTGAGGTACAGGTGATGGTAGAAACCTTTCTTATCCAGCAACTCCTGGTGGGTACCCTGCTCGACGATCTCTCCGTTGTTGATCACCAGCACGTGGTCCGCATCCCGGATGGTGCTCAGTCGATGGGCGATGACAAAGCTGGTGCGGCCGGCCATCAGGCGTAGCAAGGCTTTCTGGATGCGCGCCTCGGTGCGCGTGTCCACGCTGCTGGTGGCTTCATCCAAGATCAGGATGGCGGGATTGGCCAGAATGGCACGTGAGATCGAGAGCAACTGGCGCTGTCCCTGGCTGAGGTTGCTGGCGCGTTCCGAGAGCAGGGTATCATAGCCATGTGGCAGCTGGCGGATGAAATGGTCGGCGTCCGCCATTTTTGCCGCCGTTATCACCTCTTCGTCGGTGGCATCCAGACGACCAAAGCGGATATTCTCCCTGACAGTATCCGAGAACAGGAAGGTATCCTGCAGGACCAGGCCGAGCTCATGCCGCAGGTCGGCTTTGCGGATCTGGCGGATATCTTTGTCATCGATGGTCACCTTGCCACTGTTGATCTCGTAGAAACGGGTCAGCAGGTTGATGATGGTGGTTTTGCCAGCTCCGGTCGGACCGACGAGCGCGAAGATCTGCCCGGGCTTGGCTTCCAGAGACATGTTCTTGAGAATCGGGACGCCTGGTCTGTATTCGAAATTGACGTTCTCAAAGCGCACATCGCCATGGACCGATTCCAGCGGGACTGCATCCGGACCGTCATCCACCTCGGCTGGGGTGTCGATCACCTCGAAAACTCTTTCCGCCCCGGCCAGGGCGCCCTGGATGGAGTTATACAGGTTGGCCAATTGGCGCAGCGGGTTGGTGAAGTTCTGCCCGTAGCTGATGAAGGTGGCGATGAGGCCTACGCTGACCAGGTTGCGCAGGGCCAGCCAGCCGCCCAATCCTGCCAGGACGATGACAAAGAAGTTCCCCAGCACGGTGGTAAGGGGCATCAACAACAGGGCATACGAGTTGGCATACACGCCAGCCCGGAAAACATCCTGATTGCTGGCGCGAAAGACATCAATTACCAATTCTTTCCTGCGGAACGCCCGCACAACTTTCTGGCCGCTGATCAATTCTTCCATCACCCCATTCAATTCTCCGAGATGTTTCTGCAATTCCCGGAAACCCTTGCGTGTGTACCTGGCGACAAACTGGGTGAACCAGAACATGATCGGGACCACCAACAGGGAGGCCAGTGCCAGCCACCGGTCGAGGATGAACATGGCGATCAGGATCCCGACCATCGTCAGGACACTGGCAAGCAGGGAGGTCACATTTTGAGAGACGGCCTGGTTGATGGCGTCAATATCATTGGTCAATCGGCTCATCAGCTCACCAGCCGGGTTTTGATCGAAGAAAGCGATTGGCAACTTCTGCAGGTGAGAGAACAGGTCCTTGCGCATTTGCTTCAGTGCCCGCTGGGAAATGCCGGCCATGACCCAGTTGGCGATGGCCTGGAACAGGTTGTTCAACACGTAGACAACCAACATCAAGGCCGCTATCCTGGCCAGGCCGGCGACCTGCTTGGTGGTAATGAACCGGTCAATGGCCTGACCCATCAAATAGGGACCAATCAGCCCCAGGACGGAGTAGATTAGAACCAGGACGAAGACGATTGTCATGCCGGTTTTGAATGGCAGGAGAAAACGCAGCAGCCCCTTTATCGCGCGGCCCGGGTCTTTCGCTTTCTCGATCCTGCCGGGGTCGGATGGCCGCCTGGGCACCATCATCGACCGGATGTTGCTGGTCTGAGGAGAGGATTGGAAGGTCATTTCTGCACACTCCCAGCGCTGACCACCTGCGTTCCCTCAGAATGGAATCCGTTCCCCAATTGCAACTCGTAAATCTCCTGGTAAATCGGGCTGGTCGCCAGGAGTTCCCTGTGAGTCCCTTCTGCAACGATGCGTCCCTTCTCGATAACGACGATCTTGTCCGCTTTCAGGACAGTACTGATGCGCTGGGCCACCACAAAGCTGGTGTGTGAGTGCATCTTTTCTTCAAGAGCATCCTGGATTTTTGTTTCGGTTTCCACATCAACCGAACTGGTGCTGTCATCCAGGATCAGGATCTTGGGCTGCATCAGCAGCGCCCGGGCAATGGCGATGCGTTGTTTTTGACCACCGGAGAAATTGGTGCCGCGCGCCTCAACATGGCTGTCGTAACCCTGAGGCAGGTGCATGATAAAGTCATGCGCCTGGGCAGCTTTGGCGGCGGTCTCAACTTCCTCGTCGCTGGCCTCCGGACGGCCATAGCGGATGTTGTCACGCAACGTTCCGGAAAACAGGATGGTCTCCTGAGGCACGCTCCCAACCTGGGCGAGCAGGGTGTCCTGACTGATCTGGCGGACATCCATTCCATCGATCAGCACACGCCCGTCGGAAACATCGTAAAAACGCGGAATGAGATTGATCAAGCTCGACTTGCCCGAGCCGGTTGCACCCAGGATGGCGACAGTTTCCCCGGCTTCGGCAGTCAGGTTGACGGACGCGAGCACGGGTTCATTCCCGTTTCCGTTATAGTGAAAGTTCACGTTTTCGAAAACAACCCTTCCGAAAGCATTCACGGGTAAAGCCAGGGCGCCCGGAGCATCCTGGACCTCCGGAACGGTGTTGAAAATCTCGCCAACGCGCTTGGCCGAAGCCAGCCCGTTCGCCCAGTTATTGGACAGGTTGGCCATCATGGTTAGGGGCGTCATGGTGGTGAGCAGGTAGTTTGTAAATGCCACGATCTGCCCGACCGACAGGCTGCCGTGGATGGATTGCAGGCCGCCGGCCCAGATGACGATGACCATGCCGATGTTCACACAGACCGTCAATGCCGGGGACATGCTGGACATGAATTGCATCACCCTGACCAACTCGTCGGTGTAATTCTTGTTGGCCTCCTCGAATCGCTCACCTTCAAAATCCGCGCGGACAAAGACTTTGACCAGGCGGACTCCGGCGACGTTTTCTTGAAGTACGGAGTTCAATCGGTCCAGTTTCTGCTGCACGGTTCGGAAGAGCGGTTCCATCTTCTGTGTGAAGAAAACGAGAATGACCGAAGTGACCAGCAGCAGCGGGAGCATGGTCAGTGCCAGGCTGGGACTGGTGTTGATCATCAGGATCAGGCTGCCGACCATCAGGAGTGGGGCGCGCGTGCCAATGCGCAGCGTCATCTGGGTCAGGGTTTTCAATGCACTGATATCGCTGGTCAGGCGCACCATCAGCTGCCCGGTATTTTGCCGGTCAAGGTTGCCGAACGAAAAAGTCTGGATCTTGAGAAAAAGCGCCTCCCTCAGATCGCGCGCAACGCTTTCCCCCACCTGGACGGACAGGATGCTGTTGCCGATTGCGATCACAGTGCTCAGGATGGAAATCCCGATCATTATCAAGGAGGTCTGGATGACCACCGGCTGGTTGTGCTGGCTGATGCCCTGGTCAATGATGCGCTCGATCAGGCGCGGGATGGACAGGTCCATGAAGACCAGCGAGGTCAGCAGGACCAGGGCCACGGTGGCGCGCCTCCAATAAGGTTTGACGAAAGGGAGCAGCCTTTTGATTTCGGACAGCATTCTTAAATCACCTGTATCATGCTATTTTACCCGCTCGGAAAATGTCCCGGCGGGAATTTCAAGCGACTGGTGAGGAGGTTCAAATCCTGCTCTATCAAGTAGTCCATTTTGGAGTTTCGTACTACCCCGGTTCTTTTCCCCGATGGTATCCATCAGGATGATGCCCGGACGATCACTTCGAGCGGGATGCTCGTTAATAAATTCCCCGCCTTGATCCTTTCAATGCCGGCTGATTGAATTTTCCGGGCGTTCAGGGTAACCTGGTTTCATCCCATCAAAAATAGAGGGCCAGATTAATTGCCCGGGATGGGTAAATGGATAATAATTGTCGTCCCTTCGCCCGTTTTGCTCTCGGCCCAAATGCGACCATTATGCTTCTCAACAATCGATTTCGCTATGGCAAGTCCCAAGCCTGAACCACCTTCGTTGCGTTGCCGGGAAGGATCCGATCGGTAAAACCTGTCAAAGACACGCTCCAGTTCGTTTTCCGCGATCCCCGGACCACTATCCTGGACCTTGATCTCCAGGCCTTCTGTGACCGGCCTCGCCGAAATGATTACGCGCCCGCCTTCCGGTACAAAAATAAGGGCATTGTCCACCAGGTTGCTCAAAACCTGCACCATCCGGCCTGGGTCTGCAGAGATCTCAGGCAGATCAGGTTCCACCTGCAGCTCAATGGCAATATTCTTACGGGCAGCGCGTTGCTTATGAATGGCCTGTACTTTGTCCAGCAGCTTTGCCGGAGCAACCGGTTGGAACTCCATGGGTAACTCACCTGCATCCGCCCTGGAAAGGGTCCGCAAATCTTCGATCAGGCCGTCCAGTCTTTCGATCTCATCGCGGATGATCTCAAAGGATTCAAGGGAGGGCGCCATGACGCCATCATGGACTGCTTCAGCATGTCCCATGATTACGCTGACCGGCGTGCGTAATTCGTGCGCTATATCGGCGGTCATCTGCCGGCGTAACTCCAGCGAGCGTACCAGCTCCGCATTCATCCGGTTGAACGAAGCCGCCAGTTCGCCCAGTTCATCCCGGGACCTGACAGGCACTTCCTGCTTCAACTGGCCTGCCGAAACCGCCCGGGTGGCGGCTGTTAATTCGCGGATCGGACGCGTCAGGGTGCGTGAGAGCAGGAAAGCCAGCAGTAAGCCCACGGCGATGACGCCAATGGCGCTCAGCGTATAAACCTGCATCACCCGATCCAGGAAAGCCGTCTCAGCTGGGTTCGCATTAATGGTGGGCGCTCTGGTCACCATGGTCCCCACGACCTTTCCATTTACTTTTATGGAGTTGCCATTGTTAATGTCAGACTGTGGCAACAGGTCGCCAACCTTGTCACCAATCCCTGCGAGCACAACATGATTGCTGTTATCCACCAAGGAAAAGAACCGCCCACCGCCTGCGGTAAATCGCGGTGGAGGCGTGTTTCCGGAAACAAGCTGTGCATTCCCGATGCCATTCCAAGTTCCGTTTTTACTATAATAATCTGCCAAGGCAGTGATTATGCTATTCCGGTTTTGATTAAAAACATAACTTCTGAATTCACGCTCGGTCACCCATCGGGCAGATAAAACGATCAGCAACACGCTTAGCAGGCTGATGACCAAAAATGACAATAATAACTTTACTGTGATCGAGCGCATTGTTTTCATTGCCTGACGAAGCGATAGCCCACGCCATACACCGTTTCGATATAATGTGGCGAACTGGGAACCCGCTCGATCTTGGCACGCAAATTCTTGATGTGCAGATCGATGGCCCGTTCATACCCTTCAAAACGGACACCCTGTAACAGATCGAGCAGATCCAAGCGGGAGTAGACATGCCCCGGCGCAGACATCAAGGCCGCCAGCAGATCGAATTCGGAGGGGGTCAGATCGACATACCGGTCCGCCACCCGGACCGCGTGTTCACCGCGGTCCAAGACAATATCCGCCGCACGCAGAACCTTCACCGTCGGTTCTTTCTTGCCACTACGCCGCAGCACCGCTTTCACTCGCGCCATCAATTCACGCGGCCGAAATGGCTTGGTCATGTAGTCATCGGCGCCCAACTCGAGCCCGACCACTTTTTCGTCGCTGTCCACCCGGGCGGTCAACAAGATGATGGGGGTATCATGCTCCGCCCGGTACACGCGCATGAATTCATACCCGTCCATTTCCGGCATCATGAGATCCAGGATGATCAGGTCCGGATCCTGGCGTTCCGCAACGGACAGCGCTTCCCGTCCATTGGAGGCGGTCACAACCCGGAACCCGCTCTGGGCCAGGTACGTCTCGACCAGGGAGACCAGTCGAGCCTCGTCATCCACAACCATGATGGTCTTTGCCGCAGTCATTTTTTGCCGGTTTCTGAAAAGTTGCTCATTCCAGTATATCAAATCTTCCCATGAGGCAAGTGCCCTTCGAAAGGGCAATCCCATTGGGGAGGCACAATCAATTGCAATGGGATTGCCCATCTACTCCAGGGGATTATGCCCCGGATGTCTTCTGCAGTAAAGCGATCAGGGCGTTCATCAAGGGCGTGGGAATCCGATTGGCATACTGCGCCCGCAGGGCCTGCTGGGTTGCATTCGGCGTCGGCCTGGTTGTACCAGTGGTACCACCGGCTCCAGGGACTCCACCACCACCTGCAAACCCACCGCCACCGCCACCCGCGAAGAAACCACCGCCACCACCTCCTCCTCCGCCAGCACCACCACGGGCACCACCAGTGGTGCCACCGCCGGCACGTGGAGTAAAGCTAAATCCCGGCGTGCCACTTGCGCCGCCGTTGGTCAATCCCAGGCTGCTCATTTCGGTATACAAGTCCTGGCGGGTCAGCTTCAAGGCGGTGATCGCCTGGACCTGCGCCGGGGTCATGGTCTGCTGGATCTGGCTCACAACCGCATCGATCTCAGCCTGTGCAGCCGTATTGCTGCTGGTCAGCTGGGCATACGCCTGCCAGAGCGGAACCAGCGCAGCCGCCTGGGTCGCATTGATGGCATTGCTGGTCCCTTGCAGCTTGAATGTGCCGATCAGCAACAACTCTGCCAACGGCAGCGGCTGGGTGAGATTACGGGCTCCCGGAGTACCGTTGGCGGAATAACCACCTGAACCACCGGTTGTGCCGCCGGCTGTTCCGCTAGTCGTGGTCGTTTTGCTCAATTTGGCGCCACACGCCACCAATACAATGGCCAGGACCAGGATCACTGCGGCCAGGGGGATTACAAACTTCTTGGTTTTCATAGGTTTCTTCCTTCTTCTTGGAACTTGTCTGGTTTATTCATGTCTCAAGGCATCGATCGGGTCGAGCTGGGCGGCCTGGTTGGCCGGGTAGAAGCCAAAGAAGGCGCCCACGGCTGCCGCCGAGCAAAATGCCAATAAGATCGAGCTGGGTGCAACCACCGTCTTCATGGTGCCCACGGCTCCGAAGATCCACGAGCCGCCCACCCCCACCAGGATGCCGATCAGTCCACCGATCACGCTCAACATCAACGCTTCCGAGAGGAACTGCCAGCGGATGTCGTTGGGCGTGGCGCCCACGGATTGCCGCAGACCGATCTCACGCGTCCGCTCGGTCACGCTGACCAGCATGATGTTCATGATGCCGATCCCACCCACGATCAGCGAGATGCCAGCCACCCACGCCAGCAGGTTGCGGAAGGCCGCCGTGGTCGATTCCTGGGTGCTGATGATGTTCTGCTGGGTGGTGATGGTGAAATCAGGCGTGGTTGCAGAGACCTTGTGGCGTTGCAATAGCAAGAGTGTGATCTGGTTGATCGTGTCGTCCATTTTCTTCGGGTCCGCCACCGTCACGTAAATGGTCTGGACGCGCTGGCCCAGGAAGCGGGCGAACCGCGAGGGCGTGTAATACTGTAGAACGGTCGAAAGCGGCAGGTACAGGCGGGCATCATAGTCCACGGAACCCACCGTGCCTTTCGGTGCAAATACACCGATCACGTCCAGGTAGAAATTCCCCACCTGCACGGTCTGCC
Source organism: uncultured Chloroflexia bacterium (assembly GCA_963842785.1). Lineage (GTDB taxonomy): Bacteria > Chloroflexota > Anaerolineae > Anaerolineales > Villigracilaceae > UBA877. The sequence goes on from CAWJHP010000001.1 coordinate 1,642,164, forward strand.
CGACCGGGTCAGCCGTCCCGAACAACTGCTGCGCCAGTTCGGGACCCAGCACGGCCACCTTGGTCTTGTGGTCCTGGTCCGACTGGGCAAAATAGGCTCCCGTGACAACTTTCATGCTGCGCACGGTCGGGAAATCCGGCAGGGTGCCCAGGATGCTGATGCTGCTGAGCGAAACCGTCCCGGCCTTGACCGTCTGGGAGCTTCCCTGCTCCACGCTGACGCCAGCCACATTCGGGACATTCTGCTGGATGGCAGCCGCATCCGTAAAGACCAGACCGGTACCGGCCTCGGAGGCCGTTTGCAGACCGTTGCGGGTGAAGTTGGGGGTGATGAAGATCAGGTTCGAGCCCAGGCTGGTAATCTGGCTGGCTATGGCCGAAGCCGTCCCGTTGCTGACGGCGATCATGATGATGACCGCCGCCACGCCAATGATGATCCCCAGCATGGTCAGCAGCGAACGAACCTTGTTCTTGCCGATGGCTTCCATTGAGATGCGTAGTACTTCGCCTATATTCATTGTTCACCTTCCTAATCCACCAGTGGATGCTGCGTACTGTTATGCACCACCGAGTCAATATGCCCATCCCTCAAATGGACCACCCGCTCCGTATACTGGGCCACCACCGGGTCATGCGTCACGATCACGATGGTTGCACCCTGGTCATGCAGCTTTAAGAGCAGTTTCATGATTTCCTCCCCGGAATGGCTGTCCAGGTTCCCGGTGGGCTCGTCGGCAATGATCATGACGGGGTCGGTAATCAAGGCACGCGCAATCGCCACACGCTGTTGCTGGCCGCCCGAGAGTTCCTGCGGCTGGTGATCCATGCGGTCTCCCAGTCCAACCTTCTCGAGCATATCCCTGGCCTGTTGTTCCCACTCTTCGCGCGGGTGCTTGTGGCTCCTATCATAGACCAGCGGAAGCATCACGTTGCGCAGGGCGGTCGTGCGGGCCAGCAGGTTGTACGACTGGAAGATATATCCGATCTTGGTGTTGCGAATAGCTGCCAGTTCTACCTTGTCCAGGTTGCTGACATCCTCCCCGTCCAGGCAGTATTCCCCGGAAGTGGGGGTGGAGAGACAGCCCAGGATGTTCATCAGGGTGCTCTTCCCAGAGCCGGACGGCCCCATGATGGCGACCAGTTCCCCGGATTGGACCTCCAAGCTGACATGGTCCAGTGCCACGACACTGGCCTCCCCCATGCCATAGGTCTTGGTCAGATCAGTGGTTGAAATAACAGTCTTATTTGCGTTCATGGCGTCGCCGTTGCCTGGATATTGTTCTGGGTGGCCTGGAGACCCGTGCTAACCACATCCCCGGCCTTGAGTCCGGTCTTGATCTCCGCAAAGGTCCCGTCCTGCAGTCCCACCGTCACGACCTTCAGGGTCGGCTTTCCGCCCACTACGACGAAGACCGCATAGTTATTCGGGGACAGCTCGTGCAGCGCCTGCACCGGCACCAGGATCACATTATTGGCCTGGGCCGCGATGATATCCACCGATGCGGTCACGCCCAGTGGCAGGGTGAGGGCCGGGACACCGGAGGCCTGCTGTTGATCCAGCACAACGTTGCCTTCCACGATCGAGTTGCCCGAGATGGTCACCAGTTGCGGAGAAATCAGGGTCACTTTGCCGGTATATGTCAGGTTCGGTAGGGCATCGAAGACCACATTGGCTGCATAGCCAACCTTGATGTTACTGTAGTCCAGCGGGTCCATGTAGATGGTGAGCTCGGACTGGGTCAGGTCGGCAATGGTGACAAAGACACTGCCGGCGTTGATCGTGTCCCCGACCGAGTTGCTGACGGTCAGCACCGTCCCGGAGATGGGCGCAAACAGACTCGTGTACGCCAGGTTGTTTTGGGCGGTCTGCAGGTTAAGCTTGGCCTGGTTGAGCGCATTCAGCCCCGTCCCGGTGGCATTGGCTGGTACGCTCCCACCGGTCAGGGCAGCCAATAGATTCTCGGCTTCAGTGATCTGCGCCTGGTCCAGTGCTACAGTCGCCTGGGCCGATTGGATCGTCAAGGTATCGGATTTCGCCGAGATTGAATTGTAGGTCGCCAGGGCATTGTCGCGCGCCTGTTGGGCGGCGTACAGGTCCCTGAAGGCCTGGGCTGCGATCGGATTGGTCAGGGGAGCCCCCGACATCGGATCGTAGTTCAGCTGGGCACTGTTCAACTTGTTTTGTGCCAGCGCCAGGGCGGCATAGGCATTGTTGATGGCTGACTGGTTCGATCCGGCCGCCAGGTCACCATTCAGGTAATACTGGGCATATATCAGGTTCGTCTTGGCCGTGATGACAGCCTGTTGTGCATTCGCGATGGCCGAAGGCGAGGTCAATTGATTCAGGGTCTGCTGCGCCTGTGCCAGCGCCAGCTGTTGATTCGAGTCGTCCAGCTGCGCGATCAGGTCTCCGGCTTTCACCTGGCTCCCCACCTGGACATTCAACGTGGTCAGCGTCCCACTGGTCTTGAACCCCAGGCTGCTTTCAGTGGCGGCGATCAATGAACCGGTCCCGCTGGCCCGTAATACGATGTTGCCCGTCCGAGCGGTCGCAGTCTGCAATGCAGGCGTCTGGGCGGCTGCCGCAGCCGTGCTTTGTTGATTCCGGAAATACATAAAAGCGCCGCCTCCTATGATGGCTACCACTATAACCAGTATGATCCAGAATGCTGGCTTGGACATCCCCATGATCTTCCTGCGAGTGACCGGTTTCTTTTCCGTATTTGTCGAGACGTTCGTTGGCATGGTTACACCTCACACTTGAATAGATTTTTTATACGTCCCAAAGTATAGTTAACTGCTATTAACAGACGGTTAGAAAATTGTGTAGATAGTATGTAAGTTAAGTTCCCTGATAAAATGGCACTAACCTTCAGGATGGGGTTAAAGATATGCGTTTTGCTTGTTCATTTGGATGAAAATATTAGCAGTCTGATAGCCATTCGATAGGCAAAGAAACCGCGTAAGTGCGATAATAATAACGAAAAAAAAACAGGTAAAACAGGAGTCCCTTATGTCTGAAATAATTGAAAAAACCTTCATGGTCACCTCTCCGGCACATCTTGACCTCAGCAACATCCGCGGCTCGGTCGAGATCCACCCCGGGGAAGATGGTGTGATCCACGTATGTGCTACAAAGGACCCAAACACCGGTGATGCCAAACGCACCGAGATCGAACTCACCCAGACAGCAGAAGGGACCGTCAAGGTTGCCACCCGTTTCCCGGAAGGAGGATGGAGCTGGTTATTCGGTTCCTTTCCCTGCCGCGTCGATTACATCGTCCAGGCGCCGCGAAGATGTTCCCTCAAGATCAATGGGGTCAGCAGCAAGACGCTTGCCGAGGGATTTGAAGGCGAATTCTCCTTTCATTCGGTCAGCGGGGAGATGACCTTGCGCGGTCTGGCTGGACCGGTGAAGGTTGATACCGTCAGCGGTGAGGTGGAGATGGCAGACATCACCGGCGCCCTGCACTTGCATACCATCAGCGGTGAGGTCTCGGGCGGGCACATCCGCGGGCCTTTGCATCTGGATTCGGTTTCAGGGAAGGTCGCTTTGGAAGAATCCAACCTGTCGTCTGTCGAGGCCACCACGGTCAGTGGCGGGATGCATTATCAAACTCATTTTGAGGAAGGGCCATACCGGTTCAACTCGGTCTCCGGTGATGTGGAGCTCTTGGTGCCGCCCGAAACGGCTTGTACCGCCGAGCTGCAATCCATCAGCGGCAGGCTCTCCACGAGATTGCCAGCCACGTCCATCTCACGACAGAAAGGCAACCAGACCGTCGAGGTCCAGGGAGGCGGCGTCAAGGTATACTTGCACAGCATCTCGGGTAATTTATCGCTTGCTTCATAATGGAAAATTGAAGAAACAGACGATTGAACCTGAGCACGCGATTCAACAGGACCTCCCGCAGCAAATGGATCAGCGGGAGGTTTTTTTTATGAGTTGGTTTTTTGTCTTTTCAGGAGCAGTGGCCCCACCTGGTCAATGATCCAACCGAACGAAAGTTCCAGCCAGGGGACAAGCCGTAAATAATCCGGGATGTAGATCAAGCGGCGCGGGCGCTGGATCAGGTTCCAAATTCGCTCGGCCACTTTCTCCGCTGTTACCCCCATCTTTTCGGTCGGGACGTGCATTCCGTTTTCATGCAGGAGTGCAGCCTCCCCAAATTCAGTCTTCACCGGGCCGGCCCGCACGACACTGACGTGGACGCGCGTCCCGGCCAATTCGCGGTGGAGGGCTGTGGTGAAGTTGTCCAGGAATGACTTGGTCGCTCCGTAAAGCGCAATCCCCTGGCTGGGCAAGCTACCCGAGATGGAACCAATATTGATGATGTGCCCGGTGTTGCGCTGCCGCATTCTCGCCAGGAAGGACAGGCTCAACTGCACGACGGCTTCCACGTTGACCTGTAACATTTCCAGGGCGGTTTTCCAGGACATCTCGTCGCCATAGCCATACCAACCCAGCCCGGCATTATTGACCAGTACATCGGCTGTTCCAGTTTCCTCACATATGCGCACCCGGTCGGCCTCGCAGCTCAGGTCGGCAGTCAAGATACGGGCACTTCCGCCGTCCGCACGGATCTCTTCAGCCAGGCTCTCCAGCCGCTCACGCCGGCGCGCCACCAGGACCACCCGCAGTCCCTGCTCGGCCAGCTTTCGAGCGATCGCTTCCCCGATCCCGGAGGAGGCCCCGGTAATGACAGCAAGTTTATCCTTCCATTGATTGATCATGGTTCAAGGCGTGGCCGACTTCACACGCCGGTTCTCCAGGAACCAGCGCACGGTATCCGCGATCAATTCGTAAACAGGGCGAGGCTTATAACCTAATTCCGTCACCGCTTTCCTGCAGCTGATGTTGGCATTGCTTTGCAGCACTTCCAGCGAGTAGGGCGTGAAACGCGGCTTGGCTTTCGTCTTCATGTAGTACCAGGGTGTGAACCTGGCAGCAAATTCTGCCAGTGAGAATGGGATCTTGACGCTGGCAAAGGCCTTGCCGGTCACTTCGCGCACCGTCTCAAGCATGTATCGTACCGAGAGCTTCTGCCCACTCAGGATGTAACTTTCGCCCCGGCGGCCGTGTTCCTTGGCGGCGATCATGCCATCCGCCACATCGCGCACATCCACGAAATCGTATGCTCCCTCGACATAGAACATCGTGTGCGCTTCGGAGGCGCTGCGGATGACCTCACCCATCTCCGAGCCGCGGAAATCATACGGCCCGATGACACCTGTCGGGCAAACGATGACCGCGTCCAGGCCTTTGGCCACAGCTTTCTGGACCTCCAAGCTGGCGGCGGCTTTCGATCGGTCATACTCGCCGTATGGGGTGTTCTGGTCAAACCCCAGCGATTCATCCATCGTCACACCGTGCGGGGCGTGCGCTATGGCATGGATGGAACTGGTGTAGATCAACCGGCGAATGCTGGCATGGCGTGCGGCTTCCAGCACGTTGCGCGTCCCTTCCACGTTAACCCTCCAGACGAACGGGTTCCGTCCCGGCATTATGGAAATGATGCCCGCCAAGTGAAAGACGGTCTCCACGCCGCGCATGGCGGGTTCGAGCGAGGCCGGTTCGAGTATGTCTCCCACCACCTGCTCCACATCCAGGTCCTTTAGCGGCGTGGTATCTTCACCTCGCCAGATCAGGGCACGCACTTTTTCCCCCTGGTCCAGCAGTTTACGGACGAGCACGTTCCCGATATGTCCGGTTGCGCCGGTCACAAGAATCATATTATTCTCCTAATCTTTCTTTAGCCAATCCATTCATCAAGATCTGCATGCTCTCACGGGCTGTCTTTTCCCAATCAGCACCATGCGGATCGAGCACGCCTTGCAGAACCAGCCCCACCGCCAGGGAAACGATGACCTGCGCGGCCACATGCGGATCCGTTGGTTTAAGGGAGCCTTCGGCAATGCCCTCTTCAACCAGCCTGGCAAAATGCTCCTGGTAATGACGGTATGGGGCGATTACCGCCTTCCAGACGGTTTCGTCACGGCTGGCCTGCAACCAGAATTCAAGGAACATTGGCAGCCGGTCTTCGGCAGCCGCAAAAACGCCCGGCAGGAGGTTGGTCATTGTGATTAGCGTCTCCGGGACGGTATCCGCTTGGACCGCCTCCATACCCATGTCAATCGTCGTAAGCCAGCCCTGCATCAGGGCCAGGAAGATGGACTGCTTGGTCGGAAAGTGGTGATAGAACGCGCCCTTGCTGACTCCGGCCTCACCGCAAATGTCATCCACGCTGGCAGCGTCGTATCCCGCAATGGCGAATTTTCTGACAGCGGCATCTAGGATGCGGCTGCGCGTTTCTGCACTGCGTTGTTGAGGCATGGAATACTCCTTTACCATAAACATACCGACTGGTCGGTATGTTTATGGTAATTTACCAGCAACGCCTTGTCAAGTGCTGCAGGATTAGAGAATGCTTACAGTTTTCTAATCTGTGTATCTCAATCAGATTCCCTTTATTTCTAAACAAAATCTGAACATCCATTTGATACTCTATGACAGAAATAAAACCAAGCGAGGTGAAACTATGAGTTCTCTCTACTCAAATAAACAAGAAAAAGGACGAAATAAGACTTCCTGGCTCTCCCGTTGGCCGAAATGGGCTCGCTGGCTTTCCCTCGTCCTGGTAGTCGCCCTGTCCGGTGCAGGTGCCTACTACACCGTTAAGACGCATCAAGAGGAGGCCGCTGCATCCACAACCTCCACGCTCCAGACGGCCACCGCCCGCACAGGCAATCTGGTCCTGGAAGCCAGCGGATCGGGTTATCTTGTGGCGTCTTCCGAAGCGGACATTGCTTTCGAGATCGACGGGAAGCTGGCGGAACTGGATGTCAAGTTGGGTGACAAGGTTCAAAAAGGTCAATTGCTCGCCAAGCTGGATGATGCCTCACTTCAATATAAACTGGAGGAAGCCCAACTGGCTTTGCTTGAATTAACTTCCCCGGAAGCAATTGCAAATGCCAAACTGGCAGTCACCACGGCTGAGGCCAGCGTAACCACTGCTCAAATTGCAATGAACAACCAGCAATATTGGAAAAATAATGCCCTGATCCAAAATTATTATGCCAGTTATGTCATTGCCAAGGACAGGTTGGACCGGGCACAAAAGGCCTATGACAATGCGAAAGTGGGCGAATATATTAACAACGCCAATGAAGCCCAGGCCTACCAATCTCTCTATAGCGCGCAACAAGCTTATGACACTGCTGAGTATTATTACAGTCTCTATTCACAGGCACCCACCCAGCGCCAGATCGATGCAGCCCAGGCGACTCTGGATCTGGCCAAAGCCGATTTGACGAACGCCGAGAATTATCTGGCAGCATTGACTGGAGGGACGGTACCCAGTGATGCCACCGGTTCCGATCTGGCGGCTTTGAGGCAGGCACAGCTGGATGTAAAAACTGCACAGACAAACCTGGACTCTGCGACACTTTATTCCCCCATGTCCGGGACTGTGATGTCCCTTAACGTCACCTCCGGCGAAAACATCTCAGCCAATACAACCATCCTGACGATCGACGACCTGAGCCAGGCTACCATTCAATTTTACCTGGATCCGAGTGACTGGACCAATGCCAAGGTTGGTTACGAAACCTCTGTTTCCTTCGACGCTCTCACTGGGCAGACCTTCACCGGCAAGGTGACCGAGATCATGCCCGGCCTCGTCACGACACAAGGCTCATCCATGGTCGAAGGAACTGCCGTACTCGATAAATCAGTGGATGAGATTGGACTGCCGGTTGGAGTGGAAGCCGCCATCGACGTGATCTCCGGACAGGCTTCCAACGCCGTCCTGGTTCCAGTGGAGGCATTGCACCAGCTGTCAGATAACTCGTATACGGTCTTCGTAATGGAGAACGGCAAGCCGGTTCTACGCTCAGTCACAGTTGGCTTGAAGGATGACACATACGCCGAGATTAAATCCGGATTGAAGGCCGGCGAAGTGGTTACGACGGGCGTGGTGGAGACGAAGAAATGAATGCGAACCATTCCATTATTGAAACCACTGACCTGACCAAGGTCTTTGGGATGGGCGAGGTCAGCGTTACGGCGCTTGACCATGTCAGCCTCCAGATATACGCCGGTGAACTGGTCGCCATCATGGGACCATCCGGCTCGGGGAAGAGCACCCTGATGAACATCCTGGGTTGTCTCTCCACCCCCACTTCAGGACAATATATCCTGGATGGCGAAGATGTCAGCAACTTGGATAAATACCATTTGGCTGCCATCCGCAATACCAAGCTTGGATATATCTTCCAGTCATATAACCTGTTGGCCCGCACGACCGCCCTGCGCAACGTGATGCTTCCGCTGGTCTATGACCGGAGCCACAAGCACCCGCGTGAAGAGTGGGAGCAACAGGCCAGGGATATGCTCGAGAAGGTGGGACTGGGAGACCGCATGGATCACCAGCCCCAAGAACTCTCGGGTGGCCAGCAACAGCGTGTGGCGATTGCGCGTGCCCTGATAACCGATCCGGTACTGATCATCGCTGACGAGCCCACCGGGAACCTGGATAGCCGTTCCGGGGAGGAGATCATGAAATTGCTCAATAACCTGCACCTGCAGGGCGCAACCATCGTGATCGTCACGCATGACCCGATCGTTGCCCAGTATACGGAACGTGTGGTTCATTTGAAAGATGGTCATATTGATTCGGTGGTGCACAATGGAAGGAACCACTTTCAAGAAAGTGTGGCAGCATGAACACGAATGAAGTGTTACGCATCTCTTGGGAAGCCATCGGCAAGAACAAGGTTCGTTCGCTGTTGACCATGCTGGGGATCATCATTGGCGTGGCGGCGGTCATCGTCATGATCGCCATCAGCGCCGGGACGGAGGCCACCATCAGCGATCAGATCACCAGCCTGGGCACAAACCTGATCTTCGTCTCGTCCTCCTTCACTCGCATGGGACCCGGAATGAGCAGTGGCACCGAACTGGTTTACGCTGATGCCACTGCCATTGCGGACCAGATCTCCGGAGTGACAGGCGTCGTTGTCGAGCAGGATGCTTCGGAAACGGTCAAGGCCGGAGATGTCTCTTTGGATAGTATTTCGATTACCGGGGCTTCGCCAGACTTCCTAACAGTGCGGGCGATAACAGTGGCAAATGGACGTTTTTTTACCGAGGAGGATGTTACAAATAAGAAAAAGGTGGTGGTTTTGGGATCAAAATTGGCGGTGGAGCTTTTCGGAACCACGGATCCTGTCGGCCAGACCTTCCTGATAAGTAATACCAGGGTGACCGTCATCGGTGTAATGGCTGAAAAAGGGACAGTGGGTGATGTCGATTACGATACGCGTGCGTACATACCCATCTCACTGATGCTGCAAAAATTCGCCGTAACACCATTTTCCAGGATCAAGGGCGATACCATCCGCATGGTTTTTGTCCAGGTGGATAAGAAAGCCAATATGGACAATGTGATCCTGCAGATTCAGATCCTGCTCGCCAAGCGCCACAATGTCACTCTGGCCTCGGACTCCTTTTCAATCACAACCCAGCAAGACATCATCAAGACCCAGGAGTCAACCACGGCGGCCTTCCGGTCGTTGCTGGCCTGGGTGGCAGGCGTGTCATTGATAGTGGGAGGCATCGGGATCATGAACATCATGCTCGTCAGCGTAACAGAAAGGACCCGGGAGATCGGCCTGCGCCAATCGGTCGGGGCGACGCCCACGGATATTCGCTGGCAATTCCTGACTGAGGCGTTGTTGATGAGCCTGGTGGGAGGCCTGATCGGCGCGGCGGTCGGCATCGGCGCTGCCTGGATCTTCGGGCTGGCCAGCAGCATGCGCACGGTCATCGTGCCAGGTTCTATCCTGCTGGCCTTCGGCTCGGCGGCTGCGGTGGGCGCTTTCTTTGGCTTCTACCCGGCCAACCAGGCTGCCCGGCTCGACCCGATCGATGCGCTCAGGCACGAATAAAATTGGACACAATCATTTGCCCCGAATGTTCCGGATAATCAACCCGGATGATCAGTAAAACCTGTGTGACGATTTATTACGCCATAAATAAATAGGAGAACAAAATGAAAAAAACTGTTTTTACAATGACAATTCTCGCCATTTTGTCTGTCCTGGTCGCCTGCAACAAAACGACCACCCGGACCCATAGTGGAACGGGAGGAAATACAGCACCGCTGTCGACAGCCACACAACTCCTGGTCGGCACGTTCAAATTGGAAGGTACTGACCTGGCCGTGACATCTGCACAGGCCCAGCAATTGCTGCCGCTCTGGGAGACACTGCAGGAGCTCTCGACCAGCAATATCGCTGCAACTGCGGAGATCAATGCTGTGGTAGATCAGATCAAGAACACCATGACCACCCAGCAAATGGACAAGATTACCTCCATGAAACTGACGCAGCAGGATATCATGTCCTTGATGAGCCAGGCGGGCGTTTCGCCCAACAGTGGTAGTGCCACCACAACTCCGATGGCTTTGAACGGATATCCAGGGGGTGGCAATGCGCAAGGGGAAGGAGGAGCTCCAGGAGGTGGTGCACCGGGCGGTGGGGGTCCTGGCGGCGGCGCACCGGGCGGGGGAATGCCTTCAGGTGGCGGTGGAGATCAGGAAATAATGGGCGGAGCAGGCGGACCCTCCACAACCCCGCAGGCCATCAAACCAAACGAGACGGCCAACCAGGTTCCTGCACCCCTCCTGAATGTGCTGATTGAGCTTTTGCAGAAGAAGATCAAATAAAACAACCATGAATCAAAAGCCACCGCTTTACCCAGGCGATGGCTTTTGATTCTGCCCGATCTTCCCCATCCGGGCACAAAGCTTTACGGCCACCCCGGATGCAGAAAACCCATATCAGATTCGTCTCACTTCTAAACAAGATCCAAACATCCATTTGTTATCCTGAGGAAAATCAAGGCATGCGGATTTTTCATCCGGCAAAGGAACCCTGACTACTGAAAGGAGATCAAAATGAAAAAATGGATGGCTGTATTAATCGTCATCAGCCTAGTGCTGGCATTAACTGCCTGCGGAAGCGCTCAGAATTCAACTGCTGCCGCCACTGCTTCGACCATGCTGTCCCAGGAAGGGCAGCTCCTGGTGGGCACTCTCAAGCTGGAGAATACCGCTCTGGCTCTGAGCGCAGACCAGGCCACTCAACTATTACCCCTATGGGAAACGTTGGAATCCCTGGCGTCCAGCAGTACGGCCGCTTCGCAGGAGGTCGACGCGGTTGTCAGCCAGGTCAAAAGTACCATGAGCCCCACGCAGGTTGCCAGCATCACAGCCATGAAATTGAACCAACAGGATCTCGTGGCTGCTGCTGCGGATGCCGGTGTATTTTCGACAACTTCCAGTTCGACCAGCACGGCCCATGCAAACTCGACTCAACTCCAGGCGGGCGCTGGGGATCCGGATGGCGGGAACCCTGCCTCTGACCTGGGTGGCGACATTTCCGCTTCAACCGGCTCACAATTCACCGGACAGACTCAGACCAGCAGCATCCAGACTCTCACCAGTCAATCCGCTGGAACGACGAACCCGGTCTCCCCGGCGCTGATCAAAGCCCTGGTCGAATTGCTGAAAAAGAAAATTGGATAATTCTTCCGGTGGATTCCTCGTTTCGCCCTCAACCGGCGGAAAATAAACCTTCCGCCAGTTTTCTTCCATGCTTTTTCATCAGAAGTTGATAACCGGATTCAACACATATCTTAACAAAATCTGAACATCTTTCTGGTATTCTTGGAATACCTGTTTAAAGAGGCAAACAATGTCCGTGAGCGCTCTTTTCTCCAGGATAAAAATATCCTTTCAGGATCGCCGCAAGCTGGCCTTTGCCGGTTTACTGGGATTGGTGCTCCTTCTGGGCACGTTCCTGCGCTTCTATAACCTGGGAGCCGGCGGGGTCGGAAACATGGCTTGCGCCATAACCTTGAATAGTTTGCTCACACCGCTGGACCATCTATTTGCCAATACCCGGCCCGGTAGGTGGTAGTCAGTTACATATCGCGCCAATGCAGCAGCCACATCCGGCCTGGCAACTAGGTGACCCGTGTTGACCTTCGACGCCTTCCTGGGACAGTATAATGAGGTATTCAATGAAAACGATCCTTGTCGTCGATGATAAAGCCAATGTACGCACACTCGTGCGCGAATACCTGACCGCGGAAGGCTTCCGCGTGGTAATGGCGGAAAATGGACAGAACGCCCTTTACACAGCCCGCTATGAAAAACCCGACCTGATCCTGCTTGACATAATGATGCCGGAAATGGACGGCTTCGAGTTCATCCGGGCCTATCGTAAAGAGTCCGACACGCCTATCATCCTTTTAACTGCGAAAATGGAAGAATCCGATAAAGTCATCGGCCTGGAACTGGGCGCGGATGATTACATCACCAAACCCTTCGGCATGCGCGAATTGGTGGCACGCATCCATGCCGCTCTGCGACATGCCGGGCAGATCCCCCACCCGAGCTCCAGGCTTCAGATCGGTGAGATCATCCTCGACCGGGCAAGCCACTCGGTTACGGTCAGCGACCGGCCAGTCCATTTGACCCCTTCAGAGTTCGACCTGCTGGCCCTCCTGATGGATGCCCCCGGGCGGGTCTTTTCCCGCCTGGACTTGCTGGAAGATCTGCAGGGAACCTCCTTCGAAGGAGTCGCCCGGACCATGGACGTGCATATCCGCAACCTGCGCACCAAGATTGAATCTGATCCCGCCAACCCCCGCTATATCGAGACGGTCTTTGGCGTTGGCTATCGGTTTACTGAGAAATGACATGAATCGCTCCATCACCTTCAAGCTCATCCTCGCTTTTTTGGCCGTAAGCGTGACCGTCGTGGCGCTGGCTTCCGGCATCACTTACTGGCTCACTGTGCGCGAGTTCAAACAATTGGTCTTCAACCAATCGCGAGACCAGTTCGTTTCCGATGTGAGCCTGTACTACCAGATGAATGGGAACTGGGAGGGTGTTCTGGATTATGTTACTCTGCGCAACACCTCCCCGCAACCCGGCAGCCCTGGTCCAGGGCAAAACCAGCAGCCTTTGGGTCCTGCGGGTCGGCCGAACCAATCTACCTCCATTACCTTCCTCCTGGCAGACACCAACGGGAAGGTGCTCGTGCCGGCCGGGCAATACCAAGTTGGAGAGGTTATACCCCCGGCAAGACTGGCGCAAGGGACAGCGGTTGATGTGAATGGGAAACAGGTCGGCACGGTACTTGTGATCGGCAATCCTCCACCGCTCGGCCCGCTCGAAAGCCAATACCTCATCCGTACCAACCAGGCGCTGTTATTCGCCGCCCTGGGCGCCGCGCTGGTTGCCCTGGGCTTGGGAACCATCCTGGCGCGTACCCTCACCCATCCACTGCGCGATCTGACCGCGGCCATCCATGCCATGGCAAAGGGCGATCTGAAGCAACATGTATCCGTAAAATCACGCGATGAGTTGGGCGAACTGGCGGCGGCTTTCAACCAGATGAGTTCCGACCTCGACCATCTCAACCTGTCCCGCCGCCAGATGACCGCCGATATCGCTCATGACCTGCGCAGCCCGCTGACGGTCATTGGCGGTTACGTGGAATCCATGCGCGATGGCGTACTCAAACCGACCTCCGAACGTCTTGACACCATCCATTCCGAAGTGCAGCACCTCCAGCGGCTGGTGGAGGACTTGCGTACACTCTCCCAGGCCGACGCCGGGGAATTGACCCTTAACCGGGAACCGCTGGAGCCATTGGCTTTGCTCGAACGCATGGCAAAATCCTACGATCATCTTGCAGCCCAAAAGAAAGTTGCCCTGGAAGTGCAAATCGAACCGCATCTTCCCGAAATCCGCCTGGACCCGGACCGCATGGCGCAGGTCTTCGGCAACCTGATCACCAATGCCCTGCGCTATACAACCGAGGGAGGGAAAATCCTTCTCACTGGTGGGCAGGTAGAAAAAATGCTGGTTTTTTGTGTACAGGATAATGGAGAGGGGATTCCGGCCAACTCGCTGCCATACATTTTTGACCGGTTCTACTGCGCCGACCCGGCACGCGCCCAGGGCAGTGAATCCGGCCTGGGGCTGGCGATTGCCCGGTCCATTGTGGAAGCGCATGGCGGGAACATTTCCGCCGAGAGCAAAGTGGGCCAGGGGACCAAGGTATATTTTTCCTTCCCCCTTTAAGGGAGGGCGGAGTACAAGGAAATCATATCACCCCGCTCACCAGTATCAGGTTATAAAGCATACCCACCGCCATCGCACCGATCCACAACGTGCCGATGACAATTGCGATCACCCTCCAGCGGGCTATTGCCAATGCTCCTGTGATGGCGCCGATGGATGTCCCTGCCCCTGAGATCAGGAAGGCCAGCGCGGCGCCCTGGCTCATACCGGAATCCAGCATGGCGCGTACCAGAGGCAGGGAAGCCTCGCTGTTGATATAGAACGGCAGCCCAAGGGTGGCCGCCAGTGGGACACTGTAGGCGTGCCCGCTTCCGAACAGGTTCGTGATCCAGGCGTTGGGAATCAAGCCGTTCAGCAGGTAACCCAGGAAAGCAAAGCTGAAGAACATGATCAACAGCCGGGGTGCATCCTGGAAGAGTTGCAACCCGGCCATCCTGAGTGTAATCCGCGCTTTGGGAGTGGGTCCATCCAATTTTGATTTTTCGCTCCCACAACAAATCTTCTTTTGGAAGGCCAGTGTCAACAGGTCGGCCTGGCATCCGCAGGAAATCTTGACTGACGCCTCACTTACCGGAATCAAGGGAAAAGGTTGGCAGCCGCAGCTTGCCTGAGCCGGGAGCGGCCGGGAGACGGGGGCAGACTGAGTCGCCGTGGCGGTTTCCAGCTGGGCCTGGTTCTTGAGCCAGCCGCTTTTATCCAGCAGGCCCGCCACAAGTCCACCCGCCAGCCCGAGCAGGATGGAGGCGATAAAAACTGCCAGTGCAAACGGCCAGCCGAACAACCCGGCTGCGTAGAACGTACCTTCCGGCGAAGAGAGCGGCGAAGAGACCATGAAAGCCACGATCGGCGCCCACGGCATCAGGGAAGCCATCATGCCGATCACGATAGCCGTGGTCCCGCAGGAGCACAGTGGCGTTCCAACTGCCACGGTGGTGGCAAGCGCCACCCCGCCTTTCTGGTGGCCCCTCAGATACAAGGCCACCCGGTCCTTATCAAGGAATAACTTAATTAACGAACCAACCAGAATACTGGCAAGCAGGTAGATCCAGTTATGGGCAAAAGCGCCCAAGACTTTATCGAGTGTTGTTTCAAGCAATTGAATAATGTACACCATTCTGATCTCCTCTGGATGGATGCCTTTTGGATTTATCATATAGACAAATGTCTATATATCAGGTTAAAAAGAAACGCCCGTGCCTGTCCCATCCATCAGACCGGGCGCTAGCTTCCTAAGAACAACTGCATTCCACTTCTTTCCGCCCTTTCATGGCAGCCTGGATCATGGCCGAGGCGCAGCCCACGCCGCTCTCCACATGGATCGCTCCGGTGATGCAATTTATCTGGCAGGCCCCGCATTCCATGCAGACTTGCGGATGGACCAGCACAGCCAACCGGCCGTCCATCTCAAAGGTCGCATGCGGACAGACCTCCACGCACACGCCGCAGCCGTTGCACAGCGTCGGGTCGTAAACCAGTGTATTTTCGAGGTAGGCATTCAACAATTTGGAGCTCCTTTTACCGGGCAAAAATGAACACTATGGCAAGCAGCATGCCGGTCCCGAAGGTCCAGGCCATGGCAGGGATGTAGGCGAACATCTCGCGCTTGACGCCGCTGCGGGACGTGAACGTCGTTGAACCGGTGAAGTTGAGGGCAATAAAAGCCGTCACGGCCGGCATGGCCAGCAGGAATTCCAAAGTCTGCCCAAGCCGGTGGTACCAGCTCCACTCCGGGTGCTGGAGGAAAGGTGACAGCGCAAATGGCAGGGCCGCCAGGATGCCCAGCAGAAAACCCTTCGTGCTGAAATTATGCGTCGGGATCCAGGGCAGCAGGATGGGAAACAGGACTGTCCCGGCTAGTATGGTTGCGATTACAGCCAGGCTGGAGATCCATCCGCCCACGAAATACATCACGATCGCCGCGGCCAGTGTGTAAGGGATCAGGCGGATCAGGTCCACGGGTATCAGCACCAGCCGGTCGCGCAGGCTGAATTCGACCTTGCGCATCTGAGGCGGGGCCTTGTGGGTTTTGAGATACTCCGGCAGGTCGGATGCCCTTACCGGACCGTATTCCACCCAGAAACCTGTCCGTTTCTTGACCTCGTGGGCTGCCACTCCCGGCGCGCCCAACTGCGGCAGAATCAACTTGCGTTGGCTGACCACTTCCTTGAGATGTGTGTCAAAGACCCGCCTGACGATTTCGTCCGTGCCAAAGGTACCCTTGCCGGCCGCGCACCAGACGTTGATCCCCTTGGTATCCAGTACCAGGATGTAGCCGTCGATTCCATCCAGCGCTGTGCGCAGCGCGTCAAAGCTGAGTGTGTAATTGGCCGAAACGAACACCGGTGAATCCGGTGTGGGATTGCCCAGGGCATACAGGCCGGGTTCCACCCGGTGCCCGGCACGCTTCCAACCGAGGCGCACCAGGAAATGGTCCCAGCGGTCCGCGGTTGTCAGCCGGGATGAAACTGGAAGGATTTTTGGTTCGGATGCAATCGAGGCAAGGTCGATCATTACCAGAATCTCCGTTGTCGGAAAGGCAATGGTTTATATTTCCATCTAAAAAAATTACGCGACCTTCTCAATGGGGATCACATCTGCCGCGAAGGTCGTCCGCAACTCGCCACAGCAGACCGTGATCTGTTTCTGGTTTAAGCGATAGAAGGTTTGCTTGCCTTCCTCGCGCGCCTCCACCAGCCCGGCCTCACGCAGGATGCCCAGGTGGTGGGACACCGTCGGCTGGGTGACATTGAGATGTTCGACGATCTCGTTCACCGAAAGCCAGTTGCAGCAGCAGATCTTCATGATCTTCTGGCGGGTCTCATCGGCGAGTGCTTTTGCGAAAAGTACCGGGTCAAATTCTGCCATATAGATTACCTTCTATTTGACACTATTATATAGATAATCGTCTATTTGTCAAGACCAATCAATCCATTCCTTGTGCCAATTTCCGGAGCAGCCAAAGAATGGCTGATCGGGAAGAGAGGCGCAGGCGGTTTTCTCGCTGCCGTTGTTTTCATTGATCGGCAACTGCCCATTGACGCGCGCCAGGTGTAGGGCAATTTGATAGTGAAGGGATCTCCACCAGCAGCAACTCCGCCATGCACTCGCCCACCGAGCCGGGCAGCCTGGCCAATGCCCACTCTGCCGCCGAGGATGACTGCCATTTTACCAAGGAAATAGCCACCTTTCGCCTGACATTAAAGAAAAGTTAGAGTTCTGCGGGTGTATGACAAACGTCACTTTTTACTTTCTATCGTTCGACGTAGAATACCCGCCGCATTGAACGCGTTTACAGCAGCCACAATTGAAATTTCTTTTTTTCGTTTACTCTATAACCATGGGTGGATTAACCAGCGAAACGAAAGATTTTACAAATTTTTTACATCCAGGACATGGAGCGTACACACCCCGCTTTTATACTTCTCCTCGTAAAGGAGAATAGCCATGAATACATCAAAATCCAAATCGTTCGCAATACGTCAATGGACAATCGGTGTCATCGGGCTGCTGCTCATCCTCGGCTTGGCCTTCGCCATTCCTTCCGGGGTGGTCTTCGCGGAGGGCGGTACTGCAACGCCCCAGCCACACCTTAGCCCCATATTTCATGATAATAACAACCTGACAAATGCGTTCCAGCGCGAGCAGGACCTGCTCGTGAAACAGCAGGATAATCTGAATAATACCGCCAATGCTATCACCAGGATCCAGGATTTGATCACCAAAGCTCAGGCCGGGGGCTTGGATACTTCTGCACTGAGTACGGCGCTGGCCACCTTCCAGACCCAGGTGAACACGGCCCAGTCCTCTCATGCAACGGCGGCGAACCTACTCTCGAGCCACAATGGCTTCGACGGAAGTGGTAACGTAACTGACCCGGGTGCGGCTGCCCAGACAGTCAGGGATGTCGCACAGGCCTTGAGGGATACCCATGACGTGCTCACCCAGGCCGTCAGGGATCTGCATACAGCCATAAGGAACTGGAGGGAGGCCAATAAGGACAAAATGCAGGATAGCGACTTGCAGAAGACATATCAGAATGAGCAAACATGGCTCACCACCCAGCAAGCCAACCTGGCAAAAGCCAATGATCTGGTGACCAGGATCCAGACCCTCATCTCCAACGCCCAAGCCAAGAGTCTGGACACTTCCGCTCTGTCATCCGCCCTTTCGACCTTCCAGGCCCAATTGGCCACAGCCCAATCCTCCGACACAACGGCTGCCAACCTGCTCTCTGCCCATGCCGGATTCGATGCCAGTGGTAATGTCACCGACCAGGCCGCGGCTGCCCAGACAGTCAAGGATGCCAACCAGGCCCTGAAAACTGCCAGCGACACACTCAGGCAGGCCACCCAGGACCTCAGGACCGCTGTCCAAGCCTGGGAAGAGGCCAACAAGGATAACATGCAGAGTCAGGACTTGCAAAAAGCCTATCAGAATGAGCAGACCTGGCTGGCCACCCAAACCACCAACTTGGCAGATGCAAACGCAGCCATCGCCAAGATCCAGGACCTGATCACCCAGGCGCAGGGAAAAGGGCAGGATACTTCCGCCCTCCAGACGGCTCTGACTACCTACCAATCACAATTGGCTACTGCAAGCGCCTCCAGCACAACTGCTGCCGGCATTCTCTCGGCCCATGCCGGCTTCGATGCCAGCGGGAACGTCACCGACCAGACTGCTGCGGCTCAGACGGTCAAAGATGCCAACCAGGCCCTGATGGACGCGCACAACGACCTAGTTCAGGCTGTCAGTGACCTGCAAAAAGCTGTCCAGGCCTGGCACGCAGCCAATCCCTAATCGAGCCTGAAGCCACCCAGACGAATCTGACAAAAGGGACGCCATTATGAAGAAGAACTTGCTTTTTGCTGCGACCATCCTGGGCCTTGGCTTCTTGTTGATAGGCTGTCGGTTGACCACTCATCCTCAGACGAATCCGAACCCGGCCGGTTCATCCGGGAATACCCAGCCTGCCTCCCAGGCCTCACCCACCACAGCCGCCATAGAGCAGCCCACTCCGACAGTAGCTTCCCTCGACCAGTCGCTGAACGACCTGCAGAGTACCCTCCAGGCGATTAATACGAATGTCAATTCGGTGGATACCTCTCAACTCGACCAGTCGATGAATGACCTGCAGAATTCCGTTCAGGCGACGGATATGCCCGTCCCCACCCCAGATACACTCGACCAGGATCTGAACAGTTTGGAACAGACCCTGCAGGCACAACCGACGCCCTGATCTCTCCAGCCATTCCAAATAAAGAGCTCACCTGAAACCGGTGGGCTCTTTTTTAATTGTTTGCCCGTCCAACAGCTGGAAGTCGCCCGGCTATCCTTTGTGCAGTGGCCAACTCCGCCGGTTGGACTGCTCATTTTCCAAGTAACACTGCACCCGGGCGCGCATGGCTCGGCTGATAGACACCCAACTTTCCCCCTCCTGGGAGAGTCAACCAGGTAATCAATCCCCAATTCCGATTTTGTATTGGATCACAGTTTATTTTTTGATGCAACATCTCCTGGACAAATTCCTGAACATCCTCAAACTGCAAATAGATTTCCTGAATGTCATTCTTTTCGGACGGGTGCACGGCCAGTTCGGCTGGTGGCAAGCCAAAAATGAGCCACCCTTCGCCCGCATCAACACTGGTGAATTTGAGCACATCCCGTAGAAAAGCCCGATCAGCCTCCGGGTTCTTGCTGTAGATGATTGCATGTACACCTGTGATCATTGGTATTCTCCGTAGACTATGATGAAATTATCTCTCTGCCAAATGGATGTTAAGTGTTCCTCGCAGTACTGGTAGGATGTCTTTCATTATCAGCAAGAGCACCTGTGAACAATTTCATTATAGGGATTCCCCCGCCCGAGTCAAGCGTTTTCTTGGCGCATGGGCACTCCACCTTCAGCCGGGCTGCTGACGCATGAAGACCAAATAAATAATCAATACCTTCCTGAAAACGCCATTTCTTTATCTTCTCTCCTTTTCTACTCTCCATTCGCTGCCCTCTATTCTTTTCTCCATGGCATTGTTCCTCATTGTTTTTGCATTTTATTCGCGCAACCCAAGATTTGAATTCGCCGGTGGGCGCGCTTTGCAGTACACTTACCAGGATTATTTTACATTGTCGCTGCGATTGCCCAGATGAGTTCCACTCGTTTAATATACAATAGGGATGTGAATCACCTGCCCCGCCTGCGCTTGCCTTGGCTGGCCTGGTACCTGTTGGGGATGGCCCTCCTGCTGGCAACTGCCTCATGCGCCCAATCGCCGGTCAATCGCCCCTGGGTCTACTCTGACCTGCGTGCCCTCGAACTCGTTGGATTCAACCAGCCCCGCCACCGACATCCTGGCAGTTTACACCCGTACCACCGACCTGAGCGTTGACATCCGCGTCGACTTGCTGGATATTAATCCCGGCGATAATTACAGTCTCAAAGTGGCCCTGTGGGATGACCGGAATTTCTCCAGGACGCCATTAACGATCAATATTTCCTCCACCGGCGCAACCCGGACCAGCGGATTCAGTCCAGGGAATCCGGTCATCTGGCCGCGGGTCGTCCAAAATTTCCTGCTGGACACCATCACGGTGAACCTCAACAAGGCATTCATCAGCGGCCACTACCGGCTGGACGTTACCACGTACACAACCAACCCGCCCGCCTTGGCAGACGAAGTCGACAACGTCCGTTCGGATGCCCGCCCTCCGACGAAACGTGCACCCATGCTGTTAGCCTTCTGGGATGCCTACCCGGTCACCACGCCGGCCCAGGCTTTGCGCCGTTGGGATGGGGCACATACCGGTCCACTCGGCCAGCGCCACGGCCTGACGTACATTCTCGATGCAGCCAAGCAGCATAATTTTCCAGTGGCCCTGCTTGATCTCAAGAATCCCGCTAGCCTGGCAGCACTCAGCTTCATGGGTGTCCTTCCAAAAATTCAAGCTTTATCTGCAAGCGGGCTGCTCATCCTACCAGACGTCGCTTTCGGCGAACCGGCCAACGTTGCCCTGGGATTAAGCAACCGTGCCTCCGCCGGGTTTGGACTCCCCGCCAGCCAGTTTGTCTACGCGGTCTCAGCCAACCCTTTGGCAAGCGTAAATAAGGCCGCGCTTTCTGGCTACACCGCCCAGTTCCTGCCACTCGCCGATAATACCCACCTGGCAAGGTCCAGCGGGAGGCGGCTTATCCCACTCCCGTCTGCCAATGCAGTCGAAGCCACCGAAGACGGCCCATCCCTCCAGGTGCGGCGTGCCCTGATCACAGCCGCCCTCTCACCCGACCCGGCGGATTTAGTGGTGCTGGGTGGCAGCCTGCCTCAATCCACCTGGGGTGACCCGGATATGGCCGATCCTTCTTTTGAGTGGATCGTCGCCCACCCATGGATTCGACCACTTTCGGGCAAGGACCTGTTAGCTTTCCCTGCGCGGCCCCAGCCGGTCACCCTGGAGCCCACGTCGATAAGTCATCCCTGGTTGGAGGACCTGCAATCCGCCCCTGAAAACGCCGTCAGTCTGTCCGCCTGGCAGGTATATCTTACGCTCACTGCACCCACGCCAGACACGCAATTGCAAGCTCTTAACAGCGCCTATCTTGGCCAGGTGGGTGAATTGCTGGCAGCCGCAAACTGGGCGGAAAAGCCAACGTCCCAGACTGATTGTTCGGTTGATTTGAACAGCGATGGCCGGGCTGAATGTATCCTGGCAAACCGGGAATATTTCGCCATTCTGGAAACTGATGGAGCCCGGTTGATGCAATTCTTTTACCTGGATTCCAATGGCCCACACCAATTGATTGGACCATCTTCACAGTTCGCAGTCGGGTTGAGCGATCCATCTGAATGGCATCCGGAACGCGCCGAGGCAGCCGATCCGAGCGTGATCCCCGGTGCGTTCGTGGATGCCTCCGGAACTTGGATAGACTTTACCCCAACCATCCAGGCGGACGGGATCACCTTCACCAGTCCGGACGGCAGCCTGGTCAAAACGTACCGGCTGATCGAGAATGGCATCGAAGTGCATTATCAGGTTCACGGACAGGTAAGCTGCAGTATTCCGCTGGCAGTGGACCCACAGAGGTTTTATTCCGTCCCGACCAATTATTGGGCCACGCTATCCCCCCATTCGTGGACATGGAGCCTGGCAAATGGGAGCAATGTAGAGGTACTCACCAATGCGACACTTTCAGCGGAGGGTTTTATCTCCGCGCTGCCTTTCATCTCCATGTCTGAAGATCCCAACCTGGAATATCCGGACGGAGATTATTTTCCTTTTCCTCTGTCGGTGGTGAACATCCAGAGTGATGGAAGTTTCAGTGTTGAGATAATTCACAAATGAAGAATTGCACAATAGTGTTGTTTATGGTAAAGTTTGTTTAGGTAACTGGCAGCATCTTAATAAACCGGGGGCACAGTTATCCCCCACTTTGGAAGGCACGAAAACTGTGTTTGGGAGCAGGCCATGAAAAAGCGAGAAATTCCCGATATCATTGTCAGTAGACTCCCGGTTTACCTGCGTGCCCTGCGACGCATGCAAGCGCAGAACCAGCAGACCACCTCTTCAGAGGAACTTGGCAAACAGGTGGGCATTTCGGCAGCCCAAATCCGCAAAGACCTTTCGCAATTCGGAGAGTTTGGCAAGCAGGGTACCGGCTATAATATTGCCTTCCTGGCTGGCAAACTGCGCGAAATTCTACAACTGGAACGTGTTTGGGACGTGGCACTGGTTGGTATGGGTGATATGGGTCATGCTCTGGCGCGCTACCAGGGATTCACTGACCGTGGCTTCCGCGTGGCGATGGTCTTCGATAATGACCCGTCCAAGGTGGGTGAACAAGTGGGGGAATTTGTCATTAGGGATATACGCGGGATGCGAGAGGCCATCCTCCAGGCTGGGATCAGAGTGGCAATGGTCTGTGTCCCGGCAGCAGCGGCACAAGCAGTGACCACCCATCTGGTGGAGGCAGGTGTCAAAGCCATCTTGAATTATGCGCCCATCAGCCTGAGTGTTCCGGCGGATGTGAAAGTGCAATATCTTGATCCATCCATTGGTCTGCAAAGGATGACATATTACCTAGATTGAGTCAATTTGGGGAATTATGAAACAGGCACCACGACGAAGCCCAGTGCATTCGGGCCAACGTGTGTCCCGATGGCTGTGGTGACATTTACCAGTAATGGGGGAATCACCACCTTTGATCTGGTATTCTCCAATAATTGCCTGGCAGCCAATTCGGCATTGGTGTGCAGCACAGCCAGACGTTCTAGTTGCCCGCAGGAATTGAGAGTTTCGACCAACCGCTCGATGCCCTGCAGGCGCGTGCGGGCCTGTCCCAGCCTGTGGACCATGCCATGCTGCAATTCTATCAACGGTTGAAGCCGGAATACTCCGCCAATCATGGCGGCCGCCCATGAGACGCGCCCGCTGCGATGGACATATTCGATGGTATCCAGCAGGGCAGTCAGCCTCACGCGCTGCCGTACGCTTTCCACCAGGGTCAGCACCTCATCCAGCATGGCTCCCTGCGCAGCCGCCTCCGATGCCAGAATGACCTGGTAGCCAAGACCAAGACTGAGTTGCCCACTGTCCAGCACCTTGACGCGCTGGTCAAATACCTGCGCTGCCAGCCGGGCTGCGTTGAAGATGCCGCTCAACTCTTTCGGAGGATGGATGGAAATAATATAATCCGCACCGTTCTTGAACAATTTCTCGTAACGTTCCTGGAATGAGCCAACCGAGGGGCTTGAAGTTGTTGGCAATGGTCGCAGACCCGGCAGACGGTTATAGAACTCCTCACGGCTGATTTCCATTCCATCGGCATAACTCTTCCCGTTAATATTAACCATTGCTGGAACAATCTCGATGCCATACCGGCCGGCCAAAGGAACCGGGATATCCGAGGTGCTGTCAGTGACAAAACCCAATTTCATCTTCGCCTCTATTCCACCGGTTCCATTACAACAAGCCCGATACTGCGCGGGCCAAACAAGGCTGCCAGGTGCGGTTGGATAGGGTGTTCGCTAAAAAGCGTTTTTGGAAAAGTATCTTTTACAAATTGGCGCAACGGGCTCGTACGTAAGTTGCCATGACCCGATGTGTTCACCAGTGCAATATGCGCTGGGGTTTCGAACTCCCCCAAAAAGTCCTGGAAAACCTCAAACAAGTGGCGTGGGGTGCGCACTTTTTCCATTGGAACCATGCGTCCTTCCTCGAAGGTAAAGATGGGCAGCATCCCCATCATCTCGCCTACCAGTGCCTGGGCATAGTCCAAATGGCCGGAATGCGCCAGGTACGCCAGTTCCGGGATACAGAGCAGCATATAGACGCGTGGGATGCTGGCCCGCAAACGTTGGTCTATTTCCTTCAACGATGCCCCCTCAGACGCCGCCTTTGCCGCAACCTGCACGAGCAATCCCAATCCAATAGAGGTTGTCTGTGAATCTATTATTTCCATAGGTGCACAATTACTGGATTGTTTCGAAGCCATCCTGGCATGGTTCAGGGTGGGATTAAGCCAAGAAGAGAGTGTGAGCACGAGGATCGAGTCGTAGTCACGGCTCAACCTGGCAAAGAACCGTATGAATTCCTGCGGGGAAGGGGGGATCAATTGCCAATGGAAAGAAATACCACCTGGCAGTGAACTGATTTCCTTTTGTGCTACATTTTGGATATTGAACGGGATAATGTGCACACATTCATGCCCGGCGAACCTGGACTGCGTGAACTGTGCCGTGCTGTCAGTGAGGATGCAGACGTTGGACATAATACTGCTGTCGGCAGGTTCCACATCAACCCGCCGGTCAATGGATCATTCTACTGAAATGATGAATTGATAATGCGGTTGACTGCCATCCTGCAATTCGATTTCCTGGGCAGGATACGCCGAACGAACCACGTCCGCGATGCGGTTGGCTTCGGTAGGTGAAATGTCTTCACCATAAAAAAGCGTGATCAGCTCGCGATCGGCAGTTCCCGCTTTTGCCAGCGCACCCAGGCAGGCTTCCTCCACTGAGACCGCCGAGACGGCCATTTTGCCATCCACCAGCGCAATAACCTGCCCTTGCTCCACAGAGACACCGTCTATTTCCACCGTGCGCGTCGCAGTTGTAACTTCAATTGTTGTCACGTCCTCAATAGACCTGGTCATTCTGGCAACAACCGTTTCCACATCTCCATCCGGGTTCAGGTGCATCATGGCCGCCAACCCCTGCGGAATGGTGCGACTGGGAATAATATATACTCTCTTGACGGTTACATCCTTGGCTTGCTGGGCGGACAGAATGATGTTCTTGTTATTGGGCAAAATGATAACTTTATCTGTGGGCAAGTTCTCAAAAGCGTCCAGAATATCCTTCGTCGATGGATTCATCGTCTGACCTCCCTCAACGATGGCTGCAACCCCCAGGCTGGCGAAGACGCGCGAAATACCACGCCCCGGTGAGACGGTTACCACCGCGATCTGTCCTGGCTCAATATTGACCAGTTCAATACGGCTTCCGTCGGGTTTTTTGTCAATATCTTCCATTTGGGCCACCAGGTTTTCCATCGCAATCTTGGTTATGGTGCCCAGACCCATGATGTAATCCACCGGTTTGTTCCGGTTTTCGGTTGGAACGTGGATGTGCATTCTGTACATGCCTTCCCCCTCGCCAACCTGGATGGATGTTCCCATTGCTTCCAATTCGGCATAAAAGTTCCGAAGATTAAACTCCTGGGCAGGGACAAAATCCACCACCACTTCAAAATCCTGACCTGGCTCGATGTCTTCCCGGGCATTCACCAGATTCATGGCCGAGAGGGGCTGGACAGTTGCAATGGGTGTATCCAGTGGTTCACCATTGATAAAGCGCAGCATTCCTTCCAGTATGAAAAATAAACCCTTACCACCCGAATCGACCACACCGGCTTGCTTGAGGACCGGGAGCAGATCTGGCGTTCGTTCCACCGAAGCATCCGCCGCCGGGACAATTCGTGCAAGTATATCGCAGGGGTCATTTGTCTCGCGCAGGGCTTGTTCGGCGGCAGTTGCGGTATCTTTGGCAACCGTCAGGATGGTTCCCTCCACTGGCCTGACGACCCCTTTATAAGCAGTATCGCGCGCCTCAGCCAACGCCCGCACCAGATTCGGGCCATCCAGAACCTCCTGGTTGTGAAGTGCACGTGCAAAACCTCGCCACAATTGGGAGAGAATGACACCCGAATTGCCGCGCGCACCCATCAATGCTCCCTGGGACACAGCCGCGGCCATCTGGCCGACGCCATGATGGCCAAGTTTGTCAATCTCATTGTATGCAGATTGCATGGTCAGGACCATGTTCGTACCGGTATCGCCATCAGGAACAGGAAAAACGTTGAGCAGGTTAACCGTCTGCTGGTTGGCTCGCAACCAGGTCAACCCCGCTTCAACCAGTTTCTTAAGGGTCTGTCCATCAATCGGCATGGACTTAAAACGCTCCAGCCGCGCTTGAACCTCCGGATTCATTCTACTGAATTCTCCTCACATTAATCGGGATTGCTGATGCGCAGGCCCTGTATATGTACATTGACGTGGTGGATTGGCATCCCCAATGCCTTTTCCACCTGATAGCGCACTGCGTTGGCAACACTATCAGCCACTGAGGTAATCCGGGTGCCATATTCAATGATGATATGAACGTCAATATCTATCTCTTCGCCGTTATAGTCCACGGAAACGCCGCGTGCCGGTTCGTGGGTGATGGTCATCGCCAGCCCCTCCGCCAGATTCTTGGGAGCCAGGCCGACCACGCCATAGGAGGTCAGCGTGGCATGATAGGCGATAGTCGCCAGGGCTTTTGGCGAGATGGAAATGGTGCCCAAAGTAGTCGTTTCTTCACCCATAGTTTTTCCTCTGTCCAATTCTATCTAATTAACACTCGACTTGTACAAGGGTACGATTCATGGTAGAATACGCCGCCTGTCCAAGACAGACTGGGATTATCTGTTAAGAAAGGAAATCAAGTATGGCAAAATGCGCTCATTGTGGTAAGACCACTACTTTCGGTCATAACGTTTCGTTCTCCAAGCGGACGACTAATCGTCCATTCCATCCCAACCTGCAAAAGGTGACAGTTTTTGAGAACGGTCATAAAGTACAAATAGTACTCTGCACCAAGTGCATCCGCACGCTGGCGAAGACAGCATAATCGGTTCTTAACCTGCTTAGACAAGGTCACGGCGCAAGCCGTGATTTTTGTTTTTTTCAATTAGGTCGTAGCTGCGCTTTTCAACGCCTGGATACCTGCCGCGATACCATTCGGATGCTTGAAGACCGCATTTGCCGCAACAAAGGCATCTGCACCGGCTTCCCGAACCTGGGAAATGGTCTGTACCGAAATGCCTCCATCCACCTCCAGCCAGGCGGACGAGCCAATCTCGTCCAATCGGCGGCGGAGTGCGGCAATCTTCGCCACTTCCTCGGTCAGGAATTCCTGCCCCGAATAACCCGGGTGAACAGTTAGAACCAGGACAAGGTCCGCTATTGGCAAGGCGGGTTCGAGACTGCTGGCGGGCGTGGAAGGGTTAAGCGTTACGCCAGCCTTGCAACCAAGGCTCTTGATCAAGCGCAGAGTTCTGGCGATCTCCGGACAGGTCTCCACGTGAACAATCAGGTGGCTGGCCCCGGCTTGTGAAAATGCCTCAAGCATGTCCTCGGGATGATCAACCATCAGATGCACATTGAGTGGAAGATTCGTGGCCCGGCGGCAGGCCTCCACTATGAACGGTCCCATCGTCAAGTTTGGAACAAAATGCCCGTCCATCACATCCACATGGATCCAGCCCGCTCCAGCCGCTTCGGCTTCTGCAATCTGCTCGCCCAGGCGGGTAAAATCTGCCGAAAGAATGGATGGTGCGATCAAAAAGCGTCTTGGCATTTTATCCAAAAAATTATTTCTTCTTTATCCGGCTCACCGGATGGGCGGATTATACACGAAATAGACCCATAACCAGAATGGAACCAGTCCCAGTACGGCTACGAGCGCAAGCAGCCCAAGGCCAACCGAAATCCAGTCAATCTCAGGGCTTGGGTCAGCGACAGGTGTGGCGCTGGTTGCCGGGACGCTGATGATTTCCGAGGCCGCTTCGGGGGTCAGTGTCAGCGCAGGAGAAGATTTGGCGTTGCCAAAGTTCAGCAAGACCCGTCCGAGCTGGTCCGCCGTCCGATAGCGTTGGGAAGGTTCCTTCGAAAGGACTTTCATCAGGATTTGCTCAAGCACCGGAGAAATGTTCGGGAGCATCTCGACGAGCGGGGCCGGCTCGGCTTCGATATGCATTTGGGCCAGTTCGGCGGCGGTATCGCCATGGAAGGGCAGCGAGCCGGTCAGTAGTTCGTACATGATGATACCCAGCGAATACACATCCGAAGCGGGAGAAGGGGCGGCACCAGCGGCCTGTTCCGGAGAGAAATACTGTGGCGAACCCCAAATTACCTCGCTTTGCTCCTCAGGATGAATGGTGGAAAGTGCACGGGCAATCCCAAAATCGGCAACTTTGAGACGCATATCCGGCGTGACCAGCATGTTTTGCGGTTTTACATCGCAATGCACCAACCCGGCGCGATGTGCATATCCGATGCCAGCGCAGGCCTGGATGAGCAGCGGCACAGCTTCCTCGGGAGTAAAACGGCCACGCTGTTTGATTAGCATTTTCAGGTCGGTTCCCGGGACGTATTCCATGACAATGAATAGTTGACCCTGATCAAGCCCGAAGTCATGAACGGTAACGATGTTTGGGTGAGACAGG
The DNA here is from genome assembly GCA_963842785.1 of uncultured Chloroflexia bacterium. Classification (GTDB taxonomy): domain Bacteria; phylum Chloroflexota; class Anaerolineae; order Anaerolineales; family Villigracilaceae; genus UBA877. The sequence continues at coordinate 1,671,076 of CAWJHP010000001.1, forward strand.
TTGGCGGCGGCTTTGGCCTCTTGCCGGAAACGATCCAGAAAGGCCGGGTCGCGCGAATAGTTCTCGCGCAGGACTTTCACGGCCACCGAACGTTCGAGCATGGTGTCACGGGCGCGATAGACAATGGCCATGCCGCCTTTTCCCAGCTGTTCAAGGATTAAATAGCGGTTATTGAGCAGGCGAGAATCATCCATAGATTGCCGTGCGAGATTATAACACGGCACTTTTGTGCTTCATTCTCAGGCTGCCCAAGTATAATAAAGGCATGGCCGATGCATTACTTATCTACAACCCGGCTGCAGGGCGTATTTCAGTGCGTCCGTTCATCAGTGGGGTCATCCGTGTGCTTAATGACCATGGCTGGCGTGTTGAAGTGGTCGAATCAGTTAATGGACGCCATACCACCCAATTGGCACGCATGGCTGCCAGGGAAAACTTTCGCGCGGTCTTTGCCATCGGTGGGGATGGCACTGCTGGGCAGGCTGCCAGTGGACTGCTTGGTTCGCAAACTGCACTGGGTGTTCTCCCGGCTGGTACAACCAATGTATGGGCGCGCGAAATGGGAATCAATGCCTTTGTCTGGCCTCACATCCGGGCCCTGCGCCAGAATACCCGCCTGCTGGTCGAGACTCCACCCTGTGCGGTGGATGTGGGCCTATGCAACGGCCAGCCCTTCCTGATGTGGGCCGGTATCGGCCTGGACGCCATGACCGTAAAAAAACTGGACCCTCGCAAGCGTTTCGAGAAATACCTCAACATACCCGAATATTTTGCCGCCACTGTATGGAATGCAAGCATCTGGCACGGTATGGATTTACGCGTCACCGCTGACGACAAACAGGTCGAGGGCCATTACCTGCTGGCAGTCGTCAGCAACATTCGTCATTACATGGGCGGACTGGCACAGATTTCCCCATCTGCATATCTGGATGATGGTAAGATGGATCTGTGGCTGTTCTCCGGCTCGACGCTGGCGGACACTTTTCGCCAGTTCTTTGAAATCCGCACGGGAAGCCACGTGAATTCGGACCAGGCGCGCTGTATACCGTTCCATAGAGTCCACATCGAGTCGGAAACACCATTTCTGCTCCAAATTGACGGAGAGCCGATGCTGGGTGCACAGCAAGCTTTGCTGGAGGTCCTCCCACAAAAAATACTTATCTTGATGCCACCACAGGCCAGATACTTATTACAAAGAGAAAAAGATACACATGCACAACCCGGCTAAATTCGAGGACATTCCATGAAAGCCTTTTGATAATCTTTATGGCAAGATCTCTTCCAGGTACCGGTTGTTAAATGAGAAATATTCTGAACGGTAAAGTACTTATTGCGATGATGATAATTGCCTTTGTGCTGCTATGCAGCAGTCTGGCATATATCCTGGTGATGCGTCCGGCAGCCGACTCAAACCAGGTCCTGGCTGCTGCCACACCTGCACTGACAATAATCCCTGCACCAACCTCCACGCCACTGCCTCAACCACCTACACTGACACCGATACCGCCCACCCCTGAACCTACTTCCACCCCCGCGCCAGGCCAGATCGGCATCGGCGTGTATGTCCAACCCAGCACAGGTGGCTTGGGGCTGCGGGTGCATACACAACCAAGCCTGAGCGCCGACTATTTCTCGGCCTTCGATTTAGAAGTATTTCTGGTTACAAAAGGACCGGAACAAGCGGACGGCTATACCTGGTGGTATCTGACCGCATCCTACGATATAACGCGTGCGGGCTGGGCCGCACAGGATTACCTGATACCCATTTCTTCTCCATAGACCATTATGAAACCCGTAACCATTACTGCCAGCCGCGAAAAGAAAGAATTAACCATTATTTGGGATGATGGGCACGCCAGCCAGTATTCGTTTTCACTGATGCGGGCAGGTTGCCCATGCGCTGAATGTCGTGGCGGTCATGATCATATGGGGGATACGCCCGAGCCGGCTGTTTTTGAGACCCCCATTGATGATTCACCCGCCACCCGCCTGAAGAAAATTGTGCCGGTTGGTTCCTACGCCATAACGCCGGTCTGGGAGGATGGGCATGACACCGGGATTTACCGGTGGCACTATCTGCGCGCATTATGCCCGTGCCAGAAATACAGGAACTAAAGGCACGCAGCAGTGTCCCTGCCACTAAATCGTCTTCTGCACGTTAATTGAATTCCTTTACGAAAGGGGCAATCACTTCGCTGGCGTAACAGTGGTTGTAAGCATCGTCGTAGGAGACTGTGTCGGTGTTACTGTCGCGGTGGGCATGGCCGTCGATGGAAGCGTAATCGTTGGAGACTCTGTGGGTGTAAACGTGGGGGTAATACTGAGATATTGAAAAGCCTGGGTGCGCCACTCCTCGGGCATCACATCCGCCGGAAGAGCAATAAGTTTGTACCAGGCATTACTGGCTCCCTGAAGTGATAATTTATCGCCAATTTCCTGCAGGTAGAGACCTTCCCAATAATAGACCTGGGCTTTCATTTTATCGGTTTTTGCCAGTGGATAAGCTCTCTGTTCGATCTGCATGTAAGCATCGCCGGGTTTCTTCTGGATATCCAGGGCACGCGCCAGGCCAAGTTGGGAATCAAAATCATAAGGATTGTAGGTGATTGCCGATTTGAAATCGGCCTGGGCCAGGCTGGCCTCTTGCAGGTTAAGGTAAGCGTAACCGCGCTGATAATAAGCCTTGGGGTTGCGCTGGTCGGCGTCAATGAGTTTATTGAGGATATTGACAGCCAATTGATACTGTCCGGCCGCGTTGTACGCCGTCCCCAGTGCGAGAAAGGAGCTGGTATCATTTGGCTCGAAGACCGTATACGTCTGCAACACACTGACCGCTTGTTCGCTCTGGCCAGTGGCAATGTACGCTTGGGCCAGAGCCAGATAGACCGGAATTAACGTCAAATCGATCTGGTTGGCATGCTGGGCCGATTCGAGAGCAGCATCGTTCTCTCCCAGGGCCAATTGCGCATCTGCCAGATACAGGTACGCCAGGGCCGAATCCGGAGTTATTTGGATGGCAGCATTAAAATCCGATTCTGCCGCGGTTGGGTTGCTTGAAAGCTGGTCCTTTCCACGTTCGAGGTAAGCTTCGGCATAGTGGGGATCGAGAGTGATGGCTTCGTCCAGATCATTGGTTACATCCGCTCGAGGGTTCAGATCCAAATTAACCCGTGCTCGCCCCAGGAAAGCCGGCGCAAAGTTTTGGTCTTTATTAATGGCTTTCTGATACTCATCCAGGGCCGCATGGTAACTTCTCTGGGCGCGGTAGATCTCTCCAATATAATAATTAATATCCGGAGCAGCCGGCTCCAGACCCTCCGCCTGCTGGAACAGGACCAATGCATTTTGGTAATCTTTTTCTGCCAGGAAGCGCAGGCCGGCTTCAAAGGCACTCCTGCTGGTGATAGGATGCAGGGTAATCACGTAAAGTGGCGTAGGAGTATAGGTCTTATCCAAGAACATCCAGAGCGGTGTGGGGCCGAGGAAAGTCGGTGTGGGGGTGCGGAGGCTGGGAGGGACCGTGGGAGTTTGCGTGGAAGTGAAGGTTTCCGATGGGCGGTGGGTGGGAGTGTTGTAAATGCTGGGTTTCGCCTTCTTTGGCACCAACAAAGAACCGCCCAGAACCAGGCCAATCACGATTACGGCGATACCCAGGATCATGACCACGCGCGTCACGGGGTTTTCCCAACCACGGATCTTCTCCTGCGCCTCTTGAGAGATTGCCAACTTTTCCTCCCATAAGCGCGGCTGATCAACAGGGAAGGGTTTTATCGAGTCATCCGGTGGAAGTGCTCCGATGAGGATCAGGCCGCGCTTGGCAGCGGCATTTTGCGGATCCGCCTGAATGGCGGTCTGCAAGCAATACAGCCGTTCCTTCTGCGTGTCCACCGCTGCGCTAAGCCAGACCCAGTATTGGGCATTTTTCTGGTCAGTCTTGAGCAGGCGCGTCAGCAAATCGCGGGCACGTGCCCGGTCGCCGGTGCGGAGCGCCTCGATGGCTTCTCGCAGCATGGTGTTTTCCCCGGTTTCGGAGGATAAGAGTTCCTCATCATCAGCCATGAATTGAGTTTAGCACAGCCTGGGGGATGGAGCAAGTGGAACGGGTATAATTTCCCCATGCGAAGATGCCTTTCTTGGTTATTTATTATTATTACTCTGGCCGCCTGTGGACAGAAGGCCGGAGCAACCCCGGTCCTGGCAACAGCCGTACCCTACCAGGCTGTTCCCCCCACCCCGACGCCAACCGTTATCCCCGCACGTACGGAGATCATACTCCCCACGGCGACAACTTTTACCTATACTGTTATACAGGGTGATACCCTGATCAGCATTGCCCAACATACTGGCGTCTCTCTGGAAGCATTGCAGGCCGCCAATCCGGGTGTTTCGCCGACGGCACTTTCGGTCGGTACCAAACTGGTTATCCCCGCTGGCAATCAAGTCCCCGGCGAGCCAACCCCCACACCTGCCCCGCTCCCGGTGCGGCAGGTACGCTGCTGGCCGGAATCGACCGGCGGTATGTGGTGCTTCGCCATGGTGCAGAATGACTATGCCGAAACAATCGAAAACATCTCAGCCCAGATCGCCTTGTTGGATTCGAGCGGGCAGGAACTTACCAGTCAGATTGTCTACGGATTGCTTGACATTCTCCCGCCAGGCGCTTCCATGCCGTTGGCAGCCCATTTCGTCCCGCCGGAGCAAACTAAGGCAGCTGTGCGCGTCCAGGTGTTGACAGCCATCCGTCTCCTGCCGGGGGATACGCGTTACCTGCCAGTGACGCTGGGGAACACCCTGGTCAGAGTGGATGCTTCCGGATTATCGGCGACTGTCTCCGGCCAGGTTGTGCTGACAGGATCAGGTACGGCGAATACGCTGTGGGTGCTGGCAACCGCTTATGACACAGCCGGGAACGTGATCGGGGTGCGCCGCTGGGAGTCCGCTTCAATGCTGACGGTGGATGCCCCCGTTTCCTTTAATTTTCCTTTATTCAGCGTGGGGCCGGGAATTGCCAAGGTGGAATTTCTCACCGAGGCGCGGCCATAAAAATAGGGCGGGATTCTATCTCATCCTACTTCTTTACTTAATGCTGCAACCACAAATAACGTTCGATTGGAATGCTGATCGGCGTTAGAACGTACCCTTTCACATACGGCTTGACCAGCATATAGGAAACATCGTGTGAGATGAACAGCGCCGGGGCGTCCTGGACGATGATCTGCTCGGCCTGCTGGTACAGTTGGATCCGTTTACTTACATTCTGCTCGACGCGCGCCTGATCGAGAATGGCATCCAGGGCCGGGTTGCTGTAATTACCGAGATTTTGTTGCGCGCCGGTATGAAATAAAACATCGGCAAAATTCTCGGGATCGGGGTAATCGGCGCACCAGCCGCCTGAGAAGATTTGACCATGCTGGCCGGTGTAAAGCAGGTCAAGGTATTTGTCAGGTTCGAGATTCTCGATGGTGATCTTCACGCCGATGTTCTGCTGCCACATCTGGACCATGGCTGCCACGTCCGCCCCGGCTGAATTGCCAAACCCCTCGGATGTAAAGACGATGGCCGGCAGTCCTTGCGGACCGCCATATTTGGACTCCGCCAAGAACTGGCGCGCCTGTTGCGGGTCGTAGGGCAGGCCCTTGAGATTCGGGTTGTAACCGGGCAGGGCGGGCGGATAGAGACCTTCGGCCGGAATCCCAACCCCGTTGTCCACCACGTCAATAAACTTCTGCCGGTTAAAGGCCATGCTGAAAGCCTGGCGTACTTTGACATCATCAAAGGGCGGCTTGGATACATCAAAGGTGACATAATCGGTGCACAGGCTCACTCCGCTGTACAAATCGGAATGCAGCGGGCTGGTCGGGTCAAGCACACTCGTCACATCTGAAGGAGAGATTCCGGTCATGTCGATCTCTCCTGATTCGTACAGATCGATGCCAAAACCCGTATACAACTCCACAATGATTTGTGGGATGGATGGCGCGCCCAGGTAGTAATCCGGGTTGGCATCATACACCATCAACTTAAAGCTATCCCAGCGAACCAGTTTGTAGGGACCGGTGCCATTCGGCGTGCGATACCAATTCGGGCCGGATTCAACATTTTCCTTATCCAGAACAAAAGCAACCGGCATGGTCAATTTGTACAGGAAGTATGGTTTGGCCGCATCGATCGTGACCTGAAGGGTATGATCATCGAGTGCTTTCAAACCGGAGATATGGTCCGCTTTGCCGCTGTGCATCTCCGCCACACCGACGATGTCCCCCAGGTAGGTCAGAACGGTATCAGACTGGGTGGCAGGGTTGGCGGCGCGTTCCCATGAATAGATTACATCCTGGGCCACCACGGGCCGCCCATCCTGAAACTTGGCATTTGTCCGCAGGTGAAAAGTATAGACCGTGCCATTTGCAGAGATGTCCCAGGATTCGGCCAAATCCGCCACCAGGTGCAGGTTGGTATCCAAGGAAACCAGTCCGCTATAGATGCGTTTATCACCGGAATCGTGCTCGGTGGCAGGGTCATAATCGCGTGGATTGGTACTCTCCCCGCCGGTCAGGAAAAGCGCCTGGTTGCGGTTCACCCCATTGACGATGGGTGCCTGAAAACTTATTCCACTGACCAGGGCATTTATTTCATTGACGTTGGCATTGTAGCTGGATACAGCGCCATATGTCATCAGGAAGAATTCGCGCGGACCATTAATGAGCGTTGTAAGGTTGATTTTCAACTCACTACCATTGCTGGTAGCCGTCACGACCCGGCTCCAGGCAGATACGGAATCCGTGCGCCTCAGGGCGGCGTCACTCACGATGGTGATATTATCCAGACCCGTGAGGAAGCTGGTTGCTATTTGGCTGGTCACGGATTCGGCCGTATCGCCTGGTTGTCCCGGAGAAACGAACAGTTCGGATTGGACGCGCTGGTCCGGGCTGAGAAAGACGACCAGGGACTGGTCACCTTGTGCAGGTGGTTGGGTTGTCCAGCCATTCGGATAATGAACAGTTACACCGTTTTCCGGGTTGACGTAAGTGTTATGTTCCATCCCTGGTGTGAGAGTGGAGCCGTTCAATGCAGACGGGGTGGCGCTACCTGAAACCTGGCAGGCCAGTAGAAGGAACACGATGACCATCAGGAAAGAGATAAATTTCCTCATTGGTTTCATTTTCGGCTCCTGTTCCGGCTTCGGACAATCAGGAGGACTACCAGCCCAGCCAACAACACTGCGATGACCAGGCACGCCAGCCCATATTCGAGTACGCTGGTGATATTGTTCATTTTTACGCCAAGCAGTTTGGCCGTTGGCCGCGTGCTTACGGTTGGAACCGCGTTCTGCATCCCGCCAGTCGGGGTGGCGGCAGCCCCCGCCGGGGTCGGGTGTGGTGTGGAAATGACCGCCACTGCAACCGGCGCAGCACCGATGGGTACCAACGTCGGAACTTCTGTAGGCGTGAGGACCGGGGTTGGCTGCGCTGAGCCATTCAGCGGCTGTGCCCCGATGGAGCTGCGCCAGGCATTTTCCAGCCCATCCGTATTGAAACCATAAACCGCCTGCAGGGCATCGTCCGTGGTCTGGCCGTCGCGCAGGTCCAAAAGCAGGGTGTTCATTTTGGCCTGCCCGTAGGTCTTGATCATGAAATCTACGACACTATACGCCTCAGTATATGAAAGCTCGGCTTGCGTGGCTTCCGCCGAGAAGGCGCCGGTGAGTGAATGCAGAGAAGGCAGCTGGTTGGCAGCCTTGGCCTGGTCAAACTGTGCCTGCTCGGTAGCTTGCACGCCGCCCTGGCCGTACATCGCCAGGCCTTCGTTCAGCCATTGCGGGAGAAAGCCCAGGCACGAAAAAGTCAGGTGGCCAACCAGAACATGCGTCAATTCATGGGCTTCGTCGATCTTGCCCTGATCCAACTGATCAGTCGGGACATCGATGATTACGATGTTATTCTCGGGAAAAGCATGTCCTCCGACCCAGGAGGGTTGGTAAAGGGCAGCAGCAAGTAAGTCATTTTGGTTGGCATATATATAGATATCCACGGGGCTGTCCGTGCTCACGCCGACATCCTGTGAAAGCCGGACCAGGGCCTGCACGGCTGCGTCGTGTAATTGCTGGCCAAAAGAAGCCTCGCCACTGTAGTAATGCAGGTTGATTTTCCCGCCTGTAATAACCTGCCAGGGATGGATGCTATCCAACCACAGGATGGTCTGGGTGGGGCTGGTGAACTGTGCTCCACTGGAATCACTGACCTGCCAATGCCACCAAACCGTTGCGCCCGGCGCCAGGGAGCCGGACTGGAGCATTTCCCAGGTCCAGTCCACCTTCACATCCGTGCCCGGCGTAAGTTGTGGGAAGGCCTTGGCATCCACCGTCCCGCAGGTCAACTGGTTAACGCCATATTCGAGCACCACGGAAGTGATATTGGTGCCGGCCTGGAACTCCGCCTTGAAGAGGACACTGTCCGGGAAAGTGAGGCTAGCCGCGTCGCTGACCACCTGGATATCTGACTGGGCGCGAACAGGCGTGACCAGATTTCCTACAATCAGGAGCAACAGGATTAAAAGAAGGAACGAAATCTTGTCATGAAGCACTTTTCCATAAAAGAAAGTGGGGCGAAGTATAGCATTTTTGTCCAAAATTGCGTCCCGCTTCTAATGCAAGATTCATTTTCCGGCCGGGTCAACCAGCCGTGGCCTCCAATAAATGTTTGGGTAATCCTAGGCGCAGATGGGAAGGATAAACAATGAAGTAGGAATTCATGGAAAACCGGTGGGAATTAAGGGTCCTTTTTTTAATTCCGGGAAAAACGAACCGGGAACGGGAAATGGATGAAAGATGAAAAAGAATCAAGCCGGATTGACTTAACCATTACATCCCCGGGTCTTTCCCAAAGTAGCTTGACAAATCAAAAAATGATTTGTCATTATGAAAGCCGTGACTCCAACCCGGTTCACTCCTCTCTAATCCTCCATCTTGTGGTTAAATTCATCCTGTCATGGATGGAAAAACTCTTGCTGTGCTCGAATACCCCAAGATCCTGGCGCGCCTGGCGGAATTTTGTGATTTTTCCGGATCAGCGGACCTGGCGCACCTGCTGAGACCCACACCAGATTTCACCGAAGCCTCCACCCGCCTGGCTGAGACCAGCGAGGCGCGCAAATTGCTCATCACTGCCGACCTGGGCATCGGCGCGGCGCACGACATCCGCGAACAGGCGGACCTGGCAGCACACGCCGGCGTGCTCGACCCGAAAGAACTGCTGGATGTTCAATCGACGCTCGTTTCGATGCGGAACCTGCGACGCTTCTTCGAAAAACACGCTGAAGCCTCCCCACACCTGGCTGAAATCGCCTGCCGCCTGCCGGTTCCAGCAGGGTTGATCGAAGCCATCGCGCGCTGCATCACCGATGCCGCCGAAGTGGCTGACAGCGCCTCGCCCATGTTGTACGACCTGCGTCGCCAGGTGCGAATTTCCCATGACCGGCTAATGACCCGTTTGCAACGCTACCTTACGGACGCCTCCACAGCCTCGAAATTACAGGATAACGTAATCACCCAGCGGGATGGGCGTTATGTGATCCCCTTGCGGGCCGAATTCAAGGGTCAGGTCAAGGCCATCGTCCACGACCAATCCTCCACTGGTGCAACCCTGTTTGTCGAGCCGTTGGCAGTGGTTGAACTCAACAATGCCTTGCGTGAGGCCCAAATTGGTGAACGGGATGAAGTCCGCCGGGTACTGGCCGAACTCTCGGCGCAGGTAGGAGAAATGGCGGGGGAAATCGTCCCCGGTGTGGCGGCGTTGGCCGAACTCGACCTGATTTTTGCCAAGGCGAAATACGCGGATGAGATCGGGGCAAATGAACCGATATTGAACCGCCAGCAATCGGTAACCAGCGATCAGCGATCTGCTGTCCGCCTCTTGAACGCCCGTCACCCGTTGTTGGACCCGGAATCGGTCGTACCCATCACCATTGACCCGCTCCCCGGCACGTTCGCGGTGGTCATCACCGGCCCCAATACGGGCGGCAAAACAGTTACGCTCAAGACGGTCGGCCTGCTGGCCGCCATGACGCAGAGCGGACTGCATATCCCTGCCCAGTCTGGCTCGGAACTGCCCTGTTTTACAGCCATTTATGCCGATATTGGTGACGAGCAGTCCATCGAGCAGTCCCTTTCCACATTCTCCGGGCATATCACCAATATCATTCATATCCTGAAGAAAGCCAACAAGAACTCCTTGGTGATCCTGGACGAACTCGGGGCGGGTACGGACCCGCAGGAGGGCGCTGCGCTGGCGCGGGCCATTCTCTCGAACCTGCTTAGAAGTTGCATTACCACCTTCGTGGCCACTCATTTCCCGGAGTTAAAATTTTTGCCCACACCACCCCCGGCGTTGTAAACGCCTCGCTGGAGTTTAATATCCAGACCCTGCGTCCAACCTACAAATTAACCCTGGGCCTGCCAGGGCGTTCCAATGCCCTCGCCATTGCCCAGCGCCTGGGACTGCCCCAGGAAATCATCGAGGCAGCCCGAAGTGAGATCAACCCGGAGGACTTGCGTGCCGACAAACTCATCGGCGACATCCACCGCCAGCGCAAGATTGCATTCAAGGAGAGCGAAAAAGCCGAAAAGGCCCGCTCCGAAGCCCGCCGCCTGGAACGTGACCTGGCTGATCGATTGGAAAAGATCGGGGAGGAACGCCAGAAAGTGCTCGAACAGGCGCGTGCGGAGGGCGAATTGGAAGTGGAGGTCTTAAAGACCCAGCTCAAAATGCTTAAATCTGAATTAAAGAAAGCCCGCCAGCCGCTGGAAGCAGTCCAGGCAATTGAAGAGAAGATCGAAGTCCTGACAGAACAAATCGAGAGGCCAGCAAGAAGTAAAATGCAAGGTGAAAGACCAGTTGGAGTATTGAAACCGGGCGATAAAGTGGCTCTTCGCGAACTCGGCACGGAAGGCGTAATCTCATCAATTGACGGAGAGGAGGCCGAAGTCCAGGCGGGCCCGCTCAGGCTGCGTGTGCGACTGGAGGAATTGAAGCGAAAGGCCGAAGAAATAGAAGCAGTTGACAAGAAACAAGCCACGAGTAAGAAGGTTTCAAACGGAACAGAAAACCCGTCAATTCGTCACACGTATCTTAGTTCCTCCCCGGGGATGGAACTTGACCTGCGCGGCCAGCGCGCCGAAGATGCCCTGGAAATGCTCGACCGCTACCTGGAAAAGGCCAGCATGGCCGGATTGCCCTTTGTCCGCATCATCCACGGCAAGGGGACCGGCAAACTGCGCCAGGAGGTGCGTGCGGCGCTCAAGGATCACCCACAGGTTGCTTCGTTCGAGGAAGGCGGCCCAAAAGAAGGCGGCGAAGGCGTGACCGTGGCGAAACTGGCAGACGGATAACAAGAACGGGTTCCAACCAGGAACCCGTTTTGATTGCCTTCAGGGTAAGTCCTATTCGATCTGTTCCCAGGCACGTGCAAAACGAAGGATACGGCTGCGGATATAGAAAATATTCGGGTCCGCATCGGGGCGCTGAGTCTTGATCAATTCGATGGCCTCATCCGGGTCATATCCCAGGGCGATCAGGATGGAAGCCCCCATGGCCGGGCCGCGGTGACGGCCTCTCTGGCAATGGACATATACCTTCCCACCCGCCTGGATGGTTTCCAAAGCAGCCTTGACGCCGCGCATTAGAAACCGGATGGGGATGACCAGACCGGGTGTGTCCACGGTCGGCAGCCACAGGAATTTCAGCGGAGGGTAATGCAGGTCGACAACCGGCTTTTTCTCGAGCCGCATATTAATGACCAGGCGGACGCCCAATTCGCGTAAAAGCTCGTAATCCTCCACGTGCGGTGTGTCACCAATAAACAAGCAATCCGTGATCTGGGAAAAATTCATGGGTGCAATCTTACCACAAGGGCCCTTGGCTGGCCACTTTTATTTATCCGATCGAAAGTAAATCCCTGGGAGTAAACGCTCCCGGCAACAGCCCAGCCACTGTGGTCTCCTGCACAAGATGATCCTGACCGTCGGCAATTAAAACGATGGTATCGAGTCCAAACTCAGCCAGCACCTGGCGGCAGCCACCACAAGGCGAGCCACCGTTGGAACTGGCAACCGCAATCACTTCAAACTCCTGCTCTCCCTCCGAGACAGCCTTGAATACGGCCACACGTTCAGCGCACATTCCTGTCGGGTAGGCGGCGTTCTCCACATTGCAGCCGGTGAAGATGCGCCCACTTTTTGTCCGCAGTGCTGCGCCGACAGGGTAATTGGAATAGGGTGCATATGCCCGGCGGCGGGCTTCGTTGGCCAGTTCGATCAGGAGACGGCGTTCTTCATCACTCAAGTCACTCATGTTTACCCTCGTTCAGCTTGCGGATGGGCCGCGCCGGAACGCCCACCACCAGCGTATCTGCTTCCACATCTTTCGTGACCACAGCACCGGCACCGGTTTTGGCACCTCTCCCCACTTTAACAGGCGCGACCAGCATCGTATCCGAACCAATGAAAGCCCCTTCTCCAATCTCAGTCTGGTTTTTGTTCACGCCATCATAGTTGCAAGTGATGGTCCCCGCGCCGATGTTAACATTCGGGCCGATCGTGGCATTACCCAGATATGAGAAATGACCCATCTTGGTGCCCGGTCCGAGGGTTGAATCTTTCACCTCTCCAAAATTGCCCATGTGGACGCCCTTGCATAGATGCGCCCCCTTGCGCAGCCGGGCAAACGGGCCAATGCTGACGTCATCCTCAACGACCGCTTTTTCCACCACTGCCGCAAGGATGACACAATTATCGCCGATGGAGGTATCTTCCGCAATGGTATTTGGCCCAATGGTACAACCCGTGCCGATGATGGTCTTCCCACGCAGGTACGTATTTGGCCAGATAACCGAATCTGCACCGATGCTCACACCCGTCTCGATATAAGTCGTGTCCGGGTCTACAATCGTCACACCCGCCAGCATGTGCGAGCGGTTGATACGCATCCGCATGGCGGCTTCCGCTTCTGCCAGGTGGACACGCGTGTTAATGCCAATACTCTCCGTCAAATCATCGCTGACCAGCGCCTGGACCGATAACCCGGCGTTCACCGCCAGTTCGACGGTATCCGTCAGGTAGTATTCCCCCTTTTGGGAAAGAGGAATCCGGCGCAGGGCATCCCACAGCCAGTTGGCTGAAAAGCAGTACGCACCAACGTTCAACTCCCGGATGGACAATTGCTCCGGAGTTGCGGCGGCTTCCTCCACGATAGCCTGCACGCTCCCATCCGTACTGCGGACGACCCGCCCGAACCCACGTGGATCTTCCGAATGGGCGGTCAACATGGTCATTGGACCGGGGTTGTTCTTCTGGGTCTCAACCAGTCTGGCAAGCGTCTCGGGGCGCATAAGGGGCATGTCGGCATAAGTGACCAAGACCAGGTCCGTTTTACCACGCAGGCTGGCTTCGGCCTGCTGGAGTGCGTGTCCGGTACCCAATGGCGGGTCCTGGAGAACACAACGGGCTGCCTCTCCCAGGAAAGTGCGCAGGCTCTCCCCATCATTGCCAACGACAACCACTGGTTTCTCGGTACTGGCAGAGACGGCGGCCTCGAGAGCATAGGCAAGCATGGGTCTTCCGCAGACAGGGTGCAGCACTTTTAATAAATTGGATTTCATGCGTATGCCCTGTCCAGCGGCCAGAAGAACGGCAGTGACTTTCATGAGCATCTCCTGCCTCACCCCGCTTATCTCCTGCGAGAAGGGAGTGAGAGTAAATAAAATGAGCCTGCGCTGTCAGCAGAGCGGCGCGAGGCCCATTCCCGGAAAAAAGCCCCGCTTGCGGGCGGGAAGATCAGGCTGGGGCGCCTGGATTCGAACCAAGATAATCAGCTCCAAAGGCTGACGTGCTGCCATTGCACAACGCCCCAAAGCGGGGCGAATTGTATCACAGGCCTTGGGATGGGACAATCCCTGCCTCGCCTGGTGCGCCAGTCAACTAGGTTTCGTCCTCTGGAGCCAGGCCAAGTTGTTTGGCCTGGTCATAAGAGAGCATGTCTGGCTTGGTTGGGGCCTTGTGTTCATCAGCAGCTTTATCCCAAAAATCGTCCACTTCGGAGGGTTTGAGCTTCTTCCTGGCTTCTCTGAACAAAGGTGCCATTTCCCGCATGGCCTGCTCAGCGGCTTCCGAGGGCGGTGTGAGTGCCTCATGGCCGGCAGGAGTTGCCGGGACATTTTCACCGAGTGCCGGTTCTATTCTCTTGCATACTGCCGAGAAAATATCCAGCGTGGTCAACATCTTTTTTGCATTGGCCAGGCCCTTGCCGATGACCAGCATGGCATGTGTCATCCCAACCGGGGCAAAGATCAAATCATATCGAACCCCGTCAAAGATGTACCAATTCGAAGCGACTTTCTGGCCAATCAGGTGGGCAACTTTCTGACCGGCACTATGAACGGAAAGCAGGGAGGAAAACAGGGATATTTCATTATCACTATCCGGCAGGTCCCCGGCACGCGCCAAAATTTGTCCGGAATCGTTCAGAAGAAGGACGGCAATCGCCTTCAATTCCTGGCGTAGATGAACCAACAATTCTGGCAGGTTGGGCTGGATTTCCTCATCTTCGCCGGCAGAAATCGGCTCAGGCGGGAGCATGGACTCCACCAACCCCAAATGCCGTTCCACAGAATCAAGGAAATCAGCAATGGGGACGGGCTTGATGAAGAAAGCATCCGCCCCGGCTTCGGCAACTTCTTTCCGGATTCTTGGGTCGGTCTGCCCGGTGATGAGGATTACCTTCGCCTTGGGACAGTGCTTGCGCACCTTGAGCATCAACTCGATGCCTGAAATACCCGGCAAACGATAGTCGCTGATCAGAAGGTCTATCGAATTGCGGGAACTGTCCAGGATCGCCTCCTCACCGGAAGGGATCTCGACAATATCCATTTTATATTCCAACGTATCCAGCGCCGAATGCAGGAGCCGGCTGACTTCACGCTGGTCATCAACAATCACGATACGGTAAGAGGGCATTCGCCTCCACGGAAAAACCTTCTCCAGCCAACCAAGAACCTGATTGTATTACATGCATTATAGCAAAGATATGGATAAAACTGTTCCCTCCCGGAATAGCGTTGTACAAAAACCGCCAGACCGGAAGGGAACAATAAGCAGGCTCCAGAAGAGTAATACAGCCTGGTTTAACTCTTCCCACGCAGGCGGGGATCAAGCACATCCCGCAAGGCATCTCCAACCAGGTTCCAGCCCATCACGAACATCACAAGGGTCAGGCCGGGCCAGATAATTATATACCAGTAGGTGGTCAGGCTGCTGATCCAGTTGCGGGCAAAACTGAGCACCTGGCCCCAGTCTGCATAGCCGACCTGAGTGCCAATACCCAGGAAACTCAAGGCGGCAAAACTGAGCACCACATCCCCGATGGCCAGGGAGGCCAGAACCAGGGTCGGGAAAATGGCATTGGGCAGGATATGCCGGAAGAGAATGCGGCCATCCTTGGCACCGATGACACGCGCCGCCATGATATAGTCGCGTTCCTTGATGGAAAGGATGTCGCCGCGGATAATACGCGAATAACCCATCCAATCAAAGACAATCAGGGCTATCACAGCCGGCCAGAGGGATTGCCCGATGCGGGGTGTAAGAATGGCCGCCAGGATCAAGGCCGCCAGGATGAACGGCAGGGTCAGGAAGACATCCACAATGCGCATGATGACCATGTCCACTATGCCACCATAGTATGCCGAAACCGAACCGACGATCACGCCGATCAGGAAAGTGGCAATGACCACGATCAGACCAGTCTTAAAAGCGGTGCGCGTTCCCCAGATGATACCGTAGAAAATATCGTACTGTCCCTGGGAAGTTCCCAGGAGATGCACCCAGTGATCCGTCCGCATGATGGGCTTCCACCAAAAGGGGAGAGGCGGTGCATTGCGTTCCCACGCCGACATCATCGGACGGGGTTCGGAGCTGTAACCATCGCGTGGGATCATGTAAGGATCGGCATCAGGCCTGACCGGTGGAATGATGATTGGAGCAGCCAGGGCAATGAAAATGAACAGCGCGATCAGGATAAATCCCAGGATGGAGGCGGGCGTTTTGAGCAGGCCGGTGACGATACGGTAGTTCTCCGGTCCCAGGAAATGCTCCAGCCGTCCAATCTGCCGGACGGGTGTAGCTTCACGTAATAAGGCGTTGTTACCAACCGGAGTCGCAGATTCAGTCATGGGAATCTCCTTACGATAAGCGCACGCGCGGGTCAATCACGCCGTAAAGCACATCGACGATGAGGTTGGACACGATCAAGATCAGGCCATCGAAGAGGGCAAAACCCAGCACCGTGACGACGTCAAGTTGTTCGGCTGCGCTGGCAGCCGCCGCGCCGATACCCGGATAGTTGAAGACCGTCTCGGTGATCACCACGCCGCCCAGCAGGCCGATGATCTGGAAACCCGCCAGGGTAACAACCGGGATCATGGCATTCGGGCGGGCATGTTTATTAATGACATCCCTTTCACGCAGGCCCTTGGCACGCGCCGTGGTAACGTACTCCATGCGCAGGGTCTCCAACATGGAGGAACGCGTCACGCGCACGAAGGTGGCCCAACTGATATACGAGAGGGTCAGGATCGGCAGGATCATGTGGCGCATGACATCCAGGAAGACGTCAAAGCGCCCATTCAGCAGAGAATCGAAGGACAACAGGCTGGTATAGTGGTGAAAACTTTTGGAATAAACAATAATGCTGGCCCAATCCGAAACCCGGCCGGGCGGGAACCAGGGTAGTTTGACATAGAAGAGCATCAGCACCAGCAGCCCGAACACGAAGGTCGGGAAGGAGGTCCCCACAATACTGAAAATTCTGGCGGCCTGGTCGATCCAGCCATTTTGGTGGACGGCCGCCTGCACCCCCAGCCAGATCCCGACCAGCAGTACCGGGGCAACTGCCCAGATCGTCAGATCGAGCGTGTTGGGGAAGCGATCTTTGATCAAATCGACAACCAATTCGGAAGAGGTGCGCGAGTATCCAAAATTCCCGAAGAGGATCCCGCCCGTCCTGGTACCAGTAGCCGGGTCTTTCTGGCCCACCAGCCATCTCCAATACTGGACGTAGATGGGCTGGTCGAGACCATAATGCTTGATGATGCCATTAATGGCATTCGCGTTCTTGGGAATATCCCGCACATACAGGGCCGAACGCTCCACCGGGCTCAGGAATTGCAACATGCCAAAAATCAACACAGTCACCCCAAACAGTAAGAGCGGAACGAGCAGTAGACGACGGATGATGTAGGTGCTCATTGGTTACCTCATGCAAGGTTTATCCTTCGGAGTGGATTGAATTGGATTTCAATTCAATCCACTGCGCAGCACAAAACTACCCGGAGGGTGCGGGGGCCTGTCGACAGGCCCCCGCATAGTCTATCTTGACCAACTTCGTATTAATGGATATCGAAGTTGTAGAGAACCACATCCATTACGAGCTGCGGCTGTCCATAGAAGAGGGTCAACTTACCGGTGCCTTTTTTACCAGCAGGGCACACTACGAATCTATCCAACCCCAACTTGGATGAGTCAATTCCGCAGACCTGCTGAGCGGGACCGTATGTAGCGGTTGTATTGTCGTAAACATGCATCTGGCTGACCAATGCATCCGCCTGAGATCGGTTCGCAGTCGGCACATCCACCATATCTGCATCACCAGTCTGTAGCTCGGCAAAGCGTGTGCTCCATTCGGGAATGACCTGGATGACGACACGTTTCAGAGTGGGCTGCATTTTCCCCTGACCACCCCAATAGGTGGGATTGGCGGTCAGGACGATCTCCTGTCCAGCCGTCCAATGGTCCAAAACGTAGGGGCCGGTGCCGTTCATGATCTTGGTGAGCGGATCGGTATCATTAGATACACCGTAGAACTTCGCCCAGTCATCGCAGGAGCCATCCCAGGTCTTGTTGGCGATATCCCATTTCTGCTCGGTAATAGCGCCCCAGGTCTGGGCAATGGTGGGCAGGAAGGGACCCCACGGCTGCGCCAGCGTCATTTGGATGGTATTGTCGTCAACAACCTTAAAGGCACCCATCACCTGCTGGCAGGCGGCCGTCAGCTTGGCCGGATCGGCTTTCAACAGGTCAGCCTGGTCGTCATCCAAAGCACCGGTGGGATCGACCACTTCGGCGGGATCGTTCACGGAGGAGCCCAGGAAGGCTTCGGTCATCAGCCACTGCGGGGAGTCAGTGCCACCCTGCAGGAGACCGCGCTCGAACGAGTAAGCCACATCCGCGGCGGTCATGGGATCGCCGTTGGCAAACTTGATGCCCGGGTGCAGGTGGAAGGTATAGGTCTTTCCATCCGTAGACATATCATAGGAATCGGCCAGCATCGGGACAAACTTGGCAGGCTGTTCGCCATCGTAGAAGATGAGCGTCTCATAGACGTTCTGGATGATCTCGCCGCTGGCGGTATCGTACGCATAGGCCGGATCCATTGTAAGGGCATCGCCGATCGTGGCATACGTGAAGGTGGTATCGTCCTTGCTGCCCTTCTTGACGATCGGATAGTAATAGATTCCAGGGAATTCCGGATTGCGGACCACGCCGCTCACCCAGTTTTGCTGGAAGCCATGGGCAGTCTGCAGTACCAGCGGGGCACCAACGGCCTGTTCGTAGTACAACTGGTTGACCTGCTTGTAGACCGCTGTGCGTGCATCCGGATCCGTCAGGGCCGCACCCTGGTTCAGCAGGGTGGTGAATTGGGCTTTCAGATCATCGGGCAGGCCCTGGCGGCCGCCATAGGCGCCGATCGTATAGGGCTGATACCAGTCATTTGGATCATGAATATCTTCCTGCCAGCCGCCGGTCATGATCGGGATCTGATGGGCGCGTTGGGCGGCCAGGTAAGCCGGCCAGGGCAGGCCGAGGATCTCGACCTGGAACTTGGGGTTGATCTGGGCCAGGTTGGCAGCCAGAATTTCAGCCACGGTCTGGCGGTTCAGGTTGCCCTGGTTGTAAAGCATCTGGACCCGGAAGCCGACATCCCAGACTGACTTGCCGTCGGGGGACTTCAGCGTGGAGGCCTTGAACGCATCGGCCGCCTTGGTCAGGTCCATTGTATAGTGCGGGGCATTGGCATCGTAGCCGGGCATGCCCGGCAGCGGGATTTCCAGTGACTGGACGGCTTCACCCTTATAAACATCGTTGATGTAGGTATCCCAGTCGAAGGAATAGCTGAACCCTTTACGGATATTGACATCTGCAAAGAAATTCGAGGGAATGCCATTGCCATCCAGTTTGCCGGAGCCAACATATGGATTCGGCGCAGAGGTGGGGGCGGCCGTCGCGGGGGCGGCGGTCGCCGGAGCAGCCGTCGCCGGGGCAGCGGTTGCCGGGGCAGCCGTCGCCGGGGCAGCGGTCGTCGCCGCAGCACCGCAGGCCGAGAGCAGCATGCTCGCGACCATCAAAAAGCTTACAACAACCAACAACTTACGCATAATCTTCTCCTCTCAAAGTAGAGTGAACACGGATACGAAACGGGTATGGAACAAACGCATCAATTCTTGGAACAACCACCTCCTTCCTGCTTTATAGAATTGTTTTGGTAATATCTCAATAAACGGGGGAGCGGAGGGCGTGCGGACGGCTTCGCCGTCTGCACACTCCCCATCCTACACTAATTAAATTATTGAGAGGTTACTCATTTTTCTCAGACCAAGTGACAGGCGACAGAGTGATCGCGGGTAATTTCACGGAATTCAGGACGCTGTTCCTCGCAGATCTTTTCAGCCAGCCAGCAGCGTGTGCGGAAACGGCAACCCGAGGGTGGGTTCACCGGGCTTGGTACATCTCCTTCCAGGATCCTGCGCTTGCGCTTGGCATCTGAAACCGGGTCCGGGATGGGAACCGCAGAAAGCAACGCCTGCGTGTAAGGGTGCAAAGGATTGGCATACAGATCAACCCGGTCGGCGATCTCGACGATAATGCCCAGGTACATGACGGCCACGCGCGAACTGATATGCCTTACCATGGAGAGGTCGTGCGCAATGAACAGGTAAGTCAGGTTGAATTGTCCCTGCAGGTCCTCCAGCAAATTGACCACCTGGGCTTGAATGGACACATCCAGGGCCGAGATGGGTTCATCACAGATGATCAGGGAGGGTTGTAGCGCCAGGGCGCGTGCCACGCCAATCCTCTGTCGTTGCCCGCCCGAGAATTCGTGCGGATACCGGCTGGCAAACGCCGGGCTCAGCTTAACCAGATTGAGCAGGTTCTCCACGTTCTCCTGGATCTCTTTTCCACTGGCCACACCGTGGACTGCCAGAGGCTCACCAATGATGTCACCGACCGTCATGCGCGGATTTAGGCTGGCATACGGATCCTGGAAGATCATCTGCATTTCCCGGCGCATCCAGCGCATTTCTTCCCGTTTAAGAGTGGTGAGATCGGTACCATCAAAATAGACATGCCCGCTGGTTGGTTTATAGAGTTGCAGGATCGTGCGCCCGGTGGTTGTTTTTCCACAGCCCGACTCCCCCACCAATCCCATTGTCTCCCCGCGCTTGATATCAAAAGACACGCCATCCACCGCGTGGACTGCACCGACTTGCCGGCGGATTACGCCGCGAAAGATCGGAAAATGCATGAAGAGATCATCCACGCGCAGCAATACATCTTTATCATTACTCATGAGCGACTTCTCCCAGTTTGCGTGTCGACCCAGCAGGCCGCGCGATGTTCAGGGGCAAGAGTCTCCAGAACCGGATTTTCCTTCCAGCAACGTTCCATCACCCACTTGCAGCGTGGTGCAAATGGGCATGCGTTGGGTTTCTCATATAACACCGGAGGCAGTCCTTCGATGGAAAATAAGCGCTGGTGTTTCGTGCTATCCAGGCGCG
The DNA here is from genome assembly GCA_963842785.1 of uncultured Chloroflexia bacterium. GTDB lineage: Bacteria > Chloroflexota > Anaerolineae > Anaerolineales > Villigracilaceae > UBA877. The sequence continues at coordinate 1,691,956 of CAWJHP010000001.1, forward strand.
GCAGGCTCCCAAGCAGGCCGATGGTGTAAGGATGCTGCGGATTGCCATATAGTTCGTTGACAAGTGCTTCTTCAATCAGATAGCCTCCATACATAACGGACACACGTCGTGCCAGCCCGGCGATCACCCCCAGGTCATGCGTAATCCAGATGATCGCCATTCCCAGTTCATCGCGCAGGCGCTTGGACAGCTCGATGATCTGCGCCTGGATGGTCACATCCAGGGCCGTGGTCGGTTCATCGGCGATCAGTATTTGCGGATCGCAGGATAAAGCCATGGCGATCATCACACGCTGACGCATACCGCCTGAAAATTGGTGGGGATAATCTGGCAGGCGATCTTTTGGATTTGGGATCCCTACCATTGCAAGCAATTCGGCCGAACGCGTTCTGGCCTGCCTCCTGTTCATGCCCAAATGGAGCATCAAAGGTTCCTCCATTTGGACGCCAATTGTCAAAACAGGATTTAACGAAGTCATTGGATCTTGAAAGACCATGGCGATCTGTGCGCCGCGCACATGCCGGATGTCCTCATTCGACATCTTCAACAGGTCGTTTCCCCGAAAAAATGCCTCTCCGGCGACGATCTTCCCGGGTGGCATTGCAATCAAACGGAGCACGGAGAGCATCGTTACACTTTTACCACAGCCACTCTCCCCCACCAAACCCAGAGTCTCCCCTTCTTCCAGTGAAAAGGAGACCCCATTGACAGCAAAAATGATTCCATCGGGGGTTTTAAACTGTGTTTCGAGCCCTTTAACATCGAGTAAGGGAGCAGGCATACACATCATCCTTCACTACATTAAATTCAATGACCTGAAACGCATTTTAAGTTGTCTAACATTCCAGGCCAAGGCATTGAGATTATACACGATTTTAGTCACAAGGTCTTTGTGATATTTCCATTTCAATAACAGGAAAATCTTCATCCCCTACAGGCAGATTGCCACCAGGTTATTGGCCACAGGAAATCCCGGTATCGAGCATCCCGATATTCCATAAAGCGCTGGAAGCGGTCGGGTCGAGCGAGAAATGGCATACATCCGGGCGTGCCGCGGCCACTTCAATACGCCAGTACAAAGGCAGGACAGGCAAATCTCCCGTAAAAACAGATTGTGCCTGGTGGTAGGCCTCTGCATGCGCCGGTTCATCGACCAGGGATTGCTGGACTGCTTGGCAAGCCGCGTCGTAAGCAGGATTGCTGTACCCGCTAACATTCGTCCCCACCCAGTGATTGGCGGCATCCGGGATTTCTGAAGTGCTGAACCATTCACAGGGCGGTTCCGTGCTGGTGCTGCCCATTGCAAACTCGGCCAGGTCAAAATCCCTCCCAAAAAGCGCACCCTCCGGCCCGGCGGCGTATAAGGCCGTCTGGTCAAGATATTGGACATTCACCTTTATTCCGCATTGCGCCAGTGAATCCGCCACAATCGTGCTGACCTGCACACGCTGGGCTGCGCCTGTGGTAATGTAATTCAATTCCAAGGGGGTACCATTTGGCACATTTTGCACTCCCGAGGCTTGGCGCGGGGTTGATGGGTTGTTGTCCGCATCTTTCCAACCGGCCTGTTCGAGAAGCGCATTGGCGGCATTTACGTCAAAGGCATAGTTGGTCGCATTCGTGTTATATAGTGGATCGTCCGCTGGAACAAAAGAGGCCGGAACCGTCGAAAGTCCATGCAAAACCGTATCCACTATTTTCTGGCGATCGATGCACATGGCCACTGCCCGGCGGACACGCGCGTCGCCAAGATAATCCGGGCGGTCAACGCCCGCATTATAACCATTATCATAGGCCGCGGGATGGATGCCGAATGCCATTTGTTCCATGACCGGGGGTGTTGCAAATAACACCTGGAGTTGCTTCTTTTCTGCCATCGAGCGTAACAGGTCCACCTGCCCATCCAGCGGGATGCTTGGATCCAGTATGTCACAGCTGCCCGCAATCAGATCACTGACTGCAGTTGCAGGATCCGGGACAAACCGGAAGGTGAGCGTTGATATTTTTGGCAGCCCTTCGCTGGCACGGAAGTAATGTGGGTTCTTCGTCAAAGTGATATGGTCCCCGGACACCCATTCCTGAATGATATACGGCCCCCAGCCAATGGGAGAGCGGGAAGGTCCGGTAGAATCTGCCAGTTGGTCAGCCGGGATCTGGTCCCACAGGTGTTTGGGGAGAGGCATCCAGAAGTTCGTGAGATAAGTGGAATCAATAAAGCCAGGTTTGCCCCACCACTGAACCGTCACATCGTCGGCAGCCTCATAGGATTTGGTGCGATCCACCAGGTAATGGGAACCGGTCGTATTCGGATCTGCGGCAAGATTATATGCATAGACCGAATCCTGCGCAGTGAGTGGTTGTCCATCCGACCAGGTAAGTCCGGGCAGCAGACGAAAGGTGACCTGCATCTGGTCCATCTGAATGGCACTCTTACCATCGTACACCACAGTGCAAGAATCACTGCGACAGCCGGTCGGGCGGACTTTTACGCCAACCGCCAGAGTGACCGGTGTGTCGCTGGTGTCCACCACTTCATCCCCTACGTAAACGGATTTTTGGAAAAGCTGCGCATCACCATTTGCCAGGCTCGGCAAATTCTTCAAGATGACCGGCTGATAGCCGTAAGAATTCGTGTCAATGGGTCCATCGTAAATGCCAGCCAGAACTGCACGCGCCGCGGATGAGGGATTGTTGACCGGGAACAGGCTGGAAGGTTCCTGGCCCAGGCAGACAGTTAAGACACGCGGCGGAATGGCAGTCGTTGATGGGGTGGCAGTCTCCGGGAAGGCCGTCTGCGTAACGGCAGGTGGAGTCGCACTGCTGCAGGCTGCCAGCCAGAGCATGGCAATCAGCAGGCCGGAAAGGGCCAATACAGACCGGTTAAAGGACTGGCTGATCCTCCCTGGATTGAGATTCATGGAAACGATTATACAACAGACCAATGGAGCCGATAAGATCAACTCTTTATGAAATCCTTACGGAGGCATGTGAACAAACCACATCCACTTACACCCTCTCCCCTAAACGTGCCAAAGGACTGGCTTCTCTCCTTATCGCACTGCATATATAAAATCTGCCAGCAGACCGTAGGCTGTCGTCTCCGGACCCGGATTGCCCTCCACGATACTGAGGCTTGATAGCGTGTCGGTGTGAAACTCAACAATTGACGACGAGCCTTCCACACAATACAATGGAGAAGATGATGAAACCAGCTCCGGCGCAACGCGGCCCTTCACTCTATTCTCCTCCCGCCCGGCAGTGCAGACCAGCTTCCAGCGCCTGCCTTCCGTCGTGGCATTTTTAATCATCTCTGGTGTGATCGCGCGGATGCCGGTGCGTTCCACATCCTGTGGGGTAAAGGGTGTGTCCATCAGCACATTGATCAACGCAGCCACTTTAATGGACGCGTCCCAACCATCCACATCTGCCGCAGGGTCGGTTTCGGCCAGGCCAACGGACTGGGCATACTTCACCGCCTCGTCAAAAGATTCGCCGCTCTCCATGCGACCCAGGATCAGGTTGGTAGTGGAGTTCAAGATGCCGCGGAAACCCAGCACTTGCACAGCCGGCAGGGCTGAACGAAAGAGTGAGAAGATGGGAGCCCCATCCATCACGGTGGACTCGAACAAAAATTCCTTGTGCCTTGTTTTTGCAAATTCCGTCAGTTCACGATAGGCATGCACTACCGGACCCTTATTGGCCGTGATGGCATGCATGCCGAGTTCGAGCGCCAGGTGCAGGTGGTCAATGGCAGGTTGGCCGGTCTTGTGGTTCACGGGCGTATTCTCAAACAAAACATCTGCCCCACAACCGCGTAAAAAATGACCATTGTCCTTAATGGGGATGTTCGAAAGGGATGCCAGCGACTCCCCGGCTTCGACCAGATCTGCTGCCCTGATAAAGTCCAGTCCATCCAGGGAAATGGCTGCCCCGTGCCGTCCGGTGGCGATGCCGGTCACGCTGAAGGTGATGTCATAGCGGGACTGGAGTTCTGCCTGTTTGCGCTGGAGCAGGCGGGCCAGGGCGCGTCCGACATTGCCGAATCCGAGCAGGGACAGGTTATAGTGGGGCATAGGGAACTCCTATCGAAAAACGTATGAAACGCTGGATCATATCGGCGGGTATGGAAAGGCACGCCTGTCTTCGGGCGGTAATGGGAATTGTCCCGTCCTCAGTAGTGACTCGGCCCGCAAGCGAAGAGCGGTCCGTTCCTCCGGGCTGAGATATGGTTCAAGCCTCGCAGGCAGGTCTTCACCGGCGAGATCCGCACGGAAGGAGGACAGAATCGCAAGTAAGTCCACGGGGATGGGCTGCCCGGCGAAATCCCATATCACCGTGCGTAATTTGTCCTCGACATGAAAGCACAGCCCATGGTCGATCAGGTAGAGCTTGCGTGAACGCTTCTGCACCAGGATGTGGCTGCCCTTGCGGTCGGCATTGTTGATGAGCAAGTCGAAGAGCACCACTGGACGAAGGCGCTCGAGTTCGGCCGGTTTGAAGGTGAAATAGTGGTAGTTGGGGTTATAGTCAATATATTGCTGGAGCGAGCCGGGGCCAAGCGGCCCCTCCCGCAGGAGCGTGAACGGGACCAGGCCAAGGCCGAGTGCCTGGCTGACCAGATAGGCGCATATTTCACGCCCGGCCAGTGTGTTCTCGGGAAAGTCCCATAGCGGCTGTTCACCCCGTCCCGGTTTGTAAACGGCCAGGACTTCACACCCCTCAAAGGAGACATTTACCAGGAAAGAGTAGTTGGCGCCCCACCTGAATTGACCCTTGAGTTCGATCTCGCCGTTTTCAAGGACAGCCTGGAGTATATCGGGCTTTATGGTCACTTCGCTAATGCTTATGCCCGTTCTTCTTCGGGCAGAAATGCCCTTCTGGTTCCATCGGCTGCCCGCACTGCGGGCAGATGAGTCTCCCGCGGTTGACAACCTCCGTACTCCAGGCTGCCAGGCAGCGGGCCTGCTGGCGGCTGCACCAGAAGCGCACGACCGAGGCTTCTTCCGGATCTGCGTCTTCCACCAATATTTCGCGCGCCAGGATGACAATCAGGTCCTGGTCGGCATCATATCCCAGACCCATTTCCCCGGCGCGGAAGACTGGATCCACTGGTGGGGTGATGTGCATTTTATCTGCATCATACTCCGCCGAAGACTCGACCAATGCGGGGTTCTGGCGGGCAATCTCGGTCAACATTTGCTCCAGGCCGGCCGCCAGGGTTTGGAGCTGCACTTTTTCAATAACCACCGTCACTGGTTGTATGTCGGTCTCGCGCCAGCCCTGGATATAAAAAACGCGTTGCCCGGGCTGGCCAATGGCATCCGAGGTGATGTGCTGGACCGGGTTAAGGTCAATTTCATAACGAGGCATGATTAACCTTCACTTTTTATGAAATAAACATCAAAATCGCGCGCTACGCTCACATTTGGGAAGACCGCCTGGGCTTCTGCCAGGATGTCCTTTTCGCGGTAACGGCGCGAGAGGTGGGTCAGGATCAACTGGCCCACTTCTGCCCGGACTGCCAGTTCCGCGGCCATTTTTGCCGTCAGGTGCGAGAATTCTTTCGCCATTTCGGCTTCTTCTTCCATGTAAGTGGATTCGATCACCAGCGCATCCACGCCATGGCAGGGAGCCACCAGGTCCTCGGTCCGGCCCGCATCGCCGATATGCACCATCCGAACCCCCGGCTTGAGTGGGCCGAGCACGTCCTCCGGTCCGACTTTGCGTCCATCCGCCAGTCTGACGGTCTTGCCATCCACCAGGTCACGCCGAATTGGGCCGGCTGGCACGCCCAATTCTTCCGCCTTTTCGGGCAGGAACGGGCGGTGTGAATGTTCCTCGAACTTGAAACCAAAGCTGTCGGAACCACGATGGAAAACAGGGAAAGTCGTGATGGTAAAATCGTCCACTTCGAAGAAAACGCCTGGCTTCAGTTCATGCAGGTTGAGGGTTATCGGCGCCTGTCCTCCGCGCAGGACCACGTCATAGAGCAAGTCATGGATGCGGTCGAGCGCCCACTTGCCGCTGTATATGTTCATTTCGTCGATTGCCTCCCAGCGCATGAAGGTGGAGAGCAATCCCGCCAGCCCGAGGATATGGTCGAGGTGTCCGTGGGTGATAAGAATGTGATTCAGGTTCTTGAAACCAATTCCGGACTGCAGGATCTGGCGCTGCGTGCCCTCACCGCAGTCGATCAGAAAACGGAATTCGCCGTGTTTCACGACTTGCGCCGAAAGCCCGCGTTTGGCGGAGGGAGCGGAGGCAGAAGTACCCAGGAAGATGATTTCAAACATCGTGGTAATTGTACCTCATTCAAAAAGGAGGAAATCTTCCCCCACGATAAGAGTAGGACTCCTGGCAAGGTAAAGAGAAAGTGGGAAATTCGAATTCCCCAGACATGCCAACCGGCCAGGATGGAAACAGGTATCAGCAGGATGTATAACTCCGCAAAACTGTTTTACGACCACTTATCAGGCCGAAAACTGTTTATCTTTGTTCATCTCAGGTTATTTCTTTGATTTTCTATATATTTCCTTATCCCAACAGGAATCGAGCGAGCTTCCCGGCGATCAGATGCAAATGCAGATGGGGGATTGTTTGTCCGCCATGCATCCCGGTGTTGATCATCAGCCGGTAACCGGGTTCCGCAACACCCTCCTGCGCCGCCAGTCCTTTCGCCACCAGAACCATGTGTCCCACCAGTGCCTCCTCATCAGGTTGCAGTTCATTGACCGAGGCGATGTGCCGGTTGGGGATGACGAGAATATGCGTGCGGGCAATCGGGTGGATATCGCGAAAAGCGGTAACCTGATCATCCCTGTAGATAATCCTGGCGGGGGCTTCGCCGGAGAGAATTTTGCAGAAGGCACAGTCCATAGGCAGCTCTCTTTAATTTGCTATCATTAGTAATCGGTCAGGGGATGGCTCCGTCAGCCAGTGCACAGACATTATCGTAATAATTCAACTCGGCGGATTTATTGGCCTGGGCATATATGGCGGCTGCCTGGCCTATTTGCATCACATCCTTCAGGTGGAGGGCGGCATCCGTGTCCCAATAACGCGGCAGAACCATCAGCGGGTCGTTCACACTGCCTTCCGGAATCCATGTCGGACGCAGGGGATCCGAACTGTCAGCCAGCGGAACCCAATTAAACATCAACGGGCCGCGCGGGTTGGTCGTGAACCCAAGCCGGTAGTCCAACTGCCGCGCCACTTCGACCGCAAGCGGTGTGAAGCCACCTCCCGGCCAGATGAAGGCAATCGGCGTTTTATTGAAATGCTCCTGAAACACATCGATCGGACCCTTCAGTTCGCTGAGAATATAGTCGTCAGTAGAATCCCCGGTAATGGGATTGGAAACCACTCCGTGGGCCTGGTAATCCACCCAACCCTCCGCATTCAAGCCTTCCTGCTGCTTCCAAAGTTCGGCGGTGGTCAGGTCGTCGCTGATCCAGGCGATGACGACCGGCCAACCATAATCCGTCCAGTATTGACGAAAAAACCCATTGAAATATGCGGTCGGATGTTTATCGTCTGTCACGAGCAGGACAGAGCGTTCAGGAATTTTGGAATTGTGTTCCAGAAATTCGTCCAATTGCAGCGTTGTAATCGCCTGAAAACCATCCTGATGAAGGTTTCCCATCAACTGGCGAAAGTTGTATTCCGAAATCTGGTTGGGATTTGTAATAACTTCATCTGTAATTCTGTGAAACATGACGACCATCACCAGCGTTCCCGGTGGGCTATTCCCCGGGGACCATTTGTCATGCAGGTACTGGCAGGTATCCTGAATATAAGTGTGGGGCGTATCCAGCGGATTCAGGAGCGAGCTTTGGTACGAGCCGGGTAGTGCGGGAAATGTGTGTGTCGGTGTCATCGCCGCCGTGGAGCTGACTTCCGGCACCCGCACCATGGTCGGGCTGGCTGCAACGCTTGCCGTGGTAAACCGGGTCTGTAACGATTTCGAAGAAGGGGACATGGGAAAACAGGCGGACAATAATAAAGTCAGCAGGATCAAAGTCCCGGGAAAGCTGCGTCGTGCCATGATCAATCCATTTGAAGGATGACCAATTCCATTTCCTTAAGGGATTGGCCCAAAAGTCGGGGCGCAGACAATATCGTAATATTCCTGTTCGGTGGCCTTGTTTTGCTGGGCGTAGACGGCCGCATCCTGCGAGATCTTGACGATTTCATCCAAGTATTTAACTGCATCCGTATCCCAGTAGCGCGGCAAGAGCATAAGCGGATCATTGAGTGGTCCTTCTGCCTCCCAAGTCGGTCCATGCACTGGGGTTATTTCATCCCCGAGCGGAACCCAATTGTACATCAATGGCCCGCGGGGGTTGGCGGTGAACCCCAACTGATAGCCCAATTGCCGCGCAAGCTTCACTGCGTAAGGAGTAAAATTCCCACCCGGCCAGATAAAAGCGATCGGCATCTTATTGAAATGCAGCTTGAAGGCATCGATCGAACCTTGTAATTCGCCCATAACATAGGCATTAGAGGAATATGGCATTATCGGAAAATGAACTACCCCATGTGCCTCATGATCTACCCAACCCTCATTTTCAAGGGCCACTTGCTCTTGCCACTGTTCAGGAGTGTTTAGTGGAGAGCTGATCCATGCAGAGACCACCGGCCATTCATCCCCTACCCACCAGGGACGAAAAAATTGATTGAAATAAAGGGCTGAACGCCGATCGTCTGCAATCAGGATAACCGAGCGCGGCGGGATCTTGGCATTATGTTCCAGGAAGGCGAGTAATTGTACGGAAGTGATGCCTTCGAAGCCATGACTCTCCAAACCTCCCATAAGTTCTGTAAACTGCTTTTGCGAGATACTATCGCCGGTTACGGTATCGCCCGGCTTCATAATGGAATGGAACATAATCGGAATGACCACCGTTCCGGGCAGGCTGTTTTTCGAGGACCATTTGTCCTGCAGGTACTGGCAGGTGTTGGAAATGTACGTGTGGGGTGGATCGACAGGATTTTGGAGGGCGGTTTGGAAAACTCCCGGGAGCTCCGGAGGCGTCCGGATGGCGGTTGCAGTGGGGGTGGGAGAATCCGTCGGAGTAAGGGTCAAGGTTGCACTGGGAACCAGCGTCGCAGTGGCCGTCGAGAGGATGGGGACCGAGGTTTTGACGGCACAGCCCCCCAGGCAGAGCAGGCAGAACAGCATGAATAACAAGCCCGGTGATTGTCGCATGGTTTCCTGATTACTTTTTTGTAAGCGCATAAATACGGTAGGATGCGTCTTCATATACGATCGGTAAAGCTTTACAAACGGTAAAAGTGTCATTCCGCTCCACTACAGCCTGGGTCACTTCATATCTCGTGGCGATATCCGTGAGCATTTTACACGGATTGCTGGCCTTGCTGGACTTATAGAACCAACTGACCCACTGCAGGCGCGTGTACCATTCCATAATATCGGCGTCCCGGTAGGGGATAGAGTCGAAATCGGCCAGGATCGGTGCGCCCGTCACCAGGCGAAAATTTTCCAGCTTGGACGGGATCAGGTAAATATCCCCGGGGGATTTGTGTGCAGCCACGTAATTCATCATTGGATTGGCCGGGTCGACCAGTTGGTCAGCGCTCTCAATTTGGAAGCGCAATGCTCCGATCGCCATGAACACACTTATTGCAATTACGGACAGGAGCCTTAGTCGGTGTCGGAGGTACCGCGACGGTTGCCAGGTGTCCATGAGGCGGGTGACCAGACTCGCCAGCAGCACGCTTACCCCGAGAGGAACCAGCACGATCGAAACGCGCCACGGGAAGAGCAGCGCCAAAGTATTGCTGCCAGTGACGACTTGGATCAGGGTTAACAGCACGGTACAACCAGTTAAAATTCCATAAATCGGGAAAAGGCGTGTCCGGCGGAGAATGACCAGGGCTGCCAGGACAAAAGCGCCCTGAACTGCCACCGTCCAGTCCAGCCATTCCCCCACCACGGCATGCTGAGGAATACGAAAATGGACCAGAACTTCCTGCGCTTCGGCGTAAAGAATCGGGTTGGAAGGATGGAATGTCAGCAGTGTATAGGCCAGGATGGGTAGGACCGGAACCAGGACTTTCAAGCCATAGAGTAATGCAGCTTTTGCCTGCCGGGTTTCGCGGAAGATCACCCACAGGTAAGCCAGGGTCAAGAGACCACCGCACAGCAAATAGGTCGGGTGAACACTTACGGCCACCGTCAACGCCAGGATGGCCCAATTCCGCCGGTTGGCCAGGAACAAATACAGGGAAAGCACCAGGAAGACTGCAAAGGTGCTCGGTTGGAAGACCTGCCCCAGTAGGCGCTGTCCAGCCACACCGCCTTCCACCAGAAAGGTAGCCTCCGATCCGACCAGATTGGAGAGGAGATAACGCAAGGCAGCCGAATGAGCGCCCAGGAACAGGGTTATGAAAAGCAGGCTGCGGGTCCTTGAACCCCTCAGATCGAAAATAAGATCCATCAGGCCGAACACGCTGAAGAGATAGACACCCATCAGCAAGGCATAATAGAAGTAAAAGAGCAAGTCGCTGTGTGTCAGGGCATAGGTTAGATAGACCAGGGCGCTGAAGACTGGCGTAGGGTCGGATGTGCCGGCAAGCCAATCGCGGTTGAGTAAACCCAAACCGGCGTGCGCCATTCCGTGCAGAAAGTACTGGTTCTGGTTGGAAGTATACAGAGGAGATTGGGCGTAGAGGATCGCAAAAATGACCGCCCAAGCCAGGAAAGCGCCCAAGGCGGTCCAAAATCCGCGCTCAATTTTCAAACGGAATGGCATATTCTTTTCAGGAATGGCAAGATGACAACTGCCACTACTCCTGGAATCCTAATCGTTGCTCTCGCCCTTGATGAAGGATTCGGTCTTCTCGCGACAAAGGTCATCCCGGAATTGCTTGGGCGGTGTTTTGAAAAAGTAAGATGAGGGTCCGACAACCGGTCCGGAAAGGCCACGGTCAAGGGCTAACTTGGCACAACGGATGGCATCGATCACCACGCCGGCGGAGTTGGGACTATCCCAAACTTCCAGTTTGATTTCGACATTGAGAGGCACATCGCCAAAGGTCGTGCCTTCCTGGCGGATATAGCACCACTTGCGATCGGTCAGCCACGGTACATGGTCCGAGGGGCCAACATGGATGTTTCCCGGATCGAGTTGGTAAGGGATCATGCTGGTAACCGCGCCGGTCTTGGAGATCTTCTTGGATTCCAATCGCTCGCGCTCCAACATATTCAGGAAATCAGTATTGCCACCGAAATTGAGTTGATAGGTGCGGTCGATGCGCACACCTCGATCCACAAAAAGACTGGCCAGGGCGCGGTGTAAGATGGTGGCTCCAACCTGGGATTTGATATCATCACCCAGGATGGGCAGGCCGGCATCCTTAAAGCGTTTGCCCCAATACTCGGAGCTGGCAATAAATACCGGGATGCAGTTGACAAAAGCGCAGCCAGCCTCGAGGATTTGCTCCACGTACCATTTGGTCGCCATCTCCGAACCGACCGGCAAATACGAAACTACCACGTCAGTTTTCGTGTCCTTGAGCAGTCTGACAATGTCGGCAGTTGGGCCAGGCGCTTTGGTGATCACTTGCGAGAGGTACTTGCCCAGTCCATCATGGGTCATGCCGCGCACCACCGGGACGTTAAGCTTAGGTACGTCACAGAACTTATAGGTGTTATTCGGATCAGCATAGATGGCTTCAGCCAGGTCCTTGCCCACTTTTGTTACATTGATATCAATCCCCATCGTGAACTCGATATCCCGGATATGGTAGCCACCCAGGTTGACATGCATAAGACCGGGTACGCTTGCAGCCTCGCTGGCATCCTTGTAATATTCGATGCCCTGGACAAGTGAAGAGGCACAGTTGCCCACACCAATAATTGCCACTCGGACTTTCTTTTCACTCATATTTTTCTCCTTGATTTTTGATGCAAATTCTAATTCATTATGCCTTTATAATGCCTTCTGCTGGTTGCAGCAAGTGTACTACATCTGTTGCAGTATAATCGAATCACCTATGGATCCGGAAACTACTCTTTCCTCAGGCGAACGTACCCACCGCCTGGAACGTCTCCTCGAAATCAGTCGAACCTTGACTGCCTCTCCCGACCTGGAACCGTTCCTGCAATCTCTCATTATTGCTGCGAGTGAACTGACAGGCTGTAAAACAGCCTCGATACTCGAACCGGAAGAGGACGGGAAGCAGTTCCACTTTCTGGCCTTGCCCTGGTTTCACCGCGAGGCATTGAAATCAGTCAAAGTCCCGGTGCAGAACAGTGTCGCTGGCTGGGTGTTTGAGAACGGCCAATCGGTTGTCGTCCCGGATGTAAACACAGAGCCGCTTCACTTTAAAGGCGCCGATAAAGCCTCGGACTTCGTTACCCGTTCGCTTATGGCAGTTCCAATCACGTTTCAAGGCGAAAAATTGGGTGTGCTGGAAGCTGTCAACAAAACAGGCGAAGCATATTATACCGAAGAGGACCTTACAATTCTAGAGACGCTGGCATCCCAGGCAGCCATTGCAATCCAGAATTCACATCTCGTGGATAAGATGAAAAAGTCACAGGATCAGGTGGCCCAACTCGACCACATGAAGAGCGACTTCATTGCCATTGCTTCCCACGAACTACGCACCCCTCTCGGCCTCATCCTTGGACACGCCACCTTCCTGCGGGAGGTCATCCAGGCTGATTATCGCAACCAGTTGGATATCATTATCCGAAATTCCATGCGTCTAAAAGAGATCATAGATAGTATTGCCAACATTGATAACGTCCAGCGCGGCATGGCCAGTCTGCGCGCTGGTTCGATCTCCATCAAACGCGTTGTTGAAGATGTGGTAAGCTCGTTCAGCCAGGAAGCTGAGAGGAAACACATCGAAATCAGTTCCAATACCGGACAGGATGATCTGCTGCTGGAAGGCGATGCTTCCAAGATTTCCATCGCCCTCAGCAATGTGGTCAAGAATGCTCTCGATTTCACCAATCCAGACGGACATGTATCAATCGTTGCCGAACGTATTCCCGGATACATTAAAGTATCCGTCATTGACGATGGGATAGGGATTCCTGTAAAAGATCTGTCGCATATTTTCGAACGCTTCTACCAGGTCGAATCACACCTGACCCGCAAACACGGTGGCATGGGCCTGGGTCTCTCTGTCGCCAAAGTAATGGTTGAAATGCATGGCGGGAGAATCTGGGCAGAAAGTGTGGAAGGCAAGGGAAGCACTTTCACCATCCTCCTGCCTGTCATCCCGGGGCAAGCTGACACCGTCAACCGCGGATTTGTCACCTGAAAATAATGGAACCGACATTTGTCATCGCCGGTCGCTTGCGCCGTGACTATCTGCTGCCCCCCACTGGACGTCCGCTGGTTGACGTGCCGGGGGGCAATCTTCTGTATGCCGCAGCCGGTATGGGAGTCTGGGACAGCAAGGTCGGGCTGCTGGCACGTGTCGGTGAAGATTACCCCCATGAATGGTTACGCTCCTTCGAAAAACACGGCTGGGATACGCGCGGGATCCGCATCCTGGCCGGTGCCCTCGATTTGCGTTATTTCCAGGCCTGGCTTGACCCCCAGACCTTCCTACGCGCCAACCCGGTAACACATTTTGCCCGCATGAACCTGCCTTTTCCCAAGTCCCTGCTTGGCTATCAACCGCCGGCCGAAATCGATGACCGTAAAACCATTCCCCTTGCCTCGCCTCGTCCAGCGGATATCCCATCCGACTACCTAAATGCGCATGCCGCCCACCTTTGTCCACTGGATTATATGACCACCGGCCGCTTGCTCTCCACTTTCCGCCAGGCAAACGTTACTTTCCTGACCCTGGACCCGTCCGCCGCATATATGACCGTAACGTCTCTTGAGGATATGCGCAGTCTGCTCCAGGGAGTGACGGCTTTCCTGCCATCCGAGGAGGAACTGCGCGCCATTTTCTGGGGCCAAACAGACGATTTGTGGCAGATGGCCGAAGGCCTCGGAAGTTTTGGTTGTGAATTCATCGTGGTCAAACGTGGAGCGCACGGCCAGATGCTCTTCGACACAGTATCCAAAAAACGCTGGGAGATACCCGCCTACCCGGCCCGTCTGGATGACCCGACAGGAGCAGGTGACTCATTCTGTGGTGGCTTTTCGGCTGGCTACCAGAAAACCTTCGATCCTCTGCGCGCCGTGTTATATGGGAGCGTCTCAGCTTCCCTGACCATCGAGGGCAGCGGTGCATTCCACGCTTTGGATGCCCTGCCTGGCCTGGCACAAGCCCGCTTGGACTCGCTTTCCAGCCTTGCAAGACAGGTCTAATTTTGTGGAAAAGTAGTCCTATTGCATCCCTGCGCAATTTCTTATGAATCCTCTTATCCCCCGCCTGGTCGACCTGGCAATAACTATCCAGCAAATCCCAGCCCCCACTTTTCATGAGGCAGATCGGGCCGGGTTCGTACGCTCCCTATTCGCCCAGGAAGAACTGCAGGATGTGGAGATTGATTCCATCGGGAATGTCTATGCCCGCTTCGGTAGAAACAGCCAACCCTCCGGCGGTGCCCGGGAAAAACCGGTGGTTGTTTCCGCCCACCTTGATACGGTCTTTCCCTATACCGTGGACTTAAGCATCCGGCGCGAGCCGGATCGCATCCTGGGCCCCGCCATCGGAGACAATTCCATGGGCGTGGCCGGATTGTTTGGCCTGGTCTGGACGTTGAAGGAACACAGCCTGTCCCTGCCTGGTGATTTGTGGCTGGTGGCCAATGTCTGCGAGGAGGGGCTGGGAAATTTGCGCGGTATGAAAGCTCTGGTTGATCGCTTCGGGCCCAGACCGCTTGCATACATCGTTCTCGAAGGCATGGCGCTGGGACAAATATACCAGCGCGGGCTGGGAGTACAGCGTTATCGTCTAACGGTCAAAACTGCCGGTGGCCATTCATGGATTGATTACGGCCAACCTTCCGCCATCCACGAATTGGCAGCTCTTTCCACGCACATCATCGCCTTGAAGCTGGCACGCCAGCCACGCACAACACTGAATGTGGGCATTATCTCCGGCGGTTCGTCGGTTAACACCATTGCCGCCGAAGCCATGCTGGAATTGGACCTGCGCTCGGAAAGCAGTGCCGCGCTGGAGGATGTGGTCGAACACATGGAGCAAATCGTTTGCTCCGCCCGCAAACCGGGTGTGGCAATCGAGTTGGAACCCATTGGTCAGCGGCCTTCAGGCGAACTCCCGGCTGATCACCAACTGGTGAGACTCGCACAAGATAGTCTGCGTATTGTAGGCATCGAACCACACCTGAATATCGGCTCAACCGATGCCAACCTGCCGCTCAGCCTCGGTCTTCCATCCATCACTGTCGGCCTGACCACTGGTGGAAGGGCGCATACAGTGCACGAATTCATAAACATTGCTCCACTCGAAAAAGGAGTGGAGCAAGTAGTGAAACTGGTAAGCAGGGCCTGGGACTAAATTCAGTCAGTCCAATCAATCCTGCATGTGTTGAATAACAGCATCGCCAAACTCTGAGCATTTGACTTCGGTTGCCCCATCCATCAGGCGGGCAAAATCATACGTGACAATCCCGGCTTTGATGGTGTCACTTATACCGTGAATGATCAGATCGGCAGCCTCATTCCAGCCCATGTAGCGCAGCATCATTTCACCAGAAAGGATTACCGAGCCCGGATTGACCTTGTCCGGGTCGGCATATTTGGGCGTATCGCCGTACGAGGCTTCGAAGATGGCATGACCAGTCTCGTAGTTGATATTGGCGCCGGGGGCAATGTCAATCCCGCCCACTTGCGACGCCAGAGCGTCTGAGAGATAACCCCCGTTCAAGTTCAGGGTCGCAATCACATCGTAATCAAGCGGACGGATTAACGTAAATTGCAGGCTTACATCCGCGATTAAGTCTTTGATCAACAACTTCGTATGCCATTTGCCATCACCGTGTGTATCCCATAATTTCAGTGCTTCTTTCACTTCGCCCATGATCTCGTTCTGCTGACTGGGAGACATCATATCAAAGCCGGGATCAATGCTCCTGGCGTTCTGTTCGACGCTCATGTCGGGATCCTTTTCCTTGTTGCCCAGGATCCAGGTTTCGCGTTCGGTAACGATGTCGCCACGGAATTCACGTTTGGCCAGGGCATAGCCCCAATCCTTGAATGCGCCCTCGGTGAATTTCATGATATTGCCCTTATGGACGAAATTCACGCTCTTGCGATTATTAGCAAGCGCCCACCGGATCGCCGCGCGGACGAGACGTTCCGTGCCCTGGATCGAGACAGGTTTGATGCCAATACCGGCCGTATCGGGAAAACGAATTTTAGCGTAATCCGCGGGAAAAACATCCTTGAACAATTGCTTGAACTTCCTGTTCTCTTCACTTCCGTTCGGGAATTCAATGCCGGAATAAATATCTTCGGTGTTCTCCCGGAAGATGACCATATTCATGTATTCGGGGTGCTTCATCGGTGATGGGACTCCCTCGAAATAGTGCACAGGACGCTGGCAGACATACAGGTCAAGCGCCTTGCGCAAGGCCACGTTGAGCGAACGGATGCCCCCGCCAATGGGTGTGGCCAGCGGACCTTTAATGCCCACTAGGAATTCGGTGAAGGCCTGTACGGTCTCGTCGGGCAGCCAGCTATGGACCTGCCTGAACGCCTTCTCCCCGGCGTAGACTTCCATCCAATGTATCCGGCGTTTTCCACCATAGGCTTTTCGGACAGCCGCATCGAAAACGCGCACCGAGGCGCTCCAGATATCCCGGCCGGTGCCGTCGCCTTCGATGAAAGGGATGATCGGTTCATCGGGTACCTGAAGAATGCCATCTTTGATCGCAATTTTCTCCCCGCCATCGGGGACTTGCACCTGTGTATATGTCATTCCTTCTCTCCTGTGGAGTAATCAGGTCTGAATTATAACAATCTGATGTAAAAGAAATATTAGTATTTCCTTTGAGTTGTGAGGAATTCCTGAAATAGAGCAAAAAAACCGGATCCTGTGTAGGACCCGGTCTTCGCGGAAATGATGAGATGATTATATAGGTCTGACGTTGGTGGCCTGCAGGCCTTTGGGACCCTGCTCGACCGAGAATTCCACTTTCTGATTCTCCTCCAGGCGTTTGTAGCCTTCCATCTCGATGGCTGAAAAATGGACGAATACATCCTCGCCACCCTCGCGGCCGATAAAGCCAAAGCCCTTGGTGGCATTGAACCATTTGACGGTACCGACGAAACGTTCTTCTGACATCTTTCTTTCTCCTGCAAGAATTTTTTGCACTCACCCGTCATTTGATTGACCTGCCGGGCATGCGGGCAAAAGATTATCATGGATGGGGACAGGTGTCAAGTGGGGGAATAAAAGACTCTCCCGCCGGTGCCCCGCCGGGAGAATCATCCTGATCGCTCACAGTCAACCGCTAATCGCCAACTGCTAACTTCCAACCTCTGATCGCTGAATGCTGGCGGCCGCCTCAAAGCCCGCCTCCAGAGCCTTGCGATTCATTTCCTCTGTGCCGCGCGGGGCACGCGCTGCGATGGCTTTTTCGATGGCCCCCCGGGAGACCACGCCAGTCAAGCCGACCAGCACGCCCAGGGCAACTGTATTGGCTGTGATGGTTTTCCCGGACTTTTCGAAAGCCAGCCGGTTGATCGGGATCTTTATGGCTTGCGCAGCCCGGATCTGGCTCACCTTTTCACTGTCCACTATCAAAAGGCCACCGGGTTTAACGCTGGGGGCATACTTGTCATATGCTTCCTGGCTCAACGTGACCACCACATCCGCAGCCAGGACTTCGGGATGGTCGATCTCTCCATCCGCGATCACCACCTCGGACTTGCTGGCCCCCCCGCGTGCCTCCGGTCCGTAACTCTGTGTCTGGATGGCCATCTTCTTGTCGTAAATTGCGGCAGCTTCCGCCAGGATGATCCCGGCCAGGATCATACCCTGCCCGCCTTCCCCTGCCAGCCGAATCTCCATGCGTGGTGCCATAAGACCGGTCATTTTTCGCCTGCCTGGACGCGTGTTATCAGGTTGGAATAAGACTCCGTATATTGCGGCCGATTGATGTTGATGAAGTTACCGCGCACGATCTTTGTATTCCTTGCCTGCTCTTCCGGGGAAAGTCTCCCATACGCACTCTGTGAGAGGCTGTTATCTTTCAGGGCACGCATCATATCCGTGGCTGTGCCCAGTTTGTTCAGGCGGCCATAGGTGGTGTGGCAATAGCTGACTGCCTCGACCACGCTGAAACCATCCTTGGCAATGGCCTCGGAAATAAACTTGTCCAGTTCAAGAGCGTGAAAGACAGTACTGCGTGCCACATAGGTCGCCCCCGCTGCCATGGCCAGTTCGCAGATCGGGAAGGGCGGCTCGATATTACCATAGGGGGCGGTCGTGGCCCGGCCATGGATGGGCGTAGTCGGGCTGTACTGTCCACCGGTCATCCCGTAAATGGCATTGTTGACCACGATGGCGGTAATCCCCATATTTCGCCGGGCGGCATGGATAAAATGGTTGCCACCGATGGCTACTGCGTCCCCATCGCCCATGATGGCGATGACTTTCATAGTCGGGACGGGCAATTTTCAGCCCGGTGGCGAATGCCAGGGCGCGCCCGTGCGTGGTGTGCAGGGTGTTGAAATCCATGTAGATGGGCATGCGGGCCGTGCAGCCGATGCCGGCCACCAGGGCCACTTCATCTTTTTTCAGGCCAAGGTGATCAATGGCGCGGATGAGGGCGCCCATGACAATACCGATCCCGCATCCGGAACACCAGATGGTTGGGAATTTCTTGTTCTTGCGTAACTTCTGGAGCGTCTCATTGCGCTCGAACCAGTTCTCCGGAGGCAGCTGGCCTTCGTTTTCTTCCAAATCATGGGCTTCCAAAATGGTATTATTCATGACTTAACCTTCCAGTGCATCCAGGATCATCTGTGGCGTGATCATCTCACCGTTGGCACGCGTGACGCGCCTGACCTTCTTTCGTCCGACCATGCGTTCCACTTCATAAGCCAGTTGGCCTAGATTCATCTCTGGGACTATGATGCGGTCCACGCGCTCACCCAGTGCTTCCACCTTTGCTTCCGGGAATGGCCAGATGGTGAACAGGGTCATCAGATCCACTTTATGCCCGCCTGCCACGCGCCAGTTTGGCGGCATGCCGGGCAGTCCGGGCGGAGGCGCCATAAGACAGGATGGCTGTCTTTGCTCCGGGCATGTAATCTTCATCGACCATGACGATATCGTCCAGATGTTTCTCCAGTTTCGTATTGACCCGTTCCAGCCAGGGTCGATCTCGTCCATACGCTGGGTGGAAAAACCCAGTTCATCGTGGAAGAGACCGGTGATATGGTAGCGGTACCCTACACCAAAATTGGCCAGCGGCGGCACATCCCCGGGGGCGTTGCGGTAGGGGATATACTCCCTGTCTTTCTTCGTCAGGCGGTATTCGGGGATGGATATGGTCGAAAAGTCAGGCAAATCCACCGGCTCACGCATATGGCCGACGATCTCATCCGTCAGCAGGATGACCGGCGTGCGGTATTTCTCGGACAGCTCAAAAGCTTTGACGGTCAGGTCGAAGGCCTGGCGGACGGAGATGGGGCATAACGCAATGATGGGATGGTCGCCATGGGTACCCCAGCGGGCTTGCATCACATCACCCTGGGAGGCCGCTGTGGGCTGGCCGGTGGAGGGTCCAAGCCGTTGCACATCCACCACCACGCACGGGATCTCCGCCATGGCAGCATACCCGATGTTTTCCTGCATCAGCGAAAAGCCCGGTCCACTGGTGGCGGTCATCGATTTCAATCCGCCTACCGAGGCGCCGATGATGGCTGCCATGCTGGCAATTTCATCTTCCATTTGAATGAATTTACCACCCACCTTGGGCAGTTCACGTGCAAGGATTTCAGCGATTTCCGTGGAGGGGGTAATCGGATAGCCCGCATAAAATCGGCAACCCGCCGCAAGCGCCCCCCAGCCGATGGCTTCGTTCCCTTGCATCAATTTGATGGTCAACGTTGCCTCCTGTCCTCAATAAGAACATATCTGCAGGACGCTTCGCGAAGTATCTTTTACTCCAGGCGGGCCTACTCCAGCTTCCTGATCACGATCGCCAGGTCAGGACAATGGGTATCACAAAAATGACAGGCGGTACATTTATCCGGAAGCACCACCCGCGGATGGTCTTCCCCCGCATCCATCGCCAGCACTTTGGTAGGACAGAATTCCACGCAGATGCGGCAACCTTTGCACCAGGTGGCATACAGGATGACTTCACCACGCGGCCCTTTTTTGAGTGGTGCTGGTGCAGGCAGCGGTGACAGTGTTTGCGAAAAAATATCAGGCATACAAATACCTTTCAATGGTTGGCTTTGCCAACTTTATATTCTACTATAAGAAGCTTTCTTATCAGGGATGAAGAATATCATCTTTCCCGCATTACGAGTTATGTTTTCCGGCAGGTTGGAGACGTGACATCGAGTAAATGAGAGCCGTCCGGATGCATAAAAACCAAATGGTTCGATTGCATTCCTGGCTTTTATGCTATACTTTTATTACTTATTCCCACAAATTTATCCAAAGAGGAGAAAGCATATGGATATTCGTAGGAAATTCTGGCTCGTCTTGATTGGAGTCATCCTGGGGATGGTAATCATCGCCTGCTCGTGCGGATCCCTCACCGCCACCCCAACCTCAACACCCGAGCCACCAACCAACCCACCGGCAGCAACCAACCCGCCGGAAGCAACCAACCCCCCAGTGGCAACCAACCCTCCGGCATCCAGCCAGGAGGCGATGCCCGGGTTGGCCGGTAGTTGGAACGACCCGGACACTATTACTGCCACCACCACTACACCCACCGTTACTACGATAGCGTGGGAAAATGGTCAGTACGTGGTTAAATCAGTAATTAACCCAAGTAGAGGCGGGAATGAGGTTACCAAATCGTCCTGGTCGGATGGCGTGTTGACCTGGACTTACTGCGTCCCCGACGGAAACTGCATCACTTCCCAGACAGTATCTGTCAATGGTGACAGCCTGGATACGACCTGGACGGATGATCAAGGAAACTCTGGCGAAACAACATTCGAACGCGCACCCTAATATCCAGGAACGAGTTTTTGATCAAATACCCTGGGAAGGATCGCTTCTCAGGGTATTTTTTTAACCAATTATGTTTCTGATAGTAATAAGTACAAAGCCAGGTATTGTGCATCACACGCAACCAGGTTTCCGTATTCTGGGAAGAAGCAGTACGGGTGCTGCGCAGAACGCGCAACCGGGTTTCCGTATTCTGGGAAGAAGCAGTACGGGTGCTGCACAGAACGCGCAACCGGGTTTCCGTATTCTGGGAAGAAGCAGTACGGGTGCTGCGCAGAACGCGCAACCGGGTTTCCGAATTCTGGGAAGAAGCAGTACGGGTACTGCGCAGAACGTACAACCGGGTTTCCGAATTCTGGGAAGAAGCAGTACGGGTACTGCGCAGAACGTACAACCAGGTTTCCGAATTCTGGGAAGAAGCAGTACGGGTACTGCGCAGAACGTACAACCGGGTTTCCGAATTCTGGGAAGAAGCAGTACGGGTACTGCGCAGAACGTACAACCGGGTTTCCGAATTCTGGGAAGAAGCAGTATAATCCCGCCATGCTAACCCCCCCTTCGCACTCCAGGCGCACGCGGGTTTCCCCCTTCGTATATATGCTTATCCCGCTCGCATTCTTCCTTGGGTTGGGAGGCGGGTATTTATTGTGGGGCAATACCCAACCTTCGACTGCAGCCGGCGCAAATCCACCCAAGCGTGTGACTGTTTCGACAGATGGATACCCATCCATCGGGCCTAGTAACGCTCCGGTTACCATTGTCGAGTTCAGCGATTACCAATGCCCTTATTGCCAGGTCTGGTACCAGCAAGTCTACCAGCAACTGATGGCGAGTTATCCAAACAAGCTCCGTTTCGTCTACCGGGACTTGCCCTTGCCGATGCATCCCGAGGCCATACCGGCCGCGGAAGCCGCGGACTGTGCGGGTGAACAGGGGGCTTATTGGAAATACCACGATGCCCTTTTTGATCAACAATATGGCTTGAACCGCACGGCATACGAGCACTATGCCACTGATTTGGGATTGGATATAAAATCCTTTACTGCCTGCCTCGATAGCAATCGTTACCTGAGTAAGATTCAGGCCAATGCCAATGACGCTGCCAGTGTTGGCTTGAACAGCACACCATCTTTTGTGATCAATGGCAGAATTCTAATTGGCGCACTCCCTTTATCAGATTTTAAAACAGTGGTTGACGAAGAACTGGCCGCAAAGCCATAATCTTTCAGACTATCCGATGGGGTACTTTCACGAGAGAAAATATGAAAAAATTCATTGCCATTGCAGGGAACATTGGCGTAGGTAAATCCACCCTGGTTGAAATGCTGTGCGCAAAAATGGAGTGGACTCCGTTTTTTGAGCCGGTGGCGGAAAATCCTTACCTGGCCGATTTCTATAAGGACATGCAGACCTGGGCTTTCCATTCCCAGATCTTCTTCCTGACCCACCGTCTGCGTGCCCATCATCAATTGGCGCTATATCCTTCCTCTGTCATCCAGGACCGTTCGGTTTATGAAGATTCTGAAATCTTTGCCCACAACCTGTTCCTGCAGGGACATATTCGCCCCCGGGACTACCAGACGTATCGGGAGCTCTATCTGACCCTGATTGAGTTCCTGCCCCCACCTGATCTGGTCATTTACCTGCACGCCTCGGTGTCAACCCTGATCCAGCGCATCGGCAGGCGTGGGCGTGATTACGAACGCACCATCCCGGCGGACTATCTTGCCAGTTTGAACAACCTGTACAAATCCTGGATTTCAGATTTTACCCTCTGCCCTGTTCTGACCGTCCCGGCTGACGATGTCGATTATGTGGCCCACCCGGGTCATCTTGAATTAATCGTGAGCAAAGTGGAGGAAAAACTGACTGGCAAGGAAGAGGTGGTCTTTGACCCGGAAGAAGTGGCACGGGCAGCCTGCGATTAAAGATAAAATAATAAAAGAAATTTCCCGGTTAGCCGGGATTTTTTTATTCCACGAATACTTCCCACTTCCAGCGGCTTTCCAGCCAGAACGGTTTTTCCCCCAGACTATTCGCAATCCCCGAGCCATAACTGCCACATTCCGCCAAGATCATCGCTTGCGGAACGCTATTTGCCAGCCGGCAGATGGCTGCATCCCCCGGAACAAAGCCGGGCGTCGTGGTGTTGATGGAAATATTGGGCCGGCCCGGACTGGGATGACAGGAAAATCCCCATACCCCGTTCCCATCCGGGAGACGGCACCAGGCCAGATCGGCGGTCTCAACCGCAGGGTAGGTATACGCATCTGCAATACGCCCATCTGTTCTCAGCAGGCGGACCGTGCCGCCGCCATCGCTCAGGGAGAGGCCGGTCTGTGAGCCATAGAAGGCTGCGATCTGGCGCGATTGCAGGATCATCTCTGGCAGGGTGAATGTCTTGATGCTCCCAAGGCCGGTATCCAGCTTCCAGCCCTTTACATCCAGGGCATTGGAACCCACGTTGATTATCTCGATGTATTCGTCACCATCATTGGCCGTACCGTCTCCGTTCCAATCGGAGTGAGGGTGTGGCAGGAATTCATTTATTACCACTACGCCCGGTAGTGCAGTGGGAACACGCGTGGGCGTTCGTGTTAGTGTTGGGGTGATTGTAGGTGTGCGTGTGAGAGTGGACAATACCACCCCGGCGCACATCACGGCATCGCTGCTTTGGTTTTGCGGATCAGCCGGGGATATAAGGGTAAAATCATTGGCATTGTCGTCGGTATCGTAACAGCCAGGATTGCCGAGAGGCTTGCGCTCGTAACTCTGGTCGGACGCCCCCGGGGTTGGTGTCGGCGTTCCCGGAAGCGGTGTTATCACCATGGATTGCAGATAAATTCCTTCGTGATAAGTTGTTCCGGCACACATCCCAACTACATCTACGCTGGAGCTGGAATTAACCAGGGCAAGGCCGCCGTAATCATCGATTCTTGTTGTGAACGTATTATCTGGTGCTTCGGCGGTGGGAAGGGAATTATCAGTGTAGGCCACCAGATAGTGCTGGCCGGGTTGGAGAATGATACCTGACGGAATGTTTACCAGAGTCTGAATGGCCGCCCCACATCCGCTCGACATATTGATCATCCACCCCCCGATATTAACTGCCGCACCGGTTGGGTTAAATAGTTCGACGAATTGGTCATTCGCCCCCGATGGCCCGATGGTGCGGAATTGGCTGATCACAATGTGATCCGGCGCGCTGGGTGTTCGCGATGGCTGGGTTGCCGTATTGGTAGGGGTGGAAGACTGCGTGGGGATGGACGTATCAGAGGGCGTGCCTGTGAAATCCGGCGTCATCGAGGCTGTCGGTGTATCGGTTGGCGCTAGGGTATCCGTCGGAGTGTCGGTTTGCGTGGGTATTAATGTGTCTGTCGGTGTATCCGATGCCGCATCTTGCGGTACCGGGTCTTTCACTGGTGCGGCGTGAACGCTGCTCCACACTGCCACACCCAGGAGGCCGGTCGCCAGGAGTACCGTGACCAATCCACGCAAAGAAAAATTCTTGTCGCGCAACATGACCGGATTAATAACCTCCCGGCAATGATAACACATTGGGCAAACGCCACAATATAATCCCTCCTGCGGGGAATGACTTTACGTAATTCGAAGGCTAGCGGGGCTCGACAACCAGCTTGATGGCCGTACGGACTTTATCCTCGATCTCAACATCCACGAACTCCGGAACACACACCACGAAAATATCGTCACCCTTGAGGTAGCCCGTTGCCAGAACGAGTGCCTTGACGGCCTGATTGACCGCCCCCGCTCCAATTGCCTGTACTTCCGCCCGTTTGTGTTCGCGGACCACGCCCGCGATTGCCCCGGCTACTGCGGATGTACGGGAGGTTGCGGACACTTTGATTATATCCATAACGTTTCTCCCTTGAAAGAACAATCAGTGAGAGGGGCACGCTTCTCATTAAAATTGTACAATATTTGACGTCGCGTTACAAGATGCTGGCGGATTAATGTCTGAACATCCTGCAATACTCCCCGTTGCCCATCCGCCTCACATCAAGGCGGAACTACAAATTGCGCATGGGTGGATTTCGCGGATTTTGACGCTGGGTTTGCAGGCCAGACCCCGGCGATCACCGTATCACACTTCGGACAGGTTCCCCGAGGTGTGACACTGAACCCGTATACGTGATAGCCCGTCCTCTTTACCAGTGCAGTGTTGCATTTTGGGCAGAAGGTTGTCTCATACTCGTCCACCCGCCCTGGCAGGTTCCCGGCGTAAACGTAATGTAATCCCGCCTCGCGTCCAATTTCAGCCCCGCGTAACAGCGTGTGTGCCGGGGTGTCTTCGGTGTCACTCATTTTATAGTCCGAGTGGAAGGCCGTCACATGCCAGGGGATGTCTGACGAAATGCTCGACAGAAAGCGTGCCGCCTCCCACAACTCGGCATTGCTGTCGTTGAAGCCCGGGACGATCAGAGTTACCACCTCTAGCCAGATTCCAAGCTCCTTGACCCGTTTGATCGTATCCATTACGTTTTTTAGCACCCCACCCAACTGCCGGTATCTTTTATCCTGCATGGACTTCAGGTCAATTTTCATTCCGGAAAGATAAGGTCGCAGATATTCCAGCACCTCGGGCGTGGCATTGCCATTCGAGACGTAGATACATTTCATCCCTGCCTGCACAGCTTGTCTGAAGACTGCCACGGCCCATTCACTGGTGATGAGGGGCTCATTATAAGAAGAGGCAATTACTTTTGCGCCCACTCGCCGGGCCGTCTCCACGATTTGCTCCGGAGAAATGCGTCTTATGTAATCGGCAAATTCCTCCGAAACCGGGTCGAGCAGGACCTGGGAAGTCAGCCAGTTCTGGCAGTAACCACAATGGAAATCACAGCCAAGCATACCGAATGTCAGGGCAGTGGAACCCGGCAGGAGATGATAAAAAGGTTTCTTCTCAACCGGGTCAGCGTTGAGCGCGGACACATAGCCCCATGGAACGCGCAATTCTCCCCCCTGGTTGAAACGCACCTTGCAGATGCCGCGCTTTCCCTCCCGGATCAGGCAGCGGTGTCCGCAGGCAGTGCAGCGGACGGCGCCGTCCGGCAGGGTTTCGGTCAATTCGCCCGCGGCAGTCATCTGGTCCAGAACACTTTCGAAGGATATCATTACCTTAATCATACACCAAAACTTTGGGGCATAAATATGGTTTACAGTTTTTGCCAAAACGCAGTACAATCTTATTAACGCTCATCTGTTCTGTCAAATTACGAGCTGTGTTATGCTGGTACTGGTACCATGCTGATGGATTCTGATCCCGAAGCGCGTTCCGCCTGGCCAGGTTGGGCTGAATTTCTCCGCCGTCATGGGCTGGAGAACCTGGTCGCTTGGGTCCTGGAGGCTGCCGGCCCACTGACGGTACTCGGAGCGCAGGTGCTTTACATTAGCGGTCCGCTCCTGCGTCCGGCATTGACAGATATGCAGCGGGATGCGCTGGCCGGTATGCTCGAGGATCGTGACGAAGCCCTGGCTTTTACGGCCTTTCTACGGGAGGAAATATCCCTGTGACCGATACAATGCTGGGCTTGGTTGGTTTTGGAATCATCCTTCTCACTGCTGTTCTCATGGGGGGATTGGCCATAATGCGGCGCAAGTCTTCGCCTGCTTTTCGGGAAATAGCTGCTTTCACACACCTGCGCAAGGCCATTGGCCGCGTGGTGGAGGATGGGACCCGGCTGCATGTCTCCCTCGGGCGCGGCGCGCTGACCACACCCCAGTCTGCCTCTGGCCTGGCAGGTCTCACACTATTGCGGCGTCTGGCCGAATTGACCTCCGCCGGGGACCAGCCGCCCATAGCCACCTCCGGGGATGCCGCCTTGGCCATCCTTTCAAAGGACACATTGCAAACGGCTTCCCAGGCTTCAGCGCAGGGTGTTTATGATCCCAACGCTGGACGATTGACCGGCCTCACACCTTTCTCCTATGCCGCCGGAGCCATACCGGCCATCCGCGATGAAAACATCTCTGCCAATGTGCTGATCGGCAATTTCGGGGTCGAGGCTGCTCTGATGGTTGATGCGGCTGAACGGGCAAATACCTTTACCCTGGCTGCCAGCGATAACCTTGCGGCACAGGCTGTTTTATACGCCAATGCCCAGGAACCGCTTATCGGCGAGGAACTCTTTGCGGCAGGTGCGTACATGGATGCCGGGCCAGTCCATACGGCCAGCCTGACGGTACAGGATATTCTGCGCTGGCTGATCATTGCTGCCCTCCTGGTGGGGTCATTGTTCCAATTGCTCAAATCAATAGGTATCCTGTGAAAATTAGGGGAATTCTCTCCACAGTAATAGCCATCGCCTTTGGTTTGCTTGTCCTGGCAGGCTACCTCTTTAAAGTCAAGACGGGCGGTTCGCTTTCTCTCCTGGGTGAACTGCAATTATTCATCCTGAATGTGGCTGTCATCCTGGCAGGGTTTGCGTTACTGGTAGGGATTTCCAATTTGCTGTTAGTCCACACCAATAAAATCCGCCACAAGCAAAAAGGGGCTGTCTACAGCACCATCCTGGTCATTTCTTTGGTGGTTACCTTCCTGCTTGGCCTGGCGGCTCCTTACATCCCGGCAGCCAAATCCCTATATAACGATGCTTTCTTATCCATCCAGTTGCCTATCGAGACCAGCCTGATGGCCTTGCTGGTCGTCACGTTGACCTATGCCAGCATTCGCCTGCTGCGCCGACGCTTAAACCTTCTCTCGGTCATTTTTCTGATAACTGCTTTTCTCATCCTGGTTGGCACCGCTCCCTGGCCCTTCCTGGGGGATGTACCCCTCCTGAGTGATATTATTCGCCCATTCATAGCACAGGTACCAGCCGCTGCCGGGGCGCGTGGTATCCTGCTCGGTGTGGCTCTTGGCACCCTGACCACCGGCCTGCGCATTCTCTTCGGCTCAGATCGTCCTTATGGGGGTAAGAATGGCTGATGTGATTTGCCCGGTCTGTGGAAGACCAAATCCCGAGGAAATGGAAGAATGCCAGTTCTGCGGAACCCACATAAAGCCGGACCTTGCTTCCTCATCCGTTGATCACCAGCCCATCAAGCCTGGTGAAGAACCCACCAGGAAAGAAACTTCCGACCTTGAAAAAGGTGGACCCACCGGGGAAGCCCCCATCCACCCCGGCGAAATCCCCACCGTTAAAAACACCGCCGAATTGGAACAGGCACTGCCCTCCTGGCTGCGTTCCCTGCGTGAGGGAAAACGCCCTGTTGAAGGTGAGCCTCTGGCGGAACCTTCTTCGGATGAGAGCCAGCCAGCCGATTCCCAAGCAACATCTGGCCCCGAACTCTTCCGGCAGTGTCCCCGACTGGCTGGCGGGTCTCGACCAGGCGGCTGCGGAAGATGAAGAAATCCCCGATTGGCTGGCCGGTCTGCGCAGTGAAAAAAATATCGAAGCCACCCCGGCTCCAACCGCAAAAGAGGAAACGCTCCTCGAAACGGATGCCGCAGGTGGGATGGAAAGCCTGGTAAGCAGCGAACCGCAGGAGACACCCACTGCACCCCCCGCTGCAACAATACCTTCCGCTCAGGAACAGCCTCCCTTCGAAACATCCTTCGAACCCGCCTCAGGGGAAGAAGCACCGGACTGGCTACAGTCATTGCAATCTCAACAATCCGGTGCACAGGAACCACCTGTCGCCTCGTCAGGCGGAGAAAAATTGCCCGATTGGCTATCTGGTCTGCCTGGCATAACCGCAGAAACCAGTCCCACTCCGGGTGAGATTGGGGAGCCTGCACCAAAAGAAAGCACGCCGGATTGGTTGGATCAACTTGATCAGAAATCTATTACCCCGGAACCAGACAAACCTGCTCCGGCGGCTGAATCACTGCCCGACTGGTTGTCAGGTTTTAAGTCAACACCTGCTTCACCCAGCCCGGCACCCGAGGAAAATGCTCCGGAATGGTTGTCGAATCTGGAAGTAAAATCCGGGACCGGTTCCGAGACTCCTGGCGCAGTCTTCACTGGCCAGCCTCGGGATGCTAGCAATCTGCCTGAAGAAACACCCGACTGGTTGTCACAATTGCAGTCAAATGTTAATGCAACGCAGGAAGTTGAGAACCATAAGAACGATTTTGAGGTCGTCTCCGGAACTCCTGCACCCCAGGAAGGGACCGGATCTCTTCCTGAATGGTTGACCGGGATTAAATCTACCCCGCCCATCTCAAGCAGTACACCGGCGTTGATCGTGGATAATCAGGAAAATCCTCCTGGCGAGCAAGGTGAAACCGCCTATTCAATGGAAGCGCCCGAATGGCTTTCTAAATTGAATCCAGAGCAGGCTGTCGAAAAAGCTGCTGCGAACAACGAAGATCAGGCGGATTCTGGCAACCTTGAAGCAGCCGAATTACCTTCCTGGGTGCAGGCCATGCGCCCGGTGGAATCCGTGGTGGAAACGAAATCGGCCCCGCTGGAAGAGAGCCGGGTCGCCGAGCAAAGCGGTCCGTTGGCAGGTTTGCGCGGGGTGCTGCCAGCCGAGCCGGGGCTGGGGCCTTTACGCAAACCCCCGGCTTATTCCACGAAACTTCAGGTGTCCGATGGGCAACATCGCTATGCCGCCTCCCTCGATCGTTTGGTGGCTGGAGAAACCCATCCCCACACAGCCGAATCGAAACACCTGATCTCAAACCAGTTGTTGCGCTGGTTGATCACAGTACTCCTTTTCCTGGCAGTCGGATTACCGCTCGTGACTGGCGCACAGGCAAAAGGCTCACAAATTGCTCCTCCAACATTACTTGAATCTTCAGATATGGGGGCCTCTTCAAAAATAATCGCTGGGCTTACAGGAAACGTGCCTGTCTTGGTTGCATTTGACTATGATCCGGCACTTTCTGGGGAACTGGAAGCTGTGGCTGCCCCCTTAATGGACCAGTTGCTCGCCAAGGGAGTCCCCCTGGCACTGATCTCCACATCACCGACCGGTCCAGTCCTGGCTGAACATTTCTTTCTAACAACTTCATTGGTGAATGTCCATCAATATCAGAGCGGTGTGCAATACGCCAACCTGGGCTATCTGGCTGGCGGTTCGGCGGGTATGTTATATTTCGCAGATTCCCCGACAGATGCCGTGCTGCTAACCGTCGATGGCCAGCCGGCCTGGGGAATAGGTCCCTTGCAGGGGATCCAGAAATTAAGCGATTTTGCGGCCTTCATCATACTGACCGATAACGCCGATACCGGCCGCAATTGGATTGAACAGGCTGGCCCGCGTCTCGGCAATACGCCGATGGTAATGATAATCAGCGCTCAGGCGGAGCCAATGATCCGCCCATATTTCAATTCAGGCCAGCTTAAAGGACTGGTCTCCGGCCTTTCAGACGCAAAGATTTATGAACAAACCTATGGCCGTCCCGGCCTCGCCAATCAATATTGGGATTCGTTCAGCCTCGGTATGCTGGTTGTCGAGATCCTGATCGTCGCTGGTGCGGTTTTGGGCGTTATGATTGATTGGCGAAACCGCCACAAAGCTCCCAGAAAAAAGGTCTGACCATGCCAGTGACCCTCTCCCATGATCTGGTTACCGGGGTTCTCAGTTTCCTGTTCACACTGATGATACTAAGTTATCTTGTGGGGGATAATCCGGCTTTTCGAATTGCTGTCTATATCTTTGTCGGTGTTTCCAGCGGGTACGTCGCGGCGGTCGCTTGGTGGCAGTTACTCTTTCCGAGGCTCGTGCTCCCTTTGCTCACGGGCAGCTTTCCCGGGCGGCTGTTGCCCCTGGTTGCGCTTATCCTGGGCTTCTTGCTTCTTATGAAACTCTCACCGCGCACAGCCTGGCTCGGGAATCCCTCCGTCGCCTTCCTGGTGGGGGTAGGCGCAGCCGTGGCCGTGGGAGGAGCGGTAGTGGGGACAATCCTCCCGCAGACCCAGGCTTCCATCAATGTTTTCGACCTTTCGAACACAGGACAATATTGGCCGGAGCGTTTGATCTTTGGAACGATAATGCTGGTTGGCACGATTACAACACTGGTCTATTTCCATTTTGGAGTCAGATCCACTCCCGGCGGACCGCAACCTAATAAGCTGATAACTGTGCTGGGTTGGATAGGCCAAGTGTTCATCGCAATAACCCTGGGTGTCTTGTTCGCGGGTGTTATTACCGCTGCCATGACGGCGTTTATTGAGCGTCTGAATTTCATTTGGTCTTTTTTGGCTGCATTCCTCTAAACGCTTATGCCTGAATCCGTGATTGCTGGTAAATCCCTCCTGACGGTTGACGCCGGTACCGTGAGTACACGTGCGGCTTTATTTGATGTGGTGGAAGAGTCCTACCGGTTTATTGCCTCTGGCAATGCCCCCAGCACAGCTGCTGCGCCGATTAAAGACCTAAGCGAAGGTGTGCGCCGTGCAATCGAAAACCTTCAAATTGTCACCGGTCGCAAGTTCCTGGATGAAGACCAGCATCTGATCATGCCAACTTACCAGGGCCAGGGCGTGGATACCTTCTCTGCCACATTTTCTGCCGGATCGGCCATTATAACAGTTGTGGTCGGTCTGCTGGACGACGTTTCGGTGGAAAGCACCCAGCGGTTGGCGCGGACGATCTATGCTCGCGTGGTGGATACCATCGGATTGAATGACAAGCGCAAACCCGAACAGCAAATTGACACTTTTCTGCGCCTCCGTCCGGACCTGATTCTGGTTGCCGGTGGGACTGATAACGGGGCTACTCATTCCGTCCAGCACTTGATCGAAATTATCGGATTGGCATGTTACATTCTTCCGGCCGAAAATCACCCCGCCCTGCTCTTCGCAGGGAATAAGAATTTGGCCGGGGAAATCAAGACCAGCCTCCAGTCGCTGACATCCTCCTTGAGTATCAGCCCTAATATACGCCCTGATCTTGAGACCGAAGACCTCCAGCCAGCGCAAAACGCCCTGGCCAGGCTTTATACCCAGATCCGCCGCAGCCAGATGGGCGGCGTGGATGAACTCAATGCCTGGTCTGAAAATACATTGTTGCCGACGGCTTATGCCGAGGGGCGGATTATCCGCTTCCTCAGCCAGGTGTACGATTCGAGTAAAGGCATCCTTGGCGTGGACCTGGGAGCATCCGCCGCAACCGTGGCTGCGGCATTCGGCGGGGAACTGACCTTGGGTGTCTACCCACAACTGGGTCTCGGTGAAGGCCTTGCCAACCTTCTCCACTTTACCAGCTTGAATGAAATCCTGAAATGGATCCATCTCGATATCCCCGCCGGGATGGTACACGACTATCTCTACCAGAAATCCATTTATCCTGGCAGCCTGCCTGCCACTCCCGAAGACCTGGCTATCGAACAAGCCTTGGCACGCCAGAGTTTGTATATGGCCATGAATAACCTCGCCAAAGATTTTCCCCAACGGGCCCGGCGTGCCTCTCCTGCACTGGCCCCTTATTTTGAGCCCATCCTCGCCTGCGGGAGCGCCATCACGTGTGCACCAACCCTCGGACAGAGTCTGCTCATCCTGTTGGATGGCATCCAACCTGTGGGTATTACCACGATGATCTTAGACCAGAACAATCTGCTGCCTGCTTTGGGCGCGGCTGCCAGCCGTAATTCCATTCTTCCTATCCAGATATTGGAATCGGGCGCTTTCCTCGGATTGGCTACAGTGGTCGCCCCATATAGCAACGCCAGGCTAGGGACCCCCATCCTGAGTGGCCGTCTGGTATACCAGAATGGAAATGAGAGCCGCCTGGATATCAGGCAGGGTGCGTTGGAAGTATTTCCCCTTCCGGTTGGACAATCCGGCCGTTTATACCTCCAGGCATTTCATCATACCGATATAGGTTTTGGCCCTGATCAAACCAATGAAGGTGGGTTCCCCGTTACTGGCACGGCCCTGGGTTTGGTGATCGATGCGCGCGGTCGTCCATTGCATTTACCATCAGATGCCGCGCGACGGCGTGAGCTCGTCAAAAAATGGCTGTGGATGTTGGGAGGCTAGACAATCGATGCTGGCTCCTGTTGCACATATCCTTCCACTGACCACCATCCGGCGCGAACGACTGTTACCGGTGCCAGGACGCATTACCGTCCGCATGGATCAGAAAGTCAACCCGCTGGACGTTGTGGCCGAAGCCCATTTTGGAGCAGACCATCTGCTGATTGATGTGGCACGTGTGTTCGGACTCAAGCCGGATGTGGCTCAGAACCTGATCCAGGTCAAGGCGGGAGATATGATCACGCAGGGCGAGATCATTGCCCGGCGGATGGGGTTTGGTCTGCAAATCGTCCATGCCCCGGGCAGTGGACGGGTGGTATTAACCGCAGCCGGGCAGGTCTTGATGGAAATTGGCGAAACTACGTTTGAATTGCGTGCAGGTATCCCT
This sequence comes from uncultured Chloroflexia bacterium, assembly GCA_963842785.1. GTDB lineage: Bacteria > Chloroflexota > Anaerolineae > Anaerolineales > Villigracilaceae > UBA877. The sequence goes on from CAWJHP010000001.1 coordinate 1,725,403, forward strand.
GGTATGGTCACCCGCCAGATTTCCGAACGTGGCGTGGAAATTAATTTCAATGGAGCATACATCCAGGGCGTCTGGGGGAATGGACAAATAAATATTGGTTTATTGTTACCCGTGACATCCTCTCCGGAAGAGACATTGACTGCCCGACAGTTGGATGTCAGCCAGCGCGGTTCGGTATTGTTGGCAAGCAGTTGCAGTGACCAGGCTGCCCTGCAGACCGCCGGCGAACTTCCCGTGCGCGGTCTCATCCTTGGCAGCATTTCTCCTGCACTCATTCCCCTGGCATTGCAGGTGCCATATCCTATCATCGTAGTGGATGGCTTTGGCCAGCGACCGCTGAATGGTACCGCCTATAAATTACTGACGACCAATGCAAAGCGCGAAACAACCCTCAATGCCGAACCGTATGACCGGCAGACTGGCAGGCGGCCTGAAATCTTTATCCCACTGCCAGTTACAGAGGCACCACCCGCACCGCGTGAAGTGGAGACGTTTGCTCCCAACCAGACAGTCCGCCTGACGCGCGATCCTCACGCCGGTGCAGCCGGTACCTTGATAAACTTGCGGACTGGATTGGTAACCATGCCCAGCGGGTTAAAGGTGCCTGCAGCCGATGTGAAACTGGAATCTGGAGAGCAAGTTCTTATTCCGCTTGCCAATTTGGAAGTCCTAGAGTAAGATAATTCATGATGAGGAGGAAGCAGCGATGTTAGATGAAGGTGATAACCCCAACTTGGAAACCCCCGAGGCTCCGCCACCGGAGGAGTCGAACAATCGAACTTTCTTGATCGTGGGTGGAATATTCGCAGCCCTGATCTTCGTTACGCTGGTGTGTGGTGCCATTTATGCACTCTGGTACCTGCCGAATCGCACCGCTCAACAGAAAGCCACCCAGGCGGCCATCGAGGCAGGCAATGCTCAAGTCGTTGCACAGATGACCTCCACCGCTCAAGCCGCCCTGTGGACGCCAACCTCACAGCCCACCCCCTTACCGACGAATACCCCTGTCTCTGCCATTCAATCACTCAACAGCCCAACTGCAGTGATTGCCGAAAGTACAGCCACGGCGACTCTGGCCCCGACAACTGATCCGGCAACCCTGGCGGCCATGCAGACACAACTGGCACAGCAATTGACCTCTACCGCAATAGCAAATGGAACGCCGCTTGCGGGCCCAATGCCTCAAACCGGCTTCTTTGACCAGGTGGGTTTCCCCGGTTTGATTATCCTGACCCTGGCGCTGATAGCGGTCATTTTCCTGGCACGCCGCTTGCGTAACGCCCACTCAAAATAACCGATTTAATAAAATAGGGATATATGCTGTATCCCTATTGGTTGTATTCGCGTGAACCCGCTTGCGTGGGTTCACGCTATTTAAAAAAGGTGAAATTGGAATTACGTTACGCTGGCGGCTACCGTTTCCCCGTATCCGAGCAAAGATTTGACCATTTCATGGCTGCGACCTTCTGCATAGACCCGCAGCACCGGTTCGGTACCGGAGGGCCGGATTAGCAGCCAGGAATCGTCGGCCATTATGTACTTGACGCCATCGACATTGCTGACTCCGGCTACCTTCTGTTCCCCAATCTCCGCCGGGGCTTTTTTGATCAGGAAATCAGTCATATCTGATTTGGCAACCGGGTGGTGCAGCCGTAGGTCTATACGTTCATAGAAGGCCGGACCAACCTCTGCCAGTAACTCTTCCACCAGCTCATGCAGGGATTTATGCGCAGCTGCGATAATTTCAACCAATAATAATCCCATTATCGGGCCGTCCCCTTCGGGAATATGTCCCTTAAAAGAAATACCGCCCGATTCCTCACCGCCAATGAGTACATCCTGGGTCATCATGTAATCGGCTATGTGGTTGAAGCCCACTGGCGTCTCGTAGAGTTTCAGACCGTAGCGCTGGCATAAACGATCGATCATGCGCGTGGTGGAAACCGTCCGCACTACCGCGCCGTCCCAGCCACGTTTCTCCACCAGATAGCGCAGGGCGAGAGCCATTATTTTATGCGGATCGACAAAGTTGCTATGCTCATCCATGGCACCGATGCGGTCAGCGTCCCCATCTGTGGTTACGCCAAAATTACCCATCCCCGCTCCGATTGCGCCGGCCAGCGCACCCAGGTATTTTGCAATTGGTTCGGGATGGATGTTGCCAAAGCCTGGGTTCATCTCACCACGAATCTCGGTTATCTCACAGCCCGACCCCTGCAAAAAAGATTTTATGACACCGCGCCCGGAACCATACATGGAATCTACTACGAAGCATTGAGGGTTTTCTGAAATCACATCGCAATTGATCAACTTCCGTATATGGTCGAAATAGGCCGGCAGCGGATTGAATTTTTGGATGAGGCCCGTTGCGCGTGCCACGTCGAAATCCATCAAGTTCGGGCCGCGCGCCCTTTCCTCATTATCATTTAGGTAAACTTCCACCCGGTGACATTGTTCGTTCAGGGCCGATCCTCCGTAGGCGGCTTTGAGCTTGACCCCGTTGTAACGCGGGGCATTATGCGAGGCGGTGATCATCACCCCCGCGATGGCATTGAGATTTTTTACAGCGTACGAGATGACAGGCGTAGGCGCGTCCGACTGCGCCAGATAAACGATAAAACCGTTGGCAGCCAGGACGCGTGCCACTTCTCCGGCGTAACGATCGGAAAGGAAGCGCGTATCGAAACCAACCACAAACTTCTTTGGGTCCGGAGCCGGGCCGCCATTCCCGGATTTGTCCCACGCCTCGGATGCCACTGCATCTGCAATGGCCTGGCTGAGCATGCGCAGATTGGTGAATGTGAATGTATCCGAGATGACGGCGCGCCAGCCGTCCGTACCAAAATGAATGGTCATCTACGAACTCCAATCGGGATGGATAAGAATCAAGGAGTGAGCGTGGGTGTCAGTGTGGGAGGCGATGTAGGAGTCGCAGTGGTCGCGCTGAGTACATCGATTAGAACCCAACCTTCGACATTGCCCCAACGGACGTGCACCCAGTTGACACCATTAACATTCTGGATTTCAGGCAGCACCTGGACCATGATACCGTTGGTTAAAGTGGCAACTGATGTTCCGCCGGCCGGTTCTGAACGGACATTTGCCCCCCCATATTCCTGGGGAGCAGTAATAACAGCATATGCTGGAGTTGGCTGAGGTGTGGCAGTAGGTTGAGGTGTGCTGCTCGGAGTCAATGTGAAGGTCAAGGTTGGGGTCGGCTGTGGAGTTGAAGTGCTGGTCGGAAGGATAACAATGGAAATGGCATTGGGAGTCGGCAAAATCCGGCGGGTGGAGAGGATTTCATCCCGGACGATCCTTGTTAACCCGGTAAAATAGACCAGCGTCGCTATGGATAGTACATAAACAATAAAGGGCAGAATGTACCCGCTGGCTTTTACCGGTTTAAATCCCAGGGAGGCCAGGGTAATGACCCCCACCAGCAACGCTATGACCAAATGGACCAGGTAGACCAATACACCGTCCGGCCAAATGGCTGTGGTACCGATCCCCAGACCAACTCCGCCCGCACTGAGCGGCATGAATAGTCCGTACGCAAGCATGATGCTTGGCAGGATTGGTTTCTGTTCGGAGCGGACGAACGAGATTGTCAGGAGAATCCCCCCCAACCCCACGAGGAAGAGGTCCGGCCACCACAGGTGCGAATGGAAGGTGGCTTGCAATAGCGGCAAGGGCATCCAAAGATGCCCCGCATACCCGGCCAGTGCCCCCGTCAGAAAAACCAGCAGGCTGGCAACCAGCAACCCGCTCAGCGTCTGGAAGAAAAAGCGCCAGGATCCAGTCTGGATAGCCAGTGTCAGGCCCACCCAGGGTGTCAATAGAGGCGCCAGCAGGATCCCCAGCAGGAGCAAGGCCGGGGAGTCCATCAAATAGGCGGCGCCCAGGACGGCTCCGCAAAGCAGGGCAAAAAGGAAAAATTCGAGGGACGGAAAAGCTCGCCGGGCCAGTTTATCGAAAATGGTGGCGCGCTCATATGCTCCAGGTAAAACCAACTTGCGATGAGCCCGCCTGCGCCGGGAGCGTGCCAGGCGAGACGCCTCGCCAATTGGAATGAAATCTTCAGGCAGCGCAGGTGTTTCAGGGAAGGTCACTTCATCAGCAGGGATATTTTCCGGAGAGGCAGCTTCTTCGATCTTGGGCTGTTCTTCCGGAATGACCGCTTCTTCCGACTTGGGCTTTTCTTCCGGAGTGACCGGCTCTTCCGAATAAGGCTGTTCTTCTGGAGAACTCATGGCTGCATTCTCACTCTCATCTCATAAGCTTATTATACAACAACAAGGACGCCAGGATACACCTGGCGTCCTTGTCTTATTTGGATTTTGAGGGGTTTATACCCAGCCGCGCAGTTGCATGGCCTTGACCACCCGGTCAATGGCAACCATGTACGCTGCATCGCGCATGTACACTTTATGTTTGAGCGACATGTCCAACACGGCATGGAAGGCCTGGGTCATCTTGGTGTCAAGTTTTTCAAGTACTTCCTTCTTCGTCCAGTAGAAGTTCATGTCGTTCTGGACGCTTTCGAAGTACGAGCAGGTCACACCTCCGGCGTTGCACAGGAAGTCCGGAATATTAAAGATGTTGTGCTGTTTGAAATACTCGTCGGCTTCCGGCGTTGTAGGCCCATTGGCGCCCTCGGCAACAATCTTGACACGCTTGGAGATCTTCCCGACGTTTTCCGCGTTGATCTGCGCGCTGAGCGCAGCCGGGATCAGTACATCCACATCCTTGGTAATCCAGGCATCCCCCTCTTCGACGATGTACCCGGCTTTGACGGCCTCTTTACGATTGATTTCGTTGTATTCATTTACGATGGTCATCAGGAAGTGCGGATTCACGCCATCCGGATGGCTGTAAGTGTAAGCTTTCTTGTCTATATGGTCCCAGCAGGAGACACAGGCTACTTTGCCGCCCAGCATTTCGATGAATGCGATGGCTGCGTATTGGGACACGTTGCCAAAGCCCTGTAAAGCTACCACGCATTTTTTGGAATCCATGCCCAGGTGCTTCATGGCCTCGCGTACAGTATAAATGACTCCGTAGCCGGTCGCTTCGGTGCGACCCTCTGAGCCGCCACCCTCGATCGGTTTACCGGTGAAGACGCCGGGTGTATACTGGCCAACCTGTTTGGAATACTCGTCCATCATCCAGCTCATCATCTGTGGAGTGGTGTATACGTCCGGAGCCGGGACATCCTGGCGCGGACCAATGTTTCTCCACATTTGTTTGACCCAACCACGGCACAAACGCTCCTTCTCATCGGTTGAAAGTGTAGCCGGGTCCACGATAACGCCACCCTTGCCACCGCCCAGGGGGATGTCGGCTACAGCGCACTTCCAGGTCATCCACATTGACAGGCCGCGCACGGTATCCAGGGTTTCAGCGGGGTGAAAGCGCACACCGCCCTTGTTGGGGCCGCGTGCATCGTTATGCTGGACACGAAAGCCGGTGAAGACCTTGAGCGTTCCATCGTCCATGCGCACCGGGATGCGGAATGTGAACTCACGCAGCGGCCAGCGCAGTACCTCGGCGATTTGCGGGTCCAGGTTGAGCAATCCGGCCACATGGTCAAACTGCTTCTGGGCCATTTCAAATTCATTGGTTCCTGACATATAAATCTCCTTGTAGAATTGAAAATGTGGCGAAAATATAAGCGGGCACCCCGGACAGGAGGCCCGCTTTATCTCGCTTTCTTATGTAGAACAAATTCCTGCATGGGCAATTTCCAATAGTTGTCTAACAACTTAAAGGTACCCGATTACGCGTACAAAGTCAATATGACGAAAACCACACTAACCCATATTTAATGTGTGACAGAAATCACAATAAAAAGCCCATGCATCCGGCTTTTACCCTTCTTATCCAGGATTGTCCTTATCTCCCGGCTCTTCATCCTCTCCCGAGTCAAGTTCAAGCCGGACCTTTTGCGGGTCCAGTTGGATCCATAGCAGAAGTACGTGCCCTCCGTCTGTTTCGACCGCGCGCGCCGCAACGATGGGAGCCTGTTCCTCCAGACCAAGATCGTTGCGATATTCCAGGTGGATGGATTGATTGAGGCGCCACCGGCGGTAACAACGTTCCACCAGCGCCGGACCATTAAACGTTCGCAGGCGGGTGAGCAGCGTCAACGGCAGGCGTGGGCCTTCACCGAGACCCAGCGCCCAGCCATCCGCAACGGGTTCAAATATCGGTGGTGGACCTTCAATAATGGTAATTTTGTCATCCATTGGGGTTACCTTTAGTGACAGGATGATACCATAATGCACAACATACGAAAAGAAGTCTTAGCCGCATATCATGCGAGTCATGGCTGACAAGCTCACCCCCAGGATCCTCCATGAAGGCACCCGCCTGACCTTAAAGACCGGGCTCGCCGTTGCTCTCAATGAGCAACCGCGCATTGTCGTGCCGAGCAAGTATTGTTACCCTTCCGCGCTCATTTCGGCCGGGTTGTATGTGGATTAACTTTCCTTCGGCGGTGCAGCCGGACCGTAATCCAGCACCTCGCGTACCCCCGTGCCAGCTGCAGGCGGGCCGACAATTCCTTTTTCTTCCATTGAATCAACCAGGCGGGCGGCGCGCGTGTAGCCGATGCGCATCCTGCGTTGCAGCATCGAGACGGAGGCACGTCCCTCCCGCCGGACGGTGTCTATCGCATCCTTCAGCAATGGGTCACCCTGGATGGCAGTGATATCCTCAAACATGGGGACTTGCCTGCCTCCGTAATCCGGAGGCCTCAAAGGTATCCCTTGTGGAAGTGTATCGGCCAGTTCTCCCACGTTCCCGCCCCCGGCAGCCACCGTATAAGGACTGGCTGCACCGGCTTGCCTGCGCCAGTAGTCCACCAGCCGGGTGATTTCCACGTCCGAGACAAAAACGCCTTGCAGTCGCACCGGGGCGGGAGCATCCGGGGCCTGGAAGAGCATGTCACCCCGCCCGAGCAGGCGTTCCGCACCGGGCTGATCGAGGATGACTCGGCTGTCCGTATTGGAAGCCACGGCAAAGGCTATCCGGGCCGGGAAGTTGGCCTTGATTAAGCCAGTCACCACGTCCACCGAAGGGCGCTGGGTGGCCAGGACCATATGGATGCCGGTTGCGCGTGCCAGCTGTGCCAGGCGGGTTATGGTGCGCTCGGTTTCGTCCGGGGAGATCATCATCAGGTCTGCCAGCTCGTCGATCACCACTAAAAGGTAGGGCAGTTTCTTGCCACCCTGGGAGGCCACGCGGGTGTTGTAATCGGCAATGTTACGCGCCCCGATCTCGGCGAATTTGTGGTAACGGTTATCCATCTCGCGTGTCATCCATTGCAGCGCGCCGATCACCCGTTCGATCTCAACCACCACTGGCGCCAGCAGGTGCGGTACGCCGTTATACCCGGTCAGTTCAACACGCTTGGGATCCACAAGGACCAGGCGCAGGTCCTCAGGAGTATTGTTCAGAAGCAGGCAGCTCAGGATGGAATTGACGCACACCGACTTGCCTGAGCCGGTCGTTCCGGCGATGAGCAAGTGCGGCATGGACTCCAGGTTGGTTGCCTTGGGATGCCCGGCCACATCCTTGCCGAGTGCAAAACGCAGCGGCGATTTATTGCGCATGAAGACTTCGCTTTCCACCACTTCACGCAGCGCCACCAGCGCCATCTCCTCATTCGGTACTTCGATGCCGACGTAGCCATGTCCCGGTACCGGGGCCTGGATGCGGATGCGCGGCGCGGCCAGTGCCAGTGCCAGGTCATCGGAAAGTGAAGCAATTTTACCCACCCGCACGCGCGTCTGCCCGCTGCGTGATTCAACAAAGAGCGGCTCGACCCCGAACATGGTCACCGTGGGCCCGCGGCTGATTTCCACCACCTGGCTGGGAGCGCCAAATGAAGCCAGTGTCTCCTCGATCAAACGGGCGCGCTTTTGCACGAACTCCTCGTTTACTATCGGAGCCTGGGGCGGCTCCAGAATTTCGTTCACCTTGGGAAGCACCCAAATATGCACAGGAGTGGCTGGAACATTGGTCTTGACCGTCACACCGGGCAACTGTTCCGGGACTTGCTGTAGAACCGCTGGGCGTCTAAGCTGTGTCAAATTATCCGGCGAACCTTCTGGTTCGGCCGGCCCGCTGCTTCCTGTTCCATTCGACCGGCTGCTCCCAGCAACCGCCAGGTTCTTTTTCTTGAACAACCGGCCCAACCAGCCTTTGACCTTGGCAGCCAATGGGCCTGCCCATTGGAACATTTCCTGAATCGAGAGATCGAGAGTCATCGCGAGGGCAATCACCAGCCAGGCGACTATCAGAATAACCGCCCCTGCATCACCCAGGGCACCCACCAGTCCCTGCTGGAGCAGCGCACCAATGTAACCACCGCCGGTTCCTTTTCCCGCGCGATCGATGGCTGTGGCAACCGGGCCGTTCACCCAGTGAAAAGCCACCAGCAGGCCGATAAAGAGAAAGATGATACCTACAATGCGTTCAAGCGAAAGTACCGGTAAGCGATCCATATTGCGGGCCATCAACCAGGCACCCAGAACGATCAGCCCGATCGGGAGTATATAAACACCCCAGCCGAAAACGGACTTCAAAGCGTTGATCCAGTAGCCGGTCACCCCACCGTTCCCGGCCGAAAAGAGGCTGAGCATGGTCAACAAGCCGACGAGGGCCATGGCCACACCAAGAATGTCCATTTTGCGCTCGGGTGAAATGTTCCCCAGGAATGAAGTGGCTGGCTGGTTGTTTTGCCGGGACAGGCTACGCGCTGGTTGTTTGGAACGTTGGGAAGAACTGCCTGCCTGCTTTGATGTGCGCGGCAGACCATTTCGGTCAGACGAAGGGCTTGATTTCTTGGGGGAGGCAGATTTAGGGCGGATAACTGGCATGGCTAAATCATTATACTGCTTCTTGCTGGGATGTCGGTTTACCTGATCATGCCAAAATATCGGTCATTTCTTCCTGAGCATCCTCCAGGTATATGTCCCCAATCCGATCCCGCCCAGCAAAAGTGCCGCGCCGATCACGCCCAGTAGCGGCGAAGGGCCCTTGCTGGGCGTCGTTGCTTCGGTTGCCGCCTTGGGTTGCGCGCCAAAGTTGACATCGACCACATCGCCAGCCTTGACTGTAAAGCTGGAAGTCATATTCATCGTTGGATTGTAACCATCCGGGGCTGCCGCGCTGACACTATATGCTCCAGGAGCCACATTTGTAAAGCACATCCCCTGATAGGCGGTGGAGTCCGGGTTGATCACACTCGTCAGAGTCTGTGAATAATTCCCGTTCGGGCTGGTCAGGCTGATGGCCGCCCCGGCAATGGCGCCCTCGCTAGCCTGGCGCAGGCCATCGCCGTTGATATCGTCATAGACGAGCACGCAAATCTGTGCGGTCCCGCCTTCGCCGGGAGTCGCTGTGGGAAGGTTGGGTGTCGCCGTGGGGGCAGGGCCTGGGGTCGGGGAAACGCTTGAAGGTGCACCTACGCCGATCATCAGGGCCTGCCCTTCCCGCAGGGTGCAGTTTTCGTCCAGCAGGTTGGTGGACCGGATGTATTCCACCGTTACACCGTACAACAGCGAAATTTCTGTACAGGTTTCGCCGGCTTTGACGATATAAATGATCCTCCCGTCTGGACCGGGAGTTGGTGATGGATATGCCACCTGCTGGGCCGGGGAAGCTGCCACCGGTATCTGCGACCAGAGCAACAACACCCCGCCTAACAACACAATAAACGCCAGAACAGGTTTGATTTTCATGCTTTCCCTGACGGGATTATATCATTCTGGCAACCTTTGAATTGTTGCGCCCCACATAAATGGCGTCCCTCAAACATGCTCTTGGGTTTTCCCTCATTTAGTGGAATTCCAAATGAGCCGGGATGTAGTTTAGACCTCATTTTTCGGCTCTGATATAATGAAACTGCCTTTCTGGAGGAATGTCCTATGCCGCTGCAGATCATTGTCGGTGCTCAATGGGGGGACGAAGGGAAGGGCCGGATTGTGGACTGGTTCGCTTCCCATGCAGATATTAGCGCCCGCTTTAACGGCGGCGATAATGCCGGTCATACGGTAACGGTGGGGGAGAAAATTTTCAAGCTGCATCTCATCCCATCCGGCATCCTCCACCCGCATGGTATTGCTGTACTTGGAAATGGCATGGTGATCAACCCGCGCACCTTGCTTGACGAAATGGAAACCCTCAACCATTCCGGAATCTCCACCTCGCCAGACCGTTTGCGCATCTCCCATGCTGCCCATCTTATCACTCCATCCCACCAGGCATTGGACAAGGCCCTTGAAACCGCACGTGGCAAGGACAATATCGGCACCACTGGACGCGGCATCGGTCCGGCGTATACCGACAAGGCCTCCCGCCGCGGCCTGCGCATGGGTGACATGCTCTCTCCTGATTTCTGCGAACGGCTGGGTGACCAGGTGGCTGAAACCAACCTGACCCTGAGCTTATACTCCACGCCCGCGTTGGACCCGGCCTTGGTCTGCAAACAATACCGGGAGTACGCCGAAAAGCTCAAACCCTACATTGCCGATACGTCCGTGGAACTGGAAACGGCTTTGAAAGCCGGAAGAACCGTCCTGGCGGAAGCCGCACAAGGGACGCTGCTGGACGTGGACTTTGGCACCTATCCCTATGTTACTTCCTCGTCCACCATTGCCCCCGCTGCATTGACCGGCCTTGGCCTGGGTCTGGGGGCAGCGCGCAATGCCCGCGTGACCGGCGTTGTCAAAGCCTTCCAGACGCGTGTCGGATCCGGACCATTCCCCACCGAGCTTTCCGGCGACCTGGCAATGCGGCTGCGTGGCACCGGCGCCAAGCCGTGGGATGAGTATGGCACCACCACTGGCCGGCCACGCCGTGTCGGCTGGCTGGATGGCATCCTGTTGCGCTACGCCGTCCGCATCAACGGCATCCACGAACTGGCCGTCACCAAGCTGGATATCCTCAGCGGACTGGAAAAAGTCAGGTTTTGTACAGCCTACCGCCGGGACGGAAAAACCTTTACCGATCTGCCATTTGGCCCGGCGGACTTGAGTCCCTTCGAGCCGGTCTATGAGGAGTTCACCGGTTGGAAAGAAGATGTGGGGATGGCGCGAAAGTGGAATGAATTGCCATCAGCCGCAAAGGGCTACCTTGACCGCCTCGCAAGCCTGGCGGGAGTCCCGATCCGGTTGGTTTCGGTGGGACCGGAACGGAGGCAGGTCGTGGAAAAAGGGTGAAATAAAAAGGGCAAGCGTTAGCCAGACTCAATCGAAGCCAATCGGACTCCGAAAAGTGGTCAATAAGATCTATTCTTTCCCCTCCGGGCGGGCAAAGATCATTCGCCCTGCCGCGGTTTGCAGGACCTTGGTCACGGTGACGTGGATGTGTTGGCTCAGGTACTTGTTACCGTTTTCCACCACCACCATGGTACCGTCTTCCATGTAACCAACGCCCTGGTTGATTTCCTTGCCCTCCTGTATGACGTTCACTTCCATAAGTTCACCAGGCAGAACGACGGACTTGATGGCATTGGCGAGTTCGTTAATATTCAGGATGATCACACCCTGCAGCTCGGCGATCCGGTTCAAATTATAGTCGTTGGTGAGAATGGGGCATTTCATCTGTCGCGCCAGGATGACAAGTTTATCGTCCACTTCTCGCACGCCATCTACATCAATATCACTGATGCGGACGAGCACAGAAGTCGCTTTTTGCAGTTCCGAAAGAACTTCCATGCCGCGCCGGCCGCGTGCCCTGCGCAGACCATCCGGGGAATCGGCAATATACTGCAACTCGTTCAGCACAAATCGCGGGATGAGCAGCGTACCGGGCAGGAAACCGGTCTTGGCAATATCGGCTACACGCCCGTCAATGATGACGCTGGTATCCAACAGGATGGTCCGGTTCGTCTGCCCCCAGCTCGCCGGGGAACTGTCCTCACGGCGGCTGGAAATGCCACCCAGGATATTGGCAACATCCGTCTGCCGCGTGATGAAGATTGCCACGCCGAAATAGCCAAAGATCAACACGCCGACGAAAGGCAGGACTTTTCCGAGCGGGGAAGGAAGCAGGGAGAGCGGAAAAGCCAGCAGGGCCGCGGTTAACAGGCCGGCCACCAGGCCGATCAGCGCCGAAAAGAGCGTTTCCGCCGACAGCCGGGCCAGCAATGCACGCAGAGCGCGGATGGGACGCGTGGTGAAATAGGGGGTCAGCACCAGCCCAAACAGGGCCCCCACCAGGGTAAAAACAACCGTGTAAAACAATTGCTGGCTTGGATCGTAGTACGACAAACCGTTGCCCACGTATGCCCCCACGATTGAAAAGACAGCCAATCCAATAATACGGAAAATAAGGTCAGCACTCATTTGAATAACTCCTCTGGAATAAATCAGATAATAAATGTAAATATAATAGCACTCTTGATATTCGCCGTCAATTGGTAAAATGGAGTGGGGTATAATCACCCCTCTATTTACCGGCTCCCGTGAGGAAATATGGCTTTAGACCGCTTTGGAAGAAAGATCCATTACCTGCAAATCAGCCTGACAGACCACTGCAACCTGCGCTGCATATATTGCATGCCGGAAGATATGACATTCCGGCCAAACGCCGCCATGCTGCAGGATGATGAAATCCTGCTTCTTACGCGCCTTTTCGCAGAGCTGGGCTTTGACAAGATCCGCCTGACCGGGGGGGAACCGACCGTACGGAAGAACATCGTCGATATCGTCCGCGGCATTGCTGCCACGCCAGGCATCGACTCCCTCTCCATGACAACCAACGGCGTCCTTCTCTCGAAACTCGCCTCGCCTCTGGCCGCCGCCGGCCTGGACCGCGTCAACATCAGCCTGGACACACTCGACCCGGTCAAGTTCAAAAGCATGACCCGCTGGGGCAGGCTGGAGGATGTCTGGACTGGCATCCTGGCTGCCGAACAGGCCGGTTTGGTGCCGCTCAAGCTCAATGCAGTGGTGGTGCGCGGTTACAATGAACCTGATGTTGTGGACCTGGCGCGCCTGACCCTCGACCATTCCTGGCAGGTCCGATTCATCGAAATGATGCCTTTTGCCGGAGCCACGGACTTGCAGGTCGGGCAGAGAGTCACCGGGGCAGAGATCCAGACGCGCCTTGAGCAGGCTTTTGGTCCCCTGGAGATCGCCAATGCGGGCGAGTTGGACGGGGAAGCCCGTCTGTTTCATTTGCCGGGTGCAAAAGGGCAGGTCGGTTTCATTTCGTCCGTCAGTGTGCCATTCTGCGCTTCCTGCACCCGGGCGCGCCTTACCGCAGATGGATTGCTGCGTACCTGCTTGTTGCGCGAGCACGAGATCAATCTGCTCCAACCCTTGCGGGCCGGAGCCACGCAGGAGGACCTGCGGAAATTGCTGGTGGATGCGCTCTGGGAAAAACCATGGGGGCATGGACTTGCTGAAGGAGTGATCCCCATGAACCGGGTTATGAGCGAGATCGGAGGCTGATGCAGCCAACCGGGCTGTTTGCCCGTTGTCTCCTTGCCCCAAAAAACACAATGGAGGTCACCAGGTCTGGTGGCCTCCAATGTTTTTCTGTTCACCGTTTCTTAAGAATTGTCCGCCTTGTTAAACTTGTGTTCTCACCAATTCCTTCAAAACCGTTCCCATGCGGGTGATCCCCTCCCGGATGGTTTCGGGGTTGGAATAAGAGAAGTTGAGCCGCATGGTATTCTTACCCCCGCCGTTTGGGTGGAACGACTCGCCTGGCACGAAAGCCACCTTGCGCTGGATCGCAACCTTGAGCACATCCGCGGCGTCCAGATCTTCGGGCAGGATTCCCCACAGGAACATGCCGCCTGCCGGGCGCGTCCAGTGCACCTCCACCGGGAACATCTCTTCCATCATCTCCATCATCACATCCCGGCGTTCCTTGTAAACGGAGCGAATGTGCTTGACATGCTCATCCAGGAAGCCGTCCTTTCCGACTTCATAGGCGGTCATCTGGTTGAAAGCGGCCGTATTCAGGTCGGCGGCCTGCTTTGATTGCACCAGCTTGCGGATGACCTCTTCCGGGGCGATCACCCAAGCCAGGCGAATGCCTGGCGCCAGCAGTTTGGAAAAAGTGCTCAGGTAAATGACATTGCCGGTGTAACAGCCGTCATCGCCTCGATACTTGCTGTCGAGCGAGACAACCGAGGGTAGATGCTCACCCTCGAAGCGTAATTGCCCGTACGGGTCGTCCTCAACAATGGGGACCCCGTACTGGTCCGCCAGCTCCACCAGCCTGTGGCGGCGTTCCAGGCTCAGTGTAGTACCGCTTGGGTTCTGGAAATTCGGCAATACGTAGATGAATTTGGGGCCAATGCGGAGTGCTTTCTCCAGTTCATCCGTAACCATGCCATTCTCGTCTGAGGGGACGGAAATATACTGCGCCCCGTAGGCATTCCAGGCCTGCAAAGCGCCCAGGTAGGTGGGGGATTCGACCACGATATGGTCGCCCTGATTTATGAAGACCCTTCCGATAAAGTCAAGCGCCTGTTGGGAACCGGATGTGATCAGGATATTTTCGGGGGTAACCGAGACCGCGTAACGGGCGGTGCGCTGGGCGATCATTTCCCGCAGCGGACGGTACCCCTCGGTGGTACTGTACTGCAGGGCTTGAGCCCCCTCGTTATCCAGCACGTAATTACAGGCAGCCCGGAATTCCTTGAGAGGAAAAACTTCCGGCGCCGGCAGCCCGCCTCCAAAGGAAATGATATCCGGCTGCTCGGTCAGTTTGAGCAATTCGCGGATGACGGAACTGCCCATCCGTTTCGTCCGGTTTGCATAACGATATTCCCAGGGTGTCTGCATTCATTCTCCTTATGATTGGGTGGTGATGCTCTCAAGACAAATAAAAAAGCCTGGCAGGTATGACTTACCTGTCAGGCTTCCGCTGACGTATCATTGCCAGGCAGAACGATTATTACCAATATTCTGGGCATGACGGTATTATCTTACCTCTTTTTACGTTGTAAGACAACCTGCAAAAAGCCCCCTCTGTATATGATACCTGTCAGGTTTTTATTTATGCTACAATGCCCTGCATGCGTTGTTCCTCAAAACTTTGGCGAAAACGGTAGGATTGACCTCAGTCTCTCGCCAAGAACCGCGACTTCTTCGTCCCCGCAGGGGATGGGATTTTGCAGGCAAAGGAAAAAATGAGACGTTGCTGGATCATAACCCTGGGCTGTATTTTCATCCTGGCCTCATGTGGATTGCCCTTCGGGAGCCAACCCGCTTCCACCGGGACTCCCGGACGGTCTCCTGTTTCCCGCTGCGGAGACGGTATTTGCGGCGGCGGGGAAAGCCTCGCCTCATGTCCACAGGATTGCCCGGCAACGACTTTCAGCGGGCAGATTAAAACCACCACCATCCTGTCCGAAGGCCTGGATATTGCC
Source organism: uncultured Chloroflexia bacterium (assembly GCA_963842785.1). GTDB lineage: Bacteria > Chloroflexota > Anaerolineae > Anaerolineales > Villigracilaceae > UBA877. Next base: position 1,740,800 of record CAWJHP010000001.1, read on the forward strand.
GTGATGGTCGCCTCGCCGCAGACCCCCCGTTACCCGGAAGGCGCCGGGATCGTGCTGGTCGCCTCACCCATTTTTACACCCACCAACGGCTTTATTACCGATCCGGACCTCACTTCCCTCGGGTTGGTCCAGGTCAGTTACCTGTGGCCCGGGGAAGTCGACTCCCGCACCGGGACCAGGAGCAGTGGCACCTTCGACTACGGCGGAGACCTGTCAGTCAAGGTCCTGCGGGATGTTATCCGCTTTGCTGCCAATCGCATGGCAGATGTTAATGGCCATTATATTGTCTCCATGACCTCCGTCCCCCCGCTGGTTGGGGAAGTGGGAGTATACGCCTTTTCGGATGCCGGTATCGCTGCCATTCGGGCGTTCTCGCTCTATGGCTCCCAGTTCCAGGGCCTGACATATTTCATTGGTCGCGAAGTCCCCACTGAGGATACCCTGTCCGCCATGGAAACCGGCTATTTCGACGCTGCCGGCCAGGCGGTCCATAATCCCTTTTATGTCTATCCGACCAATTTCAGTTTTGCGTCTATAACCTTGAACTACACCAACTTGCGTTGGGACCCTGCCTATACCAGCAGCTATTCCAAAGCGCTTGGCCGTCCCTACCTGGACCTGGATGGCAATGGCAGGATCAGCCCGGGTGACTATGTCTTCGATGGGCAAATTCCGGTTATGTTCGGGAAACGCTACTACTCCGCCCTCCTCACGCAGGCCTTGCTGTCTAACGGCGCGTTGTCTCTGGCTGCCTGGCCGGCCGACCTGGCCACCCCCCAGGAGGCCGCCCGGGACTGGCAGATCCGCCAGACGGCCGGCCTTTTCGAAACCATGCAGGATGACGGGATCGTCCAAAATATGAAGGTGATGCTGGTGTTTGCCCAAAATGACCATGCCCAGGTTGCCCTGGATAAACCTCATATCCACCAGCTTTACCAGGGCTTTCAATTCGAAGCCAGGCTGTGGGTGCGTCTGAACCCCGACCGCGCTTATGTGGAGTCCTTGATCCAAAATGCCGGGGCCCCCTTGCCAGCCACTCCCGGCGCCACCCCCACTCCGGGTCCCAACCTGAATTTCCCGGATAATCCGGCGAATTCCCAGCCCGCCGACTGGGCGCAGATCGGGGCATATGCCTATCCGGGCCAGGGGCTGGCGGGATCTCTCGTGCCGCTGGCAGCCGTGGCCGAGATGGCCGACCGGGAACACTCCGGTGATTGGAATGATAATCTGGGCCAGGTGCTCTACACCTATCCCGCTCCCACTCCGCAACCGTAACGGTAACTCTTCTACTTCCCCCACCCAAATTCCTCGAACATCACTCCCTTCCGGAAATTCTCAATTGCCCGCCGCACATACGGGATGGTATTCTCCGGCAGGTCATTGACATCCGTCCATCGGATTTCGTCGCATTTCTCCGGTTCCGCGTTGATTGGCTCCCCGCTCCACTCTTGCACATGCACGAAAAAGTCCACCCGTTCGTCTCCTTCGAACCGGTGGAACACCCCCACGCAGCGGATGTCCGCCGGATTGATGCGCACACCCACCTCCTCATTCGCCTCGCGCACCGCTGCCATGCGCACCGCCTCGCCTCCCTCCAGGTGCCCCGCCGGCACGCTGTAATGCCCGTCCATGTAGCCGGTCTGGTGGCGCCGGATCAGCAGGATCTTGTTTTCGCGCAGGAAGAACATGTGCACCGTCACGGGAAATTTGGCGTGCATGCTTGGGTTTCCTTTCCCCTCCATCATACCCTCAGCCAGTCCACCGTGCAACATTTTCGCGCAGCCACCTTGGGAATCATGCATCAATATACTAACCTTATAATTTCCTCAGGGCTGCCTTATGCCTTCCTCGTTTGGCGGTTGTATATTAAGCTGAAAGGGGGTTACCTCATTACGACAATAAAGGGATTGTGCAATATATCGGGTGAATAAAAGTCAACTCATAAGAATGAAAAACTTAACTCAGATCAAGTCGAGTTTTGTTTACGGACTGGCTCAACTGCAGCGACGGGATCGACGAGACTCTTCACATTATCGCGCCTTTTCTAGCGGCGGGCTGCGGTTTTCACTGAGCGCAGCGAAGTTTCCGACTGGAACCAGTGTGAGGCGCATCTTTCTTGGTTTGAAACCTTGGCAAATTATTTCCTGCCGTAGATAATCCCTACCTTACCCAATATTTTCGGATGTCTTAATAACGTAGGAGTTGCAATCATATCCCGAAGCGGTTTGAATTCAAATTGAGAGAGTCTCAAACCTTTGAGATATTCTTCGAACTCTGATACTTTTCCGTAATACTTTGCATCATAGAAATAATCAACGAAGGCAAATCTGCCACCAGGCTTTACGACCCGAAGAGCCTCTCGTACCACTTCTCTCTTATCCGCAACCGATTGCACTTCATGGAAGGTTAGACTGCTTATTGCTCCGTCAAATGTATCATTCGCAAACTCAAGCACAGCCGCGTCACCCTTTTGAAAATGGACTCGATTCTCCACTTTATCTATCTGTGCATTCTTTTCGCAACCGCTTTTCGAATATTCCCAATTCTTTCCCCAGTAATCTATGCCGATGATTTCTGCCTCGCCTTGCTGTTGCGCAAGCTTCACTGCCAGTACCCCATTCCCGGAACCAATGTCGAGAATTCTTCCCTTTACCGTTGTCCCTAAATTCTGGATGATAAGGTTGTAAACTTTTTCTTGGAATCTCCCGCCCTTTTGCGAGAACATAACATAGGAATAAAGTGGGAACAGGAAGCTGATGAGGATTACCACGAACAGGGACGTCATAAAGAGATGATAAAGTGAACCAAGGGGAATGATGATCAGAGCACCCACACCCAGAGTGGATAACCCCAAGATAAGCAAAATCTTTTTTCGGATCCAATTCCCGTAATTTAATTGTGTTTCCATGTTTCTCTTTCAGTGTTGAGTAAGCGCCTGACGGTGTGGCTCAGCGGCGGCTACGCCGCTGCCTGTCCCGCGTACTTTGCAGGGTCCGACTGGAGCCGGTGTCATACGCCATCCGACACCTTGCACTAAAAAACGCCTGTCAGTATTTATGTGCTACTGGCTGGGTTGCCAGCCGCTTAGTGGGGTTAGTTGTATCTGCTTCGCAAGAGCATAGGCAGTCGACAGGTCGCTGTCGCTTTCCACGAGCACGCGGCCGAAGACGAGCACCGAGTTGTTCGGCGAGGCGATCTGCTTCAGGCCACCCGGCACCTGCCCTTTCCAACCTCGCCCCGTAATGAGGTAGCCGCCCGCCTGCGTACCGGTGGTGCGTTTTCCGACGTAGGCAAAAACAGTGTTTTTCGACGGATCCGTGAACTGCACGCTGTAGTAGCGGCCGGCCATATCCGGCACGTGCAGGACTTGCGGTCCTTTGGAGAGATCGAGCCAGCCAGCCGTCATGAGCGTGTCGTGGTTCACGCCAGTAGTCGCCAATTTCGAGGCCGAGGCGGGTGCGTTGAGCGGATCAGCAAAAAGCGCCTGGGGCTCCGTATAGAGCATATTGATCGGGACGGGACCGTCGCCAAAGCCCTTGGTGAGAATCGCTCGCTTGAACACGGACAGAAGCATGCGCGGCCAAAAGTAGGTGACCAGGCACCACACCACGACCACCACGGCAGCGAAGATCAGCAAATTCTGGTTCATAGCATCAGCTCACTTTGACTGCCGGTGGGACGGTGTACTCGCCCTTGAGGATGGCCTCGCCGGGGATGTAGACGCGCAGCCAGAGGATGAAATTGCCCGAAGGCGCGGGCAGCCAGTTGGACTCGTGCCCTGCTGGAGCCGCCTTTTGAATGGTTACATCCACCGAACCATCCGGGTTTTGGGCCAGGCCGGTACGGTCGCTGACGCAGTAGCGGTTGAGCGGATTCGCCACAAAGTGATTCCCCGCATCTCCCATCGTGATCGACCAGAAGGCCTTGTTCGGCGGAAGCCCTCCTGCCGGAAAGTGCATGACGTAGTCGTGCGCCCCGGAGAGCGCATGGCCCGCGCCATCTACTTTCGTCGTCCAGTACATCGCCTCTTCTGGTGTGTTCACCGGGCCGGGAAATAACTGGGCGTGCGCGGCGCGCAGGAACATGCCGTTGCCGGGCTCGCCCAACCCGTACATGCTGATCCAGCCGTTGACCTTTTTGGCCTTGATCCGGGCGTAAACCTGGGCCGAGACGAACGCCAGCCCGAAGCCGATCAGGGCGCCCTGAATGATGGCATTCCGCAAGAGCATGTTCTGGGGGAAGAAGGCGGTGTGGACGAGGAAATAGACAACTACCGCGCCGACGAGGATCGGAAGGTAAGAGTAGAATTTGCTCATGGCTTTATCCTATCACTTTTGGCTTAATAATGTCAGCTGTATCTGCTTCGCGAGCCTATAGGCGGTCGATAGGTCGCTGTCATCGTATACAAGCACTCGGCCGAGCACGAGCACCGAGTTGTTCGGCGAGGCGATCTGCGTCATGCCGCCCGGTACCTGTCCTTTCCAACCCGGCCCTGTGATGAGATAGACGCCTGCCTGCGTGCCGGTGGCGCGCGTGCCGACATAGGCGAAGTCGACGTCAAACGGGTCAGTGAACTGCACGCTGTAGTAGCGCCCGGAGAAGTCCGGCACATGCAGGACCAGCGGTCCTTGACTGAGGTCCAACCAGCCGACCGTAAGGAGCGTGTCGTGATTCACGCCGGTGGTCAATAATTTTGAGGCCGAAGCGGGCGGGTGGAGGGGATCCGCAAAAAGTGCCTGGGACTCCGTATAGAACGTATTGATCGGGATGGGACCCTCGCCTCCTCCTTGATTGAGGATCGCTTTTTTATAGAAGTTGCTCACGAAGTGCGGCCAAAAGTAGATGAGGAGGAACGTGCCAAGCGCCCATGCCACAACCATGACCGAACCGAAAATGAGTGGATGTTTACGCTTCATAACAGGCATCACTTTACTTCGACGACCGGCGGCACCTGGTACTTGCCGTTCAGGACAGTTTGACCCGGCAGATACACGCGCAGCCAGAGGATGAAGTTGCCGGTTGGCGCAGGCAGCCAGTTGGACTCGTGCCCCGCCGGGGCCGCGTTCTGAATGGTAATGTCGACCGAACCGTCGGGGTTTTGCGCCAGCCCGGAGCGGTCGCTGACGCTGTACCGGTTGAGCGGATTCGCCACAAAGTGATTTTTCGCATCCCCCATCGTCAGCGACCAGAAGGCCTGGTTTGGCGGGAGCTGACCTGCGGCAAAGTGTATGATGTAGTTGTGCCCTCCGGAGAGCTTTTGGCCCGCCTCATCTACTTTCGTCGTCCAGTACATCGCCTCTTGCGGTACGTTGATGGGGCCCATAAAAGTGATGGCGCACGCGCCGCGCAAAAGGATCCCATTGCCGGGCTCGCCGCATCCATACATGGTCGTCCAGCCGTTGACCTTCGTGACGTAGGCTTTCGGGAAAATGAATATCGTGATAAACGCCAGTCCGGCACCGATCAGGATGCCTTGGATGACATCCAGGTAGACGGTTCTTTTTGGACTAAAATTCCACATGAAGATAGATTTCATACTCATACAAGAATTATATTTTGGCTATTATTGATCAAGAGCGCTACCATGACAAACCCCAGCACGCCGCCGACGATGATGCCCTGTACGACATCGTCGAGGATTTTTCTCCTGGTCATGATGGTGAACACCCTTTTAAGCATGATGGCGAACATCCTTGCGCGTGTATCAGGTAAAGTGGCGTATAACGGAGGGCTCACCTGCCGCCGATTTGAACAAGACAACTAACTCTGAAAACCACTTTTTCTTCCAAATGGCCGCCGCATTCCCGCACCGAAGGCGGTCAGGTGAAGCCGGTGTTAGGTGGCGTTGCTGTAACCCCGACATGCTTTAGCGGCTTGGGTGATTTTCTCCAATCTCATCTATTCTCTGCGTTCAAGTTCGTCGGGTGTTGGTTTCTGGAAGAACGCAATCCATGGCTTCATCATATTTTCGGGAATGTGGAAACTTGCCTGCGAAAGCTGCGAATTCCTTATCGCAATTCGTCGCATCAGCTCATCTTCCGGCACATCGAGAAAATGTACTTCACTACTGGCCCCAAGCTGCTTCGCTCGCAACCGGAAATCTTCGCGTTCCTCTCGTGCCCAGAAGCCAAAATCGAGAATCACATTCGTTCCCAATACAAGTGCTCTACTTGCTATGTTCCAAAGCATGGCCTCAATTAAACCGTGCCTGGCGTTATGTTGTGGCTCTTCTGCATCTTGACCAAAGAGACGCACTTGCCATTCATCAGGCGTCAATCGAAGCGCTGCTTTCTCACTTTCAAGCTTTTGAGCAAGTGTTGTTTTTCCTGAACATGGAAGCCCAACCATCAAATGAAGAATTGCCACACTTAATACTCCCAAAGTTTACGTATATACAAGCCACCTAACTATGAGTCGATCAGTACAGTTTTTATATCATACACTTTACACATAGTAAATAAGTAATCCGAGGGCGGGTCAACAACTATGAAAAAGCAGAAGATCGGACAGTTCAATTGGGCATTTCGCTATCCCACCTTTCTGTAAAGGTATTGGGACTTGGGGGCTACACCATCGAAATATAATGTCGACCCTTTTCTCTCCAGCCGGGCCCCAATGAAGCCGTGGCGGCTAAAAATCAAGCATTCACTGATGAATACTAAACCTTAGGTCACCATCTTGCAGGAAAATCAGGAATCCCGATTGTTTCTGACCTGAAGGAGGTGCCGTTGTGGTTAATTGAAAAGGGTTTGCCTTTCGTCTGTGGTTATCAAGAACAACTCATTGGTGAGCGCAGTGTTTCACAGGATCAGATGGCAATCCCATCAGTCTTTCCGTGCGATCACCTGGAAGAACTTGGCAAGCAGGTAGTAGGGATATCTGTCTGTCAGGCGATGTTCCAGTTCCTCCAGTTCGTTGTAATACTGTGGATCGAACTTGGGCTCGTTGGGCAGATAGGCACAGATATTTAGAACACCGTAGTGCCCGGCAAGGGAGCACCCGTGCTGGCCTAATTGGTTAATGAACTCGTCTGCCGAAAAGCGGGGAGTCAAGCGATTGACCCATGGATGGAAATATCCTCTTGCTCCCACAGCCTTGAGGGCATCTTGGAGATTATTCATTTGGAAGGCCTTCATGTAGACATCTGAGTATCGGTTGGTGTCGAGTAGCGAGAGCAGGCCTCCGGTGGTCAGTAACTTGCAGACATTGCTGATGAGTACCTGCGCATCTGGTACGAACTCGATCATCATATGGCAGAGAATCAGGTCGAACGGCTGCTCGTGAAAAAGATCAGGAATGGCTTCAGGGCCTGTCTGGCAGAAGCTCAACCGATCAATGACACCTTGTTCCTCGGCAGATCTCTTGGCTTCAGACAGCATAGTTGGCGAGCAATCCGTTAGGGTTACCGAATGCCCCAGTCTCGCGTAGTGGATGGCGTCTATTCCGTCACCACCGCCAACGTCTAGGATACGCAAGATCCGATCTTCTGTGTGATTAGCGATATTCCTCCAAGTGGAATGGTAGCGCAGCCGACCCCACGGCATCGCGTTCTCCTCTTTCCATTTGTGCAACACTAGTCCAAACTCATCTACTGCAATTGACATAAGGCATCCTTCGAATTGTCGTCTGTGCGGCCTAACTATGAGATGAACTCTAAACCTTCGACTACCTTCTTGCAGGAAAATCAGGAATCTCGATTATTTCTGACTTGAAGGAGGTGTCGTTGTGGTTATTTTACCCGTTTGCCACGTAAAAAGCGTGGGTTTTTTTGCCTGTGCCCAGGCGGGCTGCCCCGACTGCCTGGAAACCCTGCTGCGAGAAAACAAAGGGCTGATCCAGACGCAAGGCATGGGAGGGATCGATTATGCGGACCTGGTCCAGGAGGGACGCATCGGTCTGTGGCTTGCGATCCTGCATTATGATCCCGGGCGAGGAATTGCATTTTCGAGCTATGCTTGGACAGCCATCCGGCGGCAGCTATGGCAGGCCAGGTCCTATGCGGATCGAGTAGAGGATGACAAGAACGAGGATGCCGAAGTCTGGTTGGAACTGTTGGATGAGGTAGAAGAAGGCTGGTGGCGGCAGCATTTACGTCAGGCGCTGCTGGAAGTGGTGGGAAAGCTTCCCGTATGGTTGGGGCGGCTGATCCGCCTGGCCTATGGGTTGGACGGGCAAGGAACCTATTGCCGGGCAGAGATTGGCCGGGAGTGGGGTCTCAGCCGGGAGCGGATGCGCCTGTTACGCAACGATGCACTGGTTCTGCTTCGGCTGCCTGCCTTGTCCCTGCAACTACGCAGCCTGTGCGAACGGGATAGCCGCCAGGCCTATCAGCAAGCTCTCACCCTGAATCGCATTTGGCAGCGCAGTCAGAGTCCACCTGGCAGGGATGGGACTGTGAGACATCCGATGTCTTAGAAACATCGGATGTCTTTTTGGGGATTGCGCAATATGTCTGATATGGAGGGAGGATGCTCTTTATTGAGAGAAGGGGGTATAGGTGAGTTGAACGAGAATTTTGGGGTAAATAGTAGTAGGGATAAATGTTTTAGCGCAGTAACTAAGAGATGGCCGCGCAACAAGTACGGCGAGGGATCGGGGACAGGATGAATTTCAAGCCCAAGGGTGAATCATTTTTGTTTTAGTCGGGAAAAGAGCACAGGGCAGGCGCGTGGAGGTAAGCCTTGGGGAGACAGAGGCTGAAAGGGAAAGGGGAGAGCGATCAAAGAATCATGGGGGTGCAGGGAGGGTGGCGACGGAAGCTTCCTGAACGAAGCGGGCGAGGTTGAGCATCAGTGAGAGCGTATCGCCCATCAGAGTCGCTTTGGCGCTGTTGGTCAGGCCGAACCATTGGGATCGTTTCAAGTTGCGGTGCGCTTGGGAAGCATTGTGGCTCTCGGAATAACTTTTTCTGCCGATGCGCAGCTTCCAGGTATCCGTATTTTCCTATTAGAAGGTGGTCTATGGTTTAAAGTTCATGAACCAGACTCATCACCAAAGCCTGTTTCCAGGTGTCCAGTGTGATGCAAGTCTGGGCAGCCGTGGCGTGGATCGCGTTGGGATCACTGGGGGGGCGGATTCCAGGTTGCCTCCCATGTTCCATTGACGATCGCACCGCTGGCGCTCAACACAAGGGGGAAAGTTATTTTGGCATCCGTGAGGACGGTGGAAACCAGCCCGCTGGCCTCCTGGTTCGAGCCGCCCCCGCTGTGGACCATGGCCATCCCAGTGGTATTCAGGCCGCTCTCGATGGTGAACGGGAGCGCCTGGAGAGCTGGATCAGCACCGATATCAATCTCAAAGCCCTTCAGATCAACCTGTTTAACATAGGTGATCTTGTCGACGCTGGCCGGCAGTCCAGGCACATCGAGCGGGATGCCTCCGATTTTCCAAGTCAACCCCAATTGAGCATCCGAGCCGTCAAAGCCGTACGAGCGCAAATCGAGCGTCATCTTGACCGGCTGTTTGAAGGTCACATCCATTTGGGCAACACGCAGGGTAAGGGGAGCATTGAAGCTCTTACCGTAGAGACGATACAGCCATTGATTCGCCCCCGGCGTTAGCCCGGCATCCTGCCAGCTTGCTGGGGCGAGCGCCACCTCCTGCCCTTTGGCGTCAAAGGCTTTCAGCGCCCAACCTGCCGGCGAGGCGCTGGCGATGCGTCCGTCCGCCCATTCGGTGTGGCCGATCAGGTAATAACTGTCAGCGAGCGGGATGTACTTGTCAACCGTCAGGCTGATCCCATACAGCGAAGGCGAGCCGGGCTGAGGTGTTTCTGGGCTCCAATGGACCTGCCAGCTTTTGAATTCTCCATAAAGGGTCAGGTTGGAAAGTACTACATTCAGTTTTCCCTTGGGAAGTACGTCATAATCGAGCAGTTCTTCACTCCACTTGCCCGGTGTTAGCCCTGCATTGCCTCCTTCTGGTTCGCTTCTGCCGTTGGGGAGATAGCCGGAAATGTCCACGCTTAGAGTTTGGACAGCCGGGTCGGAAGACTCAAAGGAGAATCCGTATCCCGATTGCGAGAGCATTTGAATCGAAACCAGCCGAACGCTGTGGCCAGCCAGCTCGAAGTCTTGGTTCAATATCCATTCCTGGCCCGGTTGTGGATTCGCCCCGGCATTGAACGAGAATTCCGCCTGCGCGGTCGGGTCCGCCGGAATGGTATACCTGCCGGCATAGGTGATGGTCAGCGGTGGAGCGAATGTTTTTCCGATTTGATAGGCCCAAGGTTCCGCGTCGGTATGATCGGGCGGCAGTTGCAGGTTTGGATCGGTGGGGATTGTGTAAAAAACATCCTGCCCATTGGCATCCGTGATTTTCACCTCGGTTGGCGACCAATAGGAACCGGCGGGGAGGGAAGGGTCCTCAGCATCCGACGGCCGGAGTTTACCCAAGAGGACGTAATTGTCACCCGTTTCGACCACCTTGAGCAACGCCAGTGGATTTTTTGAAGAAATGGGTGTACCTATTTGCGACTCTGGTGAAGGCGATACCTCGATCACCGGCATGACGGTCAGGTCCGGCGGGGTAGCAGTAAAGCGCAGCGGCAGTTCCCATCTCTCTGGGGCAAGGCCAGGTAATGTTTCCATGATGCACGGTAGGACGAAGGTCGCCTGGCTCACGTTGGCCGGGATGGGCGGGTAATTAAAAGCCATCTCATGCGGCGTGCCTCCGCCGCCGATGAGTTTAAGCAATGTACCATCCGGCAGACGCAGGGTTGCGGTCGCCGCGGCGCAACCAACGATGTTTTCATTATGGGAGAGCGCCGACCACGGGACTCCATCCACAGTATAGGTCAGCTCTGTTTTATCGGGGGTCAGGAACGCCAGCTTTACCGTCACCGTAATGCCATCCCGTTTCTGGGCCACCGGCTCTTCAAGCATGCGCAGCGACGCGTTCTGCTCCACGATCCCGAAGCCGGGGATGTAGCCAAACAACTTTTTCACTTCCGCTGCCACGCGCTGTGGGCCGACTGCCAATACCGTCAGGATCACGAGCAGTACCAGCCCGATGAGGATTCCCCACGCAGGGCGCAAGCGGAATGGCTGCTTTGAGACTGGCGAACCGGCCCGGGCAGATATTGTTGAGCGCAAGCCCTGTGCAAAATCTGGATCCGGCTCAGGAGTCATCAGCACCAGGCGCAGCTTTTCTTCCAACTCCGGCGAGGGCAAAAATTCAGTCATAGCTCACCTCAAGCTGGCGTTGCAAACGGGCCAGCAGCCGATAAAACGTTTTCTTCACTGTATCTTCTTTCCGCCCCAAGCAAATGCCGATCTCGGTAAAGGATAAGTCTGCTACATAGCGTAAGCGCAGAAGTTCCTGCTCACTTTCTTCCAGCTTTCGGATCAGGGCTGCCAGTTGTTCGACTTGGTCGGTTTGTATGGCTTGAGAAAGGGGATCGTCTGACTTATCCGGATGGCTTTCATCCAATGGGATGGGTGGCACCCCGGTTCGGTAAAAGTCCCTGACTTTATTGCGCGCGATCGTGAACAGCCAGCCGGCGAAATGGCCTCGGTGGTGGTATCTAGGCAAGGCCTCCAAGGCAGCAAGGAATGTCTGTCCAGTCAGGTCCTCTGTCTCGGCGGCACTGCCAACGCGGCTATACAGGTAATGGTATATCGGCTGGAAGTAGCGGTCATAAAGCGCTGCAAACTCCGCAGGATCGCGTTGGGCGGAAGAAACCAAGACGGTTTCATCCACAAGAGGCTCAGAGAATGAGGCGGTTGGTTTTGTCAAAGGCGGCCTTGTCCATAAAATCTAATAACCGACGGATCAACCTGAACTGTACACTATAAGTTTAACGGGAGAAATAGTAAAAAGGGACAAGTAAAAATAATTGTAATCTATTGTATTGCAACAGTCTTTTTTTTGAGGATTTTGCTGGTAATACAAATCGATGAAAGTTTGAGGAAAGCAGTCCGCCCAACGAAGAAACGGCCATCACAGAACAGGGGTAGAAGTATAAATTCCTAGACCTCAAGAAAATCAAGGAGAGAATACAACGGGTCATTTCTCACTTATCATAGAGCGGCCAAACCAAAGCTGTTGAACTTTTTCGTTGGCCCAACTCAATCTGAGTTGGGTTTTTTATCTTAGTGAGTTGAATTTTATCTCCCCGACATATTGCACAATCCCTTTTGCTGAAAACTCTTGACAAAATAGAATATATGTTCTAATATTGTTGCTATTTGGAGCACTCATGCAATACAACCACGCTCTGCAACCCGCCAATGCAAGATCCACCTGCGCATCTATACCCACCTGCAAAAAACCTTGCCAGGTCCTATTCGTTCCTCCGGGATATATAAAAAGTGACTTTCACTCCCATGTACCCGCGCACAGCCTCCCCGCAGGGGGTGCCGGGGTATCTTACTTCCGTCGCATCCCGGCTCAAGTTCCTCCTCCTGCCCGCCTCCGCTGTTATCCCGGCTCTTTCCTCGGGGAATATTCGTTCCCTGGTCGTTTTTTTTCGAGAAACGAACTCCGTCCCCGCCAGCCTGTTTATCCCGCTGCTCTTGCGGGGCCCCAGTTCTTTTGGGGTACCCGCATTATGAAGGGTGTACCATCCCCAAAGGAATGGAGGCTCTGCCATCCATTCCATTTATCAATCCTCAATTCCCAATCCTCCCCTCCTCTCCCCTCACTGCTCTCTTTTCCCTGCTCTCTTTTCTCTGCTCTCTTATCCCAGCTCTCTCTTTTCCCCGCTTTCTCCTTTCTCCTCTTTCCCCCACCTTGTACTATAATCACAGTATCGACATTTTGTTTTCCCAGGCAGGAACGGAGGTCAGCCATGTCCTTCACTCCCAATAGCATCTCCCAGCGTGATCCCCGCTGGATAAACGAGAAACTCGGCTTCGATGATACGGCCACCATCGGCACGGACGGCAGTACGCTTGCCTGCCTGGCCATGCTCGTCAATGGCTATGGTTTCGATGAAACTCCTTCCAGTCTGAACCGCAAACTCAAGGACCTGGGCAGCGGGGTCGGTTTTCTCGGCAGCCTCATCGTCTGGCCCGGACTGACGGAAGGATTTCCAAATATTGTCTTTCGCGGCATCAACATTTGCCGGGACCAGCCTGCTCCCATGAGTGACATAAACGCCTCCCTTGATGCCGGTCAACCCCTTGTCATCGAATTGGATCAGTCTCCCTCCGCAGGCCTGCAAAACCATTGGGTGATTATCTACGCCCGTTTGGGTGACGATTACCTGATGCTCGATCCCTGGCCGCAGCCTCCGGATGACGCCCCGGCCAAATTGGGCGATCGCTACGGTCAGGGCCGGCCTGCCAGCGAATACATCACATCGGTTGCCTGGTACGCTGCGAGCAGTAGCCCGGCCTCCGCCACGCGTCCCGCCACCGCTCCAGGGATAGGCTTGTTTGTGCGTGTCCAGGCCATCGAAACGGTCGGTGTAACCTTGCGTTCTGCCCCGGATTCCTCCGCCACTGCCGTCGCCGTGGAACCGCCCGGGACACTGCTTCACTGCATCGAACCGGACGCCATTGCCCTGCCCAGGATTGGCGTAACGGACCAATGGTTGCAGGTCAGCGACCCTGGCGGTCTGGATGGCTATGTGGCCGCCTGGTATGTGGATAAAGCGGATAAAATCGCACCTCAACCTCAGGAACAACCAGCCCCGTCTCCCGCCTCCGCCTCCACTTCTCCACTGGAACCGGCCCTGCCTGCCACACCTGCACCTACCCCTTCAGCAGGACCAGCCCTCTCTCCCACTCCCGCCCCCACTCCTCCACCGGAACAGGTTCAGCCGGCCATGGCTTCGCCCACTCATCCACCGGAACCGCCCCCACCTCCCACCTCCGTCTCCACTCCTTCTCCGGAACCGCTTCAGCCTGCTGCCTCCGCGATAAATCCTCCACCGGAGCCGGCTCTGCCTGCCACACCTGCACCGGCTTCGCCCTCAGCGCCAACCCCTGCTCCTGCCTCCCTGACCGTGCGCGTCTTGCAAACCATCCGGCCGGTGGGCTTGCGTCTGCGCGACCAGCCGGACACGACCTCCAATACCATGGCGATCCTGTCTGCCGGCCAGGAATTGACCGTGCTGGAACCGGCTGAACAGGCCATCCCGAAAATTGGGCAGATTAACCAGTGGATCAACGTACGTGACGGGAACGGCCAAATCGGTTATGTGGCAGCCTGGTACGTGGAATCCGGCAATCCCCCTGCGCCTGAGCCAGCCTCCCGGCCGTCTTCCGCTTCCTCCACCCTGACGGTTTTCGTCTCCAGCCAGGCCAGTGGCGGCCTGCGTATGCGTGACCAACCGAATGCCAGTGGCAGCCTTCTCAAGGTCCTGATGCCTGGCACTCCCCTGGAGGTGCTGGAATCTGCCAGCGCCACCCGGGCCAAGGTCGGCGTCAAAAACCAGTGGTTGAACGTCAGGGAACCAAGTGGAGCGGTGGGGTACGTGGCAGCCTGGTATGTGACCGGCTGAGGATTGGCTGTGGATCCCATCACCCGCCAGAATGTGCTTGACCTGTTGGCCGGGGACTGGGCGGGTTACGTCCCCCGCTTCCAGGAGCTCTCGCCCGCCGCACAGGCCGCTTTCCTGGAGAAGCAGGGCTATAAAAGACTGGCTGACCTGCTTGCCCATATCGTCGCCTGGTGGGAAGTGGGTCTGCAGGTCATCCAGAACTGCCGGAATGACCCGCTTGCCAGCCAGCCCAATATCGACGTGGACAGCTTCAACGCCATGGCCGTGGAGCAGGTCCGCACACTTTCAGAAGCCGAGGTAATCCGTTCCTTCGAAGCAGCCCGGCGTAAATTCGTCGATTTGGTTAAACAGCTTTCCGATGCCGATTTCAAGGACGGGCGGATACTGGACCAGATCAGGATGGAACTGGTCAACCATCTGGAAGACCACCGGATCCAATAAGATGCCAGTGCTGTTCGAAGTGACCGACGCCTGGAAATCTGTTTTCCCGCAGGCGCATGCCGGGGTGTTGGTCATGAAAGATGTGCTCAACCCCGCCAGCCATGCCGGTCTGGAACGTTCCAGGGAAAGCTTGATGGAGGAATTGCGTTTGCGCTACGGTCATCTGGACCGCAGCCAGTTGCAAAGCCTCCCCAGCCTCCAGGTCTATGAGGCTTACTACAAGCGGTTCAAAAAAACCTATCACGTTCAACTCCAACTCGAGTCGATCGTGTTCAAGGGGAAATCCATCCCCGGCGTGGCGGCCCTGGTGGAAGCCATGTTCATGGCCGAAGTCAGGAATATGCTATTAACCGCCGGGCATGACCTGGATGCCCTCCAATTGCCCGTCAGGCTGGATGTCACGAAAGGCGATGAAGTCTACACCCTGATGCACGGCCAGCCTCAGCGGGTCAAAGCCGGGGATATGATGATCTCCGATGGCATTGGCATTATGTCCAACATCATCTACGGCCCGGACCAGCGCACCCGGATCCAACCCGGCACGCGCAACGTCATTTACACCACGTACGCCCCGGCCGGGATCAGCGTGCAGGCTGTCACAGAACATCTGCTGAATATTGAAGGATATGTGCGCTTGTTCTCCTCGCATGCCCGCACGGAAATGCTCCAGGTCTTCGGCTGAAGTCCTGCTCCTGAAATAAACCTTGGCTTATTATTAATTCGATTACCCCCGCCAGTTCCGGGGTCTGACCGGACACCGCCACTTTCACGGCATATTCATCTTGCCCCCTTTTTATGACGCCTCACTCTAAACTCCGGGATATATTTTCCCTTCCCGGGTGTTACTGGGGGTGTCGGGATCGATCTTCTTCAACAGGTCTTCCAACGGCATCTCCTTCAGGGAGGCGAGCAGCAGGCTGGCTCCCTTGATCATGCCGCGTTCCGTGATGGGGTTGGGTACCGCCACCACGCGCATCCCTGCACGTCTGGCAGCCAGCACTCCATTCGGAGAATCCTCGAAAGCCAGTACCTCGTCTGCCCGCAGCTTGAGTGCCTCCAGGGTTCTCAGGAACAGTTCCGGATCCGGCTTGACACGTCTGACCTCCTCCCGGCAAATGATAGCCTCGAAATCCGCGCACAAACCAAGCTGCTGCAGATATCCTTCCACCCAGGCATGCCCCGAGCTGGATGCCACTGCCAGGCGCAAGCCAAGACGCCGGGCGGTTCTCACATAATCATTTACACCGGGCAGGGCTGAAAGCCTGCTCTGCTTTTGTAGGCGCTGGGTACGCGCCCGTGCGTGTAGTGCGGGTATGTCGATGCTCCGGCCAGTGACTGTTGCCAGGTATGCCGCCGGGTCAAAGTTGGCGGCGGATGCCCCAACCACCTCGCGGATCCAGACCTGCAAAGGAAATTCCTGCCCATATTCGGCATAAATGGCCTTCCAGCCGTCCACTTCGGGTGACTCGGTATCCATGATCAAACCGTCAAAGTCAAGAATAAGAGCTTTAATCACAAGGCCTCCAGCATGGGAACTGGCCCATTATAACCGAGGCATATGCAGGTTCGTTGGACATCCAGGTAAAACTGGTATTAATATCTCACAAAGCGGTTCCTTCGCAATCCAAATGCACCTGCTTAAAATCGATTAAAATGTACATCGCCTCCGGCAGCGAAATCCTGCCAGACCCAGGATTTGGAGAAAAGAATGTTCTTTAGATGGTATCCTCATTCCCACCTTTGGCAAATATCCGCCTTTTTTCTGGGCGCGATCACACTGGCTTCCTGTGGGAATCCTGCTCCTTCGCCGGCTGTAATGCCCGCCTCGACAGTACCTGCAACGGCCACTACGCAGATCACTCCGCAGAACCCACCACCCTCCATGGAAACTGTCATACCCAGGCCGGTGTCCGAGGTTCCAACGGGCGGGACCTTTGTCTTGTCGGCTGGTACCGGTATCTACGTTGAATCCGCCACGGATGAAACAAGAGCCATTGGCCAGTACCTCGCCGACCATCTCAACCCATCCACGGGCTACGCAATCAAGGTCCAGGCAGCGAATGGGGAGCCTGCTAAAGGGAACATCTACTTGACCCTTACAGGCGCCGACCCTGCGCTCGGTGACGAAGGCTACGAACTGACCATTACCCCGGAGTTGGTCAGGCTGGTTGCCAACCAGCCGGCCGGCCTCTTCCACGGTATCCAGACCATCCGGCAATTGCTGCCCCCTTCCATTGACAGCCCTTCCATCCAACCCGGACCATGGTTGATGCAGACGGGAACGATCACTGACTACCCGCGCTTTGCCTGGCGCGGAGCCATGCTGGATGTGGCCCGGCACTTTTTTAGTGTCAGGGATGTCACCCATTACATAGACCTGCTGGCTTATTACAAGATCAATCGGCTCCATCTGCATCTTTCTGACGACCAGGGTTGGCGTATCCAGATCAAGTCCTGGCCGAATCTGACAATATATGGAAGCAGTCTGGAGGTGGGAGGCTCTCCCGGAGGATACTACAGCCAGGATGACTATGCATATATAGTGAATTATGCCAGGAGCCGCTATATCACTATTATCCCGGAGATCGATATGCCAGGACACATCAATGCCGCCCTGGCATCCTACCCCGACCTCAACTGTGATGGGATCGCGCCGGATCTCTACACCGGTGCAGAGGCCGCCGATGGTTCACTCTGTGTCAATAAGGATATCACCTACACTTTCCTGGAGAATGTCATCGGCGAGCTCGCCGCGCTGACGCCGGGTCCATACATCCACATCGGCGGTGATGAAGCTCTGGAGACGGACAGGACTGATTACATCAATTTCGTCAAACGGGTGCAATCCATCGTCGCGGCCGATGGCAAACAGGTGATCGGTTGGGAAGAGATTGCCCAGTCCCAACTTTTGCCCACCTCCATCGCCCAGCACTGGAATCTCGCTGCAAGCCCCGACTGGTCGGCGGATCAGCAAACTGAGCAACAGGCTGTACAACAGGCTTTGCAAAAAGCGGTACAACAGGGTGTCAAGGTCATCATGTCTCCGGCGGATAAAACCTATCTTGATATGAAGTACCAGGACTCGACCACACTGGGCCAGGATTGGGCCGGGTATATCAACGTCCAGACGGCTTACTCATGGGATCCGGCCACGCTGGTACCTGGTATTACCGAAAAGGATATCCTGGGTGTGGAAGCTCCGCTCTGGTCCGAAACGCTGAACACAATGGATGATCTCGAATATATGGCTTTTCCGCGCATACTCGGCATAGCCGAGATGGGTTGGACTCCTCAAGCCAGAAGAGATTGGAACGAGTACAGAATCCGCCTGGCAACCCACGGTCCGCGCCTGGAAGCTCTGGGAGTGCATTTCTATGCCTCCCCAGAAATTCCCTGGCCATGAAAGCAAATTTGACCATTCCCCATAAGTGACATGCCCAACACAGGCCAGTATGACCTTATTATTGTAGGCGCAGGCCCGGCCGGAATTTCCACTGCGTTGCACCTGGCTCAGATCGAGCCAGGATTGGTGGAGCGTACACTCATCCTGGAAAAAGCATGCCATCCGCGCCCAAAACTGTGCGGCGGCGGTTTGTTACCGGATGCTGAAGTAATCCTGCGCCAGCTGGGGCTGGACAGCCGTGAAGTGCCTCAT
Organism: uncultured Chloroflexia bacterium; assembly: GCA_963842785.1. Taxonomy (GTDB): domain Bacteria; phylum Chloroflexota; class Anaerolineae; order Anaerolineales; family Villigracilaceae; genus UBA877. The sequence continues at coordinate 1,759,345 of CAWJHP010000001.1, forward strand.
TTCGACGTCGATTGGGCCTGGTTCCATTACAACGGGAAAGGCATGCGGATGCGGGCCGAAAAAAGGGGCACATTCGCGTTTCGCACCATTCGCCGTTATGAGTTTGATGCCTGGTTGGCAGGTAAGGCGCGTGCGCGCGGTTTCCTTATCCAGGAGAATACGGCCGTTAAACGTCTCACTGTATCCGGTTCTGAAGTGGTGCTGGAAACCGATCAAGGCGAATACCTCGCCCAGGTTGTCGTCGGCGCAGATGGCTCGAACAGCGTTGTCCGTCGCATGATTGTTCCACATGAAAAAACACACACCGCGCGCCTGTTGGAAGTTGTCACCGAGCCCCGGCCGGAGAAAACCTTCCACGCGCAGGCCAACTCATATTTCGACTTTCTATATGTTCCACGTGGGATTCTTGGTTACACCTGGGATTTCCCTGCCCTCGAAAATGGCCAACCGGTGCGGGTTCGCGGCATCTACGACAGTAATGTCTATCCGCTCAAAAAAGATATTTCCCTGCCGGCAGCGCTCGCAGACGAGTTTGAGCGCCATGGCTGTCACCTGGATGAATACAAACTGGAGGGCCATCCGCTGCGCTGGTTCGATGCGAAGAGTTCTTTTGCCGCCCCTCACGTTCTGCTGGTCGGAGATGCAGCCGGGGCAGACCCACTCTTCGGTGAAGGAATCAGTATCGCTCTAGGCTATGGCCGGTATGCAGCCCAGGCTATTAAGGATGCTTTTGCCAGGCGGGATTTCACTTTTCGGGATTACAAGCAGACCATCCTGCACTCCGAAATGGGTAAGGCTCTGCGAGGGCGCACCTGCCTCGCCAAAATCTTCTACAGACTGCGCAGCCGCATCATCCAGGCGCTGGTCTGGAGGAAATTGGGCAGGCTGGTCGAATGGGTCATGCAAACGTTCATGATCGGTTGGGCAAAACGGTAGATCGGGATTTATCCCTCTCTACTTTTTAATCTCTTGTATGAATCTGGGGGAATTCAATCCGCGTTCCAGCAGGTAAGTGAGATATTTCTGGATCAATGTTTCGAGTTCGATCTGAACCTCGGGACTGGGCCGCGCCCGTTGTGCTTCGGAGTACGCACTGCGCTGGAAGTGGCGGAAATATTTAAGCGCCTCCTCTGACACGCTCCAGACTCCCGGCAACCCTCCCCCGCATTTCGGACATAATACCCCGCCAGCCGCCGGCGAAAAGAATTGGTCGACCGCCCGGATTTCCTCGCCGCAATTGGCGCATTCGAACAGGTGCGGACGATAGCCAAGCAAGTCCAACAGCCGCACCTCGTAATAACGGATGGCCAGCCAGGGATCTAATTCGGTGGAAATGCGGCTGAGGATTTCGGTCAACAGGCGGAAGATGGCGAAATTTTCCCTCTCCTCTTCGTAAGTGAAACGATCCAGCAATTCAACCACGTAGGAGGCGTAGCCGGTCCTGACCAGGTCCTCGCGCAAAGGCAGATAGGCCTCCAGGCTGTCAGCCTGGGTTACGATAAGCAAGTCACGCCCTTTTGCCAGTTGCAAGGTTACGCGCGTGAATGGTTCGAGATGCCCGGCCTTGCGCGAGCGGATCTTGCGCGCCCCCTTGGCAATTGCACGCACTTTTCCGCGCTCGCGCGTATACAGTGTCAGGATGCGGTCGGCCTCGCCCCAGTCAGAATGACGGAGTACAACGGCTTCCACTCGGAATGAACGCGGTTCGGTCATGGATCAACAGCGGACAGCAACATGCAAAGGCACAGCTTGTAGAAACACAGTCTCATCCGGGTAATTCTACATCTATTTCCCTCTTTCCGATGTTCCGGGTCGGTATATCCTGCCAATGCATGAGAAGTAATACTCGGCGTTTGATTCAAATGGCAATTAATTTATTAACCGTTTTGTGCGATAATGGGGGCAACGGAGACCCCCATGCGTGCACGACGTGCCTTGCTCTATATGCCTGGCGATGACCGGCATAAGATCGAAAAAGCCCTGACTCTGGACGTGGATTGCGTCTGCATGGATATGGAGGACGGGGTCGCACTGAACCGGAAAGCCGAGGCCCGCCAGACCATCGCGGCGGCTTTGCGTGAATTGGATTTTGGCCGTACCGAGAAGTTGGCCCGCATCAATGCCTTCGGTTCCGGGCTGGAGACCGAAGACCTTGAAGAAGTGCTGCCCTTCCACCCGGATGGTGTGGTCATCCCGAAAGTTGAAACTCGGGAACAAATCCAGTGGGCCAGTGAGAAGATCGAAGCAGTGGAATTGGCCCATGGCTGGCCGGTCAATTCAATTCATTTACTGGTGGGGGTGGAGACACCCAGGGCCATTTTAAATCTTAAAGAAATCGCATCATACCCACGCCTGGACGCTCTCATTTTCGGGGGCGAGGATTACGCCGCCAGCCTTGGCGCAACCCGCACACCCGGAGCGGAAGAATTGCTCTATGCACGCTCGGCAGTGGTGATGGCATGCGCAGCCTATGGCTTGCAGGCCATTGATATGGTTTCGGTTGACTTCAAGGATTTGGAGGCCCTGCGCCGGGAAGCCCGTTTCGGAGTCCAATTGGGCTATACTGGTAAACAAATTATCCATCCAAACCAGGTCGCACCAGTTCAAGGAACTTTTACACCGGATGAAGTTGCCATCAAGTCCGCCCGGCGGCTGGTGCAGGCGTTCGAGGCGCACCATGCCAAAGGCTCCGGGGCGTTTGCACTGGACGGCCAGATGATTGACATACCGCTGGTCAAAGCCGCTGAACACGTTTTGGAACGCGCCCGTGCAGCCGGGAAATTGTAGTTGACCAATTAGGGTAACTAAAATCGTGGCCCGGTGGTTATATAACTTGGGAATACAAACGAACTATCATCCCACAAATGGTCATCCTGAAATCCCAAACGCTCTCATTCTTGTTAATAAACGGAAAGTGTTCCTATGAATGAAATAGAAGTTCGCACAGTCCAAACACAGCGCGAAAAGAACCTCTTCATGACCTTCCCCTGGCGCATCTACCGGGGAGACCCGTTCTGGGTTCCGCCTCTTCTGCCGGAGCGAAAAAAGGTGATAGACCCGCACAAGGGCAAGTTCTTTGAAGATGGCTACGCCGATTTGTTTATTGCCTGGAAAAACGGCCGGCCGGTTGGAACCCTCTCTTGCGGTGAGGACCAATCTGCCACACAAAGCCGGGACTTTGGGGAATGCAGCATCGGCTTTTTTGAGTGTGTCAACGAATACACAGTTGCCGAAGCACTCTTTGACCGGGCCACTGCCTGGGCGAGTGAGCATACTCTCGTCCGCCTGGTCGGGACTTTCAACCTGGATCGTGAGGAATTGCGCGGCATTCTTATCGAGGGACGTGATCGGCCGGCTGCGGTATATTGCGGCTACAACCCACCTTATTACCAAACCTTTCTCGAACAATATGGCTTTACCAAATTCGATGAAGATGGGCTCGCCTATGCCATCGATCTGGATCTAAACAGCCCTGAGATCCAGCACTTGCTGCGCCTAGCCGAAAGAATCCGCCAGCGTAAGCAGAATATCACCGTACGGGGTGCCAACCTGAAAGACATCGACGGCGAGATCGACCGCATCCTTGATCTGCAGAATCGTGGCCTGGCTCATATGATCAATTTCACACCCTATACGCGTGCCTCCATTGAGGCCATGGTCCTGCCCATGCTGGATGTGGTTGACCCGGAGCTGGTCCTCTTTGCCGAAGTGGATGGTCAGCCGGCGGGCTGGTTCCCGGCGGTTCCCAACCTGAACGAAATATTCATCCACCTCAACGGCTTGCGCTATCCCTGGGATTACCTGCGCTTGATCAAGTATTCGCATTACAAGACCAAGAGCATCGCCATTAAAAGTGTCGTCGTTCCGCCGGAGTATTGGGACACGGGTGTGGGTGTTTTACTTTTCGACGAGATGGCCCGCCGTTCTGTCGCGAAAGGTTACACTTGGGCCGATTTGTCCCTGACCGGCGAGTATAACAAAGATACCTGGCCCCTTGCCCACCGCATGGGCGCAAAGATCTACAAGCGCTACCGTTTTTACGAAAAACCAGTTAAGAGTTGAAGCCTGGTGAAATCTCAATAGACCAGGAGCAGGGGCTGTGCAGACAGTCGTGAAGCATACTTGAAGGGTGCGAAGGCGACCGCACACCCCACTTCTTCCCGCACATAAGTGAAGATACAAAACTGGAGAAAACGAATGACCAAGTATAAGATCATTGCCAATCCTAATGCCGGCCATGGCAAGGGAGCACATGCCATCCCGGTGATCGAGGCTGAACTCACCCGCCTGGGCCTGGACTTTGACCTGGTCCGCACGGAACGGGTTGGGCACGCCATCCAACTGGGGCGGGAAGCCGCTTTGGCCGGCTATGAGGTTGTTGTTGCTGCCGGTGGCGACGGGACAGTCAATGAAGTGCTCAATGGTTTGATGGAAGCGCGTAAGGAAAGTGAAAATCGTCCGGCCATGGGCGTCTTGTGCACCGGTCGCGGCAACGATTTTGCGCCCTGTCTCAATATCCCGGAAAAACTGCCGGCTGCTGTCCAGATACTGAAGGATGATCACCGGCGCAATATCGATATTGGTCGCGTGAGCGGCGGAGAATTTCCTAAGGGACGCTATTTCGCCAACAATGTCGGTGTCGGGTTTGATGCCATCGGCACCATTGAGGTTGCCAAACTGCCCGAATGGGGCATGCTCAGCTTTCTCATTGCCATCCTCAAGACCATTTTCCTATATTACAAAGGACCAACCGTCAGGTTGGAATACGATGGTCAGATTCTTACCACCTCCACCATGATGCTCTTGACCATGAATGGAAAACGAATGGGGACCGGATTCAAGATGGCTCCCGATTCAAAGCCGGACGACGGCCTGTTTGATCTGGTCATAGTCCGCCAGGTCAGCCGTCTCCGGATCTTTGGTTTGATCCCGCACTTCATGAAAGGCACACAGGGTACCCAGCCTGAGGTCCAGACTTTGCGCGCCGCCAGGGTTGCTATTACGGCAGTCGAAGGTACCCTCCCGGCTCAGAGCGACGGCGAGATCATATGCGTGGATGGGATGCGTCTGGATATCGAACTGCTCCCACTCCAGGTCGATGTGGTCTGCCCAATGGAGTAGCAGCATGAACCTGCTCCAGCTGATTGCTGCAGCGTTTTTTAAAGCCCTCACCGGCCTAATATTCCGTGTGGATGCCGTACAACTGGCCAAAGTCCCCAGGCATGGACCATTGATTATTGTCGCCAACCACGTCCACATCCCGGAAATCCCCACCTTATATGTGCGCTTGCTGCCTCGCAAGGTGTACGGCATGGTCCAGGCCGAACGAGTCTTCGACAGGAATATCACCGGGGCAATCCTGCGATGGATTGATACCATTCCCGTCTGGCGTGGCGAGGCCGATTTGAACGCCTTACGCGCGGGCATCCGGATCTTGACCGAAGGCAAGATCCTCCTGCTCGACCCTGAGGGGACGCGTAGCCATGACGGATGCCTGCAGAAAGGCCAACCGGGTGCCATCCTGATAGCGCTCCATTGCGGTGCGCCCATATTGCCCATTGTCCATTATGGCAGTGAGAAATACCAGGAAAACCTGAAAAGCCTGCGTCGCACGGATATGCACTATGTTGTTGGCAAGCCATTCCGACTGGATGCGGGCGGCCAAAGGGTCACCAGTGCCATCCGTCAGAAAATGATCGACGAGGTGATGTTCCAAATGGCTGGCCTGTTGCCCCTGCAATATCGGGGAGCCTATGCAGGGGCAAACGTCAACTCGCACAAATATCTGGTCTTCGAAGAATAAAATCCTGGAAAAATGCGGGAAATTGGATAGTGCTTTCCAGTCTTTATGGTCTCCTTTCCGCGTTGACATGGGGCGCGGGCGATTTCGCCGGTGGGATCGTCAGCCGCCGCGCCGGAATTTACCGCGCTGCCTTCTATGCTGAATTCATAGGCTTGTTCTTCCTGGCAGGAATGCTGATGGTTATCCGGGAATCGCTCCCGGCTTGGCCCGTCTGGATCTGGAGTACGACCGCAGGCGCGATAGGATCGGTGGGGCTGCTGTTGCTCTTTCGCTCCCTGGTGGAGGGGCAGATGAGTGTCGCCGCGCCCGTCTCCGCCCTGATGGCAGCAATCCTGCCCGTTATTGCCAGTACACTGACCGAGGGTTTACCTGCCCTGACAAAGTATTTTGGATTTGCGCTCGCGCTTGTGGCGATTTGGCTGATCTCTCTGGGAGATAGCCACCAGAAGGAACTGCATCTTCACCTGGCAGACTTGCGGCTGCCTTTGCTCTCGGGGGTCTGTTTTGGGGTCTATTTCATCCTGATGCACCAGGGCAGCCAAAGCTCGACCATTTGGCCCATGCTGGCCGCACGCATCGCCGGTGCAATCGTCCTGTTCTGCTTTGCAGCTGCCAACCGTCAATTGCCTTTGCCAGATCGACATATTGTTCCACTGGTACTCCTGAACGCGGTCGGGGATATTGCGGGCAATACTTTTTATATTTTGTCCGGGCAGGTTGGGCGTCTGGATGTCGCAGCCGTGCTAGGTTCGCTATATCCCGGTACGACCGTCTTGCTTGCAGGGTTTTTCCTGCATGAACGTCTTAATCGTTCACAATGGCTGGGAATTTTAGCTGCGTTGGGGGCAATTATTCTGATGACGGTTTAAACTCGGAAATAAAAAAACGAGACCGCGGATATTGCATTGGTCCCGTCTGCATCTTTCCTGGATGATCTATTTTAAGTTAGGAAGGCGTTCTTATTTTCGCAAGTAAAGCCTGATAACTGGCTTGGTTAGGTGGATTCATTGCAATGATAAATTCAAGGGCCTGGGCCGCACCTTCCCGGTCACCTGCGTTGAGCAGGTTTTCGCCCAGTATGTCCATTTGGGCCACTGCATCTTTTATCCGTTTTGCCTGGCGATATTCCCCTGCCAGGGCATGTCGCAGGATGGTCTGTTGGGGATTCTCATTGACCAGTTCTTCCAAAAAAGGAATGGCATCACCACGCCGGCCTAAACTATCCAGATGGGTTATGAAGTTTTCCAGCTCTGCATTGGCCTGTGGTTGTTGATTCAGGCGGATATTCAATTCAACCAGGTTCTTCCGGACGGAGATATCATCCGGATCAAGAGTGCGAAGCTGTTCGAAGACACGCAGGGCCTGGCGCCAGTCCAGGTGCTGCATGTCAATATCAGCCATTCGCTGGAGGAGCTTGACGCTCCAGGAACGGTTGGCACCACCCTGTTGAGCCAGGCGTAAGGCAGTCGTGTATGTCTTGCGGGCCATATCCAGTTCAGCCAGTCGGTAGTAGATATCTGCCAGGTCGAAGTATTCACTGATGGCCTCATCCACCTGGCCACGCGCGGCCAATTGGTCTATCAGGCGGGAGCGGACTGATAAATCCATCGGTGCCACCTGGACAATTCGCCGTAGCAGACTAACCGCCTGGGCAGCTTCACCACGTGCGCTGTAAGCCTGGGCCACAACTGTATACTTGGCAATGGCATCTTGCGTATGCCCTTCCTGGATCAACAAATCGCCAATCAGTATGTGGAGAGGTAAATAAGTCGGAGCGAATTTGAACAACTCAAAGGCTTCATCCATCGCTGAACGCAAGTGTCCGGCACGTGCCAGTTGGCGGACTTTGCCGACCGCCTCGATGACCTGGCCGCTCTGGGCCTGTGTCAGGATTTCGGCCAGGGGTAAGATTCCATCTGTATATTTAGGAAGCTGTTCACGCGCCTGGATTACTTCTGCACGCCAGTTGGGCCGCAGGAGCAATTGTTTAATATTGGCGCATAGTTGTTGCATTTTATCTGCATCGGCTTGATGACTCTCGGCCTCAATGACTGGCTCATACAACTGGCGGATTTCGGCTGCCTGTTCAGTTGGAACTACATCCAAATCGGCAACTTTGAGTGCCTCCAAGTACTCCACAGTTTCTTCAGGCAAATGGCCTAATTGGTGGTGGATTTGTGCCAAAAGCAGGCGTGAGCCAATGACATAATCCTGATGCTTGACCGCAATTTGCAGGGCACGCAAAGCACTTTCGAGGCGATCGGTTTTGGAGCGCAGGAGGCCAAGGTTAAAATAAAGTGAAGGGTCTGCAAAACCGGCTGCAAGGGCCTTCTCCAGTTCCTCGGCAGCCAGGTCACCCTGGTCCTTCGTCTGGTAATCAATAGCCTGGCCGATGTGCTGCATGATTTTGGAGTGGTCACTTTGCTTGATTTTCAATTGCCCGGTGTCACTGACAATGGCCTGCATGCCTCGTTTGGATGCGATGGAACTACTACCTGTCTCTTCAGAAAGGTCGAATAGGACCTCAGCCAACCGGGAGATGGCCTGTTTGCGCGCTTCAGCAATAGGATCCAAGCCTGTATCGGAAGATTTGGAAGGTTCCAGTTGTTTCACCTGTTTCGCCCGCTGGGGACTGGTACCTCCTTGGATGTGCATCGGCTTGGGCAGCATTTGTCCACTTTTGAGCATGCTTTCTGCCTGGCGGGCATCCGGGCTATTGGGTGCCAGGTGGAGGGCGCGGCTTATCATTTCAGCTGCTTTTGATCCATTCCCTGAGCGTTGGAAGAGACTGGCAACCACCAAGTATTCGCTGGAAGCCTGAGAGATTTGACCAAGACGTTCGTGCACCATTGCCAAGTACAAACGTGCAGTGATATGTTCGGGATCCAGTTGGGTGATGTGCCCCCAATTCTCGAGAGCCTTGCCGGAATCTTGGTTCTTAATGTAAAGCTCTGCAGCGCGCAGGAATGCCTGAACAGCTTCCTTGTTTTTTCCAAGCCGTTCCGAAAGTTGCCCCACCTTCTCCAATGGGATCGGATCAGTGGGCGCAGCCAATACTGTTTTTTGATAGGCCAGAAGCGATTCGTCGTATCGCTGCAGCTCAAACAATGCCAGCCCCAGGCTGGAAAGAGCCTTGGGGTTGTCGGGAACTTCTTCAAGGGCCTGTTGATAGGCAATTGCGGCTTTATCCCACTGCTGGTCCCAGGCAGCTGAATGGCCCTTGCTCATTGCCTTTTGGAAAACTTCCTCGTTTCCTGCCATCTTTCCTCAATACAATTATGCCATGTCTTGCAATTCGTCCCAGTTCGTGCCCCAGCGTGCCTCCGTGGTTAAAGGGATGGACATCGGATAGGTATTTTCCATAATGTTCCGCGCCACCCTGACTGTCTCGCCAAGCTCGACGCGCGGGCATTCAATCACCAATTCATCGTGCACTTGCAGGAGCATTCTGCCTTGCAGACCGGCATGTGCAATGGCGGGCGGAATTTTTATCATGGCGATTTTCATTATATCAGCAGCTGTGCCCTGGATGGGAGCGTTGATGGCCTCGCGTTCTTCACGGTTCCGTAAGGTCTGGTTCAGCGTGCCCTTTAGCGCAGGGAAGTAGCGCCGGCGTCCGAGTAGAGTCTCTACATAGCCGGTCTCGCGTGCGGAACGGCGTATGCCATCCAGATATTTCTTGACGCCGGGAAATTGCTTGAAGTATGCTTCGACGAAATCCTGCGATTCGGCCAGTGTCAATTCGGTGGAACGTGTCAGACCAAATGCAGACATGCCATAGATCAAACCAAAGTTGATGGCCTTGGCATGTCGGCGCTGCTCTTTGGTTACCGCTTCAAGTGGGACTCCGTAGATGGCTGCTGCGGTGGTAGCGTGGATGTCTTGCCCGGCGCGAAAGGCGTTCAACATTTCCACATCATCCGCCATATGCGCCACGATGCGCAGTTCAATCTGGGAATAGTCCAACGAGACGAGTATATTGCCTGGATCGGCGATAAAGCCGCGCCGGACGCGCCGGCCCAGGTCGGTGCGCGTTGGGATGTTCTGCAGGTTCGGGTCCGATGAGGAAAGCCGCCCGGTCACGGTGGCTGTCTGGCTGAAGGACGTGTGTACGCGCCCGGTTTCCGGGTGAATCTGTGCCGGAAGGGCATCCACATAAGTGGATTTGAGTTTTGAGTATTCGCGGTATTCCAGGATCATGTCCACCACTGGATGCTGGCCGCCCATTTCGTCCAACACAGCTGCGGCCGTGGAATAATGACCCGAGGCAGTTTTCCTGCCCCGATCTGGTGGGGTCAGATGCAGGGTCTCAAACAGCACCGACGAAAGTTGCTGGGTGGAATTAATGTTGAAGACCTTGCCAACCACTTCATAGATTTGCTTTTCAAGGGCGATCATGCGCTCACTCAACTGTACTGAGAAAGCGGCAAAGAAGTTTTTATCGAGTGCCACTCCGGTCATCTCCATATCGGCCAGTACGCTGATGAGTGGCATTTCGATCTGGACGAAAAGATCCCAGAGTTTCGGGATGCGTTTGAGTTCGGCCTCCAGCACTGGTTTCAAGCGCAGTGTGGTTTCGGCATCCGCTGCGGCATACGGGGCCGCCTCACCAATGTCGACTTCAGCCATGGTGCGCTGATTCTTGCCCTTGCCGATCAGGTCTTCGATGTGGGTCATGCTCTCGCCCAGGCGGACAACGGCCAAATTCTTAAGCCCAAGGTTGCGCGAACTGGGGTCGAGGACCCATTCAGCCACCATGGTGTCGAAAGCCAGCGGCGCTACACGGACGCCGTTGCGCGCTAGCATGATGAAATCATATTTCAGGTTATGACCAATTTTAGGAATCCGAGCGTCCGTAAGCGGCTGTCGTAAAGCCGGGATTACCTGTTCGATGGATAACTGAGTCCCGGCGATATGCCCGACCGGGATATAGTACCCTTCACCCGGCTCAACTGCCAGAGAAATTCCGACAAGTTTGGCTGTCATCTCATCGGTGGAAGTGGTCTCGGTATCAATGGAGATGAACAATGCGTTTGATAAGACCTTGGTTAATTCGGTGAGTGCCGCGGTGGTATCCACGACGGTCACTTTCAAGATCGTCTCTCTGGTCAACTTCGGAACCGTCACAGAGACCGGAGCCGCTGCCTGCCCGAAGAGACTTAATTGCTGTGTCTCATCCGGCACAGATTCGCCAGTAATTTTCTTTAGTTTTTCCACCAACGAGCGGAATTCCAATGCAAGAAAGATGGCCTCCACTTTGGCAGGTTCGAACACCTCGGTCCGGGCCTGCTCCAGGTCGAGTTTAACTGGCAGGTCGGTCCGAATGGCAGCCAACTTGTAGCTCATGTACGCAGATTTTCTTCCGGCTTCGAGCTTGGCCCTCCAGCGTGGCTCGATCTCCTCAAGGTGACTGTAGATGGCGTCCAGCGTACCATATTTTGCCAGGAGGGCTTCAGTGGTCTTTTCTCCCACGCCCGGTACACCAGGAATATTATCAGACTTGTCGCCTACCAGCGCCTTGTAGTCCACCACCTGCTCCGGGCGAACGTGTAGTTTACCGAGCACATCTTCGGGGGTAATGTAGTTCTGATCATCGCCAGCCAGGTAGACTATGATGCGCTGGTTCACCAGTTGAAGCAAATCGCGATCGCCAGTAATGATCTTAACACCCAGTCCCTGCTTGGCGGCCCATTGTGCGGCCGATCCAAGCACGTCGTCTGCTTCGAAGCCTTCCATCTCCAGACGTGGGATATTGAAGGCATCCACGACCTGGCGGATGCGCTCGATTTGCGGGCGCAGGTCATCCGGCATTTTGGCGCGTGTGGCTTTGTATGCCGGGAAAATCTCATCCCGGAAAGTCTTCCCTGTATCGAAGGCAACCGCCAGGTAATCGGGCTTTTCCTGTTCGAAGATGCGCAGCAGCTCGCGCGCAAAGCCATAGGTGCCTGCCGTCGGTTCGCCTGTGGAGGTTTGCCAGCGCTGGCTGGTACCGCCTCCTGTCAAGGCAAAATACATACGGTAGGCCAAAGCATGGCCGTCGATTAGGTATAACGTAGGGGGCATGGAAAAGACCGCGCGAAAGTGTTAGCGGAGTTGCTGGGAGATTCCCTGCCGCTGGCGCGTCTGGGCAATAAAATCTTTGATTAATCGGGCCGGAGGTGGCTGTGATCCGCCCATAATAAGATAGCCTGGTGCCCAGAAATCACCGGAGGGATTCTCTTTCTTGAAACGTGGAAATTCGGTAAAGATTTTTTCCGAAGTGTGTTGGCGCTGGATTCGCATGAGATAGGCCGGTGAAGTGGCCGGTGGAACATTGACAATCCACATTAAGTGTTCAGGCCGCACAGATATGTATTCCAGCCGCCAGCCAAAGGCAATGCAAATTTCCAAAACCCAGTCTGACAAACGGTCAGACACGTCGCCAATCAGGATGTGTTGGGTAAAGCGCGGCACGAGCAAACAGGCATAGTCAAGGTTGTAAACAGAAGGGGAACCTGGCTCAAGAATAATCTTGCGAACAGTTTCATTAAAAGGACTGGGCCGCGTCTCATCCAGTTCCTCCTGCGCAGGTTCGCTTTTCTTGGTTTTGCTTTTCCAGGTGACTGCTGGAGATTCAACCGGCTTTTCCAAATCAATGGAGGATTCGGCTTGTATGTCTGAAGTCAAATGATTAATGGGAATTGCGGGAGATGTCTCTCGGGTGAAGCTCAAGGGGGTTGCAGAGGGCAATGAAAAATCCGTGTTTGACTCTTTTAAGGATTTCAGCGTACCAGACTTGATTCCCACTTTTGGACTTGGCGATGGAGTATCAGAGAGAATGTCCGGATTGGGGGCAGAGGTCGCTTCATCATCGATCTGCCCGTTGGCATTTTGTTTTTCAGAAGGTGAGGCCGAGAGCGAATGTACTAATTGGTTGGCTTGGGTGCGAATCGTGCTGAAGGGAGTTTCAGAATCGAAAATCAGCGCAAGCACCATATTCTGGGTCAGCCGCGTGGCATAAAGCATATGCTCGGCTTCCGTGGAAGCCAGGCGCACAAAACGCACAAGGTCGTTCTCCTTTTGGCGGTCCCAGTAGCGGGAGACGGTATCGGTCAGTTCGCGCGTGGCAGATTGAGGCAATTGCCCGGCGTAAGCCCATAATTGGTCGTCACGCGTGATGAGGGCTGCCTGTGCGGAAGATCCCAGAGACAGGCGGGTAAGATGCTGGGCTGCACGTGTTACATCTGAAAGCCAGGGAGGTTCGTTACTTGTTTCAGAAGATTCAGCCATGGAAACGGGTGCTTGCGGAGCGGGGAAGAGATTGTCCATCAGCTCCAGCAAGTCAGGTAGGTACAATGGTTTGGAAAGGTAATCCTCGGGGGAAAGTTCCTCGAGTGCTGAATGCCATCCGGCTTCCGAGATGACGACAAATCGTGTGTTGGAATTGATCCGGCGCACTTGGGCACCAATTTGAAGAAGATCTTTTTCGGCCACGCAAGTATCCAGAAAGACAAGCGGGCATTCTTCTTCTGAAACACAGGCAAGGACCGATCCTTTTTCCCCGGCAATATTGACACGAAACCGCCCCGTCGCCTCCAGGTTCTGGCGGATGAGTTCTCCGAAGGGAATATCAGAGGTAACCACCAGTAAAGTCTTCATTCCTGTGAAGTTTATCACGGGCGGTGCATACAAGCAAGACCCTCTTTTACGACCACCGCCAGATATGGTGGTTAAAAAAACCATACCACCATATATGGAAGTGGGTGTTTGATCTTATACCAAAATATGGCGTTAAATACAATACGACTCAGTGACAAAATCATCCAAACCGGAGACGTTTGTCATTTGACACACAGCCACCGATAAAGTATTTTAAGCACGAAAAAATCCTTAACCAAGGAGTGATAACCTATGGCAATGAAGATTACTGATGAGTGCATTGCTTGTGGCGCCTGCGTGCCGGAATGCCCGACCAACTCGATCACCGAAGGCTCTCCGTACGTGATTGACCCTGCCACTTGTGTGGAATGCGAAGGTCACTTCAATTCTCCTCAATGCGTCGCCGTTTGCCCGGTCGCCGATACCGCCATTCTCAAAGCCTGAGCAGGCAGTGAACCCATACGGAGTTCCCTGAATAAGGGACTTCGTGGTTTAAGTGGTGATAATGAGGTGATTTGACTGCACAATCTAAAAACGTTATAATCTTGCCAGTTGAACATCCAACCTTCGGGGCAGGGTGTAAGTCCCTACCGGTGGTTTAGCCCACGAGCACGCAAGCGCATGACCCGGCGTAATTCCGGGGCCGACGGTAACAGTCCGGATGGAAGAAGGTGATGACAAGCCCTATACGGGCCTGGTCTGCTGTGAATGCCCCGAAAACGCTTTTGTTTTCGGGATTTTTTTTGGCGGCCAGCCTAGGCCCTATTTTTTTGAAGGCGCTTTGTGTTTTTTCCTTTGCCCCGCAGGATCTTCTATGCGAGGCGTTTTTTTTATTTCCGCATCACGGAACCAATAATGGATCTTAAACCTCCCCGCAAGCCTTCCAGAACTTCGCGCTATTCCCTGTATTGGACGGCGCCGGTTTCCTTTGCCGCGGCACTCCTGATCTGGTGGCTCGTCACCCGTACCGCCGGCCTGCCAGCTTTTATCCTGCCCTCCCCGGGGCAGGTGGCTGTCCGTTTCTGGAAGGCACTGGCCGATGGCAGCCTGCTGAGCAACACCGCAGTCACGCTAACAGAAGTCCTGCTCGGTCTGCTGGCGGGGACGGTTGCAGCTGTTGTGCTTGGTTATACCATTGCCAAGAGTCGCCTGTTCGAGCGGCTGGTAGCTCCCTATTTGGTTGCCACGCAGGCTATCCCGATCGTAGCCATAGCACCCTTGCTGGTTATCTGGTTTGGGCCCGGTATTTTCTCCAAAGTCTTGATCTGCGCACTGATTGTTTTCTTTCCAGTCCTGGTCAACACGGTGGTCGGAGTGCGGGCTGTTCCGAGGCCATTGCACGACCTGATGGGTTCGCTGTATGCCACACCGGCTCAGACGTTGCGCTATCTCGAACTTCCTGCTGCCTTGCCAATTCTCTTGGGAGGCTTGCGGATTGGGGCAACGCTTTCCGTCATTGGGGCAGTGGTCGGTGAACTGGTTGGTTCCGATCAAGGACTGGGCTTCCTCGTCAATGTGGCCCGTGGACAGTACGATACTGCTCTGGTTTTTGTGGCAGTTTTTACCCTCATCCTGTTGGCATTGATACTGTATGGCATCGTTGCGTTTATTGAAAGTAAACTGCTGGTCTGGCAGGAAACGTTTGAACAGTAAAGAGTTGTACCGCTTTTATTTTTGAATTATTCCTTTTCGATAATGGAACCCTTATGAAAAAGTCTCTGCGTTTTTTGATTTTTGTCATGCTTATTCTCACGGCCTGTAGCGGGAAACTTCCTGCCAAGCCATTGACCCAGGTTCGCCTGCCGCTGGGTTATATCCCCGATATCCAGTTCGCCCCACTTTACGTGGCAGTCCAGAAAGGCTATTTCCGTGATGCTGGCATCCAGGTGACCTTCGATTATTCAATGGAAACCGACATCACTGCCCTGGTGGGAGCGGATCAGATCCAGTTCGGGGTGGTCTCCGGCGAACAAGTCTTGCTGGCGCGTGCCCAGGGCTTGCCAATCATCTATGTGGCGGCCTGGTACCAGCAGTATCCGGTCTCGGTGGTGGCGAAGTCTGACCAGAACATCCGCACACCGTCCGATTTGCGCGGTAAGACCATCGGCCTGCCTGGCCTGTATGGGGCTAATTACATTGGACTGCGCGCTCTTCTGCATGCCGGGGGCTTGAGTGAATCTGATGTGAAACTAGACTCGATTGGTTTTACCCAGGTGGATGCGTTGGCGCGTGACCGCGATCAGGCGGTTTCGGTTTATACAAACAATGAACCAGTGCAATTACGTTCGCAGGGCTATGGCCTGACCGAACTGCGCGTGGCCGATTATGTCCAGTTGGCATCGAATGGATTGATTACCAACGAGAAAACCATCTCGCAAAACCCGGACCTGGTCCGTCGCATGGTCAAGGCTTTTCTGCATGGATTGGCCGATACCATCGCAGACCCATCGGCTGCTTATGAAACCTCCAAGGCATATGTCGAAAACCTGGCCCAACTCGACCCGGTCTTGGAAATGCAAAAATTGGAAACCTCCATCGAACTATGGAAAGCCGATCGGCTTGGGTACTCGGAACCGAAATCCTGGGAAAGCATGCAGACGGTTTTGCTTGATATGGGTCTGTTAACCAAACCACTGGATTTGGCAAAAGCCTTTACCAACAGATTTCTTCCATGAGATTTGATGCTGCAAACGAATTGTAAATGGAAATCGAAAATGACCGATCCCATCCTGGTTGTCCATGATTTGAGCGTTACGTTCCCTGATGATAATGGTGGGTTGCACGCGCTCAACTCGGCTTCTTTTTCCATACAACCACAGGAATTTGTCTGCGTGCTGGGACCCTCTGGCAGCGGCAAGTCCACCTTGCTGAGGGTCCTGGCTGGTCTACTCCAACCTACTTCCGGGAGATTTACTTTTTCAGGTGGCCGGCCGCGGATCGGGATGGTCTTCCAGCAATCCAACCTGATGCCTTGGCGGACGGCGCTCGAAAATATCATCCTGCCGCTCGAATTGCAAGGTACGCCTACGGATGAAGCCTGCCAGCGAGCCCAGGAATTGATTGACCTGGTTGGTTTGCAGGGTTTTGAATCCTCCTGGCCGCGCGATCTTTCCGGAGGAATGGCCCAGCGTGTCGCCATTGCGCGTGCCCTGGTCCACGACCCGGACATTCTCCTGTTGGATGAACCCTTCGGATCGCTGGATGCACTTACCCGTGAACGGATGTGGATCGAACTCTCTCACATTTGGCAGGTGCGCTTGAAGACAGTGTTAATGGTAACGCATTCCATTAGTGAGGCGCTTTTTCTGGCCGACCGCGTCCTGCTGTTGACCCAGCGCCCCGGCAGGATAAAGCTAGATCTGGCAGTGAATTTGCCCCGTCCTCGCCCGGACGAGATTCGTTACACGACCCACTTCGGGGAACTGGCAAGACAATTGAAAGAGGCTATCGGTTAAAAGGGGGGTTCTTCACCTGAGGGGAGAATGTACGAATGTCAATAATTATTACCCAGCCCGGAGGCAATGCTGTTTCCGGGCAGGATAAACACTCCGCACAAAACCTGCAAACAGAGGCCATCCTGACCGGGCAGGCCGAGCTGGTGGCTTAGTGCCTCGTTCGGAATGGTATTCAATGGATTGATATTCGAGAGATTGACATTTTCCGATTCTGCGAGTATTATTACGTTACGCGATATAACGCATAACGTAATAACAAAGAGGTCCTATGGACATCAATGATTTTGGTCATTTTTCCAATCCTTCCTTACTGATCCTGGCCAGTCTGGCCGGTGGGGATAAACATGGATATGCCATGATCGATGATATCCAGGCCATGACCGGGGTCCGCTTGGGGGCCGGGACCTTATACGGTGCCATTACCCGCCTCGAGCAGGCAGGCCTGATCAAAGCTCTCCCTGTGGACGATCGCCGCCGACCCTACCGACTGACAACCCAAGGTGCGACCCTCCTGGGCCAAACATTATCGGATCTGGAGAAGTTTGCCGGTCTCACCCTAAGAAGGTTGGCTGCGATATGATTCGGTCCCTGCGTCCATGGCTGGCGCAATTATACCCACGAGCCTGGCGCATTCGCTACGAAGAAGAGTTCACTGCCATGCTCGAGCAGTGTTTGAACTCGCCCCTGGATGTCCTGGATATCCTGCTGGGGGCTGTCGATGCCCATTTACTATTGTTATCCGGGGAGTCCTTGAATTGGAGAGTGATAAATATGCTTAACAAAATCCGTACTGCCGTGTTGATCGTCTTTACCGCCTATATCGGATTCGTGATCGCGGGATTCGCCTTGGTTGGGATGGCGGACGATAGCCCGATGATCGCATTGACAAAAACCAATACAGTCTTGACGGCTGCCTGGACCACCATACAGGTCGGCGCAGCAGTTGCCCTGCTAGCGGTTGTGATTGGTGGGATGCCGCTTGCCATCACGATCATCCGCCGTCTCCTGTCAGATTCGCATCGTGGTATGGGTCTGTTGCTCGTACCCGTCATTGCCTTCCTGGCTTTGGTCATCTATGTCGCGTTTATTTTCGCTGTGGGCTCTGGCCGTATCCAGGTTCCAGGCGTTGTTCCGGTTGTGCAGCCAGGAGTCTTTCCACCGGGAAACCGCCTGTTGATGGCCGGCTTGATGGTGATATTTGTGTTGGGCGCTCTCGCCAGCACGTTGGTAGTTTGGAAATTGGTTTCCCGGACTGACATCGAACAGGAAGAATTTCGGGCGATAAAGCACAGTGTAGCCATAAAGATTTATGATTTTGCCTTCTGGCCGGCGGTGGTGACCACGTCGGCGATGGCCATCATGCTGGTGGCTACGTTGACTTGGGGTTCGTTGTCCTTCTCTTCCCTCCCCGGGGTCTTTGCCGGGAATTTCGGGCCGTGGGGAACCAGCACACAGGTCTGGTTCATCAGCCTCGTCCTGTTAATGGCTCTCTCTACGGCTGCAGCATTCCTTGGGTTGATGCGAGCTCGTCCAACCGCTCGAGCATTCCCTTCCCAATAAGTGCTACAACCACCTTCCTAAACTACCCCATCTTCTCGTGGTAGTAATCAGGATCATCTTCCCCCTTGGGCGCTTAATTCATCTTTGACTTTGGCAGCGAAGCGTTTCTGTGACCCAAGCCTGTTGTGCAAGGCGTAAAAACCGAACGCAGAAATAATACACAATGTACCGCCCACATACCATAACAGGTTCGGGTTGTAATTGTCCAGGATAAATCCGGCCGCGCCTGGTCCAAGCGTCGAGGGAATGGCCCCGGAAAGGCCATACATCGCCATGTAACGGCCGCGCATTTCCACCGGGGCGAAGCTGGCCACCAGCGCCTGGCTGGTCGGGACGACAATCATCTCCCCTATAGTTATTATGACAATAGCCAGGATAAAAAGAATATAGACTGAGACAAACCCGAACATACCAAACCCGATCGCATAAAAGGCGGTTCCCAAAGCCATCATCAGGAAGGGAGGCCGTTTTTTAGTGACTTGAGTCAGCCAAAATTGGAATACCACCACCACGATGGCACTGCTGGTAAGCAGGAAACCGTACGCTTGTGGTGTGAAACCGTGGTTATCCCTCAGATAAACTGGCAGAGAGTTGTACATTTGTTGATATACCAATAGCATGAGCATGGAGGTAAAAAGGAATGCCATGAAGGCAAAGTCGCGCAGCACGTGCCGGTATCCCGCGGTGGTCTGCCAGACGCTTTCATGGCTTTTTTCTGCAGATTCTGCGGGCTTTGTCTCGGAGATGAGTTTGTAGAATATCATGGCGATAATACAACTCATCACAGCGTCGATCACGAACAACATGAAGAAAGACCTGGCTGCCACGAGGCCACCGATGGTGGGACCGATGATCCAGGCGAGATTGCCAGCTACGCGCAGGACCCCAAAGCCTTCCGAACGCTGTTTTTCGGGAAGTATATCTGCCACCATGGCGCTATAGGCCGGACCGTCAATGTTGGAGAGGAAGCCAATCACAACCACGAGCGGATAAAGGATGGTCAGCCGGTTGGCCAGTCCCAGGCTAAGGTCGCTCAGGGCGCTGAACACCAAGCCGAATAGGATCAGTTTTCGCCGTCCGAACCTGTCGGTAAGGGCACCGCCCGCCATGCTCCCAATCAGACCAAAAGCAGAGAATATCCCCAAGATGATCCCAGCCTGGGTCATACCGATGCCGAATTTTTGGGTGATATAAAGTGAGAAAAATGGGAAAAGCAGTGTACCGCCGATGCCGTCAATGAACGAGACCAACACAACGATCCAGAACTTTGCCGGGAATTCATGGTAGATTTTGTTTAGTCTGGTGAACATAAGTCCTGCTACGCCCCCTGCTTCCGCCGAGGAAACAAAAATTGGAAGGTTTTTTGGATTGGTTTATGGGTCCATGCTTATTATAGGAGCGTTGAGGAAGCCAGTCAACGAACAAAAATCCAGTATTTGTCAGACAATTGACATCTACCCCATTCTACGCTACACTAGGGAAAGTCTTGTCAGACAACCAGACTTTTCCCCTATGTCAACACTCTTGATAAAGAATGCCAGCATTCTGGTTACAATGGATGACCACCGCCGGGAAATTTCGGGTGGTGGTCTTTTTATTCGGGATGGTTTTATCGAACAGGTAGGCCTGACGAGAGAGTTACCTTCCCAAGCCGAGGATGTACTCGACCTGTCAGGCCATCTCATCCTGCCGGGGTTGGTTAACACGCACCATCATTTCTACCAAACTCTGACACGCGTTGTCCCGGCCGCCCAAAATGCCAATCTGTTTACCTGGCTCAAGACGCTTTACCCCATCTGGGCCTGCCTGACGCCGGATGACATTTTCATTTCCACCCAGACCGCCCTGGCAGAACTGGCCCTCTCCGGCTGTACCACCGCATCCGACCACCTTTACCTGTTCCCCAACGGCTCCAAGCTCGACGATGAGATTGCTGCCGCCAAGGAAATTGGAGTCCGTATCCAGGCCGCCCGCGGCTCCATGTCCCTGGGCGAATCCAAAGGCGGACTTCCCCCCAACTCGGTGGTGGATACAGAAGAGAACATCCTGCGTGACAGCCAGCGGCTGATCGAAACCTACCACGACCCCAAACCGGGCGCGTACATACAAATAGTCTTGGCTCCCTGCTCCCCGTTCAGTGTGACCGGGGAACTGATGAAACAGTCGGCCAAACTGGCCCGTGAATATGGCGTTCACCTGCACACGCATCTGGCTGAGACTGAAGATGAGCAGGCCTTCTGCCTGCAGAAATTTGGCTACCGGCCTGTCCCCTACATGCAGTCCGTTGATTGGGTGGGGCAGGATGTCTGGTTTGCTCATGCAGTCTATGTGGATAAAGATGAAGTGGGCATATTTGCCAGACATGGCTGTGGAGTGGCACACTGTCCAACCTCGAATATGCGTCTGGCTTCCGGGATTGCGCCTGTAAAAGAGTACCTGGCTGCAGGTGTAAAAGTGGGTCTGGGGGTGGATGGATCCGCCAGCAATGACGGCTCGCACCTCCTGGCTGAAGTCAGGCAGGCGGTTCTGTTGTCCCGCCTGAAAGAAGGCCTCACCGGGTTTTCCCTTTCCAATGACCCCGGTCGAAAATTGATGACTGCCCGCACAGCCCTAGAACTGGCAACACGCGGTGGTGCAGCTGTTCTAGGCCGGTCTGACATTGGATCGCTCGAAGCCGGAAAGTGTGCGGACTTTTTTGCCGTCAACCTGAACCGTCTGGATTATGCCGGCGCGCTGCATGACCCCGTTTCCGCCGTCGTCTTCTGCCAGCCAGTGCGGGCAGACTACACGGTGGTGGGCGGCAGGTTCGTGGTCAAAGCAGGCCGGTTGGTCACACTGGACGAGCATATGTTGGTTGAGAAACATAATCGGGCAGCCAAACGCTTGCTGGAGTCCCGATGAGCGAATCGAACGTTGTACTTATGAAGAAATACCTGCAATTGCCCGATCGGCTGGAAGCTGCCATCGCCGGGTTAAGAGAATCCGACCTGGACTTTAAAGATCCAGGTTGGTTCATCCGCCAATACGTTCATCACACGGTGGAAAGCGAGTTAATGTGGCAACTGTACCTGCGGGCTATAATTGGAAGCAATGGGATCGAGTTTCCCATTAACATGGATCAACATGCCGAAGATATCCGCATCATCCGTGATTTAGACAAATGTTAACCTATGCCTTCTTCGATTGAGCTTACCCGCACTTTGATTGACGTTGCCATGGGCCGGCAACCCGCTGACCTGGTTCTGCGCAATGGAATTTGGGTTTGTGTGCAATCCGGCGAGTTCGTACTGGAGACCGATATTGCCGTCAAGGATGGTCGCATTGCCTATGTTGGTCCGGACGCCGGGCACACCATTGATAAGGAGACACGTGTCATAGAAGCCGACGGCAAGTACATGGTGCCGGGTTTGCTGGATGGACATATGCACGTCGAATCTAGCATGTTGACTGTCACCGAGTATGTACGGGCTGTTTTGCCGCAAGGTACGACTTGCATATTCATTGACCCGCATGAGATGGCCAACGTCTTCGGGCTGAAGGGTGTCAAACTGATGGCGGACGAAGCCTCTCGACAGCCTCTCCATATCTGGGTGCAGGTGCCATCTTGTGTGCCGTCCGCCTCCGGTTTTGAGACACCTGGTGCGGAACTAAGCGCAGACGATGTAGCCGAAGCGCTGACCTGGCCGGGAATCATTGGCTTGGGCGAGATGATGAATTTCCCCGGAGTGGCGAACGGCGACGAGAAAGTACTTGCAGAAATGGACTCCACCCGTAAGGCCGGGAAGGTCATTGGCGGGCACTATGCCTCGCCAGATCTCGGGCCGGCTTTTCACGCCTACGCAGCCGGTGGTCCTGAAGACGATCACGAGGGCACCCGGTCGGAAGATGCCGTCCAGCGCGTCCGCCAAGGCATGAAGGCCATGTTGCGGTATGGTTCCGCCTGGCAGGATGTGGCCGAAGGGGTCAAGGCCATCACGGAACACCACCTGGACTCGCGCCATTTCATCCTGTGTACCGATGATTGTCACGCTGCCACACTGGTGAATGAAGGCCATATGGATCGCGTCCTGCGCCATGCCATTCAGCAAGGTCTTGCTCCGATGACGGCGCTCCAGATGGCCACCATTAACACTGCCGAGCATTTCGGCGTCAGTCGCGAGGTCGGGATGATTGCCCCGGGCCGTTCGGCCGATATCCTGCTTGTAGATGACCTGAACGACTTCCATGCCGGATTGGTCATCCTGAATGGGTTGGTCGCAGTTGAAAACGGAAATTTGCTGGTTGATCTGCCCAAAGTGGATTATCCTGAATGGTCCACACATTCCGTCCATATAAAACGGCCATTGACCCCGGAAGATTTCCGCATTCCGACTGAAGGTCGAATGTCCAGGGTCAGGGTGAATGTCATCGGTATCATCGAAAACCAGGCGCCCAACCGGCACTTGCGATTGGAAGCTCTTGTCAAAGATCAGGAAGTCCATGCAGATATGATGCATGACGTGGCGAAGGCTTCCGTCGTCGAGCGCCATCGCAAAAGCGGGATTGTCCAGGTGGGACTGGTTTCCGGTTTTGGATTTAACCTCCCGTGTGCCATCGCTTCCACCGTGGCCCATGACTGCCATCAGATGATCATCGTTGGCACGGACGAAAAGGATATGGCCCTGGCAGCCAACAAGCTGGCCGAGGTCGGCGGTGGTCAGATTGTTGTCAGAAACGGTCAGGTTATTGGCTTGGTCGAGTTGGCCATTGGCGGGCTGATGTCCACCGAAACAGCCAAAATTGTTGCCGGGAAAGCAGGCACGATTTTAAAAGGATTCCGTGCTTGTGGGTGTACCCTTAATAATCCCAATATGCAATTATCCCTTTTGGCGCTGACTGTCATCCCCGAACTGCGCCTTACGGATAAAGGTCTGGTGGATGGGACAAACCACACTTTCTTACCGGTCGTTGAAGGGCCAACATAAGAAGGTCAGAAGGAGAATTATGGGACAATATCCTTTCCGGCGTTTACAGGCAGACCTGTCGAAATTGATCAGTTCTCTGCCTGCTGAAAGTCGCCTGCCATCTGAACCTGAACTGGCGCGGCGAATGGGAGTTTCACGCGCCACTCTGCGTGAGGCTATGCGTTCTTTTGAAGGGCAGGGAATGATCCGTCGCCGCCAGGGGGTCGGCACATTTGTGGTTGCAAAGGTGCCTGTCCTCGATTCTGGCCTGGAAGTCCTGGAGAGTATTGAGACCCTGGCCCAACGTACCAACCTGTCGGTTAATATGGGCGAGTTGCAGGTCCAGCAAGTGCAAGCAGACGAGGACGGCTCCAAAGCCCTGAATGTCCCGAAAGGTACCTACTTGACGCATGTAGCGCGTGTCATCTATACGGAAAATCGCCCGATCGCCTATCTGGTGGATACGCTGCCGTCGGACATCCTGTCAACTGCCGAGGTCGAATCAGGATTCACCGGTTCGGTGCTCGACCTGCTTCTGCGCCGAGGCGACCCGACGCTTGTCCAATCCCGGACGGAAATCCGGGCCATCGGAGCTACCCAGGAAGTTGCACACGCCCTGCAGATCCAACGTGATGATGTCCTGCTCCATTTTGTAGCCTACCTTTATTCAAATGATGGTCATGTGGTGGATTATTCGTTTAGTTATTTCTTACCTGGCTATTTCCGCTTCCATGTTGTTCGGAAGGTCGGTTAAGCGATAAATGAGAATGGAAATTAGAGAGGACCGTTTTCAAATTTCTGCTCTCTGTTCTCAGCAATCTGTTTTCAAAAACCTGATGTCACTTTCTAATCTCGGAGGTAAAAATGCGTAGTTTTGCTGGTCGGGACATACTGTCCCTCAAGGAATTTGAACGGCAAGAATTCTTCCACGTTTTTGACGTGGCTGCGGAGTTGGAGCCCATTGCGGTCAGCCGTCGCAATAGTGACCTGCTTGCGGAAAAGACTCTGGTGACAGCCTTCTACCAACCCTCCACCCGCACGCGTCTGGCGCACGAAGCTGCCATGCATCGTCTGGGCGGACACGTGACCGGTTTTGCAGATGCCAAGATGACCCGTGCCGGGGATTTCTACCAGGAGTCCATCAAAGACACTGTTAAAATGCTGGAGTTCTATGGCGATGTAATCGTGATGCGGCATTTCCAGCAGGGTGCACCTCAGGAAGCGGCCAAATGGGCGTCCATCCCAATCATCAACGGTGGGGACGGCTGGGGCGAGCACCCCACCCAGATCCTGACGGATCTGTACACCGTGCTCAAGGAAAAAGGTACGATCGATGGGTTGACCTGGTTGGCGGTAGGCGATATGCGCATGCGCACCATGCACTCTCTCGGCTATGCCCTGAGCCAGTTCGATTGTCCGATCACCTTTGTTTCCCCACCGGATATGTCGCTGACCGAGGAGTTCAAGGCCGAACTCAAGCAATTCAGCGTCAATTTCCGCCAGGTCGAACATGTTGAGCAGGCCATTGCCGATGCAGACGTAATCTTGGTTGAGCCGGTTGTCCAACCTGATTACACCAAGAGCCGCGACGAGCGCTCCGGCAAGGATGTGGGACTGACCCCTGCCAACTATAAGATCACCCGCGAACTGCTCGAGAAAAAAGCCAAATCGGATGCCATTCTCCTTCACTCTCTGCCGCGTATGGACGAGGTCCCGACCGACGTGGATATCACCCGCTGGTCGCGCTATTGGCAGGAAGCTTTCAACGGTGTCGTCATGCGTATGGCGTTGTTGGCATTGGTGCTGGGCGCAATGGAATAAGAGTTGTATGGAAATAGTCGAGTAGTCAGATCGTCTGATGGGTTGAATTCAGATAAACTATGAGGCGACCTGAATGAAGACATTAAGACTGATATAAAACTATTAAACTGGGAGACTACCCTATGCAAACCTTTTTACATGGCCGCGACATGATTGGCGACCTGGACTTTACCAAGGAAGAGGTCGAAACTGTCCTAGATGTGGCTTTCGATCTGAAACGTAAGCGCGCCCTGAACGAACCGCATCCTTACCTGCGCGACAAAGTGCTGGCAATGCTGTTCTTCTTCGCGTCCACACGCACGCGTGGCTCGTTTGAAGCCGGCATGGCCCAACTTGGCGGCCACGGTGCTTTCATTGAAAGCAAGTCAACTCAAATCAGCCATGGTGATACACCCAAGGAAATCGGCGAAATCTTTGGCCGATATTACGATGGCATTGCCATTCGCCACGTCGATTGGGGAATCGGTAACAGCTACTTGAACGAAGTTGCCAAAGCCTCACGCGTCCCGGTGCTTAATATGCAATGCGACATATATCATCCCTTCCAGTGCCTGGCCGACCTGATGACCATTGTCGAGAAGAAAGGTCGTGACCTGCGCCGCAAGAAGATGGTCATTTCGTGGGCCTATGCGGCTTCATATCAGAAGCCCATGTCGGTACCACAGTCGCTCATCCTGCAAATGCCGCGTTTCGGCATGGATGTGGTGCTGGCCCATCCACCGGAATTCAGGTTGATGCCGGAAATCATGGCTCAGGCGCAGGAACAAGCCCGGAAATTTGGGGCCGGTTTTGAAGTGCTGGATGATATGGAAGCTGCTTTCAAAGACGCCGATATTATCTACGCCAAATCCTGGGGCGCCATGGTTCATACCCCCGACCCGGATGAGGGCGCCAAAATCATCAAGAAGTACGAACACTGGATCACCGATGAGCGTAAGATGAAACTTGCCAAATCGGATGCCATCTATATGCACCCGCTGCCGGCTGACCGCAACATTGAGGTTACGGATGGCGTGATGGACGGCCCGCAATCGGTTGTCTACGACCAGGCAGAGAACCGGATGCATGCCCAGAAAGCCGTCATGGCCCTCACGATGGGCTAGGATTTCCTTTTCAAAAAGTTGGGAAGGGGGTTGTGCAGCCGGCGAATTCGTCTGCCCACCCCGGTTCGCCGGTTTTTTGAGAGGTTTCGGTTAGGAGAAAAAACCATGAGTAAAAAGGTCGCCGTCATTGCCGTGGGTGGCAACTCGTTGATTAAGGATCCAAAACGTGTTTCGGTGGAAGACCAGGAACAGGCCCTGCGCGAGACGGCCCATCATGTTGCGGATATGATCGAAGCAGGCTGGGACATAGCCATCGGACATGGCAATGGACCTCAGGTAGGTTATATCCTGAGGCGCTCAGAAATCGCCGCAAAAGCGGAAGGCATGCACGAGGTCCCGCTCGACGTCTGTGGCGCCGACAGCCAGGGGGCGATTGGCTACGAGTTCCAGCAGGCTCTCCAGAACGAGCTGTTCCGCCGCGGAATAAAAAAGAATGTATGCACCATCATTACACAGACTCTGGTGGACCAGAAGGATGCGGCGTTCCAGAATCCCAGCAAACCAATCGGTAGTTTCATGGAAGAAGCCGAGGCCAGGCGCCGCGAAAAGGAAATGGGCTGGTCAGTTGTTGAGGATGCCGGTCGCGGCTGGCGGCGGGTGGTCGCCTCGCCTCAACCGAAAGAGATCGTTGAACTGGTTTCGGTCAAAACCTTGATTGATGCTGGCGTGATTGTGATCACCGTCGGGGGCGGTGGCATCCCGGTTATTGATACGGGTAATGGCGAATATCGCGGTACTGCGGCGGTCATTGACAAGGATTTTGCCAGCAGCCTGCTTGCCAGCGAGATCAAGGCAGACCTCTTCCTGATTGCCACTGCCGTTGAAAAAGTAGCCATCAACTTTGGCAAGCCCGAGCAGAAATGGCTTGACAAAGTTACCCTGGCGGAGGCCAGACAATACCTCGCCGAAGGGATCCACTTTGCCAAAGGCTCGATGGCTCCCAAGATCCAGGCGGTGATACGCTACCTGGAAGCTGGCGGTAAGCAAGCCATCATCACCAATCCCGAAAATATCGGCCGGGCATTGAAAGGTGAGACGGGTACACTGATTGTCCCGTAGTTTTTAAGATTACTGCTCATGGTAAAATTTAGAATGTCCAGACAATTGCTTTTGCATCGCAAACTCGAAAGGAGGTGGTTACAGGGGAATGTTCGTCGTTCTGGTTTGTATCAGAGTCTCGTCAACCTAATCTCACTTTACTTACTCTTGGAGGAGTAACCTATGCGTAAAAATCTAATGACCTTCGCCTTATTGGCAATGGCGTTCGTAATGGTACTCTCTGCTTGTGGCACGGCAACTACCCCTGCCCCTGCACCCACCCAGCCACCCGCCTCGACCGCCACGCCGCAACCCTTTGTATTCGGTATGCTCCTGGTCGGTGCAAAGAATGATAATGGCTGGAGCCAGGCAACCTTCGAGGGTGGCCAGTATATTGAGCAGAACATTCCTGGTTCGAAGATGCTCTATCTCGAGAATGTCTATTCCGGTTCCCCTTCCTATCCTGGACAGACAGCCTCCCAACTTGCCAGCCAACTCGTCTCGCAAGGCGCCCAGTTAATCTTTTTCAACTCGGATGATATGAAGGACGAAGCTCTTAAAGTTTGCGCAGGCCAATCCGAAGATCTATGTCATCGGCGTCTCGGATGACTGGACCTGGAAGGATGGTAAGAATTACCAGACCTCGGCCAACCAGGTCGATATCATGGGCCGCATGGAATATATGAAGGAAATCGCCGGCTGCGCAGCTGCCCTGACCACCCAGACGGGCAAGATCGGTTTCCTTGGTCCATTGATCAATGACGAAACCCGCCGCCTGGCTTCCTCGGCCTTCCTGGGCGCCCAATACTGCTGGACCAAAGTCCTGAACAACGACCCCGCCAAGCTAACCTTCACGGTAAACTGGATCGGCTTCTGGTTCAACATCCCGGGTGTCACCTCCGACCCGTCCCAGGTCGCCGACAATTTCTATTACAGCGGCTATGATGTGGTCATTTCCGGCATTGACACTACTGAGAACCTGGTCGAAGCTGAGAAGTACCATAAGGCTGGCAATGCAGTCTGGGGGCTCGGCTATGACTACAAGGGCAACTGCAGCGCGGCTCCGGATGTCTGCCTGGGCGTTCCGTACTTCAACTGGGGTCCCGCTTTTCTGGCTACCGTCAAGACTGCCATCGATGGCACCTGGACGGAGAACTTCCAGTGGAACAACCCGGATTGGACGAACATCAACAATCCCGACACCAGTGCAGTCGGCTTTGCCAAAGGGCCTGGCCTGAGCGCGGCTAACTCCACCAAACTGGATGCATTCATTGCCCAGCTGGCTGGTGGCCTGAACCTGTGGACCGGCCCGATCAATCTGCAGGATAAGACACCTTACCTGACTGCTGGTCAGACAGCCACCGATCTGCAGATCTGGTACCTGCCGCAACTGCTTGACGGTATGCAGGGCGACAGCGTTGCCAAGTAATCCATCCTGAAACAAGGGGGAAGGCCCAGCCTTCCCCCCATTTCCTCTATTTCTCCCAAATCATTGATGAATTCTGAAGCTGGACCAGGAAAAAATCATGAATGTCGAACTGAAGGACATCCATAAGACTTTCGGCGCAGTCCATGCCAATGTGGGAATCAACATGACCATCCCGGCTGGGACCATCCAGGGCATCCTGGGGGAAAATGGGGCCGGGAAAAGCACTTTGATGAAGATATTATCCGGATTTTTCAGGGCGGACAAAGGCCATATACTCCTTGATGGTCATCCCGTTCTTATTCAATCACCTGCGGATGCCATCCGGCAGGGCATCGGTATGCTGCACCAGGACCCGCTGGATTTTCCCCCGTTGCGCGTGATAGACGATTTCATCCTGGGTCGCAAGGGCGGTTTGGTTGCCGGTCAGGCCGAAGCCATCCGGGATTTCAAGAAACTTGCAGAACAATTTTCTTTTTCCATCAGCCCAGAAGCCTACGTCGATTCACTGACGGTGGGTGAGCGCCAGCAATTGGAAATCCTGCGCCTGATCTGGCTGGGGGCACGCGTTTTGATCTTTGATGAACCCACCACCGGCATCAGCGCGGCACAAAAGGAAAAATTGTTTGCAGCTCTCCGACTGTTGGCCGAACAGGGCAAGGCCATTCTTTTCGTATCGCATAAGCTGGAAGATGTGGAAGGCCTTTGCACTCGCGTGGCTGTCCTTCGGCAGGGCATCCTGGTTGGGCAGGTTGAACCACCCTATGTCACAAAGCAACTGGTTGAAATGATGTTCGGTAAAGAAATTATCGGTGGGGGAACGCAATCCATGCGGCGCTGACGAAGTAACCGTCGGTCTGCATAAACTTTCCGTTGAAGATTACCGGCTCAAGGTCCGCGATGTCAACCTGGATGTGCACTGCGGGGAGGTTATCGGCCTGGCTGGCATGGAAGGCAGCGGCCAGGGTCTGTTCCTGCGTGCCGTCGCAGGGATGCTGCGGACGGTGGGGGGAAGATCTTGGTAAACGATCTCGATTTGACCGGTCGCTCGTACCAGGTCTTCAAGAGACATGGTGTTGCCTTCCTCCCGGCCGCACGTTTGGAGGAAGGGCTGGTACCTGGTTTGAACCTGACCGAGCATTTCATCCTGGCGGAAGAGGCCAAGGGTTTCTTTATCAACTGGGATAATGGTCGTCTGCTGGCGCAACAGCGTATTACCGACTTCAATGTTAAGGGGACACCGGCAAACACAGTCGAGTCACTTTCGGGCGGCAACCAGCAAAGAGCCTTGCTCGCCCTGCTGCGTAACCAGCTTTCTTTATTGCTGCTCGAACACCCAACACGCGGCCTGGATATCGAGTCAACCATTTACATCTGGCATAAGCTCAAGGAACGCTGTCAAAAGGGCACATCGATCCTGTTCGTCTCATCCGACCTGGAAGAGATTTTACAATACAGTGACCGTGTACTGGTCTTTTTCAGCGGCCGGGTAACCCCGCCGTTGGATGCGGCCATTCTGACCACCGAGAAACTAGGGGAATTGATCGGCGGTAAGGGTTGGCCCGAATCCACTTCAGAGAAGAGCGCATGAAGAAGAATACCTGGATCAACCTTGGTTTTCAAGTCGGCGCGCTGGTACTGGCGCTATTGTTAACGACACTCCTTCTGGTGGCCGCCGGGGCACCGCCTTTTAAGGCATATGCCAGCATCGTGAGCGGAGCTTTTGGCTCCAGGGATGATGTGGAGAATATCCTGATCACCTGGTCGCCGCTGTTGTTGACGACCGCCGGTGTCTTAATTACATTTGCGGCCGGACTATGGAACATCGGCATCGAAGGCCAGATGACCCTGGGGGCGATCTTTACCACCGGCATGCTGCGTGTGCTCCAAAATACCCAGATGCCGCCTGCGTTGATCATCATATTCGGCATCCTAGCCGGGATAATTGGCGGGGCACTCTGGGCCGCCCTCGCCGGGGTGCTGAAAACATTTGGCGGGGTGAACGAAATTTTCGGCGGCCTGGGTTTGAACTTCGTTTCTACCGCTCTGACCATCTATCTGGTTTTTGGTCCCTGGAAGCGTCCTGGAGTCGGATCGATGTCCGGGACGCAACCCTTTGACCAGAAGTTGTGGCTGCCATCCCTGCCTCACACGGAGCTCAGTCTCTGGGCTCTGGGATTGTCGCTCCTGGTCATCGTGGTGGTTTACTTTTTATTGCGCGGCACGCATTTTGGCCTGCGTTTGAAGGCGGTTGGCAAAAACCCGAAGGCAGCCTTCCTGATGGGCATTCCCACCTGGCAATACAGTATGTTCGCTTTCCTGCTTTGCGGAGCCTTTGCCGGTCTGTCCGGCGCCATCCAGGTGACGAGCGTCTATCACCGTTTGCTGCCCAATATTTCCAATGGGTATGGATTTCTGGGCTTGTTGGTGGCGATGCTAATCAATTACCAGGCGCTCTGGGCAGCCCCGATTGCATTCTTCTTTGCAGCCGTGAACATCGGCAGCGTTCAATTGCAGATCATTTATAAACTTGACTCATCCTTTGCAGGAGTACTGCAGGATTTACTGGTTCTGCTGGTGTTGCTGGGTGAAGGTGCCCGCCAGCGCTTCATGAGGAAGGTTTAGGAGCCGCTATGGAAGCAAATATTATCTTGATTGGCCTGGCTGGAGTCCTGGCTGCAGCGGCACCGGTTTTGTTCGCCGTCCTTGGCGAGACGATCACCGAGCGCGCCGGCATCATTAACCTCTCGATGAACGGGTCGATCCTGCTATCAGCAATGGGCGGATTTGCCGTCGCCTACCGGACCGAGAGCCTGATAGCCGGATTCCTGGCGGGCATGCTGATTGGGGCACTCGTGGCATTCATCGTGGCATTCAGCAGCATCACCCTCCACCAGTCCCAGGTGGCGGTCGGGTTCGTCCTGGCGTTGGCCGGACGTGATCTCTCCTACTTTCTCGGCGTCCCCTACATGAACACTCCTGGCCCGGTCTTACAGAGCCTGCCGATTCCTCTTCTGAAGAATATTCCCATTTTAGGTCCGTTGCTCTTCCAGCAGAACCTGATGACTTACCTCAGCTATATCCTCATCATCCTGGCTTGGTTGTGGATCTTTCGCACCCGCCCCGGGCTGATGCTGCGCGGTATCGGCGAACGCCCGGCCGCGGCTTACGTCCGTGGTGCGAATGTCAACCGCCTGCGTTACGTATATACCATTATCGGCGGAGCATTGATCGGTCTCGCCGGGCCGGCATACACGCTTAATGTCAAAGCCGGCTGGATGGGGACGCAGACCGGCTTGGACGGTATTGGCTGGATCGCCCTTTCCATCACCATCTTTGGTGGCTGGAATCCATTCCGGGCGGCTTTTGGTGCCTATTTGTTTTCCTTCCTGCAATGGCTGGGGCTGGTGCTCCAGTCGAAGCTTCCAGGCGTTCCAACCCAGGTTCTGCAGGTGGCCCCCTTCCCCTTGATGATCCTAACCTTGCTGCTGGTCAACATTAGCGATGCCGAATGGGTCCAACGCATGTTGGCATCCCTGCCTGAAGGGACGCGCCGTCTCGTGGCAAGACTACTACGTGCTCTGCGGGCCTCGCCACCCGCCTCATTGGGCATACCATTCGAATCTGAATAACTTGTATGGGGGCGGATGGTCATCCGCCCCTTACGTTATAATGGGGGTATGACAAAGACCAAGTTTGTTGGGTATCGCTGCTCACTCTGCAATTCTGAATACCTGCCTGGCCAGGTAACCTATACATGTCCGAAGGATGGGGGAAACCTGGACGTGATACTGGATTATGTGGCCATTCGCCAGAAATACCAGCCCGAGGATTTGACTAACCGTGCCGAGGATTCACTCTGGCGCTATCTGCCGCTCCTGCCTGTGCCGGACCCGGGTGGAGAGGCAACCCCTCTCCGGTCCGCCGGCTGGACGCCTGTTTATCGACTGGAACGCCTGGCACAGGAACTGGGTCTGGAGCATCTCTGGCTCAAGGATGAAAGCCATAACCCAACCGCCTCTTTCAAGGATCGTGCCAGTGCAGTGGTCGTGGCGCGCGCCCGTGAGATTGGCGTCGATACAATTGTCACAGCCTCCACAGGCAACGCCGGGGCGGCTCTGGCCGGAATGTCTGCAGCAGTCGGGCAGAAAGCTGTTATCTTCGCGCCTAAATCTGCCCCGCCTGCCAAGGTGGCTCAATTGCTTGTTTTTGGCGCTAAAGTCATCCTGGTGGATGGCAGCTACGACGAAGCTTTTGACCTGACCATCCAGGCTGCCGAGGAATTCGGTTGGTACTGCCGCAATACGGGCTACAACCCCTTTACTGCCGAAGGCAAGAAGACGGCTGCCCTGGAGATCTGGGAATGGTGGGGTGAGGAACACCGAACCTGGCATAATCCGGGTAATCCTCTCGACCATCACTCACCCCTGACCGTTTTCGTCTCGGTCGGGGATGGAAATATTATCTCTGGCATCCACAAGGGCTTCAAAGATCTGCAGGCTTTGGGATGGCTGGAACGGCTTCCGCGCATTATCGGCGTGCAGGCCGAAGGGTCCGCAGCCATTGCCAATGCCTTCCATGCCGGGACGGAGAAAATCATCCCCATTTCTGCCAATACCATTGCCGATAGCATCTCGGTGGATTTGCCTCGGGATGGCGTGCGTGCCGTCCGCGCAGCCCGCGCAACCGGCGGGACATATATTCTGGTAAGCGATGAAGAAATATTACACGCCATTGCGGTCCTCGGCCCACAGGGCATCTTTGCCGAGCCTGCCGGTGCAACTTCTTATGCCGGACTGGTAAAAGCTGTCGGGCAGGGAATTGTCAAGCCTGGCGACCCAGTGCTGGTGTTGAACACCGGATCCGGGCTGAAGGATGTGCGCGCAGCTATGCAGGCAGTGCAAGAAGCCCCAATAATTGAACCAACTTTGGATGCAGTTAAACGATTACTATGAACAAGGATGATCAGTGGAGTTTGTCTGTTCGTTACCTGGTTTTGGGAGTCGTATGCCTGCTGTTCGCGGTAGTTCTATGGTACGCCCGCCGTGTTTTTGAGCCGTTGATCATAGCGGCCTTTATTGCCTACCTTATCAACCCTGCAGTTAATTACCTTACCAGGCGCACCCGTTTGTCGCGCTCAAGCGCGGTCAACCTGGTCTACCTTGTCACGTTGGTCCTCCTCATAGGGACTCCGGCTTCGCTCACCTCGCTATTCTTTGACGAATCCACCCAGGTTATTTCAGATGTTCTTAATCTCTTTAACCAATTTATCACCTGGTTGGAGCAGCCAAAATTAATATCTGGCATTCCCATAGATTTTGGACAATTTGCCAACCAAATGAACCAATTCCGTGCAACATTTGTGTCTTCATTGACTAATCAGGCGTTTCAAATACTGGGGAAAACATCCTTGGGCGCTGTCTGGGTTTTGGTCATCCTGGTGGCGGTTTATTATTTTTTGGCGGAATGGCCGCGTCTCCGTGCGGGTTTTATAAGTCTATTTCCCGAGAAATATACGCCGGAACTCAATGAGCTCTACCAACGATTGCGTAGAATTTGGATGAGCTATTTGCGCGGCCAGATCGTTCTGATGCTGATTGTCGGCGTGGCATTTACCATCGCCTGGACGCTTATTGGCGTTCCCGGAGCGCTGGTGCTGGGTGTCATTGCGGGTTTCCTGACCTTGATTCCGGATGTTGGTCCATTCTTGGCCGCCATGCTGGCGGTCGGTGTGGCGATGCTGGAAGGTTCAAACTGGAGCTGGATGCCCTCCTCCCACCTCTTCGTCGCAGTGATTGTTTTGGCAGTCTATCTTGTACTCATTACCATTAAGAATTTTTGGGTGCGCCCGGTCATCATGGGCCGGAGCGTGCAGATGCACGAGGCGTTGGTTCTAATCTCCATACTCCTGGCGACGGTGTTGTGGGGCATTTTGGGTGCATTGATTATCGTGCCGGTGCTGGCCTCGCTGGCAGTGATCATTGATTACCTGCGCCGTCGTATTTTGGGCTTGCCACCTTTCCCACCCGCGGAACCCTTCGTCGCACCAGAAAACCCGGCTCCCGAATCGGAAAAAAATCCCCCCATAAAATCCAAACTTCCCGGAAGGAAGAAGGGGTAATATGTCCATCACTTTTTCGATTGCCTCTCCGATTTTCAACGAACTGGAAAATATCCCTGAACTTTATCGGCGCGTACGGGAAGTGATGTCTTCCACACACGCGACCTGGGAATTGGTACTGGTGGACGATGGCTCCTCGGATGGTTCAACCGAAGCCATCCGTGGATTGGCGCAGCAGGACAAGCATGTCCGTCCGGTTATTTTTGCACGCAACTTTGGCCACCAGATAGCCATTACGGCCGGCTGGGATTATGCCCGTGGCGATGCGGTGATCATCATGGACGCCGATCTGCAAGACCCGCCCGAGGTTATTCCTGACCTGATCGCCAAATGGCGCGAAGGTTACGAGGTGGTTTACGCCGTGCGCGCCGAACGCGAGGGCGAGTCCTGGTTCAAAAAGTTTACTGCTTCATTGTTCTACCGGATAGTCCACCGCATTTCCGATGTAAGGATCCCGGTGGATACCGGCGATTTCCGCCTGATGGACCGCAAGGTGGTGAATGTATTAAAAACCATGCGCGAGAAGTATCGCTTCCCGCGCGGCATGTCAGCCTGGGTGGGTTTTCGGCAGATCGGTGTACCCTACAGGCGGGCGACGCGCTTCTCCGGCACCACCAAGTATCCATTTAATAAAATGCTCAAACTGGCCTTGAATGCCATTACCGGTTTTTCATACTTTCCGCTGCAACTTGCCACCTATTTCGGCTTTGCCTCCGCTGGACTGTCAATAGTTGCCATTCCGGTGGTGATTGTCTTGCGTCTGGTTGGACACGGCGCCTTCCTCGGCCAGGCTACCACGCTCATTGCCGTGTTGTTCTTGGGCGGTGTGCAGTTAATTTCGCTGGGTGTGCTCGGCGAGTATCTTGGGCGGATTTACGATGAGGTCAAGGGCAGACCCCTGTATATTGTGCGTGAAGGACCAGAAGATACCGAAGCACTTTAAGGTAAAGGATCAATCTTGAGTAGATGTGATCCATGGACAACCCCTGACTATTCCGATCAAGCATGGTTTACAACTTTGATTCAATAATTGATAGGCATGGCACCAGTTCCATCAAATGGCGCCAATACCCACTGGATGTCCTGCCTCTGTGGGTGGCAGATATGGATTTCGCGGCACCCGAACCAATCCGGACGGTATTGCAGCGTTTCCTGGAGCATGGCGTTTTCGGCTATGAATCCCCGACCAAAGAATTGCGCGAGATGGTGGCGGCCCGCATGCAAACGCTGTATGGCTGGCATGTTTCCCCGGATGCAGTGGTGGCCACACCAGGTGTGGTTGCCGGATTTAATATCGCAGCCCACACGCTCTGTACTCCGGGACAGGCTATTCTGGTCCAGCCGCCGGTATATCCGCCGTTCCTGAAAGTCCACGAGAACGCCGGACTGGTGCGCCAGGATGCCCCGCTGGTAGTGACGAGCAGCAGTTCAATTTTACAGTATGCGCTGAATTTTGACATCTTCCAAAAGGCAGTTCACTCCGCGGGTGTGAGGACCGGCATGTTCCTGCTATGCAATCCCCAAAACCCGACCGGACAGGTTTATTCAAGGGACGATCTGATCCGCATGGCAGAGGTTTGCCTCAGGAATGACATCTTCATTTGTTCGGACGAAATCCATAGCGAGATCCTCCTGGGTGGCACCCAATACCTCCCCATTGCCGCGCTGGATCGGGAAATTGCCAACCATACGATTACTCTCGTTGCGCCAAGCAAGACTTTTAATATCCCCGGTTTGTTCTGTGGTTTTGCGATCATACCTAACAAAGATCTGCTTGAACGCTACCAGAAGACAATTGAACGCATGGTAATGCATGTCAGCAGTCCCGGGTTGGTGGCGGCGCAGGTGGCTTTTTCCGGCGCGTGTGATGAGTGGCTGGTGGCATTGCGTGCCTATCTGACCGGGAACCGGGACTTCCTGGTTGAGTTCGTAAAAAACGAATTGACCGGGATCAGGACAACGGTCCCGGATGCTACCTACCTGGCCTGGATGGATTGCACTGACCTGGTCAAGTCCGTCAGAATAAGCGGCACGCCGTATGAATTCTTCCTGAAGCATGCCAAAGTTGCCATGAACGAAGGCAGGGAATTCGGTTACGGCGGGGAAGGATTCGTACGATTGAATTTTGGATGCCCGCGCACGATCCTGGTTGAGGCCCTCGGAAGAATGAAAATGGCTCTAGGCGTATAATCAATAAGGTTCTCGATCCACGTTTGTGGAAGGAGGAATGATGACTACCCTTTCGCCTGATGAAAAAAGCACTCTGGTGATGGTTTATACCCAGAACATGCTTGCCCGTGGTGAAGTGGTGACGAAACAAGGCGTACGCGTAAATACCTGGTTACGTACCCAGGGGGTGCCGGAGTATATCCACCTGTTCAAGCCTTCTGTACTTCATCTTGGAAGTGGCACCGTAAAGGCATTTTCGTATGCAGAAATTTATATGCCAGTTTCCATGGTTATTGCCTTTCACCTTGCCCCGCCTGCAACCGAACCATTGGACTTTGATGAAGATGAAATAAACAGAGTAATGGTACCCGTCACAAGCCTGTCCGGTCCTTTCCATTTCAAGGGATATATGCGTATCTCGACGAAAGCTGATTTCGGCACAAGCATTGAGTTGGCGCATTCTGCCTGGTCGTCGGTTTATGATGCCGATGTGACGAGCCCTTCCATGCCCCAAATGCAGCCAATCCATGTATCGTTGATTTTGATTAACCCCAAACAGGTCAGTCTCGCGATCGAGGGATAAAATACTGTGGGGTGCTCAACAGTATCCAAGGAGCAGAAGAACTTGTTTGCCATTGCGGGATCATTCAGGTGAGGTGAAATTCATTCCTACCAGCTAATAGGAATTGCATACCCGGTGAATTTGCCAGGAGGCCATTAATGAAAGTCCTGTTTATCGGCGGTTCCGGCCTGATCAGTTCGGCCTGCTCGGAACTGGTCCTGGAACGCCGCCTCGAACTTTATATTCTCAATCGAAACCGCTCCGGCCAATATCCTGTTCCGGAAGGCGCACACTTGCTGGTGGGTGATGTGCACGGTAGTGAAACTGACCTTTCCACGCTGCTCCAAGGGCATGACTTCGACTCGGTTGTGGACTGGATTGCCTTTACTCCACAGGATATAGAACGCGACCTGCGCCTGTTCAGCAAACGTACCTGTCAGTTCGTTTTCATCAGTTCCGCCAGCGCCTACCAGAAACCGCCCGCGCACTATCTCATTACTGAAGAAACGCCACTGGAGAACCCGTTCTGGGATTATTCCCGAAACAAGATTGCCTGCGAGCAACGCTTGAGGCAGGCATATATGAAACAAAATTTTCCGGTTACTATCGTCCGTCCGTCCCTGACTTACGGACCGTCGCAGATTCCCCTGTGTGTGGGCAGTTGGCAGCATCCCTATACCGTGATCGATCGGATGAAGCGCGGCAAGAAGATCATCGTCCCGGGCGATGGCACCTCGTTATGGGTGCTGACTTGGAATGGGGATTTCGCCAAAGGCTTCGTTGGTCTTTTGGGCAACCAAAAAGCCATCGGTGAGGCCTATCACATCACTTCCGACGAAGTACTGACCTGGAACCAGATCTACCGCGAAGTCGGACGGGCTCTCGGTCTGGATCCGGAGATCGTCCACGTTCCTTCCGATTTAATTGCAGCCTACGACCCGGATGCATTGGGCAGCCTGACCGGAGACAAGGTGAATAGTTCGGTCTTCGACAACCGCAAAATCAAGGAATTGGTACCGGATTTTGTCTGCACGGTTCCCTGGTCCGAAGGCGTGCGCAGGGCGATTGCCTGGCATGCGGCCGACCCGTCCCGCCAGACCATTGACAATAAATTGAACATCCTTTGGGATACGATCCTGTTGGAGTACGGAAAAGCCTTCCCGAGAGGGTAGTACATAATTCTCTTCCTCGCATGGGTAACACAAATAGTGCGAATGGGTGAATGATGCGGATAAAATTAATATATTTGAAAAATTCGGGAAATTCGTGATAAGCAACTCCACGCCAAAAAATTTTATCCGGGAACGCGGGCCGCGATGAATTTTATCCATTCTTGTTACGAAAAAGGAACTACCAATGAAATACGGTTATTTTGATGATGAAGCCGGAGAATATGTTATAACCCGCCCGGATACGCCCCAGTCCTGGAGCAACTATCTCGGCTCCACCGATTACGGGGCAATAATCACCAACAATGCCGGTGGCTATGGATTCTATCAATCCGGGGCACACGGGCGCTTTATGCGTCTGCTTTTCAACCGCCTCCCATTGGACCAACCTGGCCGTTACTTCTATATCCGCGACCGCCAGGGTGGTGACTACTGGTCAGCCTCCTGGCAGCCGGTGGGGAAACCTCTCGATCAATACCGGAGCACCTGCCGCCACGGGACGGCTTATACAATTATCCAATCCCGCTACGCCGGGATCCTCAGCGAGACCACCTATTTCGTCCCGCTGGACCAGAAGTTCGAATACTGGCGTACAAAGATCACCAACAAATCCGGGCAGCCGCGCCAACTCTCAGTCTTCACATTCTGCGAATTCACAAACCAGTGGGTGACAACCCAGGACCAGGTCAATTTGCAATACTCACTATTTATCGTGCGAGGCGAAATGGCGGATGGATTGTTGCGTATTGCCATTCACGACAACCTGACATCCAGTGACGAGGCAATCGATGTTAATGATATTCCTTTCAAGTGCTGGATGGCTTTGGCCGGCGCCTCGTTGTCCGGTTATGATACCAGCCGTGAGGCCTTCATCGGTCCCTACCGGTCTTACAATAACCCGTTGGTGGTGGAAAATGGGCAGTGCACCAATAGCAACGCTTATGGCGATAATTCCTGCGGCACCCTGCAGACCGATCTGACTTTGCAACCGGGTGATAGCCGCGAACTGCTTGTCATGCTGGGCGTTGGCGATGCCCGTACGATCGGCAAGCGGACCTTCGCTGAATTCGGTTCGCTCGAGCGTGCCGAAATTGAACTTCAAAAGTTGAAAGACAACTGGCACGCCAGGATCGGCAGCCTGGTGGTCGAGACACCTGACGAGGATCTTAACCACACCGTCAATGTTTGGGGACTTTACAACTGTCTGGTCACCTTCGCCTGGTCGCGTGCTGCCAGCCTGGTCTACAACGGCGAGCGTGATGGCCTGGGTTTCCGCGACTCGGTCCAGGACCTATTGGGGGTGACAGCCGCCATCCCCGAACAGGCCCGCCAGCGCCTGGAATTGCTGCTTACCGGCCAGGTTTCCAGCGGTGGAGCCATACCGATCATTAAACCCTTCAATCACCATCCCGGCCAGGAAAAGGCCCCAACCCCCGAGGAATTTCGCTCGGATGACTGCCTTTGGTTTTTCAACGCAGTCCCGGCCTATGTGAACGAGACGGGCGAAGTGAATTTCTACAACAAGGTTCTGCCGTATGCCGACGAGGGAGAAGCGACCGTGTTCGGTCACTTGAAGCGGGCCCTGCAGTTCAACTTGGAACGCACAGGCAGGCATGGCCTACCCTGTGGACTGGCCGCTGACTGGAATGACTGTTTGAAACTTGGCTATTATGGCGAAAGTCCGTTCGTGGCGTTCCAGGTGTGCATGGGTCTGACTGTCTACGCTGGGATTGCTGAACGGTTGGGCCAACCCGGCAAATCCGTCTGGGCCCTGGCACAGCGTAAAAAACTCGAGACCAGTATTCAGGCCTGCGCGTGGGATGGGGACTGGTTCATATGGGCCATCGGCGAGGATGGTACGGTCTATGGTACGCACGAATACGAAGAAGGCCAGGTCTACCTGAATACCCAACTCTGGGCGGTCATCAGCGGTGCGGCCACTCATGCACAGGCGGCCCGCTGTATGCAGACTGTCCATGATCGGCTGGCCACACCCTACGGATTGATGCTTTCAGCACCACCGTTTGTCCGGACAAAGGTGGACGTGATGCGTGCCGTGGTTTTCAATCCAGGCATCAAGGAAAATGCCGGCATCTTCAACCATACCCAGGGCTGGGGCGTCATGGCTGAGTGCATGCTTGGCAATGGCGACCAGGCCTATGAGTATTACCGGGCCTCCATGCCGGCTGCTTACAACGAGCGCGCCGAATTGCGTCAGATCGAGCCGTACGTACAGGGCCAGACCACGTACTCGATCTATTCCCCGCGCGCTGGCAACACCCGCACCTCCTGGTTGACCGGCGCGGCCGCCTGGGCTTACTTCAGTGCCACCCAATATATCCTGGGCCTCCGGCCTGAGATGAACGGTTTACGGATGGATCCATGCATCCCGCACACCTGGTCCGGCTTCAAGGCAACCCGCCGCTTCCGCGGCAAGACCATTGCTATCGAAGTTAAGAACCCGCATGCCATCTGCCGCGGAGTCCAGTCTCTCACCCTGAATGGCCAGTTGCTTCCCGGAAATCTCATCCCGGCTGACCGGTTGGGTGAGGAGAATTTGGTTGTTGTGGTGATGGGATCGGATCCTGATAAAACAGATCCAGCGAATGCACCAGGGTCCCCCGCTGACCATCCATAGCTCGATAAAGGCCTGGGTCGAAATTCAAAATCTGTCATCACCCTTCTTATCCATCCCTCGCGGGGAATGGAAAAAAAGGTAAACTCACTGAACTATCGAAAATCTGGAAAGGCCGATCATGCATAAATCTGAGATCTATCGACAGAAGTTGAAAACGATCCGGGATTGGGAACCCTACCTGCTGCAGGAATCCGGTCTTCCTGGCCCGCGCGGCAACCTCGAGTTGGCCCAGGTCGTTGCCGACGAAGGTGATCGCTCCCTGTTCGAACATTTCCTTACATATGCTCCGGATATAGCCCCGACCAACGATCCGCACGAATTTCTGGCTTTTTGCGGCGTGGTGGGTTTGGGCCGGCTGCTGGCCGAGGGCGACGAAAAGATCCTGGGCCAGCTCCGGCCCTACGCCTCCGATCCGCGCTGGCGGCTGCGCGAGGCGGTTGCCATGGCGCTTCAGCGACTGGGCGGGCAGGACATGGTCAGACTCTTGGCTGCCATGCAGACTTGGAGTTCCGGAAATTGGCTTGAGAAACGCGCCGCTGCGGCTGCCTTGGCCGAACCGATTTTGTTGCACAACGAAAAAGATGCTCAGGAGGCTCTCCAGATCTTGGACCGTATCACCGCCTCCATGGAAAATTCCGCCGAAGCCAGGTCTGCTGAGTACAAGGTCTTGCAGCAGGGACTGGGCTACTGTTGGAGCGTGGTAGTGGTTGCTGCACCAGAGACAGGTAAACGATTAATGGAGAAATGGTTCTCCTGCCCGGATCACCCGATCCAAAGGATAATGCAGGAAAACCTCAGGAAGAACCGTCTGGTGCGCATGGATTCGGCCTGGGTGGAAAAATGGAGGGAATAATTACGACAATTTTGGTAGGCATTTGACAATTTTGAGCAATGGTTCTACAATAGGCACAGCAGCCATTCTGAACCGCGTGCCATTTTCCCGGTTGCACGGTAGATATGAGGCAGTTATGAAAAAAATCACCCCGTTTTTGTGGTTCGATGACAAGGCCGAAGAGGCTATGAATTTTTATATCTCCATTTTCAAG
Source organism: uncultured Chloroflexia bacterium (assembly GCA_963842785.1). Lineage (GTDB taxonomy): Bacteria > Chloroflexota > Anaerolineae > Anaerolineales > Villigracilaceae > UBA877. The sequence continues at coordinate 1,801,837 of CAWJHP010000001.1, forward strand.
AATTCCAAGGTGCTGAATGTTTCCCGTTATGGAAAGGATGCAGCCTACCCGGAAGGGACGGCATTCCTGGTGACATTCCAGTTGGATGGACAGGAAATAATGGCATTGAACGCGGGACCGCAGTTCAAATTTACCGAAGCCATCTCGATGTACGTGAACTGTGAGACGCAACTGGAAGTGGACGAGTTGTGGGAAAAGCTTTCGGAGGGCGGAGAAAAGAGCCAGTGCGGCTGGCTGAAAGACAAGTACGGCCTTTCATGGCAAATTGTCCCAACTGCATTAGGCGAGTTGATGAACGACAAAGACCCCGAGAAAGGCAAAAGAGTCATGCAGGCCATGCTTCAAATGGATAAAATTGATATTCAAAAATTAAGACTAGCCTACGACAATGTTTAGTTCCAATTCGTTTTTCCACCTGGAAAGATGCATCGCCAGCTCATTTGACTTTACATTATTCGACATCCTCCTGGAAAATGCCTCATGATAACCAGACCTAAATTGGAATATCGCCAGGAACAGCATTACGCAGCCATCCGAACCGCAGCGCCGATCCCTTTCAGTAAATATCTGCCACTGCTGCGGGGTGAAGTGCATACCTGGTTAATGAGCCAGGGCTTACTCGCACCCGGTCCGGCCATCATTCGCTATTTCACCACCGACATGTCCAAGAATCTTGACATTGATGTGGGCTTCGCAGTGGAAAGGGCCGTACTCGGCAATGATCGCATCACCACGGGGGTTTTTCCTGCCGGTCAATATGCCACCCTTTTATATACTGGATCATGTAAGGGGAAAGGAATCTTCAAAGCGACGGTGGCTCTTTTGGATTGAGCGAAGGAAAATGGGGTTGTCTGGGACACAACCACCAGGAATGGAGTGGAGTGGTGGAATGGGTGTGTCGAATGGTACCTCACCGATCCAGAGAGTGGCCGGATACGAAGAAGTACCAGACCAAACTGGCTTTCCTGCTAAAATAACCTGAACTATTGTTTTACATTAATTGTGGTGGTGGGGAACGATGCGTTGCTATTTCCAGTTGTGCAGGATAATGGGCACGTTTAACCAAAATCGTATTTCGTCATGAAATCTCGGAATTGAACTCCGATATATCATAAATCTCTTTGAGGAAATTATCCGTTTTCCCCCGCCAGGCGAGCGATCTGCAGGACGCATGCACGGATCACATCTTGTTTATCCGCGGGTAATGCGCTCTCTTCGATCTGCGCAATGCGTTCTACGTCGTTCATCGCCCGGATGATGCTGACCGGCACCTCAATGTTCCCATCCGTGAAGGAACTCAGGTATTCCACTGCATCGATCAGAAAACTGCGCATTTCGTCGTCGGCAGGTGCGCTCCGAAAGAAACCGGTCAATGTCGAAGACAGTTTAGCCCCATGTGAGGCTGCGGACGATCCTCCATGTGATCGGTTGGCAGAGAAAGAGTACAACGCAGTGGCGAGTTCGGAAAAACTCTGCACGCGTTGATAGATCGACTCACCCATTACATCCCAGATAATCGAACGCCAGTCGCGGATTTGGTCTGGCATATGCAGCAATCGTGCAACTTCCGCAAGCCAATCGTCATCAATTTTTCCGGTGACATGCTCCAGAAGCATATCGATATCGGTATTGAACAAGTTTTCCTGCAATAGCACCACCAGATCGGGGCGCAGGGTGGGAAGAAGTTCCGGAAGGAAGACCCCGCTGGCAAAGAAATCAGTGATATTGACACCATGACGGCGTAGCAGTTCCTGCTGGAATAAAGGCAAATAACGCTGCAGGGCATGGCTGTCTTCCCGCAAGGCCACAAAGGCCGAATTACCGGCCGGAAAGGCATTTTCGATACGCTTGAGAATTTCCTCTTTCCAGTCCTGATAGATGCGCATGCTGCTGAGAATTTCATAAACGGGCAGGTGCGGTAACAGGTGTTCCGCGACCGTGCGTTCCTGTTCGGCCTCTACAACGGATTTTTGGACAAATCGTTCCAGGCCGCGGAACAGACCGGTGGTAAGTTGATTAATGCCAAGCACGACGGTCTGTGCTTGATTATGTGCAATGGCTCGCAACAGGCTGCCTTGTTTTGCCAGAGGGATGATTTTGGCGATATTTGCCAGTATCTGCTGTCCACGTTCTGCTCCTGTGTCAGGCGTTCGCCTGGAGGTGGGACGGTCGCGCAGTTGAGGGATGGATCTGGCGATGAAATAAGAGATGATATGAATGCCAACAACATCTTCTTCGCGACCATACAGGATGTGGCGGAAATTATCAGTCAGTTCTGCCAGGAAACTCTCGTAGAGCGCTTCGTTCGCACCAATCGTCAGGCGTTCCAATTCCTGGACATTTCGGCTTTGTGCACTCATGCGGCTCTCGGCAATGGTTTCTGCAGCTCGAATTAGGTCGCGTCGATGGTCCCGCTGTGATTCGCGTACATGATATAACAGGCTGACAAAATCGCGCTTCGGCAGGTAACGCAGTTGTTCAGATAGATTGCTCTGGAATGTCCTCAGATCTTTGGCCAGGAAAACACCCTGTAATGGCGTGACTGCATAGGCCGTGCTTTTGCGGGCTGCCGCCGGCAGCTGTGTCGCAAATCGGCGCCGGCTGCCTTCGGTACGTAGGAATGCCGGACAACCGGCGCTGTGCGCGTAATATCCACCCTGTCGTTGCATTGGCTCGCCGCTGCCTAATTTAATCCGCAGAGCTTCCGCCACACCGTGTTCGGCCAGCCATGCTTGCATATCGTACTTTGCTTTAAGGTAAAGATAAGCTCCGGCTGCCTGGCCTACCTGCTGGCTCAGATCGGAACCGGCGATGAAAACTTCCGGGATGATTTCTGCAAACCGGGTCTGTGGCGATTGTGCAGTCTGGCGGCTCTGCGTGGCATACTCCCACACCCGGTCGAGATAAGACCGGATGTCTCTGACCGGGTCTACCTCTTCAAGCAGGGGGATCAGCCAGATCGAGGGAAGTTCAACCTCCGGATGTTCCCGGCGCGTCTGCTCTGCCTGTATGCGCATCTTCCGGTCGAGTGAGATCAGCGCCTCCGGTTTTGATGAAAAGCTGACCTGCAGAGCAAGTGCTACACCTGGATTACCGAATTTTCCGGTTATGGCGTTGATTTCATACATATTGAATACAGTCGTGTCAATCGCAAACTGATCCCGTGCAGTCACCATCCCTTGATGGATACGCGGAGTGATCACGGTTCGTTGCAGGATATCCCGGTAGCCTACCACTTCCCGGAGAAGCTGTTCCGAAGAACGGTTAATCTCAATGTCCGGTATCAAGGCGTGCAATTGTTTCCGTAGTTTTTTATTCAGGCTGCAGTAATACTCCAGCATCCTTCGTCGTTGTTGCCGGAGTTCAAGCATTTTTTGCTCATAGCGGTCATTATGCTGCCACAGAATCCGGGCAGGATCTCGCCGCAAGTGCCAGCGTGTCGCCAAGCGTTGCAGTGATGTGGTGTCTATGGAGAATGGCAGGATTCCGTGGTAACGCTGTTCCAACTGGTGCGTTAAGAATGTGATGTCGTTCAGTAGTTTGGAAAAACGCTGATTTCGTTCAGGCAGCCGGTCCAGTTCAGCTATCAGTTCAGGACTTACATCGATACGCGTCTCCGTCTGGCGAAGGAGATTGAGAATGCGGGTCATCCGTTGCACGTTTTCCATCACGACCGCCGCGACCAATCGGTGTCCCTGGCCGGATGGCCGGTTGCTCCCATCCCAGTCGCTCCAAAACGATAAAAATGAGGCTAATGTAGTGTCTGTTAATTGTCCGGCATATTCCTCACCCGTGATCAGCGTATCGAGATCCAGCAGGATTTCGTCAGCCTCCTGTTGTGAGTTAATGCTCACATTCCTGCCGAGATATTCCTGCCACAATTCCCGCGTCGCTTTGTTGACTAGGGAAGCTGTAATGGGTTGCCTAGACATCAGCACCCTTCCAATCGCATCGAGCGCCATCTCGGCTTGCAACGAGAACATCTGCGTTGGGTGAACAGTGCGATCATAGGAACGCAATCGGAACAGCTCTTGGCGGCGTGGGAGAGAATCCTTCATGAATTCTCGATCCAATCTCTCGCCCAGCCAATCGCCGTTTTCGTTTAACGCCCGCCGCATCAATTCGTCGCTGATGAACGCCCGTTCGATCAGACGGGTTCGGAAGACCTCCAGGCGCTCCGGTCCATAGTGCTGCAGGAATTCTTCCTGAATTTTTTGGTTGTCCAATGGAGCCAGGGGCACCAAATGACGTATGACCCGGCTGTTCCCGACTTGCTGTAGGATTTGCTTTGCAATCTGGTCCCATGCACGCGAGAGTTCAATGGCCCGGCTGTTTCGGCTGGTCAGAATCCGGAATGACAATGGCTTCCGGTTATAACGGGACTCTTCTTCTGCAATCAGGCGGTTCAGATCGATCAGCAGGCGCCGGGTTTTTACCAGAAGGATCTCCGCCTCATCCACGCCGCCCAGAGTTAGACGAAAAGTTGTCCTGCCGGTCTCAAAACCCTCTTCTGTACGCGCAAAGGTGGCCAGTGGCAGCAGGCCGATCCCGCGGCGTGCCAAAGAGGAAGCCAGCCAATCCAGGGAAAGGCCGGCTGGGAGTCGTCCGATCTGCAATAAAGGATACATACTCCCCGTCGGCGGCAGAATGACCAGCCCAAACGGGTTGCGATCCGGTGGAAGATTCTCTACGGCGGTCAGCAAGGCTTGTGTTCGTTCGCGGAAAATGGCGTTCCGCAAGTGCCAGTAGGTGCGCGTCTCCGTTTTTGCGCTTCGGTAGAACAAATAACATATAAAAATTGCTGCCAGGTTGGGTTGAATGGCTGAATTTGTTGCATCGAAACGTTGCCGCAATTGCTTGTCACGTATTTCGACCACTGCGAGCCGGGCTCCGGCGAGGCAATCCGTCTTGGACATGGAATGAACTGTGATGACCCGGTCTGCCTGCTCTTCATTCACTTCGCCCAGCCGGACCAGATCCGCTGCAACCTGGCGAACGGTTTTTATTTCCGGTAGATCGTCAACTGGCGCCACGTTCTGGTAAGCCAGATCGTCAATGAGATAAAGATTGTGTTGCAGGCAGTATGCTATTAGCCTGCGAATGGCTTCTTCATCGAGGATCCTGCCAGTAGCGTTATGGGGATTGTTGATCACCACAGCCCCACGCTTTTGCCAGGAAGGATCTTGCCGGCACAACTGCTCCACTTTCTCAATAATGGCATTTGCATCCAGACCCAGAGATGCTGTCAGTGGCACCGCATGTACCGTGGGGAAGCATTGTTCGTAAGACCAACTCAGGTCTGGAATCACCACTTCGGTTATTTCACAATGAAAGCCCAGGATTCCCAACGCCGTGCGGGATGAACCGCTTACAACCATGCAGGCTTCGGGTCGGTACTGGGGCTGATGTTTAACAAAAGCGCTGAGGAAACTGCGTTGAAGCGCCTGGCACCACGCTTGTTGGTGAACATTTTGGACCAGCAGATCCAGAAGATCCTTTGCTTCGACGTTGTAAAATTCATCAATGATGCCGCTTTTCCATGTGTCCTGTATTCGCTGGGCAAGCACAGCGGTTCTTTCCTCAAAGGAAGCCAGGGAATCCGCCAACTTCTGCGCACGGTCATTCAATAACCGTTCGAGATGGCGTTCCGTGTGTTCAGCCAATTGTGGCAGGATGGATTCTGCACCAATGCCCAAAGCCAGACCATCGAACGAAGGCTTGACTTCAGGAACAGCGGCTGAGGTTTCTCCTGGAAGTTGGGCAAGTTTTTGTTCCAAAAGATAGGTCAGGAATTCGACTTCTGAGGCGGAGGGCGTTCCTTTCATGTTGAAATGGACATTCTCCATCACGTTCAGGAAATCGGCGTTACCGGCTATAAATACAGTGGAAAGAGTGTTCAAGCGAGGCGCAAATATTGCCGGTGTTAGCAGACGCAGGACGCGCTGCACCAGTTTCGCTTCGCGCGCCAGGGAAAGATGGTTCGGCGCATTATTTGCCTCGATGAAGTACAGAGGCCGTTCCACGCTCAAGGTGCGCAACTTGCGGCGTGTTTCTTCCCCCAGTAGGCCGCCAATCAGTAAGAATGTTGGGATTTCCGGCGTATGGATCAGGAATTGCTCTATCTGTTCCCGGGCAACCCGTTCCTCAGCTGCCAGGTCTTCAAAAAGTAAATTGGGGATGGTACGAAGGGAGGACAGAAGCTCGCAACGATAGCATAGGAGGCGCGCAGGTATGATCTCCAGGTAGGATGATAAGGCGAACAGCATGATCCGTAAAGCTTCACTGATCCCCCCCGAGGCGAGTATGATCTCCCTCCTGCCCGATTGTTCTCCGGTATCATAGTGTAATGGTTCTTGTTGGTTCTCCAACCAGGCGCAAAAGGCCGTGACCAGACTATGGGGATTCTTCCGGGAATAGCCACCCCGCGGCATGTAGGGTGAACTTTTCTGAATTGTCCGGATGATAAGTTCGAGTTTCGGCTTGTCGCAGGATTCCCAGCCCAGAAATTCCAGGATCGCATCGGCTTCCGTATCCCGCAAGTCTTCCTGGTGGACATCTATCCCGAGCGCGATGCGCAGGAAGGCTGAAGAGAGTTCTGATGTCCTGCAGCGGATTCCCAATATGAAAGTTGACTTGCTCATTGGGCGGAACCGGCGCGGCCGAGGTTGTTTCACTGATTTCGGAAACCCGAGCCGCCCGAATGGGCTTCAGGCGAAAAAAGTTCAGGGGATCAGTCTGGGACAGCATTGGCTGCGCACAAATAAGGCATTAAGAACACCAGGATGCAAACGAATCACCCAGCCCTAACTTGCCTCTTTCTTTGTTTCCAGGGCTTTTTGTAATAGGTCCTGGAACAGGTTGAGAAGTTCCGAGCCATGTCCAGCTTCCTGAGGGGTTAAGAAAATGACGGTACGGGCATTCTTCAGGTTTTGGCTCGCTTCTGCCAAGCGGGCGGCCTGAGGCGTCAGCATCAGTAATTCCGGACTATTCTTAAGAACTTCCAGTTCTTCTATTTCAAATGACAGCCGCATGCGATTGCGGGCCAACTCGTCTTCCAGGCTTTGCCGGGTCAGCGCTGATTCCTTTTCGAGCAGAAGCTTCTTTAGCTCGGTCTTTTTCAAATCCAGCGTGTGTTCCATTTCTGCAATTTCCTCGTCAGCCTGGCTTTTGGCTTTTGCGGCTGCAACGCGTGCCTGTTGGTTCAGGTGCTCGGTCTGTTCAAGCAAGCGTGCCTGCTCCTGCTGGCGCAGAGCATCTGCAATCTCAGGGTCGGTTGGATCCAACGATTGGATTGCCAGTGAGATAAGTTCAACCCCAAATTTTTCCTGAATAATCACAGACCTTTCATTCAAATAATTCAGAACGTTGGCTGAAGAAAGCGCGTTAATCCCGGAACGCTCAGTGTATTCTTTGACCATGCCCTGTAACAGGACCTGAACTTCATCGGTGGCGCGCGCCACTGCATCGCGATTCCATCCTCCCACGCGGATCAGGGATTGAATGTGTTCAAGACTCGGCGCAACCGAGCCAACCAGTTTAACACGTACCCCAAGATTACCTGCAGCAGTCGCCTCGATGGTTAACTGGATCGGGCAGGTGGTTCGCTGGAGCGGTAGGCTGAAATGGCGTGGATAGACCAATCCTTTCCGAAGGCTGATGTGACCGTCGGACTCATACAGTACCAGGAAATCCGGCTGGCGTATACGATACTCAAAAACAGCCAATAGTATCGCAGCTACAATAACAACACCAACTACAACGCTTAGGATGATATTCATGATCCGTACCTCCTATGAAATGCTTAGGTTCCCGATTAATGTTCGGTGAATTATACCCAGTTTGGGAATCGAGTGTGAAAAATTTTTTTATTAAAATATCACTGTTCTCGGTCTTAAAAACCCCCACCCTTACCCCCTCTTCTCCATATATGGATTTGTTCCTGGTTGTTTTACAAAACCATGTCCCAGGTTGCCCTTTACCTGTTTTTTCCCCGCGGTGGAACCTGTATCCGGCGCTAGGACCATTACCTTTTCAAAATAGTCCGCAGATGCTCCCCCTGTTTATTGCTATAATGGGGGAACAATGACCCCTACTTACCTCATGGGATTCGATCTAAGCGGTGGTGGCGGGACCGCCACCGGCGAAGGCGGTGTACGCTGCCTGCTAATTAACCCTTCCACAGGCAATAGCGTCATTTCCTTTCGCCGCTGGACTGGAGCAGTCAAGCCGCTTGGAGGTCTGGTCTATACTCTGAACACGGACAGCCTCTGGCAGACGGTTGGAGAGGCCAGCCAGGACGCATTGCAAAGAGCGGGGGTTTCTCCAAAAGATGTGGCTGCGATTGCTGCCACCAGCATGCGTCATGCCCTGATCCTGATCGACCGTAAAGGTTCTGTTCTCTTCGCCATTCCCAATCGTGACTCGCGTAATGCTGCCGAGGCTATGCAACTTGCAATGGATTACGGTCCCGATCTCTACCAATGTACCGGACGTTTACCTAGCCCAATCTTTGTCGCTCCACGATTACTTTGGCTCAAAGAGAACGAACCCGGGCTCTTCCGGTCCGCCCGTGCTGCGCTGAGCATCAGCGATTGGGTTGCATTCATGCTGACGGGCGAAATTGCTACCGAGCCGACCCAGGCCGGTGAGACAATGCTCTTTAACTTGAAAACTCGCAGTTGGGATGCGGATTTGCTAAAACTGCTAAATCTTCCCGGCCGCCTGCTCCCACCGCTGAAAACATCCGGAAAGTACCTGGGCAAATTGACCAAAGAAGCCGCCACTCATCTCGCACTGGTTCCCGGCATCCCCGTGGCGACCTGCGGGGCGGATACCCCATCCGGTCTATTGGGGGCTGGTGTACTGGAACCGGGTCAGACCGGCGCGATCGCTGGAACGGCTCTCTGCATCCAGCAGGTGACGGCTGGCCCGCTCATCGATCCAGAAATGCGCCTGTGGACCGGCATGCACGTCCTGCCGGGCCACTATGTTCTGGAGGCCAATGCCGGCCCGATGGGATCAGTGCTCGAATGGACCGCCTGTTTGTTCCATGGAGAGGCTTCGGACCCGGTGGCCCGTCTCGTCGCCGAGGCGCGCCTCTCTGTGCCCGGTGCCCATGGCATGAGTTCATCAATAGGCGCGCAAGTCTTTAATGCTTCTGTCCTGCAGGCACCGATTGATAGTCTCACCTTCTCCTCACTGGTCGCCAGCAATGGGGATGCCTCCCGGGCTGACCTGGCGCGTGCCGTCCTGGAAGGCATGGCGTTTGCACTACGTGCCAACCTGGAGACCATAGTGGCCGTCTCCGGCAGCCCTGTTAACGATCTGGTCCTGAGTGGTGGTATGACCCGCAGCAGCCTGTGGACGCAGATCGTGTCGGATGTATTGAACCAACCCGTGCGGGTGACCGCCTTTCCGGAGGCCTCTGCACTCGGAGCGGCCATTTGCGCTGGAGTAGGAGTGGGAGCCTTCAAAGACCTGTGGTCCGGCTCACGGGTTTTGAGCCATATGGCACGCGAAGACTCTCCGGGAGCCGAGGCGTTCACCTACCAGGCCCTCTACGCTAACTGGCAATCCTTGCGCCAGGAACGCATGCCTGCCGACATGGTTGCGGCCAGCCATGTGGTGGATCTGTTGATATCCACACCCTCTGGAGGCACCGGCCCAAGTCAGCCCAATTCCTTCCGGCCGCACATCTACGTTACTGCCGAGATGGACGATTCCGCCCTGGAGCGACTGCGTGGCCTGGGGGAGGTGAAATATGCTCCGTACCGGCTGGAGCAACGTTTACTGGTAGGCGAAGACCTAGTGGATGAGTTAAAAAACTATCATGTCTTCATCACTGAGGTTGATCTGGTCGAGGCGGAAAGCCTTTTACGCCTGCCAGACTTGCGCCTTGTAATCGTCTGCCGCAGTAACCCCGTCAATGTTGATTTGCGAGCCTGCACTGCAGCTTCCATCCCGGTCATCCACACTCCCGCTCGCAATGCGGATGCCGTCGCTGACCTGACCGTCACTTTCATATTAATGCTGGCCCGCCGGCTGCAGGCCGCGACCGCCTTCCTTTACGAGCCCGGGAACGAGCCGGGTGACCTGGGGCGCATGGGCGTGTCGAATGAGCAATTCCATGGCATCGAGTTATGGCACCGGACAGTCGGCCTGATTGGCGGAGGTGCCATCGGGCGGAAAGTCATCCGGCGCCTGCTTCCGTTTGGAGCCCGTATCTTGCTCTTCGATCCATACCTGTCAGATGAGCAGGCTGTCCTGCTCAATGCTCAACGCGTCACGCTGGAACGGCTGCTGGCCGAAAGTGATTTCATCAGCTTGCACGCCCCGGTAACAGATGAAACGCGCGGGATAATGAATGCGGGTGCCTTCGCCCACATGAAATCGGGCGCTTTTCTGGTCAACACCGCCCGCGCCGCCCTGGTGGATCAATCTGCCTTACTGGAGGCATTGCGCTCGGGCCGGTTGGGTGGTGCTGCCCTGGACGTTTTTCCAGTCGAGCCGCCCGGCTCAGACGACCCACTGCTGGCCTTCCCGAACGTGATCGCCACCCCGCATGTTGGCGGCAACACCGCTGAGGTGGCTGCCCATCAGGGCGAGATGGCTGTCCAGGCAATCTCCGATCTGCTGACAGGAAAGCCTCCCGCCCATATCCTGAATGAGATCGTCCTCCCAGCATTCACCTGGACCGGCACGCGGCCAACAGACTGGACCCTGCTCCAGAAGCTGGCCAAGGGTCCAGGCCCTGGCGCGACCGACCTGGACCTCGAAGCGCAAACCAAACAAACGATCCCTGTCCTAGTGGAAACCCAACCCACTCCGACCTTTCGAAAGGCAGAACCCATGTCAAACGATACATTAGAAACCATGACTCGCATCTTGAAAGAGTTCACGGCCCGGATTGCCACAGACCAGCACATGATCGCTTTCGCCAAAGGGAAGAATGTTGTCTTCTCTTTCGCATCCAAGGATTCGGACCACACCTTTTTCCTGAGTTTTATTCAAGGGCAGGTGGCAGCCGGTCTGGGAGCCCCTCCACGCGAACCGGATGTGCGCTTGAAGATGAGCCTGGATACTATGGACGGCATGTTCACCGGGCGGGTAAATGCCACCCGCGCCGCCACCAGTGGAAAGTTGTCCTTCAGCGGCGACACAGGCAAGGCGATGGCTTTCATGCGCATCCAGAAGGATATGATGCGACTATATAGTGAATGCCGGGTCAGGATTGGTGATCCGGGTGACCTGACCAAGGCCGGCATTGCTTCCACCCCGGCTCCCGCTTCCCAACCCCTTGTCACACGTGCCCCAATTAAGGCTCAACCGGTCGAGTCATATGTTCCCGTTGCTCCCCAGGCAGGGAAGACCGGAGACATTCGCGATCTGATCCTGATGGTCACCAACGAACTATACGCCAAGGGACTGATCACCCCGACGGGTGGAAATGTAAGCGCCAGGTGCGAGGATAATCCAACCGAATTCTGGATCACCCCCAGCGCCATTTTCAAGGGCGACCTGCACCCGGATATGCTCATTCGCATCGACCTGGACGGTCATCCCAAGTTTGAGACAAACTATGTAGCCTCCAGCGAATGGCGCGTACATGCCGCCATTTACAAAGCCCGGCCGGAAATGAATTCCGTCATCCATACGCATGCCCCGCAGGCTACCCTGATGGCAATGACAAAAACACCTTTCCTGCCCATTTCCACCGAAGCAGCCTTCCTCGGGGAAGTGCCGGTGGTCCCGTTCATCATGCCCGGCACGGACGAACTGGCAGAAGCTGTGGTTTCCGCCATGGGTCCCGGGTTTACCTGTCTCATGCAAAACCATGGATTGGTTGTAACCGGCAGCAGCCTGAGGCGCGCTGCCGATATGACCGATGTGGTCGAGGTGACCTCCCATAAATTGATGATTTGCCGCCAGCTGGGCGTCACTCCTCCGCTCCTTCCAGAGGAGATCGTCAAGCAGATGAAAGAAGTTGGGGTGATGGCAGCCTAGGACTTTATAGCGACAGCAGGCAACCAGTGTATTCGGTTGCCTGCTGTTTTATTTTTCTCACCCGGTCATTATCTACTGCTGCCGGCGCGGGCAATCAATTCCTCGCTGACCTGCCAGAGTTTTTCAGCAACGGCACGGTCGTGGGACTGGGGCTTGGATTCGGCTGGCCGGCAATCCACAAAATACTTCCCACTCAGCGCTTCAACTTCAGGAGAAGAAGCTAGATAGATGCTGGTCCGGGCGCCTCGCTCGGGTTTTCTCCCAAAAAGCTGACCGGCGATCCAGGTCCCCACGTTGTATACCGGCCCGTTATTCCGGGCGAAACCAGTCGCAACAAACCCGGGATGGACTGCATTGACAGTCACGCCGGATCCTTGAAGGCGTCGAGCCAGTTCGTAGGTGAACAACAAATTAGCCAGCTTGGATTGGCCGTAGGCCTCCATTCCTTTGTAATGTTTCTCTCCCTGCAGGTTTCCAAAGTCAATTTTAGCCTTCTCATGCGCGTCCGATGATACGTTTACAATACGGGAAGGCGCACTGGCCTTAAGCAGATCCAGCAGCAGACTGGTGAGCAGGAAATAATTCAGGTGGTTCAGGGCAAAGGTGTATTCGAAACCGTCAGGAGTCAGCCGGCGCCGGGTGAACATCCCGCCGGCATTATTGACCAACACGTGCAGGCTCTGGTGTGTTTTCTTGAAAACAGCCGCTGCTTGGCGAATCCCTTCCAGGGTGGATAAATCCGCCACAATCGTTTCGACGGCTTGCCCAGTCTGTGTTCGAATGTGTTCGGCTGCTTTGGCACATTTTACAGCATTCCGTCCAATGATGGTTACCTGCCCGCCCAGGTGGGCCAGTTCACGGGCTGTCACCAAGCCGATCCCATTGGTCCCGCCAGTTACCAGAACAATCTTTTTCTGCATTGAATTTTCCATATTCGCCTCACCGAAGATGATCAATTACTCGACCAAAGTTTAGTACAAATCCGATAATTCGAAAAGCAGGTTGATAAATTGGCATGAAATTGTTTCAACCGCAAACAACCTTGAGAGACATCGGATAGACGCTTTTGGTCCTGATCTCGATTTCTCTACATAATATTTGCGACTACATATGCCCTGTCCTTTGCATAACTCCCTGATTATTTCTTCTGTTACGTTTGTTTCGCTTGCCCCAGGGCCGCCTCGATGATCTGCTGGAGGCGTGGAACCATACTGGCCGGGTCTGGATGCAACCCCTCGACCAGCAGGGCGCTGTCGTAAATCTGCTCGATAATGAGTATCTGCAATCCAGAGCCAGCCTCAAGCTTCAACAGGTTCTTCAGGATGGAGTGGGCCGGGTTTAACTCGAGTATCTTTTTCGGAAGCTCGGTTTCCTTGCCGAGATACTTGTAGACGCGTTGCAGCTCCGGATTAAGTGTTCCCTGCGGGTCAACCAGGCGCGCCACCGATTGCGAAAGACGGTTGCTGGCGCGCACATCGGTAATGCGTTCACCGAGCACTTGCTTGAAGCGTTCCACAAGTGTATTAAATTCGTCATCGGGGATCTTCTCGGGGTTCTTTTCCTCTTCAGGTTTGACAGGGAGGTCCGCTTGGGCGGCATTCTTTAGCTCGAAATCCTTGTACTTATGCAGACCCATCAGCATGAACGAGTCCATCGGTTCGGTCAGCAGCAGCACTTCTGTCCCCTGCGCGTGGAAGTAGTCCAAGTGCGGGCTGCGCAAGACCGACTTTGCATCTTCGCCCACAATGTAGTAGATCACTTTTTGATCCGGCTTCATCCGCCCGGAATAATCCTCCAGGGAGGACCAGATTTCAGGTTGCAGGGTCGTTCTAAAACGCAGCAAGGCATACAGTTGTTCGGCCTCCGCCGCAGCCATGGCCACTCCCTGCTTGAGATGGCCCCCAAACTCTTTCCAGAAATCCTGATACTTTTCGGGCTCTTTCCCGGCCAGAGATTCCAAGTCTTTGATGACCTGGTTGGTCAGCACTTTCTTCAAACGCGCCAACAGGCCGGTGGACTGGATCGTCTCACGGGAGATGTTGAGAGGTAAATCTTCCGAATCCACCACACCCTGCACAAAGTGCAAGTATTCGGGTAGCAGATCTTTGTTGTACTCGTCAATCAGGATGTTTCGTGAATACAACTTCAGCCCCTCCTCCTTGCGAAGAGAGAAGATCCCGCGTTCCGCCTTGCGCGGGATGTACAAGAGCGCATATAACTGCACTGGCACATCCGTAATCATGTGGATGTGCATCAGTGGATCATCGAAGTCCAGTGTCGCCTGGCGATAAAAGTCCTTATATTGTTCTTCGGTCACATCCTGTTTGGGTTTTCTCCAGATTGAGGTCTGCTTGTTCACCGGGTCCTTTTCATCGCCCAAATATATCGGGAAACCGATGTAATCAGAGTGCTTGTGAATGATCTCCTTCAGACGGTATTCTTCAGCGAACTCTGCGGCGTCTTCCTTGAGCTTGATCTCGACTTTTGTACCGCGTTCCTTCATCTCCGCAGCCCCGACCTCGAAATTGTCTTCGCCGGTGGCATACCAGCTGACCCCCTTGGCATGTGGTTTATAGGATCGGGATGTCACCCGTACCCATTCAGCGACCATAAAAACCGAATAGAAGCCCACACCGAATTGCCCTATGATCTGGGAAAAATCAATCTTTTCATCATGGGTGGCTTCCATGAATTTACGCGCCCCCGACCGGGCAATCGTCCCCAGGTTCTCGATGATCTCATCCCGGGTCATTCCTATGCCGGTATCCTGGATGGAAAGCAGGCGTTTCTCTTTTTCTGCTGTGAGGTGGACTTTCAATTCTACGCCCGGGTCCAATACCTGATGCTCGGTCAGCATTTCGAAACGAATGCGATTGAGGGCGTCGGAAGCGTTCGAGAGCAGCTCGCGCAAAAAGACCTCCCGGTCTTTATACAGGGAATGGATCAAGATATTCAGGAGTTGCCTGGTTTCAGCTTTAAAGGAAAATGATTCCGCCTCATTTGAGCTGGTGGTGGGCGTTGGTTCAGTCATTTGGGTCTCCTCTTTGCAAAGTGTCCCGATTATCCTGGAATATTCACAAACGAATTTTAACCTTTTTCCAGCACATCGTTACCCTCTTTTTATAGTAATTTGTCGTTCTGGCTATTTCCACTAAACTATTGCGTCCCAGTGTCGGAGCGCACCTTTGGCTTTTTCGAGAGGAGGGGGAATCAAGATGCACTGCTTCAAGTTATGCCACGGGAGTGGTCCTTGGCAAATGGGAAAGATTGTTGATGGCTTGGGGGTGGCGGTCGCAGCCGGAAGTACGGGAGTGCCGGTGGGTGCCTGCGTGGCAACCAGTATGGGCGGCAGGCTGGTCGTGGCAGACGGCGTAGCATTCTGTGAGACTGTGACGGCCGGTTGCACGGACACGCAGGCTGCGCCAAGCAGGGGCAGCAGCATCAGCAGGCAGACGAGTCGCTTCATTGGGATAATTCTACTGCTTCCTGGAGAAAGCAGGGATGAGGGAATAGGAGACTGGGATTGGAGCCCAGACAGGAGAGACCCCAAATACCCAACCCCCAAATTACAGGGGCAAGCGAACGGGTACAGGCGAACGGGGACAGGCAGGCAGGATAAACAGGCTGATATCCCCTGCCACACCCTACGGGTGTGCTTCGCGAGGGACCCAAAAAGAACTGGGGCAAGCCTAGATTCGATACGCGTATCGAAAAAAAAACGAATAGATGGGTGATCAATCCAACTCCGGAGGGATATCGGCAAGTTCTGCAAGGGCTTGCTCGATGGTGGTCTGATTGCGATACATGAAGCGCTGGGCACGGCTGAGACTCTGGATGCGATCGAGATAGTTGTTGAGGGCATTGGAGGCAGAGACAACATCATTCAGGGACATATTCTTATAATCTTTCAATAACTCCGCCAAATGGCCGGCATTGACGCGGGCGAGGGCGATCTCGTCAATAAACTCGCCCTTGATATCCTTATCCAGGCCCTGCATTTCGGCCTCTGTGAAGGATTTTGAAAAGAAGCCATGGCGGAGGGCATTAGAGTTGCCGGGCTGGCCGCCGCGTTTCCGTTTACATGTTGAGGGGGTGGATTGATCAGTCATGAGGGAATGCCTTTCTATAGAAGTCGATGGGTTGAGTGGTTTAATAGTTGATCAGGCAGTCAGGGACACAGGATTGGGAAAAAGGGAGAAGTGAGACCTCACGCCACTTCGTGGTGCTTCGCCCTTGCGGGGATGAAAAAAAACGAAACGGGCAGGATTCAAGCCTACCCGTGCTTGCTATTATTATAGAACAATAGTTCTGATTTGTCAAGGGGGAAATTAAAAGCAAAAAATGCACTTATTGATCTGAAGTATGCCCTATATGATGGTTTTGTCACCCTGGATTGGTTGCCCCCTCAACGAATTGCGAGGTGTTTATATCCCTGTACCACATCATTTCTATCGATCTGTCTTTACCTGTCGGCTCGTGAGCCGCCGGGCGGGTGGACTAAGAAGTTGATAAGATTCGGGGATAAATATGTTGAATGGAATCACGAACACCCGTCTAAAATTGACGGGTATGTGAGGGTAATTCCCGCGGCGCGGGTCGTATTCCCTTGGTTAAAAACAAAGCGGGTGGTCTGCGTGGTCATCAGGTCCATTCAACCGTGACGGCCTTGCGAACACCCGTATATAGTAGTGCCCCCAAGGGGGAAGTGAACCTCTCCTGGTTATTATGCTATCATAAAAACTGGATCAGTTTTCGAGGGGCAGGTCAGTTTCTGGATCATCAAAGAAAGTCTGCATAAATGGCCAGAACTGGGCACACTTGAACATGGAAACCTTCTTTCTCTAGTTTTGGTTGTGAGCTTTTACCAGTATTGAAGGTTTCCATGTTTCTTAAAATCTATACCCGATCTACTACCCGAAGCTCAGAGGACCTATTGACAACTTCATTCTATCGGAGTAGAATTTCACTGTAAGCATTCTACTGCAATAGAATAATATTGAAAAAGAGTGAGACAATGGAAATCAAATTGTTTGATTCAGAACTAAAAATCATGGAACTTTTATGGAATGAAGGCGATATTACCGCAAAACATATTGCTGATGTTTTGGGAAAACAAGTTGGGTGGAGCAAAACGACTACCTACACTGTTATAAAAAAATGCCTTGCAAAAAAAGCGATTTCTCGGTCTGAACCAGGTTTTGTTTGTCATGCGCTTATAACGCGGGAACAGGTCCAGGAATTGGAAACCACTGAGCTTATTAACAAAATGTACGGTGGCGCAGCCGATCGGTTAATCGTATCTATTTTAGGACGTAAGAATCTCTCGACAATAGAGCTCGAACGGCTCAAGCAGGTTGTCAAAAAATTGGAAGAAGAGCATTCGGTATGATACTTCTTGAAATGAGCATTTCCGCTTCTTTGCTCATCATTGCAACCACAATCGTGCGCGTGCTTGCAATTCATCGACTTCCAAAAGTGACCTTTGTGATTCTATGGGGAATTGTCATCTGCCGGTTGCTGATCCCCTTTTCCATATTTTCGCCATTTGGTATGGCTGTGGGATTTGACAAGTGGAACAGCTTATTATCGCAACGATCTTCTACAACCGTTGTTGCTTTGCCACAAGCCACAACAATCAAGCAGGTGATAAATTCTACCGGACAATCCGCGACTACCACGGCAATACCTTTAGATCTCGTTTTGATCTTCTGGGGCATTGGCTCGGTCGTCTGTGCCTCGTTTTTCCTGCTTGCCCATTTTAGGTCCCGCCGCGAATATGAGACGGCTCTCCCCATTGATAATCCCTTTATCGGCGAATGGCTGCGATCGCATAAGACGATCCGGCTTGTTCGGATCAGGCAATTCGATCAGATCACCGCGCCGTTGACGTACGGGGTTTTCCGCCCGGTCATTCTGTTGCCTAAGGGGATAGACTGGACCGACGAAGAACAAATCCAGTTTGTGCTGGCGCACGAGTTTACTCACATTCAACGGTTCGATACAGCCTGGAAATGGTTGCTTGCGTTAAGCTTGTGGATCCATTGGTTCAACCCTCTGATCTGGGGGATGTATGTGTTCGCCAACCGGGATATAGAGCTCTCTTGCGATGAAGCGGTGGTCCGCACATTCGGCGCAACCCAAAGGTCCTCTTATGCGCGTGCGCTGATCAAGCTGGAAGAAAGGCGTAGTAAATATACCCTTCTTTATAACAATTTCAGTAAGGACGCGATCAAAGAAAGGATACATGCGATCATGAAACTAAAAAGAATTACTCGTGCCGGGATGGCGGTTGCAGTGCTTCTGGTAATAATTGCTGTGATCATCTTTGCAACCACAGGCCCCATGCGGTTAAGGCTGTCGATGCTGGAAAAAGGGAGCATGATCGCGGCCACCCCCGTATCGCAGGCCGGTTCGGCGCTCCTTGCGGGAGTAACGACGATGCCAAATGGAAACCGGATTGCCCAGCCCGTTGAGGTTAATCCCTTGAGCGCTGTGTATTTAGCAGCCCTCTCCGCCGAAGCCAAAAACATTTCGGATGCGAAGGATCTTTTTCATTCCACCTCCCCTTCGAATCA
This sequence comes from uncultured Chloroflexia bacterium, assembly GCA_963842785.1. Classification (GTDB taxonomy): domain Bacteria; phylum Chloroflexota; class Anaerolineae; order Anaerolineales; family Villigracilaceae; genus UBA877. Next base: position 1,820,415 of record CAWJHP010000001.1, read on the forward strand.
GTCGAAAGTTGGTCCCTTCAGTGGAATCGTTATATATTTTAAGCAGGCCATGGATGTCAGTACCTTAGAGTACCCCAACATCATTGTTATGGATCAGCATTCTACCGTTGTCGATTATATGTTCAACTTCAATTATGATGAGAAAACACGTGTGTTACACCTTGATATGAAACCGGATTTTACTCAAAATGGACGAAGTGGGGTCGGTGCCGGGAATACCATCCAGGTTTTTCTGACCAACAAAATCAAAACAGCCGACGGTAAATTTATTGATGCTGATTATGTTTTTTCATATCGTACTTATTGAATTACCGGATTGTCCGAACTTAAGTCCGAACCTAAGTGTATTTTACATCCCATTTCCCTCAATCAGTCTTTTCTAGTCGGCTCGTACCCCAGGAACAAGAACGGGCACTTGTGAGCCGCCGGGTAGGGATACTATTCAGTTGTTAAGGTTCAGGAAATAGAGGGAATCCAAGGCACCCGCTAAAGCTCCGGCGGGTGTCATTTCTTTATTTGGGCATGAACGCAGAGGAATTAAACGCAAATCGGGTTTCGGCCATGGTCATCCACTCCATTCCACTTCGATGACCTTGCGAACACCCGATGCGAGGAGTGCCCCCAAGGGGATACTGTATATACGGATAATAGTAAGTCGAGAGGGAACCCGGCTTATCTGTAAACTGGAATCATTTGGCCCAGTGGTTACTTCGGATTGAATTGAATGATCACCGTCGCATATGCAGGTATGGTTGGAATCGGGCCGTAATTGGAGAAACCGCCGGATGAAATGACATTCAGGTCGCCAACAGGCCCATCTCCCATGAGCGACAGGGCGGAATATTTTCCGGATTGAAGAGGACTCTTCGCCAAGGATAGACTGAAATTATTGATGGGTGTTTTCGTCAGGTTAATGAGAACAAGCATCGCCTCGGTGGATGAAACACGCAAACTGGCAAACAAGCCTGGATTGCCGGACGATACGATATTCATGCTGCCGATGCGCAGGGCGGGATGCGCATTACGCAGACCGATCAGCGCCTTATAATGAGAGAAGAGAGAGTCCGGATCCTTTATCTCATCGCTTACATTGACCTGAAGATAATTTGGGTCCACCTGGAACCAGGGGGAGCCAGTCGTAAATCCGGCATTCTTTTCGCCCGACCACTGCATTGGGTAATCTGTATTTTGAACCAACCAATTCCCATCGGCATCCTTGTACTTGCCTTCCATCCCAATTTCTTCACCAAAGTAGATAAATGGCACACCAGGGGAGGTCAGCAGGAGCGATGCAGCCGCTTTAGCCTTTCCGAAATCATTATTAAGAACGGTCATCTCTCGATCCATATCGTGATTGGTTATGAATGGCGCGAACTGTTGGTGCGGGATGATCGTAGTTGCCTGCTGTAGGGTAGTATTGATCCGGGAGTTTGTACCGCTGTTAAGGCTATCAATGATTGCCCCGGCAATGTTAAATTCAAAAGTGGTATCCACTTGATCTCCGGTGTAGGTCGCCAGGCTGCTGGCAGGTTCCTTCCAAACTTCGCCCACCGTGAACGCATTTGGATTGATGCCTTTGTAAAAAGTATAAAAACCCTTCAGCCAGGCGTGCGTACTGGGAGTATCCGAAAGCGTGCGCCCTTCCGGGATCAGACCTGCGGCCGAATCCACCCGGAAACCGTCCACGCCCACATCCTGCAGCCAGAACTGGCTGACCTTGTATATCTCGGCAGTTACCGCAGGATTCTTTAGATTTAGCCAGGGAAAATCCTGGCTGAATTCGGAGAAGTAGTAGCCGGAGGGAGTTTTGAACCAGGCCTGCGTTCCCCAGATACTGGGACCCTGGTCGGTGGCAGACCAGTTGTACCAGTCGCGATAGGTCGAATTCGGATCCTCGGAAGCAGTGAACCAGGGGTTTTGGGTGGAAGTATATTCTGAGACCCTGTCAATGATCACACGCATACCGCGTTTGTGGGCCTCTGACAGGAGACGTTTGAAATCATCCATGCTGCCGTAATCAGGACTGACGGAATAAAAATCGGTGGCATTATAGCCAACCGGAGTGGTGGAAGGATGGATGGGTAAAAAGAAGAGCCCGGTAATGCCCAGATCATGTAGATAGTCCAATTTTTCGGTAACCCCGTTGAAATCTCCGATGCCATTTCCGTTACTGTCGTAAAAGGAACGGACGAAGATCTCATAAAAGACCGTATTGTTCCACCATGGATAGCCCTCCGTACCGGCCGGACCGTCAACCACCGGCCCGACGACGATGGGTGTTGCCGTAGGAATGACGGTATTGGTTGGAGAGGCAGCCTGGGTGGGAGTGGGCGAGGCCGGCGGTATTGGTGTGGCGGATGGTAAGGGAGTGGATGAGGCTGGCGGAATGGGTGTGGCGGCCTGCCCGCATCCCGCCAGAAAGATCAGCACCAAAACAGAAAAGAGACCAAGTCGCTTGCTCATATTTCTCTTCCTCCTGTTTGATAAGTGAGGCGAAGGAAATACCAACAAAATGGAACCCCGGGCACCCAGTTTATGAATCTGGTAAGCAACTCATTCTCTAGATATGGTATCACAAATTTATTTTAAGCGGCAGGGTATCACTCTTCTTGTACGCTTTTGACCTTTTTAACTGGCAGGTAAACCAACGGATATTATGTCGGATGGCTGTTTGGTTCGAAGTTCCCCTGAATAGGGTGAAAAGCTCAAGTATGAAAATACCCATGATCGGCGGAAGTTGTGTATGCACCTCACGTTTTTTGCACCCAGTGGGCAAGGGGCCTCTCACCGCTTTTTTCGCCTATGATTCCGATGGGATGAGAGGGCCTAAGAATCAAAATCCGCCTTTTCGGCGGAAGTTGTGTGTGCCCCCAAGCGGACTCGAACCGCTGTTTGGGCCTTGAGAGGGCCCCGTCCTGGGCCACTAGACGATGGGGGCGAATGGCGGGCGTGATTTTATCAGACGCCTGCTGAATCGTCAATCAATGAATGTTGATCACAATTCTATTATAATCATTCCAGACCGGCCCAATTCTTTGGTATGATTGGCTTCTTGGAGGAGAGAACATGCCTACATTTCGTGCAAAAATTCCAAACCATTTCGACCTGCCGCGCCGAATCAGCCGGCTGGGCGAACTGGCCTATAACCTGTGGTGGACATGGAACCCATCCGCCCAGAGATTATTCTATCGTATTGATTACGCCCTCTGGGAGCGTCTCAACCATAACCCATTGCTATTCTTGCGTTCAGTCGGACGGTCCGAGGTCAACGCAGTTGCCCAGAATCCAGTCTACCTGGAAATGTACGACCGTGTCTTCGCCAGTTTCGATGCGTACATGAATGCCAAAGAGACCTGGTGCACAAAAATATACGAAGAACGTTGTGACAGGCAGTGGGCTTACTTCTCGATGGAATTCGGCGTGCATGAAACCCTGCCCATTTATTCGGGCGGCCTGGGCGTACTGGCTGGTGATTACCTGAAAGAATCTTCCGACCTTGGCTTGCCGCTGGTAGGGGTGGGGTTGATGTATGCCGAAGGGTACTTCTCCCAGCGAATATCCGAGGATGGCTGGCAGGAGACGGTCAATAACCTGCTCAATTTCGAGGAGTTGCCGGTCCTGGAGGTTTTGGATGCCAGCAAGAAACCGCTGGCGATTTCAGTCAGCTTCCCAGACCGCACGGTCATTGCACATATCTGGGAGTTGCGTGTGGGACGCGTGCCCCTTTACCTGCTGGATACTGACCTGGATGAGAATGCTCCCGTCGACCGCAACCTGACCCTGCGTCTGTACTGGAGTGACCTGGACCTGCGTATCGCCCAGGAGATCATGCTCGGCGTGGGCGGCGTGCGCGCGTTGCGGGCATTGGGTTATGACCCAAATGTCTGGCACATGAACGAAGGACACGCGGCTTTTCTGACCCTGGAGCGGGCCCGCGAACTTGTGACCCAAGGCAAGACTTTCGAACAGGCCATTACCCAAACGCGCTCCGGCAATATCTTCACCACCCATACTCCCGTCCCGGCCGGGAACGATGAATTTCCGCTCTGGCTTGTGGATAAAAATCTTTCGAATTTCTGGCCGGAGCTTGGCTTGAGTCGCGACCAATTCGTGGAACTGGCCCGCCACCAACAAAGCTGGGGCGAGACTTTCAGCATGCCCATCCTGGCATTGCGGCTGTCGGATGGCCGGAACGCTGTCTCAGAACTGCATGGCCGCGTTTCCCGACGCATGTGGAAATTCCTTTGGCCCGACATCCAGAACGAAAATGACATCCCGATAAACTATGTGACCAATGGCGTACACACTGCCACCTGGCTGGCCCGTCGGATGCGTGTTCTGCTTGGCAGGTATTTGGGAGAAGATTGGCTCGACCATATCGATGACCCTGAAATATGGGAAAAAGTGGATGCAATCCCTGATAATGAACTTTGGGATATCCGGCTGCACCTGAAACGTAAATTGGTCTTCTATGCCCTCGAACGCACCCGTCAGCGTTGGATGAAAGGCGATTACCACCCGGTACAGGCCATCGCCTCCGGCATCATGCTCGACCCCTATGTGCTGACCATAGGTTTTGCCCGCCGTTTTGCCACTTATAAGCGCGCAGACCTCGTCTTCCAGGATCTGGACCGCCTGCTGGAGCTCATCAACCGCCCCAACCGTGCAGTGCAGATCATTTTTGCCGGGAAGGCCCATCCTGCCGACGACCCTGGCAAACGTATCATCCAGGATGTGTACCGGATTGTTAAAAAAGCAGAAAATGGCGGTCGTCTGGTCTTTCTGGAGGACTACGACATGAACCTGTCCCGGTACCTGGTCCAGGGAGTGGATGTTTGGATGAACAACCCGCGCCGCCCGAATGAAGCTTCCGGGACATCCGGCATGAAAGCTGCCCTGAACGGCGTAATCAACTTTTCGGTGTTGGATGGCTGGTGGCGCGAGGCCTATAATGGTTCCAACGGTTGGGCCATCGGCGACGACCCCGGCCTTGATTCGGAGGTTGAGGATGAAACAGACGCAACAAGTCTCTACGACGTATTGGAGAACCAGATCATCCCGCTCTATTACACTGAGCGCAATGCTGATAACATCCCGATGGAGTGGATGGTTATGCTGAAGAAATCCATGCAGACCATCATCCCCCAGTTCAGCACTCGCAGGATGCTTAAGGAATATATTGAGCGGTTGTATCTGCCTGCAAGGGAATAATATATAAATAACCTCAGATTTCCCCACCTTTCCATGGAGAATGTCGGGCAATTATCATTCCCCCACCAATAAAGGAGGCTCCCCTTCCGGGGAGCCTTTGAATTCAGAAACTTCCTTGCCTATACCTTCTTCAACACAGGCAAGCCGTTTGCCGTTTCGAACACTTTGTACCCATGGGGTACGGCTTCCAGAACGCCCGCCTTCTTTACTTTGGCAAAAAAGTAAAGCGTTTGGGTCTTCCCGGTTTTCGTTTTAGTTACTCTGTTATGCAGGAAGTAGGTGACACCGCGTTTGTTGGTAAAACTGAATGCCATAAAAGCCTCCTTTTGTTTCTGAAGAGAATTTGTGCTGGTAAACAAGCACAATTTGTCCAACAAACCCATTATACAGCATTTGAGTCTCTAAATAGACCATTTTCGCCTCAGAAAAACACAACCTCAGGTGCGGTATAATCACGCCCGTGACCAACCCAAAGCGCCCCGAAGATCTTTCGGAACAGGATTTGCATCGCCTTTTGCTTGATAAGCGCCACAATGCGCGCCAGAAGCGCCTGGAGCATTTCCGCCGGAGTGGCCGGCCGTCTTGGTTTCCCCGGATTTACCGGCGGCTGCCCGGCAGAGTGGCACACCCAGTTCACGGTTTAGGAGTTGCCTGATTCGGTAGGCTAACGGCTCATGAATCTCTTTGATATCCTGCCGAATTTCCTGATTATTGGCGCAGCCAAGGCCGGCACCACCAGCCTGTACGACCTGCTTAAACAACATCCACAGATATACCTGTCGTTTGTCAAAGAACCTATGTTCTTCAGCCACGACGACAACTACCGGCGCGGCCCGGAATGGTACGCCCGGGCTTTTTTCAGTGGGGCGCAGGGCTGCCTGGAGCGCGGCGAGGCCAGCCCGCATTATCTATACTGGAGTGAAAAAGTGGCTCCGCGCATCAAAATGGTCTACGGGCAAATGCCCGTCAAGTACATTGTGATCCTGCGTGATCCGGTTGAGCGCGCCTACAGTTGGTATTGGAACATGGTCAAAGAAGGCATGGAGGACTTGCCGTTCGAAACGGCAGTGGATCTGGAAGAGGAACGCCTGCAAGAGCATCAGAGCGAATTGCAGCAGGCTGGCGGGATGCTCTATGGCTACTAGCGTGGCAGTTGTTATGCATCTGCCTTGCGCCCATTCCTGGAGTGTTTCCCACGCCGGGATTTTCTTTTCCTGTTGCAGGAAGACCTGGTGGATGATTATTCAACCACCATGCAGAAAACCGTTTCCTTCCTGGAATTGGATGTTAATTACCCATTCAAGCCAGTGACTAGCAACCCGGCCGCCATGCCGCGCAGCCGTCGATTGCAGCGCTGGCTGCACACCCGCTCGCCTGTCCGGGAAACCCTGGTACGGCCAATCCCATTCCGGCTGCGCCGATCCATCCAGACGAGACTATTGCAGGCCAATGCGCGCCCTATATTGTATCCCAAGCTTGATCCTGACATGGAAGGTGCGCTTCGAATTCGATTTGCCCCCGAAGTACACCAGCTGGAGCAGATGATTGACAGGGATCTTTCAACATGGCTGCCAAAGTAAATTCCCGCATAGCACGTTTCATTCCCCGACTGGCAGCCGGAGAGTTCCAAGCAGAAATTGCCAACGCCGCTCTGAAAGCGAACAGTCTATAATTACACATTCCTGGCTCTGAAACACAGCGCCGTAGGTGCGGTATAATCACGCCCGTGACCAACCCAAAGCGCCCCGAAGATCTTTCGGAACAGGATCTGCGTCGCCTTTTGCTTGATAAGCGCCACAATGCCCGCCAGAAGCGCCTGGAACGTTTCCGCCGCAGCGGGCGAGCCGTATCACTTTCCCCGGACCTGCCACCGGCGGCCTTGGACGAGTGGCGAACCCAGTCCCCTGTCGATGGACCGGACTCTATTTCTGGAAGTCCAGATGTACGCTTCGCACAGAGACGCTGGTACGATGGCCTTTTATTGAGCGTCGAAATCCTGGCAGTACTTGGCCTGGTAGGCCTAATGCTTAACTGGTTTGGCCTGTTACAAACATTGAATCAGGAAATGGTTACGGCTCTGCGCCAGGACACATTAACACCTACCCCACTCATAACGGCAATCGTTCTTCCAGGCGGACACACTCCCCCGAGTGCACCAGGTGGTGCGCAGCCCAATGAGGCTGAGATTCCGGAGCACCTGCGCCCACTGGTACAGTCAATTGCCAACCTGCCTATCCCCACACCTGGTCCGGCCCAGGCAATGCGCATCCAAATCCAAGCCATCAGCGTGGACGCACCGGTAGTCCAAGGCGATAGCTGGGATCAATTAAAGAAAGGCGTCGGCCAGCATGTTGGTTCAGCTGATCCGGGTCAGGCCGGCAACGTGGTGCTATCGGCGCATGACGACGTATTTGGCGAGATATTTCGCAACCTCGACCGTCTTCAACCCGGAGACCAGGTGCTGCTTTTTACGGCACAGCAGCAATATGTTTACATTGTGACCAGCAGCCAGATTGTCGCGCCGACGCAGGTGGATGTGATGAATCCAACCAACGAATCGACCCTCACCCTCATCAGTTGTTACCCGTACATGGTTGATACCAAACGCATTGTGGTGTTTGCAAAACTTCAAAATTCATAGGAGAATTATGAGCAAGAAGAGTAAGCGTCAGGTTTCTCGTCAGGTCCCCCGTCCGGTTTCCGCTCCAGCGGCGCGGACAGTTGAATTTAACCCCGATTACAGCAATACCAAGCGCGAATTGCGTCGGATAGGCATGCTTGCGGGTACATTTTTTGTTATTCTGATCGTGCTGGCGATATTCCAGAATCAATTGCTGGCCTTGTTTGTGAAATAGATTGAGTGGGTAACACCTCCGTCAGGTGGAAGCCCCGCCCGCGCTGCGTCCATGACCTCGGACCTGCTGGTCGTCAAACTGGAAAAACTCATTTATGGCGGTGACGCCCTGGGCAGAGTGACTAATCCCCTGACAGGAGCAGGTGGTCGCGCCATTTTTGTTCCGTTTGCTCTTCCCGGCGAGACGGTACGTATCCATATTATCGAGGAGAAACGCGGCCACGTCCGCGCTGAGCCGCTGGAAGTTCTTGAACCATCACCGGAGCGTATCTCACCAAGGTGCAAACACTTTGGGATATGTGGGGGATGTCATTACCAGCATCTTTCCTACAAGGCCCAACTTCAGGTAAAAACTGACATTTTACGCGAACAGTTGATGCGCATTGGAAAAATTCAAAACCCACCGTTGCGACCAATGGTCGCTTCACCGTTTGAATGGAATTACCGTAATCATGTTCAGTTTCATTTGACCCGCACAGGGGATTTGGGGTACGTTGAGGCAAACAGCCGGAGTGTGCTTCCCGTTTCCGAATGTCATCTCCCCGAAGCGGTGCTTAACAACCTCTGGCCCAGGCTGGAATTCGATCCCAGCCTTGCGCTGGAACGCATTTCCCTGCGCCTGGGCATGGATGATGAGACTATGCTGGTGCTCGAGTCTGACAACCTTGAACCACCCGAACTGGAACTGGAATCAAACCTCTCCGTGGTGCATCTGGCTGGCGTTGACAAGGTCGTGATGGCCGGTGATGATCATGTAACCATGGTCGTTAAGGATCGAACATTCCGCGTATCGGCTGATTCGTTTTTCCAAGTGAATACCGGTGTGGCAGGGAAGATGGTGGAGCACCTGCTTGAGCATTTGCCGGTGTCTCCCAAGACAACCCTGATGGATGTCTATTGTGGCGTAGGATTGTTCAGTTCTTTCTTTGCTGCGCGCGTTGGACGCCTGATCGGGATAGAGACTTCCCCTTCGGCCTGTGAGGATTTTGTGGCCAACCTGGATGAATTTGAGAATGTCGAACTCTACGAGGCTCCCGCTGAGACGGTTTTGCCCATCCTGGATATCAGCCCCGATGTTGTCATTGTGGACCCACCGCGCGCTGGCTTGGATAAACTCGCCCTGGAGGCGCTGCTGGCGCAGGGCGCGGCCAGCCTCGCTTATGTCTCATGTGACCCGTCCACGTTGGGACGCGACGTGGCCCGGCTCCTTTCCGGAGGCTACCGCCTTGTCCAGGTTACTCCCTTTGATCTGTTCCCGCAGACCTTTTCCATCGAAAGCATTTCCATATTTGAGAAAGGATAATACCTATGCATTGGGAAGAATTGACCGGCGACCTGTTTCCGCAGGCCGTCAAACAAGCCGAAGGTGTCTGCCTGCTGCCACTCTCGTGCATCGAACGTCATGGACATCATTTGCCGCTTGGTACGGATATGTACATCGGCCACGAATTGTGTAACCGCGCCGCCGACCTTGAACCGGTGGTGGTGTTTCCGGATCTCATTTATACCCAAATCCTGGAAGCGCGCCACATGCCGGGTTGCATCGGTATACAACCTGAATTGACCATACGCCTTTTGGAAAACATCTGCAGCGAGATCGCCCGCAATGGTTTACAGAAAATCGTCATCGTCAACTCGCATGGCGGTAATGACCATTTAATCCACTATTTCGCCCAGACCCAGCTTTCCAGCCGGCGCGACTATGTGGTTTATGTAGCGCAACCGGCATATATTTCTGAAGAAGAGGCTACCGCCTCACAGTGGGAGACGACTGTTGACGGTCATGCCGGAGAACGCGAAACCAGTATGGTTCTCTGCATCCACCCCGAATTGGTCAGAAGTGACAGCCTGCCGGTTGACGGTGAAGGTCTGCCCCTGGAACGGCTCAAGCCTTTGCGTGATCTGGGCACGGATATGGGCATTTGGTGGTATGCAGATTATCCGACCCATTATTGTGGCGACGGGCGACCAGCCACGCCCGAAAAGGGGGAACGCTGGTTAGCCGACCGTTCCCAGGCTCTGGCAAAAATCATTCGGGTGATCAAGGATGACACTGAAACGAAGCGCCTTCAGGATGAGTTTTTTGGAAAGGTGCAGCAACATTAAAGGTTGGCCGGTCTTCTTCACCAGTTTCCAAAAAGTGGACCAGCATATTTGCAGAAGATTGGATGGAAAACGATCCAAACTATTTCGTACAATCCGGTCCAATAACGGACCCGGGAACATAAGCCAAACTTTTGGACGGCTTGCCCGCTGATATAGCCAAACTCTGCAAATTTATTCAGGGCTAGACCGTCCACATCTTCTGGGCAGAGCGCCATGGAATAAAACTGACTTTGGAACGCCAGTCAGGGGTCCAATACGCACCCTCCAGCACAGGCTGAAGCGGGGCTTGGAACTGGATCCAAGGCCAATGACGGTAGACCGCCCTATTGAAAAAAAGATCGTGGGGAATTGCCAGGATTACCCGCTTCTGCTGGTATCCATTTTTTGGCATCCGGACTTCCGGCGCGCACCCGCTGCGGGTTTGGTGGATACTTTTTCCCTGACCATTTCGAGGACCATTGGATAGCCGAATACCGGAACCCGCGCCAGGTACACTGGATCCTGGTGGATGCTCAACCCGACATGTTCCAATGCGAGGCGTTAATAATACCTTTCAACTCAAAATCCCTGATAAACAAAGGGCGCGCCAGCCTCGGCAAGTGACAGTAAAAACAACACAAGCGCTAGAACTGCCAGAAATAGAGCTTTTGCCCAGACCGGCCAGCTTGTAAAGAATGTTTCATTCTTGTGCCGGAATTGTTTCCAGTCGAGCAGGAGAGCCGGGATGAGCATTAAGAACACACGGATGTCTGGAAGTTTGAACTCCGTCCAACTATTCACGTGGACCTTCCCGGTGAGGGACATCCGCAAGAGCCAGAAATCAGGCTTTATCCAGGCAGAAGGCGTCAACATCCTAACCAGGAATTGCCAGGCGGTGGTCAGCTCCATGTGAAATGGAATCCACGTCAGCACCACCAGGACAAATATTCCCACAGCTGAAAGCACCTGCCGCCACTTAGGTAATTCGTCCAGTAACCTCCGGGGGGACCAAAGAGTTGAGAGACGTTCCACAAAAAGGTAAAAACCGTGTAACCCGCCCCAAAGAAGGAAATTCCACCCGATGCCGTGCCACATGCCACTCACAAGCATGGTGATCATGGGAGGGATAACCAGGTTGGTCACGTGGTCCCGTTTTGGATTTTTTTTCAACAATGCCCGTGAGGTCGGGAAGAAAATGTAATCTCGCAACCAGTTCGAAAGGCTGACATGCCAGCGTTCCCAGAATTCGGAAATGCTCCTTGAAAAATAGGGCAGTTTGAAATTATTGGTCAGTTCGATGCCGAAGAAGCCGCTGATGCCGCGCACCATGCTTGTATAACCCGCAAAATCATTATAGATGACAAAAGCATATGCGAGTAGATACAGCACCAGATCCTGGCCAGCATAAGCTCCCGGGTGCAGGAAAATTGCGGCCGGAATAATGGATGAGAGCGTATCGGCCAAAACGATCTTGCGAAACAACCCGACAATAATCAACCAGAAATTGTGCTCCTTTGATTGGGCATCCAGCGCTTTGGGCTGCTTGAACATTGGTAAAATTGTTCGCGCCCGTTCGACTGGCCCTGAAAGCATTTTTGGAAAATAGGCAACATAAAGAGCAAAATCCAGCCAGTGCGGTTCCGGCTTGAAAATACGATTGTTGATATCCACCAGATAGGAGATCATCTGAACAGCAATAAAAGACAGGCCAATGGGTACCAGCAGGAGCAAGCCACCAGCCCCGGTGTTGACCCCCATTTTCTCCAATAAATTGGTAAGCGCAACCACGTAGAAGCCACTATATTTAAGCGCCACCAGTGCCAAGATGTTAAACCCGATCCCGATCCATAACAGGACCCGGCGTCTGTCTTTTGCAACTCCCAGCCATTTTCCCAAATGAAAATTAACAGTTGCCACTACAAGCAGAATGCCGGCCAAATTCCATGACCAGGTGAGAATAAATATCATCGAAACAATAAACAACCAGAGGGGTCGATGGCGTTGCGGCAAGCCCCAGTAAATCAAAATGGAGACAGCACAAAAAACAGCAAAAACCAGAGACGTGATGGTCATTTTGAGTGGCCCATAGTTAAAAAGTGCATATTGTGTTGATTGATAAAAATGGCCAATTGATCACCCAGGCATTCACTGAAGTAAGGAGCGCCGATGTAATTCAAGTGCCAGCGATTGGAGCGCCCTTTCAGAGGAATAGTCCCCAGACAGGTCTCTGAAGGTAGGAATGAACCACCATTTGCAATAATAAATGAAGAAATTGTCTGCTGAAATTGTTCATGAACCGCCTCTCCACCGACATAAACATAGAATGTCGGGTGGACGGGCATTTCCACCACCAAAACCTGCGTTCCTTGATTTTGACTGAAATCAAGAATGTCTTTTAAGTTACCCAAGCGCGTTGCGGCAATATGGTAGTTACCGTAATCTTTAAAGTTTTGTGCTTCCGCGGGGTCATTGGGATTCGGCGGAACGTCAACATTAACCCCGATCATGCTGTCCGGCTCATAACCGCTGGCGGAAGTCTCCTGATAACGCTTGATGTACAAAGCCATCGTTTCCGAGTAATCAGAGCGGATCCAATTTCGGTATGGTAAATAATGTTGCAGGGCGGATGAATGCTCCGCCAACCACCCAAATAAATTGAATTTGCCAGTTTCAAATCGCAACCAGGGATCATTGAGGAATGGCGTTTCATACTCAAGTCCATTTCCTGCTATGTAATCGCGCATCTCAGTGACATAGATAAGCAAGACAGGATGGTAGCGCTCCACCAGGAGTCTGGCAATCACGGAGTTAGGAGCAATTGTCATACCTTCCACACCGAAGTTGAATATGCGTGGCTGAACACCGGTTTGCTTGTAATAAGCTTGCACAATAACACTCGGGTCGAGGCCCGTATTGACCAGGGAACTACCCAGGATGATGATATCCACGCCCCCCTTTTGTTTCACGTAATCCTGCAAACGGAACCATTTAATCTCAAATTGATAATCAAAATTGCCAACAGACCGGTAGGGGGATACTTTGTCAAGCCATGCTGTACGTGTGAGCAGTTCCAGGATTGTCGAGAGTGCGACCAAAAAGGTCAAAGTAAGCATCAAGAGAGGCCAGAAAGACTTTTTGGCAGGGGGAGGGAGTGTCATATTACAAAGGCCTAAAACAGAATATCAGAATCTTACCCTGAACCCAAACCGGAAGGTTAATCGGTCGAAGATCACTGCAGGAACGGGCCGACTGCCAGTGATGTGCCGAAGTGTAGTGCTGGGTGACCTGCTGGTCATCCAAGATACCTACTTTACCAAGTTTCTTAAAACAGTGTGCAAAATACCCCTGTTCCGGTAATAGTTTACTTCGACCGGCGTATTTAACTGTACGATGGCTTTAAACGCAACCTCCGAACCGTCGCCTTTTTTCGCTTTGATAATCACCTCGCTTTTCGGCAGCATGGAATCGCTCAGACCTTCAATATTGTAGACTTCGCTTCCATCCAAACCAAGGCTCTCGGCATTCTGACCATCCATAAAACGCAATGGCAGGATGCCCATACCAACCAGGTTGGAACGGTGTATGCGTTCGAACAACTCGGCAATGGCTGCGCGCACTCCCAACAATAATGGACCCTTCGCCGCCCAGTCACGGCTCGAACCAGTCCCATATTCTTTGCCAGCAATGATTATGGTTGGAATTCCTAGCGCCTGATATTTCGTGGCCGCATCGAATATGGTTGTTTCTTTATCCGTCAGTTTCTCGCCACCAGACTCATAATAGCGCGTGAACCAGCCTTCCTTGCCATCGGCCAAAAGGTTCTTCAGGCGAATGTTAGCGAATGTGCCACGCGTCATCACCAGGTCATTGCCACGACGTGCACCATACGAGTTGAAATCGCGTGGTTGAACGTCGCGCCCTTGCAGGTACTGGCCGGCCGGGCTATCCATGGCGATATTGCCTGCCGGGGATATATGATCAGTGGTTATCGAATCCCCCAGCAAGGCCAACACACGGGCATTTTGGATGTTCTCGATGGACGGTACATCCAGAGTCAGATTCTGGAAGAACGGTGGGTGATGGATATAAGTGGACGCATCATCCCACTGGAACAGTTCGCCTCCGGACACCTGGATATCTTTCCATATCTTTGAGCCTTCGAACACACTGGCATACCGCTCTGCAAACATGTCCTTGTTCAGGCTGGACTCCACCAGTTCGGTCACTTCCTTTGCGGTCGGCCAGATGTCTTTCAGGTAAACCGGCCCGTCCCGGCCTGTGCCGATTGGCTCGGTGGTCAGATCCATATTGATAGTACCCGCCAGGGCATAGGCGACGACCAGAGGTGGTGAGGCCAGATAATTGGCTTTCACAAGCGGATGTACGCGCCCTTCGAAATTGCGATTGCCGGAAATAACCGCCGCCGCGATGAGCTCGGACCCGGTAACGGCTTTGGCGACCTCACCTGGCAACGGCCCGCTATTACCTATACAGGTGGTGCAGCCATAGCCAACCACGTTGAATCCCAGTTTGGCAAGCGGTTCGAGTAGATTGGCCTTCTTGAGATATTCCGTCACCACGCGCGAGCCGGGTGCCAGGCTTGTCTTGACATGGGGCCTGACTTTCAAACCTTTCTCGACAGCCTTCCTGGCCAGCAAACCAGCCGCCACCATTACCGATGGATTGGATGTATTGGTGCAGGAAGTAATGGCCGCGATGACCACCGCACCGTGACCGATTTCGTAAGACCCGCCGTTGGTGCCGACTTTCCCCTTGCGTTCCACGGCCTCTGGTGTGAGCGCATAACCTCGGTCTTTAATTGGCGCAGTGAGGGCGCTTTGAAACACAGATTTCATGTCATTTAGCGCGACACGGTCTTGCGGACGTTTCGGCCCGGCCAGGGAGGGAACCACGGATCCAAGGTCCAATTCGACCATCTCGGTATATTCAGGCTCCGGTGAATCTGCATCGCGGAACAAGCCTTGGGCACGGCAATAGGCTTCCGTCAGCGCGATGACCTCTTCCGGCCGGCCAGTGAGGTGCATATAACGTAATGTTTCGGCATCAACCGGGAAATAGCCCATGGTTGCGCCATATTCTGGGGACATGTTGGCAACCAGCGCACGGTCGGGCAAGGACATGCTTTCCAGACCAGGACCGAAAAATTCGACGAACTTATCCACGACACCGTGTTTGCGTAGAATCTGTGTGATCGTAAGTACGAGGTCGGTTGCTGTCACACCTTCCCTGAGCCTGCCGTAGAGTTTGAATCCAATGACATCTGGCAGGAGCATATCCATCGGTTGACCGAGCATGACAGCTTCTGCCTCGATCCCACCCACACCCCAGCCGACCACGCCCAGGCCGTTAATCATTGTCGTATGCGAATCAGTGCCGACAACCGTATCGGGGAAGGCGAACAATTCGCCATCCACTTCCTTTGTCGAAACAACCTGGGCCAGGTATTCAAGATTGACCTGGTGGACAATGCCGGTCATGGGCGGAACGACACGAAAGTTCGAGAATTCTTTTTGCCCCCATTTGAGGAACCCGTAGCGTTCATGATTGCGCTGAAATTCCATTTCAGCATTACGCTGTAGGGCATCCGCATTGGCAAAAAAATCCACTTGCACCGAATGGTCAATCACAAGATCAACCGGAACAAGCGGATTGATCGATTTGGGATCGCCGCCCAAACGGGCAATCGCCGTACGCATGGCAGCCAGGTCAACCACCGCTGGTAGACCGGAAAAATCCTGCATGATTACACGCGCTGGCAGGAAGGGGATGCCCGGACGAACGCCAGTAGGCGTCCATCTGGCAATATGCTCCACGTCAGCTTGTGTGATTTCCTTCTCGTTGCATTGTCGGAGTGCCGCCTCAAGCAGGATGCGGATCGAAAATGGCAACCTGTCGAGCCTGGTCAGGCCGGCTTTCTCAAGTGTATCAAGTCGGTAGATGACATATTGTCTGTTCCCGACCTTGAGAGTATCGCGGGACTGAAAGAGATCATGGTACATATTTGCTCCTTTAGCGGTCCTTCCTTTTCCCCTCTCCCACAGAGGGAGACATACAGGGGTGAGGGACACAAAGGGCTCCAGAAAATATCCCGGATGCCCTCTAGCCTCACCTGTTGAAAGGTGGGGGCCACATGCTATTTGTTAGATCAATTCTATCTTAAGTTCATCTATTAGATTTTGCCGTTCCTGGTCAGGCAGGAAGGCGACCTTGGCGGCAGCCAGAATACGTTCCTTAAGCTTTGGATGTGAAAGATACTTGTCTTCGCAGACACGCTGATACTCATGGGTCAGGGTGATCCGGGAGATGGACGGATCATCAGTACCGATGGTGATGTTTAACCCTTCCTGCAACATCTTCTTCACAGGGTGTTCCGTAGAGGCAGGAGTGACTCCGGATTGGTAATTGCTGGTCACACACACTTCGAAAGTTGCAGATCGCTCGCGTGCCAACACCATTGTTGAAACATCCTCCACCACACGCACACCATGCCCTATCCGGTCAGCATTAAAAATCTCCAACGCTTCACGGACGTTGCCTGCACCCCCCCATTCTCCAGCATGGATGGTCAGTTTAAGTCCGGATTGTTGTGCGGCACGGAAGAGCCCCACAAATGGCTTGGCCGGGAACTCAGCCTCATTTCCTGCCAGGTCCAGCCCGACCAGGCCACGATCACGGCGGCTGGCAGCCAGCCCTGCTACCTGTTCGGCCAGCTCCAAACTCTCGTGGCGGTTGACACTTACAATCAGGCCAACCCGCACACCAAATTCATGGGCAGCTTTCTGGGCACTATCGCAAACCCAGTCCATCACATCGCCCAGGTGGAAACGTTCGGCCCAGCTCAAGGCCGTCGGGGTAAATCTCAGCTCCAAATAACGGACGTTATCTCTCGCGGCGTCCTCAACCGCTTCACGGGTCAGGCGGTAAATGACTTCCGGTGATTTATAGAACAAACGCAACGTGGAGAATTTCGCCAGGAAGTTTTGGTAAGTGGACGGTTCACTCCTCTGCACCTGCACAAGGTTGCTCAACGACCCGATGTTGGTCGGAATGGTGATTCCTTGTGCTCGGGCAATCTCCAAAATCGTTTTGAGGCGCAAGGAACCTTCAAGATGACGGTGAAGATCCACCTTGGGAAGGGCGTAATAAAAATCTTTCAGGTTTACCACTGAACTAATGCCTGTGCCTTTTTCGTTTCTTGTCGGGAATTTGGACCGGATTTGTTTTAGCCGGAGCAGGTGATGTTTCTGCGATTCCGGATCTTTCAACTTGCTCAGGGCGGCGACCCGTGCCAGTATTTGTTTCGTTTTGGGCTGAGGCCGCGCGTGGTTGATACAGAAAAATCCGGCTGATAACAGCAGCACGAATATCGCCCAGCAGGCTTTGAAACATCTCCGAAGCCTGACTTTTATATTTTACCAGCGGATCCGACTGGGCATAAGCCTCCAGCCCGACGGATACACGCAGGGCTTCCACACGCGTAAGGTAATCCACCCACAATTCCGTAATGGAACCGAGCAAGACCTGACGATATATCTGGGTCTGGATGCCATGTCCCAATTCCTCGGCCGAAGATGCCGGTGCGCTTTCTCCCAAACGGACACGTTCACTTTCGCCCCATGCCCGTCGTTGGGCCCGTTGGGCCCGTTGCAGATGTTCCAACACATCTTCTTCCAATGCCTGGTTATCGGAATTGCGCAGTATCTCTCCGGCCAGATATATATAATGAAGGCGGGTAAAAATCTGCCGGACCTGACGATGGGTTTTGGCATCGAAGAAGGTATTGGTGCCCTGGGCCATCAAACCAAGCAGGCGCAGTTTGGCCTGATCATCATATTCGGACAGGCGCTCCAGAGCAGAGGCCAAGTCGCGCGATATTTGCCCACCCGCTCCGAGCAGTTTTTCCTGGCGGCCAATTAGTGCCTGGTGAACGTGTTCTTCCACCTGGCTTGCCACGTCAGTCCAGTCGAGCTCCTGCAAGTCAGCCGGGTTTAACCCAAGCGGTTCACCGAGACGGAATTCAATGGTATTTGCCAGGCGGGTGATGGTTGTTGAAGTAACGGAGGCCTCCACCTGGGCACGCAGATCGCCGGCCAGATCTTGCGGATCAGTGACCATTTGATTCAACTGATCCGGGTCCAGCCGGAAAGGAACACGCACCAGCCCGGAAAGTTCATCCAAAATAATGTTTGGGCGACGAGTTTCGTTTTCCAGGTTATCGGAAAGTCCATCCAGGGCGGTGTCAAGTGAATCAGTCCGCTCCTCCATCTGGTTTTTTAGTTCCAGGCCGGCATGATCAATCTGGTCTAGGGTGGCGGCCAGAAAGTGATCCTGGTCGGCCTGGATGGCGCGAATTGCCAGCTCACGCAGGGAGGTTTCCATGTCCGAACCAGACGCGTTGAGTTGGTCGAGCAAGAGTTTATAGGTGAAAGGCGGGAAGATGCCATCCGGGGAATTGAACGGTGGCTGGACCTGTTCCAACCAAGCCAGCAACCGCCAGTACTCATCGGTCTCATGTGCTTCCTTGACCCGGCGTTTGACTTCCTGCGCCAGCAGTTCGTTCACATCTTCGACCAGGTCTTCCTTCTCAAAGACACGATCACGCTGGGAATATATGCGCTGGCGTTGGGCATTGAGCACATCATCATATTCCAGCGTGTGCTTGCGGATATCAAAGTTGGCGCCCTCCACCCGTTGTTGTGATTGCTCGATCATGTTGCTGACCAGGCGGGCCTGGAGGGGATAGTCATCATCGATGCTGAAGCGTTCCATCACGTTCTTGACCTGATCGCCACCGAACATGCGCATCAGGTCGTCTTCGAGGGAAAGATAGAAGCGTGATGACCCCGGGTCGCCTTGTCGGGCCGCACGGCCGCGCAACTGGTTGTCAATGCGGCGGGCTTCATGACGCTCGGAGCCGATAATGTGCAGTCCGCCGAGTTCGCGCACACGCTCCATTTCCTCAAAAAAGTTCAGGAAATATATGGCTTCAGTCTCGTAGATGCCATAGAGCGAAGGATCCACTTTTTGCAATGCCTCTCGGCGATCTTGCAGGGGCATATCGTAAGGGTCATGATATCCGGCTTTACGCAGGACCCGGTTGACGCCGCTCAGGATTTCTTCAGCCAGGTCACCGCCCAACTTGATATCCACACCACGACCAGCCATGTTGGTCGCAATGGTCACTGCACCAAAAGCACCGGCACCGGCGATGATCATTGACTCTTCAGTATGCTTGCGGGCATTCAGCACCTGGTGCGGAACTCCTCCCTGCAGAACGGCTTTCAGCCGTCCATCGTACGATTTATCCAGCTTCAGGATATCCAAAAGACGAGCCAGGTTGACCGGGTCTTCAGGGTTAAGCGAGAGACCAAGGTCCTTGGCCATCGGACGCAGATCTTCGGGGCGAAGTTGCTCGATCGGTTTGTTAAGTGGTTGGAGTTCCGGGATAAGTCGCCCATCTTCAAAGCGATCATTCTTTTCCAGCCAGGCATTTCGGAGAAGCAGGATTTGCAGCAAACGTCGGATGGGTTCGGCACGCAACCGGTTGGACAGGCGCTCGGAAGCCTCGACGGAGGTTGTACCGACCAGCATCGGACGTCCCTGAACGTGGTAAAGGAATATTTCATGAACTATGGCACGCAGTTTGGCTTCTGCGGTACGGTAAATAACATCCGGGTAATCCTTGCGGCGCCATAAATAGACCTGTTTTTCCGGGTCATCCGCACGGGCGAAATACGCATAATCAAAACCATCCTCGTCCTTGGACTTGATTTCGACCAGCTCCGCATTCGATCCAAAAGCCTGATATTCCAGGTTGGTCGGGACAGACAGGACGGACAGTTTGTAGATTTTATCGAACTCTTCCGCTTCGGTCAGGGCGGTGCCGGTCATGCCGGCCAGCTTTTTATACATGCGGAAATAGTTTTGCAGGGTGATGGTGGCGTAGGTAACGTTCTCCGGTTCCACCTTGACGCCTTCCTTGGCTTCCACCGCCTGGTGTAGACCATCGGACCAGCGGCGTCCAGGCATCAAACGCCCGGTGAACTCATCCACAATGATGACCTTGCCACCCTGCACCAGGTAATCCTTGTTGCGCTTGAACAAATGCTGGGCACGCAAAGCTTGCTCCAGAAAGCCAAACAAATGCGCTTGTTCAGGAGTTACATCTTCGGGGCGGTCGGGGTCGCGCAGGGGCTGACCAAGCAACTGCTCTACATGGACGGTGCCGATCTCGGTCAGGGCCACGCTGCGATCCTTCTCGCTGACCTCGTAGTCTTCCGCCTTCAACTGGCGCACGAGTACTGCCATTTTGCCATACCACTCCACGTCACCGGAAGCCGGACCGGAGATGATGAGCGGAGTGCGGGCCTCATCAATCAGGACATTATCCACTTCGTCCACAATGGCAAAATGATGGCCGCGCTGTACCTTGTCTTCCGCACGCATGACCATGTTGTCGCGCAAATAATCAAAGCCGAACTCGGAATTAGTGCCATAGGTAATGTCGGTTTTGTACGCTTCCACCCGGTCCACCAGACGCATCTGGTGTTGGTCTTCGCGCGGGATGCGCGGCTCGGGTCGTACAGAAAAGCCTTTTTGCCGTTCTCGGTGGCAGCAGCCATCTGCAGGATGCCGACCGTCAGGCCGAGGAAGTCATATATTGCCCCCATCCAACGGGCATCCCGCCGGGCCAGATAATCGTTGACCGTCACCAGATGGACCCCATTACCCGTAAGCGCATTCAGGTAGAGCGGCAGCGTGGCAACCAGCGTCTTGCCTTCACCGGTGCGCATTTCGGCAATTTTGCCCTGGTGCAGGACCAGTCCGCCGATCAACTGCACATCGAAATGACGCTGGCCAATGGTTCGCTTGGAAGCCTCCCGCACCGCGGCAAAAGCTTCTGGGAGGAGTTCATCCAGTATTTCCTGCTCGACCTTGCGGTGTTCCTCTTCATCATCGATGCCTTCCAACTCCCGGACAATTCGTTGCCGGAACTCGTCCGTTTTTAGGCGCAAGGCTTCATCGCTTAGAGCTTCGAACTCTGGCTCCAGAGCATTGACCTGATCCACAATGTCGGTGGTCTTTTCGATTTCGCGCTTATTGGGGTCGCCCCCAAAGGCTTTGACAAATTTCTGGAGCATGGAAGAAGTCACCTTTCGGGCGGATTATAGCATGGGCATGGATGGCTGGCCATTAGAGCGATATAAGAAAAAACGCTCCGGTGGCAGCCGGAGCCCTTCGTTTTCATTTCATCAGGTTCGCATTCAAAAAGTCCAGGATGATCTGGTTGATTTCCTGCGAGGAAGGTACCGTAGGATTCCCATTCGAACTTGTCAGCCCGTGTCCCCCGTTCTTGACTATTACCAGCCTGGAAGAAACCCCACGGCTCTTAATTTAGCATCCAACGTCACCGCCTGATCCAGCGGGGCAAGGCCATCCTCTTCTCCGTGGAGGATCAGGAAGGGTGGATCGTCCGGCGTGATATAGGTGACCGGTCTGGCAGCTGTATTAATCCTGGAAGTCGTACCGGGAAAATCGCCAAATGCAAAGTAGATGGGCATCTGCATGCTTTGATAGATCGTTTGGGTGAAATCCGAGAACACCGCTTCCGCCACCACTGCTTGGACACGGCTGGACTGGTCCAAGTACTCGCCTACATCCCAACCAGCCCCTTTGTCAGATGTGCCGAGCAGGGCCACCAGGTGGCCGCCTGCGCTGGCGCCCAGCGCACCAATGCGTTTGGGATCCAAGTTGTATTCGCCCGCATGCGCCCTCAGAGAGCGCACGGCACATTTCACGTCCTCGATCATGGCCGGGAACTTGACATTATAGGCTGCCAACCGGTAGTTGACCGAGACGACCAGGTAGCCCAGGTTGTTCAGAAATTTCCAGCCTGCGCCTTCGGCTTTATCACCTTGATTCCACCCACCCCCATGGACATATAAGAATACCGGCCAGGGTCCGCCCGAGTTTGGGAAGTAGATATCCATTTTTTGAGGCTGGCCTCCCATTGTACAGTAGGTGACATCCGTGAGTGTCAGGCCATAATTACCAAATGGGGTGGGAGACGGGGCAGGAGAGGCTGTTGAGGCAGGCGTGGCTGCCAGTACACACGCCGGGAGGATGAACGTTATTACCGCCAGGGCAGAGAGCAGGGAGATTTTTATTTTCATCCGGTTTGTTCCGGGGAAAAGGATCAGAGAGGAGGATCCATTTTTTCACGGAAGGCTTTTTTCAGGGCTGACTTTTTCGCACCGGGTTGCTCAGCTTTCCAAGCTCTTCAATCTCAACCACCACCTCATCGCCATCCATAAGCGGACCAACGCCCGCAGGGGTGCCGGTAAAGATCAGGTCACCAGGTTCAAGAGTCATTACAGACGAGATGTAAGCAATCAACATACTCACATTGAAGACCATATCGCGCGTGGAAGCCATCTGACGCGGCTGGCCGTTGACCCGGCAGGTGATGAGGGCGTCAGATGGATCGAAATCGGTTTCCACCCAGGGGCCGAAAGGGCAGAACGTGTCAAAACCCTTTGCACGCGTCCACTGGCCGTCGCTCTGCTGTAGGTCGCGCGCCGTGACGTCATTCCCGACCGTATACCCGAAGATGTAGTCCTGGGCATGCTCGACGATGACGTTCCGGGCGCGTTTTCCAATTACAACCACCAGTTCAGCCTCGTGCTCCACCTGGAGTGACTGCGGCGGCAGGAGGATGGCCTCGCCTGGATTGGTGATGGAAGAGGGCGGCTTCAGGAAAAGCAGCGGCACTTTGGGAACCTCGACGTCGTGTTCCCTGGCATGTTCGGCATAGTTGCGCCCGATGCCGATGATCTTGGACGGCTGGACCGGTGCAAGCAGGCGGACGGATGACAGAGGCAGTGCCACTTCCTGCCTGCGGAACTCCGCGTAAATATTCCCGACGATCGCGCCGACCTTTTCCTCAAACAGCCAACCATACGTGGGGGCCTCGGTTTTATATTGATAACGGACAATGCGCATTTGATTCTCCAAAAGGTGAGCGGATGCAAAAGTGTAACACAGTTGCAAAAATCTCGGTATAATTGCAGCGCCGGGCGCATGCCACTGCGTGGCACAAGTTGCTTTGTGAATGGGGGATTCCTCTCCTGCGGAGGAACACCGAATTCACAAAAGTAGCCCGTATGGGCGCATAGCTCAGTTGGTTAGAGCGTCTCTCTTACACAGAGAAGGTCAGGGGTTCGAGTCCCTTTGCGCCCACCAAAACAGACCTCTGGGTTCTCCGTGAACTCGGAGGTCTTGAATTTTTTAATCAAAGTAAGTCTTAAAACTCTCCACCTTTTGGTCTTCAGAGCCACTGCGTTTAAATCAGGCAAGAACAGCAAGTGTTTGATTTCGTCTTGATTGCAATTCGCTAGCAAAATGTGCATGCCCGGATTCGGGTGCACATCCCGACCATCTCACATAGCGACAAGTTGCCCTTGCAGAAAAGTACGGTATAACCGTGCTCTTCCGCCCATCCATCTACCGTACGTGTTCCAGAACGGATCATTCTCTGTGGGTCACGCAGGAGGATGGGCGAGGCATTTTTGATCTAATCAAGCTTGGCAAGAATCCAAGATTCGATCATGTTATCTTCTATTGAACACGATCACAGTGTAACTGGGGCTGTTCACACCTATTTCGGAGAAGTCCACATCATCCACTGCTTCCCGAATGAGATCCGCTTTTTTATCAAAGGGATCAATAATTTCCTCTCCCTTGATGATACTACGTACGCGTCGATGACCCTTCAACCTTTTACAGCGTTGTTCAAACCATTCTTTGATGACAGACTTGTTCTTGTCCTTTCCGTATCCATGACTGACCAGCATTGCGCCAACTGATTTGTCATCACGGAAATTATCAAATGCAGCCTCAAAGGTTAGCTTTGCATCTTCAAGGCTTAATTCGTGCAAATTTACCCGTTGTAGGACCCTGTGAGGGGGTGATTGCACCTTATGACGATGGCGTTCCCTACTGTGAGGTTTGTCTTCAATTTTGTTATTACCAGGTATTTCCTCCTGCTCCAAGACATCTTGAATTTCCAATCGAAGATCCTGAGGCTTTATATTCAACGGCTGTACTTCACTAATCAATTTGTCTAGTTTTTCCACCCGAACTTGTGAGCGTCTATCAAGATCGTCGGGAATGAGAGATTTTGCCATCTTCCATTTTGCGTGAAGGCGTTCTGGTTGTGCGAGCATCTCCCGCATTGATTCCAGTTGTCCACTAAGTTCAACCTTATCCCCTTCTTGTAAATTCCATCTATCCAAACTATCTAAAATATCTTTAAGTAAATCGGTGACCTTGATTTGCCCGGGTGGTAGTTCTTGCTCAGGTTGTGGTAGGTTGTACTCAGGGAAATATATCTTTAACAATTCTTTTGACTTTTTACTATTAATGTCAATCAACTTATCCCGATATTTCTCCCAAAGCGTTTTCTTACGATTTTCATTATCCTGGTAAATTTCGAAAATGGCCTGCCGGATCAATTCAGGTTGATTGGTAGGAGGTATATTGAAAATTTTACGGTCAATCGTATCGTTAGAATACTCGAGCATTTTCCAACTCTTTATCCATAAGTCGGGATATGTATCCATAAGATCATCAGACATTTTTACAGCTTCATCCTTCCAGGTACAAACTCCATACATCAACCGGATGGCAAGTAGTTTGTCTGCTTTTTGGTAACATTCCCGACAAACTGCCACCGCACGCATTTGAAAAACCAAGTTTGCAGAAGTGATTCGGTCCCAAAGGTCCTTCACATCCTCATCGGTATCAACCTTTAATTTTTCAGGTATTCTGATCTTTAGGGTTCCTTCCGGAAACTCGTTAGAGGCACTTCTTGCCTGATCACGTAAAGATCGCAGAAATTCTGATGTCTCATCTTGCCATCGTTGGGATTTGGATATCATAGCAATTACTTTGGCAGTATTAACGTAATACTGCTTCACATTACTTGTGTATTTCGAGAGAGTCTCCCATTCTGTCAGGAGCAATTGATATTCTGTTAAATTCTTCTCGACGTTCTGTGTAAACCGTTTCTGGCTGTTTGGATGGAGTTCCAAACGATTTGGGTTGGGACCCAAGAGTTCCTCGCTGCGTTCAATATGGTAGAAAAACAACCTCATCCATGCATTGGCGGCGCGTTCCCATTCCCTCGCTTTCTGCCAGGATTCAGCGATCAATTCTTTTCTGTCCACCTGCTTGAGTTCAAGTTCATTCGCCAGTTCTGCCACTTTCTGCAAATCTTCTACTGCTACATAACAATTTGCAAGTGTGCGATAGTCTTCTAGAACCCTACACTCCCGTTCCAACCGCAGGCATTCTTCTTTAAGGTCTGCCAAGTAAAAATAATTGTACGCCCGATGCCAGTTTTGGGTTTCGCGACGGAATCCCTTGGCCAAGATGGAATATATCTGCTTCCTTAGATCTCCGTCTGTTTTATTTTCAGGTGCTTTCACCAGATTTTCTGCCCGTTCCAATTGGCCGGAGTAAACCAGAGCCTGTACTGCAGCTGGGATATTACGGATCTGTAACCATATACCCGATGATTCTTCGTAATATTTATTTTCGTCCAGTTTCTTTGCAATTACTGCAGCATCCGGATTGTGTTTCTTGGCCAATTCTTTTGCATACTCAACAGCCTTTAGAAACACTAAATCCTTGTCGCTTTTTTCCAATCCGGAAGCACATTCAAATGCTTTATCCCAATTGGAAAGACTGAGCCAGGAAAGAGCCGCTGCATGCTTATAGCCTATTTCTTCAAGCAGGGCAGCAAAAACTGCAGCATCTTCTGGTTTGTCATTGGCCAGGAGAGTTATAGCATTGGCTACCTCGGAGGCAATTTCCTGTTGTAAGATTTCATCATTGCTCAGGGATGCAGAGCGTAATGCCTTCTCATAATCATGCAGCAGTAACCAGCATTTTGCCTGACCTTCAGGATCCTGAACATTTTCGGTAATCTCGATGGCCTGGTCCCGGTATAGCTTGACTTTGGGGCTCACAGTTCCTTCGGCTGCAAGCTGATTAGAGTGCTTAGCCAGGCACCTCACCTCTTCAACTTGAGATTTGCCTTCATGAAAATATTCAGCAGCCTTCAAATAATTCTGCTTATTCTCAAAATACTCGGCCCCCTTGCATGCAGTCTGTTGAGATTGATCAAGTAATCCCCCTTGTTTCAACAGACGCAAGCTTTTCTTCAAGTACTCTTCATTGCCAGTTTGAAAGAATCTGGCCAAGTTGGCTTCGGCAAAGTGGTAGCGGGCATCCTCATCCAGATCAGTTGTTCCCAGTTGTTCCAATTCTTTGACGATCTCTTCTGGAGAAGTGACGTGTCTTACAAGTACCACATCCTTCGGAATTTGATTCCAACCCAATTGATTTATAAAACCGAATTCTTTATCGGTAAGGTAGATAAGCAGTTGTAATTTGGCGCGTGTAAATGAAGTATACCAACGCGAAATTAAATCTTGTTCAATCTCTCCGGTTTCCTTGATGCTTAATCCATGTAGAACGCACCGGTCAAACTCAAGCCCCTTGCAACTTAGAACCGGAATCACTTCAATCAGATCATTAGCCAATACATAATGTCTAAGGTTTTCCATGATCAAATCATCAACTTGGGATCCATGTTCGGTAATAACAACTGTAGAGAGCATTTGTTCTATCTTCTCAACGGAATTACCCTGTCTCTGCAATTTATGCACGTATTCGTTAATGCCTAGCCTGAAAAGATCATTATTTCCAACTAACACATGAGGCACCAAATCACCGTTTTCCTTCTTGATCTGGTCAATTTTCTCTTGAAGATTGATTGCGAGTGTAGATTCTCGTTTGATTGAATATCTTAAAAAGCGTTTAGCAATTTCAGGATCTGATAAGGCATTTGGTACCACGGTTTTCATCACGTTATGTACAAAGCTGGCAATCTCATCAGTAGTTCGATAATTATTATTCAGGTCATGAACATCCGGCTTGTTTAACAGGCGATGATATAGCTTTGATTTGTTTTCCACCAGCTCATGCAAAGTGTTCCATTCAAATCCTGACGGGGTAATCTGCTGGTTCAAATCGCCCAATAAGAATAAATGACTTTCGTGATTACGAGGCATTTGAAACCAAAGGCCAATCAAGTTCTCGCATTCTATCTGGCTGAGATCTTGGATCTCATCCACAATGATCAAGGGATTGCGCAGATGAGAACTTATGGGCCTCCAAACCGGTGTGGCACGTAATCCCACATCAGATATGGAATTGTAGAGTAGTTCCCCCATTTGAATTATCTGTTCTTTATTGACTTTTTTATATGCCAGCACTGAACGGTATTCAGCTGCTTCTTTTTCATATTTCAAAATATCCTGAATTCCCACATATGCCCTGTCCAACCATTTCATAGTAAGCAACAGCCCAGGGTCACCGTCTCCAAGTACCTTCCGGGAAATCTTCCGCAAATATTCCGCTTGTAGTCCTGGCAATACCGATAAATGGTTCTCGATTTCAAGTAATTGTTCTCTTAACCTTCTAGCTACATCTGCTCGATCCAATCCCTTAATGCTTCGCTTCCAATCTTCATACGTTCCCAATAGACGTCTGCGAATATCTTGAAGGGCGTTTCCATACATTCGGTAATGAACAGAACGATGTAAATCACGGTCGATGATCTCATTCAGTTCCTCAACACTTTTTTCGCTTAGCTCAGGCCGGCCACGTAAGAAGGTCGTGATTAACGCAAATATTTGCGACGGAAGTAAATCCAATATTCCCCTCTGTACTGCTGCCCCAGTTATGTAATTAATACAATCCTCATCGTTTAGGAATTTATTTTTTCCTTCTAAGGCCGCTGAAAGACGGAAAAGATCACTGACAGTCATTACATTGATGAAACCATCTTTTAATTCATCTTTATTGGGGGCGATCATCTGGGTGATCGATGGTTGATTGGAAAGAGTATTGCGACAATACTCTGCCAAACGATCGTTATAGGTCAGAAATAATATTGTTTGGCGACTATTCTCAAGTCGATTGGCATTCAATTCCCCTACTTTGAGGGCGATATTTAATGCAATAGTGGTCTTTCCAGATCCGGCCACTCCCTGAACGAATATGAATTCAGAAGGGTTGGGAACTGTGGCTTTGTTTAGAACATCCAGCTGCTCTGGTTGCAGGTCTTTGGCAAGCTTCATCTCGCGCGCCATGATTATTATCCTCCTATTTCATCAAATGGATGAAAACAACCCATCTGCTCTTTTTTCCTGCTGACCTTCTTTTCCCCCGTACTGCCTCGTTTCACGCAGATCTGGTAATCCTTCTCCACCTGCATCTGCTGCTCTTCTTTCAAACCGTCAAAGCGCATCCCACCACGCTCATATAATCCGTTCTTTCCATTATACAACCCTAATCTGATCTATTGATAGGTCCAGTAGGCCAGTGTAGTAATATTTTTGAGGCAATCTCGTTTGGCTGGAAATCCGTAACCGCCAGCCTGTGAAGAGAACACGGTGAGCAACCCAATAAGCAAATCAGAACTATCTGTATTACCATTTTCTTCAAGGTCAGCGTTATCACTACATCCTCCATCTCGGCAGGCCGTAACATGCAGGGAACAAAACCATTGGGAATGTCACTATCTAGAATATTCTTCCTTAAAGAAAATCCTCACACCTAACTAACTCGGAATGGACTCGGACTTGCCCTCCTTGCATCATACCTGCTGCAATCGGCTGCAACCCGCTGCAACCATTTTACGACCCTGGTTCAACCTTCTTTTCGAGCTGGACCGTAACTGGCATGACCAGGTCGTCAATCATCTCTGCTACTTCATTCTGCATTGTCGGAATCAGATGTCCGTAGATTTCAAGAGTGATGGAAGCTCTGGCATGACCCAATCGCCTGGATTTGGTATAGTGGATTCTGGAACTCGGAGATATCTTTCTCGTCCACAATACCTTTTAAAGTGAGTTCTACTTCATTTGAAGGTCTAATGAACATTTAACTCAAATCAATCATGGCACAGCAATAAATGTGTTTCCCATTTGTTCATCGAGAGATCGATCCGCCTCACTTGAGTACCCAGCACTTTCCCCTCATATGCCTCCTCGATTGTAACTGCTTTGGGGAAGAAGATCGGATGGATGCCTTCACTTTGGGAATAGATTGCCAGGAACCTGTCATTACCCCATACCATATCGCCCAGTTCGTCGTAGATGTGCACGCCGGCCCACCGGGCAATATTGCGCAGCAACTCCCATGATAGTAGTGGTGCAGAGGTATAGATAGAGCGCCATGATCCCATATCTTTGACCACCAGACCCGCTTTTCCCACACTCTCAAGTAATCCAAGGACAACCGCTTGCGGATCGTTAACATAAAAAGCGGGGTTGACGCGTGTATCGGGCAAGAATTGAATCCGCGGCGGGCGTTCGTATTGATCTCGCATCACCCCTGTGCCATATCGTGTATCCTTCGGTAGACCAGCAGTAATCGGATGGTCATTATTACATATGGTGACGTTAAGTTCATCCTTGACATCTTGTTGACCAAACTGGATCCCAGTGATGGCTTCCATATTCGACAGCGAGGCTATGCGGTCATTCAGATATCCAGGCGCGTAGATCCATAGGACAGTTGTCCCGTCGGACTCAACCGTCCGCTTGAGGACTTCTCTTTCTTCAGATGAGAGATAATAGATATCTGCCATTATGTAAAATTTATAATGGGGAATATCCGAACGTGCCAGATCGCTCACCAATAACTGTTCAAAGGGGACACCCATACGGCTCAAGAACCAGTTTCGGAATATCTCACGCGAGGTATCGATTAATCCATCTTTTTGGGCTTGAAACATTTGGGATCGCTCACTCACGACTAATGCCACCTCACCGAAATTCAAGCGGCCTGTCTCGAGCAAGTAGGTCTCAATCGCTTTCATTTTCTGGATGAGGTCGACACACTCCTCATGATCGTACCAGCCCTGGTTAAACAAGTCACACCACCACATTGCGCTTGCCGATGCCAACTGGTAGGCGGCGTCCTTTTTCATCATTTCAAGGGTTTCTTTCACGCCAGGAGGCTCGCTGATATGATCCTTCCACCTGACCTTCGGCATCCAGACGGTTTTGCAGTCTACCTCATCGAAATGGATTTTATTCGCCCGGCGGGCGGAATCGGCCATACCCTGCGGCGAGTGGTAACCGCCATACCCCCGATTGTCATAACTATGTGGGCTGGCCAGCAAGTCAATGGCTGGCGATTCCAATAATCGCGCCAAGGAATTATGGCCAATCAACTGCGGCCTTGGCAGATGGCAGAACGGATAACCATAAAATGTGCAGACGACCTTGGGATCTTTCATCGCCTCTTTTGCAGCCTGGCAGACAGTAATGATCGAATCAACCATCAAATCGCTCAGACATTGAGTGTAGTCGATTGTCCGCCGATCGTGTATCGGATCATAAAAATCACCGTGTGATGTCCGGACTCTCTCAAACGGTTCCGGTATTGTGACTTTCTCAAAATGGATAGCTTCTCCCCATGCCGATTGCAGATTTTTCTCATCTTCCTTGTAAGTCTTTCGTAACCAGCTTTGGAAATCCGACTGAGCTGCTGGCGAATAATCTTCGAGTCCACTTAATAAATATTCGCCCCAGTGAAACCATTCCTGGGGCCAGCCGTCGCAAATATGCCATCCCCAGATCCTGTCTGCGTAATGCTGGGACTCAGCATGTCTGACAAGCGCTGAGATCGCCCGACTGGCATCTGCGCGCCATTTGGTTGAGTGAAAGGAATGTAAGTTCAGTTCTTTCAGTTGCACCTCGTGATGAAGATGTTCTTCGCCTCTCGGATCAGGTTCAGAGGCGTCCATGATATCTCCGGTCTTAATGTTCCGAAGCACCACCATCTCAGAAGGATTGGCTTTTCCCCACCAAGGATAACCAGCCGGAGCAAAATCAATCCTCGGCATCAAGAAACCATTCGGGATGCAATTGGCGTATTTTGAAACTTGGAGGTCAAATTCACCAAAATCATAACTATCTGGACCGATCCACCATCGACCTGATAACAACGTGGTGAAAAGGTTCACCCCAGCTTCCTTGAACCGATCGATATGGTCTAGTGTGACATATGCGGCGATCGCAGGTAAGGGACGATCGTTAATAAAAAGACACGGATTGTTCTTAAATAGTCGAATGACTGAGGATGTCATGTTGCCCTTCCTTTTTCAGAAGTGAGAGAACGAAACTCAGTTCTTAATCTTCATTCAGCCAACTTGGCGAATTTCAACCTGCAAGTTCTGTATCCTCTGCAAGGGCACCTGGATGGTGATCTTCTTTTCCATTGTAGTGAAGAAGGACTTCCCATCCCAGACAAACTCATATTTTCCAGCCGGAAGGCCCGACAAGTTTAAATTGGCTTTGGTGTCCACATCTCTCCGGTTCTCCAGAGTAAATTTGATCGTTCGAAAGTCACTGCTGATGGTAATTGGTTTTTCGCTTACAAAACCGGCCCAATCGATACTCATCTGAAAGCGATGATCTTGATCGACAAAAGCAAATCGTTCCCTAAGTCCATCCTGTGGAATGACCTCAATGCCATCCTGCTTTATTGTGAGTAATCCTCCATAGGCAATCATCCCAAATAGAGGATCGTCAGCGACAATAGTAGCCGCAGCCCGGAGGGCACCACAATACCCCAGATCGATTTCACCATCGTAGAACCAAGCCCCGCGTGGATTCTCTTTGCGCAGCCAGATTGGGGCATATTTTTCTGGTGAGAAAGCCCAACCAGATGCACCATCATTTTCCACTCCCGGATACCAAAATCCATATTGGGTTTGTTCTGTCCCCGTATTCATTAAAGCCCAGGAACTCAGGTAAGAAGCGTAACCCAACCTCAGATAGGGATAGGGGTTATCGGCATAATTCAGGGCGTAATCCAAAATAGCCCAACCGCCCAGCTGGGACATATAACTAAGGCAATACCGGACCGATTCACCGCCGCGATAATCACTGCCCAGTAAAT
Source organism: uncultured Chloroflexia bacterium (assembly GCA_963842785.1). Classification (GTDB taxonomy): domain Bacteria; phylum Chloroflexota; class Anaerolineae; order Anaerolineales; family Villigracilaceae; genus UBA877. The sequence goes on from CAWJHP010000001.1 coordinate 1,852,630, forward strand.
AATAGGCGGGTTCCAACCAGCCCCGAGCAGCAATATTAGCCTGGATCTGTTTTTTCATGAATGCTTCAGCCTCTTCCCGTTTGATCGTCGGATGGGAATACCATTTGTCCTTATTGAGGTTGTACCAGAGTTTTTCATCCGGTTCGAGGTCATTCGTGAGGGCGTATTTTGCGATCGCATGCGAGGACTCGAAGGCGGTTGTATCAATGGGAAACTCAGAATCAAAGGGATAGGGATCATCATAAATAAAGAATTTAACCTTCTTCTCCCATTCCTCTCTCAACCAATCCGCTTCCTTTGAACAGCTCTCACGGGATAGAGCTTCGATCAGGTCTACGATAATCAATTCATTATAGATGCCTATCGTATAAGCCCAGTATAGAGTTTTTCTAGGAACATTTTGAAATGGAGGTGGGGGATACCCCTCCATTTGTGGCAATGTTTGAGTGAGGAAGTAAGCTTTGGCAGTTCCAAAGGCTCTTTTCAGGTATCCATTCGCGTCCAGATAATGTACAAGGTCGGGGTATTGCCTGGCGATCTGGTACATGTGGTAATAGAGCATGATCAGGTGAGGATAGTCGAAGCTGCGCCAGATATGTTCCAGGCCTTTACCTTGTGATTTGAAGCCATGTTCGCTATAGCGATTTTCAAACCAATTGGGAACGCCATAAATACCATAGGGATAAGGTTCTTCCTGGTCAGCTCGTTGGAGCTTTCCCCAAACAAAGTTTTTTAGGTAATACTCGATTGCTCCAATTTCCTTCCTGTTCGGGAAATGAAGGTTCTTTGCAGCGAGGAAAGGAGCTTTTGGTAAAACAGTGTCATCACAAGACACGATATATCCATACCAATAATCAAAGCCATCGGTATTCTCCGGGCCGCGCAACACTTTGTTCCTCATATCCCAGATGGAAAAAAGGCCGTCATACCACTTTTCAGGGGAGCGATGTTGCTGCCGACTAACTAGGAACGCTGCCCTTTTCTTGATGAGGAGTTCGAGGGGTTGAGTTACAAAGAACTCCAAAAGCATGTATCGATCCTTACCGTAACAAATCGTTAGAGCATTTTCGCCCAAGCGGGCAAACTTAACGCCATAGATGAAAGTATCTTCAGCTTTTTCGCCAAGGAATTCAATCTGTGTTTGTCCTGGGAATTCGGGCAGGATCTGGTGGTCCCGATTTTTTGTCCTGAACGAAACGAGAGTTGCCTGATTCTCCGGGACAGTCATACCAGGAACAACCTGGACATCGAACAACCCTTCCTCGTAGAGGATTTCCCGCACCTTGTTATAATCATCCGCCCAACGAAACTTGAAACTAAAAGCGATCGCATTCCCAGGCATGCCTTGCGGTGACAATTTTAGGCTGGTATTAGGTTGACGCCATGTGCCGCGTTTCTCTGCAGCGCCGTTCGCACCCGAATGAATATACACCCAATATGGTACCGCAATTTCTCGCGGGTTATATTCGTATCGCTCGTAATATTCCAATTTCGTTCCGCAAGTGGGTGTCATAAGCAGGAAGGGGCCGATCCCGTTGGGACGCGTCCAGAATATAAACGAAGCATGACCCGAAATGAAACTGTGCCTGACAACTGTTTGGGTGTAGTTTGTCAGGTTATCATTGATGTATTTATTATTGAATGGTAAGGGCAGGGCGATATCTCCTAATTCTAATTCACAGTCCATCTTGTTTTGGATATCAATTGTCCAAAGAAGGCTATCTTCCTGACGAATGAACTGCACAGTCAATCCAAAGTCACGAATGCCTTTGACTCCTGCGGATCTCCCTGAATAGGAATATGTCAGAGTATCTTGATTTTCGGTGTCGGTTGTTTCAAACTTTCTTATATCCCCCGATGAAAAAGCAGAAACCTCAATCCAATCCTTGCCCGGTAACCGGTAACGGATTATTACGTTCCCTAATGTTTCTTCGGGCCATATGTAATCGGTCTCGTATGAATCCACCCTGCGTTTCAGACTGGTAATCCCTCCAAAATTCCACCCCATATCGAACATACTGTCGCTTCGCATGGTTGGACAGCTCCTATTTTATCTTTTTATATGAGTGGATTATGAACAAGGTTTGATTTCTTTGTCCGAACTATTCCGTCCGCTTGGCCAATTATGGAGTATCTTCCTCCTTTTTTTTCTCCAAGCAATAGACCCCTGATCATCTTCGAACTGCCACGTACTCTCTATGGCACCAGACGATTCGCGGATAATCAAACGACCCAAAATCTCAATTGGTTCTGTCTCATTTACTTCTCCATTAATAAAACTCAACAATAGCCTCGCAGCAGCATTACCCATTTCGTAACAGGGCAAAGTCACCGTTGTAATTGATGGTCGGGTGAAGCTAGCGAAATTACGATTATCGTAGCCAGCAATAGCTATATCTTCTGGTACACGTAAATTCATGTCCTGCAAGGCATATATCGCGCCCAGTGCCATAAGATCGTTCGCCGCAAAAATTGCAGTCGGCGGGTTCTCCACATCAATCAATACTCGGGTGGCAAGATAACCACCTTTGACTTCCCAATCGCCTTTACTTACCAAGTGGCTATCATAATGAATGCTCGCGTCTGCCAACTCATCTTGGTAGCCTTTGAGACGGCGCTGAGAAGCATCCCAATCCTTGGGACCATTGATATAGGCAATTCTGCGATGGCCTAACTCTAGTAGATGATGGACTATAAGCCGTGCTCCTCTATATTCATCTGGGATAACAGAATTTGGACAATGACCATTAAATAAGCGGTGAACGAACACAAAAGGCTTGGTTGTCATCATTTGGACTGCTTCTGAAGAACGGTGCCAAGTTTCTACAAAAATAATTCCATCAATTTTGCGATTATTGAGGGACAGAATGGCATCAGTTTCGATTTTTGGATCCCAATCTGAATTGATAATGGTGCTAGAATACCCTGCCGGTTTAAGGTGATCTTGAATACCCCGGATTATAGGGGGCGTAAAAGGACTCTGGATATTCTCAACGATGATTCCGATGCTAAAGGTGCGATCCGTTCGTAAACTGCGTGCGACTAGATTCGGTTGATAGCCCATTTCTCTAGCGATCTTCAAGATTCGCTCTTTAGTATCTTTATTCATTGGGTGGTCAATGTTATTGAGAGCGCGAGAGACAGTTGTCAAAGAGACCCCTGCCGCTTCTGCAATTTCTGTAATCGTGACTGGCATATCATTGTCCTCCAAAACAATTAAATCTGTACTGATAATGGGATATATGAAAATTAGGAATCGGACAGTTACACATTTGCATCAAACTATCAGGCTGCTCCAATAATGACAAGCCAAAAGCCGTGTTGATCACGTTGGCAGTAGTCAATTCTATCATTCCTTTACAATTATTTATATTAAGGAAAACGTTTTCCCATTCAAGCTTTAGTAAATTTTTATCCTTTATATCCCATCCTTAAAGCAAGAATCATTGACCAATCGATAATTGACCTTATCCTCGAATCCCCCTCAAGCCTCTCCTTCCACCAATCCGTCATTAAGGCGCACCACCCGGTTTGCGTACAAATCGATGATCGGATCGTGGGTTGCAATCAGGAGGGTAACACGCTCTTCCTCGGCGATCAAGCGGAAAAGTGTCAGGATGTCCTTCGTTGTGGTGCTGTCCAAGTCACCCGTGGGCTCATCGGCCAGGATCATACGCGGACGGTTGGCAAGTGCACGTGCTATGGCAATACGTTGTTGCTGCCCGCCCGAAAGCTCATCCGGACGATGATTGTGCCACTTGGTGAGTCCCACCAATTCTAGACAGAACTTGCTACGCTCACGGCATTCCTGATTTGACCTGCCCGCCATACGCAACATGATATCCACGTTCTCATAAGCAGAAAATGAAGGAGTGAGGCCGAATGATTGGAAGATAAATCCTACATGCTTGCGGCGGAACTGGGTCAGTTGCTTATCGTCCATTTCCGCCAGGTTTTGCCCGAAAACACTGATATTTCCCCGGGTCGGTGTATCCAACCCACCGATACAATTTAGCAGCGTCGTCTTACCGCTTCCAGAACGGCCTTTAATCGCTACAATCGATGGAACCATGATTTTCAAACTGACCCCACGTAGCGCATGGACCTCTTGATGGGTACCGGGACGGTAAGTACGCCATATGCCCGCCGCATCCACAATGGGAATATCAGAATTCGATTCTGATTTAGTCATCATGTTCCTGATCTCCTCGCGGACGATGCAGCAGACCCAATATATTAGTGATCACCTTGCTGCGATTCAGTCGATCAACAATCTTCTCAACTTTTCCCCTGAGGCCACGCGCCAAATGCGTTAACTGTTGCAATCCACGCGGCCTACTTCCTTGCTCCAGTCGATCTACCATGTCCTCAACGGTTTCTTTCTTTTCAACCTGGACAGGCCAGATGATGATGCTCCCCTCCATACCCTCCAATCGGACACGATCTTTGATATTTAGGCGTTCGCGTAAATCCTTGGGAATTTGCAAGCGCCCCGCTGAATCCACCACAGTTAATTCGACATGTTGCATTGCAGCCTGGCTGCTGGTTGGTTTTGTTTCTTTCAAGGGCGATTCTATGCGGCCATCTTGGCGGACAGTTTCGGTAGAAATCTTCCCATCCCGAATGGAGATAACCCGGTCGACATAGTTTGACAGATTTGGATCGTGACTGACGATCAGAGTTGTCAGTCCGAACTCGGATTGCAAATTTTGGAGAATTCGGTAGATCACTTGTGCCGTCTTTCCATCCACTTCACCCGTAGGTTCATCAGCCAGGAGAAGACGAGGGTTGTTCGCCAGCGCCACAGCAATTGCCACACGCTGTTGTTCACCGCCCGACAACTCCGACAGACGATGATTCCGCCGGTCAGCTAGGCCAACTGTTTTGAGCAATTCAATAGCCCGATGACGTTTCTTTGTTCCAAACTCCCCGGCGATCGTCATCGGATACTCGACGTTCTCCAGGGCATTCAAGTATGGAATCAAATTCCGGGCACTCTGCTGCCATAAAAAACCCACACTTGTCAGACGGTAACGATTCAATCCCATCTCTGTCATCTTCAATAGATCTTTCCCATCCACCCATATCCGTCCGGCGTTAGGTCGGTCAAGACCACCCAGGATGTTCATTAAAGTTGATTTACCGCTGCCGCTAACCCCCACAATCCCTAAGAATTCCCTTGGAAAAACAGTCATATCTAACCCCTGCAAAGCGACCACATCATGGTCTAATACTTTATAGATCTTTACCAGGTTATCACAAATAATGAAAGATTCTTGAGCCATGATCGGTTTACCCTGTTATCAACGTCTAGACAGTTTCACCAAGTTTGATTGCCTGGAATATTTTCATGCGCTCCAGGAGAATCACCAGGACGATCAAAGTCAGAGCAAATAGAATGCCAAACAACCCGAAGATTTGTAAGATGGCATTCCAAGCAATGATGATCTTAAACGGTGGAACACGGGAGGCAACATCAGTACCGATTTGCAGATAAGGAATGAATTTGGTGCTCATCCACACCCCCAATGTAGCTCCCACCGCCCCTCCAAACAGTACGAGAAAGATCATTTCGAAGGCCAGATAAGTGGCCATCTGGCCACGCGATAAGCCTCCTGCCCGTAAGACACCCAGCTCAACGAAACGACGCTGATACGAGAAGAGAGCGTATAGCAAGAATCCCACCACAGTCAGGATGGCCGCGGCTAAGAACCCAATGAACAAAAAGCCGAAGACACCCTGCTGTTCAGGCATTTGCTGGGCTTGTTGAATTTCCGGAACCGAAGCTTCCCAATTAATCACCTGCGCATTTAGATCGGGCAATTCGAGTGCGCTAAGATGGGCGTAATCTAGGTTGGGAACAGTTTTTACCCAGACCTGATATGGTGCCTCGCCTCCCGCCTGATCGAACAGGTAGTCTAGGTTGCCGACGAAAAGAGGCCCATCCTTCTCAGCATACCAGGTGGGGAACAGATTGAAAGTGTCAACGACAGTGGCATTCATCATCACATCTCCAATATCTGTTGATACTTTTAACTGTATAGTATCGCCCTTTGCAAGGCCCATATTCGCCGGCACCAAAACGCCATTTGGTACAGCTGCCAGGGCATTCATCAACGTCCCGATGTTATCATTCGCAAAATCCCGCCGCCAAAAAGCCACATGGGGAAAATCAATCCGATCAATGCCATAGAACTGACCACTCACCGAACCTGTCCCGGCGCTGAAAGTACCAGTTGCAGGGTAGGTCCCAACCCGGGTGACTGCCTGTATCCCGGGTATCTGGAGGTATTCTGAGACCGGGAAAAAGAAGAACTCTGGCGTGGAATAGCTCTGGCTAGCAGTTGGGAATGGAGATTGGTTGGATTCGCCCACCTCCATGAAGCTCATATCCGCACCAATCTGGTAATATGTCTTTGTTGTGAGATGCTGATCGAGAGTTTGAGCTATGGAGGCGGTATAAACCGACAGGCTCAGAGTAAAAACCAGGATGAGAAAGGGCGTGTTGTAATACCCGGGCAAGCGGGAAAGTTGGCGGGTGGCCAGCAGCAATCCAACCATCTTGGTTCGGCCTGCCATCCAAGCAATAACGCCAATGAATAGTGGTATCAATCGCAAGACAATCAATGAAATTGCCAATACAGCCAGGGATGGGATAAGAAAGAGCAGAGGATTACCCAGTGGGTCGTTCGACCCGATTGCCAGAATACTCCCTTGCTTATTCAGCATGTACATTCCATAACCCACCGGGATCAGCAACAGCACATCCAGCCATACGCGTTGCCACCAGGGCGGGCGCCTCAAACGGGCGCGCTCCAACTTATAGGATACAATCGTATAACGGGCAGCTGTGATTGCTGGAATCAGGACAGCCAGGAGCGCTACAATCACAGCAATGAATCCTGCCTCCCAGGCAGTCGGGGTTAGATTCACGCGGATATCTGAACTACCTGAAAAATCCATGAAGCTTCGCGCTTGCCCGATAGTCTTCGTGATGAAAATGGCCACAGGAATGCTGATGGCTAATGAGATCAGGCCAAGAAAAGTACTCTCCAGAACAATACTGCCCAACACTTGGGAAGCGGTGGCCCCACGGCTGCGGGTGATTGCCAGTTCATTACGTTTACGCTCAATAGTTAGAGTTGATACTAGGCTGATGAATGCCAGGATTAGGCCGATGATCGGGACAGCAAAGGCGTAAAGCAGGATAGTGAGTTGGTCAACCGCCTGACGATACGAAAGCAAAACAGTTTCGGGGGAACGGAAAGTCTTTACGTTTGGCAACAATTCGTTCGCCTGCTTCTGCAGATGATCGATCTGTCCCAGAAGTGCTCCCACGTTGTTGGAGCTGATCTTGGTACCATCCAGTGTCAGGTACCAGAGAGCTGAATTGACCTCCCCTGGCATCAAGGGACTGATTCGGTTTACAAAAGTCTGCTCGGGGACGAGCAAGACCTGAATCAGGGTTACTGTGTTGAACATCCAATAGGATTCGGTATTATCAATAGGCTCCCAGATTCCCGCAATCCGCACTTGAAATGGAACACTGACTTCTGCTCCGGTATCCGTCGTCCCTTTTGCAAGGACGATATAGACCTCACCCACTTCTAAGCCCAATTGATTGGCAAAGGGCAGGCTGACAAGCACATCCATGGGACTATCATTTTGGGATCCGGTTGGTTTGGGAAAATTGCCTTCATCAAGCTTGATATGGTTTTCAATACCACTCATATATCCAAGCTTGACGGTCCCCAAACTGGACTTTAAATTCTGGTAATTGCTCTCCTGAACTGAGGAGGGATATATGTCAAATACATCCGTACTGACATAACGCACCACCGATTTTAACGGCATGCCCAGGATTGAGCCCGAAGAGGAGGATTTGAGGATGAATTGATCGAATGGTTGGATACCTTTCAACTCCAGGTTACCACTCCAACCCCCAAAATAGTAAAACAAAAAATTCAACGGCATTTCAGAAGGCGTTCCTGTGTTGCTTGTACTTGTATTACCAGTCAATTTTCCAAGGAAGATGCGGTGATTTACAGAATCAGCATACAGCGGAATGCTGATGACAAGCGATATAGATGCGACCAAACCTAGAATGGTTACTACCGCCAGTTCCCATTGCGCCAGTAAGCGTTTGAGAGTAACTTGAACGATCGCCCATGCACGGGGCAAAAAGGCTATAAACATTAAGTCAAACTCCTAACCCAAACGATCAACCCTGATCAGGACTTTAGTCATAAAGACCGGCCTAATAAAAAAGATTTCCCGGTGAAACCTTTAAGGGCTAACCACCACCTGTCCCTCGCTCAATCCATTCAGGATTTCCACGCGGTCTGTACCGACTACACCCACGCTCACATCCACACGGCGTTGCACATTGCCATCCTGTACGACAACAAACTGGCGCCCCGAGAAAGTGCGAATGGTTTGGGGTGGAACCCAGAGTACATTTTCCCTTTTTGTCAGGATCACGGTTATCTTTACCAAATCGTTCAATTCATAACCAGCGTCAGCCAGAGGAGTATCCACGGAAAAATGAATGATGTTGTTTTGATTCGAAGCTTGTGTATTGCCACCAGTAAACGGTAAGAGGCGGATTGAACCAGTAACTGGTTTCCCCAATCCCGAGGAGGGAACGATTGTGGCATTCATTCCCACCTCGAGCTGGTTTAATATACTGAAATCGGTGATACTGGCGCTGACTTCCAACTTACTGATATCGGCCACCGTACCGACTGAATCATAGGCATGGATCTGGTCACCCGTACTTATCTGGAGTGCGGTAACCTGCCCCGCCATTGTAGAAACGATCTGGTTTTTATTTAGAGTATCCTGTAGCACCTGAATTCCAATAGAAGCCTTCTGAACATCGAAATTTGCCTGCTTGTATGCTTCCAGCGCGGCACCGCTGGCATCATCAGGTGCATTTCCTCCGGTCAATAAGGTCAGGTAGTTTTGTGCATTTGTCAGCTGCGCCTTGGCCAGGTCAAGATTCGCTTGGGCCTCATCCATTTGTCGTTGGGTGGGCGCTTGCGAATAGAGACTATAATAATAGTAGGCAGTATCGTACGCTTGTTGGGCGTTATAGAGGTTCTGGTAGGCTACTGCCTCATTGGCATTGTTAATATATTCCCCCACTTTTGCATTATCATAAGCTGTCTGCGCCTTATCCAGGTTGTCCTTGGCAATAACATAATTGGCATAATAGTTCTGAATGAGCGCGTCATTTTTCCAGTACTGCTGGTTGTTGACCACAGTCTTAGCATTGGTTACATCCAATTCCGCCGTGGTAACAGCCAGTTTGGCATTTGCGATCGCTTCAGGGGAGGTCAGCTCATGCATAGCCAAGTTGGCTTGTTCCAATTGGATCTGACTTAATTCTAATTGCTGCTGCACATCTGCAGCGCCGTCCAAATCAGCGATCACGGTACCTGCTTTGACGGTATCGCCCATGTTCACATAAACCGTATGAACGTGGCCATCGATGGGAAATAACAGGGATTGTTGGTTGACAGGAGTGATACTCCCAGTCATGGCTATGGTTCCGACGACTTCGCCTCGCTGAACAGTATAGGTTGGGTTGGCAAGTGCGGCTGTGGTTGGCATTGGAGTGGGCTCGATATTCGTTTGGGAGGCTGACTTGCTTGCCGTGGAACAGGCCGGTAACAACAGGGAAGCCATCAGGACTGCCAGGGGCAGGACTTTGGGGGAGAGGTGGCGTTTCATGGTTTAACTCCGGTATGCAAGGACTCGCAATTATGTTTGTTGGATGACATCTTCATCCGCTGAGAAATAAAAATATATTATATAGGAAAACGTTTTCCTAATCAAGGGATGTTTAGACCGATTTAATCTCTTCTTAATGCACGCCTGGAAAAAGGGAGAGGAAGTCTGAACAGACCAGATGGCTATTGATCCTCGACCTGGAATTGGAAATAATACTGGCTGCCTGAGCGCCAGAAAACCGGAATCACATCGATTGGTGCATCCACCAGAATCGGCTGACCACCGTTCGATGTCAACCCCGACCATGCGTTTTTCCAATCAACCCCTTGTGGTAGGTAAACCTCACGCTGATCTTTTCCTTCTTCAAGGATCGGAGAAATCAATAAGTCAGGGCCAAGCATGAATTGATCTTCGATCTGATAGGCTTGCTCATCCTTGGGAAAATCGAAGAATAAAGGTCGCATCGGAGGGATTCCTCTCTCATGGGCAGATCGGTTCTGAGACATCAGATACGATTTTAACTGCTCTCGAATATTCATCAATCGGGAGATTATCTTATATGCCCTTTCACCGAATGACCAGACCTCATTAGCTCCTCCACTGGCCTGCGCTCCGTCCATGCCGTTGGTTGGTTCGCGCACGCCGTGCAAGCGGAACAGAGGGCAGAAAGCCCCATATTGAAACCAGCGTACAATCAATTCCTTGAAATAATCGGTACGAAGATCTCCGCCCATGAAACCGCCAATATCTGTTGTCCACCAAGGAATACCACTGACGGCGATATTCAAGCCTGCACGGACTGATTTTTGCAGGTACTCAAATGTCGAAGGAATATCGCCGGACCAAACCGCCGCACCATATTGTTGTGTCCCTGCCCAGGCAGAACGTGATAGATTGATAATCTCCTTCTCGCCGGCCGATTTCTCCCCCTCATAAAATCCACGCTGATGTTCAAGGGGATACATGCATCCGACCTCCATAGCACTCCCTATGTGATAACGAAGATTTTGATGGGTAATCGGATAAATTTCCGGTTCATCGGCATCCAGCCAGAAGACCCTAATACCCAAATCATAATAGTTCTTCTTGACTTTCTCCCAAATGAACTTTCTGGAATCTGGATTGGTTGGATCATAGTGATGGATGTACGAAGGCCCCTCGGGATATCGGTCCTGGATGATCATAAACGCATTGATGTTACGGTCAGCTTGCACCAGAAGCCCGTTTTCGTTCATCTCCTTGAAGTTCTCGCTGTTGACATTGACTGTCGGCCAGACCGAGACCATCAAATGGATCCCCATGTCTTTCAACTCCTTGATCATTGCATTGGGATCGGGCCATTCAACCGGATTAAATTTCCATTCACCCATCATTGTCCAATGGAAGTAGTCTGCGACGATGACTGATATGGGCAAGTTTCGCCGTTTATACTCCCGAGCGACCTCGAGGAGTTCTGCCTGGGTCCGATAACGGAGTTTAGACTGCCAGAAGCCCAACGCCCATTCAGGTAACAATGGCGGCCGGCCTGTGGCGCTGACATAGTGCTCGAGGATCTCGGAAGGCGAATTGCCGGCAATCACATAATAATCGAGCAGGCGTGTTGCTTCGGCCACCCAGCGGGTGAAATTTTCGGCTAGTTCCACTCGTCCAATTGCCGGGTTGTTCCACAAGAATCCATATCCTCGACTTGATAGAACAAATGGGATGGCGATCTCGGTATTTGTCTGCTGTAGGCGAATAACACAGCCTTTCTGATTCAAGAGACCATGCTGATGCTGGCCCAAGCCGTAGAAACGCTCTCCGGGTTTAGCGACGAAGGTAGTCTCCAGGTGATATAGCGCACCGCTGAAGGCCTCAAAATTGCGGGAGGGATATGACCAAAAGTTTATTTCCGGTTCTTCCAACAGCACCTCCCCTGTTGCTGCATTGAAGAACTGCAACCGGCCTTGATCCGACACTACAACCCGGATCTTTCCATTTGTCAGAACAGCCCGCTTGTCCTTGACTTCAATGTGAGGTTGTTTGATTGAAGATGGTTTATCCAGCAATGCTCCAGGCACTACTGGAAACTCAGCCAGCCGGGTGGCTTTAATTCGAACCCCGTCCGGTCCCCAAGATTGGACCGAAAGAATCTCATGGTTCTGTTTCCAATATAAAATATCTTCCTTGACAATGTAATGGGTCATATTGTGCCACTAACTTATGCTAGACAAATAAATAAGATTCCCCTTTTTTGAATCTAAGGGGGATAAATCCTTAATCGGTAATTGTTTTGGTGACCAACTCACATTATACTTCCGACACTTTCATCTGGAAAATAGGGGGTTAAAAAAAAACGAACGTTAAACTGGAGCCAAGAAAAGAAGGAAGGGATGAAAACTAGCTAGGTGGGCAACCAATGATCCAGGTAATACTGGCAGCGCTGCCCAAGATAGTGCTGGTAAAAAGAATAATCTTCAAACGAGATATCCGGCGGCACGTTGTGATCCACTGCCGGCAGGTATCCTCCCTGGGAAACCAAGGGCAGGCGCTGCTCTAGTTCATCCCGGATCGCCTCCGGCCCCCGGGCTAAAGCTCGCTTGTCGATCCCACCGATCAGGTGCAGGTCGCGCCCAAATTTCCTGCGCAGATCGACCACGTCGCTTCCGGCAGCTACCTCATCGGGGAAGATACAGTTATTCCCTGCTTCCAACCAAGATGCGATGAGCTTTTCGCAATTGCCATCGGAATCGACCCCGATTAGACCAGTGCCCCGCCGGTACAGATCCTCGTTCACCCGGCGGTAATTCGGCACCATCAAACGTTGGACCCAAACCGGCGAGATTAATGGGCCGAGATTGTATGCCATGTCCTCCCACCAGGAGGCCATATCAATAGGAATTGGTAAAGGAACTAGAACCTTTTTAAACACCGTGAGAATGAAAGTAGCAATGTGAGACATTATCTCTGCAATTAGATCCGGGCATCATAAAGTGCATACGAGATGCCTGTCACGTCCATCCAGTTGCACGGCCAACCAAACTCTGAGCCGACAAACAGCTCAACCGGCAGGTCACTTTCAAGGAGAAGCTTGCGAGCTTCCTGGAAATTGGCAGCGCGGGGGTTACTCTCGATCAAGATCTTCCCATCCAGCTTGATCACGAAGCTTTCCCGGCCCGCCGCATCCGGATTCAAGTACTCCCGTTTCACCTGATCCCAATCGGCGCGCGAGGTGATTAAGCGGTGCAAATACTCTGGCATGGAACCTTCGAAGGCTACTCCCTTGAATTGTCTGATGACATCACCATCTTCATTCATAGAAACGACGAACTTGTCTGTTTCTTCGAGGATTTCTTTCTTTAAAGCGGGCCAGATTCCGGTCCTCAGTTCTAGGCCCAACCGGCGGTCAACTGCGAAGAAATCATTAATCTTCTTCTGGGTGTCTATCTCCCAGAGCAACCCTTCAGCGTGCCAGCGGTCAATGGTCTGCTGCTAGAATTGGGTACCTCGATCGTCGTATCCTCCGTAAAGACCGAAAGTCCAGTTCCAATTGAACACCCGCTACGGGCGCTGATAGTTCATAATTTGGTTGAAGAGCTGGCGGGGCGAATACATCGCTTAACATCCAAAAAGATGGTAAATCTCATCCAGATCAACCACAGGCCATCCCTCCGGGATCACACCATTGGTGATATCGCAATTGATGAATAACCCCCGGTTGGTCCTCCTGGCCTGCAAAACCTGGCGAACAAAATCGATCATTGAAGGAAAAACGATATCCTGATTCAGTCCAATACGAACCGAAAGGACAATCTTGCCGTTAAAAAAATCCAGTACAGGCTTATAAGGTGCCTCGCTGGCCCCAAATTCCAGCCCTCTCAGCTTGTAAACCTTCGCAAAACTGGGAAGCTGGTGGACGAACCGCCCACACGAGTGAATAAAAATCCCGTTGAACGCTTCCGAAATCTGGTTCAAATATGGGAGAGCGAACTCATCATGCATCTCGGTGGATATCATCACATTTTCGTCATGGGCAATGTTCACCCCAAAACCATCTGGAAGCCAAGGGACCGCATAGGACGGGACAAACTCAGCGCCATATTCCATGACGATCTGGCGCTGGGCGAGCAGGAATTCGATCTGAAGGTCGGTCAGGAACTGCAGAAGATATTTGATCTCTTTGGGATTCGTGTAGAGGGCCATCAAATAGTTGTTGTGCCCCAGCACTAGCGCGGCCAGGTCTAGCGGGCTCTGACACTCGACCGGGCCGATAGGAAAATGGCCCTGCGTCCTTTCCAACCAGTGACGTGTGTACTGGAGCGCCATCCCCATCACACCAGCGCTGAAAGAAGGCTTTATCAGTCTATACACTTCGGCCGGGTCGCTTATCAATGGTCTGGCAGCAGGAAGGTCATTCTCCCACCATTGTATCTGGCATCCCAGTGCTGAAGGGATCGCTACGATGCCGATCATCGGCGAGATCACGGGCACAAAATCCCCCTTGTTCAAAAGCATATCCAGGCAGACCCTAACCTGGGTCTGCAGATATTTTTCCGAGTCCAAGAGGCGGTCTTTGAAGGTGCCCTCGCCCTCCCGGACGAAAAGAACATTCTCGTTCGATTTTCCTCCCAGAACATTGGGCCCGACGTAGCCAATCATGAATCCCGGGCGTTCGTCGTTGTCCAGGTTCCACAGGCGGGTCAGGAATTTCTTATTGTCGGCGATCCTTTCTGCATATTCAGATAAACAATTCGTAAAATCTGTTCCTGCCTGCATCTTTTAGGATCCTTTCATAGCTGTTGGAATGGAAACGATTCTTAGTGCACTGAAAAAGAGGACCCTTTTGAAGACCATGTGGCCACCTTGCGAAGTAAATCATTTGCCTCGTCCTCCGAATCCTCATGCGTACTCAAGAACAACCCCCTCGGGGATAGGGCCTGCAGGAGTGGTTCAATTTCATGCGGCTCAACGAGAAGAAACAGCCTTTTTCCGGCAGCCTGGATCCTCTGGTATGCCGGGATATATTGGGGCGAGAAGGTTGGAGCCAGGTTCTCCCCGGGCGTCCACTCGATCGTATCAATCTGCTCGATAGTAACCAGCGTATCCAATGTGTTGCGCATGGCCGCTGGGCCATCAAGGTGATAAGTTCCATACTCACACCAACCACCCTCCTGTTCAATCTCCGGAACAAAGAAAGTACGAAACATGCGGGGGGAGATAATCGAGGAAAAATCACAAGCAACCTGATCGTGCCGGCCAGGTGACCACAGGAGCATCCAAGCCAGTACCCCACCGAAATCATTCACTTGATGCGTCATCTGGTAAAATTGTTCGTGGAGGTCGATCCAGGTCTGGGTAATCACCCGGATGGCTTTTCTGCTTTCTTCGGGGTATTCTATCAGGTCGAGGGCAAAACGTTCCATCCCACGCAACAATGAAAGTACATCTCCGGCAGAGCCCACTTCAGGGGTACCTACAAAATAACGGCCAGGAGCATTTCCCAGGAAACATTTGACGATATCTAGGGTGGATTGCCAATAAGGATTCGCCTGCTGATCAAACTTCCATTCCCAGATATTCCAATCGCTAATCGCAGGAGAATACCAGACAGTTTCCTTGGTAAAACGTGGCTGGCCGCCAAAAAAGCAGGCCATGGCCATCGCCCCCCAATTCACGTATGTGCATGGGATTGCCTCACCCCCAAAATAAGTGTTTTCAAACCAGTCGATCATTCGCTGATAGTTGAATTCCGGATCCACCCACCAACGGTATATAGCTTGGGAATCACTCTCTGGGATGCGGTTGATGCTTTCGTTCAAGCCATCGGTTAGTTCTCGATAAGACTTGTAGCGGGATGTCTTGCGGGGGGCGGTGACGCTTACGCAGCAACGGTCCAGTAGTTCATTCTTCCAAAAAGCAATTAAACGTTCTTTTGCCTGGGGCCAATCAGCCTTGTAATACATTGCATCCCTCCTGGCATACCAGTGGCATCCTACCCGGAGACAGGGGTTGAATAAGCAGGCGTAGGCACACTACGAGCATCCTAATCAATGGGGGCGAATTTTGCTGTTTGTTTCGAGCACTACTTGACATTAAGCAAATTTCATTCTATAATGATTAGGAAAACGTTTTCCTGAATTATAAGACAAACAGCCTCTTTTGCCCAGACTGAGATGGAGGAGTCTGGGAATGTAAAGAAAGGAGAAATGAGAGAACTCGCCCCATAATCCAAATACCAAAACACGAATTATGTTTCCAAACAAAGTTTCATCTTTCTACTCAGAAAGGAGATAATGTTTATGAAAAACGGAAATGTCAGTAGGCGAGATTTCCTGAAACTCGCCGGGGCAGCCTCTGCTGCTGGAATTCTGGCAGCCTGTGCGCCCGCTGCTACCCCCACCCCAACACAACCCCCTGTGGCCACGGCCGCCCCTGCGACCCAGGCTCCAGTCGCAACTGCCGCCCCCGCGGCAACCGCCACCACTGCCCCAACCCAAGCACCGGTTACCATCACATACGGCCGCCATGATGAAGGTGCGGGTGTCAATGATAC
Source organism: uncultured Chloroflexia bacterium (assembly GCA_963842785.1). Lineage (GTDB taxonomy): Bacteria > Chloroflexota > Anaerolineae > Anaerolineales > Villigracilaceae > UBA877. Next base: position 1,868,897 of record CAWJHP010000001.1, read on the forward strand.
GATCAAGACATTCCAAGCCGCTCACCCGAACATCACAGTCAAAATGAACGTGATCGACAACTTCCACGATCATATCTACGCTCTTGCCGCCGCCGGCGCACTGCCGGATGTGGTGCGCAGCTGGGAAGCAATGGTGATTGAGCTTGGCCGCCACGGGATCTTTATCGACATCCAACCTTATGTAGATGCCACCAGCGATTTCCATCCCGAGGACTTCTATGCAAACTGGTGGGGTTACCCCGTTTCGAATGGAAAGCGCTTTGGCATCCCGGATGCGAGCGCGCCGCACGTGACCTTCTTCAATATGGACATGTTTGATAAGGCCGGTATTCCTTATCCTGATACCAATTGGCAAGATTCCAATTGGACCTGGGATGATTTCAGCGCTACAGCCTATAAGTTGACGGATGTCTCAAAAGGCGTCTGGGGCTCACAGGCCATCCCGGTCGGCTGGCAGTATTATCTAATAAAATTCTGCTGGCAGAACGCCGGAGATTTCTTCAGCCCGGATTATACAACGTGCGTGATTGACCAACAGCCGGCAATTGATGCGCACCAGATCTGGGCCGACTTCCAGTTGAGCAACAAAGGCGCTCCGGCTCCGTCACAGATCGCCAGCATCGGCGGTGAGAACGTTGCCGCCAACCTGATGGCAGCCGGCAAAGCCGCCATGTTCCGCATGGGCTGCTGGATCACCGGTCAACTGGTTACATCGAAGATCAAATTCGGCATCGCGCCGGAGCCCATGAAGGTCAGGCGGGATACGATCACCCATGGCGCCTTCAATGCCATTCCCGCCACCACCAAGAACAAGGATGTTGCCTGGATGTGGATCGATGCCAACTGCAGTACACAGGGCATCTACAATTACTGCGCCAATGCAGACGCCCTCTTCCCTGGAACCCGCAAGTCCACCAACCTGATCAAACCCTTCCCATGGGTTGCTACCACAGTGGACTGGGATGTCGACTGGGATGTGATTCCCGCCTGCCAGGATTATGGGCATGTGCTGCCAGGGCCCGACCATGAAAGTGAAGCCCTGAAGATCATCGGCGACGCGCAGCAGGCCATCTTCACGGGAGCTGCTAAGGCCAAGGATATTCTGCCGACCATTGCCCCGCAGGTCGATTCGGTTTTGGCAGAGCTATAGCTTTACTGGTGGCTGCACCATTATGACTTTCATCGCACATTTAAAGCAGCTCTACCAATGAAGTTGTAGACAATACAAGATTCTTCACCACCAGGAAATGCTATGGTGGTGAAGAATCTCTTGAGAAAGGGCAGGGGAACCCTCTGCATTCCGCAGCCCATCCCGCTCTTACAGTATCCACTTGGGCGCATCTGCGTTAGTGATCGTTGTAAGAGTCTTCCTTTGGCGGGTATCTGAATCCCACCCAACCCCATCTTCCTCTCGACATATTAACAGGTGGCACCATGGCTGATGCAAAAGAAAATAAGATAAATTCCTTCTTTAGATCTGAAAAAAACCGGAATACTCTGACAGCGTACCTATTCATCACCCCCTGGATAATTGGCTTCATCCTTTTTATGGGCGGTCCAATTCTTGCTTCTCTGGGATTAAGTTTCTTCCGTTGGAATTTGATGACTCCCCCAGTTTTCGTCGGGCTGCAGAACTTCACCGATCTCTTCAAGAAGACCAATCTCTTTGTTCCTTCCATGATTGTTACATTCAAGTATTGTATCGTAGCCGTGCCGGCTTCCCAAATCCTGGCCTTGGGGCTGGCGATGTTGCTCAATCAAAAAGTGCACTTTCTGGGCATTTTCCGAACGATCTTCTACCTGCCCGCGGTGGTGAGCGGCGTGGCCGGATCCGTTATTTGGATGTGGATGTATGACAATCAATACGGCGTCATTGATAACCTGCTGAAATTGATCGGGATTCAGGGACCCAACTGGTTATTTTCCATGAACACTGCTTTATTGTCCATCATGATCATGAGCCTTTGGAATGTGGGCGTGCCCATGGTGGTTTTCCTGGCAGCCCTGCAAGGCCTCCCACAGGAACTGTATGAAGCGGCAGAGCTGGACTGCGCCAACAGCTGGGACACATTCTGGCACCTGACGGTTCCCCTGATCTCCCCTGCCATCCTCTTCAACCTGGTTATTGGCACCATTTTTGGAATCCAGACCTTTGCGCAGCCTTTCTTAATGACCAATGGCGGTCCAATAAATTCAACCTTGTTTGTCGGCTTGGATCTTTATAATGTGGCCTTCCATTACCTGCAAATGGGAGGCGGGTCGGCGATTGCCTGGATCCTGTTCGTGATCATCCTGCTGCTGACGATTGCCCAGCTCAGTCTGGCCAACCGCTGGGTCTATTACGAATCCCAATAGAGTATGAGTTGCTCAAGGAGCATGTAATGACTGTACAAAATCCTGCCAAATCCACAGAGAAGCGAAACTCCCAGGCCTCCCGTGACCGGATCCGGGCGATCCTTTACGGCAACCGGTTTCGCGCCGGCCTGTTCAAGCAAATCTGGGTTTATGCATTGCTGATCATCCTGGGATTGCTCTTCCTGCTTCCGTTCTATTGGATGGTGAACACCAGCTTGAAAACCCCGGAACAATTGTTCGCCATACCCCCAGTCTGGTTCCCGCACCCTTTTGCATGGGACAACTATGTAAAGGTGATGACGTACAGTCTGGGCCCGAATTATCCCAGTGTGGCGCGCAGTGCCCTCAATACCCTGATAATCACAGCTAACGGATTGGTGGCAACTCTCTTTTCCAGCTCTCTGGTTGCATATGCCTTTGCCCGTATGGAATTCCCGGGTAAGAATTTCCTCTTTCTTTTAATTTTGGGAACCCTGATGATCCCGTTTGCAGTCATCATGATCCCGCAATTCATCCTTTGGCATGATCTAAACTGGCTGGATACCTACTGGCCCTTGATGCTCCCACAATGGTTCGGGGGGGCATGGAACATTTTCCTGATGCGCCAGTTCTTTATGTCGATCCCGAAAGAATATGACGAGGCAGCTCTTATGGAAGGGGCCTCCCGTTGGGATATTTATTGGAAGATCATCCTACCGCTTTCCAGGCCGGTCCTGGCGGCTGTGGCAGTCTTTGCCTTCGTGTTCTTTTGGAACGATTTCATGAATCCCTTGATCATCCTGGTCACGCCAATTAAATTCACCCTGACCATGTTCCTGGCTAATTTCTCGATGATGTATTCTTATGTACAATGGCAGCTATGGATGGCAGGAGCAGTAGTAGTGGTCCTGCCGTGCCTGATCCTCTTCTTCTTTACCCAGAATCTCTTCCTGAGCGGCATTAACGTCACAGGCATGAAGAGGTGATTAAACGACAAATATAATGACCCGGCACGATCTCTTTAAAAAGTTGCGATCGAAGAGGTGTGCCGGCATTTCCTGGATAGGTCCGCTTCCAAAGAAAGGAATTCCATGTCAACAGTCCAGCGCCAACTCGAACCTGTCCCATTTGTAGATGTGACTTTTGACGATGGATTTTGGGCGTCGCACCTGGAGAGGAACCGGACAGTCACCATACCGCATATTTTCCGTCAATTGAAAGCGACTGGCCGGATCAGCGCCTTTGATTTGAATTTCCAGCGGCCGGTGCCATCACCGGTCACTTTGATCTTTGGCGATTCCCATCCCTTTACTTGGCTTGAGGCAGCCAGCTATTCTCTGGCTGTGCACTCTGATGCTATCCTGGAAGCAACGGTGGACCAACTTATCGCTAAAATCATCCATGCACAGCAGGAGGATGGCTATTTAAACACGCATTTTATCGTTGCCCAGCCGGATATGCGCTGGCGGAATTTACGCGATTGGCACGAGTTGTATTGCGCCGGACACCTGATTGAAAGTGCTGTCGCTTACTATCAGGCCACTGGTAAACGCAAGTTGCTGGATGCAGTCTGCCGTTATGCCGATCTTATTGACGCGACCTTCGGGGGAGAACCCAAAAAAAAACATGGCTACTGCGGCCACCCGGAAATCGAGCTGGCGTTGGTCAAGTTGTATCACGTCACAAAGATCCACGGTATTTAAAGCTTGCCACCTACTTTATTGATGAGCGGGGGAAACAGCCATATTATTTCGACATTGAAGCTCGCCAGCGCGGAGAAGACCCAAGCCAATTCTGGCAAAAAAACTACGATTACTGTCAGGCCCAAATGCCTGTTCGCCAGCAAACCAAGGTGGTCGGACACGCTGTCCGGGCAATGTACTTGCTTAGCGCAGCCGCGGATCTGGCCCAAGAGAATGATGACCAGAGCTTGCTGGAGACTTGCGAGCGTCTGTGGGATAACCTGGTCACCAAACGGATGTACCTCACTGGAGGGATTGGTTCAACCCGCACGAATGAGGGGTTCAGCCAGGATTATGATTTACCGGACGAAACCGCTTATGCCGAGACCTGCGCGACGATCGGCCTGATCCTGTGGAACCACCGCATGTTACAGTTTTCGGGTGAAAGTAAATATGCTGATATCATCGAGCGTGGACTCTACAATGGATTCCTGAGCGGTGTCTCCCTCGATGGGGCACGCTTCTTTTATGAAAACCCACTGGCAAGCATAGGGACGCACCATCGCCAGAGCTGGTTCGAGTGCCCATGCTGTCCCCCGAATATTGCCCGCACGCTAGCTTCTGTCGGGAGCTACTTTTACTCCACCGGAGAAAACGCTGTATGGGTGCACCTTTATGGACAAGGGAGTGTATTACTGAAGCTCACTGAGCATGACTTGAGCATCCACCAGGTAACGAAATACCCTTTGGATGGGAAGGTGAAGTTCGAGATTAGCATTGCACAACCGCAGAAGTTCACCTTACACCTGCGCGTGCCCGGCTGGTGCGAAGTATGGCACTTTGGTATTAATGGAAAGCCCTTTCCGGAAATAAAGCCCCAGTCGAATGGATATTTGGCAATCGAGCGTGAGTGGTATCCCGGAGATGTAGTTGAATATGAAATGGAGATGCCCATCCGGGCAGTTTGGGCTCATCCTGCTGTACGCTCTTTGCACGGGCAAGTGGCGATCGAACGAGGGCCACTTGTCTACTGTCTGGAGGGCATTGACCAGCTGGGCATTGCCTTAGATCGGATCGAAGTGGAGCCGGAGGCAATTTTAAGTAAATTCACCATAGAATACCGGGAAGATTTGTTGGGGGGAATCAACATGTTGCACGGCGAAGCAAACCTTGTCGACGAAAACAGCTGGAAAGGAAAATTATACGGCTTTCGAAAACCATCTGCCAGGTCAATCGAGATTAGGGCTATCCCTTATTACGCCTGGGATAACCGGGCATCAGGAGAAATGCGAGTCTGGTTGCACACAAAATCCTAAAAAAAGATTTCATTGCTTCTGTGCCAAACCTGGCCTTCGAAACATTTTTTGGCATGATTTGGAAATGACAACTAACATTTCATCCATTCACCCGACCGGGGAACAACTCAATATAAACAAAAACTTCAGGAAATAAGAAATGCGGATCGTCGTGATCGGTGGGACTGGTCATATAGGCACATACCTGGTGCCCAGGTTGGTCGAAACCGGCTATGAAGTGATATCGATCAGCCGTCAGATCCAGAAGCCCTATCAGACTCACCCGGCTTGGGGATCAGTACGACAAGTTCAAGTTGACCGTGCCAGCGCTGAGAAGGCAGACGACTTCGGGAAGCTTGTAAAAGGACTGGTACCAGATGCAGTCATTGATCTGATTTGTTTTACGCCGGAGAGCGCAGAGCATTTAATTGAGGCACTGCGTGGCCAGGTGAGTCATTTTCTACATTGTGGAACGATCTGGGTTCACGGCCACAGCATGCTAGTGCCGACAACCGAAGATCAACCTCGCCACCCTTTTGGTGAATATGGGATCAGAAAAGCTGCCATTGAAGCCTATCTCCTGCAAGAAGCACAGAAAACCGCCTTCCCGGTAACCGTGCTCCACCCGGGCCACATTGTGGGACCTGGATGGATCCCTGTCAATCCTGCCGGGAATTTCAATCCTCAGGTCTTCTCAAAGTTGGCAAAGGGGCAGGAAGTGGCACTACCGAATCTGGGTATGGAAACCGTACATCATGTTCATGCAGATGATGTGGCTCAAGCATTTATGCAGGCAATAGAGAATTGGCAGGCTGCGGTCGGTGAAAGCTTTCATATTGTTTCTCCTGCAGCACTTACTCTACGCGGCTATGCCGAGTCGATGGCCAAGTGGTTTGGAAAGCCCGCCAGGCTGGAATTTGCTCCTTGGTCTGAGTGGCTAAAAACAGTCTCAAAGGAAGACAGCCTAGCCACCTGGGATCATATTGCCCATAGCCCCAATTGCAGCATTGACAAGGCGCGACGTTTACTTAATTACCAGCCGCATTACACCTCGCTTCAAGCCGTACAAGAATCAGTGGAATGGTTAATTAAGAATCAGGGTTTGCTTTCTCAATAAAACATGAACCTCAGAACTATAATTTCACAAAGGATCGTAGTATGGCCTGCCACGTGCTATTTTTAATAAGTAGGCGTGCTCGCAAGGCCTTTTTACAGGAGTCTTGATTAACATAGTTTGGGGAGTGAGAGAACATTCCAATTCCTGGTCCACTCCCAACATTCGAACTGATGAAATTTCCTCCCGATATAAACATTTTAGCGTCTCGAATGTAATCTCCTCACCCGGTCACCCTAAAATTATCACATAGAGAGTGTTACCTTTAACTGTAAAGCGTATATCCTCGCCAGTAAAACGGGGAGGTTTTTTTCACTATTTGGGCTTCCCTTCTGGACCTGGTGAGGTCTCTCCCCAAAAATGGTCCAATTCGTTGTGCCGAAGATAGCCTCTCCGTTTGTTTCCAGCCCCTTTCCCGGCCCCTTTAAAATGTGTTCGGCCTGTTCTGGGAGCGTCCCATCCATCTCCGGCTGATATTAAACAGAAAATTTCCATTCTTGCTTACATAATCCACCAGATAATGGACCAGAGTAGTGATTGATTTATATCCCCTTTCTTATATATATCCCCAACCTTCCCCATCGTCAACCGAGGTATCATTGATCCTTAGTGATACGTGAGACAATCCATCCCGCACAACTCTAAGTCTACCACGCCTATCCTTAGCGGCAGGCTATTTCCTTGTAGGGGAATAATCTTTGATTTATTAAACGATCCCTAGATTAATCCTCAAAGAAAATGTCCTTTTTATCGCTGTGATATAATTAGGACAACGTTTTCCTAAGCATAACATGAAAACCCCCTCAATATAATAAGATTCTGAAGCCAGTGAAATCATTTGCTATCTCTTCGGGAGCTAGTCCAATGACTGGAATTGCAAAACTTACTCTCCATCCAGATTTTAAAATCGGCAAGGTAAGTCCTCGATTGTTCGGGTCATTTATCGAACATTTAGGTCGGGCGGTTTATGGAGGCATCTATGAACCGGGCCATCCCACTACAGATCATGATGGCTTTAGGCAGGATGTCTTGAAGCTGGTCCAAGGATTGAATATCTCCCTTGTCCGCTATCCAGGGGGGAATTTTGTCTCAGGGTACAATTGGGAAGATGGAATTGGACCTAAAAGCCAGCGCCCGCGCCGGATGGATCTGGCTTGGAAATCCATAGAAACCAACCAGGTTGGGATCGATGAGTTCCTTCTCTGGTGCCGGAAGGCAGGGGTTGAGCCGATGATCACGGTCAACCTGGGTACGCGTGGGGCAGATGAAGCCCGGCAACTTGTTGAATACTGCAATCATACAAACGCCACAGATTGGAGTGATCAACGTATTAAGAATGGATATCGAGAACCATACAACATCCGCTTATGGTGCTTAGGGAATGAGATGGATGGAAGTTGGCAGATCGGTCATAAAACGGCGCAGGAATACGGCCGCCTGGCCTGTGAGACGGCCAAAATGATGAAATGGGTTGACCCAAGCATCGAACTTGTGGCTTGCGGCAGTTCATACTTAAAGATGCCAACTTTCCCTGAATGGGAAGAGACTGTACTCAACGAAACGTATGAAATGATAGACTATCTATCCCTGCACACCTATTTGAGTAATGCAGAAAATGACCTCGCTCATTACCTTGCCCAACCGTTGGAAATGGACCGATACATTGCCTCGGTTGTAAATATCTGCGATTTCATAAAGGCCAAGAAGCACAGCAAGAAAACCATCCAGCTTTCGTTCGATGAATGGAATATCGCTAATGACTGGGAACAACCCGAAGAGATGAAAGCAAGACCTTGGTCAGTGGCCCCTTCACTCCTTGAGAATACTTATTCCCTAGCGGATGCATTGGTTTTTGCAGAAATGCTTATTTGCCTGTTGAATCATTCCGACCGTGTTAAAGTCGCTTGCCTGGCACAGTTAATCAATGTTATTGCTCCCATTATGACCATTAATGGCGGACCTTGCTGGAAACAAACCATCTATTACCCATTCGCATCCGCCTCGCATTTTGGCCGTGGAGAAGCATTAATTCTTGATATTCACTCACCAGTCTTTGAAGATCACGAATTCGGTGCAGTGCCTTATCTAGAAGCAGCCGGAATCTGGGATGAAGGCAGCAACCACTTGACTCTTTTTGCAGTCAATCGAGACACCCAGGCTGACCTGTCGATCGAGGCAGATATTCGGGCATTTCACGGATACCAGGTAATAGAACATTCTACCCTGACGGACCCCGACCTTAAAGCATGTAACACTCCTGATCATCCCAACCGGGTCGTTCCTCGCAGGAACGGAGATGCGCGTTTGGAAAACGCCATCTTGTATGCTACCCTGCCGCGAGCCTCCTGGAATGTAATTCGCCTAACCACAGGAAATGACCTATAATTCTGCTTTTATTAAAGGGAAAAACAATCCCGATGGCAAACTGTTGAATTTCCAGCTTGTATGACAGACATGATGCAACCGTATCAGCTTGATTCTCGAAAGTCGAAAAAAGAGTGTAAATCAATGTCTTCGGGCTATACTTGCATATCCATTTAGGTGATAAAGATAATGATGCCGAATCCACCAAAGAGAAATCAAAAACCAGGATTGGTTTTTCAACCCAAAGTATATACAAGTGTTCAGGGTGGGATCAATGCCCTTGTCAATGCCATACGCCCAACTCTGGGTCCATTGCCACGATTTGTGGTGAATGATAAGACTTGGGGTTCGGAAAGAGCCGAACTACTTGATGATGGCGGTCTCATCGCAAGGCGTATCATCCAACTGATCAACCGTGACGAGGATATGGGGGCAATGTACCTTCGTCAGGTCTTATGGAAGATGCATGAGACGGTCGGCGATGGCACTGCGACGGCTGCGGTCTTGTTTCAAACAATTTTCGATGAGGGCGTGCGGTATATCACATCGGGGGGAAACGCCATGCGCTTGCGGCTTTTCCTCGAATCGGCTGCCGAGGTCATTCTGAACAAGCTGGAGGGCATGGTAACTTACCTGCATGGCAAGGAACAATATGCAGGGCTGGCTGAAACGATTTGCTATGATCCTCCGCTGGCAAAGATGCTCGGCGAGATTTTTGATATCATCGGTGCGTATGGTCGACTGGATGTCCGTCCAGGACGTAGCCGGGAGCTGGAGCGTGAATATATCGAAGGGATGTACTGGGAGGGAGGTTTTTTCTCGCGTGAATTCATCAGTGACCCTCTATCAGGAAAAGTGGAAGTCGAAAACGTGGCCCTCCTGATTGGTGATCTGGAGATCGATGATCCCCAGAGCTTGCTTCCCATACTTGATATGGCGATCAGTGCAGATATTAAAAGTCTGGCGATCATTGCTGGTGCATTCTCCGATCGGGCGCTATCAGTACTTCTGAATAAAACCAATTGTGAAAAGATCCGGGCGGTCGCCATTAAAGCACCTGCCCGAGATGATACTAATAGATCAAAAATATTGGAAGATTTGGCTCTGCTGACCGGTGGGTGCGCCTTCTACAAGGCAGCTGGCGATACATTGAATTCGGTACGGTTGAAGGACCTTGGGCAAGCCCGGCGTGCCTGGGCCACCCGTGATGGCTTTGGAATCTCAGGAGGCAAAGGAGATCCCCGCCGCTTGCGTGAACACATTTCTCAAATTAAGACTTCCTTGAGGAAAATCACTGAACCTGAGGAGCACAAGCGTCAGCAGGAAAGGCTTGGCATTTTAATGGGTGGCACTGCTGTTCTTTGGGTTGGTGGGAATTCTCCTATCGCCATCGAGGCACGTAAAGCACTTGCAGAGAGAACTGCCGAGGCAATGCGTGGTGCCCTTCGTGAAGGAGTGTTGCCTGGTGGGGGGATAGCCCTCCTTGCCTGCCAGCCGGCCCTGAAGAAATTAAAACTTGGTGCAAAAGACCCTGATGAACGCGCTGCTTACGCTGTATTACTGAAAGCCACAGAGGCTCCACTAAGGAGCTTGATCGAAAACGCCGGCTTCAACCCGGATAAAGTACTCGGGCAAATTGAGTTGGCCGGATCGGGATTTGGGTTTGATGTACTCCGCGGAGAGTTGGTGGATATGGCTCAATCTGGGATCTATGATGCCGCTTCTGTGGTCAAAGCTGCAACATTCAGCGCCATCCATGGCGCTGCACTCGCCTTGACCATTGATGTTCTCGTCCATCTAAAAAACCCAAAATCCAACTACGATGCGCCATAAAACTATGGAAAAATTGATTAAACCAAAAATTAGGTCCAGTAAGGATTTTGTCTACCAATTCGCCGCGGCAAGGAGGCTAAATGGCAAAGTGATAGGTTATTATGCAGCCTGTTTATCAGGACTCTATCGTTCCATGGATGGAGGGGCAAATTGGCATTCGGCTTTCTCTTCCTTCAACTTGCAGGAAGGAATGTCCGCTTTAGCAGTCGTGGTATCCCCAGATTTCAAGGAAGATCCCAGCGTGTTTGTCGGTGTAAACGGCGGAGTAGTACACTCTCCAGATGCCGGATTGAATTGGAGGAGTGTTTTGCAGTATTCTCCTGCGCCGACTATATCCGCCCTAGCAATCTCCCCAGATTATCTCAAGGATGGAACACTTTTCGCAGGCAGTCTGGAAGATGGCGTTTTTCGCTCCTCAGATGGTGGCAGGCAATGGTCGGCCTGGAATTTTGGTTTGATGGATTTAAGGATCCTTTGCATGGCTGTTTCGCCCAACTTTGCCAGCGACGAAATGCTCTTTGCTGGTACACAAAGTGGTATCTTTCGCAGCACGAACGGCGGGCGAGCTTGGCGAGAGGTGGAATTGCCGGTCGGTTTCACCACGATACTCAGTCTGGCGCTCTCGCCTAATTTCGCGCAGGATGCCACCATATTCGCTGGAACCGAAAAACGTGGACTGTTGCGTTCCATGAATGGGGGACAAACATGGGTGCGTTTGGCTAAGTCAGAATTATCCGGACCGATCAACGGTGTACTCGTTGGGCCGAATTATTCCAAGATACCTGACTTGTTAGCATTACAAGGAGGCGCTCTATTTATCTCCCAGGATAGCGGGAAAACTTGGAAGGCATGGCAGGATGGAAGGTTGACCGGAAAGGATGTTGCAACAGTTTTTGCCCCCCATGGTTTTGGGATGAGAGAGACGATATTGGTTGGGTATATGGACGGAACGATCCGATGTATTTAATGTACCCAAAAAACCTAATTAGGCATTGTTCTTCTCCAGACTGTTACGATGAGCTGCTTATCCAACCCATTTATTGTAAAAAATCCTACCCCTGAAATCAGGTTGAAACTTGAAAAAGGAATGCTAGTATCAACTCAATCTTGCTCTACTCAGCAGCGCCAATATTGAAGGTGGAGTCATGAACCTTGCCCCTATCCAGCAAAAACTCCATTTAGGTGCAGCCTATTATCCAGAGCACTGGCCAGAAAAACAATGGGCGGAAGATATTCGCCTGATGCAAGAAGCTGGTTTGACAGTTGTTCGCATGGCGGAATTTGCCTGGTCAACTTTAGAACCCTCCGCCGGGAAGTTTAACTTTGCCTGGCTGGACCGGGCAATCGACAAGTTTGCCGAGGCTGGGATTGTCTCAGTGCTGGGGACCCCAACGGCTGCACCACCCGCCTGGCTGACCCACGCCAATCCTGATATTCTCGCGCTGGATGAGAATGGGCGGCATGCCCAGCATGGAAATCGCGCTCATTACTGCCCAACCTCACCCGTTATGCTGACAGCTTCCCGCCGCATCGTGCGCACCATGGCCCAGCACTTTGGGGAAAACCCCAATGTCATCGGCTGGCAAATAGATAACGAGCTTGGACGGGTGTGCACATGTGAACGTTGTCATGGACTGTTCCAAAGTTATCTAAAGGAACGGTACAAATCGCTTGAATCACTTAATCAGCACTGGTCCACGGCATATTGGAGTCAGACCTATTCCGCTTGGGAACAAATTCCAATCCCCATTGGTGGGCACAACCCTGGTCTCATGCTGGAATGGAAAAGATTTATCACCAAAACCAACCGTGAATTCCAGAAAGTGCAGGTCGATATCCTTCTCAAGCACATCCGACCGGACGTCTGGATCACACACAATTTCATGGGCTGGAATGGCGGCTTTGACCATTATGCCCTTTCCGCTGACCTGGATATGGCCTCTTGGGATTCCTACATTGGAAATGGTCACCACGAATATCTAAGCCTTGGCATTGTCCATGACCTAATGCGCGGACTTAAACGGAAAAACTTCTGGGTGATGGAAACCCAACCGGGAACTGTGAACTGGTCAGGAGTGAACAACTCCCTGAACAAAGGGGAAGCCAGAGTAATGGCCTGGCAGGCAGTAGCTCATGGCGCGGACGCAATCCTATACTGGCAATGGCGTTCTGCCCTCGGAGGACAGGAACAGTATCACGGCACGCTGGTAGATCAAGCCGGGAAGCCGCGTCCGTTTTACGCTGAGGTCAAGATGATCGGACAGGAATTCGCCAAAGTCTCAGATCTTATAGTCGGTTCCACCATCAAGACGAAGATTGCCCTGCTGAACGACTACGAAAGTCGCTGGTCCATCGATTTCCAGCGCCACCATAAGGAATTTGATTACGTTACATTTTTCAACCATTTTGCCCGCCCATTGGCGGCCCATGGCATTCCCCTCGATGTAATTTCTGCTGATGAACCCCTGACTGGTTACCGGCTCGTCTTTGCCCCAGCGCAGATTTTGTTGGATGAGAAACGTGTCCAAAACCTGAAAGAATTCATCCGCTTGGGCGGGCATCTTGTTCTTACAGCACGCTGTGGGATGAAAGACCGCCACAACGCGCTTCTGCCCTCCCGTCAACCAGGTTCGCTATCTGAATTAGCTGGAGTGGAAGTAGAGGATTATTATGCACTCGATGAGAATGTTCCTGTAAAGGGAACGATATTCAACGGCTCAGCCAAGATTTGGGCAGAACGATTGAAAATTCTTGATGTAGGTGCAACTGCTGTGATTGCCAGTTATCAGGCATCCAATGGATGGCTGGACGAACAGCCCGCTATCACTGTCCGCGCAGAAAGGAGCAGCCTGGTTTACTATATTGGCACCTGGCTCAACAAATCCTGCCAGCAAATTCTGATCAATCATATTTTAAAGAACACCTATCTACACGATATTGAGACACCTCCCGGCATCGAACTTCGCACCCGGGTACAACACGATGGTCAGGAGATCTATTTTCTGATCAACCATACGCAAACAAATCAGTCCCTCCATCTACCCTGGAAGACATACGATCATTTGAGCGACCAGAACCTTGAAGATATGGTTACTCTGGCGCCTAATAGCATCATCATATTATCCAGATTGAGTTCTCCGTAAGTTAGATTTTAATTTACCATTGGAAAGGAAACGCATATGCCTTTAGGAATCCAACCTATCCATATTGTGATCATTGTGGTTGTGGCGTTGTTGATTTTTGGACCCAAACGATTGCCAGAGATGGGACGGAGCATTGGCAACGCAGTCAACGAATTCCGCAATGGGACAAATGAAATGACCAATTCCTTCCGATTGGGGGGTAATCAGCATGTGGATAAGCAAGAAGGGAACATCATATCTGCAATAAGGACAAGTCTGCCAACTCCCGTTGATTCAGCATCATTTGAGACTCCTCCTTCGGCTTCAATGGCTGTTGGAAATTTCTGCATCCATTGTGGTGCACCAAACATGCCCGTGGTGCATTTTTGCGGTCAATGCGGGACGAAACTACCCGAAAAGAACATGCCCCTTCCGGGCTAAGCCAACCGGACGAGACAAATCAAATCGAAATAGATGGGTGCCATGCCTGAAAAAGAAATGTCCTTTTGGGATCACCTGGACGAATTGCGCAAGCGTGTCCTGATCTCGCTGCTGGCGATCCTGATCATCACGGCAGTTGCACTTGTGTTTTCGGATACCATCCTGAAGGGGCTACTAATCCCGGCCGGGGGCATGCGGTTAAAAGCCTTCGGCTTGATGGATGGCTTCATGATCAAGTTCCGCATCGCCTTATATATAGGTATTGCCGCAGCCTTCCCGATCTGGGGTTTTGAACTGTATCGCTTTATTGTTCCAGGATTGTTGGATCGGGAACGCAAAGCTTTATTGCCCGGCTTGCTCGTTTCAACCTGCTTGTTTATTCTCGGCGTCCTTTTTGGATACTACCTGCTGGGTGAGATGATACGGGTGATGATCATGCTCTTTCCGCCCGAAGTGGATTTTTTGCCGGCTGCCGATGAATACATTTCATTTGTTACGTTCTTTCTGATCGCCTGTGGTGCGGCTTTCCAGCTTCCAGTGGTCATCACGATTCTTGTCCAGCTGCGCATCCTGTCTGCCAGCATACTCAAAAAACAGCGTCGCATTGCTTACTTTACCCTGTTCACCTTTGCCGAGATCGTCACACCCGTCACCGACCCGATCATTGCTCCCATGGTCGTGATGATCCCCCTGCTGCTACTCTACGAAAGCAGTATCCTGGTGGCTGGCAGGATCGAAGCTAACCGTTTGAAAACTGCCAATGCCATGCAAGGAATTAATAGCTAAAAGGAACAACACATTTCTGATAACTTGATTTTAAAAAGGAGTTTGATATGTACGGAATTCAACCGATTCATATTGTAATCATCGTCATAGTTGCATTCCTCATCTTTGGAGCGAGCCGGCTGCCAGAGATAGGGCACAGTCTTGGCAAATCAATCAGTGAGTTCCGCAAGGGAACAAAGGAAGCTGCCGAAGGATTTAAGTCGGAAGTCAGCAAGCCCAGTGACTCGCCGATAGCACCTACCCAGGTTTCGCCTTCAGCTCCAATCCAACCTACGACACCCATAGGAAATTTCTGCATCCAGTGCGGTAACCCAAACCCGACTGAGGCCCACTTTTGTGCTTCTTGCGGAGCGAAACTTCCTGAAAAAGCGTCTTGACACTTTGGCAATTTGTTGATGAGGTTCCGAATTTAGTGGTTGTTCCGGCATGGCACGCCCCGAATATAAATCCTGGGGACATCTTATTCTTTCCATGGGAGAATGATATGCTTTACAGCCCCCAAGATTCTACTCACACCTTACCAACTCGGAATTGGACCTAGACTTGCCATCCTTGCTTCATACCTGCTGCAACCGGCTGCAACGCCGGTAACACGGCATGGAAAAAGTGGACATAAAGGACATGTGTACCACCACAGGCGGCGATAGGATGGACATGATACCACCACCTGTAGGGGGTGGACATAGTGGACAACTTGTGATTCTCTCTTACACAGAGAAGGTCAGGGGTTCGAGTCCCTTTGCGCCCATTCTTGATTTGCATGTCTAAAAGGTCCGGGGTCCCCATAAGGGGAGATTTTTCGAGTCCCTTTGCGCCCACTTTTCTATAAAAAGGTCAGGGGCCCCATTTGGGGATATTTCGAGTCCCTTTGCGCCCACTTTTCTATAAAAAGGTCAGGGCCCCCCATTTGGGGATATTTCGAGTCCCTTCGCGAAGCACCCTTTAGGGTTGCGCCCACCAATATTCATGCGCAAAAAAGGTCAAGGGACCCCCACATCGGCGGCACAATGCCGCCGATGTGGCTGAGGGCGGCTTGCGGCCGCCTCAGGCAGGCAAGAGACGGCAAAGGATGATCAATTACCAAAGTACTGATTTATCTTTCCTCTCAGGAATTCGGCTGATTGGTGCAATTCGTCCATCCCGTTCATTCCATCCTCGATAGAAATCCACCCGTCGAAGCCTGCCTCCTTGAGGATCCGGAAGATGGCATCGTAGTCGTTCAAGCCTTTTCCAATCACGCCATGTTGGATTGTTTTGGCATAGCCATATAAAGGATCCAATTCGATTTTTCGCAGGTCCGCGAGGCTCCCGCCCTTGAAATAGCGGTCGCTGGCATGCATGCTGACGACCTGGTTTTTGATCTTCTGAAGCAGCGCGAGTGGGTCTTCCCCGGCCACGATTGTATTGGATGGATCGAAGTTGATCCCGAAGAAGGGGGATTCAATTTGCCCGACGATTTC
This sequence comes from uncultured Chloroflexia bacterium, assembly GCA_963842785.1. Lineage (GTDB taxonomy): Bacteria > Chloroflexota > Anaerolineae > Anaerolineales > Villigracilaceae > UBA877. The sequence continues at coordinate 1,885,328 of CAWJHP010000001.1, forward strand.
CAGGAAGACATCGGTGGTGAGAGCAAATTCAGGATATTCCCAATAACCGTCCTTGTAGTGATTTTCGATATTAATGATGATGCCCCGATTTTCAGCGTAAGCCACAGCTTCCCGGATCATTTCCACGCACCAACCGACAGCTTTTTTTCGGTCCAAGCCGGGTCGATTCTGACCGGAAAGCGTCCGGCAAAACTTACCTCCGAGTTTAACAGTCAGGTCAATCGCCTTCTTCTGCTTCTCGAGCTCTTCAATGCGCTTCTTCAGATCAGGGTGGGTGAAATCTGGAGAGAAGCACATCATCGGCATGCTTAATCCGAATTCGGCACATTTCTTTCTCACATCCTCCAGGTATTTCTCATCCGCACCTTCGAAGAAGAGGTTGTGCATTTCCAGGCCGTCCACTCCGAGCTGTCCAGCCTTCTCGATCCAATCGAAAAGCGTCATGGACTTATGGACGATGATGTCGTCCAGGAAGCATTTTGGAAACGCGGCCAAATGAGTCATTCTTTTCTCCTATGACACAATATCCATTTTTATGGCGCAACTCTCCAACCTCAATCGGATATGCGCCTCAGTTTATGTTTCAAATATGGTAATTCCCGACCATTTGCAGAACAACTTCAATTCACTGCGGATGTCGCCAGCCACGACCAGGTAGTGATTTCCTAAACATTGACCCAGGAAGTCCCAGCGATTGGCATTGAGCCTCACCTTGACCGTCACGTTCGGAGTTTGTTCGCAACTTATCAGCTCCCCTGGAGCCAGGTGCAACCTGTCGCACTCCGGTCCATAATACCGGAAGACGGTTACGGGGCCTCGATCCAACCTGGGACGGCAGGTTATGGTTTCAAATCCCCGCTCCAGGGCAAGCTGTGATTTTGCCAAAACCACCTCGCTTTTGTTGGAAGCAAGCGATGCAGGTGCACCACAGTGGGTCAGGGTCAGGATTCCATCCCGTTCCAAATCATAGAGATCGCCGACAAAGGCGCTGATGCTGTTCAGGTAACGTACAATTAAGAGCGATATGCATAGCAGCATGTCGCCTTCACATGCGAGTGCATAGGCATCCTCGATAAAACCCAGGCAGGGGTTCAACCCGAGTTCCCTGGGGAATCCTGACCAACATTCTGTGACAAATCCATCTATCTTTTGTTCCAGAGCCAGCTTCTTCAATGCCAAATGCAGTCTACTGCCCGCATCCAGGGCATTCCCATCCGCCGCGTCAACCTTGTATGAACTGGCGATCTCCTTATGGAACTGTTCGAGCGCTGGGGTCTGTCCGGCTGAAGTTTGCATTGAAGCACGAATGGTCTCAAAAGGGAGCGGAAGCAGGCTGACCCCCAATCGGGAACTGACAATCTGGGGATCATAGCGGCAGGAAACCAGATTTGGAAAAAGACCTCCAATAACACCGATGCGACTTTTCCTTATCTTCGAATAGGCCTTCGCCGCTCTTACAACTTGGTTGAGCCTCTGGATGAATTCAGGATCATCCGGGGAACCATAGACCAATTCAATCGGAATCTTCGTCTCTCGAATGGCACCGACAGCCAGGGCGCTGCTGGGAAGGGCATATCTTCCTTGGACCGGCAGAACCAAACATGGCACAAGACTCACCAGCGCTGCCGCTTCGATTGTTTCTGCACTGAGCCCGCGCAGTACAATGATTAGAAAGAGATCAGGATTCTTTTCCATCAATACCTGAACGGATCGCCGGGCGCTTTCCCCTTTTGATTCGGGCTTGGCAACCATCAGATTCGTTCTCGATTGATCGATGGTCTTGATGATCGCATCGAACTCGTTTTTGACAAGATCGTTGTCAAATTCTCCAATCGGTAAAACTGCGATAGTCGTAGCGTTTATCTCATTCATCTTTTCCTTGCCATCCATAGCCTTACAGAACTATGTCAATAGTATCGTGATTTGTAGTCCTATCACCGGTTTATGCAACCAACAGCAACTTAAGCCTTTTGTGAGCTGCAATTGAGGCTCCTACAATCCCCCGCTCGACATACTCAGCTTGTCTGACCAATCGCCGGAATCGATCGAGTAACCGTGGAACATCCAAACGGCAGGGTGAGGCGTGGAGGAATGTTCGGGACGCAATAATTTGGCATGCACACGCGCTCCACTTACCCCGGTGAAACACAGATGAAAACATTCAGCACTTGACACCTGGTATTTTACCGGGATCAGTTCCATGTCAGGTTCGGTCGAGCGCATTTCTGCCAGACTTTTTCCCGGATTTCGTCGAAATTGTTGGGGCGCGGGTTGCATTCCTGATTGGTCTTTAGATCTTCAAGTGGAGGATCAAAGGTCAATGGCATTTTTGCATCCTGATTAGAGATTCATATTCCTGATCTCGTCTTGAGAAATCAAAACCAGCGGCCGCAAGGTAAACCCACCGTCAAATACGATATTGGTTCCGGTCGCAAAAGAGGCCAGATCGGAAGCAAGAAAAGCATAGGCTGCCCCTACATCCTCCGGCAGCCCAAGCCGGCCCAGGGGGATATTGCCCATGAATCCCTCCCCGGTTATGGGATCATTTACTGCCTTCTGCAAAACCCCCTTGGCCCAGTTCGGCGAATTGATCAAACCGGGGGAAACGGTGTTGACCCGGATGCCATACGGAGCCAGCTCGATGGCGGCCGTCTCAGCAAACACCTGCACCCCGGTCTTGCTGACCCGGTAGGCGGCCTCCTTGTAAGCAGGGTTGAACTGGATCGTCGAAGACGTGAACAGCATCACCCCTTTTTTTCGTTCGACCATATGCCTGGCCACTTCGCGCGCAGACAGCATGGCACCAGTCAAATTGACCGCCAGGATCCGGTTCCAGCATTCCAGGGTGATCTTGGTGACCGGTTCCCACTCGATGATCCCGGCGTTGTTCACGAAGATATCCAGACTGCCCATTTCATGGATGGCTGCCCGTACGAATTGCACAACTTGATCTTCAATGGACACATCCACTTCCATAACGAAGGCCTTGCGTCCCAACTCCCTGACATCTTGCTGAGTCGATCCTTTTCCACTCTCGATTTTCACATCGCAATATGCGATGTCCACGCCCTCACGCGCCAAGGCAAGGCAAACACTCCTACCAATCCCCCGTTCACCCCCGGTCACAAGCGCTTTCTTGCCATTCAAACCCAGGTCCATAATCTTCTCCTCCAGGAAAGTTTCGACTTTCACGCGGCGCCCACCAAAGCGCGCCAATAAGGGACAAATTCATCCTTATAGAATTTCGCGTGTTCCACATCGGGAGCCGGTTCCGCGACAAACTCAATTGCTCGGACCGGTTCCTCCAGATTCTCAATAGTACCAAGGCCATAGGCCGCCACGAGCGCCGCTCCGTAAACGGCATTCTCGAAATTCGTGATTTTCACGGACTTTCCAAAAAGGTCCGCTGCTATATGGGCCCAAAGGCGGCTTTTTTGCAAGCCCTTCCCGGCACCGATCATAAATCGGGATCGGTCATCTTTTTGTAGAATCTCATATCCTTCGTATAAATCCATGAGAACCCCCTCCATGACCGCCCGCGCACGATGGGCGACACTGCTCTGCTTGCCATGGTTCCCAAAAAAGCCTCTCTGACGCTCCGGGATTTGCCTGGTTGATACTGTACAGAAGATCAGGCCGTCCGCCCCAGGAGGCACTCCTTCAGCCAGCATATCCAATTCATGATAATTGATGTTCACCCCCTCGGCTTGTTTGATCTGCTCCCGAAACCACTGGTAGCTGCCTCCTCCACCCAGGCTAGTCCCTACAATGGCAAAGGCTTTGTTGAAGAAGGGGCGCGTATCTGTCCCGGGATATCGTTCGAATTCAGCAATCACTCTGGAAATTTGAGCAGCGGTTCCGATGTTGATCAGGATGAGTGAATCTGGCGTAGCCAGTCCGTTTCCCAACATGCTCATTTGATTATCGCCGCCGCCAAAAATGATCGGAATTTCTCCATCCAAACCGACCAGATCGGCGACCTGGTCCGATATAATCCCGGCTTTTTGGGAGGGCGGGTGGACCTCAGGGAATATATTTAAAGGGAGTTGAAATTTCCGAATCAGTTCTGTGTGCCAGATGTTTGCCCTCGTGTTGAACAGGCCGGTCCCGAAGGCATTCGTCGGGTCGGTGGCATAGCAATTTCTTCCCAGCAATTTTCCTCGCAAGAAATCCGCAGGCAGGACAAAATGGGCGATCCGTTGGAACAGATCTGGATCGTTTCCCTTAATACCGAAAAGAACCGCTCCGCTGTATCCGCTGGAAATATCCGTTCCCAATTCGCCATACGTTCGATCCCCCATGACAAGCTTCATTTTTTCGATGATCGTCTGGGTGCTCCACTTTTGGTCTTTCCAGTTGATGAGAGGGCTGATCAATTGCCCGTCAACATCGTACAGTACAGCGCCGTGCATCTGGCCTGAAAGCCCGATTGCCCTGACCTGCCCACTCCTGCCTAGCGAGGTCACCGATTCTTTGACCGCCTCGATGGTCTGATCCCAAAGGATTTCAGGGTTCTGTTCCGGGGAATCATCATATTCCCTCATCGAAACGAACTCGAACTGTAATGTGGACAGATTGAGCAGGCCGGCTTTGATCCCCGAGGTCCCCAAGTCGATTCCCAGCGTATATTCCAATTTATTATTGCGTTTCATGGATTGTTTCCGAAACCAATTTATTCATTTTCCGGGCTACAGCCAGTCTCTCCAAGAAGTGCTGTGGGCTGCCATCTCCTCGCGGGAATATGCAGCCAGGGGGAAAATACGCTCTGTTTGTATTAATAATTTGTTTTAAGATCCATACCCGAGTAAAGGGAGGCCACCTCATCGTAATATCCGTTGAACATCAGGGTGGGACGGCGATTGAGTTCACCGATGCGCCTTTCGGTGGCCTGCGACCAACGCGGATGGTCAACATTCGGGTTGACGTTGGAGTAGAAGCCATATTCATTGGAATTAATGGTATTCCAAAAAGTAGCCGGTTGTTTGTCAGTAAGTTCAATTTTGACGATGGCCTTGATGCTCTTGAAACCATATTTCCAGGGCACTACCAGGCGAAGCGGGGCGCCATCCACTTTGGGCAGAACATGCCCGTACATGCCGGTGACCAGGATGGTGAGCCTATGCATGGCCTCGTCCAGGCGCAGGCCTTCAGTATAGGGCCAAGGATAAACTCGAAAGTTCTCCATGGGCATGTGGTCGAGGTCCATGAGCGTAGTGAAGGCCATGTATTTTGCGCTAGCCATCGGTTTAACTTCGTTCAGAAGGTCGCGCAGCTCAAAGCCAGTCCACGGGATGACCATGCTCCAGGCCTCCACGCAGCGCAGGCGGTAAATGCGTTCTTTTTGCTGAAACTTGTGCAAGTCTTCAATGGTGTAAGTTTTAGGTTTATGCACAAGTCCTACGACATGCACCGTCCACGACGAAGTATTGAAATTTCTGGCTATGTAAGCCGGGGATTGCTTGTCTTCGGAGAATTCATAGTAATTGTTATAACTGGTAATATCCTGCAATGCATTTAGTTTGTCTCCCAATTCGTCAGTTATCTGTCCTCGGGCATTATCCGGGACGGGGGGACCGGGCGTGGGCGTGAGAGCGTTCCAGCCCGGTAAGGGGGTTTGCGCACTCGAGGTGGTGGATTTTCGATTTGATGCAATCCCACAGGCGGAAAGAAGAGCCGAAGCGCTGAGGATCCCGGCAGCCTTCAAAAAATCGCGGCGGGAACGGTAGAGATTTTCGGATGTGATCTCGGAAGATGGTACATAAACGTGATTCAATTTACACTCCATGACAAACTCCTTTTACCTATAAACAATAAAATATATCTCATTCCAAAAATCTTTGAGGCGCTCACCTCCAAGATAACACCAGATCCATCGTTCTCCTGGACCAATCCCACAGGCGTTGCGGTTCATATCGCAGCGTGCTGATGTCCTTCATGATTATTTCAACCACACAACCTTTGGCCTTTTCCAGCACCTCCCGTAGATTATTTTGGGATTCGTCCGGGTGCCAGTGATCTACAGCGAAAATTGCCGGGTTGGGTTTATACGACAGAACATACATACCATTTGAATTCTCAACGATTTTCTCAACTTGAGCCCAAGGGCTCACGGATATTTTTCGCAGGTTGGGGATTGTTTTTAAAATGTCAATCTTATTATGCAGTGCATCGCAGCATCCATAGTAATTCAATCCAAAACGCTCCAACCAGCGGTTCTCATATTGTAAGTCAAACTCTGCATGCATTTTGGGGGAGACACCTGAGAATATTTGAGCGGCGCCGCTTCCCCATTGATCGCATGCCCGGACCCGTTTGGGGTCGAAATCCGGTTGGGGTAGTTCATCAGTATATCCAAGCCCACCAGATCCAACCCGGTAATTGCCATCTGTCAATGATAATAGGTTCAATTCCTCCCATTGTTTTAAACGACTTAAATATCCATTGACCAGACGATCCATGGCCAGATGGACAAGTGTTGGGCGTAACGCAATGTCAAGCAGTGCCTTTTGCACGCCCCACCATTGAATCAACTCATCCCAAGGGGCAAACCAGGAATGAACGATTCCAACCTTCTCAATGGGTAGTATGTCTCCAAAGGCATCCACAAGGAATTGGAAATTTCGTTCAGTTGCTGCCTCATCATGAGATACAACTGGTAATTTGATTTTCTCCAGATCCCTCTCACTATCAATCTGAGGACGAAAATCCCTGGAAATGATATCGCTACTTTGGTCTGTGATACGTATGTCGCTATCTTCACGGATGCCAAAGTCTGAGTCGTTTATAACGAGCGGCGAGTAGAATTTCGCTTCGACGACCATGTCGGCCGGCATATGGCGCCATTGATAGAGTGTCTGCCGGAGGGTTCGCTCCACCTGCTGGCAGAAGGGATCGCTGGTTTGCAACTCCAATTCTCCATCCACATCCATCTCATGCCAGGGAATTTCGTTAATCCACATAAGCGGTCTGCCCAAAGCATTGCCATTCAGCCGTTTCCATTCTGCAATCTTTTCTTTATGGATCGGTAAAGAGGCAATCGCGGCCTGTTGGTCGGCGAGGCGCCGCAAGATGGACCTGTCTTTTTGATGCATATTTAGATTATTACCTTTTCCATCGGCGCGCTTCTTCGAGAAGGATGGCGTAGTTCTGAAGGGGTACGTAATTGGCAATGGTATTGCCGGAACCAAATGCGAAACGACCGCCTGGCATGCAGGTTTCCAGAATGCTGCGTAAATAGAGGTGGAGTTCATTCTCGGGCAGACTGGAAAGTTTGTCCATATCCACGCCACCAAGTAAGGCCACCCGGTTACCAAATTGGGCCTTGACTTCCGCCACAGGCAGGATGACATCCTGAAAGGAATGGAATCCGTCAATCCCAACCAAATTGATGAGATCGTCCATCACCGAGGGTGACTTTTTATAAAGGTTACCGCAGCTGTGCAGGAAGAAGGGTTTGTGATGTGCATGAGCCAGGGAGGCGTACTTTGCCAGCCAAGGGAAAACCAGCCGGCGCAAGTCAGTGGGAGCGATCAGGGTCCCAGTATTAAAACCCATGTCGTCCACATGGAAAATACCCTCGACTGATTCAAGCCCGATAACGGATGTGTAAAAATCCAGAACCACCTGCCCCCAGCTATCGAAGACAGCCTGTACCAATTGCGGGTCATCCTTAAGAAGAAAGAAAAGGCCTTCGTTGCCGAGCAGGGTTTCGAAGATGTTCTCAAACAGGCTGGAAATAACGGTCATCTTCATCCCATCAGGGAGGTAACGGTCGACCATCTCAAAGGTTTCCGGGGCAGCCTGGATTTTTTCCCAAGGAAAAAACTCATAATCCGCCCACGACTCGATCAGTCCCCCGGACTCATCTACCCAATCGCGTGTCCCGCCGGACGGGTCGGCGGTGTTCCCGGTCCGGCGAACCTTCCCAACCGGGTTGTTTAGCCAGAATGGCCAGATGGGTACGAAGTCGTAGCCTAAACGACAGTACAGTTTGACGAGTTGACGGTAGTAAGTCTCGACAGGTTTTTCCAGCACGTGCACACCGTGAGGAAGCGCCCATGTTTCCCCAAGGTATGTCTCCTGAATGGTCTGAAGTATTTCGGGGTCAATGCCCACTTCCACGAGGGGAACGCGCGACGGAGGTTTCTCTCCTTTCAGAATGCGCACGAGTTCATTAAAATCAGGGGCAGGATGTTCGAGAAGGAGATCCGGCATGGATCAGACCACCTCCAATTCGTCCAGCTGCAGTGGTAGATGAAAGGGATTGTGAGGCTCGGTCTGATACCAGAAGGAAGTGGAGGCGATGTCGTCCTGGCGTGGGTAGAACCGTCCTTTTCCTTCGAGTGGAGACCGGTAGCCCAGGTCTTGTATGGTCACCCGTAAATCCTGCTGAAAGCGGATTGGATCCATGATGTGCCAGCGATACATCCCGAACCGCTGCTGCGATTGGTACAGGCCATCCGGCTGGATCACCTGCACCAGGCCGAGGAATGGCGTGGAGTAGATCCCGTATTGTCCTTTGGGATGCTCGAAGTTCCAGGCCCCTCCGAAGTAATCCTCCGTGCCAGTGCCGCAAATGGTCGGCCATTCGGTATCGCCGTCCAGGTAGAATTTGATTTCGCCTTCACCCCACCAGTCATTGTTGTGGCTGCCCCAGGCCAGGTAGGTGCCAATATAGTGACCCTGGCCGCGCACCTCGTCCAACAGGGTGTGGACTTCCTTGGGCTTAACTGGATTGCTGCGACGCCATTGGGCGTGAAAATAAGCTCGGTCGGTCATGACCGAGGTCAGGGTGTAGTCAACCTGGTAGAAGAAATCGTGGGCCTCGTCAGGCGAAAGGTTTTCAATGGTAATGCGCGCCCGCCGGCGAAATGGCATTTCCCAATAGCAGTTGAAACCGCCTGCCGGGTTAACTGCCACCGGCAGGGAGGCAATATTGCAGCGCACCCCCCAGCCACTACAAAAGAAGTCTCCCACAGGAACTTCCACCGATGGGCTGCGCTCGTCATCCCAGTAGAAACGCAGTACGAGCCTCCGCCAGAGCGAAGGGTGCATGGTCATCCAAATGTGCTGAACGGCTCCCGACCCCTGGATATCGGCCAGGGTGACTGTCTGCCGTGGCGGGATGTTGATGCAGGGGGAGATCTTCCAGCCCTGGCCCAGCTCGCGGGCTGCGACCTCTCCCCCTCCGGTGGTTGCCTTGCCGCCCTGCCCTTTTTCGCCGCGAAAGTTTTCAGCGCTGATGGAGCGTGTTTCCGCCGTAGACAAAAGGGGAAGGTTCCCCAAGTTCATGCCGAGTCCATCGAAAGGAATATGCATGGCTTATCCTCATTTATTTAAAATTCCATCTAACGGTAACCGATGGTATTCATTTCCAGCCTTTTCTAGAACAATATCCATTAAATACATGGACCTCTCCACAAACCGCAGGAGCGGTCGTACTCCCAGCCTGGGGCGTCCAGCACCAGAGGCTGGCGCTCCCAACCGCTTGTCAGTCGCCGGGAGGTCTCCTCCCAGGTGCGAATTCCGCTGAAGGCATCGGCCGCTTCCACATTGCATGCACCAACCGCCACAGCCATGGTTAGTGACTGCTCGACCGGCAGATCGCGCAGCAGCCCGGCCAGAAAACCTGCGATGGTGGCGTCGCCCGAACCGGTCGTGCCGGCTACTTCGACCTTAAAACAAGGAGCCCATAGTTCCACCCCAGCCCAGGCCTTGTGATTTGAAGGGTGCGCCCGCCCAATGGATTCAATGGCTTTCGGACTACCCGTACGCAGGTACATGCCGTGGCTGCCCAGCTTTAGGCCGACTACACTTACCCCCATGGCGATCAATTGCCGGCCCAGATCCGAGAGCAACCCGGGAGTGACTTGAGCCAGGAGATCTGAACCATTCGCACGCCGGCAGATCTCCGAATACGTCGCTGGGCGCAACATGAACAGGATTTCTTCCACGCTTGGCACGAAGATATCCACATAAGGCAGGGTATCCTCCAGAATCATACGCCAATCTGCCTGGCCAGCCTCCGACGATGGGTCTGGGAAAGCCATGTCCAACGAAGTGGTCACACCAATGCGCTTAGCCCGGCGGAAAATTTCCACCAATTGGGCCCCCCTGTCGATGTACATGGCTCGCATGACTGGTGGATACCCGAAATGAAACAAGCGTGCCTTTTCCATGAGTCCATAGGGTACATCACCAGCAGAAAAGGTATCATTTGCACCGGCATAATGAATAAAGATGCGGTCGACCCCGGGATAGTTGATGATGATCGTGTAAGCAGTTCTGGTTGAAGCTTCCACCACCATCCCTGCCGCCAGGCCGTTCCCGTGGGAGTCCATGATCCGGCAAACTTCCTGTCCGAAGAGGTCGTCACCAACTTTCCCGGCCAGGTGGGCTGGGATTCCCAGACGGTCCAAGGCCAACCCGATATTGGAAACCGCACCGCCAGAAGAACAATTAACCGGGCCGGCCGCCACCAGGCGACCAGGAAGGAAGATGTCTTCGAATGGGTCGCGTCCAGCTCCGCTCAGGTCGGGTTGAATATCCAGACAGATGTGGCCAGCGACCAGCGCTTCATAATCCCGGCTCATTTTCGTTCCATTCTTAGAGTAACCACCTTCCGAGGGATCAGAGTGACCCGTACCCGTCCGCTGGCTTCGAGAATCGGCGCAACCTGCGCGTCAGGGACAGCCCGAGGGCTCTCGTCCAACCCAGTTAGTTGGACACTCGCTGGGACGAAGGGCAGCTGTATCAAAGCTTCCGTCTCATCTTCGGAGGGGTTATACAGGCGCAGCACCAGGGCCTCGCCGGCCTCGGCTTTCTTGACGGAGCTCAGGATAGCGTTCCGGCCGGTGACCGACAAGAACGAGCGTCTGGCAGGCTGGGTCCCCGGTTTATACGCTGGCCTGTTTTTCTCCATTCCGGTCGTGAAGGCACGCGGCGGGTTGTTGAACGCCAATGCATGCCGCCAGACCTCCGCCTGATCCCATCTGCCATGGTGCGGCAGGATGGCAAGTGAAAAGGTCAATTTGCGCTGGATCTGGGCCTCAGGGGTGGCAATGTGCGGACCGGCTCCCACGCTGGCGGTCTGCATATCAAACCCCGCCCCCAGGTATCCGACGGCGCGTAATAGGGTGATAACGACCTCATGGCGTTCAGTATCCAGGACTTCATATTCGGGCAGGCCCTGAACGATCAGGCACAATCCACGTTTCTCATCGGAGAAATCAACCCAGTCCTGCTGTGAAAAAGTTGTCGGAGCGTCCTCCACCCAGGCTTCGTCTGGTACCGGCACGACCTTGACCGGATGGCTGACCACATCGAATTGGGCACTGGCATGCGAAACCAATGAACTCACATCGCTTGGGAAGACCATCCGCAGACGGTGATCGCAGACGTGATTGTCGAAGGTCACCTGCAGATCCAGCCTGGGCGACCCTTGGGCCAGGGAGACGGTTACACTAAGGGGGCAGGTAGAGCGCATTTCGCTGCGCCTCCTCCCGGAGGCATCCAGGCCTTTCGGTAGAGACCAGTCGTAATCGATGCGGGAACGTTGCACAGCGGGGCCATCTGCAAGGCGGCTGATGTGCGGCGCCAATCCCAGTGTGTTTTCCACCCGGTCTTCCAATGGGTAGGAGTAATTGTAGCCATCCCCGCAGTCGCCGCCATCTTCGAAATAGCCCTGGTCACAGAAAACCTGCCCACTTGTCTTGTCCTCGAGTATGAAGGTGCCATTTGGGGCGATCTGGACGCGCAGGCGTTCGTTTTCGAGAACGTTGTGTGGATGGGCAACGATCACCGGCTTGTTCGGGTTCTCAGTCGGAGCGACGGCATACACTTGATAGCCGTAAGGTGGCAGGTTGGCCTTGAAGGAAGCCCGCACGCGCATTCCCCTCCTTTCGCAAGCAGGTCCGCTGACCAGTGGGCGGAGCACGTGTGAGCGGCTGATGGATTCAACCTGGACAGGGAGTGGATCACCCCCATCCATCGGGCGAATACGCATGCCGCGGAAATTTGGATCTGGCAGGATCGGCGGGTCGCCATACCACTGCTGGAGAACCCGCCGGCGGAACAGCTCGGGTGCTTCCTTACTGGGTAAATCTTCATTGGTCGAGGCCGGTGGAGTCCAGCGCTGCATGGCAACCCGGTTTAGGAAGAAATCCCATAGATCAATATCAACCGTTATGCCGGTTTCCACCGGCCAAGGCAGACCATTAAAGACCATCAGGGCTGCCTCATCCTCCTTCAAACCTGACAGGTCGACCCTTCGCGCCAGCAATTCGAAACGTTCGCCCAGGATTTCTCCGGCAATCTCGGAGGCCCAGGCAAAGCGTGTTTCCATCTGGGCGTGGACTGCATCAATACTGCAGCCGCCGATCGAATCATGGGGATGGTTCCTAAGCAGCCACTCCCAGGCTTTCCAAAGGAACACTCCCGGGTATTCTTCGCCTTCCAGCCAGGTGATGGCTGACCATGGCTCTGCCCAACGCTCGAGTAAAGTCTGGGTGCGCTCATTTTGCATTTTATTGTAAATGCGGGAGGAAAGAACGTGCGGAAGGAGGCGGTTGTCCCGGCCGGGGGTGCGGTTGGCATCCCGCAGCTCGCCGGAAACCGTCTGCAATGGCTGGTCTCCCAGCGCCTTCACCAGAGCCTCGAAATAGTCCTCCAGGGAAGCCTGGCGGAAGTGATATTCATCTCCGAATAGCCTGTTTGCAGCTTCCAGAATTGCAGGCAGGTCCTCCCGGGCAGGCAGATGGTCAACGCCGTTTAATGCCAAAAGCACCGAAGAGGAGGCGCGCTGGGTCTCATAGTGGGCAAAGACATGCAGGTCGGAGGCTGCCTCCTGAACCTCCTCTGCCAGGGATGCGGCGTTGGCGTAGCCCAGGTTCGTAGGCAGGTGACGCAGTAACACACTACTTCCATCCGGGCTCTGCCACCACAACTCGGACTTCAAGTTCCCCTCATCCAAGCCGCGCAAATGCATGGCAAACGGTATGCCAAATCCCTGTAAAATTTGAGGTAATTGAGAGATGTGCCCGAAAGTGTCGGGAATGTATCCGACCTTCTGCACGTGACCAAACTCACCCGCAATTCGATGCCCCAGGAGTAAATTGCGTACCAAAGCTTCACCGCTGACAAGAAACTCGTCCGGCAGTACGTACCACGGGCCGACGCCCAAGCGGCGCTCACGCACAAGCTTTTGAAGGATGTTACGCTTCTCGGGACGAATCTCGAGGTAGTCTTGCAGCACGACAGTTTGTGCGTCAAGGTTGAAATGGGTGTAGGACGGATCGCGTTCCAGCAGGTCGAGCAGGGCATCCATGACGTGCACCAGCCGGATGCGGAATTGCTGGAAGGTGGCATACCATTCCCGGTCCCAATGCGTGTGTGGAATAACAAAGACTGTGTATTTTTCGGTAGCGGATTGTTTTGACATCTGGCTCTACTCCACTGGTGGGGGCGGGTAAATAGTCATAGAATGCTGCCTCTCATTGATAAAAAACGAACGGATTTTTGTTCCGGGCTTATGCTAATTTTTTCTCGGCCGCAAAGAGCCTGGCTGCTTCGACGAACTCTTGCGAGGTGATGGATACACAGTACAGGCTTTCCATCATTTTGACCATCCGCTGTGTGCCCAGCAACTCGGCTTGCTCCTCCGGGAAGTCATTCGCCAATGTACAGTCGCGCAGCAGGATGGCTTTGTAGTTCCGCCAAAGTGCGTCGATGATCGTCGTCATCAAACAAGCGTCGGCGGAAAAACCGACCACGAACAGGTTCTTGACATCCAGGTAGCGTAGCAGCAGGTCTAAACGCGTGCCGACGAAGCCACTGTAGACGTGTTTGCGAATGAAGTATTCGTTCTCGCGTGGTGTGAGCAGCTTGGATATTTTGACGTGATCGGAATCGCCGTAATGATATTCCTTGGGATCAACCTCATCCTCGGCGAACATGTGCTCCATATCGGTATTCAACTGGCGCTTCAGCACCTTGCCGAACTCGGAATAACGCAACCCGATCTTGGGGGCACTGTTGTTGAGGTAGATCACCGGCAGGTTGATCTCCCGGGCGGCGGTCAAGGCGGGCAGCAGGGCAGTCTTGATGATGCGGTCTTCATGCTCAGAACTCTTCAACCACGCCAGAGCCGGACGCTCCGCGCCGGCATGCCCAGCCTGGTTGTAAGCTGGAACAGGGTCATCCGGGTGGAAACCCAGGCCGTAAACGTCGATCACCAGGAAAGCAGAACGACCAATTTCGGCCTCATATTCCTCGAAACCATAACCAAGATAACCGGTGGATGGGAAAAGACGATAAAAGCGGGTTTTGCACTTGATCGATTGAGCCATATTCATCTCCTTTTCTCTTTGATTGCCGGAAGAAAGGACCAGCCCGGAATCATCTTTTTGAAACCAGGGCCTCCCGGACGGCTTCGAGGCCATACAATCCACTGGTATACATGGGGATTCCGAACTCTTTCATCGGATCCGCGTAGGACAGGAGAAAAACTGTCCTGGAAAGCCGGGTAAAAACGACGCAGCTGATTTCTTCAATCTGCATGTGATCATGGATCGTCTTTGCCGGGATGGCGTTATGCTCCTCCAAGGTTCCCCTTGCGAGGTTGTCCCAGGCCGCTTCGCGAGGGCATCGGAATTTTTAAAAGAACAGCCTGTCTCCCTGGCAACTTCCCTTATTATTTTGTCATTTTTGGTCTCAAAGTTTTGCTTTATTATATGATCGGTCTCCTATATGTTTTAATGACTTGCTCCATGGCAGCCACCTTGTTTCTGTTATCCGGGTTATTCCTTCAGACCCCTATCATCTGCTTAAGCCTGGAGACGAAATAATTAAAGTCTTCCCAGGAGATTTCCGGATGAATGAGATGGTCCAGAGCGGGGATGTACCCGCTGTGCTTGAACAATTCAGCAATTCTTTCCAATTCTCGGTCGATACACGCTTTGCCCTTGGCAATCTCCCGCTTATCAATACCGCCCATGATGCCAAGATTGGGATACTGCCTTCGGTAAGTCACAATATCGCTGCCTGCGGCTACCTCGAATGGGAAAATGAGATTGATGCCGCATTCCATAAACAGAGGGATTAGCTTGGAACAATCTCCATCGGTGTCCAGTGAAAATATTTTTATGCCCTGTGCGTCGGCAAAGGCCTTGATTTTCTTATAATTGGGCATCATGAATTCTCTCACCATTTTGGGAGAAATCAGAGGACCGTTCCTGCCGGACATATCCTCCCACATGTGAATGACATCCACTTTTACCTGCCGGCACACCTTGGCATTGATACTCAGCCAAAAATCGGTAAGATAATCCATGATTTCCCGGATGAGCTCAGGCTGGTCATAGAAGGAAACCATTAATGCCTCAACCCCCAGCATATCCCTGAGCGTCCCAAAAAGTCCATAGGGATAATCGCCCAATTGAACTATTTTGTCGCCCGAATTATATTGATTGACAAGCTCATCCCAATTATCCGGAAACCGGCACGGGTCATCCGGATCCAGCCTCTCTTTCTTCAACTTTCTCCAGTCGGCAATATTCTTTATGGGATATTCAATATACCTGGGTATGGATGACCCGCTTTTCCTGACTTCCTGAATGATCCCGAAGGAATCTTTTATGATTTGCGTATCGGCTTTTTCTTCGATCACCTCGTACGTAAATGAAGGTGAATATCCGAGGTTTATGTTTACAAGCACAAAGCCTTCGTCAAATCCAAAGCTTTCATCCCAGGTTTTATGCGTGTCCAATCCTTCCTGCCTCCATCTTTCAACCGTCTCATTCCACGGCCCCAAGTAAAATACAAAGGGCAGCCTGTCCACTTTCTGACACAATACGGTGTTTATGATTCGTTGCCGGTTATTCATAGGGATTGGGCGCCTCAGGCAGTTCTCGGTATCTCCGGGTTGTTATTTATAAAATGCTGCAGGATGATTATCGGTTCGCATTGGCTTTGTTGGTAATCTTAACTCCCACTTTGGCAGTTTGATCTCCCGGGAGATGGTCAGGGCTGGCAGCAGGGGCGTTTTGATGATGCGATCCTCGTGCTAGGAACTCTTCAGCCGGGCCAGGGCGGGACATTCTGCGCCGGCATGCCCATCCTAGTTGAACGCCGGGAACGGGTCTTCAGGGTGGAAGCCCAAGCCGTACACATCGATCACCAGGAAGTCAGAGTGACTATTTTCGGCTTCATAGTCTTCGAAGCCGTAGCCGAGACAGCCGGTGGATGGAAAAAGTCGATAAAAGCGGGTATTACATTTGATCGATTGAGTGATATTCATCTCCTTTTCTCTTTGACGAGCGGAAGAAAGGGCCGGCCTTTTAACGGTTTTTTGAAACCAGGAGTTCCCGGATGGCTTCGAAGCCGCACTGTCCGCTGGTGAACACGGGGATGCCGAATTCTTTCATCGGATCCGGGTAGGACAGGAGAAAAACCGTCATTGACAGCTGGGCCAGAACGACGCAACCTATTTCTTCAGCCTGCATATGATCCCGAATCGTCTTCGCCAGTATGGCATTATGTTCTTCAACCTTGCCACTTGCGAGGCACCCCCAGGCAAACTCGACCAAGGCGCCAGTCATACTCACTGCGTGGCCGGTCTCCCCGGCTACTTCGCGGAGCAACGACTGTGTGCTTTCGACCGTGGGGCCATGGGTAGCGATCACAAGGATCCTTCTGCGGTGATTCACGGCGCACTCCATCATGGGGCGATCGATCTGATAGACTGGAACCTCGTAAGTGCGCAGAACTTCACGAACCTGGGGATAGGCCCGGTTCATGGTGGAACAGGTGATGAGAATCGCATCCACGTGGCCAAGCTCAACCAAATCGATGGCATAGCGTTTGAAAGCGGACAGGTTCGTCGCAGGTAAGGACTGCAGCCCGGCGGAATGCGCCTCCATGAAGTTGATCTGGACTGCCTCATTGCCTGCATTGACCAAGTGTACGCCGGGCAGATACTTATGCCCGAAGTAGTTCGCCCATAGAGTGATCCATGAAGAGCCATTGAGCAGCCCCAACCTTTTTCCGATCAGGCGCGGGTCGCCCTGAGGCTCCGGGCCGGTATGCGCCACCCCGGTAACGCGCAGGTAGTCGGAGAAGAGCCGGATTGTGTCTGCCGTGGAAAGGTTCCCTGGTTGATTTGTCTGATTTTTCCGCCCGGGAGTCATGCCGTTCGCCTGTTTTTCTGTGCCATTACTGTCTGGGCCGCTCGGGCGATATCTTCAGGGAGCATCCCATGAATGCGGAACAGATCACCGATGCCCCCACTGGTCACGAAGCAGTCACGGACACCGATGCGGGCCAATGGAACCGGTGCGGTCTCGCCCAATACCTCGGCGACCGCCGAGCCGAACCCGCCGATGATCGAGGCGTTTTCAGCAGTTACAGCACAGCCAGTCTTGCCAGCCGAAATGGTGATCATTTCCCGGTCGATGGGTTTGATCGAGGCCAGGTGGACCACTTCGGCGTCGATGCCATCTTTCTCCAGCAGACCAGCTGCCTTCAAACAGAAGGAGGTCATCATCCCGGTTCCGAACAGGCTAACATCGTTCCCAGGGCGCAGGACCTCGCCTTTCCCCCATATGAAATGATGCCCCTCTCCAAACAGGTCCGGGAAGGTATAGCGAGTCACACGGAAATATGCCGGCCCATCCGTCTCGATTGCGGTACGCATGATGGCGCGCAGATCGGCACTGTCACCTGGGTCGGCCAGGCGCATGTTTGGCAACGAGCGCATCACGGCGATGTCCTCGATGCAATTGTGGGAAGTGCCCGCCCGGCTGGTCGGCAGCCCAACGTATGAGCCGGGAATCTTGACGTTCAGGCCGGGGTAGCAGATCGAGATGGCGATCTGGTCCAAGGCGCGCCGCGTGGCAAAGGCCGCAAAAGTACTGGGGAAGGGGATGAACCCTTCCAATGCCAGCCCGGCGCTGATTCCGAACAAGTTTTGCTCGGCAATGCCAACTTGCAAAAAGCGATCCGGATATGCTACCTTGAAATACCCGGCTTTGGAGGATGTATGCAAGTCGGCGTCCAGCACCAGCATGCGGGGATATTCCTTGCCCAACTGGACCAGCGCCTGGCCGAAGACATCTCGCATTTCGAGAGGGCGAGTTCGAGCTATTCTCCGCCATAGAAGCTCTCCTTCTCGCGCGCATCGCCTATTTTGCTATAGCCCAGCTCGGGCCGCCCATAGCGGCGGGAGAGGGCCCGCAGCATGAGGTCGGCGATATCCGATTCGGGAGCGTGGGTGTGCCATTTAGAGTTGAACTCAGCCATCTCGACACCCCGTCCCTTGACGGTATGTGCAATAATGACAATTGGTTTACCGCGCGGTTGGATCCAATGGGCCCGGTAAAAAGTCTCGGCCAGGGCTTCAAGGTCATGGCCATCGACCTCGAGCACGTCCCAGCCAAATGCGGACCATTTCTCGACGAGCGGTTCGATGTTCATCAAGTCCCATACAAAGCCCTTGGCCATCACCTTGTTATAGTCAACCACGGCAACCAGGTTATCAAGGTGGTAGTGCGCCGCCGCCATGGCCGCCTCCCAGATGTTACCCTCGTTAAGCTCACCATCCCCAAGCAGGCAGAAGACACGCGAGCGTGGATTTTCCTTCAGGCGCAGGCCGTAGGCGCAACCGACAGCCACGGAAAGGCCCATCCCCAATGGTCCGCCAGACAACTCTATCCCGGCGGTGCGTCTCATATCGGTGTGCCCTTCCAGACCGCCTGGTTCACAATATGTGTAGATATCGTTCTGAGGAAAAAAGCCTTTCAATGCCAGGGCTGCGTAAAGTGCAGGCGAGCAATGCGCCTTGGACAGGATCAGCCGGTCGCGTCCCTCCCACTTGGGGTTTTTTGGATCAATATCCATCACCTGGAAATAAAGGATTGCCAGGATTTCTGCCATCGAGAGGGATCCCCCGGGGTGCCCCCAGCGAGCAAACGTAATCATCTCGATCGAAAGGCGGCGAATCTGGTAAGCAGCCTCCTCCAGCTCGAGCTTCTTTTCCGGCTTCAAGGATGACATCGAACCTCTCTTCCATCGGATTGATCCGGGCTAAATCGATCGCCGGTTCGCATCTTTTACAGCCCGTTCCCGACCAGGGATTGGATGTTGATGGGTAAGGAATTTAGATTTTTTACCCGCTCACCAAACTTTCCCAGGGTGTTCTCGATGACCAGGTAATCCAGATCTGGAAGGATTACGTCGTTCCAATGATCTCCAATGCCCCGAATGGCCACGTCCAGCATCGTGACAATTTGGTTTCCCAACGGCTCGGTCGAATCCAACGTGATGGCACCATAGAACTCCTGGCATTCGGTGTAGCCGGAATTGTGGGTACCGGTATAAGGTTTTAAGGTTTCCAGATGGATGGTTTTTCCATAACGCTTGGATATCTCCGCACTGTGAGCGGCAAAAAAGTCGACCAAAGCTTGTTCCTGCAGCCTGGCGGGTAGCCCTTCTTTTGCAACCCTGCGATAGGCCTCCTCACCTGCCTGGTAAGCCTGTTCGAGGAAATCAAACCAATACTGCTGGCTGGAAGTAACTCGGGTTTGGTCATCGACCGCGATCAGCGAACGACGCACGCAAGCATTCAACCCATCGCGTTTGGGGGCTACTCCCAGGTGAACGTAATCTCCGGTTTGGATTGGCCGGTTGAGTGCCTTGCCGATCAGGGTGCGGTTGGCCTCTCCTGCGGTGACCATCACATCCCAGCCGTTTTCCTCCGATCCAAGTTCCTTGGCGACCCAATAGGCCCAGCCCGCCACCTGTGTCTCAAGCAGGCCCGGCCGGAGAACGGCACACATGCATCGGATCATTACATCGCCAATGATGGATGCGTCGCGGATCAGTGCCATCTCGATATCGGATTTCTCGTACCGGATGCGTTGGTACAACTCCTGGGAATCGACCAGGTTCTCGCGTCCGACGATTTTCTCCAGGGCAGACACGATCCCGCTGGGGATCACCTGCCTGGGCGTGAGCAATCCGAGTCGGCGGACTTTCCTGCCGGCAGTCTCCTCGAGTACATCTTCCAACCGTTCTGCCCGGATGGGATATTTTTCATCCGCCAGTTTTAGTAGCTCAACCTTGTGAACCTTGGCACCCGCCGCGAAGCGAGCTGCTCGGACACATAGCCGCCTTCGAGCCCGGCGATCACATGAAAACCGGTCTTCCCGATGGCTCCGGCAACCTGCTCGATGGTGATATTGGTATTCCCGCCCAGGTAAGGCACATCCCCGTCGTAATGCTCGTCGGAGAAAACAAAGCCGGCGGACAGGCCGGCCTGCTCCAGCGCATGCCAGGTGGCAGATTGGCGGCGCGCAAATTCTTCCGTTGGAACAGCCAGGTTTTTATCGATTCCTCGGCATTCAGCCAGCACGTCCAGGACTTTACGGAAATTCCGGGTCAACTCTTGGCGGCGGTGGGGATTGATTCCAGGCATTAACACCTCACTTGATATCGGTCAAAAGGGTGGTTGACGAATTCTGGGAAATGCCCTGCTCTTTCCTGATGATTTGAACGAGCTCATGGCGTGGGTTGCAGCATTCGAACTGGAAACTTGCCATCAGCTCATCAATTTCAGCCAGATCCAGACCCTGGAGCAGCGGATAAAAGTCCTCGATCAATGGCTCGGCAAGCAGGATATGCCGCACGGTCCGGTTGATCTGCCACTGAGCATCGAACGGAAATGGCTTGTAATTTGGGAAGAATTCCGCGAAAGTCTGCTCGATGGGTTCAAGGATGTGGCGGACGTTATTATCTTTTCCTCCCCACGAATCAACGCCCAGGATGGCTTTCTTTTCCAGGATGGGTTGGATTTTTTGGATCCATTTTGAATCCGGGCGGAGGCCCATCATCCCCTGCAACCCCAGGTCCTTATATGTCCAAAGACACCAACTGGCGCCTAGCTCTCTGTAAAAAGAGAGCTGATCTTCAAGGAGTTTGTAGCGCATGGCATCTTTTTGGGGGTCGCCGGTATACACTGGGCCAAACTCCCCGACCCAAATGGGAGTCTGGTTTTCGAGCATGTATTGACAGGTCTTCAACAACTTATCTCGCAATACCGTTTTATCGAAAAACTCACCGCGTGAGATACCCGGATAATCTCCGCCGTCTATAAACCCCGGGACAGCGTAATTGTGCAGGGTATAGACGACGTTGGGCAAGGGCGGGCCGAGCACGGAAAAATCCTGGGAGTAGCGGTTCCCATCCAGGAAAATAATGTGATCCGGATCAATCTTGCGGATGGCAGCGACTGCTCTTCGGTAGAATGCATCGAGTAGCTCTCCGGTGGGATCGGATGGCTCATTAAGCGGGTTATACCCTGCCACCCATGGATTGTCCTTGTAGCGTTCCGCGATAATTTCCCAGAGCCAAACTGCCCGGTCCTGGAAGTGTTTGTGTTGCCAAAAAAACGCCTGCTGGGATGGATTGTCTGAATGCCAGTCCTGGTTCTGGTATCCCGCCGCGGCATGCAGGTCCAGGATGGTGTAAATCTCGTGGTCAGCACAGATCTTGATCACCCGGTCGAGATGCTTTAAGCCAGATTCGCGAATCACGGTCGGGTTCATATCGTCTTCAAAATGCCGGTAGTTGAACGGTAGACGGACCAGGTTCAAGCCCAGGGAGCGGATAAAACTTGCATCCTCATCTGTAAAGAAATATTCGAGATAACGCTCGAATAAATAATCGGCCTTTTCCTTCCCAAGGGCTCGATAAACTACCTGCCGAAAAGCGTTCTCGTTCGCCGGGAAACCAGTGATGAAATTCTCCATATTCATCCACCCGCCCAGGCCAACCCCGTGGAGCGTAACTTCTCTCCCAGCCAGGTCGTGAATTTGCCTCTGGTTTACCTTCAGTAATGCTTGATGATCGGGCATGAACGCATCCTTAATATAATTAATTATGGACGGACCTGTCTTTTATTCAGGCTAAATGGCCTATCCTTTTACCGCTCCGGCAAACATTCCGCTCATGATCTTATCCTGGAAGAATATGAATACGATATATACCGGGATCATGCTGAGCACTACACCGGCGGCTGTCAACCCATAGTTAACCGTTCGCTGGTTGCCTCTGAGCAGGGCCAGAGCAAGTTGGATGGTGCGATTGTCTGAATCCATCAGGATTAACGCGAACAAGTATTCATTCCAGATACCGAGGAAATTCAAAACCACGACGGTAAGTATTCCAGGTGCACATAGCGGGAAAAATATATAGAAAATGATCTGGAGCACATTGCCTCCGTCCATCACCGCGCTCTCCTCGAGTTCTTGCGGGAGCTTTCTCATGAAACTGCTCAAGAGGATCATCGATAATGGCAGGTTGAAAGCCGGGTATAGTATCACCAGGGCGATCGGATTATACAGGAGTCCGGCTTTTGCAATCATTATGTAGACCGGCATCAGGATCGCCAGACCCGGGATGAGGAACCCAAGGTTGAAAATGGACTCCACAAAGGACGATAACCGTGTCTGAATACGTGCGACCGCATACGCGGCTGGAAATGCCAGAACAAGGGTCAGCACCTCCGCTCCGATGGTGATAATGGCGGAGATCAGTGCAGCGTGCAACAGATTGACACTGCTAATGGCCTGGGTGAATAATTTGAAATTTATTTTTGCAGGCAATGCGAGCGGTGTTGAAACGATTTGCGTATTATCTTTAAAAGCGGAAACAAGAACAAAGTAGAGCGGGATGATGATTACCAATGCATAGATGATCGAAAAGAAATATCCTCCTGTAACAACGAGATCGAAACCCTTCCTTATTTTTTTTATATTCCTTAATAATCGCTTAAACATACTCATTCCTCCATCAGCTCGACAACCGCGCTGTAATCCGGCGAATCAGGAGGATCACAGCAATGCCAATAAAAAAGATCAAGACCCCAATTGACTGGCTGTATCCCAGCCGCTCGCTCAGGAATCCCTGGTCGTATAAATAATATCCCAGAGTAAAAGTTGCGGTTCCCGGCCCGCCTGAAGTCAGGAGAATCACATTCTGAGCTGCTCCCGAGAGGACGTAGAGAAACTGCAATATGGTCACTACACCAATAAAATCCAACATCAGTGGGAAGGCAATCCTCCACATGATCGTCCAATACCCCGCCCCGTCCAACATGGCCGCCTCAAACAACTCTCCCGGAAGACTGGTTAAAGCTGCAAAGAACAATACACTGTTAAAACCAATCCCGCCCCATATGTCGATGAATATCAGCGCTCCCAGGGCAGTTTTTGGGTCACCAAGCCAGGGCGCAGTAAGCGCATGCAAGCCAATCGAATTCAATACGGTGTTGAGCATACCGTCCGGCCGATACAGTCCCAGGAAGATCATCGCCATGGCTACAACTGCGAGCATGGACGGGGAGAAAAAGATGGTGCGAAATACGCTATAACCAGGTTTGCGCAGGCTGAGAAAGAATCCGAGCATAAAAGCGAAAGGGATTACCCCGAGAATCTCTGCCACGAGTTGGATCCCGGTATTATGCAGTGCAATGACAATCTTTGGGTCATGAAAAATTTTTATGAAGTTATTCAAGAAAATGAATTTCTTGGGCAGGTTTAATCCATTCCAACTTGTGGCGCTGATATAAAACATGTTCAGCAATGGCCATAACATAAAAGCCAAAAACCACAGCAGGGCGGGTGATACCAACAAGAGAAAGGTAGTCCGGCGCCGCCTTGCATTCCGCCTATGATATTCATTGGATGTGCGGTTTTTAACGCTGGGGAGTACATTCTCGAGGCTGGCCATTGCAATCCTTTCTGGGAATGGGGCACGGGATGATTGTTCCCAGTGCCCCATTTAGAAAAAGCAAAGAAAGAGACTACTTAGCCGCCGCGTATGCAGCGGTCAGGTCGGCAAGGATCTTATCTGCTGTAACACCAGGTCCAAATGCTTCCTGGGTTACGCGTCCGTAGTCTGTAGCTACTGCCGCCGGCTGATACGAGTCTGGACTATCAGGCGTATCTCCAATCGAGGGTAATTTGAGGGATGCTGCTACGAGCGGGGGGAGATTGCTCGTATCGATCTGAAGGTCTTTGAGCGGAGGGGTCATGCCAGCCGGCACAAACCGGGCAATTATGTCGGGCTGGTAAAAATATTGAATGAATTTCTTCACCGCGTCCAACTTGGCGGCACCGTTGGGGGTGACCCAGATTCCCGTGGCTGAGAAACCCGCGTAGTAAACAGGGAGTTTCCAGGGGGACCCGGCAGCCAGCGGGAAGCCCGCGAGTTGAACGTCCGGTGCTAATTTCGCGACAGCGGGGTCAGTGTAACTCCATGCCCCAAAGTGGGCCATGGGGACGGTGCCTGCGAAGAAGCGCGTATCCCCGGAGGCATAATCGACACCTGCAACGCCATCCACGAACACGCCTGCATCCCGTAACTGGGTGAAAAGCTGGACACCTTTGATGCAATCGGGAACGGTCCAATCGCCCTTACCTATGCACTGGTGAGCCTCTGCATCGGTCATCATGGATTGCATGATGAGATTGAATAACGCACCTCCCATCCCATCAATGCCACTCGCAATGACTGGTCCTCCCATACCCTTCGAACGAAACACCTTGGCATCCGCGATCAATTCGTCCGTTGTGGTCGGAATATCAAGCCCGGCTTTTTTAAAGAGGTCCATGTTGTACCAGATCGGCCAGGTATACCCCTCCAATGGGAAGGCCTGAATCTTGCCGTCTGGCTGAGTATAACCGGCTAAGGCGATATCTGAGAACTTGCCATCCAGACCCCATTGCTTGATATAGTCATTCACGGGGAGGGTGACGCCGCTATCGGTCCAGGTGAGGGGATCACCAACCCGCTGCACGAAGATCAGATCGGGTTCCTGCTTAGCGGTTGTGGCCGTTTCCACTTTCAGGGGAATATCCGCATCCACGTATACCGTGTCTTTGATGGTGATGTAGGGATTTGCTGCCATGAAATCCTTGAACACGGATTGAAGCGGAGCTCCCTTGGTATCATCCGGGCCCCATTTGTCCCATATCGTCAAAGTCACCGGTGCGGGAGTGGCTGTCGGCGCCGGGGGTTGGGTGGCGGTGGGGGCGGGTGGCTGGGTGGCAGGCGCCTGCGTGGCGGGAGCCTGGGTGGCGGGGGCTGCTGTCGGGGTGGCCCCGCATGCCGCCAAGATCATCGAAGTGATCGCCAGCACGGCAATGGTCATGGAGAATATTCTTTTGTTCATTTTTTTCCTCATTCCTTTCTTAGGGTTGATAGGGTGGTTAGAATAAAGCTTCTTCTTGGTAGGCATTGAGAATACATCATCTTTGGTGATTTTCCTCTTTTCCAGATCCACCGGCAAGTCATGAGTATTTCTCAATATTCATTGTCTCCGATCCTCCTTTCCAAATCACTTCCAAGGTTAATGGGATATTTGAATGGATTTCGATTGTCGGTCGATCGCCTTGGGACGACCGGCGATTACATTTCAGGTCCAACACCCCCTCCAGGCCAAAAGGATAGCGCCGTACCCCGTGTTCCTCGGTAAGCCTGACATGCCAGGTAAGCCGGTTTGAAGCGGCATCCGGGAAAATTCCAAACACATCTTCTAACAAAACCGCGATCGGCGGCACGCCGGTCCAGCCAACATAGCCTGGTCTGGAGTGGCTGCCCGGCTTGATCACATCCGGCGCGTAATTCTCCCAGAGAGTATGCTTGTCATCATATACAAGGTCGGTGAGATGAAAATACTGGCGGAACTGATCCGCGCCGAGCCAGGGAGTATCTTCCAATTCAAAAACATGCACGACATTCTCCAGGTGGTTTTTTGCGATCTCATGGGCAAGCTCAGCCCGCCCATTGGCATACAGCCCTTTCAAGACCATGTAATTCGTAGGTGCCCATATCCCTCCGCACCAATAATCACCGGTTGGGCTGTAATTTGGGTCGTCAGCGGAAAGAGCCGGGATGCGGTGTGCCCGATTAAATTCAGCCGGGTTTTCAAGGTGCGCCACGAAGTCGGGCATCCGGTCCGCAGGGACACATCCAGCGAGTAACGCCCAATAAGCCCCGATATGTTTCACTGATAATAATTCGCCATTTGGGAGGCGATCAAAGTAGAATTTGCTTTCGTCATCCCAGAGGTGGTCATTGGCATATTCGGACAACCGTTCAAACTCTTCAGCCAGGTCTTTGACCTCAGCCTGCCTGCCAAGGATAGTTGCAATCTGCAGCAGGATCCTTGCCGAGAGGATCGCCTGGAAGGTCGTATCCACCCAGGTCATGTGCCCATTATCAAAATTGATGTGCTCGTCCCGCCCGACCCGAGGCAGGTTGTCCATGCCGGTCCCCCAGCCAGAAGACCAATAAGAACCATCCGGCCAGGTGCGATATTTGCGTGTCCATTGGTGGTATGCCACGAGTGGTGGAAAGACCGTTTCCAGTCTTTGCCGATCACCGGATTTCGTGAAGTGGTTCCATTCCGCCCATGCTAATACGTTGGGGCCGGTGCTGGTAGGATCAAATCGGTTATAAGAATCGCGCCCGTCTGTTTCTATTATTTCACGGCAGATGAACCCGTCCGGGTGCTGTTTCCGATAAAAAGTATCCAGGGTTCTTTGGAAATTGAAGGCACGCCGCCCGTAGACTCCAAAACATGTGATGAAGCACGAATCCCACATGAACAGGTTGCCGTTGAAGGCAGTATCACAAAAGTTCGCGGCAAAACCGTTTTCCGGAGTAGGCAGCTTCAGGTTACTAAAAGCCAGCTCCCAGGCTCGCCAATAGCAATCACTGACCGCCGGGTGGCCGGACCAGAATGGATCCGGAAGGATTTCCCGGGCTTGTGTTAAAGTTGGCAGATCGGCGTGGTCCTGTGGCATGGTAATGAACCGGTTCTTCAGAACCCAAGCATTTGCCACGTGGGTGTCGTAGGCATCCTGGTTAGGCTTCGGATTTTGCAAATGGGGAGTTGCACTCATAAGTATTGTTAGTATCCATCTTTCTCATTGACAATTTCGAGGGTTTTTTCCCGCAATGTTCTTGGGAGGACTGGTTTGGTCAGATAATTTGTAATCTCCAAAGCGGAACCCGCGGGTCTGCTATCACTTGTACTGCATACAATGATCGGAATTAACCGTTCTGGGAAAGTCGCATGGATGGAATGGATGAAATTCCATCCTTTTCCAGAGTGTATCTCCGGCTCGATAATGATTGCCCGAATATCCTGGATCGCCATAACTTCCAAAACACTATTCAATTCGGTAAACGCAAAAACTGAAAAGGATTTACATAACTCTCGCCGGTAGAGCTCCAGCGTTATTTCATCATTTTCTATCAGGACTATGGCAGGAGGGGTTGTTTTCAAAGAGGGCCTTAATGTAATTGCAGGTGAGGCGCATTTATGACAAAATCAGGATAGCATAATTGGGCTTGGAATTCTTGGAGAGAATTATGCTGAATCAGGATTCTGTTGTCGGAGGATATTTACATTGAAAATACTTCTTCTTTTGCTATTTGACACCAGCGGATCACATTCTCTGGATGGTTAGCCAAAGTATGATTATCCTTCATTATTATTTCAACATGACAATTATTGGATTTTGTAATTCTAAGTGCCGCTCTGAGGCTTTTGTGGATAAAATCATCATCAATTGGCGAAACGGCCAATTGCCCAGGATGAGGTTTTAGGGAGAATATGTATTTATCCTGAAGCTTTTCCGCCATATCTTGCACATTCGCCCATGGAGACACAGATATTCTTCTGAGATTTGGAATCTTTTTTATAATCTCCCATCTCTTGTTCAAAGCTTCACAACATCCATAGCAGTTGAGGCCGAATCGAGCAAGGATGGGAAGTTGATATTGAAAAACAAATTCATCGAACATTCTGGGTGATATCCCGGAGGTTTCCTGACTTTCTGCAAAACCCCACAAATCCATGGTTCTGACATGCCCGTTGACATAATCCTTCTGAGGCAACTGTTTCGTCCAGCCGAAACCACCTGAGCCAACCGGTGTGTTATCGTTATTCAGGTTCAGCAGACTTTTCTGCTCAAGAAGATCAACCTCACATAGTGTGGCATCTCTCAAAAAAGCCATAAGTTTGTGCAGCTCATCCGGATTGTCGTACATGTCAAGCATAATCTGTTCAAGTCCACGCAGCTTGCTCAATGTCAGTGTAAGACCAAATGACCACCACCAAATGCTCTTTAGCCTGACCATCAGAAGATCCTTGAAAACATCTTCGGCCTGCTCGAGCAACTCTCGGGTTTTATCATAATCCACAGTAATTTGCGGGACATGCAGCTTCTCAATATCCCTAAAATCCTTAAGTGGAGCCAGCCAGATATAAGCGCCTTTGTTTTGTCCGCCAACGATTGTCTCATGCACCCCCAAGTCACTTTCAACGGCATAATACGGTATATTGAAATAAGGTTCTATGACCTTATCGTCTTGCATGCTTTCTCCCCAGAATATTTCCTTCCGAAGGAACAACTCCCATCTTCGGGCCAATTCTCCTTCACATTTTAAGCTTTCAGCAGGGATGATTTCGCTCCAGCCTCCTTCGGGGTCACAGAAAACAAGCGGTCGGACGGGTATCAGATCGTTATGCGCGTACCAGAGTTGTTTTTTCTTTTCCTCAATGGGCCGGCTGGCAAGCTCCGCCATTCTTACGGCCAAAGCACGCAAGATTTTCCGGTCTTTTTCGACAATTACAATGGTGCTAAGGCCGGCAGTCGTTGTGTTCTCAACCCCGGTTAATAAATCAAAAATCATCAGGTCCGTCTCCGCTCTTTGCTTAGCTCACTTTTGAACTTGGTAACAACCACTGGCTGCGATGTTTTGTTCCGTAACGGACTGCCTCATCCAGGAAAGCCTCGATGTTCTCGAAGGGCGTCCCTGAGACGATCCCGTTCCCAGCAGCAATGCACATGCCACCGTCGACACGATCAAATGTATCGATCAGGTTGCGCACCTCTGCACGCACACCAGCTGGATCGGCTTCTTGTAGAATATGCTGAACATCCACCCCGGCCAGGAAAGTTAATACACCCCCAAACTGACGGGCAATCCCAGCCTGATCCATCGTTCCTTTTTGAACAGGATGGAAGACATCCACGCCCGCTTCAGCCAGATCGCCCAGAACGAGCGTGTTATTTCCGCAGGAATGCAGCCACCAGTGCATACTGTTTTCATGCAGGAAATTTCCGATGCGAACGTAGTACGGCTTAAGGAATTCCCGAAACATTTTTGGAGACATAAATAGCTGCTTCTGGTGTCCCAGATCATCGCTTGTCCAGAATCCATCGGGTTGCAATTCTCTTAATGCGCGACGTAGATAGCCCAGATAGAAATCGCAAAGGGCCTCATGCAGTTGGAGCACTTCGTTCGGATGCAGACAATAATCCATGAGCAGGGTCCGCATACCACGTATTTCCCAGGGGCGTTCAAAAAACAGCCTCCAATAGGCAAACATGACATAGCGGCCGTCCCGGTGAGCCTGGTCCGCCTGTTTTTTTAAATCCTCAAAACGAACATCTCTCTCGGGATCAGGCAGGTGGGCAATGAATTCACCCAACCTGTCCCAACTCTCCAAAACGCACCGGGCATCGTGAGCTCCGTCAACTTTAATTGCCCAAGGCAAATTCCATGTGGCGTAATTTGACAGGTCCAGCCACAGAAAGGCTGCATCCTCCGGGTAGCGTTCGAGTTCCCGCAACCTTATTCCATATTGATCTTCCAATCCTTCACCCCACCAGCTTGCCTGAACCATGGGGACCCGGATTGGCCCGCGGCGATCGATGGCTTTGATTACTTCTTCACTTGGCAGAGGTAAATAGAGGTCATCCAGATAAGACATGGGCTATTTCAGTTCTCTCGGGTGAACAGATATTCGCATTTTCCATTGATGCTATCTCAGAGCCGGGAAATTCCAGGAAAGGATAAGTCCGAATCAGGATTCTGCCGGCTTGATATATTTAGCGGGCCTGCTTCAAGGTGGAAATGGCTGATGTGCTACGGACCAATACCAGTGCCTTACAGGTTCTTCTGTCTTTCGCAAATCAAATCGAGGACTCGGGTACAACTCTTGATAAAAGAGCTGCGGAACAAGTTGACCGGACCGAAACTCTCGAATTCTTCGATATCAAGACCATCCTCCAAATACCCACGTTTGAAATCGGGTAGTTTCTCCATCAATTCATCGATTACCTTTTGGGGGACAGGGTTAAACAAGCGGTACACCACCGGCGGGTCCTGTTCGAGGAGTTGATCCGCAGTTCCTTCCCAGTTGATCGTACAGCAAACCTTGCCACCCACCATCTCAGTAAAATGATGCAACCCACGTGCACCACCGGCAACAAAAATCCCCGGATAGTGGCGTTCTTCCATGATCTGATAAAGCTTGCGCGCAACGGCGAGGCCAGCCTGCCAAAGCAAGTCGGAAGAGATCTCGACTGCATTTTTTGTCACCACGCTTTGAAGGTAATCATCATAAATCCCGGCAATGTGAGAGATGTATAGCTGGGGTGTTTTCCCGTACTTCCGGCTTGCCTGCTGGTAGGTCTCGCAAAGCACCACAGCCTGGTGAACTGCAAAAATTTCAGTGGCATTCAGTGGAATATCCCGGCTGATGAGATATTCCATTGCCTGCAATCCGGATTGGGTTGTCGGGATTTTGCAGCAGATGTTGGGCGAAATTTTCCGGTTTTCCAACGCTTCCCGGATAATGACATCAGGATCTTCCTCATGAATGGGATCCCCCTGGATAGAGACATAGCCTTTGCGGCCGGCACTGTTCTTAAATACCGGCAGGAATTTTTCGGCAATAGGCCTGACCAACCGCCGTTGAAGCTCCGCCACCGCATCCCTTGCGTCTTTCACTTCCCGAATTGTCTCATCCAAAATTTCCCCTGCATATTCACCTTCGGTCGGATGATCGACCATCTTCTGGGTATAAGAAGGATTATTTGTGCACCCGGATGCGCCATGTGAGATGGCCAGATCAGCCTGCTCGCGGGTTGGGTTGTTGATCCAGAACTCGGTCGGGGTCTGCCGGGATACCCGCATGAAGTAACTTTCAGGTTTCATTTCTTTTTACCTCAGGAGCCCATAAGTGGGAATGTTTCGAGGCTTCAAGCTTTATCGTCTACGACGAAAGAAATTGCAGCAGCGCAAAATGGAGGCAACTGGATGGTTGCTCCTCGATCGGTCAAGGTGATCTTGTTTAACTTTTGGCTGTGAATCGTATCCGGATGAACGAATGTGTTGCAGGCGGTCGCAGAAGGTCCGGAGACCAATTCCGCCGACTGAACAGATTTCAACTGCATACCAGCGGGGACTATTTCAACTGTCGCGGGATCGTTTTCACAACGATTAATCAGGAATGTATGCAAGACACCTTTTCCGAGGATGGCGGAGGTATCGATGTTATTTACGAAACCATAATTCTTACTCTCGTAGCCAGGTCCCTTAACGACAGCATGTAAAGCGACACCTTCACGACGTTGCGCATAAAGCTTAAGTGGGTAATAGATCGATTGAAGCAGACACTGGTCCCCCCGGGTAAGGATTGGGGCGATTACATTCACAATCTGGGCAAGGTTGGCAATCTTTACAATATCCGCGTGACGAATGAAGCTGTTCAGAAAACCCGCAACGACCAATGCATCTTCCAGATTATATTCTTCTTCCACCAGGTGTTGGGCAAAATTTCCGTGACCGTTGACGCTTTCGGCATTTTGAGTGCGGTACCAGACATTCCATTCGTCAAAAGCCAGATAATGGCGCTTTTTACTGCGCCTCTTGGCCTGGGCATAACGACAGAGTGCGTCCGCGACTTCGATCTGTTGGTCAATGGAATTGGTTACCGCCAAATAATCGGCTGTGTCTCCGGTCAAATTGCCGACATAGCGATGCAGACTAATATAATCTGCGTAATCGCCGATATATTCGAGCACGGTCCGATCCCATTCCATATATGTGGGGAGGCCGATCTCTGATGAGCCGCAAACAACCAGTTCAATCGATGGATCGATATCTTTCATGAGCTTGGCAGCTTGTTGTGCGCGGATCGCATACTGGTCTGCCGGCACGTGACCTTGTTGCCAGGGACCATCCATCTCATTTCCCAGACCCCAAAGTTTTACATCATAAGGTTCGACCAAACCATTTTTACTCCGCAGGTCGGAATATTTTGTCCCGACGGGTTTGTTGCAATATTCCATCCAATTACGGGCTTCCTCCGGTGTACCCGTACCCAGGTTTACTGTAATCATCGGTGTCCAATTCATTTTCCGAGCCAGTTGAATAAATTCATCTGTTCCAAATTGGTTGGGTTCAATGCTAAACGAAGCCAATTCTTGTACAACTGGTCGAGCGGACTTCGGTCCAATTCCGTCCATCCAATGGTAGCCTGAAGCAAAATTACCACCCGGGTACCGCATGGCGGTAAAGGCAAGATCTTTCAGACTGCTCAACACATCTTTCCGAAAACCTTGCTCATCGGCCTGTTTGGATTGCGGGTCATAAACCCCTTCATATACGGCACGCCCGACGTGTTCCAGGAACCCGCCAAAGATCCTGGGATTAACCGGTGCAATCTGAAAATCACGATGCAAAACTACAATTGTATGATCCATTTTTCTTAATTCCTTTATTCAACTCAAATTTATGGTTGTAATTGTATCTTTGCAAATACAGAGTAACATAAGTTAACGAGCAGGTCTTGGAAATAATTATCTTATATCTGGATTTTATTGTCTGAAACAATCGGGCAGGTACCAAGATTGTCCTACTCTATGTTCGGAATTAGCTGCCTTCAGTGGCCCGCCAGATCAAGGAATTAAAAAGGCTTGTGCGTGTTGCCCTTCCATGTGAAGAGCGACGTGTTCGATTAGAGGTGCCAGGAAGGGACGTTGGCTTCAGTTGGCTGGATATGCTAAATATTGTCTAGCAGGGCACCCTCAAACTTTGGATTGTACCAGATTCAAGTGAGGGATTGGAAAGGGGGTTCCATGTGCGACGATGAATCATTATCGGTCAGGAACTTGCTGGTTTGCACTGTATGGTACTGTAATGATAAAATGCTATTATGAAAGTTAAAGATATTCTTGAGCATTTCTTATCACGCGCAGACTGGGTGGATCGTGAGACGACCGTAGACCGCGTCATTGTGGGGGATGCCGGGGCAGAGGTGGAGAGTTGTCTGGTTACTTGGATGCCCTCTTTCACGGTGCTTCGACACATGGTCGAACGGGATATGCGTCTGCTGGTTTGTCACGAACCGACATTTTGGAATCATTTGGACGAGCGACCGGCAGACGATGCTGGAATCCAGGAGAAACTGAATTTCATACAAGAGCATGGGCTCGTGATCCTTCGTAACCACGATTGTTGGGACCGCTGGCCTGATGTTGGCATTCCATGGGCCTGGGCAGGATTTCTGGGTTTGGGGAGCAAGCCAGTGACCGTTGGCGCGGATGGCTACCAGCACCGCTATGATATCGATCCCGTGCCTCTGGGAGCGTTTGCCCGCCAGGTGGCCGGGAGATGTGCAATCCTGGGGGAGCCGTTTGTGCAGGTTACGGGTGACGCCTCCCAAGTGGTTTCCAGAATCGGCATCGGGACTGGATGCGGATGTGACATTCCCACCTTTCAGCAAATGAATTGTGACTGCTCGATCGTTTGTGATGATGGGTCGGTCTACTGGGCGGGAATTCAGCGGGCAAAAGATTGTGGGCATCCCGTCATTCGCGTGAATCACGGTACGTCTGAAGAGCCCGGAATGGTGACACTGACGAAGTATATGAATGACCACTTCCCCGGTCTGTGCGCTGAACACCTGCCTCACAGCATTACCTTCCAACTAGTGGGAAATTAAAATCCGGGATCATCAGCCACTTTGCAAACCAAACTATTTTCCCAATGCGATTGTGCCTAATTATGGGTAAGGGTTTATCCCGAGACTTAATTGTAATATCTAGATCAACATGACCTCTGATTTTTCGAACTAATTGAACTGACTTGCAAGCCGTAAGGAAAACCATGAGCAATTTAGAATCATTGTGGGGCTTATCCAATGTGAATTAAGGTTCTAAGCGTTAGTTTGTCATGAGCCACATTATATAAAACCATCCAGGGTGGGCCGCTCAAGAATAAATTAGAAACAATTATGCAAACAAACCTGACTGCAAGGGTTTAAATAACTACCGCAGCCGACTGCGGCGGGATGGTAATCCCACTTTCAGCCGGTTTCCAATCACGATTATCTACCAGGCAGTATCGGTTGAAGGTCTCGCCATTTTCCAGGCTGGCCACCACAGTTACTGGCAAGTGCTCTTCGTAGTTGCATATGACCAGACCGGCTTTGCTTGTTTTGGCATTTAGAAAAACAGCATAAGGATGGTGTGCTTTTCCAGTATTTGTAACGGATGCACCCAGCGTGTCACGGAACTCGCCATCCCAAAAGTATTCACGCAACTCTGTTCGCAGTGCATCCATC
Source organism: uncultured Chloroflexia bacterium (assembly GCA_963842785.1). Lineage (GTDB taxonomy): Bacteria > Chloroflexota > Anaerolineae > Anaerolineales > Villigracilaceae > UBA877. Next base: position 1,919,811 of record CAWJHP010000001.1, read on the forward strand.
TGCTTACCGTACGCCAGGGTAAGCGGGTAATCATCCAGGCGGCCCTTGAAGTTGTATGGCTCGTAGCTAATGATATAGCGGTACATCAAGCATTGGTTTATCATATTGCGATCGTTGAAACCGTTTACAGCGGTCATGAGTTGTATATGCGGTAGCAAGTAGCGACTCAGCGGTATGTGCTGCTTATTCTCGCTGCGGTGATATGAGAGGTGATAAGTCTCAAACTCCCAATCGTAGCAGCCTTCCCCGGCATATAGAAAATCGGGGTGTGATTTGTCCGTCAGCTTGCTGAAATTCTGGATCAATCTGCGATCATTTGCATACACCATCGCGCCATAACGATGCCCGTGATGGGGATCAAAGCACATATAAGCCTGGCCGTGATGAAGACATTCGTCAAACAGGATGCCGTCTGCTCCCAACTCCACGGTTTTCATGAACTCTTTATCGCAAAGTTCAAGATATTCCTCACTCAAGAAGCACATAGGGATCAGGCGCTTGGTGTTGATATCCAACAACTGAGTGGCGGTCTGGTATTGGTAACCCGGGTAAAGATAATAATCACCATATGGGTCCTTGATTGCCAGGCGTTTCAAATCCTTGCGAAACCATTCTGTACCCCTGTCTGCCCAGGTGAATTTGGCGAAAAGAATAAGCTTTACTCCCATAGCTTGGATCTTTTGGATGGCTTCATGTAATTCGTCCCATGTGCCCAGGCGTGAGTCGGGATTGTGAGATGGGTTACCCTGGTCCTGACCACCTTCGTTCCAACCGACAAGTTGGATCGCCTTGACCCCATGTCTTGCACAGTCCTCCCCAATCTTCGGCAGATCGGTGAAACGTATGCGCAACTCATCTTCGGGAGAATTAATGTGGATCTGTTGCCAGGCATGCGGCTCGGTTATCCATTCCGGTACCTGGGGTAAATGGAGCCAAGTATTTCGCCAGCTTTTATAGATATCCGCGCCACGCTGCCACCCACCCTGGAAAGATTCTATGGCAATGGGGGTCAGAGAGCGGGTCTCACCGGGCTGGATATAAGGCACATGCACAGCCGCGAAGCGGGTGAAGACGTCTTTCTTTGAAACAGTCATTTCTTCGGGCGGGCGGGAAATCAATAGAGCTGCCATAGCCTGGACACAATTCGGTATACCAGGCCACCAGCTCGCTGCTTGGGCTGGCAACCCCGACATAAAGACCCTGCTTTTCGCCACGCATCAGAAAGAAGGGAGACATGGGTGCGCCGACAAATGGAGACCAATTATGAAGCTGAGTCGGGTGATCAACACCAGCCCCTCCCCGCAGGTTGTCGTACTGCGGCCAGAGGCGCCATTCTTGTGCTGCGCCGTAAGTGTAGATGAATGTCTTGAACCAGGATTCATCCGATGGATGAGCTACATCGCCGAGGTACGGACAGTAGACATTTTCAACAACCAATCCGGAATGGTTTTCCACGGTCATGGCGAACACAGCCTGATGGTCGTCCAGTGATACTTTCAACTTTAGCTTGATATCATGCTTGCCACCGTACTCCGAAGTAACGCCATCCCAAATGAGAGTCGCACAGCGTCCGTCTTGGGTGATTTCCAAAGAGGTAAGCACCTGTTTTTCGCCGTAGACGGGGTTATTACGCCGTTCTTCCGAAAGCGGCAGCAGCAACCGAAACGAAAGACCCAGTGAAGGCCGGTCGAGGATCTTCCAATTTGTGTGAATTGCCTCTAGACCGACCAATGCGCCGTTATCGCGGTTAAATTCCAGAACAAGGTGGTCATTCTTCAAAGTGGAAGTTGTCATTTTTTATGCCTTTATTTCTTCCAATTTCTTGAACTCTACTTTCACAGTCCTCATTCAACTTGAGAAGAAAGAGAAGTAGTGCTTAAAAAAACGCTGTGCATCGACGGTGAGTGCAACTTCATGTTTCCCAACAGCATCCGCGGTCCAATAGGTAAATCCGGCCAATCGTTCACTGACCAGCTCGACTCCAACCTGTCCTCTTTCGAAGCCACAAATTGTTTCATCAAAAATTGTCGCTGCTGTAAGGGGGTCATGGAAGGTTATCAAGTCAACTTGCTGAGAACTCTCCCCAGCAAAATCAAGAATCGGACGCAATCCCTTCACCTGGAAGTATTTATTTAACATGGCCGCAGACATAGTCACTTGACAGGTTACATCCAAACCGATTGACCGATGCATTTTTGGCGCTGCACGGTATACGATCGCAGTGGCAGTTGGATCTAGCATGGCATTCCATTCCAATGGCCCTACACCTGCCAACCGGTTTGTAAATTCGCCGCACATTATCACTAATCCCTTCAATAATGATGGTACCTCAGCATCGGCTGCAAATAACGCGGCTATATTGGTTAAAGGACCAATTCCAAGTAGAATGACCTCTCCGGGATAAGCCCGGATAGTCTTTCGTAGAAACTCAACCGCTTGCCCATGGGGAAAACTGGTCTCATGTGACCAACGGCTCAATGCAACTGCTTGTGGTGCGTACAGCTGTTTTTGGGCAATGAGCAACGGTTCTTCACGGCCCGGATAAATAGGAGTTGGCTTGCCTGCCACCTTACACAACACAGAGGCCAACGAAGCCCGTACATCAGCCTGGCCGGTCACCGTGGTAATTCCAAGCAATTCACATTCGGGATTGGCAAGCAAATATGCTAAACAAATCGCATCATCAATATCGGAACCGATGTCAGTATCGAGTAATACTTTAATTGGCATAATGGTTCCCGAAATTCGCGCCCTGATTCTGATCTACCATATTGGTTGAAATAACCCGGCTATACCATTCGCCACTGTCCTTAATCGTCCGTTTTAGCGTATCATAATCCACACGAATGAGCCCGAACCGTTTGGTATTCCCATGCCCCCACTCGAAGTTATCCAGTAATGACCAGACGAAATAACCGCGCATATCTACACCGTCCTCCATTGCCAGACGTGCCTGGGTAATATGCTGGCGTAAGTAATCGAGCCGACGTTCATCATGGATTTTACCATCCGGCGTTATTACATCCGGGAAGGCCGCACCGTTCTCAGTGATATAAATGGGCGGCAGATTGTAATCATGCTTGATCCGGTTCAACATCCGACGGAAGGCCGGGGCGCATACCTCCCAGCCCATATCAGTATATTCCGATCCCGGGACTGGTGAGGTAACCCCCTGGGCACTGACCAGAGTGCGGGAATAAGAATTAATCCCCAAGAAATCGAGTTTCTGGGAAATCAGCGCCATGTCACCGAGCATGATTTTGGGTAATTGGCCACCAATTGCATCAATCATCGCTGGGTGGTAGTGGCCGCCAAAAATGGGGTGCATGAAACTGATTTGCTGGCTATTCCAGAAAAGATTGGTAGCGGAAACATCGGCGGATTCGAAACTGGCAGGGTCCACGCCCCATAGGTCAAGCACAATCCCCAATTCGAGCGCCGGGTTGATCGCCCTGATTGCTTGAATAGCCAGGCCATGGGCTACCATCAGGTTATGAGTGACTTGGTGGACTGTTTTCCAATCGTTCGTTATCCCAGGTGCGTGTTCACCGTTGCCATAGCCAGCCTCGGCGATATCACCGGGTTCGTTTAAAGTCGCCCAGCGGCGGACGCGATCTCCCAATCGTTTGACCATCAAAGCACTGTAATCAGCAAAATATGTAAGGTTGTCGCGATTACTCCAACCGCCTCTATCTTGAAGCGCTTGTGGATAGTCCCAATGATGAAGTGTGATGAATGGCTCGATATTGGCCGCCAGAAGCGCATCCACCAGACGGTCATAAAAATCTAGTCCGGCAGGATTTACCCGCCCGAAACCAGTCGGCAACACCCTGGGCCAGGAGACAGAAAAGCGATATGCTTTCAGTCCAAGCTGGCGCATCAGGGCGATATCTTCTCGGTACCGGTGATAATGATCGCACGCTACATCGGCGGTATCGGCGTTGATAATTTTACCAGGCGTATGACTGAAGCGGTCCCATATGGATTCACCTTTTCCATCTTCGTTCCAGCCACCCTCTATCTGATAGGCTGCGGTAGCGGCGCCCCATACAAAATTTGTTGGAAATCGTAATTCGTTCATGAGACCTTTCATGACTGCAATCGAATTCCGCAGGAGGTAATATAAGAATCGTAAATTGAATGTGTACCCTTTCGAACCCCACCAACCCGGGTATACAGGGTATATTTACAAGTGTTGTTGTTGTAATATCAAATGATCAAAATAGGTGTTCTCCGAGGCAAAGGTTGTTTGGACAAAAAAATAAAATTAATATAATCAGCACCGCATAAAATGTGTCGACCGCCATCTGAATCCAGAACGGGTTCAGATCACCTCCAAATCGTTCAGCCCAGGCAGGGCAGGAAAATCAGAGTGGGGCTCGCTTTGGTACCAAAAGGCAGTTGAAGCAATGTCATCCTGTCGGGGGTAGAAACGCCCCTTTCCTTCCAGTGGTGAACGAAAGCCCAAGTCTTGAATGGTTATGCACAAATCCTGCTGGAAACGAATTGGATCCAGAATATGCCAGCGATACAACCCGAAGCGTTGCTGAGTTTGGTATAAGCCATCCGGCTGGATGATCTGTGGTAAACCTAAATACGGCGTTGAGTAGAGCCCATATTGCCCGTGGGGGCATTCAAAACTCCACGCCCCGCCGAAGTAATCCTCTGTACCGGTACCGCAAATGGTCGGCCAGGTAGTATCACCATCCAGAAAGAATTTGATTTCGCCTTCGCCCCACCAGCCGTTGTTGTGGACGCCCCACGCCAAGTATGTGCCCACATAATGTCCCTTACCGCGGACGTTATCCAGCAAGGTGTGGACTTCCATTGGCTTTACCGAATCGCTGCGGTGCCATATGGCATGGAAATATGCCAAGTCAGCGGGTACGTCGGTGAGAGTGTAGTCAATCTGGTAAAAGAAATCGTATACCTCGTCAGGAGAGAGATTCTCGATGGTGATGCGCGCCCGGCGGCGAAACGGCATTTCCCAGTAACAATTAAAGCCACCTGTTGGGTTGACCGCCACCGGTAGTGAAGCAATATTGCAGTGCACTCCCCAGCCGCTGCAAAAAAAGTCTCCTACAGGAACTTCCACCGAGGGGGCGGTCTCCTCATCCCAGTAGAAACGCAGCGCAAGGCGCCGCCAGAGCGAGGAGGGCATGGTCATCCAGATGTGCTGGAGGGCTCCGGGCCCCTGAATGTCGGCCAAGGTGATAGTCTGGCACGGAGGGATATTGATGCACGGTGAGATTTTCCAGCCTTGCCCCAGCTCGCGGGAGTAACCCTCTCCGCTGATGGGAATTGCACTCCCGCCCCGGCCTTTTTCACCGGTGGGATTCTCAGCGCTGATTGAACGAGTGATTGCATTAGACAGGCGGGGGAGATTCCCTAAGCCCATGCCGAGTCCATCGAATGGAATATTCATGGCCTATTATCAATCCTTAAAAGTTCCTTTTTGTGTTTAACCGTCCAACCAGGCGCCCGCAGAATCATGGTGCTGTTCATCAACTCTGCGGATCCCACTTCCATTTTTAACCTGGCAAGTTCGATGCCCAGCGCGTGCATGCCTTCAGAGGGGATTTTCGATTGTAATCAAACCAGAAGGTTGCATATCTCAACAGCGGTCATCCCATCCTCGCTTACGGTTAGATTCTCAAGAACATGACACCCACAGACTGAGATGTTTTGTTCCGTACAGGACTTCCTCGTCCAGGAACACCTCGATGTTTTCGAAGGGCGTCCCTGAAACAATCCCGTTTACCGAAGCAATACACATGCCGCCGTTGGCACGATTAATTAATTCGATAAGGTTGCGAATCTCTGCATGTATCCTTCCGGCGCACAGGCACTCGCTTTTTCACAGGCGTTTCCTACATTCTGGGATTTTGAAATTCCAGTGTAGGCTTTAGATTTTCACAATAACACGAGATAGACCAGAAATCTTGGAGAGGATTGTTACAAATCAGGATTTTGTTGTCGCAAGGAGGTTGAAGTTCAAGTTTGCTGCCGGTAGGCACGCGGCGACCATCCGGTAATTTCTCGGAAAACACGCCCGAAATAGCCCACATCCTCATAGCCGACATCGGCAGCAATCGCAGTGATACTTTCATCGGTCAGAAGCAGGAGTTCTTTTGCTTTTTGAATTCGGTACCGGTTCAGATAATCCCAAAGGGATATCCCCATATCCATCTTGAAGATGCGACTCAAATAGCTCTTACTGACCCCGATCGTCTCAGAAAGTTCAACCAGGGAAAAAGACCTGGTGTAATTCTGTTGGATGTAAGCTGAAGCTTGTTTTACAAGCGCTCCGGTGGGTTGGGGAATGGTGCTACTCCCAGTCAGTACGCGCTGTATTTCTGCCACACTTTCGGGTGCGGATAAAACCCCTTTGGTCTGCAATAGTACTTTAGGAACATCTAGACGCTTAACATCATCATATGACAGGATCTTCCCGGTGATAACGATCACAGGCACCAAAGCAGTATTTGTATTGCTGCGTAAATGCTCAAGCACTTGGAACCCGTCGATGTCTGGCATCATCAGGTCAAGAAGAACGAGGTCAGGGACTTCCTCTTCGAGCAGGGCGATCGCCTCTCTTCCCCCATGGAGTGTGCGGATATGGTAGTCGGAAAGGGAAGCACTGATCAACTCCCGGTAATAGTTCAAAGCCAGAGGATCATCATCGATGATCCAAATCTCCCCCCGGTGCATCGCTTGCGGGAGCAGGTTCAGTACATGCTGGATCATTTGTTTACCAGCCGGTTTGAGCAGGACATTGGTAACCTTGCTGCCGCCCTGGAGGCCTTCCAGGATATTTTCATGGAAAAGAAGCAGTGGCAACTGGCAATACTGAGGATAACTACGCAGCCTTTGAACGAAGGACCAATCGCCAGGGCGGGCATTCTCCAAATCCCAGGCCAGGGCAACCGGCTTTCCCTGCCTGACAATCGAATCGATGTCCTCAAGGCTTCCCAACCAAAATGGCAGGAAGTCATTCTTCTCACATATTCTTTGAATGGCCGGAGAAGGTATTTTGTTGCTGGAAAGCCAGAGCAGAACCGACCGGGCGCCTTCAGGGTTGACTTTTTCAGCGGAGGCATAATTCAAACCCGGAAGGGGAATGTAAACATTAAAAGTGGAACCATGCTCAAGAAGGCTTTCCAAAGTGATCTCGCCACCGTGGAGCGCGACGAGGCGGCGGGTAATGCTGAGACCAAGGCCAATACCTGACCTGCGTTGACCTGGCGGGTCCACCTTCACAAAGGGTTCGAAGATCCTTTCCTGTAATTCCGGGCTAATTCCTGCACCTGTATCGGAGACCCAGAAATGGATGTGGGGCAATTGGACCTCTGCTCCGAGTATGATCGCCCCTTTTTGTGTAAATTTTTGTGCATTGCTTAACAGGTTCATGAGGATCTGGCGCAGCCGGACCGGGTCCGCGTGGAGGACGGGAAGATGATCGGGGACGTCGAGGATAAGTTCCACATCCTTCCGCTTTCCGATGGATGCCTCTTTGAACGTGTCGAATACCTCCTTCACAAGAGCGCGTGGCGATACCGGTTCGTAGCAGAGGTCGAGTTCACCGATCTCCGCCCGGGACATATCCAGAAGATCGTTAATCAGGCGAATCAAATGTTCTCCGCTGTCGTTAATGTACCCAAGATCTTTTATCAACTGCGCAGGGAGGTCGATCCCATAGGGATTTGGGGAGGCCAGGGCAGTCTGGCTCAATCCGAGAATGATGTTGAGCGGAGTGCGCAGTTCGTGGCTGACATTCGCCAACAAGTGGGTTTTCAGCTGGTCGCTCTTGATCGCCTTTGTTTCCGCCTCGAACGCCACCTGGACAAGTTCGGCGCTCTTCAATGCGCTGCTTAAATGCCCTCGGAGCGTGGTGTAAACATCCCCATCACGCGGGCCAATCTCAAAAAGCACAAAACCGATCTGTTCCTCTTGAAAGTACAGGGCCTCAACATCAAAGGCAGTTCGACGGTCCTTCGGGAGCATGCCCTGGGGCACCAGCTGCCGTGTCGGAAAGCGGATTCCGCCTTTATCCAGGGGCAGGCGTTCCTGCCCGAGGAATGCGAGGATCAAACGTGACCAGGCGGGAGTCGCACCCTTCTCATCGTAAAGGGAAAGAAAACAGCTTTGGATCCCCAATCCCGGAAGCTCCTGAGCAAGCAGTTTCATTAGAACTTCTATATCATATGTGGTCGCCATCGTCTGGACAATTCTATTCAAGCGGTCAGTCTGCTCGATTGCCTCCAGCCGCTGATTGAGTTGCTGGCGATGGGCCATCTCTCCGACCAGGGCGAATCCATTCTCCAATAAAGCGTGCGCGTTGACAATATCTTCTTTTGATTGGAATAAGGTGTTCACCTTCGTGCGAATGAAATTGAGTACATCAAGCCATTCGAGGATTTCTGTCCCGGTGGAGAAAGCCAAGAGGAGCCCTTCCAAAGTCTGGATAAATGCACCTGGAGCCTCCATTTTCGATTGGATATCAGCAAGGAAATCATCACTGACCTTCCTTGCCAACCCAGCTTCCAACTCTCGAATGGGGGCCAGTGAGGAGAGGATCCGGTAAAGGTCTTCTCTTATGTCGCCATACTTTGGAGAGGCAACCGGCAGGTCCTGATTGTTTATTGCCAAACCCGGTTGATGATCAACCACGTAAGTCTGAAGGTCATCGGTCACCATCTGCTGACATCCGCAGGATTGCCGGCAGATGATCTCCGTCTCGAGAAGGATCTGATCGGGGACAACTTCACCTGCCAGCTTCGACAAAACCAGATCGACGCTTTGGCTGCCCAACAAATGCCAGGGAGTCCGCACAGTTGTTAATGAAGGAGTGATGGCACGTGTCTCCTCGATGTCATCAAAGCCTGCCACGATCACATCGTCCGGGATGCGAATCCCGTGAGCCTGGAGCGCCTGCATGGCGCCAATCGCCATATTATCGTTTGCCGAGACCAGCGCATCGAATCCCGCCCTTTCGGTCTCGAGCAATTGTCTGACGGCTTCCGTACCGGAATGCCGGCGGAAATCCCCGGACACAACCAGGCCGGAATGAAAAGGAAGGTCGAATTGCTTGAGAGCCTCGATATAGGCCTGGTACCTCTCTTCGGCATCTTGACTGACTTCCGGGCCGCGGATGAAAGCAATCTTGCGTCGTCCATGATTCTTGATCAAATGGGAGAGCAGTTTGTGCATCCCCTCACGCATATCGATTCGGATGCTGGGGAAGGACGGCAGGACCATCCCCATGCTGATGATCGGGAGGGGCGTATAGTTCTGACAGAACGCTTCCAAGCCGGAGGGATCAAGATTGTGGCTGAGAATGTTTGCCCAGATCAAGAGACCGTCGACGTTGGACTGACCGGCGAAGTCAAAAAGGATATTCTTTTGTGATTCGTATTGTTGAGGCAAGCGAGGGATTCCCCCGGAAAAACAAATCAGGTTCACATTACGTTCCACGATCCTATCGGCAACCCCATGCCAGAGGTTGATTTCAGTTGGCCCGTTGAGTCGTGCAGTCAGCATCCCAATGGTACTGGGATGAGAAGAACGATAAGAAGAAGCAGTAAGGGTCATACCTGATCGTCAATCAATCGTTCGATCGAGGAGGAACACCGCAAACAACCAGCAAATCCGGTAGGCATCGCCTCAGTGGCATGTTCCAAGTCCATGGCCAAGGGAAAATAAAGACCAACCCGTTCATTCTAACATTAATGGTGATTTGCAAGCACTCCAAAGAAAAAGTGAAGAGTAATTGATGCGGGCTACATGGGCTATTGCAAGGCTTTCGCAGGAAGTGGCCAGACAATGCATTGAAACGTGATTGCAGATAATAAAAGGGACGATATCCCCTGCGGGTAGGATGTTCGAGACCCTTCGCGAAGCATCCTTTAGGGGTGCGCTCGCCAAAATGTGCAGGGATGGGTAAGAAACCCTCCTTGCAACCATTTATAATGGTCATGCACCATGAATCCACTCGATTATTTTGCACCCTTCAGTTATTTCTTCAAGGACAAACACTGGCTCAGGAAATTTATCCTGGCCAGCCTGCTGACGTACACCCTGATCGGCGCGACGCCCGTGCTGGGTTGGATGATCGGGATCGTTCAGCGGGTCAGCCAAGGTGAAGAGCCGGAAGTGCCGGAACTTTCAGACTGGAAAACCCTGTGGAAACTCGGCGGACAGTTTGCCTGCATCAATATCCTCTGGCTGCTGCCGGTGCTCCTGGCGGTCCTGCTGCTCTATCTGCCCCTGATCTTTGCCCGCTCCATCAAGCCGGAAATGCTGCTGATCGTCTTCGGCTGGACACTTTGTTGCGTGCTGGTTTTCCTGCTGGTCTATTTTAGCATCTATGCATTTTTCCTGCCTACCATGCAGGTGCTGCTCGCCCGGACCGGCTTGACCTGGCAATCCGCCAACCCGATCCGGTTGTGGAAAACTGCACGGGCGCATTTCATCCCGTACCTGCTCGTTTTTCTGATCGTCGGGCTGGCCCTGTTCAACGTCATGCTGATGCTGGCTTCTCTGACCGCCTTCCTGCTACTGCCGTCGCTGCTGGTCTACACCGGGCTGGTCAGCGCCCATTTTGCGGGTCAGTTGGACAGGTTGAACCGGACCTGACGCCTTTATTATGGGGGCTGCCGCCGGAGATTATCAGGTGCTCTTCTCCAGCAGATCCATGTAGGCACCTTCGATCAGATCCTCTTTCCGGACTCCCAGGCGGGTCATCAGCTCTTCGGCAATGGCCCGGCCTTCGGCGTCGCTCTGACCCTCCCGCAGGACAACTTCCAGTTCCATGAACCGCCCCAGGCCTTCCACGTCATCCAGATGGATGCGGGTCTGCCCGGCCAGGTAAAGATAGCGCGTTTTGCGGACAACGCCGCGCACCCCCAGGGCCAGGCGCAAAGCGGTCTTCAGGCTTTCCGGGTCGTGCGTCTCGAAGATGTGGTAGGTGGAGCGTTTGGGGCCATCCCGGTCAGGGCGTTCGTAATAGACCAGCTGGGCCAGGTCGGGTTTCAGGAGGCGCAACTTCAGGCGACCCCTAGGGGTGTGAAAGAAGGTATCTTCCTGCGGGATGACCTGGACGGGCGTGTCGCTCAGCCCTTCAGCACGCCGGCGCAGATCGGTCAGGTCACGCACGCGCGCTTTGATCTCGATATTGGCGGGCATAAGGCAATTCTACCCCGGTTGGATGGAAAAACACCCTGATCGTCATGAAGCAGGGTGACCCTACCTTTACAGGTATTCGATACGCGTATCGAAAAAAAAACGAATATCCTTCCCCAACCCCATCTCCGGGGGGCCCCTGAGTGCTCCCCAAATCCAACGCAGCAGAGAGGGGAACAGGTGGCCTGAATTGGCACATCTGGAGAGGGGAGAGCAGAGAATAGGGAGGTGAAAAGTTAGCATGTAGAAAAGACCAGACTGCCAGAGGCAAGACAAAAGCAGGGAATGAGGTTGCATCCAGGTGCCTGGCAATAATTCTAGAACAATTGTTCTTATTTGTCAAGGGGGAAGAAGAGAGACTGTTTAAAAACCAGTTTTAACCACAGATAAACGCAGATGAAAACCTTTTCTTGGATAAAACTCTCCAAACAAGGTTCTTGAATCCATTTCTATCCCTTTTATCCGTGTTCATCTGCGGTGAATTTTGACTTATTAAACAGTCTCAAGAAGAGGAGTTCGATTCTGAACCAGCGGCAGAAAATGAGGCTCCGGCAGGGAGGTGGATGAGACTTCGAACAAATAGTGCGAGCTCGCGGCATGAAAAAACCCGGCAAGTCCTTTGGGGACCTGCCGGGCCGGACACCGGTTGCAATGCCGGTGAAGTCAGTGAGAAATAACCGCTTCAGGGTGAGACGACCGACCAGGTGGCCTGCGCGGACTTGCTGTTGGGGCTGGTGACGACCACCTTGATCTTGAAATTGGTCCCGCAGTCGGTACTGTACGCGCCGCCCGGGTCGAAGGTCTGGGTGGTGGCGGTGGTGAATACCAGGGAGGTACCCGATGTCTTGTTGCGCAGGCTGCCGTCACCGTTGTAGATCTCCAGGTGATAGATAACCTTCACCGGACCATTGGTCGTGATGGAGACCTGGAAATGGGTGGGGTTCGGGCCACCGCAGGTGCCGTGCACGACCGCAGGAGTGGAGACGCCCACGCCGGTGACCAGGCCGGTGGGAATGGGCAGGACCGGAACCTTGGAAAGATCACCGGAGGTGGACGTGACCGAGTTGGCGACCCAACATTTGGTGCTGAGCGACCACGGGTTGGCGATCTGCCACCAGGTCCGGTCGGAAATGGTGCCCAGGATGGGGACGGTCTGTCCGAGCATCAGAGCTCCCACCGACAGGAAATCCGTGCCGGGACCGAAGCGACAATTGGCGTTGACAGAGACCGGCGTGACCATGGCGGTGGATGGGGTGGCAGCCAGGGTATCGGTGGGCGAGGGGGTGAAGCTGGGTGTGACCAGCGCGAGAGTATCCGTCGGGACAAGCGCCAGGGTGGCGGCGGGAGAGGCAGCCGAGTCCGGAGCCATAAAGATGCTAAAGGCGGTGGGCAGGCTCGGGTCCGAGGCGACCGGGACCGGATAGCCCAGGCTGGGGAAGGATCCCGAAAAATGAAAACCTGCTTTGGCGGCCGAGACATGACAGGTGCCGGCCGGTAAAGCAGTAAAATCGAAGCTCCCATCGGCAGGCGTGACCTGGCTCTGGAGCGGACCGCAGTCGGCCAGGGATACCTGCACACCCTCCAAAGGACCTTCCCCGGGATCAATGACGCCGTTGCCATTGGTATCCTGGTAGACAACGCCTTTGACGATTCCGCCGCCGGCCGCCAGGGGCGTGGAAGTGGCGGTGGCTGTGGTTATGTTGCAGGCCATCTGGACCAGGGCCAGGAGGGCGATTGCAAGGAGGAGTTTATATAAGACCTTATTCTTGAACATGGCATGCCTCACTTTCAATTCGATCCATGATATATATTATACCAAGATTGTCCAAATTGGTATCGATCTTTAGTATGGAGGGCGTATAGATGTGGCATATCGTCGAGATCGAATTCCAAAGAATGATCCAGCAGTAGAGCAGGTAAGGCAGCGGGTAAAACCCCATGAACATATGCATGGAAAGTTTGGAGTCCATAAACCATTTTCCAAGTCGCCCTGCCTGGGGTAAAAAAGAGGAGATTCCCCGAGATATCATGTGAGCGTGGCGCCCTGTATGCTGCGCTCCGCCCCCTTCACCCTGCGGGTGCAAACGGGGGTGCGGTCGGGCGTTCATGCGCCCGACACAGCCAAAGGCGGCTGGATGCCGCCTTGGCTAGTGCGCGTGGAGCCCCTTAGACTGCGTTCCATTCCCTACACCTACTACTTAATCAAACTGAGATTACTGAGTATAGCAAACAACCCGCTGGCGGTACCTTGAAGCCCAAATCCCCACAAGACAGCCACTAAACGATCGTTCCCACCCCAGGTGGAATTAGGCAAATAAAGCGTGGAAAATCCGGTACCAACTGCCAAAACCAGGACTATCAAGACAATTACGATGTCAATGCATGCGATCAGATCCTTGATAGCTTTCTCGTCGAGAATCTCCGGTTTCCCAAAGCGAATCCGTTCCAATTTGGGCGGGAGACCGACTTCCAGCAACTGGCCCGGTATTGAAACTCCACCGCTCCACAGAAAAGTAGAAATTTTCCCTGCCGGTTCTTGACCTGTCAAAGCGTAAGACGTAATTCTCGGTTTTTCAAGATTTGCAATCAGCGTAACCAAGTCGTTATGCGCATCTGTTATCCTGTCTTCAGCCTGGCCGGGATCGCCTGTCAGATTCAGGCGCGCTTCTTCAAGTTTTATGCGTATTTGCTCCAGCCCGGTTCTTTCCGGAATATTCTTTTGAATGGTATATTCATTCACGCGTTGACAATAGGCTTCCAGAAGCCGCCCCCAAGCCTCGACAAAACCCTGGTGGGCCTTTAGATAGGCATCTCTTCTCTGACCAGAGGGTATAGCGGGGCCGGGCAGCAGGCGGGCAGTGTTATCATAGGCTTCCTGTGCTTTTTGAATAGCATCGGAATTTAATTTCTCCCAGTCATCCGTAGATGTCAGTTTGGGTTTGGCATCCTTGAGTTGTTGAAAGATGCGGCGCATCTGTGCGGGTTGCAGACCAACCATTACCTGCAGATATTCTGACTGCGCCTGTTTGAAACAGAGGGTTGCTTTTTCATAATCCTGCTCGTTTAATGCCCCTTCTGCATTTTTCAAATCCGGGGACGGCTGCGACTTTTGTTCCAGACTTTTCCGCCAGTCTCCTGGATCTATATCCTTGGGGCAGCCCAACTCACTTGCCATTATCTTCAAATGGGCAACCGCCGCAGCCAGGTACTGGTGGGAGGCTTCACTGCCGGCATTCACCACAGCCGTGAGGTCGCGCCGGTTGTTATTAATCAAGGCTTTCAGCGCATCCAGGGTTTGTAAAAGCCTTTTGAAATCATCCTCCACCTCCTTCCAGGGCGAGTCGCCTGGTTTATAGGTGCGGAGGCGTTTCATCTGCATCTGCATCTGCCGGGTGTTGTTCTGCCATTGCCTGAGGCGCAGGTCGGCGATATTGAACTGCATGTCTGCCAAGGATTTCCGGAATGCTTCAGGATTTTTCGAGGCTGACGTCATATCGGCATTCAGTTGTTCAACCAATTTCCTGGCGTCATCAGTCAGTTCCGGCGCTTCACTGATGATCTCATTAAGCGTTTCCTGCAGCAGTTTAGCAGGTTCTACCAATGCCTCCCCTTCCAGATCGTCCACCGTCTTTTGGAAACCCTCCACCCATGTTTTGGCGGTCTGGGCATCCAAACTAAAATAGTTGGGATCTTCAATCAATTTATCCTGCAATTTCCCGAGAGCGTCATCCAACTGTCCAATCAATTGGGGGTCTCTCAAGGACTTACGCGCTGCCTGATACTGGGAATAAATGTTGGTATAGGTCTGCCTGCGCAGTGACAAGTCATTGAAACGCTGGGTAGGAGGCGTGAACGTGACAGGAAACGTGATATGGGTAACCGATTCTTTTTCAATTTTTTTAAATTCTTGCAAGAGGAACTTAACTACCTTGTCGTTGGGACGGAAACCTGCACGTTTCTTTTTCAAGACATGCCGTTCATGGGCTATCTGCATCTCAAAATCCAGCCTCGGGAGGATGCAGCGTATCAGCAGAAGCAGCATAAATGCAAGGACGACACCAACGGCGATCCATAATACCGCACACTTCCAGTTCTCCCGCACATTTATTACAAATGGCTGGCTGACCCGGGCGCTTTCGGGTCCGGAAATGTAAAGGCTGCTCTGGTAGGTTCCAGGCTGATTCAGTCCGCTGAGATGCAGGGTCATCTGTTGGGTATTATTAGCGGACAGTGGAATGGTTGCTGTTGCGGGAAGAGGCGTCGTCGGACTAGACAAGAAAACAGCCTGCACTCCAGAGTAGCCACCAATATTCCCCCCTTTATCAGAGAGAGAGAACGAGCCAGTTGTAGGCGGAAAAAGCGTTTCGTCACGATTACTTAATTCATTTACCGCAAAATTCAGATCTGCAAGCGCGCCTCCAGATAATGGGAGCATCACATTGACCGGTGAAGAGACAGATAGGCTTAGATTCGTTTGTAGCGCAAGACGAGTGAACTGGAGGATAACCACCTGGAGGTGGTCCTGGTATTGGAGGGTCAACAGGGACTGATAGATGGCCAATTCGGGAAGCATTGCGGTCAAGACGATGGGGAAAGGATCGGCCACCGTTACTGTATTTGGTTCTTCGCCACAAACATCGCACGAAAGCGTTGCTTGCGGCGAAGTGACCTTACCGTCCATGCGCCGGATAGCTGTCAAGGTGAGCACCAGATCGTTCACTACCGGCTGGCCAGAGGCAAGTTCCAGGTACAACGTTGATTGAAAGTTCTCTGCCGTGGTAGAAAATGACTCGGTTCCGCTCTGGGCACCTAAGATCACCAGATCCTGTGGGGCGGTGCGGATGATCACCAGGGAATAGAGGCTCTGTCCCTGGCCGGTTTTGACTTCCAGCCAGGAGTGATAGGTTCCCACACTTGGTAACTCGCCACTGATTTGAAAGGTAGCCACATCGCCCGGGTTGAGATGCAAGCCAGTTCCTCCGCCCGGTTGCAGAGCAACCTGTAGTTGAGCCTGGGGGCCAACCTGTCCGTCCGCACGGACCAGGCTGCCGACTTGCAGTTCTACATCGCTGCCTGTCTGCAGTGTTGTTTCTTGCAAGGTCAATGGAAACGTAAACGCCTCACTGCTGGTGGAAAACTGGAGGATTTGGCTTTGGGCTTCCAGTACGACCACGCCAAGTGAGTTATTTGTCTGACCTTTCACCGGAGAGGTGGAGGAAAGGCTCAGACCCAAGAATGCGAAAATCAAGGAAAGGTATAAGGCTTTGCGGATCATAGCATAGCTCCTGGTGGATCAGGGCCACCACCGGCAGATCTCTTGGACACTTTCGAAGGTCGATCGGGCCATGTTTCCCCATTCAGCTTCCGGAAGGGAGGATATGATAAAAGGCCTCATTTTTCAAGTTCGTATTTTAATAATATCTTAGACGAACAAATGAATGTTCATTTCGTATCATATGACTTGGATTGTTGAATCTGAAGTGGAGGATTATCGGTTATGAACCGAATTGCAGATTTTTTCTTATTCGCCCTTGCAGTGTCGCTTCCCATTTGGGCGCTGCTTTATGCAATGATTATCGCGCAATCATCTCTCGTTTTCAAGCGGAAAATAGTTATTTATATCAGTGTCATATGGTTGATGCAGCATGGCCGAAGGTTCGTCAAACCCTAGCTATTTTCTCCTTCCTTCCCAGGCGGCGTGCGCTTATATGGGTGGGGTGGAAATGTTATTCATCTTCAAATTCCCCTCAAAGCCTGGTCTACATCATCCCTGATGGGGGACTCTCAACAAAAAAGTCCTCTCGAAAAGAGGACTCTTATGAGCATACAGCCCTTGTAATTCGTTCCGCCCCCTTCACCCTGCGGGCACAGGCGGGGATGTGGTCGGGCGTTCATGCGCCCGACACAGTCAAAGGCGGCTGGATGCCGCCCTGGCCAGTGCGCGAAGGCTCGAACACTCAACCAACGGCTTAAAAGCACGAAAAACCGCTTTCACGCAAATCCAACTAAAAGCCTGCTTTTTTGCCCGAATCCATTGGCCGACTTGTCAAGTAATATACGTTTGAATTATTTATTTTTTTGGTCAACAATTTGCCCGGCAGTCAACGCTGACAAGATGAGTAAACCAGATTTCGATACCGTTAGAAAAGAGGTATCACTGTATTGTCATTATAGTCAAACAGTACAAATGTCATTCCCAAGCAGGACTCTCAACCAACAGCTTATGAGCCGATTTGGTAAGATTCTGTCTTTTCCAACCTAAGTACTGCCGATACCGGTCAATCCCTTGGCCGATTTTTCGACAAGTACTTGATATTTATTTTTTTAAAGTCGTCAACGCTTTTTACGAGTACTTTGGTTGCAAAGTGAATTTCTGTCAATGAATATACCAGAATTTCGGAAGATCGATGAAACAACCAAGGGTATGCAGAAACCCAATTTCCTTTTGAATCTTAAAGAATCACTTGGATCGCCACCTGCCCTCGCGCCCATTCACGCTGATCCGCATCAAACATAACCAGCAGTAGGCCAAGCTGTTGCGCGGTCGCCATCCATATGGAATCTGCTCCGCGTAACTTTATCGTCTTGCGGACTATATTTGCATTGGTGTTGCATACACCTGGGTTGGCTATTTCACTTCTTCTTGCGCTTCAGCTTTTGAAGCTTTTCATCTGCCTGTGCGATCTCCTGATCGGCAGCGTCCATTTCCTTGTCCGCCTGATCGGATTCTGCATCCGCCTGGCTCATCATCTCGTCCCCCTCCCGCATCTGCTCAGCGCCCTTTCTCATCAGCTGGTATGGACCTGTCATCAACCCGTGCAGACCTTCAATGGAAACCTGCGTGTGGTCCTGCGGGTCGTACGCCACGTCCAGCACCGCCCCCAGCTGGTATTTGTCCATGGCGGCCAGCCCGATCAAGGCTGTCGTCGATGCGTTGAAGGCAGCCTCGTCCTTTGGATGGACTTCCAGCGTGAAGGACATCATCACCCGTTCGCCCCTCTTGATGTCCAGCGATCGTGCGATCAGGACCTTGGCCGTCGTCGGCTGGCCATTTTGAAAGAGCCGTGCCTCGCGATGGATCGAATCCTTGATGATCCTCTCTTCTTCCATCTCTTTCTTGAGCAAGGCATCTGATGTGGCGGACAGGGTCACGGTCGTACCGCAATAGGCGCAGACGACACTGGTCTGCCCATTATTGAACTGGACCGCGCTTCCGCACTGCGGGCATACCTGCGCTTCAACGGTCATGGTTCCTCCTTGATCGTTTGAACTGGTTTTCGTTGCCCTATTATCGCACAAATGAATTCGCCGTTCAATGGGGTGCTGCCTTTATCGACTTTTTCGTTGAACGACCGCATGAGCCAAAACGCACAGAATTTCGTACATCATCGTGGCACCGACCAAGGCTGTGATCCCGGACGGGTCAAATGGCGGCGATACTTCGACCACATCGCCGCCGATCACGTCAAGACCACGCAGACCCCGCAACAACCCCTGCGCCTGGATAGGGGTCATCCCACCGACCTCCGGCGTGCCTGTGCCTGGAGCGAAGGCCGGGTCGAGGCTGTCAACATCGAAGGAAATGTAGGTGGGGCCATCGCCTACGATACGCCGGGTCTCAGCAACCACTGCCTCCACACCCAATTTCGTAAACTCCTCGATAAAGATGACGCGCATGCCAGACCTAATCGAGAACTCCCAGCCCTCTTCCGAGTTCTGTGCACCCCGGATGCCGATCTGCACCGTTCGTCTCGGATCGAGGATCCCCTCCTCTACAGCCCGTCGAAATGGCGTTCCATGGGAAAGCCTGGAGCCCAGTTCCTCCTCAGCGGTGTCGGTGTGGGCGTCCATGTGCACCAGACCAACCGGACCGTCTGTTGCCAGCGCACGTAAAATCGGCAGAGTGATCGAATGGTCGCCTCCGGCACTCAGGGGCAGCGCGCCAGCAACGTGAACTTTTCTGAAGAACTCGGTGATATCGGCGTGACTAGTCTCGATATGAAAAGGATCGGTAAATGTTACATCACCCATGTCAGCAATACGACAAAGCTTGTACGGGTTAACCCGCGTGACATGATGAATGGTACGCATAAAACTCGACATGTTCCGGATTTCGCGTGGCCCGTGACGTTGGCCAGGACGATTTTCCACTCCGCCGTCGAACGGCACACCAATGAGGGCGATATCCAACCTGGATGGGTCGCGAACCATCGGCGTGCGCATGAAGGTCACAGGACCGGTGTACCGTGGTGAGGAATCAGGATCGTAGTTGATTTCATTTTCCATGGAATTTTTACTCCCTTGAATGTGCCATATTCAAGATCAGCACCGCTTCACAACCATTCAAATTAATTGAAGTTGTTGAACAGCCGTCAGCCGGGTAGTGTGGCAAATTCAGCCGTAAAACTGACCGGGTTCGATAAATGGTTTGTTTAGTTAAAAATCGTATAGCATACACGTATTGCATAGTATATGATTATTGCCGGAGTTGGTCAACAATCGTGTTCCAGGCGCATGCTACCGTAATATTGGAAAACATAAACCCACCCCATTCCTCGCAGGAAATGGGGTGGGAGGATACCTCGCTCATCCTGAACCATGACCGGGATGAAATATATTACTGGCGAGCTACTTTTTCAAATACCCAACCACGATCTTCGAAAATAGTTTGAATACCGCCACCATATCCACTTTACCGGGATCGAGAAGCCACTGGATCTGCAAACCGTCCATGACTGCCATGATCAGGGAGGCCAGCTCGTCAAGATTCATATCCGGGCGAATTTCGGTTTTGTTCACCTTAAGAAACTCACGTACATATATATCCCGGACTCGCCGGTAGCGATCCACAAAATAATCGTGAGAAGGATGGTCGCTCCGGATGCTCTCGCTCACCAGGACGGTGAACAATTGAATCAGCCCGGGGATCTTTTCGTTCTGGGTTACGAGATCATCCAGATGATCGAAAAGGTCCGTAAGGTTATTATGAACACGCTCGATCAACTCCGAATTTTTTTCGATATCCTTTTGGTCGCGGTATTCCAGGACGCCCTGCAGTAAATGCACCTTGCTGGGGAAATAGTGCAGCACGCCCTGCTCGGTCAGGCCCACCGCCCGGGCAACCAGGTCGAGGGTGGCACCTTGAAATCCATGCTCCCCAAAAAGTTGTGAGGCTTTCTCGAGGATCTCTTCTTTACGATCGCGCCTGACCTGTTTCGTTTTTTCCATCTCCCTTGTGATTTTCATAACCATATTATATCCCAAATCCACGACATACTACCTACCACTAGGTAGGTAATTAGTGTATAATTTTCTTAAAGGAAAACCATGAACGATATTAAGAATCTCATCTCGCAAATGACCCTAGAAGAGAAAGCTTCGCTTTGTTCAGGGTTGAATTTCTGGTATTTGAAAAGCATCGAACGCCTGGGCATCCCTTCCATCATGGTGACCGATGGTCCCCACGGGCTTCGCAAACAGGCCGGGGATGCCGATCATGTTGGGTTGAATGAAAGCGTTCCGGCGACCTGCTTCCCCACTGCTTCCGCGCTGGCGGCCACCTGGGACCGCGATCTGATCCATCAAGTGGGTGTGGCGCTTGGCGAAGAATGCCGCCAGGAAAAGGTCGGTGTGATTTTAGGGCCGGGTGTCAACATCAAACGCTCACCCCTATGCGGGCGCAATTTTGAGTATTTCTCCGAAGATCCATATCTGACCGGGGAAATTGCCAAAAGCCATATCAACGGCGTGCAGAGTCAGGGCGTGGGAACATCCATGAAACATTACGCCCTCAACAACCAGGAACAGCGTCGTATGACAACTGATTCTGTTGTGGATGAACGCGCCATGCGGGAGATCTACCTGACCGGCTTCGAGATCGCCGTCAAGGAAGCCCAACCCTGGACGGTGATGTGTTCCTACAACAAGATCAATGGCGTTTATGCCAGCGACAACAAATATTTGATGAACGACATACTGAAAGAAGAATGGGGGCATCAAGGGTTTGTCGTCACGGACTGGGGCGCGATGAATGAGCGTGTGGATGCGCTGAAGGCGGGCGTCGGATTGGAAATGCCCGGCACAATGAACGGGAACGATGCAAAAATCGTTGCTGCAGTAAGGTCTGGCGGGTTGGACGAATCTGTTTTGGACCGTTCCCTCGAGCGCATCCTGCCCCTGGTTTTCAAGGCACGTGCCAGCCTCTCGCAAGAGTTCGCATACGACCCGCATGCGCATCATGCGCTGGCGCGGCGCGTGGCCGGCGAAGGGGCGGTCCTGCTTAAAAACGAAGGCAGCCTTTTGCCTTTGCAGAAAAATGCAAAAATCGCGTTGATCGGTCGTTTTGTAAAACAACCACGCTACCAGGGGGCGGGCAGTTCGCAGATGAACCCCACCCGGCTTGATAATATCCATGATGAACTAGCAAAACTCGTCGGCGAATCCAACCTCACCTACGCTCCCGGTTATACAGAAAAAGGCGATGCCGCGGATGAAGACCTGATCAATGAGGCTCTCGAAACTGCCCGCAAGGCAGATGTGGTCGTTATCTGCGCCGGTCTGACCGAAATGTACGAAGTCGAAGGGATCGACCGCACTCACATGGATCTTCCTGCCGGGCATAGCGCACTTATCCGGCGCCTCGCCCCCGTGCACAATAAAATAATTGTCGTGTTGATCAACGGCTCTCCCGTCGAAATGCCCTGGGTTAATGATGTTCCTGCAATCCTCGAAGGTTACCTCGGCGGGCAGGCCGGCGCCGGCGCGATCGCGGATATTCTCACCGGCAAGGTCAACCCAAGCGGTAAACTGGCTGAAACCTTCCCGCTGACATTGAAAGACCATCCCGTACAGCCGTATCCCGGTGGACCCACTACGGTCGAGTACCGCGAAAGCATCTACGTAGGTTATCGCTATTTCGACACTGCCAAAGTCGCTGTGCTGTTCCCGTTTGGACATGGGATGAGTTACACCACCTTTGCCTATCGCGAGCTTTCGCTCATCCAAAACGGTGAAATTGTGACAGCCACGCTAAAGGTCAAGAACACCGGTGCGGTCGCTGGTAAAGAAACCGTCCAGTTGTATGTGCGCGATCTGCAATCCACCGTCTTCCGCCCTGATAAGGAACTCAAAGCCTTTGCCAAGGTCGAGCTCCAGCCTGGCGAAGAAAAAGAAATCAGCCTGACCCTTGGCAGGCGTGCCTTTGCCTTTTATGACGCGGTAAGCCGGGGTTGGGTCGTTGAAGCCGGCGATTTCGAGATCCTGGTCGGTGCGTCCTCGCGGGATATTCGCCTCACTTCAGTCCTAAAAACGGTTGCGGCGCATGGAGCGGCTTCCCCTGCTGACAGGGAAAAACTCGCCGCCTACTACAACCTGTCCCCAGACCGGCGTTTCAGCCTTGCGGATTTTGAAGCCCTGCTGGGTCGTCCCGTTCCGGTAAATACAGTCGCGAAAAAAGGCAGTTTCACCATCAACACCCCCATCGGGGAAATGAGCGGCTCGTTCATCGGCAGACAGCTCTACAAGATGTTGAACGACCAGATAGGAAAGATGATCAAAGGTCAGGAAGACACCATCATGGGTGCGTTGATGCGCGCCATGGTCCAGGAAATGCCCTTGCGAAGCATGCTGATGATGGGTGGCTCCCTCGACCGTTCCCGGCTGGAGGCGCTTCTGCTCATGCTCAACGGCAGGTTTTTCAAGGGGCTGTTTGCCCTGCTTAAGTCTGGTCGGGCAAAACAGGAGGACCGTTCAAAAAATAGGTAACAGGCACATTGCAGAATTATACATGAGCCGAACACATCCCAGGCAAGTTATTGTCAAATAATTATATTGTTCTCCATATCCAACCTGTTGCAAGAAAAAGGAGTAATGATGGAAGAGATTTCTGGAACCCAATCGGCCGAGAAACCAACCCAGTATCCCGGCTATAACAAAAGGCTGCTCCTGATGCTCGCACTCGGGAATATGGCCCTGTTTGCCGTGTATGGCGGAATAAATGGAATATTGGTCCCCTCCATGGTCCAGGCCGCCGATCCGGTCCATAAAGTAGCCAACCTGGGAATTGTCACCGGCGTCAGCGCCATCTTTGCGACCGTTCTCAACCCCCTGGGTGGAGCCTGGTCTGACCGGACACGCTCCCGCTGGGGAAAGCGCACCCCATGGCTCATCGGCGCATCCATCGCCACCCTAATCGGCTCCATCTTTTTTGGTTTCCAGACAACCGTGATCGGCATTTTGATCGGCTGGTGCCTGGCGCAAGGGACTGGCAATATTTTCCAGGCTGCCGTTACCGCGATCGTGCCCGACCGGGTCCCGCCTGAAAAGCGCGGCACAGCCTCGGCCATGGTAGGTCTTGGCCCGATGATCGGCATATTGATCGGCCTGGGGATCGGCACTGCATTCATCAAAACCCCCCTGTTCGGCTCCAGCCTTGTGGGGGGATTGCTTGTCATTGTGGCTTTCCTTTTCGTACTGATCGCTCCCGATCCAATGGTCCAAAAGCAAACCGAGCCGGTAAAGATCAATTTTAAGGAAAGCCTGCGTTCGTTCTTTTCCAGCCTGGCCAAACACGATTTCCGTTATGCATTCATCGGGCGGCTGTTGCTGGTTTTGGGATATTTCGTTGTGCAGGGATATTACTTTTACCTGCTCCAAGATTACATACACATTGCTCAATATGGTTTGCAACCTGCACAAGGAGTATTGATCATTAGCTCTGTCTCTTTGGGAGCAAGTTTGATCACGATCATTTTGGGTGGTATCCTTTCAGATAAAACCGGACGCCGCAAGGTTTTCGTGATAGCTGCCTCCGTCCTGATGGCCATTGTGATGGTCATTCCCATCCTATGGCCCACATGGACCAGCATGCTTGTATTTGGCGCTCTCAACGGTCTGGCTTTCGGATTGTACATGTCGGTCGATTCAGCCCTGATCACCCTGGTATTGCCCAAGGCAGAGGACAATGCCCGCGATATGGGCATCCTTAATATCGCCAATGCAGGGCCGCAGATCGCTGCGCCTTTCATTGCCGCGATGATCATCACCCTGCTGGGTGGTTATATAACCCTCTTCATCTGGGGTGGAGTCTTCGCTGTTTTAGGCGCACTGGCGATCATCCCGATTAGAAGCGTCAAGTGATTTCGAAAAACTTGCTAAAGGAGATCAAAATGTCCAAATGGTCCGATGGTTACGTAAATTCGAATGGATTAAGGATCCACTATTACCGCACCGGCGGGAATAAACCCCCAGTGATCATCAACCACGGGGCGAATGATGACGGCCTGTGCTGGACGCGGATTGCCAAGAAACTGGAAAAGGACTACGATGTGATCCTGCCGGATGCGCGCGGCCACGGCAAGTCTGGCTCCGGGAAAGGGGATTATTCCACGAAAGCTCGCACGGCCGACCTGGCCGGGCTGATCCAGGAGTTAAACCTGGATCGTCCGGTGGTGGGCGGACATTCGCTGGGCGCGGATACCTCCTTATACCTGGCAGCAGATTTCCCGCAGACAACCCGAGCCATCTTCCTGGAAGACCCCCCCATTATTCCACCCGGAGAGCCTCTGTTCGGCGGAGAAATGGCTGAAGGAAAGGATATTGGCAAAATGATGCGGCGCTATATGACCTTGTTCAAGTTTTTGCCAAATTTTATTGCCGTGCCGATGGCCCGAAAAGGGAACCCTGCCTACCCGGATGACGAGATCCTGCCCTGGGTGAATTCAAAACACAGGGCCAGCCTGAACTTCCTCAATTCGATGTCATTTGATGATTTTAACAAGGCCGATCCGTTCGAGCCGTTTACGAAGATCAAGGTGCCCGTGCTGCTCATCATCGGCGACCGGGAAAAGATGTCCATTGTCTCGCAGGAGACTGCGCAAAAGATCGCCAGGATGAACCAACAGGTCCAAGTAGTTCACCTGGAAGGCGCCAGTCATGACATCCGCCGCACCCGGTTCGATGGGTATATGCCCGCACTAAAGAAATTCCTGGAAGATATTTATCATTTGTAATATGAAAATCAGTTTTTGGATATACACCAGATAGATTTCACCCACTCGCCTTTGTGTTTTCCGTATATACAGCACCCCCTTGGGGGGCACTTCGATACGCGGGTGTTTTAAAGTCCATCACGGTTGAATGGGCCGGATGACCATACAAAACACCCGTCGTGTTATTAACTTTTCGAAAAGCCTCTGTAATCGTCGAATAGCACACTATCTACCATAAATATCTGCCGTAACGAAGAAATTCACGCCCAGGTCCAGCGCGCGGTTTGGGGTAGCCAGATTCTCATGAGGGTCCGCTGATCCCCACAGGCTGCCCATGGCCCAGGTTCCAAGACCGATGACCGATATCTTCCAGCCAGTGTGTCCCAATTCACGGTACTCCATGTTTTACGTCCTTCCTGATAAGCAGCTTCAAGGATTTGATCCCTGCATTCGGCGGTAAGGACGGATTGTCCTTTTCTTCACCAGACCCAGATTATTCGTGCATCGCCTGGATTTTTTCAGGTGTGAACTTGGACAAACGAATGGCATGCGCGTGCGAGCGCAGTTGAGGTGGTACAGCCAACAATGCCAGGGATTCATTCTCTAACTCAAGGATCGTCCAACCTGTATGTATTCCTTCTTCACACCCCCAGTCAAAATTCATGATGTATCCGTGAAAGACAAATTGTTCCAGAACGTGATGGCAATCATTGGCAGTGTGGGTGGATTCGACCAGGTAACGGTTCATGGTTTTCTCCTTGGTGAAAATCGATAAGGCGCCGGGCAAGGTACACACCAGGCTGATAATTGCCGTGTATTATATACCAATTAGGTCTTATTTACCATATATAACATATAAACTCATCGGTTTTCCCCACACACAGCTTGGAAATTGGATAGATGACATAGCCCCTCTCACATCCTGGTATTATCCGTATATAACATATCCCCCCGAGGGCACTCCTTAGTCCTGACGCCCATTGACTGGTGTTGACAATCTAATCAATTAATTTGTCGGGTACATTGGAATTAATATTATTTCGGCAAGATTAAATCGTGGCTTGGGAGATAAAGTCACAAACTCAAATGGAAGAAGTACCATATATGGGGGTTGGTGGGCGTGAAGTCCCTTACGCTGCGCTCCATCCCCTACACCCTGCAGGTACATGCGAGGGTGCGGTCGGGCGCTCATGCGCCCGACACAGCCAAGGCGGCTGGATGCCGCCTTGGCTAGTGAGCGTGGAGAGGCTCGGATACATCCCCTTTCGGGGGCTCTAAACAAAAGCATCGAAGAACTCATGTCTTTGATGTGGCGCTCTGCGACTTGAGGTCGCAGAGCGCGCATGAGCGTGGAGAGGCTCGAACTCTCAACCAACGGCTTAAAAGGCCGCTGCTCTACCATTGAGCTACACGCCCGCGGGGTGGAATTTTATCATGTCCCTGGAGGCACGTCAACAGACTTTTCAGGCAATATCGAAGCCGACTGGCTCCCGACAGGCAGTAACCGAGGCGAGCAGGGTTTCGTGGGAAAAGGTGATTGCCAGGGTATTCAATCAACCCGTTTCCCTCTTAACAAGCCTGCACAAAATTGGTGACATTTTCTAATGTAATTCTGAACAATTTTGTTGTATGATAAGCATGAGGGACCACTACGGTCCAGAAAGGAGGTTCCGATCGAAGAACTTGCAGGAATTTCCATAGGAGGAAAGCCAGGGTAAGCCGATCTTGGCCCGGGACGGTTCCTCTCGTCCGGGCCGGACGTCCCCACGACGAACGGCGGGCTTACCAATTCTTTCCTCTGCTTATAAGTAGGTTAATCTGGCGGACGGGTGATCCCCGTCCGCCTTAATTTATGCTTTTTTGCGGCGGGAAAATAACCCTGTCACCGGGGTCTGCCGCCTCCTGAGGATGGCGAGTCCGAAGTCTGGAGATTTCGAGCTCCGACCACGATGGGTGTTTTCAGGCCAGACTTCACTAACAGAGTTCACCCCGAAGAGCGAAAAAATCTTCCCAAAGATTTTTGTTTCCGAAGTCTGGAGACTTCGGACTCCGATCAAATATGAAAAAAGTATACAAAGGAAGTACTTTTTTCGTTTTCCTTCGTGAACCTTAGTGAACCTTAGTGAACCTTAGTGGTAAAAGATTTTTCTTTTTTAACAGTGGGGGTGAATTCAGCCCTGGGATTCCAACTGTTCGAGCAGGCCTGGCAACTTGCCGAAGTGCTCCAGTTGGAAAAAGCGCGGCGTACCGGAAGCGGGGACTTCGGCGGCTTCGTGCAGCCATGTACCCGGATAGGGAACATAGACAGCCCAGGCGCCCAGCTCCAGGACCGGCAAGATGTCGGAACGGATCGAGTTGCCCACCATCACCAGGCGCGCCGGATCGATGGCATGGTTTCTGAACAGGCGGGTATAGCTCTCCCGGGTCTTGTCGCTGACAACCTGGATGCCCTGAAAGAACCCGCCCAACCCGGAGCGGGCCAGCTTGGCCTCCTGCTCCTGAGGATCGCCCTTGGTGATCACCATCAGGTGGTAACGCGGCGCCAGCCGGGAGACGGTAGCGTGGACATGCTCGAATAACTCGACCGGTGCATTTAGTTGCGCCCTGGCCAGGTCGATAATGGCCAGCACATCCCGGCCCGAAAGATTTCCCCCGGTCAGGTCGATGCCGGTCTCGATCATCGAGAGGCTAAAAGATTTGATGCCGTATCCGAAAACCCGGATATTGCGACTTTCCGTCTGGTAGAGACGCTCTTGAACGTTTTCCCTGCCAATGCCGTAGCCTGACAGCAGGTCCGCCAGGCCTGCCTGGGTCTGTTCATACAGGCGCTCGTTGTGCCAGAGGGTATCGTCCGCGTCAAATGCGATTACGCTGAAGTGGGGCATTGAAACCCGATTGACCCAGCCTAATTTTCCACAGGCAGCGTGCGCAGATTGCGCGCATCCTTCTGGTCAACGCCGGCAAAACGAGGTAGTTCATTAATGCTGGTCCGGCTGAGACGCTCGGTCATCCTGGCGAGGAAGAGCGCACCCAGGGCAGGATTGCCCATCAAACTCCGCAGGACCCGGGCGGGCACCTGGAGCAAGCGGGTATTTTCCACTGCAACCACGTCGGCGGTGCGGGGCGAGCCGGTGAGAGCGGCGATTTCTCCAAAGTAATCACCCGGGTTCATGCTGGAAAGGGACTGGTAATTGCCCGGTTGTGGGGCGAACCCTGCCACGGCGCGACCGTCAAGGATGAAATATGCCAGGTCGCCCGTCTCGCCATGCCGGAGAATGGTAGAACCGGCCGAGACTTCCACAACATGTGCCTCCCGGATGAAATCATTGCGCTCCCCGGCGGATAGCGTGGCAAGGGAAGGCAACAATCCGGCCAATGTATCCAGATCAGCCGGCGCGGCCAGGCGTCCAACGCCCAAAGCAGATTGGGTGGATGCGGATTTGAGCAGGCTGAGTGCCCGCCGCCATTCCGCACGGCCCTGACGCAAGCCCGGCATAACCAGCACCATGAACACCCCCCCCAGAAGAAGGATGGAACTGAACAAATACAACAGGCGCACATCCATGAAATCGGCCAGGCCGGCGGCTGCCATGCCGATCAGGAACAGGACATCGCGTGAAACGAAGAAGACGCTGTTGACCCGTCCACGCATTTCACGTGGGGTGTTGCGCTGGATTACCAAACGCCGGGCGATGGAAGCGGGAGCATTACAAAAGCCAGAGAGGGCCACGATGAGGATCGCCAGAGGGATCGAGTGGGTGAAGGAATAAGCAATGCCGGTCAGCGCCATGCCCAGGTACCCGGAGGCGATCCAGGCGCCTTCGCGCATGCGGTCGAGGAGTCCAGCCACCAGCAGGCTGGCCAGGACAAAACCGATGGATGTCAGTCCCTCCTGCAGACCATATTCGAAGGTCGTGGCTTTGAGAGCCCGCAGGGCGAATGGCAGGAGCAGGGCATTGGACAAGCCAAAAGCCAGCAAGGTGGGAACCTGGGCTGTGAACAGGGAACGCAGTATCGGTGTATCGAAAAGCTGGCGCAATCCGGCCTTCAGGTTCCTTACCACCACGGCCACGTTGGTATCTTCTTCGGCCTGCAGCGGTTTTATGCGGATCAGGAAAATGCACGCAGCCGAAAACACGAATGAGGCCGCATCCAGGAAAAACGCCCAGCGGATATCCGTCGCGCCTGCGATCAGTCCGGAAGCAGCGAAACCGATGGCGGTCGATCCAAAGGAGCTGATGGCCATTAATGAGTTGGCGGCTGCGAGTTCCTCCTCTGAAGCAACTTCGGGCAGGACGCTTTCATGGGCCGGGTCAAAGAATTGCCCGATGGCGCTGGAAACCAGCACGATGACGTAGAGCCAGATAACGTTGTACTGGACGAGGAAGGGGATCAGAAATACCAGCACGGCACGCACCAGGTCGGACGTGATCATGATGGTCTTTCTATCAAAGCGGTCCACCAGGACACCGGCAAAAAGCCCCACCAACAGGCTGGGGGCGGCGGTTGCCATCAGCATCAGGCCGACACTCATCGCCGAGTTGGTCAACCGGAAGACGAGGATGGATGAAGCCAGGGAGGTCAGCGCAGAACCCATCGTCGAGACGAGTTCGCCAGTCCACATGCGGGAAAAATTCTGGTTGCGGAAAACCGCAAAAGGGGATAAAGAGGAGGGGACCGGGGCAGAAGGGGCAGGGGTGGTAGCCATGGGGAGGTTTCTTATTTGAAGCAAAAGGAGAGGCGTGTCATCAGGTGATATTGGTATTGATCAGCAACTAAAATGACATTCCAAGTATGGCCTGCTTAAGTCATTTCAACCAGTTCATTAATCATATCCTCGAGCATATCAAAACCACCCTGCCAAAAAGCGGTTGTATTTATTTCCAACCCGGCTTCCTGCAGAATTGTCGCGGGTGCTTCCGAACCACCGTGGGCGAGGATCTTCAGGTATCTTGGGATGAAGGCAGCACCTTCGAGACGGTATTGCCTGTATAAAGCCAGCACCAGCAATTGCCCGAAACTGTAGGCATATGTATAAAATGGAGCGTTATAAATATGGGAAATGGAGAGCCATTCCCATTTAAACTCGTCGGTCAACTCCAAGGAATCCCCAAACTGTTCGGCCAGATTGGCCATATAGGAAGCCGCCACTTCCTCGAAGGATTTCCCCTCGACGATCAAACGGTGGGCCTCCTGCTCGAAAAGGGTGAAATAGGCCTGCCGGAGAACAGTCACATAGGCATCATCAACGGCATGCGCAAGCAGGTCCCGCCGGATGGTCGGATCCTTTTCCTGACCAAGCAGGCGCTGGGTCAACTGCATTTCAGCGAATACCGAGGCAGTCTCGGCCAGCGGAAGTGAGGCTTGAAAGGTGCTTACGGAGTGACCCCCTGCCAGCATGGCGTGGACGGCATGACCAAGCTCATGCGCCAGCGTGGCAAGGTCGCGCGGCCGACCATCAAAGTTGACCAGCACCCAAGGAGTAAGTCCGGGAAGGGCGGCATAGCAGAAAGCGCCACCACGTTTGCCGGGGCGGGCCTGTGCGTCGAGATGATTCTCATCAAGAACCTGGGCGGCCAACTCGGCCGCCTGGGGAGAGAATTCACGAAAACTATCCAGCACCATTTCCCTGGCCTGGGCAAAGTCATATTTCTTATCTGACTCGACCAGGGGAGCATAGATATCATAACGGCGCAGTTTTCCGAGCCCGAGCCAGCCAGCCTTGAGGCGAAAATAACGCTGGAAGATACCCGCGTTCTTCCGGCATACCGCAAGCAGGGTATCCACCACCTCGTCCGGCAGATCGTTGCCAACATTGCGGGCGGAGATGGGTGATTTGTATCCACGCAGTTCCACCCCTTCGACATGCCAGTCACGTACGCGATGACTGTAGATCTGGGCCAGGATGGTCGAATTTTCGGCATAGACCCGATTCAGTTCCTGATAGGCCGCGCGGCGTACATCGGGGGAAGCATTGAAAATATAACCGGTCAGTTCGTCACGGGAGAGACTCTTTTTCCGCCCTTCCACATCCAGAGTAAATGTGAAATGGTTGGTGATCATTTCATAGAGATTGACGAGAGCATCGATCCCGTTCACATCCTTGAGGTTGAGCAGTTTTTCCTCTTTTTCGCTCAATGTGTACGGCTTTAGGCGCCGGATGGATTCTAGTGCGTATTTCATGTCGCCGCTGCTGGTAATCAAACTTTCGGCGGCATCCTCCGGCAGATCTTTAAACCACATCTCGAAAAACAGAACGCGGTTGCCAAATCCGATCAAGAGGCGATCCAGGCGGTCACGCAGGTTCAAGGCAGCCTCGTTCTGGGTATCTTGCGCGAACCACAGGAAAGAATAGGCCTGCAACCGCCTCATCGAGGTATTAATCGACTCAAGCGTCGCAAGGATTTTTGCAAAGGCCTCAGCGGAGGCCTGCGGAGTCATCGCATCGCGCATGGCTTCCATTTCTGAAACGGACTCTTCAAGCTGTAATAGCTGGGCTTCCACTGCCTGGGCGACCGGGTCGGGAAGCAAATCCTTTAAACTCCAATGGGCAAGTGCTGCAGAGGATGGCATGGTTTTCTCTTTCCTGAATATCCCTACGCTTATCAAGGGTTCTTCTCACGGTGTGTATTGGCTGCACAGGCCAGCAGTACCGTCTTGACCTGGAAGGGGGTCAACTCCATGTGTTTGGCCCGGATGAGAGCGACAATCCCGGCGATATGAGGCGCGGCGAAGCTGTTTCCAGTGCTGATGACATATTGTTTGTTGTTCCAGGCCACTTCCACATCGATGCCGGGCGCGCCAAATTCAACCGGCGGGGAGGGATTGTAATAATATATAAAAGGATCATGACCAGCATGCGCGGCCACCGAGATGACAGACGAATACAGGGATGGGTAACTGGGTGCAGGGATGTTGTTCACCGCTGATACCAGGTTAACGTTTTTGAAATAGGCCTGGTCGACCAGGTCATGAAAAAGGCCAAAGTATTCCTCCTTGGAGGTACTCAGGCTGAGATTAATCACCTGCATGGCATGTTCGGTCGCCCAATCCAGACCAGCGGCAAACTGGATGGCCCGACCGTGCATGTCCTTTCCCAGGACGCGTACACTGTAAATCTCCGCCTGTGGGGCAATCGCATGGATGATTCCGGCACAGGCGGTCCCATGACCGGCGAAATCAGACGGCTGGTCGTCCGGTTCAATGCGGACATTATTCTCCGCCTCTTCATCATATATCACCACGACGCCACCGCGCACACAGTCATCCAGAGCCGGGTGGTCGTGTTCGACGCCACTATCCACGACGGCCACCCGCACACCCAGACCGGTGCTGTCTCCCCAGGCCCATTCCGGGGTAAGATCCGCGATCGGGCCGGTGGCCGTCAACTGCTGGATGGCTTCTGCAGAAAACTGTTCGGACCAGGCGGGAAGATCGGCTGCCCCGGTCATGAGCGCAGCCCGCGGAAGGAACGCCGATAATCCGCAAAGGTTTTCAGAATCTGCAGACAGGCCCGACGTTCCGGTTCACCAAGCGCACTGATCTCATTGAATGCATCGGCCAACGCCAGCAGGTCGGAAGCCACCTGCTTGTCACTTAAATCCTGCTGAACCACTTTCAGGAATTCCGGCAGCGGCAGGGATGGATCGGTGGAAGCCAGCCTTTTCAGACCCAATACCAGCGTATCCCGGATCTGGTCCATTTGCTGGGACTGTTCGATCGCCAGGGCAGCCTGGTTCGCGAATATCCCAAGCAAACCCATGTCCTGGATGCCAAAAGAAGCTCCGTCGATCTTGTCCAATACTTCCATGACGCCGATGACATGTTCCCCGGTCAGCAAGGGGGTTGCCAGGATGGAAGTTGGTACATACCCGGTGCTTTGAGCAAAATCCTGGTTAAAACGCACATCCTGGCGCACGTTGGAAATGGCAATCGGTTGGCCGGTCATCACGACATAGCCTGCGATGCCCTTGTCGAGAGGAAACTTGGTGCCCACCAGGTCATGATTGGAGGCACCATAAGCCACCCTGAATTCCAGGACCTGCTCCTGCTCATTCACCAGTAGAATCGAAGCGGCCGCAGCCCCAAAGATTCGTCCGGCGGCTTCCACAATGGATTGCAACAAGGCATCCTTCGGCTTGAGGCTGACCGCCCAGCCTGTGGCCTCTATAGCTGCCACCAGCCGCTGCAGTTGTTCAGATAGCTTTTCTTCAGGCGAATTCTTATCCACGGACATCAACCTCCACATCCAAGAATACGCGGAAAAGTGGAATTTCTGCAACAGAAACGGTTGCAGAAATTCCACTCGATTGATCGTTCAGGGTAATGCTCTATGGAAGGCGCTGATATTCTTCCTTATCCTGGTCAAAGATGATTCGGGCTTTCACCCTGGGAGTCACCTTAGGGGTTTTCTTGGGGGTGGCTGAGGAGGTCGTCATCGAGTGGGCTTCCACTTCGCTGGCAGCCGGGGTCATCCTGGGGGTCATCCTTGGAGTCATCCTGGGGGTCACCCTGGGAGTCACCCTGGGAGTGGCAGAAGGGGTCGTCATCGAGTGGGCTTCCACTTCACTGGCATCCGGAGTCATCCTGGGTGTCATCCTGGGTGTCATCCTGGGTGTCATCCTGGGGGTCACCCTGGGAGTCACCCTGGGAGTCACCCTGGGAGTGGCTGCCGGACTAATGGGGGTAACCATCATCGAGTGGGCTTCCACTTCGACAGCAGAACCAGTTACCATTTCATCCAGCAAGCTGCGTTCATCGTTCTTAAGGGTAGCGCGCAGGGCGGATAGTTTCTTGAGCAACCTTTTGAATGCCTGATCCTTTTTGATGTCCATTTTAGCTTCTCCTTTTCTTGAACGGGTAATGATCTGGTTTGTTCTGACTAAAATATATCACTTATTCGGCTGGATGTCTGTCAACTTGGCGACATAAGGGTCTCAAAATCGCCATTCCTGTTCCAGTTGAGCGAAGGCTGTGCGTTTCAGAAGCATAATGTGACCCCGGCCGGTGATGAGCCAGCCCGCCCGCCGCCAGCGCCCCAGGGCTTTCGCGACCGTCTGGCGGGTCTGTCCGGTGCGCTGCGCCAGTTCCTCCTGCGAAATGGTGACATAGCCTTTCTCGGGTGCCTGCTGCTCCAATTGCAACAGGAGGCGGGCCAGACGGGCCTCGGCATCCAGGAACGCCAGCGCACTTTCGCGTTCACTGCTGCCGCGCAAACGGTTGGCGGTCAGCTCCAGGATGCGACGCGCCAGGGCCGGTTCAGCCTCAAGAAGCCCCAGGAATGCCTGGCGTGGAAGTGACAGCATTTCGCTTTCCGTAAGAGCAATAGCGCTGGTTGAACGAGGTTGGCTGGTCAGCAGCCCCAATTCACCAAAAATGTCACCCGGATGCATCTCGTTGATGACCATTTCCCGACCATCCGGACTCTCCAAAACAATCGATACCAAACCCGACCGGACAACATAGACCTTATCGGAAGGATCCGATTGAAAGAAAATGAACTGTCCTTGTTCAACCCGCATGAATTTGCTCAAACGGGTCAGTGCCAGCAGGGATGCTTCGCTCAGATCGGAAAAGAGCGGCATGCTCTTCAGGAATGTCCTGGCTTCAGATATAGGATCGGCAGGTGGTTTCATTCTTCTTTGCTCATGAGTCTCTTCACAACAACGGCTGTGAAATCATCCTGCTGGGGCAGACCCCGGCCGTGCGCCTGGACATCCTGCCATAATTTTTTGCAGATTTCCTGGGCCGGTAGCGTGCGGTTGGTCCTCATGCTCCGGTGGAGCGAATCAGGAGCGAAGTCGGTGCCCTGGACATCCTTGGTCTCACTGGCCCCGTCGCTGTAGAGCAAAAGCGTCCCGCCTCGAGGCAAGTGGATGGTTTGCTCGTCTATAGGCAGATTGTCGAACAGGCCCAACGGCTGCCCGGGCGAAACCGGCACATCCAGGAGGCAGCCTTTTCCATCCAGAAGATAGGGAGATGGGTGTGCAGCTCGCGCAAAGTGGAAATCCCCGCTGTCGAAATTCAGTATGCCATATACCAGTGTGACGAACATCCCGGCGGAGTTCATTTGGAGCAGGTGCCGGTTCAGCTTGCGAAGAGCCTGCACAGGCGAGCTGGTGCGGGTGGCCTCGAGGCGCATCGCACTATAGGTGAGGGTCATGAAAAGTGCTGCCGGCACGCCTTTATCGGAGACGTCCCCCACAACCAGGCCCAGCCGGTCCCGGCTCAATTTGAAGTAAGTATAGAAATCTCCACCTACTGCACGGGCCGGGATCATCAAGGCGCCAAATCCATAGCCCGGAATGGTTGGTAAAGTCTTGGGCAGGAGACTTTGTTGGATCTGGCCGGAGATTTCGAGTTCTTTCTCGAGCCGCTCCTTTTCGATGATCTGCTCCTGGGCGGCTTTCAGTTCATCATAAGCCTGCTTGAGGCGTCAATTCTTTTCCTTCAGATCCAGGATGGTGGCGTTCTCGGATTCTTCCAGACGGTGGCTGAGCAGCCGGAAGAGTTCATAAGCCATGTGCGGCTGACGCTGCAGCAGGGCATCCAATTCTGCCCGGGTCACTTTTAACAATCGCAACGGCGTGACGGCGCGCACACTGGCGGTATGCCGACCATCCTGGCTGAACAGGCTCATCTCCCCCAGCAGGTTCCCGGATTGACGCACGCCCAGCAGCCGTTCTTCCGGGCTGCCGAGTGCTTTAACCACTTCCACCTGACCTTCCAGTAGTATGTAAAACTTGTCATCCGAATGTCCTTCCTGGAAAAGCACTTTGCCCGCAGGGCAGGTGGATACACTCAGCACTTTCTCCAACCGGCTGATCTCCTCGACCGGCAGGGAGGCGAAAAGAGGAATACTGGAGAGATCTGCGAGGAGCATCCTAGCCTTTCTGGTTCACTGGGACGGAGAAGACCGGCACTTCCACGGTCTTGCCCTTGAGCTGAACGGGGCCCTCCGCATCGGTCTTCATGCCACTGCCCAGGGCACTTTGTGTGGCGCCATCGATCAGGATGGGCTTGCCAACCACCTTGGTATGCGATTCCAATCGGGCGGCCAGGTTGACGGTATCGCCCACGCAGGTATAGGTGGCCCGTCGGGTTGTGCCGGTGTACCCGGCGATCACCTGTCCGGAGGCAATGCCGATGCCGATGCGGATTTCGGATTTGCCCTGCGCCAGCCGGTCAGCATTCAGGAGCCGAATCATATCGATCATATCCAGAGCGGCCTTGACAGCATGTTCACAATGGTCGGGCTGGGTCAGGGGCGCCCCAAAAATTGCCATCAATCCATCCCCAACCATCTGGTTGACCACGCCACCCTGGTCGCTGATGGCTTCGAACATCAGCGTGTAATACGTGTTCAGCAACTCGATGGTCTCCGCGGGTGTCTGGGATTCTGCAATGGTGGTGAAGGAGCGAATATCGGAAAACATGGCGGTGGCTTCGACGAATTTACCGCCCAGGGCAAAGCCGGAGGTTTCCAGATCGGTCGCCACCTCAGAGGTGGCAAACTTGCGAACCAGTTCGCGCTGCTGGTCGCGCAGGTGTTTCTTTTCCAGGCTGGCACCAATGCGGGCCTTGAGCAGCACCGGATTAACTGGCTTGGTCAGGTAGTCTTCCGCGCCCATCTCAATGCACCTGACCACGCTATCCAATTCATCCAGGGCAGAGGTAATGATAATGGGTATGTCGCGCAAATGCAGGTCGGCCGTGGCCTTCTCCAGCACCTGGTAACCGTTCATCTCGGGCATCTCGATATCCAGCAACACCAGGTCGAAGGGCCGGGCGTGCAGCATTTCAAGAGCCTGTCGTCCGTTCTCAGCCATCTCGACGGTGTGACCCTGTTGCTCGAGGCTGCGGCCGAGCAACAGGCGATTGACCTTGTTATCATCCACCACCAGCAGGTGTCCTGTGCTGCTGTTAGCCATGGCACAACTCCTCCAACTTCTTTTGTACGAGGCCATAGTTGCTCACCAGCGTTTCCACTTTAACAGGAGCACCATCCAGATTGGCTTCCCTGCCCATCAGCTCCAGCTCCTTCGCGAGCGCCCCGAACTCCAGGGCACCAAAGCTGTTGCTGGTGGATTTGATGGAATGGGCCGCCTGCCGGAAGAGTTCGTGATCCTGTCTTGCGAGCGCCTGCTGAAGTTTGGAAATGAGCTGCGGGGTCTCCTCAAAGTAGGCCTGAGCCAGTTCGTTGATGAAATCTGCGCCCATGGCCTCCTTGAGGGCTTCGAAAGTGGGCAGATCGATTATGGATTGTTCGCTCATGGGTTACCTTTGTGATAATGGATTTACTTTCATCAAAGCTTTGATCAGCTCATCCGGGCGGATGGGTTTGCTGACATAATCATCCATGCCGGCTTCCAGACACATTTCCCGGTCGCCCTGCATGGCATTGGCGGTCATGGCGATGATGGTCGGGCGTTGGGGACGCGGCCAGCGGGCGCAAATACGCCGGGAGGCTTCGAGACCGTCCATCTCGGGCATCTGCACGTCCATCAGGATTACGTCGTATGGCTGCCGTTCCACCGATTGGACCGCTTCGATGCCGTTGGAGGCTACATCCGCGCGGTAGCCCATCTGTTGTAGCAGACGCAGAGCCAGTTTCTGGTTGACCAGGATGTCTTCCGCCAGCAGGATTCGCAGCGGGTGTGTTTTAGCCATCTCCGGGTCCATCTGAAGTTTGGCCGGGACGGCCTTTTTCTCTGCGGCGGGCCGTTCGGCAAACAAACCGGCCAGCGTGTCGAACAGCTGGGAGGGCTTGATGGGTTTGCTGAGGTAGGCGGTGAAGAGGCCCGGATCGACATCCGCCTCGCGTCGCCCCAGCGAAGTAAACAGCACCAGCGGCAGGGTCTTTGCATCCCGTTGTTTGCGGATCTTACCAGCCAGAGTGACCCCATCCATGCCAGGCATATGCATGTCCAGGATGGCCAGGTCGAACGGGTCGCCGCGCTTGATCCACTTTAAAGCCTCTGCGGGAGTTTCACAATCACTGGTCTGCATGCCCCAATTATGCAACTGCAGGGTCAGGATGCGCCGGTTGGTGGCATTGTCGTCCACGATGAGCACACGCTTCCCATCCAGGGATGGCTGGACCCCCTGCAGGTCACGGCGGGCCCGATCGGGCAGCTCGACCACCTCGGTCTGGATGGTGAAGTGGAAGGCCGAGCCCTCGCCGGGTACGCCGGTGCTTTCTGCCCACATGTTGCCCCCCATCAGGCCGGTCAGACACTTGCTGATGGCCAACCCCAGGCCGGTGCCGCCGTACTTGCGCGAGGTGGACGAATCAGCCTGGCTGAAGGACTGGAACAGCCGCCCCATCCGGTCAGGCGGGATGCCAATGCCAGTGTCACGCACGATAAACTCGAGTGTCAGGGTGTTCTGTTTTCCGGCCTCAGACAATACGGGAGCCCGGCTCACATTTACCACCACCTCACCCTGCTCGGTGAACTTGACCGCATTGCCCAGCAGGTTGATCAGGATCTGGCGCAGGCGGGTTACATCCCCCAGGATGGCGGGTGGTATGTCATTTTCAAAGATATAGGCAATATCCAGGCCTTTTTCAACTGCCCGAGGGGCAACCAGATCAAGGGCGCTTTCGACCACTTCGCGCAGGTCGAAGGGCTGGTTCTCAAGGTCCATCTTTCCGGCTTCGATCTTGCTGAAGTCGAGGATGTCGTTGATGATAGCCAGCAGGGCATCCCCACTGTTGCGGATTATCTCGGCAAACTCGCGCTGCTCATGGGTGAGCTCGGTATCCAGCAGGATGCCGCTCATGCCGATGACAGCATTCATGGGGGTGCGGATCTCATGGCTCATCATGGCCAGGAACGCACTCTTGGAGGCGTTGGCAGTCTCGGCTTCCTCTTTTGCGTTTTGCAGGTCCACCTCGGCCTGCTTGCGCTCGGTGATATCACGGATGGTTTCTATGGCACCAACGATATTACCCTGTGAATCATGCAGGGCTGAAGCAGTACCAAACAGGTATCTTCCGCTGTCCTTCAGATTGGGAGTATAGGTTTCGCCAATCAGGACATTTCCGGTCCGCTGGATCTGGGCATACTTCGCCTCGAATTCCTCACGCGGCAGGAGCACCAAGTCGATCAGGATCGGCCGGCGTTCCCCGTAGAAGGGCAGGGCATACTCGAATTTGTCCTTTCCGAGCATATCGCTGGCCGTTATCCCGGTCAGCTCTTCCATCGCCCGGTTCCAGGCGATCACCGCGCCTTCCCGGCTGATCACCAGCAAGGCATCCGGGAGAAAGTCGATCAGCGTTTCGGAGAACTTCCTTTGGTCCTGGACTTCCGAGAACAGGCGGGCATTCTGAATGGCGATGGCGGCCTGGCGGGAAAGCCCTACCAGGAAATCGAGCTCCGGCTGGGTGAATTCTTCACCGCCGTCGCGCCAGACCGACATGATCCCGGTAACCCGATCACCTGCCAGCAAGGGCGCCACCAGCATGCGTTCGGGGACATCCGGGACTGTTGTACCAGGGATCTGGCGGGCGCGCGGGTCCCGGGAGGAATTCACCACCGCCTCGGCTACACCCCGCCGGGCGATATCACCGATCAGCCCATCTCCCAATACTACCGTATCCTGCTTAACCTCATTGGCAACCGCTCCTATGGCTGCAATGGCGCGGAAGTTGACGCCAGTTTCATCCGGCAGATAAACTGCGCTGGTGTCACCCTGCAACAGGTTGCAGGCGCGTTCGGCAATGCGCTGCAGCACGGTCGACAAGTCCAGGGTGGCCGAGATCTCGCGTCCCACCTCGGCAATGGCAGCCGTCTCGCGCGCCCGGCGCTGGGTTTCATCCAGCAGGCGGGCTTTTTCGATGGCGACCCCCACGTTGGAGGCCAGGGTGGTCAGAAGGCGCAGGTCATCTTCATCGAACCGGCCTTCCTGGTGGGTATTCTGTACGCTGATCACACCGATGGCTTGCCCACCTGAAAGGATGGGCACACCCAGGTAAGAGAGGGCCTCCTGACCGGTCAGGGTCACCCCCAGGGCGGCCCTCTGGGCGTTCATATCCTTGTTGATCAGCAGCGGCTGGCCGGTCTGGAGGATCCTGCTGGTAAGCCCCTTGCCAAGTGGCAGTGAGGGCATCTGCTCACCAAAAGCATAGGGAAAATCGATCATGTTCGTCAGCGGGTCGAGCAGGGCCACGTAGACGATATCGGCCTCGAAGGTCCGACGCATCTGATCACCGGTCAGTTTGATCAGGGCATCCACCTGGGTGGCGGAGGCCAACGCCTGGCTGAGCGTGTTGACCGTGGCCAGTTCAGCCGCGCGCTGTTCAGTTTCCTTGAGCAGGCGTTGGGTCTCGCCAAAGAGGCGGGCATTCTCAAGGGCAATGCCCATGCTGCCTGCCAGCGTTTGCAATAAGCGCACGTCCGATTCCGAGAAGGCGTGTTCGCGTTCGAAGTTTTGCAGGCTGAACAAACCATTAACCTGGATGCCCGTCCCAAAAGGGACAAAGATCAACGATTTTGGCGAGAGGGTACCTTCAATGGTCGTTAATCCATACTGTTTGGAAGTTTCCAGGCTGTTTTCATT
This sequence comes from uncultured Chloroflexia bacterium, assembly GCA_963842785.1. Lineage (GTDB taxonomy): Bacteria > Chloroflexota > Anaerolineae > Anaerolineales > Villigracilaceae > UBA877. The sequence continues at coordinate 1,960,541 of CAWJHP010000001.1, forward strand.
GATCACCACCGACTGGCGAGTGGCAATGATATGCTTCGCCAGGGGGCTGAGAGGAAGCAGTGCGTCGTCATACACCCGCTCGCCATTCTCAGAACCATATTCCAGCCTGGTAAGCTGTTTTTCATGGTCAATGGACATGATCAGCATCGATTGGGCCTGGAACATATCCCGGATCTTGTCACCGACCAGGTCATAGATGGCCTGCATATCCAGCTTGGAGGCCAGGGCCTCCTGCACGCTGTTGATGATCTGCAGTTCGGCGGCGCGCTGCTCGGTTTCCTTGAGCAGGCGCTGGGTTTCGTTGAACAGGCGGGCATTCTCGAGGGCTACGCTCATGCTGTTGGTCAGCGTCTGCAGCAGGCGCACGTCCGAGTCGTTGAAGGCATGTTCGCGTTGATAGTTCTGCAAGGTGATTAAACCGCGCGCCTGGTCTCCCACCACCAATGGCACCCAGATGCTTGATTTCTCAGTCTGCGTGCCTGGGATGGTGTAGCTACCGTATTTTTCCACCTCTTGTTGCATGGCTTCGTTGATCACCAGGGTCTTGCGCGTGCGCAGGACATGTGCACTGAAACCTTTTTCCGGCAGCGGGTCGGGTTCCATGAAGATGCGATGTCCGTTTTCATAGGTATATGGGAACGATTCCAGGTTGGTGGCTGGGTCGTAAATGCGGATCCCCATATCAGCCATATGGAAGATCTCGCGGATCTTATCCCCGACCGTGTCATAGATACTCTGGATGTTCAGTTGCGCCGCCAGGGCCGCCTGCACGCTGTTGATGATGGCCAGTTCGGCGGCGCGCTGGTCGGTCTCATTGAGCAGGCGCTGGGTTTCGTTGAACAGGTAGGCATTGTCCAGCGCCGCGCCCAGACTGGCAGCAATGGTGGTCAGCAAGGGCAGATCAGATTCGCCAAAGGCGTACTCCCGCTCATAATTCTCAATCATGATCGCGCCGAGCACACGGTCACTGCTTATGATGGGAACATAAATTCCCGATTTACTCTCATCCGTGCCTGCAATCACACGCGTATTCATTTTTATAAAATCGGTTGGCGTGTTGATTATTATAGGCTGGTGTGTTCGGTGAGTCTCTTCAAACAATCCGTCCAGGCTGGGTGGCAAGGCGGGAATGGTGATGCGTTTGCCATGTTCGTAGAGGTAAAGATAGTGGATCAGGTCGGTTTTTTCGTCGTACCAGTCGATCTGGAGCTCGGGCGTGTTGAAGACCTGGCGCAACTTGTCACCCACCAGATCCACGATGGACTGGAAATCCAGCTTGGAAGCCAAACCCTGCTGAATGCTGTTAATGATGGCCAGTTCGTTGTTGCGCTGTTCGGTCTCCTTGAGCAGGCGCTGGGTCTCATCGAACAGGCGGGCATTCTCCAGGGCGACACCCATGCTCCCCGCCACGGTCTGCAGCAGGCGGATATCGGATTCGCTGTAGGCATTCTCGCGCGCGTAGTTCTCCAGGTCGATCTGCCCAATGACGCGATCCGAACCGATGATGGGCACAAAGAGCGCAGACATGCTCGGGTCAGTGCCGGGAATGGTGCGTGAACCAGACGCTTCCAAGGCGGCACGGTCGTTTATGTAAAGCGGCATCCGATTTTCTTCGAACTTCTTGCTGCCCTCATCGGTCATCTGCTGGGGAGGCAGGGAAAGCCGCTGTTCATGCTCGTATTCGTACAGGAAGTGCATCAGCTTCTTCTGGGGCTCATACCAGCGGATGCCGATGTCGCCGTTGGTGAAGATCTGACGGAGCTTGTCGCCCACCATGTCGATGATAGCCTGGAAGTTCAATTCCGCCGCCAAACCCTGCTGGACCTCGTTGATGACGGCCAGTTCGGCGGCGCGCTGCTCGGTTTCCTTGAGCAGGCGCTGGGTCTCGTTGAAAAGGCGGGCGTTCTCGAGCGCCACTCCCATGCTGGAGGCCACGGTCTGCAACAGGCGAATGTCGGATTCGCTGAACGCATTCTCCCGTTCGTAGTTCTCCAGATCAATGGAACCGATGACCCGGTCGGAGCCAATGATGGGCACCATAACCATTGATAAACTTTCGTCCGTGCCGTAAAAGACCTTAAATCCTATCTTCTCCATCTCGGCTCGGTTGTTGCAAACGATCGGCTGGCGTTTCTCCAATAACTGGAATAGGTTCTTGACAAACGGCTCCCTTGGGGGAAAGGTGAGCCTCCGGCCATGTTCATATTCATAGAGGAAATGGAGCAGGTTAGCCTGAGGGTCATGCCAGCGAATTCCAATATCGCCAGTGTTCAACACTTGACGGAGCTTGTCGCCAACCAGATCAATGATGGCCTGGAAATCCAGTTCGGCTGCCAGCCCCTTCTGTATGCTATTAATGACGGCCAGTTCGGCATTGCGCTGCTCGGTCTCTTTGAGCAGGCGCTGGGTCTCGTTGAAAAGACGGGCATTTTCGAGTGAGGACCCCAAAGAGGCGGCAATGGTGGTCAGCAGGCGCAGTTCGGCTTCACCATACGCATGTTCCTGCTCGAAATTTTCCATCTGGATTGCGCCGAGCACACGGTCACCGCTGATGATCGGGACAGAAATGCCGGATTTGCTGGTATCCGTGCCAGGAAGCGAAGGCGTGATTGCATCGCCTTCCTCGGTGGTATTCCAGACCACCGGCTGCCGGTCACGCAGGATCCTGGCAATGATGGTATCAGGACGCACCGGCAGGGGCGCCAGGCTCAGCCGTTGCCCGTGCTCATAGCTGTAAAGGAAGTTGATCAGATTGGTTTTTTCATCGTACCAGTTTATGAATAAGTCGGGGATGTTGAAAACATCCCGCAGTTTGTCACCGACCAGGTCGACGATGGCCTGGAAGTCCAGCTCGGCTGCCAGGCCTTGCTGGATGCTGTTGATGATCTGCAGCTCGACCACGCGCTCCTGCTCGGCTTCAAAGAGCCGCGCGTTCTGGATGGCCACGCCCATGTTGGCCGAAAGAGTTTGCAACAGGCGCAGATCGTTTTCGTCAAAGGCGTTCTTATCATTTTGGCTGACCAGCACCGCACCGAGAATCTGTTCGCCAATCACGATCGGCACGACCATCTCCGATTCAGCCCATTTTCCGTCCGCTATTCCCTGCAATTCCGGGGGTTTATATCCACCCAGGCGTTCCATATCTTCAGCCGTTCTCATCAGGATGGGCTGGCGGGTCTGGATGGCCCGGGAGGTCATCCCGATGCCAAGCGGGAATGGTGCGATTGGTTCAATCGAGCCACCCTGGTCAATGTCAAAATTGTAGGTCTCATGGATAAGATTGATCTGCGGATCAAGAAGTTCGATATTGACGTTGGACGCATGGAAGATTTCACTGATTTTGTCCCCCACGATCTGGCTGACGGTCTTGACATCCAGTGTCTTCGCCATGGCTTCGCCGACCGTGTTGAGGATGGCCAGTTCAGCCACACGCTCCTGCTCGGCTTCAAAGAGACGCGCGTTCTGGATGGCCACGCCCATGTTGGAGGAAAGCGTTTGCAGCAGGCGCAGATCATTTTCGTCAAAGGTGTTCTTTTCATCTTGGGCAACCACCACCGCGCCGATGGCTTTTTCCGCTACCACAATCGGCACGAGCATTTCTGATTCGGCGTATTTCCCCTGGTTTCTTTCCTCCCCTTCCGGTGGAAGATACGCACCCTGACGGGCGCCCTCTGCAAAGGTTCCCAGAAGGAAAGACTGGCGGGTCTGGATGGCCTTGCTGGTCAGTCCGACGCCGAGCGGGAAAGGCATAATATAATCTGTATACCCGCCTTCATCCACATCATAATTATAAGAAACATGGATAAGATTAGTCCGGGGATCCAGCAGCATGATGGAAGCACTTTCGACATGGAAGATATCCCGGATTTTATCGCCGACAATGCGGGTGACAGTCTTGACATCCATGGTCTTCGCCATGGCTTCGCCGACGGTATTGAGTATGGCCAGTTCGTCCACGCGTTGGTTTAGTGCTTCGGTGCGCTCTGCCACCTTTTGCTCGAGACCCTGGGTCCATTGGGCATTATCCAGGGCGACCGCCGCCTGGTTGGCCAGCATGCCCAGCATATCGCGGTCGGTCTCGTTGAAAGTTCCATAGATCGAATGCATATCCACGTAGAGATAACCGGTGACCTGATTTTGGGCGATCAATGGCGCAATGAGCCTGCTAAGGCCGGATTTCCCGGGCAGAACGAGGCTGGCGGTGCGGGTGAGACGGGCGTGCTGGAGCTGTGGATCGATCGAATGCAACAATTTCCCGGCCTGCTCGGGGCACGGCAGGAAGGATTCGGCCACTTCGCGCCGTTCCTCTTTTTCCAGGATCAATAGAACGCGTTCGCCTCCGATCAATTCGGTCGCTTCTTCAACGAGGAAGGTCTGGATCTCGGCAACACTATGCAGGGCATTCATGCGCAGGCCAGTATCGGTCAGTCGTTGGAAGGGCTCGCGCAAGTTGGACTCGATCGCCAGGTGGGCAAAGAGCCTCTCCCGTGGTAGTTTGCGCTTCCGGCCATCCCTGACCCAGAATTTCAAGAGCTCACGGTTGACAAGAACCTTGTTGAGGGAATTGCGGCGCAGGCCTTCATCGCTTACATGGACAATGCCATCGAGCAGGAAATCATAGGCGCGTTCCAGAGCCGCACGGGCGGATTTGGCCTGCCCGTTGGCGAACAAGGCCTGGGCATGCCACCACCAGAGCTCCTGCGAAGTGACATTGTCCGGCAGGGCAAAAGCCAGCCGCTGGTGAATTTTCGTGGCTTTTCTGGTTGCCTTGAGGGCCGCGCCGGGATCACCATTGGCCAGATAGGCCTGTCCAAGAAAAGGGAGGAACCCGACTTGTGCCGACGCCACCGCCTGACGGGTGATCTGTTCGGCTTTTTTGATATGGCGTACCGCTGTCCTGGGGTCGCCTTCTGCCAGGGCCAGGTTTCCCCACCCCGCAGCCAGTCCCGCATCCATCCTCCAGTCGCCCACGGAAGAGACCAAGCCGGCGAGTTCCTGCAAGTGCAGGCGTGCCAGAGCCAGCGCGCCGAGGCGTATTTCCACGTCTGCCAGATTTCCCATTGCATAGGCCAATCCCAATTTCGCCCCCATGTCGCGATTCATATCTGCCACTGCGGCTACCAAACGGTGGGCGCGCGGGTACAGCCCAAGGTCACTATAGGAAATTGCGAGATTAGCAAGAATGATTGCCTGGCGTTCCTTGTAGCCGGCCGTCTCAAATGCCTGTTGTGCTTGCTGGAGATGCTGGATCCTTTCAGCAATATCCACATCCTGAAACGTAAGCTGGTTGAAGGCGTTGCCGATACCATAATGGTCGCCGGCCTGCTGGCACAATTCCAATGCGGTCCGGGAGGCGCGATTCGCCTCTTCGGCGCGGCCGAGAGAGGAACAGCTCATTGCTATTGTCCATTGAAGGCGACCCACATTCGCGATATCGCCTGCAGCTTGAAAGAGGGGCATCGCTTCATGTGTTGTTTCGATGGAGGTTTCAATTTGTCCGACGCGAAATTGGGCTTCGCTCAAGCGCAGGAGGGCGGTCGCAAGCAGGGAGGAACGCACACCCACTCCGGCCGAACGGGCAGTTTTTACCGCCGCAGTGGCTGTTTTCAGGGCAGCCGGTAGATTACCTTGGCGCATTTGCACGAGGGCCTTTCGGCTCAAGGCTTGCGCTTTTAGCAAAGGACTCTTCCTCTTTGGAGAGGATGTTTCCGTATTGGCAAGTTTGAGCATTGCCTGTGCATCCTTGGCGGCCAGGCTGAGTTTGCCTTGCGCAATGTGACTTTCGGCACGCAGGTCAAGCAGGTCCATTTGTGTCTGGGTAGTTCGCGAACTGCCCTTTCCCAGAGCGGCAAATTCCTGCGTGGCGAGTTCGATCACCCGGGCGTGCTGTCCGGTCCAGGCCAGCTCGCGCAGGTGGGTAATAATTTCAGATTCGTTTTCTTGATTAAGGGCTTGGGGCTCGGGCTTCTTTTTCATGCCTATCCTTTAATACGTATAGAATGAACCCGGGAAAATCGTCCGGGCGCATAATTTGCTGTTTGGCACGACGGTTTAGTATAGCATTAAACAGACCTCAGAATCCGGCATACCCGTTTTCTTCGAAATAGAAAGGAGCAAACCGGCCGGGCGGGTGGATGGCAGGGTATAATGTTTTTTTCTCTTTCCATCCCAATGAAACATCTTCTTAGATTACGCATCTATCTCAAGCCTTACTTCTGGCAAGTCCTCCTCAACATCACCTGCCTGTTGAGCGTGACCGGTCTTGCGCTGGTGGTGCCGCAGATCATCCAGAACGTGATCGACCAGGGCTTGTTACCCGGGGCAGCCGCATTCCTGGTACGTTCGGCACTACTGCTGGTCGGCATCGGCGCGGGCACGGCCCTCTTGAACCTGGGCCAGCGTTTCCTGACCGAATGGATCGGGGATTATGTGGGCTACGACCTGCGCAACGCCATGTATGACCGCATCCAGTACCTGTCCTTCACCTATCACGACCACAGCACCACCGGCCAGTTGATCAACCGTTGCATTGAAGACGTGCGCTCCGTCCAGTCCTTTGCCGGGGATAGCCTGGTCCAGATCATCCAATTGGGCGTGCTCTCGGTCGGCGTATTAACCATACTGATCCTGCGCAACCCCTGGCTGGCAGGTATTGCCCTCCTGCCGCTCGTGCCGATGATCATGATGACCAGTGATTTCGGTGTACGCATCACGCGTCTCTTTTACATAGTGGACAACACCCTCGGCGATCTCTCCGCCCGCTTGCAGGAGAACGTCTCAGGTGCCCAGGTGGTGCGCGCTTTCGCCAGGGAACCCCACGAGATCGAACGTTTCGACCAGATCAACCGATCCTATTTCAATGCCCGCATGAAAGTCATGAACGAATGGGCGAAGGTCATGCCCACCACCAGTCTGCTTATCACCCTGGGCACCATCCTGATCCTTATGGTCGGTGGCCCGCTGGTATTGGAGGGGAAGATGACAGTGGGCGAACTGGTGGCCTTCAACGCCTACCTGCTCATGCTTTCGGGACCGGTGCAGCAACTGGCTTGGCTGGTCAATGCCATCGGCGAATCGGAAGCCGGGGCGCAGCGCCTGCTCGAAATCCTGGAGCACGAGCCGGAGATCCAAACCCTGGCAGGGGCCGTCACGCTCGGCAGTCTGAGCGGCCGCGTGGAATTCCGGGATGTTGGCCTGCGCTACCAGGATGAAAAGATCGATGCCCTCAGCGGGATCAACCTGTCCGTCCAGCCGAACCAGTTGATCGCCCTGATCGGTCAGACCGGCTCTGGCAAGACCTCCCTGGTCAACCTGATCCCGCGCTTCTATGAGGTGAGCGAGGGCGCTGTTCTGGTGGACGGCATGGACGTGCGCCAGGCCGAGCTGGTTTCCCTGCGCAGCCAGATCGGAATTGTGTTGCAGACCTCGCTGCTCTTCTCCGACAGTATCCGTGCGAACATCAGCTATGGCCGCTCAGATGCCACAGAGGATGAGATCTACGCCGCCGCGAAGGCAGCCCAGGCACATGATTTCATCGTCAATTTTGCCGAAGGCTACGGGACGCTGGTCGGCGAACGTGGCGTGACGCTCTCCGGCGGCCAGCGCCAGCGCATTGCGATTGCACGCGCCCTGCTGATGAATCCGCGCATCCTCATCCTGGACAACTCGACCTCCAGCGTGGATACCCAGACCGAGAAACTCATCCAGGAAGCCCTCGACCGGTTGATGGAGGGCCGCACCACCTTCGTGATCGCCCACCGGCTGGCCACCGTCCGACGGGCGGACCTGATCGTGGTCATGGCGGATGGACACATCGTCCAGCGCGGCCGGCATGACGAATTGCTGAGGCAGGGTGGACTGTACCGGGAAATCTATGACTTGCAGTTGAGCCAGCAAAACCATTTCGCCGAAGAGACCGCAGAGGAGGAGCTCTTCGTTCGCGAACCGGAACGCGCCGCCATCGAAGACCGACATACCTCGGACGAGGAGCTGGCTTGATTTTGCCACCGCAGATGGGTTTTAGCCACGAATTCCACGAATTATACGAATACGTATTAAGTAAATTCGTCCATTCGTTCCATTCGTGTTAAGAATGTGCATTTTGAAAATCTTTATTTGAGAAAATTTTCATGGCAGCCACCACCATCATCCCACCCAGCTACGTTAGCGAGTCAGAAGAACTCTACGACAAGAGCGTCAACCCGCAGACAGCCGGACGGCTGGTTGCCTTTACCCGTCCCTACCTGGGCAAGGTGATCCTTTCGCTGTTGCTGATGCTGATCGCCTCGGCCGCCTCGGTCGCAGGACCGTACTTCGTCAAGATCGCCATTGACAGCGGCCTTACTGCCGGGAACGCCGTGGTCCTGCGCTACACCATACTGGCCTACCTGGGCATCTCGGTGATCCAGTGGGTCGGCACCTACTACAGGGTCAACCTGATGGCATGGATCGGGCAATCCGTCATCTACGACCTGCGCAAGCAACTTTTCGCCCGTCTCCAGGAACTTTCCCTGGGCTTCTACAGCCGTTATTCGGTCGGGCGGGTGATCACACGCGCCATCAACGACGTGGAAATACTGCGCGACTTCCTGACCTGGGCTTTACTGGCCATCGCCCGGGATATTTTCACCCTGGTGCTGATCATCTTCATCATGCTGGACATGGACCCACGCCTGGCGCTGCTCACCTTCAGCGTCCTGCCTGTCATGGCGCTCATCACCATCCTCTTCAGGCGCGCCGCGCGAGCCGCATACCGGAAGGTGCGTGCTGCCATCTCCTGGGTGAACTCGGTGCTGGCTGAGAACGTCAACGGTGTGCGGGTTGTCCAGGCGTTCTCCCGGCAGAAGCAGAACTATGAACACTTCCGGGACTATGTCAACCGCTACCATCTCGAACGGGCGATTGCCACGGCGCGCATCTCATCCGTGTTCAGCCCCAGCGTGGATATCCTCGGGGCAATTGCCACCGGCCTGGTGGTCTGGCTGGGCGGGACTGCCGTGCTCGGTGAAACCATCACGGCGGGTGTGCTGGTGGCTTTCATTTTGTATATAGACCGGTTCTTCGATCCCATCCGTGACCTGAGTCGCCGGTACGATGCCCTCCAATCCACCATGATTGGCTGGGAACGCATCATGGGGCTTTTGGATACACCGGTGGAGGTCCAGGACGCTCCGGGTGCCGGGGAATTACCCATCCTGCAGGGTGAAGTCAGCATCGAACACGTTTCATTCCATTACTCGGATGATCCGGCACCCATCCTGGAAGACATTGATCTGTACATCCGTCCGGGCGAGACCGTCGCGCTGGTCGGTGAGACCGGCGCGGGCAAGACCACCCTGGTCAAGCTGCTCTCGCGCTTCCACGATCCCACCCAGGGCTGCATCCGGGTGGATGGGTATGACCTGCGCCTCGTGACGCAGGCATCCCTGCGCAAGCAGATGGGCGTGGTATTACAGGACCCGTTCCTGTTCAACGGGACGGTCATGGAAAATATCCGCTTCGGGAGGCTGAAGGCCACTGATGCCGAGGTCGAAGCCGCTGCACGGGCAGTAGGGGCGCACGATTTTATCGTCCATTTACGCAAGGGTTACGAGACTTCAGTCGAGGAGGGGGGCGTGATGCTTTCGGTGGGTCAGCGCCAGTTGCTTTCGTTTGCACGCGCCCTGCTGGCCGACCCGCGCATCCTCGTCCTGGATGAGGCCACGTCCTCGGTGGATACCCAGACCGAACAGATCATTCAAATGGCCCTCAGGCGCCTGCTGAAAGGCCGGACATCCTTTGTCATCGCCCACCGCCTATCCACCATCACCAATGCCGATCGGATCGTGGTCATCCATGATGGCCGGATCATCGAGCAGGGTAAACATGCCGAGTTGTTGAGGAAGCAGGGCATGTATTACGACCTGTACCGGACAGGCTTCCAGGATTAAAGATCTAAAGCCAACAAGATAAAATTTTTTAAACAATCAAGTCCACCCAGGGGAACCAAGAACAAGCAACAACTTTGGGTCCAGTCCAATTCTTTGGGGATCGTTTCCAGCCGGCCCCCGTTCCGTCCCCCTTTTTTATAAACCGAAAATGAGGGGATGTCCTTAAGGGCAGGGGTGTCTCATTATGACAAATGGTCACTGGCCTGGTCAAGCGCCTGCACTTCGGCGGGCTCGAGCCGCCAGCCCAGCGCCCCCGCATTCTCAGCAGCCTGGGAGGGATTCTTCGCACCCGGGATGGGCACGGCGCCTTTACAAATGATCCAGTTCAGCGCCACCTGCGAGGTGGTTTTGAAATGATTACGGGCAATATCCCGCAGCAGTTCGACCAGGGGGGTGACCCGCTGGAGGTCGGCCTGCCGGACAATGCGCCCGTGCAGGATGGCTGGCAGGTCGCCAGGCTTGTATTTCCCGGTCAACAGGCCGTAACCCAGCGGCCGGTAAGCCACCAGTGTCACACCCAGCTCCCGGCAGGTGCCCAACAAGCCATTGCGCTCGGCCGAGCGGTTCAACAAGCTGAACTCGACCTGGTTGCTGGCAAGAGGAATGCCCCGCCCGGACAGGACAGCCTGCGCCCGGCGCGTTTGGTGCGCATTGCAGTTCGAAATGCCGACTGCACGTGCCAAACCGGCCTGCTGGACGTCAGCCAGCGCCTCGACCCTGGTTTCAAGTGGAACCGGTGGGACGGGAAAGTGCAAAATATACAGGTCCACATTGGGGACTCCCAACCGCCGCAAACTTTGTCGCAGGGCAGCCGCCAGGCTGGATTCGGTCAGGCGCCAGGGATACGGTAAGAACTTGGTGGCCAGCACCACTTCCCCCCGATATTTGGGGAGCATCAGCCCGAGGGTCTTCTCGGAACCACCCAGGTTGTAGATTTCAGCCGTGTCGATAAAGTTGATCCCGGATTCCAGGGCGGCCTCCAGGGTCGGCTGCTTGGCGGGGTCGGCCCGGCGACGGAAGCCCCAGGCGTTGGTGCCCATGCCGAGCGGACTGATGCGCAGGTCACTGGCGCCCAGGGAAATGCGTTCGGGGATGGATGTGTTCATTCCAGCCGTTTCCTTTCTTTATTTACGAGGGGCGTTGGCCCGAAGTGTGGTCGATCAGCCATACTTGCGGATGAATGTCTCGGCCTGCTGCACGAGTGCCTGGCTGCCGGCGAAAAAGGGGGTGCGCTGGTGCAGTGTCTGCGGGATGATGTCCAGGATATTTTGGACACCGTCCGAGCTGCGGCCGCCGGCCTGTTCAGCCAGGAAGGCCAGAGGGATGGCTTCATAGAGAAGGCGGAGTTTTCCGTGCGGTTTATCGGGGTCACGCGTATCAGCCGGATAGGCAAACACGCCGCCCGCCAGGAGATTGCGGTGAAAATCCGCCACCAGGGAACCGACATAACGGGCCGACAGGTTCGGAGAATCAGGCCTGCCTCCCTGCAACCAGGTGGCATATTCGCGCACTCCCCTGTTCCAATATTTCTCGTTGCCCTGGTTGACACTGTAATATTGGGGGGGTTCCGGTATGCGAATGGACGGATGGGAAAGCAGGAATTCCCCCACGGCCGGGTCGAGTGTAAAGCCATTCACCCCGCGACCGGTGCTGTAGACCAGCATGGTGCTCGTTCCATATAGAAGATAACCGGCCGCCACCACCTGCCGGCCCTTTTGCAGGCAATCCTCCAGGCGGCCACGCCCGTCCGTGATCTTGTGATATATGGAGAAGATCGTCCCCAGGCAAATGTTGTAATCGATGTTCGACGAACCATCCAGGGGATCAAAAAGCAGGACGTATTTTCCGGCCGGATATTTTTCGGGGATGGGCAGGATGTCCGCATGTTCTTCCGAAGCCATCACTGCCACCCGGCCGGTATGGTCGTTCATCCGAAAGAAGGTCTCGTCGGCAAACCGGTCGAGTTTCTGGACCTGCTCGCCCTGGATATTGGTATCCCCGGTCCGGCCAAGGATCTCGGCCAGGCCGGCACGGTTGGTCTTGCTGGCGATGATCTTGCCAGCCAGGGCGATGTCATAGAGCAGGTTGGTCAGTGTACCAGTCGCCTCGGGAAAGGAGCTCTGTTCCTCCAGGATATGCCGTTCGATGGTGATGATCTGCCCGGATTGATTGGTTTCTCCCAACATGCCTGCCTCCTTGCGCGCTGACATTCAGTCATTGCATGCCAAGTATAAACCCATAGCACCGGAAATGAATCTCCCGAAATACTTGAGCTGTTTTCTACGCAGCAGCCTGCCTTTAAACTCGGGAGCGTACGCTGAGGGCACAGACCTGCAAGACCCTCGAAATCCCGGGAGTCTCTGGAAGTACCGGCCGGTCTGCCTAATATTTTTCTCATCTTGATGGGATATTATTTGGGCGTTCGATAAATAAGGCTATTGCAAAAAAGGTCGCAGATAAAACAAACCATTCAATTCTCTGACCTGATGATTTCATGATTAATCTTCCGAAAAAACGGAAATACGATTAATGAAGGCAATCCCTGCTGATCAATGCCTGTTTGTAAATATCACGGTACATCCATGCAAATTACACAATCCAGACTTAATGCAAGTCTCAAACCCGGGCTCTTGCCTCGCATCAGTTTTGGCTTCAGCTGGCTGATCGTCCTACCAGCGGGTGTCTGGGGGATTTTTGGCTATTATATGCCGCTGCTGGGAGGCAACCTGGGTCAGGCCGATACCTGGATGGTGACCCTGGCCATCCTCCTTTTGGCAGCCGTTTCACTGGTTTGCCACGTCATGGCTCACTGGGTGGCCGCCTGGCAGGCTGGTAAAAAACCGCCCTCGAATATTAGCCTGCTGGTCTTTGGCGATGTGGCCCAGCGCTGGCCGGTGTCTGGTTCAGGCGGTCAGGAGCTCCTGATCGCAAGCGCCGGACCCCTGGTCAATCTGCTGCTGGCGGGCCTGGCGTATCTGGTCTGGATTACCCAGGCCAACAATTCCATCAACCTCATTGCATTGTTTCTGTGTGGTTTCAACCTGTGGTTGTTCGTCATTAACTTGATACCGGCTTTTCCACTGGACGGTGGACGCATCATCAGGCTGAGCCTCCGTGGTTTAACCCCAAATCCCGCCTCCGCCACCCGCTGGTGCCGGCTATCCGGATGGGTCAGCGCGGCCCTGTTAAGTGGCTGGGGGATTTTCCTGATCCTCCAGCACTCACGCTTCAGTTGGGAGACCGGCCTGATCACATGCCTGTTTGTGCTGCTGATCCTGGATGGCCTGCGGTTGCAGCCCGCCGTGGAAACTGCCGCGACCGAAGAGTTGCATCCGTCGAATGGAAAATACCGTTTCATCCATATCCTTGGAACCGGTCTGCTCTGCCTGGTGATGCTGTCTCTCGCCTGCGGGTTGTTATTGACCAACAATGGTCTGGATGCCCCCGGACCGGCGCTTTCCGTGGGACCGATGGTAAAGATCCCCAGTCAATACCGGCATGCCTTCACCGGCCAATTTTTCCTGGTGACGGTCATCTCCCAGGCCCCCATCCTCGCCGGGGAATGGGTGCTCGGGAAGGTGGACCCGGCCTACCAGATCGTCCCGCCCGAGAGCGTCACTCCCAGGAATACCACCCCTCAGCAGCAAGCCCGGCAGGATTTCCAGATGCTGGATGACTCCGAGACGACTGCCATCGCAGTGGGCCTGCGGTTGGCCGGTTACACCACGGCCATCGTTGGGAAAGGGGTCCAGGTGGATTCCATTTTACCAGGCAGCCACGCCAACGGCCTTCTGAAAACTGGGGATGTCATCATAGGACTGAACGGGAGTCCGATCCAGACCGCAGACGACCTGATAAATGGGATCAAGGCACAGTCTTCCCTGGGACCGGTGCACCTGCTGGTCAAGCGCGGGCAGGCAGACATCCGCCTGGATATCCCCCTGATGTCCCCTGCCACTCCCAGTGATACGCCAAAACTGGGTATCACGATCGAAACCGCCGGTTTTAATTACAACCCGCCTTTCCCGGTCTCGATCGAGACCAACAAGATCAGCGGGGGACCCTCGGCCGGGTTGATTTTCACCCTGACAGTCTATAACTCGCTCATTTCCCAGGACCTGACCAGGGGGCACAGGATCGCCGGGACCGGTACGATCAACCTGGACGGCAGCGTGGGCCCGATTGGGGGGGTGAAGCAGAAGATCTTCGCAGCCGAAGCGGTGGGGGCCACGTATTTTCTGTGCCCGGTGGAAAATTACGCGGATGCGGTCTCGGTTGCAAGAAGCATCCAGGTGGTCAAGATCACCACGGTGGAACAGGCGATCGATTTTCTGCGCAGTTTACCTCCGCAATAATCCTCTCCCCCCGATAAGACGGCATTATCGACAACAAGCATCTGCTTGTTGAAAAATTCTCCATACTGTTGTATATGACACAACATTATTGTATAATGCTCAACGATGGCAGAGATCCAATCCCTCGCCCGTGGATTGAAGATACTGGACATCCTGAGCCAGGTACAGGAAAGTGTCAGCGTTACTGAGTTGGCTGAGCGTCTGGGTGTGGACAAAGGCAGCGCCTCCCGGCTGGCAGCGACGCTGGTGCATTATGGCTATGCCGAAAAGGATGAGCTGACCCGCCGCTATCACCTGGGTCCGCAGGTGGTGACGCTCAGCCGAAGTCTGCTGGCACGTCTGCCCCTGCGCGAGGCTGCCAAACCGTTCCTGCACCAGTTGATGGAGAGCACCGGTGAATGTGCCCATCTGGCTGTGCCGGCACAGGGCAAGGTGCTTTACATCGATCAGGTCGAGTCGCCAGCCACGCTGCGTGTCAACGCACAGGTGGGGACATTGAACCCGTTGCATTGCACCGCCCTTGGCAAGGTTCTGCTGGCCTTCGGCGACCTGGAACTGCCCCCTACGCTCGAATCCTACACTCAACACACCCTGACAGAACCCAACCGGCTGCGCAAAAACCTGGAGCAGGTACGCCTGGATGGATACGCCGTGGACGATGAGGAATTCGACCTGGGCGTGCGCTGCATCGCCGTGCCGGTCTTCGATTTTCGCGGCAAAGTGACCGGATCGATCGGCATTTCCGGCCCGGCCACACGGATAACGCCCGAGCGGCTGCCCGAACTGGCCGTGCGCGTGGTCAAGATCGGAAAGGCGCTTTCGGAGCGCATGTCCTTCATCCATTAAATATCGCCTGCAATTCAATCAGCAGGCGTTTTTGTTGCCAATATCGAGGTCAATATGAATGCGTCCCCCCGACCATCCCAGGAAGAATTGACCCGCCAGCGGGTGGAGCATGCCGCGGCGGTTGCCAAAAATACCCTGCCTGCCTGCCTCGATCTAACCCTCTCAGAAGCGCTGGTGCTTGGCCTGCTGCGACAGGATGTGCGAACCTACTTCACCGTCTTCGGCCATGGCTCGACGGAAGTTGGCGAAGTATTGCGCCTTTACCAGGAGGCCGGGCTGGTCAAGGTATTTGGACTGCGCAGCGAGATCGAAGCCTCGCATGCCGCCACCGCACTGCGCTGGGTAACCGGCGAAAAGGCGGCCGTGGTGACCTCGATCGGGCCGGGTGCGCTGCAGGCCCTGGCCGCCTCGCTGGCCCCCGCCTCGGATGGCATCGGCGTCTGGTATTTGTTCGGAGACGAGACCACCGAGGACGAGGGCTTCAACATGCAGCAGGTGCCCAAACACGCCCAAGGCTTGTTCCTGCAACTGGCAGCCAGTCTGGGACAGGCTTATTCCCTGCACACCCCGCTGTCCCTGCCGACTGCCCTGCAACACGGCGCCGCGACCGTGGACCATCCCACCCGCCCCGGCCCGTTCTATCTGTTGATGCCAATGAACACCCAGGCCGCCTGGCTCCCGGGCTTTAACCTGGACGAACTGCCGGAAGTCTGCCCGGTCTCCCTGGGCGCAGCGGAGGCGGATTATTCACTTGCCGCAAAATGGATCCGGGAGGCACAGCGGATCGTCGTCAAGGTGGGTGGGGGCGGAAGGAACGCCGGCCCAGAACTGGACTGCTTGCTCGAACGCTCCGGAGGCGTCCTGGTCCACACCCCCATTGCAACCGGCTGCATTCCCTATCACCATTCGCGGAACATGACCGTCGGTGGTTCGAAGGGCTCCCTACCCGGCAATTATGCCATGGAGAATGCCGACCTGCTGATTGCAGTCGGGACACGCGCCGTCTGCCAGTCGGACTGCTCGCGTACCGGCTACCTGCTCGTGCAGCGGGTCATCAATCTAAACGCCGACCTGGAGGATGCCACGCATTACCACCACACCCTGGCTATGGTCGGGGATGTGCGCCGGACGCTGGCGAAACTGAACAATGTCCTGGAGGCGGGAGGCGACGACAAAGCCAGGTGGCTGGCTGCCTGTGCCGCGAAAAAAGCCGAGTGGCAGGTCTTTAAGCAGGAGCGGGAAAACCATCCCACATTGATGGATGAGTATTGGGATGGGCCAGTGCTGACGCAGCCGGCAACCATTCAGATTGCCACCAAATGGGCGAAGGCACAGGCTGCCGTCTGTTTCTTCGATGCCGGGGACGTGCAGGCCAATGGGTTCCAGATCGTCGAGGACGAGCGCCCCGGCCAGACCATCACCGAGACGGGTGCCTCATATATGGGCTTCGCCGCCTCTGCCCTGCTGGCGACGGGTGTGGCATCGAAACCTTTCTATGGCCTGGCCCTGACCGGTGACGGCTCTTTCACCATGAACCCGCAGATCCTGATCGATGGCAGCCAGCATGGGGCGCGCGGCTGCATCCTGCTGCTCGACAACGGGCGGATGGGCGCCATCACCGGCCTGCAGGAAGCCCAATACGGAGCCGGCTTCGCCACCTGGAACACCCTCCAGGTGGATTATTTGGGCTGGGCAGGCGCGGTCCCCGGTCTGTTGGCGTTGGAGGGTGGGCGTACACCTGAGTCACTCCAATCCGCACTGGAACTGGCCGGGAAACACCCGGGCCTGACCCTTATCCACGTGCCGGTCTATTTCGGGCCCGACCCGCTGGGAGGGATGGGCGTTTACGGGCGTTGGAATGTGGGCAACTGGAGCGAGGATGTGCAGAGGTTGCGGCATGAGATTGGGTTGTGATGAGAAAACAAAAGAGGTTGTATGAGTTCTCTGACCCCTGAAAAAACATCCGAATTGGAAGAGATCGCCCGCCAACTGCGCGTGGATAGCCTGCGGCTCATCCACCAGCGCGGTGCAGGGCATCCAGGCGGAGCACTCTCGGCGGCCGAGATCATGGCAGTGCTATATTTCCATGTTCTGCGTATCGACCCTTCCCGGCCAGATTGGGAGGAGCGCGACCGCTTCATCCTGAGCAAGGGCCATGCCTCGGCTTTGCTGTATTCGGCCCTTTCCCGTCGTGGCTATTTCCCTTCCTCAGAGTTGGATAACTGGGGCGAAGTGGAATGTCCTCATCAAAGTCATCCCGACCGGCTCAAGACGCCTGGCGTGGATATGACCAGCGGCATTCTTGGCCACGGCTTGGCGGTCGGAGTGGGGCTGGCGCTGGCAGCCCTGCTGAAGAAGCAGAGTCATCACATTTACATCTTGCTGGGTGACGGCGAATGCCAGGCAGGTATTGTCTGGGAGGGGGCGATAACTTCCGCGAAATATCATCTGGCCAACCTGTGTGCCTTGGTGGATTCAAACGATGTGCAACTGGATGGACCAGTCCACGAGATCATGCCGCTCGAGCCTTTGAAGGACAAGTGGTCAGCCTGCAATTGGCACGTCGTCGAGGTGAATGGGCACTCGGTTCGGGAGGTGGCGGAGGCGCTGGAACTGGCGGGTGAAATCAACGACCGGCCGACGGTTATTATCGCCCACACCACCAAAGGGAAAGGCGTCTCTTTCATGGAAAACCAATCTTATTGGCATGGTAACGCCCCGGATGCAGGACAGCTCGAACAGGCGTTGGCCGAGCTTGGGGAGGACACCCATGTCTGAACTTTCAATGCGGGAGGCTTACGGGCGGGCACTGGCCGAATACGGTGCGGAGCATGGGAACGTGGTGGCTCTGGATGCGGATACATCCGCTTCCACCCTCTCGAGTTTCTTTGCGCAACGTTTCCCGGAGCGCTTCTTTAACATCGGAATTGCTGAACCGTGCATGGTGGATGTGGCTGCCGGCCTGGCTTTGGGTGGATTCATCCCTTTCGTCAATGGTTTCGCCTCGATGCTGTCCCTGCGGGCGTTGGAACAGATCCGCACCTGTGTCTGTTACGCGCACACCAATGTGAAGATCGCCGCCAGTTACGCCGGGATCTCGGATTTCAAGGATGGCGCCACGCACTACTCGATCAGTGACCTGGCCAACCTGCGCGCTCTGCCAGGCATCACCGTGATCGTCCCGTCGGATGCCGGTGAAGCAGCCGCCTGGGTGCCGATCGTGGCTGAGTTTGATGGGCCGGTTTACCTGCGTATCAGCCGGGCAGGGGCGCTGCCGGTCTATCGACCCGGGACGAGGCTGGAAATTGGCAAAGGACTGACCCTGCGAAATGGGAAGGACCTGGCCCTGGTCGCGACCGGGACAATGGTCGGGCGTTGCGCCCGGGCTGCCGAAGAGCTGGGGGCTCTCGGCATCGATGCCCGCCTGCTGGAGATCCATACCCTCAAGCCGCTCGACCGGGACCTGCTGCTCCAGGCAGCCAAACAGACCGGGGCCCTGGTAACCGCCGAGGAGCACACGGTCATCGGTGGGCTGGGCAGCGCGGTCGCTGAGACGTTGGTCGAAGCGTATCCTGTCCCACTGGAACGGGTTGGTATCCATGACCGATTCTGTCCAACGGGGCGCAACCTGGATACCCTGATGGATGCATGCGGCCTGTCGGTGGCGGAGATCGTCGCGGCAGCGCAACGGGTACTGAAGAGAAAGAGTGATTAAACTCAATAGGACTCAAAGGGCCACAAAAGAACATTCTTTTATCTTCCACCTCCCCCGGTATCGAGGGACGGGGGCAGGTTTTGGGAACAGGAGCAGAATGCATGAAAATTGCCGTCATCAATGAGATCAGCGCGGCGGACAAGAATAGTGACATCCTGAAAGCACTGGAAGGCCGTGGACACACACTCCTCAATCTGGGTAACACCAAAGGCAGCGACTCACCCGGCCTGTTGTACATCCACACCGGTTTGATGTCGGCTCTGCTGCTAAATCTTAAAGCAGTCGATTTTGTCGTCGGCGGATGCGGGACCGGGCTGGGTTTCCTCAATTCGGTCATGCAATACCCGGGTGTTTTCTGCGGCCACTTGCTTACCCCGCTGGATGCCTTCCTGTTCGCCCGTATCAATGCCGGCAATTGCGTCTCGCTGGCACTGAACCAGGGTTATGGTTGGGCCGGGGAGGTCAACCTGCGCCTGATTTTCGATGCCCTGTTCACGCCCGAAGTTGGGATTGGTTATCCGCCCCAGCGTGCTGAACCCCAGCGTCAGGCGCGCGGATTGCTGGAACGTGTCTCCACTGCAACCCACCGGACCATGATGGAGATCATACAGGCCCTGCCGGATGAGGTGCTACGCCCGGCGCTGACCTTTCCGACCTTCCGCCCCGTGCTGGAATCTGCAGCCCGGACTGAGGCCGGACTTTTGGCAATCTTGAAGAAGATTTATTGATCTGTGTGCGGAATCGGAACAAGAGTAAGAATTCCCGAACGCCACACAACCACTTTGTTCAAGGAGACAGATATGGCTGATATAGAAATGACCGATGCAAACGGAAAGCTGCGCACCCGCACCAAGATCTTCTATGGCATCGGAGATCTTGGCAATGCCATGGTCAACTCGGCGATCCAGTTCTTCCTGATGAAGTTCTACACCGACGGTGCCCTGATCCTGCCGGCACTGGCGGGCAACGCCCTGCTCATAGGCAAGATCTGGGATGCCATCAACGACCCGATCTTCGGCTGGGTCTCGGACCGTACCACATCCCGGCTTGGGAAACGGCGTGTCTTCATGATCTACGGGGCCATCCCGTTGGCCGTCTGCATTGCCCTGCTGTGGTATGTCCCCAAGGACATCGGACAACTGCTGACCTTCGTCTGGATCGCCCTTTCGTTCTCATTCTTCGACACTTTCTGGACGCTGACCAATGTGCCCTATTATGCCCTGACATCAGAGCTTACCGATGATTATGATGAGCGTTCCAGCCTGACGACCGTTCGCATGGTCATGGCGGTTCCAGCCTACCTGGTTGGAGCGGCGCTGACACCCGCCATTGTTGGCCTGTTCGCCGTGCAGCGCACCGGATGGGGTTTCATTGGTATCCTGTACGGGGTTATCTCCGCCGCGGTGCTGTTTATCTCAGCCTCCGGTCTACGGGAGCGAAAGCTGCAGGCCGCAGTGAAGGGTAAGTCATCGCCGTTCAAATCATTTGCCCTGGCTCTTAAGAACAAGCCGTTTGTATGGCTCTGCGTGGTCTATTTCACCGTCAACATCTCGTTCGCCCTCATCAAGATCCTGATGGTCTATTATGTTCAATACCAGCTTCTAATGACAGCCCAGATCTCGCTCGTTATGGGGTTGCTACTCATCTGCGTCACCATTTCGCTGCCGTTCTGGCAGTGGCTGAGCCGCAAGATGGATAAAGGCCCCGCCTATGCGATCGGCTTGGGGGTTGGAGCACTATCTGTGGCAATTACCTTTTTCCTGCCGCACTCCTCCACTCCGCTGATTTACCTCGTTTCCGTTCTGGCCGGTTTCGGGTTTGCTACAAACTGGATCTTCCCCTGGGCGATGATTGCCGATGTGGCTGACTATGACCGCCTGGAAACCGGCCAGCAGCGCAGCGGCATGTACTACGGCGTCTGGGGTCTGGCGACGAAGATCTCGGAAGCCCTGGCTCTGGCAGCGGTTGGATGGATCCTGACTGGCTTCGGATATGTCGCCAATATCGCACAGACCTTACATGCACTGCTCGGCATCCGCCTTTTCTTTGGAATTGTACCGGCAGTCTGTATTGTTATCGCATTGCCATTCCTGTTCAAGTACCCGATCACACGTCGCAGCCACGCCGAAGTACGCGCAAAGCTGGCAGCCATGGAACAGGCAGCCGGAAATGACGAACCGGTCCGGACTGTGTAAACTACACAAGGAGAAACCATCATGAACCCGATCCGTGTCGCCATTGTCGGCTGCGGCCGTATTTCTGACCTTCATCAAATGGGCTACCGGGGGCGCGAGGATGCCCGGATTGTCGCGGTGTGCGACAGTAATAAGTCAACTGCAAAGAAGAAGGCCAAAGAATGGGGCGTGGATAAAGTCTACACCAATTACCAACAGTTGTTGGAAGATAAGGAAATCGACCTGGTGGAGCTGCTCACCCCGCACCACCTGCACTGCCCGATGACCGTCCAGGCCTGTCAGGCCGGCAAGCATGTCTCGGTGCAGAAGCCGATGGCGCTCACAGCCGCCGAGGCTGATGAGATGATTGCAGCAGCCGGGAAAGCCGGCGTTATCCTGCGCGTTTATGAAACCTTCGCCAATTATGCTCCGGCCGTGCGCGCCAGGGCGATGATCGATGCCGGCGAGATCGGTGACATCCGTACCATCCGCCTGCATGTTTCCACCGGAACCGGGGACACGGCCTGGAAGGTGCCGCTTTCGGCCTGGTTGTGGCGTTTCAACGAGAAGCAGTGTGGAGGCGGACCGCTGGTCTTCGACCACGGTTACCATCTCTTCTCTCTGGCCTATTATCTGGGAGGCCCCGTGGAGAAAGTGTATGCCTGGATAGACCAGACACCCGTGGCTGAAGCAGCTGGGATCGTCAAAATCGATGCCCCGGCCACTATCATGTTCCAGTACCAGGCCTCCCGCCGCTATGGTCTGCTGGATATCGAACACACACCCAAGATGCGCATTTACTCGGATTATTATGCCGACGACGACCGCATCGAGGTGATTGGTGACAAGGGTATCATTTTCATCAACCGCTACACCACCAAGACGGTCGACCTGCCCGAACTGATGATCTTCAAGGATGGCAAGACCACACCGGTCCCGGTCGAAGGCATCGAGTGGCATGACAGCTTCATTGCCACCACGCAGGATTTCATCGAGAAGCTTAAAACCGGCGGCCAGCCAAGACTGGACGGTCCGACTGGTAAAGCGGTGTTGCAATTTACCCTGGCGGCGTTACAGTCCGCCGCGACAGGGAAGGAAGTCCGGCCGGTGGATGTCAAGTAACCGAGGTGTAGCATGACATTTCAGCCATTTCCTGACGGCTTTGTTTGGGGCGCCATCACGGCTGCCTACCAGATCGAGGGCGCCTGGAATGAGGACGGCAAGGGCCCATCCATCTGGGATACCTTCGTCCACCAGCCCGGAAAGATCGAGCGCGGCGAGACCGCCGATGTGGCCGTTGACCATTACCATCGCTTTCCCGAAGACATCGCCCTGATGCAGGAGCTCGCCCTGCAGGCATATTGTTTTTCGATCTCCTGGCCTCGCCTCCTGCCGGAGGGAACCGGTAAAGTGAACCAGGCCGGGCTGGATTTCTATGACCGCCTGGTGGATAGCCTTTTGAGGAAGAACATCACCCCCTACGTCATGCTCTATCACTGGGACCTGCCGCAGGCTCTCCAGGACAAGGGCGGCTGGGGCGAGCGCTTTATCATCGACGCCTTCAGTGAGTATGCCCACCTGGTAGCCAGACGATTGGGCGACCGCATCCCTGCCTGGGTAACGCTCAATGAGCCAATGGTCATTTCCCTGGCCGGGAATTTCCTGGGCGAACATGCCCCTGGCCTCCAGGATCCCTTCGTCGCCCTGCGGGTTGCCCACCATCTGTTGGTGGCGCACGGACAGGCGGTCCAGGTACTGCGCGCCGAACTGCCGAAAACAGCCAGGGTCGGTATCATCCTGAATATCACTCCAACCTACCCGGCAACCGAAACGGAAGAAGACCGCCAGGCAGCCCGCCGCTATGACGGCATCGCCAACCGCCTGTTCCTCGATCCGCTTTTTAAGGGCGAGTACCCGGCGGATATGGTCAAGCTGTTCGGCCCGATTTTTCCCGAGATCTTTCCGGGCGACCTGCAGACCATTGCGGCGCCCTTGGATTTCGTCGGGCTGAACTATTACATGCGGGCTCTCATGCGTGATGATCCGGATACACCCATTCTGCAGGCCGCGCAAGTCTACCCGCCCGATAGCGAATATTCGCAAATGTGGGAGATCTACCCGCCTGGCATGTACAACATGCTTACCCGCATCCAGGCGGACTACCATCCAAGGGAAGTCTACATTACCGAGAACGGCATATGCGTGACAGATGGAATGGATTTCGATGGCCGGGTGCGCGACGAACGGCGCATCCGTTACCTGCGCGATCACCTGGTGCAGGTCCAGCGTGCCATCCAGGCAGGTGTACCGCTCAAGGGCTATTTCCATTGGACCCTGATGGATAATTTCGAATGGGCCTTCGGTTACCGCATGCGTTTTGGACTGGTCTACGTTGATTACGCCACACAGAAACGCATCGTCAAGGAATCCGGCCGCTGGTTCGCCAATGTCATTCAAAATAACGGTTTTGAACCGGAGGAATAATGCGCAAACTGGCCCTGTTGTTCGCACTCGTCTGCATGTTCATTCCGACCTTCTCTGCCCGTGCCGGCAGCCTGCCTTTGAACGTTTACTATGCCGGCCCGGATGGAGGCGTCCGCACCGCGCTTGGATTGGATAAGGATGTTCGTTTTACCTCGCAATCTGCCCAGGCGGACGTTTTCGTACTGAACGGGCAGATCCCCACCGCGGATGCCAAAGCCATCCGGACACGGCTGCAGGACGGCGCCGGCCTGATACTGATCCTTGGTCCGAACCTGACCGGGCAGGCAGTCGGCGAACTGCTGGGAGGACCAGTCAGCCTGGTGAAAAAAAATGATGCTCTCAGCCTGGCGCCCCTGGCGGGCAGCCAGGACAGTGTGGTGAAATCCGTCATCTGGGACAGCGCCCCTCAGGTGAGGGAACGCTTTACTTTGAGCGGCGGCAGCTTGTCCCCGCTGGTGACTGGTTTCGGTGATAATTCGCTGGTGCTTGGGGCAGAAAGAATTGGGACCGGCCAGGCCTTCGTCCTGACCGCCTTTCTGGATAGTACAAACATCGAATTCCAGCAGTGGCCATATTTCAATTACCTGGTCTACCACCTGGCCGAGCGCGCAGCCGGGCGAACGCCATTGTCTTTCGCCGACTATCCGGCCTCCCCGGTGCCTCACCAGATCGAACAGACCGTGTTGGTGGCGCTCATGTGTGTGGTCCTCGCAACCGCGATCGTTGTCTTCCTGCTCGTGCGCCGCTACAGCCTTGCTCACCCGGAAGAGTTGGATGCAATCGTGATCAATCGCGAGGAATTCACCGCCAAGGAGGCGCACACCGACTGGGAGGAGATCGGCTTCCACCGCCCGTTGGGTGGGTTCTTCGTGATGCTCTTCCTGGGGCTGCTGATGTTCGTCCCGATCATCATTTACCAGAACCTGATCCTGCCGGTCTTTATCCTGCCTTCGGCCCAGGCGCTCGGCATGTGGGGCCGTGTGCTGCAATTCTTCACGGTGATCTTCACTTTCTTTGAAATGGGCACCAGCACGGCTTTCATCAAGTACCTGTCAGAATACCGTATCAATGATCCGCGCAAAGGCATCATGTTTGGGCAGGTTTTTGTCTGGTGGCAGGCGCTCTCAGGTGCTTTCCAGACCGCTCTGGTGGTCATCCTGGCTTGTACAGTGGTGCCGCGGACTGCCTACGCCATTTATGCCTGGAGCGTCATTGTCCACATGTTCATCAATATTCCCGGCTTTTATCGCATCATGCGGCATGCCCTGACCGGTTTGCAGCGCTCGGACTATGCCCAGGTGATCGACCTGGGCTGGTCGCTGGTCTTTCAGATGTTTGCACAGCCTGTCTTTGTCGGTATCATGCTGTTCTGGGGGCGCAGTCACCCGGCTTTCGATACCACCATCAGCGGGTTGATCGGTCTGGGTATCGCCGGTTATGCCGTGGAGGTTATGTCTTTCGGATTGGGCCTATGGTTGTACAAACGCCTGGGTTACAGCGCGCGCATCTACTTCCTGGCGCACTTTGATTGGGCAACTGTCTGGAAATCTTTTCGCTTCGGCGTATTTGAAATGCTGGGGTCCGGGATCTGGGGCGTGGGCCAGTCGCTCGAGATCCTGATCACCCAGTCCAGGCTGATCAATTATTCCGAGGTATGGGGCAATTGGGTCCTGGCCCAGAACTTTGTCTATGGCTTTAATGCGATCGCCAGCCTTTACGAAGGCTTGATGCCGTCGATATCAGAGGCGATTTCGCATGGGAAGAAGATGCTCGGCCAGTATTACTCGGCCATTGCATACAAATGGGGCGGCATGCTGAGCGCCATGCTGGGGTCCATGATGCTGGCGGTTGCCGACCGCTTCATCCTGGGCGCCAGCGGGCCTGAGTTCGTGCGGGCGGCGGTCTATTCCATTCCCCTGTTGTTGTGGGGTTCGGTCCAGTTCGGCTCCTGGGTCAGTGACATGGTCCAGCGCGGCTCCAACCACCCATGGCTGATCATGGCGATGACCCTGGTGGAACAGACCACCCGCATCAGCCTGGTGTTGTTGCTGGTGAAACAGTTCCAGATTTATGCCCTGATCCTGGCATATTTCGTCGGGATCCTGACCAAGGATATCCTTTCCTTTTTCGTGAACAATCGGGTTTGCTATCGCCAGAGGTTCTACTTCTGGCAGTCACTGATCTCGCCGGTCCTGGCGGGATTGGCCAATTACGCTATCCTGCGCTGGATCACCGGGCTGGTCTGGCATGACGATCAGATCACGAGTGTTCTTATCTTCTTTATTGCAATTGTCCCATCCTACCCGATCTTCGCTTTCCTTTACGCTTTCTTCGGAGGCTGGGATGTGGATACTCTGGAGGAAGTCCACCGGGCAGCTTCCCTGGCCAGCTTCATGAAGCCGTTGGCATGGCTTTTCTGGGCCGCCTCTGCTCTGGGAGCACACATCAGCCCGTTGCATGGACGTTTTCCTATCTCCATCCGGCCGGAGGCCCTGGCCGAGGCGAAGGCTTTGCAATCAGAGAGGGTCAGCTTGGTGTAGATTCGTTTGAGTGGGCTGGTTTCTTATTTCTCTGGATCTTCCTCCACGCTTGCCGGGACTGCCACTGGGGAAGGATTGGTCTGAGGCCGGCTCTCCTGTTCATAGATGTAGCGTTTGCCGCGCAGCAGGGAAGCCACTCCTGCAACCAGAGCCAGCGCCACCGAGATTGAAAAAGCCATGCGCAGGCCATCGTCAAAAGGTGCCGAGATTAGGTTGGGGAAAAAAGTCTTGCCGAGCAGCAGGGTCTGTGAAGCAGCTGGAAGTTGTTGAAGCACGGCTGCCGGTAGAATGGCCTTCATTGGGTTGTAGCCGAGAAAAGCCGCGAACAGTGCGCCGGTCGGGGGCAGGTTTGCCACCTGGCGGGCTACATTGCCCGGAATGCCGGCTTGGGTCAACCCCTGGAACAACGCAGCCGGCAGGTGGGCAGCCAGTCCGATGGTAACCATGGTAAAGATCCAGGTGATGCTGATCGTGTTGGCTGTGTTCTGGAAGGTGGCGCGCATTCCAGAGGAAGCCCCGCGGTGTTCGGCCGGGACTGAGTTCATGATGGCGGTGGTATTGGGGGAGACGAACATCCCCATACCCATGCCGATCACCAGGATTGCCAGGGCGAACGCCGGATAGGCGAAATTGGTCGGCACTAACAACAGCCCACCGAAGCCGACCGCCGTGACCAGCATGCCGGCGGAGGAAAAGGTGCGGGCGCCATAACGGTCGGAAAGATAGCCACTCAGGGGACCCATGAGCATGAAGCCGATCGTCAATGGCAGCATGTAGATCCCAGCCCATAGAGGCGTATCCTCAAAGGAATAACCGTGCAGGGGCAACCAGATTCCTTGCAGCCAGATGATGATCATAAGATTCAGGCCTCCGCGCGCCAGGGAAGCGAGGAAACCGGCGATATTGCCCGCACTGAACATCCTGATCTTGAACAACTCGAGCCGGAACATGGGCTCCGGAACGTGCTGTTCGACAAATACGAATGCGACCAGGGCGAGCCCTCCGCCGATCAGGCACGCCAGGACAAAAGGATTCCCCCAACCCATGGTCGAGTTTCCGTATGGCTGGATCCCATAGGTCGTGCCTACCAGAACAGCGGTCAAGCCGAGGGCAAAGAGAATATTACCGGGAATATCGAGATGCTGGTGTTTGCGGATCGTGGCGGTCTCATGGAGCGCCAGGTACGCCCAGATGGTGCCACCTATGGAAAATGGAACACTAACGAGAAATACATATCGCCAGTTTATGGCCGCCAGGATTCCACCAGCGAGCAAGCCGATGAACGTGCCGGAAGTTCCGGCGATCATATTGATACCCATGGCCAGGCCGCGCTGGTTGGGCGGGAAGGCGTCGGTTATTATGGCGGTGGAATTGGCCATCAGGAAAGCGCCTCCAACCGCCTGAACCAATCGGAAAATGATGATCTGCATGGCGGCACCATTCCCGGTGCCATGTACCAGATATAGCAGGATCGAGCCGACCGCAAAGATGGCAAAACCGAGGTTGTAGAGGCGTACCCTCCCGAACATATCTGATATGCGGCCAAAGGTAACCAGGAGAGTCGCAGTAACGACGAGATACCCCATCAGGGTCCAGAGCAGGTAGTCTGTTTCTCCGCGTGCAAGAGGATTAACACCAATACCGTGAAAGATGGCCGGCAGGGAGATTTCGACGATGCTTCCATCCAGCATTGCCATGAAGATGCCTAGGGTGGTGTTGGAGAGGGCGATCCATTTGTAAGCAATGCGCCCCTTCGTGATGTCAGGTTTCTTCTCCATTCATTCTCCAAAAAATCGAAATATCTTTAAGCAATCGCCCATTATACCAATGCAATCATTAAAGACAGGTTAACCTTATGTACTTTGTTGGGTATTCCCGGGATGGCAGGAAAAATCATGCATACTGGGTTTGCTGCACTCGCCCAATATCCACAAGCAAAATGGTGATTTTTTGTCTCGAAGCAATAGTCGCTGCGATTATTGCAGGGCAAAGGTTACGTCTGCGGGCATGCCGGATTTGATCTTCCCACTGGCATCATTCAGTTGCAACTGGACGCCATAGACGGTCAATTCGCTGGCTGATACCTCCTGCGTGGTGCGAGGAAGGAATTCCGGCTGCTTGGATATGTAGGCAACCGAGGCAGTAAAATTCTCACCGGGGAAAGCATCAACGGTAACAGTCGCTGTCTGTCCCAATTTTATCTTCCCATAACTATCCTCAGGAATGTAGACCGTAATGGTTAGATCATTCAAGCGGGCCAGGGAAAGCAGTTCGGTCGCGGGACTGACCACATCGCCAGGGTCGACGCTGCGCGTCATCACCACGCCGTCCACCGGCGCAGTAATGGTCATTTCCCCGATCTGGTCATTCAGCAGGTCCAGGTTGGCCTGTGCCGCCTGAACGTTTATCCGGGCCTGTTCCAGTTGTGTGATCCCGGCCCCGGTGGCATTTGCGGGGATCGGACCTCCGTTTAGTGCATCCACGAAGGTCTGGTCCTCTGCCAGCCTGTCCTTGGCGAGTGCCAGGGAGGCTGCCTTAAGATCGACCTGTTCCTGGTTGGGTACTCCGGTCCATAAGTTATATACAGCCAGGGCATTGTCATAAGCCAGCGTGTACGCGTACACCTGCTGGTAGGCCATCGCCTTGGCGCTGGCATCGAAGAAGTTGTTGTATTTGATTTTGTCGTAAACAGTCTGGGCTTTGTCCAGGGCTACTTTGGCCAGGTACAATTTAGACTGGGCATTCTGAATCGCATCGGTGTTGGTCGTGAAGTAATTCTCAATATCGTATGCCTGCTGGGCATCGTCAATGGCCTGTTTATCCTGGGCAATGGTTGCCTGCAGGTTGGCAATTACCAATGGTGAAGCCAGTTTCTGTAAAGATAATTTGGCAGTTTCCAGGGTAGAGGTCGCAATGGTCTGCTGAATTTTGAGTGTGCTATCGTCAAGATGAACCAGCACAGCGCCTGCTTTGACCACGTCGCCTTCCTGGAAGTCCACTTCCAGGACTTTCCCCGGCAGCTCGGGTGCAATGGATAGAACCGTAGTTTCCACGGTGCCCGAGGCATTCAGCACTCCTGACAAAACGGTCGCTTCCGGGTTGACCAGGGAATTCCAGGTGGTCGTCAGGCCTTCAGACAGAGAACCATATGGGCGTACCAGATAATACCAGCCAGCCGCCAGAATTGCTGCGATGACAAGGATACCCCCCATCCAGGCACCAAGTTTTCGAATAATTTTCATAGTTCTGTTCCTTTTCATTTTCACTGCAAGGAGGATGCTCTTACTGTCCGTTTCAACGGTCCACCAGGGAGGCCTTGCCGCGATGCGCCAGCAAGGTAAATACATCCTCCAGCGTCGACTCTACCGTTTCGACAGATTGGACGGTGATATTCTTCTTGGACAGCGCGCTGGTCAGGCTGTCTTTAGTCCAATGCTGAGGGTCGACGATCACGTGAGCCCGGTCCCCGTGCAGGCTGGCCTGCGCCACCCCTTCCATTCCGCTCAGACATTCAACGGCCTCCAGCAGCGGGCTGGCCGCCAGATCCCAGGCAGCCCCCGACAGGTAGGTGGATTTAAGCACACGTGGTGAATTGAATGCCATCAGTTTGCTGCGGTACATGAAGCCCACCCGGCTGCAATGCTCGGCTTCATCCATGTAGTGCGTTGTGATGAAGACGGTGGTGCCCTCGAAAGCAAACTGGTAGATGAGATCCCAGAATTCGCGCCGTGCCACCGGGTCCACACCACTGGTGGGTTCATCCAAGAACAACAGTGGCGGGCGGTGCAGCATGGCACAACCCAAGGCCAGGCGCTGGCGCCAGCCACCTGACAGGCTGCCCGTCATGGAGCGTGGGCGGCCATCCAGTCCGGCGATGTGCAGGATTTCCTGGATGCGCTCTTTTTCCGTCGCATGGGGAATTTCATAGACCCCGGCGTAGAACTGCAGGTTTTCCAGGACAGTCAATTCATCGTAGAGCGAAAATTTCTGTGACATGTAGCCAATGTGCGGCTTGATGGCTTCAGCTTTCTTCACGATATCCATGCCCAATATTTTGGCCGTGCCTGCTGAAGGGGTTAGCAGACCGCAAAGCATGCGGATGGTGGTAGTCTTGCCGCTGCCGTTCGGGCCGAGGTAGCCAATCACTTCGCCGGGCTGCACGGTAAAGGTGACATGATCCACAGCGACGAACTGGTTGAAGTTCTTGGTTAATCCCTGTACCTCCAGGGCCGGGGTGTCAGTTGCCATTATTTCGTTCTTCCATTTCCAGTAATTGGATGAAAACATCCTCAAGGGAGGGCGCTACGGGTATAAGATGATAAAGAGGAACACCGGCGGCTGCCATTTTTTCAGGAAGACGTTGCAAGGGGCCTTCCGCGGAGCGCACACGCAGGTGCAGGTATTCACCAAAGGTATGTACATCCTCAACATCCGGGTCTTCCGTGGCAATCTTGCGGGCAAGCATGCTTTGCTCCGTGGCCAGTTCCAGGATCCGGCCAGCCAGGCCGTTCATCAAGTCACGTGGCGCACCTGATGTCAGGGCGCGGCCGTGGTTCATGAAGATGACCCGGTTGAAGCGCATGGCTTCATCCATGTAGGGAGTGCTTACCAGCACTGCCGAGCCGGCCCGCAGCAGGCCGATCAACAGATGCCAGAACTCCTGCCGGGCTACCGGGTCAACCCCGCCGGTCGGTTCATCCAAAAGGAGAACCTTCGGACGATGGACAAGGGCCGTTGCCAGGCCCAGCTTCTTCTGCATGCCACCTGAAAGGGCGGCTGCCGGGCGGTTGGCAAATTCCTCCAACCCGGCAAATCGCAACAGCTCCTGTGAACGTTGCTTGCGCTCGGCGTCCGGGATGTCAAAGACTTCGCCAAAAAAATCCAGGTTTTCCCGGACCGTCAGGTCACCGTACAGGCTGAAGCGCTGCGCCAGGTAACCCAGGTGTTCCCGGGCTTTTTCCACCTGGGCGGGCAGCGGGTAGCCGGCAACACGTATCAGGCCACTGGTGGGCTCGAGGGCGCCCACCATCAGGCGGATCGCGGTGGTCTTGCCGGCCCCATCCGGGCCAACCAGTCCGACCATTTCACCTGCCCGCACCTCCAGGTTCAACCCGTCGACGGCATGCGTCTCCCCAAATTTCCTGACCAGGTCTTTGGTTTCGAGCAGGATTTCCGGTTCCATTGTCATTTCGAGTTGAATACCACATCCGCTGGCATGCCGGGTTTCAGTTTTCCTGAGGTGTCAGACAGAGTGAGCTTGACGGCAAAAACGGTATTCTTGCGGCCCGAGACGGTCTCGACATTGCGGGGGGTGAATTCCGCCTGGTCCGAGATGTAGGTTACAACGGCCTTAAAGACCACGCCCGGGAAGGAATCCACGCTGACATTGGCGGTCTGGCCGAGGATTACTTCGCCGATGCGATCTTCAGGTACATAAACGGTAATGGTCAATTCGTCCAGGCGACCTATTGTGAGCATGACGGCGCCGGCATTTACCACGCTGCCCGGCTCGGCATTGCGGGTCATTACCATGCCATTCACCAGGGATGTGACGGTCATCTTTTTGATTTCATCGTCCAGCAGATTCAGGTTGGCCTGGGCCAGTTGAACGGCGATCCTGGCCTGTTCCAGTTGTACGATCCCTGCTCCGGTGGCATTGTCGGGGATCGGGCCTCCATTCAGCACATCCAGTAAAGCCTGGTCCTCCGGCAGTTTGGCCTGGGCCACGGCCAGGGCACCCGCCTTAATGTCGAGCTGTTCCGAATCGATATTTCCGAGCCAGAGGTTGTAATTGTAGTTGGCGGTGTTGTATGCCGTCTGGGCTGCATACAATTTCTGGTATGCGGCGGCCTTGTCCGTATTGTTATCCGGGTTGCCAGCGACGCTGTTGTAATCATTCTGGGCATCCTCAAGGGCTTTCTGGGCCAGGGTCAGGCTGGCCTGGGCGTTCCGAACGGCACTTTGATTGGTTGTGAAATATTTCTGGTTATCGTACGCCTGCTGGGCATCGTCAATCGCCTGTTTATCCATGGCAATGGCTTTTTGTAAACTGGCAATTGTCGCCTGGGAGGTCAGTTGTACCAGGGCTATTTTCGCTGTTTCCAGATTGGTGGCAGCAATGGAGCGCTGATCTTTGAGCAGGGTATCGTCGAGCTGGGCCAGCTCTTCACCAACGTGAACGGTATCGCCTTCCTTGACATCCACGCTAACGATCTTTCCAGCGGCTTCAGGGGCAACATTGATCTCGGTCATTTCCACGGTGCCGGAAGCGGTCAGGGCAGTGGAAGATAGAGTGGGCGGGTTTATGAGTAAGTTCCAGGCAGCCCCCAGGGAACCGGCCGGGCGGACCCAGTAGTACCAGAGCAGCGCGAGCACCGCTAATAATAAAATGACCGGGAAAATCAAACTTCTGATTCGTTTCATAAGAATATTTCCTTTCTTAATTATTTATATAAGTCTAATCAAGCTTTTTACTGAAGCGCAGGGCAGCTGCCCCCAAAAAGAGAAAGGCAAAGACGGCCAAAGCGATGATCTGGGGGACAATCATCTGGATGCCGACCCCTTTGACGACAATACTGCGCAGCATATATATAAAATAGGTGAGAGGGAATATTTGGCCGACGAGCTGCAAAAAGACCGGCAGTGAAGCAACCGGAAAGATAAAGCCGGAGAGCATCATGGCCGGCAGCAGGATCGGCATGGTCATCAACTGGGCCTGCTGTTGCGTTTTGGCGAAGGTGGAGATCAGCAACCCGAGACCCAGGGTGGGCAGCAGGTACAGGGCGGTCATGCCAAACAGGAGCCACAGGCTGCCGCGGATCGGAACTTGGAACCACAACGTGCCGATCAACAGGATCAGGAGCATATCCATGAAAGAAACTATGATATAGGGGATGATCTTGGCCAGGATCAGCTCCCAGCTGCGGATGGGGGTCACAATCAACTGTTCGATCGTTCCGCGCTCGCGTTCCCTAACGATGGAAAGGGCAGTCAGGCTCGTGGCGGTCTGGAACAGGATCATGGCGATCAAACCGGGGACGAGATTGTAGGCACCGAGCAGGTCGGGGTTGTAAAGCACCCGGGTGCGGACATCCACCGGCGAGACCCCCAGACCGCTGAACCCTTCCAGCGCCAATTTTTGGATCTCCAGAGTGGTACCATGGGCCTGGCCGGCCAGGGCAGCGGCGGAAAGCACAGCCGTGGCCGTGGTCGGGTCCGAACCATCGATCAGGACGGATACCTGGGCCGGACTTCCGGAAAGCAGGTTGGTTGTGTAATCGGGAGGAATAGTGATGCCCACCTTGACCTTCCCGGCCGCAATCAAGTTGTTAACTTCGGTGTCGGTCGAGGCAACATAATCGAACGAAAAATAACCGGTTACCTGGAAGGCATCCAGCAGGGCCCGGCTGGCCTGGCTGTTACTCTGGTCAAAAATAACCGTGGGCACATTTTTAATATCGGTGTTGTTGGCATAGCCCAACAAGAGCAGTTGCAGGACCGGCATTATAAAAATGAAGATCAACGTGCGCGGGTCGCGCACCATGTGGAGAAGTTCCTTCTTGATCAATGCTCTAAATCGTCTCATACTTTAAACTCCTCGTCATTTAGCTTTATACTACAGCCATTGTTCGCTTACCATTCTTTATGAAAGGGGGATCGAACCGGTAATCAACCTGACTGTTCGAAGGCATCCAGAACTTTGTTCAAAAGCAATATGAAAGTCTGCCGCTCGCCTGTATTCAATGGGCTCATGGCCTGTTCGACCCGACCCAGCATGAATGTGCTGATCATCTGGTAGGTTTCTTTTCCCTGCCCGGTCAGTTCCACCCTGACAATCCGGCGGTCTTTTGGATCTGGCAGCCTCTGTGCATAGCAGTTATTTACCATCCAATCCATGGTCCGTGTGGCCGTGCTGAGCGGGACTTCCAGGTCCCGACTGAGCTCGCCCATGGTAATTGGTCCTTCATAGCGATCGAAGACAGAGCCGGCGGTGTAGAACAAGCCGGCATCCTCGATCCCCGCACCCTTTCCGGCCATCTTCAACTCGTGAATCTGATTTCGAAGCTCGGCGAAATTTTCCGGTGGAACCACTTTAAAGCGGCTCCTCAGGCGGACGATCCGCTGCAGTAACTGTACAACCTCGGGAGAACTGGAAAGACGGGAGACTGGAGACATAAGTTTTCATCCTGGTATATTTGCAAAGAGTAATACTTCCAGAGCGGAAGCATTCTAACGGCAAGGGATATGGCTGTCAAGGCCCTTGAGATTACAGTTTCATTAGAAACTGGTAATCTTCCTTAAAATGAAAGATGTCTTATTAAAACTTAATTGGGAAGAGAGGCAGGCAAGCAGTAATAAAAAGCCAAAACCAAGAAAAAGGAATATATATTCAATTGAAGATGCAGTCGAGCAGGGATGGGAATAGAAAATTGTAAAGAAGTGAAAAAGGTTGATAAATTGAAAACCTTGATTATGATACCAGGCTAAAAATCATCCGCATGCAAAGGCATAGTCTTCCAATACCGAATTGATCTTATCAATGATAAGCGCTTCCGGGGTGGCATCGAGCTGCCGGCTGTGGACTTTTTCCCTCTGCATCGGGAGAAACTGGATGAGCAACGCCGGCGGAAGCGTTTTTTCGCGCAGGTTTTGCAGCAACTGCCCGAATGCTGACTGGACCTGTGGATTGCTCCAGTAATATCGGATGCGGTCACTCCGGCTGAATTTGCGCTTCAGACGTTGGGTGGCCTCGTCTCCGGGATAGTATTTCTGCCAGTGCTCCGGTTGGCGGGTCATGACTTCTTCCAGGACCTGGATCAGATTCGAACGCTTTTCGGGGAGGATCAGCTCATTCTCCAGCATTGCCAGGGCAAAGACTGCCTCCCGGAAGGCAAACGTCAGCGCCGGTCCGACTTTCAGGATGGCAAAGTGGTCACGCACGAGATCCCGCAAATTTTCGCGCTTCTGATAATCGGTGGAGTGTGCTTCGTAGACGAATGGGGTTGTTTCGGCAAAAAGCTTCAGGTTACGGGCGGCTTCAGGTTGGTAATCCAGTACGAAATCATCACCGAACTCAACCCCCGGTTGCACCACCAAAGCAATCACGCGCTCCCAGGCCGCTTCCAGCCCTTCTGCCATAAAGACAGCCTGCGTAATCTCGAGCGTGCGCCGGGCAGCCTCCACCTTTGTTACGCTGACACCCTGTTCGTGAACCTGGGCCCCGCCAGGGATGGGAACTTCGCTGCCAATCACATAACGGAGTTTACCTTGACATTCCGGTCCGAGCTCTGCACAGGCGCTTTCGGCAGCCATTGCCAGCCAGGCAGTCCGCCAGGCGACCAGTTCCAGGTCCAGCGGGCGGGACGAATCATCGTCAGCCAGTCGCATGCTGGCATCCAGGTGGATCTTGGTATAGCCGGCCTGCACGTACGCCCGCAGCATGTCGGCTGATTTTTGCATGGCGCTGAGGGCTGGCTCGTTCTGCCAGACGCTTGGCCCGAGGTGGTCGCCGCCCAACACCAGCCGTTCGGTGGGAAGACTATTTTCGAGGGCCAGAGCATGCGCCTGGGCGACGAATACAGCCGGGGTCATGCCGGTGTATCCGCCAAACTGGTTGACCTGGTTGCAAGTGGACTCGATCAGGATCGGCCCATTCCCCGGCGGGGTCGTCCCACTTTCAGCACAGGACAACGCTGCTTTCAGCACCCATGGATGGGAGGAACAAATCGAAACAATTCCGCGCGATTTCCCCCTCTTCTGGGCAAGGACAATCTCATCCAGCAGGTTGGACATATTTCATGGCTTCATCCAATGTCGGCTGGGCGGACGTACCCCCTGCAGCCCGGGTCGAGAGCGATCCGCAGGCGGTTGCCAACGCAAGGGCTTTTTCCAGGCTCCAGCCGTTCAGCCAGCCGTAAAGGAAACCTGCATCGAAGGTATCTCCCGCACCGACGGTATCCACGACCTGCACAGGCAGTGCTCCGGCTTGGGCAACCTGCTCCCCGCGACAGGCCAGTGCGCCCTTGGCACCCAGCTTCACGGCCGCCAGGCCGCATTTCCGGGCGAGCACCCCGGCAGCTGCCCCGGCTGAGGACGTACCGGTCAAAGCCAGGGCTTCCTGCTCGTTTGGCAGGAATATATCCACCTGGCCAAGTAGTTCATCAAAGCCGCGCCAGGCGTCGGAGGGGTCCCAATTGGTATCCAGGGAGGTGGTCAGACCGAGGGTGTGGGCGCGTTGAAACAGGTCCGGCAGGCCAGGTTGGAGGGCAGTTTGCAGGAAGTAACTGGAAATGTGCAGGTGGCGCGCCCGCTGCAGCAGGAGGTTGGGCACCTGTTCCGCCCGCAGGCGGTTAATCGCTCCGGGATGGGTCAGGATGGCACGGTCGCCCAGGCTTCCCTCCCTGGAGCGGTCGAGGATCACGCTCAGTCCGGTCTGCTCGACCGGGTCGATGACCACGCCGGATACATCCACGCCGCTGTGCGACAGCTCATCCAGCATGAAACGGCCAAAAATGTCCGTGCCGCAGATCCCGATGAAGGATACCTTGAGACCCAGGCGGGCTGCCCCGCAGGCGAAGATGGCGGAGGAGGAACCGACCGTCAGGACCGCCGAGTCAACCAGTTTCTCCACCTGGCCAAATTCGGGGGTGGCATTTCCCGAAAGGATCAGGTCGGGGTTGATCTCACCGGCAACAAGGATATCAAAGGAAGGAAGCATAACCACATCCGAAAAAAAAACTAAACATAGCCCCACAAAACAGGGGTTGGCGGGCACAAATTGCACCCGGGATTCAACAAATACTATTGGCGAGGAGTCCCCGCACGTACACTAATAGGTCTTATACCAATCCGGTGTAACCTCGACCGGGGTGTAGAAATCCGTCCAGGGCCGGGCGAGTTCGGTACACAAATTGGTGAG
Source organism: uncultured Chloroflexia bacterium (assembly GCA_963842785.1). Taxonomy (GTDB): domain Bacteria; phylum Chloroflexota; class Anaerolineae; order Anaerolineales; family Villigracilaceae; genus UBA877. The sequence continues at coordinate 1,997,502 of CAWJHP010000001.1, forward strand.
GGTTTCCAGGCGCGGCCGCGCAACCTCCCTGAGAAAGGCTGTGCGCGCCTGGCCGGTTAGTTGGACAGCCTCCTGCCAGACGGCCCGCCCGACGGCTATCCCCGAAGCGCCGGCCTGGCAGGCCACTTGAACCTGACGAAGGTAGGTTTCGTAATCCAGCGCGGCCGAGAGCAGGATCCACGGTGCCCGGCTGAGCGAGGAGATCTCGCTACATGCCTTTGCCCATTCGGATTCGAGCGGATCGGTGGTTATGTCCAGCGGAAACTCGGCCTTGAGCACATCCACCCCGGGGACTGTCAGGCGGCGGGCGGTCTCGGCGACCACGGTGCGTTTTTCAAGCGAGGTCAATTTCCTGCCGGGTTCCAATGAGTAGGAGAGCGGTTCGAGCATGAGACCGAGATCATAACGGGTGCATTCCTCCGTCACCTGCCGGATGAAAGCCTCGCTGTCGCCGGCAGTGGGGGAATCCGGGTGGTAGTAGACCAGCAACTTGATCATGCTGGCACCCATGCGTTTGGCCTTCTCCACGCTCCAGCCTGGCAGGAACTGGCTCTGGCGGGCGTCCGGCTCGCCACCATAGCCGGTTGATTCAACCGCCACCACGAAAGGGATCTTGCCGGGAATGGCGCCGGCAGCCACCGCCTGGGCGGCGCTGTATTCAGGGTCAAGCAGGACAGCCGTGGCACTGGAGGCGAGTTCTGCAGCTACTTCCAGCTTGAACCGGCTGAGTTCCGCCTCCGCAAGAAAGGCCGGGTTGGCTTTGCGCAGGTTCTGGCGATGGTCGAGAGCCAGGCAGGTGAAGGTGGCACGCGAGGATGAACATTGTTGCAGACCGCGCAGTTTACCAATGGTAATTGATGTCATTCTGGTGTGCTAGACCTTGAACACTTTGTACTGCGGCAGGTAGGTCTGGTTCTGAGCGAACATGTCGTTGACCATGCTGCGGATCTCGGCCAGCGAGAGGACTGAAGCAGTTAAGGGGTCGTGGCAAATGGCCCGGTATATCATTACTGGATCGCCGGTCAACGCGGCGGCGATAGCCATTTCCTCGATACCGCTGGAGAGCTGGGTCAGCAGGGCACACTCGGGTGGCAGCGCCCCGACATGCAGAGGATGGAAACCGGCCTTGTCCACGTAGACTGGTACCTCGACGCAGGCATCCTGTGGCAGGTTGGTGAGGATGCCGGTGTTGGGTACGTTGCCGTTGAACTTGAAGGGCTCGCCGCCTTTCAGGGCGTTGATGATATAGGCGGCATATTCCTGGCCACGACTCAGATCATCTTGCGTGACTTCCTTGGCCAATTCTACCCGGACACCCTCCTTCCAGGTCGCCTCAGTGTTCTGGTATTCCTTCAGGATGTAAGCATATTCACCGGGATTCCAACCAGTGCCGTGCGTGCAGTACTTCTCGATCAGGTCTGGGCGCTTACGGAACCACCAGTTATATTCCGAGTTGTGCCCGCTCGACTCGGTCACATAGTAGCCCAGAGCCATGTACATCTCGTTGCGGACTTGTTCCTCGTTATAAATGGCAGGGTTTTCGGTGATGGCCTTGTAGATCTGCGGGTAGGCATCCTGGCCGTTGACCTCGTATTTGAGATACCAGGCCTGGTGGTTGATCCCGGCGCACAAGTAATTCACCTCGCTATAGCTTGCCCCGATCCAGTCTGCCAGCATCATGGCTGTGCCCTGGACCGAGTGACACAGTCCCGTGACCGGGATGGCAGTCTGACGCTGGAGGGCGCCACACAGCATGGCCATCGGGTTGGTGTAATTGAGCAGGACGGCGCCCGGGCAGTATTTTTCCATGTCCCGCAGGATGTCCATCATCGGCGGGAGAGTGCGCAGGAAGCGGAAAATGCCGGAGGGTCCGCGCGTGTCCCCGACATTGGTATCCACACCGTATTTCTTTGGGATCTCAATATCGTATTTCCAGACATTCGTGCTGCCGGCCAGGATGGTGGTCAGAACCACGTCGGCGCCCTTGAGCGCTTCGACCCGGTCGAGGGTGGCGCTTACCTTGGCGGGATACTTCCCGGCTTCAATAAGTTTGGATACGGTTTTATAGGAGAAATCCAGCCGTTCGGAGTCGATGTCCATCAGGGCAATCTGGGCGTCTTCCAGAAGCGGGAAGGTCAAAACATCCCGCACGAGCCCGGCGGTAAAGCCCAGGCTGCCGGCGCCTATGAATGCAATCTTGGTCATAAGAACTCCTTCTGCGATCCGGGTTGGGAAGGCAGGCATCCACCATGCGTCTGCCTGCGCTTCAAGATTTGACGGGACTACAATTCTATTCTAGCGTTTCAAACCGCTCAAGGCAATCCCTTCAATGAACTGCTTTTGGGCAAAGAAGAATACCACCACCAGTGGCAGAATGCTGATCAATGCACCGGCCATCAGGATGGTGAAACGACCGCCTTCTGTCAGCTGCGTCTGGAAGAAGGCCAGCCCGACAGTCAGGGTGGTATTGGGAACCGTCGGCATATACACCAAAGGGTGCAGCAGATCGTTCCAAGCCCCCTGAAATGTGAAGATGGCCAGCGCTGCCAGCGCAGGTTTCCCGAGAGGCAGGTAAATGCGCCAGAAGATTTGCCAGAGGGACGCACCATCCACGCGGGCGGCGTCCACCAGCTCACGCGGGATGGTCAGGAAATATTGGCGCAGCAAAAAAGTCCCGAACGCCCCGCCCCAAAAGGCTGGCAACCAGAGCGGCACGCTCGTTCCAACCAGGTGCAACCATTTGAATATGATGAAGTTCGGGATCAGGGTGACCTGTTCAGGGATCATCAGGGTGACCAGCAGGAGAGTGAAGAGCAAGCCTCGTCCGCGAAATTTCACCACTGCAAAGCAGAAGGCAGCCATGGCGCAGGTAAACATTTGACCGATGACGGTCAGGACTGAAATGATCGTACTGTTCAGAAACAACCGCGGGAAATTCAGGTCGAATGAGAACAGTTTTCGAAAGTTGTCCAATGTGGCCGGATTGGGGATCAACGTGTGGGTGAACTGGTCAGCGGGGAGTTTGAAGGAGGTTGCCACCATCCACAGAAACGGCCCGAGCATCATCACCGCTCCGGCGCTAAGAAGCAGGTAGGTTACCAGGTCCAGCAATCTTTTCTGTTTCGTTTTATTCATGGCTTGTTCCTATTCGTACACCACGAAACGCCTTTCAAGCCAGAAGTAGAAGCCCATCAAGAGGATAACCAGTACGGCCAACTCGATGGCCTGGGCACTTGCACCGCCATAGTTAAAAAAGTTCCAGGCGTTACGGTAAATGGAGAAGACCACCACCGGCACCGAGCTGTCCCCCTGACCCTGTCTGGTCATCATATAGATATAGTCATATGCCTGGAAGGCATTGATGGTCGACATCAACGTCTGGAAGAATATGCTGGGTGTGACCAGCGGCAGGGTGATATAGAAAAACTGGTTGAGGTTGCCAGCGCCATCCATGGTGGCAGCCTCGTAGAATTCACGCGGAATGGCTGTCAGGCCGGCCAGGAAGATGATCATGCCTTCCCCGATCGCCCCCCAGATGTTGACAACCACCACTGACATCAGGGCATTTTTCGTACAAAGCCAGCAGACCGATTGAAAGCCCATATGGGTCAGGAAGTAGTTCAGAATACCGGTATCCTTGCCGTAGATCAAGTTCCAGACCAGGGCAGTCGCAACGGCAGAAGTGACGCCAGGGAGGAAGTAGATGGTTCGGAAGATCGAAACGCCGTGGATCTTGCGGTTCAATAAAACCGCCACGAATAATGAAACAATCACCACACCCGGTACGTACAAAATGCTGAACTTGAAGGTGTTCGTCAGCGCCTTCAAGAAGGCTGGATTATTGAAAAGGGCAAAGTAATTGCTCAACCCGGCCCAGGTGGGCGGCGTTAACAGGTCCCAATGTGTGAAGCTCAGACTGAGCGTGGCCAGGATGGACCCAAGCGCCCCGAAAATCAGCCCAATCAAGGTGGGAGCCAGCATCGCCCACAACCAGAGCTTTTCACGCCCGAGTGGTTTTAAACCATATTCCATTTTTACTTCCTTTCTCCTACCCTTTCCCCTTGGGGAACAGGGGAAAGGGTAGGGCAGGAGTGAAATGAAACGGCCTACTTGTTCTTTGCCAGGACTGCATCTGCAGCGACTACGATCTGATCCAGGGTCGGGTTCAGTTCTGCTTCACCGTTCCACATGGGAGTTAGGGAATCTCCAACCGTGGAAGACCATTCATCATAACCTTTGAAGACCGGCTTCAGGTGGGCGTAGGACAGGGCGTCGATGAAGATCTGCTGGTCTATGGGAGTGCTTTGTTTCAGGAAGGCATCGCTGTGGGCCACCGACTCCAAAACCGGGCATGCAAATCCCATTTGCGCCAGACGTTTCTGTCCGGCAGCGCTCTCAACGAACTTGATGAATGCAAAGGCCGCTTCCGGGTTCTTGCTGCTCTTGGAGACCACGAACCCGGCGCTGTTGACGCTGGTCGCCTGTCCGGCCGGACCTGTGGGCATGGGAACAACATCCCATTTGAACTTGGCCTCCGCGTAACCCGGCACGGACCAGTGACCTGTGGCTATCATGGCTGCGTTTCCCGAAAGGAACAAGTCGCCGCCATATTGCGTGGATGTGTTGGGGTCCGGTATGGATTTGTCGTCAAACATCATGTCGTGCAGGAACTGAAAGGCCTGGCGGGCGTTCGGTTCCCCGAGCAGGGTTTTGGTATGATCTGCATTGATCAGGTCTCCTCCATAGGCCCAGATGATTTCGCTCATCCCCCCTTCGAAATCCCATGGATCGATTACGTAGCCAAACTGGTCGATCTTGCCATCACCGTTGGTGTCCTTTGTCAGGGCCTTGGCTGTGGCGCGCAGATCGTCATAGGTCCAGCCGGGTTTGGGATACGGGACACCTGCCTTGTCAAACATGTCCTTGTTATAAAAGACGACGATGGTTTGGAAATCGCGCGGCAGCCCAAAGTAGCCGTTTGGCGTTTTGTAGGCTGTCAGGGTGTTCGGGAATAATCCATCCAGCATGCCGGGATTCTTATCGATGTAGGGCTGCAGGTTCAACAGCACACCCCGCGATTGGTAGTCAGGGTACAAGGGTGCATCCATGGCAAAGACATCCGGAGGGGTGTTGGCGGCCAGCAGGGTCTTGAGCTTGGTCCAGTAGGAGTCCCAGTCTGAGACATCCACATTAACCTTGATGTTTGGATTGGCCGCTTCAAAGTCGGAGACAATTGCCTTCCAGACATCCAGCTCAGCTGGATCCCCCCATTCCATGTACGTGATCTGGGCGGGACTGCTGCTGCTCGCGCTGCCCGTGGCCTTCTTTCCGCCGCACGCGGTCAGCAACAGCACGGCGACCATGACGAGAGAAAACAGGTTTTTTTTCATTTCTATCTCCTTCTGAATGTTTGACAAATATTCTCAATAGACAGGAGAGGCTGTGAGGTGCGCTGTCGGCTTCGCACCCGGCGGGTTTGCTTCGTTACCGCCAGTACACCCACCGCTCCCCGATTTATTGAGTTGTTAAAGTTTGACAACGCTATCCAGATTCGCCGGCCGGTCCGGATTCAACCCTTTCGACAATGCCCGCTCGAAGGCAATTAGCTGTCCAATTGGTAAATACAGGACATTTTGGACAGCCTCTTCCAGGCCCGCTTCAAACCTGACCTGTGAGCCTGCTTCTGCCATTTCGAGCACTCTTCCACCGATGCTTTTTACATCTTTCAGTACTGCTGCCTCCTGCAGGCGGTTGACAGTTGACCGCAGGCCGATGACAAGGCTGGCAGGATTGACCATGCTTTTTGGCCCATGCCGGAATTCCATGAAGTGAAAAGGTTCACTTTGCGTCAGGGACATTTCTTTCATCTTTAAGCTGAGTTCACAAGCCAGCCCATGCCGCGGCCCGGAACCGAGCCAGTAGAAGCGCTCGAGACCCGGGTCACTGCCCAATTCGGCAGCCAGGGAAGCATACTCTTTCATGATCCGGCTTCCCGCCTCCGGCAGGCGCCCAAGCGTATCAAACAGATCCAGGCGGCCTGCCCACAGGCAGGCCATCGCAACCGTCCCCAAGTAGAGGGTGGAGAAGGCGCGTGTCTGCGCCACGGATTGCTCCTGTCCGGACGGAAAAACCAGGTTGAGCATGCCCAGCTTCGCCAGTGGCATGTCCCCGTAGCAGGATAGTGTCAACAGTTCACCGCCTCGGTCTGCCAGGAATGCCTCACAAGCCCGCAGGGTCTCGGTGGTCTCGCCCGAGCGGCTGACCGCCACCAGCAGGGTTTTCCCCGAGGTGAAGGACGACTGCGGATAAAGCCAGAGTTCCGAGGCCGGGAACGCCCGGCAGGGGAGCCCGGTCAATTCCTGGGTCAGGGCTGCCGCGGCCAGGGCCAGGTAATAGGTCGAACCACAGCCGGTGTAAATGATCTGGTCGAAATGATCTCCGCCGAAGGTAAGGATGGCCTGGCGTTCAGTATCCAGAACCTCCAGTGTAGCCGACCAGGCTTCGGGTTGGGAGAATATCTCCTGGCGTGTATGGAAACCGTTATCAATGTTCATTTGGGTTCATCCGTGGTGAAGCAAAATTCGTTCAGCGTTGCGGAAATAGACTTTTTCCAGCACATCCTCCGGCAGGAATAGCCCATGGACATGCCAGCGACCCTGCAATGGGATTGCTGCGGGGTAATAATTGAAGTACTCGTCGTCGGTCTCCAGAAAGCGGTATATGATCCGGTATGCATCCAAGTCGGGACCCATGTCCGAGCCGAACAGGATCCGGTCAGCATATTTGAGGAAGAAACGCCGGGCGGTGTAAGGCTGGCGGCCCAGCTCACCAATGCGGGCGGAGATATCGACGAAGAAGTTGGGGCAGAGTTCGAGCAGCCTCCCGACCCAGGCCAGATTCTCGGCGTAGCAGCCGACGTGTGCACCGATGAAAGTCGTTTGCGGGTGACGTTCCACCAGGTTTGCCAATCCAGCCAGGATGTGTAGGAAAGGCGGAAAAGGCGGGCTGGTAAAGACCCAGTCCGGGTGGTTGCCGAGTTCCTCCCAGCGCTCATTGGTCTCGTCGACCGGATCGAAGAAAGCCAGCGGGTCGGCCACATGGATGACAATCGGCAAGCCCAGCTCCCCGGCGGTCTCCCAGATCGGATCCAGGCGCCGGTCGTCAACGTCGACCAATTGATCATGGTGATCGCGGACATACAGACCGAAGCCTTTCCAGATCTTCAAGCCTTCGGCGCCGCGTTCCATCTGGATTCGCAGCCTTCCGTCTGCCCACTCTGGGAAGCCATCGCCTTTCTCCTGCCACTGCGACCAGTCCACCCCGCCGAAAACCATGAAGCGCTCCGGGGCGGGCTGCTTGAAATGATCAAGGTGTGTGTTCAGCAGGTGTTCCCCCCAGCCTCCATCCAGGTCCACGTAGCGTACGATGCCGGCCTGGTCAAGCACGTCGAGCAACTCGGGCAGGGGCCTCTGATCCCAACCCCCGCCGAATGCCTCACCCAGGTGGTTATGGGCATCGAAGGCCGGGAAGCGCGGCTTTTCGACTAAAGTGGACTTGGTGATAAGTTTGGATTGGGGGCGGAAGGTTTCAAGCAACATATGGAGTGTAAAAAAGTCCAAATGAACCAAAGTGTCAGGAGAGCACGACACGGATACCACGCGCCTGAACAGCCTCGAGGAAGTCCTGGGGCGTTTGGTCATCGGTAACAATGGTATGGATGCTTTCCAGTGGGGCCAGCAGTACCGTGGAAGCCCGGCCAAACTTGGTGTGATCGGCCAGCACAATGATCTCTTTGCCGGCTTTCAAAATGGCCCGGTCAGTCATGGTCTCGGGCAGGTACTCATTGGTCAGGCCATGCTCCAGGCTGATGGCGCGCGTACCCACAAAAACCTTGTCGGCCCGCACCTCGGCCAGGGCCTGTTCGGTGATGTGCCCGATAAATGAGAATTCGCTCTCACGCAGCATCCCGCCCAGGCATATGATCGTAATTCCCCCGTCTCCCGCCAGGGCATTGACCACCGGCAGGGAATTGGTAAGGATCGTTAAATCCCGGCGTCCGCGCAGGAGACGGGCTGCTTCAAGGACGGTTGTGCCCGATCCAAGGAAGATTGTGTCGCCGTCCCGGACAAGTGCCGCGGCGGTCTGGCCAATCCGGACCTTTTCGTCCGTTTGTTCACTCTGACGTTGGAGGATCGGCTGTTCTGGTGGAGCCTGGGTCAGGACGATCGCACCGCCATGAACACGCTGGAGCTTGTCCTGGCTGGCGAGGGCCTCCAGGTCGCGCCTGGCGGTGGCCTCGCTGATGTCGAATATCGCACAAATATCCGCCACGCTGATGCGCTGCTGACGCTCCAGCAATTGCAGGATCTGGAGTTGCCGGTCAGTGCCCGAAACAAAATTGGCTTCCATAATCGCTCATAATCAATCTAAATCGGTCATTTTCAATCACATATTATGATTTTTTATGGGCGTTTTCAAGTGACAAATGTCATTATTTCCCCGCCTTCGTGCCCATCTGGCTGATCGTCCAATTTCCATTTCCTCCATCGCCTGAATCCATGAATTGACCACGATTCTCTAAAAACGTGCATGTTTTGTATATATTGCATATATTTGGAACCAGCCTCCTGGCCTGTCTGATCCTGACAATTGCCATGGTTGCCCTGGCACTTGCCTTGAGCGTGCGGACCCGTCGTACTTAGAACTCACCACTCATGGACTTTCCTCCCCTCCGGAATCGCTCGTTTATGTCCTGGAATACAGGTGTAAAATGGGTGGAGCAGAACCATCATCCGAAGGAGGTGCTTGCCCATGGACGATCCGGAGTTGCGTAATCTGATCGAACAACTGCATGCTGAGATCCAGAACACCCACACCGTCGACAAAAAAGGCCAGGAACTGCTGGCCCATCTCGATTCGGACATTCGTGAACTGCTTGACCGGGCCGGAGGAAATATTATACCGGTCCATCCGTCCACCATCCAACGTCTGGAGGAAGGGCTCAGCCATTTCGAGGCGACCCACCCGGCCTTGACAGCGCTGTTCTCCAGGTTCCTGGAAGCACTCAGCAATGCCGGGATTTAATCAGAACAGATCGGTTTCGCACCGCCCGGATTAACGAATAACGTCCAAAGGCCTGCATAATTTCGGTCAGAGTGGGGATTGTGTATTCGAAGTGCCAAAGATCAAAGAGCGGCCTGTCTACCCGGAGTAGCCAGGCCGCTTGAAGTTATGCACCAACAGCCGGTGGTATTGCCGGTATGACCGTGGCTGCCACCGGCTTTGCCGGGATTGAGGCAAGCACAATCACCGCAATCGCCAGCAACAGGCGAACGATCCCCAGGATCAGGTTCACCGGGTTGGGCATGCCAAAGAGACTCATCAGGATTATTGGCAGCAGCGAAACCAGCCCCAGCAGGGTATACAAAACGGCCATGATAATTCCCAGGACCTGTCCCCAGCGTTTGATAATGAACATGCCCACTGCCGCGGCCAGTGAAACCAGCAGCGCAATGAAATAGACGATGATCCCTCCCCTGCCGCCCATGAGTCCGCTTCCCGTCACAAACCTGCGGGCCGGCAAATTTGTCCCGCCCTGGACTGGCAGGACCTGGCTTTGCGATCCACCGCCTCCACCAATAAAGAACTGATTACCGGTCCCCTGTCCGGAGGAACCATTCTGCGTAACGGATTGACCGTTGCCTTGAATGACAATATTGCCACCTCTCTGGAAGCTACTTGCCGGGCGTATCAGCGGTGTGGCCAGGAACAACAAGGCCAACACGACCAGCAGGAGAGCGGCTATGGACAATAGTTTGGGGTTGAGCATTCTTTTTTAATGGGTTTTGCATCCAGTGTGGACATATGACCTCTTTATATAATTATTCGTATCGTAGTGCTTCCACCGGCTCAAGCAGGGCCGCGCGCCGGGCCGGATAGATACCGAAGAACAGGCCTACCGCAGCCGAAAATAGCGTGGCCAGGAGGATGGCATTCAGGCTGACTGCCGGAGTCAGGGAAGTTCCGCTGGCGGAAGCGATCCGTCCGATGGCCAGTGCAATCAACCAGCCGAGCAAAATGCCCATGACCCCGCCCAGCAGGCTCAGGAACAGAGACTCCACCAGGAATTGAACCATGATGTCCCGGTTGCGGGCCCCCACAGCTTTGCGCAGGCCGATTTCACGCGTCCGCTCGGTCACCGAGACCAGCATGATGTTCATGATGCCGATCCCGCCCACCAGCAGTGAGATGGCTGCAATTCCTCCCAGGAAGATGGTCAGGACGCCGATGATCGATGAGGCGGTCTGTGCCAGGTCCTGTTGATTGAAAATGGAAAAATCCTCCTGCCCGACTGCCACGTGGTGGCGCATGCGCATGATATTGGAGATCTCCGTGCTTGCGTCCGTAACAGTTTTAGCGCTGGTGGCCTGGATATAGATCGTGTCTACATAATTACCGGCGCGCTGGATGACACGGTCACGCGCCGTGGTGAGCGGGATGATGGCTTGGTTGTCTGAACTCCCGAATGATGTACCGCCTTTAGACTGCAGGACGCCGATGATCGTAAACGTTTGACCATTGATGCGTATCGCCTGTCCAACCAGGCCGGTCGTCTGGCCGAAAAGGGTCGTTGCCAGGTCTGGTCCGATCACGGCCACACGCGCATGGATATTCACCTCCTGGTCACTGAAAATGGCGCCCTGCGAGACCACTTCGTTGCGCATGGAAAAGTAATTGGAGGTTACACCATAGATGGTGGTCGTGGTGGTTTGCCCGTTGGCTGCCGCGGAGATATTCCCCCCCTGCAAGATCGGGGCAACCGCCTGGACAGCCGGTGCCTGGTAGGGATCCATCAATGCCTGGGCATCCGACATGGTCAGCGGTCGGATATTTCGCACGACCACTGTGGTGCCAGCCCCCCCGCCAGCGAATCTTGGTCCGGATCCCGCAGAAAGAAACAGAAGGTTTGTGCCGATGGAACTGATGGAGGAAGTGATGGAATTCTGGGCGCCCTGTCCGACAGACAGCATGGCGATTACTGCCGCCACGCCGATCACGATTCCCAGGATGGTCAACCCGCTGCGTAATTTATTGCCCACCAGGATGGTGATTGTTCCCAGTAGAACTCGTCTGATTTTCATTGGATTTTCCTCTCGACCAGGCCATCCCGGAGCAGGATCGTGCGCTGGGCCTGGGAAGCAATCCGGGGATCATGGGTGATGATGAGCAGGGTGGTGTTGCGGTCGTGGTTAAGCTTTAAGCAATAGATCCATGATCTCCTGGCCCACCTTTGAGTCCAGGTTGCCAGTCGGTTCGTCTGCCAGCAGGATGGCTGGTTCATTGACCAGCGCCCGGGCCAAAGCCACGCGCTGCTGCTCCCCGCCGGAGAGTTCCGCAGGCCGGTGTTTCATGCGGCTCTCCAGGCCAACTGCCCGCAGGGCTTCGGCCGCCTTGCCTTTCCCTTCATCCGGCCGGTTGGCATATCCCAGGGGTAGTTCCACATTGGCAAGCGCGGAAACCCTTTGCAAAAGGTTAAAGGACTGGAAGACGAAGCCGATCTTGCGATTCCGGATACTTGCCAGTTGATCATCGGTCAAACCTGCCACCTGTTCGCCGTCCAGGATGTACTCACCGCTGGTTGGCCTATCCAAACAACCCAGGATGCTCATCAATGTGGACTTCCCGGAACCGGACGGGCCCATGATCGCCACCACCTCACCGCGTTTGACCTCCATCGAGACGCCGCACAGCGCCTGGACTTCCACTTCTCCCATGCGGTAGACTTTCGTCAGGGCTTCCGCCCGGATAACGATATCTTCCATTGCAGTCTCCTGGCCTATGGGTTTGTCACAACCTGGGGCTGGCCTTTGACGACAGTGGTTGCCCCGCTGCTATTGACAGCGCCGGCGCCACCACCGCCCAGTCTGAAGCCAAACCCATTACTGGAGGTTGTGCTGGCAAAGCTGAGCACGATCGTATCGCCTGCCTTCAGGGTGCTGCTGGTGATCTGTGTGGTGGAATCCGAGACAGCCCCGAGCGTGACTGGGACTTTGATCGTCGTGCCATTTTGGACCAGATAAACATACGTTTGGCCAATGGTATCGGTGAAGATGGATGTGCTGGGAACCAGCAGGGCATTATCCACTTTGTTGGTGATTATCGTGACATTCGCCGACATGCCCGGCTTGACCAGAGCGTCCGCGTCGGTAACCTGTACGCTGACAATAAAGTTGACGCTGCTCTGCGCCTGTGTACCGGCCAGGTCAGTCGAGACCACCTTGCCCGTGTAGGTCTTATTGGGAATGGCATCAAATGTAATCGTGGCTGGCTGTCCAACCTGGACATGGTTGATATCCACTTCGACAACTTGGACATCAATCACCAGGTCGGTCAGGTCATCGATCCGGAAAGCCTGGGTTCCCGCCGTGACAACTGCCTTGGGGATTGCATTTGACTGGGTGATCGTTCCATCAAATGGCGCCGTGAGCCTGGCCGCATCCAGGTTCTCCTGTGCGGTTTGTACGGCCAGCTTGGCCTGGTTGAGCTGGAGCAGGTCTGTCCCGGTGGCATCCGCGGGCACATCCCCGCCGGTCAGGGCTGCCATGTAAATTTGGGCGTTTTTTAGTGTGGCATTGGCCAGATCCAGATTCGCCTGGGCTTGATCCATTTGTGTCTGGGTCGGCGCCTGCGAATAAAGACTGTAATAATACCAGGCAGTGTTGTAGGCTTGCTGGGCAGTATAGAGAGTATTATAGGCGGCGGCCTCATTGGCGTTGTTGATATATTCCCCCACATGCGCATTATCATAGGCGGTCTGCGCCTTGTCCAGATTGGCCTTGGCAATGACATAATTGGCGTAATAATTTTGGATCAGGGCATTGTTTTTCCAATATTGCTCGTTGTTCAATGCGAGTTGTGCATTGGTTACATTCGTTTGCGCCGTGGTTACGGCCAGCTTGGCATTCGCAATCGCTTCAGGGGAAGTCAGTTGAGCCAGATTCTCCTGGGCAGTGACAAGGCTGGTCTCCAGGGTGCTCTGGGCGGAATCCTGTACCAGGGTGGCCAGAATATCATTGGCTTTGACCTGATCACCTATTTTCGCATTCACCTGGTCCACCTGCCCGCTCGTCAGCCAGTTAACGATTGCCGAGAGGTTCGACCTGACCGTGCCTGTGCCTTCCACGGTGGAGGTAAGCGTGCCGCGCTGGACGGTCGTCGTCTGGTAAGCGGATGTACCGCTGCTGGTGCCGCCGTTGGTGCTGCTGTTGACCTGAAGGCGCATGCCGGCGAACACCAGCACCAGCGCAATGATTATCACCACCACCACCCCTACGATGATCCAAGTTTTTTGTTTTTTACTCATTTCAAATCTCCTGTTTCGGTTGATTGGGTCATTGAAATTGCCTGGTTAAAGGGAAAATATGGTTGTTAGACAGGTCGCGCAGCAGTCCCGAAGGATGCAAGGCCGCCCCAACAATTCCTTTTTTTCCGATCCCCTCAGCAATTATCAATGAACCAGCACAATCCTAAATGATACCTCAGAAGTATGAAGGAATTATGTGGAAAAGATGGCCAAAGTCATAGAAATTCAGCTCTTTCCTTCCTGGCCGGACAAGCTGGCCGGCGAGGGCCAGACAGCTCCCAGAACCTAATTTATTTTCCTGCACCAGCGCACCCGTTCTTCGCCGGTTGCCACATCCTCATGCAGCCGACCGAGGTATTTAAATGGCTTGATTGGGAAGGTGCTTTGCAAATGGCAGTTGGAGACCATTTCAAAATTAGGGATATTTGCACCCCCTGCTTCTATTTCTGGCATGCCAGTACCAAAAGGTTTTTTTAGATGAAAAAGGGGGAAGCAAGTGGCATGGAATTTTATGGCACGGATGGGGTTGGGATGATTACGATTGGCGCAATTTCCCTGAGTTTTTTATTGTTTGAATAGAACCAACCGGACAATCTGATAGTAATATTAGTATTCTGTTGATGAAGTCGTATATTTGCTCTATACTTATTATTGATAGGTATTGGACCATCAGTGGCACTAGATTTGAATTTTTCTGGATATGACACTCGGTATGCAACACACGGGTTGCATTCTTATGCTGCCAAGTGCCCACCTCAACTTGTTACATATTGTTTAGATCAATATTCAGCTACGGGGGATTTGGTTCTCGATCAGATGGCTGGAAGTGGAACCACTCTTGTCGAAGCGAAAATCCATGGGCGGAACGCGTTGGGTTTTGATATTGATCCGTTAGCATGCCTCATTGCATCGGTGAAAACGCGTGTTATCGATGATGAGGCAATAATAAAAGCTTCTTCATTCGTGATAAGTTCTGCGGCGAAAGATTTACTGCTGATCCAGAATGGATCAACAAAAAAGGCATTATTGCAACGTTGTGCAGCTCCATCGTTCGCGAATAGGGACTATTGGTTTACCGAACTTGTTCAAAAGGAATTGGCGTTACTTTCTTACTACATTCAGACTGTTCAAGCGGATGAAAGCACACGAGATTTCCTTTGGGTGGCTTTTTCAGGAATCATTCTCACAAAAGTAAGCGTGGCAAATGCTAGAGATATTATTCATTCACGGCATCATTATTTTTCTCATCGAGAACAACCCAAGGTTATTGAAAGATTTGAGAAGCGCGTTCAATTTATGCGCCGGCAAATGGATGAATTCCGCACGCTATGTGGAGATTCGGCAGTAACGGTCAAAATCCAAAAAGGTGATGCTAGAGGATTACCTTTAATTGACAATTCAGTGGATCTGGTATTCACTTCGCCACCTTACGCAACTGCATTGGATTATCCGAGAGCGCACTTTTTGGCGGTAAGTTGGATGAAACCTGTCTTTGGAACCACCCTCGACGAATACAAATCTAATGGAAGTGAGTATATCGGAAGTGAACGTGGGCAAGTAGGCAAAATTGAAGAAGACGCATCTCTTGGAAATTTAGCCTGCTCCACAGTAAAGCAACTTGCAGAGATCGATATGAGGCGAGCGTTTCTCGTTCAGCGATATTTTCAGGACATGAAAAAAGTGCTGAAAGAGACAAATCGAGTTTTACGCCCAAGAAAAAAAGCTGTTCTAGTGGTTTGCCCATCCCACATCAGAAAACTCCAAATACCTACACACAAGGTCTTTACTGATATTGCTGTTCCTTTGGGATTGGAATTAATTTCCGAACACGAGCGGATGATAGATGGTAGCAAGCGAGTACTACCTTATATTCGCGAATCCTTCGGTGACCGAATGAGTACGGAGTACGTTTTGGTTTATAAAAAGGGGGAGTAACCTGAATGGATGTTGATAGTGAGGATGTTACGGTAAGGTTAAACGAACTCCATAAAAAAATTTTAGTGGGGGATGTAACAGCTAATTCTGAGATGGCAGAGATAGTATTGCCAATACTTACAAAAAGATTGGCTAGAATTTTTCCAGCCATCTTCGATGATGACCTTATTGACACTGCTGTAACTGATGCTCTTCTAAGTTATATCGAAAATCCAGCCCAATTTCAAGAGAAGAAAAAATCATTGCTAAGTTATTTGTTGATGTCAGCAAGGGGGGATTTATTAAATACCATGAAACCCAGTAAGCTCGATGAAAATTCCGCTCAATTGTATGAAGATGTCGAATTTGGGGATAGTTTTACGGAAGAAAGTATAGAAGGTCATGTCGCATTTGCTAACGTAGATGTCGAAGTCGAAGTCGAAAACCGAATGTCCTCGGTTCATTCACGTATTAATGAATTATTTCCTGAACAAAAAGATCGAGAATTTGTAGTAATGATGATGAATGGAGTCCGTGATACTGAAGAATTCGCCAAAGTTCTAGGGATTGAGCAGTTGAACAGTTCACAGCAAAGAGATATTGTGAAAAGGCACAAAGATCGAATAAAAAAAGTCATAACCAGAAATATGAATCCGGAAGATATCTAAGATGAAACCTAGCCTATCAGTACGTACTCTTCATCAGCTCCAAAACATGGCAAAGAAATTACAAGATAACCCTTCCTATATGGCCTGGATCATATCCGTATATCAGAAGCAAGAGAGACTGTCCTTGCAAAATCTCCTAAATATACTTTGTACAAATGAGGGAGCTCTTGCAAAGCTTGCTTTGTGTAAAAAACCCAATTCAAATTCTAGTGAGTTCAGCAAGCAAGTCCAACAAATTTCAACATTTACAAACATTGCTCCATTGACGTTAGCTAAGTTGATCCGTCAATCTGAAAGTGTGACTGCACTCACAGGCAGATATTCTAAAAATTCAGAACTGAGGACAAGTGCAACGCAATTAGGCCTGGCAGCTGCAAGAGATCGAACTATTGAAGATAGGACCGATGAAGATTCTGAGGATAAAAGCGATGTGGCTGAACGTTGAAGAACAACAGGCCGTTGATTTATTTTGGGAATGGGCTGGTGAAGTAGAACCCTATCCCCGATCTCTCGAACGCCCCATCGCGTTAGCACTTCCGGTTGCAGTAATCAAGTTGCCACATCTAGCATTGGGTGGCATTGAAAATTGGTTAAGATCACGTCAAATCGATTATTCCTTTGATTGTGATAGTCAATTCGTCCGCGGCTGTTTGATTGCCTACAGAGGAAAAGGGCTTGTCTTTTGTGATGGTTCTGACCCAGAAGACGAAATCAGATTTACGTTAGCACATGAAGCAGGGCATTTTCTTTCTGATTATTGGTTCCCGAGGCAGAAAGCAATGAATAAGTTAGGCAATGAAATTCTTGACGTGTTTGATGGTCTGCGCGAGCCATCCGTTACAGAAAGAGTACACGCTCTTTTGGGGAACATAAAGATCGGCATAGTTTCTGATTTGATCGAAAGGCAAAATGCTGATCAAATTGTGTGGTCTATTGAAAATAAAGCGGACAAAATTGGTTTTGCTCTTTTGGCGCCACCAGATGTTGTAATGAGAGGTTTCGATTTGTTAAATAGTGATTTTTCACAGAGACTTAAAATAATTACAGATCGATTGGTTGAACAATTTAGTTTACCTACCTATGCTGCACATTTCTATGCAAATTCTTTGCTCAGAGCTATTGGCAAAGGACCATCTTGGGTGGAATCATTAAAGGTGCATTGATTTTGTCGAACTTCGCCTGTTTGCAGTGGAATATATAGACGAAGGAGAAAATTACGTATGATTGAACCAGATGAATTTGAACCCGACCAATTGTCTACCAATTCTCCGGCGAAGTCTCCCGGAATTTGAAGAAGCATTCAATGAAGATTTTCTAGATACCCTTGACCTCAGCACCTGGATCCCTGGGGAAGACCTTGCTGAGATGTATGGGCGATTGGAGCAAGAAATTGCAGACGCGGTTGCAATGGAAGATAGTTATGGCCAGACAATCCGAAATGAAGTCTTCTCAAAAATTAAAACCAGCCCTGGTGCCCCTCCCAATGCCGGCGTTTATCAGGCAAAGCGGGAGGATCTGGAAAACATTCACACCGGTTTGCTCTTTAACGGCGGGGTGGAAGCTTGTGATGGAACCAGCGTCGTTCACGATACATTACCCCTTACGATTACCCAGATCGGAGTGAGTTTAGTTTCCTATAATGGTAATCAAGGCGCTTGGGCGCATCGCTTATTTCGGCGGGATCTACGCTCAAAGATGACCGATCCTGTTGAGGAAGTTATGACTGTGCTGGAAAGAAGGGAAAAAAGGGAAGGCCAAGCTCTTGATGGTGAAAGACTCAGCGACTTGGCCAGACGTGGAATAATGACTTATGCTGAACGTGCGATTTTGAAGGATAAATCCCAAGCTCTTTGGCGTATGGGTCATGGGAATCTGGCGGCTTATGAGTTAATCACAGGCCTTTGGGCTTCCAAAAAAGAACGCCTCCAAGTCAGTTTAGACTTAATCAATTGGTTCGTAGAATATAAACGTTTCGTATTCGTTCCGAGTGCGCCTCGAAAAAGACACTGGTTGATGATTGGCAACGCTCTCAAGCCAATGGAGTTTGCGATTGTTCAAACATTGGAACCAGATACTGAGAATATGCTTGATACCGGACATTACCGAAATGAAGCAGGTACCAGACAATTAATGAAATCCTTCGCTCATGATGTTGCCTCAAAAATTGTTGTAGGCCTCTATCGAGTGTGGGAAGCAGCACCCCCGTATTTATTCTATGCTCATGTTGATAATACCGAGATGGCAGCTCATGTCGCCATGGCAGATAGTTTATTGCAGGAACATCGTGGTTTCCCAATGTTGATTGATCTGGCTGATACCGTTTGCAGTACCACATTCGGGCTCGATACATTCCTACCCTCAGTTCAAACCGTCTACGCTGAACAGGGACAACCATTTAAATATCTGGGCGAGCGCGAAACACGTTCACGAAAATAGGAGTGAGGTATGGAAACAGATAATAAGCAATTAACTCCACAAGGAGAAAAGAATACTGAAGATATCCAATCACCGAGGATTAATTTTTCTGAATCTATCGCAGAAGAGATTAGTCTCGCCGGCGGTAAATTCGAGGAAGGCCCTGAGTTCGCAGGAGCTATCGGCCGGACAATGTATGATACACCGAATAGCAAAGATAACACGGTGACTGTATTACTCCCGTCGGATGGAATCGCCAAAGTACCGGCGCAGTCTTTGGTCAGGATTATAAGTCGTCCAAAAGAAAAAGGCGGCGATGGAAGGCAATATCTTGGAGCAGTTGTTCAGGGCCCATTTGCTGAACCGGACGGACTTCGGGCAGACGCGCCGCTTGTAGTCACAACGACTGTCCGCGGTACTATGTTTATGCCACGTTATCATGGTCGGGTGCAGGTAGAAATCATCGGAGAGGAAGTGGAAGGAATTATAGACCCGCCACGTTTTCGTCCCTTGCCGAATAGCCCTGTTTTTATTCTTAGCGAAGAGGCAACCCGGGATTTACTAGGCATTTCCAACGATCTTGAATTAGGTCTAGCGGTAGGCTTTGAAGATATGGCAGTTCAAATCCCATCCAAAAAGAAATCCGTCTTGCCACGGCATATGTGCATATTAGGCACCACGGGTAGCGGTAAATCTACTACTGTTTCAGGGCTAATCCACCAATTCCAAAAAGCCGGCATATTTACTATCCTAATTGACACCGAGGGCGAATATACCGAAATCAATCATCCCACAGAAGATAAGAATATGATTCGCCTCCTCGACCGTGTAAAACGTAAACCAGAAGGAGTGAATGATCTACATGTTCTTCATCTGGTCGGTCGAAGCACTACAGCAAAACCTCCAACATCTATCCGCCAATTCCGCCTCGATTTTTCAAGCCTTTCATCATATGCCGCTGTTGAAATCATGGATTTAACTGATGCCCAGCAGGATCGTTTTTTCAAGGCTTATGATGTGCTAAAGTTGGTCATGCGCGATCTCGATATCTACCCCAAGAAGAGCATCTCCGAACAGGAAAAAGAGGCAATTGAGGTGAATGAGTTCAATTCCGGTTATCCTAATATGACCCTGTCTTACTTGATCGATCTCGCTGGCTTTTTCTTGGCTTCCCTTTCTCATAATGACGAATTCGAACCGTTCAATGACATTTTCAAATCAGATGTAGCAAAAAGCCAAATCAGGGCAAGGATTGCAACCATCAGCACCAATAACGAAATCAGTTGGAAAGCCTTGTTGGGTAAGTTATGGCGTCTAAACCGAACTGCGGTTTTTGATAACCCATCTGTAAGTCCAATTGCCTTCGAAAAACTCATCAGCCCCGGTCGTACTGCCGTGGTTGATCTTAGTGACACTGATTCCACTATTATCAACAACCTAGTCATTTCAAATATCTTGCGTGGGATCCAGGAGCAACAGGAAAAAGAATATGAAAAAGCAGCCGAAAGTGGAGAAGCTCCCACACCGATTATTATCATTGTCGAAGAAGCACATGAATTTCTCTCGCGAGACAAGATCAGCAAGATGCAAAATCTTTTCGAGCAGGTCGCCCGCATTGCCCGACGAGGTCGGAAACGCTGGATCGGACTGATATTTGTAACACAATTACCGCAGCATCTACCCGATGAAGTGCTCGGATTGGTAAACAACTTTATTCTGCATAAGATTAGTGATGCCAATGTTATAGCGCGTCTGAAACGCTCTATTGGGGGAATTGATGATAGACAATGGGATCGTTTACCAAATCTGGCCCCAGGTCAAGCAATAGTGTCTATGACCAGCATGTCCCGTCCTTTGTTAGTCGCAATTCACCCTACATCATGCAAATTACGTATGGTTGATTAATGATTGCAATATTTTTTATACTCAATTATGCAAGCCGGGGAGATAATTCGATTTTTTCGCCTAAAATGGTGGGATTAAAAAATTAAGACTTCTGATTTCCAAGCAAAGCTTTATCTCTGGATGCTTGATGAACTGGAAAAAGAGGAGTTGAGTTTTGTGACCATTTTCATTGAACTCGACCCATTGAGATAACTCATCCAGGGTGCTTAAAATATTGGCCAAACAATATCGCCAATTGACTAATAAATCTCTTGTCATCACAGAAGAGGTAAGTGAGTTCATTGCTGCCGACCTGCTTCATTTGGAACTAACTGATGCGTGAAATCCTGGTTATGATTCAATTGGACAAGATGGGTAGACAATCCAGATTAAATCTTGTTGCCTCCTTCCAGATGCAAAACCAGGACAGAGGGTGGGGGATTAGATTAAAACACGAGTTCGATACTTTACTTTTTGTCCTGATAAAAGAGGACTTCGAGCCCCCCGGAATTTTTTGAGGCAAAACATGCTGACATCAAAGTTGAATTATAACAGGTGGGATAAATATCGAGAAATGTCCGCGGTGCATTGAGCGTTAGTCAATTCAAGTTAATCAATTTAAGAGTGTGGTCGCTTAATCTTGATATATTTGGCTTGTATAAATTGCTTCACGGGAGATCCAATGAATAGAGACATTATAGAAAAAACAGAATGCAGATTTGATGAGCTATGCCAAAACTGAAGTCTTTCCCAGTATCTTGATCCTCATTTCCGGATACCGAAACCTTTTGTAGGTAAAGGTCCTATTCGGCTCATCGTCCTGGGTCAGGAGCCTATAGTCAAGAAAGCAGCTAGCCGTCAATTCATAAGGACAGTTTTAAATCTATATACGAATGGAAGCGTTCGTGCATATCTTTCAAGCGTTTGCCAAAAGCTTGGTATCGACTTGCTGCAGAATGTGTATGCCACCAATATATTTAAAAAATTCTTTGTTCAACCTCCCACTCAAATAAAAGAGATTAATATTTTTCAGACATTTCTTCTTTATTGGTTGCCATTGCTCAAGTATTAGCTGGCGCAATTCCCCGATCTTCCGGTCATTACATTAGGACAACCGGTGATGCAAACCCTTGTTAAGCCATGTGTGCCGAACCTGGTTCGGGAATATTGGGGTTATATAACCGAGTGGAAGGAAGGGAAATTGGAACCGTTTCAATTCATCAAGCCAGTGGAAAATATATTTAAGCGTACTGTCTTCCCTTTTCCTCACCAGCCTAGCATCCGCAAAGAATTCTATAAGCATAGAATGATTGATTACATCGCCTTCATGCAGGTGGCGCGCCAGGCCTCTGCCATTCTCTTGCCATCTTATAAATTTTCACTCATTAAATCCACTTGACAAACTAGAACTTTTGTTCTAATATTATCCTGGGCATGCCCGTGCTTGCATTCTTCACGTGCAGCCTCTTATCCTGCTCCCCTCTCCAAATGTGTCTCTCATTTGGGGAGCGTCGGAGTGGGGGCCCTGCCTGCCATCTGAAAACGGAAAAAGGAGCAACTTTCCTCATGACAATCCCATTCCTCTCTCCTTCTGTTCCATCTAGTCCTCCTCTCCCTCCCTGCCCGCTGCCTCGCCGGCGCGGCGGACAGCCCTCCAACCGCAACGCTACCAGGCATGGTTTTTACTCCCGCCTGCATCCCTCCCCTCTCGCCAAACTCGCGCATGCCATGGATCACGATCGCCAGATTCTGGCGGAAGGTGATCCTGACGCCCTCGCCCGGGCCATTCCCCATCTGGCCCGGCAAATAGATCTCTTGGATCATGTAAGTGAAACATTGCTCGATACCGGGAAAACTTCCTTATTTGTGGCGTTGATTAAACAATCGTTACGAGGCATCCACACCTCCATGCGCTGCAAGCTCCTGTTGCATCACTACTATCAACCCTTCCATGACCTGCATTATGTCGCAGAACATGCCCTTGATCTTATTTCCTATGACTTCTGGGAACATCGCATCACCCGCGATGGCGATTCGTTTCGCAAGGGACTGAAAAAAAATGACCTAAATTCCATTCCGTTCTCTGAATCTCTCCTCCCGTCCTTTTCCGGGACCGGCTATCCTTTCATCAGCCCCCGCCAGTGGCGGATCCTTCAGCCCTTGATTCCCCCCTCTCAAGAACCGCCCTCTGATTCTGGTCGCTGCCGGGCGAAGGTCCGGGGTCGCCCTCCTGCTGACCCAT
Source organism: uncultured Chloroflexia bacterium (assembly GCA_963842785.1). Taxonomy (GTDB): domain Bacteria; phylum Chloroflexota; class Anaerolineae; order Anaerolineales; family Villigracilaceae; genus UBA877. Next base: position 2,019,988 of record CAWJHP010000001.1, read on the forward strand.
CCGAAATGCTCGACGCCGTCTTTTGGAAAATTGCCCACCACGCCCGCTGGCAGGATTTGCCGGTTGGTTATCCTTCCATGTTCACTTGCCGGCGTTACTACCAGCGCATCTTCCGTAGTGGCCGCCTGCTCAAGCTCTACCGGGCCCTGTACAAGGATCTCTGCACGCGCGGCAGGATCGATCTCACCGTCTTGGTCGAGCGTGGCTATTTTTCAATCACCGCCAACAGGATCGTCCTGCGCCCGGGTGTACCCGAAACCTGGCGAATGCGCACCGCCCTGCTCTTCATGCAGCCAGGCTACCACATGTATCGTCATCTCAGCCGCGAAAAAGAGCAGGAACGTCGCAGCCGCTTCCGCTTTGGTTCCCTTGTAATGGACCGGCTCGGCCGCATCCGCGCGGTCTCCACCCGGCATTCGCCTGTTCGGCCGCTCTCTCGTCCTCTTCCCCACCTCCCTCCTCTTGTGCGGTCTCAACCAATCCACAATCCAAAATCCTCGACCATCATTTCCTGTCTCCTCCCTGATGCTATAATGGACCTCACCATCCAACCATCCATTGAAAAGAATACCCAATGATTAAATCCCCTCACCGCCGTTTCAATCCTCTCACCCGTGACTGGGTGCTCATATCGCCGCAGCGTGCTGAGCGTCCCTGGTTGGGTCAGGTCGAAAAGACCCCGCCCGAAACCCTGCCGCAGTACGACCCGGACTGTTACCTCTGCCCCGGGAATGAACGCGCTGGCGGGGTCAGGAATCCGTCCTACACCGGCACGTTCGTCTTCGACAACGATTTTGCTTCGTTGCTTCCGGATGCAACCGCGCATGATTCGGCTCCGTCGCATCCATTGCTTGTTTCCAGCCCCGAACGTGGGCTTTGCCGGGTGGTGTGTTTCTCTCCCCGCCACGACCTGACTCTGCCCGAGCTGGATAACCCTGTCATTGAGAACGTTCTGGAAGCCTGGAGGCGCGAAAGTGTCGCTCTGGGCGCAATGGATTTTATCCGCTACGCACAGGTCTTCGAAAATAAGGGCGCCCTCATGGGTTGTTCGAACCCGCATCCGCACAGCCAGATCTGGGCGCAATCCCAACTGCCAAATGAGATCGCCAGGGAACTTGACTCCCAGGCTGCCTATTTCGCAGAGCATCATCATCCCCTTCTTATGGATTACCTGGTCGAGGAACATCACCGTGCGGAGCGCATTGTCTTCCAGAACGGGAGTTTCACCGCCCTGGTGCCATTTTGGGCGGTCTGGCCGTTCGAAATACTGCTGGTGGCACACCGCCCGGCAGCCTCTCTGGCGGATTTGACCCCTGCTGAAATCAGTGCCCTGGCGGAAGCGCTCAAACAGGTCACGACGCGCTATGATAACCTGTTCGAAATATCCTTCCCATACTCGATGGGTTTCCATCAGGCCCCCAGCGACGGGCAGTCACATCCAGAATGGGTCTTGCACGCCCATTTCTACCCGCCCCTGCTGCGCTCAGCCACGGTTCGCAAATTCATGGTCGGTTATGAAATGCTGGCCATGCCGCAGCGTGATATCACCCCCGAAAGCGCCGCGGAACGCCTGCAAGGGTTGCCTGCAATTCATTACAAATTGCGCGGCCAGGTATGAATCCACGCCTCTCTGCCATCCAGGCCTTTTCTAACCACTTTTTGCAGGAGCCGCGCTACGTCGCACGCGCCCCCGGGCGGGTGAACCTCCTGGGGGAACACGTGGACTATAATGATGGCTTCGTATTGCCGGCCGCGATCGATCGGGCTACTTACATTGCCTTCTCTCCAGTCACCTTCGACCGGACCACGCTCGTGGCTGCGGATTTCGGAGAAGAGGCGCAATTCACCCCCGAGACGCTGTCCGCTAAGAAACAACCGGATGGATCTCCTCTGCCCGAGTGGGCGCTCTATCCGGCCGGGGTGGCCTGGGCATTGGGCGCCGCCGGTCTGTCCACCCCGGCTTTGCAGGCGGCATTCTCATCCGATATCCCGCGTGGATCCGGCCTGAGTTCTTCTGCGTCGATTGAAATGGCGTTTGGGGTGGCGTGGAGCAGGCTGGGCAGCTGGCTTGTGACATCCATGCATTTGGCACAGTTGTGTCAGAAGGCGGAAAACCGCTACGTGGGCGTCAACTGCGGCATCATGGACCAGTTTGCTTCCGCCTGTGGGGAACCAGGCAGATTAATGCTACTGGACTGCCGATCGCTGGAATACCGCAGCTTACCGCTGCCCGAAAACACGTCCATCGTGGTCGCGGATACGACTGTCCGGCGGAAATTGTCCACGGCGGGGTATAACGAGCGCCGGGCGGCTTGTGAGGAAGCCGTGCGATTGCTCACACGCGACCTGCCGGGAATCAAAGCTCTGCGCGACGTCAGCGTGGAGTCATTCAACCGCTTCAGCCGCCAGTTGCCCGTCATGGTGGAGAAACGCGCCCGCCATGTGGTGGAAGAAATTGAGCGCACCCGGCTGGCCATCCCGTACCTTGAGCAGGGCAAGACCAGCGAATTCGGCCAGTTGATGAATGCCTGTCACCTCAGTCTGCGGGATTTGTATGAAGTGTCCATTCCCGAATTGGATACAATGGTTGAGATCGCCCAGTCCCTGCCGGGTTGCCTGGGGGCGCGTCTCACCGGCGCCGGTTTTGGCGGTTGCACGGTCAACCTGGTTTCGAGTGATCAGGCCGAACTCTTCGCCAAGTCCCTTGGCCCGGAATATGAACACAGGACCGGCCTTCATCCTGAAATATATATTTGCCAGGCCTCCCAGGGTGCGGGGATGCTGTAGGGGCGATTGTCTCCGTTGGAACTTCCCCTGGCCTCGGAGCCTCAGGAAAATTCGGGAGCATTCTTTACGGTATAATCCTCTCACCAACCTAAATTTTAATCCTCGATCACCTGATCTCCATGTCCTCCTCCCTCCAAAACATCATTCTCCAACTCCAACAATTCTGGGCCGATAAAGGTTGTCTGATCGGCCAGCCTTACTACACCCAGGTCGGCGCCGGGACGATGAACCCGGCCACTTTTTTGCGCGTGCTCGGCCCCGAACCTTGGAACGTGGCCTACGTGGAACCCTCCGTCCGCCCGGATGATGGCCGCTACGGCGAGAATCCAAACCGCTTCCAATTGCATTACCAGTTCCAGGTCATCCTCAAGCCGGATCCTGGCAACCCGGTGGAGCTCTACCTGCAGTCGCTAGAAGCCATTGGAATCAATTCGCGTGAACATGACATCCGCCTGGTCGAAGACAACTGGGAACAACCCGCCATCTCGGCCTGGGGTCTGGGCTGGGAAATCTGGATGGACGGGCAGGAGATCACCCAGTTCACCTACTTCCAGCAGGTCGGCGGCCAGAGCCTCGACCCGGTCTCCGTGGAGATCACATATGGCCTGGATCGCATCCTGATCGCCCTCAACAACGCGGCCGCCATCTGGGAGGAACCTTGGAACGAAACCGTAAAATACGGGGAAGTGCGCCGGCAGGAGGAGTACGAACACAGCAAGTATTACTTCGAGATCGCCGACGTGGAGCGCCTGCGCCAGATGTACGACCTCTACAAGGCTGAAGCTGAATCATGTCTGGATCAGCATCCACCTTTGGTGCTGCCAGCCTACGACTACGTGCTGAAGTGTTCGCATACTTTCAATGCACTGGACTGCCGAGGTGCCATCGGCGTGACCGAGCGCCAGGTCTTCTACGGGCAAATGCGCGCGATGGCCCGCCGGGTGGCCTTGTACTATCTGGAACAGCGGAAGGAAGTGGAGTATCCGCTGATGAAAGAGCGTGGGGAAAAGAAAACTGGGAAAAGTCAGCCTGCGGAGCCGGATTACTCTCTGCTCTCTTCTCCACAATCTCTGCTTTTGGAAATCGGTGTCGAAGAATTGCCTGCCTCGGACCTTGACTCTGCCATCGCACAACTGAAAATAGCTGTTCCCAGGTGGTTGGACGAAGAACTGCACTTTGAACATGGCAGTATACACGTCTCCGGGACCCCACGCCGGCTGGCAGTGTATGTGGAGAGCCTAGCCACGCGCCAACCCGACCGCGAGGACTTGCTCAAAGGTCCGCCGGTGGAACGTGCCTTTAGTCCGGACGGAGTCCCGACCCCGGCAGCCATCGGTTTCGCCAAGAATTGGGGACTGACCCCTAAGGATTTGGAAGTGCGCGAAATTGATGGCGGGAAGTATGTCTTTGCCGTCGTTAAGAAGGCCGGTCAGTCCTCACTCGAAGTTCTGGCCAAAGAATTGCCGAAATTAATTGCCGGGATTCTATTTCCCAAGTCCATGCGCTGGTTGCCTGGTTCGGGCGTGACATTTGCGCGCCCACTGCGCTGGTTTGTGGCACTGTTTGGCGGGACGGTGATCCCGTTCGAGTATGCTGGCTTGACCGCCGGCCGCCATACGCGCGGCCTGCGCCCATACAACTCACCGGAAATTCTTGTCCCCAGCGCAGGTGAATATTTCGACGTTATCAAGAAGAACGGTATTGTACTGGATGGAGAAGAACGCAAGGCGCTGATCGCAGAGGGAGTCAAAAAACTGGCGGCCTCGGTCGCGGGTGAAGCCATCCTGCCGGATGAACTATTGGCAGAGGTGGCCAACCTGGTCGAGAAGCCCTTGCCGCTCCTGGGAAGTTTTGAAAAGGAATTTTTGGATCTGCCCGAAGATGTGCTCATCTCGGTCATGAAGAAACACCAGCGCTATTTCCCCATCCGAAGTGTAGGGGCGACTGGATCAGTCGCCCAAGCGCAAGGCCATCCGCCCTTATTACCGAATTTCGTGATTGTCCGCAACGGCGATGAGCAGGGGCTTGACCTGGTGCGCCAGGGCAACGAACACGTGGTGCGTGCCCGCTTCGCGGATGCCAATTTCTTCGTAAGGGAAGATCTGAAGCAACTTCTTGAAGATTTTCGCCCGCGCTTGAATACGCTCATCTTTCAAAAGAAACTTGGTTCGATGCTCGACAGGAACGAACGCATCGAGAAATTGACCAACGCGCTTATCCCGATGATGAAAATGGAAATCGTCGAGGCAGGGTCTGCCCGACGTGCCGCCCATCTTTTAAAAGCCGACCTGGTGACCAGGATGGTGGTCGAAATGACTTCGCTGCAAGGTGTCATGGGCCGCGAGTACGCCCTGCGTTCCGGAGAAAACCAGGCAGTGGCAACCGCCATTGGCGAACAATATCAAACTGTCCCACACAGCAAACCCGGGCTGGCAGTCGCCCTGGCTGACCGGTTGGATGCGTTGGTCGGTTTGTTTGCAGAGGGGCTGGCGCCCACCGGCACCAGGGATCCCTTCGGCCTGCGACGGGCTGCCATTGGCGTAGTCCAGCCGTTAATTGAACATGACTTATCCTTTGACCTGCAAGAGGCGATCCAAGCCGCGGCCAAATTCGAGCCGCTAGAGGTAAGCGCCGAGGTCAAGAAGCAAGTACTGGAGTTCCTTTCAGGGCGGTTGCGCGTGGTCCTGATGGATATGGGTTACAAGTACGATGTGGTGGATGCCATTCTGGCTGCCCAAGCAAATAATCCGGCTGGCTCAGCGCAGGCCGTTAAACAATTGACTGCCTGGGTTGGACGCAAGGATTGGAATACCATCCTGCCCGGTTACGCACGCTGTGTGCGTATCACGCGAGACCAAAGGCAACGATTTGAAGTAGATCCAGAGCTTTGAATCTAAATGCCGAGAAGAGTTTATTCACCTTTCTGCAGAAAGCGGAGGCTACGCCTCGCCTTCCCGGGAGTGTGGATGATCTCTTGAACAGCTTTACCCCAATGCTCCCGGCCATTAATGAGTTCTTCGATAAAGTACTGGTGATGGCGGAAGAGCCATCCGTCCGGGAAAATCGCCTGGGCCTGTTGCAGAGCATTGCCGCGCTGGCCGAGGGGGTGGCGGATTTGAGTAAATTGGAAGGTTTCTAGCAGACCCAGGATCGGAAACCGGAGACCGGGGTAAAGATTGTCCCCGGTCTTCGTTAGTATACCGTGCTATAACCTCCCGAAGCCTGGTTTATGCCGCTTGCGCCGCATCCCCGGCGCGTCTATAATTCTCTTACGCCATGTCCCAAATTGACGAGATCAAATCCCGCATTGACATCGTAGACCTGATCGGGGAAACCGTAAAACTCCGCCGCACCGGAAAGAACTATTCCGGTCTGTGCCCGTTCCACAATGAAAAAACCCCCTCGTTCATCGTCTCGCCCGACCGTCAGACCTGGCATTGCTTCGGCCAGTGCAACGAGGGCGGCGATATTTTCCGGTTCGTGATGAAGAAAGAAGGCTGGGATTTCAAGGAAGCCCTGCAGGCCATGGCGGAAAGGGCCGGAGTCAAACTCGAAGCCTACAAAGCCGAAAAGCCGGAGGAAAAAGAAGCCCATGAGCGCCTGCGCGGATTGCTGGAGGAAGTGGTGACGTTCTACCGTTACCACCTGTCCACCCCCGCGGGAAAATTCGTCCTCGATTACCTCCACGAAAAACGTCACCTTACCGACGCTGCCATCGAGACTTTTGGCCTGGGCTACGCTGCCAATTCCTGGGATGCAACCTTAATCCACTTTACATCAAAAGGGTACTCCGGGCAGGAATTGATGGAGGTTGGACTCGTCTCTCCGCGCGATAATGGCGGTTTCGTTGACCGTTTCCGCAACCGCTTGATGATCCCCATCCGGGACGAGAATGGCAGGATGACCGGTTTCGGGGCACGGATCCTCGACCCGAATGATTACCCCAAGTTCATGAACTCGCCTGAGACACTCCTCTTCAGCAAAAGCCGTCTGCTTTACGGGCTGGACCGGGCGCGCAAGGCCATCCGGGCAGCGGACCAGGCCGTCATCGTGGAAGGGTACCTGGATGTGATCGCTGCCCACCAGGCGGGCTGTGAAAACGTTGTATCGCCGATGGGCACCGCCCTGACCGAGGAGCAGTTGCGCCTGCTCAAGCGTTTCTCGCGCCGGATCGTGCTGGCACTCGACCCGGACGCGGCCGGGCAAAAAGCAGTCCTGAGCGGGCTGGAAGCGGCCCGCCAGAGTCTCGATCATTCCGATGAATTGCGTTTCGATGCACGCGGTTTACTGCGCCACGAGGCCCGTTTGCAGGCTGACCTGCGCGTGGCTTCCATGCCCGATGGGCTCGATCCGGACGAAATCGTCCAGCGTGACCCGGCACAGTGGAAAAGTCTGATCGAAAACGCCCAGCCTGTTGTTGTACACGTAATGGACACACTGGCCGCCGGGCGTGACCTGGAGGATGCCAAGGTTAAATCTGAAATTGCCGGGCAGGTTTTGCCGTTGATCGAAGACCTGCCAAACCCGGTCGAGCGTGATACCTACCGCCAACGGCTGGCGCGTTTCTTGAAAGTGGATGAGCGTTCGATGGTTGGTGCGCAAACCGGGGGTCAGAGAACACACCGGCCGCACCCCAGGGCTGAGACTGTCGCCCCGGCACAGAAAATCCCTCAGACGACCATCGCCGCGACGATATCACCTTCACACCTGATCGAGGCGCATATTCTAAGCCTGCTCTGCCTTCGGCCTGACCTGCTCTATCAACTCGACCGCTCCCTGCAGGAGGCCTCCTTGGGCCGCATGTCTCCCGAAGATTTTGGGTATACTGACCATCAGGTTCTGTTCCGGCTGGTGCGCCAGTCTCTCGAACAGGATGCACATGACGCCGACCAGTACCTACGTCAGAACCTTCCGCCGGCGCTTGAGAGCCTGGTCGATGAACTGGTCATACAAGCGGGCGAACTCGATCCAGTGGATGACCGCTTGCTGGAAGATCTGTTTCGCGGCGTGGTCAAAATCCGCCATATGGCACTGAACGAGAGTGTCAACCAGTTGCGTTTTTTACAGGAAGAAGCCCAACAATCGGGCGACTTGCGGGCTGCATCGTATCGCGAGATGGTTCAGCAGCATTCCATGCTCCTGCGCAGTCTTGACCAGGCGCAAATGAGACAGAACGGACGTCGTAAAGAGGGATAATGACCAGCAAAACAAAACCAACGTCCCGTTACCCACATCGTCCGGGCAACCCGGCAGCTCCCGGACATAAAAAGCGAGATTCCGAGACAGATGATAAGACCTTGTCGAAAGAAATTGAATCCGATAGCGAAGAAGAACCCGAACTCTCGATGGAACCGGAGGAAAGCCAGGCGGCGGCAGAAGGGTTGAGCGAGCCGGACGTTGAGGAACCGCTCGAACTGGATCGCGCCGAACTGGCAGCGGAAATGTCCGAGGATCCGGTACGCTTATATCTGCGCGAGATCGGCCAGGTTAAGCTGCTGGATGCTCCCAGCGAATTCCGGCTTGCGGCGATGCTAGAAGGCCGCCGGGTTGTGCTCATGACCATGCGCCGTCGTAGAATGGGGAAACAGGACCTTGGTTCGCCCACCAAGGCCGCCTACCACTCCCTGCTCGGCGACTTGCTGATGGCCTGGACTCGCCTCGGCGAAGATGCCGAACGCCTGGAACACCATATTCCCGATTCTGAATTATTGTTGGCCGAGGCGCAGAGCCTGCATCGCGGCTGGGAGAGCATTTCTCCTTCTTATTTTCACAGTTACATGGAACACGAGTTGTGGGGCACAGATCCGGTTTGGGACAGCCTGGTTGCCCATGCTTACAATGTGTTTGTGATCTTTTACATCCTGCCGGAACCATTCGCGGGCTGGTTGTTGCACCATATCCAGATCCACCACAATTTGCCAGCGCAGCGCACGCTCTTCCATAACCTGCCACCCGAACCCGAACTGGTCCGGGAGGTCGAACTCATCCGCGGCCGCGCTGACGAGGCCAACGCCGCCATCATCCGCGCCAACCTGCGGCTGGTGGTTAGCGTGGCCAAGCGTTATCTGGGGCGCGGCATCTCGCTTTTGGACCTGATCCAGGAGGGCAACCTCGGCTTGCTGCGGGCGGTAAACAAGTTCGACCCGCGCCGTGGCTTTAAATTCAGCACCTATGCCACCTGGTGGATCCGCCAGTCCATCAATCGCTCGATTGCCGAGCAGGCCCGCACCATCCGCATACCGGTGCATTTGTTCGAGGCGATCACCCGTCTGCTGCGCGCCCAGCGTGCCCTGGTCCAGCAACTGGGCCGAGATCCCACCAATGAGGAATTGGCCATCGAAATCGGTTATCTATCCCCCGCAGATGTCCAGGCGGTCCTGCGGGCCCGGGCTGAAGATGTGCCGCTCTCCCCGGAGCTCCAGCGCCGTTGGGAACAGGCCATCACCAAGGTGGACCACACTCTGCGTTCCGCCGAGGAGCCGGTCTCCCTGGACGGTCCGGCGAGTGGGGATGAGGATTCCAGCCAACTGGGTGATTTCATCGAGGATGTGGATGCCCTCGAGCCATTGGATGCGGCCTCACGTGAGATGCTGCGCGAGCAGGTACAGCATGCTCTGGCGGCGCTTTCCGAGCGCGAGCGCCAGGTATTGGAACTGCGCTTTGGCCTGGTCGATGGCAAGGACCACACCCTGGAAGAGGTCAGCCGCTATTTCAAAGTGACGCGCGAACGCATCCGTCAGATTGAAGCCAAAGCCCTGCGAAAATTGCGGCATCCCACCCGCAGCCGGTTATTGAGGGATTATTTGGGGTAGGTAAAATCTCTTTCCTTTGGAGGGAATATGAGAGACTATATTTTGGCTGTTGACGATGGTTTACTTGCTAGAGAGTCAGGTGAGTGGGTAAAAGAAAAACTTTATTTTGTTAAGCGTTACATTGATGCTTTTGAAATTGCGATGAGAGATAGGAGTTGGCGACGAAGAATTTTCATTGATTTATTTTCCGGCCCCGGGAAATGTGTTATCAGGGATACAAATGAATATCTACTCGGCTCTCCGTTATTAGCTTTGCAAACCCAATATCCTTTCACTGATTATTGTTTCGGCGATATTGAGCAATCCAATATTGATTCTTTGACACAGCGCGTAAGAGAATCATCAATTCCCCAAGATCGGATACACTTACTCACGGGAAACGCAAACAGTATAGTGAATGATGTGTTTACGGAAATTGCTCAATATGATAAAAATTTCATCAGAGGTATTTTACCTTGCTTAAATCTGGCTTTTCTTGATCCGGAAGGACTTGAACTCGATTGGAAAACGATTGAGACATTAGCACATCTGAATAGAATGGATTTGATAATCAATTATTCTCAAAGCGGCCTTACCAGAAATCTTGATAAATGTTATGCGACTCAGAAAGTTACAATAGTTGATACTTTTTTTGGAGACAGGAAATGGCGCGATGTTTACAGGAATGCCCTGAACAAGCGTGAAAGCATTGGTGTACATCGCGCCTTAATTGATTACTATAAATCCAAGTTGAGCGATTTAGGATATGTAGTAATCAATGACAGCGACGAATTTGCCCATGAACCGTTAATCAGAAATACACAAAGAAATGCTCCTTTGTATCGTCTGCTTTTTGCAAGTAAACATCCGTTAGGAAACAAGATTTGGAATGATGTGACAAAAAAAGATATCCACGGTCAGGAAAAATTATTGTAGACAAAAAAGAACAATTGTGCTATTATTGTTAAAGAATAATTCTAACACTAGCACATTGGAGGAGAAATGGCGCGCTCAGCAATCGAGTGGACCGAATCCACTTGGAACCCCCTCACCGGCTGTACCAAGGTCAGCTCGGGTTGCAAGCATTGCTATGCCGAGCGTATGGCGAAGCGCTTGCAGGCGATGGGTCAGCCGAACTATGCCGATGGTTTCAAACTGGTGATGCACGAGCATGTACTGGAAAAGCCACTGGAATGGAAAACGCCGCAGGTTATTTTTGTCAATTCGATGAGTGACCTGTTCCATGAAAAGGTCCCGGTCGTTTTCATCCAGAAAACCTTTGATGTCATGTGCCGGGCGGATTGGCACAAGTTCCAGATACTGACCAAGCGCGCAGAACGCCTGGTGGAACTTAACCCACAAATCGATTGGCCGGATAATGTGTGGATGGGGGTTAGTGTTGAGAATCAAGAGTATGTTTCCCGCATTGACTGCTTGCGGCGAACGGGAGCAAAGGTAAAATTCCTTTCATTGGAACCTTTGCTGGGGCCAATTCATCAGCTTGACTTGACTGGGATAAACTGGGTGATTATTGGTGGCGAATCTGGTCCGGGAGCGAGGCCTGTCTTGCAGGAGTGGGTTACGGACATTCGCGACCAGTGTGTTATAGCTCATGTACCGTTCTTCTTCAAGCAATGGGGAGGCGTTCAAAAGAAGAGAGCCGGGCGTGAGCTGGAAGGTCGTACCTGGGATGAAATGCCTGTATATCTCAACATAGGAAAACTATCAAACTAAAACTTGCGAGAAATGTCCACATCCGAGCATTTTCAGGCGCGAAGATTAATTCCCCAGCGCCAGCAGCAGCACTTGGCGGATCGCGTCCGGGCGCGGCAGCAGTACGTCTGCTCCGCCGGATGTATAGAAGGAGGTCACCTGGTCCGTGCTGATGGCATAGCGCTGGACCTTGTTCGGATCCACCGACTGGAGCATCGGTAAAAGAGCCACTAAATCCTGCAGGCTCAGGTCGGTAACTATGGCGCCTTGGAATGTCGAATAGAGTTGGGGAATGCGGGTCAGGCCGTTCAGGCTTAATAGTTTCTTCCCGATGGCAAGGATCACTTCCTGGGCCCGCCGTAAACGGTCCAGGTCGCTCGTGGTTTCACGGGCGCGTATGTACCACAGGGCAGTATCACTATCCATGTGAACCAGGCCCGCATGGACCGTATAGCCCTTCGGGTAGCCGGTGCGCGCATCCGAAAATGTCTGGGCGACCTGCACGTCAATGCCTCCCAGGCTGTTCACGATGTACCGGAATCCACTGAAATTAGTCAGGATGTAGGACTGCGGGGTGAAGCCGAAGTTATACTGAAAGGTCGCTTGAACCAGCTCGAACCCTCCGTATTCTTGGGCGGAATTAATCCGCTCCATGAACCGGCCGGGCAGGTAGACCCACAGGTCGCGTGGAAAGGAGACCAGGCTGACTGGACCGTCGGTTTTGAGTACAACCAGCAGGTCGGTATCGGTGCGGAAATCCTGCGCACCCGGGCGCTGGTCAGACCCCATCAGGAGGATGGTCACTTCTCCGGCGGGCAACGGGATCGAGGCTGCCTGGTTGGGAATATCGCCCAAGGGAGCCTCCGTTGAGGTGAAAGTGGGCATGGGTGTTACTGCGGGAGTTGGGCTGGGCTCGGGAAGAGAGGTGGTGTTTGCGGCGGCAGTCAGCGTGCCCGCCACGATGGTACCGACCAGGGGAGAGGTGGGCGTGCCGCCTCCCGAAAAGAGCTGGCAGGCCGGCAGAAGGAATAGCAGGAGAACGAGCAGGTAAACGAAACGGCGACGCATGGCTGTGAGTTTACCCGAAAAGAGCCATCCTGGTCTATGGATTTTGTATGGATTGACTTATTGTTTATTAAGCAGAGTGTGGTGTTTTGCCGGGTGCCTTTTGTCACAATGAAGGAATATAGTAAACACTTTAGGGCTTCCCAAAATTACCTTTGTTCCTTCCTGAGGAACACAGCCTGCCGTGATGCATCAAGGCCGAATGTTACTTTAGATATATCGTTGCCTCAAAGCGGAATGTTACCGTGATAATTTCCAAAGTTTGTCTACTTTTGCATCGATCGTAGTTCGGAGTTGGACTGGATTAAGGGTGACATACAAATTGGTCAAATGGGCCTTGGTTTTTAGAGGGATATCATTGGCAGCCAGAACACGCTGATAAGGAGTAGCGGCTTGATCATATCTTTTGAGGAGTTTTTTGTCCACGTGTTGTTTTGAAACCAGCTTCAAAACTGGCTGGAAGAAGTTGGCATATAAGCGCAGGTCTGCATAGATGTTCTGTAAGAGCAGGAATTCTGCTTCGGTTTCGAAGCGGTCATAACCGATGAGGCGGCGGACGACGGACCAGTTCTTCTGCTCGACATGAGCCTGGTCGTTCTTCTTGTAGGGGCGAGAACGGGTAAAGGTGATCTTTTCGGACAGGCAGTATTGGTAGAGCAGGTCGTTGATGAACTCGCCGCCATTATCTGAGTCGAGACCAAGCAAGTGAAAAGGTAGCTGGGTACGCATGGTCTGGATGGCTTCAAAAACGGCCTGCTGGGTGCGCTGGCGGACAGCCAGGCACTCAATCCAGCCGGTGGAGAGGTCGACACAGGTCAAAGTGTTGACATATTGGCCTTCTGTGGTCTGGCCACAGTGGGCTACCAAGTCAATTTCCAGGAAACCAGGTTTGTCTTCATCCCAGGGAGTGTAGGTTCGCACAGGAATGGCTTTCTTGAGCAGGCTGCCAGGTTTAGTGGTGCTCAGGCCGTGACCAGGATGCTCAAACCGGGCCGGTCCCAGACAGCGATCAATGGTTGAGCGGCTCATTTGTAGCAAGAGCACTTTTGTCTTCTCAGACAACTTCAGTTCACCCCAGCGCTCCAACACCCTCACCATCTCCGGAAGGAAAGGATGCAACCGCTTTGAGCAGATCCGCCCGCACACTTCCCAGATCTGCTCCAGCGCCACCACCACTTCACCCTGATACACCTTTGGGAAACCGTGCTTCTTGCCACTCTGCCTGGGAGGACCGTGTTTTAGGATCCGGATCGCATACTTGCGATGATAACCCGTCGCTGCTACAAATTCATCCAACATGGCCTGCTTCTTGGCTTTCTTTGCCTTGAGGTAGCGCGGACGGATCTCTTCTAATTACTCTCGCTTGCTTCGTTGACTTATCATGTTCTCCTCCGGCATTGCAAAAGCTTCTGCCGTAGAGTAACATCCTCGTTGAGGCAACGATACTTTCAATAGTTACATTTATCTTGAGGCAATGCGCTGCGCTGACTTTTACACTACTTATGTTATACTTTCATCCCGGTAAGACAACCGAAAACCTGCTAGAGGAATCGCTATGCTTCTCCAATACGCCGCAATAGCTGCGTTTGTGATCATCACTGCCCTGGTCGGATTTATTGCCATTGGCCTGGGCATGTTGTTCGGCCCGAAACGATCCACCGATAAAAAGGCCATGCCCTATGAATTGGGCATGAACCCCATCGGTCCCGGCACACGCCGGATACCGGTGCGGTTCTATATGGTCGCTGTTCTTTTCATCCTTTTCGACATTGAAACCATCTTCTTCCTGCCGTGGGCGATCGTTTTCCGCCAGCTTGGCCTGTTTGGCCTGGTGGAAATGGCGGTCTTTATTGCCATTTTATTGGTAGGCTATTTCTACGCATGGAAGAAAGGAGCTCTTGAATGGGAATAGAGCAAAAGCTCGGCAATTTGGGCGTGGTCACCACCACGCTGGAAAAGGCGGTAGCCTGGTCTCGTACAAATGCCATGTGGCCTATGCTGTTCGGACTGGCCTGTTGCGCCATTGAAATGATGTCTGCCCAGGCTTCTCATTATGATATGTCCCGGTTTGGGATGGAACTGATGAGACCCTCGCCGCGCCAATCGGACTTGATGATTGTGGCCGGGCGCGTTTCGCACAAGATGGCCCCTGTGTTGCGCCGCCTGTACGACCAGATGCCTGAACCCAAGTGGGTGATTTCGATGGGCGACTGTGCTTCCTGCGGAGGTGTTTTCAATAACTACGCCATCATGCAGGGCGTGGACGAGGTCGTGCCTGTGGATGTTTACGTGGCTGGCTGCCCGCCGCGGCCGGAAGCGCTCATCCACGGCGTCCTGACACTCTACGAAAAAGTGCGCGGTATCAAGTTTGCCGAAGTAAAGAGTTAACCATCTGAAACAAACATGTCCCTCCCGAAGGACATCGGGAAGATGTGCGGGACAGTTAAGGCAAAGAAACAGGAAAGGTCACAAAGCAGGAATCACCAGTGTGAAGTTCGATGCAAAGAATAATTATGGATAAACTACTGCAACCCATTGTCGAAGAGCTGGAAAAAGAATTTGGGGTGACTGCCACCGAATACCGCGGGGACGTGAGTTTGGTTCTGCCGGCGGAAAAAATCAGTCTGGCATGCCAACGGATTCAGGGCCTGGGTTTCGAGTTGCTCTCTGCCTTGACCGCCGTGGACTACTGGCCACAAGAAAAGCCGCGTTTCCACGTCATTTACGAATTCACCTCGGTCTCCAAAAAACTGCGCCTGGAAATACGTGTCCCATTGCCGGGCATTAACCCGACCTTGCCAACCGTCTCCCACATCTATCGCAACGCCAACTGGCGCGAGCGCGAACTGTGGGACATGTTTGGAATCAAAGCGGAAGGTCATCCTGACCTGCGCCGTATCCTGATGCCGGCCGATTGGGAAGGTCATCCGCTGCGTAAGGATTATCCGCTGGGTTACGAGGAACCGCAATTCACTTTCAACTTTGAAGAGATCAACCTGCGCAAGCCTTATGCCAAGGATTAGCGGTTATGACAGATATTCAAGAAGTTACCGTTGATGATCTGAAGCACCTGGTCTCTGACCGCGCCATCCGGGGTGAAACCATGCTGTTGAACATGGGACCCCAGCATCCCTCCACGCACGGCGTGCTGCGCCTGCTGCTTGAGCTGGATGGTGAGACGGTAATAAACTGTATTCCAGACATCGGTTTCCTGCATACTGGCGTCGAGAAGAACATGGAAGCCAAAACATACCAGAAGGCCGAAGTGATGTCTGACCGCTTGGATTACATGAACCCGGTCGGCAACAACCTGGCCTATTCGCTGGCAGTCGAGAAACTGGTGGACCTGGATGTGCCGCCACGCGCCCAGGCCTTGCGGGTCATCCTGGCGGAACTAACCCGTTTTCAATCGCACCTGGTCTGGTTGGGCACGGCGGCCCTGGATCTGGCAGCCATGTCCATGTTCCTGTACTGCTTCCGCGAGCGCGAGTACATCCTGGACGTCATGGAGATGTGCTCCGGTCAGCGCATGATGACAACTTACATCCGCCCCGGCGGGCTTTGGCGGGATGTGCCAGTCGAATTCGAGGCGGCTGTTCGCAATATCCTCAAGACATTCCCGAAACGGATTGACCAGTACGAGGCGCTCCTGACCCGCAACCCGCTCATGCTCGACCGGACACTCGGCATCGGCAAACTGACCGGAGAAGAATGCCTGAATTTCGCTGTGACCGGTCCGATGCTGCGTGCCAGCGGAGTCGGGTGGGATTTGCGGAAATCGCGACCTTACTCCGGATACGAGCAGTACGATTTTGAGGTTCCAACCCGCACCGAAGGGGACGTCTACGCACGTTTCCTCGTCCGCCTGGAGGAGATGCGCCAGTCGCTTAAGATTATCGGACAGGCACTGGATAGGCTCCCCATGGGCCCGGTGCGCTCGAATAATTACAAGTTCGTCCCACCGCCGCGCTCGGAAATCGGCGTCAGCATGGAAGCGCTCATTCACCACTTCAAGTTGTGGACGGAAGGTTTTAATGCTCCGAAAGGTTCGATCTACAGTGCGGTCGAATCGCCACGCGGCGAACTTGGCGTTTATTTGGAATCGGATGGGAGCCCGAAGCCATATCGCATCCACTGGCGCACACCCTCGTTCGATAACTTGTCCTCCATTCCGCTGATGGCAAAGGGCGTGCTGGTGGCTGACCTGGTCGCCATTATCGGCAGTGTCGATATTGTTCTGGGAGATGTGGATCGATAGAGCAGCTTTGTTCTAAACCAGTCGGGTTATAAACCACCAACCCCGTTCGGGAGAAGTTGATCGATGAATTTACTTGAAAAATATCCCCAGGAAGTAAAAAAAATTCTGGCAAAATACCCGCCGGAACAAAAACGCTCGGCGGTCATGCCGCTGCTATACCTGGCGCAACGCCAGGACGGCTATATTACCAAAGGGGCCATGGAAGACATCGCTAAAATGCTGGATATCACCTCAACCGAAGTGGTCGGGGTTGTCGGCTTTTACACGCTTTACCACGACAAGCCGGCTGGCAAATATCGCATGCAGGTCTGCACTGACCTGCCCTGCGCCCTGCGCGGCGCGGACAAGTTCATGCAGGAACTATGCACGAACCTGGGTGTCCAGGTGGGGGAGACCACTGCAGACGGCCTGATCACCGTCGAGGCAGTCACCTGCCTGGCCGGGTGTGACCGGGCTCCGATGTTCCAGATCCAGTCAGGGAACGGGCTGGATTATCACGAGAACATGACCATGGATAAAACCATGGAGCTCGTCGAAGCCCTTAAGAAAAGCAGCCAGGAGGTGAAATAATGGCCCTCCTTCTTCTGCGCCATCGCGAATTACCCGGGATTGACAAACTGGATGTCTACCAAAAGAACGGCGGCTTTGAGGCTTTCAAGAAAACCGTTACAAAAATGAAACCGCAGGAAGTGACCGACATGGTTAAGGCCTCTGGCCTGCGCGGGCGTGGTGGCGCAGGTTTCCCGACCGGTCTCAAGTGGTCGTTCATTCCCAATACCATCTGGCCGCACTATGTGGTAGCCAATGCGGACGAGTCCGAGCCCGGCACTTTCAAGGATCGCGAGATCATGGAGAGCAATCCCCTGCAGTTCCTGGAGGGTATTGCGATTGCTTGCTATGCAGTCGGGGCGAAAGCAGCCTACGTTTACCTGCGGGGTGAGTTCCTGCCGTTGGCCTCCAACCTGGATGAGAAGATTGCCGAGATGGAGAAAGCTGGTTTCCTCGGTGACAAACTCTTCGATACGGATTACTCACTCCACATTCATACTCACCTGGGCGCGGGCGCTTACATTTGTGGTGAAGAGACCGCACTGCTCGAGTCCATCGAAGGCAAACGCGGACAACCACGCATCCGCCCGCCCTTCCCGGCGGTCTACGGCTTGTATGGCAAGCCAACTGTAGTGAACAATGTCGAAACGCTCACCAACCTCCCGCTGATCATTGAACGGGGCGCGGAATGGTACAAATCGCTGGGTACGGCCGACAGCGCCGGGGTCAAGATTTTCTCGCTCTCCGGGCATGTTAAAAAACCTGGGAACTATGAACTGCCTTTCGGTACCACCTACCGCGAGTTAATATACAAGAACGGTGGCGGTGTGATGGAGGATCGCCCGGTCAAGGCCATCCTGTCGGCAGGTGCCTCATCCGCCATGATCGTGGCCGATGACAAGGCCCTTGACACACCCATGGATTATGCCTCGGTGCGTACCCTCGGCGCAGACCTCGGGTCTGCCTCGGTGATCGTCATTAACGACAGCGTGGATATGGATTGGGTCATCAGCAAGACCATCCACTTCTTCAAACATGAATCCTGCGGCAAGTGCACCCCCTGCCGGGATGGCACCTACTGGATGCTGCACCTGATCGAGCGCATCGAGCGCGGCGAGGATGTGGAAGCCAACACCCACCTGCTGTACACGGTTGCCAAGCAAATCCAGAATAAGTGCCTCTGCCCGCTGGGCGAGTTCTCCACCATGGCGGTGACGACTGCCATCGAGCGCTTCCCGGCCGACTTCAGCCCCTCCACTGTCGGAGGCAAGCATGGTTAAGATGATATCCCTGACAATTGACGGGAATCCTGTCTCGGAACCTGAAGGAACCCTGATCGTAAACGCCGCGAAACAAATTGGCATTGACATTCCGGTCTTCTGTTTCCATCCAAAAATGGAGCCGGTCGGTATGTGCCGCCAGTGCATGGTCGAGGTGGGCCGCCCAATTGTCGATCGCGCCACCGGCCAGCCTGTGATGGAAGGCGACAAGCCGAAGATCCAGTTTGGGCCCAAGCTCGAAACCGCCTGTTCCACGCCAGTTTCCGAAGGCATGGTAGTCCTGACCACCTCCGATAAGGCCCTGGCGTCACAGAAAGAGATCCTGGAGTTTTTGCTCACCTCTCACCCGTTGGATTGCCCGGTCTGCGACAAAGGCGGCGAATGCCCGCTCCAGAATCTCACCATGGCGCATGCTTCCCCACAGAGTCGATATATCTATGCTGAGAAGAGTCATGCTGCCAAGCACTTTCCGCTGGGCGACCTGATCTGGCTGGATAGAGAACGCTGCATCCAATGTGCCCGTTGCGTCCGCTTCCAGGATGAGATCGCCGGGGAGCCGGTGTTGGGCTTTTACCAGCGCGGCCGGGCCACTGACATCTTTACCAGTTCAGAGCCAGGCTTTGACTCGGTCTTTTCCGGCAATACCACCGATATTTGCCCGGTCGGCGCGCTGACCACTTCGGATTTCCGCTTCGGCGCCCGTCCCTGGGAATTAAAAGCCGCTGCGTCGGTCTGTGGCCACTGCCCGGTTGGCTGCAACATCACTTTCAACACCCGCCGCGAGGCCTTGTCAAGCGGTAAAGTCGCCATCAAGCGTGTCATGCCTCGTCAGAACGAAGCCGTTAACGAGATCTGGCTCTGCGATAAGGGTCGCTTTGCTTATCACTTTGCCGAAGATGCAAACCGGCTTACCAAACCTTTGATTAAAAGCGCAGGAGTGGACGGCCAGCCGTCCATGCAAGAGGCCACCTGGGAAAAGGCGATCAGCCTGGTTGCCAGCAAGCTGTCCAATTCTAAAAAGGATGCAGTCGTCCTGACAGGCGGACGGCTTTCAAACGAAGACCTGTTCAACCTGAAGCAACTGGCAGATGGTCTGGGCGGGGAAACCCTCCTGTACACCTCCATGGGTGGTGGTGAGTACACTACTGCGTTCGGAGTCGTGGCTGGCACGAATATCTCCGACATGGGCCCGGGAACCACGCTTCTTGTCGTGGCCTCCGACCTGTACAACGAAGCGCCGGTCTGGCATCTGCGCCTCCAGCAGGCTGCTAAACGTGGAGCCACTCTTATTGTTGTCAACGCCCGTGAAACGAAGCTGGACCGGTATTCGAAATTTATTGTCCGTTATTCGTATGGCGATGAAGTAAACACTGTCAGTGGTCTGGCCAACCAACCCAGGATCGGCGAAGCGATAAGCAGCGCCGAAAACCTGGTCATCTTGTACGGTTCGGATGGCCTGGGACTGGATGGCTCGTCTGCCCTGGCAGCTGCCTGTGCCAGACTGGTTGAAGGACACTCTGGCAAGCCCATTAATGCCTTAATCGGCGTCTGGCCGCATGCCAATGACCAGGCTGCCTGGGAAATGGGTTTCCAGCCCGCGTTTGACCTGGCAAAGTCCCTGAAAGACAAGGCCGTCTACATCGTGGCGGCGGATCCGGCCGGGGACGATCCCAAACTGGCAGAAGCCCTCAAGGGAGCCGGGAGCGTTATTGTCCAGGAACTGTTTTTAACGGAAACCGCCAAACTCGCGGACGTCGTCCTGCCCGCCCAGGCTTACACTGAACGGGACGGCTCGTTCACATCCGGCGAGCGGCGAGTGCAGCGTTTCTATCCAGCCGTTCCGCCGGTTGGAGAGGCGCGTCCTGATTTTGCCATCACTGCGCAGGTTGCCGGCGAACTTGGTCTTGATCTGGAAGGCCGCTCGGCCTCGCATGTGATGGACAGGCTGGCAGCCTCGGTTAAGGCTTTTTCAGGTGTCTCCTACCGAAAACTGGCTGAAGTGACCGCACAGTGGCCCATCGTTGGCCGCAACGACCTGTATTACGGCGGCACAACCTATGAGAACAAGCAGGGATTGGGTGTACCGTTGGCGGTGACATCTCTCATCCCAGCCTCCTCTTCCAAGGGAAAAGGCGGGTCGCTGCGCCCGGATGAAAACCAATGGCTGGCTGTCCCGGTGACACGCCTCTATGACCGGGGTATTACGGTCGTCACATCTGAGTTGCTCAAGCAACATATTGGCGAGGTTTCCATTATCCTGAACCCTGAGGCAGCCAAATCCCTTGGCGTCCAGGCTGGCGATCTGCTGAAGGTCAACGAACTGGAAGCGCAGGCAGTCTTGGATGAGACAGTACCTGCCAGCGTTGTACTGGTACCGCGCAGCATGGGCTTGCCGGTCGGGATGCCCGTCGTGGCAAAATTGAAGAAAGCGTAAGGAAGGCATTGATGAACTTTGCGCTGATACTCGAATGGATTATCAAGGCTTTCGTTCTGGTATTTCTCCTGCTGGGCGGCTTCGCTTACCTCACGCTCTATGAACGCAAGGCGCTCGCCCGCATCCAGATGCGCGTGGGCCCCAATCGTGCCGGCCCGTGGGGCATTTTGCAGCCCATCGCCGATGCCGTCAAATTGATTTTTAAGGAAGAACTAATGCCGGCCAGGGCCGACAAGTTGCTCTTCTTCCTGGCTCCAATTGTGACACTGGTTCCGGCGTTGGTTATCACCGCAGTGGTACCTTGGGGTCCCACCCTGCACCTGTTTGGGCATGACATTACCCTCTACATTGCTGACGTCAATGTGGGCGTTCTATACATCATGTCGGTGGCTTCCATTGCGGTCTACGGTATTGTGCTGGCGGGCTGGTCATCCAACAACAAGTACGCCATGATGGGCGGCTTGCGCTCCACGGCGCAGATGATCAGCTACGAGATTGCACTCGGCCTGTCCTTTGTCGGAGTGATCCTGCTGGCCGGTTCAGCCCAGATGACGGAAATCGTCAATGCGCAGAAATCTGCCTGGTTTGTACTCCTCCAGCCTGTCGGGACGGTCATCTTCCTGATTGCCACCCTGGCCGAGGTCAACCGCGCCCCGTTCGACATGCCCGAGGCCGAGCAGGAACTGACCGCCGGGTACCACACCGAATTCTCCGGCATGAAGTTCGCCCTGCTGTTCATGGCTGAGTACGACAAGATGATCGCGATCTGTTCCATCGGGGCGACTCTGTTCTTTGGCGGTTACCGCGAGTTCTGGTTCCTGTCGAATACCATATTAAGCGTGGATCGGACCCCCTGGCTTGGTCCGATCTACATCTTCCTGAAGATCTTCATCCTGCTCTTCGGGATGATCTGGGTGCGGGCCACCTTCCCGCGCATCCGCTATGACCGGCTGATGGCCTTTGGCTGGAAGGTGTTGCTGCCGCTCTCACTGGCGCTGATCTTCATCACCGCCACATTCATACTACTGGCGCAGCAGGTCAATACTTTGCTCCTGTGGGGCATCCCGGTGGCCTCTTTACTGGCAGGCGCGCTGGCGGTTGCATTGGTTCACCGCACCTTGAGGAGAAAAGAATATGCGCGTGCTTGAGCCTTTGATTGAACTGGCGCGCGGCTTGTGGACCACGCTCCGGATGATGTTCGAAAAACCCGTGACGGTCCAATATCCGGAGCAGAAAAAACCGGTCAAAGCACGTTTCCGCGGGCGGCATGTGCTCAATCGTTATGAAAATGGATTGGAAAAGTGTATCGGCTGCTCGCTGTGCGCGGCAGCCTGCCCGGCGGATGCCATCTTCGTGGAATCTTCCGAGAACACCGACGAGAAACGCTTCTCACCCGGGGAGCGCTACGCCAGTACTTACGAAATAAACATGTTGCGCTGCATCTATTGTGGTTTCTGCGAAGACGCTTGCCCGACTGAGGCGATCACCCTGGGCGACCAGTACGAACTATCCTTCACCGACCGCCACCAGGCAATTTATCCGAAGGAGATGCTGATCGAACCCGTCCCGGCAGGTGGACAGCCCACTCCACAAAAGACTGAACCCGGCGCCTTTACGAGGTCGGTTCCCGAGATGAAGGACCCAAGGGATTGAAGATTATAGCTCGATGATAGTGGATTGAACCCTGCAATCAACAATCGCCAATCGGAAATGGTGCTTATGAACTTGACACTTATTCTCTTCTATGTTCTGGCAGTGGCGGCGGTGGCGACCGCGGCTGGATTGCTGCTCAGCCGCAACTCGGTTTACGCCGCCCTGTTCCTCGTTTTGAACTTCGCCACTGTGGCAGTTTTCTATTTGCTGCTGGGCGCACCCTTTATCGCCCTTGTGCAGGTGACAGTCTATGCCGGAGCCATTATGGTGTTGTTCCTTTTCGTGATCATGTTGCTGGGCGCCGAAAAACTCCCCAAAGGACAGGTGCTGCCCTGGCAGCGTCCGCTGGCGATTGGCCTGGCAGCGATCCTGTTGGTTGAAGCAGGTTTCCTTCTCTTCCAACGCCTGCACACCACTGCCTTGATTACGGCTCCCGGTGAGGAACTCAATACCACTGCCTCATTGCAAACCCTGGGTATGGCGTTGTTCAGCCAGTACCTCCTGCCTTTTGAAGTGACCTCCATCCTGCTGCTGGTGGCAATGGTAGGGGCAATCGTCCTGACCAAACAAGTGAAAGGAGAGCAGGTCTGATGGGCGAACTAGGTGGAATTCCTCTGTCCGGCTTTCTGACAGTTTCTGCCATTTTATTCACGCTGGGTGCGCTGGGTGTGCTGGTCCGGCGCAATGCCATTATCATTTTCATGTCGGTCGAGTTGATGCTGAATGCGGCCAACCTGGCTTTTGTAGCCTTCGCCCGTTCCTACAACGTGTTGAGCGGACAGCTGTTCGTCTTCTTCGTGATGACAGTATCCGCCGCGGAAGTGGCGGTTGGCCTGGCGCTGATTGTGGCGATATTCCGCTCCAAGCACAGCATCGACGTGGACCAGATGAGCAGTCTGAAAGGATAACAAATGGAAACGCTGTTCAGTCTGGTTCCTTTGATTGTCTTCCTGCCCATCATCGGGCTGCTGGTCAATATCGCCTTTGGCGGCAAAATGGGCGAAAAAGCCATCGGCGCGGTGGCAAGTGCAGCTGCCGGGCTGGCTTTCGTTGTCTCGGTGCTGCAGGGTGTTGCCCTGTGGACTGGTGGTGGCAATGCGCAAGTTGTTCCCTTCGCCGACTGGATCCGCATCGGCACGCTCAACATCCCCTGGCACTTTCGTGTGGACACGCTCTCAGTGACGATGATGCTGGTCGTCTCAGGCGTGGGCACGCTCATCCACATCTATGCCATCGGCTACATGCACGAGGATGTACGCTACAAGAACGACGTTGGACGCTATCGCCGTTTCTTCGTTTTCATGAACCTGTTCATCGCCATGATGATGATCCTGGTCAGCGGTGATTCGTTTCTAATGTTGTTTGTCGGTTGGGAGGGTGTGGGTCTGTGTTCGTTCCTTCTGATCGGCTTCTGGTATGAGATGGACACTCTCGGGCGGCCTTCCTGGGCCAACTCGAACGCAGCCAAGAAGGCCATGATTGCCAACCGGGTCGGCGATTTCGGCTTCCTGCTGGCGGCATTTACCATGTTCTGGGCTTTTGGAAGTCTGCAGTTCGGTGATGTCTTCGGGAAGGCTGCCCAGATAGCTGCCGCTACGCCCGGAGTGATTCTGTTCATTACCCTGTTCCTGTTGATCGGCGTGGCAGGTAAATCTGCACAGATTCCACTTTACGTCTGGCTGCCGGATGCCATGGCTGGCCCAACCCCGGTCTCGGCCCTCATCCATGCCGCCACCATGGTCACGGCAGGTGTCTACCTGGTGGCGCGTTCCTGGCCGCTCTACTCGCTGGTGCCGAACGCCCAATATACCGTGGCTATGGTCGGTGCTGTCACGGCGCTATTTGCCGCCACGATTGCGGCCGGGCAATATGACATCAAGAAGGTGCTGGCCTATTCGACCATCTCGCAGTTGGGTTTCATGGTGGCAGCGGTCGGCATGGGCGCGTTCGTGGCAGGCATGTTCCACCTGATCACGCATGCCTTCTTCAAAGCCCTGTTGTTCCTTTCTGCCGGTTCGGTCATCCTCGGCATGGAGCGCGGACACCATCACCTGCCACACACCGATCCATCTGGGCACCCTGAAGAAGTTTTCGACCCGGCCGACATGCGCAACATGGGCGGCCTGCGTAAGCAAATGCCGGTCACCTTCTGGCTGTACCTCATCGGTACATTGGCGTTGACAGGCATTTTCCCATTTGCCGGCTTCTGGTCCAAGGATGAGATCCTCCTGGATGCCGCCAAGAATTTTCCCGTGATTTATATCATCCTGACGATCGCGGCCTTCCTGACCGCTTATTACATGGGCCGCCAGATCTGGATGGTCTTTTTTGGCAAGCCACGTCATGTCGTTGCGGGACACGCCCAGGAAAGCCCGAAGGTGATGACCGTGCCCCTGATGGTGCTGGCGGCCCTCTCAATCCTGGGCGGGGCGCTCAACATCCCAGGCGTCGATACGCTGAAAAACTGGCTGGGATATACCATCAAGGCTGTCGCCCACGAAGCTGAAGTGGCTCCCTGGCTGCAGGTATCCTGGGGTGGGCTGAATCCGTGGGTGGCATTGATTTCCTTGGTCCTGGCACTGGCTGCCATCTATATCTCCTGGCTGATCTACGGACGCAATCCGCTGGAAGCTGGTCAAAAAGATCCCCTAAAGAAACCGCTTGGTTTTATCTTCACCGGCATGGAAAACAAGTGGAATGTGGATGAGATTTATGCGGCAGTGATTCTTAAGCCCTACGCTGCCATATCCGGCTTCCTGGCTGATGTTATCGACGGTCGCTTCTGGCACGACTGGTTCCACGAGAAGGTCATCGTCGGGACATATAACTTCGTCTCGAAAACGGTGCTGGATCTGCGGGTTGACCAGCAGTTCATTGACGCCATGGCCAACGGCCTGGGCAACTTGACCCGCCGTGCTTCAGCCAGCCTGCGCCGCTTGCAGAATGGCTTTGTGCGTTCGTATGCATTGGCTGTCCTGTTCGGTGTCGTTATTATTCTTGGCTATCTCTTGCTTAAATAATGTCAAAGGTCAAATGTCCACTGTCTGAGCTGTAACTTGTGTTGTTTGACCTGACAGGAGTGAATATGGAATTTATTACAAATCCTCTGAACATCGTGATCTTCTTCCCACTGGTGGGCGTGCTGGTTTTGCTTTTCCTGCCCGGCGGGAATAAGAGCCTCCTGCGCTGGACAGCGCTGGCGACCACCCTGGTGACCTTCGGCTTGTCCCTTTGGATGTTGACACAGTTCCGAGCCGCCGAGGTTCTCGCGCCGGGTGATCTTCACCTGACCCTGACCATCCCCTGGATCCAGGTGGCAGGCTGGAACATTTCATACGCCCTCGGCGTGGATGGGTTGTCCATCCTGCTTGTCCTGCTGACAACCTTCCTGACACCCATCGCCATCCTGTCCACCTGGACGGCAGTGGAGGAGCGCCTCAAGGACTTCATGCTGTTCTTCCTTCTACTCGAAGTGGGCATGGTGGGTGTCTTCCTGGCGCAGGACCTGTTCCTGTTCTATATCTTCTGGGAATTCACGCTCGTCCCTATGTACTTCTTGATCGGCATCTGGGGCGGACCACGCCGTATTTACGCCGCCATCAAGTTCTTCCTCTACACCATGGCTGGCTCAATCCTGATGCTGCTGGCCATCCTATGGCTGGGCGTTCACCAGGGGACCTTCTCGGTGTCTGAACTAATGACCAAGGGCGGCATAGATCCTCACACCCAGCTTTGGTTGTTCATAGCTTTTGCGGCTGCCTTTGCCATTAAAGTCCCCATGTGGCCGCTGCATTCCTGGCTGCCGGACGCACATGTGGAAGCCCCCACGGCCGGGTCCATCATCCTGGCGGGTGTCCTGCTGAAGATGGGCACGTACGGTTTCCTGCGCTTCAATATCCCACTCTTCCCCCAGGCAGCGGTCAAAGCCGCCCCGTGGATTGCTTTGCTGGCGGTCATTGGTATCATCTACGGCGCAGCTGTTTCCTATGCCCAGAAAGATATAAAAAAACTGGTCGCCTACTCCTCGGTCAGCCACCTGGGTTTCGTCATGCTGGGCCTGTTCGCTCTGAATGCCCAGGGTATGGAAGGTGGCATTCTGCAGATGATCAACCACGGTCTGAGCACGGGTGCGTTGTTCCTTCTCGTAGGCATGGTCTACGAGCAGACCCATACACGTGAGTTCAGCGTATACGGTGGCCTGTGGAAGATCATGCCGATCTTCGGCACGTTTATGTTGATCGTCTCATTGTCTTCAATGGGCCTGCCCGGCCTGAACGGTTTTGTCGGCGAGTTCACCATCCTGCTGGGCGCTTTTGGTTCGAAAGCCATTGGTTCACCCTGGTTCGCCGGGATTGCCGCTCTGGGCGTCATCATGGCCGCCGTCTACATCCTGTATATGTTCCAGAAGATATTCCTCGGCCCGGAAGGCTCCATCGTGGAAGAAGTCAAAAAGCACGGACATGTCTTGCGTGACCTGAACCCACGGGAAATTGTCACCACCGTCCCGCTGTTGGTCTTTATCTTCTGGATTGGCCTGTACCCGAAACCGTTCTTTGACCTTATGGCCCCAGCAGTCACAAAGCTTCTGGCAGCAGTAATCCATTAGCGAATGGTGATTATCTCCTGGCAAGAATCGTTCTGGCTGACTTATTATGGCCAAAAACTGACTGTTCGAAAGCACAATTATGACACGCTCTGATCTAAGTACAATTCTCCCGCTCCTCTTCCTGGTCATCTGGGGCTGTGCCCTCCTGCTGGCGGATTTATTCATACCAAAGGGACGCAAGGGCTGGACGGCCTTGCTGGGCGCGGTCGGTTTGGCCGCGACCATGGGCTTGACCCTGGTCTACGTTGGGCAGGCAAGGAATGCTTTCAGCGGGATGGTAGTGTTGGACGGTTTTTCCTCCTTCCTGGACGTGCTATTCCTGGCTACCGGCCTGCTCGGGATTGCTCTGGCATACGGTTACCTCAGGCGCATGGGGATTGAACGGGGTGAATATTATGCTTTGCTGCTTTTTAGCGTGACAGGGATGATGCTGATGGCCCAGGCAGCCAACCTTATCGTTATTTTCTTGGCGCTGGAACTTCTGTCCATCCCACTCTACGTGCTGGCCGCTTTCGCCCGTCCACACCTGGACTCAGAGGAAGCCGGGCTTAAGTACTTTCTATTGGGAGCGTTTTCGACCGGGTTTGTCGTCTACGGCATCGCCTTGGTCTTCGGGGCAACCGGCACAACTCAGTTGACGGAGATCGTTTCTGCCGTGGCCGGTTCGGGATCCGGTCCGGCGGTAAGCCTGCCGTTACTGGGGGTCGGTGCGGCTCTGATCCTGGTCGGTTTCGGTTTCAAGGTAGCAGCCGTCCCCTTCCACATGTGGACGCCGGATGTCTACCAGGGCGCTCCCACTCCCGTGACCGGTTTCATGGCTGTCGGCGCCAAGGCAGCCGGTTTTGCCGCCTTGCTGCGTATCTTCGTGACGGCCCTGCCGGGCCTGCACGTGGATCTTGTGCCGGTGCTGTGGGGCCTCGCTGCATTGACCATGCTGGTCGGAAACTTGCTGGCCATTTCCCAGACTAACATCAAGCGCATGTTGGCCTATTCGAGCATCGCTCATGCCGGGTACATATTGATGGCGCTCACAGCGTATGGTAAAGTGGCCGGGGATGCGGTCGCATCGGCGCTTTTCTACCTTGTGACGTATGCCCTGACATCTTTTGGAACCTGGGCGGTCGTTATCGCATTGGAAAAATCGGAGGCGAAGGGTCTGGAGATTGCCGACTATGCCGGCCTGGGGCGCAAGCGCCCCATTCTCGCAGCAGCAATGACGATATTCATGCTATCCCTGACAGGCATGCCACCCACGCTGGGTCTGGTGGGCAAGTTCTACCTGTTCCGCACGGTCATCCAGGGCGGCTTCATCGGGCTGGCCATCCTGGGCGTGCTGACCTCGCTCATCTCGGCTTACTACTACCTGCGCGTGGTGGTGACGATGTATATGCGGGATGGCGAACCAGAGTCCACTCGTGAACCCTGGCTGGACCTCACCTGGGGCCTGAGTGCCCTGGCGACAGTGGTCCTGTCCTTCCTGCCAATGGCACTCTTTGCCTGGGCCAGTGGGGCCGTATTAAAGTTATTCTGATCCAATCGCCATGGGGAGCTTTCGTTCTTTAACGTCGATCGCGCAGCCTCGCGGAGCATCCCGTAGGGATACCCGATGAGCTAGAAAACTCCTCGCAAGAACGGAACGGGACAGTTCACCGCTGTCCCGTTTTTATTGTCTGTAACATATCCCACAATGCGCGGATTCGGTTGTCCTCTGGATTGTGCTCGACTTTGATGGAGCTCTCGCTGGAAAGAACCGGTTCTTCAATGGCAAATGAATGTTCACATTTTCGTGATGAAATAGAGCGATACGACCAATATCACCAGGATGATTACTAGGGCGGTTAATGCCCGTTTGTGACGGGTCCGCCGGAATGCCTGGGCAGCCTCTACATCCAGGTAATATTTTCCCTCAGTTGCTTCCCGGATCACATTCTGACTGACCAGTCTCCGGAACAGGCGCGAGTCCTGGCAACCGACCCGTGCAAGTTCCATGGCAGTAGCCGGCGAAACAGCCCCGGATTCCTGGAAACGCTTGAGATATTGGTTCTGTTTGGCAACAATGAACGCTGCACTGCTCACTTTTTTCTCCGTCGGATATTCCGTGTTTTTCGTTCCTGATGGATTCTAGCCCTTAGCCATGACCCTGGAATTTATTCCGCTGCATTCTGGAGCTGCAGAAACACCAGGGTGTTGCCATCCATATCGGTGGCGTCTGTCTCGATTCCATAAGGACGTTCCGTTGGAGGCAGCGTGAACTGCACACCGTTCCGTTGAAGACGTGCATGGGTGGCCTGGCAGTCCTCTACTTGGAATACCAGGGTCGGATTTTGGCCAATGTACTGGAGATGGCGGAGGCGTTCCTCTCCCGTAAACCAGTCGGGCGGTTGCAACACGATCTCTAAAACTGGCTCTTCGGGAGGCGCGACCGTGATCCAGTGTTGCCCATGGGCGTAGGGAAAATCCGCGCGTTTCATAAAACCTAGCTGTTTGGTATAAAAGTGCAGCGCCTCCGCCTGATCACGCACTCGTAGAGTAACTCGCAACAGTTTCACAGGGCCTCCAATATATTTACTCAATGAACCCAACGACCATGCTTCAAAATGACCGTGTAGTCCCCCGGAGCATCCAACCAGCAGGCATCATTCCCGCAGGTTTCCCTACATGTACACCGAAGGGTTCAGTGCCAGAGGTATTCCTCGTGCCCGTCCGAGGCGGCCATCGCACAGCGCCTCCGAAACGAAAGTCATCATCAAGTCCCCGCTCTCGTGGACCCGATTTGGTGTATTTTATAACATCCGCAATAACGAATTTACGAAATTACCTTTCGCGATCAGCCCTCTGTTATGCCCAATACGATTTCCTCTTTTTGAGGTTGGTCTTTCTCATCTCCTTGGAGGATTTTTAGAAACACCTCAACTATACGTGGATCATACATTGTGCCGGAATTTTGCTTCAATTCGTATTCTATTTTGTCACTGCTATACGGCTCTTTATAAGGTCTTTTATCTTTCATGGCGGAATATGAATCAACCACACTGATGATACGGGCGCCAAGAGGAATTTCCTCCCCTTTTATTCCATGGGGATACCCCAAACCATCATATCGCTCATGACTATACTCGATCATTTTGGAAACACCCGCCAGCCGTTTAATCGGGGAAATTAACTCGGCCCCGAGTTTTGGATGCCTGTGAACAATCTCCCATTCCTCGTTTTCCAGTTTGGTTGTTTTTTGCAGGATGGAATCTGGGATCCCTATTTTGCCAATATCGTGGAGCAATCCGCCCAGATAAATTTCATGAACCTCGTCTGGAGAACAGCCCAGGGCACGTGCAGTTCTTTCGGCCAGGTTGGCGATCTCCTGGCTATGAGTATTTGTGTAGGTGTCGCGCATATCGATTGCATTCGCCAGGGCGATCACAGTTTGAATAAACGCACCTCGGAGTTCGTCATATAAACGGGCATTCTCGATTGCAACAGCAGTTTGATTGGCAAGTGTTGAGAAGATCACCTGCTCATCCTGGGTATATGGTTGAGAAGATAGTTTTTTACCTAAAGCTAGTATGCCAATTAATTCTCCCTTGAAATTCAAGGGAAGGAAAAACTCGGCATTAAACTTTTCCAGATCATCGTCCTCTTCCTTCCACATTGATTTAAATATTGGATAGAATTCTAAATCGCGATCTAAGAGAGGGCGATTTTCCTTGGTAAGCCAGGTAATAATCGGGTGATCGGCACGGAATCCTGAAAGGAAATGCTTTTTTTCACCGTCTTCTGCTATGACCTGAAAATCACCTCTTTCATCAGATTTAATAAGAATTGCTCCATGCTCAATATGCAATGTCTTTTTGATATCAGACAGGATCAAATGCGTGATTTTTTCAATATCCAGGAAAGTTGTTATCGTCCGGCTGAGCCGCTGGAGCATCAATTCGGCATCATATTTATCCCGGTAGAAAATCCGGTCGATCCAGGATTGGGCCAGATTGCGAAGGGGGGAAAGCAAGACGGCGCTCAAAGCCCCCACAAATATTGATACGAGAAAGACGGTTTTTCCAGTTAATAACGCAAAGGCATTTAAAACAATGGAAATTACCAGGAAATAAATGGCGCTGAAGATTGCCGTGGTAATTGAATACAATAACCCTAAACGGATGACCACTCGAATATCCAGCAACCGGTGCCGGAGAATGGTGAAGGCGATCAGTAGTGCAGTGATGCCGTTCGCAGCAATATCAATGGGGTATTTCCCAAGTGCCGTAAAATCAGTCAGTGATGCTAATACCGTGATGGAGAAACCAATTACAAGATATCGAATCCGGTTGCGTTGTTCGGCATCAAAAGTCCTCTTGTAACCCTGTATCAGGTCGTACAAGCATACCAGTATTAAGGAATATCCTGGAGCAGCCACCAGTGGAAAGTAATTACCCAACTCATATTGAAGCTGTCCGGTTTGATCCAGGGATGCAGATTGAACCATTATGCTGGTGGAGAGCGTAATGAGAATCACCAGAATTCCATAAACTATCGTGAATGGAGCCCATTTGCGTCGCAAACCGAACAAAGTTTGATTAAAGAAGAATATGGCTACCGCCATGATAACAGGCGATGAGGTCATCACCTTGAACCAGGTTAATACATTCCCAGAACCGGAAATCGTAAGAAATCCACTTACTGACCATATTGCCATGGCCAATAAGTACAAACCAAAGAATCTCTTCAAACGGTTAAACGGCCTGGAGACCACCACCAACGTAAAAATAACCCCGTAAAGGACCGCAGCCAAGATTGTTATCAGGACGTTAGTATTCCAATACATCTATTTGTTTGTCTCTTCTATAACTTCAACCAAATTCTTCAGAACTTCATCGGATGGTTTCATGTGCGGGGGTTTCAAGTGTGCAAGGTCGGCTCCCGCCGCCTCTTTTACTTTCATATAGGCAGCAAAAGCGCCGGTCGGGAGTAGTGAAACGGTTACTGGTTCAACATCCAGGATTTCCTTCATGTCGTTATAATCTGAAAAACGGGTAGAAAAGGATTGGCGAATCATCTCCTGTACTTTTTCTTCAGAAATACTTGTGGCCTTGGTCAGTTCTATATAAAGTTGAAGGGTTGGATATGCCGAAGTGGACTGTTTTCGTGCCACCCAATCAACGTAATCCAATCCAGTTGCCTCAATCGTTTTCCAGACGTCCCTTTCCGTGAGCCTGAGAAAACTTCCCAAGTCAATGATGTCATCCGAACGGGAATAAAATTTCATTTGAGGTAGCTTTGAACTGACCTCCTCGTCTCCATTGGCAACCACTTCAAATAAATCCCCTATCCGATACCGAACCAGTACTCCGCCATTGAAATTGGATAACACCAATTCATAGAAGCCTAGATCCAACTCGTCATATAACAAAGTCTTGGGTTTATAAGTGGGATCCTCCCTGTTTTTTTGGTACTCATCCAGGGGGATGAATTCCAGGAAAGAATTATCAGGGAAAAACACCATCCCTTTGTAATTCCATGACTGCATTGCCATATTTCCCGCTTCTGTGCAGGCATAACCTTCAAGCGGTTTTCTCCCCCAGAAATGTTCAATCCGGTTTGTATATATTTCACTATCTGTTCCGCTGGTAATGATCCCTTTGAGATGCCAGATGTCCTTGGGGAGAATATCGCGTTTCTGGAGCTTGGAGATCACCACAGCCTTCAGCAGTCTCCATAGTGTCGCGGGGTCGAGCAATTCCTTCGAGGGGGTCGTATTGCTGGATTGTTGTTCAAACTGCTCCCCCATCCTTGCCAGAACGACCGAAAGACCAAAAAAGAAATCCAGACCCTCATGCATGGCAAGTTTAAAACCCAAGGCAATCCTCTCGCCATAAGGTATTTTCTCTCCTTCATCAAGTCCTGGCAGGAAAACCACTTCCAGGTTTTTTTGAACGGAACGGGCGATGTGACCAGTTAAGTATGGAGGAGGTGCCGTAGCCATTAAGAACTTTTCATTCCGTTCAATTTTTACATCGCCTGCCTCGGAACAAGAGCTCATTATCATCGCAGCAACACCGGGATCACTTAAACGGTCATACATGGCTTTTGTATAAGGTATCCATTTGGGTCCAAGGGCAGAACTTTTCCCTGATGTTCGAGCCCAGACATATGGTTTCTCCGGGAGACCTTCTTCTTTCTTTTCCTTTAAAATCTCTGAATAATCATCATATGTTGTAAAAGGAACTACTTGGCGAAATTCCTCCACGCTGGTTGGTATTTTTCCGCCCATGAATGTTCTCCCAATTTTTGAAGAACCAAGCAATTTTAACTGTTCCAGCATGAGCCGCGATTGGATATCCCTGAATTCCCTTCGGCTAAGGGTGAGATAGCCGCAATGTTTTTTCCATAATTCATCCTTCCTGCCCTCTTCGATCAATTTGTACGAGTTGTTCATGCTTCTACCTCCACTATTTTTCAGCTTTTATCAGCAAGGGAGCCGGCACCCAGAAATATCTGGATTTGAGTTTCTGAATCTCGATATTCCGGAAACCTGAATTCATGAGAATAAGGTTCCAATCGTCCTTGGAAAGAACATTGGCAACTGCACTGGCTTCCGCCCATGCCCGGCTCTTGTTTTCGACTAGGATAAAATAGATAAATAGAAAAATACGAACGAAGGCTTTCACACCCGGAAATTTCCATAAATTAGAACCCCCCACGTCTGCTATGGTTAGCTTTCCTCCGCTTCGCAGGACCCGAACACTTTCCAGGAGTAATTTATTTACATTCATGTGATGGGTTGCCAGGCCGCAGATCACTTGTGAAAAGCTGGAATTTGCATAAGGCATCTCCATCGCAGAAGCACAGGCAAGGTTCTGATTCCCATGTCCATCCTGATTCCCCAGGCGTCGTTTGGCATGTAGGAGCATGGACATGGTGATATCCAGGGCGTGTGTCTGGTTGCAGGGATGTCCCGCTTTTTCAAGAAGGGCTGGAATAACACCTGTACCGGTTGCCACATCCAAAACTATATCTTCCGGTAGTAAAGGCGTTGATTTCAGCAACAAATTTATGAATCCGGAATAGCTCCAGCCCCAAAAACGGTTTAGTTCCGAATCAACGACCTGTTCATACCTGGGCGCCATTTCGGAAAAGGCTTGGATGATGTTCGCTTTTTCTTTCATACCGTTTTTTGGCAATATCCCTGCATTTAACTTCACCCTTCAATAATACCGTAAATCCACAGAATGCGAAATGCCCCGGCATAAAAATGGATTGACGGCTGATTTTGGGGTTTTGACTGGATCAAACGGTCACCAATTTCTACACCCTTTGGACACGATGTAATAAAAAAATAGCGGTCCTTTTAATAAAAGACCGCACTTTGCCAATGCTGAGGAGAACAACCCCAACTATTAATGAATATTATTAAGGTTTTCTTGATGAATTACTATTTAATAATTAAAAGGACGACCGCAACCAAAATTCCAACTATCCCGACAAGCAGACTGACTTTGGGAAATAGCATCTTATTTAGGAATCCGGTATTCCTTTTTACTTCGCTCACCAGTGAATCAATGGGATCATAAATACCTGCCATAACAATGCTCCTTTTCTTCATTCCCAGTATACGGGGAAGCAGGAAGTCTGACATTTACAGTTTTGTAAGGGTTGAATTTCACTTCAAGAAGACCCCCCAGATATGGGGGGGTTATGGATGCTTGCCACCACCTGTAAAAATTGATAGGAAAAAGCCCAGAGAAAGGAAAAAATCAACAATAAATAACAGCCATCCCAGATTATTCATGGCGCCTGTCAAAATCCCATTAAGATCAATCACCACTAAAATACATAGTGTGGTCAGCATGCCAATAGAAATCAGGCGTTGAACTTCAGGATATTTGACATCCCTTGCCATCCAGGTTATTACAGCCAGTCCTAGCGCACAGGCACCGAAATAGCGCACGTTCATAATCCCGGTCAGGTTCGTCTCCCGTCCGAGGATCGATAAACTGAAAACCGGTGCAAGGATAAAAAAAACACCATTTAGGAATGAAAGGATGGCGGCTATTGAAGTAACCGTTTTATATTTGATCATAATTTTTGCCTTTCATTTAGGTACCAACAAATGGTTATTAATCTTTTATCCTGGAAAGGGGAAATATAAGGGAAGTATGCTGTTTGTGACCAATTGTTGATTCATCCACCGGGCGGCAGGACTCAGAAGCCCAACTCTTCCTTCACAATGATCATCGTCAAGCGCCCCGGGCGTAACTCGCGCTTGACGATCAATATTTTATTCACACTGGTGCCCACCTTATAGAGCTGCCGCATGTGTTCATCCTCGCGAGGATAGCAATACTCCTGGATGCGCCTGAACCCTTGGTCGAGGTCTTTGACAAGTTTCTGAGCACCCACCACCCAGATGACCTTGCCCGCGCCGGAAGCGTAAGGTCCCAACTGGCTGCCCGTATTCGACGCGATCAGGACCTGCCCAGCCTCGGTCACCGCATGGACACTGCCGGCGGCATAATCCGGTGCGCCCCCCAGCTTGCGGATCTCCCGTCCCTGTGTCGCGCGGTTCATGGCGAACATTTTGGGGCGTAAGGCCTCGTACCTGCCTGACTTGTCCACTTCATCCTTGATCCCCAATTTTTCCAATGTCATGGAAGCGCCCAAAAAAACTTCCGCTCCATTTGGGATCAATTCGAAGAAAATCCGCTTAGCCTCCATGCCGTCGCTGGCAATGATGGCATGGATGTTATTCGTTTCAAGTGCCTCGGCTGTCCGTTTAATTTGCTCGTCGCTTGCCGGTTTTGCAAACTCCATGTTGGGGACCAAATTGGGTTCTTCTGACATGACTCACCTGCATTCCTTTATGCCTATAAGGATTTATGGATTTTTAGTCACATTTTACTTTTGTTGCATGAAATGTTCCACTCTATTTGCGATAAGAATGTAATGGTTTCCCATAATATGTCGACACTGCAGCAACGATACCATATGCCACGAGTGCCAATTCAACGATGAATAACTCACCGAACATTAAAAAGGAAATAAGAAGTGACATGCCCATGGAAAGCATGTCTGGTTGTCCGTTGCTGAACAAAGCGTTAAAAGGGAAGGGGGAAATGACCAAATATAAATCGGTTAATCATTTTTTTACTCGGATAGATTCCGTTGTATACTAGCCGGCAACGACGACTTTTCTCTAAGTGAAGCCATGATGACGCCTGCTTTCTATTCATTTGTTCCATTTAGCCTTCCCACTGGCCAGGTAGGCTGGATACCGGATGATATTGAATTGAGGATACCGGATAATTCATCGCTTGATACCGGAGATTTGCATTATTTGATCTATATCCCCTGGCATGACAAATACCTGGAATTGGTGGATGAAGCCTACCGGGACTTCTTTAAAGTTGTACTGCCTTTCCTGCATGTTCGCAGCACGGATGTACATGTAGCCACCTGCCTGCCTTTCATAAAAGAAATTGTACAGGCAGAAGGAGAGCCTGTCGACGAAAGGGTTGTTCAAATCGCCTTCATGCTGCACGACTCCGGTTGGAGCCAAATGACCGAACTCGAGATTGCCAAGAGCCTCGGCGTTACCGGGCTCAGCTTGTCCGGGGAGGCCATCCAACCCAAGGCAAAACATGCCATCCTGGGTCAGCAGGTGGCACAGAAGATACTGGGAGAGTATTCATTCCAGCCACCCCTGACTCTAGAACAGAAAGAGTGGATCTACAAGGCCATCCTTTTCCATGACAAACCACAGGAGTTGGCCACTGCAGGCGGGATTCCTACCAGCGTGAAAGTGGTCTGCAATGTCGACCATTTATGGTCTTTCACCCATCCCAATTTTTGGCAGGACACCCTCCGTAAAGGGGTTGAGCCGGCGGCATACCTGGAGAATCTTGGGAAGGACCTGGACCATTATTTTGTGTCCGAGCCAGGCAAGCGGAAGGCCAGGCAATTAATCGAGGCTCGCGGCCAGGAAGTAGAGGCTTGGAAAAGTTGGGTACAGAGGAATTGAAAATGGACACATCGCCCGCTCCATCTAATTCGGTTGGCTGGCATCGTTTGGTCGAGGGATACCCCTGGTACAACCACGCCGGGTCCTATCCTCTCCCGGCATATTCAGAATTCATGCCGGCCCCGCAACTTGGCCGGATGCCAGCCGGGGACATCGATGACTCTCTCTTTTCCGAGGATGATCCCTTTGGCTGGGTCATCTCGGAAATGGAGCAAGAATACCAGTTAAAGCCTGGCTTGGAATGGATTGCCCGCCATATCATGAGCCATGTGCTCAAGCTTGGCCAGGGTCTCTCGGACAGTTCCATCGGAGAGCATAAAAACCAAAACCTCCGGGACAATCCTTATTGGCCCTCCGAGCTTGCCTCACGCGCCGGCACTCTGGAGCACGAGCGCTACGTCTCCATCCTGCCCCTGGCCCTGTCACCCACACAGGATGATAAAGGCCGCCTGCTATGGACCTTTTTCGGGGGCAGCGAACAGGGACCGGAGGTCGTTTTCTGGAAAGGGTTCTTTTCTTCACCGGAGGAGGAACTGCCTTCGGAAGGATTTACTGTTTTCATCGCCCGGCTTTTATCTGAAGCCTTCCAGGAACAGATCGGTTCCCCTTCCGGGCTGTTGGACCTGGGGTTCCGGATTTTGCCAACCGGGGCAGGTTCCTCAAATACCATGCTTCCATCCTGGGCAGGTGAATTCCTGGTCGATGACAGAGCTTCCTGGGATACTATTCGATACCTGCTGACTTTCCGCCCGTTCGCTCTCCTACCACCGGAGGTCAAAGACAAATACTTGACCGGCCAACTTCACCTGCTGCCTTTCCCCGGGAGTTTGGTCTTCTGGGGCATGCCGACCTATGCCTGTCTGCAAAAGGAGCTCCCGCTGGCAGGTCAGATTCCCCTGCTTCGTCTTGTACCCCGGCATGCCGGTGCAGAGGGCATACGGGTCCCCCAAAGTGGCTGGCTGCACGAGCCCCACCCGGACGTGGATCCTGCCGAGATCCAGAATGAACTGTTGTTGCATGACTATACGCGCACCCACCGCTGGGATCGCAACCGGCGTTCCGATGATGAATTGGCGCTCAATCCGCGCCTCGAAAAGGTGGCTAGAGTGCTTTTCAGCACTGACTTGGGTATCATGGGCCTGTATGATAAACCCATGGCTAGGAACTGCCAGTTGTGGACTAGGGATTTCGAATTGTTCCTAGATGGACCTAATGCAACAGTTGATGAATTGAAGAAAGCCGAAGCGGCCATTCTGACAGGCGGGCTGTTCGGGTATCGCTTCCATTTTCCTGCTGCCCAGGTGGGACGATATGAGATCTACTGGCACCTTCCGATTTGCACATATGTTTCCGGATCTGGCGAAATACGCCTGCTGCCGGATACACCCCTGGGGGTGCTGACTGCTTATCAAAAAGATAGCTGGGATCTGAATGCGCCGGTCGAACTCTGGCCCCGCTTGCAGAGGCGCTCTCTTTATTCTTCTGCAATGTTCGATTTCCATAATCCACATGACCATTACCTTCGCCAGACGCCTCTCAACCTGATCTCCCTGCTGGATGCCTGGCACACCCTGGGAGAACGGCTCCTGCCGGCTAGTTTTGCCCGCCATCTCTTGAGGATTTCCAAGGAACTGACCCTGGACGAATGGCGCGCAACGCTGAATGCATCCGCCAATAACGAGAACCAGGCCCGCCAAATGCAGACTGCACTCCAGTCGCTGTTGGAAGAACCCGGGCGGGAATTGCAATTACCCGAGCCGCTGACCTTTTCCGACACCGCCACGCGTCAATTCGAGATGGCTTACTGGAGTGATATTAAAACTCTTGCCCAGGGGATATATCGCAACAAGGACAACGCAGATTGTGTCCAGGATCCCGCCACTCAGAGCCAGGCTACCTGCACTCTCCGAGACCTGGATCGGGTGGGAGATTATCTAATGCTCCGCCATAGGGAATCGATCCACCAGGCCGGCATGGATGGGCGGGCATTTTGCGGGGAAATCCCGTTCCGGTGGAAAACAGACTTTGCATTTCCGCTCTTCGGCGGCTGGAAAAGCAACCAGGAAAATCAGCTGCATGAACGCGACATTTTGGTCGTGATCCCCGGGAAAGACCGCTCTCAAGCCGTTATCCTGGCGGATCATTACGACACCGCATATATGGAAGACGTTTACGACAAATCTCGCGGCGGGAGCGGGGCGCGTTCTTCGGCTGCCGGTGCGGATGATAATTACTCGGCCACTGCAGTGCTCCTGCAAGCCGCGCCCATTTATCTGAAACTTGCCAGGGAAGGCCGCCTCGAAAAGGATATCTGGCTCCTGCATCTGACCGGGGAAGAGTTCCCGGCCGACTGCCTGGGGGCGCGGCATTTTTGCCAGGCATTCATCGAAAATCAGTTGAAGCTATACCTGGATGGAGTGCCACCCATTGACCTGTCTGCGACCCACCTGGCTGGGGTCTTTGTGATGGATATGATCGCCCACAACCGGGATAATGACAGGAACATCTTTCAAATCTCTCCAGGGCGGACCGCGCAGTCTCTGCAAATGGCACTGCACGCTCACCTGGCTAACATGGCCTGGAATGCAGGAGTCCCTCAATGGAACGAAAGTCTCGAAAGGAAGAACTGCGGGCCCGGACATCGCAGCCCGGACGGGATCCAGGTCCCGGAGATGGCCGCCCATCTGCCTCTCTTCGGAGAAATCCGGACAAAAGACGACCCGCTCAGCTCCCTTTTCAACACGGACGGGCAGATCTTTTCGGATGTCGGGATACCGGTGGTGCTCTTCATGGAGGATTACGATATCAATCGCTCCGGCTATCACGACAGCCTGGACACCATGGGAAATATCGACTTGGACTATGGTTCTGCAATGGCTGCCATTGCAATCGAGACCTGTGCGCAAGCCGCCCATTCGTCCCTGGCAGGACACGCCGGGTAGAGTTCCCATTGAACTTGAGCACGGCGCCGTTCGTATTTGGGCGGTTACCCAGTGTAGTAGCCTCAAGGCTCGGGCACGCAGCCGTTCGTCGTTGGGCAAGTGAAACAACGGAGTGTTCCCACAATTTTTATTACGCACCGATTCCCTCTGAGCCAGGCGGATCGTTAAGCTCCTTCTTAGGGATTACGCATATAATAACCTGGCATATTTAGAAAACGTTGGCTGGCTTGCCTCAATATGACTGAACCCTCCGTCCATCTCCACGAACTATGTAAGACCTACCGTGTCCCGGAACGCGAGTCCGGGATGGGTGCAGCCTTGCAGTCCCTGTTTCACCGCCGGATGCAGGAGGTCCAGGCCGTGGATGGGCTGACTTTCGATCTGGCTCCCGGCGAGGTGGTTGGATTCCTGGGGCCTAACGGCGCCGGCAAGACGACCACCCTGAAAATGCTCTCCGGGCTGTTGCACCCCACCGGTGGCGAAGGGCGTGTTCTTGGATATGTCCCTTGGAAACGCGAGCGCACCTTCCTCCGACAAATCACCCTGGTGATGGGCCAGCGTAACCAGCTGGTCTGGGACATCCCGGCGGCCAATTCGTTTGAACTGAACCGGGTCATCTATCGCCTGCCGAAGGCAGATTACCGCCGCACGTTGGACGAGCTGACCGAGCTGCTCGAACTGGGGCCATTGCTTAAGAAACCCGTCCGCAACCTGTCGTTGGGGGAACGAATGAAATGCGAGATCGCCGCAGCTCTGTTGCACCGTCCCCAGGTTGTCTTCCTCGACGAACCCACCATCGGCCTGGATGTGACCATGCAGCGCCGAATCCGCACCTTCATCGCTGAATATAACTACCGCTCCGGAGCAACCGTCCTGCTGACCAGCCATTACATGGCGGATGTGGAAGCCCTTTGCAAGCGCGTCATCGTCATCCACCACGGCCGGCTGCTCTTCGACGGCGACCTGTCGGCCTTGGTCCAGCAGTTCACAGCCCATAAGACCATCGTTGTCCAGCTTGAGGATTGCCATGCCAATCTGCACAGCTACGGGGAGGTGCTCAGTTGCGAGGATGGACGCTTCACCCTGCGGGTACCCAAAGCCGGGACCGCCCGTGTCACCGAGCGCCTGCTGGCCGACCTGCCGGTGATCGACTTGCTGGTCGAGGACCCACCCATCGAGGAGGTCATTGACCAAGTCTTCACCCAGGAGACGGCATGACCTTCCTGGAGGAGTTGCGCGGCCTGCTGCGTCTGTACGCCCAGCAGTTCAAGACCACCTTCGCAACCATGGTTCAGTACCGGGCCTCGCTTTTCATCTGGATGATCGCCCAGGTACTCGAACCGCTGGTTTATCTGATCGTCTGGTCGACCGTCTCCAACGGAAGTGGGGGTAGTGTGGGCGGGTATACTGCCCAGGGTTTTGCCGCTTATTACCTGACCCTGATGCTGGTCAACCAGGTCACTTATACCTGGGTCATGTACGAGTATGAGTACCGTGTCCGTCAGGGCTTGCTTTCATTTGCCCTGCTCAAACCGGTCCATCCGATACACTCGGATATTTCCGACAACCTGTCTTCCAAGCTGGTCACCATGCCGATCCTGTTGGTCGTGGCGGGCATCCTGGCCTTGATCTTCCGCCCGACGGCCGCGTTGACCCCGTGGGCCATCCTGGCCTTTATCCCTGCCTTGATCCTGGCCTTCCTGGTGCGCTTTCTGCTGGAATGGACCCTGGCACTCGCGGCTTTCTGGACCACCCGGGTGAACGCCATCAACCAGGTCTATTTCATCCTCATGCTCTTCCTGGCCGGACAGATCGCTCCGCTATCGCTTTTTCCGCACTGGATCCAGATCCTGGCCGACATTCTGCCCTTCCAATGGATGCTGGGCTTCCCGGTGGAACTGGTGCTGGGCCGGCTAACGCAACTGCAGACGTTGGAAGGTCTGGTGGCTCAGGCCATCTGGTTGACCATAAGCCTGGCGTTGGTGCGCCTGGTCTGGCAGGCAGGTGTGCGTGTCTACTCGACGGTGGGAGCATGAATACCCTCCGGCTGCTGGGTGTCTTTTTCCGGGTCAGCGTGCTCAACGAGACCGCCTACCGGGTAAACTTTTTCCTGCAGCTCTTCCAATCCCTGCTCGAGCTGGGCACCGCCCTGGCCGGTTTGGCAGTCATCTTCTCGTATACCAACAACCTGGGTGGCTGGAGTCCGAACGAGATGCTGGCGTTGGTGGGAGTATATTTCCTAGTGGGTGGGATCATCAGCCTGGTGATCCAGCCGGGCATGTCCGCTCTGATTGACTCGGTCCGGGATGGGACCCTGGATTTCACCCTGACCAAGCCGGAGGATGCCCAATTGCTGGTCAGCATCCAGCGTGTGGCCATCTGGAGCCTGCTCGACCTGTTGATGGGTATGGGCGTGCTGGTGACGGCCCTGGTGCGACTGGGGCAAACCATCGGGGCTGGGCAGGCCGCCGGGTTTATCGGCATGCTGTTGGCCGGAGCAGTGATCGTCTACAGTTTCTGGTTGATCCTGGCCAGCCTGTCGTTCTGGTTGGTGCGGGTGGAGAACCTGCTCGAGATCTTCCAGAGCATGTACCAGGCCGGGCGCTGGCCAGTCAGCTTATACCCGGGCTGGCTGCGCTTCGCCCTGACCTTTATCGTCCCGGTGGCATTTGCAACCAGCGTCCCAGCCGAAGCCCTGACCGGACGCCTGGGTGGATCGACATTGCTTGGGGCGGTCGGAGTGGCGATCCTGCTCACTGTCGTTGCGCGCTTGATCTGGCGGCTGGGGCTGCGACGCTACTCGGGCGCCTCGGCATAGACATACTTATGGGCTCTCTGGAAATTGTCGTGGGAGGAAGTAATGGGGGGTGTTTGGCGGGCTTTGCCGCCAAACACCCCCGTATCTTTCCTCATTTCACAGAGATTCCCAACCAACTTATAGGTAACTGGTGAAGAAAATGCATCAAACCCTGCACAAACGTCATCCTGCCGTGTTATGGATCCTGCTAGCCGTGGCACTGGTTTTCAACCTGCTGGTGCATTTCCGGCCGGAATTGACCGGCAACGACCATGTGAACGGTCTAGCCGGCGTCGCCTTGGGATTATTCACCGCCGCCTTCCCGGCCGCCAACTTCCTGGACATGCTATTAGCCGAAATGGGATCGCTGCGCTGGCGCGCAATCAAGCGGGCTGACCTGCCCTGGGTGGCTTTGAATATGGTGGTTTTATTCAGCGGCCTGGTCATCGTCGTGGTCGGGACGAAGTTGTTTTACCAGCACTGGCAGCCGGGGTGAGCAGCCTGCCTGTTCGCAGAGGATGCCTCACGTTTAGCATTGATTAGCTCTCCTGGATTCATCGTTCTCCTTCGGTAAAAGTACAAATGCATGAAATATGGTTTCTCACTCCTGCAAAGGGCCCAAATAATGTGAAGGACCCCCTTTCCCGAAGCGGCTAAATGATCAGGCGCAAACCGGGTACAGGGGGTCCTCCATGGAGGAGAAAAGCTTTATTTTTCTACACCCGTCATCACAATTCCTTGCGTGAATTGGCGTTGAGCCAGGAAGAAAATAATCGCAGGCAGCACGACTGCGATCGTAGCGGTCGCCAACGAAAGTCCCGGAGTTCTGGTAAAAGTGCCGAAGACGGCCCCAATCCCCACCGAGATTGGGAAAAGGTTCTCTTTTCCAACCAGATATACCAGGGGTGTAAAATAATCGTTCCAAACATAGAAAAAGTGGAAGAGCGTCACAGCCACGATTGCTGGAAGGGCTTGAGGAATAATGACCGAAATCAGAATGCGCATCGGGCTGGCCCCATCGATCATGGCCGCCTCATCCAACTCCTTGGGTACAGACATCAAATATTGGCGTAACAGAAAAACATCATATGCATTCGCGAAGAATGCCGGCACCAGCAAGGGCAGCCAGGTGCCCGTCCAGTGGATTTTGGTAAAAAGGATGAATAGGGGAATAATGGTGGCTTGGGGCGGCAGGACAATCGTGGAGATCAGAATAATAAATAGGATATTCTTTCCTGGTATCGGGAAGCGGGAAAAACCATACGCCACCAAAACACAGGAAAGCAATGTGCCAACCGTGGAGACGAAAGCCAGGAAGAGAGTATTTCGGAACAGTAATAAGAAATTAACCTGTTCCCACGCGCCCTTTATATTGTCCCAGGATAAGGAAAACCGATATACCGGCGTTAGAACGCGGTAACGTCCCTTCCATTCGATCACACCGGCACCCGGATTTGCTGGATCAATAAATTGACTGTTTTCGCGGTATCCATGCAATAAAGCAAGCCGTTTCATATGACCGTTAATGGGAACGTTATAAAGCTGTAAATCCTTGCCTTGATAGGAAAACGTCACGGGAGCCGCAGGGTAAAGTGGTGCATTCTGTGCTGTCGTTTGCGTATCCAATTTAAAGGCCGTGTTTACCATGTACCCAAGCGGCAAAATGAAGATTACCAGAAGGAACAATCCCAATAATGTCTCGCCGATCATCGGGGCTCGTTTTCGCACCAGGTTCTGTAATTTTTTCCAACCTTGCGGGTGGCCAAATGGCTGCATGGCTTGCTGAGTTTCCATTTCGTTTCTTCTCCTGTACCTTTCAATCTCCGCGGAATGCCTGTTTATCTTTCGCCCCCGGCGTAATAAACCCGGCGCTGCCCCCAGGTAAACATGACCGTAGTACATATCATTACGATCACAAACAAGATGAGGGCCATGACCGAGGCGTATCCCATCTCGCTAAAAACGAATGCCTCACGATAGAATTGCAGGTTATAGGTAAGGGTGGCGCCATTTGGATTGCCATTGATGCCACCTATGAGCATGGCCGGAATAAAATATT
Organism: uncultured Chloroflexia bacterium; assembly: GCA_963842785.1. GTDB lineage: Bacteria > Chloroflexota > Anaerolineae > Anaerolineales > Villigracilaceae > UBA877. The sequence goes on from CAWJHP010000001.1 coordinate 2,064,931, forward strand.
GGAATCCATTGATCACACCCAACGTAAGGTTATAAAAAATCACCGGCGAGATGAGTGGGATGGTGATATACCAAAACCTTTGAACTCCACTGGCACCATCGATGGTCGCCGCCTCCAACATTTCCGTCGGGACATTCTGCAGCCCGGCCAGGAATATGATCATCGCATTACCCACCGCCCACAACGCGATGATATTTAAGGCCGGAACACACCAATTTGGATCGGTAAACCAGCGCGGTCCTGGTATGTGAATAAGTGCAAGCAATTGATTAATCCACCCGGATTGTGCATTGAGCACCCCGTTAAAAACCATGGTAACCGCCACCACTGGAATCACGGATGGCAAATAAAAAAGCGTACGAAATAAATTCCGCCCGATTAAATGCTTGGAATTTACCAGCAAGGCAAAAAACAATGGCACGATCAAACCCAACGGCACGGCTATCGCCGCAAATTTAAGTGTTACACCGAGCGCTTGCAGCAAATTGGGATCGGTTGTTATCCGCACATAATTTGCAAACCCGACAAATTTAAAATTGCCAAGCTTAAAAGTTACATTTCCATTGTAATTCGTAAAAGAAAGGAATATTGTTGCCAGGATCGGAAGCAATTGAAAGGCTAGAAAACCAATTAGCCACGGAGATAAAAAAGCAAGGCCCGATAACGATTGGCGTCGTCGTAGACGATTGGTTCGCGGCCCAGTCTTAACCGAGGAACCCTGCACGTACGTACGATTAACTTTGATCATGCGTACCTCTCAAACATTCTCCTTGCGCCAGATGAACCCCCCTGGCGCAAGGAGAATCAATCAGGAAATTACTTTTTACGCGCTTTTATTGTGCTGGTGCTGCCTTAAAGAGCCCAGTTAATGTATCTTGGAGCGTGTTAAACTCCGTGTTCAGGTCCAAGCCTGGAGTTGAACTCATCTTGGAATAGAACGCATCAATTGCGGATTCCGACTTGGACATGTTGGGCATCCATGCCTCATGGTGCGGGATGTCGGGGTACGGCAACATGGCAAGTGCAACACTCCAGTCGACCGTGTTGCTCCCAGCAGCCGCCTTCTCCGTGTCAAAGAACGCCTGCCGAAGGGCGGGATTACCTGGAATGCCGCCGTAGATCGGTCCAAGGTCCGCATCCAAAACCATGTCCTTCATGACTTTAAAGGCCAGTGTCTGGTTCTTGCTGCCGGCAGGGATCGAGAACGTATCGCCGTCAATGCCGGCCGTGAGCGTCCCATTGACCGGCGGGACGACCGCCATATCCCAGTTTAACTTTTTCATGTCAAAGCAGCAGGTGTACCAGGTCAGCGTCCATGTCATGGCTGTGTTTCCGGATGAGAATGGATTCCCATTCCCGAACGTAGCGCTATTGGCATAGTCAGCATTTGGCATGAAGGCATCCTTCGCCCATATGCCGTTGTAGTACCACGTCCATTCATCTTTCCACTGCTGCGGAATCACAGCGGTTGTGTAGTCAGTGCCCACAAAGGGGCTTGCACCGCCAAAGGGAGCCGTCATGCGCCGTCCGCCGGTGAAGCCCATCCACATCCCGAATTGGGTGATGTTCTTATTATCGAAGGCAGCCATGGTGGCATCATTGCCGTTTTTGTCGACGGTCAATTTCTTGGCGAGCGCCGTTAGTGCGTCCCATGTCCAAGGCTTGCCCTGGTACAGGTCGCCGATCTTATGCGGCGGATAAGGCAGTTGTGCTTCATCAAACAGAGCCTTGTTGTAAAAAATCACGCCGGGGAAGAGGGCGAAGGGCAGACCGATCTGAACGCCGTTATCCTTGAGGAAGTTCAACAGGGCAGGATCGTAGTTGGATATATCGATGTTGTTTGCCTTGGCCAAAGGAGTAATATCTGCCCAGCCGCCCCGGAAGTTTTCGCGCCCCAGTTTCCCTACCGGACCTACGATATCAGGCGGGTCGCCTGCTGCTATCATTGCGCGCAGCGCATCGTAGGATTCTGGATTGTGGACAACTTGCAAGATCAAGCAGGCATATGTTTGGGACTTGTTGTATTTGTCCACCCAGGCTTTTTCCTGGGGAATCACAGCCGGATCAGTACCGCCACCCAGGCCAACGAACCAGGTAACCTTGGGCGCATTTGCAGCGCAACCCTCGCCGCCCGACATAACGGTCGGAATCATCGTTGGGGTGGGGGTGACCGCGGGAGCAGCCGTGGCCGGGGCAGCCGTCGCAGGGGCAGCGGTGGCCGGGGCAGCTGTCGCAGGGGCAGCCGTCGCAGGAGCAGCCGTCGCAGGAGCTTGGGTTGCGGCCGGGGCGCAGGAAGTCAGGAGCATGCTCAACATAACCAAGACAGACAAAAGTAGGGTCATTCTCTTGAACATTTTTCATTCTCCTCATCAAAATATATTCAGGGTATGTGAGTGATCAAGTTGGTGGGATTCGAGTGATGTTTTAAAGGGATTACCTCCTTTCAAAGCAGACGAGCAAATTCGATGCCATGCCATTTCTCCCGTTATAACTGGAAGTGCTCGTACTTGAATGGTTTGAGCCGGATGGACATTATTGGGATGAATATAAATCAATATTATTCTAAGGATTAATATTGGCAGGGGCATGTAGAATTGTGCCCAAAACTAGCACGTTCGTAATAAATTTTTGGGTGAAATTGACTTGCTGAAAACAATTGCCTGCCCCCTTCTTAAATTAACCTGTATCCCTTGCCTGATCCTCCGGCCACTTGAACCAGGCTATTCCGCAGCCAGGCAAAAAAGCCTCTCAAGTATATGAGAGGCGGAATGGATTATGGAAAATAATCCCCCGGAACAACAACTTGTAAGCGGCTCTTGGGGGTTATCCGGTCAGGAAGCGGAAAGTGCTGATGGAATGCGCCGGGCTCTCAGCCAATGCGGCCAGCCCATTGAATTTGAGCGCAAAATTGAAGGATTTTTCGCTGCGGTTCAAGACCACTACTGCAATTTGCCCATCCAAGTTTACGAATGCCGTTGTTTCCAGTTCGTCGAGCGAGGAGGCGCTGATTACGCGTTGAGCGCCAGGGCGTACAAAGCGCGTCACCTGACCAATGTAATAGTACGAACTGTGATAAGAAAGTGTCCCTTTTCCAACATCCGCCATCACTGGAGCGCCGCAATAATTGCCTTTGTGGTTCGGGCCTCCGCGTTGATCCAGCAACAAGTTCCAATCCATCCAGCCTACTGTCCAGTGGTTCAAGTCCTGGAGCATCGAATGCCCATAGCGCTCGCCGATTTCCCAGCCGTCAAAATCCGGCCCGCCTTCCACGCAGCCCTCAGTAAACAATAACTGCTTATCGGGGTAGGCATCGTGCGTCAACCGCACATTTTCGAAGTTATCTCCCACATACCAGTGGAAGGCAGCTCCCCAAACATAGTGTGCCGCCTGTGGATCGTCATAGACCACTTTTGCGCGTTCATACAAGGCATCGCGATTGTGGTCCCATATCAATATTTTGACGCGGTGCAATAGATCGGCTCTTTCCAAGGTCGGACCGAGATAATCACGCACGAAATCACGCTCTTCTTCGCCAGTGTAAATACACAAATCCCACATCTGCACTGCCTGCGGCTCGTTTTGCACACTTAATCCCCAGATGGGCAGGCCTTCCCGTTCGTATTCCTGCACATATCGGACGTAGTAGCGCGCCCAGGCTTCGCGGTATTCAGGCTTTAGTTTGCCCCCATGATTCATCTGACCGTTGGTTTTCATCCACGCTGGTGGGCTCCATGGGGAGGCCAGTAATTTCAACGGCGAATCTGAGACGCGTACAGCTTCCTTTATCAATGGGATTAATTGATGTCGGTCGCGCTCGATGGAAAAGTGCTTGAGCTCCACATCGCCCGGTGTCTCCGTGTAAGCATAATTGCCAAGCGAGAAATCACAACTGTTGATATGTGTCCGGCAGAGGTTGTAGCCATTACCGTCATGTGGGTCAAAATACGCCTGGAGAACCTCCGCCCGCTTGTCCGGTGACATCTTATAGAATGTGTCCGCCGCCGCTTCCGTGAAAGCGCCCCCAAACCCCTCAATGGTTTGGAAGCGATGGCTTGAGTCCACCAACACGGAGGGAATATTGGATATTTCCGCTTGAAAAGTCAAGGGATCTTTTTCGGTCAATCGATCATTCGTGCTCTTGGCTGTTCGGAAAACTTGAATATTGGCGGGCATGGGAAGCTTCCCTTCGTGTGAAAAAACCTAACTCATCAGGACCAAAATTGATTGGATACTTGCTCCACGCCCTCGTGCAGGAACCTGCAACCAATCTTAAGGATACCTTGTTTGCCTACCAGAAGTGCGAGGACATAAAATATCAGGGGTGAGGGCAAGATTTATTCCATACAAAGTATAGAGGATGTATCTCTGAATCTGCATGGAAAATTGTGTCTGGCATTAGCACGGCGGTGACCAAGTCCGCCGTTTATTGCATGCGCCGATATGCCAGAGGTGAAATACCCACTTCCCGCCGGAAAGCGCGACTGAAGTAATTGCTGTCGGAAAAACCGACCTCCAGGGCGATTTCGGTAATGGACATGGCACTGGCATTCAGAAATTGCTTGGCCTGCTGAATTCGGTAACGAGCCACATAATGGATAAGCGATAAGCCGGTCTCCTGGGTGAAACAGCGCGAGAGATACCCTTCGCTGACGCCGGTGTGGCGTGCAACATCTTCGCGACCGATTGGTTCGGCGTAATGTTCATGAATATATGCCATCGCCTTGCGGGTGATGCGCTGCGCCTCGCTGCTGAGTTTTTGGCGGTGCATGAGAGTATCTTTAATGTGCATCAATGTTTCGGTGGAGGTAAACATGCCTTTACGTAAAACAACCGCCACACTCCGGTTGAGGCGTGCCATTTCCTCTTCGGTCAAGGTTTTGGCGCTTATTACAATCACGGGTACCTGACGCATAGTTTCCATCTTTTGCATTGCCTCCAGCACGCCAAATCCATCCATTTCGGGCATCATTAAATCCAACAAAACCAGGTCGGGATGGCCAGTTTGGAGAAGATGGAGTGCTTCCTTACCCCCGGAAGCCAATAGAACCTGATGCTGAGGAAATTTTGCACGCACTATCTGGGCATGCAAATCTAAAACGCCAGGGTCGTCATCCACAATTAATATAGTTTGGCAATTGACAATCGTCTCGTCGGTAGCCGCGTTGCTTTCGACACATCCAAGGCGCTGAAGCGCTTTCGCCAGATCCGCTGTGCCGATTGGCTTGGTCAGATAATCCAATTCCAGCATGGCACCGCTGTCCTGTTCCATTTTTAATGTGTAAAATAATACGGTAATTTCACTGGTGGCAGGGTGAGCCCTGAGGGCGCGCATGGCTTCCAGGCTGCGCCGGCTGGTCTTCTGAACATCCAGAACCATCGCAGCCGGGGGAGTCTGCGCCGCGCGCGCCAGCCACTGTCCATCTTTATCCCAATATTGAATTTCAGCTTTAAAGCCTTGCCCGTCAAGATATTGTTTTAGTGGCTGGGCTTTTTCAAGTTGTGAAGTGATGATCCAAACGGCGTCAGTTCCTTCCCCACGCAATGACACCGCTTGCAATGTGGGCAAAGTAAAGAAGAAAAACGCCCCCTCCCCCTCCACACCGGAGGAGCGGACGGCAATTTCGCCGCCGTGCATTTTCACCAGCCTTTTACATATCGCCAGTCCCAGCCCCAGGCCACCATACCCCCGCGCAGTGGTCCGGTCAGACTGGCGAAATTCGTCAAAGATGACGCTTTGCTCAGCTGGCGGAATTCCCAGGCCGGTATCGCTGACTGTTATGGTGATCAATTCCTTGCTGGGAATCACCAGTAAACTAACCGCGCCTTTTTCGGTGAATTTGACGGCATTGTTTATTAAGTTCAAGACCACTTGCCGCAGCCGGGTGGGATCACCCCATACCAGCGGCAAATCGGCGGGTATTTGCGCGTGCCAATCCAATCCATGCTCACGCGTAAGTTGTTCACCCACAACCGCAACCGCTTCGAGCACCTTGGCCAGGTCCAAAGGTTCACACACTAACCTGAGCTCTCCCATCTCGTCGCGTGCCAGGTCCAGGACGTCGCGGATCAGGTCATCCAGGTGTTGAGCAGTGATGTGCATCAGATTCAAATTTTCACAATTAAGCGGTTTTTGGCTGTCCATGTCCTTCAGCGTCAACTCACTCAGGCCGGTAATCAGATTGAGTGGCGTGCGCAGCTCGTGGCTGACCATGGAAAGGAAGCGACTTTTAAGCCGGTTGGCTTCCTCAGCCATCCGCTGTCCTGCGGCAGCCTGGCGATACAATTGTGTCGTTTTTGTCAGCAAATGGTCGCGCTCATCGAACAATACCGCCCCTTTGATGGAACTGCCTAATTGGCTTCGTAATGCTTCATAAACCGCCCCATCGTGAGGCCCTACTTCAAACAGTACAAATCCAATTTCTTCCCTTTGAAACTCCAACGCCTCAAGCACCAACGTGCGCCGCTGTTCGCCCCACAGGTTTGCTGGAATCATCTCGGCTATGGGATAACGCTTCTTGCCCTTTAGAATTAACTTTTGCCCTTCATCGCATGCCAGGATTATACGTGCCCATTCCGCCGGTCGGTTCACGCCCTCGTATAAGGCCACATAACAACTCTCAATCCCCAACTGCTTCAGGTCGCGTACTAGGATCTCCATCAGGCCGTCCAAATGAAACGTAACCGCCATCGTTTGGCTGATGGCGCGCAACACAGCCATTTGGTCACTCAACTGTATCCGCTTCTGATTTTGTTGCTGGAGGGTTAGCTCATTCAAGAACACGCGTGCCCGGTGCCAGAGATTCTCTGCTTGCGCCAGCCAGGCCGGGTGCCCTGCCAATGCCCGCCAGCCCTCTCGCCGCAATGCTGAAAGCGCATCTTGTAATTCGGCCACCGATATCTGCCGCTCCATCAGTCGTCGCGAAGTCAGATCAATCGCTGTCAGAAAAGCTTCGCCGTTATCCCCTTTTTCTAGACTGCTTATCAGAGCTTCCAGCCATTCCCCCGCCATTTGCGAGAGCATTGGCGAATCTTGCAGCACCATTGCGCGCTGCATCTCTCCCAATAAAACCTCCCGCCGCGCCTCCAGCAGGGAGCCAGCCTGTGCCATTCTCGTTGTATCGGTAACCTTTTCTTCCAGCTTGGCGATTTGCATACCTTGATTTACATGCACCACTGCTTCAGACATGCAACCGCACGAACGGCGCAGCAGCAGCGTGGTCGGCAGGAACAACCTTGGGGGCACGCTTTTACCCTGGTGGTTTGCCACTAACGCTTCCAGAGCCAACTGACCCATCTTTTGCAGTGGCTGTCGTACGGTCGTTAGTGGCGGTGTACTGGTTGACGATTCAATCGCATCATCAAAACCACTCACCGCTACATCGTAGGGTACGTGCAGACCGCGTAATTGCAGTTCGGCCAGCGCAGCCAGGGCCATATTGTCGTTTGCTGCTACCAATGCATCAAATTGTACCTTGCGTTCATCCAGTAAGACCCGCACCCCTTCCCTTCCACCTGGCGGCGACCAATCATATGGTTGAAAGAGCAGATCAGGGTCAACTGTCAGGCCGTGGATTTGGAGTTCCTCTACATACGCCCGGAAGCGCTCCTCCGAGTCTGGATTATTAACTGGTCCCTTGATGAAGGCCAGCCGGCGGCGGCCATGGTTTTCGATCAAATGTCTCACGGCCGCACGCATGCCTTCGTGGTTGTCTACCAGGATTGTGGTGATGACGTCTTCCGTCGACAAACCGATATTGACAACGGGCACTGGGCCAAACACTTCACGAAGCAGGTGAGGCAGAGTGGGATTCACCAGTACCAAACCATCTATTGTGGATGGTTGTATCTGCCAATAAAGCGAGCGGTTACGCTGGAGATCATAGATATTGATGTCACCGAACCCGACCAGGTTAACGTCTAGTGCCTCGGCCGCTTGCACTGCTCCCCACCACATTGGACTGCTGTAGGGATTGGTTAATCCCCAGGTGACAATGAATCCGAACGTGGGCCTTGTGCGGAGGAAGCCCCCACTTGGTTTATCACTTTCAGGAACGTCCATGAGTGCCGGCATTTCCCTGCCTCCGGTTTCTGGGGAAACCTATTTCGCACGCCTGGTAATCGGCCAACCTTGGCAGAACAAAAATACTTTGGGCGGTAATTATACACTACACATTCGCGGTCAACACTTTTTTCCACCTTATCCCTGCTCAGGAAACCATGCATAAGGGTTGGCTGTCCCTGCAAATGCTCCTACAACAAAAGGTCGTAATGCTCACATTGCCACGTTTCCCGCCTCCACCACGTATTCGGGTGGACAAGGCAGGCGCAGCCTGACAGTCGTCCCCTTCGCCGCATCGGAGGAAATATCTAATTCACCATGGAAGAGGCGGGCGCGTTCGTACATGCCTGCCAGACCCAGGTGACCATTGCGAACCAGGGAGTGGACATCCGGCCTGGGAAATGCAGGACCGTCATTGTGTACCACTGCTCGGACCTCGGCCTCGTAAAATTCCATCTGCACCTCCACATGTGTGGCCGAACGGACATGCTTGCGGATATTTCCAAGGGCTTCCTGAACCACGCGAAAGACCGCCAGCTCGAGATCGGGAGACAGTCGCCGTTCCACACCGGTCACATTGCATTGGCAATGGATGGACGGTATTTGTTGTTGCAGGTCCTTGCATAGCACCTGCAAGGCTGCCGGAAGGCCCAAATCTTCCAAAATGGAGGGTCGCAAAGCATTGCTGATCCGGCGTACATCCCCCAGAGTCTGCTCAAGTAAGCCTTGCAGTTCGTCCAGACGACGGCGGGCCAGGAGCGGGTTTTGGTCGATCTCAGACCGGCAAAGCTCGACGCGCTGCACCAATCCAACCAGATCCTGCATGGTTCCGTCGTGAAGCTCATGCGAAAGTCGCTGGCGTTCCTCCTCCTGGCTGAGTAGGGCTTTATGCGCATACTGGCGCAGACTGCCCTGTTGTTCGGCAAGCTGGACGACCATCTGGTTGAAAGCTTTGATCAAAAGACGTAGTTCATGCGGACCCTGCTCGGCCATTGGGTGAAAGAGGCTGCCGGGAATAGCACGGGTGGCATTGTCTGCCAATTTTGCTATGGCGCTGGTCACCCGGCCGGTGCTCAAAGAAAGCATGTACAGGGAAAAGATTGTCCCGAGGACCAGCAATCCGATCAGAATCAATTGGTAATAAAATGCCGGAGCCATGACCGTGCTCAATGGCTCTTCCATGATTAGGCCAATGGGGCTGTCTGGAAGCCGGGCATACGAAGCAATGATTTCATCTCCTTTGGGATAGATTTGGGTCAAATGACTGGCCGGCTTTTGGCCTTGGATGAAGTCTACGAGCTCCTGGTTGTCCAATGCAAGCTGGCCGCCCCCCGGTCCGGAGTTGGCTATGATCTTACCGTTTTGATCGATCAGGAACAGGCGCAGGTCTGTGTCAGGAAAGTCCGCTTCAATTGAATTCTGTGTAGGGGAAGCCGCCGACGCAAGCTCAACGGCCGCTGCCTGCACTCTGGCGGTATTTCGTTGCAACGCCAGAGTGAGGGTCAACTGGCGGAATGCAACCGTGGCCGCCAATACTGATAATAGGACAAACGTAGCCAGTGGAAAAAGAGAAGCCCAGACCAATTGAGCACGCAGTGTGGCGACTCGAACCGGACTGCCACTCCCTTCAATTCGGCTGGCGGGTTCATCTGGAATTTCACTCATCGTTTTCCTCGAGGCTGATCAGGCCATGGCGTATGGCGTAAGCCACTGCTTCGGACCGATTGTTCACTCCCAGCTTGGAAAAAATATTGCGTAAATGAACCTGAACGGTCTGAGGGCTGATGGCCAGGTTGCCGGCGATGGTTTTATTTGGTTGTCCATAGGCAGTCGCCCGCAGGACTTCCATTTCGCGCTCGGTCAAACCCTCCCGCATCTCTGCCGTCCGGTAGACACCTCGCTTGCCCAGGTGACCTACTAGCTTTGCAGTAATACGCGGCGAAAGGACAATTTCCCCGCCAACCACCCGGCGGATCGCATCAGCCAGTTCCGTCCCGCTTGCGGTCTTGAGCAGGTATCCGCTGGCCCCGGCTTCCAAAAGTGGGAACACGTAACTGTCGTCGTCGTAAGCGGAAAGAATCAAAATGCGCATCTCAGGGAAACGTGCAGTGATCGCATGAGTCGTCTCGATCCCATTCAACTTTGGCATGCGTACATCTATCACGACTACATCCGGGTGCAGCTCAGCCGCCAGTCGGATTGCCTCCACGCCATCCGCCGCTTCCCCGACAATGTGCATGTCCGGGGCCTGTTCCAGAAGCTGGCGTGTTCCCTCCCGGACGATTTTATGATCCTCGGCCAGTAATACTTTTATCTTCATGGAAGACATCTTAGCACATAGGTGACAAACAGGGTAGCCGGAGATACTGGAAATCAGGTAGGAAGGATACAACAATTGAAAGATGCGTTCTTTAATTCACAAACGTAGAATGAGGCCACAAGTCTGTACTATGATAAGGAGAAAAAGATGCAAACCATCGATCCAGCTTCAACTGCCCTGGTACTGATCAGCGCAGCCCTGGTATTTATCATGACCCCCGGGCTGGCCTTCTTTTATGGTGGCCTGGTCCGGCGCAAGAATGTGCTATCCATCATGATGCAAAGTTTCGTCTCGATGGGTATCGTCACGGCCATCTGGGTATTTGGTGGTTTCAGTCTGGCCTTCGGAAAATCGCTGGGGGGCATCATCGGTAATTTGCAATATTTTGGATTGAATGGCGTCGGGTTTACTCCCGGGGTGGTTGCCGGAGTCCAGCAGAAGATTCCGTTTCTAGCTTATTTCGTTTTCCAGGAGATGTTTGCAGTTATTACGCCGGCTTTGATTACAGGCGCGTTCGCGGATCGGGTGACTTTTAAAAGTTATCTTATTTTCCTGGTTTTCTGGAGCATTCTTGTTTACCTGCCTCTGGCTCACTGGACCTGGGGAGGTGGTTTCCTGGCAAAATTGGGCGTCGTGGATTTCGCCGGCGGTATTGTCGTCCACATGAGCGCCGGGTTTGCCGCTTTGGCCTCGGTCTTTATCGTTGGGAAACGAAAAATACAGCCCGGTGAAAAAACGGGCCCACATAATATCACTTATGTCGCATTGGGTGCCGGCCTGCTCTGGTTCGGGTGGTTTGGTTTCAATGGCGGCAGCGCTTTGTCAGCGAGTGGTCTGGCAGCCAACGCCTTTGTGACCACCGATATCTCGGCCTCGGTGGCAATGATCGTCTGGTTGTTCATTTCCTGGATCCATGAAGGCAGACCAAGTATCACCGGGGCCATGACAGGCGCGGTGGCGGGACTCGTGGCCATCACCCCAGCGGCTGGATATGTGCAGCCATGGGCAGCCGCAGTCATCGGCATCATCACGGCTTTCGTATGCTACGGTGCCATCCAATTGCGTGCGAGGTGGGGCTGGGATGATGCGCTGGATGTGTGGGCGTGCCATGGCGTGGGCGGAGCTTTGGGGACGATCCTGGTAGGTGTATTCGCGGCGAGCGCTGTCAACGGTGTGAGCGGATTAATCGAGGGCAACGTGCGCCAGTTTGGCGTCCAGGTCCTGGCAGTTTTGATCGCCATCGTTTATGCATTCGGGGTCACTTGGTTGATTCTGAAGATCCAGAATCACTTCATGCCTGTGCGTGTCCCCGACGAAGTTGAAGCCAAAGGTCTGGACGAAGGGGAATTCGGAGAAAAGGCCTATACGCTGTAATTTCGGCAAGCAGTAACTTCTTAATTAAATGGCTGCCTATAAATAACGGGTAGCCATTTTTCTTCCAATGAGAGACAGATTTCAGGATCCATCTGGCATTATTTAAATATCCAAATTCCTGACCGCCTTGGCATGTGTCTGGATGAAGCGCTTGCGGGGGTCCACCGCGTCGCCCATCAGCATATCGAAGGTGCGATCGGCTTCGGCAGCATCATCCACCGTCACCAGCAGCAGGGTCCGGTTGACCGGGTTCATGGTTGTCTCCCAAAGCTGTTGCGGGTTCATTTCGCCCAGCCCTTTATAGCGACTCAGGCTCACTTTGTCGGGACTGACGCCCAGGCTCTTAAGCAACTTGTCCTTGTCGGCATCGTTATAAGCATAATGGACCTGGTTCTTGTACGCCAGGCGGTAGAGCGGCGGCTGGGCGATGTAGAGATGCCCGTCGTCGATCAGAGTGGGCATGTAGCGGAAGAAAAAGGTCAGCAGCAGCGTGCGGATATGACTGCCGTCCACATCCGCATCCGTCATGATGATGATGCGCCCATAACGCAGGCCTTCCAGGTCAAAGTTGTCCCCGACGCCGGTGCCCAGGGCCGAGATGAGCGCCCGCACTTCGTTGTTCCCCAGGATCTTATCCAGCCGCGCCCGCTCGGTATTCAAGATCTTGCCGCGTAGGGGCAGGATGGCTTGGAAGTGCCGGTCGCGCCCCTGCTTGGCCGAGCCGCCAGCCGAGTCGCCTTCCACGATATACAGTTCAGTCTTGGTGGCGTCCCGCCCGGAGCAGTCTGCCAGTTTCCCTGGCAGGGTCAGACTCTCCAGCGCGGATTTGCGGATGACCAGGTCGCGCGCCTTGCGGGCGGCATCGCGTGCGCGCGCCGAAGTGAGACACTTGGCAATGATGGCCTTGGCGGCTTGTGGGTTCTCCTCCAGGAAGGTCCCAAAGGCCTCGCCCAACACCTGTGTGACATAGGTCTGCACTTCGGGGTTCATCAACTTCACTTTGGTCTGGCTCTCGAACTGCGGATCAGGGTGCTTGATGCTGATAATGGCTGTCAGGCCCTCACGCGTATCGTCGCCGGAGAAGTTCGGGTCGGCTTCCTTGAGCAGCCCACTTTTGCGGGCATAGTCGTTGACCACGCGCGTCAGGGCCGAGCGCATACCGGTGAGATGCGTACCGCCATCCACTGTGTTGATGGTATTGGCAAAGGAATAGACCGACTCGGTATAGGCGTCTGTGTACTGCACGGCACATTCGATTCCTATGCCTTCTATCTCCTTTTCGACATAGACCACTGGGTGCAGGATCTCACGATTGCGGTCCAGGTAGCGCACGAAGGAGGTGATCCCGCCCTCGAAGTAGAATGTCAGTTCACGGTTGCTGCGCTCATCCAGGAAGTAAATGGTGGTGCCGCGGGTAACGAAGGCCATCTCACGGAAACGCTGGACGAGCGTATCAAAGCGGTATTCAAGTGCTTCGGTGAAGATCAATGGGTCATACTTGAAGGTGGTCTTGGTGCCGGTATCTCCGGGCTTTTTTAACTTTCCGATCACCTTGACCGGTTCCTGTGGGCGGCCGCGCACGAACCGCTGGAAGTGGATCTGGCCGTCTCGCTTGACCTCCACCTCGCACCACTCGGAAAGCGCATTCACAGCCGAGACGCCCACCCCGTGCAACCCGCCCGAGACCTTGTAACCGCCGCCGCCAAATTTTCCCCCTGCGTGCAGCTTGGTCATGACCACTTCCAGCGCGGATTTCTTCTCGGTTGGGTGCATGTCCACCGGGATGCCGCGCCCGTTGTCGATTACAGTGACGGACGAATCGGGGTGGATGACTACTTCGATGCGTGTGCACACCCCGGCCAGCGCCTCGTCAATCGAGTTGTCTACCACTTCGTAAACAAGATGATGCAGGGCTTTGATGTCCGTACCACCCACATACATGCCCGGGCGGCGCCTGACGGCTTCCAGTCCTTCCAGGACTTGGATATCTTTTGCGTTATAACTTCCGTTGGTAGCCATAATTTCCTCTAGTTCACCTTTGCCGAAGTCGTCCGTTTTTGGAGCTGCTCGAAGACGACCGTCAGCCAGGCGTTGGTATCACGATAATATATGAAGCTGGCCGCCAGCAAGGCCGTTGAGACGAAGGCGTGCCCGGCAATGCCCACCAGCATCCACCATGAATTTTGCGAAGGGGTATTCCATAAAAAGTCCATCCCCGTGTTAATGACCACGAATACCAGTAAAAACAAGCCGGTATTGGGCAGGGTGAACCGCACCATGCGCAGGCCGCCCAGGATGGAGCGAAAAGCATCTATTTGCAGAGTGAAAATGCCATGCACAGAGAAAAAGACCGGCATCACCAACCATATCAACAACAAAGCTCCAATAAAAAACATGATCTGTCCCAGGATCGGACTGAAGTATGTGATCATGGATACTAGCAGGAAGGCCGGCAATCCCAAAACGAAGAGTAAGCCCAACCAGACGACCGAAAGGAGTATCGCTTGTTTTATGGATTTCCAAAGCGAGCGTTTCTCCGGTTTAAGCGTCACGCCTGAGATCCAGAAGTAGTAGATTGCGCCGATCAACCAGCCAAGAAGGACCAGGAGAACAATCCAGCTAAAGATCCCGAGGAATGAACCGGCATCCAGGTTTGCCGGGCTCCCCAGAGGGGTTTGCCCGGGCATCTCAAGACTCAACAGGCTCGTCGCGCCGAGCGGAAAGGTGCGCAGGATGATGAACAGGTTGAACTGGTTGATCACACTTGTCCAGGTCTGCTGGATCAAAGCCACATCCGGAAAATTGGATGGAAACGCCTTTGCCAGCGCAGGTAACTGTTCTATGAATGGCTGAAAAAAACTTTTCAAGCGCAGGTGTGGACCGAGCCAAAGAAACAGGTCGAGCAGCACCGGCGGCAGGATGACCAGCACGTGATTGGCAACAGAATCGAAGCCCCGTATCAGGGAAGAGATCAATCCAGGGGGAGGGGGCAATTTTCCTCTTTCAGTTTCCATAGGGATTGATTCTACCACACGGGCAAGAAAGCACAAATGTTCTTTATTTGGTGTTCGTTTTCCACTTGACTATTCCGTTGAAATCTTTATACTTTATACATATCCCCAAATCGTGGCGGACCAACGGGTCTTCACAAGGGGCTTAGAAGGCGAATGGAGCGTGCAAGCATGGATCTTTTCCCATTGGACCATCCTGCCTGGATGAGCGGCTTGATTAGGATCCGGGATATCCTGACACATTGGCTCTTCGAACCACCTCCAAAAATCCAAAACCCTGTCCGGCAACGCAAAGCACGCTTGGCGTCATTTTTCCTGTTTTGCCTGTTTCTGCTATTTCTGTCGGTCAATCTTGTTAACTTGCTGACCGTTCCGGGTTACCGGTTCCCGCTTGCCGACCTGGTCGGATATGGGCTCCTGGTGATTGCTTACATTCTCAGTCGTACCCGTTTTACCAGCCTGGCGGTCTTCATTCTGTTGGTCATGTTTCCTCTTGCCGTATTCGAAAAAATTATTAGTGGGACTTCTTTGAACATGCTGGTGATGTTGTCCTTCCTGCTGCTCGGTTACATCCTTGCCAGTATTTTCCTGTCTGCCTTCTGGATGGCTGTGTTCGGATATGGGACCAATTTGATCATTCTGCTGCTGCCGGCACTGGCTCCAAAATCGGTTCATGGATTTCTGGATATTATCGCTCCCCTGGCTGTCGGTCTGATCTCAGTGACACTTCTGATCATCTCCATCGGGAACCGTGATCGGATCGAGCGGGACCGTCAGTCCGAATTGCGTAAGGCCTATGACAGCACCCTGGAAGGCTGGTCGCACGCCCTGGAAATACGGGATAAGGAAACCGAGGGACATTCCCAGAGAGTTACCCAGCTGACCTTGCGCCTGGCACGCGCCTGTGGATTGCGCGGGGAGGAGCTGGAATACATTTACCGGGGCGCCTTGTTGCATGATATCGGCAAGATGGCCATCCCGGATGCCATCCTGTCAAAAAGAACCTCCTTGGACGAGGAGGAATGGACCGAGATGAAGACACACCCCAAGATTGCGTATGATATGCTTTCCGCGATATCGTTTCTTCAACCGGCCCTGGTAGTTCCAGCCTATCACCATGAAAGGTGGAATGGGGAAGGCTATCCCTCCGGGCTGCGCGGAGAGGCCATCCCACTCTCGGCCCGCATTTTCTCCGTGGTGGATGTCTGGGATGCCCTGCTTTCCGACCGGCCCTATCGTAAGGCTTGGACGAAAGAACAGGCCCTCCAATATCTGAAAGACCAGAGCGGCAAGCAATTCGACCCCGCCATTGTCGAACGCTTTATAGCCTTAAAACCCTGACAATTTCCTGATTGCTTCTTAACTACGGCAATTCCCACACAGCCACAAATAATAAGACAATATTTGTCCAATTTAGTGATACAATGGCCCCAGAGATGGAATCCTCTATCTCCATTTATTGGTTTCCAAAGGAGTTTACTCAATGAACGCAATAGATATGATCAAATCTGGATTGGCCGGGATGGAAATGGGGCAGCCCGGAAGGCTCGCGGATATATTAACAGATGACATGGTCTTCGCCGGGCCTGTCGCTGAACCGGTCGGAAAGCGCGAATTCATCGGCTTGCAGACCGCCCTCGTGAAAGCCATGCCCGATTGGAAATTCAACGCAACCGACTTCAAGCTGGGCGGCGAACAGGTGACCGCCAAGTTCCAGATCACCGGGACGCAAACAGGCGAGCTGAGTTTGCCCATGCCGGGTTTCCCGAAGTTTCCTGCCTCCGGCAAGTATGTTTCCCTGCCGAGGGAATCCATCACCATCACTTTAAAGAACGGCAAGATCTCCCGGCTTGAGGCTGCCAGGGTGCCAGGCGGCGGTGTGGCTGGCGTGTTGGCCCAGCTTGGCGTTCCGACGCCGCAAATGGCATAACTTCTTTTCATAAATCCTCCCTAAGGTTTTTACATATAAATGAAAATCCCGGTCCAAACCTACGGGACGTTATTCGACAGTAACAACTACAGGTCTCCAGATTACAGGAGACCTGTAGTCATTTCCGGCATCCCCCTATATTCAGGATTCGCCGTTCAGTATTGGTATGGCGCTCCTCTTCGGTCAGGCAGCCGCCAACTCCACCTTCGGCAGGTGCTGCATGGCTTCCTGCACTGCTTCGGCTGGATACTCGTAATCTTGTAGTTCACCGTTCAGGTAGGCCTGGTAAGCCATCATATCAAAATGCCCGTGGCCTGACAGATTGAAAAGGATGACGCGTTTCTCCCCTTTGGCCTTGGCGTCCAGGGCCTCATCAATTGCCACGCGGATGGCGTGGGCTGATTCGGGCGCCGGGATGATTCCTTCGGCCTTGGTGAACATTACCGCTGCCTGGAAGGTCCCGATTTGCGGGACAGCCACGGCGTCAATGTAGCCGGCATGGCATAATGCCGAAAAACTCGGAGCCATGCCATGGTAGCGTAATCCACCCGCGTGGATGCCGGCCGGCATGAAAGTGTGCCCAAGGGTATACATTTTGACGATCGGGGCCATCTGGGCCGAATCGCCATAGTCGAAGGTATACGCGCCCTTGGTTATGGATGGGGTTGCGGTCGGCTCAACCGCTACCAGGCGGGTGCGCTGCCCATCTTTCAGATTCTGGCGCAGGAAGGGATAGGCGATGCCGGCAAAGTTCGAACCTCCGCCCACACAGCCGATAACCACATGCGGGTACTCCCCGGCTAGGTCCATCTGCTTGAGGGCCTCCTCGCCTACCACGGTCTGGTGTAGCAGCACATGGTTAAGCACCGAACCGAGACTGTACTTCTTTTTCCCACCGGAGCTGGCGGCAACTTCCACCGCCTCCGAGATGGCTATCCCTAGGGACCCGTTGTTTTCCGGATCTTTGGCAAGCAGGCTCCGCCCATATTCCGTCCGGTCGGATGGGCTGGCAAAGACCTGCGCCCCGAAAGTCTGCATGTAGATGCGGCGGTAGGGCTTCTGGTTGTACGAAATCTTGACCATGTAGACTTCCAGGTCCATGTTGAAGAAATTGCAGGCCATTGCCAGCGCAGTACCCCACTGTCCGGCTCCGGTCTCGGTGGTCATGGCTTTTGTCCCGGCGACTTTGTTGTAAAAAGCCTGCGCTATGGCGGTATTCGGCTTGTGGCTGCCCACCGGTGAGACAGCCTCATTCTTAAAATAGATGTGGGCAGGTGTGTCGAGCATCCTCTCCAGGCGGCGCGCCCGTACAAGCGGCGTGGGTCGGTAGAGCTTGTAGATTTCCCGCACCTCCTCCGGGATTTGTATGAAGCGCTCGGTGCTGACTTCCTGCATGATGAGTTCCATCGGGAAGAGCACGGACAGGAAGTCCGGTGTTACTGGTTCCTTGGTCATCGGGTTCAGTACGGGGGTTTGCGGTACCGGGCTGTCGGCCATTATGTTGTACCAGAATTTGGGCAGGTCGCTTTCATTGAGCATAAATCGGGTAAGGTCAGACATGCTGTTTCTCCTTTGGATTAGAAAATTAAAGTGAGAATAGAGAACAAAAAGTAGTAAGGACTTCAACAATGTACCGTTTCGGCGCATTGCCAGGATGGTTTATTGGTCGAATAATCCCCTTCAGGGTGGATGAAAGGCGATCGGGTACATGTCATTACCTTCAGTTCAAGGAATGAATGCCGGGGACGGGCTGCCTGGATCAGTTTCGGCTTGGCGTTCCGTCAGAATCTCGGCCAGCGAGCGCTCTCTCCGTTCCGGGACCGGACCGGTGAATTGCTCCTGCAAACAGGCCGCCTCCACCCGCGCCGGCTTTGTGTCCGCCTGACGCTTTGTCCGTGTCAAAATCCGAGGGTTGGATGGAACTGTTTCATTCATCTTCTCGCTCCTTTGCCTGCCCCTCTCTCAACGGTGGGGAGACGGGGCAAGAGGAAATAAAAATACGCATTCATCCGTAAACGGGACGAACGCGTAGTCCGTGGTGCCACCCGAATTAGGCCACTTTTAATAAACAATCCCTGTCATGATGCACAGGGATGGAAGCCAGCCTCACTCGTTTCAGGTACGCTCCGACAGGTCATTTGCTGGAGTTATACCCTAACCCTGTAACGGGAGTATCCCGGCTTGAGCTATTCCTTTCATCGGTTTGTTTTCCGGTGATTGTTTCGCCCGGCAACTCCGAGGTCCATTCAGCTTCATCGTGCGTACAGGACTTCCACCAATCGCATCCTGTTCTCTGCCCGCCGTATGAGGCGTACTCGTCCTCTTCAAAGTTTTTCGTTCTATTGGCCGCGATTATACGCCGTTAGGACAAATTGTCAATGGTGCGTGTAAAGCAGAGATCACACACCGGCTCTCCCGGGATCTCCGGATTTTTGTAGAACTCGGGGGGTCTGCTTCGGCCTCCCTTGACACAATCGCACATATGTTCTAATATTGTGACAATTTGAAACAACCATGTCGCCTGCCTGTCCTCGTTCGCCTGTACACGTTCGCTTGCCCCCTGTAATTTGGGGGTTGGGTATTGGGGATCCCGCTCTTTCCTCCCGCATGCGCCTCTTCCTGGACCATTATAGAGGGATTCACCTGTGTCTGCCAAACCCTCGCCTCATAGAATTCAAGCCCTTCAATCCTTGGTCCTTTCTGCCGCTTATTCGTTCCATGGAAGATTGGAAAAAAGTGACTTTAATTCCTCTTGCTTGTCCCGTGTTCTTTACGGGGCACCCTTGTCCTTTCCCGCCCGAGCCTGTACAATCATCCTACGGGGCAGCCCATGCAGACCTCCGACCAACCCGGCCCAAATTCCTTTGATAAGCTAACCGCATTCCTGCCGCTTTTCTGGCTTTCGCTGGCTTTCCTGGCCGGTATCCTGTTCACACAACTGGTGCGAGCATCTACGCTGATCTGGCTCATCCTGGCAGGTGTCGCCCTGCTGGTTGCCTTGCTGGTCCGCCTGCTCCTGCCGCGCTGGCAGGTGCAGGTTTTCCATCTCCCCCTTCCAATCCTGTTTCTGGTTTTATTATCCCTGACGGCTTTTTTTCTGGGCGCCGCACGTTACCAGTCCACCATCCCCACGGTTGAATCTCATTACATAGCCTGGTACAACGACCGGGATTACGAATTATTGGTGACTGGCACCCTGACGGATCCGCCGGATGCTCGTGATACTTTCACCAATCTTCGTATGGAAGTGACCAGTGTAAATACCGGGGACGAAACTCTGCCGGTCCATGGGTTGATCCTGGCACGCGTCGCCCCCGGCGGGGGCTGGCAGTATGGGGACGTAGTGCGCCTGCGCGGGCACCTGCAGACTCCCCCCTCCAGCGAGGACTTTTCCTATCAGGATTACCTGGCCCGCCAGGGTATTCTTGCTTACATGCCGGACGCCGAAATCACGCTTCTTCCCATCACTGGCGGGAACCCCGTCCTGCGCCTGGTTTATGCCTTCAAATCATATGCCGTCGACCGGGTTTATCGTATCTTCCCAGAACCGGAGGCTTCACTCTTAGCCGGCATCCTGCTCGGTGACGATAACGGCATACCCGCCAGCCTCCAGCAAGCTTACCAGAACACCGGCACAGCTCACATCATTGCCATCTCCGGTTTCAATATCGCCATCCTCGCCGGACTGTTTGTCACCCTCTTCAGCCGCCTGCTCGGAGCGCGCAAGGGCGCCATTGCAGCCACTGCCGGAATCCTTCTCTACACGGTCCTGGTCGGGGCCACTGCTTCCGTGGTGCGTGCCGCTATCATGGCAGGACTGGCAATTTTCGCCCGTCAAACCGGCCGCCGTCAGAACGGCTTGAATACGCTTGCTTTCACCGGTGCGCTTATGGCCGTTATTAACCCGAACGTGCTTTGGGATGTCGGTTTCCAGCTCTCCTTTGCCGCTACCCTTGGCCTTGTCCTTTATGCCCAACCCTTCCAGGACTGGTTCACCGGGCTGCTGTCCCGCTGGCTGCCAGCCGGGACTGCCGGAAAAATAGGCACGCCAGTCGGCGAGTTCGTGCTTTTCACACTGGCCGCCCAACTGGCCACGCTCCCCATCATGGCCTACCAGTTCGGGCGCATTTCACTGATTGCAGTGGTAGCCAACCCCTTTATCCTGCCTGCCCAACCGGCTGTGGAAGTCCTGGCCGGGTTGGCCCTTCTGCTGAGTTTTATTTATCTGCCGCTAGGTAAGCTGGCCGGTTGGATTGCCTGGCCGTTCGCGGCTTATACGGACCGTGCCGTGGAATTCTTCAACCATTTCCCGCATGGCGTCATTGTACTGGGGGAATTCTCTTTCCTGTTCGTTGTGCTGTTTTATACACTTCTGCTCTCCATCACCTTCACCCGCCGGCGTCTTAAACATAGCCTGGGCACTGTACTGGCCCCCACCATTATTCTTGCCACTCTGGGAATATCCATATTCCTGGTCTGGTCTGCCCTCTTCCTCACCCCGGATGGACTCCTGCACCTGACCTTCTTCGACGTGGGTTCCGCGGACGCCATTCTCATCCAGACACCCGGCGGACGCAGTCTCCTGGTGAACGGCGGGGAAAGCCCATCTAGGCTTGCCGACCTCCTCGGAAGCCGACTCTCGCCTTTCGACCACCATATGGACTGGCTGGTGATTGCTTCGCCGCAGGAGCAGCAGCTGGCCGCTCTACCGCGCGATCTCGATCTGTTCCCGGCCAGGAAAGTCCTGTGGTCAGGCAACATGGATGCCTCTTATTCTTCCGGGCAGGTTGGCCTCTGGCTGACCACCAATGCCATCCCTGTCACGCAAGCCTACACCGGCGCCGTGCTGGATCTGGGCCAGGGTGCCAGGCTGGAGGTCTGCAATGTGTCACCGCACGGGTCTGTGCTGTTGGTGGAATGGCATGGCTTCCGGGCCCTGTTACCGGTCGGAATGGACTTCGATTCGCTGGCAGAATTGGACAATGGGAAGAAAATTGGCCCGGTAACGATACTCCTCCTGGCCGATTCAGGCTTCGCCCAGGTCAACCCACCGGAGTGGATTGCAGCCTTGCACCCTCAAGTCGCCATCCTCTCTGTAGCGGCAGGCGACCCGGATGGCCTGCCTGACCAGTCCGTTCTGGATGAATTAACAGGTACCACCCTCTTGCGCACCGATCAGAATGGCTGGATCGAGGTTTCGACGGATGGGACCGGGATGTGGCTGGATGTGGAGAACAGGTCTTTCACAAAGTAACCTCACAAATTAAAAAAACGATATGTCTTTTCCCTGATTTGGAGAAAAAATATTGTGCTTGCAGGAAATTCGTTGTATACTGGAATATGGATAAAGGTGGAGTTGGAAGAACTCGAGAATGATAAACACGGTATGTAAAGGTGAATTTCGATGATAGGGAAGGGAAATAATATTCATCAGCATATGACTATCAATAAGGTTCTGAATGGCGGGAAACCGCAAGCCGATCCCATTGAAGTTGCCAAGCGTAAGGTATATCTTATTGGAACACCTGTCGGTATCTTGAGCATTCTGGTAGTCTGGGGGATTGGACTGAAGCAGAACGATATGACTGTTTCAAGCTTGTTTATCCTGCCGCTCCTTGCAATCCTGTTTCTGGTTATGGTTGCCCTGCTCTGGCGTCACAGCATTCATTTGCGCACTTTTGAATTGACCGTGTTTGGCCTGGTATTGGTTTATGCCCTTGTTGAATTTGCCTCGATCATCATAAAGACCACTCTCACAAAAGATCCCTTCACTGGGAATTTCACACTTTGGCTTCCTATTGTCTATATCCTAAGTTTTCTTATCCTGAGAATAGATCGGGCATTGTTGTTTTCCTCCCTCTTTTTCCTGGCAACTCTGGCAATGGGGGTGGTTTCCTGCATTTATTTTCTGCTGGTTGGTTCGGCTTTCCCGAATATTACCCTTCTGGTGCAGGTCTATTTTGCCAGTGCCTTTTATACTGCAGTACTATACCTCGTTGCTCGGTTAAGGGAACGGTATATCTCGGAACGTGTTATCGCTGACGACATGTCAAAACTGGCCATGACCAACTCGCTTACACAGGTGGATAATCGCCGCTTGCTTAACCAATTACTGCAGGAGGAAGTCACCCGCGCCGCGAGGCACCACCTTCCACTTTCCGTATTAATGCTTGACTTGGACCGGTTTAAAAATATTAATGATTCCTTCGGGCATAATGCGGGGGATAGAGTCTTGCAGGAAGTAGCCCAACAGATAAGACAAAGCCTCCGTACTTCCGATCCTTTCGGGCGTTGGGGTGGTGACGAGTTCTTGTGCCTGGCTACCAGTACCGACGGAGGACAGGCCGTTGAACTGGCCGAACGGTTGCGAGAGTCTTTGCAACAGTGCCAATTTACAACGGTGGGCAAAGTCACCGCAAGTTTTGGCGTCACGACTTACCAGAAAGGGGATACGCCGGAAACGTTGATCAGAAGGGCAGATATGGGCCTCTATAAAGCCAAAGCTTGTGGCAGGAATCGAGTCGAGGCCGTTATCGCCGGAATTACGCTGCCACTTTTTGAAGGAGAGAAGCCATATCCCGTTCCTGAGGACAGGGTTAAGGTTGATTGAACTTGTCCAGGTAAGCACCTCACTGAACACAATATTTGGTAAAAAGGAGTAACTTCTTTCCTGGTCGGGGGTTTGGTGATAGGATATTGTTTGTAAAACCATTCATCCTACCTAAATTTGCCAGGAGGCCTGCCCCAATGAAACAAGACAACTTCAAAGTCTATGGTTATCGCTGGATCGTTCTGGTCGTGTTCATGCTCATCGTCGCTGTCACCCAATTACTATGGATCACTTTTGCCCCCATTACCAGCGATGCAACCAAATTTTATGGCGTCCCGGACCTGAGCATAGGCCTCCTGTCCATGAGTTTTATGATCGTTTACATCATCGTCTCGATCCCGGCCTCCTGGGTTATCGATACCTATGGCATCCGGGTGGGTGTGGGAATTGGTGCAATCCTGACCGCCGTCTTCGGCTTGCTGCGCGGTGTCTGGGCGTCAAATTATAACCTTGTGCTCATCGCCCAGATCGGGGCTGCCATTGGACAACCCTTCGTTCTTAACGCGGTGACCACCGTGGCAGCCCGCTGGTTTCCAGTGCGTGAACGTGCCACTGCCTCCGGCCTTGGATCGCTTGCTATATACCTTGGCATATTCCTCGGTCTGGCATTGACTCCTTACATGACAAACCACTTCCAGATTGGCGGGATGTTGCTCGCGTATGGGATCGCTTCCGTGGTCGCCGCGCTGGTCTTCGTCGTATTCACACGGGAACGCCCGGCTACCCCTCCCTGTCCCCCAGGAATGGAAGTGCGTTCCCTTGTCTTTGATGGTTTCAAGCAAATGCTGCGTCAAAAGCAGTTTATCCTGCTCCTGGTCATCTTCTTCATAGGCCTGGGTACTTTCAATGCGGTCACCACCTGGATTGAGGATATTGTAAAACCGAATGGAATTTCCAGCACGCAGGCAGGTATTATCGGCGGGTTGATGATCGTTGGCGGCATTCTGGGTGCCCTGGTCATCCCAACGCTTTCAGACCACTCTCGCAAGCGGACACCATTCATAAAGGTGGCGTTGGTTGGTGCCACTCTGGGGCTGGCTGGTATCGCTTATGCCACAAGTTATTGGCTCTTGCTCGTTGCGGCCTTTGTCATGGGCTTCTTCCTCCTTAGCGCGGGCCCGATCGGATTCCAGTATGGAGCCGAAATTACCTACCCGACGCCGGAAGGTACCTCGAACGGCTTGCTCATCTTGATGGGACAGATCTCCGGGATTATTTTTATCTTTGGGATGGATGGCTTCAAATCTCCAACCGGTTCGATGACATTCTCGTTGGTTGCGCTGATTGTGTTAATGGCAGCCGGTCTGGTGATCAGTTTCTTCCTCAAGGAACCGAAGACATTGCTTACAGAAAATGTCATCCAGGAACCGCACACTCCGCTCACGTAAAAAGTGAAGAACGGCGACATGGACTGATCGCGGAATTTCAACTCCCGCAAGAAGGCTCCTCGGGTACTCCGAAGAGCCTTTATCATTTTCTCCTCCATCTCGCTTCTCGTTACCCATTCCTTTTTATTCATTGTTTGGTTCGAGCCTTCCCTCCCGGGCCGTCTATTTGATGGACGCCGCTTCCGCGTGCAAGAGGTTTGATATAATCCCACTTGCTTTACAGGTAAAGCCTTCATCGTAGATCCGCAGCAAATGAAAACCCCCTTATCCAACCCTCCAAAACCACCCCTTTCCCAATCCGGCCTGGCGCGCGGCTTGTTTTTTGTTTGCCTGATCGGGATGTTTCTTCTGACTGGTTGGTGGGCATACGGCGCAATTGGGACATCCATTTCACCGCAACCAACACCCACATTGGTGCCCCCGACACCCGCAACAAATGCAGCCCGGTTGGTCAGGCCTGCCTTGACCTCCCCCCAGAATCCAACCCAGCTTGACCAGGGTGCTTTGCTTTATTGGGGGGTTTGCATGGCCTGTCACGGGGATCGTGGGGAAGGCCTTACAAATGAATGGCGGGCAGTTTACGGCTTGGACCAGAATTGCTGGGCCTCCAGGTGCCATGTTGCCAAACATCCTCCAGGTGGGTTTATCATCCCACGCGATCACTTGCCTCCTGCTGTCACCGGACCCGGGAATCTGACCAATTATACGACCGCCCAGGACCTTTATAATTACATCGTCGTTACCATGCCCTGGTGGAACCCCGGCTCGCTCACATCGGATAAGGCCTGGGAGGTGACTGCTTACCTCCTCAAGATGAATGGGACACTACCACCGGGAGTTGTACTCGATCCCACAGACGCCTCGGCCGTTCCGGTGCATCACCTGGTGGCCACCAGCCAGAACGACTTTGCTGGAGAACTTGTCCTGGTTGGGTTGTTAATGCTGGTGGCTTTTGTAATGATCCTGCAAACAATTGCCAGGCGAAAAACTGCCCTGGCTTTTTCCGGCGATGCCATCGCACCGCCTCGTCCACGGCCGAATTTCCTTCACCACCTCCACCCGCCCACCATCCCTGCACCGCAGGCCCGCTGGCGTTATACACTCGGAACCGGCGGATTGGCAATATTCCTCTCGTTTGTACTTCTGGTGACGGGCATTCTGGAGATGTTCTTTTACGTCCCCCAGACAGATCAGGCAACAATTTCGATACAAACCATTGCCCATTTTGTCCCATTCGGCGGATTGATCCGCAACCTGCATTTCTGGGGTGCTCAAGCTCTGGTTCTCGTGCTTTTCATCCATTTACTGCGCATCACATTGACTGGCGCGTATAAAAAGCCGCGCCGTTTCAACTATTTGCTCGGCCTGGCTTTACTGTTGCTGACACTGGCCTTGGATTTCACGGGCTATATCCTGCGTTGGGACCAGGGAACAAGCTGGGCGCTGGTGGTTGGAACGAATCTCATAAAAACAATTCCAGGCATTGGAAACCAATTGTATGAGTTCACCATTGGCGGCGCACAACTCGGCTCTGCCGCCCTGATTCGTTTTTACTCCTGGCACACATTTGGCCTGACGCTGGCTATGATCATCGCTGCTGTCTGGCATGTTTTCCGCATCCGCCGGGATGGCGGCATCGCTGTTCCGCCTCCGGCGCTCCGGCAGAGCGATGAACGTATTTCCCGTTTCGAACTGGTCCACCGCGAGATGCTGCTGATGACGATTGCCGCAATTGTCTTGGTTCTTCTGTCCATTTTCTGGCCTGCCCCGGTAACGCCTCCCCTGACCAGCACTGCCCTTGACCTTACCAACGCCCGCGCACCCTGGTTCTTTTTATGGATCCAACAGTTGCTCAAATTAGGTAGTCCTTTCCTCCTGGGTGTATTGACCCCGTTGATCATCCTGGCAATCTTGATTCTTATCCCTTATATCTTCCCGAATCCGGCAAACTCCGAATTGGGCCGTTGGTTTCCGAGGGGAGGGCGCTTGGTACAAATTCTTATCGTCATCCTCACACTGCTCCTCATCGGTCTGACCTTCTGGGCGATCCTTCCGGCGCCCGGATAAGAAAAAGACATCAAAAATTCTCTTTTTATGGAAAAGAGCTGGCATTCTATATGGAGAAACCATCTATCCATAGACGCGACTTTCTAAAACTGACTCTTGACAGTCTCTTGGCATTTGGCGGGCTGCTGGGGCTGGCAGGTCTGATCCGCTTCCTGAGTTACAAGACCGAACCGCCCCAACCGACCGAGTTCGACCTTGGGTTGGCAGGAAATTATCATCTCGACTCAATGACAACCATACCCGAAGTTCCTGCAGTCCTCATCCGTGGCGACAACGGGTTCACAGCCTTGAGTTTGATCTGCACACACCTCGGCTGTACTGTCAAGGTTCAACCTGATGGATTCGCCTGCCCCTGTCATGGATCACGCTTTAACAGTAACGGTTACCCGGTACAGGGCCCCGCCGCCGCACCGCTAAAAAAGCTCCGCCTCGAACAAACTCCCGACGGAAAACTTATCCTGCATACGAACTGACCGATGGCGGCAACCGTGTCAGACTTCTAATCTAAAATTAATACAATTAAGATAAAGACGGTGTAATATATATACAAGACATCTGTCTCCTTTTACTGGTATAACAACAGGTGTCTACCATCGAAGGTCAGCGTGTCCCCCCCATGCTGGCCAAAAACGGTGGTGTCCCCTCCCCTTAGATCACCAGGCCTTGTGCCTGGTGATCGCTTTAACGGGGGACTTTGTGGTTTAATTGGGCCATGAACAAACCCGTAGGAAAGTTTCCTCTCCATGGCTGGTTTGGACTGGGGCTGGTGGTCCTCTTCTGGGCACTCAACTGGGGTCTGAGTGGTCTGCGTACCCAGTGGGCCTTTTTCCCGCTCTGGCTGGGATACTGCCTGACAATTGATGGCCTGGTTCTCTGGCGTACCGGCACCTCGCTGTTGGAACGCAATTGGAAGAAATATATCGGCCTGTTCGTGGCCTCCTCGCCGGTCTGGTGGTTGTTCGAATTGGCCAACTGGCGGTTAAATAACTGGCATTACATCGGCGCCGAATCCTTCTCGTTATTCATGTTCTGGGTCTGGGCTACGCTCAATTTCACCACCGTCATCCCGGCAGTATTTGGTAGTACCGAGTTGATGCGCAGCTTCATAAAGAAACCAGTCAGGGGTCCAATCATCCGGCCGACAAAAGCAACTTCGCTCATTTTTTTCATGGCAGGCTGGGCGATGCTGGCTTTGATGGTGGTTTGGCCAAAGATTTTCTTCCCCTTCGTCTGGGTTTCCTTATATTTCATCTTGGAGCCAATAAACATCTGGCTTGGTCACCGTTCGTTGGCGGAGTGGACCAAGAACGGCAACTGGCGCCCGGTGGTTTCACTTTGGCTGGGTGTACTCCTGACTGCCTTTTTCTGGGAGATGTGGAACTACCTCTCCTACCCAAAGTGGGTCTATGCCGTCCCTTGGGGCAATTGGCTGCATATCTTTGAGATGCCGATATTGGGCTACGGGGGTTATCTGCCATTCGCCCTCGAACTCTTTGCTTTGTACCATCTCATCGCCGGGCTGGTCGGGCAGAAAAAGACAGATTACGTGATTAGAGCCGAGGCCTGATGCTTGAATCAATCCTTCTGAATCAATGCAGACTCGACCTGGCAAAGCCGATCCTCGCGGGTGTCTCGGGCGGACCGGATAGCCTTTGCCTGTTGGATATTCTCCAGTCGGCCGGCTATCAGGTCATTGTGGCGCATTTCAACCATCAAATGCGCCCTGAAGCCAATCAAGAAGCTGCCTCTGTCTCCGCGCGGGCGCGCGGCCTCGGCCTGTCTTTCATCACCAATTCAGCGGACGTGCGCGCCTATGCCGATGCACAGGCACTCTCGCTCGAAGAAGCCGCTCGGATGCTACGCTACCAATTCCTGTTCGATTCGGCCAGGAAGTACGCCGCACAAGCCGTGGCCGTTGGTCACACCGCTGACGACCAGGTCGAGACTGTCCTGATGCATTTTTTACGCGGGAGCGGATTGTCTGGCCTTAAAGGGATGGAATATCGTACCCTCCTGCCGGTCTTCGACCCGCAAATTCATCTCGTCCGCCCTCTGCTCTCACTCTGGCGTACCGATATTGAGACCTACTGCCGTGAGCATTCTCTGGAGCCGCACTATGATGCATCCAACGCCGATCAGGTTTACTTTCGCAACAGGCTGCGGCATGCACTCATCCCTGAACTGGAAAAATATAACCCTCACATTAAACAATCTCTATTGCACACCGCAAAAGCCTTGCAGGGTGACTATGCAGCTTTGCAGGAGATACTGGAAAATGCCTGGAATGATGTCGTTGTCGGGACGGGGAAGGATTGGGTGGCGTTTGACCAACCCAAGCTGGCCGGACTCTCCTCCGGCATGCGGCGGAACCTGATTCGCCGGTCTGCCGAGTTCCTTCGACCAAATAGCCGCGATTTCGGATTCGCCGCGTTGGAGCGGGCAGCCGCCTTCGCCGAAAAGCCGGCAGGCAAGCAAATCGATTTTGTTAATGGCCTTTATTTGTTTGCGGAAAACGCGAAAATCATCCTGGCTGCGTATGAAACGAATTATTCTTTTACACAATGGCCGCAAGTGGAACAATCGTCTGCAATCAGCGATTCGTTATCGGCGGCCCGAGGTCCGGGCTTGGAGTTGGGGAATGGTTGGATATTGACCGCCGAATACTGCACCCTGACCCCTGATAATTGGAACCGAAACACTGACAATTGGTCAGTCTGGTTGGATGCTGACCAGTTGCCAGTTGACAGCTTGGTCATCCGGCCTTATCACTCTGGGGATGTGTTCTTCCCCCTGGGAATGGGTGGACAAGTTATCAAAGTAAAAGATTTCTATATCAGTGCTAAAATCCCTAGGCGTGCCCGCCTGCATTGGCCACTGGTCTGTGGGGGAGAAAAGATCATCTGGGTGGTGGGATATCGGATTGCCCATCCCT
Source organism: uncultured Chloroflexia bacterium (assembly GCA_963842785.1). Taxonomy (GTDB): domain Bacteria; phylum Chloroflexota; class Anaerolineae; order Anaerolineales; family Villigracilaceae; genus UBA877. The sequence continues at coordinate 2,094,622 of CAWJHP010000001.1, forward strand.
TCCGCATCACCGAAAAAACCAAACATATCTTGCACATGGCAATCAAAAAACTCCCCGGAACATAAAAGTTCCGGGGTCTTTTTATGCCTTAGCTTCCGCTCTACTCTCCTCCCGCCAATTTTCGCAATTTTATATGGATCTCGCGCCATTGTATTTTCGAGATGCCCAGCTTTTGGCGGATTTTTTCCGGTTCAACGTTGCTAAGGTAATCCTGCAAAGCACAGGTCCAACGGCACATGTCGAAAGAAAGATGCTTGGACAACCCGGCATCCTTGCCAATATCTTCAAGAAGGTACTCCAACCGGCGCGGTGACCAAGGTAAAAGCCGATCCACTGGGTTGTACTGGTTCAGATATTCCTGATAAGCCGGGATCCAATCTTCAGGCAGACTCAGGTTACGTTCCTTGTAACGGTTGGCCGGGCTGGCATAACGGATGAAGATGACCGGTCCATCCGGGGCTTCCAGATCAACGTGATTGAGATGGATGCCCAGACATTCGGCCTTCTTGATGCCGGTGGCGAGCAACAGCACCAGCAGAGTATACGGACGTGCGTCCGGTTTGGACTGGCGGCGATATCGGTCCGCCGCTAACAGTGCCCTCTCGATCTCCGCCTCGGTCAGGACCTCCGGGAGAGGACTGAGCACGGAATGCTGGACAACCTTTTCAGCCGGGTCCACCAGGATCGCCCCACCCCGGTGCAACCAGCGAAAAAAGGATTTGACTGCTGTGACACGTCGGGCCAGGCTTTTGGGTGAGCATGGCACATCACGCTCGTGTTCCAGCCAATGCAGGAAGTTGTTCAGGTCATTGGTGGTAATGGCACCCAGTGTCCTGTCAGGGGGCAACACCTGGGTCAACAGACGGACATCCGATAGGAAGGCCTTGACTGTGTTGAGGGAGCGCCCCTGGTCAAAAAGATACATCTCCCAGGCGTTAAGCGCCGGGATGAGACTGGTCTGTGGGGCGAGGTGGGCTGTGGATGATTCGGACATGGGAATCTCCTATTTGGATGTTTCTAAAGTACCAAGTGCTGTTGGAAACAATTGGAATGTCTCTTCATTGCGTATAGTTTAGCAAATTGGAATGAAAAAGTCAAACGAAATTGACCATAGTTTATTTTGGTCTATCCAGCAGTTTGTTTCCCCACTACGTCAATTCCCAAATATCTTTATGGAGCCAACCCGCTCGGGTTAAAGCAAGGCTTATAATCCGCCCCGACAATGAAAACATAATTTGTGTTGGTCTGGGCTGGGGCGGTGACAAAAGCCGAGGATGGTAACCCAAGAATGGTCAGGAGTGATTTGGCACGGGTGAGGTCCGGAGTTGAAGAAAGGTCATACAGTAACGAATTGGCATAATTCAGCCGATCGGCTGGAGCGAGACGAGTATTATAGCCAGCATAGTTTAGACGCTCGGCAGCTAATGCGTCCCAGGCAGCGTGGGCCGTTCCATTACGCACTTCGATCGTCAGTGCAGTCTGATCCGCGACCTGAGGCGAGGGCGAGAGGGCATTTTGGAGTAGGGACTGGATGGCCGGTCCGTTAGGCAGCTGCACGGACGCGCCACCTGGCGTCATCCAGGCGGTGGCATCATTACGCCCGATGTAGTAACTGCGTATATCGGCATTATTCAGATGCAGGGCCAGGGGTGCTAATTGCAAAATATCATTCAGCCCCAGGTCTGTAATGAATGAAGAGCTGAAAGCGCTGTAAAGCTGTGGTATTTTACTGATGGCATTGGTTTGCAAAGCACGTGTATACAGGGCACGCAATACCTCCTGCGAGCGGCGACCGCGGTCAAAATCGCTGGATTCTTCGCGAGAGCGGGCATACCACAGTGCAAGATCGCCATTCATATGGACGATACCAGGACCAACTGTGTAAAGTGACCAGTTCTTTACATTATTGGGATCTAAGTTGGGGTTGATCAAATGCCAATCAGTGTAAGCACAGAAGACCGGCACATCCACGCCCCCCAGGGTATCCACGACGCGGCGGAAACCGTCGAAATCAACTATTGCCATGTGATCAATGCGTATGCCCAGGTTGTATAAAAAGGTGGCTTTGAGTAGGGCTTCACCGCCTCCTGGATAATGGTGCATTTCCCCATACTCATAAGCAGTGTTGATGCGGTCCATGCCGATGGTGGGGATGTAGACGTACAGGTCGCGCGGGACGGAAATAAGTGTCACCTGCCCTGCTGCCGGGCGTACTGCCGCGACAACGATGGTATCTGTTCGAAAATAGGTCTGTCCAGGACGTTTGTCGGAGCCAAGTAGCAGGAAGGTGACCGTCTGGTTATCGGTCAGAGCGGGGGAGGCTTTGGGGGCATATGGCGGAGCGTAGAACGATTGCTGCGTGGAGGCGGGTGGAAGGATTGCATTCGGATCAAAGGTGCCAGTAAGGGCATTGGGTAAAGGCGTATCAGTAAAAAGTGGAGTTGGGGTGGGAGTCCCACCTTCATAAAAAGGCTGGAAAGGGGTTAGGGTGGGCGTCGCATTTTCGGCCGCGGTGACCAGGAACAGATTTGAGGGCGTCGCGGCTTGATTCCCGGAATTGGTATTCCCCGAAGGGGTAGCACAGCCCGTCAAAGAGATGATAAAGACAACTGTCAGGAATATTTGTTTCATTTGAGCCATCATGAGGTGGTAGGCATCGGTGTATCAGTAGGGATATCGGTAGGGATCGGAGTAGCAGTGGGAACATCGGTAGCGATGGGGGTATCTGTTGACGTGCTGATAGAAGGTTCCGTGGGAGTCTCGGATGGCAGGCTGGATTCCGGCGTATCGGTCAGTGTGCTGGTTGGAATTGCTGTAGCAGTTGGCAATGGATTGAGCGCGGCCCAGGGCGGAACATACAGTATCTGCCCGGAGTGCAGCAGCGTGGAGTTGCCCATACAATTGGCACGTTCGAGTTCGGCAACGGAAACCCCATAAGCCACGCTCAGACTGTATAGCGAATCGCCGGGTCGGACAATATAAACGATCCAGCTGGCAGGCCGCCCGCATGACGCCAGAGTATGCGTAGGCATGGGAGAAACGACCACCCCCGTAGGCGTTTCTGTCGCGATGGTCGGGGTGACAGGTGTCTCGATATTGGGGGTTACAGGAATACTTGCATAAGGAAACGTGTCAGTCGCCAAAGGTATTGCATTCCCGGATGGAGTGGAAGTCCTGGTCTTCTCAGATAGGATATTACCATTTCCGCCATGACCGTTAAGAGCCCAGAAAGCCCCCACAACACCTAAAAATAGCACAACGCATGCCAGTAATATCGGCAGGATGATTCGTTTTTCCACCGGCTTTCCAAAAAGGATTATGTTTTCCGGGAGGCGTATATCTGGAGGTAATGGCGCAAGGAGGCTACGGGTAAAGACCGGACAAAGAGTATGTTGCCGCCCGCCAAAACAGAATGACCGCTGATGATCCAGGTTCGGAGGAGCTATCGGCAGGGCATGATAGCAGAGGTTGGACGAAGATGGATAAGACAGGGTTGTCTGCGAATCCTCCAACAAACCCAGATATGGGCAAACTTTTCCCTGTTTTCCTTTGGCAGTTGCCTGAGAGACGTCATTGGCGTTCATAAGTGCTACTTATTGTATGGTTGGGAGTGGCGTCTCAGTTGGGAGCTCGCTCGGAGTGTCAGGTGCAGCAGGAACGAGGGTATCCGTTGGCATACCTGTCAAGAGTTCCGTGGGGGCAGTCGGGGTATTGGCTGGCAGGATGGAAACCGGCATATAGGTCAGAGTGCTGAATGGTAATGCCATGTCAGGAACAAGCGACCAATGCCAGCGAGTAAACCACGGCGGAATGTAGAGGTTCTGCCCGGTCCGCAGGAAGGTGGAACTCAAGCAATTGGCACGCCGGAGTTCGGCAACAGTGACCCTAAAGCGCAAACTCAGACGGTAGAGCGTATCGCCGGGTTGTACAATATATATGATCCAGTTGTTTGGCGGACCGCACCGCACCCAGCTCTGGGTATGTATAGGGGGAACAAGGATGACCATGCCAGAAGACAATTCTGTCGTTAAAAGACAATTGGCCTGTTGGAGTTCTGCGCTACTAATCTGGTAGCGCGTTGCTATTGTGTCGAGTGAATCGTTAGCCTGCACAAAATATGGTAACCAGCCCACTGGAGGTGGGCAATTCGTCGGCGATGAAGGCAAAGTGGGAGTCCAGGTTAAAGTCCAAGTGGAAGTCTCTGTGGAAGTCCATGTGAGAGTCCACGTAGGAGGCGGTGTGGGAGAATTCGGCACGGCTGTAAATGGCAGCCATGTAGGAGAAGAGGTTGCTATCAGGGTATTAGTGGGAGTCGGAGTTGCGGTGGATGTTTTCCCCTCAGCCAGCGAGAGTAAAAAGCCTCCCAGAAGCAAGCCAATGGAAGCCAGGGCAAGGATAATTCCCAGAAACACCTGCAGTAAATTCTTCATGAGCTAGTTCTCTTCAAGTGACTCTACCAAGACTGGCATCAGGACACTAAAAGTGGAACCTACACCTGCTTCTGTTTCGACCCAGATTCGACCATGTTGCGCCTCGACCAGTGTCTTGGCAATGGATAACCCAACCCCGGTATCGCCCAGTCCCTGGATGAGAGAACGTTCTGCCCGGTAGCGGCGGGCAAAGACACGCGGGATATCCTCCGAGGCAATCCCACCACCGTTGTCGGTCACCTGGATGGAGATGAAATAGTTGTCTTCCTCACTTTGCATCTGGACACGCAGGGTGATGTTTCCCTCCGCATGTGTGGCAGCAGTGGCGTTCTGAAGCAAGTGGATCAGGATTTGCTGGAGAGCATCTCGATCAGTTTGGATGTGCGGATCGGTCCCAGTCAGGTCCAGCCGCAAGGTGATATTCTTTTCGCGAATCTGCGTGCTGGTATAAGCCATGGCATTATCGATGATGGTATTTAGGTCGATTGGCTCTGGTTTGAACTCCATCTTGCCGGTCTCCAGATTGGTGATCTGGATCAGGTCATCCACCAGGCCTCCGATGCGTTCAGTGGAGGCCTTGATGCGCTCGACGAATTTCCGCTGGAGTGCACCCAGGATGCCAACCGACTCTCCCATCAGAAGGTCAGTGTAACCTACAATGGAAGACATGGGTTGACGCAAGTCCTGGGATATAGAAGCAATGACTTCCACCTGTTCGGTCGTGATAGGTGCAGCCGGGCGTTTTTCCAGCTCAAGAATCTTCATGTTGGCGTCGGCAAGAACATTCTGCATATGAGCCATCTCTTCAAGTGTCTGGTGCAATTCTCGTTCCATCTGGTCATCGGTGGTGCCGGGTGTACCACCCGCATGACGCAATTGTTCATTCTCGACTTTCAATTGCTCTATGGCTTTTTGCGCTTCTTCGTGCATGATCAGCAGGGCAGCCATGTTCTCAGCCTGTAATTGCGACTGGGAGATCTTCTCACGCTGGCCTTCCATCTCGGTTGCCATTTGATCGTATTTTTTCTTTGTTTCAGAAATTTGTTCGGTTAAATTGTGGGCTTCCTGAACAGACTCGTCACGGTCGATTTCCAGGGCGGCAATCCGCTGTCCGCGCTCGAGGATGGGAATAAACAGGGTGGAGACATTGGAAAGGAAAGTCTGGTCTTCAGCACTCCATAATCGGTTGGAATATGGCGAAAGGATCAGGATACTGCCCACTGGCCCGCGCTCAGGCGAAGTGATCGGGACACTGAGTAGATTGCCGGGGTTGCTCAGGCTTAAGATTTGTCCCAAGCCCTTGATGTCCGACGAAGTACTGCTGGCCGGCAGACGCAATGTACGACCGCGCAGTATTGCGTTGGCAAGCAGCGGGATGGTTTCCTGGTTTACATTAGAGCCTCCCAGATTTTCCTCCCGAATCAAATCGTATCCACAGCTGATTGCCAGGCTTTTGTCTTCACCCAGGGTGATCAAGAAGCATAAATCAGCCAACATGGCCTGGGCGATGCCGCGCGCCATGACCTGACCAATTTTGCTGGAATCCGTTTCGGCGGCCAACGTCATCAAGGCGTGGAACGTTTTAGGATCCGTGCTGTAGCGCCGGCGTTCTTGAAGAGGCTCATCAGGATTTCTGGATTTGACGAGAGGCGCCCGCCCTTGAGCCGGAACCGGGAACCGTTGCGAAAGAGTCAACAGGATGGGGAACATGGCCAACTGCGCCAACCGGACGAAACCCGGGAAATTTCCATTCATTGGATAAAGCAAGCTGGCGAAATGTCCCAAGAATCCCAGGATAAGCATGGCCAGACCATTGCTCCAGCCATTCGGTTTGCGTAGAACAAGCCCCAGAGTACCGAGCAGGATGACTGAAATACTTAGGAGCTGCCAGATGGTTTCATATCCGGACAGATCAAAGAAACTCGTTGATTCCTTTGCCCAGAATGCCAGTGTCAGGCCGAGTAAGGTGATGCCTATTACATTCAGCAGGAGCGTGGCACCATCTGCCATGCGGTCAGGTTCCGGGAAGGCCCATAGCCAAGCTATCCAGATCAAAGTGAGCAGGGTCACTGCCCGGTCAACCGGCGGGAATATCAACTGAGAATTGAGCAGTCCCTGCCAGGTCAATCCACTGATAATGAACAGCACCAGTTGCAACCCCAATATAATACTAAGGCCAATAACTGTCCGGTTGGCTTGAGGGAAATTGCTTGAGCGCAGGGACTGAATGGCTCCTTGAAGAGCACCGGCAATGGAAAATATCAACACAACATGATAGATTAGATTACCCGGTGGAGTGGTTAGGAGCGTTAGGATTTGTCCTAAGAACTGACTCATTTAGACCGCCTGCGCAATTATAGTCCTTCCTATAAGTTTACCCGATTTTATAAGCGGGGCATATAGCATTTTCACAATAAAGAGGGGCGTCATTTTTGACCAGCGACTGATTTATAATCCGTATTGTGAAGAAGCCAACTCTCCTGCCTGCGCTTGTCCGCAACATCCTGATCTTATTAATCCTACTGGCGCTGATCCTGATTCCACGACCTGCTGCGGGCTATCTGGACATACGGCAGGCGCGCCGTTTCGAGGCAACCGGGAATTATGCAGCAGCAGCAGGCGCCTACGTAATGGCGGTGGAGCGACTGCCATCCGAGCCGTCATTGTTGGAAAACGCAGCCGATGTTTTTTTACACGAAAAAGATTACTTGCATGCTGAATATTATTATGAATTAGCGAATAACAGCAATGCCCTTTCTCCAAGCGGGGTAATGAGCTGGGGTGACACGAAGTTTGTTCTCGGCGATCCCGGGTTCGCTGTTGGTCTGTGGAATAATCTGATGGACAGGCAGGGAAATCCTTCCATTCTTCTGCCTCGAATCGCCCATGCTTACCAAACGCTGGCCCTTCATTCCGCTGACCATTCCCTGGAACTTTATTCTGAAGAAATTCAAGCCTGGCAAAAATATCTGGTTTATCAGCCGGGTGATGCCGCTGCTTTGTACAGGTTGGGCCTTCTTTATACTGCCACTTCTCCTGCTGACGCCCTGCCCGAACTGATGCTGGCAGACCGGCTTGATCCGTCGCTGGATGCCTCCATCCAGAGTCTGCGTAGTGCCTTGATTACAGCCCTTATTTCAAATGATCACTCCTACCAGTTCGTGGTCTCCGGTCAGGGCCTGGGGGCGTTGGGGGATTGGGATCTGGCCGCCGTAGCATTCCGGAATGCCATCTCCGTCCAACCGGATTACGCTGAGGCCTGGGCTTGGCTGGGCGAGGCAAAACAACAGGAGGGCCAGGATGGTTCAAATGAGATGGAAAAGGCGTTGGAATTCAATCCTAATTCGGCCATGGTACAGAGTCTTTACGGCCTTTATCTCCAGCGACAGGAAAAACCTGAGCAGGCTTTGGCGGCCTTTCAGAAAGCCGCTGCTCTGGAACCGGAGAACGCTGGTTGGCAGATGGCTCTGGGCCAGGCCTACGAACAGGCCGGCGATTTGGTGGCCGCCCTCGACCACTATAAAAGTGCGGTTGAACTGTCTCCAGATGAAGCGACCTTCTGGCGGGCGTTGGCAGAATTCAGCCTGCGCAACAATGTGGACATCGCCGGGACTGGTTTGCCGGCTGTCCTGAGGTTGGTCGAACTGGCGAAAAATGATTGGCAATCGGATGATATTGCCGGGCAAATCCTGATGGAGACCGATGACATGGTCGGCGCAGAAGTTCTCTTAAAGAAGGCCATTGAACTGGATCCGACCCAGGCGGCCCCGTCCTTGCACTTGGGATTGCTCTATCTGCAGACCGGCAACCGTGCGGGGGCTTATTCCTGCCTCAATCAGGCGAAAGTCTTCGATCCTGATGGTCCAATTGGTTGGCAGGCAAATCGTCTTTTGGAGCAATATTTTCCTTGAGAATCTTCCTGGATACCATCGGTTGCCGCTTGAACCAGGCGGAGATTGAAACCCTGGCTCGCCAGTTCCGGGCGGCCGGACATGAAATTGTTGCCAAGGCGACAGAAGCGGACCTGGCTGTGATTAATTCCTGTACGGTCACCGCGGGGGCAGCATCGGATTCACGCGCTGCCATCCGCCGGGCTACGAGACTGGGTGCCAGCAATGTGGTTGTCACTGGCTGCTGGGCTACTCTGGAACCTGACAAGGCTGCCGAACTTCCTGGTGTGCGCAAGATCGTTTCCAACCTGCAAAAAGATACTCTGGTGGCTGACTTGCTCGGTTTGCCTCAGGAGTTTTTTGACCTGGAGCCACTGGCCCGCCGACCCCTACCTGGTGTGCATGCCCGCACACGCACCTTTATCAAAGTACAGGATGGTTGCGACAATGCCTGCACTTTCTGCGTCACTACCGTCGCGCGTGGCGCCAGCCGCTCGCGTCCAGTAGGTGACATCCTTACTGATGTCCAGTCGGCGCTGGATGGCGGGACGAAGGAAATTGTACTCACCGGTGTCCACCTCGGGTCTTGGGGGCGCGATTTTCCAACTCCGCAGCGTCTTTCTGACCTGATTGCCGCTCTTCTCGCCCACACTTCCGTGCCACGCCTGCGCTTGTCATCACTCGAACCATGGGACTTGGACGCGGATTTCTTTTCGCTCTGGCGGGATGAACGGTTGTGCCGTCACCTGCACTTGCCCCTGCAAACCGGGAGTAAGACAGTGCTGAAACGAATGGCCCGCAAGACCACGCCTGGCTCCTATGCTGCACTGGTACGATCCGCGCGGGCAATCATACCAGAGGTCGCCATCACGACAGATATCATCGTTGGGTTCCCCGGAGAGACCGAGGCTGAGTTTTCCGAGACACTCGAGTTCGTCAAGAGCATGACTTTTGCCGGAGGACATATCTTTACTTATTCAGCCCGCCCTGGCACTCCGGCAGCGCACATGAATTCACAAGTAAGGCATGCTGTCCGAAAAGAGCGCAATGCCACCCTGAGGGCTTTATTGGAAGAGTCGGCACATGCCTACCGGTCACGCTTCATCGGTCATACTTTATCCGTCCTGTGGGAGGCCTCAAGCACAGTAAACGACGCCGGATTGAGATTGGAAGGATTGACTGATAACTACATCCGCGTTACGGCAAATTCACCTGGGACAAGGTGGAATCAGATTGACAGGGTACAACTGGTTTCGATCGACGGGAATACAATGAAAGGGAAGATAACCATTCCTCAGTCATTGGAATGAATAAACGATTGTTGGGAATTCCCGCAATGGGGGAAAAAAGATGTATTTCCTTAATTTATCCCCGGCATAAAAACCATCTCCAGCCGAAAGAGCTCCTCTCAAGACGGGGTGCTTTTTTGTTTTCTCTTTTTCATCTTGCTGCTTTCGCTGACGGGTCTTGCTCAGGGCAATGGGTGCCAGATCAATGACAGCAGGATGGCAGTACTGGCCAGGAGAGCACCAATGGCTGCAAAAATGACGCTGATCTCTATGATTTCGTGCTTGATTATCAGGTAAGTCGGCAGGCTTGCGAATACGCTCTCGAGCTCGCTGGCGCTTGAAGCCAAGTGATACGTTCCACCTGTCATGGACGCAATTTGCTTCAGCATGGTTTCATTGAGCCCCATGCGAAAACCGCCTCCACCATTAAAACCACCTCCGCCTGCAGGAAAACCACCCCCCCCGAACGGACTCTGGGATGCATTCGGCCCGTTTACCGTTCCAAAACCAATGGTGTAGACGCGCACCCCGCGATCGGCGGCCTGCTTGGCCGCAGTGAGTGGGTCTGGGCCTGCATTGCTGTCTCCATCGGTAAGCAGGACGATGATATCGGGGGCATAATCGCCTTTGGGTACCGGCGTTGGCTCAACGCCCGGCTGGGTGTCGGTAATACTAGGGGCGACGTTCTTATCCACCTGGGAGATGGCATCCAGAGCCACAAGAATCCCACTTCCGATGGCTGTCCTGCGTCCCACTGTCAAACTATCAAGAGCAGCCTGCAATGCTCCCTGGTCTGTTGTCGCCGGCTGGATGATTTCAGCAAAACTGGAAAATGCCACCAGTCCAGTTTGTGTACTGGTTTTCTGGTGTTGAATGAAGGAAAACGCGGCATCCTCGGCTGCCTGGAGGCGGCTGGGTGGAATATCGCGCGACCGCATACTCCCAGAAACATCCAATGTCAGGACGATTGTGGTCTGGTTGGTTGGCAGACTTAAGATCATTACTGGACGTCCCAAGGCAAATACCAGGCCGGCGAATCCAAGCAGAAATAGGCAAGCCGGAAGATGGCGGCGCCATTGTGATTTTTTAGGCAGCGCGGCCCGTATGAGTTCCAGGCTGGAATATCGAACCGCGAAACGCCGTCGCCGTAACATCCAGATATACAGCCCGACCAGCAGAGGGATTAGCCCCAGTAGGAAAAGGAATCCGGGCCAGAGGAATTCCATCCGTTACCTCCTATCCATAAACATCAACTCAACAACGCTTTCACGGCAGGCGACTGAACCATAGGAGTGAAAACAGTCCACCTGCTAACATGAAGAAAATGCTCGCCCCGGCAAAAAGTCCTGTGAGCTCGGTCTTTTCCGGCTTGTTCACTACTTGGGTATCGAGGTGATCGTATATCTTCATCAAATATTGTTCACTCTGGGCGTTGTAATAGGTCCCACCGGTGATCTGGGATATTTGTTGCAGGGCGGCTTCATCCAATTGAGTGTGAAGAGAAAAACCGTTGATATGCACGGTGGTTCCTGTTGGACTGCCAATTCCAATTGTGTAGATGCGTACCCCCCGGTCAGCTGCAGTCTGGGCGGCTGTCAGGGGATCGGGGTTTTCGTTGTTTTCGCCGTCCGAAAGCAGGATGATGACTGCCGGAGTAAATGTTCCGTGGGGCACGGGTGTGGGTGTGGGAGTGGGCGTAAGCAGGAGGTTGCTGTAGACCTCCGCAGGTTGGCCACCGCTGCTGCCAACTGCAATTGCATTAAGGGAGGCGAGGATGCCTTGTCCCACGGAAGTACCCGACTGTGGAACGAGACGGTTAATGGCAGCCAGGACGGCACTAGGATCGTTCGTCGGGACCTGTACTGATAATCCGTTATCGCTGAAAGCGACTACCCCGGTTTGCACAAAAAGAGGTTGGTGCTTCACAAAGTCGCGCGCCGCGGCTTTGGCTGCCTCCATCCGGTTCGGTTTTATATCATCGGCCGCCATGCTGCCAGATACGTCGAACGCCAGGATGACGGTTCCTTCCTGCTTTGGCAGGGCGACCACCGCTTGCGGGCGTGCCAATGCAAATGCCAGGATTGTAAGGCCTGCCAGGAAGAATGCCATTGGAATGTGACGGCGCAGGCCCGGCTGGCGTCCCTTGGCCCCCGGCGCGAGACCAAGATTGCCATAATTGGCGGTCATTTTATTTCGTCGCCCCTCTATCAGGAGATATGCCACGACGAAGAGTGGAATTATTACCAGGGTAAAAAGCATTGAAGGCCAGATGAATGACATGGAGGAAACCTGCGCTATTTTCTTTGACGCCTTCGAACGGTGGCAAAGCGGACTATGGCATGCACCAGGTCTTCTTCAGTTGACAGCGCTAAGGCATCCACCCCCGCACGCTTGAACGCCTGCTCCAGTTCCATCTCACGCTGAAGTGCCGCATCTTTAAATCGCTGGCGAAACCTGCGGTCGTGAGTGTCCACAAACATCTGGTCACCTGTCTCTGCATCTTCCATCACGATCATGCCGATGTCCGGAAGCTCGATTTCCCGTGGATCCCACAGGCGGACAGTGAGAACTTCGTGCCGCCGGTTTAGCAAATTCAATGTACGTTCCCATCCGGGCGCGCAGATGAAATCCGAGATCACGAATAACAGGGAACGTTTCTTTAAAGAGTACAATCCGGCTTGGAGTAGGGGCGTCAGGTCTGTAAAGGGGGCGCGTGATAATTGAGGCTGTTTGAGCAGGTCATTGGCTAGGCGCAGCACCTGGATGCGACCACCACGCGCCGGGATCGTCCGCTCGACGCGGCTATCGTAGAAAATCGCGCCCACCCGGTTGCCGTGCCGTGTCAATAACCGGGCCAGGGTGGTTACGAAATCAATCAGGACAGTCCTCTTCAGGCTCTGGACAGTGCCAAAGTCCACTGAAGGGCTGAGATCGAGCAAAAACCAGGCTGTGATTTCGCGATCCTCAACATATTGGCGGACGTAGGGCGTGTTCATCCGCGCGGTCACATTCCAATCAATGTAGCGAATGTCGTCGGGGGGTTGATATTCCCGTAAATCGGCAAAATCCACCCCATACCCATAGAACAGGGTGCGATAATCGCCTTGCAGAAGACCATCCAGCCGGCGGATGACTTGCCAGTCGAGACGCTGCAGGATCCGTTCAGGCGTTGATACGGTCATTGGCGTGCTCATGGAGCGGCACCACCGGAATCGGGATGCGGTCGAGGATTTTCTTCAAAACCTCGTCACTGGTCACATTATCTGAAAGCGCCTCGTAGGTCAAAACCAGACGATGTCGCATCACATCCAGCGCCATATCAGCAACATCCTGTGGCAGAACATAATCCCGCCCTCTCACGAAGGCAAGTGCACGTCCGGTGAGGATCAGGTTGATCGAGGCGCGTGGGCTGGCGCCGAACATGATGTAATGCTCCAGTTCCTTCAGGCCGACCTCTTTTGGGTTGCGGGTGGCAGTTACCAGCTTAACAGCATATTCAATCAGGGCAGAGTCGACGAACACATGGTCGGTTTCAGTCTGCAAGGCCAGCAGTTGCTGGGTGGTCAGCACCTTCTGCATACCCTGCAGCATGCCAGTCATACGTTCGACGATAACGAACTCTTCGGTCGAGCTGGGATAACCGACCAGTACCTTGAGCATAAAGCGGTCCACCTGTGCTTCCGGAAGGGCATACGTCCCTTCGGTCTCGATGGGATTCTGGGTGGCGAGCACCAGGAAGGGCTCGGGTACCTTGAATGTCTCCCGCCCAATGGTAACTTGCTGCTCCTGCATCACTTCAAGCAGGGCGCTCTGCACCTTGGCTGGTGCACGGTTGATCTCATCAGCCAGCAGCAGGTTTGTAAAGACCGGCCCGAGCGATGTGTTGAATTCGCCTGTCTTTTGATTGTAGATGCGTGTGCCGATCAAATCTGCCGGAACCAGGTCAGGGGTGAATTGGATTCGCTTGAATTCCCCGCCAATCGCTTCTGCCAGCGTTTTGATTGCCATTGTCTTGGCGAGTCCCGGCACGCCCTCAACGAGGATATGGCCGCGCGCCAGAAGGGCAACTACCAACCTTTCCAGCAGATGGTCCTGTCCAACAATCACCTTCTTAACTTCGTACAATACACGTTCCATCGGTAAACCATTCTCGGAACTTAAATTGTGATTCATCAGCCATCTCCTTTTTATCAAAACCATAAGAAATTCAGGATAATGATCATTTTATTCAGTGGTTGATAGTGGTTCTATTGCCTGGAATTCAATCCGGCGGTAATCCAGCGGCTCCCCCGGCTACATTGATTGGTATGGCGAATCCAATACCAACAAAGAAATTTTGATCGGTCGGATTTGCGAGTCCTTCAACAATGCCAATTACTTCACCATAACGATTTAATAGCGGACCCCCCGAGTTTCCAGGATTCACGGCCGCATCGATTTGAATCAATCCCTTTAGGCTTAACTTGCTATTGGCAGGTTGAAATGTCCGGTTGAATCCGGAGATGACGCCTGCACTCATGGAACTGTATAAGCCATATGGATTGCCAACAACATAGGCTTCGTCGCCCACATGCATCGCTTTCGGATTCCCAAGGACAGCGGGGATGATCTGTGCTGGAAGCTTGTCTGCTTTCAAAACGGCGATGTCATTTTCCGGCTGTTGATTCGCGACCGTCGCGGACGAGGTTGTGCCATCTGCAAAGACAAGTTGAATTTCAGTCGCGTTGGCAACTACATGCAGGCTGGTCAAGATATCTCCGTTCGAATCAACAATTGTTCCAGTTCCCAGGCTGTCATCCGTCTTTCCATCGGTTCCCGGGATCTTGGCTTCAATGAGAACAAGGGAGGGCTGGATGATCTGATATACGCTCTCGGAGAACGGTGCTGGCGGGGTGGCTGAAGCCAGTACCTGATTTATTGCGGTACTCACATCGTTGGTTGTTAGCTGGTGTGGACTGGGGGTCAGTAGATGGTACAGAAACAACCCTGTAAGAGCCGCAGCTATACCCAGGATAAACAGGATCGCCTTCCGCATGCCTGTGCGCAGTCGTTTCAGACGTTCCCCCCACAGCTCTGATCTTGAAATAGGTGGTTTCTCCATTATTTAACTTAAAAACATATTACCTGGGTTGCGGTCGGATGACAGCGAAAAAGACCATTACCAAAAAAACCGTTAACCGTACTCATTCATTTTCTCAGAAGAAAATGAGATGAACCTGAGAAATTCCTTGCAAAACCTACCGTAATCGTGTAAATATTATATCCTTTTCCATTTAAGAGTAAGAAACTGCTTATTAGTAATGTTCCCTTTACTACAAGTCAAGTACTATTAACATTCTCTCCCTATGGATACAAAATAGTGCTGTCATGTAAACTTTACAATGAGAAATCACATTCTGACACCCATCTCCTCCTGGTTACCATTCTGTCCCCCACTGCCTGGGTCCGCCTGGTCATTACCTTGGGCATGGCGATTGCCAGCCTCGACGAGTTGCAGCGCACATCCAGACCGAAGCCATATCCATTGGATTCGCCGGTTCGGTCATCCTCTGCGGCGCGTATGGTCTCCTTGAAATGGCCGGTTTTTTGCCCGTCCTTAATTGGGGGTTGGTCATCTTTGCCATGGTCTTCATGTGGTTTCTCGGCAAGATGGGGGCGCTGTGGAGGTACCAATGAAAAACCGCCGGCAGGTGCAGCGCGCCGAGTGGGACTGGTCGCAGATCCAACTGGCCGACCTGCTTGACGTCTCCTGCCAGACAGTCAATGCCATTGAGACTGGCAAATACGACCTCAACCTGCCGCTTGCATTCAAGAATGCAGCATTATTTACCTGTAGAATTGAAGATATATTCAAACCAGATGAAGAAACAACCTGATAGACTGTGGGATTGGGGTATGCGAGTGGGTTTAGGTTCTTTAGCTTGAACCTATCCTTGCGACATTAAGAACGAATACAGAAGTTTTCCGCCAGCCGCACCAGGCGAGAGACGATATTCTCCACATAAACATCCGGTACACCGTCGAAAGCCTTCGACTGGAGTCGCAGATCGACCGGGTCATTGACATAATCCACCACCAGGAAATGGCCCTCTTCCGTCAGGGCAATCTCGGTCGAGAACAGGTGTAGACCGCAAATCTGGGCGATACGGACCGGGAGCTCACGCAGGTTTCGCAAACCGAATTTAGCCTTTTCTTCTGCAGTGACGCGCGTGTAGACGTGTGTCTGCTGGTCCCACCAACACGGGTAAACTGCTCCAGTGCAGAACAGGACACGGAACCATGCCGGGCGTCCATCCAGGTTCCGGGTGGTGACGTGTGCCTGCAGAAGGTATTTTTCATGTGGGTATTGCTGGCGTGCATCCAGCACCTGCTTCCAGGAGGTGGCTTCCAGGATCACTCCATCCCCGCCACCCTCGCAGGCCGGCTTGATGGCGAAACTCCCGCCCAGCGGCTCCAGGTCTGATGGCTGGATAAAGGAATTTTTGGAGTATGGAGAAAGGATGATCGTATAAGGGGTATAAAGGCCGTGATCGATGAATTCCAGGTGCATGTTGGCCTTATCCCCCGACCAGATGGTGCTTTTCTGTGGGTTCAAGCAAAATGAACCATTCTGTGTGGCCCAATTCACCAGAGGTTGGAAGCGTGAATCTGATTCAGAAGCGCGGTCAAAGAGGCTCCTGTAAGTGATATCCCCATTTTCCAATCCTGACAGAACCTGGTCCAGAGTTTCCGGCATGGCTTGCAGGAGTGATAAGCCGCGTACATTACAGGCGGCTTCGATTAGATGGACGAAGTCGTTGTCATATTGCCAGTTCCAGGCCAAGCACAGGTCGTAACGCGGCATCTGGGAGCATTATAGGAGCGATAGGGAAGAGAGTCAACGAATAAAAGAGCGTCAAAGGGCAATTTGCGGGTTAGCCTGGCAAACCAAGTTTCTCCCTAACACAGGCAGAAATATCCGCATCGTCAATGGGGTTACAATGGTCGGCTGGATTTTCACTTCACGATCCAGATCCATCCCAACACAGTCAGCGGAATGAAAAACAGCAACACAGCCAGTGTCCCGCCGAAAGCGCCGTGCCCCTCGCGTTCATCAATCAACCGGATGGATGGGAAGAAACCTTCCATCTTCCAACGCGGGCCTCCAAACCAGGTGAAAAGTATTCCACCCAGCATCCCACCCAGGTGTCCAAAATTATCAATGCCTGCGGTGCTGAAACCAATCATCAGGTTGATGCCAGCCACGTATAGGACGTTCATGAGGGCTCGTCCGGCTCGATTTCCGAGCAATTTGCGGTTCTGTACAATGAAAATTCCTTCCGCTGCCAGCAAACCGAAGATGGCAGTGGACGCTCCCAGAGAAGCATCCGGAGTCAGTAAAAACGAGAGCACATTCCCGGCGTAAGCAGAGAGGAAGTAAAGCAGGGTAAAGCGCCAATGTCCAAATCGGCCTTCCAATCCGCGTCCATAAAGAAACAAGGCATACATGTTAAAGCCGATGTGCAGGAGTCCGTATGGAAGGCTGGAATCATGTAAAAAGACTGGGGTGATGAGACGCCAAATCTGACCAACCCTGATTAATTCATTCACCTTTTCACCGAGGATGGCAGCAATATCCGTTGTACCAAAAAGGGCGGTTGTTAGACCGAAAGGGGCAACCAAAGAATTGGCCAGACTGCTCGGGAGCAGATATGCGCCAGCAAGTTGCAGGAGATAGATAAAAACCGTAAAACCCATGATGGCATATGTTACATACGGTTTTACATTCGGCACAGCCACCTGGATGGTGCGCGGCGGAGGGTTTTGCGGGTATTGATCTGGATTCGGGTTTTGATTCATGATTCCACTTTTACTGCTGAATGGCACACCGTAAATTTAATGTCCTTCATGATATTAAAGACTTACTTTGCGGTGATTAACACAATGATGTTCTGCCCTGATAATGGCAATAACGGTATCTACTGTCTCTTCCAGGCAGCCATCCGCATTGACAATGACGTAATCAAACTCGACGGCACGTTTAAGTTCTTGTTGTGCAGTGGCGATGCGTAAGCTCAAATCCTCGGCGGTATCCGTCTTGCGATTTTTCAGCCGCTCCACCAGTTCCCTTTCACTTTGCGTGGTCAGAAAAACCAGCACCGCCTCCGGCGCCAGTTTGCGGACCGTGGACGCTCCTTGCACATCCAGCCGCATGATAACATCCTTGCCCGAAGCCAGCGCATCCCGGACTTGCTGCTTGGAATTGCCCTTATAATCGTTGTAAACGATGGCATACTCAAATAGTTCCTCGTTTTTGATCATCCGGGCAAATTCTTCCTTCGAGACAAAGAAATAATCGCGCCCGTTAACTTCGTTTGCGC
The DNA here is from genome assembly GCA_963842785.1 of uncultured Chloroflexia bacterium. Taxonomy (GTDB): domain Bacteria; phylum Chloroflexota; class Anaerolineae; order Anaerolineales; family Villigracilaceae; genus UBA877. The sequence goes on from CAWJHP010000001.1 coordinate 2,112,591, forward strand.
GTGGCGGGCGTGTGGTAACAGTGACCACGAAATGGAAGGGCAGGCCGCGTGCTTTCATGGCATGGACTACGCTGTCTTTACCCACGCCCGAAGGTCCTGAGATGACAATCAGTAAAGGCTGAGGTTTATGGAGATTAAACTCGGATTCAGTCATGCTTCTATTGTAACCGAAAGCCAGGCGTCAAAAAAAGCGATAAAATAGAGGCATGCCTCTCTACGACTATATTTGCCTTGATTGCCATCAGCGCTTCGACATTTTCATGACATTCTCCGAATACGGCGAACGCACTATCGTTTGTCCTCATTGCAATGGTCAGAACGTACGCAGGGGTATTCCGCGCGTGCGCATGACGAAATCGGAAGAAAGTCGTATGGACTCGTTATCTAGTGATTTTTCTGACCCGTCTGCCCTGGCTGGATTGGAAAATGACCCCCAGGCGATGGGACGCATGATGCGCAAGATGGGAAATGAAATGGGCGAGGAGATGCCGCCCGAATTCAGCGAAGTGGTGGACCGCCTGGAGAAAGGCCAGCGCCCGGAGGACATCGAGAAGGAATTGCCTGATCTGGGCGAAGGGGAAATGGCGGACGAATAAAAAGATGATCAGGTCAGTCGAACGGGCTGCCCTGATCATCTTTGGGAGTGACAGCTTACTGGGCCGGGGAAATATCAAGAAGCATGCTGGTCTGGTTTCTTTCCAAGGTAAACTGCATATTATTGATCGTTGTCTTCTGTTGCCCGGATACGGCAACAGTCGAATAGTTTTGCGTCACCCAGGAGAAAAAAGTCAATTGCACATCCAGAGGTAAAGTTCCCACGAGAACGATATTCAATAAGGTGATGCCCTGATCGACGCTGTCCTTCTGGTCCGAGCGGGGGATCGTGACTGAAATCTGGCTCAAATTACATACATCTCCAATGAACTGGGCAGCAAACCCTTGCGCAATTGCTGGAAAGGTCAAGGCTCCATCGGTGGTCAAAGTAACGATCACTGCCGGCTGACCGTTCACAGACCCATCCGCGAATGCAAACTGCTGTGACAATTTAAGGGCTGTCCTGGCAGTATCCATCGTGATACCCAATCCTCCGGCAGTCGGTGTGCCGGCACAAGTGCTGGTGACTTGCTGCTCCGCAGCGATTGTTTCAATCATGCCTTGCGCGGTTGGGGCGCTGGTCAGCATGGCTGGTAATTGCGATGAAACTGCATTCTGTATGGCCGGCAGTTGCGTGGAGGCCGTGTTCTGTATGCTTTGGACACTGGGAATCAGGCCACAACCCAAAAGGAAAATTAATAAGAACAGGATAAACAGCCTTTGTTTTTTATGCATATTATTTCTCCTCATTTATCAGCGGAGCCCAAGTCTCTTAGTTAATTCGTTGCAGGATTGCGCCTCGTAGACCTTCTTGCACCGTCTCCCATGGCTGCCTGGCATCCACCACAACCCAGCGACCTGGCTCCTGCTTCACCAGTTCCAAATACCCATCCCGCACACGGCAATGAAAATCCAGATCATACGCATCCAGCCGGTTCCATTCTCCGCCACCCTTTTGCCGGCGCCTTAAGCCAGTTTCCGCATCCACATCGAGGAGAAGAGTCAGGTCCGGCAGCAGACCGCCGGTGGCATAACGCAGCAGGGCGCGTATTTCATCCAAGTTTTGCTGGTGACCGTAGCCCTGGTATGCCAGGGTTGAATCAGCATAACGGTCACACAACACGATCCACCCTTCCGCCAGTTTTGGGCGGAGCACCTCTTCCACGATCTGCGCCCTGGCAGCCTGATAGAGCAAGGTTTCTGTATGTGGGTGCATCGCGGTATTTTTCAGATCATGAAGGATGTCGCGGATCTGTTCACTGATAGCTGTCCCCCCCGGTTCGCGCGCCAAATGGACATGACGCCCTTGCTGTTCCAGCCATTCGGCCAAGGGTTTGACGTGGGAGGTTTTTCCGGAGCCATCCGGGCCTTCAAGAGTGATGAACATGGTTCACCCGTAGCAGGAGCACGCCAAAGAGTGCCCCTGTCCTTTATTCTCTAAAAATCCTCACATGCCTTCTGGGTTCTTTGCCATAGGAATGCGATACCAGCTCTGCGTCCCGGGCCAGCTCGTGCTGGAGCCGTCTCTCGGTGGCCGGACCGGGTGGCAGGTCCACCCAACGTTCACCGTTTAAGACTGCTGCTATGGCTGCCTGCGCCTGCTGCTTTACTTGGTCCATCTCGGCCACTCCCGGCGCCAGCTCGGATAGGTTGAATAGGTCGCTCAGGAATTGTTCCATCTGGCTGACAGTGTTGGCCCGCAGCACAAAGATCGGCATTCCGCGGTGTTCCGCCTGCAAGACCGCTTGCTGGCGATCACGATAGTAGGAACGCAGGGTCACCATCACATCCGCCTCATCGGCATCCTTGGCGATCAGCGCCGGCACACCCAGCCGCTTGGCTGCTTGGACCAAGCGATCTCGCGCCACGCCAAAGGGATAGACGCGCACTGATTGGAGCGGAGTGCGGTGGGATTCGGAAGAAGAATTGAATTCATCCCGTCGCAATGAATTTGTTGAAAGTCCCGGCATGGGTTGTGTATTCTGGATCCGGCGAGGACCTGTGGTATTCCCATTCTCGATGCGAAATTCCGAATCTGGCCTGGACTTCGGGTTGGTCCTGGCTTTCTCAATCTGGATTTTTCCTTGTGCGTCGCGCGAGCGGATTTCCGGCGGGAGTGGGTAACCACGCAGGAGTGAGTCGACCGAGGCGGCGATATCCATGTGGACGGCAAATCGGTCACGCTGTTGGATTTCGACCAGCACGTCGAATGTGGGAGGCGCGCGTCGTTCGAGAACTGTTTTCTGGGTGCCGCGCCGGCGGGCTTCCTCATCCGACAGGGTGACGGCTTCGATGCCTCCGATCAGGTCAGACAGGGTTGGGTTGAGTAAAAGGTTATCGATGGTTTGTCCATGCGCGGTTCCGATAAGTTGGACACCGCGTTCTGCAATGGTACGGGCCGCAGACGCTTCCAGTTCGCGCCCGATCTCATCGATCACGATAACTTCGGGATTGTGGTTTTCGACTGCCTCGATCATCACCTCATGCTGGAGCATGGGCTCACGCACCTGCATGCGCCGGGCCTTGCCCACTGCGGGGTGCGGCACATCGCCGTCGCCGCCGATCTCGTTGGAAGTGTCCACCACAATGACGCGCTTGCTTTCGGCCAGAATGCGGGCAGCTTCGCGCAGTAACGTGGTTTTTCCAATGCCTGGGCGGCCCAGAATGAGCAAGGATTTGCCCGATTCAACTATATCCTGGATGATATCCACTGTTCCGTAAACAGCGCGCCCTACCCGGCAGGTCAGACCAACGATATACCCGCGGCGGTTGCGTAGACAGGAGATGCGGTGCAGTGTGCGTTCCAGACCGGCGCGGTTATCGGCATCAAACTCGCCGACGCGCTCTACCACATGGTCAAGTTCGGCGCGTGTGATTTCATTTTTAATCAGAACCATCTCACCCTGAACATAACGCGCCGTCGGGACACGCCCTAGGTCGAGGATGATTTCGAGCAGGTTATCGTAATCGTTGGCTTTGTGTACGGCCTCCACAATGTTGCCGGGTAATACACCCAGCAGGGCATCCAGGTCGTCCGTTATTTTCAGTTGAGTCATACGTAATTTATATCACTCTTTTGGCGGAATGTCTTCGTTGGTTACAATCCGCGCCACCGGCGCAGCAGGCTTGACCAGGACTTTATCCATGGCAGAAACCTTTTCCTCGACCTTCTGAACCTTCGCCAACCGCCTGACCATGACTGCCTGACGCGGGCCGGCCTGAGCACCCAGGTCTTCAAGTACAAATTCGAGCCAGGCCTGGTAAGAACGTACACACACGTAAATGGGCTTTTCACGCCCCTTTGACATGGCATAGGTCAACCCGGCCAACTGCTCAGACACGCAATCGGATTCAGGTGGAACAATCGGCTGGATCCAGATCCCTTTTGGTCCACTGTTCACTGCTACGTAGGCCTGGAGGGTTCCTCCCGGGCGGCATACCAGCCCCATCACCTGCTTTGGCAGAATTTCCACGGGGTGAAGCAAAGCCGGGATGATTTGCCCATACAGCGACTGGATGGCCGGCCAATCCGTCTCATCAGCCGGTCGCCAGATATCTTTCTTGTCCGTCGGCTCAGAAACGGGTAACTTCCAGATACGTTGCCAGGCGTACATGGCAAATCCCGCCTGTCGCAGCAACCGGAAGGCTGGAGAGTCCTCATCCACATCAGCCAGCAGGTGAAAAGCGCCCCACTCTCCAACTTGGGATACCAAATGATCCAGCAAAGGTTGGGTCACCCCGTTGATATTTTCCTCCGGCGCGAGAAAAGTCACACGGGCGGAGGTTTCTTCTTCTTGCAAGGTTACCTGTCCCATCAATGAATTACCGTTCTCAGCCGCGACGGCCGTGTAGATGTGGCGGCGCGGATCAAGGTAGGAAAGCAGTTCCACTGCACTCAAAGGGTTGCCACGAGTCAGGATGCGCGCGCTATCCAATGAAAGCATATCCCGGCGGTAACGGGAAAGCAGGGGGAGATCGAGCACGTCAAGCGATCGAACTATCATATATCACCAGTTAAGAGTATCAAAGCACCAGGGACAGAAAGAATTCGTGAAAACGTAAATCAATAGTCAATTCAGGATGAAAGGATGTGGCCAACAACTTCCCCTGTTGTGCGGCGACAATTCTGCCATCCGGCAACCTAGAGAGAATTTTCACATTGTCCTGAACGGATTCAATAATCGGGGCACGAATGAAGACGGCATGGTACAGACCGCCCTCACCCAATTCGGGAATATCGAGATCCGCTTCAAATGAATCGACCTGGCGGCCAAAGGCGTTGCGCTGGACTGTGATATCCATGACACCAAGCAGCGGCTGGTTGCGGCGGGCATCCTTCGAAAGGAAGATCGCCCCGGCGCAGGTGCCCCAGATGGCATGACTCTTTCCAAATTCGCATAAGGGTTCCAGCAGTTTAAAATCTACAGCCAATTTACCTATGGTGGTGGATTCACCACCTGGTATGATCAGGCCGTCCAGCCCAGACAGATGCGCAGGCAGGCGTACTTCGGCAGTCTCCACGCCCAGGCGCTTGAGCATGCTGATATGTTCGGCGAAATCGCCCTGGATGGCCAAGACTCCTATTTTCATCAATCTCTCACATATCTGCTGGTCTATAAAGCGTGACAGGCCAAACCATGCTGCCTCGCCGAATTGTGAGACTTTTCATGCTTGTCAGATGAATAAATAGCCGCAAGCTACCAACCTCGCCCGGCAATCTTCTCGCCTTCGGGCATTTGCGAGATGTTGCGTCCCACCATCGGCTCGCCCAGATTCCTGCTGACTTCGGCCAGGATGGAGGCATCATTGAAGTGGGTCACGGCCTTTACAATGGCTGCGGCTCGTCTGGCGGGGTCGCCAGACTTGAAGATGCCCGAACCGACGAAGACCCCATCCACACCCAGTTGCATCATCAAAGCTGCATCGGCGGGGGTGGCCACACCTCCCGCAGCGAAGTTGACCACCGGCATCCGGCCCAATTCCTTGGTCTCCTTGACCAGTTCGTAGGGCGCTCCGATTTCCTTGGCATAGTGCATCAATTCCTCATCGGCCATACTGGTCAGACGACGGATTTCGCCAAGGACGGTACGGGCATGACGGACGGCCTCGACCACGTCGCCGGTTCCAGCCTCACCCTTGGTGCGAATCATGGCTGCACCTTCGCCAATGCGGCGTAGGGCTTCGCCCAGGTTACGACAGCCGCACACAAAAGGAACCTTGAAATTGTGCTTCAGGATGTGGTTTTCCTCATCAGCCGGAGTCAAAACCTCCGACTCGTCGATATAGTCGATCCCAATGGCTTCCAGGATCTGAGCTTCCACAAAGTGCCCGATGCGACACTTGGCCATGACCGGGATGCTGACCGTATCCATAATTTTAAGAATCAGGTCGGGGTCCGACATACGCGCCACGCCTCCTTGGGCACGGATATCCGCTGGAACACGTTCCAGCGCCATAACTGCGCACGCACCCGCATCCTCAGCTATCTTGGCATGTTCAGGGGTGACAACATCCATGATTACGCCACCTTTAAGCATCTGCGCCAGTCCTTTTTTGACGGCGAATGTACCAGTTTCTTGTTCCATAGTTCTCTCCTGATTTTGAGTCGGTTGTGATTTTACCACGCTGCCATACTACCAATCCAACCAGCAGCAGCACAACCGGTAAAATGAATAGTTATCCCGAACACGCCAGAATAACAGCCTTTCGCTCTGATTTTATAGGATAATTGGTATATGTTAAGAGCCAATATTCACAAATATATACCAGTCCAATTGAGTGGATTGGTGCTACTCTTTCGCAATTGGCTCTATTATTATTGGGTGGAAAATGATATATTCACCGTACCAATATATCGGAGGCAAATCATGCGTATCCCTTTGGATCGTCAAAGCCCGGAGCCTCTATACCGGCAAATCGAGGCTTACTTGCGCCAGGGTATTCTATCGGGTGGCCTGGTGCCTGCCACACGCCTGCCAGCCAGCCGCCAGTTGGCGCGTGACCTGGGCGTTAACCGCATTACCGTGGAGAATGCCTATTCCGAGCTTGAAGCAGATGGACTTGTTTTCTCCCGGGTGGGCAGCGGCACCTATATTCTGCCACCCAATCCGATTCCGTTGGTTCCCAAAAGCAGCAACGAGATCCCATGGCCTTTATGGCAGCAGAATATGCAAGCCAGGAACATGGCATCCAGGCCAAAAACGGCAGAGACGATGCTCAAGACCGCCGGACATTCCGATCCGATCAACTTTGCCGGCGGGATCAGCGACACCCGCCAGTTCCCGGCTGAAGAATTCCGTAAAACCCTCCAGGCCGTTATGCGCCGCGATGGAATCGCTGCCATGGATTATGGCGAGCGTAGCGGATATGCGCCCTTACGGGAGTGCATTGCCCATATCCTGGCCAGCCAGGGGCTGCAGACCCGCCCGGAGAATATCCTGATAACCGCCGGCTCGCAGCAGGCAATTTCTCTGGTATCGCAGGTGATCATGAAACCGGAGGATGTCATCCTGGTGGAGAGCCCCACTTATCCCATTGCCATGGAGTTGTTCCGTGCCCTCGGTTTCCGGATCGTAGGCATCCCCATGGATAATCAAGGCATGCAGGTGGAAAAGCTGGAGAAACTTCTTCAACAACACCACCCCAAACTGATTTACACCATTCCCAATTTCCACAACCCGACCGGTACTTGCCTGAACAGTGCACGCCGGCGCCAGTTGATCGTCCTGGCTGACCGTTATAATATCCCGATCCTGGAAGATGACTTTGTGGGTGACCTGCGTTACGAGGGCCGTGCGCAGCCGTCCCTTAAAGCGCTGGACCCGGGAGGGCAGGTGATCTACATAAACACATTTTCCAAGATGTTGATGCCTGGTTTGCGGGTGGGTTTCCTGGTGGCGGAGGGACCGGTCTACGACAGCCTGCTCGGGCTCAAACGTCTCAGCGACCTGGCCACGTCCACATTGATCCAGCGCGCCCTGGAAGCCTACGTGACCGTTGGGCGATACCAGGCATACCTGCGCGGCTCGTGCCAGATTTATCGCAAACGTCGGGACAGCATGCTGGCGGCCATCCACCGTTACCTGCCAGCCGGCGTTTCCATTGACCCTCCCCAAGGTGGCATGTTCCTCTGGTTGCGCCTGCCTGAAAATCTCTCCTCCGATGAATTGCTCCCCCTGGCCTGTGAAGAGGGTGTGGCTTTTGCACCTGGCAACAGCTTTTTCCCGGAAGGATCCGGGGGTCAGGCTTGGATGCGGCTGAATTTTATTGCCCAGCCGGTGGAGGAGATCGAAGAAGGCATCCAGAGGTTGGGGAATGCAATCAAGCGCGTGCGAGGGAGATAGCCAGTTGGAGTTAAAACCCCGCTTTTTCGGGGTTTGCGCGACCGTAATTACAAAACAACCAGGAACAAAAATGGAAAGGGCAGAAAAATGTGCACAGGGGTGGCAAGAATTGGCTAAAGAGTGATTTTTATGCCATATATGGGGGCAGGTGGCTGGAATTGTTCCGCGGGAATCGGGGCATAAATAAATGAAAAATGACTGTTTTTGACAAACAAACGGCCGTTTTGAAAACAAAAAATGGGGAAGGTAGGCATGCTTTAACAGCCTTGACAAATCCAGAAGATGGTATACAATTAGTACAATGATACAATGATACAATTCTATTATGAACATCGAAATTGACTTCCGTTCCGGAATTCCCATATACCTCCAGGTGGTGGAGCACGTCAAGGAGTGCCTGGCTGTGGGGGAATTGAAACCTGGCGACCAATTGCCCACGGTCCGTTCCCTGGCCACAGATCTGCGGGTGAACTTCAATACCATTGCGAGGGCTTATCGGATCATGGATGAGTCCGGTATTATTTCCACACAACAGGGCCGCGGCACCTATATTCTGGAATTGCCCGCGCCGGAAGTGACCGGGAGTATCCGCAGAAAAGCCCTGGAGGACCTGACCCGGCGCTACCTCGCAGATGTAGAACGGCTGGGTGCCTCGCCGGAAGAACTGGATGAAGTATTGAACAAACAGGGTACACTATGGAAAGAAAACCGGCGGCCTGTCACAGACAATATCAAATGATGGAGATAATAAAGAAAATATGAAGGTAAATTCGAAGTTCTTACCGGTTTCTGCGCTGATTCTGGTGCTGCTGGCGGGATTGAGTGGTTGTTTACCTGCTAAAATGGCCGGGCTTTCTGACCAGCAGGTTGCCAACGTGACGGAGAATATCCTGAAAGCCATTGACGAGAACAATTACACGGCCTTCACGCACGATTTCAGCCCACAAATGAAATCCGCTTTTACGCCAGAAAAGTTCAGCCAGTTGCGGACTATGCTATACAGCGCGAGTGGAGACTTTATCTATTCAAACACCCCCGGTCTCTCGAACAATCAGGGATACGCGGTCTATCGCTTTCCATGCAAATATGACAACGAAACCGTCACCGTCACGGTCACATTCGTGATCAGCGGACAGGAAGTCGAAGGATTGTTCTTTGACTCGGCCAACTTACGGAAGGCTTCCCAATAATCTCAGGAATCCCTTAGGAACTCTACATATTCTAGACAAGGAGAATACCATGTCACCTAACCCCAACGCTAAAAATTCAAGCACACGACCGCTGGCTCGCCTGAAGCCTGACCTGCACATTTCCGGAATTGCCGGCTTTATCTTCGGAGTCTGCCTCCTGGCCGACATCCTCGGAACGTCCATCATAACGAAAAACTACCCATCCAATGAAGTTTTACCGCCCATCTGGAGCATAGGTTGGTTATTGATCGGGGTCTATATCCTGTTTTCCCTCAAGGTAGCCTCCCAATGGGAAAAAGCCGTGATCCTGCGCCTGGGCAAGTTCCATAAACTGGCCGGACCGGGGGCCTTCTGGGTGATCCCGATCATGGATACGCTGGCCAACTGGATCGACCACCGCGTCATGGTCACGCCCTTCTCGGCCGAGAAAACGTTGACCAAGGACACCGTCCCGGTGGATGTGGATGCAGTGCTTTTCTGGGTCGTCTGGGACGCCGAAAAAGCCGCCCTGGAGGTGGCCGACTACAAGGCTGCCATTGCCTGGGCTGCACAGACCGCCCTGCGGGAGATCATCGGGCAAAGCGTCCTGGCCGATATCCTGGTCGGGCGCGACAAAATGGACGCTGAACTGCAGAAGATCATCGACGAGCGCACCACACCCTGGGGTATTACCGTCCAATCCGTGGAAATTCGCGACGTGATCATCCCGCCTGACCTGGAAGATGCCATGTCCCGCCAGGCGCAGGCCGAGCGTGAACGCCAGGCGCGCGTCATCTTGGGCGAATCCGAGCTGCAGATAGCTGCCTCCTTTTCAGAGGCGTCTCAAGCCTATATTAACAACCCCACCGCCCTGCATTTGCGCGCCATGAACATGCTCTTCGAAGGCCTGAAAGAGAAAGGCGCACTGGTCATCGTACCCAGCAGCGCCGTGGACACCATGAACCTGGGCGGGTTGAGCGGCATGGTCTCGCTGGCACAGCAAAACCTGCTAAAAGACGAAAAGAAATAGCCTGTGTAGAGGCCTAGGTTAAGAATAGTCCTCTTCTTTGGAGTGTTTTGTCGAGGTAAAAATGTCTGAAACCATTCAATGGGAATACCGCGTGCTTACCATTGGCAATGTCTTTGGCACAAAAGACGAGCAAATTGAAACCACATTGAACGATTGGGGCCTGGAAGGCTGGGAGGCGATCCACGTGTATACACCCAGCCAGAGTAGCAAAGTCACCCTTGTCACCAGGCGACCGCTGACGGGCACGGCACGCCGCCAGTCGTCCTGGCCCGGATAACAGGAAAGGGGAATAGTTATGGAAGTCATTAAACAATACTTGCCGCTTTTAATCCCGGTCGTTCTGATTGAACTGGGCCTGATGATCGCTGCCCTGGTGGATTTGATCCGCCGGACCCAGACGCGCGGCCCGAAGTGGGCCTGGGTGCTGGTCATCGTACTGATCAACTTCATCGGCCCGATTGTCTATTTCGTCGCGGGCCGCAAAGAAGAGTAGGAGCATTACGTGAACAGTGTCCATATCGAAGCCCTGAAGAAATACTACGGAGCAGTCCATGCACTGGACGGTTTGGACCTGGATGTCGCACAGGGAAATGTTTTCGGTTTCCTCGGTCCTAACGGGGCCGGAAAAACGACCACTCTTCGCATTCTCACCGGGTTGGCGCGCCCGACCTCCGGGAAGGCGCAGGTGGCCGGAGTTGATGTCCTGAAGGATGACGGAAGGCTATCCCGCCGTATCGGGCATCTGCCGGAGGAACCAGCTTTTTACACCTGGATGACTCCGCGTGAGTTTCTGGACTATCTGGGCCGCCTGTATGGCCTGTCATCTGCCGAGCGCCTCACCCGGATCCGGGATTTACTCGCCCTGATCCGGATGGAGGATGTTTCCAAAAGGCGCATTGCTGGCTTCTCACGCGGGATGCGCCAGCGGCTTGGCGTGGCCGCCGCTCTCATCCATAGGCCCGAAGTGCTCTTCCTTGATGAACCCGCCAGTGCCCTCGATCCGGCCGGGCGAAAAGAAGTTCTTGATCTGATCGGGAATTTGCGCGGCCAGTGTACGGTCCTTATGTCCACCCATATCCTGGCTGACGTGGAACGCGTTTGCGACGTGGTTGGGATTATCTCCAAAGGGCGCATGCTGGTCCAATCACCGCGTCAGGTGTTGTTGGAGCGGTATGCCATTCCTGCAATTGAAGTGGAGGGGGACGACCATCCCGCCCTCGCACAGTGGGCCGAAGACCTGCGCCGTTTGCCCTGGGTGACAGCGGTGACTCCCCGGAACGGAGCCTTCCGCATCAGCGTAAGAGACGTTCAACCTGCAAAGCACGCGCTGTTGGCGCTGGCCGTGAATTCCGGATTGTCTTTGAACCGTTTCGAAGAAGTCCACTCTTCGCTGGAAGATGTATTCCTGCGATTGGTCGGATCGGAGAGTGTGTCATGAACTTCAAGGCTGTCTTTCGCAAAGAAATGCAGGAGCAGTGGCGGACTTATCGTTTTCTGATCGTAGCAGCGGTCTTTGCAGCTTTCGGGTTGGCCTCGCCCCTGCTCGCTAAATTTACCCCCGAGATGCTCGGGGCCATCCCGGGCGTGCCGCCTGAATTGCTGGCCGCCTTCCCCACGCCGACTGTGGCAGACGCCATCACGCAATACGTAAAAAATATGAGCCAGTTTGGCATTTTACTGGCTCTGTTGATGACAATGGGCGTGGTGGTGCAGGAAAAAGAACGCGGCACAGCCGCCTTTTTCCTGACCCGCCCTGTTCCACGTGAAACGTTTTTGCTGGCGAAGTTCGCCGCATTGGCTGTCACTTTTATCGCCAGCCTGGTGCTGGCCGCCGCCGGGTGTTGGTATTACACGCTGGTGCTCTTTGAGCCGCTGGCTTGGGGACCGTTCCTGGCGCTTAATGGACTGATGCTGGTGGTTTTCCTGGTTTATATGGCCCTGGCATTGCTGGCAAGTACGCTTGCCAGGACCAACGGGGTGGCGGTCGGCCTGGCTTTCGTGGCCCTTATCCTCGTCGGAGGAATCGGAGCCCTGCCATCCATCGGAGAATATTTCCCCGGCCGGCTTTTCAGTTGGGGTGCGTCATTGCTTCTGGGCGGGAACGGCACGGCCTGGCCAGCTTATTGGATCAGCCTGGGCCTGATTGCCGTCGCATTGATGGCAGCCTGTATCATATTTCGTCGACAGGAAATTTGAGTCATCTGGCCCATTCCTGTTTCACGTGAAACAATCGGCAATTATTACTGGGGGTTAGAAAATAGAACACTTGTTCTTGTTTGAAATGGGTATTGCCTCCCCACCGGATTCGGGCTAAACTATCCAGGTAGGTGGATATGTCCAATTCCAAGCCCGATCTCCGTTCCATGGCGGAACAGTTGGCCCGTTTGATCGAGGTCAGCGTCACGCTAAACTCAACCCTCAACCTGGATGAACTACTCCAGTTCATTAGCCGAAGCGCAACAGAAATTCTGGATTGCGAATCGGTTTCGATTTTACTGTATGACGAGAAACGCGCACACCTGGTCTTTGCCGCCGCCACCGGCTCAGACCCGAAGCGGCTGGCTGAAACCCCAGTACCGCTGGACAACAGCCTGGCTGGGACAATCTTCCGCGAAAATAAAGTCATCAGCCTGTCTGACGTCCAGCATGATTCGCGGCATTATCTGATGGTCTCGAAACATGTAAATTTCGAGGTGAAGAACCTGCTGGGGGTGCCAATGCGTATCCAGGACAAGCCGACTGGTGTACTCGAGGCCGTGAATAAACATGACAGGGATTTCGACGAAAGCGATGCCGATCTCCTGGCAGTGATCGCTTCGCAGGCCGCCGTCGCCATTCATAACGCCCGGCTGGTTAAGGCTTTGCAGGATGCCTATGACGAATTGCACGCGGCCGACCAATTGAAGACCAATTTCCTGGCACTGGCTTCCCACGAACTCCGTACGCCCCTGGGGGTCATCATCGGGTATGCCACTTTTCTCCAGCAGGAAAGCCCGGGTGAACTCTCCGACCATGCCAAACAGGTTCTGAATGCCGCCATGCAAATGCGCGCCCTGGTGGATGCCATGACGAACATGGACCTGCTCCGCTCCAGTGATATGATTATGCACCGGCTGGTTGTGCCGGTGCAACAGGTCCTGCTGGCGGCATATAACGAAGTCAAGAATCTGGCAAAGGCAAAAAGCCAGCAGGTTAAACTGGAGTTGGAAGAGACGCCTCTCCCGGTCAAGTGCGATCCAGAAAAGCTAAAATCAGCCTTTGTCAACCTGCTCGATAACGCAATTCGTTTTACTCCTGAACACGGCAAGATCACAATTGGGGCATCTTCGCAGGCTGGCGGGGGCGTATTGAGCTGGGTACAGGATGATGGCATTGGCATTCCCCAGGGCGAGTTGAAGAAGATTTTTAACGAGTTCTATCAAGTCGAACCGCACACCACCCGCACCCATGGCGGGATGGGAATCGGACTCTCCATCGCAAAAGGACTGGTCGAGGCGCATGGAGGCAAAATCTGGGCCGAGAGCCCCGGACCGGGCAAAGGAGCCACGTTCAAAGTGTCGTTACCATTCATCAATGCCACTGCATTGCAGACGATGAGGCGATGAACCACCGGATTCGTTAATATTTCCTTTCAGGGGAGTGGCTTTATATGCTGTCCCTTTTGTACTTGATTTTGGGGGTGATTCCACCCTTGGTTGCCGGACCTATGGCTGGCCTTTTCTTCATTAACATTCTTAAGCGCCGGCAGGGCTGGTATCAGGTGCCTTTTTGGGTGATCCTGGTTATGGTGAATCTGCTGATCATGTTCTGGGTCGTCACTTCATCGGGACCTTGGTTTTCGATCTCCAGCATGTCGGCGTGCATTTTCACCCCCGTTGCGTCCATTGCCACTGTGCTGGTGATGAGCGCAGCCTGGCGCAGACTGGATACGACCAGTGCAGGTGATATGCCTCATAAACGCTGGTTTACCTTTGGCCTGGTGCTGATCCCTGCGCTGCAGATCCTGGCATTCGTGGGGTTATTATTCTTTGCACCCCTGTTGTGTAAAGTGGGTTTAGTGGTCTGCCGGAGTTCTTAATTCTTCTTCCAAAAACGCCATCGCTTTCCCCTCTTCGTCATTCATTATCAGCGTCATGGAACGACCTGCACAGATATCCTCCACCTTGATCAGTCGCAGGGCATTCAGCAATCCCTCGTCTACAGGGATGAACTCGGAAAGGTGGTTGGGGGTCTCAAAGAAGAAGCTTCGGTTAAAGATAGCATCCTGGTCATCCAGGTTGACATTTAGTGGGTAGATATTTAATTCAACCAGGTCCTGGAAGAAATGCGTACCGAAAGAAGGCTCGAGCTCCGGGCCGATGCCCGTGCCAGTCAGTTCGATCAGGGCCCGCGTGCAATAAATATCTCCATAATCGATGGCAACTCCCAGGTCGGGCGTTGAAGTTCCCCAGCGCCCCGGCCCTACACAGACAAAGGCCTCATCTTTTAGGGCTGCATTGATGGTACCGATGGCACGCTCCAGACGATTGCGATCTGTCGTGGAAGTCAGCGCAAAGTACCCTTCCGGTGGAACGAACAACACCCAGTGTATACCCTGCACTTTTCCGCGTGGTACCATGCGCCGGGTTGATAAAATGACATCCGCAAGATCAAGATTGGTGGGCAGTTCCACCTCACGCTCGTCGCGCAAGTGACTCTGCGGGCGGCATTGGAGCAGTGTTATGCGGACATCTGGACGGGAGGTGTTGGGATCGACTATTTCGGCGGTGAATTCGGTGTCAACAGGGGAGTCGTAGTACTTTTCAAGGGTGGTAAGGAGGCTTTTCATCTGTTTGGCGAAGGACGTTCTGCGCAGCAGACCGTCGAAAGAGACAACCAGGCGGCTGACGTCCACCATGCTGCTGCTGAGAGAACTCAAATAACCATCCCCTTCTGCCTGGGCAATATAACGCAGGGGTGGGTACTGCGCCGTCAGAATTTCCCGAATGGGGAAAGTCCCCAAAACATTCTTTTCAAGGTCGATCAAATCAACATATTGCTGCGAGTGCTGGCGAATTTCTTCGACTGATTCTGCCGGCTGTAACAATGGATGGCTGAGCGCCACCAGACGCGGGTGTTCATCCCCGAAAGACTCCACCGCCCGCGTGCCCAGCCCCCACACCAGGCGCAGGAAACCGTCCTCCTTGCGAATTTGCGGCGACCAGCGGTACAGGTTGCGGCTAAAGGCCACGCCGGATGCCTGCGGCATGAAGTATCTTCCAAACTGTTCGCCTTCCACGAACTGGATCAGTACGGCAATGCGTTCATCGTATTCGACTAATCCCTTGGCGTGCCGGTAGAGCAGTGCATTCGGGTTCATGCAGGAGGCATAAACGCGCGCGATGGCTTCGCTCAAGGCAACCAGGTTCTCTGCAGGTGTACCCTGATTGGGACAAAAATAACTGTTGTATTTCCCCGCGAAAGAGGTACCAAAGTTATCTTCGAGCAGACTGGACGAGCGGACGATCAAAGGTCGTCGCCCGGCTTCGATCAGAATTTCCTGCAATCGTTCAAGGATGTCTTTTGGGAATTTTCCATTGACGAAATCACGCACAATCCGGTGATATTCGGACCGCATTTGCGCTTCCGGCTTGTATTTTTGGTCGGACCAATGTACCAGACCGTTATTCGCCATAAATACATAGAACAGGTCAGATGCCAGGAAGTATGAAACGGGAATGCGCACGGTTTCCCGGACATCTGGTGGGGCGGCTTCTTTCACGATGCGGTATGCCAGCATCATCCCTGCTGCCTTTCCACCAATTTTCCCGTAACCAATCTTGCGGAGGTAGATATCTTTTAGATCTGCTACTGTGAACCATCTGCGGGCAATATTTATATAGGCCAATTGGTCGCTGATCATTGTGCGGATAAGGACCGACTTAATTTCCTGCAAACGCGCCTCATATCCTTTGCGCCTTGCAGCCGGCATGCGTTCGATTTCCTCCGCCTGTTGGAAAACCATATCTTGTGGAGCCAGTTCCGGATTAAAAGTGATCAGATTCGGGGTTTCACCCTGGTCACTGATCGCCTGGCGGACTATTTTCTCAAAATCCTCATATGGAAGGTTGTAGGCAAAATAGAAGTCGGTCATGTGATCGCGAACAATTCTTATCCGTTCTCCCCATATTTCCGCGGTCTCCTCGCCATAAGGATCATGCAACCCCTCCCGTGATTGGGACTGGATGGCCTTCTGGCGTGCCTCCGCGTCGAAAGCCTCCCGTGAGAGGATGCCACGCTCAAAGATTTGCGTGCGCATGATGTGCCGGATACGGGCGCTTAGTATGGGATATTCCGTCAGCGTCAAAAAAATGCTGAGGACACGGTCGGAGGGATGGTTGTAGGTGGGCATGGCTCCAGACAAAGATGAAAAGGGCAGGTCAGAGACCTGCCCAGGTATCGATTAACCCAGGTGCATTGGCATGATAACGTGCAGGAAGTTATCGTCTCCCACCGGGCGGACAACGCCGGGAGCATTGGCTGCGGATGTTTCCAGTGCCACATTTGGCGACTTGACCACTTCCAGCACCTCACGCATGTACTTGACGTTAAAGGCGATCAGCAGGCCTACCCCTTCAATCGTGGCTGCCACGATCGTCTCGTTTGATCCTGTTTCTTCGGATTGGGCTGAGATTTCCACAGCACCCGGCTCGAGGTCACCGGCAGACTTGATATCAAGCCGGGCAACGTTCGAGCCTTCCCTGGCAAAAATCTCGGCCTGTTTGCAGGCTTTGAGTAATGCCGGGGTCGAGAGGATCGTGCGGGATTTGTATGAGCGCGGAATGATCTGCTGGTAATCCGGAAAGGTTCCGTCGATCAACTGCGAGACAACCTCGACTTCCTTCATGCGGAAGATGACCTGGCCTCGGCCTTTCGGCATGACCATCGAGATGGTCTCATTTCCATCGGAAGCAACCCGCGCCAGTTCACCCAGGGCGCGCGCCGGGATGATAGCTGTCACCGGCTGGGGTACGGCCTGCGAGAGCGTGCCCTTGCGGACCGATAACCGGAAGCCGTCTGCGGCGGCCATGGTGATGGTATCTTTCTCCACCGTTACCAGAACACCCATCAAAACCGGGCGTGCCTCGTCAACCGACGCAGCAAAGATCACCTGTGAGATCATATCCTTAAAATCGGCTATATTCAGCAGGATCGCCCCTTCCATCTCAGGAACAGGCAGGGGCGGGAACTCCTGGGCGTCGATGCACTTGATATCAGTATTGGAAGCCCCGCACCGCACGTTCAGGGTCTGGGTTGCGGTGGCCAGGCTAAAGCTTACCTGCTCCTGTGGCAAAGTTCCCACCAGGTCCACAAAGGTGCGCGCCGGGACGGTGGTTGAACCTTCTTCCTCGATCTTGGCACCAATCCAACTGGTGATGCCCAGCTCCAGGTTAGTTGCAGACAGACGCAGACGTCCCTCATCACTTGCCAGCAGAACGTTGGAAAGCACCGGCAAAGTACTGCGGGGCGAAACGGCGCGCGAGACAATGCTCAATCCATGAGCTAGGCTTTCTTGCAAGACGGTTACTTTCATGGCTAAGTCCTCTCCATCACATGCTAACTTCGAATCATGCCCATACAAAGTATATACCGAGAACCCAAAAGTGAAAAGGCGGTACCAAGCAATTTTCCCGTCTATGGGAGGTTTCTTGGATATAATGACCTGTTTTTTCCTCCCTCCAGGGATTCCAGTTGCTCGATCGGACGTAAATGGTTCTCATACATCCATTACCGCGCTGACAAGAGGGGATATCGAGCACCAGCCTCCGGTTCGCCATCGGCAAGAGCATATCTAAGACATAATATGTTAAAAACATTGCCACTTACAGGAAGCAACCAATCCGGCAAGGAATCCTCCGTCCATGTAATTTCTCTTCAAAGTTACACAATAAAGTGACGAGGCTTGCCTTCCGCTCCTTTGTTTATTAATCTTGTAACTGTGTGCGCAGTTTCCCAGCTGTCTCCTGGATTGCTGCCAACCTCTCGCGTTCCTTCTGAACGACGGGCGCCGGGGCCTTATTGGCAAAGTCCGAGGCAAGCAGTTTCTCCAGGCGGTCTATCTGGATCTGGCTATCAGCCAGTTCCTTTTCAAGCCGTTTACGCTGCTCTTCCCGGTCCAGCATCCCGGTAAGTGGCACATAGATTTCCACCGGACCGGCCACCAGGGCGAGGCTGTTCTCTGGCTTTGTATCCAGAGTCTCTAGAACGGAGAGTTGAGAACTGTCCAGGCCCGCCAGGGCTGCAATCATGCTGGAATGCTCTTTGAGCAACATGGTTTTCGGGCCGCCAGCCAGCGTGGCGGGTAGCCGTTTTGACGGGCTGACCTTCTTTTCGGCGCGCAGGTTGCGGATGCTGCGGATGATATCCTGGATGAGTGCAAAATCCGCAACTTTTCCGGTTTCCCAGCCTTCCTCGGCATGCGCCTCCGGCCATGCCGCCACAATGAGCGCCTCCGGCCAATCCGCCGCCAGATCAGATAGCGGGGATTGCAGGACAGCCTGGCGGAGATGACCCCATAATTCCTCGGTGACAAACGGCGTGAAGGGATGTAGAAGCCGTAGGCACGTATCCAAAACCCGTACCAGTGTCACTACTGTCTGGTCTCGGGTCTCCTCTTTCTGCATTTGCAATTTGGCAACTTCCACGTACCAGTCCGCAAAATCGCTCCAGAAGAATTCGTAGATTTGTCTCCCTGCCTCACCATACTGGTAAGAGTGGAACAGGCGCTCCACTGCGCGTGCTAGGGCATACGAGCGCGCCCAGATCCACGAATCGGCCAGGGACCATTCCGCTTTTTGGCGTACCGCAGCTGGCTGACTGCTGACTGCTGAAACCACAAACCGTCCTGCATTCCAGATCTTGTTGGCAAAATTGCGGTTACCTTCCACTTTTTTGAGGCTCAGGTTGGTGTCATTGCCGGGAGTGGACCCCACCAGCAGCGTAAAACGCAGTGCATCCGTGCCGAACTCTTCCATAACCGGTAACGGGTTGATCCCGGTATCTTTACTCTTCGACATTTTCTGTCCGTCCTCGTTGCGGATCAGCCCGTGCAGGTAAACCGTGCTGAAAGGCACCTGGCCGGTGAACTCCAGCCCGTCCATGATCATGCGCGCCACCCAGAAGAACAGGATGTCGGTGCCAGTCTCCATCATGCTGGTGGGGTAGAAGTACTTGTAATCGGGCGTCTCTTCGGGCCAGCCCAGCGTGGAAAAGGGCCACAAGCCGGAGGAGAACCAGGTGTCCAGCACATCCGGATCCTGGTGGATATTTTTCGAGCCGCAATGAGCGCATTGGGTCGGGTCTGCGCGCGTACAGGTCTGCCTGCCACAATCATCACAGTACCAGACCGGGATGCGATGCCCCCACCACAATTGGCGCGAAATGCACCAGTCCTTGATGTTTTCCATCCAGTTGTAATAGACCTTCTCGAAGTGCTCCGGGATGATCCGGATGCGCCCATCCCGGACGGCTGCCTCGGCTGCTTTCGCCAGCGGGGAGATCTTGACAAACCACTGCTCGGATACCATCGGTTCGACGATCTCACCGCCGCGCTGGGAGCGCGGCACGTTGAGCGTGTAGGGTTCTTCCTTTATAGTCAGGCCGGCGACTTGCATATCTGCCCACATTTTTTTCCGGCATTCGAAGCGGCCCAGACCTGCATACTGCCCGCCGACGGCAGTCACTTTCGCCTCCCGATCCAGCATGGAAAGGACTGGCAGCCCATGCCGTTGTCCGATTTCGTAGTCATTGGGGTCGTGACCGGGAGTGATCTTGAGCGCCCCGGTGCCAAAGTCGCGCGTTACGTAATCGTCAGCGATGACCGGGATGGTGCGTCCCAGCATCGGCACGATCACTTTCCTGCCGACAAATTTCTGGTAGCGCGGGTCGTCCGGATGGACGGCCACGGCCGTGTCACCCAGGATGGTCTCCGGGCGGGTGGTGGCAACGGGTATATACTCACCTGTCTCCATGCTGGGATCTGATCCTTCCAGCATATATTTGAAATAATACAATATGCCTGGTTCCTCGGAATACTCCACTTCCAGGTCCGAGACCGCTGTTTTTAATCCGGGCGACCAGTTGACCAGCCGCGGACCGCGGTAGATCAGGCCTTTCTCGTACAGGCGCACAAAGGCTTCCCGCACTGCCTTCGACAGGCCCTCGTCGAGGGTAAAGCGTTCGCGTTCCCAATCACAGGAGGCCCCGATCTTGCGGATCTGGCTCGTGATGATGCTGTGATACTTGACTTTCCAGGCCCAGACTCGCTCCACGAATTGCTCACGGCCCAATTCTTCGCGGGTGACCTCCTCCGTACGCAGCAGGTCTTTTTCCACCTGGAGCTGTGTGGCAATGCCGGCATGATCGGTGCCGGGCACCCACAAGGTCGGGATGCCCTTCATGCGCTTGTAACGGATCATCAGGTCTTCCATCGCCACGAACATGACGTGACCCAGGTGCAATTCGCCGGTCACATTCGCTGGGGGAATCGAAATGACAAAAGGTTTCTTGTCTGGGTCGAAGCCCGGCTTGTTCGGGTCATTGGATGGTTTAAAGTAACCGCCCTTCTCCCACATCTCGTAGATGCGTGGCTCGGTTATCTTGAAATCGTAGGTCTTGGGTAATTGATACTCAGTCATTCTTTCTCCCATAAAAAACAATTATTCTGCGGAAGCAGTATCGATCCAGTCCAGATCGATGCCTGCGCGGGTTCCGAGGCGCTCGTAGAGTTCGCCGGTATGCTGTTGGAGATGGCGGATGTTATAAAACTGGAGTTCCAGCTTGCCGAAAGGCAGCCAATCGAACCCGGAGGAGGCTTCTAGATCGAGCGCCGGGACACTGACTTGAACCTGATTCTGTACGAAGACAAAATATGCCAATAAATCTTCCCGGGTATACGCTTCGGTGATCTGTGGCAGGTTGTGTGGCGGCCAGGGCGTGGCTCCCAGGAACTGGTATTCGTTGCGGTGGTTTTCCCATGGCCGAAATTCTTTTTCCGTATCCTGCAAATACAGGTGGGTGTAAAAGAGGGCGTGATAAGCAATGTGCCAGAACTTGTTCTTATCTTCCGGAGCAGCCCATAACGTTTGTGGGCATTTCATGACAGCCTGCTTCAACATTTCGAGTGCAGCCAAATACTGGGATTTGATAACTGGTAATGGATCCATGCGGTTCTCCTTCCTTAAAATAAAACGCCTTCCGTCCGGCGAGGACGAAAGGACGTGCCTTCCGCGGTACCACCTCATTTCGTTTTTCATCACCCGGGTGAAAAACGCACTCTGTCCGGACAATCATCCGGCCCCGCAATAACGGGCGGACCCGTGCCGGTCTACTTTCACGAGGATTTCTTCGGCAATACTCCGGGCGACTTCGGCGGTGGGATCCGTTGGAGGCTTCCAGCCAGCGGCCATCCTTCTCTATCAGCGTTCCGGTCGTCTACTCCTCCCGGAGGAGTTATTAATGCGATTATACATTTCCGTCTAAGCCAAGTCAAGCGTAGCTTTACCTGTTCATTTTCGTCTCTTACTTCCTCTAATCCCTTATTATCTACTTACCATTCTCTATTCACTGTTCTCTGCTCTCTACTAAGCTCTTTTATGGTATCCTTAACCCACACTACATCCTGTAGGAGAGACCATGTACATCGCCATTGAAGGAGTCATCGGGGTAGGCAAGACCACCCTGGCGCGGTTGCTCCAGCCCGCTTTCGATTCGGAATTGCTCCTCGAAGTCTTCGAGGAAAATCCTTTCCTCTCTGATTTTTACAGCGACCGGGAACGCTATGCCTTCCAGACCCAGATTTTCTTCCTGCTCAGTCGCTACCATCAGCAGCGGCGTGGAGTCCAAACGATCCTGGAAACCGGGAAGTCACTGCTTTCCGATTATACTTTTGCCAAGGACAGCCTTTTCGCCCGCATCAACCTGAAAGGTGATGAACTCGAAATGTACAAGCGCGTCCACGAGGCACTGGCCGAAAAGATTGTAATGCCCGATCTTCTGGTCTATTTATGCGCCGACACCGATGTCCTGATGCAGCGCATTGCCTTGCGCGACCGCTCTTACGAGCGCAATATAGAACGCAACTATATCGATGAACTCAACCGGGCATACGAAGAATTCTTTTCCAGACCCTATGATGACAAGCCTGTATTGACAATCGACAGTAACCCACTCGATTTCGTCCACTTCCCGGGGCACCTCAGGCTGATCGAGAATCGCATCCGTGAGACCCTGAATTTGTCGCCTTACCAGGCAGAACTCCCCCTTGATAAATGAGGCTTGCATGCATTTGACCCGCGCAAGCCTCATCCGTATTGCCAGGGAAACCGCCGAGAAAACCGCCCTTTCGGACCCCAGCCTGGTGGCAGCTTACCTGACCGGGTCTCTGCGCACTGAAAACCCATTCCTGGGGAATACAACCGACATTGATATTGTATTCGTGCATGCCGGTGAACCAAAAGTACGCCACCAGATTCTCCCATTGACACCTGAAATCCACCTGGATATTGTCCATAACCGGCGCAGCGATTACGAAAAACCCAGGGAATTGCGCGTTCACCCCTGGCTGGGGCCGGAATTGTACGACCCCTTGCCTCTCTATGTCACCCATCACTTCTTTGAATTCATCCAGGCCGGGGTACGTGACAGGTATTACGATCCGGCCAACATACAGGAGCGTTCGCATCGTCTTGCGGAGGGAGCCCGCCTGACCTGGAGCAAACTGCAACCCGGCCAGCCCCATGGCCCGGAGCATGTTTTGGACTACCTGAAATCCATTTCCCTGGCTGCCAATGCAGTCGCTTTGTTGGTGGGAGACCCGTTGTCCGAACGACGCTTTCTGCTCCAGTTCCCCGTACGCACAATGGCCGCCGGGCATCCGGACCTCTCGGCCAGACTTTTTGGCATGCTGGGTGGAAACCTGATCGATGGAACCGTCCTGGCCGGTCTACTGCCGGATTGGGAGAAAACCTTCCTTGAAGCCGCCTGTATCCCTGCCGTCGAAAGACGTATTGCCGCTGCCCGGCTGGGATACTATAAACAGGCCTTCGAGTCCATGCTGGCAAGCGAAACTCCGCAGGCCATTCTCTGGCCCTTGCTGCTTACCTGGACTTTGTCCTTATCTGTGCTCCCAAAAACTTGGGAAGTCCGCTGGCGCTCGGTCTGTGGAACGCTTGGGCTTGACGAGGCCTCCTTCGGCAAACGCCTGGAAGAGTTGGATCATTTTCTGGATGAAATTGATGCAATGCAGGAAGGTCTGGCAGTCAGCCAGGGTCTTTAACGCGCCATATATGCTGTTGCTGTTCATATGAGGAGGCTGTCAGACTGTGGATAACTGCCAGAAAACTGTGGATAAACTGACCATTCTGTGGAGAAGTCGCTCAATTGTTCGGTTTTGTACCCCCATATCTGGCTGGCGCTATATCTATTATCCAAAATCTGGATGATCTAAAAATCCATAAGAACTGCTTGGCATATCCTCCTGAAAGCTGTTTCTTTTCCACCAAAGTCTTTCCAGGGTTGTGGATATCATTCTGCGTGAAACGTCCCATCGGTGGGTGCTAAAGGCCCTGCCCGGGCACAGGTGGTGTAGTCCACTGTTTTTCCACTTATCCACAGGACCTGCTACGACTACTATTAACTATATCTATTTATATATATGGAGGAAAGAATGATCTTCTTCCGATTCGATGAACTAACTTGGCCAGAGATATCCGCCTTACCGCGTGATACCCCACTGCTCTTGCTACTCGGTAACCTGCTGGATCAGGAGATAATCTCCAGCCTGCTTAAACCTCCCGCCCCATCGGTCTGCTCCCGGGCATTCCTTTTGGATGGCCGGGCAGTGGACTGGAAGTACCCACGCAGATTTTACAGATCATGCTGCGCAACCTGGTTTCAAACCTGCTCGAAGACGGTTTCTCCAATTTCCATGTACTCGTCCCGCCAGGTCTGGATCTGGGCGAAGACATTCCGCATTTCCATTTCCCTGATGGCTTAATACCTGTTACTAACTTCTCTTCTGCCGATGTCGGGAAAGTTGTCATTCTTCCCATCGGCCAAACCGAACAGCATGGTTACCATTCGCCGCTGTCCACCGACACGCTCATCATCGAAGCCATCGGACGAGGCGTGCAGCAGTCTGTTCCACAGGCAGCGCTGTGTTTGCCGGTCTTTCCTTACGGTGTCAGCACCCACCGGCGTTCGTTTCCTGGCACGTTCAACGTTGGCGGGCGGGTCTTCGAGGATTTCTGGCTGGCTGTTGTGGACGTACTCGTGATGCGGGGTTTCACCCGTTTCTACCTGATGAGTGGGCACGGTGGGAACTGTTCGTTTTTGGTTAATGTGATCAAATATGCCGGGGAAAAGTACCCACGGATTTTTTGCGCCACCTCTTTCTTGTACCTTTCAGGACCGCAGGGTGTGGATGCTCTGGCAGCCAGGCGCGAGTCACCGCTCGGCGGGATGGGACATGCCTGCGAGCTGGAGACCTCGCTCATGCTGTACCTGCGCCCCGGGTTGATTCACCTGGAACGAGCCGTCGACGAGATGGATTTCATCACTACCCCATCCTATAAAATGGATTGGATCGAAGGAGGTGCTCTGATTGCAAACCCGCCTTGGGAGGATGATACCCGTACCGGGGCCTACGGTGCAGGCTCCTTGGGCACGGCGGAGAAGGGTAAATACTGGTTGGAAGTGGCAATCGCAGAAAAAGTGGGCCACGTGGCCGAGATCCATGAGCAATACCGCCGCAGACGGATCCAGCACGAAAATGGTATTACTTCCCAGCGCTGATGATCACCCGCTCCCCCAGGCTGGCCCAGTCGTACAGCCATTTTGCGTCCGCCGGGGACAGGTTGATGCATCCGTGGGAGGCCGGCGCCCCGAAACTGTCGTGCCAGTAGGCCGCGTGGAAGCCGAAATTTCCGGAATAAGTCATGAAGTATGGCACACCCTCGATGTAATACTCGCTGGTCGACTCGGCTGGAGGTGTGATTGAACTGTACTCCACCTTATAGAGAATGGCAAAACGGCCTTCGAACGTCCAGGCATTTTTTCCTGATGAGATCAACGTGGCGAAGACTAATTTACACTTGTCATAAACGGATAATGTCTGAGTATTCAGGTTGGCGTAAATAACGCGGCAGGTGTTCGTCCCGGCATCTGCCGGGACGGCCGGGCTGACCAGCGTGACCGTTTCTTCCGGCAGCCATTCATCCAGGCCAATGGCGATGTAACCGGGTTTCTGTTTGGCAGATGGGACTTCATGCACGACCTGGTAGCGTTTGTAAGTCTGTAATGGTTCTCCGGCAGAATTGATGCTCTGTGTTTCGGCCAGTACCCAGCCGAACCGGAATGTCACTTCGCGGGTCAACAGGATCCCGGTGAAAGTGGAGGGCGTCAGCAGTTGCAGATCTTTTCCATCCATCCATCCGTAATTGACCAGGTAGTAGGTCTGTCCGTCAGCACTCGTCCGGCGGGTGGTATAGGCCACGTAGGCAGGGTAATCAGGCAGATAACCGTAATTGCCGGTCTTCCCCACGGCATCCTGGAAACTGGCATACACCTTTGCCTTGCTTGTGACAACTTCGGCATACTGGTATTTCAACGTCCCCAGTGATGGGTCAAGCGATTGGTACCAGGCGGGCTCGGGCGTAAATGTGGGCAGGCTGGTGGGTGTGGGAACGGGCGTCGATGTGGCAGTGGAAGTTGGCCTGGCGGTTGGCGTATCGGTGAGGGGGACAGTTGCTGTGGCTGTGGTTGCCGGTCCGCAGGCGGAGAGGAATAAAACAAAAAACAAAAAACAAAGCCGCACGGACAAGAACAAATTTTTTAACATAAAGGACACTAGGTTCCACAAAGGACCACTAAGAGACCTTTGTGGTCCTTGATCCTTCGTGTACTTTGTGTCCTTTGTGTTAAGAATTTTGGTATCCACGCGGCCAATCCAGCAGCAGAATTTCCGCCAGCAGGCGCGGATTGACATTGCGCTCTGACTTTATGATCGCCCCTTCCATTGCGCTTACCAGATGGTGCGCCTCAGCCAGCGACAACTTTCCTGCCATGCCCTCGATCTCCACGGCCCGATCCACGTTGGCGAGCGAGGCCTGCGACCCTGTGTCAGGCCCGGCAACGCACAGCAACACATCCCGCCAGAAAGAGAGCCAGAGCAGCAGTGTTTCACGGAAGCGTTCCTTGGTCTCATTCTTCCGGGCGGTCAGTTTCTCGGCGTAAGCGAAACGCTCCCGACGTGTGGACTGGAGCAATTTTTTCAGATCCTCCAGCCGTTGTGAACGGAAAGCCAGTGTTTCCTGGTCCTGCATCAGGCGCAGGGCGTAACCGGGGCGTCCGCCCGAAATGTGCGCCAGCAGGTGAGCGTGGATTTGATCCGCCCCATGATCCTTCAAATAGAGTTCCACCGTCTCCACCGCCAGAGGGCGCAGCCGCAGTACTTCACAGCGCGAGACGATGGTTGGCAGGAGCTGCTCGGGAGTATCTGCGGTCAGGATGAGCACCACGTGCTCAGGGGCTTCCTCCAGCGTTTTGAGCAGGGCGTTTTGGGCATTGGCATTGGCTTCTTGGAAACGCAAAAAGAGCGCCACGCGGTAGGTACCCTGGTACGGCATAAGCACCAGGCTTTGCCTTATTGCCCGGATTTGCTCCACCTTCAGGGTGCCGCCTTCTATTTCAGCCTGGATGACAGCCAGGTCGGCGTATTGCATCCGCTCGATCTGCTGGCAGGTCTTGCATTTCCCGCACGGTTCGCCCGCAGCTATTGGCTGCGGGCATTCCAGTGCCTGGGCCAGGCGCAGTGCCAGCGTACGGCGGCCCAGGCCGGGAGGTCCGCTGAAAAGATAGGCATGCCGGACGGAATCATGCTTAAGGTGCTGCTTGAGCATATCCACCGCCCATTCATGTCCGAGCAGACCCCAATTATCCTTGATGGTCCCGGTTCCCGCTGCAGAAATTATCCGTGTTCCTTCTTCCGTGGTCTGTCCTTCACCTTCCGTCATCACTCTTCTCCGGCTCTCAACCGTAAATACGAATCATACCGTTCCGGGCGCACCGTGCCGGCTTCCACGGCGGCTCGCACCGCGCAGCCCGGTTCGGTCTTATGGTTGCAGTTACTGAACTGGCAGTGTGCCACCAAAGCGGCCAGCTCAGGGAAGTAGCCATCCAATTCCTCCGGCGTGATATCCCATAGCGCCAGGGAACGCATGCCGGGCGTATCGGCTACATATCCACCCTGCTCCAGTGGGAACAATTGCCGGACGGTGGTGGTATGACGTCCCTTCTGGAAAGCCTCGCTGATCTCGCACACTGCCAGGCCCAGCCCTGGCTGGATGGCGTTTAGCAGGCTGGATTTTCCCACCCCACTGGGCCCTGCCAGCGCGGATATCTTGCCCTTCAACCGCTCGTGCAGCTCATCCACGCCTTCGCCGGTTTTGGCGCAGGTATAAATTACCGGATACCCGATCGTCGGATAGAAGCCGAATATCTCCCCGGCCTGTGCACGTCCCAACAGGTCGATCTTGTTGGCAACGATGATAACAGACAATTTTTGGCGCCCGGCTATGACCAGGAAGCGGTCCAGCATTCGTAAGTGTGGCGCAGGACGGGCGCAGGCGAAGACGAAAACGGCCTGGTCGGGGTTGGCCAGGATGACCTGCTGGTACATTCCTTGGGGCCGCGGCTCCATCCGGACCAGGGAGCGGGTGCGCATTTCGACCTTCTCGATGCTCCCCACCCCATTTGACTGGCATGTTATCTGTACCCGGTCGCCCACCGCAGCAATATCGCCCAGATGCTTGCCCTGCTTGAGCCGCCCACGCAGGTGGCAGGTAAATGTGCCGCTTTCGGTCTGGACGGAGAAAAATCCTGATTGGGAGCGGATGATGAGGCCGGGGATTTGCTCTGTTGAGGCATTGCATGAATTCACGATAAGATGGCCTTACGGTCTCGGCGTGGGTGTGGGTGTTGCGGCTGGTTGCCCATAATCCGGGTTGATCACCCCGAAGGACTTTTCCCATGGGTAGACTGTCTGTGGATGGCCGAAGAAATAGATTTCCATGATTCGCCGGAAGATCGGGGCCGCCCAGATGGCGCCTTCGCCCTTATTGTTGACGAGTACCACCACGGCGATATCCGGCTTGTCCGGATTGCCTTCCATGCTATATCCGGCAAACCAGGCGTGCGGTTCGACCGCGCCGCTCTCCGCCGTACCGGTCTTTGCGGCGGTGATGATGCTGAAGTTGCCCAGCGTGTAGTAGGCTGTCCCGCGTGGATTCTCAGCCACCTGGCGCATGGCATCCTGGATGACTGTCAGATCTTCCGGCTTGATGGGCAGGGTGCCGTCGGCCTGCGGGCGGAAGACGCTGATCGGATCTCCCGCTGACTGGTTGGACATTCTCCACAAGTTGCGGGCGATAGAGTGTGCCGCCATTGGCGACCGCAGAAATGAAAGTTGCCACCTGCAGCGGTGTCACCAGTACCTTCCCTTGGCCGATGGCGATGCTGGTTGCATCCAGGCCATCGGTGGGATCCGGGATGGAGCCGGTGGCTTCGGCAACCTGTCCGATGCCGGTGGCCTTGCCCAGACCGAAAGCCCTGGCCATATTCGAGATGTCGTCCTTGTACTTGCCTCCATCCTGGTTGTACAGGGTCATAGCCAATATGGTAGAACCAGGGGTCGCACGAGCGCATCAGGCCGTCCGGCAGGGTTAGCATGCCACTGGGCTGGCTGTTCGCTTTGGAGCAGGTATTTTTGCCAGTGGCCGCTTTTTCATCCTGGCAATCCTGCCAGGTCCAATCGTACAGGGTGACGCCCGTGATCTCGGTGAATGCATATTCGCAATCGTAGGTGCTGGCCGGCGTGAATACGCCGCTCTCCAGCGCCGCGGCCATGGTGACGATCTTGAACACAGAACCGAGCGGATATTGTCCCTGCGTCGCCCGGTTGAAAGTCGGCTGGTCGGGGTCATCCAGCATGGTTTGGAGACTCCACTGCATATTGAAGTTATTCGTGTCATACAGGTTTGGATCGTAACTTGGCGAAGAGACCATTGCCAGTACTTTCCCGGTATTCACTTCCATTACTACGATGGCCCCTGGCAAACCATCCATGGCTGCCTGGGCCTGTTGCTGCAGATCATTATCTATCGTCAGGTAGATGGAGTCGGCTGGTTGGGAAGCAACCTGGGCGAGTACATTGTTGGGAGCCCCGTCAACGTACAGGCTGGCTGCATCCCGGCCATGCAGATATTGTTCCCCCCATTTCTCGATTCCTTCAAAACCCACCCGTTCCGTGCCATTATAGCCAAGCCGCTTGTACATATTTACGTCCGGTTTCGAGATGTACAATGTGTATCCGACTGCATGCGGTGCGGTGTTGGGTTCATAAAACCGGGACGTGTAGGGATTCACCGATACGCCACTGAAATTGGCAATGCCGGATTTGCTGACCGCATCCGCACTGGCTTCCCCAACCGGGACGTAATCACCCGCTTTGTAATTCTCATAATTGCTCCGGATCGTTTCCGGGCGGATGCCCGTCAGGCGGGAGAGCGTATTAATAACGGTGCTTTCGCTATCCGCAGAAATATTCCCGGCAACCAGGCCAAGGGCATCCGCATCCGTCTGTGTCGCGATGGCGTTGCCGTTGCGGTCGTAGATGTCACCGCGCGCCGGGGGAACGTGCGTGGTGTCCAGGTGCTTGCCGCCAGCCAGCTCGGGCAGGATCAGGCTATCGTCCCATTGGATCTTCCAATTGCCATTTTCCAGGACAAGGTTCACATTAATATCCCGGGCGATGTCGCCGAACAAGAGCGGTGTGGTAAACAATGTGGAAGGCAGCTTGGGCAGATTGTGGGTTGGTCAGGGAGGACAGGATATTGTATTCCATGTTGCTGACGCTCATGCTGTTCAGGGCGTCGGTGTAGCGACTCGCAAAGTCATCCTGGCTGATGGCAGCCTGGCTGGCCTGTGTCAGCAAGGCATACATACTGGCGTAGTTTTCCACCAGCAGCGCATCCAGGTAAGCGCGCAGGGCCGGCTCGGCGCCCGGAGCGGCGATGACGTTGATCTGTGCGGTCGGCAGGGAGGATGTCCGCGTGGAGCCTGGCAGGAGCACGCCTCCGCCCCCGCAGGCTGCCAGGAAGAAGAAAACCAGAGCCAGGGCCATCCATCGGGTGATTTTCATTCAGGATCTCTTACCCTTTCAACCTACCATTTCCCCGTGCAGAACGGCGGAAGAAATGGAACAGGCATACTTTAAAGCGGACTGGCATGCCGCGGCAATATCGGTCCGGGGCAGGATGTCGAGTTTTTGCAGGCTGCGGGTTAGGTGGCAGAGCGGGAGTCCCATCACGCTGGCATAACAGCCGCTCATGCCATTCAACCGGGTGGAACCCGGCATTCTGGATGGCATACGCCCCGGCTTTATCCAGCGGGTCGCCCGTGGCAACGTACGCATCGATTTCATCGTCGCGGTAGGCTCGCATGGGCACATCCGTGATGCACAGGTCGGTGACCAAAGCCCCATCAGACAGCCTCAGCACAGCGATGCCGGTATAGACCTGGTGAATGCGCCCGCGCAGATTTCGCAACATTTCTGCCGCCGCCTCCAAGTCTTTCGGCTTGCCCAGGATGTCATTATCCTTGATGACAGCGGTATCGGCCGCCAGGATGATTTCCTCTGACTGGGCGGATCCGGCGCAGGCGTGCGCCTTGCTCTCGGCCAGGCGCAGCACGTATGCCCCGGCTGCTTCCCCGGGCTGCTGGTTCTCGTCCACATCGGCGGGTCGGGTTTGGAACTTCCAGCCGCCCAACCTCAGCAGTTCCTGCCGCCGCGGCGAGTTGGATGCCAGCACCAAGGAGGGATTATTCACGCTGCGGATTCTAACACAATCGAACCGGGGAAAAACTTTCACCCCCTTGTTATAATAGAACCCTTATTCCACTCCAACAAATTGATGCCATGTAGCTGCCATCGAACAACAATTTGGATGAGCGCAATATGCAAATTGGCGCGATAATTATCAGAAGCAAGTTACACATCTACTATCATGGTGGGTGAAATCAGAACAATTCAGAAGCGATAAGGAGGTTATTTTATTATGGCTGAGAAAGAAACATTCCCTTCAATTCCAGCAAAACAATGGTGGATATTACGTGCCAAATTTAACCAGAGTATTCCACCGAATGTCACTCAAGGATATATAGCCGCCGCGTTAGGTATGTCTGAAGATTCTGCCAAAAACAATATCATGCCAGCCTTAAGAGCCTTGAAAATTATTGATCTTGAAGGAAGACCCCTTGAAAGAGCTAAACGGTGGCGTGATGACGAACAATACACTTTGGTTTGTGAGGAGATTCGCCAAGAAATATATCCTTCAGAACTTGTACATGCCCTTACACCACCTTCGCCAGATCGTAAATCAGTAGAGCGCTGGATAGCTAATAAAACTGGTGTGGGCGAAAGCGCTGCAGGCAAAATGGCATCGCTCTATTTACTTTTATGTGAAGCAAATCCCAAGACAGGACAAGAAATTATTACTACTCCAACTCAGCAAAAACAGAAAATAAGTAAACCTAAACCGGTCCCTGTAGCAAGGACCCCTATAACCCCAACTGCAATTGTTCAGGATTTAAGGGAAAATACTCTAGCACAGGCTCAGAGATTAACAACTATATCGAAACCAGTTCCATCTCTTCACATCGATATTCAAATTCACATATCCCCGGACACATCACCTGAACAGATAGATCAAATATTTGCCAGTATGTCGAAACATCTCAATGAACTTTGGAAAAATAAGGAATGATTGAACTCTCCAAGAAAACCCTTGATATCTCCCGTAGAATAAATAATGATGTGCATGAAATTATTGGAAATGGGGATATAAAGCCACGGGTAGACAAAATAAGCGGAATTGAGAAGGATAAAATATTCCTAGCTCTAAAAGAATTATCGGTAAACCTTGCCAACAGTTATACACAGGTAAAGATAGATATCGAGGCGGACAACCGTATTTCATGGGCGGGTACAGCTCACGAAATACGAGAGATATTAGCAACATTGCTAAGAACGCTTGCGCCTGATGAAGATGTTATAAGTCAATCATGGTTTAAGCAGGAATCTGAGATATCGGGGCCAACACAGAAACAAAGGGTTCAATATATTCTTCAGCAAAATAAAGCCGGTAAGAATCAAAAGGATGTGGTAGAGCAAGTAACCGGACTTGATGACATGATTTCAAGTTTGGTTCGTTCAACCTATTCGCGAGCTAGTGATGCAGCTCATCGGTTCAAAGAACGCCAAGAAGTCCTTCGAATTCTAAGATACTTCGAAGCCTTTGCTTATGATTTACTAAATCTCTAATCAGAAACAACATAGGCGGACAACAAATCCTGCTCTAGAAAAAGAACATTTTGTTAACAATATTTCTAGAGGACCCACAGTTATATTCCAATTATTATAAAGAGGTGACTTTACTTTATGAATAGTCGGAGGATTTGATGATAGATCCCAATTTGATACCTTTTGTTTGGAACACTTTTGTAAGCGGAATAGTGGGCAATGCAGCATATGATGGTATAAAAGCAATCTTAAGCCAGGGCTTTGATAGATTGGCGGTTTATGCCAAAAAAGGGGAGAAAAAAGAGTTTGATATTGCACTTATTTCTATTCTTGAAACTAACGAAAATATTGTCAAACAACTTTCTCAATTACGAGAAGGTTCTTTGATAAATATTCAAAAACAAAACCACAATGGTACAGGTGATAATATAGGCAGGGATAAGATAATAAATATCAACCAAATTTCTCTGCCTTATCAAACAGAGAAATATATTTTAACTGATAGGCAAAAAGATGCTCTCAGAAACCTAGTTAAAATAGGGCGCAGGTGGCGTGGGGAATTCGATATTATATGGCATGTTGGTGCTAATTTCGAGATAAGTGATATTTTAAATTATGACGGCAATCCTCCCGAAATATTAAGAAGTGATATTCGTGCTCTTAATCGAGAGCATTTATTGGACTGCGGGTTTATTAGCGATTACAAAGCACATATTGCACTTACGCCTATATCCTATAGTGCAGTAGATGCGAATTTCTTGGAGTCCACATAGAAGACTAAAATGCTATACATGGGAGATTTCGATATTCTAACTTTAGTTTCTTCTTGACCTCGTTAAAGTAACTCTACATTCCGTCTCAATCAATAGCAAAGATAAGCGATTTGGAAGTGGTTGATAAGGAATAATATTATTTAAAGGATTAATAGATCTTAAAATCCATTATAGATAAATCGAACCGACGATGAAAATTAAAATGCAATCAAAAAGATTGAGCGTGTTGCATCGGTTTCCTCCTCAAAAGTGATTACCTCGACAAGGTTAGATTAGCTTTGATCTTGTTTCTTGCGTTGTGACTTATGGCGACTGCGAGTAGATTGCTCTCATATCATCCCCGTAGGGAAGAATTTGCCACCGCCACCGTAAAGCCATGGTGCTTCCTATCTCGCCTCCAGCCTCCCGATCTGCACCGCCGCCATTCGCCTTTCCATGCCCCAATTATTGCACATTATTTTCTTCCGTGTTCCGTATTCACAACCCCCTGGGAGAATTTCATTAGCCAGTCAGTGGTATTTTCGTTTGTGCGTTTCTCCGTGTGATGCTATACTTCAGACGCGAAATTTATAAAAAGTATTGCGTTTCTTTTTCTGTGAGCAAAGAATGATAAATTTACAACTATTCCCAACCGAAAAAAATTTCTCCAACTCATTTGACCCTAATGCCGAAATAGTTCTTTATTACGGCGATGTTGCTGATCTCCTTGCGAAGATTCCAGACAATTCTATAAATCTAATTGTCTCATCCCCACCCTATAATTTAGGCAAGAGCTACGAAACTCGCCAATCAGTTCAAGCTTATCTGGCAGACCAAGCTAATATTATTTATGGCCTGGTAAGAGTTCTCTCGCCTACTGGCAGTTTGTGCTGGCAGGTAGGCAATTTTGTAGATAATGGGGAAATAATTCCTTTGGATATCCTTTATTACCCCATATTTAAAGACCTTGGGTTAAAACTAAGAAATCGGATCGTTTGGCATTTTGGCCATGGTCTCCATGCCAGTCTACGATTTAGTGGTAGATATGAGACGATCTTGTGGTTTTCCAAGACTGATGATTATTATTTCAATCTTGACGATGTTAGAGTACCCGCGAAATATCCAGGTAAGCGTTATTACAAAGGTCCTAAAAAAGGTCAAATCTCAGGCAATCCGCAAGGGGCAAATCCTACGGATACGTGGGAAGTAAATGTTCTACAGGATTGGGAAACTCTATGGTGGGATGTTCCAAATGTAAAGTCTAATCATCCTGAAAAGACCTTACATCCTTGCCAATTCCCTGTCGAATTGATTCAACGTTTGGTATTGGCATTAACAAAAAAAGGTGATTGGGTATTTGATCCTTATGCCGGAGTAGGATCATCTCTCATTGCAGCGATAATGCATGAAAGGCGGGCGATGGGAGCAGAAAAAGAGAGTGCTTATATTGAGGAAGTTAAAGTAAGAATTAGGCATTTATTGGATGGTGCTCTTCCATTAAGACCAATGGGAATGCCTGTTTTTCAACCGACCGGGAGAGAAAAAATTTCTCAAATACCGGAGGAGTGGTTATTTAAACACTAACGGGAGGTTATATGAAAGTTGTGAAAAAGTATTCTCACCTGAATGGCGAAGAATTTCTGCTCGTCCATAAGAAAGACCTTTATGAAGAAATCCTTCAAGTTATCTCAGAAGTGGACGGCAATAAATTCAAGACGAAAGTCTCTGAAGAAAAAAGGAGGGTCGGCGAATTACTTTATAATCCTGATGCTCTTAATCGTGAATTCAAGCAGATATTTGGAAAATATCAGTGGAAGGCTGTATCGCGCTCATATTATGTTTCTGATAAATATGATGTCGTCAAAATTATAGAACCCCTAAATCTACACGAACAAAAAGATTATCTGGAATCAGTTGGCGAGCCTTTAATTAGATCATTCAATCAAACAGATTTTGTAAAAGATAAAATATCAGTAGAAGTACAGATGGGAAAATATTTTGCCGTAACTTATGATTTATTTGTAAAGCACTTATCTTTTTATACTGGTGGCATAATCGATGTCGGCATTGAAATTCTTCCAAGTCGTAGTATGCACGAAAAAATGTCGTCTGGTCCGCCTTTCTTTGAAAAGGAAGTTCACAACGTATTACGTCATGGAAGAACCACTCCTCCGGTTCCATTGGTAATTTTAGCAATCGAACCATAGGTGCCGATAGGTCATTCTCCTTAGTAATTCAATTCCTATTATCTCTACTCTTGCTTTTCTCCCCTCTTCCAGAGGGAGATAGGCCGGAGGTGAGGGCCTCTTCCTGCATCACTATCGCCTGGTTAACTTTCCGCCTTTTCGCCATAATTCATCCAGCCGTATTTACCCCTTGACAAAACAGAACTAATGTTCTAATATTATACCAGGCACGGCGGAGCACACACTTCGCCGTGTTCCCGCTTCTAGCCGAGGCGACCTCAAGTCGCCATCGGTAGGTAGACGATATTGGTCGTCGAAAAGGGAAGCTTCGCCGTGCCCTCTATCCTGTCCCGCGTTCTCAAGCAGGATTGTGGTTAAAAATGCCTACACCCACTGAATGCGTCCGCTCCACCATCCGTCGTGGCCCAGTCGCCTGGGCCTGTGCCTGTGGCATCCACCTGCGCCCCTACCAGGTCCAGATCGCCCATGCCGTCAAGGAATCCATTATCAACCACCTCGGCCTCACTTTCGTAGTCATCCTCCCGCGCCAGTCCGGCAAGAACGAGCTCCAGGCCCACCTCTTCGCCTGGCTCCTTTTCCGCTATGCCCGCACCGGCGGGCGCATTGTCTCCGTCTCCCCCACCTTCAAGCCCCAGACTCAGATTAACATGGAGCGCGTCAAAGCCTCCCTCGATGCCTGCATCGGTTCGCGCGGCCAGTGGAGATCTTCCAAGGGCTACTCTTACCAGTTCGGCAAGGCCCAGCTCCAGTTCTTTTCCGGCGAGCGTCGTGCCAACGTCCTTGGCGCCACTGCCGACCTGCTCCTCTCGGTGGATGAGGCCCAGTCCGTCAGCATTGCCAAATTCGACCGGGATTTCGATCCCATGACCGCCAGTACCAATGCAACCAGAATATTTTGGGGCACCGCCTGGACCCTCGATACCCTGCTCGAGCGTGAGCGCCGCATCGCCCTGCAGTCCCAGCAAAAGGATGGCATCCAGCGCCTCTTCTACTTCACCGCCGACGATGTCCTCGCCCTCGTTCCTTCCTACGCCGCCCATATGCAGCGCGTCCTCGCCGCCTTTGGCCGCAACCATCCTCTCATCCGCTCCCAGTTCTTCGGCGAAACCATCGACGCCCAATCCGGCATGTTCACTCCCGCCCGCCTTGCTCTCATCCAGGCTGACCAAATCTCCGCCGAAAAGGGGTCGGGGCTGGCCGAGGCGGCCTCACCTGTACCTGCGGCACTGGCGCAGGCAAGCCGCCAAAGTACCCCGAAGGGGTATCGGCCGGTAGGCGACCGCGTAGCGTCCAGTAGGGACGTTGGTCGCCGAAGTGAGGTCGAAGGGCAGGTGCTGTCTTCCATCTCCCCTGCCCCCTGCTCTTTCCTCCTCGACGTCGCCGGCATGGACGAGTGGGCTGGCTCGGGCCAACTACGCCTGACTGATGGAGCCCTGTTACAGAACCCCGGTCGCGATTCCACCGCCCTGACCATTGTCCAGGTTGACCTTTCCACCCTCCCTGCCCTCCAGCGCCCCACCTATCAAGTCGTTGCCCGCCATAGTTGGGTCGGCGAAAACCACCTCACCGTCTTTGGCAGGATCAAAGCCCTCGCCGAAACCTGGCATCCCCAGCATATCGTCATCGATGCCACCGGTGTGGGCGAAGGCCTCTGGGCCATGCTCGACCGTGCTTTCCCTGCTCGTGTCATCCCTGTCAAGTTCACCCAGTCGGAAAAATCCGAGATCGGCTGGCGCTTCCTTTCCATCATCGAGACCGGCCGCTTCCGTGACCATGTCCACACTGACGAAGTCCACCTGCAGTATGCCCGCTGCATCCGCGAGATCCTGCCCGGCCCGCTCCAGGCCCTGCGCTGGGGCGTCCCCGCTGGCACGCGTGGCCCGGATGGCGAACTCATCCATGATGATTACCTCCTCGCCGATGCCCTGGTTGCAAAATTGGATGCCCTCGAGTGGCGCCTTTCCCTTCCTACCCTCGTCATCCAGCCCCCGCCCGATCCTCTGGATGAAATGGAACACTACTTCAGCCGCCTTCATAAAGATGATTTTGAGCATTACTACTCGCTGCCTGATGCCTTATGAATCCTCCGTCTGTGATCTTTTTGTTTTTCCCTCTTCCTTTAGACTTCTTCCTTGTCTATTTGTTTTTGCTTTTTTCTTCTCTCTTTTCTTTGCTCTCTACTCTCTTCTTTTACGTTTTCCTCTTTCCTTGGTGACCGCTTTTCCCGCGTTCTCAAGCAGGATTGTGTTTAATTACTTTATAACGAAAGGAATCTCCCATGCCCTCCTCCCCGCACCCCTCCCATCTCAAGCGCGGCGCCCAGCCCGGCAATACCAATGCCGTCAAGCACGGCTTTTACACAATCCGGCCCGAAGTGCTCACCCGCCTCAATCTCGATGTGCGGGGCGAATTTAACGATGAAATCGACGCCATTCGCAGCCTGTCCGATACCACCATTGTCACCTTTTCAGCCATCGAGCATCCCTCCCTCGAGCAGTGCCAGACCACCTTGCGTGCCGTCAGCCAGGCCTTCGATACCATGAAGGGCCTCTACGTCACGCAAAGGCTCTTGTACAACAACCAGGCTTCCATGGCAAAGATCATGGAGGAACTCGCTGCCATCCCTCCGGACTTGGATTGATTCTCCTATTTGTTTCTCCTTTCGTTTTCAAAAAACAAATAAGGAATTTCATCCTGGTACTGGCGGGTTGGCCGTCCTGGTTGTAAAATGATGATTGTCCAGACTACTGATAATCGGAGGGTTATTATGAAAGAATTGATCGACCGTATCCGCCGGGATGGCAAAAACCTTGGCAACGGCATTTTGAAAGTGGATGGTTTTATCAACCATCAGGTCGACCCGGCGCTCATGCAGGCTTGCGGAAAGGAACTGGCCTCCCGCCTGGCCGGCTTGGGTGCCACCAAGGTGCTGACCGCCGAGATCTCCGGCATTGCCCCGGCCCTGATGACGGCCCTCTACCTGTCCCTGCCGGTGGTCTATGCCCGTAAGACCAAGCCTATCACCATGCCCGACGAGGTCTTCCTGACCCTGGCGCCTTCCCATACCAAGGGCCGCATGGTCGAGTTGATCATTTCTCCTGAGTACCTGTCCGGTTATGAGAAAGTCCTCATCATTGACGATTTCCTCGCCTCCGGCGCCACCATCATGGGCCTCATCCGCCTGGCGCAGACCGCCGGGGCAGCCGTGATCGGGGTGGGCACCCTGATCGAGAAGACTTTTGAGGGCGGGCGGAAGCTGCTTCAGCCGCTCGGCATCCCGGTCGAATCGCTTGCATGTATCACTTCCATGCAGGACGGAAAAGTTGTCCTGGGCGATTGCTGATGAAGTTTCTCTACCGGTTGGCGAATACGCCTGTGGGACGGTTCCTGACCGGTTGGATTTTTGCCCATATGAGTTTTATCATCCCTGTCCGGCGCTTGCGCGAGACGAAAACCTTGCTGGCTTTTCCTCACCCGCAACCGGCCCATCCTTTTCACGTGATCATCCTCCCCAAAAAGGATATCCGTTCTTTTGTGGATCTGGAACCATCCGACCCGTTCCTGGCGGACCTCATCAAAGTGACCCGGAGTCTCGTGGCCGAATACCATCTGCCCGCTTACCGATTGGTCGTCAACGGCGGCGAATACCAGGAGTTCCCGCACCTGCACTTTCACCTGGTCTCTGAATTTCCTGCCCCTGGTCCCTTATCCCCTGATCCCTGATTACCCGATCCCTATGCAATCTTCCATTGCCATCCTCGACTTCGGTTCGCAGTATGCCCAATTGATCGCCCGGCGTGTGCGCGAGGCGCACGTCTACTGCGAGCTCTTTCCCTGGGATACCCCCGCCGAAAAGGTGCTGGCGCTTGATCCCAAAGGCTTCATCCTCTCCGGCGGACCGGCCTCGGTCTACGCAGAAGGTGCACCGACCCTGCTGCCATATGTGCTCGCATCCGGCTTGCCCATCCTGGGCCTGTGCTACGGCATGCAACTGCTCGCCTATACCCTGGGAGGCGAAGTTGCCCGTGCCACCGAACGCGAGTATGGGCTGGCCGAGATCCAACCGCTGGTTCCCGGCACCCTGCTGGACGTCTATATCCAAGGTATGGATGTCGCATGGCGACAGGATTACCCGCTTGCCGCCGGGTTTCATTGCCCTGGCAAAATCGGGCAACAGCCCGATTGCCGCGATGGGCGATTTCACGCGCAAGTATTTCGCCGTGCAGTTCCATCCCGAAGTCAGGCACACGCCAAACGGCGCGGAATTGCTCAAGCATTTTGCAATGGATATTTGCGGTTGCGTGCCCGACTGGATGCCTGCCTCCATCATTGAAGAGAGCGTAAGGCGCATCCGCGACCAGGTGGGCGGGGAACGCGTCCTGGCGGCAGTCAGTCGGGCGGGGTG
The DNA here is from genome assembly GCA_963842785.1 of uncultured Chloroflexia bacterium. Classification (GTDB taxonomy): domain Bacteria; phylum Chloroflexota; class Anaerolineae; order Anaerolineales; family Villigracilaceae; genus UBA877. Next base: position 2,152,487 of record CAWJHP010000001.1, read on the forward strand.
GACTCAGCCGTTGCGGCCGCACTGGTTCATAAAGCCATCGGTGATCGACTGGTGGCGGTTTTCGTGGATACCGGCCTGCTGCGCCAGGGCGAACCGGAACAGGTGGTGAAAGCCTTTCGTCAGCAGATCGGTGCCGAACTGGTGGCGGTGCAGGCTGGTGAGGAGTTCTTCGCGGCCCTGAAGGGCGTCATTGACCCGGAGCAAAAGCGCAAGATCGTCGGCGAGAAATTCATTCGCATTTTCGAGCGCGAAGCCAAGAAACTTGGTGCACCGAAGTTTCTGGTGCAAGGCACGATTTACCCGGATGTGGTCGAATCGGCCGCACCTGACAGAAACAAGGCCGCCAGGATCAAGTCGCCACCACAACGTGGGCGGTTTGCCCAGGGAAATGGAATTATCGTTGGTCGAGCCACTGCGCTACCTCTTCAAGGATGAGGTGCGGGCAGTGGGAGAAGCCCTGGGATTGCCGGAGGCAATGGTCTGGCGGCAGCCGTTCCCGGGCCCGGGCCTGACCGTGCGCTGCCTGGGCGAGGTGACGCCGGAGCGCATTGCTCGCCTGCGCCGGGCGGATGCCATTTTCACTGAGGAGTTATCCTCAGCCGGATTGCTCGGAAAAAATGCCGGGACCAGCCAGGCTTTTGCAGTCTTGCTGCCGGTGCGTTCCGTCGGGGTGATGGGGGACGAGCGCACCTACCAGGAGGTCTGCGCCATCCGTGCAGTGGTCACAGACGATTTCATGACCGCCGATTGGGCGCGCATCCCGGAGGATGTGCTGGCTAGGGTGGCCAACCGGATTGTCAACGAAGTGCCCGGAATCAATAGAGTGGTGTATGATATTACCAGTAAACCACCTGCCACCATTGAATGGGAATGAGACAAATTGGAATCTATCCGAAAATTATAAAAGAACCGCCTGCAAACTCCTCATGAATTCTTGGATGGATATTTGCGATTTACGATTGGAGATGGAAGGATGACCAATCCGATGAATTCCCAAGTTCCGATGCTACCCGAACCTCGCCGCCTCATCCCGCCTGCCCCCATTCACCCGCTGGCAGCCCTGGCGACTATTGTTCTTGATAACGTCTTCGGTGTCTTTGAGTTGGTTGACCCGCTGGCGATTATCCTGACCAGTGTAAGCGTGGGAGTGCTTGGCACGGTCACCACCATGCTCGTCCAGCGTTACTTGGCAAAGGACGGTTGGGGCGCCTCGGTGGCCAAGGGACTGGTGATGGGTATCATTGCCGGGGTGCCTTTCCAGGTGACCGGTACTGCGGTGGGTATTCCATTGCTGGCCTGGGCAGGCCTGCACGAATGGGTCAAGCTCCCCGCTTCGAAGTCCACACCGGTTCAACTTCCCGCATCTGATGAAATTCTGGAAGCGGAAATCAGGGAGGTTAATGATTTGGGCAGGTAGCTATCAGCGACGATTATTTGCCAGACTGATCGCTGCATATGCGTAAATTCTTGGCGGTTTTCATCAGCATTCTTCTGGCTTTTACAGGACAAGCCCCCGCGCGTGCCCAGAGTCAGAACACGGCGCGCCTCAGCCTGTACGCCCTGCAAACCGGCGGTTTCCCGGCCATCTCGGCCGGGCTGGATGTATTCGATTCAGCAGGGAATGTCGTCACTGGGCTGAAACCTGATGCAATCACCCTGATTGAAGATAATAAGCCGCGTCCCCTCAGTACACTTCAGGAAGTCCAGGTGGGCGTGGAGTTCGCCCTGGCGCTCGATCCCGGTCCGACTTTCGCTTACAGGGATGCTAACGCAGTCACCCGCTATGACAAGGTCGTCCAAATTATAAAAAACTGGGCTGTCTCTCATCCCGATACGCTGGGCGACGACTTGAGTCTGATTCCCACCTATGGGACTCTTTCCACTCATATGGCGACAACCGCGGCATTTTCGGCCGCCCTGTTGGGCTACCTGCCCAATCTGCAATCCATCACACCGAGTCTGAATACCCTTTCACGTGCCTTGGATACGGTTTCCGAATCAACCTCCATGGCTGGCATGAAACGTACCGTCCTTTTGGTTACATCCCCTACAGCAGTGGATGCCATCCCGACCCTGCAAAATTTGACAGAGCGCGCTGTAGGCGAGCAGGTGCGTGTAAACGTCTGGATTGTGGCATCCACGGATTTCTTTCCGTCTTCCGGTGCAACGGCGCTCAAGGATCTTGCCATCCAGACAGGCGGACAATACGTTCTTTTTTCTGGCGTGGAGCCGCTGCCCGGCCTGGAGACGTATCTCGCCCCCTTCGTTCAACCTACCGTCTTGCATATACTTCCGGCATTCTCACGTCCGGTGGGCATACCCTGGCAGCGCAGACCAACCTGGACGGCGTGACAGTTACCTCCGCACCCCTGACTTTTGATCTGAACATCGAGCCGCCGAACCCCATCCTGGTTGCACCTCCACAGCAGATCGTCCGCCAGGCGCCGGATGAACATACCACTGCCACAGCCGATTTCCTGCCCAAACAGCAACCCATCGACATCATCGTCGAATTTCCGGATGGACGCACCCGTCCTCTGGTCAGCACCACTTTATTCGTGGATAACCAAAAGGTAGGCCGAGAATACTGCCGAGCCGTTCGACCATTTCATCTGGGATCTGAGCGGTTATTCCACCAGTGGCCAGCATATCCTCAGCGTGGAAGCGGTGGACAGCCTTGGATTGAGCAAAATCAGCCTGGGTGTACCGGTGATGGTCACGATTGTCAAGCCGCAGTTCGGATTATTCCCCTTCCTGTCACGCAATAGTCTTTGGGTGGCGCTGGTTGCAATCCTGTTCGCCGGGGTGGCGTTGGGTGCAATTCTCGTCGGGGGGCGGAGTAGACGCCGCTCGCACCCGGAAGACCGGATTGCTTCGATTGACCCGCTCACCCAGCCAGTCGAGGGCGAAACAGGCAGGCATGTGCGCCTGCCATGGAAACGCCCGGCCAAACCAACCGACGCCTACCTGGAGCGTCTGAAGGATGACGGTACACCCGTGTCTGCTCCGCCCATCCCGGTCATAACTCCGGAAATGACTTTCGGCTCTGATCCAATGCAGGTCACGCGCATTTTGGACGATCCATCTGTTTCGCCCATGCATGCCCGGCTCCAGGAGCAGGGCGGTGAATATATCCTTTCCGATGAAAAATCTGTTGCCGGTACTTGGGTCAACTACGAGTTGTTGACGACTCCACGCCGTTTGCAGCATGGCGACGTGCTGCATATCGGACGGCTCTCGTACCGCTTCATGCTGCGCAAACCGCCAGAACGGTCGGCGCTAAAAATCACCCCCACCAAGCGATGATCCGCACAACGCATGCGCATTTGCATATCGCGGCTGTAACACACCCCGGCATGGGCGGGAAGCCGAACGAGGACCGCCTGGCGGTTTCATCCTATCGCATCAGTGAAATCGACGCCACCCGCTCGGTCTTTGCCATCGTTTCGGATGGGATTGGGGGACACCGCGCCGGCGAAGTTGCAGCTGAAATGGCAGTGGAGACCATCAGCCACATGGTAGCCCAGTCCGATGCCCGTCGCCCACTGGAGATCCTCGACAATGCCATTCAGGTTACCAGTGATGCGATTGCATCCAAAGGAAAAGATGACACCCAGCGCCTGGGCATGGGGACCACCTGTGCATGCGCCTGGGTGATCGGAAACCGGTTGTTTACTGCCTCGGTTGGGGATTCGCGTATTTACCTGTTGCGCAATTCTGGCTTGATCCAATTGACAGTTGATCATACCTGGGTGCAGGAGGCTGTGGAAAAAGGCGTCCTTGACCCTCAGAATGTGCGCAATCATCCCAACATGCACGTCATAAGGCGTTATCTCGGTTCCTCCAAAACGCCCCAGGCTGACGTCCGAATGCGACTGGCTTCAAATGAGACCGATACCCAATCGCGTTCCAATCAGGGACTGCACCTGCTCCCTGGCGACCTGCTTCTGCTCTGTACAGATGGCCTGACAAACTTGGTGAAAGACGCTGAAATCGAACCGGTCGTGCGCGGACTGGATCTCCAGGCTGCTGCGCAGGCCTTGGTGGATTTGGCCTGCGCGCGCAACGGGAAGGATAACATTACCGTTGTTATGATGCTTGTTCCCTGGCAGAAAATATTGATAAAAAAGGATTCAGAGACCAAGAAGAAGGAAAGAAAATCCTGGCTATGGGGTTTGTGCGTAGTGGGCGGTTTGATCCTGCTGGCACTGGTCATTTCCGGGCTTATGTTGGGGCTTTTCCATTTCTTTCCTCCACATATTCCCATTCCGTTACCTGGACAATTCCCCTGGACGCCCATTTTAGGCTGGGTGGTCATCCCATTTCCGGACAATAATAACGCCATAGATGCAATCCTCTTGGTATATGGGCTATAATAGCGACCTGATTATGAAAAAAACTCATTTTCCCTTGCCCCCCGGCACCTGGTTTATTGAGAAATTGCGTTCCTATATTTGTAAAAAGAATTAGGAGAAAATGTCTTTGAGAAGGTACTTTGGTCTGATTTCTTTGGTATTGATGCTGGTTGCATCCTTGTATGGCTGTAATGGTAAACCAGCTGCACCGGATACAAAGAATGCCCTGTTCTTTGATGATTTTTCACAAACCACTAGCAGTTGGACCAGGCTCCAGGATGCCACTGGCACGATGGGCTATTCCAACAACCACTATCACATTTTCGTAAAAATCCTGACACGATGCTTATTGCCACTGCAGGAAAATCATTTCAGGAAGATGTCAGTATTGAAGTGGATGCCCGCAAGATCGGCGGTTCTGATGACAATTACTTTGGCGTGGTCTGCCGTTATCAAAACCCCGATAATTATTACATGTTTTTAATTACGAGTGATGGTCTTTCGGGAATCCTTATGAACAAGGATGGTACCCTCCAGTTAATTTCTCCCGGAGCCACCTGGTTGAAAATGGACGGAATTAATAAAGGCTCGATGACCAACCACATCCGAGTTGATTGCATTGGGGATGCGTTGACCCTATACGCGAACGGCAAGCAAGTCTCTGATAGCTACGACCGCTCATTCGTTGGAGGCGATGCTGGTCTGGTGGCGCGATCCAGCCGGCTGGAAGGCGGAGTGGATATTCAATTTGGTAATTTCATTGTGAACAAGCCCACGCAGCCATAGGTTCTGTTAATTAAAATAAAATGGTCAGGTCTTTGTAAAGGATCTGGTCGTTTTTGATCAAGCCTGCCCCTATGCAGCCTGTGCGGACCCGCAGGGAGTCCAGCGCCGTATGGGAAAGCTTAGGTCAAGCCGCAAGTGGATGTTTTGTAAATCGAACCCATCTTTTTGCCAGAAAAGCCAACACAGCGCCAAATTCGGCGAGGAGTGTGATTAAAGCAGACCAATCCAGCACCTGTTGGATTACAGGAAGTTTCCAATCTGGTTGGCGGCGATTAATAAAGTCGAGGAATTGTGCTTTCTCTGTGATGGGGATTCGTTCGAATTCTTGCGAATTATTCACTTCCGGAAACAAGTATCCAGTCGGGTCAATGATGTTGTAGAAACCATTATCGATATCGTATACTGAGCCGGCATGCAATGCCTTTAATTTACTGGGCACCCCTTTAAAATAGGTGTTATAAGGATCGATCAAATTTGTCGCATTATCCTGGAAGACTGCCCACGGATCGGCATTGGGAATAACGTTCTCGACTGGAAAAGTTTTACCCTGGTAGCGGATTTCATCGTAAGTAGCCAGGATGGGTCGGAAATCACAAAGATTATATTGGTATTTTCTTTCCCCCACAAGATATATATTCGTAACGTAGTGAAAAGAAAATAAAGAACCCAATGTAATGACATCCAAGACCAAGAAGGCAGCCAGCAACGCTCGGGATGTCCAGTTCTTTGTCCAATTATCGAAAATAACCGCCCCGACAACAGCAAGTGGAAAAATAAAGGCGCAAACATAGCGAATATTAACTTGCAAGGATCTGAGAATTGGCAAGTTCCGAAGGTATGGGTAGATGACCCCTTTTGCCAGCGCAAATTCGATCACGACCCATACGGCCAGGAGTAAACAGATTTCTGCAATTAAGCGTTTTTTTACAATCGGCGCCTTAATATTGGGTTTGCGCAGTAAAAATGTGATCGCCCCCCCAGCCAGAAGGAGAAGCAATGCAGGCGACAGGCTTTCATCCAGTTCCCAATAGCCATAAACAGTTCCCGTACTTCTTGCCAGGTCAATAACAAAATCAGGCGTGTATTTCCCCTGCAACACCCGGTAAATGGGTGCCAGGGTCATAGTCCCCAGCAATTGACGGACTATGCCGACCGTTCCGGTCCACAGGTTCGTTTTGTATTCATCCTGGGCCAATCTGGGGAAAAAACGCATGAAAGAATAGATAGCCGATATCTTCGAACTGCATAATAAGGCGGTTAAAATTCCTCCCCAGAGAGCAAGTTTCCATAACCGTTTACCGTTCAGTAAGGATGGTTTGATCAGATAAAGCAGGGGAAAGAAGATAAGTGCGGTGAGTAAAAAGAAAGAGATATCGTGAACACCGGAGTAAAGCAGAATAGCGCCTATAAACGATAGGAGCAATCCTCCCATCCAGCTTGGCAGTTTGGGGTGCAAAACGATGATCATGATCACCGGAAACAAGGTAAAGGCTTGATAGGTGACATGACCTACAGCCATATGCTCAAAATAGAAACCATTAGCTATGAAAAAAATGGCTCCCAGAATGCTCGCGAAAGAACCGAGTCCGACAAGTTTCTTTAGAAAATAATAGGTGGCGATGAAGCCGATGCTGACGAAAACCAGGATGGAGGTGAGAATCGCCATCCATGGATTGACAATCCACATAAGAAATTGAGGTAAAGAAAATTGGAGGTCCTGAGGATTGGGAAAAACCGGCCTGCCCCCAATAAAGCTGGGTGTATACCATTGGATGGTCAGTCCATTTATCTTCTGAAAGAGAAAGGAATCCATCATGTAAGGCATGAAGAGCCGATTGTCCATGCCAATCATGGGGTAGTTACGGTTTAGAAACCAAATAATAAATGCGCCGATAACCAATATATTGACTGCGCAGAGGAGAACAATCAAAGATGATTTCTTCATAAATAGAGAGGAACCACTTTAGCTTTGGAGGAAATAAATATTTTTGACAGATTTCCCTGTCATAGTTCCTGCGAGGTTATTTCTTGGTCTTTTTACTCCTACCTCCATGGTAAGCCGGGGCGGTAATTGCATAAATGCTGCACAGGCGGGCATCCAGCATGCGGGAGCGGATGCGCGCGTCCATTTCATCCAAAGTGTCCGCCGTGGTAATCACTGTGGGCAACTCGGCGTTGTAGCGATAGTTGAACAACTGGTAGAGTTTTTCGCGCACCCAGGGGGTCATGGATTGGGTGCCCAGATCATCCAGGATCAATAATGATGTGGTGCGGATTTCGTCAAAGCGACGGTCGTAACTGGTATTGCTGCTGGGACTGAATGTTGCCCGCAGGTGGTCAAGCAGATCGGGCAGCATGACGAAAAGCGGTGGGTCGCCCATATCGGTGCGGGAATTGGCAATGGCGGCTGCAAGATGGGTCTTTCCGCAACCATAGGGACCTGTCAGCACCAACCAACCTTTTGGTTTTTCGGCAAAAGTCATGGCAACCTTGAGAGCTTTCTCCAGCGACCTGAGTTTGTCGACCTCCAACCCTTCCTCTTCGCGCAGGGAAAAACTGGAAAATGTGCATTTCGAAAGCAAGTCAAGCGAGGAGAGTTCGTGGTGACCCTTGTCATCAGTGGGATGGCGGTAATCCGGGAGCGAGTATGGGTATTTTGCTGACCAGTTCCGGATCCGTGAGACGCGAGCGAATGCGCGGCTCAATCTCGTCCAGCGGGATGTTGGTGGTCACCACCAGCGGCAGGCGGTTGATATAACGGTAATTCACGATTTGAAAAGCTTTTCCTGCGCCCAGGCAGTGGCCGACTGTGTGCCGAAGTCATCCAGCACCAGCAGCGCCGCAGTGCGGATCTGCTCGAAGCGCTGCTCGAAGGTAATATCCTCGGCGTCGAAGGCGAAGCGCAGCAGGTCAAGCAAATCCGGGACGGTCAGGAAGAGTGTCGGCACGCCCATGCCAACCGCAAAGTTGGCAATGGCAGCAGCCAGGTGGGTCTTGCCGCAGCCATAGCCTCCTTGCAGCAGCAGCCAGCCTTTGAGCGAGGCGGCATACTGGCGGGCGGTATTGATGGGCAATTTCCAGTGAGCGCGCCTGTCGTTCCCCCAGGCCAATCTGGCCGCGCGGCTGAAAAGAATCGAAGGTCAGGTCTTTGAGTTCGTCCAGGTGGCTGAGCGAGAAGAGACGGTCCCGCACTTGGCGCGTCACCGCCCCATGCCGGCAGGTGCAGATCTCCAGCCTGCCGAAATCGGGTGAACCTGGCTCGACGTCGCGGCGCACATAGCCGATTCCGTGGCAATGCGGGCAATTCGGGTCGCCGAGCGCTTCAATGCTCGATGAAGTCGGCGTACTCGCCTTCGACGTACCGGCGGCCATCTTCTTGAGCGTCTCGTCTATCTTGCTTTTTGGCATGACCTTCTTCCTTCCAGCGGCGTAAAATCGCTTCCACGTACTTCCAGTTGCGTTTGTTGTTCTTGACGGCGGTCTCCAGTGCCTCCGCCACCCATTCCGGTGGGTAGGTGTGTTCAGCGTCTTTTAATGCGTCCGCGATCATCGGTGTCAGAGGGCCGATGTTTTCTTCGTACAGCTTGAATATGTTCGGGCGTTCCGGAGGTGGAGAGACCGAACCTGCGGGATCTGGCTGCCACTTGCCCTGTGTAAAGGATTCGGCGGCTGCCCGTCCACGCGGGGAATTCAGGAAATAGAGGGCTGAGTCTTCATCTTGGGCTGCTCGACTATTCGCCCGGGGCAATGCCTTGAGCAGGCTGCCGCGCTGGATCGCTTTTTTCAATGCAGGTCCCGGGTCTGGAATGCAAGCAGCAAAGTCCTGCCCCCGCAGAAAATGAACGTGGCCTTCCATAGCCCCGATCCGCCACAAGGCAAACAATGTCACCTTCAATTCATCCAGATCATCTATCTCGGTGAGAAGGTGGTGGAAGAACGAGTCGGGGACTTGGGTAAAATTTTCGGAGTCGGTAAAACCGGGAAACATTTTTCATCACAACGGGCGCAAAATACAGATAACGGATAACGGGTCTCTAATTAAGCCTGGCTCAAATCAATATTGCGCGTGGCGGCATCCACAAACTTGGCCAGGTGGTTGATAAAAACCAGCTCGACGCTGCCGGTTGGACCGTTGCGGTGCTTGGCGATGATGATCTCGGCCACATTCTGCTTGACGGTGTCCTTCTCGTACTGGTCAGGGCGGTAGATGAACATGACAATATCTGCGTCCTGCTCGATGGAACCCGATTCCCGCAAGTCGGAAAGCACCGGGCGCTTGTCGGTGCGCTGTTCCACGGCGCGGCTGAGTTGTGCGGCAGCCAGGACCGGGACGTTCAGTTCGCGCGCCAGCACCTTCAAGTTGCGCGAGATATAAGAGACCTCCTGGACGCGGTTTTCGGTACGGATATCCCCTCCCATCAACTGGATATAGTCGAGGATGACCAGGTCGAGACCAAATTCCATGTGCATGCGGCGGCACTTGGTGCGCAGCGCCAGCGGTGTAATCGCTGGCGTGTCGTCCAGGTAGATATGTGTATCGCTCAGCACTTCGATGGCGTGGGTCAGCAATGGCCACTCGTTCTCATTGAGCTTGCCGTTGCGTAATCGTTGCGAGTCGATGCCAGTCTCCTGGGACAAAAGGCGTTGAACCACCTGCTCGTTGGACATTTCCAGTGAGAATATGGCGACGTGCTTTTTATGCAGAAGGGCAGCATTCTTGGCCACCGAGAGCAGGAATCCGGATTTCCCCTGACCGGGACGGCCGGCGATGATCAGCAAGTCGGAGGGCTGGAGGCCGGTCAGTGTCCGGTCAAGGTCCACGAAGCCGGTCGGAACACCAAAGATGTCCTCCGGGCGTTTGGCGAGTTCATCAATCCGGTCATAGTAATCGCTCAGAACGGCCGAGATCGGTTGAAGATCCTTCTTGAGCCGCCGCTCACTGACGTTGAAGATGGCCTTCTCTGACTCCTCGATAACATTCTCGACCGTTTCGTGCTCATTGTAAGCCAGGGTGGCGATCTGGTTGGCAGAAGTCAACAGGCGGCGGCGAATGGCAGTCGCTTCCACCATCCGCCCGTAGGTTTCGGCATGCAGCGAGGTTGGGACCTGGTTGAGCAATGCTGTCAAATAAGCCGGGCCACCAATTTCGGCCAGTTGTCCGGCGCTCTGGAGTTCTTCGGTAACCGTCAAAAAATCCAGCGGGATGCGTTTTTCGTGCAGGCGGGTGAAGGCCTCCCATATCCAGCGGTGACGGTGAATGTAGAAATCATCCGCCTGAAGGAACTGGGCCAGGTCGTAATAGGCTTCAGGGTTAATGAGCACTGCCCCCACAACGGCTTCTTCAGCTTCACGGTTGTGGGGGATGACGGATGTGGATGGGGCAGAAGTCCCCTCGACAGGTTCAGGAGGGCGCTCTTCGGGAGCAGGCAGATCAATCATTCGGGTTTTGGTTTCTCTTCTTCGTCACCCGGCTCGTCTTTGAGTTTCTTCAGGAAATCCTCGAACACATCCAGACCCTTTTCGCTCTCCCCGGGAGGATGTGGCAGAGGTTTGGTATCTTCGGCATGCGCGGCCTGACCTTCGGCCTGCATATCACGCTCAGGGACGATGCCGGCTGCATCCATTACATCCTGGCTGACCAAGATCGGGACGTGGGCGCGCACTGCCAGGGCGATGGCATCCGAGGGACGAGAGTCGATATCTATAATCTTCTCTTCCGTTTTGGCAACAATGTTTCCGTAGAAGATATCCCCTTTCAAAGCGACAATTTCGATGCGCAGGATCTTGGCGTTGAACTGGCTGAATAGATTTTTGAGCAGGTCGTGAGTCAACGGGCGACTCATTTCCACTTCCTGCAATGCCACCGTGATGGTTCCGCCTCATACGGCCCAACCCAAATGGCCAGGTAACGTTCCAATTCCGTCTGGCGTAGAACCACCACCCGCTGCGGTGACATCAGACTGACGCGTACGCTGTCGATGACTACTTCCACCATGTCAGACATAAGGGCTCCAAAGAGGTATGGTTATTTTAGCACATCCCTTATGGCATTGGGGTGGGTCTTTAACCTCCGAACTCGAAGGCTGGCAACCCCTGGATATTCGTGCGGATGCGGAACAACCCGCCGGAGAGGGGATACTTTGCCAGAAGATCCGAATTCATGTCTTTGCGAGCGGATGTAACGTATAGGTCGGTCAGGTCCGGGCCGCCGAACGCACATGAGGAAACGTTAAAGGCCGGGAAGGGAATTACGGCTTCCAGATTGGCCCGTGAGCGAATCCCAGCGTGTCACCTTTGCCCCGCCCCACATAGCCACCCAGAGCCTGCCCTGGGAATCCGAGGTCATCCCATCCGGCCAGCCCATTTCAGGTGGGAGAAGGATGGCCAAACGCGGGCTGGCAATCTCGCCTGTGACGAGGTCGTAATCGTACGCCATCACGGTCCGGGTGGGTGTGTCGATGAAATAGAAGGTGCGATAGTCCGGGCTCCAGGTCAGACCGTTGGATATGCGCGTCCCTGTAAGCAGCGTTTTCAGCGTGCCATTTGGGGCGAGCGAGTAAAGCGAACCGGTGGCTTCAACCTCGGCGTTGTCCATGCTGCCAGCCAGGAAGCGGCCAGCCGGGTCGCATTTGCCATCATTGAACCGGTTGCCAGGTAAATCCGGTTCGGGGTTGATGAGTCGCCTCACCTGCAACTTTTTTGTTCCCCCGAAGCGGACTCCCACAGGAAGAGGGAGATCAACCGTCGCAAAGCCACTGCGCAAGCCGAGTACCAATCCGCCCGGGCGGCGCGGGGCCACACAACCCAGATATTCGCCAACGTCGATCGAGCGGTCAGAGCTGTCACCGGGGTTGAATATATGCAGGTGACCGGCATGGATGTCCACCCAGTAGAGGCAGCCAGTGTGCGGATTCCCAGGCTGGACCTTCCCCCAGGTCGGAGCGGGCGTCCAGGACGAGTTCTGGAGCTGAGATCATTGTTTTATGCACCGGGTTTTATTCTTCACGGGTTTCAGAATTGCCACCCTCGACCTTCTTCTGATCCTGGCGCAGTTTGGCAAAGGCCACTTCACGCACGACAAGTGGAATTCTACTGACTTTATGACCGGTGCATAGCGCGAGAAGATACGCCAGCGAACATTTCTCCAATATTTCCACATTGTGGACGGCGCGTTCCATATCACTGCCGAAGACCAGTGCACCATGGTTTTGCAGCATGTAAGCGTTATTATGGTCGCGGACATGCCGGGCGATGGTATCTGCCAGCATGCCAGTTCCGGAGGGGGCATAAGGAATAATCTTCACACTGCGACCAAGGAAGCGTGTCTGCTCGTCGAAGAGGGCCGGGATGGGCTTACGGATGAGCGTCAGCGCGCTGGCGTAGACCTGGTGGGTGTGGACAACCGCGTTCACATCCGGCCGCACCTGGTAAATGGCGGCGTGCATGGCACTCTCGACCGAGGGCTTGTGCCTGCCTTCGAACGATCTTAAGTGCAAAGTCCAGCACACAAATATCCTCCGGCAACATTTTCATGTAATCGTAATCGGAAGGGGTGATGGCAAAAGCACTTTGACCGGGGATGCGCACTGACAGATTACCGCCGGTTGCCATGAGATAGCCTTTCTTCGTAAGTTGCTGGGCTGTCTCCACAATAAGGTCTTTGGCAGAATCATATTGTCCTATGGTTGTTTCCATTTTTAAACCAGACATTCACACCCAAAACCCCTACTTTGTGACGGTCTTGTCCTGTGGGGAGGGCTGCACTGCATTCCCTGAGAAGAACTTCCGCTCGACGAGCAGGAAGACGATCAGGCCGACCAGCACGAGCGTCCCGACGAAGGCGTACATGCCGCCCGGGGAATACCTGTCCAGCAGGATGCCGCCCAGCAAACCGCCCGCGGCCGAGCCAAAGCCCATCAGCGTACCGGAAAACATGCCCTGGGTGGTGGCCTTCATGCCGGGCGGGGCGATCTGGTCAGCGAAGTGGACACCGGCAGTATAGATGGCGGCAAAGGTCAATCCGTGACAGAGCTGGATGACCAGGACGACCCACGGTTGCGTTGTCAACGAATAACAGAGCAGGCGCAGGCCGATGGTGGTCATGGCGATGATCAGCATGCCACGCGCTCCGAAGTGTCGCAACATGCGGTCGCTGAAGAACATGGCGGGGATTTCGGAGATGGTGGAAACGGTCAGGGCAAAACCCATCAAGGTGTTGCTGGCCCCCAGGCTTTGCATGTATACGAAGAGATAGTTGTTAATGGTGGCCATGCCGATGCCGGCGATGAAGACCATGACCAGGAAAAGCATCCAGGGTTGGTTGGCGAACAGCCCGCGCATCCCGCTCCGGAACGAGCCGCTCGAGCGACTCTGGCGGAAGGGGACCCAGAGTATGACCAGGAGTCCGCCCAGCATCAGGATGGCATAGCCCCAGAAGGCCCATTTTAGTCCCAGCCGGCCGATCAGGTTGCCGGCGAAGGGCGCCACGACGCCGTAGCCGATGGTGCCCCACAGCCGGATGCGCCCGTAGCGTTCCTTGCGTTCGCCCAGCAACGTCAGCACGGCACTGTCAACCAGCGAACCTGTTGGAGCGCCAAAGAAGGAGTACAGGCAGACCATCAGGAGCAGGCCTCCGAACGAGGCAACGCTTGGGAATATGAAAGCGACAGTCACCACGCCCACGATGGAAAGCACCATAACGAGCTTGTGGCGGTGGGTGGCATCTGCTGCGCCGGTCCAAAGCGGGGCCCCAAAAAAGGAAATGATCGGTGAAATGGCCGCCAGCAAGCCGATCTGTCCGCCGGTCATGCCCTGGCTCTTGTAGAAGAGCGCCAGGAAGGGAAGCAGGACGGAAAACGCACCATAGTAAAGAAAATAAAAGATCGAGGGGAAAACCATCCAGGTATGCTCCAATCTTTCCCCATTATAATTGACCAACACAACTTGCGAAAAACCGGATAGGCGCATGCATGGAATAAAACCGGCAACCGCGCAGTTGAACGTGAGATCCAACACACCAACCGACCTGGTTAAAACCTCAGGCGGCGGAGGTCAGCCTGCGGTAAAAAAGAGGATTTCCCCGGTATAATTGGCCAATGTTGTCCCATGGAGAAATGGCATGAACAAGTTCCTGGAACGCCTCCAAACCGGTGAAATCATGGTCGCAGACGGCTCAACCGGAGCCAGCCTGCAAAAGATGGGTCTCAAGCCCGGCATCCCGCCCGAAGACCTGGTAATTGACGACCCTGAGATGGTGCTCCAACTTGCAGCCGCCTTCGTCGCAGCCGGCTCGGATATCATCCTGACCGATACCTTCGGCGGGACGCGCCTGCGCATGAAGGAGTCGAAGTACGGGGAGCGCGCCCCCGAGGTCAACCGGCGTGCAGCCGAACTGGCCCGCAAAGCCGCAGCAACCCGGGAGGGGGTGCTGGTGGGCGGTTCGATCGGCCCGACCGGGATGCTGATGAAACCCTACGGTCCCCTGAGCGTGGAGGAGGTCACTGCCAACTTCGCAGAACAGGCCAAAGCCCTGGCGGAAGGGGGTGTGGATCTGCTGGTGATCGAGACCATGTTCGCCTTCGAGGAAGGCGATGCCGCCTTCCAGGGAGCGCGATCGGTGACCGACCTGCCCATCGTCGTGTCATTCAGCTATGACCGGGGCGTCCGCAGCATGATGGGCGTCAAACCGGCGGATATGTTCAAGCATTACAAGGAAATGGGCGCAGTGATGATCGGCGCCAACTGCGGGACAACGCTGGAGAACATGGAAAAGATCCAGCAGGAATATGCTGCCACGGACCCGGCCTTCCCGTTGTGGGCCAAGCCGAACGCCGGCCTGCCGCACCTGGTGGATGGGGTGACCGTCTTTGACGTCACGCCGGAGCAGATGGCCGAATATGCCGTGAAGTACGTGGCCCTGGGTGTACAGGTGGTGGGAGGCTGTTGCGGGAACCTGCCCGGGCATATCGCCGCGATCGTCAAGGCGGTCAAGTAGAAAATGCGTTTTGGCATGCACCGGCGGGAACAGCCTTTCCTGAAGACAGCCGCACGCCAGGGCTGTCTATTGCTTTGCCTGCTGGCAGCCTGCGCCCAAGCCCCGGCTCCAGCTCCAACCTCCAGCGTGGCCAGCCCAACGCCCGCCCCCAGCCGGGCGGCCCCCACCGGGGCTGGTGCGACCCTTCAACCTCACTTCGGCGACCAACGTCGCCTACCGGCCGATGCCCAAAGTACGGGTACAGGTGGCGGCTTGCCTGCGCCGCTGCCTGCGCAAGTACCGCAGGTACTCGTGACGCCGCAGGTACAGGTGAGACCGCCTCGGCCTCACTTCGGCGACCAACGTCGCCTACCGGCCGATGGCGGCTTGATGCCGCCTCGGCCAGCCACGCCGACCGTGCTGAGTGCGGATCTCTGGGAAGAAATGCCGGTCATCCCCACACAGATCAGCGAGCGGGTGCGGGAAATATACACGCTCGGGCTGAGCATGGGCAACAATCCATATGTCTTTTCCCGGATCGGCGACTGCGCCAGCGCGGCCCCGGACTTCCTGGTCGGTTTTGACCGCAATTACAACCTGGGAGAGTACACGTACCTGCAGCCGGCCATCGACTATTTTCAGGGTTCCTTTGCACGCCCCAGCCTGGCTGCCAAGGCAGGCCTGAACAGCGCCGGCCTGCTGACCACGCTGTGGACCGGCCCAGAATGCCTGAAGAACGAGAGCCTGCTGGACTGCCAATACCGGCTCGACCGGCCGAGTTTTGCCTTCATCGCCATCGGCACCAACGAAGCCTATTACGTCCACGAGAACCCGGGCTCCTTCGAGCACAACATGCGCATCATCCTGGATGATACGATCTCCAAGGGCATCATCCCCATCCTGGGCACCAAGGCGGATAATGTGGAGGGCGACCAATCCATCAACGCTACTATCGCCCGGCTGGCCCTGGAGTACCAGGTTCCGCTGTGGAATTTCTGGTTGGCGGTGCAGCCCCTGCCCAAGCAGGGGATGGTCGAGCCGGAACACCTCAATTCCGTTTCGTACACCAATTTCACGGATTTCAGCATACCCAACAGCCTGGAATACGGGATGCAGGTGCGCAACCTGACCGCCCTGGAAATGCTGAATTTCCTGCGGGAACAACTGGCGGGAAACCCTGCGACCGGCATGACGCCAACAACCAGCAGCACCCAATGATGAAGCCCCCGAAGTCTGGAGACTTCGGACTCCGGTGTGATGAAGAACCCGGATCCGGGAGACTTCGGACTCCGATGCGAGTGCCCGAAGTCAGGAGACTTCGGAGTCCGAAGTGATGAAGGGCCCGAAGTCAGAGACTTCGGAGCCCGGGGTGAATGCCCGAAGTCAGGAGACTTCGGACTCCAAGCGGGATGCGTTCACGGGCATTCGTAATAAACATGTCCGGGAGTGAGGATCTTCAGGATGCCTTGATCTTGTGTAACGTGGTAGCCTGACAGCCGGTCACCCAGCCCAGACACGGCCTGGCCGGCCCACCAGCCGGAGAGAGTGAAACTGCGCCAATCCGAATCCACGGATGCGGAGGAGGCGTGCAAGCGGCAGACCAGGACGGCCCCAACAGCGTCGCGGGTGAGGCCCGGAAGAGCCGGGGAAGAATAGGCGGCAGCCAGGGCGGGGACGGAATCGGTGGAGAGGGAAGCCAGATAGGGGACATCCAGGCCCAGGCCCCGCGTGGCACGGGCCACATTCTGCCTAACGATACTTCCATCCACGTTGACAAGCGCCAGCGTGACGGCGAAACCGATCAAGGCCAGCAACATGGCCAGCGGGAAGAGGGGCTGCCGACGGAGGAGCTCCAGGACAACTACAATCACCAGCAGCAAGCCCAGCCAGATCATAAAGATGTACGTGTACAAGCGCAGGCGGGAGAAACCATAGGCGGCCTCATAAAGCAGCAGGCGCTGGAATGCCGAGACCAGTATCACGCCCACCAACAATACCATGAGGATGCCCAGAGCGGAGAAGGCCCAACGCTGCGGCGGGTTTTGGCGTTTGACAATGGCGCTGAGGCCCAGGAAGAGCAACAGGCTGCAGAAGGCCACGCCGACCAGCTCGCCGAAACCGCGGCGGGCATACTCGGAGTAGGTATAGCCCTGCACGCCGATATTGACGCCTCCGCCGAAGAAATACTGGAACTGGATGACGACGAAGACGGCAAAGAGGAGGATGACCGCCCCCAATACCACGGCGGCTTCGGTGAAGCCCAGGAACTGCGGTACGAGCGGCTTTTCACTCCACAGTTTCTCCTCCCGGCTTTTGCCGGCGGCGTGCAGGAAGACACCCGCCAGGGCATACGCGCCGACGAATATGTAGAAGAGCCGGAAGAGGTACTGAGGAAGGTTTTGCAGACGGAAGAGGCTGGCAAAGTCCTGCAGGCGCCGGGCGAAGACCAGGTCGGCGGAAGCGAGCAAGAGGGCGAAAATCACCACGACCGGCAGGGCAATCAAGAGCCCGCGCAGGATGGCCCAGAGGCGCTGCCTGCCGGAGCGGGAAACGGTGGCGGCTTGCGCGGAGCCTGCGGGAGCGAGGAAGGCGGACTTCCTTGTTTCCAACAAGAATGTGAACGGGCGGACAAGCATGCTGCCGGCCAGCCTGACAAAATTAAACCCATAATCCGCCAGGCCATACCAGGGCCAGCGCCCGCCGAGGTAAGTGAGAGCCAGAAGACCCATCAGCCCGAGGGAAAGGAGGAAGGAGAGGGCCATGATAAAGGGTTCGCGGCGGATGAAGGCGAAGAGGGCGAAGAAGAGGATGGGAACGAGCAGGAGCAGGGACCGACCAGAGGGACGGAAGCCGTTCAACCCGAGCACCAGGAAGCCGCCGGCCAGGCAGAGCAGGACGTACATGGGGAAATTGAGGCCCTGGGGGTGTTTCCAGAAGAGGAAATCAAAGCACCAGCCGAGAACGAGGGCCGTGATCCAGAGAAGCGTTGACCGTTTCATGCAGACCGCCTTCCTACCCGGAATAAAAGGATCCAAACACGAAGTTGATAAAATTTACCACAAAGCAGGCAAAAGCACCAAAAGAACTAGAGGAGCCTGAGGAACCTGAAGTACCAGAGGAGACAAAGGGGCCACCTGTACCTGCCGTCTCGCACCAGCGTGCCGCCGGTGTTCTCGGCACGAACGGTGCGGTACCCTGGACTGTCCGTCCACCTGTGCCTGCGGCAAGGTGCAGGCAGGACAGGCTGGCGCAGGCAAAGGAGCCTGAGGAACCTGAAGTACCACCTGTACCTGCGGTACTGGCGCAGGCAGAGGAACCAAGAATGTTGCGAAAGGATAAACCTGCAGGACTGGCATAAACTGACAGGGGACTTCTCAAAAGGTATCAACAAGGGATGGAGGAGTGGAATGAATCTAAAAGAGCCAAAGGAGCCAAAGGGATCAAAGGAGCCTGAGGAACCAAAGGGGTCAGAGGAGCCTGAGGAACCTGAAGGACAAAAGGGGACCAAAGGGACCAAAGGAACAAAAAGAGCCGCGGGACCCCAAAAGTACTGGGGCCTTGCAAAGAACGCCCCGCAAAGCACCCTGATAGAACCAGGGCAGGCGCGGGACCCCAAGAGAACTGGGACAGGCAGGCAGGGTAAACAGGCCAAGTTCGCAATGACATTGGGACCCCAAGAGAACTGGGGCAGGTCGATAGTCGTTCCGAGGTACGACGGAGGAACGAATATTCCTCTTTGGAGAGGGGAAAATAAGATGATCAATCTTCCTCCGGAGGAATATCGGCAAGTTCTGCCAGGGCCTCTTCGATGGTAGTTCGATTGCGATACATGAAGCGCTGGGCGCGGCTGAGGGACTGGATGCGGTCGAGGTAATTGTTGAGGGCATTGGAGGCGGCAACAACATCATCCAGGGACATATTCTTATAGTCCTTCAGAAGTTCCGCCAGACGAGCGGCATGGGTGCGGGCAAGCTCGATCTCGTCAACAAATTCACCCTGGACGTTTTGCTCCAGGCCGAGCAATTCGGCTTTTGTAAAGGATTTTGAGTAGAAGCCATGGCGCAAGGCATTGGTGTTGCCAGGCTGGCCGCCGGGCTTGCGACAGGTGGGGATATGGGAGGGAGACATGGCGGATTCCTTTCGGCGACCAACGTCGCCTACCGGCCGATGGCGGCTTGAGGCCGCCTCGGCCAGTCCTGACCCCTCTACCCTGACGGGCACAAGCCCAAATGAAGAACACATTTGGAGAGGGGGGAAGAATAGTGAGGGGAGAAGCGCCTAATGCGCTCAATACGAAGAAAAGTAATGATCTTCATGAACACGATTGAAGTAATGGTCATATTGGTAGTTTTCGAAGTTGCGATCGATATCCAGGAGGGGATCACGGGCAGGAATAATGAAGGTGGGGGAGGAAAAGTGCCATTCGAGTTGATCGAGCTTGCTGACGAGGGAATCGGCGAGGAGGAAGTCGTCGTGGATGAGTTCTCCATCCGGGCCGCGCGTGCCATCCGGGACGCCCCAGCGGAGGGTCTGGAGGGGACCGGGCAGGATCTCGTAGATGCAGCGGCTGTATTGAAGTCGGACTTCGTCAGTATGGACGTGGTCACGGAAACGCCCGGTCTCGATGATGGAGAGGAAGCGCCAGCCGATCTCGGATTTTTCCGACTGGGTGAACTTGACCGGGATGAGGCGGGAGGGGAAGGCTCGGTCGAGCAGGGCCCAAAGACCTTCACCCACGCCGGTGGCATCGATAACGATGTGCTGGGGATGCCAGGTTTCGGCCAAGGCTTTTATTTTCCCGCAGATGGTAAGGTGGTTTTCGCCGACCCAACTGTGGCGGGCGACGACATGATAGGTGGGATGCCCGAGCATTTCAAGGGAAGAAAGATCGATCTCGACGATGGAGAGGGCGGTGGAGTCACGGCCGGGATTCTGTAACAGGTCTCCACTGGTCAGGCGTCGTTGACCCGTGCCACCGACGGGGGCAGTGACAGCCTGCCCTGGCAGGAGGCTGCGTGAAAGCTGCCCCGCCCACTCGTCCATGCCGGCGACGTCGATGAGGAAGGCAATTGCGCTTCGGCGACCAATGTCCCTGCGGGATGCTTTGCCAGGCCTCACCCCTAACCCCTCTCCTAATCCTGCGGATTTGGAGAGGGGAACATAAGAATCAAAGGTGATGGGGCAGGCCTGGATGAGGGCGAGACGGGCGGGGGTGAACATGCCGGTCTGGGCGTCGATGGTCTCGCCGAAGTACTGGGAGCGGACGTACGGATGGTTGCGACCATGCGTGGCAAGGATACGTTGCATGTGCAAGGCGTAGGCCGGGACGAGGCTGCGAACATCATCGGCGGTGAAATAGAAGAGGCGCTGGAGGCCATCCGTTTGCTGAGCCTGCAGGGCGAGACGGCGCTCGCGTTCGAGCAGGGTATCGGCGGTCCAGGCGGTGCCCCAAAAGACACGGGTGGCATTGGTGCTGGCGGTCATGGGGTCGAAGTCCCGGTCGAACTTGGCAATGGAAATGGACTGGGCCTCATCCACCGAGAGAAGCAGGTCGGCAGTGGCACCCAGGACATTGGCACGCGCTTCGCCGGAAAAGAACTGGAGTTGGGCATTGCCGAACTGATATGAGTAGCCCTTGGAGGGCTTCCAGAGGCCACGCGAGCCAACGCAGGCGTTGAGGGAGGACCTGACACGATCCATATTAATCTGCGTCTGGGGTTTGAAGGTGGGGGAAACAGAGACGATGCGCCCGCCGAGGTGGGCATAGCGAAAGAGCAGCCAGGCGAAGAGGTGCGCCTGGAGCTCGTTCTTGCCGGATTGGCGGGGCAGGATGATGACGAAGGTGAGACCGCGGTGATTGAGGATGGAGTCTTTGATGGCCCGGGCGATCTGGACCTGATAAGGGCGCAGATGGATATTGCAGGCGTGCGCCCAGGCAACCGGGCTGCGGCGGATGGTTGTGCGGAGGCGGGAGGAGAGAGGGGTCATAAGTAAAATTCCAATCGGCATATCCAGCGTCCTGCGTGGGGCTGAACCCATTCGGGGACTTTCCCCTGACGGGGACATAATAGAATCACGGCAAGGTTGCCTCCTTGCCGTGTCTATATTATTATAGAACATTAGTTCTGTTTTGTCAAGAGGGAAATGACAAGCAAAATAGAAATATCGGAAATTAGTCAGGGCTTCTTTTCTTAGCTAATTTTACACGAACGGCAATAGCACGAACAATTCCTCTTATATTTTGGACTTATTCTGCTATGGCGATACAAGCAGCACGAACTTTTTATTCATTCTTTTATTTTAATTAAGAAATCTTTCGCTGACCTAATTCTTGGCTCTTTCGCTTTAATAAGCTTGAGTTCATTGTGCTTATTAATGGCGGGATCAATAATTGCTGGTTTCAACGCGTTGATTAGGGTTTCAATAGAGTCATAAGTAAGTGTATCCAATACCCAGTTATATTTTTTTTGTAAATCAACCATCATCGAAAAGGGTTTTTCTCCTTCTTGGATTATAGGCACAAAAGGAATTTGATAATCTGGAACCGTACCCTGCAACTCAAGTGGAGCCGATTTCGGGTTGGTCACATCAGCAATCACGAAATACGAAAGCCCAGCGAGGGTTTTTATTGTTTCAGTAAAATCTTTATCTGTTGGACGTTCAAAATCGAAGACAATCGGCAACAAATTATACTCACGCAGCTTATTTCTTAATGCATCCAAGACTGCTTTACGTTCTGAAAACGCGAAACGGCCTAGGATAAGAACAGTTTTTGAAGTAAGGGTATTAATTACTTCCCTAATTTCTTCATTATTAAGAATTAGATATATAAATTGAGCAACTTTAATATTGTCGACTGTAATTATCGGCTGACCTTTATGAGTAATAATTAAATCTCTTTGTTCTGCAAATTCACCTTCTAAATCCCACACATTGACTGCATATACCCAACTATTAGACACTTTTGCCTTATCAATCTTCGTGCTCACCAGAATTGCTGCTGCAAGAGTTGCGCCAGTCAAATCAGTTCCGCTCAGATTGCTACCAGTAAGATCGGTTCTAAAGAGATTGGCCCGACTGAGATTGGCTCCAGTAAGGTCGGCAAAAGTGAGATCAGCCTCTGGGAGAATGGCTTCACTTAGATCTGCATAGCTAAGATTGGCTTCATAGAGATTAGCCCTTTCAAGAAAAGCTCTATTGAGATTGGCTCTATTGAGATTGACTTTCTTAAGATTAGTTGCATAAAGATCTGCTTTAAAAAGATCAATCTCGACATCAGGATTTTCTTTCCTCCATTTATTCCAAACTTCGACCCCCTGGCTTAAAATCCTTAGCTGTTCTTGATTTGCCATTTCATAGCTCTCCCTTGAATGCCTTATCGAGAATGGATGGCATCAAGGCATCCAATTCCTTCTGTGTTTCTTCCTGGTATGCGCGCAATTGGGAGACCTGCGCCTGCAAGCCATCCAGGTACGCCACCAGCCGCCGCTGCTCTTTCAGAGGAGGAAGCGCAATATCGATGTTTTTTATCATAGTACCATTCCAATTCGGCTGTGCTCCACCATGTGATTTTTCGCGCATATCGTAATACAAACTTCGTTGCCAATATTGTGTAAAACGAGATTCAAGAATATTAGGCGTTGGCAAAATAGCACAGCATGCCTGATTCGTTGTGGCTTCAATCATTAAACGTCCTGTTCTCCCTCGTGTTTGACCTTGACCATATAGCGCAACCAAAATAGTCTCCGATGGAAATAGTTGTGTACTGCTGTTTTTCATGCCTTCTTGGGTAATAAATTCTTCTGAATCGAAAATATCACCATCAACCAATTCCCCCGTCTTTATCCAAGGAATATCTCCACCCCAATAAGTAGGATTGTCACGTGATGGCGTACCACCAGAAGTAACTCGAGCAATATCTCCTATTTTCTTTTTTGGATAGATACTTTCAAGCAAGATAAAGCGTATATTTTTTAGTTGTACGGCAAAAAGTAATTCTGCATCCTCACTCGCCTCCCTGCGCAGGGACTGGGCTTCGGCGAGGCGTCCCGCCAGCGCCTCGATGCGGCTCACGATGCGGCGCTGCTCTGCCAGAGGAGGCAAGGGAATTTTAAGAGACAAAAATTGATTTGGGCGTACAGCCGCATAACCTGTCGTTCCGTGTGCTTGCGCGTCCAATGCTTCGGCAAAATAATTGTCTTTCAATAACCAAGCGATAAAAGCTGGAACAATTTTAGCCTCATCAATATCAAACAAGAAAAAGTGGCTTGTAACCAGTGCACCTTTGCCATCTGGCGGCACGATACCAATTGCACCTTTTTTCGCCCAAATTTCAGAGAGTATTACCTGCCCAGGTTTGGCAAACTGGTGGCGTTGCATTCTGACATTTGCACCATCGGCAGGCGCGTCGAGCGTAACACCTTTTCCATAAAGTTTTACAGAAAGTTTTGGATATGTTATTGGCTCAAGTTCTGTGACGTAATTTGTATCTTGTTGTAGAACTTGTGCTAATGGGACTATCTGCCAACCATTTATCATTCGAAAACTCTCATTATAATTTGTTGACAAAACTCATCAAATATTGTAAACTCTATTTACCAGTGGACAAAATTCGGCTGCATGCCGTGTGAGTGCTTCGGTACTCCTATATCCCTGGTTTTTTATTTTAATGGAATTCCAACGCGGCGCGGGTAAGAGGCCTGTTCTTATTGTAGTAAGCTCCATACTCGGCCTTGCGCGAGTCATCCATATCCACCACCAGCCGGAACTGATGCCACAAGTAAGTTACGAAGCGGTCTTCACCCTGCTCAAAAAGCCGCTGGAGCGCCCAATTAAAATAATCCGCCGCTTGCAGGCAGTTGTTTAAAGGGGGCGTGGTGGCAGTAATTGTTATGGGAGCATTGCTAGAAATATTACGACGGGCTTCGAAGCGCTCCCGAGCAATAGCAATCGCTGCCCGCAGGGCTTCCGTCCGGTCGGATTTTCCACGTTTGGCGAAAGTGATCTCATATTCGGCGTACTGGTGCAAACGTTCTCGGAACAAACGGCGCACCATGAAGTCATATAGTTCATTGACATTGTAATGGTAGGCGGCTTCGCGAGCATTGCGTTCTCGTACATAATCGAGGACGCGCTGCTTATCACGGACGACAGCAAAATAACGTAATCCATCGAAGTCATAAAGAAGTTCAAACACTTCGCGTCGCACCTCCTGCGGATCATCCTTGGCATGAAAAGCCAGGGCCGTTTTCCCGGCCTGAAATTGCATGGAGGGTACATCCTTGAAGTAGGGATCTGCCAACAAACGTTTGCGCAGTTCATTCAAGACAATTCCAAGAGTAGTGGGGTCATCAACTTGCAGCATCCCGAGAATGAAGAAGCGGGAACAGCCGGGCGTATTGATGATCACTTTTCCACGCGGGTTAAAAAGCGTACCATCCCCTGCTTCGTCAACAAAATAACAGCACTTGACCGTTTGAGACTGAGGATGAATGCGTGCCGCCATTCTATTCTCCCGCTCTCAAGACCTTTCCTGCAATAATTTTTTGATCTCATCCATCAGCCCGGCGATCGCCCGTTCCTTGGCGAGGATGCTCTCGGCCAATTCAGCGGGCGGCAGGTGCTCCAAGTCGGCGGCCCGGCGAGGGTTCTTGACGTCCAGGTTGACGCTCAACAGTGCGCCGGAATCGTCGTAGCGCAACAGGTCCGCCACGGGGACTTTCCAGGCGCGCTCGTTCTCCACACGGGCATCCCACCAGGCGATCAGCGGAGCAAACTCCTCGAAGGAGAGAGGGTGGGTCTTGGTGTAGTTCTTGATGCCCTCGGGCAGGATGTGTTCGTAGAACCAAATATCAGTCATTGGAGCGGTCCGGTCGAAAAACAGCAGGTTGGTCGGGATGCTGGCATAGGGGGCAAAGACGCCGTTGGGCAGGCGCACGATGGTGTGCAGGTTGAAATTACGCAGCAAGTTTTCCTTGATGCGGGCCGAGACGCCATCGCCAAACAAGGTGCCGTTCGGGACGACGACACCACAGCGACCACCGGGTTTGAGCGAGCGCATGATGAACTGCATGAAGAGCAGGGCGGTCTCGCTGGCACGGGTGGATTCGGGGAAGTTCAACTGGATGCCGGCTTCCTCCTCGCCGCCGAAAGGCGGGTTGGTGACAATGACCTCAAAGCGGTCCTTCTCGCCGATCTCATTAAGCGGATTGCGCAGGGCGTTGTCGCGGCGGATATTGGGGGTCTCCACGCCATGCAGGAGCAGGTTCATGGTGCCGAGCAGGAAGGGCAGGGGCTTCTTCTCGACCCCGAACAGGCTGGCGGTCTGGAGCAGGCGCTCGTCCTCGGCGGACTGCGCCTGGGACTTGAGGGTCTCATAGGTCTCGACCAGGAAGCCAGCCGTCCCGCAGGCTGGGTCGAGGATGCGTTCGCCCAACCTGGGCTTGACCCGATCGACGATCAATTTGATGACCGGGCGGGGGGTGTAGAACTCGCCGCTGTCGCCGGCGGCGTCGCGCATCTCCTTGAGCATCAATTCGTACAGGTGAGAGAGGGTGAAAATCTCGTCCCGGCTGTGGAAGTGGATGCCGTCGACCAGATTGACCACATCCCGGAACAAGTAACCCGAGAGCATGCGGTTGAAGGTTTCTTTAAAGAGTTCGGCGATCTTCAGGCGCTCATCGCTGCCGGAGAGGTCACGGAGGGCCGGCAGGAGACCGTTGTTGATGAACTTGATCATGTCCTCGCCGGTGAGGCCCTTGTTTTCATCGGAGGCCCAATCCCGCCAGCGGTAAGGGGCGGGAATGATCGGTTTGTAAGGCGTGTGCCCGACGATGGCGTCGTCTTCCCGGCGGCATTCCAGGTCATCATAGCACTTGAGGAACAAGATCCAGGAGAGCTGGGGCAGGCGGTCCAGGTCGCCGTTAAGGCCGGCGTCCTTGCGCATAATATCGCGGGCGGATTTGATGAGGGAGGAGAGTTGGGTGCGGGAGGAGGAGGGAGGCATGGGGTTACTTATTGGCCTAAGTTGATTGCATTTCTTAAGTACATATCAGGAAATGGGATATTTATATTTCCTGACGGTTCCCCCCAACGCTTGGCTTCGCACCAATCTCGTAAAGCCTCATTAGTTGGCCATATTTTTGAGTTCGCCGCGATTACCAAACATAACATTATGACCAGACGATCAACCGATTCCAACAGCATTGGGGTGAATTTTTTCGATTTCCTTTTGCCCCCATGTACAATTCCACTCCTCGCGTCATAGAATTTCTTAATTATTTTGCTAATTTGCTGGCGTTTGCCCGGATCGGAAGACAAAATAAAAGCGGCTCTTTCTGATAATGAATTCCCAAGAGATTCTGTCTCATTAAATATTAACAATGATTCCAGGGCGATGGATGACTTAACGATAGAGGCAGGGAGTCTAAATTCAGTCCTTGAGTCGAATAGCCAGTTAATAGATTGTAATACTCGTGTAGCGATATCAATCTTCGACCTTACATAGTCAAAAAGGACATCAAAACTACAATGAAAAAATCTATTACAGAATCTGTCATCTATTGAAATTCCATTACAAACAAGAGCCTGCCGAGATTTTGAGCGTAAAAAATAAAAATCCGGGCTGAAAACGAAATCAAAATCCGTCCTAAGTCTTGAACTGATCCCAAGTTTCTTTTGTAGACCGTCTTTATTCAAAGCAATTGTCGAGGAAAGTACAGCAATCTTTTCCAGGCTGGAAGCAATTTGCTCAGCTTCATCGCATATTTCCTTAGGCTGACCAGGAAGATAAACCTCAATAACTGTGTGATCGCCTAATTCTCTCGCCCGTTGAACGTAAAAATTATCCCTTCTGTATTGGCGGGCAAATACATTCCCTTTTCTTAATTCAGTTCCTAGCTTCTTTGCTTCCAAAGCACTAAAATAACGTATTGCGCAGATTTCTGAAATTTTCAGGTCTGTCTTTGCAGTAAGCATCCATGAAGTTCGAATATAGCAAGATAGCTGGGTTTTCACCATTTCAGCTAAAAAAATCTTGTAAAATGAATTTTGTAATTCGTCCATAGATTGCACCAGTTTTATTGCACATACAAAACGGGCTAGTGAGCAAATAAAGTTGTCAGCTACTATTCCTCACCCTCCCCGGCCCTCCCTCTCCCATCTTCGTCGGGAGAGGGAGGGGGAATGGGGGCAGGTGAGGCAACTTCCAGAATTTTGTTCAGAACGTCATCCAGTTTATCAACAATATCTTCATTCCTGAAACGCATTACGCGTAATCCGCTGGCTTCGAGGTAGGCGGTTCGCTCCCGGTCGTATTCGATCTGTTCGGGCTGGTCGTGAACGCCGCCATCCAACTCGATTGCCAGTTGGGCATTTACACAGAAGAAATCCAGCACGTAGGGGCCAAAGGGGTGCTGCCTGCGGAATTTAATCCCGTGCAAGCGGCTGTCCCGCAAGGCTGACCAAAGGACCTGCTCGCTCCCGGTCAAACGACGGCGCAACTGGCGAGCAGTCCGTACGGTTTGGCCGGAAGCACTGCCTCGAACGGCTCTAGCCATCAGCCCTCATACAGAGATTTTTGCAATTCATCCACCGCCTGGGCCATCTTCGCGGCACCACCAAATAATTCATAGATGTCCGCTGGAGATCCATATCCTGAAAAGGGCTGGACCTTGATCAAGTTCGCTAAATCGTCCAACTGGCTGATGCCGTAATCGGCGTATTTATCCAGCAGGGCATCCAGGATCTGGCGGGCGGCCGGGGTGAAGGTGTTCAGGAAATTGGCTTTCTTCTGACGCACTTTATCCAGGCGTTCCCAGCGTGAAACCAGCGGGGCGTTGTAGGCCACGTGCAGCAACAAATCCAGCGCATCGGCATCCTCATGATGGGTCACGGAGGCCAGGTGGACCGGGTCGATGCCATAGGCACGCAGGTGCTGCATGATCTCCCGGCGCTGCTCGGTGAGCGGCCAAGCCTGGCGCAAGTGCTCGGCGCTCAAATTGAGGCGGCGCACATTCCGGGTAACATAGTCGGTGAATTCCATTGTTTTAAGCACATTGCCATCCGGGTCGAGTTCGAAGGCCTGTTCCCCGGCGATATAGACCTGCACGCCATCCAGGTAATATTTGCGCGGCAATAATTCACCATCCTTGACTTCCAATATGCCAGACTGGGTGGTTTCTTCCGGTTGAAGGGTGCCGTCTTCGCTATCTTCCACTGCCGTTTCGTTACCTGCGCCATCTATCTGCGTCCTGGTCACACGCACGGGTTCGCCGTCGAAGGCCGGGTCGTAGAATAACTGGATCGCGCCGACATAGTCGATGATCGTGAACCAGAACTTGCCGTGTTCTTCCGAGACACGTGTGCCACGCCCGATGATCTGCTTGAAATCCACAATCGAATTGATCGGCTTGAAAAGGACAATATTGCGGCAGGTGGGCGCGTCCACGCCGGTGGTCAGCATCTGTGAGGTGGTCAATATGACCGGCAGGGCTTTTTCGGGATCCTGGAAATCGTCCAGGTGCCCACGCCCGACCGAACCTTCATCCGAGACCACCCGTTCCACATAATTGGGATGCTCCCTGACCAGGTCGGCGTTCTGGTGGTTGAGCGCCAGACGCATGTCCAGGGCGTGCTCCTGATCCACGCAGAAGACGATGGTTTTATCGAAACGATTGGTACGTTTGAGGAAATCGCTGAGATGTTTTGCCACCACCTCGGTACGGGAAAGCAGCGATACCACCCGCTCAAACTCCTTCGTGCCATACAAACCGGGCGGAATTTCCCGGTTGAAGCGATCCAACACACCCGGATCGATCTGCAGACCGCTGGCGTCCACATCCGGGATAACACGGTAAACACGGTAAGGAGCAAGGAAACCATCTTCGATACCCTGCTTCAGACTATAAGTATAGACCGGTTCGCCAAAATACTCATAGGTGTCGATATTGTCCGTACGGCGGGGTGTGGCAGTCATACCAATCTGTGTGGCAGAATCAAAATACTCCAGGATCTTGCGCCAGTTACCGGTCTCGTTGGCAGCGCCGCGGTGGCACTCATCCACGATGATCAGATCGAAGAAATCATTGGGATAACTTTCGTACAGATTTGGCCCACCAGTGGGGTTGGAAAGAGCCTGATACAGGGCAAAATAGACTTCGCGGCTCTTGACAGCCCTGCCCCGAATCTTATGCAGGGCCTGTCCGAAGGGAGCGAAGGTGAGGGACTTGGCCTGGTCAATCAGAAAATTGCGATCCGAAAGGTAAAGGATGCGTTTCTTGCGTCCGGCCCGGCGCAACCGCCAGGCAATTTGAAAACCGACGAAAGTCTTGCCTGTGCCGGTTGCCAGGTTGATCAAAATACGCTTCTGCCCCCTCAGCACGGCGTTGACGGCTGCATTGATGGCGGCCTGCTGGTAGTAACGCGGCTTTTTTCCACCAGCCTCCTCGAAATAGGCGGTCAGGGCATCATCGGCATCTTTCTTCTCTTCCAACTTTAATACACCCCGCCAGCGATCCCAGAGTTCATCCGGGGAAGGAAATTTATTTATGGTACGTTCCTGGCCGGTGATGAAATCGTGCTCGACGATGGCCTTGCCGTTGCTGGAATAAGCAAATTTCAAGCCCATCATTTCGGCATACTGCATGGATTGCTGCAAGCCCTGGGCGGGATGCTTGTATTCCGCCTTGGCTTCCAGCACTGCAATCGGGATATTGCGCCGGATGCACAACACGTAATCCGGGCGAAGGCCATCCTTGCGAGTATGATTGCCTCCCAGCGGCACGATCCGCCCGGGAGTCATGACAAGCTGTTCCAGGATGGCATCCTCTTCCCAATGGGCATCCTTGAGCATTGGCAATATATAGGTTCGGCAAGTATCGGCTTCGTTCATAGCCCTGCTTTACATTATGCAGCAAGCGACCAGGAAGACCCCCGTACACCCAATTCCCGTAAACGGGGACCCAAAATAGTCGATATCTAATTGTACGACGAAAACGGTGTGGTGGCGCAGGTGTGGAGGAGGGGAAAGAATCCAGAAGGGCCAGAGGAACCAGAGGAGCCAGAGGAACCTGAGGAACCAAAGAGGTCAAAGGAGCCTGAAGTACCAGAAGAACCAGAGGTACCAGAGGTACCAAATGATTGAATCCCTGTGGGGCAGGGAAAAGCGAAAATGGTTGAAGGTGGGAACTCCAAATCCTAATTTTGCATTAATCCAGCACCATTGACACACGAATAATTTCATGTGATACTATTTCCAGGCAAGGCTGCATGGAAGAAAGACCTGCCCTCAACCCGCCATCCTTATAGAAGAGGAGGTGGTGCCTACAATGGATAGTAGTACGAAACGAAGCGCTGTGGCATCCCTCCTCGACCTGCGGTAACTTACGCAGATCGTACAGGTGCCACAGCGCGCACAGGGAGACCGCCGAAAGGCGGCCTTCCGCTTTTAATTATTCGTCCCCGAAGGAAATGCCGATGCCACGGGCGGTGAGGAGGGCATCCCCGTTCAGGTTGACACGCTTGGGGACGGCGAGGGCCTCGGACAGGGGAATGTCGATGACCTTGGCGTCCCGCAGGGCGACCATGCGGCCAAAGCCTCCGGCCGCAGCCGTGCGGACGGCAGCCGCCCCGTAGCGGGTGGCCAGCCAGCGGTCGAAGGCGGTAGGCGAGCCGCCGCGCTGGACGTGCCCGAGCACGGTCACACGGGCTTCGATGCCCTGCTGCTCGATATACTTGCCCACTTCCTGCCCAATGCCACCCAGGCGCGGCACGTAGAGGGCATCGCCGGAACGCGAAAACAGCTCCTGCCCGCCGAGAGGCTTGGCGCCTTCCGAGACGGCCAGAAGGCTGAACTTCGAGCCGGCCCGGGAGCGAGCGGTGATCTTGCGGAGGATGGCTTCATATTTGAAGGGGATCTCCGGGATGAGGATGACATCGGCCCCGCCGGAGATGCCGGAATGCAGGGCGATGAAACCGGCATCGCGGCCCATCAATTCCAGCACCATGGCGCGGTGGTGCGCTTCGGCAGTGGTGTGCAGGCGGTCGAGGGCTTCGGTGGCGATCATCAGGGCGGTATCGAAACCAAAGGTAACCTCCGTGCCGCCGACGTCGTTGTCGATGGTCTTGGGGACGCCGACGACCGGCACGCCCTTATCGCAGAGTTCCATGGCGACGCGCAGGGTGCCGTCCCCGCCGATGACGATGACCGCGTCCAGGTGCAGGTCCTGGATGGCCCGGACGACCTCGTCTGAAACGTCAATGACCACTTCCTTACCGTCTTGGATGACCTTGCGGGCGAACGGGTTGCCGCGGTTGGCAGTCCCCAGGATGGTGCCGCCGCGCGGGAGAATGCCGCGCACGGCCGCCAGGTCGAGGGGGATAACGCCGGCGGGAGCGACGAAGCCATCGTAGCCGTCCAGCACCCCGAGCACTTCACAGCCGTAGACGTTGATGGCTGTTTTTACGACCGCCCGGATGACTGCGTTCAAGCCGGGCGCATCGCCTCCACCGGTCAAGACTGCAATACGTTTCATCATCAACTCCTCGGGTCGGAATAAATAAAGGGCGACCGGCCGGCCGCCCTTGCAGGAATTGTTACGGCATCAAGTGGGTGAAGCGCCAACTCGATCCGTTCTGTGCGACCGTGGATTTCAAGCCGATCACCTCGAACCAGGTATTGCCGGGCTTGAAGGCGAAGGGGGTGCCGTCAGGATTGGAGAGGGAGACCACATCCGTCTCATTGCGCGTCCACTTGACCTTGTAGGCCTGTCCATCC
The DNA here is from genome assembly GCA_963842785.1 of uncultured Chloroflexia bacterium. Taxonomy (GTDB): domain Bacteria; phylum Chloroflexota; class Anaerolineae; order Anaerolineales; family Villigracilaceae; genus UBA877. The sequence continues at coordinate 2,184,375 of CAWJHP010000001.1, forward strand.
CGGAAAGCAACCGCGTCGCCTGTGCCGCTCAAGAGGATGTCGTAAATGCCGGGGCTGTAGAGCTCGTGGTCAACGTACAGAACCACCACATTATCGGCGAGGATGGGCTGGTTGTTCAGGCGGTCGGTCAACTGGGCATACTGTTCGGGCTGGCCCACGTTGATGGCATCGGCGGTGTCGGAGAAGCGCTGGTACGTGCCACTGGCCGGATCGTAGTCCCAGCGGTTATAGATGGCACCCGAATAACGCACATAAGCCTGTGTGCCAGGTTGGCCTCCAGCCGGCGCAGGCAGTTGAAAGAACATGCCATTCAGATTCTGCTGCGAATTCAGGCCCTTCTTGGTGGCATACGCGCTCAAATCGGCGGTGTTAACCATCAGATAGTCATACCCACTCGGATCGTAGCGCGTCAGGGGCGTGTTCGGCCCCTCGACCACAAGGCGGTTGGCGAAATCGGAATTGAGGAAACGGGTCATCTCAGCCTGGTAGGCGGAACCAAAGGCAAACATGGCCTTATAGCCACGCACGATGTCGGCGTCAATGAAGCGCCCCGAGCGTATGGGGCCGACCATGGGAGGCATCATTGCCGTAGAAAATTGCAGCGAAACGGGTGGTGCCTTCCTCGGTGTAGTATTCAAAAACGATATCGGCCAGAGAAAGTCCCCACTGCGGGCGGACGTTGCGCGGCAGGTTCGAAACCTTGATGAGCATGGGGCGGCGATGAAGCAAGGCCGGATCGGCAACCTGCAGCCCGGTCAAGGGGTTCCAGCCGGTTGGAAAGTTGGCGGGCCAAGCCGGCCGTGGGATACAAGGGAGTGGAGGTGGCGGTGGGGGTATTGGTGGGCACTGGAGTTGGTGTAATCGTGATGGTGGGCGTGTCGGTCACGGTGGCTGTGGCAGTGGCAGTCGGGACCAACCCGGGAATCAACCCGGGAACCAACCCGCAGGCGGACAAGACCACAGACAGGGATACGAGCAAAAATAGCAGTTTCTTCATGGATTGCGAGTCTCCTTAATTCTATATGACGTTATGATACCGCATTTGTTCCGGTTTAGAGGCGGATGCGCGAGTGTCTAAAGAGATATTAATAAATCCAAGAATATGCTGAAAACCCTCAGCATCGAGCAAACCATCAAAACGGGGTCATTTATGGCTATTCTTGAAAGCCTGGGCAGCTCTGCAGGAGGTCATGAGCCGAACGGAGGGTGGCTTCGGTGACAGCACCAAGCATCTGGGCCAACTCGAGCGTGCGCGGCTCGCCGGTCAGCCGGGTGAGGCGGGTGAGCGTGCGGCCGTTCTCGACGATCTTCTGCACCTGAAAGTGCTGGTCAGCCGAACACTGCCAGTTGCGGCAGATGGGTGATGACCATGACCTGGTGGGCACGACCCAGGCTCCACAGTTTTTCCCCGACCGTCCCGCCGACGCGCCCGCCAATGCCCTGGTCAATCTCGTCGAAGATGAGCGTGGGAATCTGGTCGGCGCGCGCCAGGACATTCTTAAGGGCCAACATCAGGCGGGATGTCTCGCCGCCGGAAGCGATCTTGGCGAGCGGCTTCAGACCCTCGCCCGGGTTGGGTTCCACCAGGAACTCGACCTTATCCAGACCGTTCGCGTCAAAGGCGATGCGGGTGCCATCCGGCATGGGGAGACCCTGCGGGTCGGGGCGGGTCTGGAAATCCACGGCAAAGCGGGCGAGGGCCATGCGCAGGTCGTCCAGCTCGATCTCGATAAGGCTGGCTCATTTTCCCGGCGGCCTGCTTGCGCTTTTGCGAGAGGGCCAGGCCCAGACTCGGAGAGGCGCGCCAGTGCCGCCGACTCGGCAGTCTCCAATTCAGCGATGCGGGTCGAAGCAGTGGAGATGGACTCGAGTTGTTTACGGGCATCCGCAGCGAAGAGCGATGACGGACTCAATACTGCCACCATACTTGCGTTCCAGGTGATGGATCAGGTCGAGGCGCTGCTCGACTTCCTCCAGCCGCCTGGGGTTGTATTCAATGGATTCCAGATAATTACGCAGGCTGCGGGCCAGGTCGGCGAGAGTCTCTTCGAGCGAGGCGGATTGCTCCGCCAGGATATTTTGGGCCGGGTCGATATGGGCCAGTTTTGCCAGCGACTGGACCGCCTGCCCAACCAGGTCGATGGTGGCAGGGGATTCAGGGGTGCCCTCATCCAATACCGTCAGAGCCTCCTGAGCCAGTGCGGCGAGCGATTCGGCGTTGGCGAGGCGGTCACGCTCCTGTTTGAGCTCTTCATCTTCTGCGGGGCGCAGCGTGGCGGCTTCGATCTCACCGGCCTGAAAGGTGAGCAACTCGGTGCGGCGAACGGCGTCCTGTTGAGCAAGGCGCAGGTCATGGAGTTCACGGCGCAGGCCGAGCAGGTCCTGGTAGGCGCTGTGATAGGCGAGGCGATCGGAATCCATGCCGGCGAAGCGGTCGAGCAGGCCGAGGTGGGCATGCACATCCAGCAAGGAGAGATGTTCGGATTGGCCGTGGATATCCACCAGGATCCCGCCCAGTTCCTTCAGGAGGGACAGACCCACGCTGCGGCCGTTCACGCGGGCGAGGCTGCGCCCCTCCCGGCGGACTTCGCGCATGAGGGTGACGAAGTCCGGGTCGTCGAGCAGTTCCTCCCGCTTGAGGATCTCGTGAGCGGCAGGGCGTTCGGGACCGGACAATTTGAAGGTGGCCTCCAGGCGGGCCAGGTCCGCATCGGAACGGATGGAGGTGGCGTCGGCGCGACCGCCCATGAGGACGTCGAGGGCATCCAGGATGATGGATTTACCGGCGCCGGTCTCACCGGTAAGGACGACCAGACCCGGCTCGAACTCCAGGTCGAGGTGGTCAATAATGGCGAAATTCTGGATGTGGAGTTCGGTCAGCATCGGTCATCTGTTCAGCTGAATACCGGAAAGACGGGTGTAGACGACTGGCGTGGCGATGAACAGGTAAATACCCTGGAAGATGAGGCTAAAGATATTGATATTCAAGGTGAGCAACTGGAAAATAATGACCGGCAGGGCGCTCAAAACCACAGCCACGGCGATCGTGATGAAGAGGGCACGCGAGCGGCGTTTGCGCGTGACCAGGCGAACCCCTTCGGCGATGATCACTCCGGCAGTGGGGGCGCCGATAATAATCAGGATCCAGCCGATGAAGCTCAGGCTACTGACGAAAAGGGCCAGGAGACTGGCCAGGAAGCCCAGGATACCGGCTATGGCGAAGCCCAAGACGTAATCAGACCATACGGCGGTATCAAAAATCTTGAGCTGGCCGCGCACGCATTCCTTGCAGCGATAGCCGGTGGGTGTGCGGATGGCGCATTTGGCGCAGATGGGCTTCCCGCACCTGTTACAGCGCAAGGTGGTCTCCACGCCGGGATGGTTCGCACAGTAGACGGGGGTGTTTGGTTCAATCATCTGGGAAAGCCAACCAAAGGGTTCTGGTTCATGTGAGCGGTCACGTTGCGGTAGAAGTACCCGCGATCGCCGAAGCGCACAAAGCGGGCGGCATACTCTCCGGCAGAGACATCGACCACATCCCCTTCGACCAGGCCGACGGGATTCTGCCCATCCACGCTCAGGACGGCATCGCCACCACGCAGGGTGATGCTGACGGAGGTGCCTTCCGAGAGGACGACCGCCCGGTCCACGGACAGGTGCGGAGCAATCGGGACCAGGAGGATGTTGCGCAATTCCGGGGGCAGGATCGGTCCTCCGGCAGCCAGGGCATAGGCAGTGGAGCCGGTGGGCGTGGCGGCGATCAAGCCATCGGCGACGTAGTTGCTCAGGTGCATCCCATCCACACTGGCAGAGAGGCGCACCGGCCGGACGGCGGCGGTACGGCAGACGACCGCCTCATTGAGGGCATGCCAGGTCCCCAGGGATTCGCCGAGGCGGGCATGCCCGGCGCGGAGCATCATGCGGTTTTCGATCCAATATTCGCCTTTAAGCAATTGATCCAGGGCGGAACGCCATTGTTCGCGTCCGAATTGCATGAGAAAACCCAGCCGGCCCATGTTGATCCCCAGGATGGGCACATTGCAAGGGGCGCAGAAATGGCTGACCCGCAGCATGGTCCCGTCGCCACCGACCGCGACCAGCAAGTCGAACTCACCTTCCGTGACACGTTTGCGCAAGGAGGCGTCCTCCAGGGTGGCGCAGGCGGATTTAAGACCGTGCTCTTCCAGAAAGGAACTGATGGCGGCAGCTTCCGTCAGGGCGTCCAGAATTCCAGGATGGGCGGCGACAATAACGCTGAGAGGAATGGATGGAGTGTCAGGCATTGCAATATTATACCGTAGGGGTGACCCGCCAATCGCACCCGAAGGAGCCATTTTATTATGAAACGCTAATATTATTGGATGTTTTTTGACTTGACAAATGGGCATGAAAAAGATATAGTTCACGCCGCTTAACTAATCAAGGATGTTAATTATGTCGCCTACTATAGCATTAACTGAAGTGATACGCGCATGGTCGGAAGTCTTCATGCAACGCTCCATGCGTGATTTCAGGAAATTCATGGACGAGACGGGATTGTCATTCTCGCAAATCAACATCCTGATGCGCCTGGTGCATGGACACAGCACCGGCGTCTCTGAAATCGGCGAACAATTGGGCGTGACCAACCCGGCAGCCAGCCAGGCAGTCGACCGGCTGGTGCATCTGGGCCTGGTTGGACGGACAGAGGATCCGGAGGACCGGCGCGCCAAAAAATTGACACTGACCAAAGAAGGGCGCGAGTTAATCGAGCAGGGCATCGCAGCCCGCAGCCAGTGGATCGAAGGCCTGACAGATGCACTGACCGCGGAGCAGCAAAGCTTGATCATCTCGGCGATGACCCTGCTGACGGCGGCGGCCAGGAAAACCGAGGACTGATTATCCACAAGAACTACACCCCTTCTTCACACCCAATTCACATTTTTTCGATACACTTTCATTTGGAATTTTTATAAGGAGCAACCAAGCCCATGCTAAGACTTGCAAAATATCTAAAACCCTATCTGCTCTTGATCGTGCTGGCGATTGCCCTGCTGTTCGTCCAGGCGAACGCCGACCTGGCACTGCCGGATTACATGTCGAATATCGTCAACTACGGCATCCAACAGGGTGGCGTGGTGACCGCGGTCCCTGCGGCCATCCGCCAGAGCGAAATGAACCGGCTGGTGGCCTTCATGAGCGCGGATAACCAGAAAGCCGTCCTGGCGGATTACTCCCTGGTGGATAAGAGCTCGGCCGATTATGCCAACTATGTAAAACAATATCCCGACCTGGCCAAAGAGCCAATCTACGTGCTCAAGCCCATCAACCAGGCCGAGACCAACAAGCTGAACCCGATCATGGGCAAAGCGCTGGTGGTGGTCTCGGGCATCGAAGCAGCCATTGCCAACCCGGCCCAGGCTCAAGCCATGGGTCAGAGTTTCGGCTTCGACCTGTCCAAAATCCCGCCCGGTACGGATGTTTTTGCCATGCTGCAGAAACTCCCGGCGGCGACCCTGAGCACGATCACAGCCACGATCGACAAGAAATTTGCGACGCTGGGCACCGCCATAATCGTACAGATTGCGGCCGGGGCAGTGAAAAACGAGTACACGGCGCTGGGGATGAACACTGGCAATCTCCAAACGTACTACATCCTGCGCATCGGGGTCCTGATGCTACTGCTGACGCTGCTTTCGGGAGCCTGTACGATATCGGTGGGTTTCCTTTCAGCCCGCACGGCGGCGGGGCTTTCGCGTGACCTGCGCCGGAATGTATTCGAGCGCGTAGAGAATTTCTCCAGCACCGAGTTCGACAAGTTCTCCACGGCCTCGCTGATCACCCGCTCCACCAACGACATCACCCAGATCCAGATGGTGGTCATCATGATGTTGCGGATGTTCATCTATGCACCCATCATCGGCATCGGTGGAACCATCCGGGCCATCGGCAAGAGCGCCAACATGTGGTGGATCATCGCCCTGGCGGTGGTCGTGTTACTGGGCCTGGTCATGACCGTATATTCGATCGCCCTGCCGAAGTTCAAGGTCATCCAGAGCCTGATCGACCGACTCAACCTGGTGATGCGCGAGGACCTTTCAGGCATGATGGTCATCCGGTCCTTCAATATGCAGCCCTTTGAGGAGAGGCGCTTCGACACGGCCAACAAGAACCTGACCAACACCCTGCTGTTTGTGAACCGGATCATGGTGGTGATGATGCCGGTCATGATGATGGTGATGAACGGGGTGATGGTGTTGATCCTCTGGGTGGGTGCCCACCAGGTGGCGAATTCCCATATACAAGTCGGCGACATGATGGCCTTCATGCAATATGCCATGCAGATATTGTTCTCCTTCATGATGCTCTCGATGATGTTCATCATCCTGCCGCGTGCGTCCGTTTCCGCCGACCGCATTGCAGACGTACTGGAGACCGAACCGGTCATCAAGGATCCGCAGACCCCCCGGCAGTTCCCCGAACCATTCAAAGGGACCATCGAGTTCAGGGATGTGGACTTCCGCTACCCGGGTGCGGAAGAGGATGTGCTGCACGGTATCACCTTTACGGCCCAGCCGGGCCAGACTACAGCCTTCATCGGCACGACCGGCTCAGGCAAATCCACCATTGTCAGCCTGATCCCGCGTTTCTACGAGGTGAGCGATGGTGCCATTCTTGTGGACGGTGTTGACATCCGGGATGTGCCCCAGCATGACCTGCGCGAGCGGATCGGCTTCGTGCCGCAAAAGAGCAACCTGTTTTCCGGCACGATCGATAGCAACCTGCGCTACGCGGATGAGAACGCCAGTGACGAAGAATTGAAACTGGCCGCGGACATCTCCCAGGCCAGCGAGTTCATCGACTCCAAGCCGGAGGGGATGCAGACGGAGATATCCCAGGGCGGAGTGAACGTCTCGGGTGGGCAGAAGCAACGACTCTCGATCGCGCGTGCGCTGGTCAAGAAGGCACCCATATACATCTTCGATGACAGTTTTTCAGCCCTGGACTATAAGACCGATGCAGCGCTGCGCAAGGCGCTCAAGGAGCATACCGGCGCCAGCACCCTGATGATCGTGACCCAACGCATTGCCACGATCAAGAACGCCGAACAGATCATCGTCCTGGATGAGGGTGTCATTGTCGGCAAAGGCAAACACCATGATCTAATGAGGGACTGCGAGGTATACCGCGGGATTGCCCTATCACAGCTCAGCAAGGAGGAATTGGCATGACCATGCAAAGTTCAAACGCTCAAGGTTCAACCCCACCAGGGGGTGCACCCGGCAGGATGCGCCCCATGATGCCGATGGGGCGCGGCAGCCCAATGGCCATGTTACGCGGCGAAAAACCGCGTGATTTCAAAGGCACACTCATCAAACTGATCAGGTACATCGGGCAGTACCAGGGCCTGATTGTGCTGGTCTGGCTTCTTGCCATTGCCTCAACGATCGCCTCCATCCTGGGCCCCAAGATCCTGGGAGAAGCCACCACCAAATTGTTTACAGGCGTGATGGCCCAGATCGCCGGCACCGGCACGATCGATTTTACATATATCGGCCACATCATAATAACGGTATTGCTCCTGTACGTGTTTTCGGCCATGCTCGCATATGTGCAAGGCTGGGTCATGACCAATGTGGCCATCAATATCACTTATCGCTTCCGCAAGGATATCTCAGAGAAGATCAACCACATGCCGTTCAAGTATTTCGACGGCACGAATCACGGAGAAGTGCTTTCCCGTATCACCAACGACGTCGATTCCGTCAGCCAGACGCTGAACCAGAGCCTGACGCAGATCATCACCTCGGTGACCACCGTTGTAGGCGTGCTGGTGATGATGTTCACCATCAGCTGGGAAATGACCCTGGTGGCGCTGGTCATGCTGCCCTTATCCTTCGGGATCATCGGCTTGATCGTCAACAAGAGCCAGGTCTTCTTCAAGCGACAGCAGGATTATCTTGGCCACATCAACGGCCAAGTGGAAGAGATGTACGGAAGCCATATGGTTGTAAAGGCCTTCAATGGCGAGGCCAAGAGCATCGAGCAGTTCGACCAAATCAACAACGTCCTGTTTGACTCGGCCTGGAAATCGCAGTTTCTGACCGGTTTACTGTACCCGATCATGAATTTCGTCGGCAACCTGGGCTACGTGGCAATCTGCATCCTGGGTGGATACCTGGTTATCAAGGGCGAAATTGCCATCGGTGACATACAGGCTTTCATCCAATATGTGCGCTCGTTCACCCAACCGATCCAGCAAATTGCCAACATCTCCAACATCCTCCAGCAGACCATGGCAGCGGCCGAGCGTGTCTTCGAGTTCCTGGCGGAGAGTGAAGAGGTGCCCGAAACAACCAGCGCGCTGAACGCCGAGCATATCGAAGGCCGCGTGGACTTCAAGGAAGTGCACTTCGGCTACAATCCCGACAAAATCATCATCAATGACTTCTCCTTCTATGCCGAGCCAGGTCAGAAGATCGCCATCGTCGGGCCGACAGGGGCCGGCAAGACCACCATGGTCAAGCTGCTGATGCGTTTCTATGATGTCAACGGCGGCTCCATCCAGGTGGATACCCATAACGTCAAAGATTACAAGCGCAATGACCTGCGCTGCATGTTCGGCATGGTCCTGCAGGATACATGGCTCTTTAACGGCACGATCATGGAGAACATCCGCTACGGGCGTTCGAATGCCACCGACCAGGAAGTCATTGCGGCCGCCAAGGCCGCCCACGCCGATCACTTCATCCGCGCTTTGCCAGGCGGGTATGACTTTGTGCTCAACGAGGAGACCAGCAACATCTCCCAGGGCCAGATGCAATTGCTGACCATTGCACGCGCCATCCTGCTGGACCCGGCCATGCTAATCCTGGACGAGGCCACCAGTTCGGTGGATACCCATACCGAGGTGTTGATCCAGAATGCCATGCTGGAACTGATGAAGAATCGCACCAGTTTCATCATCGCCCATCGCCTCTCCACCATACGCGATGCAGATTGGATCCTGGTGATGAACAATGGCGATATTGTGGAGCAGGGAAGGCATGAGAAGTTGCTGGCCAAGAAAGGCTTCTATGCCGAGCTGTATAACAGCCAGTTCGAAGGGAAAGAAATCTAACCTGTAAGAAAAGAAACGCCCACCAGCAAATCCAGCCTCTTCTGACCTTTAAGAAAGGGAATGGGAGAGGCTGGCACACTTATATCCATTAATTTACGGAGACTATCGCGATGGAAACAAACAATACAATTCATTTGAGGCATCTTGGAAAAACAGACATCCTGGTATCGCCGATCGGCCTGGGCGTGATGGAAATGGCCGGTGGGGGCGGGCTGGTCGGGCGGATGTTCCCGGTCATTTCGCAGGAGGAAAAGAACGCCATTATTAAAGCCGCACTGGACGGCGGAATCAACTGGTTCGATACGGCAGAAATGTACGGTGCCGGAGTATCCGAGCGATCCCTGGCGACCGGGCTGAAAGCGGCCGGGAAATCGGACAAGGAGGTCGTCGTGGCGACGAAATGGCAGCCTTTCCTACGGACGGCCGGCAACATCCCGCACAGCATCGAAGAGCGCTTGCGATTCCTGGATGGATACAGCATAGCAAATTACATGGTTCACCAGCCATACAGTTTCTCCTCACCGGAGGCTGAGATGAATGCCATGGCCGACCTGGTAGAGGCAGGCAAAATCCGTTCGGTGGGAGTCAGCAACTTCAATCCGGCCCGCATGCGGCGGGCGCATGCCGCTCTGGCAAAACGGGGCCTGCCACTGGCAGTAAATCAGATGCGTTACAGCCTGTTAAGCCGTGAGATCGAGACGAATGGCGTTCTGGAAACTGCCAGGGAGCTGGGTGTGACAATCACCGCCTACACCCCCCTGGGGCGCGGACTGCTGAGCGGAAAATACCACAAGAACCCGGAGCTCCTGAAATGCATATCAGGCTGGCGCAGGGGTAATATGCAGCGCAACCTGGAGCGGTCCCGGCCTCTCATCAATGCCATGGATGCGATGGCTGCCAAGTACGGAGCCAGCATCGCGCAAGTGGCATTGAACTGGCTGATCAACTTCAACGGGGAGATCGTCGTCACCATCCCGGGTGCTACCAAGGTTCGCCAGGCTGAGGAAAGCGCCGGTGCAATGAAGTTCCAGCTATCCAAAGATGAAATGGCCCAGTTGGATGAGGTGTCACGCAGTCTGTGAAAGAGGTCAGATCAGCGTATCAACCTTGCCCTGACCACGTATTTATCCACTCCACCAAAGCGGTATTTATACTCTTCATCCCCGCGCATGAAATCGAATTCGGTGCGTTTCTGGTCGTTGGCCCATTGTAAAAGATAACCCAACAGGACCCAGCCAGCCGATAGATCCATGAAACGCCGATCAATTCCGGAGTTATAGACCCAGACACGATTCAGGTAATCAAAATTGAGATAGCCGGCGGCCTTTTGTCCATCGATTTCCAGAAAAGCCAGTTGCAGCCAGCCACACTCAAAAGCGGCCCGACATATAAGGTGCATCTGCCGGCGCATTGGAGCGGTCAGGAAAGCGGCTTTTTGCGGGTCCTCTGCCATCAGTTCCAGGAAAGCCTCCACCTCCGTATCGAGCGAGGTTCCATCCTCGACAATATACCAGCGGACATCCAGTCCGCTTTGTTCGAGGCGACGCATCTTGCGGCGGATCTCGTGACGTTGCTTTTTATCGATGCCGGCGAGATAGGTCTCGAAATCCCCCGTCAATGGGATGGACGGAACGTGATATGTCCTGTCCTGGGTGAAATTCCAAGAGTGCTTTTTGGCTTCCGCCTGCAGGACCGGGAGTGTGGGCGAGGTTTCGGGCAGGTTGTGCCATTCGAGCAGGCGCCAATCCAGGGAGGCGGGTCCATCGATGAAATCCAGTACCCCGGCCAGGAAAACGGTCAAATCCGCCGGGCGGGTGATTATATCCAGGTAATCTGAAATCTCGATACTGCCTAGCAACAGCAGAGCCGGTTCACCCGCCTGGGTGTGGGCGGAGAACAGAGGCGCAATTCCTGCCAGGCGTCCAGCCTGGTGTGCAGTAACAATGGCCAACCCGGATTCGGGCCACTCGCCTCCACCACGGGTTTCCCACCAGGCTGAAAGGTACTCGTAGCGTAAAAAAGGGATGTGGGTGACACTTTCCGCTAGGAGCGTGTTCCATTCAGACGCAAGGGGGGCAAGTTCAGAAAAATTATTATGAAGAGCAAATTCCATGCGGCGATTTTACCAGTTATAATGGGGGCGTGGCTGCCGAGTTCGATTTCAATTTGTTCCCCTTCTCCCGCATCCAAGGCCAGGAAATGCCTCAATTGCCAGGCGTGCTGGTTGCAGCGCCTCCCAAGCGCCCCGCGCATGGTCGTGAGGAGGATGCCCTGTTTGTTTACCTGACCCTCTCAGGCAATACGCGTTTCTCGACCAGCGATTACGACCAGTTCGTGGCGCAGACTGTTCAGCGTTTCTACCAGACCTCCGGGTCGCTGACCCTGGCCATACGTACGGCTGCCGGAGTACTTAACCAATCCCTGCTCAACCGAAACCTGCATACCACAGGCAAAGGTGAATATATTGTCGGGAGGTTGATCCTGGGGGTAATCCGCGGCGCTCAATTCGTTTTTGCCCAGTGCGGCCCAACACATGTTTTCCACCTGACCGGAAACGAAATCCGGCACATCCACGATGAGCAGATTGCAGGACACGGCCTGGGAATCGGCCAGGCCACGCCGCTCTATTTTGCTCAAACCGATCTGCATGCAGGCGATTTGCTATTATTGTGTCCCAACCTGCCCATTGGATGGGATGCCAGCCTGCTTGGGGAGAAAAACAATTCTTTTGATACGCTACGCCGTAAACTTGCAAGCATACCCAGTGAGGATTTGAACGCAGTACTGGTGCAGGCACTGCCAGGAAAAGGCAATATGCACATCCTGAAAGAGATGCCAGCAGAGGTGGAGAATTCTGTTCCTGCAAGCCCTGCAGCAGCACCGGACACCTCGACAAAACCGGGACAGGTTGTCACGCCGGGTATCCTGGGCCAAACCGCCCAAACAGCTGCGACCCCCAGCGCACCCCCGGCTACTCCCACTGTGACTGGCGGGACAACCAGCCAGGTAAAAAGCGAACTTCCTGCAAGTCGTTTTGCCCGCATGCTCTCGGTCGGACACAAGCCAGTGCCTCCGGGCAGTCTTTCCACTGCGGAGGCCCCAGCACAAAGCGCTGGACCTGCCAGTGCGCCAGCCGGACAGCCGGAGCGGAAAGAAACGGCGCACCCCGTCCGTCTCCCGGTTAACATACCTGTTCCATCGGATGCACGTCTGAGAAGGCGCACGGGGCTTTTTGTTTCCCCGCGCACGATGAGCAACCAGCCCAAGACCAAACGTCCCCCTTCCAAGCAGCGGCGACAAATCTTCGGCGGGCTGGCAAGGGTCATTCATGGGGTGCGAACTGGCACACAGGGAGTAACCCAGGGCGTCGGGAAGTTTGTGCCAAACCTTATGCCTGCTTCAAATGACGAGTTTGAAGTGGCCGGCCCAAGCATGGCATTATTTGCGATTGTCATCCCGATAATCATCGTGGCGATTGCAGCGACCGTTTACATTCACTACGGACGCACCGCACAATACCAGCAGAATTACGATATGGCCGTGGCTCAAGCAGCGCAGGCGCGAGGACTGACAAATCCGACCGACGTGCGGCGTGCCTGGGACAGCACCATCTACTATCTCGATCTGGCCGATAAAGAACTGCAAACACAAGATTCGACCACACTTCGCCAAGAAGCGCAGACGGCACTCGACAACCTGGATGGCATTCTGCGCCTGGATTTTCGTCCGGCGATCATCAGCCCGCTGGATCGCAGCGTGCAAATCACCCGCATGGCTGCCACCGACACCGACCTGTACATGCTGGATGCCGCGCGCGGCAATGTCATCCGCGCCAGCATAACAGGCCAGAATTATGAAAAGGATACGAATTTTAAATGTGATCCGGGGCAATATGGCACGATCAGCGTGGGTGCCCTGATAGATTTGAAGGTCCTGCCCATGAGCAATTTCTACAACGCCCGCGTTATGGCCATGGATGATAAAGGAAACCTGCTGTATTGCGGGCTGGCCGACCCGGTAGCCGTTGCGCTTGTTCCGCCCCAACTTGGATGGCGGAATATCGCCGCATTTTCATTGGATTCGGATGGCAAGAACCTCTACGTGCTTGATCCAGGGGGCAACGCCGTCTGGCAATATTCCGGGAGCCAAGGCCAATTCCAAGACTTGCCGGTCATGTTTTTTGGCGACCAGGTACCGCAGAACATGAATACCACCATCGATCTGGCTGTCAATGATTCAAACATATACATACTTTTCCAGGATGGTCACGTCACATCCTGCCCCCTGACGCACTACGATGTTGTCCCGATGCGTTGTACTGATCCGGACACCTTTGTGGATACGCGCCCGGAACGGCAACCCGGACCAAGAATCAACGATGCCATATTCACCCAGATTACTTTTGCTTCCGCCCCTGACCCGAGCCTCTACATGCTCGAACCATTGACGCGCGCCATATACCGTTTCAGCCCAAGATCCGATTCGCTGGAACTGCGGGGACAGTTCCGGGCAACCATGGAGCAGAACAACACTCTATTCATTGGCCCGGCGACAGCCATGACCATCAGTCCAAACCGGTACGCCTTCTTCAGCGTTGGCAACCAGGTATATTTTGCCACTGACGTTCCATAGAAGATGAGATGAGCAACGCAGCCGGAAACCAAACGCCATCTTTCTGGGATTTTCTGCTCAGCCTGTTCAGGGGCTTGATACCCTCCAAGAAAGTCATTCCGCCAACCCAACCGGCTGTTCCACCAGATAACACCACCGAACCGGTTCGCATCGAAACTTCGCGCGTGCTGTTAGTCATCTATAACCCCGTCATGGATAGCTCCTCCGGCAAGACGATCATTCAAACCATGAACTGGAACAACCCGGATGACCTGGCGAACACTTTTATCCAGGATATCTTGGAGGTCAGTGGCGGACTGGCGCGTTTCCAGATCGCACAGCGCGTGGAACTTAATGAATTTCCAGCCTTGACCGATGGATATCGTTACGATGCCCAAACGTATATGGCTGTAATCAACAAAACCCAACCGGCGCACCAGCCGGAATACGCCGACTACCAGGCAATCCTGACGGGTCTGAACGTCCTGCCGCGCATCATAGACCGCGAGATTGACGAGGTCTGGCTGTTCGGTTTTCCCCAAACCGGTTTCTATGAATCAAGCATGTGCGGAACAGGCGCTTTCTGGTGCAATTCCCAGCCACAGACATGGTCAGCCAGTTGCAACCGGCGTTTCGTCGTGATGGGTTTCTCTTCCGAGCGAGGGGTGGGAGAAATGCTGCATTCATTCGGTCACCGGGTCGAGTCCATTCTTACCCAGACATTTGCCAAGACCGAGGGGAGCGCCAACCTGTATGCCCAATTTGCTCTTTATGACAAGGTTGCACCGGGAAAGGCCCAGGTCGGAATCGTGCATTTTCCTCCCAACGCTGAAACGGATTACGATTACAACAATCCGCGCAAAGTCCCCAGTAATTGCTATGACTGGTATAACTTCCCTGTTTTCAAGAACGATATTCGCGAAGTCAATGCGGATGAGTGGGGAAATGGAGATATGCGCATCCTGCACAAATGGTGGCTGAATCACATGCCCAAAGTTGCCGGGCGGACAAGTGGAGTAGTCAACAACTGGTGGCAATATACGATGGATCCGAACCTGGTGAACACATAAAAGGTTGAAAATCCAACCCAAAGGGTGGACAAAAAATCATTACGAAAAACGCACTGCAGGGACGAGGCGGATATCGTTCCTGCAGTGGTTTTACTAAAGATATTAGAAGAGACTATTGTTTTTCGTAAGGCGAGCCATCCGCGGCAGGCGGGCGAGCCCGGCCGACCACACCTGCCAATACGATCATGGTCACGATGTAAGGAGCCATTTGCAGAAACTCGGAGGGGATCGGGATATTCAAGATCTGCATCTTGACCTGGAGCGAGTCGGCGAAACCGAAGATCAAGGAGGCACCGTATGCTCCAACCGGATTCCACTTGCCAAAGATCATGGCCGCCAGGCCAATAAAGCCCTTTCCGTTCGTCATCAGCCGGTCGAAGCGGCCCACGGAACCGATCGTGAAATACGCGCCACCGATGCCTGCAAGCATGCCGCCCAGAATGACATTTACATAGCGCGTCAAAAATACATTAATGCCCAGAGTATCGGCTGCCTTGGGATGCTCACCGACCGCCCGGGTGCGCAGCCCCCACGGGGTGAAAAACAGGACCACGTACAGCACCACGACCAGAATAACCGTCAGGTAAAAGATAATATTGTTTTCAAAGAGCACCGGCCCCACAATCGGGATTTTGGCCAGGAGCGGGATGGTAATATTGGGAAAAACACCGGAGTTATTCAGCTTGTCAATGTTTGTCTCCAAAAAACGGGCCGACAGGAAATTGGTGGCCCCACTTCCAATAATATTCACTGCAGTACCACTGACAATTTGGTCCACTTTGAAGCGGATCACCAATACCGCGTGGATGGCGCCCAAAATTCCCCCGGTCAGTATGGCGACCAATAAACCTATATAGAGGTTGTGGGTCAGGGTGGCAGAAGCAACAGCAGCCATGGCTGCTGAAAGCATGATGCCTTCCAGACCAATGTTGATGACCGCCGAGCGCTCGCTGATCACCCCACACATGGCGGCCAGCGCAATAGGTGTGGCCCGGACAACCGAAGTGTTCAACACACCCACCAGGTCCATGGACTTGCCTATAGTTGCCCAGATCAAGAATGCCGCGACGAAGCAAAATGCAACAACCCCCACCAGCGCACCCGAGGAGCGAATTTCACGCGCCAAATGCCAGGCACCCATGAAAATGGCAATCAAGGCCAGGATATAGATGGATAGCTGGACAGGCAGGACCAACTTCGGAATCGGGATGACATACGTGTCCCCTCTGGGTGTCAATTCCCATGTAGCCTGTTGACCTGCCTGAAGATGCAGACCAAAAAGGAGCAAGATCAACAATCCGGTCCCAACGAGGAGAAGACCAATCACCAGACGGTTACGGGAATAAGGCTTTTTTTCTTTTTCTTGGACCAAGTTAGTTGCCATGCAATCCTCATGGAGGAAAGGGATCTAAATGACGAAGGCTGTTTATTTACCCCAACCGCGGGTAAGAACCGTTGCTTCCGTACGAACCAGGCGTATATGGTAAATCCAGCGGATGACGGCTGGCGCTGCCACAAAGATCACCACCAGCCCCTGGATGATCGAAATGACGTCCAATGGGACACCTGCCATGGATTGCATATTGGTCGCGCCGCTGCGGAGGAAGCCCCACAGGGCAGCTGCCAGGACGACACCCAAGGGATGACTCTGACCCAGCAGGGCGATGGCAATCGAATCGAAGCCATAACCGGCGGAAAAGTTTTGTCCGACCCAATGGTCAATCCCAAGCACCTGGGTGGCTCCGGCGAGGCCTGCCAGGGCACCGCTGATGGTCATGGCAAGGATAAAGTTGCGGACAATGTTCATGCCGGCATAGCGGGCACCGTCGGGATTGGCACCCACGGCGCGGATCTCCATGCCAAGAGTTGTTTTAAACAAGAACCAATAGACCAAGACTGCAATCAGCAAGGCGAGGACAAAGCCCCAGTTGAAGCGCAAAGGTGCGGGGAAAAAGCGCGGCAGCATGGCCGAGTCCTGAATCACGGGGGTGAGGGGCCGATATCCGGGAGCCTTCATCGGGCCATTCAACAGCCAATCTCCCAAGCTGAATGAGATATAGTTCATCATGATCGTATTCACGACCTCATGGGCGCCCGTAACCGCCTTAAGAAAGCCTGGAATCGCTCCCCAAATGGCACCTCCGGCCGCTCCGGCCAGCAAAGCCAGGGGCAAATGGATATACCAGGGCAACCCATGGATGCTATAGCCGATAAAGGCTGAGCACAACGCTCCAATACCGAACTGCCCTTCCGCACCGATATTAAACAAACCACACTTGAATCCCACGGCGACAGCCAGGCCAGCCAGTATGTAGGGTGTTACCGCGGCGAGGCTCTCCGTAAATGGATAGATGGCCGTCAACAGAGCTTTTTGATCCCCCGTGGAGATGTAGGCCTGGATGGCCTGGAGGATGGCGGTTGGACTCCCGAATGCGCCGACAAAAAGGGACCCATATGCCAGGGCAATTGCGTTCCATGCGTCCTGAAGGGCTATCCCGGGTGCACGAAAGAAATTGCCGAAAGCAGAAATCACTGTGGCGTCGGTCCCGGCAATCACAATTGCGCCGAAGACCAGGCCGGTAAAAATGGACAGAATGGGAATAAGCAAGGTTTGAAAGAGCTTACTTCCTGACCCACGCCTGTTTCCGCTATTTGAAATATCTTTTGGATCCGGCATCTGAACTGCTTGCATTTTCGATGTGTTGCGGTCCAAGGTAAACTCCTCCTAAAACACCCGTTCCACTTCGGTCTCTTTTGCGGTTGTTGGGGAAACCTTGTGCGCCTCAGAAGGTTTGACACCCGCCATGAGCAGGCCAATATATTCCTTGCTGGCCCCAGCAGAAGGAAAGATCTCTACAATCTGGCCTTTGTACATCACAGCGATACGATCTGAAAGGGCAATAATCTCGTCAAGTTCCGGGGAAACCAATAACACGGCGGTGCCTTCATCCCGTTTTTCAATGATCCGGCTGTGGATATATTCGATGGAACCCACATCCAGACCGCGGGTCGGCTGGGAGGCGATGAGCAGCTTGATGGGGCGGGAGAACTCACGTGCGACGATCACCTTCTGCTGATTTCCTCCGGAAAGAGTGGAAACCGGCACAAATACATTCGGAGTGCGAACGTCAAACTGTTTTACCAGTTTTTCGGCATTTTCGATGATCACCCTTTGTTGCAGGGAAACCCCTTTCGCAAAAGGAGGTTGATAATAAGTACACAGGACCAAATTGTCATGGACAGGGAAATTAAGAATCAGGCCATGCCGCTGACGGTCTTCCGGAATATGGGCCACGCCGCGTTCCAAAATATTGCGTGGGGAGGTATGGCGCACCAGCTTGTCCATGATATAAATTTCACCACTGGCCAAAGGAAGCAAACCAGTAAGGGCATAGACCAGTTCGGTTTGCCCATTTCCCTGTACTCCAGCCACCCCCAATACTTCGCCGGCCCGTACGTCAAAAGACACTCCACTGACTGACAAGTTCTTGCGTTCATCCTGGACTCGCAAATCCTTGACCTGCAGCACCAGCTCTTTTGGTTCGGCAGGTTTTTTCCTGACAACCAGATTGACCTCCCGTCCCACCATCATGGCAGCCAGTTTCTCCGGGGTGGCTTCACCCGGGGTCACCGTACCCACCACCCGGCCGCCGCGCAGTACCGTGATACGGTCTGCGACTGCCATGACCTCCTTAAGCTTGTGAGTGATGAAGATGACTGATTTGCCATCGGCGACCAGGGAACGCAATACTTTAAACAGTCCTTCCACCTCTTGAGGGGTAAGAACGGCCGTGGGTTCATCCAGGATAAGGATATCGGCTTCCCGATATAAGACCTTAATAATTTCCACGCGTTGCTGTGAACCCACCGGCAAAGCGCCGATATAAGCTTGCGGATCCACTGCCAGATCGTACTGTTCGGAGATCTGCTGAATGCGTTTTGCCACCCTGGCCTTGTCCAGAAAGATGCCATTATGGGTCGGTTCGATCCCAAGCATCACGTTTTCAGTGGCGGTCATGACCGGGATGAGCATGAAGTGCTGATGCACCATCCCTATGCCGCAGGCAATGGCATCGCTCGGGCCATGAATGCTGACTTCCTGTCCCCGGATCAAAACCTGACCCGCGTCCGGTTTATATAGACCGTAAAGGATATTCATCAAGGTGGTCTTGCCGGCCCCGTTTTCCCCCAGCAAGGCATGGATCTCGCCCTTCTCAACCATGAGATCGATCCCGTCATTTGCCCGTACACCGGGAAAAGATTTACTAATGCCGCGCAATTCCAGGACGGGTGGCATGCAATTATCTCCTGAACACTCAAACCCTGCCTAGTTGCCTAATAAAGAGGGGCCAGGGTTACCCGGCCCCTCCATGAGGTATTACGAAGGATTTACTTTTCTCCGAGAACGCCGTTAACCGTAACCGCGCCGCTAATCAGATCCGCCTGGGCCTGGGTGATCTCAGCCTTCAGCGCAGACGAAACCTGGCTGTCGAAATTGTGGAAAGGTGCCAGAGCCACGCCGCCATCGGCAATGGTATAGGTAACCGTGCCACCGGTGAATTTGCCGTTGATGACGTCCTGGATGGTCTTGAAGACGGCCACATCGACTCTCTTCTGGACGCTGCTCAACTCAATATCGTTATACTCGGGGGCGGAAAGGAACCAGTCCTGGTCCACACCAATGACCAGGCATTTCGGGGTAACCGATTCGCAGTAGGCAGCCGCACCCAGACCAGCTCCGCCGGCGACCGGCAGGATGATGTCGGCGCCTTCCTGGGCCATGGAGGAGGTCACATTCTTACCATCATCGGTGGAAGTGAAGCCATTGATGAAGGTGCCTTTCTGGGAGGCATCATCCCAGCCCAACACTTTGACGGTGGTGCTGTGCTTCGTGTTGTAGTACGTGACGCCGGCCTGGAAGCCCTTCATGAAGATGGTGACGGTCGGAATAGCGATCCCGCCCCAGGTGCCCACCGTGCCGGTCTTGGTCATGCCGGCCGCCAGGTAACCGGCCAGGAAAGCGGCCTGGTCGGTCTGGAAGGCCAGACCACGCACATTGTTCATGACCGTGGCGGAGCCGCAGTCCTTGCCTTCCACTCCACCGGGAGCGCAATCCGGGTAGGTGTAGTCGATGATGGCGAACTTCTGGTTGGGGTTGGCCTTGGCGGCCGTGGCGGTGTTGACGCCCATCAGGAAGCCGACCGTGACGATCAGATCATCCTTCTCGCCGATTAGTTGCTGGATGTTCTTATCGTAGTCAGACTGCTGGTGGGATTCAAGGTACTTGCCGGCAACACCCAGCTGCGAGATCGCCTGCTGGACGCCCTGCCAGCTCAAGTTGTTGAAGGACTTGTCATCGATGCCACCGGTGTCGGTGACCATGCCAACACTGATCTTGGGGGCCGGGGCCTGAGTAGCGGGAGCCGCAGTGGTGGCAGCAGGGCCGCATGCAGAGAGGATAAAAGCAACTGCCACCAATATTGTGAAAACGACACTCATTTTCTTCATATGTTCCTTCTCCTTCTTAATTTTTTTTGAATGTGGATGAGTAGAAGCATTCATCAAACAAGGGATTTCTGACAGGTTGTAGGTCGCACCTCCTTATCGGAATTGGAATTTAACAGATCACAATATTTATTTTAGTATACAGGTTCTGACCGATTAAAACAAGATGAACAATGACATTTGGCACATTCCGATTGTCACGGGTTCGTCAGCGACACTCCGGTCTGAAGCTGGCCGGATAGTAATGCCTGATCCAACTCGGTCATACGCAACTTTATTCCATCAGGGATGGAGGAATCGAGATCATGGTACGAGGAAAGACCGACCTGCCCCATATAATTTCCGGTTGGGAAAACAGAAGTCCCGGCCTGAGCGGCCCCGGCCATTTTAATCAAGTCTGCCACCCCCGGGGCGATCAATTTCAGAACACTCACGTACAAGTGCGGAGCCGCCACTGGTAAAGCGTAATATTGGTCGGTATCCGCGCCAATTGCATAAATGCCGCGCGTCACCGCGGCGACAATTGCATTATTTCCGGTTTCACCGCCGATGCCAAAGATGATATCCGTTCCGGAGTCCACCATCGAATTGGCGGTCGTCGCGCCCCATTCCGGATCCACCAATGTTTTATCCAGGCCGACATCATTATGATAAATGACCGTCGCCTTTACGGCCGGATTAATATAGGCCGCACCGGCAAGAAAGCCTTCGCCATAGCGTTTCATGGAAGGCAACGCGTCACTGGCGCACACTGCGCCAATTTGATTTGTTTTCGTCATCAAGGCGCCCAATGCACCCGCCAGATAGCCAATCTGGTCTTCGGCAAAAACAAGCCCGGCCAGGTTTGGACTAAAATCCTGACTGGTCGATTGGTCCTGGTCCACACCAATAAAATATGTGTTCGGATATGTCTTGGCAGCCGCGCGGGTGGCATCACTCATCGCATCTCCAACGGTTACGATAACATCGTATCCGGCCTGCGCGAACACGTTTATATTTTCTGCATAGTCCCTGGCGTCGACCGTTTCGATGGAGGCAACCCAGTTGGCCGCACCACTGCTCCTGGCCTGCTGGATGCCTTCCCAGGCGGCCTGGTTGTAGGCGCGATCATCACGCCGGCCAACGTCTGTTACCAGACCAACACAAAACACATCCGGCTGCTTGCAATCAGCAGATTTCGAGGCGCATCCCGGTAATAACAATATGATCGATAAGAGAATTGCAGTGACGAGACGAGATTTCTTCATGGATCAGTTCTTTCTGGCAGCATTGTCCTCATCACACCGAACCTGAGGCCCGTTCGCCGTTTACGCAACTTCTGCCTCTCCGCGCCGAACGCCCCAGAGAAAAACCAATGCAATAAGCATAAAGATCGGGGCAAAAAGCATAATGTTATTGTAGTTCCCGCTCGAAAGCTGGATAATCCAACCATTGACGTTCGGCCCGACGATGGATGAGAGGGTCGAGAAGAGATAATACAAACCGGTGTACGTGCCGAGGCGCGCAGAGGTGGTCATATCGACCACCATGGGCAGGGAGTTGATGTTTACGAAAGACCACGCAATGCCGGCGACCATCAGGAACAGGCCAGCCAGCGTCAACATGCGCGCGCCACCTTGCACAAGCGGAATCCCCACCAGCGGCAATTTTGCAACCGGGGACAAGAGCATCGCTGGAGAAAAGATATACAGACAGATGAGGACTGCTGTCATCAGGACGAGGCCGATAGATATTGTCACCCGCCGCCCGATCCGGCTGGCGACAACCCCGGATGGGATAGCAAAAATGACAAAAAGAAGGGGGAGGACAGAGAGCAAGGTCGCACCGTCGCCCTCATCCAGACCGAGGTGTTTTTTTGCGTATAGAGTAAAAAAGGCCTCGATGGCGGCGTAACCGATGAACCAGAAGAAAATTGCCAGGAACAGCCTTATAGCGCTTTTATCCTTGTCAGTCAGCACTTCGCGCAGGCTTGCAAATATATTGGGTTCCTTTTCAGATTCCTCGTAATTCTTCGGTTCCTTGATAAAAAACAAGACCATCAGTGCGGCCAAAATGACCAGCACAGAGCCCATCCAGAAAGGAAAGTTTGGGCTAAGTTTGTAGAGAGTACCACCGGTCTGCAGGGCTATGATCGTACCGATTCCACCCATAAAGTTAATAATGCCATTGGCCTGCGAACGTTTATCAGACGGGGTGATGTCTGGCATGAGTGCAATCACCGGTGTGCGCCAGATCGCCATACTTAGAATGAGCGTGCTGGTGCAGGCTACAAACAGCGGCAGGATGCCTGCCATTGGGATGAGGCCAAAGGCGATCGCGCCAACAGGTGCGCCGACCAGGATGAAAGGCAGGCGCCGCCCAATTTTCGTCCGCAAGCGGTCCGACCAAGCCCCGACCGGTGGTTGGATGAATAACGCGGCGATGTTATCCAGTGTCATGAAGAAACCAATCCAGATGGGTGCCAGGTGAAATTTATCAGCCAGGAAAATCGGCACGAATGCGTTATATACCCCCCATATGACACTCACGCCGAAAAAGCCAAAGCCAAGCAGGAAAATCCTGCCATAATTAAATTTCATCAGGGCCCGCCTCGCGGATGATCTTTTCGAGTAATGCGCGGTCAGCCTGGTCCAAATTTGCCTTTTCCAGTAAATCCGGACGATGAAGGAACGTCCGCCGCAGGGATTGTTCGCGCCGCCAGCTGGCAATCCTGGCATGATTTCCGGACATCAGGATATCGGGAACGCTCCAGCCGCGGAATTCCGGGGGGCGGGTGTAATGCGGGTATTCAAGCAAGCCCGAAGCATGGGAGTCATTGAAAGGACCATTGGGATCACCCAGCACACCGGGGAGGAGCCGGGAAATTGCGTCAATAAGAATCAGAGCAGGGAGTTCCCCCCCGGTCAATACATAATCGCCAACCGAGATTTGATCGGTAACCAGATGTTCCCGGATCCGTTCATCCACCCCTTCGTAGCGACCACAGATCAAGGCCAGGCGTGGATAGCGGACCAATTCCATCGCCACAACCTGGTTGAAAACGCGACCCTGGGGAGTCAATAAAATGACCGGGCAGCCGTTCCCCACCTGCAGGTCCAGGGGTTCGAGTACGCTTTCGACTGCGGCGAAGACCGGTTCCACTTTCATGACCATCCCCCCGCCGCCGCCGTATGGTTCATCGTCGGTGACATGGTGCCTGTCCGTGGCCCAATCGCGGATGTTGTGAACACGAACATCAATCAGTCCACGCTGGCGGGCGCGTTGAAGAATGCTGGTTTCAAGATAGGGGGGAAAAACTTCAGGCAGGAGCGTGAAGACGTCGAACTCCATGCGTCCATTCTAGCTGCAAGCGGGATGTCTGGCAAGAGTTGGAGGGGTTGACGCCCATTTACATCAGATGGTAAGATGATTAAATGTATTTGCGAGGTTCAAAATGGAATATGCGCCACCGGCGGCCGAAAACCAATTGGTTCCTGGTCATTCTGGTGGTGATATTGATTGCAGTTGTAACTTACATAGACCGTTTCGTTTTGCCGACTGCACAGACCCCATTCATGCCAACGCCCACGGCCACGCGTGACCCAGAATCCTATGTCACCGAGGCGGAGGGGGAGTTTACCAATGGGAAACTGCTGGATGCGATAAATTCGTACCTTGAAGCCATTCGCATCAATCCGAAGGATCCGACCCTCTATATTTCCCTGGCGCGCGTCCAGATCTTTGCCGGAAAGTATGACGACGCGCTGGTTAATGCTGAAAATTCCCTGCTGCTCAACTCCAACAGTTCGATGGCGCAGGCCACGCGCGGTTGGGCGTTGACCGAAAAAGGTGATTACACTGCGGCGGACGACTCCCTGCAAAACGCGCTGAGATTGGATCCCAACAACGGCCTGGCGCACGCGTATGATGCTTTCTTATACGGCGAGATGTTCGAGAACAGCACCGGCCCATATGTCAACCCCATCCAGACCGCCATTGACGAATCCAGAACGGCCACCACTCTGGCTCCTGACAGCCTGGAGGCGCACTGGGCGAGAGCTTATGTTTACCAACTCACCGGCAACCAAGAGCTGGCTGTTCAGGAATATCTAGCCGCCATCAATATCAATAAGAATATTGCCGAAATCCATCTGGAACTCGGCGTAACATACAAGGCTCTGGGAGTGATCGACCAGGCCATCCAACAATATACTCTTGCCATCACCCTCAATCCGTCTGATTACCTGCCTGAACTGTACAGTTCACGTGCCCTGGAGTCCATAGGCCAGTATGTCCAAGCCGAACAGTATGCCAATGCAGCCGTTCAGGATGCGCCCACCGATCCTTACGTGCGCGGTAATTGGGGCTTCATGCTTTACAAGAACAACCAATGGCCGGATGCCATCGCACAATTTTCATTGACCATCAATGGCGGCAAAACGCCGGATGGACAGACCATCCAACCATTGACCCCAACCAACAATGATACCTGGGTGGCGTTATACTATTACACCTACGCGCTTGTGCTGGCACAAAGCGACCGGTGCAGTGAAGCCCTGCCCCTGACACAAACCATCCTGGACGCTTTTCGCTCAAATGACATTGCCGTCTATAACGCCAAATATGCCCAGGACTATTGTGCGAAGAACATAGGCACAGCCTCACCCCAGGGGACATCCACAGTTGGAACGACCCCAACCCCATGAAAGTGAATCGCCGCCGGACGCTGTTCCATCAGCAGCGGACATCCAACCTGTACCGCCTGTTTGCACTGGTGATCCTCATCTTTGCCGGGGTTTGGTTTACCTGGAGGCTTAGTACAGGCGTCATCCGCAATCCTTTTGAACCAACACCCACCTCCACGCGCACCATTAATTCCCTGGTTTTGGAAGGGGAAGCCCAATTTCAGGCTGGCAACCTGGATCTCGCCATCGCGGCCTACCAGCAGGCAGCTGCCGTGGGCAATACAAACGATCCGCAGGTTTGGACCGAATTGGCCCGCATCCAGGCCTATTCCTCCAGCCTGCTTTCCAACGATGCCGACCGTCTAGAGCGGCTCACAGAAGCGTTACAATCAGCGAACCAGGCCGTTGCGCTGGCTCCTGATGACAGCGATGCCTATGCCATCCGGTCATTTGTCCTGGATTGGAATGCTGATCCTGCCCTGGATCCCCTGCGAACCGGGGACAAAAAAGCCGCCGATTTCATCTTCGAGGCGCAGAAGGATGCTGTTCAGGCCCTCAGCCTAAACAGCCAAAACCCGCTGGCGCTGGCTTATTACGCTGAAATCCTGATCGATGAGCAGAAGTGGGACCAGGCTGCCCTTTATATCAATCCGGCACTACAACTAGGCCCGAATGTGATGGATGTGCACCGCGTGGATGGCTATTTTCTTAAATCGACCGCCAACTATAGCGAGGCAATTCAACAATACCAGCAAGCACTGGCGATTGACCCCAACCTGACTTTCCTTTACATCACCATTGGTCATAATTACCGCACCCTGGCTTTCCTAAGCACCCTGCCGGCGCAGCAGAGCGATCTCTACAATACCGCCCGGGCAAACTATGCCAAGGCGATAGCCATTGATAATCAACTTAAGATAAGTGATCCTTCACCCTACATTGCCATCGCGAAAACGTATGCCCAGCAAGGCCAGTTCTTCGCGGCTGCCCTGAATGCCCAGGAAGCCATCCAACTGGACCCGACCAATGCCGATCTGTATGGTCAACTCGGTGACATCTATAAAAGGGGACGCAATTTCGAGACATCCATTATTGCACTGAGATGCGCAGTGGAAGGTTGCGATGCGCTGGCATCCTGCCAAGCTGTCCTAGCCGGAAGCGATTGTGTCGGTGTGGAAGTGAAGCCCCTGGTACTAAACCCCAACAGCGCCACTTATTACCTGGATCTCGGCTCGGTTTTGTCAGCATTTGCCCCAAACAAGCCCGAATATTGCCCGGAGGTGGTAAGTTTATTGACCCAGATAGAGGTGGCTTATCCCGACAACACCATCATTACCCGTAATGCCAATGTGGGTCTCCAAATCTGCGCAGAAGTCACCGCAGCCCTGACGCAGACGCCGGTCACCACACCGGGGGCTACAGGGGTTGCTACAAAGACTACCACGCCAACACTTTATCGCATACCAACGCCATAAGGGTGGGTGCAAGTCCACCAGTTGGGGGAATGAAATATCAGAATTTTATTAATTCTCTTTTTTCCCTCTTGACGTTCATCCAGAAGCCATGTATCATACTATTAGCACTCTATGTACTAGAGTGCTAAAATACTGCGAAAAAATTTCTTTGGAGGCGAATATGGCACTTAATCTTAAACCCCTCGGCAGTCGTGTGGTGATTGACCCCATCGAGCAGGAGGATATCACAGCGGGTGGCATCGTGCTCCCCGAAACGGCCAAAGAGAAACCCCAACAGGGTAAGATCCTGGCGATTGGTCCTGGCGACCGTGACGAAGATGGAAAGCGCATCGCCATGGATGTAGCCGTCGGCGACAAAGTCTTGTACGCCAAGTATTCCGGCACAGAAATCAAAGTGGAAGGCAAGAAATTGCTGATCCTGCGCGAGAGCGACATCCTCGCAATCGTCAAGTAAATAATTATATTGGAGGAATAAATTATGGCTGCAAAACAACTCGTTTTTTCTGAAGATGCCCGTCGTCGGCTTCAGCAAGGCATTGATGTGGTCGCCAATGCTGTCGGCACCACTCTTGGTCCCAAAGGCCGCAATGTGGCACTCGACCGGAAGTTTGGCTCCCCCACCATCACGCATGATGGCGTGACGGTTGCCAAGGAAATCGAACTGGAAGATCCCTTTGCCAATATGGGCGCGCAGCTTCTCAAGGAAGCCGCCACCAAGACCAATGATATTGCCGGTGATGGTACGACCACATCGACCGTCCTGGCGCACGCAATTGTCACCGAAGGTCTGAAGAACCTGGCGGCGGGCGCCAACCCGATGCGCCTGAAACTCGGCATCAGCCGGGGCGTAGAGACGGTGGTTGCCTCCCTGCGCAAAATGGCCCGGAAGATCGATACAAAAGAAGAGATCGCCTCGGTTGCCACCAACTCCGCCGCTGATCCTGAAATTGGCAAACTGATTGCAGATGTGATGGACAAAGTCGGCAAAGACGGCGTCATCACCGTGGAAGAATCCAAGTCCCTGCAATTCGAGACTGAGTACGTTGAAGGCATGCAGTTCGACCGCGGTTACATCTCGGCTTACTTCATCACTGACTCGGAACACATGGAATCAGTGATAGCCGAACCTTACATCCTCATCTACGACAAGAAAATTTCCGCCGCCCAGGACATCGTCCCGGTGCTGGAAAAACTTGTCCAGATTGGCAAGCGCGACCTGGTCATCATCGCAGAGGATATTGACGGCGAAGCCCTTGCCACGCTCGTCTTGAACAAACTACGCGGCATGTTGAATGTGCTGGCCGTCAAAGCCCCCGGCTTTGGGGACCGCCGCAAGGCCATGATGCAGGATATCGCCACCCTGACCGGTGGGCAGCTTATCTCTGAAGAGACCGGCCGCAAGCTCGAAACCACCACCCTGCAAGACCTCGGCAAGGCTGAGAAAGTCGTCGCTGACAAAGACAACACCACCATCGTTGGCGGCAAGGGTGATACCGCCCAGATCAAGGGCCGCATCGAGCAGATCCGCGTCGAGATCGACAAGAGCACCAGCGATTACGACAAGGAAAAACTGCAAGAGCGGTTGGCCAAGCTCTCCGGTGGCGTTGCCATCATCCGTGTTGGCGCAGCCACCGAGACCGAACTCAAAGAGAAGAAACATCGCGTCGAAGACGCCCTCTCTGCCACACGTGCTGCCATTGAAGAAGGCATCGTCCCCGGCGGCGAAATTGTCTTCATCAACGCGGTTGCGTCTCTCGACAAGGTCAAAATGGACGGCGAAGATGAAACCATCGGTGTCGCCATTGTTCGCAAGGCTCTTGAGGCCCCCATCCGCAGACTGGCTGAGAATGCCGGTCAGGATGGCGCAGTCATCATCGAGAACGTCCGCCGGCTTGCCAAGGAACAAGGTAATAAGAACCTCGGCTATAACGTCATCACCGAAGAATACACTGACATGCTCAAGGCTGGCGTGATTGACCCGCTCAAAGTGGTACGCGGCGCCCTCGAAAACGCAGCCTCCATCGCAGCCATGATCCTGACCACCGAGTGCCTGGTCACCGACGTGCCTGAAAAAGAAAAAGCCGCTCCCGCGATGCCACCCGGCGGCGGAATGGATTACTAAACAACGCATCCCTGCAGGGGCGACCAGCTGGTCGCCCCTGTCTGTTTTAATTGGTATAATTCTGATAAATGAATCACCGTACAACGCCGCAGACCCTAGCCTGTTTGAGCATCTTCATCGTTCTAACCCTCAGCGCCTGTGCAGTCCAGAGCGGTCTGAATCTGGCACCTGCCACACTTACCCCCACGCCTTCCCCGACACCGACCATCACCCCCATTCCAATGGCGGTTTCCGTCAACGGCGAAGGCATCAGCATGCCCGAATTCAATGCAGAACTGGGGCGCTACCAGCAAGCCCAGACTGCTTTGGGCAATACCATCAGCCTGGAAGCGGCGACGAAAACGGTCAGTGATGAATTCATCGACACTCTTCTGCTGGCACAGGGTGCGGCAGCCAATGGCTACGTTGTAGACGATGCCGCGTTACAGAGTCGCATTGATAGCCTGGTCACCCAAATAGGGGGGGCAGACAAGCTATCTGCCTGGGAAACGGCGCATGGATATACGGATGCAGAATTCAGGACCGATTTACGGCGCCAGATGGCTGCCGCGCACATGCGTGACCAGATTGCCGCGTCTGTCCCCATCACCGCCGAACAGGTACACGTAAAACAGATTTTGCTCTATAATGCAGATGCTGCCCAGCAAGCGCTTGGTTATCTGAAGGCTGGCAGGGATTTCAATGACCTGGCTGCCCAGTACGACCCGGTCGCAAAAGGCGAGTTGGGATGGTTCCCGAGAGGCTATCTGTCCGACCCAGCCATCGAGAACGCCGCTTTTGCCCTCCAGCCGGGTCAATACAGCGATATTATTCAGACACAGGCCGGCTATGATATTCTGTTCCTGGTAGAACGAGACCCGGCCCACCCGCTCTCACCAGATGCCCTGTTGACCCTGCAGGAACACGCCGTACAGGCCTGGCTGACTCAAAAACGAAATGAGAGTACAATTCTGTTTGCACCTTAATGGAAATCCCGGGAGATGGAGCGATGGACAATTTTGAACTGAAACCTGAACCGAAAGTCAAACGGAAACCTGTCATCTGGAATAT
The DNA here is from genome assembly GCA_963842785.1 of uncultured Chloroflexia bacterium. GTDB lineage: Bacteria > Chloroflexota > Anaerolineae > Anaerolineales > Villigracilaceae > UBA877. Next base: position 2,213,972 of record CAWJHP010000001.1, read on the forward strand.
ACTGACAGTAATTGTGATATTGTGTGCTTGCGGCCTGGCATACCTGTTCCTGACCATCTATCAAAACCCCAACCTGCTCCCCCCCATCTTCCATCCAGCCCCACTTCCCACTCCCGTCCAGACCCCCACACCCACGACGACCATTATCCTCCAACCCCCTACCTGGACTCCCACTCTGACCCCTCAACCCTCCCCAACCCGTACCAAAGCCCCCACATGGACATCCATCCCGGCATTGATCACTCCAACCGTCACTTTGACACCTGTTAATACTCCAGAAAGTGGTACGCTGATGATCAGCCCAACTGCCATGCCGGCCTCGGCGGTTTTCACCTATGTGGCCAGCACGACCAAGCACCCCGATCTGGCATGCAACTGGATGGGAGTTGGTGGGACAGTGATGGACGCGAACAATAAACCACTGCTCTTTCAAACCCTCCAGTTGGGCGGCAGTCTTAATGGTCAGGTCATCACCAGCCAAGTTTTGAGCGGGAGCACCCCGGCATACGGAACATCCGGCTTTGAATTTGCCAAGCTGGCAGACAGTCCCATTGCTTCGGCTCATACGCTTTGGGTACAACTTTTTGATAACAACGGTACGCCTCTGACCGAGAAACTCTACTTCGATACCTTCAATGATTGCGCAAAGAATTTGGTGATGATCGTTTTCACCAAGAATCGTTAGGAACAAATCAGCAGTAAAAATGCGGCCATGCGGCCGCATTTTTTATTTCCAAGAGAAGGGGCGGATATCAGACCGCAACATTCCAGTGAGCATACTTTGGATTATTCCCATGCACCACCTCATCGAACAACTTGCGAAGGGATTCGGCCACCGGTCCCATCACGCCACTGCCAACGGGACGATAGTCCACTCTGGTCACTGCGGTAACCTGGGCTGCCGTGCCAGTCAGGAAAAATTCGTCGCAGATGTAAATTTCCGAGCGGTCAATCTGACGTTCCACCACAGCCAGCCCCAATTCATTTTTCGCCAGTTCCATCACAGAACGGCGGGTAATCCCTTCAAGAATATTATCCGTGACCGGCGGAGTAACCAGCACTCCATCCCGAAGCATAAAGATATTCATGGCACTGCCCTCGGCCAGATGACCATCCTGAGTCAGGACCAGGGCCTCGTCAAAACCAGCCCTGGCCGCGTCCGTCTTAATCAGCGCTGAACTGGCGTATGCTCCGCTGATTTTGCCGCGCGCCGGAATCGAATTATCATCAATACGCCTCCAAGATGATATGGTTACGTGGGCAGCTGTATCGTTCTTGATATATTGACCGAAGGGCAAGGCAAAAATGGTCAGATCTTCCTTCAAATCGTGCAGGCGTACGCCGATCCCCTCTTCAGATTTATAGGCCAATGGGCGGATATATACATTCTCTTGATAGGAATCCAGCCGGAGAATTTCCAATGTCAGGTCTGTCAGACTTTCAGGGGTATGATCGACATTCATCCACATTATTCGGCATGAATTCAGAAAGCGGCTGTAATGTTCCAACGGGCGAAAGACAAAGAGCTTCTTTTTGTCCTCATTCCAATAACCGCGCAGTCCCCCAAAAACTGCGGTACCATAGTTGAGTGCATGGGTGGCAACCCCAACCTTCGCCTCCGAAAAAGGGACAATCTTACCCTGGAAAAATGCATATTTTGGTGAATCCATGGACTCGCCTCCAATAAAGAATCTGGTGCAACCGATAGTGGAAACGACATTATACCGCAGGGCCCCAGAAGGGTACCTGGTCGGGTGTTTTGGAGATCAAGAAGTTACGACAAAGCAAACCTGTTTGACAGATAATTTTCCAAAGCGCTGGCTGTCCCCGACCGGATGAAGATTGTCAGTTATCCAGCCTGCCAGCACGAAGATACAGCGATACTGCGAAGGGAATTGTTGGGATTGGGGTTCGTGAAAAAAAGGTGAGGGGAGAGGCGACGGGTTGAAAGGAACAAAGTCCAGGAATATCGCTCCAACACTTTACAGTGGTTTTTTTACCGGAAAACCTGGTTTGCGAGGGTACTGAGGAGGCGTGGCTGCGACCTTGTCCACCACCACCAAGTACCGTTCTTCGGCAACCCCTGGCAGCGTCACCGGGAGCAGATGCCGCATTCGTCCGCCGAGGATCTTCAATGCAAATTCAGCATTGTTCGCCTCGGCTGGTCCGCTGTGTCCTTTCTGGGCCAGCATCTTCCCACCGACTTGTACCAGCGGAAGGAGATACTCGGCCAAAACCGGCAGATTTGCTACAGCACGTGCCACCGCCCAGTCGTAAGTCTCACGGTGAATGGACATTTGTCCCACCTCCTCGGCACGGGCAGTAACCACTTCAACGGCATCCAGTTTCAGGACCTCGACCGCATGGCGGCAGAAGTTGGCTTTCTTGCGGACCGACTCCACCAGGGTTAATTGCATGAATGGATAGAGGATTTTCAGCGGTATTCCTGGAAAACCTGCGCCGGTGCCCACGTCAATCAGGCGTTTTGGGGGGTTCTCTTTCCAGGCCAGAGTGCAAGAAAAAGAATCCAGAAAGTGTTTGGTGCGGATTCCTTCTGCATCGCGAATCGCAGTCAGATTGAATTGCTGATTCCAGGCCAGGAGTTCTTTTTCGAACGCCATGAGTGCCACCACCTGCCGGCCTGTGAGATGGACACCGAAGAGTTGCTGCGCGGAGTGAACAAGTTCTTCCATAATTTACGGGATTATAACATCTGGGTTGAACCTTCAAGTCCACGGGCCATTGGGAACCTCCTGATAAGGGTTGATCCCAACGTCAGGGTGATTCCCAAAGGCACAATAAAGAGATTGGGCGCAAACGATAAGTCTGCGCCCAATCTTTACATTTCCATTCCATTACAGATTGTGCAATTATTACGGTTGGAGGGCTTTCCTGGCCCTGCGCCGTCTGACCAGGGCAACGATGCCCCAGATTATCAGCGCAATCGGGCCCAGGATGACAATAAGAACGGGGAGCACGAGCAGCACCAGGTAAATGATGAAGTTCACGAACCCTTGCAGGAATTGGACCAACGCCTGGACGGCATCCCGAGCCACACCCCGAGGTTTCCATCCGCCGATTTCAATCGGCTTGATGGTTTCCTCGGCGATCAGGGTCACGTTGATAGAAGATGTAGATGTGGTTTCGTCGATGTATTTCATCTGCCCCTGGATCTGTTCGATCTGTCCGCGGATGTTGACAATCTGGTTGTAGACATTCAGAACGTCCTGGGTTTTGGTCGTACTATCATTACCCGGGTTGTTTTGTGCCTCATCCATGATGGCCTGAAGATCCTGCTCGGCTTTCTCCAGGTTGGTCAATTGGCTTTGCAGGTCCACGTATTGGGAGGTGACATCCTGGCCAGAGCGGTTTTCACTCTGCACGCTGACCACACCCGCTATGATCTGGCTCAGGGCATTATCCAGCTTGCTGGCCGGAACACGGATCGAGATAGAACCCTGTGGAACCGTATTGCCATTTGGGGTGTAGACCTGAGACATATTCATCGAAACAAGGTAGCCGCCCATGTCTTTCGCCATCTGGTTGATGGCATCCATCTTCTTCTGTGGGTCGGCGACCACGATGCTCAAGTCCACGTTCATGGTGACCAGCCGGGCCTGGATGGCTGCATTATTGGCAATGGACTTGCCCTGGTCATAAAGGCTCGCGGCAGCGGTGGGCGCGGGAGCGGCAACTGCCTGCTCATTCGTACCGCCGCCGCCCGCCATCAGGGAAGGCATGGCAGGCGCCGCGGTGGCCGGAAGGGCGTACACCGGCGTGGCAGCGGACTTCGCTCCACAGGCAGCCAAAACCAGGGTTATCGCAAAAAGAATGAAAAGGATTCTTTTCTTCATGGCTTCTTCTCCTTGAACAGATGCGAAAAGGTTGATTTGCTTCCTAGACGCCCTGCCACCGGAATATGTTCCACCCAATCTCAACTAGTTACCATGATGGTCACGGTATTCACTTATTCAATTCTTAGCGCCTGCGTAATCCACTATTTGGAATGAAGCCTTTACCAGCCTCCGGCCAGCCGCTCGGCATGGCGAGGCGGGAGACCAGCATCCAGGATGCGCTTCTGCACTGATTTGATGTCGTACTCCACCCGGCGCGGCTCCCAGACCTTGGTCTTGGGATGATATATGGCGTAGGCTGCGCGAGGGTCCCGGTCACGCGGCTGACCAACCGAACCAGGGTTCAGAAGCGCACGCTCCTTCATCTCATATTGTTCCCCCGGTTTTGGCACCTCGATGGATACATCATCGGTTTCAGCGTGGTATTGGAAAACCGCCTGGAAATGCGAATGTCCTACAAAGCACCAGAGTGTTTCAAAATAATCCATGTTAATACGAGCCACCAGCGTGTTCATGATATATTCCCAAATCGGGTCGCGCGGGCTGCCATGCACCAACGTGACATTCCCACACAGCCTTGGTTGTTGAGAAAGCGTACGCAGAAATTTTTTGCTTGCATCCGTCAAAACGTTGCGTTGCCAGAGCAAAGCCTTTTTTGCGTCGACATTGAAAGTCTCCAGGGCCATGTCACCGAGGGCGGCATAATCATGGTTGCCCATCATGCAGGTCAGTTTGGGCAAGGCCTGGATACGCTCGATACACTCGTTGGGATCCGGGCCATAACCAGCTATGTCACCCAGACACCAAATCTCGCTCACTTTTCCGGCGTCAGCCAGGACAGCCTCCAGCGCGGTGAGGTTGGCATGTACGTCGGATATTACCAGCACATCTGTCATTTGGTCTCCAGGAGCATCGCCAAATGGGCGATGATGGTCTCTGCCACTTCAGCCTTGCTCAATAACGGCAGGGGTTGTTCCTTTGAATCTGAAAACACGAGCGTGACACGGTTCATCTCTGCACCAAAGCCGGAATCAGGGGCAGAAATATCGTTGGCAACAATCATATCCAGTTTTTTGGACCTTAATTTAGCACCAGCGTTCTCCAACAGGTCGCGGCTTTCTGCAGCGAACCCAATGACCACCCGTGGTCTTCGGGACCCCAAGCCTGCCACTGCGTTAAGGACATCCGGAGCGTTCTCCAACTCGACCTGCGGAATTCCATCCCGTTTCTTGAGCTTGTTTTCTGCAACCTGCTTCGGGCGGAAATCGGCCACTGCCGCGGCCATGAGGAGAGCATCTGCTCCGGCGGATTCGGCCAGAACCGCCTCCAGCATCTCCTGAGCAGTGGTAACCTGGTTGAGGCGTGCACCTACCGGCGGGGGAAGAGGCGTAGGTGTGGTGGCCAGGACAACGGTTCCGCCCGCATCGAGGGCAGCCTGGGCCAAAGCATATCCCTGTTTGCCGGAGGATTTGTTTGTCAACACCCGTACAGGGTCCAGGGGCTCCTGTGTACCACCTGCCGTGACGACAATCTTCTTTCCAGCCAGCGGTCCGTCCCTGCCGAGCACAAAACGGATATGTCCGAGAAGTTCAGTGGGTTCCACAAGGCGGCCCTCACCCACCAAGCCGGAGGCCATGCGCCCTTCGTCGGGACCGGCGAAATATATGCCACGCTCCGATAGAATTCGGATATTATCCTGCGTGACTGGATTGGTATAGATATCCACATCCATGGCCGGGGCGACGAGCAATGGACAATGGGTGGCAAGTGCGGTGATGGTAAGCAGGGTATTGGCAATGCCGTGGGCTAATTTGCCAAGCGTATTGGCGGTGCACGGCGCGATGACCAACAAGTCGGCGCCATGGCCGAGCCCAACATGCAGGACATGCGCCTGGCCGCCCCATAAATCTGTATCTGTAAAGGCTTTACGACCTGTTACGGACTGGAAAGTAAGCGGCGCGATGAATTTTTCCGCAGAGGGGGTCAGGATAACATCCACCTGGACCCCGGCCTGAGTCATTTTTGAAGCCAGTTCAACGGCTTTATAAACGGCGATGGAGCCGGTGACACCAAGCAGGATATGTTTGTTTGTGAAGATTGTCATACAGGCTGATTATACTGCCAACCGGCATCACTCAGTATAAATGCCGGGAGGTGAGCATGAATTGCTCGGTTTCCGAGAAAGGTGATTTCAGGGCCTCTGCTTCCAGTCCCATAATCCGGCTGTTGGCAAAGTATTCAAAATTAAAATTGGTGGGGTCACCGACTTTCTTGCCTGGGATTGGCATGAGCCGGGCAGTGAGGGGTTTATCCAGGCGCAGTGCCAGGGCAGAGAGATCGAGCAGGACCGCAGTGATCTGGTCTGCGGTAGTATCCCCCGGCAGGGGAACTGTGTCCAACCCGGTCCCGCAGACGGCAGAATAAAGCAGAAGATCCTTGACAGTTAAAGTTCCCTCGGCAGCGCGCCGGGCTAAAACCGCATCCTCCAGGACCGGCAGCATCAGCCCACTGAAACCGATCCCGGGAAAACGGGCGCGCTCGATGATTTCCGTCAATATTGCCGCAGCAGCCAGAGAACCATGTAATCCGGTTCTTGGTACACCCAGCCTTTCCATGGCGGCACCAATGGAGAGGGTTTCTGACGGGAAAGGCGAGAGGGAGAAGTCAATTCCGCCAAACATGATTAAAAAACGATGGTTGAGTGCATCACCGACCAGGGCCAGTTCCCTGGCGTGCTTTTCGATTTCAGAAGTCAAAGCCCGTTGGCCATCAGTCACTGTCCGGGCATTTTCAAAAACCTTTACAGCCAGATCCGCTGCTTCCGTTGCGATGGAAAACGCCGGCTTGTCCTGGTTGTGGTAAGCCGCCGGGAAGAACGGCGATCCCGACCTGACATTTGCCAGTGCTGCGAAGCGCAAGTTGGCGAAACCATCGGGAGTGATTGGAGCGCAGCGGGTGATGACTTCCGCGCAAGCGTGTACAGCGGGAAGGGAAATACCAAACCTGTCATCTGCCATTACGCCTGAGAAAAAGATGCTCTGTGCGGCGGCAATGGCATCGGGGATGACAGCAAAACTATCCAGAATTTCCGGTTGGGCCGGCCCAAGGGCAGCATTGGAAATTCCGGCTGATTGGATTGCTGCAGCCATTTGTTCGGCCAGCAAGGGCGTTGCGCGGATATTTTCAGATCCGAGTATTTGCGGGAACGGGACCGTTGCCAGCCGGGTTGATTGGACCTCGTAGCCGGAGGCAGCATAGGCGGCTTTCGCCCCGGCAAGAAATTTTCCCGCCTGCTCGATTATTAAATCGTTCATCGGCCAGCCAGGGTTGCAGAAATAGGTAATGGAGCGGATCTTCATAATAAGACTTCTTTTACCCTTCCAACTGCCCCACTCACCAGGCGAACCTTGATGCCGTGCGGGTGCGTGGCAGAACTGGTCAGGATATCCTTAACAATACCCTCGGTCAATTTGCCGGTGGCTTGGTCCTGCTTCTGGACAATACGGACCCGAAGGCCTGGTTTGAGTTGGGCACGCGTGGGAATGGACATAACCTGTGCTCTATAATGATTTTTCTTGAGACCTAATCCAGCAGGCCTTCCGCAAACTTTAAGAATCCCTGTACATCCTCGAAATTGCTGACCAGCCCGACGGAGGCGCGCACAGCGCCGGAGGATTTGCCATCAATGCAAAGACGAAAGTCGTCCAGGCTCAAGCGTTGATCGTGACCGGGACTCGTAAAGCAGGCTGCCAGTTCCATCCTGGAGATACCCAGGGCAATCTCGCCTGCCCCGGGATTGCAGAAGCAGCCTGTCCGCAGGGAAATGTTGGATTGATTCGCCTTCGTCTCGATGAAGCGATGGTCAATCGGCCCGCCATCTTTATTAAAGAAATTGGCAGTCACCGCCCCCCCACGCTGGAGGGTGTCGAGTGGCCCATAGACGCGCACCAATGGAAATCCGTTACCGTGCTTCATTTCCGACAGATTATCCAGCAGCCAGCCGGTGAGACAGCGTACCCGCTCATGAATGGTGTCATAGCCGATGGACTGGATATGATTTAAACCAATCTCCACAGCCGGGATGTTGAGGTAGTCCAACGTGCCGTCCTCGAAAGCAGCCGGGGCCTCTGCCAGATAATATTTATCCCCCTGGACCGAAGCAACGGTAATCGTCCCTCCGGCAAACCAAGGCCGGTGCAGTTTCTTCAGGGCCTCGCGGCGGGCCAGTAACGCCCCGATACCAGTGGGATAGCCGAAAATCTTATAGAACGAAAGCGGTACAAAGTCCGGCTTGTATTTGGAAAGATCCAGCCGGTTGGTGGGAGCGAAAGCGGCCGCATCCAGCAGCACATCCCAGCCTTTGGCATGAGCGCGCTCAATCCACTCCAGGGGGTGGACAACGGACGAGAAATTGGACTGGGCTGGATAGGCGAACAGATTGTTTTTGGCAGCGGTCCCCGTGTCCCTGCCCGGAGCAAGTGCCAGTTCCAGGGAGACATCCAGGGATTCCGTGTCCACGCGCATATCCGGCAATGCCACTGGAACGTATGTCACCTCGGCACCTTTCGCGTGGGCAAATTCCCGAATCCCATTGACCGAGTTGTGGTTATCGAAGGTCAGCAGGTAATGGGAACCTGGTTCGAAAGGATAGGATTCTCCCACCAGCTTAAGCGCCCCGCTGGCATTCAGGGCAAAGATAACGGTGTACTCGGTGGAATCCGCGTTGAAGAACTGCAGGATGGTTTGGCGGGTGTTTTCAATCAGCCGCGTGGCCACCTGCGAAGTCGGGTTGGAGGAATGCGGGTTGCCGAAAACGTTTTCGGCCAGGACCTTTTGGTGGTCGCGCAACTGCAACTCGGCGTACAACCCGCCGCCGGTGTAATCCAGATATATCTGACCGAGCCGGTCGAGACGGGTATATTCCCTTTCGCGCAGCTCATCGAGATCGTGGGTTCTGTCGTATTCAGGGTATTTCTGAACAAATTCGGCGTATGCGCGCATGCAGAATCCTATTTTTTGTTACGGAGTCGGAGTAAATGTGGGTGTAGGTGTTGTCCAGGATGGCCAGGGGACATTCTTCCAGGTTGAGTAGGCATTCGTTAAAGCAGAATATATGCGTGCGCTGGAAGGCTCAAGACAGCCTGGTTCGTCCGAGACCTCAACGGCCATCATGGAGCTATTCTTGTCGAACGAAGTTACATAGCTCATCGGTACGAGCACCAGTTGTCCACCCTGGCAAACCCAGGCTTCGATAAGGTAACCGTTATAATCCGCCTCGGTCATCGGGACGGGGAGCCAGAATATCGTGACATCATTACCTACGCGGTTGGTGCTGACGGCCCCCGGTGGGGGATAGAGATTGGAATAAGGCGACAGCACCGGGGGTGTGACCGGTACCTCGGTGAGATTGCCGGAATCCACTTTCACAATTAACGTCTTCACCCAGCAGGGATTCGGATGGTCAGGCCCCTGAACATAGAGCCAGGTGCCGTCCTGGTTGCGTCCGATAACGATCTGCTGGCTGGCTGCGAGGAGGTCGTATCTATTAATATAAGCCGGATCGGGACCGTAGAGACATTGGGTACGGACAAGGACAGTTATGGCAGGCGGCTGAGGGGTTGGCGTGACGGTAGGCGAAGTGGCATTGGTAGCCGTCGAGGAGGGGGTGTCTGTCGGAACCGGGGTGTCCGTGTCAGTGGGGGTAAGCGTCGGTGTGACAGTTACTGGAACTTCGACAATCCGGGTCACTTCCTGTGTGACTATTACGGTCTGGAGGATGGGCGTCGGTGCAGGTGTTGCCACCGCCGGCAGACAGGAGACTCCAATAAAAATGATCAGAAATGCAATTGCAAATATCCTGGAAAATTTTCGGGTAGATGTGAGTGTATTCATGGCATCTCCTCTCCACCTAATTGTAGCACTGCTTTAAGGATTGCCTATTTGAAGAAAAAAATATTCTCACAAAGACAAGGATGCATGAAATGAGAGGTAAACTTACCCATGGCATTATTAATATGCCCTTCCCGTGGTGAATATCCTCAAGATATTTGTGAAAAAATCAGCGTGAGCGCAGTTGCGCCCGGCGGCGTGCATTGATCAACGGCGCAACGAACTTCCGAATCACATATTTTGCCGGCAGGACCCCAAACCACGTGCCCCCATCCCGGAAGTGCACTTTCAACATTTCAGCCCAGCAACGCTCATCCGCAATGATGGTTTTCCCCTGGGTGTGCAACCGGAAATTTGCCCACAAGCGCGGGATATACAGCACAGGGGCCAGGGCCGCCAGACGCACCCATAGATCATAATCCATGGCAAAATAGAAGGAGGGGTCCAGGGGACAGACCCTCTTCCATAAGCCGGCACGCCAGAAAGAAGCCTGCTGGGGGATATGCACATAACCCTGTCGCAGCCGGCGGTAATCCGTCTGGGCAGCCGGGAAACGCCCGATGATGTGTCCATTCCCGTCAATAAAGTTTGCATCTCCATAAACCAGCCCGATCTCAGGCCGGTCCCGCAAAAATCCGACCGCCTCCGTAATGGCATGTGGCTCGTACGTGTCGTCCGAATTCAGCCAGGCGAGGATCTCACCTTTTGCGTGGGTAAAACCCTTGTTGATGGCATCCGTCTGACCGCGGTCTTTTTCCGAAACCCACCAGGCCAGCCGATCCGAGTAGCGGCGGATAATTTCCTCACTGCCATCGGCGGAGCCGCCATCCACGAGGATGTATTCGAAGTTGGGATAATCCTGGTCCAAAACCGAACGGATGGTGCTTTCCAGGAAACGCGCCTGGTTAAAGGAGGGTGTGATAATTGAAACGAGAGGCGAGTTCGGGTCAGCCATGGGTCAGGGCTTGAGATTGTAAATCAGGTAACCATCCCCCTTGGCAATGACTGGATAATGGGCAGCCAGGTAGTCGCGAAGTTGAGGCTGTCGATCCAGTTCAGCCGACGAAGTGATCACGAACTCATCCATACCGGCGGTTCGCTTGGCAAACTCAGATGCAAATTCCGGAGCGGTTTGGCCGGCCAGGGTGCGCAAGTCCATGTCCATGGTGCTCGGCCAATAAGACCCATTCACCCAACCCCAATATTCCAGCCTGTACCCGTAATCGCCGGATACCTCGATTACTTTTTTTTCATGCCCAATCAACTTACCGAGGTCCTGGTAGTAGGCGATGTCAGCCCGGTAGTTCGCGACTGCCATGGAATTGCGCGATACCCACATTTGCATTGCTACTCCGAAGAGCAGGATCCCGACGAAGGCAGCCTGCCTCAGCCAACCCGGTTTCTCCGTTACGAGCCGCACCAGGAAATCCGCCACCGGGATCAGGCCGAAGGCGACCACCAGGATGATCGGCAGGTGGTAATAATCATGGGTTATGAAGTTATAGGGGAATGTAAAACCGTAGGCAATGTACCCAACCCATAAGCCAATGGCGATGAAACGCTGCCGGTTGGTGGGATACAGCAGGATGCCGACCAGCGCAGCGAACATGGCTGCAAACCCCGAGAAACCGGCTGCCATGAAGAGCCAGCGCCCGTAAAAGGTTGGATCCGTCCAATAGGATGGAAAAAAACGCAGCGCAAACTGGCCGCCCAGATTTGCGTAAATGCTTCCATAAATGTAGTAGATAATGCTCGGGACGGCCGTGATGCCAATCACAACCCAGGTCTGTTTATCGGCGAAAATGCGCTTCCAGGAGGCCCGGCTGATCACCAACCCGGCGGCCGCACCCAAAAGGGGAAAGACCGCCACGGATTTAACGAAGATGGTCAGCCCGGTCAACACTCCGGCCAGGATGGCCCATTTCCAGGTCCGGCGCGTTTCCCAGCGGTAGAGAGCCCACAACGACCAGGCAATCATAGCCACCATCAACGGGTCCGGGAGGAAAGCCCGGCTGACTGTTACTGCAAATGGAACGAACATATAATAAGCTAGGGCAAGGATGCCGCCCTTCTGCATGGACATCTCTTTCGCCAGCAACCAGATCGCAATCCCGCCGATCAGCCAGAACAGGGAGGCATACAACCGGCCCATCCAGGTCTGCACACCACTCAGGTTGTAAGTCAATGCGACGAGGCTTTCCATGATGGGAGGCTCGATCAGGCCTTCCCCCTTCCACTGGGATACTGCCATATTGCGCTGCCAGGCCGGGATGGTGGCCAGGTGCGCGTAATACATTCCACGCGCGATCACCAGGGAATGGTATTGGCGCACCATGTAAAAGTCGTTGGGCAGGTCACTCAGGTCATAAAGTCGGATGGCGAGGGCGGCAACGAAAAGAACCACCAGCAGGGCCGTTGTCAGCCAGGGCTTTATAAATGATTTGGATCGCACAGCGCTTTCCATTATTGCTGTTCTCCTTACGGTTGCTTCGTCAGGGGATGTTGAAGATCGAAGATAACATAATAAGGTCCCTGGGCATAGATGGGATAGTTTTTATAAAGCAAATCCTTAACGGTGGGTTCCTTGTCCAACTCCCCGAACATGGTAACCAGGAAGTACTTCTTCCCGGCTGTATCATGCTTGAAATTCTGGAGGAGATCCACGTTCTGCCCGGCCAGGTAGCGCAAGCCGATATCGGCGCTGGTGAACCAGTTATCCGCAGCCTGCCAGCCCCAGTAGGCCAGGCGGTAGCCGTAATCCTCGGTCAGCCCGACCACACCGCCATCATGACCGAGTTTGTCGCCAATCTCCGCCCAAAACTTGGGCTCGCTGTAATAGTCAGCCCCTACGATAAGGTCGCGGGCATACCAGGCCGGGATGACAACCCCAATCAACACGACCACTGCCAACACCAGGCGTGGGAAGAGACCCGGACTATACTGGAAGAATCGCTCAAAGAACAGCCGCAGGCCGGGAGCCATTGAGATGGCCACCACCGGGATGAAGGACAACTGGTAATAATCATGGGTGAAAAAATAGTACGAAAAAGCCATTCCGAAGAGCAGGTACCCGATCCACATTCCGACCAGCAGCGGCCGTTCGCGCTTTGGATCGGCAAGGAAAATGCTCAGGGCAGCCAGCAGGACGGCCGCCCAACCGATATTGAAATTAACCGTATACGCCCAGCGATAATAAAAAGCCGGATCGACCCACATTTTGGGGAAGAAACGCAAGGCAAACTGTCCCGCCATGCCCAGTTTCACCAACCCGTAAAGCGTATAGATTCCCACCGGCAGGACCAACAGCACTGCCATCGTCCAGACCTGCGGGTCACGGATGGACCGTTTCAGGCCTCTTGCTCCCAGGATGACCCCGGCAAACCCGCCAACAATAATGAAGCTCGACAGGTTCTTGATGAACAACGCCGCACCCGCAAAGATCCCAAATGCGATCGCCCATTTCCAACAGGCAGTATTCTGCCAGCGGAAAAGCGCCCAGAGCGTAAAAATGATCAAGCACACCATTAGAGGATCGGGCATGAACGCCCGGCTGGCAACCACCCCGAAAGGCAGGAACAGGTAAAATAACGTCCCAGCCATGGCAGCGCTGGTGGAGGCGAATTCCCGGATGAGCAGGAAGAGCGCCAGTCCAGCGATCACCCAGAAGAAGGAGGAATAAATGCGGGCGATCCACAGGTGTTCGCCGGTCAATCGATAGGTCTGCGCAACGATATTCTCCAGGACCGGCGGCTCGACGATACCCACATCACCCAGGGAAATCGCCTGGCTGCGCGTGGCTTCGGGGACATTCGTCTCATATTCATAATATATGCCACGGGCTTTCAGGGCGGAAAACAACTGGCGGGTGGAGGCGAAATCCAGCGGCGGGTCTTTCAGGTTGATCATGCGCAGCCCGAAGCTCGCCAGAAGGGCAGCCGCCAGAATAGCTTTCCACAGCCAGGGCCATTTATAAAAAGTGATCTTTGCCAGGAATTTGTTCATCACAGATCCTATGGTCGGAGGGTTCACGGAGCCGGAGCCATTCCGGAGGAAAGGCTGGCCACGCGGCCCGAATAATTCGGAATAGTACCACAAGTGGGTTATTTATTTATTAATCAAGGTGCAGGCGGCGGGAGCGCAGGCGATCATACCAGAGGCGGGTTTTCTGCAGGCCCAGGAGGGATAAAAACGCCAGCAGGATATGTTTCCAAGCCTGGGCCGTTGTCTTTGGGTGGAGGCGAAAAGCCCGCCCATAGGAACGCAGCGCCTGGCCGGGCTGGCCCGCGTCGGTCAGATAAAAGGCGTCAAAGCGTTCCACTCCCGCCAGGATGCGCTTCCCATCCAGTCGTATGACATCAGAAAATTCCGGCCGTGATTTCAAGTCGGCGATCAGCAGGCGGGCTTCCCTCCCGTAGGCTGCTCCACGTGTGCGGTTCTTGGCCTGAGCGTGGTAACGGGCCGCTGCCCAGGTCTGTGAGGCGTAGATAATGGGCGTCTTCCGTGCCATGGTCATCCACAGCAGGTTATCCATCAAAAGCTGATAGGAGGGGTTAAGGTACCCCGCCTCTTCCAGGACCGACCGCCGCATGAAAGCGGCTGGTTGGCTGATAATGTTGAAGGCGAGCAAATCCGCCAGGGTATACTGGCGGGCGCGCATCACGTTAAACGGTTTGCCGTCCGCGTCAATTGCCAGGGCATCCCCGTACACAAGACCCGCCTGCGGGTGGGACTGAAAAACCGTCACAGCCGCGGAGATCGCTCCGGGGAGGTAAAGGTCATCGGAATTCAGCCAGCCAACGTATTCGCCGCGCGCCCGGCGCAAGCCCTTGTTTATTGCTTCGGATTGGCCGGAATCCTTTTCGGAAACCCACCATGCCAGACGATCCGCGTAGCGGTGAATGATCTCGACACTACCATCGCTGGAAGCCCCATCCACGACCAGATATTCCATGTTCGGATAATCCTGTTCCAATACGGAACGCAGGGTTGCTTCCAGGAAACGGGCCTGGTTATAGGAAGGGGTGACAATAGTAACAAGAGGGAACATTAATTAAATCCAGGCAAAACCATCAGACTGACATAATAAGCGATCCCGGCCAGGAAATGGGCCGCATAGATGATCAAAACGACTTTGTCTTCCCAACCTGAAAATACGCATGTTGCAAGTTTCTCGCGCCATAGGAAACGGGCCGAGGCCACAAACAGGATAAACAGCATGACCTGCGCTCCCCATAGGAAGTTCCCATTCCCAAAACGATTACCCAATTCGGCAAGAAGATACATCTGAGGAACACTTACCATAAAACCCACCCAGGCCAGCACCAGAGTATTATCCCGGATCACCCGGCGGAAATTGAAGATCAGAACTGCCAGCGGGAATAAAATCGACAGGAAAAATTTGGGCAGAAGGTAACTTGAAAACCCACCCATCACTCCAAGTGGACTGAACGCAATCGAATTATTCCCATTCCCCGGTAAAAGATAAGTTATCCAGAGTTGAAGCAACAGGATCAGAACAGCGGGCACGAAGAATCCTGCCATCAATAAACGCCAATCGACCGGTTTTCTCCAGAACAGACGAATCACGACAACCACTCCCAAGGCAGGCAGAATACACAACAAGTAATTCGGCTTAATCAGGGCTGAAAGAATTACAAGGAGCATCGATGAAAGGACGACCTTCCACGAGTTGGGGAAGGGCGTGAAAACCCGTAACGCACAAAGAAAACTGAGCAAGGCAACCGGTTGCAACAAACGAATGGTTGGGTTGTGATAAATCGCCAGGCCGATGTAACCAAGATAAAAAAGCTTGTCCCAAAACACAAAAACCATAACCGGCGCAACCACTGTCAGGCTGACCGCCCAGATGGCACGTAACCAATTCCTGTCACTCTGGCTTCTCCCGAACCACCAGTAAATGATAAGTACTGTCAGGATTTCTACCATGACCTGTACAAGAACCGCGATCGCGAACAGGCCCACTTTCTGAAATGACAGCAGGTAAATCCCAATTAGCAATAATTGATAAGCCGGATGAGCAAGGTTTAGACTAGGGACTTGTTGATAATGCTGACTCAAAATTAGTTTTGCGTATTGAATATGTTCAGGAAAATCGCTTATAGTAGAAGAATAAATGCGATGGACATATATTGGCACTGTTACCAAGGTTGCCACAAGGGTCATCGCTAGGATCACCCACTGATCTTTCTTATAACGTTCCATATATTTACCGAAACGCTGAAAAATCCCAGCTAATGTTCTCATAGGAGTTTGTGAAATGCTCTGTAACCTACACAAGAAAGTTGTGATAGATGGTTAATCATGCGTAAACTACTCGTGTGCTGGTTGTCCGGCGCCAAACATTGTGTCGTATATTTTCTCCGTATTTATCCAAGGCAAAAACGTCATTTGGGCGCGTAAATTGCGAAACCCAAATCCTGGTCAGTATAAATGGGAGCGTAGTAAGTGAGTACGGGAGTAGAAACAACATTTACCCAGACGTTGTTTTCATACCAATCCGGAGCAAATTCGCCTTTTTTATACGGTTTCAGCCATTTCGGCAACACCTCACTGACGATCAATGAGAATTTCTGATCCTTGATATCCGTTGAGAACTTCCGGCTATACTCGGAATTTCGAGCCATTGCCATTTCCATTAATTCAATCTTGTCATAGGGAACAAAGATCTGTGTTTTATTTATCATCTGGTAAACCAATAATTGCCGCTCATCAATAAACAGAACCGGGTGATCTGCCGTTGCATATTTCCCGACAAGCGCATTGATCTGGCGAATGGCAGCTGCACTCTGGTCAATTTTAGAAGATGGAATTGGAAGAACCGGATGATATGCAAATAATATTGAGACTGATATCAAGCAGAACAAGACTGCATAATTTGTCAGAGGTGCTATTTCCAGAAAGACGGGTTTATCCTGCGAAACAGCATCCAGGCCAAAGAAACAACCGCACATGAACAACAGCAATAAAAGAGAATCATAATTATGTAAATCGTAGCCCCCGCCGGCGCGCAAACTTACCAGGGTACTGCCAGCAAAAAATATTATCAAGATACTCGCGATGGCCAGCATCCTCAGCCCATGCAGCGATTGTTTATGTTTCCAGATCGCATAAAGAACAACGGCAAATAAGGGCAGGCATATGAGCGTAATACCGGGAAGCAAGCCGACGAAACCATTATTTGGCCACAACTTGTACAAGAAATAAGCATAATGCATGCGGGGATCCAAAAATGGGATAACGTAGCCAGTGATCTTTATGAAAATATAATAGGAACAGAAACTTGCCAACCCACCTGTGACCAGATAGACCAGCGGCCAGCGCAAGTAGCGCCATGGATTTTTCCCGCTGAAAGGTTCCGTAAATAAATACAACAGGATTGCCACAAATGCCGGCATCAGGAACCAATTTACACGGCAAAGTCCCTCCCAGATTGATCCTGCCAAAACAAGCATAAGCATGAGGAAGGGTTTCTTAGGGTTATAAAACCAGGGAATGGCAAATACCCCCAGCAAAACATGGTAATATACCGGCCCCTGAAGCAGAAAGAACACCCCCAAAAGAACCAGCAGCCACTCCAGCCAGCCTCTGGCTTTCTCATTCCGCAACGGGGAGAATGAAACAGCCTTTTTCACGATAACCAATGAGGCAACAAAGGCGCCAATAAGAAATAGTAAATCGATCCAAAGACGCTCCATCCAAATCCGGGTCGAAGGCAGAAGCAACACCAGGCCATCCAGAATGGCCCTGCCAGGGTCCAGCCAGGGCCAGGGGAGGTGTAACCCTGACGGGAGCGGCGCATAAATCTGATAAGCATTAAAAATTCTCCCAGATTCGGACCAGGAGGTGGTAAAAGGATAATTCGTAATCCCGGGGATGCGAGAGGAAATGTAAACAACCAAGCCTAAAAATGCCAGTACATAACAAAGAACCAGCCAGACAGAGCGACGGGAGGACATGATTGTTCCTTTGTTTATCACGGCTTTCTTATTTCAACAACAGCGCTTAATGATACAAACGGATACTATTGATTACCAGGACAATTTCCATGATATCCAGGGCCAATAGTGCGATCATATCAGCCTTGAAAAAATAAATGCTCCATTTGAGGCGTTTTGATAAGAATGCAAACACAGGCTCGGCTGATCGAAGAAAAAGCACTGGGGACGCCAGTATAGCGGGAAAGATAAATATTGCCTTCAGGACAAGGAATGTCTGATAAAACAGTGCATACAAAATGAGGAAGGAAATATAACCGATAAAAGTCAAAGCAAACAAGCCGTAGTGTGAAGCCTGTAGGGTGTTACCGTCTCGATAAGAAACGCCCCGTAGAAAAACAAATGTTTCCATCAGACCGCCGACCAATAGCAGGAACGCAGGCAGTAATGCCAGGATGAAAATTCCCCGGGTCAGCAAAATCCCTGGCGTTCCAGTGGTCGTCCAAGAGGGTGGATAATTGGCAAAACTGGCCGAACTGGCGCTTGCATACAGCATTGTCCAGAATGAGGTGCGATTGGCCGGATAATTGTCATGTTCGTAATCGATGCGAGGATATTGGAGAAGATTAGCGAATTTGAATGTAAAATAACCATCCTGGATGTTGACAATACCGCCCCGGTCATTGTATTTGTTTTCCCCGACAAGAGGCGGCAAGGGCAGTGTATTGATATTCATTAAAACCGGCTTCCCATATGTTTCATAGTTGGCCGCGTATTGGGTCAAAGGGTTTAGCACGCTGAGGACTGGAACAGCAAGTAGAAATGCGATTGCATAGGATGTAGCCTTTATTCGCCGTTCGGGGTTGCTGAAGGCTTGGATGAATAAAGCCAACCCTATGGCAATGGCTGTCACCCAGGCATTTGTCTTCGAGGCGATCCCGAGGGCGGCAAATAGGATAGCAAGTAAAAAAGGCGTGATCCTTTTCCGCTGGAGAAAGACATAGGTGCAATAAAGGGCCAGCGTGGAAAAAAGGATCGCAAAAGTATCGTTGGTGGCCTGGGAGTTGATTGCGATAAGCTCCGGATTCAGGGCGACAAGCCCAAACGCAAACAGCTTCAGCCATTTATTCTTGGAAGGCAGATGCGAAATAAAAGCCCAGACAATTGCCACTGTAATCAGGCCCGCCAGAAGGTTGATGATTTCCGCCACGAGCGTCAACCCATTTGGTGAAAGGGAAGTCAATCCCAAACCCTGGACAACTTTTGTGACCGTGAAGTGGAACAACTTGGGTTGGAAACATTCCCAACAATCCTGTTTTTGTGGCAGGCGAGAGGAAGCCAGCATAAGCTGGACTACCTGCATATGATTATCATTCGACTGCCGGTTGTACCACACCAGCGCCAGGCGGAGTGATAAGGAAGCTATGGCTACAATAACAAAAAGGATTTTGAGGATCTGGTCTTTTTGAATCGCCCGGATATTCCGGATAATGATCATTCCGCCGGCAGTTTGTCCTGAAAAATGGGATTCTAATGGTTCAGATTTCGTAATGTCGTCTTTACGTGGGTTTGTATCGGTAGATACCGTCTCATGATTTGAAGGGTCTACTAAAATAGAGTTTGTTGCCATGTTTATGATTTATAGAAGTCTAAATTGAGATCAGGCAAACTGCACCTTAAGTGGTTGGAAGACAAGAAATTCCAGATCCATTGGATCGCCTTTAAAGGTCTGCCTTGAAAAGACCAGCGTAGTCCACCTTGGGGAAAACCGTCAGTTTACCCCCCACAGTGGCATCCAGGACCTGGCGACCGGTGGCTTCGTAGGCAACTTTTGCCATACGATAGGCGCGTTCAGATGTCTCCAGGTCAGGCAGTTGCCACTTGAAACCTTTACCGAAGTAATTCGGGGCAAAATGGTTGGGATCATCACCTTGCGATGTGACGGTTTTATTTGCATCGCCTTTGGTGACGAAATTATGATCCACGCCAATCAGGATGGCTTTTTCGAAACCCATGTGGTAGGCCAGTTGCAAGGCCACGTAGGTTACGGTCGCGCCTTCCCACAACCGCCCGGCGGCGTTGCACGCAAATTTCGGGCCGGTATACGTGGTATAGAGAAAATGTGTGTCTTCGGTGGGATTGAGGAAACGGTGCGAGCGCCAGGTCAGGAATTTTGGGATGGGCAAGGCCAGCATTTCCGCGGCGCACTGTTTGATGACCAGGTCGTTCATCGAAAGGAAATAAGTCGTTGTAAAACCCAGCTCAGGGAAGAGCAGGTAGATGCGGTTCAGACCGAAGGTGAATTCGTGGCGGAGTTTACTTAGGTCCGTCTCACGGAGAGACGGGCCATTTCCGATAATAAAACAGCGTTCCCCTTTGTGGACATCTTTCAGCGCGGCGAGACGTTTCCGGCTTTCCCGTCGCCAAGGGTGCAGGGTTGCAGCCGGGAGGTCCGGAAGGCGAACCAGGGCATCATAGGTGGAGCGAGCCGCCTCCCAGAGTATTTCGGGCATGACACGCTTGATGGTCTGCTTCATTCGGTGCTCAACCTTGCCGTCGCACCGCCGTCCACGATCATGGCCTGGCCGGTCATGAACGAAGACTGATCATCATCCGCCAGGAAATAGATGGCGTGGGCGATTTCTTCGGGCCGGCCGACACGTCCATTAACCGTCTTGCGGGCCAGGTTGTCCAGGCGGGTATGGATGTCGTCGCCTGCCAGATGACCCCGGTTCAACCCGGCGCGCAGCATGGGAGTATCCACAGCGCCGGGCAGGATGGCGTTGACGCGGATATTGTCTCTGGCAAACTCGATGGCAATGGCGCGTGTCAGTGCCAGGAGTCCGCCCTTGCTGGTGGCATATGCGGCGATATTTGCGGATGTTTGAACTGCATGAACAGAGGATACGTTGACTATTGCCCCACCACCCGCAGCTTTTAAAGAGGGTAGGCCAGCTTGGAAAGCAGGAAAGCCGGACGCAAATTATTGGCAATCACCATATCCCATTCTTCAACGGTGGTATCGACCAGGGGTTTGGCCAACTGCATGGCTGCATTGTTCACCAATGCGTCCAGCGTTTCAGAAAAAGCCTGAACCTGTTGGAAAAGGACCTGCATGGTTTCGGGACGAGAAATTTCGTGCTGGATGAACAAGCCATTAGCAGGGAAATCCTTGCCGAACGGAGCGCGGTCCACCCCAATGACGCGCCAGCCTTTGTCAGCAAACAGGGCGACGGTGGCACGGCCGATACCGCCAGCCGCGCCGGTGATGATAACTGTTCTTTTTGTACTGTTGGTCGGGGTTCGGGATTTGGACATGATTTATGCCTTCCATATATTTATTTAGTGGTTGTATTCCCGGCAATCCCATCAGGCAAGCGCACTGTCAGTAAATACCATCCCGAGCCCCTCGATCAAATTCTTGATCGTATTCCAGTGGACCCGTTCCCAGGCAGCCGGGCTGGAATTGGAGTTGTGCGGGGCAAGCAGAACATTGTTCATGTGCTTGAGAGGGCTGTCGGGCGGCAGCGGTTCCGCTTCGAACACATCCAGGGCCGCGCCGCCAATGCTGCCTGCTTCCAATACCTTCACCAGCGCGGTCTCATCCACGATGGCGCCACGTGCTGTATTGATAAGTACCGCCTGCCCGCCCAGCAAACTCAATGTCCGGGCATTCATAAGGTGGTAACTGGTCGGGTTCAGATCGCAGTTGACGGAAACGAAGTCGGAAACCGAGAGAAGCGCCTCGAGATTGGTCATCTGGATGCCGGTCTCGGCGATGAAAACATGGTCGATCTCCACGATGTCGTTACCAAGCACCCTCATCCCGAAGGGACGCGCCCGGCGCGTCAGTGCCTTGCCAATATTACCGACTCCAATTATGCCCAGGGTACACTCATGCAGTGCACGACCGGGAATCTTGTCCCACACCCCGGCTTTCATGGCTTTGTCCATCCATGGCTGGCAGCGGGCAAAAGCCAATATGTAGCCCATCACCGTATCTGCCACCGGCAGGGTAAAGGCATTGATCGTTCGGCATAACTTAACACCCAGGCGCACACAGGCATCTGTATCGATCGAATCGATGCCTGTACCCCACTTGGAGATGACTTTCAAGCGCGGCGCGCACTTCTCAAGGACTCGGGAGGTGTAACGGTCGTCGCCGCAGATGGCTCCATCGAATTGACCGGCGTATTTCAGAAGGTCAGCTTCTTCGAGCCGTTCATGAACATCAACCGTGATCAGATCCAGGCCGTAGTTCTCGAGCAACGGGCGGAAGCGATCAAGGGAGGCCAGCATGTAAGGAGCAGAAAACAGGATGGTAGGCATGGGCAGGCTAATGTCCTAAGCAGGGATTCGGTACGGGGGAGAGGTTGAAAACATACGGGACGGGTGAATCATAGCTGATATCGTTCAGTAGAGGATAGTCGGCTCCCAGATAAGTGTTGAAGATCAGCCGGAAGGTGTTGACCGGTGAAATGGACGGGTAGAGGACGTTGTTATGGCCAGGCAGGTAATATGCATTCAGGATCTTGAACTGGTCGCTGCCGGTTTGAAGCCAGGGACCATGGTCGCCCTGGATGACGATCACTGGCGGATTGGGCGAATCGGCCAGCAGGGTGGTCATGGCTTTTTCCATCTGGCTGTCAATATATGCGGTCTGGTTCAGGTAGCCCTTGTAATAATTTTCCTGCGAGTAAATGCCATTTTCATCCATGAACAGGGACGGGTCGGTGGGTGAACCATCCGGGGCAAAGACGAAGAGCGGGTGCGGGATGACCATGTGGATGAAGACGAACTTGGGCCCTGCCATACGGGCCAGCATCTTCATGCTATTCAAGTCCAATTCGGTGCGGTCGCGATAACGCTGTCCATCGATCTGTTCGAGATTGACCAGGCCCAGGTCCTCCAGGTGGCGAAGTGGGGTGGTACGCATTAGCAATATTTCGAACTCGGTCAACGGCGACCAGACCGGCGAGGGGGACAGGTAGACATCCGCCGAAGTCACCTCGGTGAAAGCAAATCCGGTGGCAAAAGCGACTGTCTTATAACCGGCATTCTCCAACTCATAACGGACCGTACTCTGGAGAATGGACTGCCAGAGTGGGCTGCGATCCTCGTTTTTAGGAGTGAATTTGTCATTCAGGTTCTGGAGATAATCCAAGTTCAATGAAGATCCCAAGGAGACGTCGGTGCGGGGGTAATTGCTCTGACTGCAATCCGCCACGTAGAACCCCATTTTCTCCAAGTCAGAGATGAAAGCGCTATTATCGTATTGAAGGTTCAGGTTCAATAGATCGGATCGCCCGTAGGAATCGAGGATGATATAGTAGATGTCCGGCGGCGTCTCTCCCGCGGGTACGCGCAGTGTCTGTAAAGGCGCATGCTGGTCAACAGGTTTGTCGGATTGCTTTCCGCTGGGGACAGCCGAGACTACCTGGCTGGCTGCATAGAGCATCAGGCCGAGCGAGATGATATTAAGGGTCAGTGCGGCGCTTTGGAAATGGGTGCGTTGCCAACCTGCCCAAGCCAGCGCCAGGACGAGGAGGATCAGCCAGAATACTCCCAGCCAGATGGGCAGGTAAGGAACCTTCCATTTCTTCTGAATTTGGTCGAAGACCTGACCATAGGTATAGAACAAGACAGTAAATGCGGAGGTGACAAAAGCCGCCCGATGCCAGTCCCGGTAAACCAACCGGAAGAGCAGGAAGAGCAGCAACGCGGCCGCCACCGAAACAATCAAGGGACGGATCCCGGCGGTGTAGCGAACCTGGGAAATATTGTGAGAAAGCAGTGCCAGTACCGGATAGGCGGCGAAGAGGACAAAATACCAGGGAGCGTTGACGACTTTTAATAGGTTTTTTTTCATGACGATGATCCGAAATTCCGCGAACGTTGGTATATGCATTCCAAGGTGGATTTATTTCCCGCGCTGCCGCATCAGAAAATCAGAAATGGCAAAGTCCAGTTCTTCATCAATATCCCAGGCTTCATCTGCATCCATTTCGAACATCAACGGGCGTTCACCGAGACGGTTGTGGCGTCGTTTCAGGTTCTGGCGGGTGAAAATATAGATACAGGAATTTTCTTCGTAGACAGGCGGAAGGTTCTGAGTCTGGAGCAAGACATCTGGATCATGATTGATGGCACGCCCGTGCTGGTCATACAGGCGGCATTGCAGGCGCGTCACCGAGAAGAGTGAATCATGGACCGGATAATCAGCCAAAAAGGTCTGGATCGCTTTAGAGACCGTCTCCGGTCGCAGCAACGGATTGGTACTGTGTGTCTGTAGATAATAATCTGCCTGCACCTCGGATGTATCGTACAACAAAATCTCATTCATCGGGATGGCATCCGCGCGCAAATGCTCCGGGCGCTCCAGAATAACCACCTGTGGAAAATCCCGCCGCAGTCCATCCATGATCGGCGCGGAATCAGTATCCACGACAACGGTGGAAATCTCCGGGGCGGATAACAATGTCCCGATGATATGCTGATAGAGAGGCCTACCTGCCAGCGGACGGTAATTCTTGCCCGGGACGCGCTCGGAATGGTGGCGCATGGGGACGAGGGCGGCAAAGTTTATCATGAGTTTCTCATTATACTGTCTTGGTTCGACCTTGGACGGTGAGGGGTTTCTCCCGTCCGGCACCTTTCTTTGCCTTCCAATACTTTCGCATCATACCAGCGTGCGGCTCTTCAAAACGGGACCAGTGAAAACCTTTGGAAACGAGGAAGCTGTGTATTTCATTATCCAGATCTTTATTGCCCGGGCACAGAACGATCATGCCTTCCGGCCGAGTGACCCGTTCCAATTCACAACATTCTTCCTCTGGATCGTCCCCAAAAGCATGCCCGGCCATCGTCAAATCTGCGAAATCATCCGGGAAAGGAATATCCGTGATCAAACCATCCACAGGAAACACATTCTTCAATCCCTGATTCCTCGCCTTGGCTTTGAGGAAAACACGCAAGTTGGCAACCGGCTCGACCGCAAAGATTGCCCTGGCTTTCGGGGCAGCAATCAGAGCCAGGTGTCCGGTACCGGCGCCTACATCAATCACGACCTTATCAGTAAAGTCGGCTAAAGAGGTTAATTCGTTGGAATCCCAATTCAGAAAAGGTTGTGAATCATAAATGGCTGGATCAACAACATAGACCAGCAAATCAGTGATAGTTTTCATAACCAAAATCTCAGCCTGGCGTACATCTTCTGACACTGAAGGTATTCTGGGCGTGGAAAGCACGGTATCAAGCCAATTATTCAACGCAGGACATTTATGGCGGAAATACCATTCCACAACCGGGTTGGCATTCAAGGCAATTGCCAACTCCGGTTCTGGCAACCAGCCAGGCAACCAACCGAGTTGGACTTGCTCGAGGAGCAGCAGGCTGTTAAAAGAAAGTGATGCGACATCCATCCAATCGACAGGCACGGTATTTTCTCAGCAAATAATCTCAATTTTCAATTTATTTGGTAAATTTGAACATACCAAGAGGATTACCATTCCAATGTCTCGCCTTTCGCAGTAACGTAAATTGGTCCATCCAGGTCAGGTTGATTCAACACCAACTTCACAATCTGATCCGCCGCTTCTGACGGGGTGATTGGTGCCTCCGCGCCCCCCATATCCGAACTGAACCAGCCCGGATGCAATGCCAGAACTTTGATGCCTTCTTCCTTCAAGGCGTTTTGCAGGATCCGGCTGGCCATATTGAGTGCCGCCTTCGACATGCAATAGGAATACTCACGGGTGCGCCCGCACGCTCCGATGGAGCCGGCATCGGACGAAAAGTTGACGATAAGTTTCTTGTTGCCCTTGCGCAGGAGCGGCAGGGCATATTTGACAACCATCAGCGGGCCAATGCTGTTGACCTGGTAGGTTGATAAATAGATCGAGAAATCGACCTGTTCCAGCTGCGGTCCAGATCGTTCCATATTTACGGCTGCATTGTTCAGAACGATGTCCAGTGCACCAACCTGGCCAGCGATCGTCTCCAAGGCTTGCCGGATTGAGCTCTCATCTCTTACGTCGCCGCGATAGAGCCACAGGCTCGCGGGGTATTTTTCTCGTAACTGCAATAAATCGTTGCTTTCCCTGCGGTTGATTGCATGGATCTGGTGCCCTTCCGACAGAAGTTTTTCGGTCAATGCCAGGCCAAGCCCGCGGTTGGCACCGGTAATCAAGATAGCATAGTTCATATGACCACCCGGCAGCTAGACATCCAGTTCAAACCGTTTCCCGTGGAAAAACCCATCCAGCAGGGCACGCGTACTGGGTGATTTCTCCAAAGCCCGCCAGGAAAATTTTTTCAGGCGCACATACCCGATCGGAGGAGTGGATTCGATAAATGCGCTGAAAGGCAGGGAAAAGCGATAATAACGATAGTACATGAAACGGCGGGTGCGTTTCACTGCTTCTTCCTGGACCTTGAGACGCGCAGCCGTTAAAAAGGATTCCAACCGGCGCAGGTAGGCTTCCCGATTGCGTTCGAAATAGATAGTATCGTAATCCACAAATGGAGCCTGGGCAGCGCCAAGGGCAGGCACACCCATCAGCATGGATTCCAGGCCGATTTGAGAGTTATACGTCAGAACAAATTTGGAGAGTCGTACAAGCTCATAGGAACTGAGACGTTCCTGCGGTGGGATAAAGATTGCGTTTGGGAGAGCGGCCGCCTTCTGCTCGAACCACATTGCCACGGACTCGCGGCTGAGCTTGCCCGGACGGGACTCATCGGGATGGGCGCGCAGGACGAAGAGTGTTTCCGGATGAGCCCTGAAAACTTCAAGCAGCGCATCCAGCCAGGCGAACATATCTGCGAAAATTATATTGGCGTGCAATTGGGTGGTATCAAAGATGACATTGGTGAAGACCGCCACCACCTGTTTGAACCCGGCGGCTTTTTGCACCAGTTGCTCCGGCAGACCATGCATTTCGCTCCAGAACTGGATGCCGGCCATGCTGAAGTTGCCCTGGAGGCGTTTTTGCAAGTCGGCATCCAGGCGGGCATTTTGCTCGGGCGTAAGTTCCACATTGGGAATGGTGATGGGATAGGCGGTAACATTTCCTTCAACAAAATAGCCGCTGTAGGGTTGGAAGCCCGATTCGTGTGTAATGACACGCACTCCGCGCTGACGGCACAGCCAGGCAGCCGTCGCTTCGGGAAATTGCATTCCGTTGAACAGGACGGCCGCCTGCGGTTTGACTTTTTCCAGCAGGATGCTGAATTTGCGTGCCACATTCCAGGCCGAAAGCATGAACTCGCGGCATAGAAAACGGGTCGCCTGGTCATCGGTGAGGGTCTGAAGGCGTAATCTCCATCGCAAGGAAGGCAGGATCAATTTCCCCAGCGGGAGAGAGCCGGCAAAATCCGGAAGGGGTTGTTCGTAGCGCAGGAGTTCGTCCAGGCTCAGGGGGTGCAGAGCTGCGGCCAGGGCATCATCCTGTTGGAAGGAAAAAATGCGGGCCTCCGCTCCGGTTGTATTCACCTTTGACTGGCGGGTACACAATTTACATGGCATGGCTTGTTCAGGGGCATCCGGGTCTGTGCCAAGCACGCAATGGCTCATTCCAGCCCGGCAAATGAAATGGATGACCCTTACCCCGCTCAGTCTTACCACCCAGGAGGCTAAAAGCGAAAAAGCCGCGTTCTGGCTGTGCCCACGGATGCGCGTGGAGGCGTTGAAAAAGACCACTGGCAACCGCTCCTGATCTTTCTTGGCATGGCTGGCCACCTGACGTGCCATGCGGATGGTCTGCCAGTCATTTTTCAGGCTATTCGAAGCTGTCTGGAAGCGTCGAAGAATCCGCTGCACGAAAGCGAACAAATTCACTTTTGGCTCACTTTTGACTCATTTGCTTCACGGGCCTTGAAGTACGCCTCGGAGAGACGCTGGATGGCCAGGATGAAACCCTGCCCGGCATGCTGGTGTCCGCGCCAGATTTCGGGGATCATGGTGCCATGGTAGTCCTTCGTGAGGCGAAAGAAATGTACCCAGTCAATATTCCCTTCGCCGATTTGCAGGCCTTCCCCGTCCAAACCGGAGGCGTCCGATATATGCAAATGGTGGGTATATGGCAGGAGAGCCTGCACCTGCTCATAAAAGTCAACGTGAGCCCAGTTGCAATAGAGCTTCGAATGGGATGTGTCGAAGCAGATGTTCAGTTTTCGAGGGATGATGAAATCGCGAATTTCATTGGCATCCATGAAGGCGTTCGTGATCCACTGGCCACCGAAGTACCAGGGATGAGGCGGCAGATTTTCGAGCAGGAGCTCCACGCCGTCGGAATCGATCTGCTCGACCGAGCGACCGAGGTTCTCGTACAGGGGCCGGTTATCACGAACAGGCTGGTCGAGCGCCATCCCTCCGGTATGAACAATCACCTTGGGCTTGCCTTTGAAATGCTTTGCCATGTCGCGCGTCAGGTTGACAGATTTCTGGATCAGGGCAACGGAAGCGACACGATGCTTCTGATCTTTCGCACACAGATCCACCAGTGTGCGCTCCCAGAACTCAGGGGCATGCACGACCAGCGGCATATCGTAATCGACGC
This sequence comes from uncultured Chloroflexia bacterium, assembly GCA_963842785.1. GTDB lineage: Bacteria > Chloroflexota > Anaerolineae > Anaerolineales > Villigracilaceae > UBA877. The sequence goes on from CAWJHP010000001.1 coordinate 2,242,229, forward strand.
CGGGATATTTTTCGTCCAGATCGGCATCCGTGCAATGAAATTCCAGGAAGCGGGGTTTGTAGACCATCAACTCTTCGTAATCGCGGAAGCGCACGGTGAAGCCCCATTGCATGGGCAGGGTGTGTTCCATATCCAGCTCAGGGTGAATACCAAGATCGCCCTCAACGAAGGGTTCGTCAACCTCAATGGTCCGTTCTGCGCGCCTGCCGATTAATTCCGGGTACCGTTGCGGTGAAAGGCCCAATCCGGGTCCTTTGACGGTGACCACCTCGTCGGTAATGACCTCCCCCGGTTCGATCTGCCGTGCCGCCACCAGAACTCTTTGCCAGGGTCTCGCGATTGAGTATCTCGCCACGCGAGAAAAATTTCTCCTCGCCTGTACCCAGCGCCAGGGAAACCATGTGAATATCCCGCACCATTTTCTTAAACCCCTGGGGCTCCAGGCTGGCAGCATGGTCGGGACCATCCATGGCCCGGTCCAGGGTGATATGCCGTTCGATGATACTCGCTCCCAACGCAGCCGCCACCGTGGAGACGGCAATGCCGCGTTCATGACCAGAATATCCCACCGGCACATTATATTTACGCAATTGATCCATGTAGCGCAAATTAATATCTTCAAAAGCGGCAGGGTATGTGCTGTTGCAGTGCAGCAGCGCAAATTGCACATTCCGCTCCTTGAGAAATTTAACGGTAAATTCCACCTCGTCGGGCCGGGACATACCGGTGGAAAGAATGAGCGGTTTGTTTTTCTTGATGAGATGGTCAAGCAGGGGCAAATTGGTCAAATCGGCAGAAGCCACTTTGTAAGCCGGAACGTCCAATGTTTCCAGAAAATCGGCGCTTTCTCGATCAAAAGCGGAACATAAAAAGGTGATCCCTTTCTTCCTGCAATGCTTCACAATCTCGTAGTATGTACTTTCCGGTAACTCCACCTGTTGCAAAATGGGAAGCAGATAACGCAGGCTTTTCTCACCCGCGTTGGCGTTATCCAGGTATTTCTTGGGATAGAGCGTCTTCAAATTGCGCTTCTGGAATTTTACAGCATCGGCCTTGGCATCCACGGCAATGTCAATCAGCTCAAACGCCAGTTGCGGGATGCCATTATGATTAACGCCAACCTCTGCAACGATATAAGGAGGATGACCGTCTCCTATTAATCGCTCACCTATTTTTATTTCAGCCACAGGAACCTCCTAAAGATAATGGATTGGATACTTTACCAATCATGATCATGCTGCTGCCGCCGGCATGATTCCGCCGAAATGAGGGCGTCACTTGCTTAATCCGTAAACATATTCCGCTTCACTGACATGCAGCAACTGCAGACCCAAGGACCGGATCTTTGCGTCAACAGAGGAATAATCTTTGTAACGGGAAGAATCCACCACCACATAAGTCACGCGCAACTTCCTGAGTTGGTCCACGCTTGCCTGGGATGGGAAAGTATCCATGACCGGTTGGATGCGCGTGTACTGTTCCGGAGAGTTTGCATTGAAATAGCCTCCCAGGAAAGGCTTCTGATTGACCAACGTGTCGTACACCTGGCCCTGGCTGGACTCCTCGTCGAAGGGGAACTGCGCCAATGAACCGGTGTCGGGCTGCGTCGCCAGCCATGCGTCCACGGGGCGGGCCCCGGTCAGGCGGAAACCCTTCAATACGCCTGGATAGAAGTCGATGAAAACCAACACCAGCAAACCGATCCCAACCCAGCGTTTAACATTGGAAGAGGACGATTTGGTCAGAAGGTAAGCCCCCAGGCCGGCCATCAGGCTGGTAAAGATCAATGTAAACAACCCGAAACGCATCATCACCCGCATTTTGGAAAAGAAGGGCAGGTGCAGGAACAGGTAATAGGCCGGCAGGTAGATCGTCGGCATGCTGATACGATGGAAAATGGGCTGTAGAACACGGGGTAAAGAAACGACCAAATGCCCCAGCCAGTGCAACTGGATTCCCAGGGCAAGCACGAACGCCGCAACTGCCACCAGGCTGGCGATACCCAGCAATTCCGGATGTCGCAACTGGCGGCGTTTGACCCAGGCGATCACCATCAGTCCGAAAGCCACCGCCCCGATGTACAAAGTTGACTCCTGGAATATTTCCGGGCTGAAGGTCCTGTCAATCCAGCCTCCCCATAGGAACTGCCTGATGGATGGGATGACAAAATCCGTCGGACTGGCCGAATAACGATTCAGGTAATCCGCCAGGCGCGATTGCAGGCCATTCTCTGAGTTCAGGCGGAGATATGGCACCATTGAAAGCCCCACCAGGACAACCGCCAGCAGGCCAAATGCCAGGAGGCTTTTCCAGAACGCTGCATACTTCAAGCGCTTATAACCTTTGAAAATGATGAATCCCAGCAGGAAGACGGCGGACATCAGGATGGTCATGTAAACATAATAAGGGCTGGTCATACCAATCAATCCCGCCGCGATGCCAGCCATCAGGACCGGCTTCCAGGAAAACTTTTCCTGTTTCAGCAAGTCGAACAGACCCCAGAAATAGAATGGGAACCATTGCGTGCCTGCCAGGCTGAGGTGCCCAACAACAAAATGTACCATACGGTATGGCAGGAAGGCAAAGACCGTCCCAGCCACCAGCCCGGCGAACGTATCATTCGTCAGGTGTTTTACCCACAAATACATGCCCCAGCCGGAGAGGATGAAGCTGAGCAGCATGGCGAAGTTGAAACCCCAGGTGGGACCAAAGAGCAGGCTGCCGGGCAATGCCAGTGCCACCATTGCCGGGGTGATATCGGTGGTCGCCAGGTTCCAGCCCTGCGGGTAATTCAGGTAACGGGCGAAGAGAGGATTGATCTTCAATTGGAAGAGGGCCTTCTGGTACCAGGCGACCAGCCAGATGAAATACGTCCCATCCCCGCCACCGCCGCCGAGGGCGGCAGTGCCCATCTTTACTATCAAGGGGTAAGTCATGATGATGCTCATGACAACAAAATAGACAAACGCCAGGAAAGAGGGGCGTCGGATGAAATTCAGGAGCTTTTTGGAGAAAGTCTGCATAGGCTTCCTTAGACGGATGTAATTCCTGGCGATAGGCTTAGTTCCCAAACAGACCGGTTTTCCATTCCATCAAACCTCATTCAAACTTTCTACTTTACGAATAAAGCCTGTTCCACCATTCCGCAAACGACATGCCAAACGAACTCGTGCACTTCCTGGACCCGCGGCGTGTCCTCCGAGGGGACGACCAGACAAAGATCGCACATTGGCGCCATGGCAAGGCGTCCTTTTTCGCCAGTGAATCCGATCGTCTTTACGCCCCGCTCCCGGGCCACCTTGAGCGCCCTGAGGATATTGGGGGAACTTCCGCTCGTGCTGAGCGCAGCCAGCACGTCACCAGGCCTGCCCAGGGCTTCAACCTGACGGGCGAAGGTGAATTCGAAGGAAGAATCATTCGCAACGGATGTCAGGATGGATGTATCCACCGTCAGCGCAATGGCCGGCAGGGCGGCCCGTTCTTGGTGGAAGCGGTTGACGAATTCAGCCACCACGTGTTGCGAATCGGCTGCGCTGCCGCCATTACCGCAGACAAGGAGCTTGTTCCCTTTGCGGAAACATTCCACCAGACATTCAGCAATCTTACTGATATCCGGCGAGCTCTGTTCGACGGTCTGTTCCATGATCAGAGTGTGGATTCTTAATTCCTCTTCAAGTTTCATAGGATTCATCCCAATCTGCTTTCAGACTATTTCTGACTACCAACAACTTCTTCCACCGTCGATGACAAGATTGGTACCAGTCATGTAGGAGGATGCATCCGAACACAGGAAAAGGATGGCTGCCTGGTATTCATTGGTGTTCGCCATGCGACCGAGGGGGATCAGCCTGGTAAGTCGTTCGACGAAATCATCCGGCTGGTTGTTGTAAACCCCTCCCGGCGAAATGGCGTTAACACGGATGCCGCTGCCAGCCCAGTAAGTGGCCAGGTAACGCGTCAGGCCAATCAGCCCGGTCTTCACCACCGAGTAGGTGACCGGCTTGACTGGTTGTTGGTCCTCGGGCAGGCCTGCCTTCCGATAAAGACGCTGGTCGGGTGCGATGACCGCCAGGTCGGAGGCCACATTGATAATCACGCCCTGCTTGCGGCGGGCCATTTCGCTGCCGATGACCTGGGAACAAAGGAAGGCACCTTTCAGCCCCACATTCAAGTCAGCATCCCACTGGTCGAGCGGGAAGAACTCCAGGCGGGAGAATTCCACCTTTGCCTTGTTTTCCATCTTGGGGTTATTGGCAGCGTTGTTTACCAGTATGTCAATGCGGTTAAATTTCTCCAGGACAGCCTCCAGCAGCTCTTTGACGCTTTCCGGGTCGGTGATGTCGGTCTGGATGGCACATGCCTGCGCACCAAAACGTTCCTTCCAGTTACGGCTCTGCGGATCGACTCTGCTCACCTGGATATCCGCCAGGACAGGGATTCCGCCAGCCCGGGCGATCGCTTCGGCATGTTGCTGACCCAGCAGCCCGGTTCCGCCGGTAATGACCGCCACCCGGCCGGTCAGGTCAAATAAATTCTTTATATTCTCCATGCGCGTTTACCTTTCAAGTTCAACGACTTTGCCTGTGGCGAGGGACTCCCTGGCCGCCAGCGCCATACGCAGGCTCTGGGCGCCCTCGCGCAGGTTTACCAGCGCCATCGGTTTTCTCTGCAACCCATCCAGGAAGCAATTCAATTCCTCCAGGAATTGCTGATTGCGCTGAAAGCCTTCGTAGGAATCGGATTCAATGGAATTGCCTTGACCGTCGAAGACGTTTACCGTGAGTGCCTTAATATCCACTAGGATCTTGCCGGCATCGCCGACAACCTCACAGGAACGCCTGGAGGGATTCTGCAAGTAATCCTGATGCAAGCTGATGGGGATGGGATGGCCATCCACTACACACTCCATCAATATGTCGGCTGTGTCTTCCACATCAACTTCCAGGTTGCTCAGGTGACCCCCCAGGGCATAAATGCGACGGGGCATCCCAAACAACCAATAAAGATAATCCAGTTCGTGAATTTGCGAGAGGATCACACCTCCTCCCAAATCCTGCCTGGCAGCATAACCATGACGGTAATCCTCATACGTGTGCCACCCAGGCAGGTATTCCCCCACTTCCGCCCTTACGGACAGAATCCGGCCAATCATTTTCTCATGAATAAGTTCATGGAGGCGTTTCAAGCACGGATGGAACCGCATCTGATAGCCAACCGCGGCTGCCAGTCCACGATTTTCCACCAGGCTGATCAGTTCATCCACCTGATCCAGGTTGTGCGAGAGCGGTTTCTCAATGAACAATGCGCAATCTTCCCGGGCTGCCCGGATTGCCGCGGGGACATGCAGACTGGTTGGGTTGCAAACGAAAGTGGCCTCCGGCCTTTGCGCCAGAGCCTGTTCGATGTCCGGGAAGATGTGCAGGTTATATTTTTCCTCCAGGTTGGTCCCTTCTTCGATCTTGAGCTGGTCAGTCAGAACCGGCAGATTGGGGCGGGGATCATACGCAAGGATGTCAATATCATTACCCCGCAACTTCCGCAGGTTGCGAAGATGGCGCTGGCCGATGCCCCCGAGACCCATGATCAGGATTTTCATGATTTATCCTCGCAGCTGAAAGTCATCATGCTGAACAGAAATGTTTCAAAACGAATGCGCGGTTCTGTCTGGCCCAGGTTACTTCCTCCCCGCTGGTGCCGCGTGCCACCTGCATAATGAAATCCCCCTTATAGGCAATCTTCCTCAGACATTCGGCCAGGACCGGAAAATCCGCATCACCCGTTCCAAGCGGAACCGTGCTGGCTCCCAGCAAGCGATCCTTGATATGAACGCTGCCCACCCGTACTCCATAGGCGGCGAATTCTTCACGTGGGGCATAGCCCAGGGACGAACTGTTCCCGGAATCATAGTTGACTTTCAGGAGTGGATCGGTCAGCCGGGTCAGGAGTTCGGCAAACCGGGTTGGGTTCAGGGAGGTTTCCAGATGAATCTCAATGCCTGTCTTCCCTGCCACTTTCAGGATGCGTTTTAAGAGTATTACCACCCCGTTAAATTCATCCTGGGTATCAATACGCGAAGCGTCAACGAATGGGATAACCATCCGATGAATGCCAATCAAACGGCCCCGCTCCAATAACCAATAGAAAGTATTGAAACGGTCGTCCAATTCTGCCTGGCTGGCCCTTAAGAGAGGCTTATCCATGAAATAATCTGCACAGATGGACAGGACCTTGACCTTATGCTGCAGTGAAAGAGCCCTGAGTTTTTCCAAACCAGAATCAGTCGCCAGAGGGTTGACATCGGCCCCATAAAGGTCATAGATCCATTCGATGCAGTCCAACCCAGCCTGGGCAGCCAGTTCGAACTCGTCCGCCCAGCGCTCACGCGGGAAACATTGGATGCGGTTGTCGGTTGGGGGGACCAAACGACCTTGCATGATGCCAATATATGTCATTCGTTCTCCGATTAATCAGCAGATGAATTTAGCAGGTTGGTGTTGTTTTGAGCGCCCTGCAGCCGAGACGAGGGGCATTCAAGGCTGGAAAGGATGATTCTCCTGCCAAACCACATCTTTAATAAGAACAGCTACAAGCCGCTGCCTTTCGTGTCGATGCGGCGCAGTTTCTTCATGATCGGTACTTCGCGTTCAATAACACGCTTGACACCGTCACCCATGGCAGTCTCGACCAGGCGAATATCCCGGACCAGATGGGCGAAGCCTTGCGGCTCGACCGAAGCCGCCTGATCGGATCCCCACATGGCACGGTCAAGAGTAATGTGCCGTTCCACCATGCATGCTCCCATTGCCACCGATGCGATCGTTGTGGAAAGCCCGGTTTCATGGCCGGAATAACCCACCGACAGGCCATAGCGATCTTTCAACGCCGGGATGACGCGCAAATTCAATTCTTCATAATAAGCCGGGTAAGTGCTGGCGGTGTGCAGGATCGCCAGATCATCTTTTCCAAGCAGCTCGATAGCATGATCAATCTGTTCCAATGTGCTCATGCCAGTGGACATCAGGATCGGGCGCCCCATGGAACGCGTGTAGCGGAGCAACCCATCGTCCGTGAGGCAGGCGGAGGCAACCTTGTAGCATGGCACTTTAAACTGCTCGATGAAATCAACCGACTGCTCATCCCAGCAGGAGGCGAACCAGGTGATATTGCTCTCCTTGCAATAACGATCGATCTCGGCATATTCCTCTTCGCCAAATTCCAGACCATACTTTAAATCGCCGTTGGTGGTGCCAAAAGGGTTTTCGCGCGGACGTGCCAGTTCCTCGGCAGGATATACTACTGCGACAGTCCGCTTCTGGAATTTAACCGCATCACACTTAGCTGCTACGGCAACATCGATCAATTTCCTGGCAATGTCGATACTGCCATTATGATTTATACCAATTTCTGCAATTACGTAGCAAGGATGTCCATCCCCGACCAAACGATTTCCAATCTTAATTTCTGCCACTTTTTCCTCCAAAACCAGTATTTTCAACTTGCTCGAAAACTTGTCTGACAAACCGGAGAACGCGGGCAATTGTAATTCAGAAGTCAGCCCTTGTGGTGGGAGCCTGGATTGTTAGACAATTGCTCCATGATCATATCGCACAGTTCGCGCACCGCGGCGTGACCTCCCGGCCGTGTCAGGACAAAATCGGCCTGGCGGGTCACTTCAGGCATGGCATCCGCCACAGCCACTGCCCAGCCCACCAATGGGAAGCAAGGCAGGTCATTAACATCGTTTCCCAAATAGACAACCTCGCGTGGATTGACGTTGCGTTCCATAAACAGATTGCTTAATGCTGTCGCTTTATCTTTTTCCCCCTGGATCCAGGGAACGTCCATCTTCCGACAACGGGCAGCGACAACAGGATTGGTTTCCAACGAAAGCACGATGGTTTCGACCCCTGCCTGGCGAAGGTGATTTATACCTAGACTATCACTACGGTTGGCTACCACCATCTCATGCCCATCCTGGTCCACCCAGACGCGGTTATCGGTCAGGACACCGTCAAAATCAAGGACGATCAGACGTATGGTTTCAGGCATACGGCGGGGCGGTTTTCCCGGCCAGACCATTTCCGGCTGATCGTGGAGGACTTTTTGTTCGGCGTGTTTCCAATCCTGCAGGGTATCCAGGTCGGCATCGTAACGCGGGTCGAACACGATTGGAAGGATTGTCCTGCCACTCATCGAGTTCAATTCCAGGATGGTGGTCGGTCGAATGATGTCGATCAGGCCAGTGTGGGTGTAGACAGTCGGGAGAATCTGACGCGGCGAGTTGTATGGCTCAGCGATCCCAGGGACGGTCAGTAATGGGTGGATGGGTTTATCCTCTCCATCCATAAGCCACATCTTGAAAGGGGGTTGATGGGCAAGCGTTATCCCGCGCACGGAGTTTGCTTCGGGATGGGCCAAAAGCAGGTCAACGGCGCGATCCACCAGGTCTGGTGATCGGATGGGAGTGGTCGGGCGGAGATGGACGACCACCTGTGGACGATAGTCCTCGTGTTCGACCAGCCAGTTGAGGGCATGCTGGAAGACCGGCAAATCAGCCGTACGATCCTGGGCGAGCTCCGCCGGACGCAGGAAAGGGACTTCCGCGCCATGTCCGCGCGCCACCTCGGCAATCTCCTCGTCATCTGTAGATACAACCACGCGCGTTACCGTCCTGGCCTGCAGTCCCGCTGCAATGCTGTAGGCGATCAGGGGATGGCCAGCAAATGGGCGAATGTTCTTGCGTGGAATCCCCTTTGAACCGCCGCGCGCCGGAATCAGGGCAAGAATTTCAGATTTGCTCATCTTTTCTCCTCGGGCAGGACCATGTTGATGGGATGGTTGGTGACCACCCATTCGCCGCGTTCCCAATCGGATAGAGTATCCATATCCACCTCATAACGCGCATCAATGATCAATGGAAGGATTGCCTTACCCGTCATGGAACCCTGCAAAATGGTTGCCGGGCGGATGGCATTGACGTGACCGGTTTGCAGGTACGCCTGTGGAAGCATTTGGCGCGGGGTGTTGTATGGTTCGGTAATTCCTGGAACAGCCAGCAGAGGGATCATGCGCCCGGATTGGGGATCGATCTGCCACATCTTGAATGGATTCTGCCCCGGCGAGACCACGCTGCGAACACAGTTCACTTCCGGATGCTCAAGCAGCAGGCGAACCGCCTGATCGACAAAGCCACGCGGGCGGACCGGACTGGTAGCATGCAAATGCAGGATGATCTCCGGATGATAATTCTCATTCCCGGCCAGCCAGTTCAAGGCATGCTGAAAAACCGGCAGATCGGCCGTGAGATCGGCGGCCAATTCGGCAGGACGAAGAAAAGGAGTCTCAGCCCCAAAGTGGCGGGCAACCTCGGCGATTTCCTGGTCATCGGTAGACACAATGAGGCGCGTCACCGTTTCCGCCTGTAATGCCGCCGCAATGCCATAAGCGATCAATGGATAACCAGCAAATGGGCGGATGTTTTTGTGCGGGATCCCCTTCGAGCCGCCGCGCGCCGGAATCAATGCAAGAACTTCGGGATTTGTCATACCTTGGATTCCTTGATGAGATTGAGCAGGTATTCGCCGGTCCGCCTTCCAGCGCTTCCATCGGTGTATGTACACTCATCCTGGATGAACTTGCGGCGTTTCTCGCCATCAGCAGCCGGATCCTTCAGGTAGAAGTTGATCAACTGGCGTACCTGCTCCTTATTGGTGGCCACCCGCCCCGCCCCCGATTGGCGGAAGCGCTGATGGGTGGGCCAGTCGCCGATGGCTGTCAACGGCAGGGAATAGACGTCCTTCATATTCCAGCCTCCCGGTGTATCTATGGTCACGCTGATAATTGGTTTATCGTGGATGGCTGTCTCAACCACCATGGTGGAATAGACCGTCAGGAACACATCTGACCAGGCCATCATGGAGGCTTTCTCTTCCATATCTTCGCCGGAGTAATGGCCCAGCCCGCCTCCCAACGAGACCGGTTCGACAATATGGATATGCGGCATATCCTTGACATACTCAACCACTTTTTTCCTCTCCTCCTCGAAACGTGAGCCGGCGATGAAATGGTTGGGATGGAACCGGATCAACAACTGGCAGGGTTCGGCAAGTTCATTGTTATTGACCAACCCGATGATGGCAGCCAGGTTGGGGAAGTTGGGATGGAGAGTCTCGAAACTGCAGGCATAGGAGAGCAGTTTGCGCTGCGGAGCAATGCCGTGCTGGCGGAAGTAATCCTCGCGTGGAATCAACCAGGAGCGCAGGAAATAACCATCGTATGCCGGGACACCGGATATGTTCACCCGCTGCGGGTCCCAGTCCGAGCCGAGCACCAGCTCTTCTTTCTGGATCTCGGACCAGCAGGTGATATGGTCGATCGGCGCGCCATTCTGGGTATAGGAGGACGGGTTATCCCAACCTACAATCACCGCGGCGGTTTGGATTCCCCGCTGCGCGGCTTCACGCAGGATATAACGATCCAATCTCCATCCAGGAGTGCGGGAAACAACCAGAGAGGGCTGATATTTCTCGAACAATTCGGCGTAAATGTTCGATGTAAAACGATACTGGAGGTGGATTATGAAATTGCGCAGCAGGCGGGAGCGGCGCATCAGCCAGATGATGGTCCGCAGGAAAGGCAATGCCAACCGGCTGTATCCGGTATATCCGGCAGTGATCAGGTGGTAATTACCATCCATGGCAGTGGTGTTGATGCGCCTGGAAGCGCCTGTCCAACGTAGCAGGTCGAGCCAACGTTGGGCAACCGGGCTGACCGAGCGATAATACTCCTGGCACTTATCCAGGCGCATGCCTTCGAAGGTCAGACCGGGTTGTTGGAAGCGCTGCTGGATGGCAGGAAGGGCTTGATCATCCACGAGCATGACAACTTCCACGCCTGCTTTCAGAAGGGTGAAGATGACATCGGACTGGAGGAAGTAAATCAGTGCCAGGCCGTGATCAGCGGCGATAAAGATGCGTTGGGTCATTTTTCCTGGGCGTAATATTCAAAAAGGAAATTGTAAAGACGTTTTAGAGTTTTATTAATAAATGGCATCTTTGCCAGCCTGCCAAGCATCTGCATGAGGCGTTTCTTGGACGGCAGGACTTTTACCTGAGGCGGCGTAGAGTGGATAACAGGGTTGCGCTGCAGAATTGCATCCAGATTCATGCGACGGATCTCATCCTGTGTAGTTTCATCCAGTTGGTTACCCATGTGGTAGACATAGGCTTCCAAGGATGTCAGCTGTAACAGGCCAAGCTCGTCGATATATGCATTTATCTTTTTTGTTTCCTCACGAAAAAGGGCATGCGAAGCCGGCAAGGGCCGGATACGGCGAGCTACTGCACGGGGCAAGATAAATTGCATGTGAGATTGGCCAATCACAGCCTGCACGCCGGTACTGGTTTCCTCAACAACCTGGACCGGTTTCTGTTTTAATGCTTCAATGGACCGGGCCTCCAACCCAACCCCGCGCCCATATTCTTCAACCACCACAGGATCAGGCAGATAGCTGGACAAGCGATAGCGCGGGTCGTTCTCAAGCGCATGATGTGCCTGCTCCGCGCCCTTCAACATGTCAAAAAGACACGGCTGGACAGAGACCAGCCCGGCATTAGGAAAAGCCTGGACAATTTCCAGGGATTTTTCCAGCCAGCCTGGACGAAAGAGAACGTCACCGTCCGAAAAACCGATAAATTCATTGGGCAATGCAGCCAGGATCCAGTTCAACGCCCCGGTCTTCCCCATATTAAACTGTGAAAGCATCAGGAAGTGAATGAACCCATCAGATTGCAAATTACGTAATTCCTCCTGTACTTCCGGACAGGAGCCATTATCGAAGACCAGCAAATCGAATTCTTTTGTGGTGAGATGGACACTGGCAATTTGATAGCGTAGAACCTCGAGCGAATGGGCGAAATAGCCTGCTTGTGATGGGATATACGACAATAATGCCAGACCCAATCTTTTTGACTGGTATGCGGGTAGTCCCATCTTGGCGGGGTTTTGTCCTTGACGCATGTCTGCTATCCTAGAGATGTCTGATATTCTTGAACGACCTGGCGCAATATTTCGCCGAACTTTTTTTCAACAACTTTCCAGTTAAGTTCCCGTTCATATCTATCCCTGGCTTTCTGGCAAAGGGTGTAATACCTTTCTGGATCATTTATCAATTCAATAATTGCTTTAACATAGGCGTCTGGAGGACTCCACTTGGGGAGGACAATACCGGATTCACCGTCCATGACCGTAGTGCTCATTCCCCCCACATCATTGGTGATTGTCGGGGTTCCAAAGCCTGCCGCCTCTCCGGGTGCTATCGGGCCTGCATCAAAAAGAGTCGGGTGGATCAATAAATGCGCCTGGCGGTACAGATTTACATATTGCTCAAGCTGTTCCGGAATGCTTTTCTTGAACGGTCCAACAAACCTGACATACTCATCGGCCTGCCCCTTTGCACCGCAAATAGTGAGTTCTGCCTGGATGCCTGCCGCATTGAGCCGGTGGACAACTTCAATTGCTATATCGATCCCTTTTCGGCGATAATCCCGGCCGACCAGCAGCAATTGGAGTGGTTTCTTGAGAAGTCTTCATTCCCCGAACATCCATTTCCTTCGGGACAACATGGGGCGGTAGAGCAGAAGGTTCTGGATATACTATGATTCGATCTTTCGGCACCTTATAAAAATCGGATAGTATCCTGCCAGACCACTCACTATGAGTGATCACTCTTGCAGAACGCCGGAAGGCTCGTTTTTCCTGCCAAATTTCGAGCCAGAGCGCCAGTTTGCCATAGCGGGGATAATCCTTTTCCACCCCATAAAAAGTTGAATCCGTACGATGGACACACGGAATTCCAGGATGATAAAAGGTCAAAGGCGAGGAGTAATGTGTAAACAAGACATCGGGTTTCCACTCATCAACGGCTTTTTTGGCAGCCCTGGATGCCAACCATGCTGCTGTCATCGTATGTTTTAAGTACCTTTTACCGCTCCTTTGGTACAACCTGGAAAAATTCTGCTCAAGCCAGACGGGAGGGGATTTAAAAGGGCCAAGCACCTCAACATCGAAGCCATTATTCTGAACAGCCTGCAGGTAGTGGTAATCTGACCCGCTCGCCAGATCGAGAATGTAAGGATCGTGGTAGGCGACAAAAAGGACTTTCATTTTTCCTCAGGTATCCAGGCCTGACGCGGGAGCAGGTGTTCCAGGAATTTGCGACGAAGCATCCCCAGCCACCGTTTGAGCACTACCCGTTTTTCGGGCTGCAGGATAAAAGTTTGGGAAGAGGCGGAAGCCGGGCGAGCCAGCAGACTGATGTAAAGCGGCAGAAGTTGCGAGCGAGGACGTCCGTGTTGCTCCAATTTCAGGACATCAAACCCGGATTTTTCCAGAACTTGCGCCAGGGTGTGAGAGCTGTAGGAGACCAGGTGGGCAATTTCGAACGAATCGTGAGCGTACAAATTGGGTACCTCGAGCAACATCCAGCCATCTGGAGCAAGCAGGTCCTCGCGCAGATGGACAAGATAACCCACCGGATCAGGCAGGTGTTCGAGGACATGCACCATGCTAACGAGGTCGAAACGATCTTTTTCGTTTTTTTCCAGTTCATCCAAAGTGCCGTAAACTGACAATTCCTCCTTCCGGGCATGCAGGCGATGTACATCGTTTGGCTCAATACCGACCGGCCGGCAATGGTATGCCTCCTGAAAGTGGTTTAGAAGCAAGCCAATGGAACAGCCGATGTCCAGGTGTTGTCTGACCGTGGTGATGAAAGGCCGGCAGAACACAAGCAGCGATTCGGCTCTCCCGCGCTGATTGGCAAGGTTACGGGCGGTTGGTTCGGAGCTGCCTTCGTTGACAAGGCGATACTGCTCTGCATAGAAGTCCGCCGATTCGCTCTCGGTCATACGTGGGGATAGGTAGATGAGCCCGCAATGCAAACAGAGCCGGTTGGTCACAATCTGGCCGCGAAATGTACGGCGGTCAAACAATTGGCTGTGATCTTTTCCACATAGTGGACAAGTGTGTACATTCTCGGTCATGGGCTACTCGACATTGAAAAAATACAAGCGGAAGATCTGGTTATTCAGCCAAAGCAATATATGGCGGATGCCGGGGAGCCAAAGAAGCCGCTGGAGCAGGGATTTGCGTTTTGGTACGGAAACTGCCGGGATTGATTCAGGGAGACGATTGCCCATGTGATAAACGAATGTCTTTTCGGTGTTCAAGCGCAGGTAAGCCATATCATTGATGGCAAGGTCCAGGAGGCGTTCGCCGCGCATCGGCTGGTCAGAGGGTAGCGGAACGATCTTTTAAGTAAGCCACGCGGTGCCATGAACTGAAAATGCCCCGCACCAACATATGCGATTTTTCCGCGGTAGGTCAGGCGGTAGTCCCTACCCTTTGGATAATCTTCACGCGTTTGATTTTCAGTTGCCCCGATACTGCGTCCATGTTCCCAATAGGTTTCCCAATCCAATAAACACCCTTCTTCCAGAACAACGTTAGATTCCGGATGGCGTGCCCAATCAAGGGTGGCAGTAGAATACTTGTCCGGTGTTCGAAATGGCCGTGCCGTCACCATGCCTACATTCGGGAATGTTTTGAAAAGTTCCAGTGAGGCCGGCAGCCAGCCAGGGTGAAAGAGAATATCTCCATCGGAAAAAACAACATACTCGCCCTGGGCTGCACCGAACATGAAATTCCAGGCTCCAAGTTTACCGATATTCCTGTCTGATAGTATCAGATATTGAATGATCCCATGCTCATAAGCCTCCTGGAGATATTGACGAACCTCTCGGCAGGAATGGTTATCGAAAACCATCAAATCATGCGATTCCGGGGTGCTCTCATGGAGGCTATTGAGGCAGGCCTTTAATACATCCAGACTCTGCTCATAATACCCGCTTGTGAAAGGGATGCAATTAACCACCGTGATGGTTACCTCGGCAGGCTGGGCCACTTTTTCGACAAAACGAGCAGGGTTGTGACCAACACGTGGCATACTATCTCCTTGGCCTTGTTGTCAGCGGGCGCTGTATCTGTTGAAGCCGCAGGGAAATTTCCCAGCCCCAACCTTTTTGCTCATTGTTAATGAACATACGCTCCAAACGGCGCAGCAGGCGTACCAGCCGGAGTTGTGGCCTGCAGATGCTTCCGCCAGCCAGTTCGCGGTTGGCATCCAGAATATTGTAAACATGCTTCCGGCCACCCGCCTTGCCCAGATTCGATTTGGCGACTTCCGAACCATAAGGCGACCTGTTACCGGGCAGGTGGCTGTAGTCGTGGTTTTGGTGGACGACCAGAACATCCCGGGAGGCGTCGATGGCCATGCCAAAAGTCGTGCGGGCATGATAAACCATCCAATTATCCCAGGCCGGTCGTCCGATGGTGAAATTCGGTACATTGGTATAGAGGTGGCGCGGGAAGACGAAATAGTCGATACCCCAGGGCGAGTAGAATTTACCGCGCCCGGCCACATCCAATCGCAGGCGGGATTCCCAATCACCTCTGAAATCCAACGGCCCGGTCTGGTCCAGGTCCCAGCGTTGGCCGACCACCAAAAAGTCCCGGGCCTGTTCCGAGACCCGCCAGGCTGCATTGATGAGGTCCGACGTCAGGATCATGTCTGCATTGGCATAGCAAAGCATGCGGCTTTCGCTGCATTCATGCCCGATCTGCATCACCGCATCAACCTGTGGGACGCCCTTTTCATCACGCCTGACCTCCGGTATATTCCTGACGCCAAATTCCCTGGCTGTCTCGGGGATACCGGCTTCATCACCAATCAGAACGACCTCCACATCCTTCATCTGCATCCAGGATTGGATTGCATTACGTTGGATGATGTTGATATGCGGGTTGGTGAATGGCTTGGAAGCCGTAAAGATCGTCAAGAAAGCCATATCTACTTCTGTTCCATGCCCAGCTTTTGAGCCACCTGTTTCTCGATCCAGGCATAAGTACGTTGAAGACCCTCCTCCAGCGTGAGCCGTGGTTCCCATTTGAGCACTTCGCGCAGGCGGGTATTATCCGAATTGCGGCCGCGTACTCCCTGGGGCCCGGGAATATGCTTAATGGTGATCTTAATGCCAGCAATATTGGCAACGATCTCGGCCAGTTGGTTGATGGTCACCATGCGGTCCGACCCCAGGTTGAGCGGCAGAACGTAATCAGAACGCATCAGGCGGTAGATCCCTTCCAGGCAATCCTCAATGTAGCAGAAGGAACGGGTCTGTTCACCATCCCCCCACATTTCTATCTCATGGTTGCCGGTCAATTTGGCAACCGCGACCTTGCGACACATGGCTGCCGGAGCCTTTTCTCGCCCACCTTCCCAGGTTCCATGATCGCCAAAAATATTGTGAAAACGCACAATACGAGTCTGGATGCCGTAATCTTCGCGGTAGTGGGTGCACAGGCGCTCCATAACCAGTTTTTCCCAGC
Organism: uncultured Chloroflexia bacterium; assembly: GCA_963842785.1. Classification (GTDB taxonomy): domain Bacteria; phylum Chloroflexota; class Anaerolineae; order Anaerolineales; family Villigracilaceae; genus UBA877. The sequence goes on from CAWJHP010000001.1 coordinate 2,258,675, forward strand.
CATAGGCGTCCTGTGGCATGGCAGGATAAGCATCCTCTTCCTTAAGTGGAATGACATTGGCGTCCGTCTGCTTGAATTCAGGGTAGACACAGGCCGAGGAAGTATAGAAATATCGCTGGACACCATTGATACGTGCCGCATTCAGGGTGTGAGTGTTGATGAGCGAATTATTATGCAGAATCTCCGAATGGTGGGAAGAGATGAAACCCATCCCGCCCATATCGGCGGCCAGGCCATATACTTCATTAATTCCTCGCGTAGCCTGCAGACAGTTATCCCAACGCCGCAGGTCAAGCAGTTCAAATTCGTCCGCGTCGCTGGCGCGATATTCTGGATATTTAATATCTGCACCACGCACCCAGTACCCTTTCTCGCGCAGGAAAGTGACGAGATGGTGACCAATAAAGCCACCTGCACCGGTAACAAGGACACGCGTCTGAGTCATTGTTTTCTCTCCTTTTTTATCAAAGGTCATTTTATTTCCGAATTACGAAGAGCGGATATTGCCCGATCCGCCCATACAGGGCAGGATCAGCCTCTTCTTTGCGATAAATCCAGCGCAGAATGCCAGCTCCAAACAAGTGCGGATGGATATACATGCGCATGAAGGATACTGTGACACTGCGCCAGACAACAATATCAAAGTTCATTTCTTTGAGATTGTTGTTAAAGTACGCCAGGTCGTGAGTATAGCGATAGGGGGTTTCCGGAAGAGTGACTGGCGTTGCAACCTTATTTCGTTCTTTCCAGCGCAGGATTTTCTTGAACAGGTTTTTCAGTTTCTGGTTCCAGCGGTGAAAGTTTCTATTGATCCGCCGAGGTAAAAGCAACCATTTCATCATCTTAGAATCCGGCCAGGAATATACAACCGCCGCGCTGGAACCCGGTTTCAGCACCCGGTGCAATTCCCGGAATGCAGATACCTGTTCATCCTTAGGCACATGGTAAATAACATGCAAGGAAACCGCCCCATCGACCACGTTATCCTGCAGGGGAAGATTGGTGATATCACCAAGGATAAAGATGCCTTTATCGCCAAGTTTTTTATGTGCTTCTTTCAATGCCAGAAAGGAAATATCCACACAAATTCTGAAGTCATAACCATCCGAATAGGACAGGTATTCCGGATACTGGATCGGGCCAGAGCCTGCATCGAGCAGATAACGACCCTGGGGTTTAATAAAGCGGTTCACCCGTAAATGACAGTTATGAATATATTCGCCGGCCACCGGCCGCAAATCCTCCCATTTGAGTGCATCAACGAAACTGGCAGGTTTCTTTTCGTCCTTCATCCAGCCAATTGAATCATAAAAATCCTGCAAAACCTTCTTTTCAGCACGCAGGGAAACCTGTGCAGTCTCATTTTGTTCCCTCACAGGAATGGCAAGATTTACCATCAGAAGAATAATGCCCTCAAGAACTGGATAGACAAACTGCCCGTCCCTTGAAATAAAACCGGCTTCGAGGGAGGCTTTGACCGGTGTGCCATCGTTATGCAACAATTCACCTTTCGCAATCCGGAAATTCAACAGAGTGACTTCCTGCGGATTCAACAAACGCAAGTCCTGCCTTGTGATCGGACAACGAAGTATCGTTTGCGCCTGTTCGTAAGAGGATGCCATAGTATAAAGAAGCCTTCCTGTCAATCCAGAGAAGCACCTGCCAAAAGTTGGAAGGTTTGCCCAAACTCAGCCTGGCCTTCCTGACTGAGCACGTAAGCGATGGAATCCCGCTCCAGATCTTTGCCGATTTTTTCGACATGCCAGGGGAATGGATAGGGATAATCGTGGAAGAAGAAGTAGGCGTAATTCCGGGCCGTCTCGACCTGTTGTGCGGTCAGGCGATAAGCGTGCAGGTCGGCCAGAGCCGCCTCCAATGAACCGAAATACTCGTCCCAGGTGTCGGCATCCAGTGTGAAGCCCTTCTTTCTATAATGCGCCCGTCCGCTGACCAGCACCGGGATCCCCCGCAACGCGATCTCCAGTCCGGCGGTAGTGGTATAGACCAGAGCCAGGTCGGAAATATCCATCAAGTCGTAAGTGTTGACCTTCTCAGTTGACTCGATCAGGTGGATGTGGGAGGGTAGTTCGGGTATGGCTTTGTGAATGATCTCGGCCACTGAAGGCCCAACTGTCCAGGTTTCTGCCGGATGGATGCGCACTATCCATTGCACCTCGGAATGGGTCACGAAATGAGGGGCGAGACGCTCAATCCACTCCGCCATGCTCTGGCTGAAGACTGTCCGGCCAAGGGTGGCAGAATCACCCAGCACATTGGTTGGGAGAAGCACTACGGGTCGACCATCCAATCCAAGGCTGGACCGGATGGAATCCGGACCGAACCGGAGAGACTTCTGGTAGAGGTGGGCAAATGCATTTCCAGCCTGGACGCCTTGCCGGGCTTTCAGGAAGGTCTCCAGCCAGGTGCGCTGTTCCTGATCAAGCACCCGCCCACGACATTTTTCCCAGGCCTGGTCCGTAAAGTGGTACATCACCAGCTTGTTCTTGTCCAACCAGACGCGCCGGTCCTGTTCGCCGAATTCGTAAGTCACTGCCGGGATGCCGAGCAAACGGGCTGTTGCGTAAACTGCGCCATATTCCTGGATCATCCCATTCGGGACAATGACCACATCCGGGCGGGTTTCCTGGAAGTAGGTAAAGGCTTTGCGGGCAACCTCCAGGTTTCGTTCACGGCGAAGTTGGCAAATGGGCTCGTCCCCCTTCACATCCTCGCGCTGAAGTGTATATTGGGCATCATACAAAGTGACTTGTTCCACCGCCTTGACCAGTGCCTCCGGAATCTGAGGCGCCGGCTCAACATCCAGGAAGGGAACTACTTTCAGGAGCGGCGCGGCATTTCTCAGGATATCGCGGGTATACAAATCCTGGCGGCGCAAGTCGAAGCGACTGACAGGCCGATTGTAATCACCGTATGGAAGGTAGCCGAGGCTGACGTCCAGGCCCATGGAGCGCAGCACCAGACCGCATAATGTCGTGTGCATGATCCAATAATGCCAGGAGGCAAACAGGAAGACTTTCCTGCCTTGAGGCGCCCCTTCGATATGCGGCAGCACATCTGCCACGATCTCCTTCAAATTGTCCTCCAGAAGGGACAACTTGAAACAACTCTTCAGCCCCTTATGGCGCTGGCGCAGGTACCAATCCAGCTCAACTGTGAAGGGGATTCCGCCCAGGATGTCTTTAACCAGCACCCTTGGCTTCATTTCGTCTCAATCTTCCATTCCAGGCGTGGGCGCAGGGCGCCTGGGCGCGGCTCCGACCACTGCATTCCTGGCGCGCCGGAAGTATCCACATTAAACGCCAGAGCCTGCTCATCCATGAAATAACGGCGGATGCGATAGGAACTGGCATTGACCCCCAGAATATACCGCCCGTTATTCAACAGGTCTTTCGGGAATTCGCACCGGCTGACATAATGTCCAGCCGGACGGGAAATGTATTTCTCGAAGCGGGCGCCTTCATCTGTATCAAAGCTGGTCAAGACCTGGTCGCCGCGGGCTGAGTTGAGGTAAAGACCGATCCGCAAACCGGTCAGGGGAGCATCCAGGAAATATTCCATCTCCACTGCGAAGGGCTCCACGGACCGGATTACCTCCGCCACTTTGCCCTTCTGGTCAACCAAACGCAGGGCGACCGGGCGGAAGGGAGTCGCAGCCAGGGGCACCTCATCTTTTTCCCAGATTCTTTCCCCGGCCCTGGCATTCCCAGCAGAGAGATAATATTCCACTGCCTCGGCAGAAGGTGCACGCATTACCACGCGACCTTTTTCGAGCACGATCGCCTCTCTGGTCAGGCGTAAAATGGATGACATATTATGGCTGACGAACAGGACCGTGCGACCTTGTTGAGCCACATCGCCCATTTTTCCAAGACTTTTCCTCTGGAATTCAGCATCTCCGACAGCCAGTACCTCATCCACCACCAGGATTTCCGGTTCCAGGTGGGCGGCCACGGCAAAGGCCAAACGCACATACATCCCTGAAGAATAGCGTTTTACAGGCGTGTCGATGAATTGCTCCACCTCTGAGAACGCCAAAATTTCATCGAACTTGCGGTCGATCTCAGCCCGTTTCATGCCCAGGATCGCGCCGTTCAGGTAAATATTTTCACGCCCGCTCAGCTCGGGGTGAAACCCCGTCCCCACTTCCAGTAGGCTGGCAATCCGGCCCTTGACTCTTACATACCCGCTGGTGGGTGCTGTGACTCGCGAGAGGATCTTAAGGATCGTGCTTTTTCCAGCGCCATTGCGTCCGATAATGCCCAGCACACTACCCTGTTCAACCGTAAAGTTGACATCCTTGAGCGCCCAGAGATATTCATCATCCCGATTACCATGATCCTCCTGCCCAATTTTGAGCAGAGGATTGGGCTTGCCGCGCGCTTTTGCCCACCACACTTTGAGGTCATCCGAAAGCGTCCTGGAACTGATCTGGCCCAGACGGTAAGCCTTGGAAACGTTCTCCACCCGAATGACGTTTCTGCTCATACCGTATCCATGAAAGTCGCTTCGACACGATTAAAGATCACCACACCGATGATAATTGCGATCAGCATGATGGCAAAACTGTAACCCAGTTGGATTAGGCTTACTTCGCCCGTGCCAAGGAAGGCATAGCGGAAAGCTTCGATGACTGAAGTGAGCGGATTCAATCGAATCAGGGCCTGGTATTTTGCAGACATGGATGAGAGCGGATAGATTACCGGGGTGGCGTACTGCAGAAGTTGCACACCAAATTGCACCAGGAAGCGCAGATCGCGGTATTTGGTTGTTAGTGCAGAAACGATGATCCCGAATCCCAGACCCAACCCAGCCATCATCAATAACAGAACCGGAGTGAACAGCACCCACCAGTTCGGATGCAACTGCGTTCCACGCAGGAAAAAATATGCCATGAACGCCAGAAAAAAACCGAATTGAATGGCAAAAGCGATCAGGTTTGAAATTAAAATGGAAACCGGTACAGCCAGGCGGGAAAAATAAACCTTGCCGAACATGTTGGCATTGGCCACGAACGTATCGGAAGTCTTGGACAGGCTGCTGGCAAAATACGTGAAAATTACTGTACCGGACATGTAGAACAGGAAAGACGGCAAGCCATCCGTAGGCAGCTTGGCAATATTCCCGAAGACAACCGTGAATACGATGGTCGTCAAGAGAGGTTGGATCAGGTACCAAAGTGGACCGAGGATGGTCTGTTTGTAGACAGAAACGAAATCCCGCCTCACAAACAACATGATCAAGTCACGCGAATGCCATAACTCGCGCAGGCGCAAGTCGAGAAGGTTGCGTTGCGGACCGATAACCATATCCCAGTCTTCGGGATCGGTTTGACCGATTTCAGGATTAACCATCTCTGGCTGCACCATTTTATTTTCGTTGTCCCTGGTACCATGCAATCGTCCGGCGTAAACCCTGCTCGAACGGTGTACCGGCGCGGAAACCGAAGAGCGTTTCAGCCCGGGTTATGTCCAGCCCACGGCGCGGCTGGCCGTTGGGTCTGCTTGTATCCCAAACCAACTTGCCTGTAAAACCGGTCATGTGGGCAATCATCTCTGTCAGATCCTTGATGGATATTTCATAACCGGAGCCCAGGTTGACGGGGTCCGGCCCGTTATATTTCTCAGAGGCGAGCAGGATCCCCTCCGCTGCATCCTCCACATACAGGAACTCGCGCGTTGGCGAACCATCGCCCCAGACGATGATTTCCTTCGCGCCATGCTCCTGGGCTTCGAGACATTTGCGGATCAATGCCGGGATGACATGGGAAGAGGCCGGGTCAAAATTATCGCGTGGCCCATATAAATTAACCGGCAATAGATAGATGGCGTTAAATCCATACTCCTGACGATACGCTTGCGCCTGGACGAGCAACATCTTCTTCGCCAGGCCATAAGGAGCGTTGGTCTCCTCCGGATAACCGTTCCACAGGTCGTCTTCATGAAAGGGTACGGAGGTGTACTTCGGATAGGCGCAGACGGTTCCCAAGGCAATTAATTTCCCCGCACCGCGTTGCCAGGCCTGGTGCATCAACTCTACCCCCATTATTAAATTATCATAAAAGAACTCCGCCGGGTGTTCACGATTGATCCCGATACCGCCAACCCGCGCAGCCAGGTGGATGATCACCAGGTCGGCAGGTTTAAAATTTGGAAGATCTGAAGCGTGGAAACCAGCGGGGAAAAGATGGGAAGGGCGTTTCTCCGGTGATTGCATGGCATGACCCAGGAGACGACGGATATCCTCGCGATCCACCAGGTTGTAATATTCGATATGCGGAATCAGAATGTCTGCCGCGCCGCGTTGTGTCAGTTTCTCCACCAGAAACGAGCCAAGGAATCCAGCCCCCCCGGTAACAAGTACTCTTTTGCCTTTCCAGAAGTTTTCTGTCATAAGTTACTGGACAATGAACCGGGCATTGGTGTATTTTTCATCCTGTGGATTACGGATGATACCTGTCCGCAGGGCGTGGACAACTTCGCGCACACCATCATCTACGGTCATTTCCGCCTTGAAACCCAACGCTTGGCGAATTTTTTCGAAGGAAATGGAGATGTCGCGAATGTCGCCACCAAAAGTCAGATCCTTATACGTGACCACCGTTTCCGGCAGTCTCTTGATGACCAGACCGACAATTTCATCTTTTGTGTAATTGCCGGCCTCGCTGCCCAGGTTATAGACTTGACAACGTATTGTCGCCTCAGGCGCTTTCAGTCCCAGGAGGATTCCGCGGACAACATCCAGTACATGGATAAACGAACGTGAGTAACCTCGCTGATAAATGATGAGTTCGCGCCTGGTATAAGCATCCAGAACGAATTGGTTGACAACCAGGTCAAAGCGCGTGCGCGGCGAAATGCCATAGAGTGTAGCCAGCCGAAAGATGAGTGGCGCGGTAACAGCATTTTTCTGCTTGAGCAGGTACTCCTCGGCTGCAATCTTGGTCTCCGCATAAAGCGACTGCGGCGTGAGAGGGGATACTTCCGTTACTGGTTTGCCGTCCGTCGAGGGAGCATATGTACTATATGTGGAGGCGAACACGAATCTGGCAGCCCCCAGATCTGAAACCTGCTCGTAAACACGTTTAACAGCTTCGACGTTGTGCCTCCAGGCTGCCTGTTTTCCAATCGCCTGACAGGCAGGGAAACCCACGATCCCCGCAAGGTGGACGACAGCAACCGGCTTTGGCCAGTCACGACTCAGGGCGGGGCGAATGGAACCCGGCTCGGACACATCAGCTTTGGTGAAGTGAAAATCAGGATGGGCCAAAAATCCCAACAGCAACTCACCGCCATATAACAGGTTATCCACCACGGTCACATAACTCCCGGTGCGTAACAATTCCGCTGCCAGGAGCGAACCGATGTAGCCTGCTCCTCCGGTAATCAGGATGTGCTGCTTGTCACTCATGGCTGCCACCCGGGTGCAGGAAAACCTTTAGTCCAACAATTTCAAGTACTGGTGCGTTACCATCTGCAGTAATGGCAATCCCTTGCTCCAGGCAGGAAAGCCGGCAAATATCGGCTACGTCGCCTTCGCCCTGGATGAACACACTTTTATACCCGGCGTTCTTAATTTGTTCCAAATGCTCACGGACTCGCTGGCGGGTGTTGCGATAAAGCAGGAATTGCTGTTCGATATAATCCACTGTGAGAAGGGTGCGCAACGCGATGCCTTCAGGCGTGATGATATAGCGCAGTTTCTTGCGTTCCGCACGTTTAATCTTGACATACCCTTTCTCAATCAGACGTTTAATATGCCAATTTACCGTTCCCACTGCCACACCAAGTTGGGTGGCCAGGGAAGCCTGGGTCACGTCCGGATTGCTCTCGATATGTTCAAGCAGTGCCAGTTCTCGTGCTGTTTCTACGGGGATGTTCATGGATACCTAACGCGTTTCATTCAATCGTTTCAGATCAGCTTCAACCATCATCCCGACCAGGTCCTGGAATTTTACTTTCGGCTCCCAATTAAGTTTCTGTCGGGCTTTGGCTGGATTGGAGATGAGGGCATCCACTTCGGATGGGCGCAGGAAATGTGCATCTTGAACAACATGATCTTCGTAATTTAACCCAACATACTTGAATGCCATTTCAACAAACTCGCGGACAGAGTGGGTTTCACCGGTACCGATCACAAAATCTTCAGGTGTCTCCTGCTGGAGCATTTTCCACATCGCCTGAACGTATTCCCCGGCAAAACCCCAGTCCCGGCGCGCCTCCAGGTTACCCAGGTGAAGTTCCTTGCTCAACCCCAATTTGATGCTGGCCACCCCATGTGAAATCTTGCGGGTAACGAATTCCAAACCCCGCCGCGGACTTTCGTGATTGAAGAGAATCCCCGAGACGGTATAGAGACCATAAGATTTCACGGTAATTGACCGTAATCCAATGCCCATATACTTTTGCGACACCATAGGGACTGCGTGGATAAAAGGATGTCGTTTCTTGCTGTGGTGTTTCAGTCACCTTGCCGAACATTTCACTGGAAGATGCCTGGTAGAAACGCACTTTTGGGTTGACCGACCGGATGGCTTCCAACAAGCGCGTAACTCCCAGGGCAGTTACCTCACCAGTCAACACAGCCTGGCTCCAGGATGTGAAAACGAATGACTGTGCAGCCAGGTTATAGATTTCATCCGGCTTGTATTGCTCAAGCGCGGCCACCAGTGAACTCTGGTCATGCAAATCGCCTTGCACGATGTCAATGTCATTCTGGATGTGCTGGATACGCTCGAAGGTTACGGTGCTAGATCGACGCACCATCCCAACCACACTATATCCCTTCGAAAGAAGGAACTCGGCCAGGTAAGATCCATCCTGACCAGTGATGCCGGTAATCAATGCTGTAGGCATTATCCTGTCTCCTTTTTCATAATTCAATTGTTGAATTATAAACGGAATTGGGAATACGTCAAGCGCACTCGGGTTCATTTTTGGGGGATTCCCTAACAATTCTGCCCCCTCCCTCCAACAAGTATTACAACGATCAAAATGTTTATTACTGCACTTACATCAGGAACGCGCCGGTCCAATCCGTCCGTTGGCATGCCCGGAATCAGACATTCCCAGGCGAACGGGAAAAGGTTCTAAAGTTTAGCTATGAACCAGCCCCCTGGATATATGGAGCGCCAGATCTGATGGAGACAATGGTATTTCCTTTCCTGATGAATATCCGAAGGAAGGTATTCGATTCGCAGTTTACAGGCGTTTTAAGCGAAGGAAGTTCAACAAATCCGGAATCATTCAGATATGACTGCCAGTTTGGATAATCCAATTGTTGAATGATGATCACATCCGCTTCGCTACGCCACAGTTTTGCAAGTTCATCGTTCCAGTCACCCATTCGGGCAAGCGCATCACTATCCCCGCCATGATAAAAATTCCATTGCCCGTCCAATTCCTGGGGAAAAATATGGATATTGGGAATATACAGCAGGATTGCGACTGCATTTCCACCATCCCAATAAACATTGCTTCCGGCCGGGATATTCCTGGCTAGATAATCCCCCACCTGCTGATATTCTGTGATTACATTTCCGTTACAATTCCACTGGGTGAGGCCACCTCCGAGCAGGGCTGAAGGTGTAAGAGTGACACCAATGGTCAGGAAAAGCATCATTGAAATAAATCCAATTGAGTACACAACAATTCGTTTACGGCGAAGCAAAGCCCAGATCCCCCACCCAATGAACAAGATCATCAGACCAGCCATCAGCCCAACCACACCGGGAACCCGCATTCTGGCTGTGTTATGAGCGATCCCAAAGGTATTGGTTAAATAATCCCATAAGGGGACCTGCCCGGGGAGAAGGTAACCGGTGGTAAAAAAGTTCTTTATCCGCGGGATCTTGAGATTTATCAGTTGGTCGCCAAATATGCCGAAGCCACCAAAACCAATTCCAGTCGCAAAAACCAGGACCAACACGAAGACAAAGATTGGGCGGATTCCCGATTGGCGTTTCTCCAGGATCGGGAAAATTGCCACCAGGGTCAGGATGCCAAGATAATCGAAGAAGGCAAGGTAAGGACTGAAGGTGAAGGTATTGTAATTGTTTCCTCCTCCGAAACCGAGACCCGCCCAAGCGTGCAACCCCAGAAGACAAAAAAATAAAACCGCTAAAAACACTGTTGTGCGGAATTGCGCTGTGACTTTCCAGGCAACTTTTTTGGGCCAGAAGATCAAACTTGCTGCAAAGCCGGTCACTGCCACAAAGTGGAAACGGATACCTTCCATGAAGCCATAGATTCTTGCGGCTGCATTGGGTTGGTTCTGCATCGCCATTACGGATCCTGCAGGTACCCGCCATTGATTGAGGAAAGGGGTCATCACAGCTGGGAGCCAGGGTGTCCACATGCTTAGAATCCCCGGCCAGAAGGCCAGATGACCGGCGAGCAGAGTAACCGTTCCGGCTGCTACGGTTATCCAACCCTGCTTTTTGCCATATTGCCAAAAGATATATAGGACAAGCAGAGGCAAAACCGGCGCCATATTCTGGCGCGTGAGCAATAAAATAACGGCCAGGACCGTCCCAGCAGTGATTTGCCAATTGGGCCGGGTTCTTTTCAGGGTAAGGACCAGTGTCCACATTAAGAGGCACGCAACCAATCCCTGGGCAACACCAAAACTGTAGTTGCGGATAACTCCCGGGTTAATGGCGGTTACCCAAACTGCCGCAGCTCCCCACCAATACCCGGCCAACCGGCGGGCGACCAACCAAAGCCCAATGAGAGCCAGGACGCCAAGGATGACCCCAAATAGGCGGCCGGTCAGCAAACTGGGACCAAATATCAATTGGATAAAACCAGGAATAATATAGGAGAGAGGCGCATATTGTGTCCTTGGTCCATATTCTTGAAATGGAAAGAAAGTCCCCGAAGCAAACAAGTAGCCTTTGTACTGATAAAGGCCCTCATCAATTGTAGATTGTTGCGTGAAAGCATATCCTACCGATAAAGTTGAGTAGAGCATCAACCCGGCCAAAGCCAGCAGTATGGCGATTCTCTTACTTGCAATGAATTGCCTTATCCATTTTTTCATGCAACGAATCCAATCCATCTGCTTGATGACAAGGACTAATTCTTTCCCGGTGGTTGGATGGCTTTCTTGTGCCCATATTTTACCCAAAGCCAATCACCGACGAGGATGAGCAGGCTGGCTGCAATGAATGCCGCCACAGTTCCACCCAGAGGGAGCAGGAATGGATTGACATCTTTTCGCGTCCAAGTCCATGCCGCAAAACATATTACGAAAACCCCCTCTATGGCCAGCAAACGACCCAGCCAGCGCTCGTGGCTGTGGCTTTGGATCGAGATGACCAGTGCAGCCAGGATTGCCTGGAAAACCAACAGGATTGTTCGATAGCGGGGATTGTCCCATTGATCTCCTCCCCCGCGCGCGGCTGAGATCAAAATCCAGACCCACACAACCAACCACAACCAAAACCATGCCAGTCGTTCGCGTTTGTCCGCCATCCTCCAGATGGGATAGATGCAGTAAAGCAACAGTGGCAGGAGCGCATACCAGCCGACCCCACGCAGGATTGCCAGCGTACGCATTGGCCAGACCGCCGGAGCACCTATCGCAGCCGGTAGAACCGGTTGGGCGATCCCATAGCCGATGATCATGGGCAGATGCAGAGAAACCGGTACATGGCTGAATATATTTTGCACCCAGCCGGAATCTTGTTCCAATTTCTGGCTGTCGAACTGGACAGTATAACGCGTCCAATTGATCACGGTTGCCAGCGGCCCGCTCTTTACTTGAAGACTTCCTCCAACGGACCAGGACAGGAGAAAGAAGGACAAAACAACAATCATCCCGATCCCTGCGATCCACCACCAGCGGAGGCGTCTCTCCTTTCCCCGCAGCCAGATCCAGCCGGCCAAAAGGACGATCGAAACGACTGCTATGCCTGGACTGAAGAGCAGCATTCCAATCAGGCTTCCGATCAACCAGGCCACAGCCGAACGATGATCTTCCGCCCAACTCGTCACTCCCCAGAATGCCATGGCAACGAAAGTGATCAGGAAAGGCTCACGCATCTGCGAGCTTCCCAGCATGATCGCTTCGGGATACAAGACCATGATCCAACCCACTCCCAGGGCCATGGATTTTCCCCAGGTTTTGTAGGCAGCCTTCCAGGCCAAGGCTACTCCAATCCCGGCGACCAGGGATGCCAACAGGATAACAAGCCAGGGCCGGTGCGCATCCGGGCTGAGATAGCGGTAGAGGAAACTGGTGGCGAACAACAATCCGCCATATTGGTCAAGACTGTAAGATTTATCGAAGGCCAGCCAGAGAGGCTTGGAGGAGGATGCCAGTTCCCAGGATTGGACGTCGCGGTTATAGGCATCCGGGAAGATGTAACCGGCTTTTTGAACTTCGGTGTCGTTACCGTCAGATGGCAGGATGTAAGAGAAAACCATCCCCAGCCCCATTCGCAGGAGTACCGCCAGGAGTAACATCCAGCCGAGGCTATGCTGCAGATTACGATTCTGATCCATGCTGGCTCCGGCAGATCGCCAGAGAAAGGCAAGAGCCGACAGACCGAGAACCAGCAAGAGAGCGTATGCCAGCCAGCCAATCCACCATATTCCCGGGCCGAGAAGGCTGAGCACCAATCCCAGCACAAGACTACACGGGAGAATCCATAAGAAATCACGCAGGAATTTCATAAAATCCTTCCAGGGAGCGTTGTGCACGCTTCACCCAGGAGTATTGCTCCACAGCGGCCCTGGCGCATTGACCGAGGGCTTGCCGCCGTTGCGGGTCAGACAACAACCCACCCAGAGCAGATTCCCACATCTCGGTCTGCTCCGGTGGACAGAAGACTGCTTTTGTCTCGTCCAACACTTCACGCAGCACAGGCAGGTCGCTGGAGAGAATGGCGCGCCCGGTGGCCATGTATTCGAACATTTTCATTGGACTGCAAATTTCGGCCGTATTCCCACCGCTTGAGGTGGTCACCGACCGTCCATAAGGCATCAACAATACATCCGCAGCAGATTGGTATAGCGGTATGCGCTCATTCGGCACAAAACCGGTAAAGGAAACATTAGTCAGGTTGGCAGTGCGTTCCTTCCAAGCCTGAACATCTGCCGGGCGGCCGCCCACCCAGATGAAATTAACCTGCGGGAATTTTACCGCCAGCCTCAGAAACAGGTCAACACCGCGACCCGCGTAGAGATGGCCGGTGCAAAGTACGGTTGGAGCTTCGGGGAGGTTCAGTTGGTGGCGAACAGAGACGGGCTCCGGGAAGTCGCGGTAGCGTTCGATATCCACCCCATCTGGGGCGATGACAGTCTGTCCTGCTGGCAAGTGCAGGTGGCGCTGCAATGCGCCAGTAATGGGCAGCAAGCGTTTCCTTCCGGGAAAAATCAAGAAAAGGCGCAGCCAGAGCGGCCCGAAGCGCCCGCTGGGGAAGTCATGCAGTTCCACCATCGACGGCATCCCGGCCAGCAGGCCGAGGGTGGCAGACTGGAGTGGCCAGGCATAGAGCAAGTCTGCACCCAGGTGGCTTGCCCGCCAGACTGCTTTCCAGGGGAAGAGACGACGGTTATGGGCTGGCAGCCATTCGATATCGAAAAGTTTCTCCAAACCATAATTTGCAATCAACTGCTGGTTGCTGATAATTGGCTTTTGATCGCCTGGAACGAGCAAAGTTAACTCATGCCCCAATTGGACGAAAGCCTGGCAGACCTTCATCACCTGGATGCTGTTGGCAGTATCCGAGGGGATTTGTGAGGCGGAGATACAGGCTATTCTCATGGCTGAGCCATCCCTGCTTTTTGCCGGCGGTGAACTTCCCACATGCCGCGCAAACTAATGAAACCGTTCGAGACGATGAAGTATCCGGAGAGGATGGCAGCCATCATCAGGTATCCATACCGGGGAACTAGGGAAAGAATCAAGGCCAACTCGATCACACCTGTCAGGATCAATATCAAAACTGGATAACCTGCCTTCCCCAAGGACAACATTAGCGAGCGGTTCCACTGAAAGATGCCGGCGAATCCATAACCCAGGAGCAGGATCAGCAAGAGCGGGTAAGCCGGGCGTGCCTGAGGTTTATAGACAAAGGGAATGAGCCACCAACCCGTCAGCGCCCAAAAACCTGCGATCGCCAGGACGATCCCCCCAGCCAGGGCAGTCACCCGCCGGATCAGGCGCAGGGTCGTATCCCACTGGGACTTGGCGATGGTGCGGGAGATTTCACTGTAGGTTGGCGCGATGAGAGGATCAAGGATCAGTGTTATGGTAGAAATTAATGTAAATGCAATGGCAAAGTAACCGACCTGGGTGGTGGAGAGCAACGCACCCAGGTAGAGCGGGATGTTATCCCGAAATACCAGGTTGACCGTGCCATTTAGATTGGTATTCAGGGCGAACAACGCCAGGGCGCGCTTGCCGCCCAGTAATTTCAGGGAGGTCCGCCACCAGCCCGGGCCCAGTGTCTCACGTACCTCCCGCAGGGCCAGGCTCACCAGCGAAATATTGTAATACGCCTTCCCAACCACATATGCCAGGAGAACGGCTGGGACCAGGTAGGGAGCCAGAAACTGAGTCGCCACCCAACGATACAAAATGTAAAAACCCGCGATGATCAAAAAAGTAACCACGGCCTGTATCAGGGTAAAACGGGCCAGGTCGCTGAAACGATGCGTTGCCTGCAGAATTCCGGTGGAGGTTTCGTATACCAGGTTGATCAGCAGGATAAGACCGTAGAAAAGAAACCAGGGCGCCATGGAAGCATCATGAGCGATTACATTGGCAGCCCAGGGAGTAAGCAGGACAAGGGCAAGGCATGCCAGCAGGGAAACCGCCGCTTCGGTCAGGCCGGTTGCTTTGACAAGCGCCGCCGCCTCTGTTTTTTTATCATCCGCCAGGGATGGACCAAGGTGTTTTACAACCACCTCGCTCATGCGAAATGACAATAAACGATTGACATTCGAGGCGAAGGTCGTGATTATGACGACCATGCCCAAATTGGCCACGCCGATAAGGCGGATGATGACAACCCCTTGCAGGAAGCCCAGGGCGGAGGAGAATACGTTGCTCCCAAACAAATAGCTGCTGTTCCGTACCACCCGGCGCAGCAGGTTGTCTTCCTTCCAAATCGAGGAAAGCTTTTGGAATATGGTCACACTCCCACCCTCTTGCGTGCCCAGGATCGCCCAAGGACAAAGCCCTCCGCACCTGTGACGAGGTCGTGTGCCATATATTTATGGTCTATATGCCAATATTAACGCTTAGAGCCTGACCACTTTCGGACTATCCTTACCCATTTTTCCAAGCGCATTGCGACTGTCGAAGATGAACTTCGCGGCATCCAGGATTCGTATGTAATCGTACGTTTTGTGGTTTGTTGTGATGACGACGCAATCTGCGGCTCGCACACCTGCCATCAAGTCTGGGATGGAGTGCATTTCTACGCCCTCATGGGTCTTCAGAGTTGGGATGTAGGGGTCGTGGTATTCCACCGTTGCGCCTTTCTTCTCAAGCAGGCCGATCACATCCAAGGCCGGTGATTCGCGGATGTCATCAATCTCCGGTTTGTAAGCTACTCCCAGAACCAGGCACTTGCTTCCTTTCAGCGTCTTACCGCGCTCATTCATGGCATCCAGAATGCGACCCACCACGTACCTTGGCATGTTCGTGTTTATATCCGAAGCCAGTTCAATAAAACGTGCCGTGTATTGGTAGGCTTTCATTTTCCAGGAAAGATAGAGCGGGTCGATCGGGATGCAATGCCCGCCCAGTCCCGGCCCGGGAGTGAACTTCATGAAACCGAACGGCTTGGTAGCCGCCGCGTCAATCACTTCCCAAACATCCACATTCATGCGCTCGCACATGATGGCCAGTTCGTTAACCAGGCCAATGTTGATCATGCGGAAGGTATTCTCCAATAGTTTGGCCATCTCAGCTGCTTCCGCCGATGAGACCAGGTGGATATGCTGGATGGCGCCACCGTACCAGGCTGCCGCGATTTCCGCGCAGGCTGGTGTGATGCCGCCCACCACTTTTGGCGTGTTCAGCGTGGTGAAATCCTCCCGGCCTGGATCCACGCGTTCCGGCGAAAAGGCCAGGAACCAGTCCTCACCAACGGTCAGATTATTGGCCTCCCCCAGCATCGGCAGCAGGATCTCGCGCGTGGTGCCCGGGTAGGTACTGGACTCCAGCACGACGATAATACCCTTATGCATGTACTTCGCAATTTGTTCGGTGGCGGAAAGGATGAACGACATGTCCGGATCGCCGGTTTTGCGGAGCGGCGTCGGGACACAGATACTGGCCGCGTCCATATCCTTCAACCGCGAGAAATCTGTACTGGCCATCAGGCGTCCGGATTTGACCAGCGGGGCAAGTCGTTCCGTGGAAATATCCGGGATATAACTGACGCCCTTGTTCACGGAATCGGACTTGCGTACATCTGGATCAATCCCGGTGACAGTGAACCCTGCCTCGGCAAACACCACTGCCAGCGGCAGGCCCACGTAACCCAATCCTAGTATGGCAACCCGGGCTGTCTTGTCGTTCATCTTACTGATGAGGGCTTCTTTTATACTCATAATATCCTTTCCGGTGTTCAAGCTAAAAAGTCTGACTTTTCAGACTTGAAATTTACAACTTGTCGATCAAAATAGATTTAATTGCTGTGGTTCTTCTTTGGGTTCTTCAGCAACCGGTAATTGACCGGAATGCTTCAGGGCTGTGCGCGCCTGTTCAAGCAATTGCGGCAATTGACCAAAATCTTTCAGAATGGCCGGTTTGAGCGAGGCCTGGTGTAAGGCCGCCGCCGGGTGGAACATGGCAATCACAAAGCGATTCCCCACCCTGCGCATCTGTCCATGTACGGAACTGATCTTGGCCCCAGGCATGAACTTGCCCATCGAATACCGCCCGAGGGTGATGATGATTTTTGGATTGATGGCGGCAATCTGGCGCTCTTGATATTCATTGCATGTCGCCAGTTCTTCGGGCAGCGGGTCACGGTTGCCGGGTGGACGGCATTTTACCACGTTACCTATCCAAACATCGGCGCGTTTCAGCCCGGCCTCGGCCAGCAGTTCGTTCAGGAAATTGCCCGCCGCGCCGACAAAGGGTCGTCCCTGTTCATTTTCATGGAAACCGGGTCCTTCCCCGATGAACATGATTTCCGCATCGGCCGGTCCCTCGCCGGGAACCGCCTTCTTGCGCGAGTGATATAGTGCGCACTTTTGGCAGACAGAAACTTCTTTCGCAACTTGGGCAAGGATTTCTTCGGCGCTCATACCGCCTCCAGAAAGCTGAGTTTCTCCAAATTCATCAGGAAGGCATCCTCGTTATTGTCTTTGTAATATCCTGGACGGACTCCCGCGACTGAAAAGCCATATTTTTTATACATTGCCTGCGCGGCGGTATTCCCGGCGCGCACTTCCAGAAACGCCCGTTCCGCCCCTTCATCATAGGCTGCCCGGAGTGCAGATAACAAAATCTTTTCGCCGATGCCACGCCGGCGGAAATCCGGGTGAACAGCGATGGTGGCAATATGAGCTTCGTCGACAATGAACCATAACACCAGCATGGCGGCAACTCTCCCGTCCACTTCTGCCACCCAATCGCGCGAGACCGGGTTCTCAGTCAACTCAAACAGGAACGAGCGCTCAGGCCAGGGTAAACTAAATGAGAGCGTGTCAATCTCATGAACTGCCGGAATGTCTGCCAATGTCATCCGGCGGATGAACATGCTCACGCCGGCAGACCTCCCGCCACATGTAAATAAATGGGGGCCAGGTTGGCTGCCGGGTCGGTTTTACCAGCCTGCCATTTCTGCCAGGCCAGTTCCGCCAGGATCGCCGGTCTGCGGACACATTGTGCGGGGGAGGCAAGGGTTACATTTTTGAACTTTCGCCTCAGCCTTTGGCGGTCATCGGCAGACATTTCGCCGCAAACAATTACCGGTCTATGAATAAGTTCTGCCAGTTCATCGGCATTCGTCACCGTGACCGCTCCATCCACCTGCCACCCTCCCTCTCCAGTTTTGTACCAGCCTAGGGCTAAACGGCCGCGCCCGGCCTGTACCACTGCGGCCAGCCGCTGGCTGCGTCCAGAGTCTTCCGAAGGATTTGGTATTGGGATCGCCGCGGCGACGATATCCAGCGTGGGGATGCCAACCACTGGCATATGCCGTGCGATTGCCAGACCTTTGACAAACGCCAGTCCCACCCGCAAACTGGTAAACGACCCGGGACCAAGCGCCACGCCCACGGCAGTTACGGCTTCCATCTTTATATCCACGCGCCTCAGCAGTTCAGCCAGCGCCGGAGCCAGTTCCTGGGTATGGTGGAGGCCGCTGCGCCAGATAAATTCGCCGGGGACGCTCGTCCCATCGTAAAGCGCCAGTCCAATCTGGGCAGTGGAAGTATCAATCGCCAGCAGCATCAATCTCCTCCATAAACTGTCTGACGGAGATGATCCAGCAAGGTTTCATGTCGTGTACCGAACGCAGAAAAGCGCATGGCGCGGTGTTCTTCGGATTCATATTCCAACCAGGCCCATAACCGTTCGGCAGGCAGGCATGACTCAACCCGCTCCGGCCACTCAACCACCAGCGGTCCCTGGGAGAGCAAATTATCCAAGTCCAATTCTTCGGCCTCCCTGAGCGAATCGACCCGGTAGGCATCAAAATGAAAGAGCTGACTGGAATCGGGCCGGCGATAGGCATTTACCAGCACGAAGGTCGGGCTGGAAACGGCATCCAGTGCCCCCCAGCCCTGAGCCATACCCTGTACAAACGTGGTTTTACCCGCCCCGAGTTCGCCTTGCAGACAGATCAGATCGCCGGTATGGAGCAATGCGCCCAGGCGCATTCCCAGGCGGCGGGTTTGTTCCGGGGAGCGGCTAAAAAACTCAAATGCGTGCGCGTCCAGGATGGGCATGACGAAAAGATTATACTACAAGGATTTTTAATGCCACAAAGACATGGCGGTCATTATTTATGATTATAGATGCAGTCGCTCCCCTCTTGGAGAGGCATCCTGGCTGCCCCGATCAGAAACGCAGGTACTCACCTGAAATTCTGAGGTGATGATTCCAATGGTTTCCCGGCCAGACCAATCTGCGCTCCCAGGATGAGCGCAATCTGTCGCGCTGCATCCGGACGGGCTGCCCGGCGGCAGGCTTTCACCACCTTCTGCCGCTCCTCCGGACGGCAGATCCAGCGCGTCAGTGTGCGGACCACTGCCAGCGATTCCGGAGCCCAGACACCCACCCCTTCAGAAACAACAAAATCCACGTTGCCATCTTCCTGACCTTTCAATTTGGCATATAGAATGATCGGCAATTCGGCGTTGAGCGCTTCGGCAATGGTTCCCGGGCCGGCCTTGGTGACGATGACGTCGACCGCCCGCATGAAGTCAGGCATGTCGTGTGTAAACCCATAGATAAAGGCCGGATTTTCCCATTTGTGTTCGTTCAGTTCGGTTTCAAGTTTGCTGTTCCGCCCAGCCACGATGACCAGGCACACATCCAAACCCAATTCATCAATGGCGTACGCCGTCTCGGCCAGCGGCCCCATTCCTTCCCCGCCACCCACCAATAGGACAGTAACCTTATCCTGCGGCCACCCCAAACCGTTACGGAGAAGCGCTTTGTTGCCGATTGGAGCGCTGCAACGCAATGAGACCGGCTGCCCAATCACGCGCACCTTTTCGGGTAGCATGGTGTATTGAATGGCATTCTGGCGGGCCAGCTCTGTGGGGACAAGAATCAGGTCGGCGCGTTTATCAAACCACAGGGCGTGCGTGGTAACCAGATCCGTCACCACGGTGACAAACGGCGGATGATTCTCACCGAGCGCTTTCAGGACAAAAGAGTTGGCTACCGGGTGGACACACACCAGCATATCACTGTGATGGTCGCGCACCAAACGGTGAGCAGCACGCCGGACGTAAGGCCAGAATGTCGAGGTCACGATGCGCGCCTGCGGCCGGCCGTCACTCATATCAAACAAGGCGCCCCACAGTTCAGGTGCACGCATCATGTCCGGGTAGATTTCTGGCAAAAGGTTAAAAGGCGGCGGGGCATAAACCTTGAGAAAATCCACCATCTCCGTGACCACCGCCTCACCAAACTCTTTATGGAGTGACTCAATGATGGCTTCGCTGGCAGCGCGGTGTCCTCCTCCCGTATCTGAAAAAAGAAAGGTTACATGGGGCCGGTTAGACGGCAGATTGGTCATGGGATTCCTCCGGCAAAATGGCCTTTAATCGTCGGACCAGTTCACGACGTGTCAACATCACCCTCCGCCGGCAGCCTTTGCATTCCAGACCGATATCCGCCCCAAGGCGGACTACAACCCATTCATAGGAACCGCAGGGGTGAGGTTTGCGCAAACGCAGGGCTTGGTTGAGCTGTAAATCAGGAAGCATATCTTAATACAGAAGTCGGAATGATGGGAAAACCTTGGCATGAAAATTATACCGTAAGAGTGCTGCTCCTCAGAATTTGTGATAAACTATCGCCGAAACCCGTTCGGGAGAATGATTATGTCCGCTTATGAAACCTACGATATTGAAATTGCCGGCCTAAAACGCAGCCTGCGGTTATTCGAGATCAAGCCTGGCCTGAAAATCGCCATCCTGAACATCCTCGGTGATACTGAACTGGTCCAGGCCTGTGCCAAAGCCTTGAATGAGAAACTCCGGGATACGAAGTTCGACGTAATCGTAACAGCGGAAGCCAAGTCCATTCCCCTGGCATATGCTCTCTCAGTCGAGACAAAAAAACCCTACATCATACTGCGCAAATCCTACAAGCCCTACATGGGCGCGGCTCTCATTGCCGAGACGCTCTCCATCACCACGGGCGAACCGCAAACCCTGATCATGGACGAGAAAGATCAAAAAGATGTCAAAGGCAGGCGCGCTGTGATTGTGGACGATGTTATCAGCACCGGCTCGACCCTGCAGGGGATGCGCATGATCATGGAAAAAGCCGGGGCGAAAATTGTCGGCGAGGCTGCCATTCTGACAGAAGGCGAACGTGCCAAATGGGAGAAGATTATCTCTCTCGGACATCTACCCTTATTTACCAATTAATTTTTGTTTTCGCGGATGCGAGAGAGCCTTGATGGCTCTTTCTCGTTTTAAGGCCGTCCCTTTGTCTGGCAACTCCTCCACGTACACCAAACGGACCGGACGCCGGCTGCGTGTATAATGTGCACCCGACCCGCGGTTATGCTGGCGCAGGCGTCGTTCCGGGTCCGTACTCCAGCCGGTGTAATAAGAACCATCGGAGCATTCCAGTATGTAACAGTAGAAGGCCATAATCTTATTTGGGAATGGTCAACGAGGGAGGATGAGTTTATGCTAATCATCCCCTCTCTTTTTGTTACGTCGACTGAAGAGCTTTCCCAAGCCAAGCTCCTGCATCCAAAGGTCGCTGAAAGAGGGCATTTCCTGCTCAAGGGACTCGATTGATTGCCAGTCGCCATCCGCGCGCACTCGTCGCCATTGGTCGCGTCCATCCATGGCACGCTCCAGACGGGCTTGGAGTCCCTTTTTATCATCCCCATCAATCTCATCACGCAGGGATTTCAACTCGGCAATGTACTCATCCAACACACGTACGGTGTTTACACGATTCTTTTGGGCAGCCTCGGCCAGGGGTATGGCTTCTTCTTCATCAAGTGGGCGCATGGCGGCCTCAAAAACCCGCCCGGCCAATTTGCGGATGTCGGGCCAACCCGGCTGGCCAATGATGGTCTCCGTGAGTGCGGCCGCAGCCAGTGCCGGTAGGGTGTGGACCGTTGCCATGATGCCGTCCACCTCGGCCAGGTCAGCAAAATAGGCGCGTGCACCCAGCAGGGTGACAAAACTGGCGGCCAGTTTGATGGCCTCCCCAGCCGTCCCATGCGGGGTCGTAACAGCCACGAGCCCGTTTTGGAAAAGGTCGGCCCGCGCTGCCTGGATGCCTTTGCCGGTTTCTTCGAGAATGAGAGGATTGAGAGCCAGGCTTAGCCCTATGTAGGGCCGTTTGGGGGGCAGGAATTCCTCCGCCCAGGCTGCCACCGCCAATTTGGCCGGGGCCGTATCGATCACCACTCCCTGCTCGCGTACATCTTGTCCCATTAATCTTAGCGTCTCGGGAATCTGGTCGAGTGGCAGGGCCAGAACGACCACATCTGCCTCTTTGACGGAAGCGGACAGGCTATGGCCCATCTGCTCCACCGCGCCCATTTTATGAGCCTTGCGGGTAACTTCTGGCGATGCATCATACCCGACAGTGGTAACCTGGTCCTTGTGGTTCGCCAGCGCCAGCCCAATCGAGGCCCCAATTTGTCCCAGTCCAATAATGGCAATTTTGACGGTCATGCTTTCCTCACTTTTTTACCTTAACCAATAAGATTAACCTTCACCATCTGCAACCTGCAGGGCAGCCAGCAGGTGGTCAGCACTCGATTCTGGATTCGACCGAGGCGGGTCATGATGATGGCGGATCAACTCCACAGTCAGGGGCGTGGCGCCTGCCTGGGAGGCCAGGTCCGCGCCCCATTCGGCATGCTTTTCAGCCACTACAAATGGCAGGCGCCATCCATGCGGCGTCCCTTCGCCCCAGCGCTGTGCAGCACCTCGGAAGAGACGTTTTCCCAGCACAATCGCCACGCGGTCAAAGATGGACAGGGGACACAGGATTTTTCCAACATCGTGCAGGAGTGCAGCAGTGAGCAGGTCAGGGGTGGTTTGCCCGTCAGCTTCCAGGCGTTTGAATAACTGAAAGGCATGCACCTGTTCCGCAGGCTGCATCCGTCGAAAAAGGATGAGTTGAGCAGGTGTGAGGTGGGGGAGAATGGCTTCGCTCGTGACCCGCTTGCGGGGACTGAGCAGGGCATTCCAGAATTGGCGGGAGCGGTAGGCAAGGCGGGATCTCATCTCGGCATAACCCC
Organism: uncultured Chloroflexia bacterium; assembly: GCA_963842785.1. Taxonomy (GTDB): domain Bacteria; phylum Chloroflexota; class Anaerolineae; order Anaerolineales; family Villigracilaceae; genus UBA877. The sequence goes on from CAWJHP010000001.1 coordinate 2,281,620, forward strand.
GGCAAGGGTCGCCGGTGGAAGGATTATAACATTGTGATAGAATCGTGAGAGCCGGGGACGCCGACCCCGGCTCTCTTGAAAGGAGGAGAAGAGAAATCGCCTTACCCACATATCTTACCATCCCGGTCTAAAATGTGCTTGACGGCTTCCCTACGCTTACCCTACGCTTGTCTGACAATTCTGTAAGCGTTTTTTAAGGAAATTTGGCTTGTTTTTGTACTGGTCAACCAAAAGAGGCACCCATGCAAGAGAAATCTGCACTGAATATTGGCGAGACTGACCAGACACCCATCGGAAAATTCTGGCTGGCTGCATCTGACCGTGGGCTGGTGGCAGTCGAATGGGGACTGACCCAGGCCGAATTCGAAGCCTATCTGGTCAAACGCTTTAAGCGGCCCGTGGAATTCGCACCGGGACGTGTTCACACGGCAGCCTGGCAGATCAGTGAATATCTCACTGGCAGGCAGCGCGCATTCTCCCTGGTGGTTGACTGGACTGTCTTGCGGCCCTTCCAGAAATCTGTGCTGCGAGCCACCTTTGAAATCCCCTATGGTGAAACCAGGACATATAAGGAAATTGCAGAAAGTATTGGCAGTCCGCGTGGCGCGCGTGCCGTGGGACGCGCCGAAGCCACCAACCCCATGCCGCTGGTGATTCCCTGTCACCGCGTTATTGGTGCGGATGGGAAACTGCACGGGTATGGCATGGCGGAAGGACTGAAAACGAAGGAATGGTTATTAAAGATGGAGGGGGCCTTAATGACGTGAATGGGCCCCTTTGTGTTTGTTATTAGTTAGAGATGCCTGATTTTCGCTCTGGTTTCATCGCCATCCTCGGAAAACCCAACGTGGGCAAATCCACGCTGGTAAATGCCATCCTCGGCCAGAAGATCGCGGCGGTTTCCCCCCGTCCGCAGACGACGCGCCGTCGCCAGCTGGGCATCCTGACCCTGCCGGATGCCCAGCTTGTCTTTGTGGATACGCCCGGTGTCCACGCACCCAGGCACAAACTTGGGCAGTTCTTCAACCAGGAAGCCGAAGAAGCTATCGATGGCGTCGATGTTGTGCTTTTTCTGGTGGACGCCAGCCTTGAGCCGGATGATGAAGACCGTCAGGTCGCCGGCCTGCTCAAAGGGGTGCCCCATTCGCATCGTTCCGGGAGCACTGCGCGACGCCGCAAACCGGATCTGATCCTTGGTCTCAACAAGATTGACAAGGTCCCGGCCACGGCTTTGGAACTGGTCCGGGCAGATTACCAGGTCCTGGTCCCGGATGCACCCACGCTGGCTTTTTCGGCCGCTTCCCACCAGGGGCTGAAAGAACTGCTGGAAGCCCTGACTGCCCTCCTGCCGGTCAGGCCAGCCGAGTACCCCGCCGAACAAATCACCGATTTGTACGAACGCGAGATCGCGGCAGAGTTGATTCGCGAGGCCGCCCTGGTCTTCCTGCGCGATGAAGTGCCGCACGCCCTGGCCGTCCGTATGGATGAGTTCAGCGAACGGGAGAACGGTAATGCCTATATAGCCGCTACCCTCCTGGTGGAGCACGACTCGCAAAAGGGCATCGTGATTGGCGAAAAAGCCGGCATGCTGAAAAAGATCGGTTCGGCGGCGCGCAAAGAAATCGAGACCATGAGCGGACGGAAGGTCTTTCTCGAGCTGCGCGTCAAGGTGGACAAGGATTGGCGTGATGACGAAAATGCCCTGCGCCGCCTGGGCTATAAGATCAAGGGTAAAAAATGATTCCCGGTTTTATTTTCCTGTTCCTGGTCGCCGTGACCGACTGGGTGGCAGTCGCAAAGAATTGGACGAAGGTTGAGTATTTCGCCAAGCCGGCTGCCATGCTCATCCTGCTTGGACTTCTGGCTCTGGTCGGCGGTTTCGGGTCGCTGCCATTGATCTGCTTCGGTTTTGGGGTTTTCTTTTCACTGGCCGGGGATGTGTTCCTGATGATCCCTTCTGCCCGCTTCTCCGACCGCTGGTTTCTCCCGGGTCTGGTCGCCTTCTTGCTGGCACACGTGTCTTACATCATTGGTCTGAACTCCCCAGTGCCAAAGGTTTCCCCCATCTGGTCCCTGGGATTGGCCGTCATCCTGGCGCTGACCACCGCGCGCATCCTGCAGCGAATCATTGCCGGGATGCGCCAGAAAGGTCAGCCAAAGCTGGTGCAACCGGTCGGTTTGTACGGGATGGTCATCACCCTGATGCTGCTTTCCGCCCTGCTGACACTTTATAGCACCAGCTGGCAGATGTCCGCCGCCGGGCTGGTAGCCATCGGGGCCATCCTATTCTATTTTTCCGACGTCCTGCTGGCCTGGAACAAGTTTGTCAATCCGATCAAGAATGGCCGCCTGGAAAACATGATCCTCTATCACCTGGGGCAGTTTGCTTTGATAGCGGGGGTACTCCTCCAATTTGCCAGGCGATAACGTGTCATATCAGGTTCTTTTGAACGACTGAAACCCTTCCCCGAACGCCTGTATTTACCCAATCCTTAATTCCACTCCAGCCAGTTTTTCGATCATCCCAATAACCGCTGAATTATCCAGTTCTCCCATGCCATTCTGGAGCATGGCGTTGAAAAGCTGTGCGTCCACGGCTGCGGAAGGCAGGGGGATGCCGTACTCACGCGCAGTTTCCAGGATGATGTTCAGGTCCTTGGCCTGCATGTGCGCCTTGAAACCCGGCGTGCGGTTGCCGGTAAAGAGTCGGGGTGGTTTGACATCCAGCGTCCAGCACTGTGCCGCACCGCCTTTGATGGCTTCAACCACCTTCTGCGGATCGACACCGGCTTTCTGTGAAAAGATTAGCAGTTCCCCCATTGCCACCATCTGGGCTGCCACCATGATCTGGTTGGCAGCCTTGGCCACCTGCCCGGCTCCGGCTTCGCCAACATGCGTGACCGTCTTGCCCATTGCCAGAAATACCGGCCGGACTTTGTCCAACGCTTCCGCCGGACCTCCAACCATGATGGCCAGCGTCCCATTGCGCGCCCCGATATCTCCCCCCGAGACCGGCGCATCCAGGCTGAGTATGCCCCGCTCAGCCAGCTGGGCAGCCAGGCTCCGGGCCGCGCTGGGTTTGATGGTCGAGTTGTCAACAAAAATCAAGCCTGCCCGCCCGCCTTCAAGGATGCCATTCTTGCCCAGCACCACCTTCTCCACATCCGGCGTATCCGGCAGGTTGGTAAAAACAACCTCCACCTGTGCGGCGACTTCGGCGGGAGAGGCTGCCGCGCTGGCTCCCTCCGCAACCAGTTCATCCACCACGGCACGCGAGCGGTTGTGGACGATGAGTGGAAATCCGGCTTTGTGAATATTCCGGGCAATGGGTTTCCCCATACGGCCAAGCCCGATGTAACCAACGGTCAGCATGGAATTGCTCCTTCAAAAAGTGTGGAGAAATTATAAACCTCCCCCATCGCAAAGACAGGGGAGGTTTGGCAGCTCTCTGGGAACCCCCATATCTTTCCATGTATCACAGCGATTCCCTATAAATCGATTATTTCAATCCATAGACGATGGTCACGGTGGTATAAATCTGCATTGATCCGGCCTGGATTGGGACATTGGCGGCGGGAGCCATGCTTTCCGCCCTGGCATATTGGACAGTGACAGGGGCGGTCGTGTCGTAGTAGGAAATGGTCTGGACTGCGTCCAGTGTAACGCCGGTGGCCTTGGTCAGTTCATCGGCCTGCTTGCGGGCATCCGCGACCGCGGCCAGGCGGGCCTGCGAAAGGGCGCTCGTCTTATCGGCCACGTCGAACTGGATGCTGTTGATGTTGTTCGCTCCCGCGTTGACGGTGGAATCAAGCAGGTCTCCCAGCTTGCTCAGGTCACGCACGGTGACATAGACTGTATTATCCACCACGTAAAGGATGCCGGTCACCTTGCCGTTCGAATCGGTTTGTTGCTGCGGGTTGATGCTGAAATCGGTGGTCTGGATATCCTTGTCCGCCACACCGAACCCCTTGATGGCGGCAATCACAGCCTGGGCCTGGGTGTTGTTTCCGGCAACGGCAGTCGTGGCGCTGGCATTCTCGGTATGAACGCCGATGGAGATGTAGGCAATGTCTGGCGTCAGGGTAACCTTGCCGGTACCGGTGACGGTGATCGTCCGTTGGGGAGGTTGGGGCTGAACGGCAATGCTAAAAGGGCCGCAGGCAGTCAGCAAGGTGGCAAGGACGAGGAGAGACATCAGGAAGATGATTTTGTTTTTCATGGGCTGCTCCTTTTCAGGTTGATGGTATTGTACAATTGAAGATACCAGATGAAAATTATTTGAGGGCGTAGGTCACGCTGACCGTCACGGAGATCTGGGTCTGCCCGGGCTGGATCGGCACGGAAGCGTTCGGCGCGGAAGCGCCACCACCGCCCATCCCATAATATGACAAGGGAGAGTTATCGGAGTAGCTGACGTTTTGAATTTCGCCCAACTTCACACCGGCAGTTTTGGCCAGTTCGGCGGCCAAGCTGCTGGCATTCGCCATGGCCTTCTGGCGGGCCTGTGTCATCGCGGCGGTTTTATCGGCCACGTCGAAGCTGATGCTGTTGATATTGTTGGCGCCTGCGCCGACAGCAGTATTGAGCAGGTTGCCCAGATGGGTCAAGTCGCGTGCGGTCACATAGACCGTATCATCGACGGAATAATATCCACCGCTGACCACCTGGCCGGTCGTTTTGTCTAAAGTCTGGCCATTGTTGTTGGAATACACACTGAAATTGCTGGTCTGGATATCCTTTGAAGCGATGCCGGCCTTCTTCAGGGCATCCACCAGGGTTTGGGTCTGTGTATTATTCTTGCTGACCGCCGTGGCAATCGCCGGATCCTCGGTGTGCACACCCAGGTAAATATAGGCAATGTCCGGGGTGAGGTAGACCGTGCCATTGCCACTGATGTTCAGAGTACGCACTGGCGCGGCTGCTGTTCCGCAGGCGCTCAGCGCCAGCGCCAAAACCAGTACCGTGCCGAAGATGGAAAGTTTCATACGCATGGGATCCTCCTTGTGGGATAATGGTATCACATCTCTGAAGACGCTTCGCAAAGGGAGTTTGTTCCCGACCAGGCTTGTTTTTTAAACGCTCTGCCGGTAGAATTGGGACAAATGTTCTAACGGAGAAGCATGGCGCTTAACTTCCAACAGGTATTCGACAAAATTCGAGAAATTGGTCTGGGTGCCCGTTCACGCCGCCAGAATCTCGAACGTCTGCGCACACAGGCCATGGACCTGCTTAAATCGTGGGCCGACAGGGCCGTGGAACTGAATGAAAAGTTGGAACGCCTCCGCCGGGTTGACGCATCCCTGCGCTGCGCCATTCCGCTGGGCGAGCCGTTGAATGCCCACCGTGGCGCCCCAACCTCTTCCACCTCCACGCTTACGCTCATCGCCGCTGATGGTTCACAGATCGTTCCGGACCGTCATGCAGCCGTGCTCTTCGGACTGATCAATGTCGGGGCGATTGTCATTTCGAATGGTACGAAGGAAGCTCCCCGCGTCCTGACCGACAGCAACCTGTCTTGTGATGATGAGGTGGTCAACTGGACGGATGGCCTGGTGGCTCTGCAGCGCGACCTGGCCGAGCGCAAAAAGCTGTTAACCATCTCGAAGGATTATCCACTGCCGGTGGTCACATTGACGGACGGGCCTCTACAATTATGGGAATCGCGCGAAAGCGACCAGGTGTTCGGTTATGAAGGATCCCTGAAAGAATACCTGGGCGTCCTTTCACAGTTGCAGGAACGCCGCGTGGTCACGGCCGGTTATGTCGATAAACCCGGCTCGAATCTGCTGGTACGTCTTCTGGAAGTAGCCATGACGCCTGATGCTGAAATGAGTAAACTCCACGAGCAATATCCTTTGCAAGGTGTAACTGACCTGTGGCTCTTCGACCAGATCCTCCAACCCGGGGAACGTTCGGCGATCTTTGCTCTACAGGCTCGTTTCAAAGCCGTCTACCAGGGTCCGTTGGCAATCCATTTCTTTTATCTCAACGTTGGTTTGCCTGGTCATCCAAAGTCGGTCCGGGTTGAAATTCCAGCCTGGGTTTCGCAAACCGGGGCGGATATCGATCTGCTCCATGCGGCTTTCCTGGAGCAATGTGCCATCATGGGCGCATCGCCTTATCCCTATATTCTCCAGCGTGCCCATGAAGCTGCCGTTGTCACATTCCAGGAAAAGCAACAAATTGAACAGATGCTTGCAATCGAACTCCGCCGGTCGGGCGGTGAAGTCGGGGAAATTTCAGGGAAACAGGCCTCCAAGGACTCCAGCAACGCCGGAAGAAAGAGGTACTCATGACCGCATCCATCCAGATCGGCCATCTTCTACGGGCCGGGACAACCGGGTTCGTGGCCGGCTGTTCCGTTTCGCAAATGGAGACGCCCTCCTTTGGCGCTCTCGTCCGTGCCCCAATCGCTGAGAATTACAGCGTTTACGGTTTGATCACAGACATTCACATTGACGACGACGGGCTGGTACGGCAACTGGTCACCGCCGGTGAAGTGCGCGAGAAAGTCATCGCCGACAGCCGTGTCAACCGCATCGTGCCGGTGGAAATGTCCGTGTTGGCGGTGGGTTGGGAACAGGACGGGAAGATTTCGCATCTCCTGCCGCCTCGTCCGCCCCTCAGCCTGGATGTGATCTACCTGTGCACGGAGGCGGAACTGGCAAAGTTTACTGGAACAGGAAAATTTGGCTATTTCCGGCATATTTTACAGGCCAGGGACATTCCGGTTGGTGAAGTACTGGCCGCCCATGTCTTGCAGGTGAAACAAAAGACGAAAAACGACCAATGGGTTGGACAGGCCATCCAGGAACTGATCACCCTGCTGCGGGATGATTACCCAACGCTCATGTCTGTGCTGGGGGCGTTGGGAGAAGTGGTTTAGAAAACGAAGGCACTAAGCTTCCATTCTTTGTGTCATCCGTACCCGTGTATTGAGGACCGTGTCCTGGTGGTGGAGAACCATGCCTTCTAAACGAAAAACAACCAAAACATCCGCCTTCGGTTCGCCTGGCCGCGCCGGGCACGATTCATCCACTTTCTATGCCGGTAAGCTTTACGACAGCCAGTCGCAAGGACAGGAGCTGGCCTACATTGAGAATCCCATTCCACCCGCTTCGCTTGACCGCATTTTCTTTCACTCTGCCGAGAGGATGAGTGAACTCCCGGACTGTTCAGTGCACCTCATGCTTACCTCGCCGCCCTACAATGTCGGCAAGGAATATGATCAGGATTTGTCCCTGGATGATTATCTGGCCTTCCTCGAGCGCGTCTGGAAGGAAACCTGGCGCGTGCTCGTCCCAGGCGGGCGGATGTGCATTAACGTGGCGAATCTGGGCCGCAAACCGTATATCCCATTGCATGCTTTCATTACAGAACAAGCCATCCAGCTTGGCTTCCTGATGCGTGGCGAGATCATCTGGAACAAGGCCGCCAGCGCCTCTCCGTCAACAGCCTGGGGTTCGTGGAAGTCCGCCAGCAACCCCATCCTGCGGGATGTACACGAGTACATCCTGGTCTTCTGCAAGCAGACCTTCAAACGCCAGAACCCGGCCAAACGCCTCAGCACCATCACGCGCGATGAGTTCCTGGAATACAACAAATCCGTCTGGACCATGACCGCCGAGTCGGCCCGCAAGGTCGGACACCCCGCCCCGTTCCCGGTCGAGCTGCCGCGTCGCCTGATCCAGCTCTTTACGTTTGAGGATGAAATCGTTTTGGACCCATTCATGGGCTCCGGGCAGACAGCCATCGCGGCGGTTAAAAGTGGCCGCCATTATGTCGGTTACGAAATCGATCAGAAATACATTGATTTGGCGACCCAACGAATTCAGGAGAACCTGCATGCCTCTTCCGAAATTAAATGACCGGCAATATCTCGAAAAGCAATACAAAGATTCTTCGAACCTGGATGCGCGTTTCCAACTTCACCAGCGTTTCAGCGTTAATCAATATGGCTGGCATCCCTGGGTGTTTGACCATTTCAACCTGCCATCGCGCTGCCGGATATTGGAACTGGGCTGTGGCCCGGGTTACCTGTGGCTGGAGAACCTCGCCCGCATTCCATCAGGTTGGGAGATTGTCCTGTCGGATTTTTCAGCCGGAATGCTGGAGAAAACCAGGCAAAACCTTGAAAAGCAGCACCCATTTCAATTCAGAGTTATTGACGCCCAATCCATCCCCAGCCAGGACGAATACTTCGATGCCGTCATTGCCAACCACATGCTCTATCACGTATCCGACCGACCGGCTACCCTTGCGGAAATCCGCGACATTCTCAAACCCAAAGGAATTTTCTATGCTTCCACGGTTGGAAATCAGCACCTTATTGAGATTGGCGAGCTGATCCGTAAATTCGATCCTGATCTTAATTCTTGGGGCGGAGCAGCCGACGCATTCACTCTTGAAAATGGCATGTCCCAGCTTTCAGAATGGTTTACCCAAATCATATTGTATCGTTACGAAGATGCCCTTGAAGTCACGGATGCCAGATCGCTGATGGATTACATTCTTTCCGGTCGTGAGTACATCCCTGTGGAAAGGCAGGCTGCGTTTAGAAAGTTCCTGGTCCGCGAGATGGAAGCTAGGGCAGATGTCATTCACATTACCAAGGATTCGGGTTTGTTTGTTTGTGCATGAGAAGGAAAAAAAGATGAAAACAAATAGCCTCGTCCAATGTCCCAATTTCCCCTGCCTCGACACCCGCCGGGCGAGCTACCTCGTACCGGATGTGGAGATAGACCCGGCGAAAGTCTCCATCCTGCTCATCTCCGAGGCCGCCCCGCATGACCCCGCTGACTATTACTACGCCGGGAAGAACGCCCTCTTTGCCCGGACCACGCTGCTGGCCTTCCAGGATGCCGGGGCCAGGGTGGCCTGCATGCAGGACATTCTCGACTTGGGCGTCTACCTGACTACTGCGGTCAAATGCGGCAAGACCGGCTCAGGTCTCGCCACCGCCACCATCCAGAACTGTTCGCGCCTGCTCGAAAAAGAGCTTGCACTGTTCCCGCATGTCAAAGTCACCCTGCTGATGGGTGATGTGGCCATCCAGGCGGTCAATTTCATCGCGAAAAGGAATCAAGAGCCGCGTGTCATACCCGCCGGGTCCACGTACAAGCTGCGTGGCGGAGAGTTCATTTTTCGAGGTGCGCGTGCCTTCCCTTCTTACCTGCAGGCCGGCCCGGCCTTTTTCGTGGAAAAAAGCAAGCGCAGAATGATCGCCGAAGATATCGCCAGGGCATTAACCCTCGCCGGATAAGGAAGACGAGTCGCGATGGATATTTTTTTCGAGCTGCATCGTGACATCCCCGCGAGGGGCCAGGTGATAATCTCTCCACCCGCAGGGCCTTTTCGCTTCTTACCGGCCTGCCTGCCCGGCCGCGCTTCCTGGATATTGGTTGCGGGCCCGGGATGCAGACCATCGAACTGGCCAAAGTCGGCGCCGGGAGCATCCTGGCAATCGACACCCACCAGCCTTTCCTGGATGAACTCGCCCGGCGGGCTGCCCGGGAGGGTTTGACCGGCAGGATTTCCATCCTCAACAAATCCATGTTCGAGCTGGACTTTAATCCATAATCCTCAATCAGCAATCTTGAATTGAAATCAACCGAGGTCCAAATGCCACAATCACCAATCACCAATCCTCAATCAACGATCGGTTATATCGTTGGAGGCGGACTGACGGAATCCTTCCGGGCCCGTCTGACCGTCCCAGCGCAGGAAGTACAGGAGGGCGCCTTCGTCGTCATCCCCAGCGGTGACTGGCAGTTCTACGGTTTGGTGACCGATCTGCAACTTGGCGCGACCGATCCTCGTTTCGCCGACGAACAGTCCGGGAGGCGCCTGCCGCCGGCCCTGGCCCGGGCCCTGGACGGCCAGACCCTCTACACCAACCTCGAGATCCTGCCCGCCCTGATGCTCGAACGCGGCCCTGAACCCGCCTCACCGGACTACGCCGCCTGGGCCGGGGAACACGCGGACAAACCTCCACGCCCGCTGCCGGTCAAGACCGTGCCGCCACACCACGCTCCCGTCCACTTAGCTTCGGGCGGCGATATTGCCGAGATCTTCGGCGATCCGTCTGAAAGAGGCAACTTTGTCATCGGCTACACGCGCGAACAGGGCCATCCTGTCTGCATCAACCTGGACAGGTTCGTCCAGCGCTCAGCCGGCGTCTTTGGAGCCACCGGCACCGGCAAATCCTTCCTGACCCGCATCGTCCTGGCCGGCCTGATGCACTACGGCCGGGCCTCGGTGCTGGTCTTCGACATGCACAACGAATACGGCTACGACGACACCGCCTCCGACACCGGCCTGCGTGTCACCGGGCTGAAGAGCAAATTTGCCAGCCGGGTGCGCGTGGTGGGACTGGGCGCGGGTACGACCATACGTGGCACCAGCCCGGATTTCAATCTGGAGATTGCCATGGCCGACATCACTTCCGCCGACATCGATCTCCTGACCCGTGAACTGAACCTCAAGGAGACCACTCCCACCACCCTGCACGCCCTGACCGTTTCCTTTGGCAGGGATTGGTTTCGGCGCTTCAAGGAGATGAACCGTGACGAGATCGAGGTGGAGGACGAAAAGACCGGCAAGGTAAAACAGGTCCCGCATCCGGATAGCGTGGCCGCCTGGGCGGATGAAGCCGGCGTGAATGTCATGGCCGCCGAAGCCTTGCATGACAAGCTGCGCCGCCTGTTTGACAAGGAATACATTGTCGATAAACCCGCTGCAGACAACATCGGCGAGATCATCAAGTCTCTGGAAGCTGGCATGCATGTTATTTTGTCGTTCGGTCAGGCCTACGAGACTGACCTGGATTACCTGCTGGTCTCCAACCTGCTGACCCGCAAGATCAAGCAGGTCTGGGAGAAAAAGACCAATGATTTTCGTGCGCAAAGGGGACCCGAACCCCGCCAGCTGGTCATCGTGGTCGAGGAAGCCCACAAGCTGCTCAACCGCGAGATGGCCGGGCAGACCACCTTCGCCAGCATCGCCCGTGAAATGCGCAAATACTACGTCACCCTGCTGATCATCGACCAGCGCCCCTCGCAGATCTATGACGAGGCGAGGTGCTCTCACAGCTTGGCACGCGCATCTCCGGCTGGCTGGGGGACGAGGACGATGTGCACGCCGTGCTTTCGGGCCTCTCCGGGCGGGATTCCCTGCGCGGCATGCTGGCGCGCCTGCAGCCCAAAGAGGAAGTGTTGCTGCTGGGTTGGGGCGTCCCGATGCCCCTGCCGGTGCGCTCCCGCCGTTATGACGATAATTTCTGGCGCGAACTGTTCGGCGCGGGCGGAAAGAAGGGCGAGGCCCAGCTCATGAAGGAGTTGGGGTATTGATAGAATATAGTACGCAAAGTGTGTATAATAAAAACAAACAGAAATTCTAAAATCGTGATAGGTCATGTATTACCGCAGAAAAGTGTTACTCGCTTTGGCAGAAGCATTTGGAGGCAGACTGGGAAAGACAGACTGTGAGAAATTGTTGTTCCTATTTTGCCAAACTACTCAAAGGAATTATTACGATTTCTTCCCGTATCAATTTGGCGGTTTCAGTCTGGTTTCTTATTACGATAAAAGCGTATTAGCAAATAGTGGATTTCTTAATGATGAGGATGATTTTACACTTGCCACGGAGGAATCCTTTCTTGCACAGTTAAAACCGGAAGATGAAAATGCGCTGGGAGTTCTCGTAAATCAAACTCCTGAACGAGGCGATGCCCTAATAAGGAAAATATATTTAGAATACCCATACTTTGCTCTTAAGAGCAGAATAGTCTCTCGATTACTAGATAAGGAAGAAAAAAAGTGGGTTAGTACGTTTTGGAATTTAGATAACCACCCATGCCTTTTTACCTTAGGATATGAAGGATTGACAATTGATTCTTTCATAAATAAATTAATCGCGAACAACATTCAGGCAGTAATAGATGTTCGAAATAACCCTTTCTCGATGAAATATGGTTTTTCTCGTCCCGGATTTCAGAATTATGTGGAAAGAGCAGGTATTAATTATTATCACTTTCCAGAATTAGGTATACCATCCAAATTAAGAAAAGGGCTTAGAACAACAGAAGCTTATGATGAATTATTTACCTACTATGAAAGGAATATTCTGCCTCACAATCTCTTTTTTATTGAAAGCATCAAAAATCTAATACAAGAACATTCGCGAGTTGTTTTAACGTGCTTTGAGGCAGATTATCAATCTTGCCACCGACATAAAATAACAGATCGATTGACAACAGAACCAGGATTTAATGTCAAGATTTCACACCTAAATTAGTCAGCACGAGGGAGGAATCTAATGTATCTACCAGACAACTTACCAATTGCACGAGTAATCATTACAGTAAAAACGTATCCTTTCCCATCCAGTGATCACGGTGAAGTGGTGTGTACTGCTGGACTTTTAAATGGTGAGAAGTGGATACGGATCTATCCGATACCATTTAAACTATATAATGGCAACGAAACAAGATATCCAAAATATGGCTGGGTTGAGTTGGATTTGGTCAAACATCCAAGCGATTTTCGGGTAGAGAGCTACATGCCTCGCCAAGGGATGGATCAGCCAATACATTTCTTGGATAAAATGGGCACAAGTAACGGGTGGGCAGCACGTAAAGATATTATCCAAAAAGAGGTTTTTACTTCATTACAACTCATGATCTCTTTATCAAAAACTGAGAATAGATCATTAGGAACTTTGAAACCTAAAGAGATAATTGGTTTTTCGATTGAGAAGAGCGAAAGAGAATGGGATTCAAAACTGGTTGAAAAGCTAAAACAGATGAGACTTTTTGAGCTTGACGCTAATGGAAGAGCTATACAACGACGCTCAATCAAAAAACTACCATATGATTTCAAATATAAATTCTTGTCTGAGGGAGATGAAAGACCAAGAGAGTTAACAATTCGTGATTGGGAAATCGGAACCCTCTTTTGGAAATGTCTAAAGCAAGCTCAAGGGGATGAGAATGAAGCCAAAAAACTTGTCCGCAAGAAATATTTTGATGAGTTTGTAGAACAAAAAGATATTCTTCTGTTCTTGGGCACAACTTATGAATTCCATATGAGAAGGGTAGAAAACCCTTTTATCATTATTGGGGTGTTTTACCCTCCAAAGACTCCACAATTATCCCTTTTCCAAAATTCATAAAAGCTCGCCCTCAAAATCACCTTCTCCTCCCCACGCATTTTTGTCTGGGTTACAATACAATATAAGGAGAATCTCCACCATGTCAGCGAAACGGTTCCTGGGATTAAGGGTCATAGTGATTGTCATCCTGGCCCTGCTTGGCTTGCAATACGAATTCGGCATGGCTGTCAACATCGCCAATCCACCCAGCCTTGCTCCCATCGGCTTTTCCTTGAATGCGCTTTCGGGTGCGCTTTTGCAAGCCGGCGTCGTCGCCGTGATCCATGCCAGCCTGGGTAGCGGACTGGTCATCTTTTCCATCATTAATCTCATTTTCTCCCTGCGCTCCGGACTGCGCAGTTTGCAGGTCTTTGGCAGCCTGTCTTTTCTGACCACCCTGCTGGCCGCCACCACCGGGCTGCTTTTTGTCCTGTCCGGTTTTCAAAACGATGGAGACTCACATGGGATGGCCACCAACTTTCTCCTGTCGTTCACCTTCTATTTCCTGGAACTCCACTTCTTGAAGCCTGCTCCAAAAAAGTAATTCCGTATTTCTTAAGTGTGTCCCGGATTCCGGATCTCTAACCACACATATACCCGGATGAAAACTGTTTTTTGGAGAATCTCATGGAAAACCCAACAAAGGGTAATTCGAATAACTTCCTGCAGGGTCTGCGCAGCCTGCCCGCCAATGTCTGGGTCGTGACGGCCACCTCCTTCCTGACAGATGTCTCCTCGGAGATGATCTTCAACCTGGTTCCGCTCTTCCTGGCCAACGTGCTCAACGCCGGGACGGCCGTGATCGGCCTGATCGACGGGCTGGCCGAGACCACTGCCAGCCTGATGAAGATTTACGCGGGCGGCCTCTCGGACAGGCTCGGCCAGCGCAAATGGCTGACCGTGCTTGGCTATGCCATCTCCACCGTCTCCAAGCCTTTCCTGTATATTGCCAACACTTGGAGCTGGGTGCTGGGCGTGCGCGTGGCAGACCGTTTTGGCAAGGGCGTCCGCACTGCCCCGCGCGATGCGCTCGTGGCCGACAGCATCGACGATAAACAACGCGGCCTGGCCTTTGGCATGCACCGCGCCGGTGACACTGCCGGAGCCTTCCTGGGGGTCTTGATTGCCGCCATCATTGTGTGGCTGACAGAGCGCGGTTCAGCCGACCTGACCCGCCACACTTTCCAGATCCTGGTCCTGGCAAGCATCCTCCCGGCAATATTGGCGGTGCTGGTGCTGGCTCTCGGAGCAAAGGAGACCGGCATTCGCAGCCAGAGCAAGGTCCCGGTGCTGAGCCTGAAAGGAATGGACACCCCCTTCAAGCTGTTCATGCTGGTGCTGGTCCTGTTCACCCTGGGTAATTCCTCGGACGCCTTTATCGTCCTGCTTGGCCAGAACCGTGGATTGGACGTTCTGCAAATCCTGCTCATGCTGCTGACCTTCAACCTGATCTATTCGGCCCTTTCCGGGCCTCTCGGGGCACTATCCGACAGGATTGGCCGGCGGCGGCTTATCATCGCCGGCTGGATTGCCTATGGACTGGTTTATCTCGGCTTTGCCCTGTCGAGGACCGGCTGGCAGATCTGGACTTTTTATGGTCTGTATGGGATTTACTACGCCGCCACAGAAGGCTCAGCCAAGGCTTTCATCGCTGACCTGGTTCCATCCGACCGGCGTGGCACCGCTTATGGCCTCTACAACGCTGCCATTGGGGTGATGGCTTTCCCGGCTTCGGTCATTGCTGGCCTGCTCTGGCAGGGCGCTTTCGGCTGGCATGGGCTGGGCGCCCCCGCCCCATTCTTCTTTGGCGCAGGCATGGCTTTGCTGGCTGGGCTGTTGTTCTGGTGGCTGGTCCCGGCAAAGCAGAAACAATCGGAATAGGAATACGCGCGGCCAGGTTTGATTTCCTCCCGGCTGGTCAGATCAATTCCAATTCGACCACGCAATCCAATTCATCCGGAAGGTTGGCTGACGGGAAATCAATGAACGCATCGGTTGGGTACTCCGTTGTCATCCAGGGCCGGACCAGTTTGACCTCGGAGCCGTCTGCCAGCAGGCGGGCTCTCTTGACCTTGCCACCCAATCCCCGGAAGTTAATCGGTCCGATGCCCCTCTCATAGATGTGGGCATATAGTAATTTACCCTGCTGGGTATATCGGCCCCATTCGGGCTTGGGCAATCCCGATCTTCCACAACCATAAATGCTGAGGCTGTTCTTGCGCATCCATACGCCAACCTCGTTCAGGATCTCCTCACATTCAGCGGGGATCTCGCCCCTGGCATTCGGTCCAACATTGAGCAGCATATTCCCATTCTTGCTAACACATTCCACCAGGGCACGGATGACCTGACGGGCAGATTTGAAATCCTTGTCAGCCATGGCGTAGCCCCAGTTCTTGTTCAAGGTCATGCAGGCTTCCCACGGCACGGACTGGCTGTCCTCATCCACGAGTCCTTCCGGGGGGATGATCTGCTCCGGGCAGGCAAAATCCCCGGCAAAGACAGGCGGGTTTTTAGTGCCAAAATTACGGTTGCTTTCCCCCGAACCGCCCAGGCGGTTATCGATCAGGATGTTCGGCTGGAGCGAGCGGGCCATTCCGACAAGTTCAGCAGCTTTCCATGTCTCACCGCTCATCTTGTCGTAGGAAAAGTCGAACCAGAAGATATCGATCCTGCCGTAGTTCGTCAGTAATTCCCTGACCTGGCCATGCAGGTATTCGATATAGCGGGAAAAATCCTGCAGCCGATCTTTATAGACTTCATTGTCACGCATCGGGTGGTGCCGGTCGCCGTAGGCCGGATAATCAGGGTGGTGCCAATCCAACAGGGAATAATACAGGCCCACTTTCAGCCCTTCCGCCCGGAAAGCCTCCACATATTCCCGTACCAGATCCCGGCCGCATGGGGTATTGGTGGATTTGAAATCGGTCAACCCGCTGTCGAACAGGCAGAAGCCATCATGATGCTTCGCAGTAAGCACGGCATATTTCATGCCGGCCTGTCTTGCCACTTTTGCCCATGCCTTTGGGTCATAATTGGCTGGATTGAACTCATTAAAGAACTGTTGATAATCCTCGTTACTGATGCGCTCAATACTGCGCATCCATTCGCCTCTGGCGGGGATGGAGTACAATCCCCAATGGATGAACATGCCAAAACGGTCCGACAAAAACCAGCGGGTCCGTTTGTCCCGTGCAACGACCAGGGGATTCTTTTCTCCCGTCATCTTATTTTCAGGATCCATTCTGTAATCGCCCTCTTAAGGTGGTTGCTATTTGAACCCGACCACCTCGTAAACATCCACTGCCTCCCTTTTTCCTTTAACCTTGAGCGGCGGGCAAGGTTTCGCCTCCACCTGGTCTCTTACGCGTTCGTATGCTTCCCTGCTGATCAGGATCTGATTCCTGGCAGCATTTTCCTGGATTCGCCTGGCAGTATTGATACTATCGCCAATGGCAGTGTATTCCAACCGTTTCTCGGTTCCGATCCAGCCCAAAACCGCTTCGCCGTAATGGATGCCAACGCCGAAGGAGAGATGCGCCTCGGGCGGGAGTTCGGCGTGCAATTTTTCCACGGCGGATTTCAGCGCGAGTGCTGCACGAACCGCTCGCAGGCTGTGGTCAGGCTGAGGCAGGGGCGCGTTGAACCAGGCCAGGACCGCATCGCCAAGGAACTTATCCACGGTTCCTTCCTGGGCAAGAACGGCTTCCGCCCCGGCCGCCAGGTAGCGGTTCAGGACAGCTACCAGTTCAGCCGGGGATTGTTTTTCGCTAAAACTGGTAAAGCCGCGGATATCGGCAAAAAGCACGGTGATATCGCGCTGCTGACCGCCAATCTGCAGGCTGTCGGGGTTGATCTGGTCGAGAACTGCCGGAGAGACCATCCGTTCCAGCAGGCGGCGCTGGGCCTCCAGTTTCTTGCGCTCGGTCATATCGTCAACCACGATTGCCACGCCCTGCGTGATGTGGTTGGCATCCTTGAGCGGTGATAAATTGAGCCGCCAGTCCAGAAGGCCGCGCTGGGGGTGGTTATGGGTAATTTCGAGACCCACCACCGCCTTATCGGTATCATGGACGGAGGCCAGGTGTGCCTGGAGCTCTGCTGGCAAGGCCTCATCCAAATTCTGGCCGACCAGTTTACCCATACTTTGCCCGAGGATTGACTCGGCGGCGCGGTTGCAAAGGGTGATCTGGTCCCCCACATCCGCAGTCAATACTCCGCTGGCGATGGATGCAAAAATGTTGTCCATCAGGTTCTTGAGCTCGGTCACCTCGCCCAGGGTGCGACGGACTGATGCGAACAGGCGGGCATTTTCGATGGCAATGGCTGCCTGGTTGGCAAAAACAGTTAATAAGTCCCGCTCGGCTTCCCGGAATATACCGGAACGGATGCGATTGTCGGCGTAGATGACCCCGATCAATTCGGTCTTGGCTTTAAGTGGCACGCACAGGATCGAGCGCAGGTTATAAGCCACGATGCTATTCTGGCCGCCAAAGCGTGGATCCTCCTGGGCATTGGTGGTTAGCACTGGTTCGCCCGAATCAATCACACGCTGGATGATGGTGCGGCTGATGGCGAACTCATTCGGGTTGATGGATTCCTGTTCCCAGTTGCGGGCAACGTGTGTGACCATCTCGCCCTGTAAATTACGCAGCATCAGGAAGCCGCGCTCGGCCTCCGTCAGGCGGATAATGGTATCCATGACCAGTCGCAACACCTCGTCAAGTTCGAGCGATGAGTTGACCGCCTGGGTGGTATTGGCCAGGGCCAGCAATTTAAACCGCTCCTCCTCGACCAGGTCCACCTGCTTGCTTACCTGGAAGAGCATGCTTTCCAGGTTGGATAATCCTTCCAGGGTACTCGGCGGGAGACTGCCACGCACGGTTTGTAAAGAACTGCGCATTTGGCCGATCAATTTACTGATTGCCAGAATTTGTTCCTTTAAAGATGCGGGAGGTTCGTTTTTCATTCCTGTTTCCTGGTAAACGATATGAATGTTTGGGCATCCAAGTTTTGCTTCTTGCTTTTCTAAGGATGGTCTGGCTTGAATATACCTCTAAATGCTCTCCAATGCTGCTGGATCGCGATCCGCAGAGCCTCCCGCCGGATGGCTTTCACAGCCCGACGGGCAAGAGGCAGATATCCGTGTATCCGGCTATAAAGTTGTCGTTGGTATTCGTGTAAAAGGGAATAGATTTCATTCGAGACATTCGGAAGTCGCTCGGCCAAAACGGCGGCCGCCTCGGCAGGAGTTTTTGCAGGGGATGATTTTTCACCCAACCAATGCAGGCTTCGATAAACAGTCACGAAAGACCGTTCAATGGGATCTAATGCAGCCATGTACGCCCAATGCAACAGCCAACCTGGTGGGGTCAATCCCCGATTTTCCAGAAAATCCTTTAGGAGCACTGGCAGGGATCTAAAAACAATTCGTTGGTCAGCTTCGAGAAGATCGTCGGATGTGGCGAAGGAATACACCTGGAGGATGGTAACGAGGATGGCGCATATCAGGAGCAGGCGCAAGATCAAGTTCACAGGCATCTCTGACCTGGAACCTGTTCCCGTTTCTCCAGCAGGGGCGAGGCTCGTCTGGCCTGGTACATTCTGCCCAGCAGCCCCGACTGGCGTTTCGGCGGCTACCTGCCCGGCGGGTGGGAGGGTTTCACCCAGAGGACGCAAGAGCGCTGCCTGGTTGGTGGTCGGTTCGAATTCGACCCACCCGGCCCCGGGAAAATATACCTCCGGCCAGGCATGGGAATCCCGCTGGCGGACAATGTAAAGGTTCGGGGATTCAAATTCTCCCTGGGCAAACCCGACCACCATCCTGGCCGGGATTCCCGCACTACGCAGTAAAATGACTTCGGCGGTGGCATAATAATTACAGAAACCTTTTTTGGAACCGAAAAGGAACCAAACCAGCGGGTCTTGACCAGCCGGGGGGTTCCCGACGGTGCTCGAATACGAAATATTGGTCCGCAGGTATTGAGTAATGGCAGCCGCCATGTCATAGGTTGTCTTGGAATGCGCAGTAAGCCGTTGGGCCAATGCAACAATCTCTGGTGAGAGATTATCAGGCAATTGGAGATAATTGCTGGTCACCCAATCGGGATAGGCATCTCCAGCATTGCGGAGTTGGAGGATGGTTGGCTCGAATACACTGGCGTGTACGTGGTATTGTTCACCAGCTGAAAGTGTGGGATCGGCCCGGAACTGGATCGGGTCCAATTTTCCCTGTGGGATTTGCTGGAAAACCAGCTGCGCCGGGTGGCTTACCCAAACAGCCCGTGCCGGTGTGACCAACACAGCCAGATTTGGCAATAATGAAGTGAATATAAAATCGCCTGTCAGCCCTTCAGGATTCGCCAGGGAGATGGGCGCTTGCTCAGGAATGAAAGACTCAAGGGAAACATTCTGGTCGAACCATTGATCGTTCAGGAATATGTTATAGGAACGTACCCGCCAATAATAACGAGTCATACTGTTGGTGAGTGGCGTTTGGATCTTGAAATATATGTTCTCACCTGTTGCGGCTTCCCGACCAAGTGGTAATGCACTGCCGTAGAATTCGACCGGTTGTACCTGCCTGCCCCCCTGAAGTCCGGCAACCGCATTACCCAGGTTTTCCTGCACATCCCGCAGCGGGCGGCTTAGATTCTCCCAGGTTGTTTTGATATTCGAAAATGATTTGGCCGAAGTTGGTGCCAACCAGGCCAATATCACGATGGCACAGGCAACTATGACCAGTGTGATATGCAGATCCGTTCTCGATTCGGCCAGTAAAGTTATGCGCTGTTCCTTCCAGAACATCCGTCTTTGTACATACATCAGTCTTCCCAGTTCCAACAGGCACAGGAAGAAGTAGACCGCCAGAACAGTTTCACTGCCCCCTTTATCCGCACGATATAACTGGATGATCACCAACACCACGCCGGCAGGCACTATCGCCGCGATAAAATTTCCGAACCGGGCCAATGCATAACCGGCCATCAGGCCGATGATCCAGAAGATAAGCGCCATAAACACAACGAACAGGGCAGAATCGTGTACCGGTTGAGATGTGAAAAACAAGCTAAGCGCAAATGCCAGGCGGTTGCTTAGATCGGCGATGCGTTCCAACCAGGAAATCCTGCCATACAAAATCCAAGCCAGCACCAGGATTACAATGGGAATGCTGTAGCCATATGAAAGCCAAAAAACGGCCTCGCGCTTGAATTGGCTGAAACCGAGGGCGAATCCCAATAAAACGCCGATCAGCGTAAGAATGGTCGCGGTACCCAGTCCTGGTGCCCAATGAGTGGCAGACAGGCCCTGGCTGGCAGTCAGCAGGATGAGAACGAGCAGGATTGCGGAAGGAAAATCCCTCAAACGTGCGGGAGCGCGATTCATACTTTGAGTGTACAATAAATCTTACGAAACCGTCAATTCCCGAGGAGGAAATATGCACGTCATACTGGATTTCGGTGTCCGGCTTATAGTTGCTATGCAGGGACTCGGCGCCTGGCTAAACCCGCCCATGCAATTTTTCTCCTTTTTGGGAACGGAAGATTTCTTCATGCTGGCACTGCCCATCCTCTACTGGTGTGTGGATAGTCTGTTGGGCATCCGCGTGGCCCTCATTTTATTGCTCAGCGCCAACATCAATTCAGCCTTAAAACTGGCGTTTCATGGCCCACGTCCATACTGGTACAGTCCAAGTGTGCGTGACCTGGCCACCGAGACATCCTTTGGAGTTCCATCTGGTCACGCTCAAAGTGCGGCTGTGGTATGGGGTCTCCTGGCGGCTTACTTGAGAAAATGGTGGGGCTGGCTGGTGGCAGGTCTCCTCATTCTATTGATTGGAATTTCGCGACTTTTCCTTGGGGTTCATTTTCCACACGATGTACTGCTCGGCTGGCTGATCGGTGGTCTGATCCTATGGCTGACGCTGCGCTTTTGGGAACCGGTGATTGCCTGGGTAAAAAAGCACAGTGCTGGCTGGCAGGTGCTCGCCGCCTTTCTGGCCTCGGTGGTGGCATTCCTGTTGCCTCTGATCCCCTTTATCTGGCTGAAAGTCACACACTGGCAACCTCCGCAGGATTGGGGGATGTACGCAACGCAAGCCCTGTCATTACAGGATGCCGCTACGTGCGCCGGGACATTCTTTGGTATGTTGGTTGGTCTGGTCTGGCTGGCAGGTCAAGGAGGCTTCCAGACCAAAGGTCTATGGTGGAAACTCGTCTTACGTTATCTGCTTGGCGTGGCCGGTGTTCTTATCATCCGATACGGATTAAAATTCATCTTTCCCGATGGGGATACCGCTCTGGATTATTTCCTCCGCTATCTGCGCTACACGCTGATCGGTTTCTGGGTGACTGGTGGGGCGCCATGGACATTTATCCGAGTGAAACTGGCCAAGGCGCTTAATTAATTTTCGTTTGCCCAACACCACCTATTTTTTCATCATAACACTGAAGCCAAAATACAGACTTTACGATGGGTGGGGTAGGATTTTGCTTCTGATATAATCGAATGGGCATGGGTACAACTCTCGATCGCGGTGCATTGTTGCACAAACGCTACCGGATTGTCGAAATCCTTGGACAGGGGGGCATGGGATCAGTTTATCGCGCCGTGGACGAGAACCTCGGCATGGACGTGGCGGTCAAAGAGAACCTTTTTACCAGCGACGAATATTCCCGCCAGTTCCGTCTCGAAGCGGTTATCCTGGCCAATTTGCGTCATCCAAACCTGCCACGTGTAACCGATCATTTCGTCATCGGCGACCAGGGTCAGTATCTGATCATGGATTATATCGAGGGGGAAGACTTGCGCCAGCGTATGGAGCGCCTCGGCTCCATCTCTGAGGAAGAGGCCATCCTGATCGGCGCAGCCATGTGCGACGCCCTGCAATATTTGCACACACGCAAACCTTGCATCATCCACCGCGACGTAAAACCCGGCAATGTCCGAATTACTTCGGATGGCCACATTTACCTGGTGGATTTCGGTCTGGCAAAACTGGTCAAAGGCAGCCAGGCGACCACCACGGGAGCGCGTGCCATGACTCCCGGTTATTCCCCCCCCGAGCAATATGGCACAGCGCGCACCGACCCGCGCACGGATATTTATTCTCTTGGTGCTACCCTTTACGCCGCCCTGACTGGTATTATTCCCGAAGACGGCCTTGCGCGCGCAATGGACAACGTTGAATTGACTCCTCTGCGCAAGCGCAACCCGAAGGTCTCGCGCAAGTTGGCTAATGCCATCGAAAAGGCCATGGCTGTCCGTCCCGATGACCGTTTCCAGTCAGCAGAAGAATTTAAACAGGCACTGGCTATTTCCAACGTCAAAACGCAGCACCTGGAGGGGGAAATCATCATCGGCCCTTCCCCGCAGGCCGGAGGAATTAATGAGAACGAGGAACTCGCTCAAGAGATGCCACCCGTTGAAGGTACCCCGCCGTCATCCCGTCCGCCTTCAAAACCCCGCAAGCAGGCGAGGCGGGGCAACGGTTTTTGGATATTCTTTTCCATTCTCTTGCTTATAATTCTGGCTTTGCTGCTCTCGGCCATTTTCTTGTGGTCACCGGTTTCAAAAGGGACCTTGGCGTTGCTGGCTCCTCCAACACTTCGACCACCAACAGCAACCGAGACCGGCGTGGTTACTGCCAATCCTTTACCGGTCCTTAAAATGACAGCCACTTCCACCCTTGTGGAAACCTCAACATCCACTAAAACGTTGGTACCGACTTTCCTCACATCCATTACACCCACCCTCACTCAAACACTGGAGCCAACCGCGACCTTGCTTGGAGGCGGATATAGCCAGATAGCGTTCGCATCTGACCGTACAGGCATACCGCAAATTTTTATTTACCACTCGGATGGCACCGGATTGCAACAGATCACGAATATGACCGGCGGCGCGTGCCAACCGGCCTGGTCTCCAAATGGTTTACATATTGTCTTTATCTCCCCCTGCCCGGCCCGGCAGAACGATCATCCGGGTGCGAAGTTGTATGTAATCAATGTTGATGGTGGTGGGCTCACGGAACTTCCCTCCATGGAAAACGGTGGTTTTGACCCAGCCTGGTCGCCAGATGGGACACGCATCGCTTATGCATCCTTGACGAATGGTCTTTCTCAAATTTACGTTATGAATTTGAACGGTTACATTGTCTATCCCCTTACGGAAACCTCCACCGATGTTCGCATGCCAGATTGGGCTCGCCAGCCTGCCTGGTCACCGGATGGGAAACAAATCGTCTATACCGGACACAGTCCCCTTACAAATTCTCTTCAAATCTGGATCATGAGCGACCTGGGTCAGAACCAGACATTGTTGATACACAGAGGCGCCACCTATTGGGACTTCCTGCCATTTTGGTCGACCGATGGCAGGACCATTTTGTTCAATGAAACAACTGGTCCGCAAGCACTTGGCTGGTTGATGGTCTTCGATTACGGGAATCTTCAAACTGCTCAGGCAGTTCATTGGCGTAGTGGCACATATGCCAACCACGGCAGCTTCTCGCCGGATGGGCTCTGGGTGGTTTATGAAAGCATCGATACCACCCGGGCAGATAGCACCAGCTATCATATCTACATTGTCAAAAATGCGAGTGGCAGCCTGCCCACCAGCCTGCCCGGTGGAAATTCGGGGACAATGGACTTTGATCCGGCCTGGCGCCCGGCTGGTTCACCCTAAAAGTAGCATCTCCAATGAGTCGGATGCTACCTCTTACTGAGTCGGTATTTCCTCAAGACTTGTCGTATCCGTTGGAACGGGAGGTTCCGTGGCAGTATCCGACGGTATCGGTGTGGGAGTAATGGTGGGGGTCGGCGAGGGGGTCGATGTTGGCGTGGGGGTCGAAGTTGGTGTGGGGGTCGAAGTTGGTGTGGGGGTTGGAGTCGGGATGATTAAATTCAGGTGGATATTCTGATCCGCGTAGTCACTCCCCTGGCCTTGCATGTACAGGCGCAGGTTGATCTGGCCGTTGGGCATCCCGGTCAGATTCCAGGTATACACGTTGGACGGTACTGTGACAGGTGTATTTATATTACCTGTCAGTGTGATCCAATTGCCCGGGTTCTGGCTCGTGCTCCAATCCAACCGCCATGAACGGAAACCTGCGCTGGCATTGGCAACAATGTTAATGTCCAGTAAGGATTGCGTGATCGTCTGTCCATCTTGCAGGCCGATAAACTGTAATATCGGGCGCGGGTCACTGGCATTGCAATTCCGGTCAGGGACGAAGAAAATATTATTGAAACCCATATCACGCGCCCATTGTTGGCCGGGTTGGTCCTGGCGGATCCAATCGCGTGCCCACTCCTCGGTCACATTAATCGCCAGGCGGGTATCAACGAAATCGCTGGTACATTCCGGGGAGGCCAGCAGGCCCGTCCAGGTATCGTACTGCACCTCGGACCACAAATCATCTTCGGGAGGCAGGGGCAACTGGTCAGCGGCAAAATATTCCTGACGCTGGCTGGGACACCACTTGGATGGCTGGGTACCGGAGACGCTGCAGATGGTACGTTGCACGATCCCGCTGGGCACGACGAAGGGCGTTGGGTTTCCGCCGGTCAGGTGTTGGATGGCATTAGTCATGAACTGTGCCCAAATGGGTCCAGCGCCGGTCACACCAGTGGTGTTGAGCATGGGGGTGTAATCCGCGTTCCCCACCCAGACACCTACTGCCAGGTCTGGGGTGAAACCGAGCGTCCAGTTATCGCGCGAATCGTTGGAGGTACCGGTCTTGACGGCCACTTGGAACGGCAGGTTCAGAACCGAGTTCGTTCCATAGGCCGGGACACGCGCGGCGTTGTCTGAAAGGATGGAAAACATCAGGAATGCATGCTCGGGGCGCAGGACCCGCTCGCCGGCGGGTGGCTGGTACTGGTAGACCACATTTCCCTTAAAATCCACGATCTTCAAGATTGCCACCGGGGGCACCTTGATCCCGCCATTCGCGATGACTGCATACCCACCCGTCATATCCAGCAGGCTCACTTCTCCACCCCCCAACGTGAGCGACAAGCCGTAGTCGTTTCGTGTCAGGCTGGTGATCCCCACACGTTTGGCCATTGCGATCAAACCGCCATCCCCATATACCCCAACAAATTGAAGCGTTTTGACTGCCGGGATATTGTATGAATTCGCCAATGCCGTGCGGACGGTGACCGGACCATGGAAACTGTGGTCGAAATTGTTCGGAATATATTTCGGGTTTGGGTCGTTGGGCAGGCCGGAGGGGGTAAATTCTGAAGGTACATCCCAGATCAGGGTGGCGGGAGTCCAGCCTTTCTCGAAAGCAGCCAGGTAGGTGAAAGGTTTGATGGAGGATCCTGGCTGCCGCGTAGGACTGACCGCCATGTTGATCTGCCCGGCATTGGCAACGTTATTGAAATCGGGGGAACCGACCATTGCAAGAATTTCCCCGGTGGACGGTTGGATTGCCACCAGGGCTCCATCGGTAACATGTTTATCGGCCAACGCGTTGACCTGGGTCGTGACGATTTGCTGGGCGGAATCCTGCATGTCCGGGTCAAGCGTGGTATAGACAGTAAAGCCGGAGCGATATATTGTCTGTGGGTCAAAGATGGATTCGAGTTGAGCGCGGATATACTCCACCCAATGAGGGTAACGCATGTTGATCGTCGGCGGGTTGAAGGTCTGGCTCTGGATCTCCTGGATGGCATTTGCCGCAGCCGCGCCGTCCACGCACACAGTCTGGGGGGAATTACTTACATAAATGCAATTACGCTCAGTACTCAGGGAAAGCATTGCCGCCACAACGACCTGGAAACGTGCCAGGGTTGGATCCCGATTGGTATAGATATCATACACGGATGGTGTCTGCGGCAGGCCCGCCAGGAAAGCCGCTTCACCCAGGGTTAATTGACTGGCGCTCTTGTCGAAATATGTCTCGGCGGCTGCTTCTACACCATAGGCCAGGTTGCCATAATAGATTTCGTTCAGATACAATTCCAGGATCTCATCCTTGCTGTAGCGGCGTTCAATTTCGGCCGCCAGGATGGCCTCGCGTACCTTGCGCAAGTATGTCCGCTGGCCGCGTTCCTCGGGCGTGAAGAGCAGGGCACGCGCCAATTGCTGGGTGATCGTCGAGGCGCCGGAGACGGTTTCGCCGCTGGTTATATTTTGCCAGAAGGCTCGCACAATTGCCAGGGGATCAAACCCGCCGTGCGAGTAATAATCCTTGTCTTCGGTGGCAATGGTCGCCGCCACCAGGTCGGGGGAGATTTCGTTCAAAGGGACGTACGTTCGCCGTCCGGCCTGGGGATCAATGATTTCATATAAGAGATCTCCGTTCCGGTCGAGGATGCGGGTTGTCTCGAATTGTGAAGCCCGCTGTTGCAAATCGCTCACGCTGGGCAGGCCGGCGGCGATGGAGTAATACTCATAAATACCGGCCGCAGTCAGGATCAGCCCCACCGCTACAACAATGAAAATGAAGATGATCAGTCCCCGCAGGAAACAGCCACTCGCTTTCGGCCAGTTGATTGGTCGCCGGCGGGGCTTTGAACCTCCCTTGTGCGGTACGGGCCGGCGTATGCCCCCAGTGGGTGTATGCTCAAACGCAGACAGAGTAACGCGCGTGGCACCAATGTCTATCTCGTCCACATGCCGCGGCAGTGCCATCCCGTTCTCGTCGATTGCTGGGTGGCGGACGACCGGCGTGCTCTTTTCCTCTGCAGCCTCCTCTAAAGGTGGTTCAGCCTGGGTATCAGCTTCGGAGTCCACCAGCCGGCGAAACTTTTCTCGTGGATCTTCGGGAGACGGCATAATTCCTCAAATAATTAGTGACATTGCAAACCGGCGATGTTTTTCCGGCGGCGGGACAATTTCACAACCGTAGGGAGCAATCCCCTAATCGACAGCCAGGGGTGCTCAAGGATTCTAGCACAAAACCTTTGACCTTCGGCCCAAACCCCCGTATACTGTACACATGCGCGAATGGAATCTTGTTCCAGGTGATCCACTGTTCCTCACCCTGGCTGCGGATTTTCGCCTGTGTACCACCGATTACGTCAACGATCAGATCTGGGAGCTCGAAATCAGCGCGGGTGACCCACCGGCACTGGCTCTGCGTACCACGTACGGCTTGCGCGCCCGCCTTATGCGCCTTTTTCCACGCTTCACCCTGGGCAGCCAGGCGGTTACCGACCCGTCTCTCTTTCTCCACCCGCCGCGTTTGCGAGCTTTTTATCCCAACTTCCTCCTGCTCGATTTCTCACCCTTCGCCGGCCTGGATATCGTAGCTGAATATTGGGCACCGGATTCACAAACAACTGCCGGGCGTTTCACGGTCATCAACCACGCCGTTGAGCCGCTCCCACTTATGTTGGAACTCTGCGGGCAACTTGCCCCGCTGCAGGGGCAAAACCTCGTCCCCACGTCCATGCAATCGGTTAACGTTCTGGCTGGGCGCACCTCGGACCTCGCTCCGGTCATCTTCCTTACCGGCGGACCCCAGCCGGGACCCGGTCCGTATTCGTCCCTGTCCCTCGACCTGGCTCTCGCCCCCGGCAGTTCGCGCTGCCTTACCTGGGTCCAGGCCGCACTCGCCAGTCCATCAACTTCCCTCGAACTGGCCCGTCGCACGGCGGCTCGTCCTTGGGAGGCGGAACTGGCCAGGATCGAAAGGATCAATGCTTCCCAGACCGTCGATGTTTACACCGGCG
The DNA here is from genome assembly GCA_963842785.1 of uncultured Chloroflexia bacterium. Lineage (GTDB taxonomy): Bacteria > Chloroflexota > Anaerolineae > Anaerolineales > Villigracilaceae > UBA877. Next base: position 2,309,456 of record CAWJHP010000001.1, read on the forward strand.
ACCCGGATTGGGATGCTGCCTTTGCACTCACCCAGAAGAGCGCTTTCAGCCTGTTCTTTGGCCCTGGTAAACACCTCCCCTGCCCAAGTTTCGTCCTTGCCCGTCAGCCTGATCTTGGATACTCCCCGCGTGGAGATGGCAGCGATTACTCTCCCCTTTGGAACGGACAACCGCCCCTTGAAGCCAACTATATTGCAAGTCTCCTGCCCGGCGCACCGGAAATGGCTGCCGGTCTGGTACGCAACTTCCTGTCCGTGCAATTGGAAGACGGCACCGTGGATTGGAAGCCCGGCCTGGCCGGTCAGCGCGGGCGCTGGCTGGCTGCCCCGCTTCTCGCCAGCCTGGCCTGGTTGACGTACCAGCGCACTCTCGACACGGATTTCCTGCGGGAAACCCAGCCTGGACTGCAGGCTTTCATCCAGTGCTGGTTCGCTGGAGTACACGACCGCGACCTGGACGGCTTCCCTGAATGGGATCACCCTCTGCAGACCGGTCTCGAAGATAACCCGGCTTTCACCGTTTGGCAAAGCGGTGGACAGGGTGCCGGGATCTCGGCTGTGGAAACCCCGGCCCTTTCGGCGATGCTCTACCAGGAAATCCTTTCCCTGGACCATATTGCCGAGGTGCTGGAGCAACCGCAGGAGCGCCAGCGCTTGGAATTGAAATCCGGGGAACTGCGCCTCATGACGGAAACCTGCTGGAATGCCTCCGCCGTTCTCTATCACAACCGCGACCGCGTTACCCACGACTGCCCGGCTGGGAAAACCCTTGGCAGGCTGCGTGGCAATGGGAAACTCACGCTGGGCCAATCCTTCCAGCAACGCGTGCGCCTGCTCGTGCGAATTAATCTCAAGAGCGAAACCACCCGTCGCCCTCAGATCACTCTGCATGGTCAGGACGGCGATACCCCCAGCTCTGAATGCCTGGAGCGCATGGATTTCCAGTGGGGGCCGGGACTGGCAGTTTCCACAAGTCGCCAACTGTATACCCGGCTGGAGTCAGTTGAGATATCCGGCCTGGAGGGGCGTGACCAGGTATCTATTCAGATCATGGATTTATCCAAAGAGGACATTGGTCTTTTTCTTCCGCTGTGGGCTGGCATTCCTCCTTTTTCACGCCTCCAGGTTCTCCTCCGCAAGACTCTGTTTGCGCCTGCCCGCTTTGGAAGACCCTTTGGCATCCCGGCCTGCCCTTCTGGCGTTTCCGTTACACGCCAATCCACGACAGACCGGGCCATGGATTCAACCTGTCAGGCTGTCCATCTCCCTTGGAACGCTCTAATCGGCGAAGGACTTCTGGCTTATGGTCTGCGGGAGGAAGCCGCACAATTGACCGCGCGACTGATGGCCGCTGTCATCCAAAATCTAAGAAACCAGCACGCTTTCTTCCGGGCCTACCACGCCGAGACGGGCATCGGAATCGGGGAACGCAATCCGCTCCAGGGGCTTGCGCCGCTCGGATTATTCCTGGATGTGCTGGGAGTATCCATCCAATCCCCCAGACGACTTACTTTAACCGGAAAGAACCCGTTTCCCTGGCCAATTACGGTAAAATATAGGGGTCTGACGGTGACGCGCCAGGCTGGGCAGACGGTGGTTGTCTTCCCGGATGGGCAGACGCTTACCCTGCCTGACCCGACCGAAGCAGTCGTGTCTGCTGATTGAATTGAAAGGAGCCGCGATGGAACGTCCCCCTATCCGTTATCTGATGACGGCCATCGTCCAGGAACAGGACGTGGATGTGGCCGAGCGTGCCCTGGCTTTGCTGGCTGTGCCTGTTATTCATCTGGCTAGCGTGGGAGGCTTCCTGGGCCGGCGCAATGCCACCCTGTTCATTGGCCTGCCTGAGGGGATGGAAGAGGCTGCGTTAACTGCCTTGCGAAAATCCTGTCGCCAGCGTTTGGAGTATTTGGCCGTCCCGATGGAGGGCACACCTCTGCCGCTCCCGACCCCGGTGCCAATTACCGTGGGTGGGGCTACCGTGTTTGCCGTGCCGGTGGAACGCTACGAGGAGATATAGCCATGAAACTCATCTTTGCCATAGTCCGCGATTCCGACTCTGATTCCGTCACCCAGGGATTGACATCCGCCGATTTCCGCGTCACGCGTGTCGCTTCCACCGGGGGGTTGTTGCGGCGCGGTATGACAACCCTCTTGATTGGCGTTGAAGCCGAGCAGGTGGATGCCGCCATTCGGGTCCTGCACCAGACCTGCACGCCCGCCGTCGAGGGTGGAAAACGTGCCACCATCTTCGTCATCCCGGTCGACCGTTTCGAGCAGATTTGAGCGCTGCCTCGTGAACGCCTCCCCCCATTAAATTTGTATAGCAGATGGAAATTTGGCTCTATTCCATTTTACGTTTTCACCAGATCAATCGCCATCGCGATAGCCCCCAGTACTCCTGATCAATTCCCTAGGGAGGGCGGTACGATATATTCCTCAATGGCATTCAGTAGAATTGGCGATTGAATATAGCCATTCAAACCTTCCTGCACCTTGCGGCGCACAGCCGCGTGCAGACCGGCATGTTGGGAAACGCCGCCGCCCAATACGATCCGCTGGGGGGAACAGGCATAGATCAGGTTTATCAATGCTAGGGCAATGTACTCCGCTTCCAGTTCCCAGGCCGGATGGGAATCCGGCAGGAACTCCGCATTCTTACCCCAGCGGCTATTGATCGCCGTACCCGACGCCAGTCCCTCCAGACAGTCGCCATGATATGGACAGATTCCCGGGAACGGATCTTTTTGCCGGTCGTGAGGAATGGCGAAGTGACCGGCTTCGGTGTGGACCAGCCCGTGCACAGGCCTGCCATTGGCCAAGACTCCCATCCCTATTCCGGTCCCCACTGTTACATAGACAAAGGGGTCGAGTAAGTTATTTCCCGGAGTCCAGTAGTGTTCGCCAAAAGCCGCCGCATTGACATCCGTATCGAAAGCAACCGGCAGATCAAGCGCCCGTGCAACACAGCCGTGTAGATCCACATAATTCCAGTCGGTTTTGGGTGTGGTGGTGATGTAACCGTAAGTTGGGGAGGCGGTGTCGAGATTCAGCGGGCCGAAGGAAGCGATTCCCACGGAAACCAGTTCCCCCCGCTGGGCGTAGGGGGCGAAAAACAAATTTGCCTGGCGGATGGTTTCGTCAGGGTGGGTGGTGGGGAAACGTTTCTCCTGTACCACTTGGTCTGGACCGGCCGCGACCATGCAGACGAACTTGGTGCCTCCGGCTTCAATACCTCCATATAACCGCTGCATTGCGCATTTCTCCCAGGCTCGAAAAAACCAACTTCTCTAAGGGCTCTTTTTCTTATAGTATAGGTCGTAGTCGTTACACAGCAGGTAGAGCGGTGGCACGTCTTCATCGATTTCAGGGAAGCGGCCAATTGGCTCGTAAAAACGATTGTCACGCTGGTCGTCGTTGACCAACGAGACCTCGCCAACCAGGACGCGTCCCTCGCCCCAAAACTTGTGGTAACAGTGCTGTTCGAGTGTTATGCTTTCCCCGGGAGTGAGCCGGATTGTATCGCCGGCCTCAAGCGTATGTCGCGAGCCGTCAACCGATACGCGCACCTCTTTCTCCTCGTCGAGTTGTTCGTCGGCTGTGGCGTTGTAAAGTTGGATCAGCAGATCTCCACCGCCCCGGTTGATGATGTCTTCCATCTTGTTCCAATGGAAATGCATGGGCGTGACCTGGCCGTTCTCCACAATCATAATCTTCTCGGCGTAAAGTTTGCCTTTCATTGCTTGCCGGTCCTGGTTATTGCCATTACGAATGGTGAATAGGAACAAACCGAAGGCATTGAAGTCCCCCTTGCCGAAGTCGGTAATATCCCAGCCGAGTTTATTTTCGACGATCTCGCTCACCTCCGGTCCTTTCTTCATCCAGGCATCCGGTGTCCAATAAGCGAAAGGGGGCAGGTAAAAACCGCGGCTTTGCATAAAACCATCCGCTTTTTGCATGATTGCATTGATCTCTGAACGTTTCATAGGGATTATCCGATCACAAATTATGGTAGGGATTTGCAGCAACACCATTGCCGCAGACCCTTTGTCTCTTTATTCTATCCAGCTCTCTATAGAAAATCCATCAGGCCCCGGCTGCAGCGCTATTACTTTCAATAGCCTTGGGGATTACACCCATCTTATGGACGGTTTCTGCTCCCACCATCAAACTAACGATTTTATCCGTTGTAGTCTCGGCGGCAACCTCTTCGCCGACTTTCTTGCCCCGGCGCATGATGACAATCCGGTCTGCGACCGCAAAGACATCTTGCATGTTGTGGCTGATGATAATGACAGGTACACCCTGGTCTGCCAGGGTGCGCACCAGGGTCAGCACTTTGCGCTGTTCGGAGACGCCCAGGGCGGCGGTCGGTTCGTCCATGATCATCACCCTGGCATTCCAGTAGATTGAGCGGGCGATCGCGACTGACTGGCGCTGCCCACCTGACAAGTTGCGGACCTGCTGTGTAAATGAAGGGATCTCTATATCCAATCGCTTCAAGGCCTTGGCCAATTCGCCAATCATTTTTGGGCGATCCATGAGCTGGGTGACTGACCCAAATAGCCAGCCGAGCACCGCGCCGCATGCCAGACCAAATACCAACCCGAGTGTCAGGCCAGGAAATTTTCCGAATTGTAAGCTAGCCCATGCCATTAAAACGCCGAGAGGTAAAGCAAAAACGATACTGAATATGATCTGGCTGAGCTTCTCAGAAATAAAACGCCTTTTCATTTCGCGACCCAGGAAAATGTTCGAACCTACATCCAGGTTCTCGGCCAGTGCCAAATCCTGGTAAATGGTCTCAATCCCCATGTCACGGGCATCCCGTGGGTCGATGAAATTGACCTTCTTCCCATCGAAATAGATTTCACCACTATCCGGTTGGTATACCCCCGAAATCATTTTAATAAAGGTGGATTTGCCCGCCCCGTTGTCGCCGACCAGGCCGATCACCTCGCCGGGGTATACGTCAAAACTCACACCATCGACTGCGACCAATCCGCCAAAACGTTTGGTAAGGTTGACTGCACGTAATAAGGGTTCCATGATTACCTGATCTTCTCTATTCTTAGTCATGTTCCATTCTCCGGCCTACCTGATCGACGATTACGGCGATGATCACCACCACACCCACCGTGACATACTGCCAGTAGGGCTGCTGCCCGAGAATGACTAGGCCATACTGGATGGTGGCAATGATCAGAGCTCCAATGATCGTCCCGATGACTGTCCCCTCACCACCGAACATGCTCGTCCCCCCGATCACAACCGCCGCGATGGCAAAAAGCAAGGTCGGTTCGCCTGCGTTCGCTGCACCGCTGGTGAAACGGGAAGCCCAGATGACACCGGCAATCCCCGCCAGCACGGCCGCCAGTGTGTAGGCACGCGTCTGTGTGCTCGCCACCGGAATACCGGACCGGATGGAGGCCTGAATATTGCCGCCGATGGCATAGATATGCTGGCCAAATTGGGTCTTCGCCAGAATAAACCAGATCAGAATCGTCACAACCAGCGTGATGGCAACAACGTTGGGGATGAGTGGGATGATATGCTGAAAATCTGCCTGACTCGCCGCGGCGGGAATATTGAACCAGGTGAATCCATGCTTTGGCCAGTAGTACAACAAATTGCCGTTCCCGATCTGGGCCAGATAATCGGGCTGATCGGCAATCGCCTGGCCACGCGAGATGAGCAATGCGATCCCATACACAACATAGCCCATGCCGAGGGTACTGATAAAAGGCGGAACCTTTATTTTCGATACCATCGTCCCGTTGATCCACCCCGGGATGATACTGACCAGGATACCACCAGAAAAGCCGACTGCGATGGTCAGGATAGGCGTGAGGTGAGCGGCAAACATGGCCCGCATGATGAACGCTGCAACCACTGCCGAAAAACCAAGTGTATAGTGAACAGACAGGTCAACCCCCCCATTGCCACTGATGATGATGATCGTTTCCGCCAATCCGATCAAAAGGATTTGGGTTGCATATACCAGGATCCCTTGAACGCTGCGATAGGTGATGAAATTCACATCATTGGTCGTTTTGGAAACGATAGCAAAAACGATCACCATCAAAATAAGAAAGAACCATGGCCAGATCTTGCGAATGGTACTCAACCTTTCAGCCCGGGTTTTCTTTGCAACCGGGGATATTGATTGTTCTTCTGTGGTCATGTGGCTCTCCAGGTATTCTGAAAATCGTTACCGAAAGTGAAAATTTGTAAGCTTCCAGCTACAAGTCAAATTTCCTATATGGGCGGTTTGGACTCTAGGCAGGTTCGGGAATAAATTCAACGGTGCCGGATGGTCGTCGATAAAAATTTTTAAGATTATTTTAATGGGAGTCGGATAAATAAACAAGCAATAATGGCTTCGAACAGGTTAATAAAAAAATTTTTCCCCGGGCAAAGACGGGTTTGTGGCAGTATTCTCGATGCCAGGGTGGATCCAGGGGGGCATTGCCCCCCTGGATCACTTACCCGAAGGTTTATTTGTAGAAGAATTTCATAATGTTCGGGTCGGTCATGTTGGCTTTCGTGATGACAGCGTATCCGGTCGGGATGTGCTTGGGAATGCTGGTCACACCGTCCAAATAGGCCATCGCCATTTCGACTGCGAAGAAGCCCATATCACCGGGTTTCTGGGCGATCACCATGTCAACTGTGCCGTCACTCAGCATGTTGATGGCATCCTTTGTAGCATCAAAGGCCACCACCTTGACCTTGCCGCTCAGGCCCTGGTTCTTAACCACAGTTCCGGCACCCTGGGCGCTGAACACGTTCGTCCCAAAGATACCGCCCAGATCCGGATACTTCTGGAGTTCAGCCTGCACCTGTGCCTGGGCCTTGGTTGCATCGTCACCGTTGTAATCCACCCCCACCATGGTCACGTTTGGATACTCAGCCTGCAGGACATCCTTGCAGCCCTTCTCGCGTGAATCCGTCGAGGAGATGCCGGGGGTGACGTTCTGGATGTAGATCTTGCCGGTCTTGTTGAGTGCGTCCGCCAGGGCGCGGCAGGCGATCTGTCCACCCAGGTAGTTGTCGGAGGCGATGAAGGAAATCGGGAACTTCACCGGTCCGTTTGCATAATCGCCGTCGCCAATGAATGTGTCGACCGTCAGCAGAGGCAGGCCGGCGGCATTGGCTGCCTGCAGCGGAGCGATCATGGCCTGGCTGTCAACCGGCGCCAGGAACAGGAACTTCAGATCGCCGCGGGCTACCATGGCGTCCAGCATGGGTGTCTGGGCCGTAACGTTCCAGGTCTGCGGGACCTGTACGACTAGGTTGGCTCCGAACGCATCCGTCGCTGCTTGGGCGCCGCGCTGCATGGTGGTATAGAAGGGGTCTACAGTACCGGCCAGGAACCCGAGTTTTACTCCACCAGTCTTGCGCGGTAGGGTCCCGCTGAAGTCCTGATAAAAGAACTGCGAGACATTCGGGTCGGTCATGTTGGCTTTCGTGATGACAGCATATCCGGTCGGGATGTGCTTGGGAATGCTGGTCACACCGTTCAGGTAAGCCACTGCCATTTCGACCGCCAGGTAGCCCATGTCGGAGGGTTTCTGGGCGATCACCATGTCAATCGTACCATCGCTCAGCATGTTGATGGCATCCTTTGTAGCATCAAAGGCCACCACCTTGACCTTGCCGCTCAGGCCCTGGTTCTTAACCACAGTTCCGGCACCCTGGGCGCTGAACACGTTCGTCCCAAAGATACCGCCCAGATCCGGATACTTCTGGAGTTCAGCCTGCACCTGTGCCTGGGCCTTGGTTGCATCGTCACCGTTGTAATCCACCCCCACCATGGTCACGTTTGGATACTCAGCCTGCAGGACATCCTTGCAGCCCTTCTCGCGTGCATCCGTCGAGGAGATGCCGGGGGTGACGTTCTGGATGTAGATCTTGCCGGTCTTGTTGAGCGCGTCTGCCAGGGAACGACAGGCGATCTGTCCACCCAGGTAGTTGTCGGAGGCAATGAAGGACAGCGGGAATTTCACCGGTCCGTTTGCATAATCGCCATCGCCGATGTACGTGTCTACAGTGATGATGGGCAGGCCAGCGTCACTGGCTTTCTGGAGTGGAGCGATCATGGCCTGGCTGTCAACCGGCGCCAGGAACAGGAAGTCCAGATCGCCGCGGGCCACCATGGCGTCCAGTATGGGCGTCTGGGCCGTAACGTTCCAGGTCTGCGGGACCTGTGTAATCAGGTCTACTCCCAGATCAGCTGCCGCTTGGGCGGCTCCGCGCTGCATTGTGGTATAGAAAGGATCTACGGTTCCGGCCAGGAAACCAATTTTCCATACTTTCCCTGCGGGGGCAGTTGTAGCCGGAGCAGCGGTAGCCGGGGCAGCAATCGCAGGAGCGGCAGTGGTTGTAGCAGGTGAGCCGCATGAACTCATTAGCATGGCAAAGACCATCACCAGGCTAAAGAACACGAGTACTTGCTTTTTAAACATATTCTTCTCCTTCTAGGAAATTGAGGAAATGGGATAATCTAATTGAGCAATCTCTTCTACAGACTTTTGAATATTCTTCAGTTAATTCCTCCTCCTTTCCGGTAAGTAGTTCCTTGAGATAAACCAACGGGTGAATTCAAGGGTAGGGGATCGGCCGGATTATCGGTATTACTGGTACAGATCGAACATATTTGAACGTTCATTGTTAAAGTAATACCGTCGGCGTCCTTCGAACACAAAAAGATGTTCTAACTCGCTAAGTTCGATAAAATAATATCACAAGGTCGCACAATAGTCAAGCGAAAATGTGATAGTTCGAATAAATTGATTGACTTAGAACATATATTGGGGTATAATGGTGCTAGTCCAGAATATCTCCATCGAAAAGGATAACGCGTGAAAACCAATCTGCGCTTGGAACATATCATTTCCCTGGTGGATAAAAGAGGGTTCTTGTCAGTAAATGAATTGAGCCGGCTTTGTGGCGTCTCAGAAATGACCATTCGCCGCGACCTCGAACAGTTGGATGTCCAAAAACGTATCCTGCGAACCTATGGCGGAGCAGCTTCATTCCGTGCTGCACCGGCAAATGAAAATGGAACCAGCGTGGTGGGATTGGACCAGAAAGAGGCGCTCCTGGTTGACCAGGTGGATGTATTAATCGCCACATCGGTAAACCCATATTATGATGGTTTATTAATTGACCGCGCCAGCAAGAAAAAAATTCCCATCATAGCCGAATCAATTGAAATGCCTAATCAACTCACTTCGGTGGCGGTGGATAATTATCAGGCGGGCAAAGACCTCGGTTCTTGGGTGGGACATCACTTGACGGAACTGGGTGTTGAAAAGGCTTACTTGCTCGACTTGACTTTTCATCAACCGAATACCCAGAACCGCAGTCGGGGATTTATAGAGGGACTAAAAGATGCTTGCCAATCGGAAGTGGTATTATCCATCAACGCACAATCACGCTATACGATGGCATATCAACTTGCCTACGATGCGTTGACTGTTTACCCGCAGATCAACTTGATTTTCGCGATTAATGATACGACTGCCAAGGGCGCGATGAGCGCCTGCCATGACCTGAAGATCCCCTCGGACCGCATGAACGTCATCCCCTTTGGTCTCGAAGGGGACGCCCTAAAAAATGAATTATTAAAGAGGGCACTTATTGCAAAGTTGGGCTGGCGATGTTTCCTGAAATAGTCAGCTTTACATGCGTTGAGGCCGCCATAGCTGCTTATAATCATAAGCCACTGCCTATGAAGTATATAACGCCCCACGTTATTTTGAATTCCAAAACATTGACAGACTACTATTCTTTCACTTCCAATGGCTGGGAATTAAACTGGGAATATGCCCGAGAGCATCTGGATATTCCTATCAAGCCTGAACGAGACTTGCCACGCTCGTCCACCAACTTGCCCGGACAAATAGGTTTTCTCATCCCATTCACCGAACACGATTGGTATAAGAATTTAACCAGCCAGGTTAAAACCTTGGCCGGACAATATGGGATCGGCATACAGGTCATTGACGCGGAACAAAATGTGCGCGATGAGATAGAGATTCGTCGCCGTCAAATAGCCAATAAGGCGGTTGCTCTGGTCGAGCCTGGCGATGTTGTGCTTGTCGACAGCGGTCCCATTGCTGCCTACCTGGCTGAGGAACTGAAAACAAGAAAAGATATTACGGTTATAACCAACTCGGTTATCGTTATTGATAAGATCAATCCTACACCAGGAATCACCCTCATATCCACAGGGGGAACATTACGATATAGTAGCCAGGTGATGGTTGGTCCGACTGCAGAAGGAGCGCTCAAAGAGCTGCGCGCGGATAAGTTATTTCTGATGGTCAGTGGGATAACTCTTGATTTCGGTCTTTCCCATCATACGATTTCAGAAATAACCATGAAACAGGCCATGATCCACTCGGCTCGTGAAGTTATCCTTTTGGCCGATCATACCTCCTTTGGCGAGGAGGCCGGAATTCAGGTCGCGCCGTTGACTGTCATTCACAGATTGATCACGGATGATGCCCTGCCTCCCAGTATTCGATTGAACATCTCCAAATTGGGTGTCCAGATTATCTTGGTTTGATTCTCTTCTGCCCGACGAAATGATTTTCAGAGAGCATTTTCGTATTCCACGCGCCTCTGGCGAAGAATAAAATCAGGATACGATTGCCCTGACCAGCCCTTGTAAAAAACGAACATAAGTTCTATAATTGAGATTGCCGGGAATGGTTTACTCTTTCTTCTCGCCAATGTATGCTGTTCCCTTCCCTTGCCCATGGTCACCTTAGGAGGCATCTTGAATCAGGTCTTCCCGCTTGCACAAGCAAGCAAAAAGGGCTTTCCGTATTCAGCATCATCTATTCGTTCCGCTGAATATTATAAAAAAGTGACTTTTATTCCGGCCAGGTTTTATTGTGCATGCAAGAAAGGATCCTTCCCCATTCATTACCAACCCCTATTCGTTCCTTTTTCGTTTTTTTCTGAGGAACGAATATTCTCCCTCCGGGAATGCCACCTTTTCCAACCCCCAACCCTAAATCCTGGATCGACTATCCTCATAACCCACAAGGAGTATCAATGACTGTACCCAATCCGGAGCCGCAAGGGCTCCTTCTCATCGAAGACGGCCTCACCTTCCGTGACCTGAACAAGAACGGCCGGCTCGATCCCTACGAGGATCCCCGCCTGCCTATTCAGGAACGCATAGCAGACCTGCTTTCGCAGATGACCCTGGAAGAAAAAGCCGGGATGATGTTCCACACCATGCTCGGTATGGACCCGGACGGCAGCCTGCTGGAAGAGCCCAACCTCTTAAGCACCATCCCCACCTCCGAGTTCATCATCAGGCGCTTGATGAACCACTTCAATGTGATCAACCTGGCTGAACCCCAACAAATGGCTGAGTGGTACAACCGCCTGCAAAAGCTGGCCGAGTCCACCCGCTTGGGCATCCCGGTGACGATTTCATCCGACCCGTGCCATGCCTTCAGCAAGAATCCCGCCACTGGATTTTCCGAAAACAAACTCTCCCACTGGCCCGAACCGATTGGGTTGGCCGCTACCGGTGATCCGGCACTGGTGCAGGAATTCGCCGACATCGCCCGCCAGGAATATGTTGCCTTGGGAATCCGCACCGCCCTGCATCCGATGGCCGACCTGGCAACCGAGCCGCGCTGGGCGCGCATCAATGGCATCTTCGGGGAAGATGCCGGTCTTTCCTCTCGAATGGTTTCTGCTTACATCCGTGGCTTTCAGGGTGAAAAGCTCGGGCCCCACAGCGTGGCCTGCATGACCAAACATTTCCCTGGTGGCGGTCCGCAAAAGGACGGCGAGGATCCGCACTTCTCCTATGGCAAGGATCAGGTCTACCCGGGAAATAATTTCGAGTACCACCAGATCCCCTTCCAGGCCGCTTTTAAAGCTGGTACGACCATGATCATGCCTTATTATGGCCGTCCGGTGGGTCTGCCGGTGGAGGAAGTCGGCTTCGGCTTCAATAAGGATGTCATCACCGGTCTGCTGCGTGGGAAGTACGGCTTCGACGGAGTGGTCTGCACCGACTGGATGCTGATCCACCCAATGGTTGTGGACGGGCAGGTGATCATGGAAGCCAGGTGCTGGGGGGTGGAAGACTTGAGTCCCGAAGAACGCATTAAGAAAGCCCTGGATGCCGGCGTCGACCAGTTCGGTGGGGAAGCCTGTCCGGAGATCATCATTTCCCTTGTCCGCAGTGGCCAGGTCCCCGAAGCGCGCCTCGACCAGTCTGTTCGTCACCTTCTGCGGGATAAGTTTCGGCTGGGCCTTTTCGACAATCCTTTTGTGGATCCGCAGGCTGCCGTAAAGCTGGTTGGCAATCCCGACTTCCAGGCCAAAGGCGACCTGGCCCAGCGTAGGTCCATCGTGCTGCTTAAGAATGGCGAGACCAACAAGGGCAGGTTCCTGCCGCTCCAGGGCAAGCCGCGCCTCTACGTGGAAGGACTGGAAGCGGGCACCGCCGGTAAATATGGTCAGGTGGTCAAGAGTGTTGAAGAAGCCGAGATGGCTATTATTCGCATCGACGCCCCTTACCAAACCCGGGAGGGCTTCCTGGAAAGTATCTTCCATGCCGGCGACTTGGACTTTAAGAGCCCGGAAAAAGAACGCATTTTGGCTTTGCTGGATAAACTTCCCACCATCGTGGACATTTACCTTGATCGTCCGGCGGTCATCCCCGAAATTGCCGAAAAGAGTGCCGGGCTCCTGGCCGACTTTGGAGCAAGCGACGCAGCCGTTCTGGATATCATTTTTGGGAAATGCATGCCGTGCGGGAAACTGCCCTTTGAGATGCCCTCCTCGATGGAAGCCGTGAAAAAGCAAAAAGAAGACCTGCCCTACAATTCGCCGGATCCGCTCTTCCCGTTCGGGCATGGGCTGACCTATTAGAAGATCTTTTAGGAGGATCGGATGGAAGCATTTGAAGCCATTCAGAAACGCAGGAGTGTCCGGAAGTTCACCGGCGAGCTCATCCCGCGCCTCGACCTGGAGAAAATTGTGGATGCTGGCAGGCTTGCCGCCACCGGCAGCAACCGCCAACCTTGGGATTTCATTGTGGTCACGAACCGTGAGATGATCAACCAGCTCAAGGTGGCTGCGCAATGGATGGATAAAGCGGCCGCGATCATCGCCGTGGTACTCGACCCGTACTCCCGCTGGTGGCTGGAAGATGGTTCTGCGGCGGTGGAAAATATATTGATTGCCTGCACTGCCCTGGGCTATGGTTCCTGCTGGCTGGAAGGATACACCCTGCCTCTCGAAGAACAGTTCAAAAAACTCCTGTGCATTCCCAAAGGGAAAAGACTGCTTACACTTATTCCTATCGGTGTGCCTGAGGAATGGCCAACGGTCGAGAAGCGACCGCTGGAAAGTGTCCTGCACTGGCAAGTTTATTAAAACCCTGAGGGTATCTGCGAGCCAGCCGAAAAGCTTCCAGGCCTTTCCAGATTATTCCCCACAAACGCCTGCGCACCAATCCTTATCCAGTGGTGTTGTAAAAAATGTTATTTGGGAATGACCATGAGTTATCCCCCTTTTACGGTAATTCCCAAAGAAACATGAAAGAACACCAGGAGAAGGTTTTAATGGATACTCTTGAACTGGATAAAGATATTCAGGTACTTCAAGAACACAAAAATGAATGGGCCAGATTACCGATCCCGAAAAAGTTGGCCCTGCTTGAAGAAATTCGTCGACGTTTGGCATTAAAGAGCCAGGCCTGGGTGGAAGCCTCCGTACAGGGGAAACAGATGAAGCTTAACACCCCCGAAGAAGGCGAGGAATGGACCGGTGGACCATGGACACTGGCGGACGGGATCAATGGCTTCATGGACACCTTGTGCGCGCTGGACCGGGGTCAAATTCTCATGCCCAGGAAGATCCACACCCGCGCTAATGGTCAGGTGGCGGCCCGGGTTTTTCCCAACAACCTCTTTGACAAGTTATTAATGAATGGGATCACCGCTGAAATCTGGATGCAGCCTGGTATTACTGAAGCCAACCTGGGCGAAAAAATGGCGGCTTTCTACCGGCAGAAGAACCCGGAAGGTAAGGTTGCCCTGGTGCTCGGAGCCGGAAATGTCGCCGGCATTCCGCCGCGTGATCTTCTCTATCGTTTGTACGGCCTGGGGCACGTGGTCGTCTTGAAAATGAGTCCGATTAATGATTACCTCGGGCCGATCTTTGAAGATATCTTTGCTCCTTTCGTCCAGGCCGGTTACCTGCGCTTCGCATACGGCGGCAGGGATGAGGGGAATTACCTGGTCCACCATGCCGGTGTGGAAGAAATCCACATGACAGGAGGAGTCCATACCTACGAGACGATCCTGTTCGGCAATGGCCCGGAAGGTGCGGAGCGCAAACGTCAGAACCAGCCGCTCCTCAACAAGCCTTTCACCGGCGAGCTGGGTGGCGTCACCCCGACCATCATTGTCCCCGGCAAATGGAGTCAGGCTGACATCCGTTATCAAGCCGAGAACGTTATAACGATGAAGCTGCAGAATGCCGGCTTTAATTGCGTGGCTTCCCAGATATTGATCCTGTCCGAAACTTGGGAGCAGCGGGAGGAGTTCCTCGATGCAGTCCGCACGCTGATGCAGGAATTGCCCGCCCGCAAGGCATATTACCCGGGTGCGGCGGAACGCCAAAAAGAGGCCGTGAAACTCCACCCGGAGGCTGAAATATATGGTGGGGATGTGCCGCGAACTCTCATTACTGGCATCAACCCGGACGTCCAGGGGGAACTTTGCTTTCAGAAGGAATTATTCACGCCGGTCCTCGCCCAGATTAACCTGCCTGGCAGGGATGCCGTAGACTTTTTGCACAACGCGGTCCGGTTCAGCAATGAGAAACTTTATGGCACGCTTGGCGCCACCATCATTATTCACCCCAGGACTATGAAACAGCTCGGCCCGGATTTCGAAGATGCCCTGACCTCTTTGCGCTATGGTTCGATCGGCGTCAACATCTGGAACGCGGCTGCCTTCCTGCTTGTCCAGGCCACCTGGGGAGCCTTCCCTGGTTCCACCTCCGCTGACATCCAGAGTGGTTTTGGCATTGTAGGCAATTCCTTCCTGTTCGAGAAGCCCGAGCGGACAGTGGTGCGTGGTTCTTTCTACCCGTTCCCGCGCACCTGGTTGCATGGCGACCCGGCCTTTCTGCCCAAGCCACCCTGGTTCCTCACCAATAAGTCCGCTCACATCACCACGAAGGGATTCGCGAAAATCACGCTTTACCCACGCTTCCGCTACCTGCCAGGTATCTTGCTTTCCGCCCTGCGCGGATAATCGCCGTTTGCAAAGGGCCTTGTTCTTCCAAAAGAACCGGGCCCTTGGTTTATCCAAGCACAAAATTGTCAATTAAGCGAGTCTTCCCCAGTTGGACCGCCATCGAAAGCAGGGTCTTCCCCTCCACCTTATCCAATTCCTCCAAAGTATCGTAATCCGCGCAGGAGACATATTGCAGATGCGCCAGTGGCTCATTGGCGACCATCCCGCGCACAAGTGACCGAAGTTTTTCGGCCCGGCGTTCGCCGGAATCATAGGCGGATTTGGCTGCGTTCAAGGAGCGAAAAAGCACGCTCGCAGCCCGGCGCTCCTCGGAATTGAGATAAATGTTCCGGCTGGACATCGCAAGCCCGTCCGGTTCACGCACCGTGGGACAGACCACGATCTCGATGGGAAAATCCATATCCTTGGTCATGCGGCGAATGACAGCCGCCTGTTGGGCATCCTTCTGGCCGAAATAGGCTTTATCCGGCCCAACCGCGTTGAACAGCTTGGAGACTACCGTTGTCACACCCCGGAAATGCCCGGGTCGGACATCGCCTTCCAGCGGACGTGACAACGCTTCAACCATTACCCAGGTCTGGAAACCGGGCGGATACATCACCTCCGCAGTGGGCGTCCAGACCAGGTCCACGCCAACCGCCTGGAGCAGAGCCAGGTCACGCGGCAGGTCACGCGGATATTTTGCCAGATCTTCATTCGGGCCAAACTGGGTTGGGTTGACAAAGATGCTGACAAACACACTGGAGCACTCGGCGCGTGCCTGCTGGGCCAGGGAAATATGCCCGGCGTGCAGGTAACCCATGGTGGGAACGAAACCAACCGGTCCGGGGAGACTGCGCCGCGCAAGGCGCAATTCAGGAAATGTCGTTACGGTCTGCATGGTAATTACCTTCTTCGCCTATTGACATTTTTTCTTTTTTTGCTACACTAATATTAACCAAGCCTTCGGATCATTGGGGGTTTCCATATAGGGTAAATCCCAAATGACCAATTCTTTAGGGAAAAGGAGAATAAAAAATGCCCGCTCTAAACCGAGTCCAATTGATTGGCCGTCTTGGAAAAGATCCCGAAAGCCGCTCCACGCCTACTGGGAAAAAGGTCGTCCAGTTCAGCCTGGCAGTCAGCAATCGACGAAAGTCCGAGAAGGGCGAAGCCAGGGAATTCACCGAATGGGTCAACATTGAAGCCTGGGAGCGGCTGGGCGAGATCTGTGCACAGTACCTGCACAAAGGCAGCCTGCTCTTTCTTGAAGGCCGCTTGAAAACCGACAAGTACGAGGATAAAAGTGGCGAAACCAAATATTACACCAAGGTGGTGGCTGTGTCCATGCAGATGCTGGACCACAAGCCGGAAGATGAGCCGGTTTTAGTGGTGGAGGAGGAAGCAGGAGAGTACGAAGCGTAGAGAGAGTAAAAAATCACAGAAAGAATAACAAAGGCGTAGACGGGACAATCAAGGGCTACTCCTTTGCCTATCGTTCCTTCCTTGCTTGCTTGTGGGATCACAGGCTCGAACGGATGTGAACAATATCACCGTCCTTAACAATGTATTCCTTGCCTTCCAACCGAAGTTTACCCCGGGCCTTGGCTTCGGTCATCCCGCCCAAATCGACCAAATCCTGGTACGCTACCACCTCTGCCCGCACGAAACCATGCGCCAGGTCTGTGTGAATTTCGCCGGCTGCTTCAACCGCCGTGGCATGCCTACGGGTCGTCCAGGCACGCACCTCGTCTTCGCCAACGGTGAAAAAGGACTGCTGGTCAAGCAGGTCGTATGAAATGCTGATCATGCGGTTTAGGCTCAATTCAGTGATGCCATACTCGGACATGAAGGCAACCGCGTCGTCGGATGGGAGTTGGGCAATTTCCATCTCAAGTTTGCCCTGCAGGGCGACCACCGGCGCACCAGTCTGGACCTCGGGCACCACCTGCTCCTCCCCCAGATTCAGCAGCACCAGAATGGGTTTCCGCGTTAACAACCCGAATCCGGAAAGGAATTTCTCCTCCTCGGCTGAAATTTCCACCCCCCGCAAGGGCTTCTCCGCCAGCAGAATCTCGTGCAGGCGTGTGAACAACACCATCTGGCGCTCATTCAACACCTTGTCCGTACCGCCTTTTTTGCGTTCTTCGACCAAGCGTTCCAGTTTGCGCTCGACAGCGATCAGGTCATTCAGCAGGAGTTCGCCGTCCATCGAGACGATATCCCGCCCCGGGTCTATACTGCCAGAGGGGAGTGGCACATTATCATCAGTGAAGCAACGGACAATGTGGATCAGGCCCTCCATCTGTGCCAGCTGGTTCAGTAAGGGACCGGCGAACCCGGACTTGGCCGCGCCGCTATCCAATCCGGCGATATCGGCGTAGGTCACTTTGGCATAGATGGTCTTCCTTGGCTTGAACATGGCCGAGAGGGTATCCACGCGTGGGTCGGGAACATCCACGACCGCAGTGTGGATTTCAATGCGCCCTGCCGAAGCGGTGGTCGGAGCATTGCCGCGCGTCAGGGCATTGAATATGGTTGTCTTGCCGGATTGGGGGAAGCCGATAATTCCTAGTTTCATCTTTAACCTTTTTTGTTGTGGTAAAATCTGGGGCGTTGGCCGGAGTGGCGGAACTGGCAGACGCGCACGACTCAAAATCGTGTTCCCTTACGGGATTGTGGGTTCAATTCCCACCTTCGGCATTATATCAATAAAAGTTCCCTTTTTTGGAGTGGTAAGACTGTTTATACGTGACAGGCTGCCTGTCAAGCCGGAAGTTTATCTCCGGTTGACCATTTAGCTTTTCTGTGTTCGCAGAATCACTTGAATGGTGGTTCTGCGATTTTTTTATCCCCACTCAGGCGCGCAATCATCCGGCATTATCACATCTTTCCCTTTTTCAGGAGAATTCTCCAGGAGAGTTAGTGTTTCCTGACACAGGTGCGATAAAATAAAGAGCAAGCACTCCCTATTATTGGTGTAGACCGGAGGAATACCTATGGCTGGCATGAATGATATTCTGGCCCTCATCCTGGCGGGTGGACGCGGTTCACGCCTCTATCCGCTTAATAAACTCCGCTCGAAACCGGCCGTGCCGATAGCCGGAAAATACCGCCTTATTGATATTCCCATCAGCAATTGCATCAATTCCGGCCTCTACCGGATTGACGTGCTGACACAGTACAACTCGCATTCCCTCCACCGCCACATCACCCAGACTTACAACTTCGACAGCTTCCACACCGGCTTTGTTGAGATCCTGGCCGCCGAGCAAACCCCTGAATCCACTGACTGGTACCAGGGTAACGCCGACGCCGTCCGCAAGCAGTTATTCCAATTGCGTTCTGCCCATACAAAATATGTGCTTATCCTGGGCGGTGATCACCTCTATCGTATGGACTACGGCCCAATGGCTGAATTTCATTGGGAGCATGACGCCGATATCACCATTGCCGTTCAACCGGTGAGACGTGCGGATGCTCCCAACCTGGGTATACTCAAACGCAGCCAAGATGGACGAATCATTGATTTTGTCGAAAAGCCCAAGGATCCCGTCACCTTGTCCAAATTCGTCAGCCGCCCAGACAAAGAGCGCCCCTTTCTGTGCTCAATGGGCATCTATCTTTTTAAAACAGAAATCTTGATTGGACTGTTGACTGATAACCCCGGCTTGGACGATTTTGGAGGAGACGTCATCCCACATGCCATCAAGAACTGTTCTGTCTACGGCTATGATTTTGACGGTTACTGGCGCGACATAGGGACCATCCGCTCCTTCTACGAAACCAACCTGGACCTGGCGACTGCCACCCCCGCCTTCAATTTTTACGATACAAAGAACCCCATCTATACACACTCCCGTCTCCTGCCCTGTTCCACTGTTGAGGACAGTGTGTTGAAGGACGTGCTCCTGGCAGAGGGCTGCCGAATCCAGAAAGCCGAGATTACCCACTCGGTTATAGGCGTACGCAGCGTCATCTCCACCGGAACAGTTATCAAGGATAGTATCATCATGGGTGCAGACTATTATCCTACCGAAAAGCCTGCTCAACCGCCCATCGGCATCGGCCCGAATTGCCACATTGAAGGTGCCATCATTGACAAGAATGCCCGCATTGGAGCAGACGTGGTCATCCGCCCATTTCCGCGTGGTACAGAGATTAATACAGCAGACTGGACCATCCAGGATGGCATCGTCGTTGTCCCGAAAGACGCTGTCATTCCGAACGGTACACGCATTGAGATCGAAATAAGTGAATAATTCCAGACCTGCAGCTCTGCAAAATCATCGCTTGGAGATGCTCACCTGATGAAGAAAAGCGCTTTTCAGAAGAATGAATTGCCTGCCTCGCATCAAAACGAAAGCTGGCATGCCCTGTCAGCAGATGAAGTCCTTGAGAATCTCCAAGTCCGCGAAAATGGGCTGACCAATACAGAAGTTGCCCGGAGACAGATGCAGTACGGGTTTAACCAGTTGGCCGAGGCGGCCCGTCCGGGTTTCTTGAAACTCCTGTGGGACCAGTTCAATAATTTCATCGTCATGCTGCTCATCGTGGCAGCAGTGGTTTCAGCATTTCTCGGTGAGTGGGTGGACGCCTCCGCCATCATGGCAATAGTTGTCTTGAATGCTCTTCTGGGGATCATTCAGGAACAACGTGCCGAGCAAGCCTTGGCGGCCTTGAAGAAACTGGCTGCGCCTGAGGCACGTGTCCTGCGTGACGGGCATCGTGTCACGGTTTCCTCACGTGACCTGGTTCCGGGTGACATAGTCTTCCTTGAGGTTGGCAACCACGTTCCGGCAGATTTGCGTCTGCTTCAAGCGGTCAATTTACAGGTCGACGAAGCCGCATTGACTGGAGAATCACACCCGGCCCAGAAGAATGCCGCTATGAAATTGAAAAAAAACATCCCGTTGGGTGACCAAAAAAATACTGCCTTCATGGGAACGTTGGTTACCTATGGACGCGGGCATGGCGTGGTCATCGGGACCGGTATGCGCTCGCAGCTTGGCCTGATCGCCGGAATGCTGGAAGGTGTGGACCAGGAGGTAACCCCCTTGCAAAAGCGCCTAGACCAGCTTGGCAAGACTCTTGGCTGGGGTGCGTTGGCAGTCTGTGGGATTGTTTTCATTGTTGCGGTGATCGAAAATACCAACCTGGGGCTGTTGACGGCGGCAGGCGGTGGTATCCTGGCTTACCTCAAAGCTGCCAAGACCGAACTGGTTGATTTCTTCATTATTGCCGTTAGCCTGGCCATTGCAGCCGTGCCGGAAGGCCTGCCCGCCGTGGTTACCATCAGCCTGGCATTGGGGATGCGCGAGATGATCCGCCGGCATGCACTGATTCGCCGCCTCTCCTCGGTGGAAACCCTCGGTTCAGCTACCGTCATCTGCTCCGATAAGACCGGCACCCTGACCCAGAACGAGATGACTGTCACACGTGTCTGGGTGGATGGACAATTCGTTACTGTAACCGGCTCGGGTTACTCCCGGAAGGGTGAATTCCAGGTTGGCAGCAGAACCATCGACCTGCATCAATACCCGGGCGTCGAGACCGCTCTCTGGGTGGGTGCGCTCAACAACGATGCCCAACTCGAATCGGTCGAGGGCGACGATCTATCCTACCGGATAGTGGGCGACCCGACCGAAGGCTCACTGCTGATCGCAGCTGCCAAGGCAGACGCCTACCATGTCGATTTAAGCAAAGCCTATCCACGCCAGGACGAGGTCCCTTTTGACGCGGAACGCAAGCGCATGCTCACCATTCACGATATCCGGGAGCCAAACCCAAAAGACGTCTCCCCGTTCAAGGACGGCAAATTACGCGGCTGGGACGTAATCTCTGTCAAAGGTGCGCCCGACCTGGTCCTCGACCTGTGCACATCCTATCAGACGATGGATGACGAAACCGGGAAGATGAACGATGCCATCCGTCAGCGTATTCTGGATGCCAACGACGTCATGACTGAGGATGCCCTGCGCGTGCTGGGTCTCGCTTACCGGGTGGTTGAAGATGCCCCCATGGCAAGGTCCGTCGCAGTGGACGTGTTGGAAAAGGACCTGGTCTTTATCGGGCTGGTTGGGATGATCGATCCACCTCGGGAAGAAATCAAACATGCCATGGATAAAGCCGAACAAGCTGGCATTCGCACGATCATGATCACTGGTGACTATCCCAACACTGCCCGGGCGGTTGCCCAGGCAATCGGGCTCTTGCGACCGGGTCATGAGGTTCTGACTGGATCTGACCTGGACCGGATGAGCGATGACATCCTCAGGAACGAGATTGAGCAAGTGGACGTTTTCGCCCGAGTCTCTCCCGAACATAAAATGCGTATTGTGGATGCACTTCAGGACAACGGTGAAGTGGTCGCCATGACTGGCGACGGTGTCAATGATGCACCCGCCATCAAACGTGCCAATATTGGCGTGGCCATGGGAATCACTGGTACCGACGTGGCCAAGGAAACCGCCGACATGGTCCTGACCGACGACAACTACGCCAGCATCGTGGACGCGGTCGAACAGGGGCGCGTCATCTACAGCAACATTCGCAAATTTGTCTACTACCTGCTATCCTGCAACATCGCTGAGATCCTCTCCATTTTTCTGGGGACTCTCATCACGAAGAACTCTCCGCTGACAGCCATCCAACTGCTCTGGCTGAACCTGGTCACCGACGGCGCACCCGCCCTGGCACTCGGCACAGAGAAAGGTGACCCCGACATCATGTCCCGGCCGCCGCGGCCTCCCAATGAACCCATTATCAACCGTTTCATGCAGGTCGGCATCCTCACCCAGACCATTGCCATCACATCCGCGACCTTGGGAGCATATTTCATTGGCTTGAAATGGTATCCCACACATTCGAATCTCATGGCAGAGACCATGGCTTTTGTGACCCTTTCCGCCTCGGAATTGTTCCGGGCTTACACCTCCCGCTCCGAGCACTATCCCCTTTTCAAGATCGGTGCCTTCAAGAACCGCAATATGAACCTTGCTTTCCTGTCATCCATGGCTTTGCTGTTGGCTGTGGTATATATTCCCGGATTGAACAACGTTTTCAATACTATGCCACTCGGCTGGCAACAATGGGAAATAATCCTGCCACTGCTGCTGATCCCTTCAGTTGTGGCGGAAATCGTCAAAATGTTGGCATCTTAACAAACCTTTGACCTGCATCAAAGCAACGGGCGATGCGATTGAATCTCCCGTTGCTTTTCTGTCCTTTATTGGACTATCAACTCGTTATATTTAATAAACTTCAAAATTCCCCATTGGATCTTAACCTGCCGGATTTCGGCCCATGGATACATTCTTCTACTTATCAGAATCCCGGTTTTACTGATAACATCCAACCCAAAAGCGAGTTTCTACCCGGCGTTATTTCGCAGTGCGGCCCGGTCCAATGCTTAGACAGGCGGCAGGTTGCGCTTCAGAGTCGTATACATCCCAAGCGCCTTGACTGCGCCCTCCACCACGCAAGTCGTCGGGTTATCCACAAGATAAGCCGGGATGCCGAGGGCTTTCGTGAGCAGTTTATCGGTTCCACGCAGTAGTGCTCCGCCACCACAGAGTGCCACACCCCGGTCAATAATATCCGAAACCAGCTCAGGCGGAGTCTTCTCGAGGACTCGGCGGCAGGTCTCTATTACGTGCTTAAGCGGATCCTGAAGAGCCTCGACCACTTCGCCGGTGGTTAGTGTGGCTGGGCGCGGAAGTCCGCTAACCTGGTCCTGCCCTTGCACTTCCAGACTTTCCTCTTTATCCTGCGGAACGGCCGCGCCGATCCGGATCTTCAATTGCTCTGCCGTAGCCGGGCCAATGATAACCCCATATTTTCTTCGAATGTAAGAGACAATGGCCTCATCCAATAGCAGGCCACCGGAGCGCATGGTCTCTGCGGCAACAATTCCATACATCGAGATGACAGCTGCCTGGGTGGTTCCACCACCCAAACAAATGACCATATTCCCGGAAGGCGAACTGATTGGCAGATCCACTCCGAGCGCCGCAGCCAGAGGTTGCTGGATCAGATAAGCATCCCGGCTGCCTGCCTGGAGCACTGCTTCGTGGACAGCCCGCGATTCAACGCTGGTAACACCGTAGGGAACACTGATCATTACGCGCGGACGAAAAAATCGCAACGGTCCGCTGACATGTTGGAGGAGGTAGTGCAATAACGCTTCAGTAATCTCGTAGTCCGCAACCACACCATTCTGCAAGGGGTGCGCCACCTCGATGGTCTCTGACTGCACGCGGCCCGTCATATCACCCGCCGCTTTGCCGAATTCGACCATTTTTTGTTCCTCGATGGCAATCGCCACTACTGTCGGCTCATCCACCAGGATGCCTGAGGGATCAGCAATGCGGGTCTGGATTGTCCCGAGATCAATTCCCAGGTCTTTAGAAAAGGAAGGCAATAAGGGCATATTATCTCAATTCGTCCGGGATGCGGGACGGCCTGGCAGGTCCGTGCCGGTAACGCCTGACCGCATCCAGGCGCAAGTTGGATTTGCGCAGGGAGGCTTCTATTCTCAAGTAATTATCCGAGTCCGCAGGAATGCCTCTGGCGAGGCTTTCTTCGGCGTGCTTGCGAGCAGCTTCGGCGCGGAAAACATCGATTTCTTCAACGTTTTCTGCCGCATCTGCCAGGATGGTAATGATATCAGGCTGAATTTCGGCAATTCCACCGGCTACGGTGAATATGGTTTCCTGTCCTTGCGAACGCACCTTGATAATACCGTATTTCAGCGTTGTAAGGAGGGGCGCATGATGCGGTAAAATGCCCATTTCCCCGTCTGTACCGGGGAGGAGTACCATGTCTGCATCACCCTGGAAGACCATGCGGTCCTGGGAGACGATTTCACAGCGGATGGACATTTCCTAATCCTTAACGTTACCCATTTTGCACATCTATAATCATGTATTAAAACGTAATGCCCAGCACGGAAAGCTATGTGCTTTTTGCAAGTTTTTCTGCTTTTTCACGTACATCATCAATCGTCCCGGCCATCATAAAAGCCTGTTCAGGTAAATCATCGCATTTTCCTTCCAGGATTTCGCGGAAACCGCGCACGGTCTCCTTTATCGGTACGTATCTGCCTGGTGTACCGGTGAAGATTTCAGCGACGAAGAATGGTTGGGAGAAAAAGCGCTCGATCTTGCGGGCACGCGAAACGACCAGTTTATCATCCTCGCTCAATTCGTCAATGCCTAGGATGGCGATGATATCCTGCAAGTCCTTGAAGCGTTGGAGGATGCGCTGACATTCGCGGGTGGTATCGTAGTGTTCCGCTCCGACAATATTCGGATCGAGGATTCGGCTGGTGGAGGCTAATGGATCCACCGCAGGATAAATACCTTTTTCGGCGATGGAACGTTCCAGCGCAATGGTGGCGTCCAGGTGCGTAAACGTGGCAACCGGCGCAGGATCCGAATAGTCATCCGCTGGAACATAAACGGCCTGCATGGAAGTGATCGAGCCATGCCGGGTGGAGGTGATGCGTTCCTGCAATTCGCCCATCTCCGTCGCGAGCGTCGGCTGGTAACCCACTGCGGATGGCATTCGCCCCAGCAGCGCTGAAACTTCAGACCCGGACATGGTAAAGCGGAAGATGTTATCAATGAAGAGCAGTACATCGCGGCCTTGATCGCGGAAGTATTCGGCCATCGAAAGTGCCGTAAGGGCCACGCGCAGGCGCACGCCAGGAGGCTCGTTCATCTGGCCAAAAACCATGACGGTATCCTTCATGACGCCCAATTCGAGCATTTCACGATAGAGTTGCGTTCCTTCACGACTGCGCTCTCCCACCCCGGCAAAAACTGAATTTCCCTGGTGCACCGTGGCGACTGAGCGGATGAGTTCCTGGATCACTATGGTCTTGCCAACACCTGCTCCGCCAAATATGCCGGTCTTACCACCTTTTGTAAAGGGCGCGATCAAATCTATCACTTTGATGCCGGTTTCGAAAATCTCGGTACGGGTGGACTGCTCGGAGAAATGCGGCGCCGGGCGGTGAATGGGGTAGCATTGGTCTGCTATTACTGCGCCCTTTTGATCCACGGGCAGGCCTAGAACGTTGAAAATGCGTCCCAGGGTGGCAGGTCCAACCGGCACCATGATTGGTGATCCGGTGGCAGTGGCGGGTAAACCTCGCTGCAAGCCATCCGTCGTGTCCATCGAGACACAACGCACGCAGTTCAGTCCCAGGTGTTTTTCCACTTCCAATACCAGCGCCCCACCGTTATCGCGTGGAATTTCGAGGGCTTCAAATACATCCGGGAGTTCACCTTCGGGGAACTCCACATCCACCACGCTTCCCTGAATCTGGATTACACGGCCTGTTGCTTTTGCCATCCAATACCTCCAAAATTTAGTCCTGCGCCATTGACCTGGCCAGCGCTTCGGCGCCGCCGGCTATATCCAGGAGATCACCGGTAATCGTCTGCTGGCGGGCCTTGTTATACTCCAATTGCAGGTGAGACACCAATTCAACGGCATTTTCGGTGGCATTGCTCATGGCAAGCATGCGGGCTGCATGCTCCGAAGCGAGCGATTCCAAAATGGCCTGGTAAACCTGCAAGGCTGTAAAGCGCGGGATGATTTCATCCAGAAGTTCTTCCTCTGTTGGTTCGTAAATATAAGCGGCAGTTAAACGCGGTTGTGCATATGCCTGCACCCGTCCTGCCTCATCTCCGATCTCCAATGGAAGCAGTTTTTTTATCACTGGCGCCTGCCTGACCATGTTGATAAAGTCGGTATAGACCAGGTAGACCTCATCCGCCTCACCTTCGAGAAAATCGTCCACTGCCATGCGGCCAATTGCCGAAACATCCGCATAGGACGGTGCAGCCGGGAGGTTGGTGAACTCGGCCACAACCCGCTTGCGACGTCGCAAGAGCATATCGCGTCCTTTACGCCCAATAGCAATATAACGTACTGGTACCCCGCTTTTTTCAAAATGTTGGACGACAAAACGAATTACATTTGAATTGTATGCGCCTGCAAGACCCCGGTCACCGCTGATTACCACCACAAGTACATTATGAACCAAGGGTCTGTGTGCCAGGAGAGGGTGCAGAACAGCCCGTCCCGGCTGCCGGGCAATATGGGTCAGCACCTGCCAGGCCTTGGTGGCATAGGCGCGTGTCGCGGTGACAGCCGCCACCGCTTTGCGGACTTTGCTGGCACTGACAGCCTCCAGGGCACGCGTCACCTGTGAGATGTTTTTAACACTGCGAATTCGCATCCGCATTTCACGGGCTGAAGCCATTTTATTTCCGCATTTCCATTAGTCTATTGCCAGGCGGTCTTGAAAGCTTCCAGCGCAGAGCGCAGCTTTTGTTCAGTTTCGGCGGATATCTGCTTCTTTTCGGCGATATCCCTGCCGAGTTCCGGATGGGAAATCATCAAGCTACGGTTCAGATCACTTTCCCATTTCTTCATGCGTTCCAGCGGAACTGCATCGGCATACCCATTTGTCCCGGCGAAGATGATCATCACCTGGTTCTCCATCGGCATGGGTTCATACTGTGGCTGCTTCAGGATCTCCTGCATTCGCTGACCGCGCGTCAGTTGCGCCTGCGTGGATTTATCCAAGTCGGAGCTCATCAGCGCAAAGGCTGCCAGTTCGCGGTAGGTGGCCATATCGATGCGCAATTTTCCAGCCACTTGTTTCATTGCTTTGGTCTGAGCTGCACCACCCACACGGGAAACGGAAATACCCACATCCACTGCCGGGCGGATGCCGGCGTTGAACAGGTTATTGACAAGGTAAATCTGGCCATCAGTGATGGAGATGACATTGGTCGGGATATAGGCTGAAACGTCACCGAGCAGGGTTTCAATTATCGGCAGCGCTGTCAGTGAACCGCCTGAACCGGCCAATTTGACTACTTTGCAATCCTCACTATTCTCCAGTGCCTGGCAGGTTTCCTCAGCATCGTGCCTGGCCATCGGGCCAGTGAATATTGGACTTTGAAAAGCATCCTTTTCAAGTGCCAGTTCATTCTTGAAATCCTTCTTGACGATGACATACTTGTTTGCCAGGCGGGAGGCGCGTTCCAATAAGCGGGAGTGGAGATAGAAGATATCACCCGGATAGGCTTCACGCCCAGGTGGGCGACGCAGGAGCAAGGAAACCTGACGATAAGCCCAGGCATGTTTGGAAAGATCATCATAGATAACCAACGCGTCCAGTCCGGTCTCCATGAACTCTTCGCCGATGGCACACCCGGCATACGGGGCAATGTACTGCAAGGCAGCAGACTCATCGGCTGCCGCGATCACTACAATCGTGTGCGCCATGGCGCCATGCTGTTCCAGGATGCCAACAGTCCGGGCGACCGCGGCTTTTTTCTGTCCGATGGCAACGTAAATACAGATCAGGTCCTTGCCTTTTTGGTTGATGATGGTGTCTATAGCAATGGCGGTCTTCCCGGTCTGGCGGTCGCCGATGATAAGTTCACGCTGTCCACGCCCTATGGGAATCATCAAATCAATTGCTTTGATGCCGGTCTGGACCGGTGTATCCACATCCTGGCGTTCGACCACGCCCGCGGCGATGCGTTCAATCGGGCGGTATTTCGTGAACTTGACCGGTCCTTTTCCATCCACCGGTTCACCCAAGGCGTTGACCACGCGACCGATCAATCCGTCACCCACTGGAACGGAGGCAATCCGGCCAGTGGCGCGCACACTCATTCCTTCGACGATTTCGGAGTAATCGCCCATGATGATAATGCCGACAGCCTCCTTCTGCAGATTGAAGGCGATCCCCATTACCCCATTGGCAAATTGGACCAGTTCCTGGGACCTTACATTTGCCAGACCGGTGACACGCGCAATCCCATCACCCGCCTCCAGCACCGTACCAATGTCGGTGATACCCACCTTGGGTTCGAAAAATTCGATTTTTTTATGCAGATCATTCGTAATCTGTGTAATAAGGTCCATCATTTCGTCTCCGCAGGAAACAAAAAATATCCCTTTATTCTGTTCCTTGCACTACGCTGTTAATTCTTCCACCAGTTTCTTATCCAGGCAGGAAATCATTTTAACCAATAAATTTACCGCATCATCGTAATCCTTGCGGTGGATGATGGAGCTATGAGAATGAATATGTCTTGCCGGGACACACAGCACTACCGTAGGTACGCCGGTCTTGTAAAGATGGATTGCACCGCCGTCTGTTGCTCCACCCTCTATGGTGGATACCTGTACATTTACACCGATAACCTTGCCACATTCCAATGCCAGATCGCGCAGTTTCAGATTTGGAATCATCCGGGCGTCATAGGCGACGATCGTCGGTCCTCCACCCAACCGGATGGAAAACTCTTCGGGCTTGATCCCCGGCACATCCCCCGCTATGTCTGATTCAAGGATGATGGCCACATCCGGTTGGACGGCTTCCACGCTGGTGGTTGCCCCGCGTATCCCGACCTCCTCCATCACTGTCGCAGTGGCATAGATGGTATTCGGATGAGGGCGGTCTTTCAAGATCTGCAATGCCGAAACCATTAACGCCACGCCCACCCGGTCATCGAAAGCTTTGGACAGGTAGGTTTTGCCGTTCGCCAGGATCTGAAAATCAGCGCGTGGAACGATCGGATCCCCCACCTGCACACCGGCTTCCCGTACTTCCAACTCGCTAATCGCACCGATGTCAATGTACATATCCTTGCGGGCCACGACCTTCTGGCGTTCCTCAGCATTCAGCAAATGAGGAGGCTTGGCCCCAATGACCCCGGTTACATCACCCTTGGTGGTCTTGATCAGAACACGCTGGCCAAGCAGCACCTGGTCAAACCATCCACCCAGGGGAAGGAATTTGATGAATCCTTCCTTGGTGATCTGCTTTACCATGAAACCGATTTCATCCATGTGACCTGCCAGCATCACACGAGGCGCGTCAGAATCGCCTTTTTTTACGCAAATGACGCTGCCGATCTTGTCCTGTGATAGTTCCCCCAGTGATTTCATGTATTTTCGCACGACTGCCCGGATTGGAGATTCGTATCCGGGCACGCCATGGGTTTCGGTCAATTCTTTGAGGAGTTGTTCAATCGAGTCCATGCAATAAATGCCTCCACGACATTTCTTTTTTAACCTTTATTCTTTTTTTGTGATGAACAGCGGAACGCGAAGTAATAATACCTGAAAGGAATTATCTTGTCCAGTTGACGTACTTCAAGCCAATCTCTGGTCACAAACCTCGCGGAATCCACAACGACGGCAGCGGTGCTCATCCTCGTGGGAGCGTTTGACTGCGCTGCGATGCCCGTCGATCCGCATTTCAGCGATTAAGTCGAGCAGTGCATTTTCCAGGTCTGAAGTGTAATCAACGGCAAAGTCGCGACTAGGGTAGTGGATGATACCATACGGAGGACGTTTACCGTAGGTTTTCTGGACCAGGAGACAATAAGCCGCAACCTGGAAAATGTGCGAGTCATACGGTGCTTCCGGCACCCGGCCAGTCTTGACCTCCACCGGGATGATTTTGCCGTTCCTTTCGATCAGGTAATCCGGCTTTCCGGTCAAGTCGAGGTCTTTGTCGAAGAGCGGTTTCTCTACTTCACCCCAGGCGCGTGTGTCGGTATAGATGATCCTTCCACCCGGAAGACCTGCGGCCCGGCTCTGGCGGCCTGAAATAAAAAACAGGACGAAGGCAAGAAGGAGGAGGATAAAACTGGCAATTAACATTTAGAGATCAATGGATACCTGCTGGTTCTAAATAAACCTTGCGGTACAAAAAGCCACCAACAGCGCCAGAGCCACCAGGAGCAGTATCACTGCCAGCGAACGTGTCAGTCCAGAGGCAATGACTGTCCGTCCGTGCAGACGGTGGAGTTCCGTCCCGGCGGTCATTTCGGCCTGGTTGGTGGATTTAATCCCTTGCTGGTGATACCACCAGGCACGGGCACAAAAAAGGTAGGAACCCACTTCGGAAGCGCTTATATTCTTCATAGCACATATATTCTAACATGATCGCGATCAACTTACAGTATAATCTCAAGAATCACCTCTGGAAGAAAAGAACGAAAATATGTTAAATCGGACGATAAAAAGGACCCGGGTCATTTTCTCGGTCGTATCTTTTCTCGTTGCCCTCATCTTAATCGGAATAAGCCTGGCCCCGTATGGTTTCCTCAAGACCATTGGAGACCATTTCTCCCCGGATGGGAATTTCAAGTCTTTTACTCCGGCATTATATTTAACTCTACGTCCCCCGTTCATCGTCGCAAGCCTGGTATTTCTATTGATCGGGATAGGACTGTTGGTATTTCCCAACGTGGCAGAACGAGCTCTTCTTAATATCAATCATATTTTACTCAGGTACATCGCTGACGGTAAAAAGCTATTTCATGATTTTTCCTTGCTGCATTTGAGTTGGAAGGAAAGCCTTTTACTGGGAGCGATTTTCGTCCTCGGTCTGATCCCACGTGTCATGCTCCTCAATCGCCCAATCGAATATGATGAAGCATATACTTTTACCCAGTTTGCTCGATATCCATTTCGCACGATCATCAGTGACTATAGCGCGCCCAATAATCATGTCTTTCACACCATTTTGGTACGGATGGCTTACCTGCTTCTCGGTGATCAAGCCTGGCAAATCCGCATACCGGCTTTCCTGGCTGGTTTGCTAATCCTTTTATGCGCCTATTTCTTAGGTCGGATGCTGTACGACAAAATAGTTGGTTACCTGGCTGCAGGCATGCTCGCATCCCTGCCCGACTTTATCCTCAGGTCAGTCAGCGCCCGAGGGTATACCATCGTGGTACTCATGACCTTGTTGAGTTTTATCATGGCCGGCTATCTTATCCGGAAGAAGAACTTGTTTGGGTGGTGCCTTCTATGTCTTTTTGGTGCGATCGGTTTTTACTCTGTGCCGATCATGGCATACCCGCTTAGTGTTGTATATCTCTGGTTGTTACTTTCTATTTATGATCTGGATCCACAACAATACAAATGGGGAAACTGGATCAAATATTTGTTTTTTGCGGTCCTGATGACCGCAGGGCTGACAATTATTCTCTATTCCCCAATTCTTCTTTCTCCTAATGCGGGTAATATATATAACCAAAACAATACCCTTCACCCGCTTAGCTTGGGAGAATTTTTCCAAATCTTTCCTTCCAGGCTTCAATCCCTATTGACTGAATGGCAGAGATATTTGCCACCAGTGTGGCCGGTGATAATCGTAATCGGTCTGGTCCTGTCGATATTCTGGATCAGGAAAACGAACAAATACAAAGTACCGACACAATTAGCCTTTGTCCTGGCACTCGCCATCCTTTTACTGATTCAACGCCCTGATTCGGTCACCCGTATCTGGTTATGGATCGTCCCCCTGCTTGCGATTTGGAGTTCATCCGGGCTCATTGCTTCCTTCCAATGGATTCGGTCAAATTCGATAAGAAATGTTGTGACTTTGATTGTCCCTGCGGTCATCGTCATCGGGCTGGCCATCAACTCGATTAATTTTTCTTACACTGCTGAAAAAAACCAGTGGGGCGAAGATCCGGTTGCTGAAGATGTTACACTTGCCATCCTCCCGCATCTGACGCCAAACAGTTATGTTGTGGTTAATGGTTGTTTCGATGCACGTTATTGGTTTTATTTTTTCAACCACGGTGTTCCCCTGTCTGTGTTCTATAAACGGGACAGGCCAAGACTCTTTGACCAGGTCATCGCAATTGTTTATACCCAGCCAAAAGCCG
Organism: uncultured Chloroflexia bacterium; assembly: GCA_963842785.1. Lineage (GTDB taxonomy): Bacteria > Chloroflexota > Anaerolineae > Anaerolineales > Villigracilaceae > UBA877. The sequence goes on from CAWJHP010000001.1 coordinate 2,341,475, forward strand.
GTTGCGGCATTGAGCCTGTATCGGATACACTCCGTTTGTACGGCCCCAATACAAATTTATTGGATATGGCTACTCTCAAACCGATAGCATCAATCTATTATGTGACTGTGTATGAGGTTCTCCCTCGCCACTAGAAAAGAGGCCAACCGTGCCAACCCTGCCTGAGATCAACAACCAGTTCCTGCTCGACTTCCTGACAAAATTATTGAATACCCCCAGTCCCACCGGGTTGGCCGATCCGGCCATTGCGCTAACGGAGCAAACTCTCAAAACCTTTCCTGCCCTCAAGTTCTCGCGCACGCGCAAAGGGGCGTTGCTCGTTACCTGGACCGGGGAGCGGGATGATGGTCCGCGCGCCATGACCGCCCATGCCGATACGCTCGGTGGCATGGTCAAGGAGATCAAATCCAACGGGAGACTGAAACTGTCCCAGATCGGTGGTTACGTCTGGAACACCATCGAGGGCGAAGGCTGCACCGTCTTTACGCGCTTCGGTCGGTCAGTGCGCGGTTCCATCCTGTTGACCAAGGCTTCCAGCCACGTCTTCGGCACGGAAGTTAATGAGATGAAACGGGATGCAGACAGTCTGGAGGTCCGGCTGGATGCCCGCACAGCTTCCGAAAAAGAGACGCTCGAACTTGGCATCAGTATAGGTGACTTTGTGGCTTACGACCCGCGTGTGGAGGTAAATGCCGGGTTCGTCCGCTCACGCCATTTGGACGATAAAGCCTGTGTCGCTGTACTGGTAACGGCTGTCAAGGCTCTTTCAGATGCCGGCCTCAAACCGACCCGGACGACCACCCTGCTCATAAGCAATTACGAGGAGGTTGGTCATGGCGCGGCGGCGGGTATCCCTGCGGAGGTGGAAGAATTGCTGGTGGTGGACATGGCCGCCGTGGGCGAAGGCCAGAACTCGGACGAGTTCCATGCCTCGCTGTGCGTCAAGGACAGTGGTGGCCCGTACCATCACGGTCTGTCGGACCGCTTGAGGCGGCTGGCTGAGAAACATGCCATCCCCTATAAAGTTGACATCTACCCGCATTATGGCTCAGACGGTGAGGCTTTTTGGGCTGCCGGTGGCAATGTTGCCGTGGCGCTCATCGGCCCCGGAGTGGATGCCTCGCACAGCTATGAGCGCACCCACACCGAGGCGTTGTTGGCGACAACCCGTTGGGTGATGGCATATTTGTTGGAAGAATAAATTGAATCGAATCCCGCCAAGCAAAAGATCGGGAATTGCTTCAAGACCACTCTGGCTGATATGTCGAAAAGGATCTTATGAACTTCTCAGACTACCAAACCAAATCCCGTTTGACCGCTAAATACCCTGCCATCGGGCATGGCGTCATCTATCCCACCCTCGGCTTGACCAACGAAGCCGGGGAAGTGGCTGGCAAGATCAAGAAAATCTTCCGCGATAAGGCTGGTGTAATTGGCGAAGCCGAACGCGAGGCCCTGAAAGGCGAACTGGGTGACGTCCTGTGGTACCTGGCCCAGGTCTGCACAGAAATGAATCTTTCCCTGGAAGATGTGGCCGAGCACAACCTGGAAAAATTGTTTTCCCGCCTTGACCGTGGCAAAATAGGTGGCGACGGAGATGACCGCTGATTTGCGGAGGATGCTTTGAGGGCTTTTGAATACATTGCCGATGCCATTGTCATCCTCAGCCTGGTCTATGTGTCTTTTGTTTTGACCTTGGCTGGCTGGCTGCCCTGAGCAAGGGACAGGCTGTCACCCTGCTGCCTGAACGCGAGGGGCGAAAATACCCATTTTGGGCACAGGTCGGCGTGGTCATTCTGGGATTGGCGCTCTGTGCTGCCATGTTTTATTTCCTGTGGATACCGCTATTTTTCCTGTCCAAAAAGACTGCGTTCCTTCTGGATGTAGCCGGGTTGGTGCTCTATATAGCCGGGTGTCTTTTCATGTTGTGGGCGCGCCGCACGCTTGGCAAAATGTGGGGCATCAGCACCAGCCAGCAGGTCAAACTATCTGATGACCATCAGATCATTCAAAGCGGGCCCTATGCTTTTGTACGCAACCCGATGTATTTCGGCTGGTGGGTGGCCATGGCTGGCCTGGTCCTCCTTTACCCGGTATGGATGGTTTTGTTGATGTTCCTTTTCTCGATAATAGCGTTCATTGGTCGTGCCCAGCGCGAGGATACCGCCCTGGCCGAACGATTTGGGGAGACTTGGACGGAATACAAAAAGCGTACCAAATTCCTGATCCCATTTGTCTATTGATGTTCCCTGTGGTGGAAACCGCGCCTGTTCAAACTCTAATCATTCTCATACGAAATCTGCGTCGCTTTTTGGTAGAATCAAACCAGACATTTTCTGTCCGAATGCTTAAGGCGAGGTATCCTTTCGTCCCTCGAGGAGATCTATATGGCTAGTATGGAACGTTTTACCCAGCGGGCACGGCACGTGCTGGCACTGGCTCACCAGGAAGCCGAGCGCACCCGCCAGGGTTTCATCGGTACGGAGCATCTGCTCCTGGGTTTGCTGGCTGAAGATGGCGGTGTGGCCGGGCGTGTCTTGCGTGAACTGGGTCTGGAGATCGAGCGCGTGCGTGAGATGATCCAACGTATCAGCAGCGAGGGACACTACGAAAGCGGCAAGATCGAACTTGCTCCTGATACGCAACAGGTCCTGGAATTTGCCATCGATGAAGCCCGCAAAATGGGCCATCATTACATTGGCACCGAACATTTGCTGCTAGGACTGGTGCGCTCGGAAGGCGCAGCCATGGATGTACTGAAGAAAATGGGTGTGACCCCCGACCAGGTTCGCCGCCAGACCCGCCGGGTGTTGCAGGAAAGTACTGGCGCCGGTCCCTCGGCCGTCCCCGAGACGGCCAAAGCGGGTGGCAAACAGGAAGCCAAGACCCCCCTGGTGGACCAGTTGGCGACCGACCTGACCACTCTGGCTGAGGAAGGTAAACTGGATCCGGTGATTGGTCGCAAAACCGAGATCGAGCGCGTCATCCAGATCCTGGCACGCCGAACCAAGAATAACCCGGCCTTGATCGGTGAACCAGGCGTCGGCAAGACAGCCATCGTCGAGGGGTTGGCCCAGCGCATCACCGATGGCGATGTACCTGCACCACTGTTGAATAAGCGCGTTCTGAAACTGGATGTGGGTTCGTTGGTGGCCGGCACCATGTACCGTGGGCAGTTCGAGGAGCGCCTCAAGCGCGTCATTGACGAGCTCAAGTCTACCAAGTCGATCCTGTTTATTGACGAATTTCACATGTTGGTTGGAGCCGGTTCCGCCGGATCAGCGGTGGATGCAGCCAACATCCTCAAACCCGCCCTCTCGCGCGGTGAACTTCAGTGCATCGGTGCCACCACGCTGGATGAGTACCGTAAACACATTGAAACCGATGCAGCCCTGGAACGCCGTTTCCAGCCAATTATCGTGGATGAACCCACGGTTGAAGAGACAATCGCAATCCTCAAAGGTATCCGCAAGATGTACGAGGAGCACCACCATCTCGTCATCTCTGACGAGGCTCTTGAAGCCGCCGCCCAGCTTTCGGCCCGCTATGTTTCAGACCGTTTCCTGCCAGACAAGGCCATTGACCTGATTGATAAATCCGCTTCACGCGTTCGAATGTACAAATCCGGGGCGACCGTGTCAGCCAAGGAGATTTATAAGCAACTCAAGCAGGTACGTTCCAACCGGGCCCTGGCTCAGGAAGAGGGCAAATCCGCGGAAGTGCTCACCTGGGAAGCCCAGGAAGCCGACCTGAACGAACAGCTCAAGCAGATGAAATCCAGTTGGGAGCGCGCCAAAAGCCCGGTCGTCAACGGCGAGGATATCGCCGAAGTGGTTGCCATGTGGACTGGCGTACCGGTCATGCAGATTGCCGAGGCTGAAGTCAAAGCGCTTGCTCAAGATGGAAGAGGAACTGCAAAAGGTTATTATCGGGCAGAAAGAAGCCATCCAATCCATCGCCAAGGCCGTGCGGCGTGCCCGCGCTGGTCTGAAAGATCCGAAGCGTCCGATTGGCTCGTTCATATTCCTCGGTCCCACCGGAGTCGGCAAGACCGAGTTGACCAAAGCCCTTGCCAAGTTCATGTTTGGCAGCGAGGAAGCCCTCCTGCAACTTGACATGTCTGAGTTCATGGAACGCCATACCGCCAGCCGTCTGGTAGGCGCCCCCCCCGGTTACATTGGTTATGAGGAGGCTGGTCAGTTGACAGAGGCCTTGCGAAGGCGTCCTTATTCCATTGTTGTCTTTGATGAGGTGGAGAAGGCTCACCCCGAAGTCCATAACATGCTTTTGCAAATTATGGAAGAAGGCCATCTCTCCGATGCTAAGGGCCGCACTGTGGATTTTCGCAACGCCATCATCGTGATGACCACCAATGTTGGCGCCGAGGAAATCAAGAAACAGACCTCCCTCGGGTTCCAACTGAAGCGCGATGAGAAGACCGAAGAGCGCCAGTCCTATGAAGAGATGCGCAAGAAACTGACTGAATCGCTGAAGAAGATTTTCCGCCCGGAGTTCATCAACCGCCTGGACAGCGTCATCGTCTTCCGCTCGCTTAACAAGGATGATATCCGCCAGATCGTGTCTCTCGAACTGAACAAGGTGACAGAACGCCTGGCCGAACACGCAGTGAAACTGACCGCCAGCGAAGCCGCCCTGGACCTGTTGGCTGAATCTGGATTCGATGTGGAAATGGGGGCACGGCCATTGCGGCGTGTCATCCAGCAAAAAGTGGAGGACCCGCTCTCCGATGCCTTGCTGGCCGGGACATTCCACGAGGGTGATACCATTCTCGTGGAGGTTGCCGAAGGCGAGCTGGTGCTGAGGCGTGCCCAAATGATGGAAGAGACGCCTGAACCGGTTGTATGAACTGGTAGAGGCAAAATTCTGTTCAGATAAGGGAACATTTCGTGTCCTTCCGTTTTGGAGGTATTTATGGGTAAACAGGTAGAGGTAGCCACGCTAGCCGGCGGATGTTTCTGGTGTCTGGAGGCTGTCTTCGACGAACTAAAAGGCGTGGAATCGGTCGAGTCCGGTTATGCCGGTGGAACCATTCAAAGTCCAACTTATGCCCAGGTTTGCGATGGTAAAACCGGCCATGCTGAAGTCGTCCAGGTAACGTTTGACCCGCAAGTGTTGTCCTTTAAGGACCTTCTGACAGTTTTTTTCACCATCCACGACCCGACCACGCTTAACCGCCAGGGCAATGATGTTGGCACGCAATATCGCTCGGCCATTTTTTATCATGACGAGGGGCAGAAGAAGGTTGCCGAAGAAGTCATCCGGGAGATCAGCGCAGCCAGGATTTGGGATGCCCCGATTGTCACGGAAGTGACAGCGTTCGACAAATTTTATATTGCCGAGGATTACCATCAGGAATACTTCAAGAATAATTCATTCCAGCCTTATTGCCGGGTGGTGATCGCTCCCAAAGTGGCAAAGTTCCGCCACAAGTTTGCGGAGAGCTTGAAGAAATGATCTGAGACGAAGCAACGACTTCAATCATTGGAAGTCGCGGTTATTGAAAACATCCAATGGATTCAATCCAGCCCATGCTTCTTGCTCCTGGCTCGTCGCCCACTTTCCGAGTGGGCGATGTGCCCGTATACGGGGATGCCATACTGGCTCCCATGGATGGATTCTCGGATTGGCCGTTTCGCTCACTGTGCAGGGCGTTTGGTTCAGCCATGAGTTATACCGAGTTCGTCAGGGCGGAATTTATCGTGCATGCATTCGAGCACATGCTGCCCAGGTTCACCTACGAAGAAGTGGAACGACCGGTCGTCTTCCAGATCTACGGGGATGAACCGGAAGAACTCCTGAAGGCCGCTTTACGGATCCAGGAACTTTCCCCCGACATCATTGATATAAACATGGGCTGCCCGTCAAAAACCGTCGCCAACCGGGGCGCCGGTGTGGGTTTGATGCGCGCACCTCTGAAGGTGGCGCGTATTTTTCACAGTCTGAGCAGTGTGTTGAAAGTGCCGTTGACGGGCAAAATCCGCCTGGGCTGGGAGGATAAGCGCAACTATGCGTTAATTGCCCGCATTGTCGAAGAAAATGGCGGTGCAGCCATTGCCATCCATGGGCGGACGAAGGAGCAGGGCTATGGCGGGCTGGCGGATTGGGATGCCATCGCCGAGGTGAAAAGAGTTGTGAAAATACCGGTCATCGGCAACGGAGATGTGAAATCACCTGCAGACATTGAACGCATGAGGAGGTACACCGGCTGCGAAGCGGTCATGATCGGTCGCGCCGCGGTGGGCAACCCGTGGATCTTTTCCCGCATTGACCGGGCACAGGTGACTTCGGAAATGCTTCGTCAGATGGTGCATCAGCACCTGGAACGGAACGTGAGGTTTTATGGCCCGCATAAGGGGCTGATCTTGTTCCGCAAGCATGCTATGCAGTATCTAAAACTCCAGCGTCTACCACGCGCTCTGCGCACACGGATCATTCTTCAAGAGGATGCAGGGAGCTTCCTGTCCCTGCTGGATGAAATTTACGCCGGGTTGGATTGAGTTTCAGTACACGTAAAATAAGAAAAAAACAAAAAGCGTGGAGGTGATGAACTGATCCTTTACATTTGGAATATCCATTTATTAATATGAATTGTACAAGGATCGGATCTTCAACGCCCTCCTGGCCTGTTCGAGTGTCCAGCCCCCCGGCAGCGGACAGGTGACGGTCACTGTTTGTCCGGCCGGCAGGTCGAAGTAATTGTCGCTAAAAATCACATCCACTCCCTCCAGTTCCAACTCGACGAACCGCGCCAGGGAGTGTGCTTTCAACTGAACGGTCAGTTGCTTACTGGAAATGGACACTTTCGTCTTAATCTGAGGATCGGCTAATTCGAGGTGCTTGTTGGGAGCAAAAGTTGCCATCTGGCGCGCCAGGAATTTCCTGCCCTTCCAGAGTTCGGCGATGAACACAACCTGACGGCGATTTTCGTCTCGGATGTGCCCACTGAAATCCAGTACGCAGACGGGAGTGGCTGCCAGAGCTCTGGCGGATACTTTTTCACTTCCCCATTCGAGTTGCTTACCCGTCAGAGTTTCCAGCGACCAGCGTACTTCGCCGGTCCAGGCTTTGGTGGTGTCGTTGGTGACGAATAATCCCATTTGCTCGGCTCTGTCTTCCACGGAAAGCAAAACAGGAGCATAGAACTTGCGCGCCGCATAATGGAGCGCTTTCCAGCGCCCGAAATAGTCTATGCTCGACCAGGAAGCCACCGGCCAGCAGTCATTCAGCTGCCAGATCAATGTGCCGCTCACGCGTTCACGCGCCCGGCGCCAGTGCTCCACACCATAGCGGATACCTTCGGCCTGCAGCAGCATGCTCAAGTAGACCAGGGACTGGAAATCTTTCGGCATCCGGAAAGTGTCGGTCATCTGGCTGACCATCAGGCCGTTGCCGGAGCCGGAGCGCTGGTGATGTTCCATGATGTAAGAGGTCATATTCTGGTCCTGGGAGGCGGCGTATGTCTGGATGGTCCTGTAGGGCGGCAAGGCCTGGAATCCGAATTCGCTCATAAAGCGCGGGAATTGCTCCCGGTAGGCGCTGAACGGTTTGCGCCCGTGCCAGACCTCCCAGTAATGCGTGTCCCCGCGCTGCTGGCCGTTCGGATCGGCGAAAGGGATCCCCGAGGAGGCTGAACTGGGCCAGTAAGACCGGTCAGGGTCCTCAGCAGCGACTATATCCGGAAGCAGGTGGTGGAACATGCGGTCGTAGCCGGCCTTCAGGCGCTGAACAACCGCTTCGTTCGGGTCGTTCCATTTCCAATCCACCCAGCCTTGCTCCATCTCATTGTTGCCGCACCAGAGTGCCAAACTGGCGTGGTGCCGCAGGCGCCGTATGTTCTCAATCGCCTCCACGCGCACATTCCCGGTAAAGGCAGCCTCTTCAGGGTAGATACCGCAGGCGAAGATAAAGTCCTGCCAGATAAAAATGCCATGCTTGTCGCACAAGTCGTAGAAGCGCTCTTCTTCATAGAACCCGCCGCCCCAAACCCGCAGCATATTCATGTGGGCTGCCGCGGCGTCCCGGATCAGGCGCTCCAGATGGGCGTCACGGATACGGGTGGGCAGGGAATCGGCCGGGATCCAGTCCGCGCCCTTGGCGAAGATCGGTACGCCATTGACCACGAATGTGAAGAACTCTCCCCACTCGTCCGGTTCACGCCGAAGTACCAGGCGGCGCAAACCCACCTGGTAGCTGCGCTGGTCCAGGACGGTTCCGCCGGATGCCAGGGTCACATCTAAGTGGTAGAGAGGTTGCTTCCCAAAACCATTCGGCCACCATAACTGTGGATTGTTCACGGGGTAGAGAAGATCGCAGATAGAAATTCCACCGGTGGTCAGCTCCGGTACGGCCTTGACCGTCTCGACCTGGCCGTCCGGTGAAACCAGCCTCAATATGACTTGCAGGTCAGCCTGGTCCCACAATTCGATTTTAACAGCCGCTCTTAGGGTAACTTTGTTGTTTGTGTGGCTTTGGCGGATGTGGACATCCTCGAATTTGGCTGAGCGGTAGCCTTCCAGGCGGATGTCTTTCCAGATCCCGATCGGTGGCAGCTTTGGACCCCAGTCCCAGCCCCACTGGCAGGGGGCTTTGCGCAGGTGCGGCCCGCCCGGGATGTCACCGCCGCCAATCAGGGGCTTGGTGGCCTGCCTGGCTTTTATATATGTCACCGGGGCGCGAAAAACGATGCGTAGTTCATTCCCGTCGGCTTTCAGGAGACTGCCCACATCCCAGGCCCAGCGGCGAAACATGTTATCGGTTTTGCCGAGCAGCTGGCCGTTCAAGGAGACTTCGGCCAGGGTATCCAATCCGTCACAGACCAGGGTCTTGTGTTCTTCGCTGATCAGGGCCTTATCCAAGGTAAAAATGCGTTGGTATTCCCAATCGCTTTCCGCCACCCATTGGATTTTTTTCTCATTATCGCCCACGAATGGATCCGGGATATGCCCCAAGGCAAGCAAATCTGTATGCACTCCTCCCGGGACATGAGCCGGGAGCCATTCCATGCTCCCAGATTGACGGAATTGCCAGGTACCGCTCAAGGTTTGTTTGAACATAATGCATCCTATTTATGAATTTGTTTTCGAGATATTGATACCCGTGTAATAATTGGGGAAGACAGGAAATGTGATCGGCTAACCAGGGTAAGTACGGTAAATCACCCCATTCTTGCGGTCGGTCTTCACAGCATACATCGCGCCATCCGCCATTTTTACCAGGTCATCCACTGTTTTTGGGGGCGCAAGGCAGGTTACCACCCCCACACTGAATGTTACCATCCAGCCATTCTTCAACATTTCATTCACGAGGCTGGAATGGATCCTGTTAATGACCGTTTTGGCCGCACCTTCATCAGTTTCCGGCATGAGCAAGGCGAATTCGTCGCCGCCCATGCGGGCAAGAATATCGGTCGGTCGTACCTGCCGGCGGATGGCATCAGATACGGCACGCAGGACCCTGTCGCCGGTGCTGTGTCCAAGGTGGTCGTTGACAGCCTTGAAATTATCCAGGTCGATATATGCAAGTGTGAAAGATCGCTTGTACCGTTGGGAGCGACTCAGCTCAATCTTCGCCAATTCGTAAAAGTAGCGAAAGCTGGTTGCCCCGGTCAGGTAATCGGTGCGGGCCAATTCCTGGTTTAACTTATATTCCCTTTTCACGGTCGACCCCAGACGGGAAACCACCAGGTAAAAGCCCAGCCGTAAAACCGCATTCCAGACATAAATTGAAGGATTGGAATAGGTCAACCCGGCGGAATAATCCGCGACGAACCATGCCAGAGTGCTGGCGATTGAGAGCACCACCCCCATCTGCCCGTCCGTAAACCAGATGACTATGAAAATTGGGATGATATAGAATAGCGAAATGTTTATTTCATATCCGGTGACAAAATCAATCACCCCCAGAATAATAACGAGCATAACCCCTGTGACTACCCAGAATGCCCTGCTGCGTTTCTCGAAAAAAGTGCCGGCGTTCATTGTTCAAAGTATAGCATATCGTACATATGCGGAGGGTATAATATCTGCATGTCCAAAACCAAGACCCATACCCGTTACGTCTGCCAGCAATGCGGACGCGTCTCCGCCGGCTTCATGGGCAGGTGCCCGCAGTGCGGTTCCTTCAACAGCATGGTCGAGGAGATCATCTCAGATGAACCCGCCGGGGGAAAGACTGCCCCGCGTGGCCTGAGCGGGCGCTCCACCCCGCAGCGCCTGTCCGAAGTCAGCAGCCAGGCCGAGGAGCGGATTGCCGTCCCGATGGGCGAGTTCGCCCGTGTGCTGGGCGGCGGGCTGGTGCCTGGCTCGATTGTCTTGGTGGGCGGCGACCCCGGCATCGGCAAATCCACGCTGATGCTGCAGATGGCGCTCGCCATGGCGACCCGGCTCAGGGTCCTGTACGTTTCGGGGGAAGAGTCAGAGCGGCAGATCAAGATGCGGGCGGCCCGCATCGCTCCCGAATCAAAATTCCCAAGGGACCTGTTCCTGGTCACCGAGACCAGCCTCGACACGATTTTCGAACATGTCGCCGCGGTCAAGCCGGACCTGTTGATCGTCGATTCCATTCAAACCGTCTACATCCCTGAAATGGACTCGGCCGCCGGATCGGTCTCGCAGGTGCGCGAGAGCGCCAGCCGCCTGCGGGAGCTGGCCAAGTCTTCCGGTGAGTCGGTCTTTGTGATCGGGCACGTCACCAAGGAGGGGACCATTGCCGGGCCGCGTGTGCTGGAGCATATTGTGGACACGGTACTCTACCTGGAAGGCGACCGGTTCCAGGCCTACCGCCTGCTGCGTTCGGTCAAGAACCGCTTCGGAGCCACCGCGGAAGTGGGCGTCTTCGAAATGCTCGAGAGCGGGCTGGTAGAAGTGACCAACCCGTCCGAGGCATTTTTGGCGGAGCGCATGGTCAACGCCGCCGGGTCGGCGATTGCTGTTACCATGGAGGGCACGCGCCCGCTTCTAGTGGAGGTGCAGGGCCTGACTAGCGCGGCGCAGTTCGGCAATGCCCGCCGTACGCCCAACGGCGTGGACTACAACCGCCTGCTGATGATTGCCGCCGTGCTGACCCGCCGCCTGCGACTAAACCTGGCGGAGGCGGATATCTTCGTCAATGTGGTGGGCGGCTTGAAGATCGACGAACCGGCCGCCGACCTGGCAATTGCTGCGGCGGTGGCTTCCTCCATGCGCGATCTGCCCGTGCGGGCTGACACGGTAGTGATCGGCGAAATCGGCCTGGCCGGCGAACTGCGCATGCCCGGGCAGATGCCGGTGCGTCTGCGTGAAGCCGCCAAACTGGGCTTCAAAACTGCCATTGTCCCGAAGCGCCTGCGCAAGGGCGAAGCCTGGCCTATGGATATCGAGGTGGTGGAGGCACGTTCGGTCCAGCAGGCCCTGGAACTGGCTTTCGGCATACCGCGGGAGGCTCCGCAGGACCGCAAAATGACGTAAAACGACCAGAGTTGATCGCCAATAAATGGGGAGTTGCGATAAAACAACCCCGTGTGTGCCCCGTTCAATTGTAGTTTCAAGGATTGTGAGCCGTTTTATTGACCGGCTTGTTTGACATTTCCGGTCCGACTCATAATAATTTCATCTAGTACTGTTAAAATCTATGTAAATCTACATTGACAATAAAGCGACGTGTGATAAATTCATCTTATTTCAATGGCGACAGAACGCCTCAAGGGAAAATATGATTGTGGTCGAAGAAAAAGAATGGCTTAGCCTCAGTCAAGCAGCCAAGTTGCTGGGAGTTCATCCCAGCACGATTCGCCTGTGGTCAAATAAAGGACGAATTCCCGTTTATCGTACGCAAGGGAACCATCGGCGCTACATCCGTTCCGAGGTCGAGCTGTGGGCACAGACTGCCCGCCGGACAGGCAGGGTGGAGCCGGAGAATGCCATCCAGTTCGCGCTGCGGAGGATCCGCTTCAAGATCGACAAGGGCCAATTGGAAGCAGAAGCCTGGTATCAGCATTTGAGCGAGGATGTGCGTGAGCAATACCGTAAGAGTGGTCGGTTCCTGGTGCAGGGTCTGGCGAGGTACCTTTCCTCGAAAGGATCGGGAGCGATTACCGAAGCCCATTCATTGGGATATGAATACGCCTGCCGCGGGCGCCGATGCAACCTGGATGAGGTCGATGCCGCCCGTGCCTTCCTGTTCTTCCGTAATGCCTTACTGGAATCGATGATCACGGTCTATCAGCAGGCCTGGGTGCCCTGCGGGGCAGAGTGGGGAGAGATGCTTACACGGACATTTGCCTTCACCGACCAGATCCTGCTCTCTTTGCTGGAAACCTACCAGATGCTCGAACGCAACAATGCATGAATTTTGAATTCAAGTTCGGTTATTAACAGATATTTGGAGGCGTATGCATTACATTCCCTTTCTTTCCACCCTGGTCTCATTCGCTTTTGCGGTGGTGGTCTTCCGTCGCTTTCTGTTTCGCCGTGGGCCTCACTTGCTGATGTGGACCATCGGCCTGCTGTTCTACGGCATCGGCACCCTGGCGGAAGTCCTGCTGGCTTTTTTCTTCAATGGACTGGTCCTGAAGTTATGGTATCTAAGCGGCGCCATGTTGACGGCTGCCTGGCTGGGGCAGGGCACTGTCCACTTGCTGATCCGCAAGCGGGGTGTCGCCTGGAGCCTGACCGGGATTCTGGCTGTTGTTTCGCTGCTGGCGGCTGCCCTGGTATTGTCCGCACCACTCACACCGGCCGCTTCGTCCTATAATGTGGCCCAGGCAATCTCCTCCCAATACCAGGACATCCTGACACGCGCTGGCCTGACCATCCTCCTGACCATCCTCCTGAACATCTATGGCACCCTGACCCTGGTGGGCGGGGCCATCTATTCGGCGGTCATCTTCTTTCGCAAGCACGTGCTGGTCAACCGCATGATCGGAAATATACTGATCGCCATCGGTGCAATGGCTCCTGCCATGGCTGGTTCTTTCGTCAAGATGGGACTGGCAGACCTGCTCTACGTTTCCGAATTGATCGGAGCCATCCTGATGTATATTGGCTTTATATATGCCACGAAGGCGCCTGCAAAAGAATCCAATCCCGTTGCAGCAAGTTAATTCGGCTTTTTTATTTATCCGCCCCCCTCTTCCGGTTTTCTTGGAAGAGGGGTTTTATTTTGCGGGTATAATCTTTTCAGATTGGAGCCATCCATGACCATCCTCGAGATTCCCATCGTTTCCCGCCTCCGCCGCAACCACGGATTGGAACACGCTACCATCACCATCCTCTCGCAGCGCTTCCCATACCACCACCTGGCTGGATATTCATTCCCCGGTGGATTTTTCCTGCTGGGGGATGTGCCCACCGAGCATGTGCGCGAAGCGGTCGTTCAGGCGCTTTCCCGCATGAATAACGGCGAACTCTACCTGGCCGTCCATCCCAACTGCGGGACGAATTACGCCGTCTCAGGCTTTATTGCCGGGACGCTGGCCTGGCTGGGGATGGTCGGGGCCAAGTCGAAGCGCGACAAGGTCGAGCGCCTGCCGCTGGTGATCAGCCTGGCGACTCTGGGATTTATTTTCAGCGCCCCGCTTGGCCCGCAAGTCCAGGAACACATCACCACCTCTGGCGACCCGCAGGGCCTGTCCATTGTGAATATCTTCCCGGTCCGCTTCGGGCAGTTTTCAATCCACCGCGTGATTACGCAGGGATAATGTCAGAAACTCCCTCAGTTCTCATCCTGCATGGTAATGACGAATTTGCCATTGCCGCCCATATCGGGAGGCTATGCGCCGGTCTCGGCGATCCTGCCACGGCGGACATGAACATCGCCCGTTTCGACGGGCGCCTCGGGCTGGATTTCGAAGCGCTCAACACTGCTGTCAATGCCGTACCGTTCCTGGCGCCGCGCCGGGTGGTGGTGCTGGAACATCCCAGTGCTGCCTTTCCAGCCGCGCCGGCCCGGAAAAAATCCCTCGAACCGCCGGACGAGGCTCAACCGGACACTCCCGTTCCCTCCACCTTGGCTCGAAAAAAATTCCTCGAACTGCTGGATAAGGCCCAGCCAAGCACGACCATAGCCCTGGTGGAGTACGAGGAACTCAAGCGCGACCACTGGCTGATGAAATGGGTTTCACAGGCTGGCGCGAGTGCCGGTGTGCATGTCTACAAGATGCCCAAGCGCTGGGAAATGCCGCGCTGGATCGAGACCGAGGCGAAGAAACAGGGCGGTAGGATCGAACCGGATGCGGCTGTGCGCCTCTCCGAGATGGTGGGGGAGGACACGCGCATGGCTGCCCAGGAACTCACCAAGCTGTTGACCTATGTCAATTTCGAACGCCCCATCCGCCTGCTGGATGTGGAGAAAGTAAGCATCGTCAGTGCCCAGGGCAGCGTCTTTGAGCTGGTGGATGCTCTCGGTCAAAATGACAGGAAGAAGGCCCAGCGTGTACTGCACCAGTTGTTGGAAGAGGAGGATGCCATGGATTTGTGGGGCATGGTAATCCGCCAGTTCCGCTTGCTGCTCCTGGCACGCGAAATGCTGGATGAACATGCCACAACTCTGGACGTACAAAATGCGCTTGAACTACGTGATTTTGTGGCGCAGAAGGTCTGCTACCAGGCTGGCCGCTTCTCGATGCCCACGCTGGAGTCCATTTATCACAAATTGCTGGAGATTGACGAGGGGGCAAAAACGGGCCAGGTGCCGCTCGACCTGGCGCTGGATATTCTGATCATGGAATTGATGCAAAAGTAGAAATTCGGGTTCAAAATTAATCAGAAGGCGTTATCCAATCCGCCAGAATGGGGTAGGCCATCTGTGGCCGCTGTTTTTTTTCAACCTTCATCATCCGGAGGCAAGTAGAATAATCTTTATGCCGAGAAGAATATTACACACGTGTGGAGACAACCCATGGATAAACCCCTGATCCCTGAATACCTGATGGATTACATTGACAGTCTGGTGCCAGCGCGCCCGCCGGAGATGCATGCCATGGAAGTGTACGCGCAGGAAATCGATTTTCCCATCATCGGGCCCGCCTCTGGCAGCCTGTGTTACCAGGTGGCGCGCATGATCGGTGCAAGGCGAATCTTCGAGCTCGGTTCCGGTTTCGGCTACTCGACCGCCTGGTTTGCAAAAGCGGTGACCGAGAACGGTGGCGGAGAGGTCTTTCACGTCGTCTGGGATAAGGATCTGTCGCAGCAAGCCCGCCGGCATCTGGCTGTGCTGGGATACGCCGGCATGATCCGTTACCACGTCGGCGAGGCGGTCCAGACCCTGCGTGAAACTGACGGACCGTTCGACCTGATCTTCAACGACATCAACAAGGAAGGCTACGCCGCTTCACTCGCGGTCATCGCCGAAAAATTGCGCCCGGGCGGGGTGCTGATCGTGGACAATATGCTCTGGCATGGGCGCATCTTCGATGCCGGGGACAAGACCCCGGAGACTCAGAGCGTTCGCAAGCTGACAGAAATGCTAACCCACAGCCCGGATTGGATCGTATCATTGGTGCCGGTGCGGGATGGGGTGGTTGTTGCGTATAAAAGATAAGTGACGCACCGTCCGGGGCCCGGAGGAGAAACAATTCCATCCATCTGGTGCTGGTTGTGCAACCTGGTTGGGATGGCAACGCCGGGCAGGCGATTGATTACAAACCGGCGGCTTTGCGCAGCGCCGGGGCTTTATCCGTATTTTCCCATGGGAACTGGACATCATCGCGCCCGAAGTGGCCGTAGGTGGCCGTCTTGCGGTAGATCGGGCGGCGCAAGTCCAGGTCGCGGATGATGGCGCCGGGGCGCAGGTCGAAGTGCTCGAGGATGAGTTGTCCGATCTTCTCGTCGGCAACTTTCCCGGTCCCGAAGGTTTCCACGTTGACTGAGAGTGGGTGCGCCACTCCAATGGCGTAAGCCACCTGGATCTCGCAGCGCTCGGCCAGTCCGGCCGCCACCACGTTCTTGGCAGCCCAGCGGGCGGCATACGCGGCGGAGCGGTCCACCTTGGTGGGATCCTTTCCGGAGAAAGAACCACCGCCATGCCGGCCCATGCCGCCATAGGTATCGACGATGATCTTGCGGCCGGTGACGCCCGCGTCACCCATGGGACCGCCGATGACAAAACGCCCGGTCGGGTTGACAAATACCTTCAAAGCCTTGTCGGTCATTCCTTCCGGCATGCTCGGCATGATGACATGCTCCATGATGCCCTCTTCGATATCGGCGTGGGAAACATCCGGAGAATGCTGGGTGCTGATGAGTACGGTGTCGATGCGCCTGGGCTTGCCGAAGGCATACTCGACCGTCACCTGGGCCTTGCCATCCGGGCGCAGCCAGGGTAATAACCCGCTCTTGCGGACCTCGGCCAGCCGCCGGGTCAGCTTGTGGGCCAGGTAGATCGGCATGGGCATGAGCTGTGCGGTCTCGGTGCAGGCGAAGCCGAACATCATGCCCTGGTCACCCGCGCCGATCAGGTCGATCTGGTCCTGGTCGCCATCCTTGGCTTCCAGGGATTTGCTGACGCCCATGTCAATATCCGGGCTCTGGCTGGCGATGGCTGAAAGCACGCCACAGGTCTTGCAATCGAAGCCCTTATCACAACTATCGTAGCCGATCTCCTTGACGACACTACGGACGAGGTCGTCAAAGTTAACGAAGGCGTTGGTGGTGATTTCGCCGAGCACCATCACAAAGCCGGTCTTGGTGGCGACTTCGCAGGCCACCCGGCTCATGGGATCCTGTTCGAAACATGCATCCAGGACGGCATCGGCGATCTGGTCGCACATCTTGTCGGGATGGCCCTCGGTAACCGACTCCGAGGTGAACAGTAATTTGGGGGAAGACATAAAAGTGGTTGTCATTGTTTGCCTTTTCTTAAAGAGATTGCCCTTTCTGGCGAAAGGGCAATTGCACGAGGTGCACGGCTGCCCTCTCATCTTCCAGAATGTGGGCGACCACGCAGGTCGCTCGTACTGCCGGATTTGGCACCGTGTTCGGCTTATCGCCGACCGGTTGTCGAGGCATCATCGGGCCGGTCCCTCCGCCTCTCTGGATAAGAGTGCCGATTAGGGCTATTGAATTGTGCCGGGATGATACCACAGGTCGTTTGCCGAAGCAAGTGGAATACGCGCATATACTACCCGGTAAGAATGGTTATCTGTGAGCAGGGAAACCCATAATTTCAGGTTGGGGGTGACCGTCGTGCAGAAACAATGAGGAACAATGAAAGAGGGAAGAGAGGAGAGAGCAGAGAATGGAGAGCAGCAAAGATGAAAAAAAAGACGAAAATGGCAAAAATTGTGCACAATTGTGGCAGGAAATATATGACGTTTGCGACTTATGTTAAGCTATACTATATGTCTACTGCCATTACAGTCTCAGAATAGAGACAAAAGAACAGAATATGAAAATTGCTTATGTAACTACCTATGATTTATCAGATATTAACAATTGGTCTGGGACAGGTACATATATTCGCAATGCGTTGGAAAGTTCTGGTTTTCAAATTGAGGCGATAGGAAATCTTAGTGGAAAGCACACATATTTATACAAGATAAATCAGATTTTTGCCATAATACAAGGTAAAAGATATTCACCTCAATGGGAACCGAGTTTATTAAAGAATTATGCAAGGCAAGTGGAAAAGGCTCTTGCAAAAATCAACTACGACATCGTGTTCTGTCCAGGGACAAATCCCATCACTTATTTACGGACTGAAAAGCCGATCATTTTTTGGCATGATTCAACATTTACCGGAAAAATAAACTTCGACCCAAGTTTTATTAATTTCTCTGCTGAAACCATCAAGAAAGGGAATATGGCGGCACAAATGGCCTTATCAAAGTGCCGCCTGGCTATATATAGCTCCGAATGGGCGGCAAATTCAGCAATAAATAATTATAATGTCGACCGGGGAAAGGTAAAGGTAGTACCTTTTGGAGCAAATATCACCTGTAACCGAACTATTCAGGATATTCGCGCCAGTATTGAAAATAAAAATTCTGAAATCTGTCGATTAATATTTATCGGAAAAGATTGGAAAAGAAAAAGGGGAGATTTCGCTGTAAATGTTGCTAATCTCTTAAATCAACGAGGCATAAAGACTGAATTGGATATTGTTGGTTGTGATCCAAGAATCAAATTACCACCCTTTGTTAAGCGGCATGGTTTTATTTCGAAGAAAACCGAAGAAGGCAGAATCGCTTTTGATCAATTAATGACCGAATCGCATTTCTTGATCCTTCCTTCAAGGGCTGAATGCTGCGCCATTGCACTTGCTGAGGCAAGTTCTTTTGGGCTCCCTTCCGTCTCTACAAATGTTGGAGGGATTACGATAGCCATTCATGATGGAATAAACGGGCAAACTTTTCCACTTTACGAAGGTCCTGAAAAGTATTGTGATTATATTGAGAGACTCATGTCATCAGGACAAGAGTATAAGCAATTAGCCATGTCTTCCTTCAAAGAATATTCCGAAAGACTGAATTGGAAAACTTCTGGACGAAAAGTATATGAATTAATACAAGAATACTGTGGCTGATAAGGCGGTGCCTCTGAAAGTTTTGCCTAGACTAATAAGGCACTAGGCAAGATTTCTATTTACTCATTCAAATCTATTTTGGTAAAGATACCTCTATAAAAATTGAACCTAGAAATGCGAGTTTTACAACTGCTTTCCAATTGATGGGAAGATTGAAACTATACTTGATTAGAACCTGAATATTTTTGATTGTAAATCGTAACGCTGCGATTGGTGCGGGCGGATTTAACCACATGATCTAGCTCAGCCGGCATCAGTTGATCCAGGCAGGCGTCCGTGGCGAGGCGCACGACCTGCTGGTATACCAGCATGGGTTCGAGGGCCAGGGTCATATTCTTGACCTCCTCCCAGCCGCCGTGTAACCAGGCGGGACCTTCACACCCATTTTATCCGCCCAGCCGCCTGACTCCCAAAGCTTTAGTTTCCCCTGCATGATAGTTTGCACGAAGGCTTCTTCCGGGGTCAGAAAGTGGACAAAAAATGGCAAAGATCGAGTTGGCGCTTCCGGGCGGCGTCCAGTTGAACTGTTCAACGGTCAGATCCTTCATGGTTTCGTCAGTCTGGTGACGTACCGCCGCGACCAATTGCCGGATGAATTCAATGGTGTCCATCAATACCCCTTGGGATTGGCGGGATTAATTTACTATCTTTGTAAGATCACCGCCTAGAACAGTAGTTATTAAAAAAAAGTGGTATAAATGACGTCCTCGGATTTATGGTATAACCCAAGGATGAAGAAATTGCCTGCCAAACGCATCTAGCGCTCAAGCACCAGATGGCGGGACTATTATTTCATAAACACGACCTATGAATTCTCAAAACGTCATTGACCCGAACAGCACCTGGACCAAGATCATTCGTCCGAAGCGCGGCTTCCTGGATCTACGCCTGCGGGATTTGTGGCGCGCCCGCGATCTGATCATGCTCTTCGTGCAGCGGGACTTCATTTCGGCTTACAAACAGACCATCCTAGGCCCGCTCTGGTATCTGATCCAGCCGCTCCTGACCACGGTCGTCTTCACGGTCATTTTTGGGAACGTTGCGAAATTGCCCACCGAGGGGTTGCCACAATTCCTGTTCTACCTGTCCGGTACGGTGATCTGGTCCTACTTTGCCGCCTGCATCACCAAGACATCCGATACATTTGTCAGTAATGCGGATTTGTTTGGAAAAGTTTATTTCCCCCGCCTGGCTGTGCCGGTCTCCATTCTCATTTCCAACCTGATCACATTTGCGATCCAGTTCGTTTTATTCCTGTTCTTCATGGGATATTTTGTCTTGCGGGGTACCGCGCTGCATCCCAACTGGTGGATCCTTTTCCTGCCGGTGTTGATCCTGATCATGGCCGGGCTGGGATTGGGGCTGGGGATCATCATTTCCTCGCTCACCACCAAATACCGTGATCTGCGCTTTTTGGTCCAGTTCGGCGTGCAGCTCCTGATGTATGCCACGCCGGTGATCCTGCCGATCTCATCCTTCTCACAGCGTTACCGGTGGATCGTCCTGGCCAACCCGGTGACGCCGATCGTGGAAAACTTTCGTTATGCGTTCTTGGGATCGGGAACGGTAGATCTAACAGGGTTGGTATATAGTTTTGGTTTTATGCTGGTGGTGATCTTCGTCGGGGCAGTGATCTTCAACCGGGTGGAAGCCACGTTCATGGATACGGTATAGCAGCTGAAAGGTGAAAGCTAAAAGCTCAAAGCGAAGAGATAGGAACTGAAAGCTGAGAATGTATAAGTGATAGCTGATAGCTGGTAGGTGATAGATGAAAGCGAAAAGGTAAAAGTTCAAAGCTGAAAGCTGAAAGGAAAGCTGAAAGGAAAGCATGGTAAAGGCAGAGCAGGCAGCATACAAGGATTTACTGGTATGGCAGAAAGGGATGGAGTTTGCCAAACGGATTATCCAGTTGATTGATTCCATGGATACACCGCGCAAACATTTCCGGTTACTGGAACAGCTGGAATCAGCGGTTACCTCAGTGCCAATGAATATTGCAGAAGGCAAGGGCAGAGAATCAAAGAAGGAATTCATCCATTTTTTATACATTGCACGTGGTTCCATTTACGAAACCCTAACGCTTTTGGAGATATTTCAGATGCAAGGATGGTTCAATACGGAAACATTTAGAGAGCTTGAAAGTTCTGCGATCGAAATCATCAAAATGTTAAAAGGTTTGATCAAGGCCATTGCCCAAAGCCAATAGTATAAAGGCCCAGGCTCAAAGCCAGAAGCTCAAAGCTTAATGCGCAGAAGCTCAAAACGTAGAACCTTCACCTTTCACCTTCTTCCTTTCACCTTTCAACTATGACCACCGTCATTTCCGTTGAAAACCTCTCCAAAGCCTACATCCTGGGACAGATCGGGACCGGCACATTGAGCCATGACATCAACGTGTGGTGGGCCAGGGTGCGCGGCAAGCCCAATCCCATGCTCAGGGTGGGAGAGAAAGAGCATGGCAACCGCGATGGCGAAACCATCTGGGCGCTGAAGGATGTGAGTTTTCACGTTGAGGAGGGGGATACGCTGGGAATCATTGGGCGCAATGGCGCCGGGAAAAGCACCCTGCTCAAGATCCTTTCGGAGGTGACGGCTCCGACCAGCGGCGAAGTGAAGATCAAAGGACGCATCGCCAGCCTGCTGGAGGTGGGCACCGGCTTTCACCCGGATCTGACCGGGCGGGAGAATACTTACCTGAACGGCGCAATCCTGGGCATGACCAGGCAGGAGGTGCGCCGCAAATTCGATGAGATCGTGGATTTTGCGGGGATCGAACAATTCATAGATACCCCGGTCAAGCGCTATTCCAAAGGCATGTACGTACGGCTGGCTTTTGCGGTGGCGGCGCACCTGGATCCCGAAATATTGGTGGTGGATGAAGTTCTGGCGGTTGGGGATGCGGAATTCCAGAAGAAGTGCCTGGGCAAGATGGGAGATGTGGCAAAGGGCGGGAGGACCGTGCTCTTTGTAAGCCATAATATGACCGCGGTTAAAACACTCTGCCAGAGTGGGATGTGGCTGGATCATGGCAACCTCCAATTGGCTGGTACTGCAAACGAGGCGATTTCGGCTTATATGATGGGGGCATTTTCCAGCGATCTGGTAAAAGAGTGGGCAGATGCCAATGCCCCGGGAAACGATCATTTCAGACTTTACAAGACGGCAGTACATCCGCTCAAAGGCGACCAAATCTTGATGGGCGATCCCGTGGAATTGGAATTCGAGTTTGCCAAATTATCTCGAAGTATTTTCCAGACGGATGTCACCATTCACCTAGTGGATGAGCTGGGGAATCTGGTATTTGTGGGTTCGACCGTTTTAGACATAGCGCAGAACAAAATAGGTCGAAGCAGGTCAACCATAACCTGTACCATACCTCCTGATTTGATGCATGAAGGGATATATACCATCAGCCGCCTGTTGTTTGTAAAGGACAGAGGGACGGTTCTATTTGAGTATCCGAATGCGCTGAGTTTTGAAGTGATCAACGGCGGAAGTAATTATTTGGGCTGGATGGGACGTGGCAAAAGCAAGGAAGGGATCGTTCGCCCCAAACTTGCATGGAAGATCACCACCATTCCACTCTTATGAATTGACCAGGTTATTTTCATTCCAATTCCACTGATTCGATGCCTGAGCCGAGTTTTCCTTAAATCCTGGGACAATTTCCTGGACAGCGGATCTCACCGTGATAGTTGGTGGTAGGTCAGGGACAACATGGCAGCAAGGCGGATTTGCAACCCGCAAACCCCAGCCCTGTCGAGGTAAAAGCCAGACCCACGAAAAATTACTGAAGATGCCTGACTGGAAGCAAGCCTTTGTGCCGGCTTTGCAGTATATTTCTCGAAACACGGCCAGATGACGTTTTGATATTTAACGATTTATTTCTGTGATATAAGTAATCCTATTAATCTTACTTTTATACAATTTGGATATTAAAATCAATGATCCCGGTAACCAAAACTTTTTTTCCGCCCATAGAGGACTTTGAGGCCAAGCTCCAGCAGATATGGAAAAGCGGCTGGTTAACCAATAGCGGCCAACTTGAAAATGAGCTTGCCATTCAATTGGGCCAATATCTTGGCATTTCACAAATTGAACTGGTTGCAAATGGGACCCTGGCTTTGCAACTTGCAATTAAAGCCCTGGATCTGAAAGGGGAAATTATCACCACCCCCTTTTCGTATGTGGCCACAGCAAATGCGATCGTTTGGGAGGGTTGTACGCCAGTATTTGTGGATATTGATCATAAAACATTCTGTATCGACCCGGAACTTATCGAAGCCGCCATTACCAAAAAAACAAGTGCCATCATGGCCACCCACGTCTATGGGTATCCCTGTGATGTTGAAAAAATCGAGGAGATTTCCAGAAAATATAACCTTAAGGTGGTTTATGATGCCGCGCATTGTTTTGGAGTGAAACTGCATGGGCAATCTCTCCTGGTTCACGGGGATATATCCGCGCTCAGCTTTCACGCCACCAAGCTATTCCATACGGCTGAGGGGGGCGCAGTAGTCTGCCGGGACGAGAATGTTTCAAAACATGTTTCCAATATGAAAAGATTCGGCCACCTTGGCGAAGATACCTACCAAGAAATTGGAATCAATGCCAAGATGTCTGAACTGCATGCAGCCATGGGTTTATGCATGCTGCCTTTGATTGACCAGATCATTGACAAGCGGCGACAAGTCGCAACCTTTTATGATGAACTGATCAACGACAGCAAACTGCAACACCCCGAGCTGCCCGAGGGCGTTGAATATAACTATAATTATTATCCCGTACTTTTTTCGTCGCATGAAGAGATGATGAGGGCTCGAAAAGCTTTAATGGACCAGGATATCAATCCAAGACGCTATTTCTACCCTTCTCTAAATACCCTGCCTTATCTCCAGCAAGCAGGGACCAAAGCCTGCCCTGTTTCAGAAAGTGTGGCAATGCGGGTTTTGTGTTTACCGCTATATTACGAATTGCAAAAAGATGAGGTCGTCAGGATATCTAAAATTATTTTGGGAATGTCTTGAATGAAACTCGGTATCATGCAGCCCTATTTTTTCCCCTATCTAGGGTATTACCAGGGAATATATGCGGCCGATAAGTATATCCTGTATGATAATCTTGCCTTTATCAAAGATGGCTGGATGAATAAGAACAGGTTCTTGGTTGTGAACGGAGAACCCAATTATTTTATTGTTGAGGTGAAGAAAAGGAGTTCCTTTAAGAAGATAAGTGATATCGAGCTTGTTGATAATAATTCATGGCGAAAGAAAATCCTGAACCTTATTTTATATAATTATAAAAGAAGGCCTTTCTTTGATGAAATATACCCAATCGTTGAACGTGTAATAAACGCAAAAGTAGAATTGTTAACAGAATTAAATTCTAATAGTATTATTGAAGTTTGCAATTATCTGGATATAAAAACTGAAATAAATACGAATACTAGTAAGTATTTCCAACTTGAAAAAAAGCTTTCGAATGATGAAATAGATATTTCAGTGCGTTTTCCTTCAATCAGGTTAAATAATCCTGACAAGAAGATCATTAGAGTTCTTGAAATTTGTCGATTAGAAGGGGCGGAAATATTCATCAATGCCATCGGTGGACAGAAATTATATGATAAGGAAGAATTTGAACGGAACAATATCAAACTTCTTTTTGTACAGACAAATCAATATTCGTACGAACAGTCAACCAAGGTGTTTTATCCGCAACTTTCGATTATTGATGTATTAATGAATTGTGGAAAAGATGGTACTAAAGAATTATTAAGTGAATATACATTGATATAGGTGTTGTGTAAAGAAACAATTGGAGCTATATATGGCTAAATTCTGGCAAACATACTTTAACGGATATGGTCCCGAGCGTGCGGTTAGCGAGGAGGATTTGTATAAGCAAGTCGGTCAAACAGTGAATAAGCGGCCGATCTCGAATGAACTTTTTAAACGAACGTTGGAAAACATAGATGAGCTACTGAAATTATCATCTGAGGATCATGTAGTAGATCTATGTTGCGGGAACGGGCTGATCAGTTATGAATTGGCACAGCACGTGGCATATGTTACTGGAATCGATTTTTCGTTACGCAATATTAGCACCGCAATGGAGTGGAAGTCAGCGAAGAATATCACCTATGTTCTCGGTGATGTCACGGAATCTTTGTCGGGACTCATCGGTGCACGCACATTTCCCGGCAAGTTTCTGATGAACGGTTCCCTTGGTTACTTTAAACCGGCGGAGCTTGATATTATTTTGAGCAACATTGTACAGCACATGGCGGATCATACATTCTGCTTTCTGCTTTCAACAATACCGAACTTTGACCTGAAGTGGAATTTCTATAACACGCCGGAGCGGGTTGTGGCGCATCTCGAGAATGAAAAGCAGCACGAGAATACCAATGACGGTTTAGGCCGCTGGTGGAGGCGGGAGGAAATAGAGGACATTTGCTCCCGTCATGGATTACAGGTGCAAGTCACGAACGAGCCTTTTGATCTGTATAATTACAGGATGGACGCCTTGGTCAAATCCCCCTCGTAAAATGCAATCTGATTGTTCCTAATAGTTTGAGCTTCTTGTTTTACTATGGGATGGGAAGTAGCTAAATCGCTGAACGGTGCCTCTTGTTGCCAGAAACAGAAAAACTGGTGGAACATGTAATATCCATGCCAACTGGCACATCGGTAACGACGGGCAAAATCAAAATGATATCGGTTTTTTCGCCTTTTGTTGGAAGGATAGAGATTCGGTTTCCGAAAAGTTGAGTGAAGTATTATGACAAAACTGGTAAAACCCATGGTTAGTGTATGCATGATTACCTATAACCATGAAAAATTTATAGCGCAGGCTATTGAAAGTGTGCTAATGCAACAGTCTGACTTCGTGGTAGAGCTCGTTATCGGAGAAGACTGTTCAACGGACGATACACGTGCTGTAGTCCGCGCATATGGCGATCACTATCCGGAGCAAATCCGCCTCCTTTTGCCGGAACAAAATAAAGGTGCGATGGCCAATTTTATTGCATGCCTGGCCGCGTGTAGCGGAAAATACATTGCGCTTTGCGAGGGCGATGACTACTGGACGGATCCGCTCAAACTGCAGAAGCAGGTGGATTTTCTCGAAAAGAATCCCGACTACTCCATGTGCTGCCATGCCTCACATATAATCTTTGAGGGAAGCAAAGACCGGAGTGAGATCCAACGCCTGGCGGAGGCCGATAAAACTTTAACATTGGATGATTTTCTAGCCCCGACAAGCAAAAATTCCATCCGTACAGAAAGCGTTGTTTGCAAAAGTGAAGTGGTTCATAACCTGCCTGAATGGTATCAACACATCATTGTCGGCGATTATCCCCTTTTCATGCTGCTAGCTTATCATGGAAACATCCGGTATATTGACCAGGTGATGAGTGTGCATCGGAAGCATGAGGGAGGTGTATGGACTTCACAAAGTGGAGAGGCTGAATTCCAGGAAGAATATTGTTTGAGCATCGTGGAGATGTATCGCAGGTTCGATGAATACTCAGGTTATCAGTACCATGATAAAATCCAAAAACGTTTTGCGTATAGTTATTATGCATTGATCGCCAAAGCCTCTGATAGAAACATGGCAGAAGGTCGAAAGTACCTGTGGAAATATTGGTACAAGTTGTCACCCCGCATGTTCATTGAGATGTTTTCAAGGCTTCACATAAAGCCGCCTCTGCAATGGATACGGGATCATACCAGTGTACGACGATAATATATCGCACGAGATTTCATTTCCATAAATGATCAACTCCAATTCAAACATGCTAAAAAGGAGAGAGACGGTCATGCCTTCGATCGGAGCACGTATATATAGAATTCGAAAGCATACCGATATTTTATTAAAGACATGGATCTTATGCGGGTACAAGCATCGGGCGGAAATCAATCCATTTCGGGTGATCTGGATAAATCCGAATCAAATTAACGAACAAGGGATCTCCATCCCCAAAAAGCTCCGATACTATTGTTTTGTCATCGATGGAGATTGGGATCTTACGGAAGAGCGATTTGAAGATGATCGCACATTTAACATGCTGAAAGAGCATTTTCAATCCGGAGTCCGCTGGCCGGATACCGCTCATTATCAGACAATCCTCGATACCATTAAAGAAAAAGGCGAATATTGGCATAGCTGTCAATCTGAAAGCGATGTCCAGGCCAGGTGTGCATTTCTGGATCAAATGTTCAATGAGATCAAGAACACAGGCTATAAAAATCCGCAGGGATTAAATTTTGGAGAAACAGGTTTGACCAAGGCATTTATCCCGGAGGAGATTGCTGTGGGCATCGGCCGGGATGGGAAGATATTATTGGAAACGGGCAGGCACCGGCTGTCCATCGTGAAAATTCTGGAACTTCCCCTGGTACCCGTGCGCGTTATGGTCCGGCATAAACTCTGGCAGGACACCCGCGATCAGATCGTGTTCGAGAAGCGCCATCATAAACCATCAGATCATCCGCGATCAATAATTTCCCACCCTGATATAGCCTATCTCCTGGCATGATCGGCGTTAAAACCAACCCTCAACATGACCAGATCTTGACAAATTATGACCGAATTATCCGTTGTAATTCCCACGTGCGACCGCCCCGACACACTGGTTGAAGCAATAAATTGTGTGATCAATCAATCTTTGCCGGCCCACGAAATAATCGTGGTCAATAACGGCGGCCAGCCGCTGGATAATCAACTATTACCACGACAAGTTAAGGTTTACGAGTTGCCAGCATACGTAGGGGTTTCTCAAGCGAGAAATCATGGCGCGAGACTGGCAACTAGTGACTATGTTGCGTTCCTGGATGATGACGATCTTTGGGAATCGGATTATCTTCGCAAAGTGGCAGCAGTGATTGAAGAACATCATCCGGACTGCATCCTTACCCGGCAGGACAAATTGGTGGATGGGCAGATTTCACTCTATAAAAATGCAGATGGCAAGCTGAATCTGGCAACCCTCCTGGTAAGAAATCCCGGGGCGAGCGGCTCAACGACCATCGTGCGGCGTGAGGCATTTCTCCAGGTTTCCGGCTATGATGCCCAACTCAAAACCAGTGAAGACAAAGCACTGATCATCGAATTTCTTATCAACGGCTATTCCATCGTGACCGCTCCCCATATTCAGGCGATCTTGCGCATGCATACCGGCGTACGCTTAAGAAATGCCGAATCAATGCCCGAGGATATAGCCAGGTTTATGCAGAAATATGGCAAGATCATGTCCTTGCCACAAAAAAATTATCATTTCGTAAAATATTATTATTGCCGCTATTTGGCCGAGAGGCGGCCCCTGGATTATTGTCAATATTGGCTTCGTTTCCTATTACACTGGTTTTATTGCAAGGCAAACCCGACCCTGCCTGCAGCTCCAAGGTTACATTCAGGGCCCCGATAAAGAACATCAAATGCATCTATCGCCTGAGGATATCTCCCAACTCACTTTAAAGTCGTCCGCTTTAATTTAACGAAGGATAATCGCGCATGTGCCCTAATGAACAGAGTTCCATTTCACGCTGTCTGAAAAACAAGGGAGATTTTCATTTTGCGCTTAGCAAGGAAAATGGATTGAAAACAACAGATGCTTGTACGTTTGCATCGAGTTCGAATGAAATCCAAATATTCCTCAATGGTATGATTTACGACACCAGCGAAGAACAACTGATCGGGGGTTTTTTGTCGCAGGGCGTCGATTATATCAATCAAGTGGAAGGCAGTTTCGTTATTTTCTTAATTGAGGGGACGCAGTTTCATATCATAACGGATAAAGTGAATTCAAAAAAAGCTTTTTATGCCTTCATTGACAGCGTATGGTATGTTTCAAATAATATTGATGCCCTCCCAAAACAAAAATGCCAGATAAGTCTGCCCGGGTTGGCATGCTATCTGGCCAACGGTATTATGCTTAATGACCTGACTTTGTTCCAAGAGATAAAGTCGGCGAAAAGGGCCTGCATACATAGTTTTAAAAATAGTGAAATATCAATCCGTAATTACTGGAGTTATCGATTTGAATACTCAGCAAGCACGATAACTCAGCAGGAGGATTATCAAAAAGAATTGGAATCTTTATTAATTAGAAGTATTAAACGTAGATATACCCCGACATCTAATATGGCAATTTCCATGAGTGGAGGATATGACTCTCGCAGCATATTGGGTATCCTGCACAAGAATCTCGAAGCTTCCAACATAACATGTTTTTCTTATTCTTTAACAGAAAATCCAAAAATGGGTTCCGACGGTGATGTGGCAAAAGAAATAGCTGCAAAGTGTGGGTATCCCCATCAAACATTCAAGTCTTACAAAGGCGATTTGATCGAACATTTAAAAGCCAATGTCAGAGAAGGTAAATGCGTTTCCGATTTTTGCACCGAACTTGAGACGTGGCACAGTCTGGCTGAAGATAATCAATTTTCTGATATATTTGTAGGAGAACATAGTTTTGGGGGGCATTTTGTTGATGTAAAATCGAAGGAAGAAATTCTTGACAGTTTGCACATATGGGGGGCGTCTGGCATCAGGTGGGTGGGAAATTTCATCTCGAAGAAGATTTACAAAGAGATGTGTCAAAGTCTGAATAAATTAACTGATTATATATTTGAATCGACAAATGCAATTTCTGATCCGTTTGACAAATGGAGTTATCTTTACCTCGATCAAAGACTTAATCATGCACATATGCCCTGGAGAGAAAACTTTGCTAGTCAGGCTGGTTTTGTGCATAACCCCTTTTTGGATGGCGATATATTAGATTTCACGATGAAGTTACCACCGTATATGCGAAAGCATCGCTTGCTTTATTGGAATACAATTAGAAAAATGTTGCCTGATCTCTTTTCCATAAGACGGGCATCAGTAAAGGATGTCAGACCTGATTGGCAGGAGGAGTTGCATAAACATAAAGACTTACTGATCTCCCTCATTCAAGGAACTGAGAGCAGATTGGATGGAATCATTTCAAAAAAGGAATTAATCGCTGCATTGGAACAAAAAATTTCAATATTCATGAAGGCGAAAGCATTTTCGATGAAGGTACTTGATCATATCAGGATAAGAAACAAGTCGGCAGATGAATTAGTCAGTATTTTTACGGGCCACCGGGTTCAACGACCGGTGAAACCAACCGAACTTCTTTTAAGGCTTCTCATGATTCGAATTTATCTAACATCATCCCTTTCGGATAATTGACTTTACGGGCCGATTATGGAGAATGTTATTAATCCCAATAATATTTCAACTTGACCACTCATCGAACTCACCTCACCACAATTCCATGTTATCAGAAATATTCTCAAGAACAGTGATAAATAATCGACAATTGGTCGTGGTTGCTTGAGCAGGATTTAATGAAAATAAAAAGTGTTTTAAAAGATTTGAAGCCCGCCTTTTGGAAAAGTAAAGTTGGCCATATTACATTTGTGTTTCCCTGCTTCACGCGGAGAGTGAAATTTTACCAGGCTGCCAATGCCACCCATGCAAATTTCCTAAAGAAAACCCTCAACCATCCCGACCTTAGCGGTTATTTTCATCCCATCTTATGGACGGTAGACAAATATATATTTTCGGGTTGGGTCGAGGGAATATCCTGCGAGACCCTTTCCAATGACGAAAAATACCGGGTAATTGATTGGATCGCCAGCGTTCAAGCGTGCCTCCATCAAATCGCGACATGTGAAAATGATGAGGAGGCAGGTTTTAATTATCTTGATTACCTCGAGAAAAGGCTGATCCGTTTTGGCCCGGCGGAACTTGACCTCGACGAAATCAGGAGGCTGCGGGTAATTGCCTCTTCCCCCCCTGTAAAGAAGTCGTACTTATCCCACCCGGATATGACACTTCGAAACATCGTGATCGAAAAAGGGAGCGGGAAATACAAGATCATAGATAATGAATTGCTCACTCAATCCTCCCACTTTTTACTGGATGTTTTTAACACCTGTTACAGCCTGTCTCCATACCCGGAATTGATCCACCATTACCTGGATCGTTATTCATACCACCAGAAAGGATTCGACCTGCAGCCCGGGTGGGCCTCCAGCCTGGTAGCAGCATGGTCACTGAGGCTGGCAGGGGCATGTTTTCAAGCCGGAAGGTTTCAAAAAGGGCTTGAAGTTCTAGAACATTGGGATGAAGGCAATCAAGAAATCATTGGGATGATCGGGAATAATCAAGCTCATCCCAACCAGGCTTCATAAGCAGTAAAATAAAAGAATGATCCATACAAACGGCTTGAACGATCGTGTCAGTGTCGTTATCCGCTCGGCTGGCGAGCGGACAGAATTCCTTTGCAAGGAGTTGGTCCTGGCAGAGGGTATCCTCGAAGAGAACATTACAATCATTAAGAAAACGCCGTTCAGCCTGGCTCTGCAAGCATCTTATGAAGCCGGGATCACTTTCAATCGCCCCTGGACCCTTTGCCTGGATGCGGACGTCCTGCTTCTCCCAGATTCTATCCAGGAAATGGCAGATTTTGCGGGAAAGCAAAAACCATCGATTTTCGAAATCCAGGGACTTGTTCTGGATAAATTCTTTGGGGGTCCCAGGGAAGCCGGGAACCATTTATATCGTACTGCGCTTCTGTCTCAAGCCCTGAAATTCATACCGCAAGAGAAAGGAAATATCCGTCCAGAGCAGAACACCATTAATGCCATGAGAAGCCAGGGATTTCCCAGAAAGCTTATGAACCATATTGTCGGGGTTCACGATTTCGAGCAATACTATGCAGACATCTTTCGAAAGAGTTTTATTTACGCGCATAAGTTCCGCCAATTTGCGGAGATCGTCGTATCCTATTGGCCCCAACAGGGAATCATGGACCCTGATTACAAAATTGCATTAAAGGGGTTCGTTCATGGCCTGGAACATAAGGAGGAGGTCCAAATTGATGCCCGGCGAGAAATTTACCGGGAACTCTTTGAAAATCTTCAGATTGTTGAGAAACCTGAACTTCCCTCGGGCTCTTTCTCCTCAGCCGAAATTGCACTCCTGGTCAAGAATTGGGTGGAACCTCCCATATACCATAAATATTTTCATTTCGGGAGGAACAGAACGAAGGAATTAACCGAAAAGAAGAGGAAACTGGGACCATTCAAATATGTATTGTATCTCTTTGGCTGGGGGATTGAAAAGGCAGGGTTGAGGATTACAGAAATAATGGATAAACAAGGATAATTGCATCCCGGGAAACGCCAGCATGAGCAATTCATCCCCTTGTGTCAGTGTGGTCATGCCGGTCCATAATGGCGAGAAATATTTGGGCGAAGCGGTCGAAAGCATCCTCGCGCAAACCTTTCGTGATTTCGAAATAATTGCCGTCGATGACGGTTCCACGGACAGTTCGGCCTCCATCCTGGCGAGGTATCGTCAACAGGATGAACGGATTATGATCCTTACCCACTCGATCAATCAAGGCATTGTCCCGGCGCTAAATCGGGGATTGAAGATGGCGCAGGGCAAATATATTGCGCGCATGGATGCTGATGATGTCAGTTTACCGGAGCGTTTTGAGAGGCAGGTCGAATTCCTCGAGGCTCATCCCGAGGTTGGCATCCTGGGTAGCGATGTGATTTATATGGACTCGCAAGGTCAGAATATCATTCGCATGGCACATCCGTATGATGAACTGTCCATCCGTTGGATGAGTCTGCTTGCCAATGTATTCTTCCACCCCACCGTCATGATCCGGCGGGCAGTGTTGACCGAATACCATCTCGAGTACCAATCCGGCATTCAATCTGCGCAGGACTATGATCTCTGGGTGCGTTTGCTGGAGCATACTCAAGGGGCGAATCTGGATCGAGCGTTGTTGTGGTATCGTGTGTATACGGAAAGCTTTTCGAACCAACACAAGCAGGAAAGGACGGCAAGATCTGCGCAGACCAGTTTTGCCTACATCCAGCGGATGTTTCCTGAAATCCGATTCCCGCCCGATGAACATGACATGCTGGTAGCCGCGGTTAAAGGGGAAATGATTCCTTCCCAATACCGGCTGCGTCCTGCTTTGGCGAGACGCTATATGGAATTGTGGCGAGCTTTTGTGGTGAGGCATAATGGAGAGCCTGCCCTTAAGCGGTTGAGACATGCGGCAGTGCTGCAGGCTGCCAAAATTGGATTATATCCAGCCTTCCAACCTGGTTGGATGGAGACGTTACGCGGTTTATTTGCGGCAGATCCGTTATGGGTTTTCTATTTTGCCATTAATTTTCCGCACATGGTATATCTCAACTTACATGGCAGGCGTCTGCGCCAGCTGCGGACGGGGAGCAAGGAACAGCGTGGATAAATTCAAAATCGCCATCTTCATTCAGTCCCTGTCCATAGGCGGAGCGGAACGCATGGCGCTCAATCTGGTGAAAGGATTGGTCCAGCATAATATACAGGTTGATCTCCTGCTTGCAAACCGTACCGGAGAATTTTTATCAGAGGTTCCAGCTCAAGTAACCATTATCGATCTAAAGGGGAAAAGGGTACTCTTCTCTCTAATCCCACTGGTACGTTACCTGCAGTCACATCGGCCCGATTTGCTTTACAGCATCCAGACCCACACGAGCCTGATCGCTATTTGGGCAGCCAGGCTTGCAAGAGTTCCCATACCATTGGTAATCTCCACCCAAACCATGCTTACTGAAAGCCTGGCTGCTTCGCCATCCATTCGTAACAGGGTGATCATAATACTGGCACGCTGGTTCTTCCGTTCTGCTGAGGCGGCGATTTGCATATCGCAAGGTGCGGCAGAGGATTTTATTAAAATCACCAGGATGCCGCCTCAGAAGACGCACGTGATCTATAACCCGGTGGTATCCCCCGGGCTCGAACTGGAAGCGCGCCAATCCATCTCCCATCCCTGGTTCTCACCTGATAATCTACCGGTGATCCTGGCGGTCGGACGATTGGTGGTTGCGAAAGATTACCCAACCCTCCTGCGGGCTTTTTCTCTTATGTGCCGGAAACAACCGGCGCACCTGCTCATCCTGGGCGAGGGCGAGGAACGACCTCGCCTGGAAGCGCTGGCAAGACAATTGGGCCTGACAGATAATGTCCAAATGCCCGGTTTTGTTAAGAACCCATATGCATACATGCGGCATGCCCGGCTGCTTGTGCTATCATCAAGGTGGGAGGGCTTTGCGAATGTCCTCGTGGAAGCACTGGCGTGCGGGACGCCGGTGGTCTCGACGGATTGCAGGAGTGGACCCAGGGAAATCCTCGAGGGTGGGCGTTTCGGCAGGCTTGTACCGGTCGGGGATGCAGAAGCCCTGTCTGAGGCGATCCTGGAAACTTTACAAACAACCCCCGACCGTGCCATGCTTAAACAACGCGCGCAAGGTTTCACTCTGGATGAATCTGTGAGAAAATACATGCATGTTTTCCAATCCTGTTTATTTTCGGATGAGGTGACCTCTCAATAAACCAGGCAGTTGTATCCGCCTGCCCTGCTGATCCAGAAGATGCACAATGGGTAATGAACGGATAAAAATCCTGCATGTTATCACCAGTCTCAACGTCGGTGGCGCGGAGATGGTGCTGCAGCGTTTGCTGAAAAGCATGGATGCGACCCGGTTCGAGAACCAGGTGGTCAGCCTGATCCGCGCCGGGCCGATCGGAGAGAGAATCCAGGCCCTGGGCATGCCGGTGCGTTCGCTGAACATGCGACCGGAGCATCCCTCCCTTGGCGCCCTGTACGAGCTGGCAAGAGTACTACAGCGTGAATCCCCGGATTTGGTCCAGACCTGGCTGTATCACGCTGACCTGCTGGGTCTGCTGGCTGCCAAAATGACCGGGGTGCCCGTCCTATGGAATATACGCACATCCGATATGGACCTGTCCCATTATCGCCGGTTGTCCAGCATGGTCCGGAAGGCATGTGCCCTGCTTTCCGGCTGGCCGACGGCGGTCATTGTCAACTCCAGGGCCGGGCAGGAATTCCATAAAAGCCTTGGTTACCATCCACGGCGCTGGGTTTATATACCAAATGGAATTGATGCGGAGGAGTTCAAGCCAAATCCGTCCGCTCGTGCGGATCTCCGTAACGAACTTGGCCTTGCACCGGAGACATTGCTGATCGGTCTGATCGCCCGCCATGATCCGACGAAAGATCACGAAAATTTTATGCAGGCTGCGATTCTACTTGCCGCGGGTTCACCGGAGGTCCATTTTGTGCTGGCAGGCAATGGAGTGGAACGGTCGAACCCCTTCTTCCGGAAATATGTTGAAGGTGAGGAACTGCGTGGAAGACTCCATTTACTTGGACAGCGGGAGGATATACCCAATTTGACAGCCGCCCTGGACATTGCAACGTCGTCTTCACAATATGGAGAGGGATTCCCCAACACGATTGCTGAAGCAATGTCCTGTGGGATTCCCTGCGTAGCCACAGATACCGGAGACTCCGCTTACCTTGTAGATAAAACGGGTATTGTAGTAGCAACAAAGGATTCACAGGAGTTGACCATTGGCTGGAGACAAATGATAGCACTTGGTGCAGAGGGGCGAAATGCGCTGGGTGCGGCTGCACGCCAGCGCGTCCAACAATATTTTCAACAGGATGAGATTACCCGGCAATACGAACGGCTCTATGAAAGCATCAGGCCCTCGACCAGGCAGGTTTCAAGATAACCCTGCCCGGCAAGGGAGTGTCGTAGGACTCCTGCGAAAATATGTGCGGAATAACCGGCTTCCTGGACGTTTCCAAGAATAAAGATCAATCATCATTTCAGGCGATCATTGCCCCCATGATGGAGACCCTCCGTCATCGCGGCCCGGACGATCACGGCGAATGGATAGATGTGCAAAGGGGAATTGCATTGGGATTCCGCCGTCTGGCCATCCTGGATCTCTCGCCGGCCGGCCACCAGCCGATGGTTTCCGCCGATGGCCGCTATGTCATTGTCTACAATGGCGAAGTTTATAATTTTGCCCAACTCCGCAGTGAGTTGGCCGGTTTGGGTCATGCCTTCCAGGGGCATTCGGATACCGAGATCATGCTGGCATGCATTTGCCAGTGGGGGATTCAGGAGGCGGTGCGGCGTTTCAACGGAATGTTTGCCTTTGCCCTGTGGGACCGCCATGAGCAACGTCTCAGCCTGGTGCGCGACCGGCTCGGGATAAAGCCTCTGTATTACGGCTGGACCGGGAATGTCTTCCTTTTTGGATCGGAACTCAAGGCACTCAAGGCGCATCCGGCTTTCCAGGGCGAGATCGACCGGGATGCACTGGCACTTTTCTTGCGCCATAATTATGTTCCCACTCCGTATACGATCTATGCGGGCTTCCGAAAGCTCCTGCCTGGCATGATCCTTACCCTGGCAGGAAACGACCGGCCAGGTGAATACCCCGAACCGGAACCATATTGGTCGGCCCGTCAGGTGGCCGAATCGGGGGTTGCGCACCCATTTGAGGGGTCCGACCAGGATGCGGCGGAGGAGCTTGAGCGGTTGCTGCGTGAATCGATCCGCGAGC
The DNA here is from genome assembly GCA_963842785.1 of uncultured Chloroflexia bacterium. Classification (GTDB taxonomy): domain Bacteria; phylum Chloroflexota; class Anaerolineae; order Anaerolineales; family Villigracilaceae; genus UBA877. The sequence goes on from CAWJHP010000001.1 coordinate 2,377,481, forward strand.
GGATGATCGCAGATGTCCCATTGGGGGCGTTCCTCTCCGGCGGGATTGACTCGTCTGCCATAGTGGCCCTGATGCAGGTCCAGAGCAGCCGGCCCATACAGACCTTTACCATCGGTTTTCACGAAAGCGGATATGACGAAGCCAAATACGCCAGAGAGGTGGCCCGGCATTTGGGAACCGACCACACCGAGCTGTATATCACCCCGCAGGAGGCGCAGGCGATCATCCCGCGTCTGCCAACCCTGTACGATGAACCCTTCTCCGACTCTTCGCAAATTCCCACTTTCCTGGTCTCTGAACTCGCCCGGCGACACGTCACCGTCAGTCTCTCCGGGGATGGCGGCGACGAACTATTTGGCGGGTATAACCGTTATACCTGGATGCGTAAGATCCGAAAGACCACCAGTTGGATGCCCGGAGCTTTCCGCCAATTAAGTTCGGAGGCCTTGAGTCGGATATCCCCGGCTGCCTGGGATGGCCTTCTCTCCAACCAGCTTATTCCGCCACGCTGGCGCGTTTCTGAGGCGGGTGAGAAGATGCGAAAAATAGCGGAGATTCTCTCCGCCAACAGTCCTGAAGCCGGTTACCTTGATCTGGCTTCCCATTGGAAAGATCCCACTGCAGTTGTGCGAGGTGCTGCCGAACCCCCGAGCCTGTTGACCCGCCGGGAGGCCTGGGCGCAAATGCCGGATTTTCCATCCTGGATGATGTATATGGACCTGGTCTCGTACCTGCCGGATGACATTTTGGTCAAGCTTGATCGGGCCAGCATGGGCAACAGCTTGGAATCACGCCTCCCTTATCTGGACGATCACCGGGTGGTGGAATTTGCCTGGCGGCTGCCGTTGCAGATGAAGATCCGCAATGGACAGGGGAAATGGCTTTTACGACAAGTTCTTTATCGTTACGTGCCCAGTCGGATGGTAGAGCGACCGAAAAAAGGCTTCGGCGTACCCATTGATGCCTGGTTGAAAGGCCCATTACGTGGATGGGCCGAGGCGTTGCTGGAAGAACGACGGATAAAGGAAGAAAGCTTTCTTAATCCCGAGCCCATCCGCCAGAAATGGCAGGAGCACCTGTCCGGAAAACACAACTGGCAATATTACTTATGGGACGTTCTCATGTTCCAGGCCTGGCTTGGGGCAAACAGGTGAGGTTTCGTGAAGATCTTGCTGTTTGCAAACACTGACTGGTATCTCTATAATTTTCGTCTGGCGCAGGTGCAGGCGCTGCGCGAACGCGGCGACGAAGTGGTTTTGGTCTCCCCGGATGGTCCCTATGGCCCCCGTATGCAGGCACTGGGTGTCCGTTGGTTGCCATTTTCACTGGCACGGCGTGGCCTGAATCCCTTTGCTGAAATTCAGACGGTTGTGCGCCTGACAAATTTATACAGGCGGGAAAAACCTGATCTGGTTCACCAGTTCACGGTAAAGTGCGTGTTATACGGTTCGTTGGCCTGCCTTCTTCTCGGTATCCGTTTCATCGTCAATTCGGTGACAGGCCTGGGTTATGTTTTTTTGGAAGGGGGAGGCAGGCGGCCATGGCTGCGGGGTTTTATAAAATCATCTTATCGTTTGGTTTTGCGGCATACCTGGGTCATCTTTCAAAATCCGGATGATCAATCAGTTTTTTTGGAGAGTCACCTGGTGGATCCAAAACAGGTGGCGCTGATCCGTGGCTCTGGGGTGGATATCCAGCGCTTTTCACCCCGGCCCGAACCGTCAGGCTTGCCCCTGGTGGTACTGCCGGGGCGGATGTTATGGGATAAAGGCGTGGGCGAGTTTGTGGAGGCCGCACGTGTGTTGCAGTCTGAAGGTTTGCAGGCACGTTTTGCCCTGGTGGGCGATAGTGATAATGAGAATCCCGCCTCTGTGTATGAATTCGCAACTGCATGAGTGGGAAAAAGAGGGTGTGATAGAATGGTGGGGGTGGAAAGAGAACATGGATGACGTTTTTTCACAGGCAGCCATTATTTGTTTGCCGTCTTACCGGGAGGGTCTGCCAAAAACATTGATTGAGGCAGCGGCTTGTGGCCGTCCGATCGTTACGAGCGACGTGCCGGGTTGCAGGGAAGTTGTCCGGCAAGGAGAAAATGGTTTGCTGGTTCCAGCCCGGGAGGCCGGGGCATTGGCCAAAGCGCTGAAGGATTTGCTGCAAAATCCGGAAACGCGCAGAGAAATGGGAATTTGCAGCCGGAAAATTGCAGAAAAAGAGTTTTCGATGGAACTGGTCATTTCTCAGACCCTTGCTTTCTATCAATCCTGTAGAAATGATTTGGTTAATGTAACCTCTCAATAATCATGGGAGCGGGATACTGGCACCCCCAGCCTCCCCAATGATGGAGAAGATCCTGGTCAATAATATTGAGAAGAATATTATGGCGATTTCATTTCTTCAATTGGTGGATTTATTCAAGGCTGGTTTGGGAGGATTGATCGTAGCGATTGTTTTGAGCCCACTGGCGATCTGGATTGCCAAACGGATCGGATTACTGGATATTCCAGGCAGTGCAGCTCATAAACAACACTTGCGGCCTACGCCAATGGCTGGTGGCATCGCGTTGGTTTTGTGTCTGGCTGTTTTGGTGCCGATCTTTCATCTGTTGAACAAAGACATCACCCCCTTGCTGATCGCTGCTGTCATCATTTTTCTTTTTGGCCTCTGGGATGATGCGAAGGGATTGGGGGCGCCTCTTAAGCTTACCGGCCAGATACTGGCCTCCATATTATTGATTGCATCGGATGTTTCCGTGCATTTTTTGGAAGGTTTGTCCATTCCCCATTTGCATGGAAATGTGCTTATTGTGCTGGATTGGGCAGTTACGATCTTATGGTTCGTCGGGATCACGAACGCCTTTAATTTAATTGACAGCATGGATGGGTTGGCCGTCGGTTCCGCGGGAATTGCCTTTGCGTTCTTCATGATCATGGCTTTGGTGGCTCAACAAACCTCCCTGGCAATCTTCAGCGCTTGCCTGCTTGGGATTTGCATTGGCCTGTATGCGTTTAATGTCTCCCCAGCCCGGCTCTTCCTGGGCGATTCCGGGGCACAGATGCTGGGATTCACCCTGGCAGCAGTTGGCATGATCTATACGCCGTATAATCTTCCGCAAGCCTCCTCCTGGTTCGTGCCCATTCTGGTGCTGGGGGTACCAATTTTTGACACAACATTGGTGGTCAGTTCCCGCTTGCTTCGTCATAGGCCGGTTTTCCATGCGGACCGCGCGCACACCTACCATCGGCTGGTTGCTTTGGGATTGGATCCGTACCGGGCTGTATTAGCCATCCATTTGGCGACCCTGGTGCTTTGTTTTCTGGCTTTTATTGCCCTGTCCCTGCCCCCGCTGGAATCGACCCTGACCTTTTTCGGAGTGGTGTTGGCGGGTGTGATATTGCTTATTTTCCTTGACCGCCAGAATCCACAAAAAGATCAGTGATATGAAAAACCAAGAATTTTCGCCGCGTGAATCGTTGGAACGCGCATTTGCACGCTGGTGGGTTATTGTCCTTGTGACCGCCGTGGGAGGAATGACCGGCTGGGCATTCCATTTTTTTCGCCCACCCGTGTATGAAGCCACTGCAGTCATAACAGCGAACATGGATTTTCAGAAAGCCGCACTGACACAAAACGAGGAGGATTATATTTTCAATGCGGCCGGGGCAATCGGTACCTCGACCGAGGTGGAAAATCAAATCATCGTGGAGGCGCAAAAAAACGGACTTCCGATGGATATCTATCAACTCCAGCAGCAAATGTTCTTGGAAAGAGAACAATCAGTCTGGCAACTTCATATAAGAGACCAGGACCCCAAAATTGCAGCCGAACTTGCAAATCTCTGGGCGGAAAAGACCTTTGAGGCTTTGAACACGGCATTAAGCCATGCAATACAGGCGGACCAAATTCAAGCTCAAATAAACACCATTACAACCAGCCAACCTGCATCAGGGTCGTCTGGACTTAGCCCGGCCAATCAGGCAATCCTGCAGAACTTGTCGGATAAACTTTTACAGGAGGAACAATTGAGTCTGGGGGTTGTTTCGATCATGAAATTTACGCTCGCCGGATCGGCTGCCATCCCCCAAAAACCCGTCCTTTATCATCTGGCGGACCTGGTCCTGGCGGGAGCGTGCATCGGTTTTGTATTATCTTTATGGGTGGTGAGCAGTTTCAAGGTTCAGCGCCGTGATTGAGAGATTAAAGCATATTGGCAGCCTCACAATTGTCATTGCCTGGGCCGCCATTTTTATTTTAATGCCAATAACCAGTTTGCCGTTGCTCTCGCGCCTGGCGGGAGGCGCGTCAGTAGCCCCGGCAGCCTTCCTGCCGCTCGTCTGGCTGGTGCTTTTTTGGTTTATCCCCTATATCATTAAAAAAGGGAACATACCGCGTGAAAGCATACCTTTTCTATTCTTCATTGTAATCGCCATTATTGCCAGTGCTGCCGCCTTTTTTCTAAATATCCCTCCATTCAAAGATTCCAGCGTTTTTCAAGAAGAAATCAGAGCCATGCTGACCTTATCGATTGGGGCGGCCTTTTATCTGGTGACTGCCAGCTGGTTTTCCAAAGCCGAGTCAAGGTTGGCTTTCATACTGAAGTGGGTCAATGTGAGTGGCATCATTGTGATCCTCTGGGCCATGGTACAGGCATTTTATATCTTTCTGTTTCATAGCCATTATCCCGCCATCCTCATGGCTTTTCAGGCGCTTTTCTCCACGCGTGATCTTTTCATAGGCAGGGTTACGGCCTTTGCTTTCGAACCCTCCTGGCTGGCACACCAGATGAATTTATTATATTTACCTTTCTGGCTGGGTGCAACAATAACTGGAATTTCAGCGCATCGCTTCCGTCTGTGGAAATTCACCCTGGAGAATATCCTGTTTTTGCTCGGTGCGGTGATAGTCTTTCTGGCTTCCAGGGTGGGCACCCTGGCAGTTCTACTGGTCCTGGCGTTATTGGGGATTTATGCCAACGTTTTGCTTGCCAAGAGGGCTCACAAATGGAGTCTGAGCCGGTTTGCCCGTTTTTCGGAAGTCGTAAAAAAAGGTATTCGCGTTCTCCTGCCCCTGATTCTTCTGATAGTTTTTATCAGTGTTTATGTATTGGCGGCAGTAGGTTTGGTCTACGGGTTGTCCCACGTGGATAGACGATTGACACGCTTTTTCCAACCACAGTCGCTGGTACAGTGGGTCAAGTTGATCCAAAACCCCTACATTTTATTCAATTACCTGGAATTTGCCGAGCGTTATGTGTATTGGGTGGGCGGCTGGAACGTTTTCAATATCCACCCAATACTTGGGGTCGGCCTGGGAAATGCCGGTTTCTTTTTTCAGCGTGAACTCCCTGCTTATAGCTGGAGCCTTCCGGAGGTCATGGAAGCTTACTACAGGACTGCCGGACTCCCAAATATCAAGAGTCTTTGGGTTCGATTGCTGGCTGAGACAGGGATTGTCGGCTTTTCATCTTTTATTGCCTGGTTCTATGTCATGTTTAGATTGAGCTGGTTCATAAGACTCAGCAAGAATCCTCTCATCAGAATGATTGGTTGGAGTGGATTGTTCGTATTGGTCGCTTACCTCATTGAGGGCTTCAGCATGGATACTTTTGCGCTTCCCTATCTTTGGGTATCCCTTGGAATCGTCAGTGCGGCGGGTGCTTTGATGCGTAATTCAACGGAAAAGGCTTGATTTTTTCAGCGAATTCTGGGATATTATATAGCCATGCGTACAAGCGATTCGCCATACACGACTGACTGGTTTGCCGTTTCCATTCGCTGGCTGTTTCTGTTGGGGTTGGTCATTTCCTTGTCAATAGGTGGGAGTTTAATTACGCTGCCCAATATTCTCCTGATTGCCCTGACCGGTTGGAATCTCATGCTGACTCTGTTGACCGGTCTTAATCGGCGTCTGGCGTTTCATCGCGAGATTTGTATTGGCGTTGACATGCTATTTGCAGCAATCTACTTCGCTTTGGCAGGCGGATATGCCAACCCGGCTTTCTGGATCGTGTTTCTGCCGTTGATGACCTCCGCCCTCTATTTTGAATTAATCGGTGCGTTGATTGCGGCTGTCTTGATGACATTAACCCAGGTTACCGTGACGGTTGCCCAAACAGCTTCGCGTCCCGGTTTCATTATCCTGGGAATCTCGACCCTGTTCACCCTCATTGTTGCAGGTGGGTTTGGGTACATCAGCGTTCAGCTCGTTCAAACCATCCGCCGTTCTCGTCAAGCCCAGCAGGAGGCTCAACAAAAAAAACTGAGCATGGAGAATAGGCGCTTGCGCGCCATATACAGTCTGACCTCCACCTTGCTGTCCACCCTGAATTACCAACGTGTCCTCGAATCCCTCCTGGATCTCAGTCTGAGTGCGCTTAACACCGAACCGGAGGCCGCGGCAGATGATCGCCTGGTGTGTGCCGTACTTTTGTTTTCCAAGAGTGAGACGCTTGAAGTCGGTTCAGCGCGCCGCCTGACCACTGCCGACATGCGAGTTGTCTTGCATGGAACGGAAGGGGTTATCGCTCAAGCGATTGAACAGAATAAACCCATTTTATTCTACGAAATCCAGGATGACCCGGAATTGACCCGGTTTATAGCCTTCCAAAGGTGTAAGGAGATCTATTGTTTCCCTCTACGGAGTGGTTTCAGCGCCTATGGAGTTTTGCTCTTTGGCCATCCAGAACCGGGTTTTTTCACATCGGACCGTTGTGAGATCCTCGATATTCTCGGAGGTCAGGCAGTCATTGCCATCCAGAACGCACGTCTCTACCAGGATGTTGTGGACGAACGCGAACGGATGGTCGATGCCCAGGAAGAGGCCCGCAAGAAATTGGCGCGTGATCTGCATGATGGCCCCACGCAATCCGTCTCGGCGATCGCCATGCGTGTGAACATGGCTCAGCGGATCCTGACGAAGAACCCAAAGGAGGCCGGGGAGGAATTGACCCGTATCGAGGAAATGGCCCGTCGCACCTCCAAGGAAATCCGTACCATGCTCTTCACATTGCGGCCGCTGGTGCTTGAATCGCAAGGCCTGGTGGCGGCTTTGAAATCCATGGCGGACAAGATCAAGGAAACCTACGCGCAGAATGTCATCATATCCGTGGAGAAGAACCTTCTTCAGAACCTTGAAGTCGGCAAACAGGGCGTGGTCTTTTTCATTGTGGAAGAAGCTGTCAACAATGCACGTAAACATGCCAAGGCAGAGCATATCTGGGTGAACCTGCGCCCATTCGAACAGGAGATGGCCCTGCTCGAGGTCCGGGATGATGGTGTTGGTTTCGATGTCACTTCTGTAAATCGTACCTATGATCAGCGCGGCAGCCTTGGTATGATCAATCTCCGCGAAAGAACCGAACTTGTCAATGGTGTGTTGAATATCCAATCCTCTCCTGGTAAGGGAACCTTGGTGCAGGTCTATATTCCTCTGACAGATGAAGCAGCCGACCGGTTGCATCACGTCTCAGAAAATCGCAATCCCTGATTCGAAACACATGCCAACAGCTGCCGGCTTGCATTACTTCTTGCATGAAGGGGGCAGCGTACTGAGATCGCCTCTGGTGCTTCTTCACAGTGCCGGTGGTGACCATTTATCCTGGCCACCCGAGGTGCGGCGTCTGCCGGACAACCGTGTTATTACACTCGATTTGCCTGGTCATGGCAAAACGGCAGGGCCTGGCCGTCAATCCGTTGCAGATTATGCAAGCGATGTCACAGAATTCGTGGATGTTCTGGGATTATCCCGGGCCGTCTTTGTTGGTCACGCAATGGGCGGTGCAATTGCACTGACCCTCGCCCTTGATTACCCTGACCGGGTTGCCGGCCTTGTATTGATCTCGACCGGTCCTTGTTTGCCCATCCAATCTTCCATTATTGAAAATGCAGCCAGCCAATCCACCCTGCCGCACGCCATTAAGAGTTTGCAGGAAATGTCGCTTGGTCCACAAACCCCGGCAGCCCTGAAAGAGACTGTGTTTAGACGCCTGACAGAATCCCGGCAGACGCTTCTTTTGGGTGACTTGTTGGCCTGCGACCGGTTCAATGTGATCGGTCGTCTGGATGCAATCCGTACCCCGGTCCTGGTTATCTGTGGTATGGAAGATAAGTTGACCCCCATCCGTTTTTCCGAGACCCTATCCAGCGGGATCCCTGGCGCCGCCCTGCAGACCGTGGAAGGGGCGGGTCATCTGCTCATCCTTGAGCAACCAGGTCGCCTGGCGAAATTGATAAGGGTTTTCCTGGCAACCGTCCCGTACTCGCCGGGAATGTAAGTTCCCTGGTCCTTCGCTTTTTATTCTCTTAAACGATAGCGTTTAGTATAAATATTGATGATAAGCAAACTAAGGGGACAGCCAGCCTCTCTATAATCCGAATATTTCTCTTAGAACAGGAATGGCATTTTGAACCGCGCGGGCGCGGTGGCTCAGGCGATTCTTTTCGTCCATTTCCAGTTCGGCCATGGTGCGGCCAAGCTCCGGAATGTAAAAGATCGGGTCATATCCGAACCCGTTTGAGCCGCGTTCTTCGGGGATGATTTCACCCTGGCACTGACCACTGGTCACCTGCAGCTCGCCCGATGGCAGGGCCACCGCCACGGTGGCGCGGAAGCACGCCGTCCACGGGCGCGAACACCTCTGAAGTTTTTCGAGCAAATACTTTCGCCGGTCAGCGTCTGTGGCGTCTGGTATGGGACAGAAGCGATGGGAATGCAGACCGGGTTGGCCTTCAAGGGCATCCACTTCCAATCCGGAATCATCGCCCAATGCGACCATCCCGCTGGCCCTTGAATATGCCATGGCTTTTTTGGAAGCGTTCTCGGCATACGTCAGGCCATCTTCGGGTACTTCAAGCCTCAGTCCAAGGTCAGCGGGGGTAATCAGGGTGAGACCGACACTGCCCAAAAGGGCTTTTATCTCGGCAACCTTCCCTTTGTTGTTGGTGGCAATAAGCAAACTGCGCATGGTTATCCTGATGGTTGTCAACTTTTACGGATTTGTTTTAGCGCCCAATCGGCGTGTTGGCGGATGAGCGGCTCATCCTCCCGCAATGCTGCTTCGAGAGCCGGGAGGCTGGATGCATTTCCGACATTTCCCAGTACGGTGGCGATGTTGCGAAGATAACCGCCTCGCCGGGCGCGCCGGACTGGATTATCCTTGAACTTCCGGTTGAAACCCCGCGCAGTAAGCAGCAGATCGGCGCTCAGATCCGGATTTGGCAAGTCGGGATGGGGTGCGAAACTCAGATTGTATTCTTTCGACGCAAATCGATTCCATGGACAGACCATCTGGCAAATGTCGCAGCCGAAAACCCAATTGCCCATCTGCGGGCGCAGGTCGGGCGGGATTTCAGCCTTGTTTTCGATGGTCAGGTAGGAAATGCATCGCCGGGCATCGAGCGTCCGGTCGGGCAGGATGCAGTTGGTTGGACAGGCTTCGATGCAGCGTGAGCAGTTTCCGCAGCGGTCGGGCGTGAATGGCGGGTCTGGTTCCAGATCGAGGCCGAGCAGGATCTCAGCCAGCAGGAAATAGGAACCGATTTTTGGGTTGATGAGACAGGTGTTTTTGCCGATCCAACCCAGGCCGGCGCGCTGGGCCAGGTCCCGTTCCAGGATGGGGCCCGTATCAATGTACCAGCGGTGCGGAACCGGTCTTCCCGCCTTTTGCTCGATGAACGTGACGAGTGCCTGCAACCGTTCCGGTAAAACGAGGTGATAATCCCGGCCCCAGGCATACGCGGCGATGCGACCGGTAATTCCAGTCTCTTTATCATTCCCGGCGATCTTGGGGTCCGGGTGGCACACAGCCAGGCTGAGTATGGACCGGCATTCGGGCAGGATCAGGCGCGGGTCATGCCGGCGCGTTCGGGCGCGTTCGCCCGCCAGGTAGTCCATTGAAGCATGCCGCCCCAGCATCAGCCAGTTTTCGTAGGCAGACACATGGGGCGGAGGTTCGGGGGTGGTGACGCCCACCAGCGCAAATCCCAGGCGGCGGGCTTCGTTTTTAATGGCCTGGATGGTTGACACGGGGAGGTTTATTTCACCGAGATATCAATTGTCAGCGGTGGGCCGAAATTGAAACCCTTGTCATTCTGAAAACGGAAATAACAACCATACACACCGCTGGTGCTGGGTGCCCTCAAGGTGACGGTGATGTCGACAGTTTCATTTGGTTGAACAACTTTGGAGAGATTGACCGGTGCGGTTTTGCTCCAATCCGTTCCGATACCCCCCCATCCCCAAATAAGAATGTAATCCTGGTTCCATATGCATGGGCCAAGGTTCTTGATCGTCCAGGTTTTTTTCATTATTTCACCGGGGGCAGCCACATAGCCATCCGGAATGGTCGCGTCCGCAACGTAAGCCATATTATCGCAACTTGCCTGGGTGGTGGCCAATGGCGTGGTCAGGGAAAGCGGAGTAGCCGAGGCGGCTGGCGTGCCAGGCAGGGGGGTATCCGTGATTAGCGGTGTATTGGTTACTGCCTGGGTGGGGGAAACCTGCGGGGTGTTGGTGGCTGTCGGTAAGGCCAGGGAGGTCTGTGTTTGCAAGGCGAGAGCCGTGGAGGCGATCTGTGTATAAATTGGCGCCGTATCAACAGTGGGCGTGGCAGACGGGCTTCCGCCAGCGCAGGCAGGCAGGCTGAACAGGGCAAAGGCTATCAAGAGCCAGGATATTTTAGACAGGTGTTTCATTCTGGACCTCCTCGTCAATAAATCAGGCCAAACAGGCATTTCCCAGCGGATTGGCGTTTTCATTATATCAGAATCGACCCGGCTGTTATCCTTGTCAAATTAGAACACATGTGCTAGAATCAATCTACCCCAACGGATGGGGAATATACTATTGATCAAGTGGAGGTGACACCATGGCAAGCCTGATTGCTGCATGTGGACTGGATTGTGCCCAGTGCGATTCCTACCTGGCCACACAATCCAATGACCTGCTGAGGTTGGAAGCGGTGGTTGAAAAATGGAGCAGGGAATATCATACTAGCGGCCTGACTGTCGAAAACATCCAGTGTGATGGTTGCATGATCGCCGGACGCAAGGTGGGGCATTGCAGCGAGTGCAAGATGCGCCTGTGCGCCATCGAACGCGGCTTGCCAAACTGTTCCGCCTGCCCGGATTATGCCTGTGAGCAGCTGACGGCCTTCTTTCAGATGGTCCCGCAGGCGCAGGCCAACCTGGAGGCAATTCGCAGGGCATAGTCGCGATTTGGACAAGGAAGATCGGCTGGTGAGGCTAAATTCAGACCTGTTCAGGTATAATTCCATGCATGTTTACTCCTGAACAAATCGAAACGAGCCTCGAACGTATTCTTTTAAAGGTACAGAAACCAGGCCGTTATGTAGGGGGGGAACTGAATAGCGTTGTCAAAGATTGGGAAAAGACCGCCACCAAAATTGCGTTTGTCTTTCCCGACATATATGACATCGGCATCTCCAACCTGGGTATGCAAATATTGTACGACCTGGTCAACCGGCGCCCGGACGCGCTGGCTGAACGCGCCTATGCCCCCTGGGTGGATATGGAAGAGCAGATGCGGGCAAATGCCATCCCGCTCTACTCGTTGGAGACAAAACACGTCCTGGCGGATTTTGATATCCTTGGTTTTTCCCTGCCTTATGAGACGCTGTATACCAACGTCTTGAATATACTCGACCTGGCCGGTATCCCGCTGCGAACCTCCCAACGCGGCCAGGCGGATCCGTTGGTGATTGCGGGGGGACACGCCTGCTTCAATCCGGAACCGATGCACGCCTTCATCGATGCATTTGTCATTGGCGAAGGGGAGCAGGTCATTCAAGAGATAATTGAAGTGGTCCGGAGAGTCAAAGGTTGGAAGTCAGAAACGGGCAATGTGTCATCCACTACATTCGACCGCACCCGACTGCTTCGAGAGTTGGCAGCCATCCCCGGCGTGTACGTGCCGGGTTTTTACGATGTAAACTATCTTGAAGACGGTACTGTTGCGGCAACCACTCCCAATGTTCCGGGGATCCCCGGGATCATTCTCAAGCGCATGCTGGCGCAACTCCCGCCACCCCCCACGCGCTTCATTGTTCCGAATATCGATGTGGTTCACAACCGTGTCTCGGTGGAAATAATGCGCGGCTGTACGCGCGGCTGCCGGTTCTGCCAGGCAGGCATGCTCACGCGTCCGTTGCGCGAACGCAGCGTGGACGAAATCGTCCAGGCGGCGGAAGAGGCTGTGGCTTCCACCGGGGCCGGGGAATTGGCGCTGCTATCCCTGTCATCCTCCGATTACTCGGACATCCTCGAACTGGTCAATAAAATCAGCGAGAGATTTAGCGGGAAGCATCTCACCGTCTCCCTGCCTTCGCTGCGGATAGAGTCGGTTTCAGTGGACCTGATGGAAACGCTCAAAGACCGGCGCTCCGGCGGGTTCACGCTGGCTCCCGAGGCGGCCACTGAACGGATGCGCAGCATCATCAACAAGTTCATCACCGACGAGCAATTACTCGAGACAGCCCGCGCAATCTACGCACGCGGGTGGACGAACATCAAGCTCTACTTCATGATCGGCCACCCTTCCGAGACACTCGAAGATGTACAGGCCATCGTCGACCTGTGCAAGCGTGTGCTGGCCGAAGGGCGCAAATTGCTGGGGGGCAGGGCCAAAGTACATGCCGGGGTGAGCACCTTCATCCCCAAGCCGCACACCCCTTTCCAGTGGGTGAGCATGGATACGCTGGAACAAATCCAGGCCAAGCTGGAGTTGTTAAAACGTGAATTGCGTGGTCCGGCCTTCAAAGTTTCCTGGACGCCGCCCGAGGATACCCTGCTGGAAGGTTGGCTCTCGCGCGGCGACCGGCGCATGGCGGAGGTAATTTACGCAGCCTGGAAGAACGGGACGAAGTTCGACGCCTGGCAGGATCAGCGCCGCCTGGAGGCCTGGGACCTGGCATTCGCCGCCCAGGACCTCGACCCGGCTTTTTACACCCATCGCCCGCGCCAGGCTGGCGAGGTCTTTCCCTGGGAGCACATCTCGGACGCGCTGCGCAAGAAATACCTGTACCGGGATTACCAGCGTTCGCTGGAAGGCAAGACCCGGGCAGACTGCCGGGAGGATTGTGACGCCTGCGGCATTTTGCCCACCTTCGCAGGCACACGCCGCCTCCATCCAGGCATATACTGGAAATGTCCGGAAGTAAGTGTAAGGGGAGCGATGATAAAATAGAGCGCGTCCTGCCAGAATGGGCAGCAATTTCTATCTTTCGTGGCAAGGCTTGAGGGAGTGAATATGAAGATCTTTCGTTCCGGGTCGTATTTGCCTGGTCGGTGAACACTCCGACTGGGCCGGGGGATACCGCCGCATCAATGCTCAAATCGAGCAGGGCTACACCCTCATCACAGGGACTGACCAGGGCATCTATGCCGAGGTGTCGGCGCACCCCACCTCGCTGGTGCTTTCTTCCACCACGCCGGAAGGGAAGCACATGGGACCCTGCGAAATACCCATGGAACCGAAAGCATTGCTCGAAGAAGCCCAGAAGGGTGGATACTGGAGTTACATCGCTGGGGTGGCCTACCAGGTGCTGACCAACTACCATGTGCGCGGGCTGGTGATCGATAACTACCAAACCGACCTGCCCATCAAGAAGGGCCTCTCTTCGAGCGCGGCCATCAGCGTGCTGGCGGCACGGGCCTTCAACCGTGTCTACGATCTGAAAATGACCACGCGCGGTGAGATGGAACTGGCCTACCAGGGCGAGATCACCACCCCTTCGCGTTGCGGCCGCATGGACCAGGGCTGCGCCTTCGGCAACCGCCCGGTGCTGATGACCTTCGATGGCGACCGGTTGGAGACGACCGCGCTGCAGGTCAACCAGCCTTTATATTTCGTCATTGTGGATCTACAGGCGAAGAAAGACACGATGGAAATCCTCAACCGGCTGAATCGCTGCTACCCCTATGCCGAAAACGAGGTGGAGCGAGGCGTACAGGAACTGCTCGGTCCGATTAACAAGCGCCTGGTTCATCAGGCCATGGATGCCCTGCGTGATTCAGACGCCCGGCGGCTGGGCTCCCTGATGACCGAGGCACAGGGCTTCTTCGACCGGTATGCCACGCCCGCCTGCCCGGAAGAATTGACCTCGCCCGTGCTCCACCAGATTTTGGGTTATGGACCGCTTAAATCGCATATCCTGGGAGGCAAGGGCGTCGGGTCCCAGGGTGATGGAACGGCGCAATTCATCTGCCCCACCGAAATTGACCAGCAGGCGGTCATCCAGATCCTGGAGCGTGACCTGCACCTGCCGGCTCTCAAGATGACGATCACCCCGCAGCAAAAAGTCCGCAAGGCGGTCATCCCGGCAGCCGGGTTCGGGACACGCCTCTTCCCGGCCACCAAGGCCACCAAGAAGGAATTATTCCCTGTGATCGACCGGGACGGCATTGCCAAACCGGCCATCCTCATTATCGTCGAGGAGGCGCTGGAAGCCGGGATCGAAGAGGTGATCATCATCGTCCAGAAAAATGACCTGGAGGATTTTCGGTCCCTGTTCACCGAGCAGATTTCCATCGAGAACTACAATAAACTTCCGCCGCAATCCCAGGAATATTCCCGCCGCCTGCTGGAAATTGGCAGGCACGTCACTTTCGCAGTACAGACCACGCAGGAAGGCTTCGGTCACGCCGTTTACTGCGCCCGGGAAGCCGTGGGCGATGAACCGTTCCTGCTGATGCTCGGCGACCACATTTACCGTTCCGGTGGTGATGCATCCTGCGCCCGCCAACTGTTGGAGTCCTATCAGCGGCATGGTCAAAGCATGGTGGGCATGCGGCGGACGCCCGAGGACCAGATCGGCAATTTTGGCACTGTCACCGGCGTCTGGCTGGAGGGGGAGAGCCTGCTCGGCATCAGCGAGTTCGCTGAAAAACCCACGCCCGACTACGCCCGCACCAATCTGCGCGTGCCCGGTTTGCCAGATGGCGAATATCTCACGCTCTTTGGACAGTATATTGTCAAACCGAAACTGTTCGATTTTCTGAAGGAACACATCGAGAACAACGTGCGCGAGCACGGCGAGTTCCAATTAACCTCCACGCTGGACCGCCTGCGCCAGGAGGACGGGTTCATGGGGCTGGTCATCGAGGGCAAACGCTTTGACATCGGCCGGCCCGATGATTACCTGGAAACGTTGCAGGCATTCCGGCATTAACCATGCGATTGCGTATCACGTTCTCCAAAACCGGATCCCTGCGATATACTGGCCACCTGGACCTGCAAACCGTCTGGGAGCGGACTTCCCGGCGGGCGGCCCTGGCGCTGGCGTACACGCACGGTTTCCATCCCGGCCCGAAAATCCAGATCGCCTCGGCCCTGCCGCTGGGGTATGCCGGTTGTGCTGAAATTGTGGACCTGTGGCTGGAAACGGATCCGGGCGATCTTGTGGAAGTCCAAAAACGCTTGCAGGCGGGTGCCCCTCCCGGCCTGACCGTTCTGCATGTTGAGGCTGTGGACGAACACGGCCCGGCATTACAAACCCGGGTCGCCTCGGCGGAGTACAACGTTACCTTGCTGGAGCCCGCCCTCAGCGACGACCTGCAATTACGCCTCGACAGTTTGCTGAAAGCCGGATCCCTGCCACGCCAGCGGCGCGGCAAGGCCTACGACTTGCGGCCCTTGATTGAAGAACTAACCCTCACCTCTGTTCCATCTCCCTCCGGAAACGAGGTCGGGGTGAGACTCTGTATGCGCTTGGCGGCGCGTGAAGCCGCCACGGGGCGTCCCGAGGAAGTGCTGGATGCGCTCGGAATCCCGTTTGAATCCACCCGCATCGAACGCACCCGCCTGATCCTCAAGGGTGGCATGGAATCGCTGGAGGAGGATTAGCGTGGGGCTCATCCTTTCCGGTTTCATCGGTTTCGCATCGGCATTACTATTCGCTTGTGTGCTCTACTGGCTGGACCGCTACGAGAAGGAGCCGCTCGTGCTTTTGGGAGGCGTCTTCCTGTGGGGTGCGGTGGTGGCCGCCGGCAGCGCCTTTCTCATCAATTCGATCCTTGGTCTGGGGATTTACATCTTCACCGGCTCAAGTTTTGCCGCTGACCTGGCAACCGGCTCATTCGTCGCTCCGCTGATCGAGGAGAGCCTCAAAGGGCTGGCAGTGCTGGGAGTCTTCCTGTTCTTCCATAACGAATTCGATTCGGTGCTGGACGGAATTATTTACGCAGGGGTGACGGCCCTGGGCTTTGCCGCCACCGAGAATGTCTACTATATTTACATTTATGGTTTCCAGCAGGCTGGCTGGAGCGGCCTGTTCAGCCTGGCTTTTATCCGGGTTTTCCTGGTCGGCTGGCAACACCCGTTCTATAGCGCCTTTTTCGGGATCGGCCTGGCCCTGGCGCGTCTGCACCGAAGCTGGTTCATTAGGATTTTTGCCCCGCTGGTTGGGCTGGCCCTGGCGATGTTCACGCACGCCTTCCACAACAGCGTGGCTGCGCTCCTGAGCGGATATGAGGGATTGGCAGTGGGGGTCTTTTTCGATTGGTCCGGCTGGCTCTTCATGTTCTGCGTCATCCTGTGGGCCACCTGGCGCGAGCAGGGATATTTGAAGAAATATCTGGGCGCCGAGGTGCAGGCCGGGACGATCAGCGCGGCCCACTTCCACACGGCCTGCTCAGCCTGGCGGCAAATGTTCGCCCGGTTCAGGGCACTCTTCTCCGGGCGGTATCGGAAGACCGCCCGCTTTTTCCAGGTGTGCGGAGAATACGCCCTCAAGCGCCGGCAGTACGCCGACCTGGGGGAGGAAGGCGGAAACCTGGCGATCATCCAGAAACTGCGCCTGGAACTCATCCGCCTGGCGCCGGATGTACAGGTCTAATCCACCCGTGGTAGAATCTGCTTGCCCGCCCCTGTAGCTCAGTGGACAGAGCGTTAGCCTCCGGAGCTAAAAAGGGGAGTTCGAGTCTCCCCAGGGGCACAGATATCGCTATATATGGCAGTATTCTGCTAAAAAGCCGCCCTAGACCCCCAGAAGGCGGTGTTTTATGTCTCCCAAAACTGACACAATTTTAAAATGGTCGTTTGCCTCCGTTGCTCTCTCTGATGCATATACCGACTTTTTCTTAAGTCGGCAGGCTATGAGATGTACGCCGGGAACCCTCACGTTTTACAATTACACGGCGGGAAAATTTCTTGCTTGGCTAGAAAGCCAAAGTATTAACTCTCCAGAAGAAGTGGAAGCCCGTCACGTTAGAGCCTACCTAGCTGAATTAATCGGAAGTGGTAAAAGCTCTTGGACGGTTAACGACAATGCCCGCGCAATTCGTACACTCTTAAGGTTCTGGCATGTAGAAAAATATATGCATGCTCCCATAATCTTTTCAATTCCGAAGGTGGAAAAGAAGCGTCTTCCCGTTCTCTCAGCGGAACAAGTGAACAGTCTACTGGCCTTATGTAACGAAAGGGAACGAGCAATTATTTTACTCATGGTTGACACGGGCTTAAGGCGTTCTGAAGTAGTAGCTCTAAATTGGAATGACATTGACTTTAAGACTGGCCTTGTCCGTGTGGTTCGTGGGAAAGGTGGTAAAGCTCGTTCTGTTGTGGTAAGTGCTACTACAAGAAGGGCTTTATTGCTTTACCGTCGCAAGCTGGCAGTTACAGAGAATACACCGCTACTCCTTTCTCAGAAGGGTGGCAGGTTAACCGGAGACGGCCTACTGCAATTATTATTGCGCTTGTCTAACCGTTCAGGCATCAAGTTTTCTGCTCATGCTCTCAGACGGACGTTTGTAATTCTATCGTTGCGGGCTGGAATGGATGTCTTGCATTTACAAGCTTTGCTTGGGCACAGTTCGCTTGAAATGGTGTCCTACTATGCCCAGATGATAGACGATGATTTATTACAGGCTCACAATCAATACTCCCCGGTTGAAAATCTTTCTCGTTTGAAATAATCCACCATTACGTAACGGAGGAAAGCAAAACATCGATTTTGGTCAACCAAAACGCTGTTTTACTATTGACTTTGTCTAATTCGGGTGTATAAGCAACTTAGAACAGGCTTTCTAAGGAGTTGCCATGCTAGATAATGTACTGACTAAAAAAAGGAAACCTAGAGGCGAACCGCGATTCTATTACGGAGACCCCGGCTTTAGAGAATGGGTGGTTAAGGTTCATTTGAAGCATCCCGAAGTCTTAGCGCGTATTCAACTAACTGATTTAATCGAAACTCTAATAAAAAGCGTCCCGGAAAAGAAAATCCAAATTGGCCCAATACCCATTCCTGCTGAAGAATTGCTATGGATGATTGAAGCAATACCCGGCAGGCCCAATACTTCTTTTGGGGAATACTTTAATAGTGATGGATGGGATGCATGGTTCCTCTGGTATAACCTGATGCTGAAGTGTGGAATTATTGTAACCCCGAGGGATGTAGCCAAATTGACAGGAAGACCTTTAGACACAGTAAAATCAGAGTTCAGAAGAGCGGGCCAAGACATTCTAAAGGTTGGCGCTACTACTACCCAAAACTGACCCTGACAGGGTGGAGACACCAGACTCCGCATTAGCTACAATGCACGCCTTATAGAAAGGCGTGCATTTTTTATGAATGTCAACTTAAGAAGCAATGTAGGAAAAGTAGTCGCTACCTACGAAACCGAAAGCAAAACTCTCAGACGCAGGTTATACGGAAGCAAGCACCTCCTCCGCTTTCCTGCCGCTATAGCATTTGACGAAGGAATCATTCTTCAAGCTGAAAAGCTTCGATGCGAGCAAATAGAAGTGGAAGACAAAGAGACGGGGAACGTTTACTTTGTTCCATTCGCAATTTTTAAGGTTTTAAATTTCCCTCTCAATCGTGGTTTTGGAAATCAGCTTGCTTTGTCTCTCAGTTATTGGAAGTCTTCCCTCCCCTTTTGTCAGGCAACTCCACCATTACGTAACGGACAACGAATAAATACAGTTTGGGAGCCTAGGGACAAACAGTTGAGTTTATTTTAGGGGTACTAAAAACAACGTGCAGACCTTTGCCCAAGGTTTGCACCACAGCCACATTATGGGCAAACTTCCTACACGATGGTTACTGACGACGACGTGTAGCGGGTAAAGGTCTGACCCGAAAATTATACCAAAGTCCCCGCTGGAAACAGCGACCTGAAAAGGTCGGGGACAAGGCCAAAGAAAGTAAGAAAGCTGACCGAGCTATAAACGGTACTGGGTAGTAGCCGAACGCCTAACCCAAGCTGACGCGGCATCAATGCGTTTCAACAGGCGAGTAATTCAGCGGGTTGGGGCTTGCGAAAGTCTTTGAGCCTTTATACGGCAGGCGGAAGCAAGTCTAGGTTTAGTCAGTATAAATGCCCAAAAAGGGAAGGCGTTACTCTATCTTGAGACCTTTACCGGCAGGCGAGGAATAAAGGCTCACCGTTATATAACGGTCAGTCAGAAAGGAAAGAATGAAAATTAGAACTACAGGCATAGCCAACTTAAGCGAAGACAAGAAGCCTGCTGACCCGTGGGAGAGGTTAGGATTTGCGATTGTGCTGACGGCTGTAAGAGAAGTACACGACACAGACAAGCTCAAGGCATTAGACGCGGCTTTATGGTTACTAGGCGATGGAACAGAGTTGGCAGGTTTTTTAGGGATGGAAGCAGACCCGGCAGAATGGCTTACGAAAGGAGCGAAAATGGAATGAGTGAAGAAAAAGGAAAATACATCGTTCAATTAATCAGTGACAGTGACGGCGTGTTTGAGGGCTTCAGCGTGATTCAATTATTCAAAGGACTAGAGCCAAAACAGGCCCGGCAATTGGGAAGGCGTATAGAAGCTACCTTGCCCATCTGGAAAGCACAACAAATACTACAATCTAAGGAGCAAAAATGAAAGAATCAGACTTATTAAGAAAAGCAGAAGAATTAATCAATCAGGACGCAAACTCAGGGAATAGAATTCTTGACTCAAAAACTTACATTCTACAAGCAGAGAGAATCTTGAAAGCTAAGGAAGACTTTCTCATGCGTGAATTGTCAGAGCTTCAAAAGCAGCCCTCGAAGAACATGCCGCGCATGAAAGAAATTGAAAAAGAGCTAGGGTGGGAGGAAGGAAGCCCGGTACTTTGGAGCGGCTCAAAGAATAAGAATGTTGACGTATTCCCCGGAACGGAAAACAAGGTATGACAGAGAAGCCGAAGCGAGAAAAAGACGCAACCGGCAGGGAAATACTGGTACATTCCAGCGGAATGATTCAGGACGCAGCTACAGGCCACATCCTTAGAGGGCCCAAGGAGACACCTATAAACAGCACTACAGCCCGCGGGTTGAATTCCAAGCGGTATGAAAACGTTAGAGCCAAAACCCGCAAGGAAATCTTGAGGCTTACCCAGGAAGCGTTACCGGATGCAAAAATCGAAAACGAAGACGATGCTTACTCAGCGGGAGCGGCTTTAGTCTGGAAGAAAAGCGTATTAAATCCGAAGGCTTACCCAAGAGACCAAATCAACGCTTTAGAAACGGTTGGTAAAATTGCTGGATTCGTACCAAAGGCTAATGAGGTCGAACCCACCCCGGAAGGCATACAACTAATGGCAAACATTTCAACAGAGACCTTCCTAGCAATTGCGGAAGCGTTAGAGGCGAAGAAAAATGCAAACGTTGTATGAGAGTCCTTACGAGAAAGAAGAACGGCTTCGGATTGAACAGGAAGACGCAGAAGGGCAAGAAAAGCATTACACCCCAAGCGGTATAAGAATCAGTAGAAGGTCTTGGGCCATGGGCAGGTTTATTGACGCAATGATGCAGGCTTACCCGGACTTAATAGACGGCTCCCAGCAGCCTTATACCCCTTTGATTCCAAAAGCACCGTTACGTAACGGTAGAGAGGAGGAAAAAGAATGGCTATAAACAGGAGGGGGAAAGCAATCGAATAGGCTATAAAGCCAAGTGTGACACCCTAAGCGACGTATGCCCACGATGGAAACTAGACGGGAGGAAACAACCACCCCTCCAACAGGCCAACTTTGTGGGAAGTCTCTTTGCTGGTAACAGAGAGACGAAAAGGGAAACCTTGTACGGCTTTCAAAGACGCATTAAACGCAACGAACCAATTAGCCCCGACAGAATAGAGCCGGGGCTTTTGGTTGCCTGTTGCGTAACCTTATTCAACCAAGTGCATAAGGTCGAGTAAGAGGCAATCGCGCAACAGTGTGCGCTGAAGGAAAATAATTATTGAGCTTTCAATGAGCCTTAATCCTCTTGCCGTTTTGACCAATACTTTTATGATGTTTTCACCAAAAGGACAGACATGCTTCCGGGGTGGGGAGGTGGTCTAATCGGACAGTAATGGGATGCTTTTGCTAACCTTGATTATAGCAACCATGAATCCGCCCTTTTCGACCGTTACGCAACGGTGAAATTCCGTCGCATAGGTAGCAGTCCAGAAGAGCGGTAAATGATGCAGTCCACTTCACCCAAAGAAAACTAGGCAGGCAGTAAGGGCACTCAGGCAGGCGAGCCAACACAGCAGGCCAAGCGCAGCAGTCAAGCACAGCCACAGCCGACAAAGACAGCCAACCGACCGCGGCTGTGGTGTGGCATGGTGTTGTGTGGTTGGTTAGTTGGTCTGGTGGTCTTGGGTTCCCTCTCTCGCAGAATTCTTCCTAAATTTCAAACAACGCCCATATATAACTACCTATTGGATGTACTCATTGTTAGAAATTGCGCGATAATGTTTATACAAAATAGAGGAGGTCAGGAGTATGAAGAAATGTCCTTATTGTGCAGAGAAAATTCAAAATGAAGCCATAGTCTGTAGGTACTGTGGACGCGACCTACCAAAAACTTCTGAACCTCCGGAGAAAAAAACATCTAAAGCCACTCAGAAACCCCGAATTGTCTCTCCACCTCCAAAGTCTTCTGTATGGGTTCAGGGCGCAAAAGTTGCTGCCGTTTTTACTGCCATAGCAGTCATTGCGAGTATTATCCAATACCATAACGAGCCGAATGAATTGATAGAAAATCTAATCATCGGCCCGGTGGCTAACTTTATAGGTTGGTGGCTTCTCGTAACAGGAATAATTGCTTTATGGAGAAAGGCAGGAGAAGCGTCTTGGGGAAGAACCTTTCTTATTATAGGAATCATAATATTGGTAGGGGCAGTGGTAAGCGTAGTGGTTTTGAGTTCGGTGGGAAAAGGTAATCCATTCTACTTATTTGCTCCTACACCGACATCAACCCCAACATCAACCCCAATTCCATCAGCAACCCCAAAGCCTACTCAAATACCCATTGTTCTCTATTCTGATGACTTTTCAAATAATCAAAGTGGATGGATGCAGTCAAACGATGAAAATGGAAAGTTTCAGTATTTAGACGGACATTATGTAATTGATTTACCAGCGAGTAATAATTTTGTTACGGTTTGTCCAAATCTCAATTATACAGATGCAGTTTTAAGTGTGGATGCCATATATACATCAGGTGATGTTAAACTAGGTGGCCCCTTAGTTATATGGCGTGAAATTGATTCAAACAATTTCTATGCATTTTCTTTCAATGGAGCCAATAGCTTGGGTGTCTTCAAACAATTCAATGACCAATGGTTTCCGTTTGGAAATATAATTATTCCTTCAAAAGTCCATATAAATGGAGAAAAGCAAACAAACAAAATTGCAATTTCCTTTAAGGGCGGAATCTCTGCTATTTATTTAAATGGGAGGTTTGTAACAAGTATAAAAAATTCAACTTTTACTACTGGAGGTATTTGTTTGGGGGCAGAGTCCAGCGAAACAAGCCCCGTCGAAGTCTCTTTCGACAACCTTGTGGTTTATTCAATCAATAACTGGACACCGCCTAGCCCTTGAAAGTCTTTCATGCTCTAGCGTTTGTCCGCCACATCCCCGCTATTGTTGCCGACAAAAGACCATTATCATACTTGCAAATTATTGGAGGTTATAGATTATGGAACCGCTAACACCCGTAAAAGCTTTACAAGATTTTCTTGACCAAACATCCCTCGTTTGGAATGACCAAGGGGACAAACCTGCACAAAATTCAATAGCTGCAAAAGAAGTTGAGTCTTTTGAGCGCCCAATTTCCATTAAAACAGCATACTCTCAAGCTTCTTTCCTCTTTGAAGCGGCTACGGATAATAGTTCGGCTTTAGTAAAAACATTAACTGAACCGATTGAAACAATTGCCCCATGGGGTTGTGCACGTGTAGTATTAGAAACATCAGCACTTGCCACATGGTTATGGGATGAAAGAATCGAGGCCTGCGAACGGGCGGAGAGAAGTCTAGTTTATAGGCATGAAGGACTTCGACAATTATTAAATTTTGCACGTTCGACCGAAGGATTCTTCGACCCCATCACAACGAAAAAGCGCATGAAAGATGTTGAAAATATTGCTTTACAACTCAATTTTGCTAAAATCGAAAAAGACCAAGTGGTTTTTCTCCAAACATTGCCTACTGAAACAGAAATCATAGGTGACATGCTCAAAAAAAAAGCTGTTTACCGGCTTTTTTCTGCTATGGCACATGGACAATCTTGGGCACTAGAATCCCTTAGTTTTATCGAGACCCCTGAATCGAAAAAGAATATTCCCCTTGATGGAGGTAAATATCTAGAAAAGAATATTAGCATGAAGGCTATTATCTTTTTATGTAGAGAAACCGTCATTAACCTGTCTGCTCCCATCTTGATGAAATTCAAATTATTTGGATGGGATTCAAAGCCGATGGAGCTTGAAATAAATAAAGCAATTCAAGAAATGAAGACTTCATAGCTTGACTTATTCTCATATTTTTTACATATAGTTGCTTTTGCCAGTAAAACCATTGTCATATTCCCCGTTACGTAATGTTAAAACCCTTGTGTTTTGGCATTGTTAATGCAATAATTCAAAAGGTCGTTAAGTCTACTATTTATTTTAAACAACAAAGGGGTATGTTATGGCAGAGGAAAAGAATCTGAGACCAACGGATGACCTTTCATTCAAATCGGAAAATCTTCGGGTTAAATATAATGCTCTTGAAGCATACATAAACACGGTTGTTACTTTTCGCTTCACAACTTTAGGTTTCTATTTGGCGGTTGTGGCGTTAATCTTAGGCGGAACGCCATCATTTGGGAAATATTTATTACTGGACTTCATTACAATTCCTCTGTATATAATCGAACTAAGAAACAGGTTTCTAAAGAATGACCTTGGAGCACGGGCTAAGCTAATTGAGAATGAATGGATTAGTAATAATAGAACAGCTCATTACGCCCCCGTCCCAACCTATATATTTGGAAAACAAATCCCATACAGAGATGACGATTACATAAAGAGTGGAATCTCTCACGGCTGGGCATTCGACATATTATATTTTTCCATTTTTTTCTACGCTTTAATTCATATACTTATTCTAAGAGTTTCTTTCATTTTGTTTTCAATTCATTCACTGTTAAGGATTTTTCATTAACATCGGCATTCGGGGCACTGACTTCAGCTTGAAAAATCATCGCTTCTTTTCGGCGTTACGAAACGTCCAAACCCTTGTGCTTTCACTTTATTGGTGCAATAATTCAATCAGAAAATGACCATTTACCTCGCGGCTTTAGATGGTCAGTTAATAGCAAAATAGCGAGTAAACCCGCCCCTGTAGCTCAGTGGAAAGAGCGTTAGCCTCCGGAGCTAAAAAGGGGAGTTCGAGTCTCCCCAGGGGCACTTAGGACCAGGACCAGTCAGGATTCCGTTGATGTCGAGGAATTTCTGGCTGGTTTGTGTTTTGAAAAGAGGGGTGTCCTGCAGAATCTTCTGGCGAATAGTGCAGAATAGCATCCTCCTTTATTGACTTAATTCCTATTAACCATTCCCTTCCAAATGATATATTTGCGCACAGTAAATTTCCAAAAGGAAATATTAATGAGTAATGACCTCTTCACTGGCAGCGTAGCAACGCGAAAGGATATTGGCGACATCCTCCTGCGCCTGGTTTACCTGCGGCACCGCCTCCGGGGAAAACTGCCCGAGCAACTTCTGAATGTCAAAGCCAATATCCAGGAACATAACCTGCGCGAGAAAATCGAGCAGGTCAATGCCCGGGATGTTTTTTTTATCATTGGCTTTATCTTTTCCCGCCAATCTGAGCCGATCACGATGGGCGACCTGAGCCGCATTTTGGGGGTGCCGTTCAGCACCGCCACGCGCACGGTCGACTGGCTGGTAAACAACAACTATATTCAGCGGCTGCCCGACCCGGAGGATCGCCGCGTGGTGCGCGTCGAACTGACCGGAGCTGGAAAAGAGCTGTACGAGGTCGTCAATAACCTGTTGTTGGAGAGGACGGAGCAGTTCCTGAGCAATTTCTCACCGGATGAACGCAAGGATCTGAGCCGCCTGCTGGGCAAGCTGGTGGATAATCTGGAGCATTATTCGGCATAACGCGAAAACCTGTTGCCAACCAGTTCGAGACCCGGTGTTGAAATCGGCGCAATCTCATTAATAGACAAGCAGACAAGCCTGCCGCCTGCCAACCTGCGAAAGTGCAGAAAGATGTATTGTTTACCGGCATCGATTAGTATCAACCTATATCAAAGGACAAAGCGCTCATGATTTTGGTAATCGAATACATGTTGGAATATCCCGGCATGATATTGGGGGCCCTTACGCTTTTGGTGGTTCAGGCGATCTGTGACCTTTCGCTGCCGGACTACATGTCAGATATTGTTGACAATGGCGTGATCAATGGGAACGTCAACTATATCCTTCAGATCGGCGGCAAGATGATCCTGATCACTTTGCTCAGCGCGGCCTGCATGGTTATTACCGGCTATTTTGCCTCCCGGATCGCTGCCTTTACCGCCCGTGATATACGCGCGGATGTTTTCAAGCGGGTGCAGACCTTTTCCAACCCTGAACTCGACAAATTTTCGCCCGCCAGCCTGATCACCCGCACCACCAACGATATCACCCAGATCCAGCTGCTGATTATCATGATGATGCGCATGGTCTTTTATTCGGCCATCCTGGGAACCGGCGGAGCGATCAAGGCCATTTCGGAAAGCCGCACTTTATCCTGGACCATCGTCGGAGCGGTACTGGCGCTGGTGGTTATCATCATCATCCTCTTCAACATTGTCATGCCTAAGATGCGGATCATGCAAACGCTGGTGGACAAAGTGAATCTCATCAGCCGCGAAAACCTGGAGGGTATGCTTGTTATCCGCGCCTTTAATACCCGGAAATTTGAGGAGTCCAGGTTTGACGGCGCCAACGTGGCGTTGACAGACACCAGCCTTTTTATCAACCGTACGATGATGATGATGATGCCGACCATGATGTTTATCATGAACATTACCACCGTGCTGATCGTGTGGTTCGGCGCTCATCAGATTGCCAACTTGACAATTGATATCGGCAAGATGATGGCGTTTATGCAGTATGCCATGCAGATCATCATGTCGTTCCTGATGCTTTCCGTGATGTTTATCTTGATCCCGCGCGCCATGGTCAGCGCCGGCAGGATCAAAGAGGTCCTCGAAACCGTCACGATGGTCAAAGACAAGGTCAAAGCGATCCGGCCCAGGGCCGATTTTGTCCCCGATATTGAATATGAAAACGTGACCTTCGGTTACCCGGGAGGCGAAGAGCCGGTCCTGAAAAATATCAGCTTCAAGGCAATCCACGGCCAGACCACTGCCTTTATCGGCGTGACCGGCAGCGGCAAATCGACCCTGGTGAACCTGTTGCTGCGCTTTTACGATGTTACAGGTGGGCGCATCCTGGTGGACGGGGTCGACATCCGTGATATGAAACGCACCGACCTGCGTGAAAAGATCGGCTATATCCCGCAAAAAGCCACCCTGTTCTCCGGGACGATTAAATCCAACCTGCAGTACGCCGATAGCAAATCCACCTTCGAAAATATCCAGCGTGCCGCCCGCATCGCCCAGGCCGAAGAATTCATCACCTCCGTGCCCAACGGATATGATGCGCACGTTGCCCAGGGCGGGACGAATTTTTCGGGCGGGCAAAAACAGCGCCTGTCGATTGCCCGGGCCCTGGTGAAGAATGCCCCCATTTACGTCTTTGATGATAGCTTCTCAGCGTTGGACATGAAAACCGACGCGGCCCTGCGCGAGGCCCTGCACCGGGAAACGGGCAGGAGCACCATGTTCATTGTCGCCCAGCGCGTGGGCACTATCCTTACCGCCGACCAGATCATTGTGCTCGAAAATGGCGAGATCGTCGGCAAGGGCACCCACCGTGAGCTGCTCCACAGCTGCGCGGTCTACCGCGAAATTGCCATGTCACAACTATCGGAGGATGAACTTGAACAGGCCTAGGATGATGGGTGGTATGGGCCGCGGCCGTTTCGCGCCGGTCGAAAAAGCCAAGGATTCGCGCAAAACGCTGCGGATGCTGCTGCGCTACCTGCAGCCTTATCAGGGGAAGATCATCATTGTGATGGTTTTTGCCGCGTTGTCATCCGTGTTCTCCATTGTCGGCCCCAAGCTGCTGGGCAACGTGACCACCAAGCTCGCCGACGGACTGATCGCCTACTATTTGGGGGCCGGACTATACATGGATTTTGCCTATATGGGCAGGCTGATCGTGACCCTTATCAGCCTGTACCTGATCTCCATGATATTTTCTTACATTCAGGCCTTCATCATGTCCGGCGTTTCCATGCAGGTCACCTACAACCTGCGCAAGGAGATCGATCAGAAGATCAGCCGGCTGCCGCTCAAGTACTACGACACCACCACGCACGGTGAGGTCCTTTCGCGCATCACGAACGATGTCGACATGATCAGTCAATCGCTGAACCAGAGCATCTCCCAGCTCATCACGTCCGTTGCGACCGTGATCGGTGTGCTGGCGATGATGTTGAGCATCAACGTGCTGATGACCGTGGCAGCCATTTTGACGGTATCGATGTCGTTCGGGCTCATTGGAGCGATCATCCGCACCTCGCAGAAATTATTCAGGGCGCAGCAGGACTCGCTTGGCAATATGAGCGGGCATGTGGAAGAGATGTATGGCGGGCACTCCATCGTTCAGGCTTTCAACCGCCAGGATGACTCGATCGAGCGCTTCTACCAGATCAACGAAAAGCTGTCCGACAGCGCCTGGAAGTCGCAGTTTTTCACCAGCATCATGCAGCCCATGATGCAGTTCATCAGCAACCTCGGCTACGTGGTCGTTTGCATTCTGGGTGGGTACCTGGCGGTAAAAAAGGTGATTGAGATCGGCGATATCCAATCCTTCATCCAATACACGCGGAATTTCACCGCGCCGATCACACAAATGGCGTCCATCTCCAACACCCTCCAGCAGACCATCGCAGCTTCGGAGAGAGTGTTCGAATTTCTCGCTGAGCCGGAGGAGAGCCAGGAACGCAGCCTGGCGTATGCCGGTGCGTTCACGGGCGCCGTGTCGTTTGAGCATGTAGCCTTCGGTTATAACGCTGCTGAGCCGATCATCCATGACTTTTCCGCCAAAGTGCTGCAAGGCGAAAAGGTGGCAATTGTTGGCCCAACTGGCGCGGGAAAAACGACGCTCGTGAAACTGCTGATGCGGTTTTATGATATCAATGGTGGCAATATCAAGCTCGATGGGCACAGCATATACGACTTGAGCAGAAACGAGCTGCGCTCTGTCTTTGGGATGGTCTTGCAGGATACCTGGCTGTATAACGCTTCCATTCTCAACAATATCCGCTATGGCACGTTCGGCGCCACCCGTGAGCAGGTCATCGCCGCCGCCAAGGTCGCCCATTGTGACGATTTTATCCGGACGCTGCCCCAGGGTTACGACACCATCCTCAACGAAGAGTCGGACAATATCTCACAAGGGCAAAAGCAATTATTGACCATTGCCCGGGTGATCCTCGCAAATCCGAGGATCTTGATTCTTGACGAGGCGACCAGCTCAGTTGACACCCGTACGGAGATCCTGATCCAGAAGGCAATGGACTCGCTGATGAAAGGGAGAACGAGTTTCATTATTGCACACAGACTCTCTACGATCAAGAACGCTGATTTCATCCTCGTCTTGAATCATGGGGATGTTATCGAACAGGGAAATCACGTGGATCTGCTGGCGGCGGGCGGGTTTTACGCTGGAATGTACAACAGTCAATTCGAAAAAAGGAGTTTGGAACATGTCGGATAATCAAGGAAAGAGCGAATACGAACAGGATTTCACGCCCAAAACGGCCAACCGGAAGATCAATAAAGGGCTGCTCATCACTCTGGCGATTGTCATCGTGTTGATCGGTCTGGGGATCGCCGGGTACTTTATCTACGAAGGCAGTTTCTATTACCAGACGGACAATGCCAAGGTGGACGCGCTGGTTTACCAGCTCACCGCCACCGCCTCCGGGAAACTGGAAAAATTGTATGTCTCGCAAGGCGAAGATGTAAGCGCGGGACAGGTGCTCGCGCAGGTGGAGAACGGTGCGCTCCTCCGATCCCCCATTGACGGCACAGTCATTAATATCAACATGCAAGAGGGGGACTATGTGACCCCGGCGGATGTCGTGCTGGTCATAGCCAATACAACGGATATTTACATTACGGCAAATGTGGAGGAAACGAATATCCTCAAAATCCATCCAGGGCAGAGCGCGACCGTTTCACTGGACGCGTATGGTCGGAGTTTTGACGGTTATGTCGATGTCGTCAATACGGTCACCTCGGCCAAACTCAGCGGTTCCCTCACCAGCTTTACCACCTCCGGCACATACACCAAGGTAACGCAGCTGATCCCGGTCAAGATCAGGCTGCTCGCTGCTGTCGACCTGGCAGATATCATCGGCACAAACGCAACCGTAAAAATCCGGATTAAGTAAACGCAAATAAATTCATTATGAGCATGGAATAATTTTGTTTTTTGGAGGTGCTATCTCATGAACAATCAATCTGGAACCAAACAGATTCGGAAATGGATCTGGGCCATTCTGCTGGTTGTGGTCCTTGCAGTCGCAACGGTTGGCTGTGGGGCCCTGCAGCAGGGTAATCCGGGTACGGCTGGCCCGCAATACCAGACGGTCCAGGTGGAAAAAGGCACATTGATCGAAAATATTGGAGCCACCGGGGCGGTCCGTTCGAATCAGTCCGGTATGCTTATCTGGAAAACCGCTGGCACCGTTGGCGTGGTGAATGTCAATGCGGGGGATAAGGTCAAAATGGGAGATGTGCTGGCCACTCTCAAGTCGGATGCGAACCTGGTTGCGCTCCAGGCAAACCTGACCATCGCCCAGGAGAATCTTGCCCAGATGACTTCTCCGCAGGCGGTTGCCAATGCCAGGCTGGCGGTTACCACAGCGCAGACCAACGTGAACAATGCGCAGACCGCCCTGAACAACGAGCAGTACTGGCAGAACACCTCCCTGATCCAGAACTACTATGCCAATTATGTGCTCGCCAAGGACAGGCTGGACAAGGCCCAAACGGCCTGGGATGACCTCCACGGAGGCGAATACATCAACAATGTCAACGAGGCCGCCGCGTATAACCGGCTCTATGCCGCCCAGCAGGCTTACAACACCGCCTGGTATTACTACAGCCTGTATTCGCAGGCGCCGACCCAGAACAATATGGACCAGGCCCAGGCGACCCTCGATCTGGCCAACACCACGTTGAAAAATGCCCAGACTTACCTGGCGGCGTTGACCGGCGGGACGGTACCCGCAGACGCCACCGGCTCAGACCTGTTCAAGCTCAACCAGGCCAGGCTGGCCGTCCAGACCGCCCAGGCGAATCTGGATTCGACTCAGATAACTGCCCCCTTCGATGGCACTGTCACCGAGGTCAACAGCATGGTGGGCGATCAGGTCTCTCCTGCTACCTGGGCGTTCCGGCTGGATGATTTGTCCAAGTTAAAGGTGGATGTGCAGGTTTCGGAAGTGGATATCAATACGGTCCAGGTCGGGCAGCCGGTAACTTTGACCTTCGATGCCGTCGCCGGGAAAACATATCATGGCAAAGTGGAAGAGGCGGACCAGGTCGGCAACGCTGTCCAGGGCGCGGTCAACTTTACTGTTACCGTGGTATTGACCGATCCGGATGCCTCGGTCAAGCCGGGTATGACCGCGACGGTCTCCATTATTGTTAAACAATTGAGTAATGTCTTGTTGGTGCCAGACCGGGCGGTGCGCCTGGTGAAAAATCAGCATGTGGTATATGTGCTGCAAAATGGCCAGCCCCAGATGGTAAAAATCACCCTGGGCGCCTCCTCCGATACGCAGAGTGAAGTGGCTTCCGGTGATTTAAAGGTCGGCGATGCCATCATCTTGAATCCGATTTCGAGCCCGTCCACCCTCCCCTGACGGAACTGGCAGGGCTGCCAGAGGCGTTTGGCACGGGTGCGCCTGTCATTTTTTTGGACAGAGCGTTAGCTTCCGGAGCTAAAAAGGGGAGTTCGAGTTTCCCTAGGGGCACCACAGACGCAGGACCTGCGGCGTTTTTTATTGATCCGGCATGCGAAGAAAATTGCTTCCTGTGCGGGCATAATGCAGGAACAATGAGCATACTATATTTTAGGGGTGAGGCGATAGCCGATAGCAAATGATCCCGGCTTGATCAATGCAAGAAATAAATCCACGGATTGACCCGGCAACAGTAAGATTTGGAAACATGAAGGATCCATAATAGCAATTTACAAAAGCATTTCTGCCCGCCCAGTAATTGTTGAAATAAAACCTGGATCCCATCCATAATTAACATTTTTTACGTTCAATCAGCACTCCAAAGACTTTAACCTTGGTAAATTCCCATACCTTGACAATTGTGTAGAGTTAGTATACATTAATGTATACCATGCTGACACAAACTCAAGCACAGAAATTTGCCCTGGAACAACACACTTCCGTTGATAATATTCTTAAGGAACATTATCAAATTTACCTGTTGGATTTATTGTTCAATTCGACCTGGGAAGACCACTTGGTCTTCAAGGGTGGAACCGCCTTGAAGCTGACTTATGGTTCAGTCAGGTTTTCTGCAGACCTTGATTTTTCTTTATTGGGCAAGCTGGCTTATTCTGATTTTAAAGCCACTGTGGAACGAATAGAAAAGTTAATCCCTGAAGCCAGAATCAAAGATGTTTACGATAAGCGTTTCATCTTTTATGCCAGGGTGATGTTTGGCCCCGCGTTCCAACACATTCCGGTTGGAATTAAAATCGAAGTGAATAAAGACGCCCATGGTTTTATCCCGACTGTTGGATTGATCCGTAGTCCTTTCAATAATCTGGAAATTATCGGCCGGGTGTATACCCTGGAATTGATCTTAAAAGATAAGATCAGGATAATCGAGCAGCAGGAAAGGCGGGAACCGCGCGATTTGTTTGACGCCTGGTATATCAGCCAAAAATTGAACCAGCCGCTGGTTATCAAAGAAGAATATAAATACGATCGGAAGGAATTGATGGATCGATTGAATCCCTTTCTGCCTCAGAACTATCGCAAGGTCATCGAGCTGTTTATAAAATGAAACGACAACAGTTAATTCAAAAAATGGAAACGTTGGGCAAGGGATTGTTTACCATTAAGGACTTAAAGAAACTGTTTCCTGAAGATGCCTATATCAAAACCTCAGTCAGCCGGCTGCTCGGCCGTGGAGAATTGGTTCAGGTGGTACGGGGGGTGTACACGATAAATCGAAACGATCTGGATATCGAAAAAGTTGCTACCCAGCTCTATTATCCCAGTTATATCAGCTTTGAAAGCGCCCTGGCCAGGTATGGCATTATCAACCAGGGGCGCTATGGCCTGACCCTGGCTACTACCCGGCATTCCAAACAAATGACCATCGCCGGAGTGGAATGCAATTATTCCAGGTTGAAACCGGCCTTGTTTTTTGGTTTTGACCTGATCGAGGGTGTCTTCCTGGCTTCCCCGGAAAAGGCCTTGCTGGATGAGTTGTATTTAATTTGCCTGGGAAAAAGGAAAGTCGAAACGTCGGATTGGTACCTGGATAGTTTGGATCGGCAAAAAATACAGGAATACATCCAGCCGTTTAATTCCAGTGTCAAACATAAAGCGTTTGAAATGGGTTTGGACAGGTCAATTTAAAAAAAGTTTGTTTGGGCCTAATTTAGATTCAATCGCTGCACCACCTCTACCCGCCGCCACCCTTGACAAATTCGCACAAATGTTCTAATATTGTTGTGGTTTGGAGTAGCCATGCCAATATCCCTCGCTTTCGTACGCCACTGCCTGCTTCCCGGGTCAATTGGAAAGGATGCTCCTGTGCCCTCATATATATTCACGATTACCTGGCAGGGATTGCAAAACATTCATATTTTCCAGCGGTGCATTCGTTTCGCAGAAGACTGTAAAAAAGTGACTTATATTCCAGCCGGATTTTGAACAGACATGAAAACTCCTTTTCCTTGTTTGCCAAATGCTCTCCTCTACCAATGTTCCCGTAAGGTTGGAGGGCTCGGAGAGGAATATTCGTTCCCTGGTCGTTTTTTTCGAGGAACGACCCTTGGCCTGTTTATCCTGCGTACTTTGCGGGGCTTGTCCCGCTGCTCTTGCGGGGCCCCAGTTCGCCTGTCCCCGTTCGCCTGTACCCGTTCCTTGGGTATTGGGGGCCTGTACCCGTTCGCTTGCCCCTGTAATTTGGGGGTTGGGTATTTGGGGACTCCCCTCTCTGCACCCCATTCCCCCGTCCCCGCTTTCTCCAGGAAGCAGTAGAATTATCCCAATGAAGCGACTCATCTGCCTGCTGTTGCTGATGCCCCTGCTTGCCGCAGCCTGCGTATCCGTGCAACCGGCCGTCACAGTCTCCCAAAGTGCCACTCCATATGCCACGGCCAGCCTGCCGCCTACGCTTGTTGCCACGCAGGCTCCCACCGCCACGCCCGAACTTCCGGCTGCCACCGCCACTCCCTCACCCATTCAAGGCACACTGTCAATAGAGGTCAACGTGCGCAGTGGGCCCGGCACCACCTACACCTCCCTGGGCCAGCTCAATGCCGGGCAGAAAGTCCAGGTGACACTCCAGGATAGTACGGGCAACTGGTACCAGATCCTCTATCCGGCCGCCCCGGCAGGCAGCGGCTGGGTGGCCGCCCAATATGTGCAGGTTGGCGCCGGCACCCAGGTCCCGCGGCAGGCCACGCCCACCCCAAGCGGTCCGGCGGGACGTGTGATGCAGCTTCTCAACGTCCGCTCCGGGCCGGGGATGAGCTTTGGCACGCTGGGGATGCTCCAACCGAATGCGACCGTTTCCCTGACCGGCAAGGATGCCACGGCTTCCTGGTTCCAGATTGTTTATCCGGCCGGGCCCGGCGGGCGCGCCTGGGTGACTGCCCAATACATCCAGACGCTGGCCTCCGACAGCCTGCCGGTGCTGGATAGTTACGGCACACCGGTCGCCAGCGGCACGGCCGGAGCGGCAACCAGCCTGGCGCCTGCCACCCCAACCGTCGGCCCGGCTTTTGCCGACAATGATACTGCGGCCAAACCGGCCGTCAGCGTGTCCTTCTCGGCCTCCGGGACGCGTCAATTTACGTACTCTGATCAGGTCTCCGCCCCGACCGGCGATTCCGAGGACTGGGTTGGGTTCACCCCCTTCACCTCCAACGGCACGGATGCCCGCCTGGTCTTCAGCCTGACCTGTTCCGGCAATGGCAGATTGACCGTCGAAATGTGGCAGGGCGGATCCGTGCTCTCCGGCTGGGGCAGCCTGGCGTGCGGCGATCTGGAAAAATTGATCACGCTCCCGGCCGGTCAACTTTATGAGTTGCATCTGTTCCCGGCTTCGGGGGAAGGTCTGCAACTGGTGAATTACGTTCTGACGGTGCAGAATGAGCCGTAGACGATTGATTGGCAGCCAGCTTCAGCGCTTTCCGGGAAAGCCCATATGCTATAATCACTCGCATGGGCACCCAGACAGGCCTTACCATTGTTTTCATAATCCTCGGCTTGCTGGGGACTTTTTTTGGTTTTCGGGCCGGCATCCATGCCTTGCAGGTCAGTCGTCAAAAGGCCAGTTGGCCGGAGCGTCGTAGGCAAAGGGCCGCCGGCTGGCGCTACTTTGGGCTGGCATTTATCCTGATCATATTGGTAATCGCTTGCGTTACTTTTATTTTTAATGGAGGCATTAACCATCCGGTTTTTCCCGGCTCTCCGACGGCCACCCTTACATGGACTGCGACAAATGTTCCGTCAGAAACACTGACAAATACACCGTTTGTGACAGACACACCTACGCAAACGGATACGGCAACCCTGACTTCCACCTCTGCGCAAACCTCCACCCGAACGCCGATACCGAGCCAGACTTCCCGCCCGACGGAAACCCGCTGGCCGACCTGGACGCCCAGCCTGACACCCACCGACACGTTGACCCCGAGTGCCACAGCGCTTCCGCCGGCGACAGCCACTCCCATCCCCACCTGGACGCCTCGCCCAACAGATACCCGCTGGCCAGTGCTTACGCCCACAAGCACCTAATAAAAATATTGGCAACTCTTCAACAAGTCGGGGAGCAGGCACAACCCGGTTCTCCCCTTGTTCTACTGACACAAATCTGGTCTGAAAAAAAATGCGTGAGATCATCACCGGTCGCAACCCTGTCTTTGAAACTCTGCGCGCCAGGCGGCGGGATGTTTTTCGTCTGCAGGTCGCCGAGGGGGTGCAGGACAGGGGTCGCCTGATCGAAATACTGGATCTGGCCACCAGGCGGAAGATCCCTGTCGAGCGTGTGCCGCGCCTGCGGCTGGACAAGCTCAGCGATAGTCATCAAGGGGTGGCGCTGGAAGTCAGCGGCTACCCATACGTTGGGCTGGACGACATCCTCGAAAATGCCAGCCAGCGCGGCGAAGCGCTTTTTGTGCTCATCCTGGATAGCCTGCAAAACCCGCAAAACCTGGGAACGCTCATTCGTACGGCCGAATCGGTCGGCGTGCACGGGGTGCTGATTCCAAGCCACCGGGCGGCGGAGATCACCCCGGCGGTCGTCTCGGCTTCGGCGGGGGCCTGCGAGCACATGCTGGTGGCGCAGGCCAACCTGGCGCAGGCCATCCTGGCGCTGCAGGAGGCGGGTGCCTGGGTGGTCGGCCTGGACGAAAGCCCGGATTCCAAAAGCCCATCGGAGGTCAGGCTGGAAGGCGCCCTGGTGGTGGTGGTCGGCAGCGAAGGCGAAGGCCTCCGCCCGCTGGTCAAGTCCAAATGTGATTTTCTGATGCGCCTGCCGATGCAGGGACGGATCCAATCGCTGAATGCATCCGTGGCCGGGTCAGTGGCGCTCTATCTGGCTTATTTTTCAAGGAACCGCGACCCCAAGGGTCTTTGAGACCTTCAGGGTCAGACAATACAGAGGTAACCATGCCAACCGCATCATTTCATTTTCCGAAAGGTTTTTTATGGGGAACGGCGACTGCAGCCCATCAAGTCGAAGGGAACAATACCAACAATAACTGGTGGAAATGGGAACAGGATGGCCACACCGCTGACAAATCCGGCCTGGCCTGTGATTGGTGGAGCGGGCGCTGGAAGGAGGATTTCGACCGCGCCGCCGAGGCCGGTCAAAATGCGCACCGCCTGTCGGTCGAGTGGAGCCGCATCCAGCCTGCTCCCGACCGCTGGGACGAGCAGGCCCTGGATCACTATCGCCTGATGCTGCGCGGCTTACGCGACCGGAACATGACCGCCATGGTCACCTTGCATCACTTCACTGATCCGCTCTGGCTGGCGGAGTTGGGAAGCTGGGAAACCGAAGCAGTGGTGCCGCTATTCGAAAAGTTTGTCCGCAAGACTGTCGAGGCATTGAAAGAGTATTGCACGCTCTGGTGTACCATCAATGAACCCAATATTTATGCCCTGGAATCCTATATGGACAGGAAGTTCCCACCCGGCCTGTTGGACATCAAGCTTGCCATGCGCGTGGAAGCCAACCTGCTGCGCGGCCATGCCACGGCGTACCGGGCCATCCATGCAATTCAACCGGAAGCGCGCGTCGGCTTTGCCCACCATCACCGGCCAATGGTACCGCGCTATTCCTGGTTTCCGCTGGATGTGCTTGAACGGAACATATACTACAATGTCATTAATATGGCATTTCCCAGCGGCATCCTCACGGGCGTCATGCGCACCCCGCTTGGCAATACCAGGATCCCCGAGGCCAAAGGGACGCAGGATTTTTTCGGCCTGAACTATTACTCGCAGGATACGGTTGCTTTCGATTTGCGCCAGCCCGGTGAACTGTTTGGCCGGCGCTACTATCCAAAGGGCAGTGACGTGGCCGAGGGCGGGATGGATGCCAACCTGCCCGAAGGGCTTTTCCGTTCCATCCAATGGGCCTTGCAGTTCAATTTACCCATCCTGATCACCGAGAACGGCATCGAGGATGCCAGGGACAGCCTGCGGCCGCGGTACATGGCCGGGCATATCCACCAGGTCTGGCGGGCTGTCAATTTCAACTGGCCGGTGCGCGGCTATTTCTGGTGGTCACTGGTGGACAACTTCGAATGGGAGCGTGGCTGGACCCAGCGCTTTGGCCTGTGGGAGCTGGATGTGCAGACCCAGAAGCGCCACAAGCGTCCTTCGGCGGACCTGTATGCAGCCATCTGCAAAGAGAATGGCCTCACTTCCGAAATGGTGCAGAAATATTGCCCGGAAATATTTGAAAAGATGTTTCCGGGATAGTAGCGCAAGATGGAATAGTCACCTCATAGGTGCCTTTCATTTGAGAGATTTATGAACCCAACCCTTGAAACCATCTTCCGCCGACGCAGCATCCGGAAATATACCGGCCAGCCGGTCGAATCGGAAAAGCTTGAACTGTTATTGAAAGCTGGCATGGCTGCTCCTTCGGCCATGAATTGCAAGCCCTGGGAGTTTGTCGTAGTCACTGATCCGGAAAAACTGAAGCAGTTCCGCACGCGCCTCATCTTCGGAGACCGCAATGCCCCGGCAGCCATCGTGGTTTGCGGGAATCCTGGCCTTTCCACCAATCCAGCGGCGCGCCTGTTCTGGGTGCAGGATTGCTCGGCGGCCGTCGAGAATATCCTCATCGCAGCAGTCGGCTTGGGTCTTGGGACAGTCTGGGTCGGTATTCATCCGGTGTCGAATTTCGTAAAAACGGTGCGCGCGATCGTATCCATCCCCAGGAAAGTGACACCGTTATGCATCATCTATGTTGGTTACCCGGCGGATGAGAAACCGGCCCGCACGCAGTATGATGCCAGCCGCGTCCACCAGGAAACGTATGGCAAGAAAAATCCAGTGTGAATCTCAACCTTCCCGAACCGTTCGTTAAGAATATCCGCCTTTACTCTGGACCTGAGGGCGAGGCCTGGCTGGAGCAGCTCCCTGGTTTACTCGCGGAAGCTGCCCGCCGCTGGGAATTGAACCTTGGTGAACCATTTGAACTCTCGGTAAACTACGTTTGTGCGGCCACGCGGAAGGATGGCACGCAGGCTGTCTTCAAAATTGGCGTCCCCAACCGCGAGTTGACCAGTGAGATAAATACCCTGCGCCTTTACCATGGGGAGGGCGCCTGCCGCATCCTGGAATCAGACGCCGAAAAGGGCATGCTCCTGTTGGAGCGACTCCAACCCGGAAGGATGCTGGTCACCCTCAAAGATGATGACCAGGCTACCGGAATCGCTGCGGAAGTGATGAAAAAAATCCACCGGCCTGTTCCACAGCAGGGTGAATTTCTCAGTCTACGGGGTTGGTTCGATGAACTGAAAAAGCTGCGCCCACTCTTCGGCGGCGGGACGGGGCCGTTCCCGGAGAAGACCTTCGAGACTGCCGAGGGACTGATCCATGACCTGTTTGCAGAAAACCGCCCGCCAGTGCTTTTGCACGGTGATTTTCACCATTTCAACATCCTGCTCTCTGAACGCGGATGGCTGGTGATCGACCCCAAGGGCGTGATCGGACCGGCAGAATATGAGGCCGGACCGCTGCTCATGAATCCCAACAATGTCATGCCGGAGGAAACCGAGGCGATCCACCGGACGGAGCGGCGTATTGCCATCCTATCCGAGCGCCTGGGCTTCGAGCCTGGACGCCTGCGGGCATGGGCCATCTGTCACAGCGTCCTGTCCTCGTTCTGGAACATGGAACAGGATGGTTCCGGGGGCGAAAATGACCGGGCCTGGACGGAAATATTCCTGAAGACACAAATATGAAAGTAAGGTGGGTTTCCAAAAGGGGACCGCGGGAGGATAGCGAAATCGTCATTGGCTTCCTCCGCCGTGCCCCTGTGATCAAATTCTAGATAACGCCCAGTTTCATCCCCACCTTCTTGAAGGCCGCCAGGCCCATGTCCAGGTCAGCCTGTGCGTGCGCGGCGGAGATCATGACCCGGATGCGGGCTTTGCCCTGCGGTACGGTCGGGAAACCGAGCGACATTGCAAACACGCCTTCTTCGAACAACTCACGGCTGAATTGCTGA
The DNA here is from genome assembly GCA_963842785.1 of uncultured Chloroflexia bacterium. Taxonomy (GTDB): domain Bacteria; phylum Chloroflexota; class Anaerolineae; order Anaerolineales; family Villigracilaceae; genus UBA877. Next base: position 2,416,861 of record CAWJHP010000001.1, read on the forward strand.
GCCAGCGGCGCTTCGCCCAGCATGACGGGGGTGATGGGGGTGGTACTGAGGCCGGTGTTGAAACCGAGTTTCTTCATTTCGTCCTTGAAATACTTTGCATTTTCCCACAGGCGATCCACCAGCTCGGTCGAACCTTCGAGCAGGTCGATTGCGGCGAGACAGGCGGCCGCGTCCGGTGCGGTGACGGCGGAGGAGAACAGGAATGGGCGTCCGCGCTGGCGCAGCCATTCGATGATGACCGCATTCCCGGCCACCACACCGCCCACCACGCCGAAAGCCTTGGAGAGCGTTCCGACCTCCACGTCCACCTTGCCGTGCAGGCCGAAGTGATCCACAATGCCGCGCCCGCCCTTGCCGAGCACGCCTTCGCCGTGGGCGTCATCCACCATTAGCAGGATGTCGTACATCCTGGCGACCTCGTAGATCCTGTCAAGCGGGGCCACATCGCCGTCCATGCTGAAGACCCCGTCGGTTATTATGATGGCACGCCGATAGTGTGACAGGTTTTCCTTGATGACTGACTCGAGGGAGGCCACGTCGCAGTGTTCATAGGGGATGATCTTTGCGGCGGAGAGGCGGCAGCCATCGATGATACTGGCGTGATTCAGGCGGTCCGAGAAAATGGCATCCTCCTTGCCGACCAGCGCCGGGATGGTGGCCAGGTTGGCGGTGAAGCCGCTCTGGAAGGTGATGGCAGCTTCGACGCCCTTGAAGGCGGCCAGGCGTTTCTCCAGCTCGAGGTGTAAACTGGTCGTCCCGGCGATGGTACGAACAGCGGCGGGACCGACGCCCATCCCGTCGGCGGCTTTTTTGGCCGCCGCAACAATCTGCGGGTGGTTGGCCAGCCCCAGGTAGTTGTTCGAGCAAAAGTTGAGCACCTTCTTTCCGTCCACTACCAGCCAGGCGCCCTGCGGCGAGCTGATGGTGCGGATGCGGTTGTACAGGCCCTGCGATTTCAGGCCATCGATTTCCTGCACGATCCAATCAGTTTTAGACATAGTCGACTCCGTGAAGTGGGAAGAATGAATGACAAATGGATAAATGTTGCTTTGTCTATTATAGCGATCCATTGAAAATACGGCTGTCACACTTTTAGCGTGACAGCCGTATTAATTTTTCGATTCGAGCGCCTGCGGGGCTTGGGGATCGTACTCTGCCAGCAAGCCCAACTCTGCCAGCGCGGCCAGAACCCTGGTCTGCGCTCCCGGCTTGACGATGATCGTCACCGGGCCAAGACTCTCACCCAGGAAACGCCCCGCCTTCGACCTGCGCAACTCTTCCAGGACCTCGGGCCGGCTGACCCGCAGGATGGTTTGTGTCTCCACCCGGGCTTCAGTGCCATTGGCTTCCCAGCGCTTGAGCGCCCTGACGAAGGCGGGGGGTATTTCGGATGTGGCATGCTTTGCCAGAAGACTGAGAAGCTGTCCCACTTTCAGGCCCTGTTTCCCGGCTTCTTTCAATGACCCGGTGGTGACACGGTATCGGTATTCATCCGGTTTTGGTTCTTCCCATTCGCAGAAGCGCGAAATGAGGTAACGGGTCACGCGCGGAACCTGTCTTGGCACACTGATCCACCCGTTGGAAGATGCCGTCAATTTCCCATTCTCATTTCCTGTAATTCGTTTCCCGGTGAATCGAAAGGCGGTGACGGTCCCACCAACGGAGGGAGTGGCCAATTCCACGATCCCCAACCAATTCATTGGACCGGTTATGAGATAACGGATGAGGGCGCCGTCGACCTCGTCCCATGTGGCGAAGCCGCGCAGGTACGCACCATCTGAAACCCGCTTGATGAACCAGGAATCATAGTCCCCAGCCGGGCGTTGGAAATCAGGATGCCTGGCTTTGATAGCGCGAATAAATGCATCCAAACTCCACCATTGTCCCTTCGGAACAGCCGCCAAAAAATCGAGCAACGAATTTCGAGTTTGACGGACCGGATTTTGCCATTCCCCTTCACAAACGAGACCGGGCAGCTGGCGCAATTCGTTGAATGTTTCGCTGGCCTGCCAGGCTTTCACCAACCTGGATAACGCGGCGTGTCGTGGCATTTCTAGAAATGATCTGACTGTTTCAGGATGAGGGGTCCCATCGCCGGTATCTCCCTGGGAAGAAGGGGCGGGCAGGATTTCCGCGGCCCGCAAGAACTCACCCACCACGCGGATGGGGATGACAGTTTGCGGAGGTTCCAATCCGAGGCGCAAGGCGGCGAGCAGCGTGGTGGCATCGTCGAGGAGACGGTCAGAGACTGGCATGGGGCGGAGGTGTTCGTTGGGAGTAGCGGGACGGCCAGGAGGCTCGGAACTCTTCAAGACGACAGTCGCTCCTTCCCCGGATTTTGGGCAGGCGGGTTCGAAGGTTTCTTCCGCAGGTTCTTTGTGGACCGGGTGGGTTATTAAATTTACCAGATCTTCAGGGATATAAGCGAATTCCTGTGGGCCAGCGGGAGTATCGAAAAAAGCGCGTGCCAGAAAAGCCCGGTAGAAAAGCGTCTCGGCGGGAGAGACCGGAGAAAGGTAACCCTTTTCCCGGTCACGCCGGCCGGGTCCGGCTTCCCGGATTTCACCAAATTGGCGGGCGAAAACCGCCCAGGGTATTTTTCCGCCCGCCTCCACCAAACCATGCAGGGCGGACCGGGCATCTGCAGGGAGCGAATCCACAATCTCGAAGACCAATGCCGGGTCCAGGAGGGCTGCGGCAAGCTCCTGGAGGGCAGCCTCGTTTTCAGCGGAGAGGAGTTCCACACCCCACAATCCGGCCACGATGCGCAGATGGCCGAGGTCGCGCGCTTGCAGGGACTGGAGGAGGTTCGGCATTACATTTTCAGGAATTGGATGGAATTCGGAAGAACCTGGAGGTTAAGTTTGCGCACGTCCGTACCGAAACCAGCGTAAATCTCTCCGTCACAGTGGATATAGACCGGCTGTTTGCTGGTGACGGTCATCCTGCGGCAGGTACCCATTCGCACAACCTTGAAGCGACCATGTGTGCCGCGCATGACTTCCGGGACAAGCCGGAGCATCATGAGGCGGGAGATCTTTTGGATGGTGACATAATTCAGGATACCGTCATCCAATTTGGCTTCAGGTGTGATAATGAAGCCGCCGCCCTCGCGAGGACCGTTGCCGAGAGCCAGCATCAACGTACACAGATCCCAGGTTTCCTGATCGGTTTCCACATGCAGATCAATCGGATCGAAATTGCGGAATATGGTTCTCATCAGGGCGACAAAATACATCATAAAGCCGTGGATGGCGGTAATCTTGCGGGTGTGCAAGTTGACCAGCGCATCAAAACCCATGCCGATGGTGTTGTTGAAATATTCCAGCCGGTCGTTCTCATCACGGACTGAGCCCACGTCCAGGGAATGGGGCTGACCGTTCAAAGCGGAAAGCAATGCTTCCCCCGGGTCGGATGGGACGCCGAGGATATGGGCAAAATCATTGCCGGAACCAAGCGGGACAATGCCCAGCGCCGGGCGTGTCTCTTTCGGGACCTGCATCAGGCCGTTTATGACCTCATGGACGGTGCCATCGCCGCCAACGGCCACGACCAGGTCGTAGCCCTGTTCCCCAGCCTGGCGGGTCAAGTCGGTGGCATGACCGGGGTATTCGGTCCCAGCCCAATCGGCATTGTGGTCCGCCACCAGCGGGCGCAGATCTGCGGCCTGTTGCGAGGAACGGCCATGATTGGCAGTTGGATTCAATATGAGTTTAATTTTATTTGGCATAGAGGGTTTCTCCGTGTGCGCGATATAGCCAGATAAATAATATTATAGCCTGAAAGATAAATAGAGATTTGATTCATTAGTGCTGATTATGAATTGACATTTTTCATCAAACTCTGTACACTATTGGCATACTTGGAAAGTATTACTCAGGAGGAACTATGACTGCTCAATATCAGTTCGTCATGCGCTCCGGGCCGACGGTCGGCAAGGAATATCCTCTCGAAGCCCAAGAGATTTCGATCGGGCGGGATGCCACAAACATGGTCACGATCAACGATGCGGAAGTCTCGCGCAGACACGCCAGGATGGAACTGCGTGGCACAGTGTACATGATCCAGGACCTCGGCTCGACCAATGGGACTTTTATCAATGGTACACGCATCAGTGGACTGCAGGCGTTGACCCCGGGAGACACAGTTTCCTTCGGGGAGGGAATTGTGCTGGTGTATGAGCCCGTCGCGGATCTGAACGCAACGGTGCTGTCGACCAAAGCCTCCATGGTGACTGCCCAGAGTCCATTGCCTGTATCCGTACCTGCGCCTGCCCCTGCACCTGTTCATGCGCCGGTTTACTCCGGCCAGGTGCCGGCTGGCCCGGTGCCGACGCCACCGGCCGCAGCCCCGAAAAAGAAAGGCGGCAGCAAGGCGGTCATCATTATCGTTGTGGTTGTGGTAATTCTCATTCTCTGCCTGTGCGTTGGCATTCCGCTTATAGTGGATGCTTTGAAGATGGATTGCATGGTCCCCTTCAAGTGGTTCTTCAACATTGTTGGGCCAATGGCCGGTTTTGGCGCGTGCCCATAGAATTTCACGGAAATTGTTTAAAATCTCCCGCAGGATTGGTCTGCGGGAGATTCTCTTTCAGGGGGTGCCGATATCCAAGATCCAATCAATCAATTTCAAGGTGCGGTCTGTACCTGAATAATCACCGCTGAACAGTTCTGCATGGGCGCGGTCGAGCAAGGCCTCGTTCAGCCGGTTCTCCCAGCCGTCGGGATGGCGCAGAAAGTCGGCCACGATGTTACGCTGGCGCATGACCGATCCATCCGGCAGCCAGGCGTACAGGAAATAGGCAGATGGGTCGAGGGCCGCCTGGTAGCGGCGGACCGTATCGAAGAATTCCACTGTCATACGCAAGTCGCTGCGCTGGCTGCCTGTGAAAGGCTGAGTCCGCATGGAGGCGAGATAGGCAGTTTCCAGGTCCGCGAAAGAGAGGTTGAAATGTTCCTGCAAGGCGATGTCGATCACGGCAGAATCTGACTGGCCGTTTTCGGGAGCAGGGATGCTACGGAAGAACCCGTTGAAAGCCTGCCAGCCGTAGGTGTCGACCATGTATTTCACGAGCGTGGCAGCCTCCAGGTAACTGATCTCATGCTGATGGTCGTAGAAATTGTTTGCCACGGTCGTCAGGGGGATGTACCAGCCCAGGCTGAGCAGGGCAGCTGCACGCGCGGCGAGCGGCTCCGGCTGGTAATGTCCGCCGGACAGGTAAACGGCCAGGCCCTCCTCAAAGAAGGGCGGGCGATAGGTACCACCTACGGCGGCATCGTAGTAGTGGACAAATTCATGATGGAACAGGATCGGCATCTCGTCACCGGTGTAATTGCCATCCAGGTAGGAGAGGTAGATGCTGCCTGTGGTAAAGCCGCCCTGCCCGACAACGCGTGACATTAAGACCAGGTCAATAGGTTTATCCAGCTTAAAGCCGATCTGTTTTGAAACGGACGCAGACTCCTGGTCGGCCTCCCGGCCGAGAAGGAGAATGTCCCGTGCGGCTGTCGTGCCGGTAAGGTAGTGCAGAATGCAGCAAGTGGTGGTGATGGAAGTCCAGTGCGCTCCAGGCTCCGGCGGGGGAACCTGGTCTTCCGGGTGCAGGGAGAAAGTTTCAGCCCAGGTGAAGTTGCCGGGCTGGCGGGTGAATTTGAGGGTGTAGCGACCAGGTTTGAGGGAACGCGTATCCCAGACCCACCAGAGGGTGGCCTGGTCGCGCTTCCCCATTCCGAAAGGCGCAAAGTCGCCCTGACCAAGGTTGCTGCCCTGGAAAGTGACCTGGACACTGCCGTCCTGGGTCTGCGAGGAGGCGGGAGCCAGGACCTCGAAACTGACCTGGTCACCGACGAATAGTGGTCCGTCCGGGTGGGTGATGACATGAAGACCACCAACCGGTTTGGCCGGGGAGCACGAGGCAAGCAGGCATGCGAGGACCAGGCCAAAGGAAACCAGGCAGCGGCGCATGGGAACCATTATACGCCGTGAGTTGCAATTACCCACCACCACGTCTTTCTCCGGAGAGCCAGTTTGCGACCTACTGGATGTCCTGGGAGGGGAGGTTCAATCTGGTCTTTATTCCGGTGGTATGACCAGGGGGGAAGAAAAATAAACGGATGCGACTTGCGAAATGTTTGAGTGTGACTGTGACGCCCAAGCAGGCCATCTGAAGCCAGGTGTTCAGCGTGTGGTGAGAATGGTAATCCGCACGGAGCCGGCAGCCATCCCGCTCGATGAGATTCAGGACACACTCAAAGCGGGCGCAATACCAGACTCCGGCCAGTTTGCAGCGTAATAGATCCAGGGAGTCAATATAGGTTTTCCCCTCCCGGAAACAGTGGCGGGCCAGTCTGACCTGCTCACGCACCCACAGGCGGAACGGTTCGCCATTAAGCTCTTTGACAGCGATGTCGTACGCCTGGAGGTCTTCTGCGGGTATATTGACGAGTCCGACTGAAAAATCCTCGAGCATATCGCGCAGCATGTGCGTAATGTGGGCTCCTGCGACAGCCAGATTGCGGTCAGGTGTTTTTGGGTAGGGATGTCCGTTGCCAATAAAATACTGGATACCGTCCATCACCGCCGTCGCCAAGCAGGTGGTATAGGCGGCCAACTCCTGCCGGTTGGCAATGCGCCCGTGGCGATGGGCGTCAAACTCGATGACCGCCATGAAGTTATGGATGAACGAACCCAGCCCACTGGCAGGGAGGCGGTCGTGCGCGATCAGGTCGGCCAACATGGCTTCTTCCGCCGAAAGGCCATCCGGATGCTCCCCCCGGTAAAGCCTATCAATTAGGGCTTTCTGCCTCTCAATGAATACGGACCTGTCTTCGTCGTTGAGCAGGACTATGTCAATCATGTCGTCGGCCCAGCGGAAGTAGGCATAGGCGCGCAGGCAGTCGTCGGACAGGTCCCGGTCGGCCAGGAACCTTGCGATGAGATAGGATTGCTTGCTGCCGGCCCAGGTGATGGAATGGGCCAGGGATGCGGTGGGGTCGGTCATGCTTGTGTCTCCTCCAGTATGCGCCGGGTGGCCCAGGCCGGCCGAAACGAGTACGGTGGGAACACCCGTGCCGGGGTGCGTGCTGGCTCCCACGAAATAAAGGTTATGGTAGCGGCTGTGGCGGTTATGCGGACGCAGATAGGCCATCTGGGTAAGCTTGTGGCTGAGACCATGCGTGGAACCATGCGTGAGGTTATAGCGGTTCTGCCAATCCCGGGGGACAAAGCTCAGCTCCGTCCGGATGTGCGCTTCAACATCGGACAGACCCAAGCGGGCCAGGCGTTGAAGGATAAAAGCGCGGGCGCAGGATCGCATGGCAGGCCAGTCCTGGGAGATCTTGCTGTTGATATGTCCGACCGGGACGGCCACATACCAGGTGTCATGACCGGCGGGCGCCATGGAAGGATCCAGGCGGACGGGGGCGTGGATGTAGAAATTGGGTTCGTCCGGCATGCCGGTCTGTTTGAAAATCTCCTCGAAACTCCGGCGGTAATCTCCATTCAGGAACAGATTGTGCGGGCCGAGCTGGGGATATTGCTTATCCAAGCCCCAGTAGAACATGATGGTCGAACAGCCGTACTCCATGCGGTCGATACGGGAGGCCATCCCGTCATCGGGGAGCAAGCCGCGGTACACATACCCCAGGTCCGCATTCGCCACGACGGTATCAGCGGAGAGAACATCACCGTTTTCGAGAAGTACACCGGTGGCGCGGGAGCCCTCGACGAGGATCTTCTGCACGGGCGCATTGTACAGAAAGCGCACCCCCAGCTTCTCTGCGATGCCGGTGAGCGCCCCGGTGAGGCGGTACATGCCGCCCATGGGATACCAGAGGCCATCCGCCAGCTCCGTGGATTGCATGAACGAGTAGGTGGCCGGGGAATCGTACGGGCTGAGCCCCATGTACATATCCTGGAAGGTGAAGGCCATCTGCAGGCGGGGATCCCTGAAGAAGTGCCCCACGTAACTGGTATGGCGGGTGAGCGCCTTCACCCGCAGGAAGAGCCTGAGCATGTGGGGATTGATGAACCCGGGCAGGCTCCGGAAATCCCGGCCAAGCAGTTCCGGGAGGGCCAGCTCATAAATGCGGCGTCCTTCCCCCAGATAATGCAACATGCGGGCGAAACTGCCGGGTTCGATGGCTTCCAACTGCTGCGCCTGCATGCGGTGCAGATCGGAGGTCAGGTGCAGTCGCGTGTCGTCCGGGAAGGTAAGCTGGTAAGTGGGGTCGACGCGGCGCAAGTCGAGGTGGTCCTGCAAGCGTTCCCCCAGGGCAGCAAAGGTTTGCGCATACAGGTCGGGGAGCAGGAACAGGGTGGCCCCGGTATCGAAAGTGTACCCGTCCACGCTCATCTGGCTGCAGCGCCCGCCGGGTATTTCGCATTTTTCCAGCACGGTGACCTGGCAGCCATGACGGGCCAGGCGGGCGGCGGTGGCGATCCCGCCGATGCCGGCGCCCACAATGATGACCTTTGGCTTGCCTGGGTTGATCTGCATCAGGTATCCTTGTTCAAAAGTCTTTTTCTCTGGTTATATACGCAGGATGGGTCAATCGGGTTCGGATTTCAGCACGCGGATTGTGTTCGAGGAGTGCCAGATGGAAAAGGATCGTTTGGTTTGACACTATTTTCCTTTGGGGTATAATACCGCGTCGCGGTACTTTATCGCTTGCTGCGCAGTACATTTCCGCTGGCTACGCGGTACTTTGCCGTCCACACGGCCGACTAGCTCAATGGTAGAGCAACTGACTCTTAATCAGTGGGTTCCGAGTTCGAGCCTCGGGTCGGTCACTAAATATGGGGATAAAAACCCCAGATACCCCCAGATATGGTGCAAAAAAGACCTCTCTAAATTGGAGAGGTCTTTTTTTACAGCTACCTTACAGCTACCGGATTCAACCGTTTTCCATAGTATTTCCACTGCTAGATCAAGAAGATCTCGCATATCTTCCTGTGATGGGATCTCAGTGGTTTCGGGCTTGCGTCTCGTTCTGACATAACAAGCCCCTTTTCGAAGAACCATCTCTTTTTTGGGAGATTGTTCTTGATAATCCTTCTTACAAATTATTGGAATTTCCTGAAATTCAGCTACTGTGATATTTACAAACTTATTCCCATCATAGGGAAAAACTTCTATTTCGAATGAAATGCTTGGATCTGCGTATTCGGATAATGTCGCCGATAATTCATCGTAGTTCCAAGTAAGTGCATCGGCATCGCTAATACCTGTTGGCTCTGGAGGCAACTGTGCTTTTTCTGCTATCCCTAAGAAAATGCGACCACCGCCTTTATGATTGGCCATTCCAAGACATGCTCTTACAACCTTCGCTGCGAAAGCTTTATCCGTCCGTGAGCCTGGGGATTTATACTCAATTCCACTTAGTTCATGGCCTTGTGCGAGTATTTCTCTGAATTCAATTTCATCCATATCTATGGATCCTTCAATCTTTCAACCCAATTGATGCCTGGCTAATTGATACCATAGCACATATGGAGTATAGCATTTTGCGGAGAAACGCACAAATAAAAAATGCCCCTGACTGACTGAGGGGGGCAGCCAATCAAGGGCAACATCATTATTTCACAAGGTGGATACTAAGTCTATAAGCGGATTAGGATTTCGGCGAATAGGTCCGGAGACAGAAACAGAAATACCTGACTGAGACAAGGAGAAACCGTGGCTGTGGAAAAGTCACGGTTTTTGGATGAGGAATGGCGAGCACAAGGAAGAGATTGGCTTCGTCGTCCGCCGTGCCAAGGTCAACACGGACGAGACCGAGACGCCGATCATGGACCTGTACCCGATCAACGCCAATTTCCGTCGGGTGGCCAAATACCTGAATGAAGAGACCGATATCTGCGAGTTCGAAGCGGCCTGTGGCCTCAACCTCCAGGCCCAACCCCTGTACGAGGGCGATAACACCATCGAACGCGGCAAGAATCCCAAGATGGAAAAGTACGTGGTCGCCCTGAAGCGGCCCGCCAAGATCGTTTGGAAGTAAAATATACGCTACGAGGGCGAGAATGATAAGAAAAATCCCAAGCGCCTATTTGTACGCTGGGCCAATGGTGCCCAAACCTCGGATGGCAACATCATACTATCCGCGGACGAGAAGCCAGCCTGGGAAGAAGCCAAGGCGGTTCTCTGCCCCCTGGGATCCAAGAGCCACACTGAATTTAATGGCAAGACCCTCGAGCAGGTTGGCCAGACCGAAGACGGGCGCAAGGTGCTTGCCTATCTCGTCGGCGACCAGTACCAGCCCAACGGCGATAAGAACGGTCAGAAAGCCAAGGCGGCTGCCAAGGTCCTGCTGGAGGCAGTATGCCCGGCAAGCACAGCGGCCAAACAGACTGCCCCAGTCCGCTCAGTACCGTTGAAACCTCAAATGGCTTTGGGCAGGTAGGGATCCATATCCATCGTCTCGCTGCCGTAGCACCAACACGGCGTGACGATAATAGAAACCCCCACAGCTTCACGGCGGAATTTCTCTGCAATTCGCGCGGACTCTGCCACGCCTCCGATACCTGTGTCCGCAATGATGCACTCGATGGGAGAACCATCAGGATAGAACAGATTGGAACTCAGGAAAGATTCGTTGCGTTGTGCCATGCCCATCGTCTGGACCTCGAGCGATTCACGCGCGCCTTTACGCCGCCCATCAATGGTCGGACGAATTCCGATTTTTGGTCGAATACCATCCTGAAATCTAACCATAGGACATTCTCCTTCCTCACATTGGCACAGGGCCGCGAATCCGGAATTCCCAACGTCTCCGACAAAAACGAAGGACCCGCCCACCGATCATCGATCAGCCTCATCTGGATGCCACTGAGCCGGAAACAAGGATCATGTTCGCATATTGGATCGTATCGCCGGTCCGGATCAACCCAATTGCGCCAGGTACAAGCTTCTTCAACTCCGTGTGATCCTTATAATGGAGCGGAATAGGGGTGATCGCGTTTGCAAAAGTTTGACACACCTCGGGAGGATTGGCTTTGGTAAATTCCTGAGCCATGAGTATCTCGCCGATATCAAAATTAGGGCGGATGGCCTGAAAAACCTGCAGAATGGTGGGGATGCCATCCACCAAGGAAATATCCAACGTTTCGATCAGCGGCCAATACGGGAAACCCCGGTCAGCGATTACCAACATATTGGTATGTCGTACACGCGCCAGCAAAGAATTAATCTGCGGATTTAGAATTCCGTGGATAAGCATAATATCTGCTCCTCATGGTTACATCCTGCCAATTGAATACCCTTGTAATCCATATGCGTTTTTCCAAATTGTCTCACACAGAATCTCTACATTAGTCGATTCACTGCACTGGAATATCTTGCAAAGACCACTCCACAACTTCCATTAGAATCGATGCGACCCGCCAATCATGAACTCAGAGCCAATCATTTTCTCCGTTCGTCTTCAAGAGGTCTACCATTTGGCGCACTTCCTGCTCGCGTTTCTTTGCACAGATGAGCAAGGCATCCTCCGAATCCACGATCACGATGTCCTTTACTCCGATCGTGGCGATGAGCCGTTTTCCTCCAAAAACGAACGTATTATGCGTGTCAATCTCCTCATAGGGACCGACAAAGATGTTGTCATCCTGATCGTGAGGCAGCAATTCCGACAGGCTTGCCCAGCTGCCTACATCGGTCCAACCAATATCGATGGGGATGACGACCACATTATTGGCATGCTCCATCACTCCGTAATCGATGGTCTGTTCGGCTACCTGATCCCAGACGTGTGCCAATATTTCCCTGGCCTCCGGCTTCCCCAGCGCGGCTTTCACTTCCATGAGTTGAGCATAAAGCTCGGGCATTTGATCCTTGAATTCTTCCAGGATCCGATCCGCGCGCCAGACAAACATGCCACTATTCCAGGAATACTTGCCCCTCGCCACCATATTTCTGGCGACATCCATCTTTGGCTTTTCGATGAAGCGTTCGACCTGAAAAACCTGAAGATCGTGGGCCACCCCTAGGCTTTGTCCCTGCTCGATATATCCGAAGGCAGTCGAATGTGAAGTTGGTTTGATCCCCAGGGTGACCAAATGCCCATCCCCGGCCACTGAAGAAGCCGCCTCTAAAGCCTGGCGAAATCGCTCCTGATCGGTGATATAGTGGTCTGCCGTGAGAACCACCATCATCGCTTCCGGCTCCCTTTGCAGGAGGTGGATTGCCGCCAGCCCAATCGCTGGCGCAGTACCCCGGCCGATAGGCTCATTGATAAAATTAGAGAAAGGTAATTCCGGCACCTGGGACGATAACAAGGCGCTCTGATCCTGCCTGGTAACCACCAAGATTTGCTCCGGCTTGAAAAGCGGCGCGAGGCGGTCCACCGCAAGCTGGAACATGGAGCGGTTCCCCACCAATTTGAGCGATTGCTTGGAGCGGCCGTGGCGGCTCAGAGGCCATAATCTGGTACCGCTGCCTCCTGCCATGATCATTGCGTAGTACATCCTGCTCTCCTTTTTCCCGACCGAGTCCATCTCATCAGAAACCTCTTAGATAAGTGCTGATCCTTCTTGGAAGACCTTTTTTGGGCGTGCGTTTCAGCACCACATATTGAATTCCGTGCGATTCGCAAAAACCGCGTTTCTCGGGCTGATCGCCGTCTTCGTTCACTGCGTAGATGTCCGGTTTGATCCGGTCGATTTCCGGCTTGGCATCCATCCAGCCGCTGCCGGATGAGATTAAAGCCTGCTTGACAAATCCAATTGACTGAACCATATACCGTCGTTCATCCTGGGGAAACATGGGATGGCCTTTCCCCTTCAACAATTCGACATTCTGATCAGATCCAACAACCACATACAAATCCCCCAATCCGGATACTTCCTCGAAGAAGCGCACGTGGCCCGAATGGAACCAATCGAAACAGCCAGTCACCACCACCTTCTTGCGATCCGAGTGAGTACCCGAGTCACGATTTTGATTGTCAGGAAGCATATTGAGGAGCGCTTTCTTGATGATCTTATATTTCATTCCATTCGAAGCACAAAAGACACGCTTCTGGTAATTATCGCTCTCCTCTCTTACCACCCATGTGCCAGCGAATCGCTCGACTTGTGGTGGAAGGCAGTCCCATCCTTTCATCTGTTTTACAAGATGAACTTGGTGAACATAACGGATTGCCTGGATAACATACATCCGTTCTTGAAAGGGAAACTTAGGGGCATGCCCATCCAGGATCTGCGCGACCTTGTCATACCAAAGGAATACATGCAATTCCCCTTGCCTGGACGCTTCTTCCAGGAAGCGAACATCCGTGGATCTCAGGTCGTCAAAACTTCCAGTGACAATGGCTTTTTCCATATCCGGACTCATGTCCTTTGGTTGCGAATTCTTACCTTTACTTGGAACGTCCCCGGGACCGATTCTTCAGAAACCACATACAGGTAGCCGCCCCCACAACCGGAATACATGGCCCCTGCGTATCGATTTTGGTAATGTTTTAAAATCTCAATCAAATCAATCTTGATCGATGGATGCCTGACCGTATTCGGCAGGATTTTCTCCCAGCAAATCATGCAGGAATTCATCGAGGCGCCGAGCGCCTGGACATCACAGCTCAGGATGGCGTCGTAACAATCTTTGCCGGATTGTCCCAACCGTGAAATCCAATCCGGATCCAGGTGGTTTTCACCGAGAGGGGAATATTGAGGCGGACGCTGTGCAACCGGCATCATATGGATAACTTGCTCCAACCACTCGGCGATCTGAGGGTCATTGCAGGATTCGACATGTATCGGGAAATACCCCTCTTCGTAGCGAAAATCGTAATCCAACCGATTAATTCCGGGATGGATTATGCCCTCCATATCCTGGGAGCCGGAGGGCTCGGATTTTCCAGCATTTTCTGCCGTATATAATTCACGAACCAATTCGGCCGGCTCACGATCCGGAAGGATTCCCCCCAGAGTTTCAGCGCAACCTTGCGAGTGCTGGTGCCCATCCCGCTCAGTTCCATAAAACGAGTAGTAGGATGCAAAGACACTACCACCATCGAACCAGGAGGCGTTGGATTCAATTGGGATATAAACGGCTGATCGATCCATCCCCCGGCAAATGCCATTCGATAGGGGATGTTTCCAATCATATTGGAGTGCCCAGTCACGGGTATCGACTTAGAACCCATGTCTTCCGCTATGCTAGATCCCGTACGGTTTGTTTCCCGGCTTTTCGATCGGCATATTGCTGTTCGATCCATGCATAAGTTTTGGCTAACCCATCGCGAAATGGGATGCTGGGCTCCCACTTCAAGACCTGCTTGATGAACGTGTTATCGCTGTTCCGGCCGGCCACGCCACGCGGCGCGCTCAGATCGTATTTGCTCTCCAGTTTGACCCCGCCGATTTCCTCGGCCATTCTGACCAACTCATTGATTGCAATCAGCTCGTTCGAGCCCAAATTGATCGGAGTGGCAATCAGTTCGTCGCAATGCATGATCATATCGATGCCTTGGACACAATCATCGATATACATAAAGCTGCGGGTTTGGGTCCCATCACCCCAGATCACGATCTCATGCTTCCCGGTATCTTTCGCCTCGATCACTTTCCGGCAAATGGCAGCGGGTGCCTTTTCTCTCCCGCCATCCCACGTGCCGTGCGGGCCATAGACGTTATGGAAGCGGGCAATATGGGTTTCGAAATTTCGCTCAACCCAGTATTCCTGGCAGAACATCTCGGATATAAGCTTCTCCCACCCATAACCACGTTCCGCCATCGCAGGGTAAGCGTCTGACTCTTTCAAGGCGCGAACGTGGGGATCCTGTTGGAGGGAGGTGTTGTAGGCGCAGGCTGAAGAAGAGAAGAAATACCGCCTGGCGCCGGCCCGATAGGCCGCCTCGATCAGATGAGTGTTGATCAAGATGCTCCGCAAGCACTGGATACGGAACCGCTCGATGAAGCCCATGCCGCCCATGTCGGCGGCCAGGTTATACACCTCCACCGCTCCTTCGACCGCGCGAAGGGCATTTTCCTTTTCGCTCAGGTCCAGGCAGAGGTTCTCCACACCCGGGACATGTTGATACCAATCGGGCAGCGGCTTCTTATCCACTGCGCGGATGTGCGTGAAATCTTGAGCATGAAAATAGCGGGTGAGCGCGCCGGCAATAAACCCGCCGGCACCAGTGATCAAGATCAGATCATCTTTTTTCGTATCTTTATTCATTTTGACTGCTGGTTTGGTTTCCATGAGGATCCTTTCTTTCATATTATGGTAACGTTACCATATAATCTAAAAAAATATACTCTTCATATATCGAGAATAACCCTTTTCTAATCACTCATCAACGAATGAATTTTCTTTGCTTCCCAATCGACTGCCGGATGACAATCTCGGCCGGTAGGACCACTTCCTGGAATTGATCAGTAGGTCCCTCGTTCAATTTTTTTAACAGGATCTCGATGGCTCTCCTGCCCATTTCATACGCGGGTTGGGATGCTACGGTCAGGAAGGGGAAGGTAACCAAGGCAGGGGGCAGATCATCGAACCCCACCACC
This sequence comes from uncultured Chloroflexia bacterium, assembly GCA_963842785.1. Taxonomy (GTDB): domain Bacteria; phylum Chloroflexota; class Anaerolineae; order Anaerolineales; family Villigracilaceae; genus UBA877. Next base: position 2,432,374 of record CAWJHP010000001.1, read on the forward strand.
GCAATATCTTCCGGCACCCGCAATTTCAATTCCTGGAGTGCTTTCAACACACCAAATGCAATGAAGTTATTGGCAGCAAATAGTGCAGTCAGTTGCTGCGCCTCAGCCAGAACCTTGTAGGTCATCTCAAATCCACTTTCTTGGGTGAAGGCGCCATAATATTCACGTTTCGAGTTGATGGGAATACCAGCCTCGGCCAAGGCCCTTCGATAACCGGCTAAACGGTCTTCGGACGTGGAAACGTCCTTTGGACCGTTCAAGATTGCAATTTCCCGATGTCCGAGGGATAAAAGCAGCTGGGTAAGCTGATACGCTCCCCCCTCGGAATCACACCGTACACTATCGGTGATCAATTCTGGCAGCCGCCGGTCCAGGATCACGATGGGGATGTTTTGTTTTCTAATAAAGGCCATCGAATCGAGGCCGTTCAGCGCGGGGACGAGAAGTATTCCATCGACGCGTCTTTCCAACAGCATCTGCAGGTACATCTTTTCCTTGGAAACCGATTCATCCGTATTACAGAAGATCACGGTATATCCTGCTTCGCTGGCGATATCCTCCACCCCGCGCGCGATGGTTGTGAAAAACGGGTTGGTGATGTCTGTCAGGATCAAGGCCAGGGTGTTTGTCCGCTTGGAGCGAAGCCCGCTGGCCAACCGATTGGGCACAAATCCTAACTCGGCGATTGCGGCTTCTACTCGAGTGCGCGTTTCCTGGCTGCAGTATCCCGAGTTATTGATACAGCGGGAAACTGTGATCGGGGCTACACCGGCCCGTTTTGCGACATCCCTTATATTGGCCATTCGGGGTCCGCTGGATTGAAATTCTTACCAGTATATGGTATAGTTACCATGATAACGATACCATATTAACACACTGAGTTTATCATGTCAAGAAGTTTATCATTATTCAATTCAATTTATTCCATTAGTGTCTCAATCAACGGTGTAATTTCCTCATGTGCTCATGAAAGCAGTCTTCGTTGAAATCGCCCGCGCCCGCGCCTCCGGAGGAGTAAAAGCAACCCGCTTGGTTTCCTCCTCATTTCCCCTGAGAGAATGCGAAAGTAATCGGAGACTCGAATAAGACAAACTTGCTGCAGAATGACCAACCAAAGGAGGCTGACAAAGGTATTTACACAGCTCGGAAGGCCGGAGTTCAATCATATTTTTTAAAGGAGGCACTTCATGGTTAAGTGTATTGCACTGCTGAAGCGTATGCCAGATACGACAAGGGAAGAATTTGCGCAGCGTTGGTTGAAAGAGCACATTAAATTATCAATCCGATTGCCCGGGCTGCTTGGTTACCGCGTCAACATTGCCATCAACCACCAACCGGATGGCGACGGGGTAGAGCCGATCTACGATGGCACCGCCGAATTGTGGTGGGATAGTATTGAAGCAATGGAGGCTGCCTTTGCATCCGACGAAGGCATAACCGCGGGCGTGGATGCGGATCAATTCGCAATGGTGCGCATTCACGTTTATACCGAAGAGCATGTGGTTATACCAGGACATGAAAAGCAGTAACACACGGAAGCGCTACCACGAAGTGACATTCGAAGCAGGAGAGGAAAGTCTTATGGCGACACAGCCCAAGATCTGCGTGGTTGGAAGCTCAATGATTGATTTAATTTCCAAAGTGCCGCGTCTCCCCAAACTGGGAGAGACGCTGGTAGGACATTCGTTTCACCTCGGTTATGGCGGCAAAGGCGCGAATCAAGCCGTGATGGCGGCAAAACTCGGCGCGCAGGTCACGATGGTGAACAAAGTCGGTCGGGATGTCTTTGGCGAGGGTACACTCAAGAATTATCGAGACCAAGGGATAGACACTACTCACGTGTTATTTGACAAGTCGCGCTTTTCCGGGGTGGCACCTATCTTTGTAGACGATGACGCCAAAAACTTTATTGTCATCGTGCCAGGAGCTAATCTGGGCTTGTTGCCCGCGGATGTCCAAAATGCCAAGCAGGTGATCCTCGAGGCTGATATCCTTATTTGCCAGCTGGAAATCCCCATAGAAACAACCCTCGAGGCATTCCGGATTGCCAAGAGTGGCAACGTTCGCACGATTCTCAACCCAGCGCCAGCCGCGCCTATTCCGGAAGAACTTCTACAACTTTCAGATATCTGCGCCCCGAATGAAACTGAAACCGAGCTATTAACTGGCCAGCCGGTGGGTACGCTTGCCGAAGCCGAAGCAGCCGCACGCAAGCTTTTGTCCCAAGGACCAGGGACAGTAATTCTGACCCTGGGCGAGCGCGGCGCACTGCTGGTGGATAAGGATTCAGTGGAAAACCTCCCGGCTATAAAAGTGGCTGCCGTGGATACCACGGGCGCTGGCGATGCCTTCATTGGCAGCCTGGCTGTCTTTTTGGGTGAAGGTCTTCCGCTGCGGGTTGCCATTCTACGCGCGAATGCAGTTGCCACGCTGTCGGTCACCCGCATTGGGACACAGGTTTCTTTTCCTAAACGAGCCGAGGCGGATGATTTTCTAAAACAACATGGATTGATGTGAGCAAATCTTTTGAGTTCTCGCTTTCTCAGGCTAAGGCCGGGTATGATACTAGGAGATAATATAAAAACCGTTTATCTTGTTGCGAATGGCGACCTTTGTCTGTCTGCGAATCAAAATTGTTGGGCTATGCAAGATGCATTTATACCTGCCAGCAGGGAACTCACATCGATCCTTTCGACGGCATCATTGACCACCCAGACCAGGTGCTTCTCCGGGATCTTCTCTTTATAACTCGGCGGCAACAAGGCGGTTTGGTTCATCACGTACGATTTGAATACGGGAGTGGCTGGTTTTCTTTTCATGCCCCCATTAAATCACGGTTCCTTCAAAAAGTGAAGGGCTGTCCAGCAATTTTTGGACAGCCCCATCTCTTAGAAAAAATGTCACTAACAATTAACGAAATTCTATTCTGCAGTATCATGGGTTTATTGGGTGGTCTAATAACTGAATGTCAAGTCATTCTCTGATATTATCAACATGTAATTGTGAAATGCAAATTTCTAAAATGCATTGCTATATAATTAATCCCTATTTATTTTGTGTAACACCTAAATATAAATCAATGACATGCTGATTGTGGAATACTTTTTCCGCAGCATCCGAGGCAATTACTTCGCCAAGATTCAGCACCGTGATCTGATCGGATATTTCTTTGACGATATCCATATTGTGTTCAATGATGATGACCGTCTTCCCCTGTTTTTTAATATCATCAATCAACTTGAGCATCTTATCGATCATAGTTATGTTCAATCCTGCAAGTGGCTCGTCCATCAACAGAACTTTCGGTTTGGAAGCCAGCGCCCTCAATATCTCAACAAGCTTCTGTTGCCCATAAGAGAGATCGTTGGCCAAGGCATTCTCATATTGTGACATATCCACATATTCAAGCATCGTCCTGGATTCCTCTTTTTTTTGCGAATATATCCGCTTGTCTTTCTTCCCGAATATTAGCGCTTTGAAAAGAGAATCTCCAGGTAAATCAATATAGCCCATCAATATGTTGTCAAGCACTGACAGACGCGGAAACACTCGCACTAACTGAAAGCTTCTCGTCAAGCCCTTTTTGACTATTTTATATGGGGGCAACCCAGTGATATTTACCCCGTCAAAATAGATCTCTCCAGAATCCGGGCGCAGAAATCCAGTCACAAGATTGAATAATGTGGTTTTCCCCGCACCATTCGGTCCAATGACACTTGTTATTTTCCCTTCAGGGATATCACAAGACACTTTATTAATTACGCAAAACCCACCAAAATGTTTAACAAGATCTTTGATTTTAAGAATTATCAAGTTTCATCCCTCCAGCTAGAATCTCAATTTCCCGAAAATACCTTGAGGCCGTTTGATGATGATTACAATTACGATTAGGCTGTAGATGATATTCTGCAATTGATTCGTATAGAAACTTGGAATCCCAAGAAAGCTCAATAATTGCGGTATCAACACAACCACTACGACGCCGGTCGACGCTCCAAGGAAACTTCCCATTCCGCCAATGATAACCATGGAGACCAAAATGAACGAGGCACTTGTGTCGTAGCTTGTGGGCTCTGCCAAACTCAGATAATGAACATACAAGACTCCCGCAATACCCGCAAAGAACGCTCCGACGCAGAATATCTGTATGCGTAGAGCGGAAACGTTCCTTCCACAGGATAAAGTTGCCGTATCATCCTCACGGATTGCCTCGATGGATTTACCATATGGTGAATTCATGATTCTTATCATAATGAACAGGCACAGCAACAACACGACAACAACCAACGTTAAGTACGCTGAGAGTGATTCGAATCTTATTCCGAAAATCACCGGCCTCAAGACTCCGACAAGTCCTGATGGTCCATTGGTAACTTCAACCCAATTGTTTGCTATCGTATAAACGACTACAGCGAAACCATATGTACAAAAGGCAATGTAATCCCCCTTCAAACGAATAGATGGCAATCCGATGACCAAACCCAAAACTGCAGTCACAAGCCCCGCCAGGATCATTTCCACAAGAAAAGGCAAATGAAGATGTAAGACGATCAATGCTCCGGCATATGCACCAATAGCGAAGAATGCTCCATGTCCCATGTGGAACATTCCACCGTATCCCATGATCAGGTTCAAGCTGGAGCTCAGGATGCAATAAATGCCGATGAGACTGGCGATGGATAATACGTAATTCATAATCCAATCGACCTCAACAATCCTATTCTGTTTCTGTAATACCAAACGCCGCAGGTCTAGCGAGAAGCAACACAATGATCAGGACCAGCGAAATGGCATCTGCCCACCCGCTGCCAACGAACAACGTGGCGAAGTTTTCAATGAACCCCAATAGAATTCCAGCAAAGACGGCCCCTCTGATGTTTCCAACACCACCTATGATGGATGCTACAATGGCTTTCAAAAGTGCCGTTGAACCCATTATAGGTGAGACAACTGAATCTAGTGACACCAGTATGCCTGCAATTGTCGCCATGATGGAGACAATCTCAATAATTGCTATATAGGCTCGCTCAACATTGATTCCTACAACTTTTGCCATTGTTTTGTCGTTTGCGATTGCTCGGATCAGTTTTCCGGTTTTCGACTTCTTCAGATAGGTATTTACAATTACCATAATGAATACAACGCTCACAATGATGGCTATCTGAACCGGAGTTATGTCGGCGCCGAAAATCGCATAGTGCGCAGGTATGCCGTTGGCAACCATATGAATGTTGCTCCCAAAAATTATTGTCACAATCGCTTGCAGTAAAATTGCTACCGACATGGAAATAACGACTGTTGTCCATTGAGGTACATGTTTCTGTCTGAATCCGTAATAGCACAAACGGTCAATGAGCACCATGAGAAGTGCGGTGAACAAGCAGGCAAGAATTGCACTGATAATCAATGGAAAAGCGCATATTCGGTAAAGCAAATAGAAGGAATAGGCTCCAACCAGGAAATTCGCACCGTAAGCCATGTTGAAAAAGTTCATTGTTCCATATAATAATGTAAAGCCAGATGCAATGACTGCATAAATACCACCTGCAATAATGGAATTAATAATGATCTGCGTAATCATTCAAACATGCCCTTCTTGATAATCAGGAGTATTCCTTCTATTTCAAGAACAATTCTCTCAGGAAGCTCTCCGTATTTTCATCTACTTTCTTTTCTTCATGCACGATATTTCCCATTCGAATTAGATAGACGCGGTCGGCAATGGTCAGCAATGCCCTGACATTCTGTTCAACTATCAAAATGGAAGTATGGTAGTTTTCACGGATGCTGCTGATCAATTCAATGGTCATGCTGACCAATTTAGGTGCAAGACCGATTGAAGGCTCATCGACTAAGAGAAAGCATGGGTTCATTATCAGGCCAAGACAGAAACCCACCATCTGTCTCTCTCCACCACTCAGTCTACCCGCAGATGTGTTCTTATAAATCTTTAACTGCGAAAATTTATCATACATATCATCAATTCTTTGCAGCAATAGCTTGCGATCATTGATCAGCGCCCCACCCATTTCCAGATTCTCCTGGACGGTAAGCTTATCAAATACCTTGTTTCCCTGTGGTATATAGCAAATACCTGCTTTGACATTTAAGAAAGATTTTCGGTTTTGGATCGGGTCTCCTTTATAAAGGATCTCGCCGCTGTCAACTTTGACCATGCCAAAGACACTTTTCAATACTGTCGATTTACCAGAACCGTTTGGGCCCACCAATCCAACAATTTCAGCGTCTCCCACCGAAAGTGAGATACCGTTGAGTACCTTTTTATCGCCATAACCCCCAACCACCGATTTGAGTTCTAGCATATCGGTAACTCCTCGAGCATATGGATGTACCAATGTTTAAATATACACAATATAACACAGCCAATATTGTTTACGAAATTCCTCAATAACTCTTAACCAAATGATCCATATCGAGAAACCATTTTCCATATCGAGGTATTGTTACGTCTCTCGCTTCTTCCCGCGGTGACAAGACCTGAAGTTCAATATGCTGCTCGTATGTTTTCCGAAATTATTCCACGGGATATCTGCCAGATATGCTTATTGCTATAGACATTAAGATAAATATTTAGAATTTTGCACTTTGAAAAACGAGAGGGATGCCTTCTCCTTAATACCGCAGGATCCGACTACAGTATAAGCAGGCATACCATGCATAAGGTAACCTTTTCCAACAAGAATGCCAAACGGTTGAAAGGCGAACTGCAGAAGGCTTACACGCGGGGGAACCTGTGCAGTGTATGGCGTCTGCCGGTTCTGATCATGATTGGCGAAAGGAGAGACATGGAAACCATTCGGGTGAACTGGGATGTTTCCGTATCGACGGTTTACCACTGGCTGAAAGCCTATATGGTGGAAGGCTGGAAGAGTTTGGCGCATGGGAAAATGCCAGGCCGACCTTCTCACATGAGTAAAACCCAAGAACGCCAGTTACGGGGTTGGCTCGAAGCGGGACCGGAAAAGTGTGGCTATCCGTCCGGTTATTGGACGAGTGTTTTGATCCAGGATCTGATCTACCAGAAGTTTCATGTGATGTACAATCATTTCTACGTGTGTGAGCTTTTGCATAACCGGCGTTTTTCTCGCCTGAAGGCCTGTTTTATCTCCGACCACCTGGATGAAGCAGCTCACCAACAATGGATGAAGAACAGATTTCCTGAAATCCTGGCCCAAGCCAGGCAAATCGGGACGCCGATCTTCTTTGGTAACGAAGCCAGTTTTGCCTTGTGGGATTCCCTGTCGTACATCTGGGCACCCATCGGCCATCAACCGCTGGTCAAAACTACCGGCAAACGCAAGGGCTGTAAATGATCCCCACAACTCGAGCTGAATATCCTTTGGCGCTTTCTGATACTTTATGTACCGCAGGATTACATCTGCTGTTACTTGATCTCCAACTGACCGCACAAAATATCCATCTCCCCACAGCTTGCGCCTCAACCACAGGAAGCGTTCAAACAACTCTCGCACCGATATGCTCTTCAATATCTGCATCACCCTCGCCGGCGCATATCGCGGCGGTGCTGACAAAAATATATGCACATGATCTTCTACTACTTCCAGTGTGTCTATTTCCATTCCGTACGCTTCAGCAATCTGCTCCAGAATCTCCTTCATCGCTTCAGCTACCTCTTCTTCCAATAGATGCTTGCGATATTTTGGGACCCAAACAAAATGATATTTCAAATCGTAAACCGCATGGGCACTTGCCTTCATCCATCTATTTTATCAGCCCTTTGGGCTGCCAGCTTTCATCCCCGCAGCTTGCTGCGGGGTTTTCAGCGGGATCTTTTATAAAGGGTCCGGCGTCATTGAGTTCTTCAGCGGACGGCTGCACTACCAGGGTCTGGAAGATCGCTTCAACAGCGATAGCTATCAGGCCTTCATCCTCTACCTACTGGTCCAGGTCCCAGGGCCTATTATCCTGAACCAGGACGGCGCCAAGTATCATACCAGCCAGGCTACGCGTGAGTTATTCAAACAACACAAAGACCTTCTGATCGTGCACCAATTACCGTCCTGCTCTCCCGATTACAATCCGATCGAACACCTTTGGAAAAAAATTAAAACCAAGGCAACCCATAACCACTATTTCGCAGAATTCGCCAAATTGATCCGCTCCGTCGAAGAAGCTCTGACTATCCTGGCCACCCAGGCGGATGAGATCAAGCGCTTGATGGGCGTTTATACCAAGCAAATGGACCAGCCTCTGATTGCCTAAACTTTTTGTAAAATAATTATCTTAACGTCTTTATATGAAAAACCAGAAGGGAGGACCACAATATATAGAGGACCCTCCCTCCTAGTGATTTACTAGTCTTGACACATCTATTATCTATTGCATAGATTTCCGTTTGTTATTTAACTGTAAAAGGATCTACTGTTGCCGTTTTATTTGCATAGTCGTAGATGGCGAGTGAGCCAGCCGTACGTCCCCAATTATCAAAGGTCACATTTCCACCAATGCCAATGAAATCCTTCGTTGACGCAAGTGAAGCACGTAGCTGATCACCCGAAACAACACCACTCTTCATACTGTTAATCAGCACGCCAAAGCAATCGTACAGCAGATCGACGTAGCTCTCAGGTTGTGCGTTGTACATCTTGTTATATTCGGCGGTAAACGCATCAAGCTTCGCCTTGGCATCCGGTGTGTCACCCAAGCCGTTCTCCACGTAGGACAAGCGCCCGTCCAGGAAGGTCCCTACTTTCTGTAGGACATCTCCCTGAACATCTTCATAATCTGAAGCAATATAGACCTTATCCATCCCAAGCGTCGACATCTGCGTAGCAATGACTTCCAGATCCTCTCCGTCACCATGAATCCAAACGACATCAGGATTGCTGGACTTGATCTGAGTCAACTCCGTGCGGAAATCGGTGGTACCCGGATTGTAAGTAGCCGATGAGACAACCGTACCACCAAGTGTTGGCCATATGGTTTTAAAAAGGTTGATTTCAGTGTTCGTCTCATCATTGTACGAGCCAAGGAGGGATATGGTCTTGAACCCCTTTTTGTTGGCAAGAAATTGCGCCATAAGATTTATGGTGGACTGATAAGACGCGTCGACACTGAACACATAACCATTCTCCGAGAAAATTTCATCGGCGGAGGAAGTCGCTACAAGCACTGGAACTTGGCTGGCTTCTGCAATCGGCTTTACAGCAGCTATCTGCGTCGTGAACAGGGGTCCAATGATCGCGTTTACCTGCTCGACGCTGATCAGTTTCTGAGCTGCGGTAACAGCTCCTGCCGCAGTGCCCAGGTCATCTTCGATGCTGATTTGGACAGCTCTACCATTGATCCCACCATTGGCGTTTTCGTCACTCTGGACCAAATCAACAAGCTTCTTTACCGACTCACCTAGGAACCCCATGTTACCCGTCATCGGGACAATGACGCCTATCTTGATCGGTATCGGGTTGATCGTCGGGCTAGGGATTGTTGTCGGGCTAGGGATTGTCGTCGGGCTAGGGATTGTCGTTGGGCTGGCAACTATTATCGTCGGACCAGCACCTGTCGTCGGGCTAGCATTCTGAGGGGTACACCCTGCCGCTAGTGTGCCCACCAAGGCAGATACCAGGACCATTATTAATATGGACCGAGCATTTTTATTCATGATATGTTCCTCCTTATAATTAATTGATTGGAAACCATTGGACGCGCATAACACCAATTCGCTATCAATAGAAAAGGAAAACCAATGCAAATCTTATTGTTCAAAGATTGAACAGCGCCTCCATTTCTTTGACATCTTCGAGTTTTCTCTGCGGGAAGAACTCTCCAACATACCACGGGAAATAGAAATGAATCCAGTTGTGAAGATTCGTCACATAGAAGCAGTATGCGGAAATCAACTCTTTATAATCGGCCTTGTTGTCAATCAGATCCAGAACTGCAAGAACCTCTTTGGTATCAGCCCACAGCTCTTCGAATCCGCAAGTAGATAGAAATTCTGCGGAAATAGGAACCGTATCCCGGAACAGAGCCTTCAATTGTGGGACGCCGAATAGATCATTATCAACAAGACGAAGCTGTGAGAAAAGCATATAGCAATTAAGTTGACGAGCATCTCCTTCTGCGAACGTCATCGTTGTAAAACACTGATCCCAAAGGCCACCCATTTTGCTTGGAATAATGTTGTATTTGTAAAGTCTCAGCACTTCTCTTGATGGCGTGAATTCAATCACCTTGGCATGGGCAGTAAGCTTTTCAACTACCTTTTGGACTTTTGCGTTCATATTCTTTCTCCTTGTATGTTTACTAGTCTACCTTGACCTTCAATTCGCAGGTGATCACTTTCTTCGTCTTATAGATTGACAGCGCGACTGCCTTACCCGCCTCGATCAGTTTGGGAAAGTCCCGTTCAATGACTTTGAAAGCGAAATAGCCTGGCATGTCTTCATAACCTTCACCATAGTTGAATGCAATGTGCGCAAATCTTCCGCCTGAGAGTCCATTGGGGATGTTGTACGACATATGACCAGTCCCAAGAGCAGCTCGGCTGATCTGCGTATTCACCAAAACGTTATCGCCTTTCTTAGGTAAATCCTCGGGAACCCTGCACCACGTGTACATGACTGCTCCAGTGCACATTGCATGCAGCTGAACAAACTTGATCGGCATATGCGCTATATACCAATCATAGATCCATCTATTGCTGCCGTCTTCGTTCGGCATGCATTCCACACTGATACCCAATTCCGGCCATGTTGCTATGAAATTCTTTGTTCCGCTCATAATCCTTCTCCTTTTCAAATCATTTATTTGCTAGACCATAATCCTTATTAGACAATCGGCTCGAGGCTTGCCTGGAAGTGTCGTAGAATCGGCGGTTCCCATGTAATTCTGTAGCCGTGCTTGATATCATTGCGACGGTCCCAGACGTTCTTGATTGCTTCTACGACAACATCGAAATGAGATTGCGTATATACGCGTCTAGGAATCGCAAGGCGAGTGAATTCATTAGTCGATTCGATCTGTTCACCGGAGTCCGGATCATTTCCCAGCATGTAGGAGCCAATATCACATGCACGGATTCCAGCTTCCTTATAAAGCTCCACTGATAATACCTGGCCAGGGAATTCATAATATGGAATCCCGGGATAGAATTTCTTGGCATCAAGGAACAACCCATGCCCACCAATTGGCGACTGATAAGGTATGCCACATTCATCAAGCCGATCAGCCAAATACTGCATCGTTCCCAGTCGGTATTCTAGGTAATGCTCATCCAGGCCTTCATACAGGCCAACTGCAATACATTCCAGATCGCGTCCGTTCAAACCACCATATGTATAGAAACCTTCAAAAGAGATACAATTCGCTTTGACCTTCAAGATAAGGGGAGAATTGCCATCTTTGATCCCTATTAAACCGCCCATATTAACGATTGCATCCTTCTTTGCAGACATAGTAAACATATCAGCACAATCGAATACCGCACGAATGATGCCCCGAACACTCATGCTCTTGCATTCTTCTTCTCTCATCTTGATAAATTGAGCATTTTCAGCGAATCGTGCTGCATCGATGCAAAGCGGAATTCCATACTTCTTGCAAATTGCTGAAACATCCCGGATATTCTTGAGCGAGACTGGTTGTCCACCGACCGTGTTATTTGTGATCGTCATAACGACCAACCCGATTTTATCTGCACCAAGCTCATGGATATGTTTCTCCAGTTTAATGACGTCCATATTTCCCTTGAAGGGAGCATATTTCGAAGTATCAGCCGCTTCAATCACCTCGCAATCGATCGCTCGTGCACCAGCAATTTCCACATGAGCCCTGGTCGTATCAAAGAACGTATTCGAAATTGCATATTTGCCACTATTCAAGAGCGTTGGAAATAATACCTTTTCTGCTGCTCGGCCTTGATGAACAGGGAGGAAAAACCCGTAACCGAAAATATCCTTTGCCGCATCCATTAATCGGAAGTAACTTGCCGCGCCTGCATATGACTCATCTCCTCTCATGAGAGCAGACCACTGTTCAGAGCTCATGGCATTTGTTCCACTGTCGGTGAGGCAGTCAATATAAACATCTTCGCCCCGTAAATTGAACACGTTATATTTGGCCTCTTTTATTTTCCTCATGCGCTCTTCAGGCGTAAGCATCTTGATTGTTTCCACCATTTTTATTCGGAAAGGCTCTGCTAAATATTTGGTCACGTTTTTCTCTGATGTCATGTATTATTGAAAAGTTAGGGAATCAAGGAGATAAGAAACCATAAGTTATTTAGTGGCATGCAGCTTTATCTGATGAATAACTGACCACAAAAACATGATTGAATATTGTTGCCGTTGTATGCCACCATAAGTTTTTTTCTGAGGAAAGACATTGCAGATTTATTCTTCTTTTGTAAGAGAACATTGGTCTTATGAATGGGCTTCGTATTAAAAAGTAATAAAATTGTAATCATTAATGTTATTATTGTCAATATGTTTCTGTATATTATCTGAAATTTTTAGTAATATTAAGCGTTGTTGCATAAATGATGGATCATGGTAATATATGCAACAACGCCCTTCTAAAGGAAAAATATCGTACGAATCATGATTTGAAGATTTTTCTGATTGACATACTGTATGATGAATGTTAATATTCAATAGTCATGTTGCTTTATGAAAATTTCAGAAAATATTGGGTTGATGTGATGGAAAAAACCAAAGTAACTTTAAAAGATGTTGCGAAAAGGGCAAATGTTTCTACAGCATCGGTCTCAAGAGTACTGAATAACAAAGAGATTGTAAGCGACGAACTTAGAGATGTCGTAGAAAAAGCTCTAAAAGAATTGAGTTATTCGTTTAAACCCAAGAAAAGTTTAACAAGAAGAACCCGCATAGGCTTGCTTGTTGGTGATATTTTGAACGAAGCATATGCTCCAATTCTTAAGGGTATTCTTGAGGTGGTTCAAATTCAAAATATTGAAATCATTTTATATGATTACTCCCGAGACGAAAAAAAGGAAGATGCGTTTATCAAAAGTATGATTGATAATCATATAGATGGATTAATTGCTTATCCAAGTAGTGAAAAAATAAATAAACAATATGAAAAAATGATCGCTGAAGGATTCCCTTTGGTGCTGCTAATCAGTTCGAAGGAACAATATGAACGTCAAGATGTATATATTGTCACAAGAGATTCTCTTGAAGGAGCGTATACTGGTACGAAATATTTGCTGGATTTGGGTCACAGGGATGTATTAATATTAGGAACTCCCGGAGAAAATAATATTTTTGCTTCAAGACTTGCAGGATATAAAAAAGCTTTTGATTCTATCGATTTGCCAGTAAGGGATGGGCTGATTTGTAACTGTCATGATTCGTTTGAAGAAGCATACCAGATTGTATCGGACCGCTGCGATAAACTGAAATTTACCGCGATATTTGCTGCGACAGATGCTATAACTCTTGGAGCTTGGAGGGCCCTTAAGGATAAAGGCTTTAAAGTACCAGATGATTACTCAATTGTTGGATATGGTTATCAGTTAGCTATAAAATATTTATCAATTACCTCATTGGCCGAGCCTATGCAGGAGATTGGCAAAAATGCTATCTATGCCCTTTTAGAGGAGTTAAGGGGCACGAACAACTCACCTAGAATGATTGTGCTGAGAGATAGTTTGTTTATTGGGGACTCTTGCAGGAAGATATAAGAATCTAAGGATGATTAGAACTTGCAGTTCTGATCCCTGGTAAAGACTTCACCGATCAGCGGCATGGCCTCTCGCCAGCCTGTTTACCGAGGTCTGGAATTTCCATCTATCCATAATATAAGCGCCTAAACGGAAATAATGGGGGAAAATCCTCTTAACATCCGAACAATTGTTCTATATAATGATATCAAGTTTGGATAGGGTAAATCATGGAAGAACGACTGTTGAAACCCAGTGAGGTAGCTGAAATTCTCCAAGTGAGCAAAGCGTTTGCTTATGCATTACTAAAACGAGGCGAGATTCCTGCTATGCGCATAGACAATCTTGTGCATGTTAGGCGTGAAGATCTGGATGAGTATATCCACGGAAAAGCGAACCAAGGTCCATCTGTTCCACTTCTCAAGCATCCATAAATTTGCCAAATTTCACGGTCGGTAATTCCTTACGATCCAAAATCAAATTTCATTCAATCTTTCGAGTAGAATCTGCTCCATTGCAGAATGTACCTTAACAGTCGATAGTGCAAACCACCAGATTTACTCCCCAATATTATTTCTGTTCAAATAGGAAAGGATGAGTAGATATGGCTCATAAACGGGCGAATAACGAAGACACTCTTTACTATCGGGAGAACCGCAACCGCTGGTGTGCCCAGGTAAGCCTGGATGGTCGGCGTCTGACCCTGTATGGAAAGACTCAACGAGAATACCATGACTGGATCAAGGAAATGCAGGCAAAAATAGGCAGCGGCCTGACCTTTGAAGGCACCCAGGCGACTTTGGAGTAGTTCGTAGAATCATGGTTGGCCGGCAAGGTAATCTCTCGCAGACCCCACACGGTTCTTCAGTACCGTCAAATTGCAAGCCAGCAAATCCTACCTACAATGGGGAAAACTCGCTTACAGGATATACAGCCATCCCAGATCAAATAGCTCTACCTGATAAAACGAGAAGAAGGCCGAGGTCCGCGCACCATTCAGTTGATCCACACGGTGCTGCACTGCGTCCTCAAGCAGGCCGTTCGAGAAGGCATCCTGGGTCGTAATCCCGTAGATGCGGTTGAGCGACCCAAAGTGGAGCAGGCTGAATTCCAGATCCTGACCGAGGAGCGGGCACGGCAGCTCGTGATCGCTTCGATGAACTCGCGGTACGGGACGCTCATCTACCTGGCCTTGTTGACCGGAATGCGCGAAGGGGAATTGATGGGCCTCCAATAGTCTGACCTGGATTGGGAAAAAGGCTTCTTGCTGATTCAGCGGCAACTCCAGCGAACGAAGGGCCAGGGATGTTCACTGGTTCCTCCCAAGACAAAGGCGGGCCGCCGTCAGATCAAACTGGGGCAAGGGATCCTGGACCGCCTGGCGATGCATCGGGAACAACAAGAGCAGCAAAAAAGCTTGAACAAGGACCTCTGGGAAGAGAACGACTTGATCTTTCCCAATACGATCGGGAACCCGATGGCGTGAGAGCAAATGTACGGTGAGTTCGAGCGTTTAATCAGAATCAATGGACTGCCTGACATCCGCTTCCACGACCTGCGGCATACTTCGATCTCTTTCCTGCTCGATATTGGTACGCCGATTAACACCATCCAGAGACGGGCGGGTCATTCCAAGGCCAGCATAACCAGGGACACCTACGGCCATGCGATGGCCCACTCGCAGGACGAGACAGCCATACGGATCGAAGAAATGGTCACCCCGGTTGCAGTCAAATTGCAGTCAAAATAGGAACTTTCCGCGTTTTTTCCGCATACCCCCAATATATGGCAATAAAATCAAAAAAATCCCCATATATGGTGGTTGATAACTGTATGGACGCTGTGGAAACTCTAGTGCTGGACTCTGGATCAGTCGATAGAGGTTCGAATCCTTTGCTCCCAGCTTAATATATAGCAGTAGACCGCCGCCCCCGACCCAGATATCGGGATAAAAATAACCTCCCGGTATGGGAAGCTATTTTTTTCTACAGCTACCTTACAGCTACCAGAAGAGAAGGCATAGAAAATATAGAAAAAATAGACAATTTAACCACCATATATGGAATTCTGTAGATAGAAAACACCATATATACAGGATAGACAGTTCTCGGGTCAGCTCTTAATCAGTGGGTTCCGAGTTCGAGCCTCGGGTCGGTCACAACCCCACCCCCGACCCCTCCCCAAATTGAAGTACAAATTTGGAGAGGGGAGTTTTTTTATTTTCTGCCTTCGTACCTAAAAGGGTTTGTTAAGCCTCGGGTCGGTCACAGAAGCCTCCAGAAACGGGGGTATT
The DNA here is from genome assembly GCA_963842785.1 of uncultured Chloroflexia bacterium. Classification (GTDB taxonomy): domain Bacteria; phylum Chloroflexota; class Anaerolineae; order Anaerolineales; family Villigracilaceae; genus UBA877. The sequence goes on from CAWJHP010000001.1 coordinate 2,448,333, forward strand.
TTTGTTAAGAGAGCAGAGAATAGAGAGCAAAGTGCAGGAAAAAAGGGTTGCAGATTTTGGATTGAAGATTTTAGATTGGGGGAGGTGATATACCCTTCGGGTACAAGTTTCATTCCGCAAAACGACGCAGGAACGACTGACTCCCGGGAAGGATTTTTGAAGTTGGCGGGAGAGGCATCTCCGGTGGGGCATTTGTTTTTGGAAAACGAAAGGAGAAACGAATAGATGGCGGGGGAAAGGAAACTGGAGCATCGCCTGCAAGGACAAGATTCGATACGCGTATCGAAAAAAAAACGAATATCCCGCCCCAATTCCTTCCCGAATACAGATGCACAATAGGAAAATGGAGAATGATAGAAATCAGGGATGCGCAGGTACATGCAGATCTTTCCCACTGGGGACAGTGAAAGGGGGGCGGCAAATTGATTTGACATGGATGCACCAAATTGGTCCAATATTAGAACAATTGTTCGGATTTGTCAAGGGCTACAACCTGCCGTTACGAAGATTGTCCCATTTTGAAAACAGCGTGGATTCGAAGCGCAAGACCGGCAGAACCATCAGGTTGCAGTGGTAGATAAGCCAGATGCACCAAAGGAACAGTTAAGAAATTCTGAATCCCAATTCTGTGCTATGCTTGCCCATTGAGACTAACTCAATGTTTTGTTGTTGAAGTAAAGGCAACTTCACCGCCATGAAATCTTATTTGAATACCCGGCAGTACGAGATTCTTTCCTCCTTGCTAAAGGAAGAAAATCCCAAGACTGTGGAAGAATTGTCGAATTTGTTGCACATTAAACCGCGGGTGATTCAATACAACCTAAATGCCATCGATAGTTGGTTAAAAATAAATAATACGAAAATCATCCGGCGTTCAGGATATGGCCTTCGGATTGATTTAACGAAAAGCCAGCGATTTGAATTGATTAAACAATTATCCGGCTTAGAGAATATTGAGTTAATACTAAGTACCCAAGAAAGACGCAGATGCATTTTATTAAAAATGTTGGGTGATGAGAAGCCAATTTCTTCCAGCAAACTGGGAAATGATTTTTGCGTTTCCCGTACCACCATTTTAAATGACATGATCGAGGTTGAATGTTCATTGAATCATTATCAATTAACCTTGAAGAAAGATCCGCATAAGGGTTTTTGCATTGATGGGCATAAATCGCTCAAACGGTATGCCATGTGTGCACTATTCTGCGAGGAGCATTTTGAAAATAAAATTCCACTTGAGGATATCATTGAGATTTTCCACTCAAAACAACCTTTTGATTACCTGATTACTGAAGGGTTCGATTATTCGGATTTTGATTTTGCCAATAAATATACTGATAAAATCGAGCACTCGTTAAAAGTCCATTATTCCCAAGCAACACGAATATTCATATATTACTATTTCCTTCTTTTGCTGGCCGATATTAGAAGGAACTCGCAAATAACAGATAAATTCATTGATGAAATAAACCTATTCAAAGAATTGTCCATCCTTCCCTTCTTGAAGAAATCCATTGAAGACCATGTTAATGGTGAAATCAATGCTTCTGAATTGCAATTACTCGCTTTACATCTTCATTGCCAAACTCCTTTCAACGAGCCTGCACTTGATTATGCGATGATAAATAATAATAATTTGGACGATCAGACAAATGGTCTATTTGAATTTGGCCGCGATTTACTCAAGGAAATATCTTTATTTTTAAATCCCTATCTTCAAATCGATCAAAAATTTTCCACGGAATTAATCACATACTTAAATCTTAGCCTTATATATAAAAAGCAAGGATTTTCGGTATTGAACCCCTTCCATGAAAAAACCAGAATCCAGTTTTCAGATACATATGACACCATCGAAAAAATAACATCCAAAAAAGAATATCTGGTCAATTACCCATTAACTGAGAGTGATATCAGCACATTAACAATGATCTCAATTAATGGCTTGGAAAGGATCCAACAAATCGCTCAAAAAAATATAAGGGTGGCATTAATCAGCGACGCCGATCATTCCTTGATCTCCTATACCAAGGAACAAATCACCAGTAATTTCCCCTGGTTTAGGATAATAGGTATATTTCGACAATGTGACGTTGATCGAATCAAAGCGCAAAATGTCGATTTAATTCTTTCCACCATGGAATTAGAAATGGAAGGTAATTATTCAACCATAATAATTAATCAATTCATGAACAATCTGGATGTCGAACATATAAAGAATTGGATCAATGAAAATGCGATCCAGAAAAGTAAAAGTATCAGCTCGCCTGAGAATGTGGGGTTAAAAGACCTTCTTTTTGAAAAAAATATTGTAATTAAACATGATGTAAAGAGTTGGGAAGAAGCTGTTTACATCGTGGGCAAACCACTGGTTAAAAATGGGATTTAAACAAAAGTTATCTTGATGCAATAATCCGGGTAAATAAAACCCATGGTCCATATTCTGTCGTATCACCACATATTGCACTTCTGCACGCCAAATCAACAGACGGAGTAAATAATTTATGTTTGGGTTTAATGATCTTGAAAAGAGGAGTGGATTTTGGCGCACCAACATTTGATCCGGTGAACCTTCTCTTTATCATTGGTATCCCTGATTCTCATTCACACTTACATGCGCTTAGAGAATTAGCGAATATTATTCGAGCAAGAAATATATTAAAAAGTATGAAACAATGCACTTCTGCCGAAGAGGCAATTAAGGTCATTCTGACCCACTCGAGAAAACAAGAATAGCCCATCATTATCATTTGTTTCGTTCTGGAAGCATTTCCAGGTCGATGAAAACAGATGGAAAAGGCCATTTCTTAAATAGTAAATATTAGAACCTGGTAGCAATGTGCCCCAGTCATCATTTGAAAAAATAATCGCGCAAATAAGATTGTCCATTTTTGTTGTAATTAATAATCCAAAATAAAACGTTGAATTAAAAACAGGCCAACGTATACTGGGAATATATTGAAAATATATTCTCTTGTTTTATTTAATCCATCAACGATACTGCAAATACCAAGGTCATATATTAATACTTAATTACTTAAATCCATAAGTGAAAGGAGAAAATGAAGATAATTTATGACGTTCTGGCTTGAAAGTAAATATCCAATCCAACACATATAAACTGAATCAGGAGGATGTCATGAATATAATAGAAGGGATCTTTAACTGGGTCAACCAATTTTTTCAGACCTTTGGATCTCCCATCGTAATCTCGATCATTCTGTTCTTCATTTGCCTGGCTTTCAAGGTCAAAGCGAAGCATGCAGTCCTATCAGCCCTTTATGCGGCCATTGGGTTAATGGGATTCGTGTGGGTGATCAATGAATATGTCCCGGTTGTTGTACCCGTGGTTGTTAATGATGATTAATAACACTGGTGTAAATCTACCTGGTATTGATGTCGGCTGGGCGATGACTGCATTGGTGGCATATTCCACCGAGGCCGGCATGATTTATTTGATACTGGGTACCATTTTTCAGCTAATTCTTTTCCTAGTTAAATTCACCAATGTATTCCAACCAAGTGGAGTTTGGGACAACTATTCATATGCCATTTGGGGATCAATGGTTTATTGGATTACAAAGAATTTAGCTTTGGCTGTTGCCTTCATGGTCGTCTTGAACCTGTATGTGACCATTTGTTACGAGATGCTGGCAAAACGATGGTCAACATATTATGGCTACAAAAACTGCACCATTGTTCAACTGCATCATGGTGCAAATGTTCCACTCGCGATTGCGGGGAATTGGGTCTTGAACAAGTTGGGAGCATATAAAATCAACTGGAAACCAACTGCAATTCGTGAGAAATTTGGGTTCTTCGGCGAACCAATTGTCCTTGGTGCAATCCTTGGCTTTGTCATCGGCTTTGCCGGCAACATCAAAACACTTGGGACAATTGCTGGTTGGGGGAGCATATTTACCATTGCGATTGGCACGGCTGCCACCATGGCCATCTTCCCCAGGGTGGCCTCCCTCTTTGCCCAGGCATTTACTTACCTCGCACAAGCATCAAGAAAATTTGCGAAAGATACGAACCGCGAGGAAATCTACATTGGAGTCGATGATGCTTGTGGGTACGGTGAGACAGCCACTCTGCTCAGCGGAACAATATTCATCCCCATCTTCATCATCTTGTGCCTGGTTATTCCCGGGAACTTGTTCCTCCCCTTGAGCACTCTGGTCGGGTTCCCATTCACATTCAACGTCTTTATTTCGCTCTCGAATGGGAATATCTTTAAAAGCATCGTTAATCTGACTTTCTGGTATGCGATTGGAATCGCGGTGGCATCGCCCCTCTTTAAAGCTTGGACTCAAATCTATAACAGTACCCCAGGTGTAACACCGATTGCCAAGGGAGCTCTTGCCGGAAATGGCTTCTTTATGGGTACTCCCCAAACACTCATGTTGTACGGTGTTCTTAAATGGGGTTGGATCATGGTTGCCATACTATTTGTTGTGTTTTGGCCGATCTGGGTCCTCTATAAAAAGAACAAAGTGAAAATTACTGCATGGATTGAAAAAGAAGCCTATTATGGAGAAGAGCCACCAAGTGAACCAAGTGACCCAATTGAGCAGGATGAACCAGCCAAACCAGCTGAACCAGTTAAACCAATTGGAGCGACTGCATAGATATTAAACAGGAGCCAATCCAAGTTATTTCGACTACGTTGTAAGGGAGGGCGTTCTTATGCAGAGAACGCCCTCCAAATCAGGCAAAATGGAAAAGGGAAAAATGAGTTTATTTATTGATGAAGCAATTATTGACACCAAGCTGAAAGTTGTTGACGGCGCAAGTGTAATTACGATTATAGGAAAGAAATTGTCGAATGCTGGATTGGTGAATGACAATTTCATTGAGGCAGTCATCAGTCGTGAAGAAAAATACCCCACCGGCTTGCCAACCAGTATTCCTGTCGCACTATGTCATACCGACCCAGAGTATGTAAAACGCAGTTTTCTCACCGTGGCAACATTGGAAAAGCCCGTTCCATTTCACGAGATGGGAAACCCAGAAAATATTCAGGAAGTCAAAATAGTGTTCTTCCTGGGAATTCTTGAAAAAGGTAAACATATTGATATTTTAAAAAGCATTATGAAATTAATTCAATCCGATCAGCTTCTTCATGCAATCGATGCTGCTGATTTAAAATCAGAAATAAAGAAAATCCTTCTCGAAAATTTGAAGCCTAATGATTAAAGAAAATATGAAAGGAGAATGAAATGTCAAAATATCGTTTACATGTTCTGTGTGTTTGCGGATCGGGGATCGTAACCTCGTCAATGCTATTGGTCAGGATTTAAGATGTTTTTGATGAGGAACGAATACCTTGTTCTGTTGACACAACAAGCCCCAATGAACTGGAATCGCTGCTTAGGTCAAGATCTGTGGATTTAATTGTCACCACAACTCCTCTTACCGAAATGAAAAACATCAAGTGTCCTGTCATTCTAGGCCATGCTCTGTTGAGTGGCCATGGGGAAGATGAAGTGATCGAAGAAATTCGATCGACAGGACGCAAGATTGTCGCTGCACATGAAAATTCCAAGTGAGAAGATTGATTAATATCTCATCAAAGGAGAGAACAACATGGAATACCAGGAAATAGTTGAACGAAAGTTAAAAATAGTAGGCACTCCAATCCGAAAAATTCCTGAAGAATTGATGAAGAGAGTTGTTGAAAAGATGTATCAACAATGTCCAAAATCGGCAGAATATTTCAAACAAATGAAACAGGTTATTCCCGGGGGTATACAACACAATCTTGGATCGTCGAAACCTTTCGCGCTGACTTTCAAGGGCGCCAAAGGCTGCAAAATGTACGATATTGATGGAAATGAATATATCGATTATTTAATGGATGGCGCTCCGATCATACTGGGCCATCATTTCAAGCCACTCGATTCGAAAATAATCGAATTGATTGAAGAGAATGGACCTGCAGTAGGTTTAACTCATGAAAATGAGTTACTCCTTGCAAAAGAAATCATAAAAAATGTGCCTGGTGTTGAAATGGTCCGTCTTCTTGCATCTGGAACAGAAGCTGATATGGTGGCCATTCGGATTGCGCGGGTTTATATGGGTAAAGAAAAAATAATAAAAATTGGTGGAAATTACCATGGTTGGTCAGACCAGGTTCTACTTTCTCCCAATTTCCCTGGCACCGGGCCAGATGAAGCACTTGGGATCCCAAGCGGTTGTTACGAAAACACCATAGAAGTAAAACAAAATGATTTTGATGGATTGGCGAAGGCATTTGAAAAGTATAAAGACAATCTGGCGGCTGTCATAGCAGAGCCAACAGGGGGTCATGCGGGTACATTTCTTGCCCATCCTGATTGGATTAAAACCCTCCGGAAATTATGTGATCAATATGGAGTAGTGCTTATTTTCGATGAAGTCATTTCAGGATTCAGGCTGGCTCTTGGTGGCGGGCAGGCATATTATGGTGTAACCCCTGACATTACAGTCATGGGTAAGATTGTAACGCACGGATACGCGGGCGCAGGTGCAGTTGGTGGGAAAGCAAGAATCATGCAATATTGTCATCCCAGCAGCGTAAATGGCAAGGAAGCATTTACCGGGGGGACATTAACTGCAAATCCAATATCTGTGACTGCCGGTTATTATGCGCTCAGGCTCATGGAGGAATACCATGCGGTTGAAAAAGCCGCGGATTATGCAACACGTCTTACGCAGGCGTTGAACGACCTGTTTGCCACACGAAAAGACCTTTCCTTTTTTGTTTACAATATTCAATCCATTATGCATATTGAGACAGCATGCTATGATGGCGTTTCACTGGTTGAGAACCCACTTTCCAGAGTGAAAGAGGTGATAGAAAGACATCAAACTCTTCAAGAATATGCCCTTGTACTGCTGTCCGAGGGAATCGTGCCGTTAGGGGATCGTTTTTATTGTTGTATGCAGCACGACGAGGAAGCGTTGCAGAAAACCGTAAAGGCCTGGGAATATGTTTTAAACCTTATTCCGGTGGAGAAGAATTAATAACGCACGCCAAATGGTGATCAAATGAATGTTCGGACCACACTATCTATCTGTTTCCTTTTATTGGTTCTTTGGTATGTCTTTTTTGTAGCAGGTACGATTCAATATCGAATTTTGAAAAAAAGAACCATTGAGATGGTCATGAAGTATGCAAAAAAAGCCATCGATGGTGGTCTGGAGAAGTCGTATGAGAAGGTTTACGAAGCCTTATATCCGGAATGGTGTGAAATGATAAAAAAATCCGCGTTGTTCATACTCGATAAATCTGAACTCAAACCGATCCCGGCGAGTGTGGAAAATGTAAAGGGACGATTCAAATTTTCACCGTTGTGGGTAAAGACTTGCTTAATTGATCACGAAATCAGCTTCGACACGGATCAATGATTTTTTGAATATATATCAATTTCACAAGGAGAAAAAATGGACAAATACCAGACATTAATGGAAGAATTGCTGGACATTAATTACGAGCTATATCAAAAGGGATATATTACGCCGACCGGGGGAAATATTTCCATGCGTTGCACTGATGAACCCGAGAAGGTTATTATCACCCCTTCCCACATTTATAAAAGAAAATTAAAACCTGAACATATGTTGATTGTCGACTTAAAGGGAAATGTTCTAAATGATCGAAAGTTAAAACCCTCGACAGAGACACCATTTCACCTAGGGATTTACCGGGCTCGTAATGATATCAACGCTGTCATCCATACACATGCAATATATACAACAATACTGGGCCTGACTGATACAAAATTCATACCCGTCAATGCAGAAATAGCCATGCTCAATAAGATCCCTATCATCGATTGGACTTCTGGAACCGAGGAATCAAGCAAAGCTGTCGTGAATGCTCTCGGAAAGAATGGATATTTTGTATTAATACAAAATCATGGCCTGGTTGTTGCGGGGCCATCCTTAACATGGGCTTCTGAAGTTACTGATATGATCGAAGTGTCATGTAAAATTCTGGTCACCTGCAGAATGATTGGCATAGAGCCTCATGTAATATCACAGAATATTGTCGAGCTAATCCGTTCGAAAATGGCACCAGTTTGATAGATCTTCCAGAATATATACTAAATATTTTTACGTGATAATATATCGATTACCCATTTCCTGCTGCCTTGCTTAGGCGTGCTAGAATAATGCCAGTTGGGAGTTCAATAATACTGAGGTAAATAATGATTGAACAACGGATTAAAGTCACACATCAGGTCGGTTTGCATGCTCGTCCGGCTTCTTTATTTGTTCAAACCGCAAATAGATTCTCTGCGACCATCAATGTGCAGAACCTTTCCACCAAAAGTGATGCGGTGGATGCCAAAAGCATCATCATGGTACTCACGCTGGGGGTGCTTCAAAACCATGAGCTTTTACTCATGGCCGAGGGCCCAGACGCTGAGATTGCCATCCTTTCTCTGTGCCAATTGATTAAGAATAATTTCGGCGATGTTGAAAAGTGAAGAAGTCGATTAATGAAATCCAAATCCAAGGGGTAGCAGCAAGCGATGGCATTGCCATCGGACCAGCATATTGCTACCTATCACCTATCCTGACAATCCCGGTTCGGGAACGGCAAACGGTCGATCAGGAAATGTCTCGTTTTACTGACGCGATTGACCAGGCACAAGGTGAATTGCAGAATCTTTATAGCCAAATGATAAAACGCATTGGCGAAAAAGAGGCTGCCATCTTTGAAGCGCATCTGATGATACTTGCAGATCCGACATTGACGAAGGGAGTGAGACGGGCAGTTGAAGAGGGGCAGATTATTGAGCAAGCTGTGGTAACAGCCATTGAGGAATTAGCCAATATACTTTCTGCAATGTCAAATGAACTTTTCGCAGCACGTGCAGCTGATGTTCGGGACATTGGCAGGCGGGTATTGCGTATATTACTCGGAATTCCGGATACATCTCTTGGCAATATTTATATACCATCGATTGTCGTGGCCCATGATCTTAGCCCTTCCGATACGGCGAACCTGGATCCCAAACTGACGTTGGGATTTTGTACGTCTCTGGGCGGGTTGACATCGCACAGCGCCATCCTGGCACGAACAATGGGTATCCCTGCCATAGTTGCCTTGGGAGATCAATTATTAAAGGCTGCAACTACTGGTACAAGAATGATACTGGATGGCAAGGAAGGGGTGATGATTATTCATCCTCATGATGAAACCATCGAGAAGTATCAACGTGTGAGACAGGTACGGGAAGAGCGACTTTTCCAAGTAAGAGCACATGCAAAGGAACCAACCTGCACGGCCAATGGCAGATTAGTCGAAGTGGCTGCGAATATTGGCGATCTTGATTCAGCACAGGATGCGGTAAAGAATGGAGCCGAGGGGGTTGGTTTGTTCCGAACTGAATTCCTTTATCTTGAAGAAAAACAACCTCCCAGTGAAGAAAAGCAATATCAGATTTATCGTGAGGTCTTTAAAGTTATGGAGCAGCGACCCGTTATCATCCGTACACTTGATATCGGCGGTGACAAGCCTCCCTCTTATTTGCCCTTTCCAAAGGAGATGAATCCATTCCTGGGCTGGCGTGCCATCCGCATCAGCCTGGATCGACCAGACCTCTTCAAGACCCAACTTCGTGCGATCCTACGTGCTGCTCTTGGGCATAAGGCTCGCATCATGTTTCCCATGGTGAACGACCTGGACGAATTACGTAATGCCCGGAATATTATCGATACGGTCAAAGCTGACCTGATCAGAGAGGGTAATTCCTTTGCGATGGATGTCCCTATTGGCATCATGGTGGAAACCCCTGCAGCAGCGATGCTCGTGGACATGTTATCAGAAGCAGCAGATTTTTTCAGTCTGGGAACAAACGATCTTACCCAATACACGCTGGCTGTCGACCGGGGCAATGCAACAGTAGCAAGCCTCTATCAGCCGCTGCACCCGGCCGTGTTACGCCTAATTAAAAAAACCATCGACCTCGCTCACGAAAAAGGTAAATGGGTCGGCATGTGCGGTGAACTTGCTGGCATGCCAAGGGCCATTCCAATCTTGCTAGGACTTGGCCTGGATGAATTCAGCATGAACCCACGTGCGATTCCAGAAGCCAAATACCTTATCCACAAACTGGAGGACCAGCAATCTCGTCAAATAGCCAAAGAAGTGTTCGATTTGAATACTGCTGCAGATATTGAAACATACATGAAGAAGATGATGACTGCATTTTAAATTTCCCGGTTATTATGGGGAATTCAACAAACCGCATATTGTTATTGAAATAATGGTATAGCCAGCTTGCTTTTGAATCTATAAATATATACATATCACTACAGGAGCATCCCATGACTGACGATCAAGAATCAAAAGAACTTTTTGGCGATATGCATCCATACAACAAGATTTTCAAGGTATTTGACAGACTTCCTGAAGAAGGGATAGACAAAGAAGAGATCTTGAAAGAAATTGCCTATATGTCAGGGGAAGAGAATAAGAAATGGCAGGGTGGCCAATGTTCAGGAACAATGTACCACGGTGGCATGGAATATTACGACTTTTTGAACAAAGTCTATAACATGTTTTCTTATGTAAGTATCATGCAACGGGATCTATGTCCGAGCGGGACTAAATTCGAGGCGGAAGTGCTGGCCATGGTTGGCAAGATGCTACACGGTGATGAGGTGGGCAAAGTAATTCCTCGCGATGAGGAAGCCGGAGCAATCACATCAGGCGGCTCTGAAAGCATTTTTAATGCCATGTTCGTTTATCGAGAATGGGGGCGGGAGGAGAAAGGCATCACGGCACCAGAAGTGGTTGCCCCAATGACCATTCACCCCGCCCACCTGAAGGCAGCTCATTATTTAGGTATGAAGGTAATACGCGTGCCTATCAATAAGGACTTTGAAGCTGACGTGGAGGCTATGAGAAAGGCGATCACTCCAAACACTGTGGCTCTGGCCGGGTCAGCCGGCTCCTATCCCCACGGAGTAGTCGATCCGATCAGCAAGCTCTCTGACCTAGCGCTGGAATATAAGATCGGTCTGCACGTCGACGGATGCTTGGGCGGATTCATCCTGCCCTGGATCGAAAAGCTAGGATACGATGTGCCCGTTTTCGACTTCCGCCTGCCGGGGGTCACTTCCATCTCATGCGACACGCACAAGTATGGATATTCTCTCAAGGGTACTTCAACCATCAACTTCCGCAACAAGAACCTCCGTCATTACATGTTCTTCACACAGGAAGACTGGCCGGGAGGTATTTACGCTGTCCCCACCATCCAGGGCAGCCGATCCGCGGGACTAAGCGCAGCGATATGGGCGGCCATGATCTGCATGGGTGAGGAGGGTTACCTGAAAGCCGCCAAAGCCATCATGGATACATCGGACAAAATGCGGACAGGCATTGCCGGCATCCCTGAAATGCGAATCATGGGCAAATCCACTTTTTTGATCAGCCTGACATCAGATGTGGTCAACCCCTATTTCGTGAATGACTACCTCGCCATGAAGGGCTGGCGCATGAATGGCTGCCAGAATCCCCTGGGTTTCCATTTCTGCATCACATTGCCTCAGACCCAACCGGGCATTGCTGAACGGTACGTTCAGGATTTAGCAGAGGGCGTCCGCTTTGCTAAAAATCCACCATACGAAGTGCCAAAGAGCGGTTTCATTTACGGCATGGGAACTACATCTGATGGGCGAGAACAGTTACGCCAGGGTCTAAAGGGTTACGTCGATGCGTTATTTGAACTTGGCTGAATAGAAAATATGAAGGAATATATAAATCCAAACCCCTCTTGATCTACAGATACCGAGTTCAAGCCCCCGGTCGGTCACAAGAGCCCTCCCTCGCGAGGGCTTTTTATTCGGTTGTAATGGTGGATAAGCCAGATGCACTACAGGAACAGTCAAGAAGATTCTTAAATTCGAGCGACAATCATTGACTTCGAATTACACGCATGATAGGATAAAAAATGCTGAACGGTTTTTATTAATGGAAAGGCAAAGGTGGAGGATGAGTAAGAGAAATCGATTATTCAATCTGATCGGGATCGGCCTGGCGACAGTTTTTATCCTGTCGGCCTGCTCTCCCAGCGCGCCCACTACCGAGCCCGCCACTCGAACGGCTTCGCCGCAACCGGTGGTATCCACCGCAACAGAGATGGTATCGTCTCCGACCTTGACAATACCCACTCTTCCCGCCGCCACGGCCACCGAGCCGCCCATGATCAGCCCGACTCTCGTGACGGTCGCGCAGGTTCTGCCGGGATGGAACGCCTACTGCCGGATGGGCCCGGGCACATTCTATTATGCGGTCACGTTTCTGCAGTCGGGAAGCTCCTACCCTATCGTCGGCCGGGATGGCAGGGACGTCTGGTGGCAGGTACAGGTTACAGCGAGTGTCCGGTGCTGGGAGGGTGATCCGACTTCCACCATAGAGGGACCGGCAAAGTCAGCCCCGTTCGTTCCGGCTCCGCCTCTGCCTTCGTCTCCCGGTTCGTTTGCCAATACTTCCCATTGCGATCCCGTTCTGAATACCATGACGGTTTGGCTCACCTGGACGGCAGCCCAGGGCGCAAGCGGGTACCGCATATACCGCAACGGCAGCCAGATAACCCAACTGGGGCCGAAAGCAATTTCCTATACGGATAATGCACCGCGCGGGGTGAATCTGAAGTACCAAATAGAAGCCTTCAATGAGTATGGCGTGGCGCCCCGCCTTTCGACCAAGATCAGCGCATGTGAATGACTGGCTCGAAACCAAAGTACTGCCCGGCAGATAAGATTTGCGGGCGGATCCCTTAGGGGTACCTTGCCCCTTCGGGGTACTTTGCCAGGCGGTGGCGCGAGCAACGGAGCTGCTGTCGCTGGTGCCGGTGGTGGGCCTCCAAATGGTTTCAACTTGGCTTGCTTTTCTTACACTTGCTTGGTGCGGAAACCAAAATTTGCAACGTGCATCTTGGCTTGGTGGGCCTCGGACTACCAATTATCGTAAACGCAGTATTTCATACCCATGCCCACATTGTTAGTCTATGGAGTAATCAGAGAATATTTGCCGAATGTGAGATCGAATAGACAGTTTGTGGACGGCTTGGCCGTATCCCAAATTGAATTCTTTATCACTTTCCGTCTCAAGGAATTTGACAAATATCAAATGCCCTAAGCCTTTGGGATCATGTTTGTACAGTTTGCCATCCTTTTCTTGAGCAACAGCATAACCTGCGATAACTAGCCGTGCCATGTAGCCGAGCGGTGAACCGCTACGCTTGATAGCAATGAGGTCGCCCGGCCTGATATTCAGAAACAGTTTCAAATTGTAATACGAAGTCCTGTCCTGCTCCAACGATCTTAGGTACTCAATAATACTCTTTTCGCTTGCACCGAAGCAATCACTCAAGTCGATCTGGCGAGAGAAACCAACACTCACTGCACCAATTTCAAGCATCTCTGGATATTTATCATCGTGTCGGCCATACTTTGTACCAACAATATAATAATTCTTTGTCATCATGATTATGCTCCTTGGCAACTTGATTTTTCGATCTTCAACACTTCGTGTTTACGAAATGCTGCCCAACGGTTTGGCACACCGGCTGCGGCTATTCACTTCCGCCATTATCGCGCACTTTTCGCAAGCCGACTTTCACCCACCAGTGGCAGAGCCTCTATTTTCAGGAGCTGGTATTCATGCGATTGTTAGGCACAACCCAAACGACCATCTCAGTTCCCTATCAAACTTGGGCCGATTCCTGTGCAGCGAGAAATCTGGCAACTTGTGCTAATACTCCATACATCTCGTGGAAATTGAGTGATCCCAAAATAGAGTAGTGTAAGTGATTCATCAATAACAGATGGAAGCCTAATAGGGAGTAAACTCCATCAAGTTTATCAAGAAGATAAGTTGGTGTATGTCCATCAAGAGCAATCTTGCTTATATAATTGCCCGAGACTTTGCAATTGTCGCAAAAAGGAAGAATGACCCCTTCTTTGTGAATCGCCACGACATCAGGCCATTCCATTGGTGGAACATCGGCAACATCTTGTTTCAATTGGTCAATGACCGCATTCATGGAACGTCCTGCTGTGAATGCAAAGATAGCTGAAAAATAAGGGTTTCGCATGTTTGTATTTCCAGGCAAGCCAAGATTATCTATCTTTCTGTTCGGAGTAACATATTGAGACCCGACTCTTTCTCGCTGAAGGGACTTGAACGAGCGAATATTCTCTATTGCGTCGCGCAAATCCCTTGAAGTGAGTGTCTTTTTCACCTCAACCGTAGCATATACATTCTCGACTGGTATAATTGGTGGTTCATCTAAGTCTTTGGGCGTAAGTCGGATTGACCAGTAATCATCAAATATAAGGACATCCTGTTGCTTAGTTTGTTTACCTGTCGAGTCAAATATAAATCCTTGGGCAATAGAGTATCGGCTTCCTAAAGTTTCTGATAAGTATTTGCGGAAGGCAGCTTCACATACTTCCCCTTTGCTCGGCATATGTCGCGAGTATTCTTTATCGGCGCGCTCAAGTGCCCCATCTAAGTCATGACGAAATCTATCAAACAGTAAACGAAAACGTTGAATAGTGTCGGGTAGAGACTCGGTGAAACTATCTATCGTATGAGTATTCATCTTGCCTCGCATTAGAATAACGACCAATTCTGGTTTTAGAAAATGCGCCCAACAGTTTGACCAAACGACAGCGGCGGCAGCGAGGAGCCACTGTCCGATGTAGTCGGTGTTCGGCGTTTTTTAGCTTTACGGACTGCTTCTAGTGCGGACACAATCATCAAGTTTGCGGTGCAACAATGACATGAAAGTAAGCATATCAAGCGCGTCCTGTTCATTGATATTCCACTTTATTTTTGGTACATGAGACGTTGTGTTTCTAAAAGTGCTAAATAAACCTTTGAGTAAATTCATGAATCCAGTATGTTCGCTTTTTTCCGTTTCAGTGCGCAAAGTGTTGAAAGCCAATATTGGGGATACGCCACCAAAGGCTTCGTCAACTAATCTGCTACCATCACTTGATAGACTCGATTTATTGCGTATCTTGTCTGCAATAC
This sequence comes from uncultured Chloroflexia bacterium, assembly GCA_963842785.1. Taxonomy (GTDB): domain Bacteria; phylum Chloroflexota; class Anaerolineae; order Anaerolineales; family Villigracilaceae; genus UBA877. Next base: position 2,463,379 of record CAWJHP010000001.1, read on the forward strand.
TTTTAGTTGCTTCAAACACGGCATGAAAATAGTTGTCTTGTAATAATTCAGCTCTGCAATAAAGAAGAATGTCAGCATGAGCGCTTCTCGTCAGTAGTTGCTTATATAACCTACCTGCTCTTTCCTGTGCTTCAGATAAGGTATGAGCTATATTTATTTCTCGAAGTTTTCCATCATCACCAAGCGCAAAACCTGCAAAGGCCAATGCCTTGTTAAGCTCAAAACGGCGATTTTCAAAAATATGAGGATTCCTTGTATATAGAACAGGACTCATGGCTCGATATAAAAAGGCCACAATGTTATTTGCGCAACCATCTTGTTTCTGCTTCTGATTCAACGCTTCAAAAAGCCTATCTCGCTTTGTAAACCCTGGAAGCGGATCATTAATATAGCTTTTCTCTAGAAGTTGCCCAATTTGGCTACCAGTGAATCCTTCACTGGTATCACCTAAAACATTGCAAATTGCCTTTAATACAGACTCATCAAAAGAGGGAATTTGAGGCATATTTTCCATTTGAAGACCAAGCGCCCAATGTAATGACTCAGAGACAATCGCTGTCCGCTGAATTTAATGATGGACCGCGTACCTCGTGAGTAGTCAAGCGTTTGTGTTGTCAATTATAGGACGTTTGAATATATAGTTGATTTTGTGATTTGAGGTAAGGCCAGTTAAAAATTCTTGCACTGCCTGTAACCAACTCCCATCCTTCTAGGCCAAGCTTCGCCATCAATACACCATGCGCACCATGATTCTCAAAATGTTTTCCATCAGGTTTGAACCACCAAAGATGTTCAGTAGTTTTGGTGATTGGTCCGCCGATTTCTACTTCCAGTTCAAGATATTCCCATTTCTGCATTTTTACCTCATTTCTCGAAATCTAACATCTATTACCCACACACAACCACCTGTCTTTTCGTCCCTGCCATAAACTTCACCTTGGTGTATATTTATCTGAACCAATTCCTCTTTTCATTAGGACACGACCTAACGGTATTACTCAGAATTAGCGATGCTAGCAGCGGAGCAACAATGTGCTAGAGTTTTTTTGAAGAACATTATCTATGATACTTTTTTATTATCTTGTAATTTCCTTAGATATTCAACCATAATAGACGAAGGAGCAAAAGTATTTGCTCCAGGCATAAACACGCAATCATCACGATCGCAATAGTAAAGTCGATCCCAGAGTTTTAGTAAATGAGGCCAATTATCCATTGCTTTATCATGATCTATAACAAGTTTCTTCCAATTTTCTACCGCTTGGCCGTATTCTTTAATTTTTTCCTCTTCCAACAACTTCGCTTTAGGTGCATTTGCGATATTTACTAAAGCGTATATTATCAAGATTAATCCTGTTGGACCCAAACAAGCTTCACCTGGGGCCATATTTCCGATATTATAGATAAATATAACAATACTAATTGCTCCTAAGGAACCAACAATAGAATAAAGCACCATATTGTAGACCAGACCATGGACTTTCTTATTTTTTATTTGCTCTGGTTTGGCCGGCGAATTAGGCTTGGGGGGTGGTAGTAATTTTTGTGCAAGGATAGTATTTGTCTGGCTTGCCAAAATTGCTGATATTTTTTGAACTCTATCATTACGGTTACATTGTGGACATCTCGCAAACGATTCTAATAAAACTGATCCTCCTTGCCAACGCACCATATGTTCAGTTCCGCAAAATTGACAAACCAATGTGGACGTATTTGGAGAAATACTTAGGTTCCCACCGCATTTGGGGCATGTCATTGTAATAAAGTCGCTCATAACAAGTGTCCTTCTTTCACACTTTTTATATAGTTAATTTATAAACGTAAGTTGAATTATTGATTCCCAGCGCCCTTTTAGGTCCTTATCCATGAATACTGATTACATAACTTGTAGAACTCTCTAATAGTATAGCAAAATGCAAACAAATGTACAACGATCTTCCAATAACTTTGACAAAAGGGGCTGTCCCAAGAAGAAGGACAGCCCCTGTCATTTGAAATATATTACACTTGATCTAGGGAAAAATGAACACACATTCATTCATTTTCTTTTTGTCTTATTAGATTGATCATATATCCAGGCAATTATAAAGAATAACCCGACCATCACAACAACGCAATAGATGCCGAAGTCCATGTTATTCCTCCTTGAATTGAAATTGAAGAAATCATCAGCCACCGTAATCCCCATACAAGGAATTCTTTTCTTGCAATCCTCTTAAAGATGGAGTTTTTCCTTTGAATTTTAGACTACTGGATAGTACTGCTCCTTAATATTATTTACATCCCTCCATTATCCACCGGACCAGCTCGTCGATAAGCTTCTTCGGTGTCCAGATTAATTTGCTTCAGGTAGCGTTGCAACACACTGATCCTAGTGTCCCAGCAGCTTTGGCATGTTGAAGATGTATAATCGCTCCTGCAGGAGCGATAAAAATGCATTCAATGAGATTGATCGCATGAACCTGGTCATGCTGGACATCGATGGAACGTTGACCCAGTCCTACGAATATGACCGGGAAATATTCGGGCTGGCCATCGGCGAGGTGCTCGGGCGCCCGCCAGTGGATGCGGATCTGTACGGGTATGTCGACAAGACCTCCAGCGGCGTGACCGAGGAGGCGATCAGGCGCCTCACCGGGAGGAAGCCAAAGGCAGAGGAGATCGAAGAGGTGAAGCGCAATGTGCTCAGGCGGCTGGAAAAGATGCAGCAGGAATCACCCGGAATCTTCAGTGAGGTGCCCGGGGCGAGGGTTTTTCTGGAGCAGTTGCGAAGCCTGGAGGGGGCGGGGATCGCCATCGCCACGGGTTGCTGGTTGAAAGAAGCCCTGTTCAAAATCCAAGCAAGCGGCCTGAGGGTGGATGGCATCCCAATGGCCACATCGGATGACAACCGCAACCGGAAGAGGATCATGAAACTCGCCGTTGAAAAGGCGCGGGAGTTTCATGCCGTCCCACAGTTCGAACGGGTGGTCTACCTGGGCGACGGGCCGTGGGACTTGCAGGAAGCGGATGAGCTGGGTTACGGATTCATCGGCATCGGTGCGCGGGTCCAGGGGTTGCTAGAGAGCGGGGCCGGTCGCTGGCACCCGGATTTCCTGGAAACCGAGGCGGTGCTGGCCTCGGTCGCGAGGGCGCTCGAAGCATAACCGGCTGTTTTTGATTTTTATGTTATTATTAAGTTTCCAGGATATAAACGATCCCCAATGGATCGAGGGCAATGAACAATGCGTTCATTGCGGATGAATTGAATTGCAGCACATTTTCGCGTCATTGCAAGGACGCGTCATCATTTTAAAGGAGGATCTTCGTCCATGTTTCGTATTTTTAAGAAACGCCAGAATGTTTTTTTGAAACTGATCCATGACCAGGCCGCTTGACCCTGGAAGGCCTGGAGGCCTTGAAGACCTTTATGATCGCACGCGACCCGGTTGCATCGAGCCTGCTTTCCACCAAGGAAAAAGAGGCCGATGAAGCCCGCCGGATCCTGATCGATGAATTAAATAAGACCTTCATCACCCCCTTCGACCGTGAGGATATTTTTTCGCTTTCCCGGACGATCGACGATGTCCTGGATTATGCCTACAGTACCGTCAGCGAGATGGAAATCATGAAGGTAGAGCCAACGAATTACATGCAGCAAATGGCATCCATCCTGAGGGACGCGGCTTATGAACTGTTAATGGCGGTCGATCGCCTGGAAGACCATCCCGGGGTGGCCAGCGATCACGCCCAGCGCGCCAAGGGTCTCGAAAACCGGGTGGAAGAGGTATATCGTGCGGCCCTGGCTGACCTTTTCAGCGGGGCTGAGGACATCCAGCACGTGATCAAGATGATGAAATCGCGCGAGGTCTATCGCCACTTAAGCAATGCGGCTGACCGAGTCGACGAGGCAGCCAATGTCATCGGAGATATTATCGTCAAGATCACCTGAGAGCGGCCAGAATTCGTGTCACCAATCATTATTGCGATAGTCATTTTAGCGGTCGTGTATGCATTCCTGAATGGCAGAAACGATTCGAGCAGCATCGTCGCGACGATGATCTCGTCGCGTGCATTATCCCCCCGGGCCGCCCTGGGAATAACGGCCGTGGCGGAATTTCTGGGGCCATTTATTTTTGGGATCGCAGTGGCGAAGACGATCGGTCACGGGATCGTCCAGGCGGAGGTGATCAGCACGACTGTCATACTGGCGGCCATGCTGAGCGCCGTTGCGTGGAACCTGCTGACCGGGTACCTGGGACTGCCGAGCAGCTCTTCGCATGCCCTGATCGGCGGGCTGATCGGTGCAGTGAGCATGGGAGCGGGATGGAGGGCCATCCAGGTCTCCGGGTTGGAAAAAACATTGATCCCCCTTTTTGTCGCTCCCCTGATCGGTTTCGGCGTCGGATTCATTGTCCTGCGCATTATCATGCGACTGAGCTGGGAGGCTTCCCCCAGCATAAACGAATTTTTCAAACGCTACCAGATATTGACGGTGATCGCCCTGGGACTGAGCCATGGCAGCAACGACGCGCCGAAAGCCATGGGAATGATCACGCTGGCGCTTATAACCGAGAAATATCTGAACAGCTTTATCGTTCCAACCTGGGTCATCCTGCTGTGTGCGCTGGCAATCGCCACCGGTACGGCCGTGGGAGGGGAGAGATTGATCCGCACCGTGGGAGGCAAGTTCTATAAAATCGCACCCATGGATGCTTTTGGCGCCCAGTTGTCCTCGGCAATCGTCGTCATGACCGCCTCGCTGACAGGAGGACCGGTAAGCGCCAGCCAGGTGATCAGCACCGCGATCATGGGCGTGGGCGCAGCGGAAAGACCCAACAAGGTGCGCTGGAAAATTGCGCAGGAAATTGGCACGGCCTGGTTATTGACCATTCCTGCGGCGGCCCTGATCGCAGCCGTAATCTACAAGTTGCTGACCCGGAGTCTACAATAAGCACTTATGAACCGGGTTCACCCCGAAGGATAAAAACCTTGTCAGCGGAGCTCAGCGTGTCTTGACATTAGAGATCACGAAGCCAGGCGACTTCAAACTCCGATAGGTTCTTCGAATGAATATCTTTAAAAAGGTGACCAAACTTATTTCAGTAAAAATCCATCAAAGAGATTGGCAGCATCCATGACACCCATCCTCATCGTCGTGATCATTATCGGCGCCATGTTCGATTTTCTGAACGGAATCCACGATTCCAGCAACGTGGTATCCACGATGATTTCGTCCCGGGCTTTTTCGCCACAGGTCGCCCTTGGTGTAACTGCAATCGCAGAGTTTTCAGGACCGTTCATATTCGGTGTGGCGGTGGCGCAGACCATTGGGAACGGGATCGCGGCTTCCAGCCTTATCAGTACAAAGGTAATCCTGGCGGCATTGCTCAGCGCGATCCTGTGGGATTTGCTAACCTGGTACCTGGGATTTCCAAGCAGTTCTTCCCACGCGCTGATCGGTGGTCTGCTTGGCTCGGTGGTAATGGCGGCGGGGTGGAAAGCCATCGAGCTCCCGGGTTTGGAGAAAACATTGATCTCCTTGTTCTCATCCCCCATCATCGGCTTCCTGGTTGGGTTCCTATTCATCAGGCTTATTCTGGTATTAAGCTGGAAAGCCTCGCCGCGCATCAACGGATTTTTCAAGCGCAGCCAGATCGTGACCGGCATCACCCTGGCGCTCAGCCATGGCGCCAACGATGCACAAAAAACCATGGGGGTGATCACCCTGGCGCTGGTTACCTCTGGATATTTGAAGGTTTTTGCCGTTCCAAAATGGGTCATTCTTCTATGTGCATCGATGATCGCTTTGGGAACCTCGATAGGGGGGTGGAGGTTGATCCGCACCCTGGGGGGAAAAATTTATAAAATCCGGCCGGTGGATGGGTTCGCTTCCCAATTGAGCTCGGCGGTGGTGATCCTGGGCAACTCATTGCTCGGAGGACCCGTGAGCACAACGCAGGTGGTCAGCTCGGCGATCATGGGTGTGGGGGCGGGCGAACGGGCGAACAAGGTGCGCTGGGGGGTTGCACAAGAGATCGCCATGGCCTGGCTTTTCACCATCCCGGCGACCGCCCTGGCAGGTGCGGGCCTGTACTGGGTGATCCTCCAGATCCTTCATTAAATACAGTCCACCGGCGTTTGCAGGCCCATCAGGAGATATTCCCTTTTATTTTTATGAGATACGGTTTCGGTATGAAAAAAGGACGCAAAGGTTCAGCCTTCGCGTCCTTTTAGTACTTACTCCTAAAGCGGATTGGTTCTAGCCGCCAAAATAGTCGACCACCTGCCTGACCCGCAGAATACCGTCGAACTTCAGGTTTTTGCCACCTTTCGTCAGGAGGCCCTTCTCGCCGTCCGGATCGCCCAGGCAGGTGACAATGATGTCGCCGCCGCTGACATCCTCTTTCTCGGTGTAGGAGTTGGTGGTGACCACGACGTGCGCCCCGGCAGCCTTTGCAGCCAAGACACCATTCCTGGAATCCTCGACGACAATGACTTCAGCCGGTTTCAGACCGGTGCGGGTGAGGGCCAGATTGTAGATCTCCGGATCAGGTTTCTTATGGCTGACCACGTCCCCGGCCAGGACGATGTCAAATTTAATATCCGAAAGGATCTTCTCGGTGATCGCCTTGGCAGCCTGCTCATTGGAGGTGGTACACACGCCGATCTTCAGGCCGGCGTCCATGGCCTCCTTCATGAAGCGGTGGATCCCGGGACGCAGGGGCAGTTTGCCGGTCTCGATCAACTCGACGAAAATGGCCGTCTTGCGCTTATGCATGTCCTTGATAAGATCCTCCACCTGCTCCGGAGGAACGGGCTTGCTGAAGCCCCTGGTCTGCAAGTGATGATTCATGCGCTCCTTGCCGCCGGCGATCTGAAGCAACTCGTGGTAGTAGTCCACGCTCCACTCGTCGGTGAAACCGAATTCCTTGAAAGTCATATTGAAAGAGACACGGTGACCGTCACGCTCGGTGTCGATGATCACGCCGTCCTGGTCAAAAAAAACCGCTTTAATTTTTCCCATGCTTAGCCTCCTCACTCAGAAAGACCCTGGAGGTCCTTGCGACCTTTGGGGTAGCCGGATCACTTCCCGGTTAAAAACTCGCGCACCACATCGACAGCCATGCGGTTCTCTTCCTTTGTGCCAATGGTGATGCGGAACCAGCCGTCGCTGCCGTATTTGTCGGATTCCGGACGGAAGATCAGGCCTTTCTGTTCGGCATAGGCGACCATATCCTTGCCCTTCTTGCCCAAAGGGCCACAATCGAAGAAAATGTAGTTGGCTTTTGTGGCGAACACGACCAGACCGGGGATCTCGCTGAGCGATTCGGTGATGTAATCCACTTCACTGTTATTGAATTTCACGCGGTATGCCAGCGCTTCGGTATCTTCAAATGCCGCCAGCGCGGCCCACATCGGGATCGTGCCCACATTCCAGGGCAGGAGGGCGGCCGAGATCTGCCCGATCACATCCTTGTCACCCAAGGCGTAGCCAAAGCGCAGACCAGCCAGACCATAAGCCTTGGAAAGTGTGCGAGTGATAATGACATTCTTGTACTTTTTGGTCAGGCCCACCTGCGACATCCCCAGACCAGCGTATTCGACATAGGCCTCATCCACGATAAAGGGGAGGCCGGTCTCGGCTACCCGGACAAAGTTCCTGGCCTCCATAAAGTTGCCGGTCGGGTTATTCGGGTTGGCAATGACAATGATCTTGGTCTTGTCGGTGATCGCCTTAAGGATGGCGTCCACATCATAAAGCAGTTGCTTATCCTTGTAGAGCATGGGTACGGAAACCATCCTGCCTCCCAGGATGGTGCCACGCAACTTGTAGATACCGAAGCAGGGGGTGTGCTGTATGACTTCCTGGCCTGGTTCCACGAAGCAGCGGAAGATGTTATCATAGACCTCACTGGAACCGTTGCCCAGCATCACATTCTCGGGGCCGTCCAGCCCGTTGATCTGGGCGATCTTGCTGCGTACCACCAGGCCCTGGTCCGGGTAGCGGTTGCCCATCCTGGCATACTTGTAAATGGCTTCCAGCACCTTCTCTGAAGGCGGGTTCGGATTCTCATTGGACATCATGCGATGGAGTTCCGGTTTTTTCCAGGCAAGTTCGATGTGCCCGGAAATATACATTGGGATGCCTTTCACCCAGGGGACGAAATATTCCTCAACCTTTTTCATGTGTTACTCCTTATTTAATGTGTTGTCTCAATAACTGTGGAACGATGGAGACCCCTGTTCCCCAGTTTATTGAGATATTTCTTGTGATTGATGGTGAAGCAAGGGAAGAGTGAGGAGCTGAATTCAGCTCCTCACTCTTCCCCTCCGTTCCAGATTTGAATTTATGCCTTCCCAGCGCTGCCGACCATGTCAATCCAGTGCCCGACGGCTTTGCGGATGGCGTCCCTGACCGCCTCATCGACCTTGCCGGGATCGTACTCCTCCCGGTGGGCGGCGATGTATTCATATTCTGCATCGAGCAGGGTGCGCTTCAACTCAGTGGATACATTAAGCTTCGCGCCGCCCATCGCGATCAGCTTCTTGATATAGTCTTCCGGCAAGCCGGTTCCACCATGCACCACCAGGGGAGTCACGATCTTCCTGCCGTTCATCAAGCGGTTGATCTCGCCCAGGCGTTCGAAGTCCACCTTGGGATTCTTGGTCTTGTAGACACCATGGGCGGTGCCAATGGCGGGGGCGAAGATATCCAGGCCGGTGCGCTGGACAAATTCGACGGATTGTTGCGGGTTGGCCAGCTGTGTTTCGTCTTCAGAGACCTTGACCTGATCTTCCACGCCGCTGACGGTGCCCAGTTCACCTTCCACGGATATGTTGCCGAGCTTGTGGCAGTAATCGACGACTTCCCTGGTCTGGCGGATGTTCTCCTCATAGGGCAGTTTGGAGGCGTCAATCATGATATTGGTATAGCCTGCATCGGCACATTTCTTGCAATGGGCGACATCGGTGCAGTGATCCAGGTGCAGGCAGATCGGGATGGGAGCCGACTGGGCAATGGTCCGATAAATTGCCACCAACACATCCACACCAAGGAACTTGGAGGGCTTGACCGAGGTCTGGATGATCAGTGGTGACTTCTTTGCAACCGCAACGTCCACCACTGCTTCCATCTGGACAAGGTTGGTGATATTGAAGGCGCCAACGGCGTATTTCTCCCTGGCAGCCACAAGCATAATTTCTTTTGCATTCACAATGGACATAGGTTTTCTCTCCTGACGTTTCCGGATTCCAAAATCCTTTTATTTTGCGGCCAATTGTTCCGTCTCGATGTAAAAACCGCTTGTTTGCGTGAAAAGTTATTATACGACCGTTTGGGTTGCTTACGCCCTGATTCGATCGCCCTTGGGATCCCATAAGGGTCCCTGAACAACCACAGCCCCGACCTGTTCTCCGAGGAATTCGACCTCCAGTTCCGTGCCCACCCTGGCAAACTCCATCGGCAGGTAGGCATAGAGGATGCTTTTCTCGACGGAATAACCGTATCCGCCTGCGGCCACCCAACCGATTATCTGGCCGTCCTTCGAGCGGATGGGTTCCTTGCCCAGGGCGATGGTACGACTGTCTGAAAGCGTCAGGGTGCACAACTTGCGCGTCAAGCCGGCCTCTTTCTGCTTGAGCAGGGCTTCCTTCCCGATGAAATCCTTTTTATTCAACTTGACGGCGAAGCCCAGGCCTGCTTCGAGAGGAGTGTAATCCGGGCTGATCTCGCTGCTCCAGTAACGATAGCCTTTTTCGATTCGCAGGGAGTCGATCGCCTTGTAGCCAGCCGCGACCAGCCCTTCGGGCTGCCCGGCTTCCCAAAGTGTATCCCACAGGCGCAGGGCGTATTCCATCGGGCAGTAAAACTCCCAGCCCAATTCACCCACATAGGTCACGCGGGAGGCCAGGGCGGGGACGTCTCCGACCACGATGCGGCGGGCGGTCATGTAGGGGAAGCCGACGTTGGATACATCATCCTTGGTGACTTTCTCCAGGATCTTGCGTGCCTTGGGTCCCCACAGGCCCAGGCAGGCATAAGATGAACTGACATCCTCGATCGCCACGGTCCCATCTTCCGGCATATTCAATGAGAGCCAGGACAAATCGTGCTGTCCGAAGGCCGTGCCGGTGATTATAAAGAAGTGATCCTCAGAAAGACGAGTGACGGTGAAATCGCACTCGATGCCGCCACGCTTGTTCAAGCACTCGGTATAGACGATCGTACCGACCGGTTGGTCGATGTCATTGGCGCAGACATTGTTCAGGAAAGCCAACGCGCCCGGCCCGCGCACTTCAAACTTATTAAATGAAGTCTCATCGAACAAACCGGCGTTCTCGCGTGTCTTCAGGTGCTCGTAGCCGATGGCGCGCGACCAGTTGTGGTGGGCCCAGCCTTTGGGCTCGTGCCCGTGGCGGGCCTTTTCTTCGTATGGCTTGAACCAGTTGGGGCGCTCCCAACCGGTCTTCTCCCCGAAGAAGCAGCCCAGTTCCTGCAGGCGATGATAAGTGGGTGAAAGACGCAGGCCGCGGCGGGACATGCGTTCCTCTCCGGGGTAATGGATATCGTAGTACTGGGTATAGGTTTCAATGGTACGCGCCACCGTGTAGTCCTGGCTGTTGTAGTTCGAACCGAAACGGCGAACATCCAGCCGCCAGACTTCCCACTCCGGGTGCCCGTCGATGATCCATTCCGCCATGGTCTTTCCAATACCGCCGGCACCGGCCAACCCGTGCGCACAAAAGGCGCAGGCCACCCAGAAACCCTTGACCGAGGTGGGACCCAGCAGGAACTCACCGTCGGGTGTGAAGCCTTCCGGCCCGTTCAAGAGCTGAATCACCTCGGCCGTTTCGACTGCCGGAACGCGCTTGATTGAGTTTTCCATCAGCGGGGTAAAACGCTCCCAGTCCGGTGGCAGGAGCTGGTATTTGAAACTCGCGCGGGATGCCGTTCAGACCGAATGGGGCCGGTTTACGTTCATACCCACCCGTGACCAGCCCGCCGACTTCCTCGCGCCAGTAAACCAACAGGTCGGGGTCGCGCAGGGTTGGGAAATCGTGTCCGACACCCTTGATCGGTTTGGTAATGATATAAAGGTGCGCCATCGGCACGATGGGCAGGTTGAGACCGACCATCTTTCCGACCTCGCCTCCCCATTGCCCGGCGGCGTTCACCACAACTTCGGTCTCGATCGTGCCCTTGTCGGTGACGACATCGTGGATGCAACCATTCTTCAGGTTGATCTTCTCCACATTCGTGTCTGTAAATATGCGCGCCCCGCGCTGTTTGGCACCGGTGGCCAGGGCATTGGTCAGACCGGTTGGATCGATAACGCCATCGTTGGGGGTAAAGGCTGCTCCGGCGATCCCTTCCGGGTTCATGATGGGGAAGAGGTCCATAGCCTCCTTGGGCGAGACCAGATCCATCGGCACGCCGAAGGATTGCGCCATACCAACCAGCCGCTTGAGGTCCTCCATACGTTCGGCGGAAGAAGCCAGTCGCAGACCACCGACTTCGCGCCAGGCGGGATCGTGGCCGGTCTCGTCCTTCAGTTTCCGGTACAGGTCAGTGCTGTAGTGCATCATGCGGGTGAGGTTGGCATCCGAACGCATCTGGCCGACCAGGCCGGCAGAGTGCCAGGTCGAGCCGCTGGTCAACTCATGACGTTCCAGGATGACGACATCCTTCCAGCCCATGAGGGTCAGGTGGTATGCAATGCTGCATCCGCCAACGCCTCCGCCGATGACAACTACTTGAGCATGAGTGGGAAAATCAGACATTTTTACCTACCTCCTTAAGCCATTTATTCCATTCAGGATTTTGGATATTTTCGAAGAGGCGGCCGAAGAACCTGCCGGCGTAGTCGCGAAAGTCGAAATCGAGCTTAGAGATGCCAATCTGCACAAGTCCCCAGGTCGCCTCGCGCAGATCGGACATGATTTTCATAATCTTCAAGTGCGCCCACTGCCGGGATGTCACCTCCCCGAAATAGCATTTCAGAAGCCAGCGGTCCTGCTCATCGGATAAATTGTGATGGTCGGAAAAATTGGCCAGGTCGAAAAAGATATCGCCCATGCCGGCGTATTCCCAATCCAGAATGTAGAGTTGCTTACCGGTGGTGAGGAAATTCGCATTGAGTAGATCATTGTGACACGGGCGGGGAGCAAGTTTGCGTGAATGCAAAGCCTTCCCGGCAACCTGGATGTGTTCGACCAGCCAATCATAATTTTTGGGGAAGGCGACCTGGTAACGGCGTGCGATTTCAGAATAATCCGCAACAACGCGAAAAGCATCAAATCTGCCGGGAATTTCCGGCATACTGTGGATCTTACGGACGGCATGCACGACCCGGCGAATGTTTTCGGGTCGACAAATCTCATCGGCCAGGATTGGGCGGCCGTTAATGAAACGCGTAACCAGGTATCCTTCGGGGCGGATAAAGTAGAACACTTCCGGTGCGATGCCCAGCCTGCCGGCAGCCAGATTGGCTGCATATTCGTGCTCACGATTAATCCCCAAAAGTTCTGTATTTTCCCCGGCGATGCGAAGAACAAAAGCCTCCCCGCCCACATCAATGCGGAAATTGCTGTTGGTGATGCCTCCACCCAGAGGGGCAGCTTTCAGGTCGCCGGCACCTGCCCATTGAGGGACACGGGCAAGCGCCTCTTCCAGCGTAAGAGTCATGATTTAGATTCTTTGACAAAAATTATTAAAGGTTGCATGTATCCTAAAACGACGATTACGGACGACTATTTTTGCCAGATGGAACCAGGCCTAGCCATTTCGGCGACGATGTCGAACGACGAGATAATGCCCAATGGGAAGGCCTGGGGATCGTCCAGGTCAATAACCACCAGGCGGTGGTAGTGCTTTTGAATCATCATGTCGGCGGCTTCGCGCAACCTGGCGTGAATATCAATAGTAAGGACCGGGTGCATGATGTCCCGTACGGTCAGTTTTGAGTCGACGCCGTTCTCCACGCAGGGCAGCAAATCCTTCCCGCTGACCACGCCCTCCGGCTGACCATGGGCATCCACCACCAACACTGATCGCCAGCCAGCCTGGGTCATGGTGCGCGCCGCAGAGGCAAGCGGGGTTTTATCCCGGCAGACCAGAATGGCATCGGACATTACATCCGCGACGGTCTCGCGGAGGGGTTTTTCTTCCCTGGCGATGCTGGAAACGAAATCGGAGATAGAGATGATCCCTGCCGGGAGGCCCTTTTCGGTGACAAGGAGGCGGTTGATGTCCTTCTCAATGAGCATATGGGCTGCCACCCCCAGGGACACGCCTGCTTCGACGGTATCGATAGGGGAGGACATCAATTCCCCGGCGGTCAAGTGACGCATCGTGGCCAGGCTTTGAGCATCTGCAGAAAGCCATTCACCGGCTAGCAGGTCATAATCGGAGATAATGCCAAGTGGACGGCCGTCACGGTCAGCAACGATCAGGGCATGCACGTGGTGCCGGGTAAGCAGGACGGACACCTGACCCAGGGTGGCGTCCGGACGGCAGGCAAGCAGCCCTGGATGCATCAGGTCGCGGACAAGCTTTTTCATAACCGCCTCCTAGATTTCATTCAACTTCATCCACATCTTTGTACCATTTCACCCGGTCGCCAACCCTGGCGCGCAAACGCCAGGCAAGAGATTTTGGCTCCTGATCCATCCGCCTCAGCGCCGCTTTGACTTGCGAATCGACCATTTCTTTTTGTTGGCCGGTGAGCTGCTCGTACCCCTGCGCCAGTTGACGGACTTTCTCCAGGTTCATGCTGGTGGTGCGCCATAGACCCCAGTCAGTACTGCAAAGCTCGGCGACACGCTGGATGTTGATGGTCTCTTTATCCTGTTCGCCCAGGGGATGTTCGAGCAGCAACATGATGGTATCAATGACATCCTTTTCGTTGATCTGTACGATTTGCATTTTTTCGAGCAACATCTCGGCCAATGGGATACTTGGATTATCGATCTCCAATCTATCCTTCCAATAGATCACATGGCTGAAATCGAGTTTTTCATAAAACACATCAATGTGCAGGCCAAGCTCCGGCCTTTCGAAGATGGCGCGGTCGCCTTCCGAAACAATAAAGACCTCACGATTTTCGTGATAGCCCAAGCCGGCCATCAAAACCTGGATTTCCTTGGTCTGCCTGTGATAGGCAGCAAAATCGATGTCCGTGTAGGCACGACCCATGGCAGCCTGGAGATATCCGTATTTCTGGCAGTGCATTTGGAAGGCCAATGACCCGATCACCCGCAGGATAATACCGGCATCGTCGCTGGCTATAAGAATGCGTTTCAGTTCATTCTCAAACTTTTCGCGCTCAGCACGATCTTGTTCGCCCATCCCGATTGAACTACTTGTCATACCATTCTCCTACGATGAGGTCTCAGCGAGCTGTCCTGGTCGAATACAAGCGATTGGCAGGGTGAAAGGGGAAAATCACCGACATTATAATAAAAAACGCAAAAACTTGCAAATTTCTTCAGAATATCTTATAATCATTACTACAACCCTTCAATTTCTTTCAAACAATACCCAATCCTCAACTTAATGAGCAAACCTCTCATTCCGGCGCAACGACGAGAGAGAATCCAGGAATACCTGGTAACCCACAAGATCGTCCGAATGGACGATTTGTATTCCCTGCTGGATACCTCTGAAGCGACGGTGCGCCGTGATCTGGAGTGGTTGGAACGCGAAGGTGTTGTTGAAAGAACGCATGGGGGTGCGATCCTCAGCCAAAGGCTGACCCTGGAACCCGAGTATTTGCAGAGAGCACAAAAACATCCCGAAGAAAAACGTTTGATCGGTGCGATGGCGGCAGCGTTGATTGAGGAGAACGATGTGGTTTTTATCAACAGCGGCACGACCACGACGCAAGTCATCCGCCACATTCGTGCCAATGCGGGAATTACCGTATTCAGTAATAACATTAACGCGGCGCTCGAAGTGGGGGAAGCCGGCTTTAAGCACCACCTGGTCGGCGGAGAATATCAGCCCCATTCCAATTCCGTGGCGGGCCGGTTTGCGGTCGATAATCTGCGCCAGGTGTATGCCGATAAGGCAATTCTGGGCGTGGATGGGGTCAGTTTGCTGTATGGATGTACGGTTCCTTCCAACGTGGAGGCGGAAGTTGTCAAGCAGATGATCGAACGCACACGGGGGAAAATTATTATCGTTGCAGATTCCAGCAAGTGGGGCGTGGTCGCCAATTTCCAAATCACCACAATCAATGGGATCGATAAACTGATCACCGATGAAGCCTTCGATCCCTCGGCCATTGAGGCCCTTGCGGCCTGTTCGGTAGAATGCCTGATTGCTTCGGCAAGTCCGATTAGAACCTGAAATAGCTGATCGAGCGGGTTGTTGTTTCGATAGACTTATTTGATAGAAAGGTAAATGATAAGGATGAAAGATCAGGCACGCGTTGTCATTGTCGGTGGGGGGATCGTCGGGGTCAACATTGCCTACCATCTGGCTAAGCTGGGTTGGACGGATGTTGTCCTGTGTGAAAAAGGGGAAATAGCCAGCGGAGAATCCTCCCACGCCGCCGGGCTGGTGACACAGTTCGCCACCTCGCAAACCCTGATGCAATTCCGGAAATACAGCATCGATCTTTACAGCGGGTTGGGCCTCTTCGACCATGTTGGCAGCCTGCGGGTGGCTTCCACGGAAGACCAGCTGAAAGAGCTGCGACGCAGCGTCAGCCGCGCAAAAGCGATCGGCATGGATGTCGAGGTCATCTCACCAGAGGAAGCCCTGCGCATCATGCCCCAATTGAGCAAGGAAAACTTATATGGGGCAATTTATCTGCCGCGGGACGGCCAATTGGATCCATACATCACGACCACCAGCATGGCTCGCCTTGCACGCGAAATGGGTGTGGAGGTCAATACCGGCGTGCGCGTGACCGGCATGGAGCTTTCTCCAAAGGGCGAGATCCAGCGTGTGCTCACCGACAAGGGTCCCATCCGGACCGAGATCGTGGTCAACGCGGCCGGGCTGTGGGCGCCCCGGGTGGCGGCGATGGCAGGCGTGCATATTCCAACCACGCCGGTGGACCACCAGCATATTGCCCTGAAGGCGGTCACTGGGCATGCCTTTCCCAACACAACCCCATGCCTGCGGGACCCCGACAACCTGGTGTACATGCGGCAGGAGGCAGGCGGGCTGGTGATCGGCGGCTACGAACCGAACCCAATGGCACGTTGGATCGATGGTGTGCCGTGGGAGCACGGCGGGACCACCCTGCCGGCTGACTACGATCGTTTTGAGCAATTATTGGAAGGCGCCATTCGCCGCATTCCATTCCTCGACCAGGCTGGCATCATCACCCTGGTGTGCCATCCCGGCGCTTACACACCGGACTGCCAGCCCATGCTTGGACCGATGGCAGAGACGCGTGGCATGTGGATTGCGGCCGGCATGTCGCTGAACGGTTACGGTGGTGCAGGCGGCATCGGCAAACTCATGGCGGAATGGATCGTGGAGGGTGAGCCCTCGCTGGATGTTTATGCCTATAAAGCCACACGCTTCGGCAACTATTATGCCAACCCGGAATATGCCGCCGAGCGGACCCGCGAAGGCGTCAAGTACTACTACCGCCTGCGTTTCCCCAACGACGAGAATGAATGGGCGCGTCCGCACCGCATCAGCCCGGTGCATTACCGTCTGCAAGAGCTGGGCGCCGTCTTCGGGGAAAAGTTCGGCTGGGAACGGGTCAATTACTTCGAGCCCGGCAAAACCTGGCGGCGGGCCGGCACCGACCAGCGCCAGTGGGGTTGGAATCGCCCACCCTACTTCGAGCGCGTTGGAAAGGAGCACGAAGCGACACGCGAACGTGTGGCCCTCTTTGACCTGACCTCCTTCGGCAAGATCGAGGTGAGCGGCACGGGTGCCCTGCCCCTGCTGCAACGCGTGGCGGACGGCAACGTGGACAAACCGGTCGGCACGGCGACCTATACCCAGTTCCTCAACTCGCGCGGCGGTGTGGAAGCTGACCTGACCATTTCCCGCATCGCAGAAGACCGCTTCATGGTGATAACCGGTTCCGCATTTATCGGCAACGACCTGGCTTGGCTCAGGATGCACCAACAGCCAGAGGACGGTGCCGTCACGATACGGGATATCACCATGGATTATGCCTGTCTGGCGGTATGGGGGCCAAAGGCACGCCTGGTGCTGCAAAAACTCACCAGTGAGGATATCTCGAACGAGGCGCTACCTTATCTTCACGCCAGGATGATCCATGTCAACG
The DNA here is from genome assembly GCA_963842785.1 of uncultured Chloroflexia bacterium. Taxonomy (GTDB): domain Bacteria; phylum Chloroflexota; class Anaerolineae; order Anaerolineales; family Villigracilaceae; genus UBA877. The sequence goes on from CAWJHP010000001.1 coordinate 2,480,622, forward strand.
GCGTCGAGATCTGGGCCCAAAGAGTCAGTTATGTAGGCGAGTTGGGCTGGGAGCTGTACGTCCCGGCGGAACGCGCCATGCTTGTGTGGGATGAGCTATTGAACGGCGGGAAGGAGTTCGACATCGAGGTCGGCGGATACAAGGTGCTCGATTCCCTGCGGCTCGAAAAAGGCTATCGATACTATACAGCGGATGTCACCCAACTGGAGACGCCCTACGAGGGCGGGTTGGGCTTTTGCGTCGACCTGGGCAAGAGTAATTTCATCGGCAAGGAGGCCCTGGTCAGGCAAAAACAGGCTGGGCTGAGGCGCAAGCTGTGCACCCTGGTGCTGGACGGCGACGAGTTCACCCAGATATACGGAGGCGAAGCTGTCTATCACGAAGGCAAGGTGGTCACGCGTGTGCGCAGCGGAGGCTACGGATACACCCTGAAGAAAAACATCCTTTATGCCTACCTGCCCATGGAACTGGCCAAAGCGGGCACCCGTCTCGAAATGGATCTGATCGAAGGCCGTTTGCCGGGCGAGGTAAGTGCCACGGTCCTTTTCGATTCCAAGGGAGAACACATGCGCGCATGAAGGGCACTGCCATTTTTTAATTATCGGAATGAGTGATCTGAAATGATACCCTTGAGTTCCAACGAATTATTTTTGCTAAAGAATTTGGTGGATTCCCGCCAGCCTGGCCATGGCCTGCCGCGCCAGTTCTATCACGACGAACTGCTATACCGTCTCGAGATGGAAACCATCTGGCGCCAGGGTTGGCTCTTCGCGGGTCATTCATGTCAGATACCCAACGCCGGCGATTACTTTCTCTACGAAGTGGAAGGAGATTCGGTCATCATCTTGCGCGAGGACGACGGCCAGGTGAACGCGCTCTACAACGTCTGCCGCCACCGTGGCTCGGTCATCTGCAAGGAGCCCCAGGGCAGTATTAAGCGATTCATTTGCCCCTACCACCAATGGACCTATGACCGCAACGGCAACCTGTTGCTCCAACATGGCATGCAGGAGGGCCTGGACAAATCCCAGCTCGGCCTGCAGCGTGCCCATGCCGCGTGAGGTCGAAGGAATGATCTTCATCAACCTTGCCAAAGCACCGAAGGACTTCAAAGCAGCCTATGAGGCAATCGCCCCGGTTGCCAAACCACAGGGCATGAAGAGCGCCAAGGTGGCCAGGATCATGGACTTTGAGGTCGCCTCCAACTGGAAACTGGTCTGGGAGAACAACCGGGAATGCTACCACTGCAACGTGAACCATCCTCAATACATCAAGGCCAATTTCGACCACTATAATGCCGATGACACCATCCCGCGCGTGGCCGAAAGACTGAAGGCGGTCACGAGTCGCCTGGAGGCCAAACTGGCAGCCCAAGGGATGTCCTTGCGCAATGAAACCGGCATGACCAAGTTCCCGGACCCCGAGCACGGCATCTGGTACGCGGCCAACCGTACGCCGCTGGTGGAGGGATATGTCAGCGAGACAATGGACGGCAAGCAAGTGGCACCTTTGATGGGTGATTACACCGATCCGGATGTTGGGACTATGCGCGTGCGCACGCTGCCCAACTTCTGGGTGCATGCCAGCTGCGATCACAGCGTGGCCGTCCGCCTCACCCCAAATGGACTGACCCACACCAGCATTCGCATGATCTGGCTGGTAGACGGCAAAGCCGAGGCAGGCAGGGATTATGATCTCGAAAAACTCCTGCCCTTCTGGCGTCTGACCGCCGAGCAGGATTGGGCAATCTGTGCCAACCAGCAGCACGGCGTGAACTCCCATGCCTATACCCCTGGTCCGCTTTCAACATACAAGGAATACAACCTGGAGCGCTTCCTGCGCTGGTATTTGCAAGAGATGGAAACTGCCCTGAAGAGATGAAAAACGCACGACCTGTCTACGTTGGTTTTGGAATGCTCACTCCCGTTGCCATCATGGTGGTGGAGCAACTGCCCGAGCACAATACCGGCGCAATCGTTAAGGAGGTCAGCGAGTTTGTCTTTGACGATGCCGCCATCATCGCCTGCCTGCTGCGCCAATGGGAGGTTCCTACTGCCATGATAGGAACTGCGGTCGGGGATGATCCACGCGGCCACATCCTGGCGCAGCAGTTGGAAGCATGGGGAGTACAGGGGGAGGTTCGCCATTCCAGGGAGATCAGAACCCCCTGGGAAGTGGATGTCTCGGATGAGACGGGAGCACGAACCTATTTCTGGGAGCGGAGGCCGCAGGTATTGGACACCCTCGACACGGCCGACCTTTCCCTGCTGGAAGGGGCCGATCTCTTATACGTCGACTGGTATGACGGCGATCACATCCTGCGGGCAATGGATGAAGCAATTCGGCTGGGCGTGCCTGTGTTCCTGAATTTCGAGCACGGGCACGCAGACACTGAGCTGCTGAGGCGATACGCAGGCCGGGCAATGATCTGCCAGGCGGTGACAGACGCCGCCCAGCTGGGAGAGGTGCCGCCCCTAGATGTGGCCCAGAAGCTGTTGAAAACCGGTGTACAAACCGCCCTGATCACCATGGCCGGTGAAGGCTGCCTGGCGGTACATGGTTCCGAGGTAGTACGTGTGCACGCTCCACACGTGCATGCCGTGGATGGCTGTGGGGCAGGGGCGACCTTCTCGTCTGGTTTTATCTATGGGTACCTGAAGGGATGGAACCTGGAGGCATCGGTCCGCTTTGCCACGGCAGCCGCGTCACTCAAGGTGACCCGGCCCGGATTGCAAATGTTTCCGATCGCTGATATCAATTCCATGGCAGCACAACTTCCTGTGGAACGTCCCGAAGCAGCCGGCCAGCCTGGTTCCTAGGAGAGTCCTTTGATCAATTTTGCCACCCTTCTCACGCAACAACAGGTTGAACGAACTCATGCCGCATCCCTGGAGATCCTCGAGAATGTGGGCTTGCTGGTAAGGAACGAAAAAGCGCGCACGATCTTCAAGCAACACGGTTGCCAGGTGGACGCCGAGGCGCAGATCGTCAAATTCCCACCCGGCGTGGTCGAGAAGTACCGGGTCATGTTACCGCCGACCTTTACATTCCATGGTCGCGACCCCAAGTACGACCGCACCATCCCGCAGGACGGGCCGATCATTGTCACGGGCAGCTCCGCGCCGGATGTCATTGATCCGGTTACGGGTCGTGAGAGACGGGCACGAACGGACGACATCGCCCGCATTGCGCACCTCATCCAGGAACTGCCTGCCTATGATGTTTTCTCGATCTCCACACTGGCAGAGGATGCACCGCCAGGACAATTCACACTTGCGCGGCTTTACCCATCTCTTAAACACTGTCTCAAGCCCATTCGCAGCACAACCAAGGAAATGGAGGACGCGGCGGTCGTTATGCGGCTGCTGTACACGCTGGCAGGAAGCGAAGAGGCCTACCGCCAGCGCCCGTTCGTAACGCTCCACTACTGCCCGATCGTCTCGCCTTTGACCATGGACCAACTTTCCACCGAGGCGATGATATTCTTCAGCGAGGCGGGCCTGCCTGTTTACCCGAGCATCGTGCCCAACGCTGGCTTGACCTCGCCGATGTCAATGGCAGGGACACTGGCTCAGGGCAACGCCGAATTCCTGGCCATTTCGGTGTTGATGCAAATGGTACGGGAAGGCACGCCGACCATCTACGCCACCTTGCCGACCGTTGCCGATATGCGCTCGGGCGCCTATGCTTCTGGCGGCATCGAGTGCGGGATGCTGCATATGGCCTTTGCCCAAATGGCGCGTTTCTACAATGTACCATGCGGCGGCTACATCGGGTTATCCAATTCCAAGCTCAACGATGCCCAGTCCGGCTACGAGACGGCCATGTCCACCGCGGCAGGCGTGCTGGCGGGCGCAGACATGCTGAACATGGGTGGCCTGCTGGACGCGTTGAAGGTGTTTGACTTTGCCAAGGCCGTGATCGACGACGAAATCGCCCAGATGCTCAAACGCCTGAAGCGCGGAATCACGTTCAACGATGAGGAGCTGGCCTTGCAGGTCATAGCCCAAGTAAAACCAGGTGGATCATTCATGATGAGTCCGCACACGGCGAAACGCATGAAAAGCGAAGCTTTACTCCCACGGCTGGCTGAACGGGAGGCACGCGAAATCTGGGAAAAGAAAGGTTCACTGGATACGCATGCACGTGCCTTGCAGCGCGTAAACGAGATCCTGGCCCATGGTGGCCCTGCCCTGATCCCTGCGGATGTGGAGGCGCGCCTGCATGCCCAGTTCAAGGACCTTGTCGCTGGAACACTCGAGATGCCGCAAGGTGGTTAGGATTATAGAGAACAGTACTTAAATCGAGGCTCAGCAGAAAAGGAATGCCTGATGAAAATTTATTTTGCCACGGATGTGCACGGCTCCGAGATCTGTTGGAAGAAATTCCTTGCCGCGAGCAAGTTTTACGAGGTGGATACCCTGATCCTGGGCGGTGATATGACCGGCAAGGCCATCATTCCCATCATTGCCCAAGGCAACGACAATTTCAAGGTGACCTTGCTGGAACAGGAGAGCATCCTGCATGGAAAAGAGGAAGTGGACAGGATGGTCCAGACCATCCAGAACCGCGGCTATTATCCATATGTGACCAACCCGGATGAAGTGCAGGCAATTGCCGATTCGACGGGCAAAATGGACGACCTCTTCCTCGAACAGGTGATCAAAACCATGCAACGTTGGATGGAATATGCGGACGCGAAGCTGAGCGGAACAGGTATACGTTGTATTGTCTGCCCTGGGAATGATGACATCTTTGAAATCGACGCGGTGATTGCGGCGTCGAAATGTGTCCGCAGCGTGGAGGGCCAGGTCATTGAACTGGATGAACACCACGAGATGGCCAACTCCGGCTGGTCCAACCCGACCCCCTGGCATACCCACCGCGAAGAACCGGACGAGGCCTTGCTGGCACGCCTCGAGGCAGTCATCAGCAAGGTGAAGAATCCCTCCCAGGCGGTATTCAGCCTGCACGCGCCGCCCTATGGCAGCGGACTGGACGAGGCCCCGGAGCTGACCAAGGACCTGCGACCCACCTATGCCGGTCGTTCCATGATCCCGGTCGGCAGCCATGCAGTGATGACCGTGATCGACAAATACCAGCCCTTGCTGGGATTGCATGGACACATCCACGAGGGCAAGGGAACGCGCAAATACAAGAAAACTTTGTGTATCAACCCCGGCAGCATGTACGAGCAAGGCATGCTGAACGGTGCAGTGATCGAGCTTAAACCGCAAAAGGTAGGCAATTACCTGCTGACCACCGGTTAAATTCAGTGAGTTTGCAGGAGCCTGGAAAGGAGCAGTATATTGAGGATGGATTGATTCGGAGATTTGCAGATACTTCGGTTCGAAATTTTCTTATAGGAAGGTCCCCCTTCATGATTGCAGGAGACCGAAGAAAAACTTGGAAAGGAGATTCAGATGAGTGACGTTTCCCTCTTCGTACGCAAGGCAAGCGGCCTGGTAAGAGCCTGGTCGGTTTTTGATGCGTTCATTTATGCCACTTTCTCAATCAACCTGATTACCCTTGGTCTGTTCATCTTCTCCTATTGTTACTATCTCAAAGGCAGTCTGATCACGGGCGTGATCGTTGGCGCCATCTTTACTGTCTTTGAAGTGATCGTCTACGCCAGCCTGATTTCCGCCATGCCGCGTGCCGGTGGTGACTACGTCTGGCAGAGCCGCATCCTTAATCGAACCATCGGATTCGTGCTGACGGTCACGGGTTGGTGGTTCATCCTCTGGTTGTGGACGCCGCTTTACGGGCAGATGCTTACTTATGAGGTCTACACGCCCCTGCTGGCGATTGCCGGACTGAAGGATGCCGCCCTGTGGTTCACGACCACCTCAGCCGGTCAATTCGTTGGCATGCTGTCCGTGTGCGTCATCGTATTCATCTACATTGCCGTTGGCATGAAGTGGTATGCCCGGGTGCAGAAATTCTGTTTCTATGGCGGGCTGGTCGGGCTGGCAATCGTGTTCCTGCTGCTCCTGTTCGGGAACAATGCAACCTTCATGGCTAATTTCAACGCGCTGGCGCCCCGCTTCGGTGCACAGGCAGGTAATACGTATTCAGCCACCCTCAAGGCCGGCGCAGATGCCGGTACGGTGGCCGGTCCGCTGTGGCCGTTGGCTCTGGGAGCTAGCATCTTTCTCGTCCCGATGCTGACCTTCTTCAACCTTTGGCCCAACTGGGGCTCCACTTTGTACGGTGAGGTGCGCGGAGCTTCGGATTACAGGCGCAACCTCTCGGGCATGCTGTGGGCCATCATCGTTACCACGGTCGGTGCAGTGGTGTTCTTCCTCCTGATCGGCAAGACCATCGGCTGGAACTTTTACAACAATGCCAATGGAGCGTTCTGGAACTGGGGCTTCGGATATACCACGACCCCACCTCCGCTGCCAATCTGGCCGTACCCGGCCCTGTTTGCCGCCTTCATGGTCAAAAGCCCGGCCCTGATGTTCATTATCGTGCTCTTGATGAGCCTGTGGTGGTTCGGCTGGTCAGGAACGCTCTTCCTGAGCTCGACGCGGGTGATCTTTGCGGCTGCCATCGACCGCATGCTACCGGAGTGGGTCTCCAAGATTGAGCCGCGCACCAAGACGCCCATCAACGCATTACTGCTGATGGTCATTCCTTCGGCGGTCATTTCCTACCTGTACGCCTTCAAGATCTTCAACTTCCAGACCCTGGCGCTGGATGCCACGGTTGTTATCGCCATCACTTTCCTCGGTTCCACCGTCGCCGGGATCGTCATGCCCTGGAGGGCAAAGGATGTCTTTGAAGGATCGCCAATCGCAAAATATAAAGTACCAGCCTGGCTGGGATGGATCGTCACGGTCGTATACGGCGTCTTTTCGATCTACCTGATCTACACATCGTTCAAATATGCTTGGGCGATCATCGGCGGGCTGGGGTCATTGAATGCAAATGGTCTGACCTGGTTCGTGGTGATCGTGCTGGGGCTGCTGACCATTTTCAACGCGGTCATCCTGCTTTGGATCCTGTATCAGGTCGTCAAGGGAACCTCCAGCAGCAAGGCCATGCCGCTCATCACACTGGCAGGCCTGATCTTCCTGGGCTTCCTGGACTGGCTGCTGGTGGTATGGTTCTGGGACCCGAACGTACTCCCGTCCGCCCTGCCGGCCGTCGGCACGTACAACATTGGTTGGTCGAATGTCAGTTCGATGATCTTCATGATGATCAACTATCTGGTGGCAGCGGCAATCTACTTTGGGTTCAGCGCCTATCGCAGACACCAGGGCATTGAAATAGAAAAGGTGTACAAGGAAATCCCGGTGGAGTAACCGGCTGACATGCTGCGTTTCCATATTGAAGAGGGAGGAGGGTTGATCCTGCTTAACCTGACCATAACTCCTCCTTCCAACGCTGTTAACTTTGGCGTGATAGGATGGCAAGGTGCATCCTTTCAGGCGTTCTCACCTTACTCGAACAGCAGGTAGATTGACTCGGGTTGGTGAAGATGCTACAATGAATTGCAGATTATCGACAGGAGGTGCCCCGACCCAATCAAATTAAATGATACGTTCAATCTCACCATCTCATACATAACCATACATAAGACTTCTAGAATAGGAGAGAAGGAGAATATGCAAAACAAGAAGGTAATTTTCAATGTTGTCGCTTTGCTGGTTGTGGCAGCCTTTGTTCTGACTGCCTGCGGCGCCAAAACCGTCGCCAGCAACGTAACAGGTCCGGATGTGGCCGCGGGTTACACGGGCTCGGTCGTTAGCAGCGTGCCGTCGAACCTGGTGTCCGCCTGCAAGGCGGAAGGCAACTTTACGCTCATCGCCACGCCGCCGGACTGGGCGAACTATGGAGAGATCTTCGCCGATTTCGAGGATACCACGGGTGTCAAGATCAATTCCCTGAACCCGAACGCCGGCTCGGCGGATGAGCTGGCTGCCATCGTGGCCAACAAGAGCAACAAGGGCCCGCAGGCTCCGGATATCGTGGATGTCGGCTATGCCTACGGAGGCCAGGGCAAGGCGGCTGGAGATTTCATGGCCTACAAGACCTCGAACTGGGACAAGATCCCGGCGACCCTGCTGGGCCTGCCGGCCAAGGATCCGGACGGTTACTGGATCGGCGGCTACTACGGTGTGATGGCCATGGGGATCAATACTGCTGTTGTCAAGACTCCCCCGGCCAACTGGTCCGACCTGCTCAATTCTGCCTACAAGGGCACGGTCGCCCTTTCGGGTGATCCCCGCAGTTCGAATCAGGCTGTCCAGACGGTCTTCGCTGCGGCCATAGCCAACGGCGGCACCCTGGATAATGCCCAGCCGGGCCTGGATTGGTTCAACAAACTGAACCAGGCCGGCAACTTCGTCCCGGTGATTGCCAAGCCAGGGACCATTGCTTCGGGCGCAACCCCGATCGTGTTCGGCTGGGATTACCTGCTGCTGGGCTATCGCGATACCTTCGCTGGGAATCCTCCGCTCACAGTTGTCTATCCGTCCCCGACAATTGCTTCCATGTACGTTCAGGCCATCAGCGCCTTTGCGCCGCATCCGAACTGCGCCAAGGTGTGGATGGAGATCATCCAATCTGATGCGGGTCAACTGGCCTGGATCAAGGGCTATGCTCATGGCGTCGACGAGGTCGACATGCAATCGCGCGGCGTCATTCCGGCGGCTGTGACAGCGAAGCTGCCGTCCTTTGATGTTTCCACGGCATCTTCCCCCACCCCCGATCAGCTCAAGGCTGCGCTGACTCTGATCGAGGCCGGCTGGATGACCAGTGTTGGTGTGGCCATTCCGACCGCTGCTCCGTAATTGTTTATGACTGCGTTAAGTTCTGAGATGCGGGACGCGCCTCTGGCGCGTCCCGCTCGACACAAAATGTCCTGGGCATGGCTTGGGTTGATGCCCTTCTTTCTCTTTGCATTCTTTTTCCTCCTTTACCCCTCCTCGACCATCGCTATCGGCAGCTTTACCAACTCTCCAATCAAAGCTTTCACCTTAAAGTACGTGTCGTCGCTCTTCCAGAATAAATACGTCCTCGGCGCCTACTGGATCAGCATCAAGATCAGCCTGATCACTTCAATTGGCGGTGGCATCTTCGGCTTCCTGCTGGCCTATGCCGCCATCCGGGGTGGGCTGCCGAGTTTCATGCGTTCAAGCCTGATGACATTCTGCGGCGTGGCCTCCAACTTCGCGGGCGTCCCGCTGGCCTTTGCCTTCATCGCCCTATTGAGCCCGACCGGTCTGCTGATCGAGTGGATAAAGGCGCTCGGCTATAACCCGTACTTCCACGGTTTCACCCTGTACACATTTTGGGGATTGAGCATTGTGTATATGTACTTCCAGTTTCCCCTGATGGTGTTGATCATCGCCCCGGCGATCGATGGGTTGCGGCGCGAGTGGGTGGAGGCTTCGGAGAACCTGGGAGCCAGCTCCTTCCAGTACTGGCGCTACGTGGCTTTGCCAATCCTCCTGCCATCCATCATGGGCACGATGATCCTGCTCTTCGGGAACTCCTTCGGCGCCTTTGCCACGGCCTACGCCTTGACCGGCGGCGAGATCAACTTGGTCACGCTCGTGATCGGGTCCCAGCTGAGCGGGGATGTGCTGGGCAGTGCCGGGCTGGGGTATGCCTGCTGCCTGGGCATGGTGGTGGTGATGGCCCTGGCGATCACCGGCTACACCCTGCTCCAAAGGCGGACTGAGAGGTGGCTGCGATGAAACGCGGTAATGTGATCTGGTCCTGGTTCGTGCTGGCGCTTGGCATCCTGTACTTCTTCCTGCCTCTGCTTGCGACCTTCATTTTTTCGCTGAAGGCGAAACTGGGGGTGCTGAGCTTCCTGGCATACATCAATACCTTCAACAATCAAGCGTTCGTCTATAATTTCACCTATTCGGTCATCTGGTCGGTCGCGACGATCGTGGTCGGGATCCTGATTCTGGTCCCCACGGCCTACCTGATCCGCCTGAGGGTACCGCGCTTGCGCAGCGTGGTGGAGTTCATTACCCTGCTGCCCTTCGTCATCCCGGGCATTGTCCTAGTCTTCGGGCTGGTGCGGACCTTCAGCCAGCCGCCGCTCCTGATCGTGAACAGCCCGATCGTTTTAATCGCGGGCTACACGATTCTTTCCATGCCTTACATGTACCGGGCGATCGACACCGGCTTGCGATCCATTGACGTACGCACGCTGACCGAAGCGGCCCAGAGCCTGGGTGCGGGCTGGACATCGATCCTGTTTGATATCATCCTGCCCAATATTCGCATTGCGATCCTGAGCGGCTCTTTTCTGACCTTTGCCATCGTGATGGGGGAAATGGTTCTTGCCCAGTACCTGGCCAAGCCGGCCTTTGGCCCCTACATGGCTTACCAGATGCAGCAGCAGGCGTATGGACCGGCAGCCATGGCTATTATCAGCTTCGCCCTCACCTGGGCAGCCCTGGGGATCATTCAGGTGGTAGGCCGCGGCACGACGCAGGCCCAGGTCGGCGGCGGACACTAACTCATCCGGGATTGAACACTTATGACACACCTAAGTCTTTCAAATATCTGCAAACAATTTGCTGAAACCACCGCGGTCTGTGACTTTAACCTGGATGTACAAAAGGGCGAATTTGTTTCGTTCCTTGGTCCGTCCGGCTGCGGTAAGACGACCACCCTGCGCATGATCGCTGGCTTCGAAGTGCCCACCACGGGCAAGGTTAGCATTGATGATGTGGATATCACGGACAAGGCTCCCAACCAGCGCAATGTCGGCATGGTCTTCCAGGCCTATGGCCTCTTCCCGAACATGAACGTTGCGCAGAATATCGGCTACGGCCTGCGCATTCGCAGGAGCCCCAAGTCCGAGATCAAAAAGCGCGTGGATGAAATGCTGGCTCTGATCCACCTCGAACAGAAGGGGAAAAGCTTTCCTCATCAACTCTCGGGAGGGCAGCAGCAGCGCGTTGCCCTGGCACGCGCCTTAGCCATTCAGCCCCAGGTGTTACTGCTGGACGAACCGCTCTCGGCACTGGATGCAAAGATCCGGGTTCAATTGCGCGCCGAGATCCGTTCCATCCAACGCAAATTGGGCATCACGGCCATCTATGTCACCCATGACCAGGAAGAGGCGCTGTCCATCTCGGATCGCATCGTCGTGATGTACGAAGGCAAGATCGAACAGATCGGCACCCCCTTCGAGATCTACAATTTCCCCCAGACGGCCTTTGTGGCCAATTTCGTTGGAACGTTGAATACCACCAGTGCTGAGGTAGTCGACCCGGCCAAGCGCCTTTTGAGAATAGACGGCGTCCAGCTGGAATCTGCCGAGGTATTGGAGGGCAAACAAAAAGGCGACAAGGTAACGATCGCGATCCGGCCCGAACGCTTCAATTTTATTGCGCAGGAAAGGAAAGCCAATATCCTGGACTGCCAGATCGATAATATCACCTTCCTTGGTTCAGTGGTGCGCATCCAGCTTCTGGTTGGCAGCAACCGCTTTTATATGGACACGTTCAACAACCCGTTCCTAGAGCTGCCCAAGATCGGTGATAAGGCCCAGATCACCTGTTCCCGTGAAGCGGTGCTGGTTTTGAAAGACTGACTTTTCGGCGGTCACCAAAGAGATATAACTTGAGCAAAGTCATCCTCGTGCTCTCCGACGGTCTGCGGTATGACACTGCAGCTGCCGGAATGGGATACCTGGGCCATTTGGTGGAAGCAAAACTCGCCAGCCTGTACAAAGTGACTGGCGAGTTGCCCAGCATATCGCGGCCCATGTATGAGACTGTCCATACCGGTTTGCCTGTCAGTGAGCATGGAATCGTCTCCAATTCGGTCGTGCATGGTTCGACAAAACCGAATGTCTTCGGCCTGGCGCGTGCAGCCGGCAGAACGACGGCGGCTGCAGCCTACTACTGGTTTTCAGAGCTGTATAATCGTTCCCCTTACGATTGGATCGAGGACCGGGAAGTGGATGATGTTTCCTTACCGATCCAGCACGGGCGATTTTATACCCAGGATGATTACCCGGATATTGACCTCTTTGCCACGGCCGGGATGCTTGTGCGCAGGTTCAGCCCTGATTATCTATTAGTCCATCCGATGGGCATGGATTATACCGGCGCAAGCCATGGAGCCAATTCCAGCGAATACCGCAACCATGCCATTCGCCAGGACATGTGGCTGTCCACTTACCTGAAGGAATGGATGGAGCGCGGCTGCATTATCCTGGTCACCGGCGACCATGGAATCAATGCCGACGGCCTGCATGGAGGTACCACTCCGGAAGTTCGCGAGGTTCCGCTGTACCTGATCAGGCCCGGGTCAGCCGGAAAAGGCGATACGGGCGAGGCAGTCTCGCAAATTCAGATCGCCCCGACCATATGCAAACTGTTGGAGATAAAGATTCCCACTACGATGAAGGCAGCCGCCCTGGTTTAGAAGCCGATCCGCTGGAGCTGGGAAGCTGCCTGAAGTATCTGTGCTAAAAATTTTTTTGTTTGGAGGTTACCTTGAAACTCGTTGCATGTGTCAAGACCACACCCGATACCACCGCCACCGTCAAGATCGAGAACGGCAAGCCCACATGGGGTGACGCACCGTTGGTCATTAACCCCTGGGATGAATATGCCGTTGAAGCTGCCCTCCAACTGAAGGAGGCCAACGGTGGGACGGTGACAGCCATCTCCATCGGCGGTGAAGAAGCCCGGATTGGGCTGAAGCACGCCCTGGCGATGGGCGCTGACGAGGCGCTGCTCATCTCCGATCCAGCGCTGCCAAATGTTGATCCCCAGGCGGTTGCCCGCATTCTGACCGCTGCCATCCAAAAACTTGGCGGAGTGGACCTGGCTTTCTTTGGCCGCCAGGCGATCAATGATGATTCCGGTACCACTGCGGCGCAGGCGGCCCGCCTGCTAGGATGGCCGGCACTCACACTGGTCTCAGTGATCAAGTTGGAAGGCGGCAGTCTGCGCGTGGAACGCGCCATCGAGGAGGGCCGGCAAATCGTCACTGCCAAACTGCCGGCGGTGATCAGCCTAGTCAAGGATATTGGGGAACCGCGTTACCCATCCTTCATGGGTATCCGTAGAGCTTCCAAAGTTGAGATCCCGACCTGGTCGTTATCCCAGCTTGGCATGCCGGCACCAACAGCTGTGATCGAATATCTTGGCCTGATGGATGCCCCGGTTCGCGAGGTGGTGTGCGAGCTGGTCACGGGAGGCAACCCGCAGGAAATTGCTGAACACCTGGCGGATAAAATCCTTGCGGAGAAACTGCTATGAATACCCTGGTTTACATTGATCATTTCAAAGGCGAGGCCCTGCCCGCCTCGTGGGAGGCAGTGGGAGTAGGGAAAACCCTGGGCAAGGTGACCGGCCTGATTTTTGGAACCGGCCTGGAAAACCTGACGAAGACCGCCTTCGAATATGGCGTGGATGAAATTCTCCTGGCGGAGGATACTGCCCTGGCTGATTACCGTGCCGAGCCATACGCTTCGACCTTAAAGCAGGCGGTTGCAGACCGGGGTTGCGATGTACTGCTCTTCCCGACCACGAGCCGGGGCCGGGAATTGGCAGCGATGGCCGCCATCGACCTGAATACCGGCCTGCTGGTGGACGTCATTGCGCTGGAAGCGAGCGGGGATAAATTGACCGTTATGCGTCCGATCTATGGTGGAAAGGTCCTGGCCAGAGTCACCTGCACTTTGAAACCCCAGATCATCAGCCTGCACGGGCGCGCCTTCCCAAAACCGGCGTATCAGCCCGGAAAGACCGGACCGGTGACGAAGATCGCGACGGGGAGCGGGGCTTTGACCTCCGTGGAGGGGTACAGCACTGCGGGAGGTGGCGTCAGCCTGACCGATGCCAACGTGATCGTCTCCGGAGGCCGTGGATTGTCCGAAAACCCGTCCCTCCAGGCTCCAGCCGGACTGGATGCGAAGCAAACCGAAGTATGGCGCGCCCAGCAGGGCTTTGGCATGCTCAAGGAAATGGCGGGAGTTCTGGGCGGGGCCGTCGGAGCATCGCGCGCCGCCGTGGATGCCGGGTATGTCCCTTATGCCATGCAGGTCGGGCAGACCGGCAAGCTGGTCTCACCGGACATATATTTTGCATGTGGAATTTCCGGCGCCATCCAGCACCTGGCAGGCATGCGCTCCAGCAAATTGATCGTGGCGATCAATAAAGATCCGGAAGCGCCGATATTCAAAGTAGCTCGTTATGGGGTGGTCGGCGACCTTTTCCAGATTGTTCCAGCCCTTACCATGGCTTTTAAGAAACGCCTGGCCAAATAAGACCACCTATACCGCTTAGCGATAAAACCGCCGCTCCAGAAATCGACCTGGAACGGCGGTCTTGTTTTCATCGTCAGGCTTTGCTGGAAACGAGCAAGGCGATCCCGATCAGTACCCCGCCAATCACGAACAAGGGGCTGATGCGTTCGTTCAGGAAGAGCACGCTGAGCAGGGTGCCAACCAAGGGCTGGGCGAAGAAGGTCAGTGAGGCAACTCCGGCGTCCAGAACCGCAAAGGCAGTGTTCCAAAGCAGCATGGCAAGGGCAGTCGAAATGATACCGATGAAAAGGACGCCGCCCACCACTCCCAGGCTGATGGTTCGGAATCCCTGAGTTACCACTTCCCAGCCGCTGAGCGGCAGGCAGACCGGTAGACCGCCGATAAAAGCGATCAGGGTGGTAGTAAGGACACCGGTCTGCCGGGTGACCTTGCGAATGAGGACCGAGTACAGAGCCCAGGTCAGTGCGGCAGCCACCAGGCAGAGGTTGCCCCAGAAGAAGGAGGGAGAGAGGAGTGCGTTGCGCGGGTCGATGACCGCCACCACGCCGACCGTGGCGATACCCAAGGCCAATAAGCGACGGCGGGTGATCTTTTCGGCCAGAAAAAGGGCGGCAAAAAACAGGACAAAGGCGGGCGTTGCCGAGGTGACCAGGGCGCCGTTGGCGGCTGTGGAGAGTTGCGTGCCCACAAATTGGAAACCCAGGGAAATGCCATATCCAACCACACCCACGCCAAAGATGCTCCAGAATTGCCGGGGAGCAACCTTCCAGCTCTTGCGTGCGACAACGAGGATGGTCAGCGTCAGGATGCCCAGAACCAACCGCATGACGATCAGCGAGAAGGGGGGGATCACCTGCATAACCACTTTGCTGACCACGTACATGCCACCCCAGATGGCGGCCGCGGTCAAGCCGGAAAGCAATCCCCAGACTGGATTGTTAATCCTGGAGGTACTAGACATGGATTATTTGGAACCGGAAAAGGAGCCTTGCCATTTTTTTAACATCAAGCAAGCCGGGAACAGCCTGGCCTCAGTGCATGTATGATCCGCCATCGACGAAGTAGTTTTGGCCGGTGACGTAGCTCGAGGTGTTGACGATGAAGTCGATGACCTGGAAGACGTCTTCAGTTGTGCCGAGCCTGTTCATGGGAATTCCGGCAAGAGCCCGCTCCAGATTTTCCTTTTTGTCCAATCCATAGCGCAGCTGAACTTCTTCGGTGTTGATGTAACCGGGCGTGACACAATTAACCCGGATCCTGGGGGAGAGTTCCAGGGCCAGGCACTTAGTCAGAGTCAGGATGCCGGCCCGGGCGCTGCAATAATTGACTCCGTTCTTGCGGCCACGAAGGGCGGTCACGGCACCGATGTTGATAATATGACCAGCTTCACCCTGGTAGCGGAGGGCAAACTCCTGGGAGCAGATGAATGTGCCGGTAAGGATGGTCCCCAGGACCGTCGACCAATCTTCGTCTGTCATCTCCAGGAAAGGTTTATCCATGTTCAAACCAGCGGTGTTGACCAACACGTCGATCCTTTTGAACCGGGCGTAGACCTGGTCGAACATCTGGCTCACGTCAGTCCGGCGGCTGACGTCAGCCCGGATTGCCAGGGCCGCATCAGCCCCACAGCGGGTGTTGATCGCCTGGCGGAGTTCGGACGCGGCTCTCTCCGATTTCAAGTAGTTGATAGCCACGCAGCAGCCTTTTTCAGCGAAACTGCGCGCCAAGGCTGCCCCAATTCCACGCGAGGAGCCGGTGACAAGAACGACTTTCTTTTCGTTAGCCATATGCCTCCCAAAAAGGCAGGGGTGGAATACCCATCCCTGCCTGCGAGGGCTTAATCTCCAAATTTGATTCCCTGAGCCAGGGGCAAGTCATGTGACCAGTTGATCGTGTTGGTCTGCCGGCGCATGTATGCTTTCCAGGCATCCGAGCCAGACTCACGCCCGCCACCGGTCTCTTTCTCGCCGCCAAAGGCGCCGCCGATCTCCGCCCCGGATGTGCCAATGTTAACATTTGCGATGCCGCAGTCAGAGCCGTCCCTGGAGAGAAACAACTCTGCCTCGCGCAGTGAGTCGGTGAAAATGGCGCTGGAGAGGCCCTGCGGGACGTCGTTGTGCAGGTGGATGGCCTGTTCGATGGTATCGTACTCAAGCAGGTAGAGGATGGGAGCGAAAGTCTCCTTCTTGACGATCTCGGTCTGGGCAGGCATCTTGATGATGGTTGGCTCGACGAAGTTAGGTCCCAGCTCAGGCAGTACGTGACCGCCGTAAAGCACCTGACCACCGTCATGGGTGGCCTGCTGGATGGCTTCCAGCATCTCCTCGACCGAATCCTGTACAACCAGTGGACCCATGAGCGTGTCCGGCTCGAGCGGATTTCCGATGTGCACCTGCTTATAGGCATTAACCAGACGATTACCCAGGTCAGCGGCGATGCCCTTCTGCATGATGATTCGCCGTGTGGAGGTGCAGCGCTGCCCGGCAGTGCCGACAGCGCCGAACAGGATGGCGCGCGTCGCCATGGCCAGATCTGCATTCTGGGTGACAATGATCCCGTTATTGCCGCCCAACTCGAGAATGGTGTGGCCGAAATGCCCGGCGACCGCTTCCGATACATGATGACCGATTTCCGTTGAGCCGGTGAACGAGACCAGCGGGATGCGTACGTCATTGAGCATCTTTTCCCCGACCTCGCGCCCGGAACCAATGACCAGGTTGAAAATACCACTTAAGCCGTGATCGGCCATGACCTGGTTGGCAATATTTGTTACCGCAACGGCGGTCAGCGGCGTATAGGAGGATGGTTTCCAAATGATCGTATCGCCGCACACCGCTGCCAGGGTGGAGTTCCACGACCAGACTGCCACCGGGAAGTTGAAAGCAGTGATCAACCCGAGGATACCCAAGGGGTGCCATTGTTCATACATGCGATGGTCAGACCTTTCGGAGTGCATGGATAAGCCGTAAAGCTGTCGGGAAAGGCCGACAGCAAAGTCACTGATATCGATCATCTCCTGCACTTCTCCGCGGCCTTCAGCCTGGATCTTGCCCATCTCGAGGGTGACCAGGTCACCGAGTGGTTCTTTGAGCAGCCGCAGGGCGTTACCCAGATCGCGGACCACCTCGCCGCGCTTGGGTGCTGGCAGGCTGCGCCACTTCATAAATGTGTCATGTGCGGTCGCAACGACTTGCTCATAAACAGTTGAAGTGACCTGAATAACTTTCCCGATCAAATCCCCGGTGGCGGGATTATAAGAAGCCAGCTCTTTTCCTTTCGGATCGAGGATCCACTTGTCGATCCCGGTACAGGCACCTGGCGTAACAGGTTTGATTTGAAGTTTTTCAAGGATGGCTTTCATTTAGTAACTCTCCTTTGTGAGAAAGATATGACAGGCGAGAAATCGGATTAAGGTGCAATGGAATTATGGGAATATACTCACTGGCCCAATTTTACTTTTACTTCTCGAAATTAGGTGTGTTTATTGTAAATGACATCTGTTACTTTTATAATGCCATACTCTTTGTTACAATTCACGGTCGTGGGTCCCAAAACCCAGTCCATCAAGCGCAATGAGGAGCAGACGATGAAGAACAAGTTTTCCAAGAAGGACGGCAAGTATCGGATTGCGTGGCTGCCGGGGGACGGGGTGGGGGTGGATGTACTCGATGCGACGAAAATCGTCCTCGACAAGATCAAATTAAACGCCGAATACATCCACGGGGACATCGGATGGGAATTCTGGTGCAAGGAAGGCGATGCCCTCCCGGCACGCACCATCGAATTATTAAAAAATGTCAAAGCGTCCATGTTTGGCGCCATTACCTCCAAGCCAGTCAAGACCGCCGAGGCGGAATTAATTCCAGAATTAAGAGGCAAAGGTTTGGTCTATCGTTCACCCATTGTCCGGATGCGCCAGCTCTTCGAACTCTATACTTGCCTGCGTCCTTGCAAGGGTTTCCCACTAAACCCGTTGAATTATAAGGAGGGCATTGACCTGGTGGTATTTCGCGAGAACACCGAAGACCTGTACGCGGGGGTTGAGTTTAGCCCGGTTCCGGAGGACGTGGCTGCCGTCCTGGCGAAAGAAGTCAAAGCCTTTTGCGCCCTTCAAAGATCTACCCGGGGATCAATATGCCCTTTCAATCAAGGTCAACACGCGCAAGGGTTCCGAACGCATCCTCCGAGCCGCGTTTAATTTTGCCAGTAAATTCGGCCGCAAGAAGGTGACGGTGGTTCATAAAGCCAATGTGGTGCGCGCCACGGATGGGCTGTTCCTGGAAATTGCCAAGGAAGTAGCCCGGGATTTTCCGGGTATCCAGATGGACGAGGCCAACGTGGATGCCATCTGTATGTGGCTCTTGAAGAACCCTCTCAACTATGACGTGCTAGTAGCGCCGAACCTCTATGGAGATATCATTTCCGACCTGTGCGCCCAGATGGTGGGCGGCCTCGGTTTCGCCTGTTCCGGGAATATCGGTGACCAGCTGGCGGTCTTTGAACCGAGTCATGGTTCCGCACCGAAATATGCGGGCCAGTACAAGGTCAACCCCATCGCTTCCATTCTGGCCGCCAAGATGATGCTCGACTGGCTTGGCGAGGAGCAGAAGGGTAGCGCTGTGGAAGCAGCTGTCGCGGAAGTGATCAAGGAAGGCAAGGTCAGGACATATGATATGGGTGGATCCAGCACGACCCTGGAAATGGGGCAGGCGATCGCCGACCTTTTATAAAGAATATTTTTATGGAGTAGATGGATCATGAAAAGAACCAGCGTTTTGAGAAAAGCGATCATGGAAAAGAGGGCAGTCGTGGTACCTGGATGCCATGATGCCCTGTCTGCCAAAATCATCGAGACATGTGGTTTTGAGGCAGTACAGATCTCCGGTTATGGCATGGCCGGCTCACTCCTGGCACGACCGGATGTGGGTCTGGTGCAGATGAAAGACATTCTGGACATCTCGTGGAACATTGCCCAGGCGGTCGAAATTCCAGTCATGGCTGACCTGGATACTGGCGGCGGCAACGCGGTCAACGCCGCCTGGATCGTTGAACGTCTGATCCCCATGGGACTGGCAGGGATGAATATCGAGGACCAGGTCTTTCCGAAACGCTGCGGTCACATGGCGGGCAAGGAGGTGATCTCTGCCGATGAAATGGCTGGCAAAGTGCGTGCCTGTGCGGAAAAGCGCGACAGGCTGGATAAAGACTTCATCATCAACGCCCGGACAGATGCTTTCGCCGTGGCAGGTCTGGACGAAGCCATCCGCCGCTGCAACCTATACCTTGAGGCGGGTGCTGACCTGGCATTTATTGATGGGATCCGCACCCGGGGCGACATCGAAAAAGCAGTGAAAGAGGTTAAAGGTCCCTTGTCGGTGAACCTGATGGATGCCATCTCGGGGATGAAAACCGAATTGATCCCAATTCCGGAACTGGCCAGGCTGGGAGTCGCCCGGGTCTCAATCCCGGTGGCGTCGATCATGGTTGCCCACAAAGCCCTCAAGGATTTCTTCACTGCCCTCAAGAATTCCCCCACCGGTATCCTGGCAGGCCAGACCCAATGGGTAAATTCCTTTGAAGAATACACGGATTTCGTCGGTTTGAAGGAATATAAAAAGATGGAAGATGCCTATCTTCCGGCCGAGCGTGTCGAAACCAAGTATAAGGGGATGTCGAAGATCGTCGGTTAGCAATCACGCTAAAAATTTGGAGGTACTTATATGGGTATGACAATAGTGGAGAAGATCCTGGCTGGTGCTACCGATCAATCCCACGTAAAGGCAGGGGACGTCCTGGAGCCCAGGGTCGACCTGGCGATGTCGCATGAAAATGGAGCCCTGGTGATCAACCAGTTTCAGGAAATTTATCAGGGCACCGGCCTGGAGGCCAAGGTCTGGGACCCCGATAAGATCGCCTTGATCTTCGACCATCGGGTGCCGGCGGAAAGTGCCAAGACTGCCACGAATCAGAAAAAGATCCGTGAATTTGCTGCCCAGCAGGGGATCAAAAAATTCCATGATATCCGTGGGGATGAAGGTGGCATTTGTCACCAGATCCTGCCGGAGAATGGCTATGTCCTGCCCGGGCAGGTCGTGGTGGGGACGGATAGCCATACCACGAGTCATGGTGCCCTGGGAGCATTCTCGTTTGGCGTTGGGGCCACGGAAATGGCCTCCGTCTGGGCCCTGGGGCGAATCCTCAATGTTGAGGTTCCTGGCACGATCAAGGTGGAGGTGCGCGGCACCTTGCAGTCGTATGTCCTGCCAAAGGACCTGATCCTGTATTTGATCGGTCAACTCTCCGCCCAGGGAGCCAATTTCAAGGTCATCGAGTTCCACGGACCGGTGATTGAAAGAATGTCAACCTCCGGGCGTTTGACCATCTGCAATATGGCGGTGGAGGCAGGCGCAACCTCCGGGATCGTCCCGGCGGACGCGGAAACCGTGCGTTATCTGCATGATGAAGCCGGAGTGAAAGGCAGCATTGACACCGTACACCCGGATGCGGATGCTGTTTACGATCAGGAGATTGAATTGGACGCGACGGAGTTGGCTCCACAGCTGGCCTGTCCCCACACGGTAGACAATGTCAAGCCTGTCCAGGAAGTGGCAGGGAAGCCGGTTAACCAAATCGTGATCGGTTCCTGCACCAATGGCCGTCTCGATGACATCCAGATAGCCGCACGAATCCTGGAGGGGAAAAAAGTGGCCCGGAATGTGCGCATGCTGGTCTTCCCGGCCTCGGCACGCATCTACCGCCAGGCGCTCAAGGATGGATACCTTGCAACGCTTATGGATGCCGGGGCAGTAGTGATGAATTCGGGCTGTGGTCCGTGCCTGGGTGTTCACCAGGGAGCCCTGGCGGACGGCGACGTCGCCCTGGCCACCACCAATCGGAATTTCAAAGGTCGCATGGGCAATCCATCCGCCGAGGTTTATCTTTGCTCTCCGGCTGTGGCTGCTGCCAGCGCAGTGACCGGCAAGATTACCGATCCCCGGAAAGGAGCCTGAGCATGTCCAAAGTGGTCCTCAAACTGGGTGAGGATGTCTCGACCGACATCATTTACCCCGGACGTTTTATGGCGACCGTGCTGCCCACAGAAACCCCCCAGTATGCATTTGCGGATCTGGGCGATTTCAATGCCCGGGTGAAGAAAAAGGAGATCCAGCCGTGGAGCGTGATCGTAGCCGGAAAAAATTTCGGCTGCGGCTCCTCGCGTGAGCAGGCCGCCTCGTGCCTAAAGGGTCTGGATTTCATCGTCATCGCCAGGGATTTCGCCCGCATCTTCCTGCAGAATTCCATCAATCTGGGGCTGAACACCATCATTTGTCCGGATATGGAAGCCCAGGAAGGCGACGAACTGATCCTCTCGACCACACAGGTGGTCAATCAGACGACCGGGAAAAGCTTTAATATTATTCCCTTGCCCCGGGCGCGACAGGCAATTATCGACGCGGGCGGATTGATCCCTTACACCCGCCAGAGATTATTGCAAAAAACAGGATAATTTCATTTCGAAGGTGGTCCTCCAGGTTTGCGCCTGGTTTGCCAAACCACGGTGGCGCCTCCAAAGGTGCATCCCAGTGTTTTTGAGGTATCTTAAAGCACTTGACTTATTCAATTAAAACGGGTAAAGTCTAGCATGTTGAGAATTGGTTTACTAGCCAAAAAAGAGATTCACGAGAAAATGTGTTTTCGAGAATTTTGAAGCCAGCATATTCGCCCTCGAAAATCCAGCCACTAGAATCCTTTTTACGATTGGTAAACCGTTTTTTATTTGGCGGTTATAATCCGCCCATGGATTTTCAGAACGGAGAAAACCCAAGCTGGCTCTTTTACAAGTAATATGTAGATCGTGATTTCCCTCTTCAACCTGTGAATACGGGTTGAATTAAAGATGCTCATCCTGCTCGATAATGATGAAAGAATAAAGGAGGTGATGCCCGACACGGAAAGGCATTGTCAGCTGCGCTTATAAAACCCGGAAAACGGGTTCCTATATTCACGATTCTTCTTCGGAGGAGAAAAGCATATGTTTAAACGGTTGTCAATTGTAATTTCGGCAATAGCGATCCTGGGCATGCTGCTGACGGCTTGCGGTGCCACGCCGACCACAGCTCCAGCCACGGCGGCTCCAGCTACTGCGGCACCTGCCACAATGGCGCCTGCCACAGCGGCGCCTGCCACAATGGCGCCTGCCACAGCGGCGCCTGCCACAATGGCGCCTGCCACAGCGGCGCCGGTCGCCACCATGCCGCCTATTGTAACTCAGGCGCCTGTGGCGTCCTATAAATGCTCGGATCCGATCGGTTGTGTAAAGATCGGCCCGACGGACCCGATCCATATCGCCTATCTGCTGGTCATATCCGGGGCGAACGCGGCCCTGGGAACCGACTCCCGCAACGGCGTGGAGATCGCCATCGATGATGCCGGCGGCAAGATCCTCGGCCATACCATCAAGTTCGATGGCCAGGATGGTCTCTGCACGGCGGATGGCGGCCAGGCGGCCGGTACCAAGTTGGCCTCCGACCCGACGATCATTGCGGTTATTGGTACGTCCTGCTCGAGCGAAGCCCGCTCCGCAGAACCCCTGCTCTCAAAGGCCGGGTTCGTGACGATCTCGTCTTCCAATACCGCTCCTGACCTGACCGATCTGACCAGCTCGAACCATTACTCCGGCTACTTCCGCACGGCCCATAACGACAAGATCCAGGGCGCGGCCGCAGCTGACTTTGTCTATAATTTCCTCCACCTCACCAAGGCAGCCACCATCCATGACGGCAGCCTGTACGCCGCCTCGCTGGTCCAGGTATTTGGCGATGACTTCAAGCAAATGGGTGGAACGATCACCGATGCAACCTCCGTGGATCCGAATGCCACCGATATGAGCTCGGTCCTGGCCGATGTTGCCACCGGCAAACCGGATATCATCTACTTCCCGATCTTCCTGCCGGCTGGTGCGTTCATCATCGATCAGGCCAAGACCACCCCAGGGCTTGAGAATACCAAGCTGATGGGTGCGGATGGCCTCTTCTCGCCGGATGTTATGAAGACCGCCGGTGCTTCAGTTGAGGGCTTCATGGTTTCGAGCCCGGTCGTCCAGGGCCCCGCCTATGATGCCTTCGTGGCCAAGTATGTGGCCAAGTTCGGTGAGCAGCCGATCAACATCTTCCATGCGCATGCCTATGATGCCTTCAACATCATCATGGACGCCATTGAGAGAGTGGCTGTACCGACAACGGACGGGTCTCTCTACATTCCCCGCCAGGGCTTGCGCGCTGCCGTGGCCGCCACCAAGGACTTCGTTGGTCTGACCGGCATTCTGACCTGCAACCCGGACGGCGACTGCGCCAACCCAGTCATCGGTGTTTATGATTATCACGCTGGCGTATATCCGCCTACACTGATCTGGCCGACCAAATACGTCAAGTAGTAAATTACTGTTTATTTAATAAGGAGGGGCGAGCTTGGCTCGCCCCTCCTTATGAATAATAGCGCTCCCATTTGAGAAGAGGAGTTAAAGATGCTACGAACCTGGCGTCAGCGGTATACGCTTACCGATGTTTTTATTTGGGTGATCGGCCTGGCCATTGCAGCGGCGGTCGTGTGGGGAACGATAAGCACCTTGCGGTTACACCTGTATGCACCCAGCGGTTGGCTCAGCCTTACGATCAAGGGATTGGCCCTCGGGGGGGTTTACGCACTCATTGCTATGGGCTATACCATGGTGTATGGTATCTTGAAAATGATCAACTTCGCCCACAGCGAAGTATTCATGAGCGGGCCATTTACCGCGGTTTTTGTAGCCCTGGGCCTGTCGCATTCCGGCTTTCTGAATAAACAACCCGTGATCAGCCTGGGGATCATCGCCTTGGTTGCAATGGGCGTATCCGCGGGTATTGCCCTGCTCCTGGAACGAGTTTGTTACCGGCCCTTGCGGCTTGCC
Organism: uncultured Chloroflexia bacterium; assembly: GCA_963842785.1. Lineage (GTDB taxonomy): Bacteria > Chloroflexota > Anaerolineae > Anaerolineales > Villigracilaceae > UBA877. The sequence continues at coordinate 2,504,831 of CAWJHP010000001.1, forward strand.
CCTCGCCTGGTCCCGTTGATCACCGCCATCGGGGCATCCTTCTTTCTTCAGTACACATTCCGGGGTCTATTCGGCTCCGGTTCATTTGGTTATCCGTCCATAACAGTCCTGCAGCAGTATTGGACGATCGCAGGGACCCACATTTATAAGACACAGGCTGTTGTCATCGCGGGTGCCGTGGTGATGATGGTGGTTCTCTTTGGCATCGTGCAATGGACGAAGATCGGGAAGGCCATGCGCGCCGTTTCGGAAGACAAGGAAGCGGCCGAGTTGATGGGAATCGATGTTGACAATATCATCGTATTCACATTCTTCCTGGGTGGTGCTTCGGCGGGCGCGGCGGGTGTGCTCTATACCCTTTTATTCCCGGTGGTCAACTTCTACATGGGATTTATTCCTGGAATTAAAGCCTTCACTGCGGCGGTGCTGGGAGGCATTGGCAACGTGCCTGGAGCTTTCCTGGGCGGCATCATCCTGGGTTTGCTTGAATCGGTCGGACCCAATTTATTCCTGACCGGGCTGGGCATCCCCTCTCCGTCCCAATTGAAGGATGCGATTGCTTTCATCGTCCTGGTGCTCATCCTGATCTTCCGCCCGACCGGCATCCTGGGCGAACGGATCTCGAAGGATAAGGCTTAAGGAGGGTGAAATGAACAATGAATCCTCGATTTGGAAGAAAGCAATTCAAACCGGTTTGATTGGTGGAATCGCCTCTCTGCTCCTGGGTTTGGTTGGCATGCCTGTGGCATTTGAGAAGACCTATTTGATCAGTGGGGTGATCACGATGGGTCAAATCCTGATTCTGGCTCCGTTCTTATTCGAGAGCTACTCCTCCATCCGGCATACAGCCTCGAAACAGACTGTGTCCCTCCTGGCTGTCGGCGGCCTGACCGGCCTCATGGGAGGTGTGGTACTGGCAGTGTTTATCGGGTTCAATCAAGTGCTTAATGTCCGCTCGGTTCTGATCAACGTTTCACCCGACCTGATCGCCCTGTGGACCTTCAATCTCCCGCTACTGGCCGGAGTGCTGGTTTTGCTCGTGGCAGCGCTGGTGACCGGATTGATAGCGGCAGGTTTCTTCCTGCTTCCGGTTCGCATTCGGGGTGCCTTGAGCATGGCTGTCCTGGTCGTCCTGGCCCTTGGCCTGTTCCGGGACCTGATCATCACCGTTATTCTCCACTGGGGATTTGTACAATTTGCCTTCTTATGGATATTCGCCCAGGTCGGGATGACCATCCCGGGCGCCCTGGTGGTATTCGTGATCGTGGGCGGCCTGATCTACTGGCGTTCAGGCATTGATCGGAAAGCCAATACTCAAAAAAGAACCCCGAGGCAACAGCGTGCAATTCGCTGGGGGACGATTGGAGTTCTGGCGGTCATTGTCCTTTTGCTGCCCCAAGTCCTGGGAATGTATTTCAGCGAAATTCTGGATGACGTGGGCATTTATGTCTTGATGGGATTGGGGCTGAATATCGTGGTCGGGTTTGCCGGCTTGCTGGACCTCGGCTACGTGGCCTTCTATGCCATCGGGGCATATACCCTGGGTGTGCTGACCACCTCGGAAGCGGTGGGGCTGCTTCACCTCTCTTTCTGGGCTGCCTTGCCACTTGCCCTGGTCGTGGCAGTCTTTGCGGGCGTCGTGCTGGGGCTACCCATTCTACGCTTACGCGGCGACTACCTGGCAATCGTGACGCTCGGCTTTGGGGAGATCATCCGCATCCTGGTATTGTCCGACTGGTTTAAGCCGCTACTGGGAGGCTCTGAGGGCATTCAACATATTGGCCAGCCGACCATCGGGAAAATTGTCTTTTCGAACCAGCAACAACTTTTCTATGTGATCCTGGCCGGCATCATCCTGGCGGGTTTTATTGCCACCCGTTTGAAGGACTCCCACGTCGGGCGCTCCTGGATGGCCCTGCGGGAGGATGAGGATGTTGCCGAGGCCATGGGGATCAACAAGGTCATTACCAAGCTGTTGGCTTTCGGAACCGGGGCGCTCTTTTCGGGCCTGGGAGGGGCATTGTTTGCCGCCAAGGTCGGCTCGACCTATCCACAAAGCTTCAGCTTCATTGTTTCGATCAATATTCTCTCGTTGATCATCATCGGTGGACTGGGCAGCATTCCGGGTGTCTTCGTGGGTGGGTTGGTCCTGGTGGGACTGCCCTTGGTGCTCAGCCAGTTTCAGGATTTCGTCTATTTCATCTATGGCGCTTCCCTGATATTTATGATGCTTAGTCGACCGGAAGGATTGTGGCCGGAAGCTCGCCGCAAATTGGAATTGCGCGGAGAAGAGTTGGGACCGAGTCCCCAGGAAGAACCCAAACCGGCTGCAACGGGCGCAGGGCACTAGGAGGAGGCTGAGATGGCGATACTTATTTCGGACAAGGTGACCAAACGTTTCGGCGGCCTGGAGGCGGTCAGCAAGTTTGACCTGGAACTGAAAGAACACGCAATCTACAGCATCATCGGCCCGAATGGAGCCGGCAAGACCACCTTATTTAACTGTTTCACCGGATTTTATACTCCCGAGGAAGGGAAGATCCTTTTTAAAGACAGGAACATCACCGGCCTTTCCCCGGACCGGGTCGCGCGCCTGGGGATTTCCCGCACCTACCAGAACATCCGCTTGTTCAAGAACATGACCGCTGTGGAAAATATCCTGGTCGGGATGCAGCCTCACCTGAAATCAGGGATACTGGGAGGCATTTTCCGTGATCCCCGCACCAATCGCGAGGAAAAAGAGGCCGTTGAGGAAGCCAATCGATTGCTCTTCTTCATCAACCTGAAAGGAAAGGGTGATCTGCTGGCCAAGAATCTGCCGTATGGTGAACAGCGCCGGTTGGAAATTGGCCGGGCTCTCGCCAGCAAACCTTCCCTGCTGCTCCTGGATGAACCCACGGCCGGTATGAACCCCAGGGAGACCCAGGATATGGTCAATTTTATCCGCCGCCTGCGGGATGAATTGGGCGTCACCATCCTGCTGATCGAACACCAGATGCGGGTGGTAATGAGTATTTCCGAGCAGATTAGCGTTTTGGACTTCGGCATGAAGATCGCCGAAGGAACTCCGCTGGAAATCCAGAAGAATCCCCGCGTCGTGGAAGCTTATCTGGGGCGGGGCGCGGCAAGCGGCCTCGGCCAGGCCCGCACAGCAGACTGAGCCGGAGGACCATTATGGCTATTCTGGAAGTCGAGAATATTCACTCATATTACGGGAACATTCATGCCCTCAAGGGAATTTCTTTGACCGTTGAGAAGGGTGAAATTGTCACCTTGATCGGTGCCAACGGCGCCGGCAAATCCACCACCCTGCGGACAATTGTCGGGCTATTGAAACCACGCGAAGGGCATGTCCGTTTTGATGGAGAAGACCTGGCTCCGTATAAACCGCATGACCTGATCTTCAAGGGGATGTCGATGGTACCGGAGGGGCGGGCTATCTTTGCCAGGCTGACGGTGGCTGAGAACCTCGAAATGGGTGCCTACACCCGCAAGCGGGGACCTGAGCTGGCTGCGGACCTGGAGCGCGTATTCACGTTGTTCCCACGCCTCAAAGAGCGCCGCAGGCAGGTAGGTGGCACCCTTTCCGGTGGGGAACAGCAAATGCTTGCCACCGGACGTGCCCTGATGGCCCATCCCCGTCTGCTATTGATGGATGAACCATCCATGGGACTGGCTCCAGTCCTGGTGGAGAGTATTTTTGATACGATCATCCAAATAAACAAAGAGGGAACCACCATTCTGCTGGTCGAGCAAAATGCCCTCATGGCATTGAGCGTTGCCAGCCGAGGCTACGTACTGGAGACCGGCGGAATCGTGATACAGGATACTGCCGAGGAACTCAAGAAAAACAAAATCATCCAAAAATCCTATTTGGGCATGGAATAGAGGCTCATTTCCATCGATGTGACAGATTGCCCTTTACACCTCATCCAACTGGAATACAAGGCTCTCTTCGCGGACAGCGAAGAGAGCCTGCGGATAGTCATGGGCTTACCAAAACAAGGCATAAACAACAATCAAACAGAAAGGATTACCAATGGCTGAACAAAAATTCCTTTACCTTTCACGGGCCGACGTTGAAAACGTTGCACTTGACATGTCAACCATCCTGAAACTTTTGGAAGAAGCTTTCAAGGAAAAGGGCCATGGGAAGGTCGAAATGCCGCCCAAACCCGGGATCCACACCATGCCGGACGCCTTCATCCACGCCATGCCAGCCTTTATCCCTTCGCTGCATTCGGCGGGGATCAAATGGGTCAGCGGATATCCCGAGAATTTCAAGCGTGGACTTCCCTACATTTCCGGGTTGCTTATCCTGAACGAGGATGAGACTGGCATTCCCTACGCCGTGATGGATTGTTCATGGATAACCGCTTTCCGTACCGGGGCGGCGACCGGCTTATCGGCCAAGTATCTGGCCCGTCCAAAAAGTGAAGTGGCCGCAATCCTGGCATGCGGGGTGCAGGGGCGCACCAACCTGGAGGCGCTGGCCTGCCTGTTTCCACTCAAGCGTGCCTATGCCTACGATATTTTGCCGGGGGTCCAGGCAAAGTTTGTAGAGGAAATGAAGGCCAAATTTAAATTCGAGATCGTTCCGGCCAAAGGACCCAAAGAGGCTGTCATGGAAAGCGATCTGGTCGTGACCTCCGGTCCGATCCTCAAACATCCCACCCCCACCATCGAAAAGGACTGGCTGAAACCCGGCGGGTTTGGTTCAGCCGTTGATTTCGATTCGTATTGGAGCGGACCGGCGATGGCCCAGATGGACAGGATCAGCACGGACGATCACGCGCAATTCCAGTATTACCGGACAAGTGGCTACTTCCAGCAAACTCCCGATCCTTATGCTGACCTGGGAGAACTTGCCACCGGACAGAAACCCGGCCGGGGCTCGGACAAAGAGCGGACCCTGGCAATCAACCTGGGTCTGGCGATGGATGATATGGCCATTGCACCGGAAATCTACCGGCGGGCGCGTGAAAAAGGAATTGGCACCTGGCTGCCACTTTGATGGATTATTAATGATGGTTCCGAAAACAGCTGATGTTGTAATTATCGGGGGTGGTGTGATGGGTGCAAGCACTGCATACCATCTTGCCTTGCGTGGCCAGAAGAACATTTTGCTCCTCGAAAAAGATGAATTCTTTGGATCGGAAGCGACTGGAAGGTGTGCCGGCGGGGTCCGGTATCAATTCTCGACCGAGATAAACGTACTGCTTTCCTTGCAAAGTTTGCCGATGCTTGAGCGATTCAAGGAGGAGATCGGCCAGGAGATCAATTTCCGCAGGTGCGGTTACCTTTTCGTTCTGACCCAGCCCGAGGATGTCAAGACCTTTCGGCACAGCCTGGAGCTCCAGCAGAACCTTGGAGTCCGCACTGAATGGCTGACCCCGGATGATATTCATCGGCGCCTGCCATTGATGCGTTTTGAGGACGCACTGGCCGGTTCGTTCAATCCGGAAGACGGTCTGGTTGACCCAAATTGCGTTGTCATGGGCTATGTGGGTGCGGCGCAACGTCTGGGTGTGCAATGCCTCAACAATGTCGAGGTAACCGGCATTCAGGTTGCGGCAGGCAAGATCGTTGGAGTAGAGACAAATCAGGGAACAATTTCCACTCCGGGGATCGTGAATGCCGCCGGTCCATGGGCAGGTGTGATCGGCCAAATGGCAGGGGTGGTGGTTCCGATCGATCCTTATCGCCGGCAGATTATGACGACTTCACCATTACCGGAAGTGCCTCAGGATTTCCCGTTTGTGCTGGATTTTGCACAATCTCTTTATTTCCACAGGGAGGGCGAAGGTATTTTAACCGGCATGTCCAATAAGGACGAAGTGGTTGGCTTCGACCAGACTGTCGACGAGGATTTCGAATTGGTAAACCTGGAGGCGGCGATCACCCGCATGCCCTGTCTCGAGAAAGCCGGTTTGCTATCGCATTGGGCCGGCCTGTACGAAGTCACCCCGGATGCGCATCCGATCTATGGCAAGACACCCGTGGATGGTTTTTACCTCGTGGCAGGTTTTTCGGGGCATGGTTTCATGCACGGCCCAATCTCAGGAAAATTAATGGCCGAATGCATCCTGGACGGGAAGTTCCTGAGCCTGGATGTCTCCATGCTTGACCTGGCCAGGTTCAGAGAAGGACGACAAATCAGAGAATATAATGTCGTTTGACCGGGAGGGAGAAGTCCCCTTGCCATTTTTTCCTGCACACCCGGTTTAGAAGAATGAGAAAAAAAACTGCCAAGGATCCGACCCTAAAATGAAAATGGCATGAATGCCTGTGATATACTAATTAATAACCCTTTAGTTGGAGAAAAGGAGGAAGCCATGCTTGTACAGCAGAAAATGACCAAAAACCCCGTTACCGTCAAGGCTGACGTGTCGGTGTCAGACGCACTGGATTTGATGCACGCGAAAAAAGTACATCGCCTGCCAGTGCTCGATCAGCATGGAAAGCTGGTCGGCATCGTCTCGGAGGAGATCTCTTATACGCATCACCTTCTCCTGCCACTTCATTAAACATATGGGAAATTCATTCGCTGCTGGCCAGGCTTACGGTGGAGAAAGTGATGACTCGCAAGATCATCACAGTTACCGAGAATACGCCAGTCGAAGAAGCTGCCCGCATAATGGTTGAGAACAAGATCGGCGGCCTGCCCGTCCTGCGCGGAATGGAGCTGGCTGGCATCATCACGGAATCCGATCTCTTCAAGGTATTTATTTCCCTGTTCGGAGGGTTGAGGCCGGGCGTACGTGTGTCTGCTTCCATCTCCGGCGCCAAGGGGACCTTTTCCAAAGTCAGCGGTGCGATTTCCAAAGCTGGTGGGAACATCGTCGGCCTGGGCTTCGATGAAGTCTCCGAAGGTCCGGAGGAGAATTGGGAGATGACCATGAAAGTGCAGGATCTTCCCGAAAATCAAGTGGTGGAAGTGCTCAAGCCGGTTGTACGCAAGATTTTGGATGTACGCGAAATGTAAGCCAGCCCAAACCACATTTTATATGACCTTGATCTGCATGTGTTGAATGGATGAAATATGCCTGCCGAGGATAGACGGAAGGCATATTTTTTTGTTATGTTTGGCCTGATTGCCTCGCCACCTCTACCGCGTTACAATAATACCGATGCCCAACCATGGCACCGGCAGGATCTTTTACTATAAGCGTTGTTTTCGCAAGCTGATCTTCCCAAGCGATTGACCGGTCAGGGAAGACCCTATATTAGGAGGCACAATGTTGCGATCTTTTCTAATCTATCTCTCCAAGGCTACCTGGGCGCAACGATTGGTTACTTCGTGGAAATTTGCCTGGCGGGCCGCCAGCCGGTTTGTAGCCGGGAGCACAGTCCAGGATGCCATCACGGCAGTGACGGAGCTCAACGCAAAAGGGATCAATGCCACTGTGGATCACCTTGGTGAAGCGACCACCACTCCGGATGAGGCAGTAAAAGCCACCCAGGATATTCTTGACCTGCTTGACCAAATCAATGCCAGCCAAATTCGCGCGAATGTTTCGGTCAAGTTATCCCAGGTTGGTCTTGCTCTGGATGAAGGACTGTGCGAGAAAAATCTTGAGCAGATTCTAACCAGGGCGCGGCAATATCAAAACTTCGTGCGCATCGACATGGAAGATACGCCCTACACGGAAAAAACCATAGAGATGTATAAGTGCATGCATCAGAAAGGCTTCGACAACACCGGCGTGGTGGTCCAGTCCTATCTCTATCGTACGGAAAAGGATACGCGAGCCCTGATTTCTGAAGGGACGCGCTTCCGGTTGGTCAAAGGGGCCTATAAAGAACCGCCCAATCTTGCATTCCCAAAGAAAGTGGACGTGGATGCCAACTTTGATCGACTGACCGAGATCATGATAGATAGTGCTCTCGCCAAGGGATCCCAGCCTTTGAGCAGCGACGGCCGTATTCCTCCTATCCCGGCGATCGGCTCCCACGATGAAAAACGCCTTGCATTTGCCAAAGCCTATGCCACGAAGGTGGGCCTGCCCAACCAGGCCATCGAATTTCAGATGTTGTTCGGCATTCGACGCGATCTGCAGGAAAAATATGCCAAGGAAGGTTATCCAGTGAGGGTCTATGTTCCCTACGGGACGCACTGGTACCCGTACTTCATGCGCCGCCTGGCTGAACGCCCGGCCAATGCCTGGTTCTTCATCTCAAATTTCTTCCGTAAATAGTACATGCTTACTCTCCCGGAAAAGATCATCTTCACGCTGGCTGCCCTGGCCACCCTGGCAGCTGCATTTTTTGCCGTTCGACGGCTGGTGCGGATAATATCTGCCGGGCATGGCAAGCCGGATTGGAGACTGGCGTGGAAGCGCCTGCTCAACATACTGGGTCGCATGGTAACATTCCAGCCGGTCTTCCGTTTCCGTTTTTGGCCGAGTCTGTTCCATGCCCTGGTCGGGTGGGGCTTTGGTTTTTACCTGCTGGTTAACCTGGTCGAGGTGGTCAAGGGTTTCCTGCCTGGTTTTGTCATCCCGGGCGGGGTGGGGGATGTTTACCGCCTGCTGGCTGACGTGCTCTCGGTCGCCGTACTGGTGGGAATCGTCTTTTTCGTCATCCGCCGCTTCGTTTTCCGGCCTGACAACCTGTCAACGCGGCAATCGACCCTGCTCAGTCCGAAGGCGCGTTTTGGCATCAAGCGGGATTCAGCCATCGTGGCGACCTTTATCTTCTTCCATGTGGGAGCACATTTTGTGGGTGATTCATTTGCCATCACGGCGGCCGGCCATCCCGACATCTGGCAGCCTTTTGCATCCATGGCAGCCGGCTTGTGGTCCGGGATGAGCCAACCGGCACTCGCCGTTGGACAGCATATTGCTTTCTGGCTGGCCATTGGCCTGATCATGGCCTTCATCCCCTATTTCGCGTATTCCAAACACGTACATTTGTTTTTTACTCCACTTAATTACCTGCTCAAGCCGGAACGGCGCTCCATTGGTGAACTGGGTTACATCAACCTGGAGGATACATCCATCCAACAATTTGGAGCTTCCAGGCTGAACGATCTGGGTTGGGAGCAATTGATGGACGCCTATGCCTGCATCATGTGCTTCCGTTGCCAGGAGGTCTGTCCGGCTTATTCCACCGGGAAGGTGCTTTCCCCGGCCGCGCTGGAGATCAACAAGAGATATTTCCTAAACACAGTTAATACGCTCAAGGATTCGCCTCCACTCACGGAATTTGCCATCCCGCCGGAGGCCGTCTGGGCTTGCACCTCATGCGGGGCTTGCGTGGACATTTGCCCGGTGGGCAACGAGCCTATGCGTGATATTCTCGAAATACGCCGAAGCCTGGTGCTGATGGAGAACAGTTTCCCCAAGCAACTGGAGAGTGCATTCCGCGGAATGGAGCGGGCGGCCAATCCATGGGGAGTTCCGGCAATCGAACGAATGAAATGGGCCGAAGGAATGAACATTCCCACTATTGCGCAGAACCCGGAGCCGGAGGTGTTATGGTGGGTCGGCTGCGCCCCGGCGACCGAGGCACGCGCCCAGAAGACTGCCCGGGCGTTCGCAAAGATCCTGCAGGCTGCGGGAGTCAATTTCGCCGTGCTTGGACAGGCTGAGCAGTGCACAGGTGATTCGGCCCGCCGCGCTGGCCGTGAGGATATCTTCTTTGGGTTGGCAACTGCCAACGTGGAACTGTTGAACGAGGTGAAACCCAGGCGCATAGTCACAACCTGCCCGCATTGCCTGCATACCCTTAAAAACGAGTACCCGGCTTTCGGAGGGAACTACGAGGTCATCCATCACACCCAATTGATCAACGAGCTGATGGCGGGCGGCAAGCTTCGCCTGGAGCCTCCAGCACCGGTTAAGAACCGCCCAGCTTCCATTACGTATCACGATCCCTGCTACCTGGGTCGCCATAATGGCATCTACGCCGACCCGCGGCTGGCATTGAAATATGCCGGCTCCGACATGGTCGAAATGCCGAGGCATGCCGACCTGTCTTTTTGTTGCGGGGCGGGGGGAACGCAGATGTGGAAGGAAGAGGAGCATGGCAGCGCCCGGGTCAGCGCGGTACGCATTGCCGAGGCACGCGCCACCGGTGCGGATACGATGGCCGTGGCCTGTCCCTTCTGCATGATCATGCTGACCGATGCCGCCAAAGCAGAAGGAGAGCAGGTAAAGGTGGTGGATGTGGCAGAGATTGTTGCCGGGAGAATAAAGGAATCTTGAAGGAAACCGCAAAACCAATCAGGATTAACCAAACACAGCAATCAAAACAATTCCTGCAAAGATCACCACTGCACCAAGGATGCGAATCTTTCCAAGCTTTTCACCCAGGAATTGCCAGCCGGCAAAAGCACCCATCACCACGCTGACCTCCCGGATGGCTTCTGAATAATTAACGGGGGCCAATGAGTAGGCAAATAGAGCGAAAAGGTAGGCTATGACTCCCAGAAAACCGACCAGGATGAGGCGACCCGGTTGCTTATACCTGGCTTCCATAAAGCGATCCCATCCATAGTGACGCACGATAACCGGCGTGGTCAAGACCGGCACCAACGTGAACATAGCCAGGCCATAGGGCAGAGCAGGACCGTGTTTGACCGCGAAACCATCGATCAAAGTGTAAATGGAGATGACCAGGGCAATCGACAGTGCGATGGCTATTCCTTTTAATTGCGGTTTGCCCTCATGGGGTTGGAAGAAACCAATTGCTCCGAAGATGACCAATCCAGCAATGATCGTGGCGATCCCAATGAAACCCCCGGCACTGGGTATCTCGTGCAGGAAAATAAAAGACCAAAGGACCACCAATGCGGGGGCAGCTCCGCGCGCGACCGGATAGACCAGCGAAAAATCATGGTCGCTATAGGCGAATGAAAGCAGGACAAAATAAATGGCTTCCAGGGTCATGCTGACTACAACAAACAGCCACATGGAACGCGGGGGCAGGCCGATGAAGAACAGCATGAAAAACGATATGACGCTGCTGATCGCCACCTGCCAACCCATGGCAACATATTTTTCCGGGGATTGTTTGAGGATTAGATTCCAGAGGGCATGGAGGACCGCAGAAGTGAGAAGCAGGGCAATGGCGAGGATAGGCATGGTGGACTATATTTCTCCCTGGTTATCTGATCACCTTCTCCCCACTTTCTTGAAATCAATAAATCCTTTTTCCACATCGGTCTCAATCAACTGCACGCGCAGGCGGTCGCCCACATCTACGCCCTCAAAACCATAAACCAGTTTTCCTTCCACCGGCAGGTTGAGCAGCCGCACCCAGGTGCCTTTCTCGGAAGCGCCGGTGACGATCGAATCAAACTGCTCTCCAATCCTCGCTTCCAACAGCAGCGCGGCGGCGGATTTACCAACCTGCCGTTCGACCTTGTTGGCGGAATCTTCCGCCTGGGTGCAATGGGCGGCTAGAAGGTCCAGATCCGCTTTGTTGTAGGGCGCAGGCTGGCCGGCCAGGGCGGCTTTGACAAGTCGCTGGGTCAGCAGGTCAGGGTACCGCCGGTTGGGAGCAGTGGAATGGGCATAATCTTTGACTGCCAGGCCAAAGTGTCCGGGGATGTTCCCGTCCGGAGGTTCGGCCACATATTCACCAGAACCAAGCAGCTTGATCACCGACAGGGATAGATCCGGGAAGCGCAACGGGTCGGCGGCTTTTTGAGCTACGAGGAACTGTTCCAGCGCTTTCGAATCTGGAAGTTCCGGCAAAGCAAACTTGTGGTCCGCCGCAATGGCGACAATCCGATCCCAGCGCCTGGGGGTACGGACCACCCGCCGGATCGATGGGAACTGGCTGGCCGAGAGATAGCGGGCGGTCACACCGTTGGCAGCGATCATGAAATCCTCGATGATCTCTTTGGCCCGGTTCTTTTCCTCGACTTCAAGGGTGCTGATCTGGTCGCCGTCGAAGACCGGCCTGGCCTCGATGGTTTCCAGGCTGAGCGCCCCATGGATATGCCGGAAATTCTTCATTTCTTGGGCAGCCCGATCCTGCAGTTGCAGGTTTTCGGCCAGACCTGGCACGGCGAGGATGGCTTCCGGGACAGGGCCGCTCTTTTCCAGCCAGGCTGCCACGCTGTTATAAGCAAGTTTGGCGTGGTTGCGCACCCAGGCACGATAAAGGCTGGAATTTTCCACTGACCCGCCCACTCCGACCAGCATCTCAATGACAATGGAAAGACGGTCCTCGTTGAAATTCAATGAGGTGATGCCGGTGGAGACTTTTTCCGGCAGCATCGGAAATGTTTCGGCGGCGGTATACACCGAGGTGGTATTATGGCGGGCGTGCTGGTCAAGCGCCGAGCCATCAATAATGGAAGAATCCACATCTGCAATGGCAACCAGGACCTTGACTTTGTCAGCGGGCATGGCTTCGGCCACGCTAAGCTGGTCCAGGTCACGCGAGTCGTCATTGTCGATGGAGGCCCAGAGCAAGTCCCGCAGGTCGTGCAACTCGGATTGATCCCCGGCGGGACCGCTCCCTGTTTTCACGGGCTCCTGGAGACTGGCGAGTTCTGTCAGAGCGGCGGCGGAAAAATCCGGCAGCAGGCCACGCTCGAGCATGGCCCGATGAGCAATCCTTTTAAGAATGGCCCGATGACTTTGTTCAATTGAATTCATAAGATACCCTGTTTGTTTTGGAATCTATTTGTGTTGCCGATCTTCCGACGGGGAACCCTAGCACGTATGCCCTTTGGCACACGTGTCGAGAATTTGTCGAATTTCACGGATACTTATCGAAAAAATTCGTGCCAAGCATCTTTTCATGTAATTGGTGTGAATAATTCAAGGTCTTCCGGAAAAGCGGCTGCAAGCGGGATGGTCAAGGCTTGGGTTGGTTGCGTTTCAACTGATCGTCCTGTTCCTGCTGTTCCTGCTGGCGCTGCTTGCGGCGCTGTTCCAAGTCCTGCTCCAGCTTCTTCTGTTCCTGCTGGAGTTGTTTGCGTCCCTGTTCCTGCTGCTGCTCCATTTGTTGCCGGTCTTGCTGGCGCTGTTTGCGTTCCCGTTCCTGCTCGGAGTGTTGAGTTTCTTGTTCTTCGCTCATTTTGGTTTCCTTCTTGAAAACAGATTCTGGTAGGCAGGCATGCCAATCTTTCTATTTTTTCTTTTGATTGTACACCCGGCCGGACGGCTTGAGGGATTGGGAATGAGGGAGTAGGAATGAGTGTGTCAGCCTGTGTGCAACCTAAGGGAGGATAAAAAAAGTAGGTCGAGATTAATCTCGACCTACTTTTTTCTATGGAGCCGGGGTGGGCGTTGGCACTTTGGCCGCATCCTGGGCAGTCTGTGGTATCCCTGCCATGATCCAGCGGGTCAACATATCGATATATTGCTGGTCGAGCAGCTTAGTGGGTGGCATCTGGCGGATGGCCTGGCCTGTTTTGGGATCGGTACCGGTCTGCCCGGTTATGAGCCTGAGCAGCAGGCTCTGCGGGTCTCCGGCAGCGATCACGGGGTTGTTATCGCCGGAGTTCAACATCTCAGCATACGAGGTCAGCAGGTAGTTGTCATTCGATTTGCCGGCTTCGTGGCATGCCACGCAGTAGCGTTTGACGAGCGGTCCTATATAGACATCATAGGAGGGTACCTCGCCAGGCTTGAGGGCAGAGATTCCGGCGGCCAGGGTCGTCCCAGCCGGGAGAACGGAGCGATTGTCCCAGGTATAACGCATGAAGGTGACAATCGAATTGATCTCCGTAGGGGATAATGACCCACCATAAGCCTCCCCGAAGGGCTGCATGCCCAAGTCCGGCTGGCCGTAGGCGATGATATCCGCCAGGGTCTCGTCGGTGCGCGTGTACATCTCGTCGGAACTGTTCAGGGCTTTCATTTTGAATCCGTCCAGCCCGGTTACGCCCTGGATGACGCCGCCCTCCCCGTCCGGCCCGTGACATTGGGTGCAGTTGAGCGAATACTGGTCCTGGCCGAGGGTGATCTGCTCGGTGATTGTCCCGGCGGCAGCCACCTGCTCCTGGGGTGGCGTGGTCACCACTGCCAGTACCGTCAGCCCGACAATGCCAAGCACAACTCCGCTCATGACTGTCAGGGCAATCTTCCGCCTGGAGTAATGACGCTTTGTGTTCCGGTCCAACAAGGGCAGGAATAGAAGCACCAAGATGACAATTACGGGGATGACCGTCGTGCCCAGCCATTCCAGGTTGCCTGGAAAATACTTGAGGAATTGGAACAGGAACAGGAAATACCACTCGGGGCGCGGGATGTAGGCTGTGTCGCTCGGGTTAGCCTTGGGCTCGGTAGGGACGCCGAGAAAAGTTGCCAGCAGGATCAGAACGATAAAAATTGCCAGCGAGATCAGCAGGTCCTTGTAGATGCTGTCGGGCCAGAAGAGTTCGCCTTTGTGCAGGGCGAGCTTGTATCTCTCCAGAATGGACTTTTTGTCTTCGTCTTTCATCGCGGCGCTCCTTTAATCATCCTTCTCCGGGAACTGCAATTCACCATGCTTGATGATAAGGAACAGGTGGACTCCGATCAGCCCGGCCAGCATGGCCGGAAACATCCAGATATGGGCGGCGAAGAACCGGCTAAGGGTGAGGGCGCTGAGTTCCGGCCCGCCGCGCAGGGCTTTTTCGATGATCGGGCCGACCCAGGGTACGGTCCCTGCAATGGATGTGCCGACGGTGGTGGCCCAGTAGGCTTTTTGGTCCCAAGGTAGCAGATAACCGGTGAAGCCCATGGCGAGGGTCAGGATGAGCAGGCCAACGCCGACCATCCAGGTTAATTCGCGTGGATATTTATATGAAGCAGTCACGAAGACACGGATCATGTGGATGAAGACAACCAGCACCATCAGAGTGGCACCCCAATGGTGGATGCCGCGGATCAACCAGCCGTAGGGTACGCCTGTCATGATGTATTGGATGCTGTCGTAGGCGTGGTCGGGGGAAGGTGTGTAATAGACAGCCAGGAAGATGCCCGTGACGCCCTGCATTATAAACAGGAACAGGCTGGCGCTGCCAAGTGTATTCCACCAGTTTCCTTTGGGTTCGGGACGGTCCAAAACGGCTTTGTAGAGGTCGTTAAGACCCAGGCGTTCGTCCAGCCATGCGAAGAGTTTTTTCAACATGTCAGCTTTCCAGGAAGTGAATGGAGAGGAGCCCGTTCTCGATTTTTGTGGCGTACATTTCGAGCGGACGCGGCGGAGGCCCTGAAACGACCTTGCCGTCGATACTGAAACGGCCGTTGTGGCAGGGGCAGACATATTGTTGATCTTCCGCCTGCCAGTTTACGCGACAACCCAGGTGTGTGCAAACATTGGAAAATGCCTGTACCTCCGTTTGCGATTTACGCAATACCAACACGCCGTAACTATCAACCGTCTTTTCCCACCCGTTGACTTTACTGCGCGTAAAAGTGGATAGCGTTGGTTTGCCAATCTCGAAGTTTTCCAATTTCCCGAGAGGAATCCAGGCATCGGTGCTGGTGGTGATGAGCGCCGGTTCGATCAGATAGGCGACGGCCGGCAGGCCAATCGCAGCCGTGATGAACGCACCCACGGCCGCGGTGGTTAGTTTGACGAAATCACGCCGGCTGATATGGTCGGACCCTGCCATGCGAACCTCCCGAGTGGTTCAAAAAGACGAAATAAACCCTTATAATGCATCATTATAAAGGATGTTACAGCTATCCCCATGAGGATGTCTGGAATGAATATTCCATGAGCATTGTCACTTTTCTTCCCTGAATTGTAAATGGGATAATAGACCATATTCCCACCCCATTCTTATAAGGAGGCATTGATGGGCTTGAATAGGAATGTCAGCCTGAAAGATGCCCTGCGGTATCAGGGCAAGGGTCCAATGTTGACATATATTCTGCACCGCATCGGAGGCCTGGGGATGGTCACCTTCGTGGGTCTGCATATCCTGGCTTCTTTCATGGGCGGACGCGTTGGGAGCTCCATCAATCTTGTTTATGAGAATTGGGCCTTCCAGGTCGTCATCTTTTTCTGTGTTCTGTTCCACGTCATAAATGGTCTGCGCATTGTCATCCTGGACCTGTGGCCAAAATTGATCGAACACCAACGCGAAGCCATCTGGCTGGAATGGATGGTGTTCCTGCCCATTTATGGCATGGCAATCTACGTCATTGTAAGCACGGCGATGGGAGGCTGACATGTCCACAAAAAACAGGACACTTTCCCTCGCCAGGCGAGGTTTTGATTTCGAGATCGTGATGTGGATCTTCACCCGCTTCTCAGCGTTGGTAATGTACATTTGTGCCTTGACCGGTCTGGTGGGAGCGTTCATCCTGGGGGCGCGTACACAGGTGAACCTGGCTGACCTGATCCGCTGGACATTCATGCCCGACTCGAATCACGTGCTGATGAACACCACCCTCAACAACATTGCGAATACCGGTGCCTGGACAAGCATATTCTGGAAGATCATGGGCAGCACATTTGTCGTTTTTGCTACCTCGCACGGACTGCACGGTGTGTTGAGTGTGGAGGAAGATTATCTCAAGAATCGCGTTGTGCGCCGGATCCTGCGGATCGTGGTCCTGGCGCTCACTTTTGTCATGATAGCCATCGCTGTTTACGTATTCTGGACTCGCTAGGAGCCGTGGCATGAAAACGCATCAATTCGAAGTGCTGGTGGTTGGGGCGGGCGGGGCGGGTCTGATGGCCGGTCTGTACGCTTCCCGTACCGCCAAGACAGGCATCATCACCAAACTCTACCCCACCCGTTCCCATACCGGCACCGCCCAGGGTGGCATCGGCGCGGCGCTCGGCAGCCAGGAAGAAGACCATCCCGAATGGCATACCTATGACACCGTCAAAGGCTCGGATTACCTGGGAGACCAGGATGCCATCGAGTTCATGTGCAACGAGGCTGTACCGGCGGTTTACGAACTGGAGCATATGGGCCTGCCTTTCGACAGGACACCGGACGGCAAGATCTCCCAGCGCCCGTTTGGGGGGCATACCAATAACGTGACGGGCAAACCGGTCCGACGTGCCTGTCATGCCGCCGATCGCACCGGTCACATGATCCTGCAGACCTTGTACCAGCAATGCATGAAAAACAATGTCACCTTCTTCGATGAATTCCAGGCAGTTGACTTGATCATGGTCAACGGAGTCGCGGCGGGTGTGGTGGCGATAGAACTCGCCACGGGCGAGATGCACGTCTTTCATGCCAAGGCAATCATCTTCGCCACCGGCGGACACGGCCGCATCTGGGAGATCACGTCGAACGCGTATGCATTCACCGGGGATGGGCCGGCCATGATTATGAGGCGAGGCTTGCCGCTGGAAGATATGGAATTCTTCCAGTTCCACCCTACCGGCATCTACAAGCTCGGAATCCTGATCACCGAGGGCGTGCGTGGGGAGGGCGGCATCCTGATCAATGGCAAGGGCGAACGCTTCATGGAGAAATATGCCCCCAAAGTCAAGGATTTGGCCTCGCGGGACGTGGTCAGCCGTGCCATCTACATGGAGATTCGCAATGGTAACGGCGCCAATGGGCAGAATTATGTCTATCTGGACGTGCGTCCGGAGAGTGTCAACCGTTATGCAGCCCTGGATGGACGCAAGAACCTGGATGGTTCCCCCTACACGGTAACCGGCGAGGACATCCTCACCAAACTGCCGGACATCGTCGATTTCTGCCGCGTCTATCTGGGGGTCGACCCCGTCACGCAACTCATGCCGATCCAACCGACAGCACACTACGCCATGGGCGGCATCCCCACTAATAAGTTCGGCGAAGCCCTTTCGGATGAAAACAATTCCATTATTTCAGGCCTGTACGCAGCCGGAGAATGCGCGTGTGTCTCGATCCATGGTGCAAACCGGCTGGGCACAAATTCACTGCTCGATTTGGTGGTGTTTGGTAAACATGCCGGCTTGCGGGCGGCGGAATTCGCTCACGGTTCTTCCTTTCAACCTCTGCCGGATGACCCGGGTGGATTCGCCCGGGCGCAGTTCGAACGGATCCGCAACGCAGATGGAAAGGAGAATGCCTTCGACATCGCCACAACGATGAAGAAGGTGATGTTTGACGATATGGGTATTTTCCGCAGCGGCAAAGGGATGGAGAACGCCCTCCAGGTGGTGCGAGAACTCAAGCAGCGTTACCAACACGTCAGGGCGAACGATACCGGTAAGATCTTCAATATGGAAATGATGAACATCTGGGAATTAGGCAACCTGCTTGACCTGGCTGAACTCACCACCGTTTCGGCCCTTGCCCGGACCGAAAGCCGGGGCGGCCATTCGCGCGAAGATTACCCCGAGCGCGACGACAAAAATTGGTTGAAGCACACGCTGGCCTGGGTGCGTGAGGATGGCAGGATCGACCTGAAGTACAAACCGGTCGTTATCACCCGCTTCGAGCCGAAAGTGCGGACGTACTAGGAGACTGACATGGAAGTCACCCTCAAAATCTTCCGCTACAACCCTGAGATCGACAAGAAGCCGTCCTACAAAACATACCGGCTGGATGCGACTGAGATGGACCGCGTGCTCGATCTGCTTGAAAAGGTCAAAGGCTATCAGGATGGGACGCTTTCGTTCCGGCGTTCGTGTGCGCATGGCATCTGCGGATCCGACGCAATGCGGATCAATGGG
Source organism: uncultured Chloroflexia bacterium (assembly GCA_963842785.1). Lineage (GTDB taxonomy): Bacteria > Chloroflexota > Anaerolineae > Anaerolineales > Villigracilaceae > UBA877. The sequence continues at coordinate 2,523,419 of CAWJHP010000001.1, forward strand.
ATGAACCGTCTCGCCTGCAAAACGCTGGTGCGTGATGTGGGCGTGAAAATTTCCGTCGAACCCATTCTTGGCCTGTCGGTGATAAAGGACTTGATCGTGGATATGGATCCGTTCTTTGCGAACTACCGCTCGGTCAAACCCTGGCTTATCAACGATGACCCCGAACCAGAAAAGGAACGCTACCAGAGCCCTGAAGCACGCCTGCGCTTCGACGATACCACCAAATGCATCCTGTGCGCATGTTGCACCACATCCTGCCCGTCCTTCTGGGGCAGCGATGATTACATTGGCCCGGCGGCCATTGTTGCCGCGCACCGCTTCATATTTGACGACCGCGACCAGGCTGCTTCGGAACGCCTGAAAATTCTGAACGAGGTCTCTGGCATTCATCGCTGTCACACCGTCTTCAATTGCACCTTAGCCTGCCCGCGTGAGATCCAGATCACTAAAGCCATTGGCGAGGTCAAGGCTGCCATCGTGACGGGCAGGCTGGATTAACCCTTGAGGAAACGTAGAAAGAACGGGTGGTTTTGCCACCCGTTCTTTATTGCATGGCCTTCTTATTAAACGATCAATGTATATGTAAAAAGGTGGACAATTCAGAAATAGAAATCCCTCTAAATAGAGATAACTGGTCCCGGCTGACTCAGCGCCGCGACCAGAGCGATGGCTGCGTTATCAGCTGCCACTTCGGTATTCTGGCCCATCTTCAGAAGTCGGGGTAGCATGCGAGGATGATTTAGAACCGTCTTGAGGATCTCCCAAATACGCAGGTTGTAATCCTCGTCCAGCATTGCCTCGAGATCGAAAGGGATGGGTGCGGACGGCCCATCACTGATGGCGCGCAACGACAGGAGTGGTATGCCCTGTTCCGCGGTGACTCCGGCGATGCCCGATGTCTCCATTTCCAGAACCGGGTTTGTCAACTGTTCCGGCTGGCGCTGGATGAATTGCGATCCGCGTGTCGTGATGGCAGTCCCAGTATAGAGACTTACCTGGCGAGGCTGAAGAGCCTGAACGACTGCCTGCCACGCTGTCTCGGATAATAAGGCGAGAGACTGGAACTGACCCAGCAGTCCCTGATCGAGCAGACAGGTGTTTCTGGAAGCAACCACATCCCCGATCTCCAAATTGTCACCGACGGCACCAGCCACGCCGAAACTGACCAGAAGTTGCGAACTGGTTGCGTCAACAAGAGTACGTGTGGCCTGCGCGGCCCGTTGGAGACCCATGCCAGATGTGATCAACCAGCAATTCCGTTTGGATAGCTGGAAGTGATGGCAACGATACGACCCAAGCCTGGTCCATTTGCGTTCCTTAATAAGATGAAGCAGAGCATTAGTTTCCTGTGGCATGGCTGCGATGATCCCGATGGCTTCCATTTGATCTGAGGGTTTTGATGTTTCCATGGATTGAAATCCTTGTGGCTCCGAACTTGGGAAAGACACATTATCGAGGAGGCTAACCATTGCCCGATTGCTTGCGCGCTATTATTAGTTATATCATCATTTATTGACCAGGGCCCGCAATAAAGAAAAAGTGAGACGCTCTCGAACTGAGAGCGTCTCTTTTAGCGAGGAGGGCGGGATTCGAAGGTTCTCCCCTTTTGCACCTTTCGGGCGTGCTTCGCGAGGGGCACGCGGATGACATGAAAAGCGCCTCCTTTCGGAAGCGCTTTCCTTCTGGCGGGGAGGGCGGGATTCGAACCCGCGGCTGAGATTTAACCCCAGCACTCACTTAGCAGGCGAGCCCAATCGGCCACTCTGGCACCTCCCCAGGCGCACCAACACCCCGTGGTTACAAGGCGGAGGGAGAGGGATTCGAACCCCCGGTGACCTTGCGGCCACGACTGATTTCAAGTCAGTTGCCTTAAACCACTCGGCCATCCCTCCGGGAGAGAAGATTTTACCATAACTTGGAAGCGTTGCGAGGCGTGCCGCATGCCATTCAATTAATTAAATCTGCACTTGACAAATAAGAATATATGTTCTATAATACTGGTGTAGAAAATTTGTTCTATATTCAACAACAGGAGGTTGTCATGAATACCAATTTTTGGAAGAATCATGGAATCGGCTCGATGCTCAAGAGTGTCACTGTCCGGCGTGGTATGGCCTGGGGCATTATCATTATTGGTGCCCTGCTGGCCTTTGAAATTTTCAATTACTGCACCACGCAGTTCGCCCTGGCGGATGTGCTGGGAAGCCTCAAATTTGCCGGGATTCCCTGGGCTACGATCCTGGCGCTGGCTTTCTGCGGCATTGATTTTGCCGGTCTGGCACGCCTGTTCACTCCTGAACAGGGTCGTGACGAGCCTACTGAAGTCTGGTATCTCTTCGGCGCCTGGCTCCTGGCTGCAGCCATGAATGCCACCTTGACATGGTGGGGTGTCTCTGTCGCCATCGTCAACCACAGCAGTCTGGCCGGTGGAGTTGTTATGGCCAATGCGACCCTCATCAAAGTGGTACCGGTCTTTGTTGCCATCATGGTCTGGCTCATTCGCGTGCTAATCATCGGTACCTTTTCGGTGGCCGGGGAACGGCTCTTCACCCAGGCAGATAGGCATAACCCGCAGCGGTTCGCCCGGCCTGTTCTTCAGTCTGCTAGTTCATTAACCTCGCATGTGCGGCCACCCATCTCCACTCCCTTCCGCCCGGCGTCGAAGATCGCCCACCCTGAGTCGGCATATTCCCGTCCCGAACCGACCTACCAAAACCTGTCCCTGAGTGCCAAGCCAGCCCGCGAGGCCGAGTACGTAGACAGTCCCCGTCCCTCATAACAAGTTCCTGGAGCCATGCCTCCCAGACAAGACTCCCAATCTTTCGACCAGACAGCCGCCATATCTCCAGGCGGTTGTCTGCCTGGATTTCTGATGCCACCATTGGCTGTGGCTTGTATCGGGCTTGTAATGGCACTTATCTGGCTGGGCTCCAAGCCGATATCCACCCTTGCCGCCTCGCCCGAACAAAACATCGGTGGTCTTGCACAAGGAACAATGGATCCGGTGGGAACAGCCTGGGTTGCCACCCTGGCGCAAGAAAGACCGATCTCCCCGGTTTTCAGGCCCGAAGTCCAGAATTGGCGCCGAGCCATCCAGATCTGGGCAGCCGCTGCTGGCCTGGACCCGAACTTGGTGGCCACTGTGATGCAGATAGAGTCTTGTGGCGATCCACTTGCCCGATCGCGTGCGGGGGCGATCGGATTATTTCAGGTGATGCCTGACCTCTTTTCCAGGGGCGACAATCCCTATAGTCCGGATACCAATGCTGCCCGCGGGCTGGCCTATCTCAAACGTTCCCTGGAAGCCGCGAGTGGAGATGTACGCCTGGCCATGGCAGGTTATAATGGTGGGATTGGTGTAATTGACCGCCCGGAATCAAGTTGGGCGTCGGAGACGCGGCGTTACGCATATTGGGGGAGTGGGATTTACGCCGAAGCATCCAATGGGGCAAAAGAAAGTCTGCGTCTGCAGGAATGGATGGCAGCCGGAGGCATGAGTCTGTGTCGCCAGGCATATTCGCGACTGGCGATTAAATAGGTGGAGATGATTCTGTAGGCTTGAATATCGGGAGATAGATGCAAAAGGTTGTGCCCTTATTTTCTGCCGAGTTGACTTCTATGCGTCCCCCATGTCGGTTGACAATCCAATAGGCGATCGAAAGCCCCAAACCAAACCCGCTGGTCTTGGAGCGGGTGCGTGATTTTTCCGCCCGGAAGAAACGTTCAAAGATGTGCGGCAAGTCTTCATTTGCTATACCCTGCCCGGTATCACGAACGATAAGCCGGGCATTTTCGCCCATTCTTCCCAGACTGAGATAGATTTCGCCGCCCTTGGGTGTATATTTAATCGCATTCGAGACTAGGTTGATAAGCACCTGTTTCAACCTGTCACGATCACCACTGACGATGATTTGATCAATCTCAGTTAATCTTATGTTCACCCGGTCACGCGCCAGCACGCGCATTTCCCTAAACACTTCCAATAAAAGTGTATCCAGTTCAACCGGGGCAAAATACAAAGGCAATTTTCCAGATTCAGCCTGTGCTTCCAGCAGGAGGTTTCCAACCAGGCGGGTCAGGCGGTCGGCCTCGTCCTCAATGGTATCCAAAGATTCTGCATCCACCTGTTTCATGCGGCGCATCAGATCCACATTGCCTTTGATGACGGTCAGAGGTGTACGCAATTCATGACTGACATCTGCCAGAAAGCGTTGTTGGGAAGTGAAGATTTGTTCCAGCCGTTCCAGGGTTTCATTAAATGCATCAACAAAGCGGCCCGTCTCATCGTTTTTGGAACTGGGATTGGGGATTCTTTGCGAGAGGTCATCGGCCCTGCTGATCTGGAGGGCAGTCTCTGTGACCGCCGAAAGAGGCGAAAGTGCCTGTTCAATGGCAAACCAGGAGGCCGCTGCAGCTATGGCCATCGAGGCTGCGGCGATGATGACAATTATCTCCAGCAAAGTGCGCCGGGCCAGGTCAACCACATCCATGCTGGCAGCCACTTGCAGGGTCCCGATCGGGCGTCCTCCTGCTTCCAGTGGAACGGTTAAAACGCGCAAATGCCCCCAGGATTGGTACGAGTCGTGGTAGATGGAAGTCACGGAACGAAATCCATCCTGGTCAAGCGGCTTATTGAAAACACCCAGATTTGGGGATGAAAAACTTAAGCGGCCGTGCTGGTCCCAGACCTGATAACTGACATTTGCCGTCAGGTTCAGCTCGTTCATGACACCCGGGATGATGCCCCCGCTAGTGCTGACGCGCAGGTCTTTCATGAGGTCTGTATAGGTCTGGACGATCGTATCATCAATTTGGATGACCAGCAGGATATTTACGAGAAAAAAAACCAGCACTCCAAAAATAAGCAAGATACCCCCGGTGAGCGCCGAATATAGGATTGTCAGACGTAAACGCAGGGACATTACGGATTCTCGCGCAGGACGTATCCCACGCTCCGTACAGTATGAATGAGACGCGCCTCATTCTCTGCTTCGAGTTTTTGCCGCAGGTATCGAATGTACACTTCCAGCACGTTGCTTTCGCCACCGAAATCATAGCCCCAGACACGATCAAAGATTACCTCACGCGTCAACACCTGGCGCGGATGGCGGAGGAAGAGCTCAAGCAATTCGTATTCCTTGGCGGTCAAAGGAACCAACCGTTTTCCGCGTGTCACCTGGCGCGAGTCGGAATCCATGGTCAGGTCGGCAAACTGGTACACCTGGTTGCGTTCAGTCTGAGTGCGACGGAACAGGGCGCGGATTCGCGCGGTCAGTTCGTCCAGGTTGAACGGTTTGACGATATAATCATCCGCTCCGGCATCCAGACCCTGAACGCGATCTTGAATGGTATCCTTAGCAGTCAGCATCAGGATTGGCAGGCCGCCCTGTAACCGCAGGCGGCGGCAAACTTCCAACCCGTCCATGCCCGGTAGCATCCAATCCAGAATGACCAGGTCAGGGTGATGGTCATGTGCCAGGTTCAGGCCGGTGCGGCCGTCCGTAGCCACATCCACGGTATACCCCTCATAAGACAGTCCCCGTTGCAGCACTTTCAGGATGGCGGGATCATCTTCAATAATCAGGATTCGCTCATTCATAGTGGGCCTCTGCTTAAAATATACCACAAACTTTTGGTAGAATGGGAACCATGCGCTTATCCAAACGTCTTTTCGATCTCTTGTTAACCACCCTCGGCCTGGTAATCATCCTTCCGTTGATGCTGGTGATTTCCCTGCTGGTCTGGATTTTTCTCGGAACTCCCATCCTGTTCCGCCAACCACGGCCAGGCTACAAAGGCCGGCCTTTTATCACATACAAATTCCGGACAATGACAAATCGTATTGGGCCGGGCGGGAACCTGCTTCCGGACGCCGAGCGTTTGACCTCCTTTGGACGTTTCCTGCGTTCCACCAGCCTGGATGATCTACCCCAAATCTTTAACGTGCTGCTGGGCGATATGAGCCTGGTGGGGCCACGCCCGTTGCTGATGCAATATCTGCAACGTTACACGCCCGAGCAGATGCGCCGGCATGATGTACTCCCCGGCATCACTGGCTGGGCACAGATCCACGGGCGCAACACCCTGGACTGGGAGGATAAATTCCGCTTGGATGTCTGGTATGTGGACCACTGGTCATTCTGGCTGGATCTCAAGATTCTATTTCAGACGCCATGGAAGGTATTCAAGCGCGAAGGCATCAGCCAGCCTGGTCATGCAACGGCGGAAGAATTTAAAGGATCAGAAAATCAAAAATAGGGGGGTGTTATTTATAGTGGGAAGAACGAAAATCAATTAACGCAATTCTCTCTGTCTTACCACTTCAAACATCAGGATCGCCCCTGCCATCCCCGCATTGAGCGACTCGGCTTTGCCCGGCATCGGGATGCTGACGGTCATGTCAGCCAACCTGTGCGCCTCTTCGGTCGCACCCTCGGCTTCACCGCCCACTATGAGAGCCAGCGGAGGAAGAAAATCTGTCCTCCAGCAGGGTTTGCCCTGCATGTCGGCCAGGAAGACTTTCAGTGATTTCGTAGCCAGCCGAATTTCCTCCCAAGAAAGAGTTTGGATGGGCAGCCGGAAGTGCGCCCCCATCCCGGCCCGCACCACCTTTGGAGCGAAAGCATCCGTTGTTTCGGGGGGTAAAAAGACCGCCTGCACACCTGCCGCCGCGGCTGTCCGCAGGAGCGTGCCTAGGTTGCCGGGATCGCGGATCGAGTTGGGGATGAATGCAAAGTGGAGAGGTTGGGGAATGGGGAGAAGGGAATGATCCAGAACTGCCAGGATGCCTGGTGATGTTTCTGTTTCAGTAATGGAGTTCAAAAGCACATCCGATACCTGCTCCACAACGAATTTTTCCGCTTCCAACTTTTTAACCAATTCCTGACCGCGCTCACTCAATGCCGGAGAGTAGAGAATAAACTGCATCAGCCATCTGGATGCAAGGGCTTCTTCCACCAGCCTGACCCCCTCCGCCACAAAAGCCTGCGCTTCATGGCGTTCCTTCGGTCGGCCCATCAGACTTCTTACCAGTTTGAGTTTAGGGTTTTGGGTCGAAGTAATCATGCCAGACTTTTTCAAAGGAAGTTATCGTCGATGTATCGTAGAGCACGAACCGGACCAGTTGAAGACCGGATGGCTTGACAAAATATTCCTGAATGGATCCAAACATCACATGTGCAGCGCGTTCCTTCGGGAAGCCAAAAATCCCTGTTGAGATGGCAGGAAAAGCGATAGAACTCAGTCCCAACCCATCGGCCACATGCAGAGACCCGGTCACGGCTGCCGCCAGTTTGGCTTCCTCCTCAGCCATTGAACCTGTAATTTGGATGCCAGCCTGCTTTGTTCGGAGGTCGCCCCATACCGGGCCGACCGCGTGGATCACGATCCGGCATGGCAGGTTCCCACCCGAGGTCCAGGCAGGTGAGGCATGGCTGACGGGTCCATACCTTTTTACCCAGGCATCCGATTCCTGTTGGATGGCCGGCCCTCCCTGGCGGAGGATGGCTCCGGCGACACCCGCCCCATGCTGTAAATACGCATTGGCAGAGTTGACAATGGCATCCGTCGTCTCGGCAGTTATATCTCCCCGGACAAGTTGGAGAGTCTGGCCGGATGGGAGAACGGTTTCGGTCAGAAGGATATTCACAAGAATATTTTACCCCTGATTATTGGTTGGACTGCACCCAAGCTCCCCCCGGGATCTCTTCCGGAATGGACTATACTGGTCGATATGATCTGGATGAAGGAAGGCTGATCTTCTCCTTGTTGCCATTAAAAAAACCGGTCGTGATTCATGAATCCCGACCGGAGTCTGGTAGTTGGGATTTATTATTTATTTGCCTGTGCCACCACTGCTGCGAATACCTGTGGTTCGCGCACAGCCAGATCGGCCAACATCTTGCGATTGAGGTTGATGTTGGCTTTCTTCAAGGCAGAGACCAGGCGGCTGTAAGTCGTTCCATTCAACCGGGCCGCGGCGTTAATGCGGACGATCCACAATTTGCGCAGGTCGCGCCGGCGGACGCGCCGGTCGCGTGAGGAGTACCACATGCTCTTAAGCATCGCCTCGTTGGCGCGTTTAAAGAGCAGGTGCCTGGAGCCTCGCTGCCCCTTGGTATATTTCAGAACTTTCTTGTGACGCAGATGACCTTGCGGTCCACCTTTTACACGTGCCATTATCTACCTCCTGCGTGCCCTCCGGGCGTCGGTGCAGGGATTTGGCCTGCGTTCCAGTTGCGTACACCCGGAAGCCGCAAATAAAAACGGATATGAACCATGAAGCTAGGGCTTCATGTGTGGCGCCAGGCGCCGGACGCGCTTGATATAACTTTTCCCCTGGACGGCAACCATTTCACCGAACAAGGCCTTCACACGTCGCGAGCGATTGCGACGCAGGTGGGCCTTGCCGCCCTTGGTGCGCACGATCTTGCCGGACCCGGTAATGCCAAACCGTTTCGAGGTGGCTTTATGGGTCTTCAGCTTTAACTTACCATCTTTCAACTTGCGCGGCACAGGTTTTACTCCTTTACTTCAGATTTCGCAGGAATTTGCTCCTGCGGCGATTCGTTCTTTTCAGAGGTCTCGTCAGCGCCTTCTTTTGTTTTCTTCTTGACGCCTTTGGCAGGGACAAGCATCATGGACATGGCCCGACCTTCAATGGCGGGTGGCTGTTCCACTGCAGCTACATCTGACAGGCTTTGGGCAATCTCTCTCAAGTCTTCGAGTGCGATTTCCGGGTAAGTGATTTCTCGTCCACGGAAGCGAACAGTCACACGAACTTTCATGTTATGTTCCAGCCAGCGACGGGCGTCGTCCACTTTGAAATCGCGGTGGTGGCCGGTTGTTTTTGGCCGCAGGCGGATTTCCTTGATCTCCACCTTGGTCTGGGCCTTGCGTGCCTCGCGCTCCTTCTTTTCCTTCTCATAAAGGAACTTGCCGAAGTCCATGATTCGGCAGACGGGCGGCGTGGAGTTGGGAGCGACTTCCACCAGGTCAAGTTCGGCTTGTTGGGCCATCCGAAGGGCTTCGCGAGTGGGAACCACTCCCACGTTTTCACCCGTTGCACCGATCAGCCGTACTTCGGGAGCTCGGATGGATTCGTTGACTCGAAATTCGTTAGCGCTGATACTTCTCTCCTCAATAATAATACTAACCAGCCACAAGGCTGGCTTAAGCGGGCTGATGATACCATGAAGTCGGAGGAATCGTCAATAAAATGCGGAAAGACGAATAAGAAGGAATCGATATTCGTCTTTCCCTTTTAGGATTTATTCAGGATTACAACTCGGGTGCACGCCTGGCGATCCGGTCCTTGGCGCGCGCGATGAACTCGGCCAGCGGAATGTTATCAGAACGGCTGCCATCCCGCACACGCAGCGAGATTTGCCCGGCGCTGGCTTCGTTCTCGCCCACCACCAGCATGTATGGGACTTTCATCAGTTGTGCGTCGCGGATCTTGGCGTTCATGCGCTGGGCGCTGACATCTGCCACAACGCGGATACCCTGCTCACGCAGTTGGGCCACGACTTTTTCGGCATATTCGTTCTGGGTATCCGTGATCGGGATGACGCGCGCATGCTCCGGGCTGAGCCAGACCGGGAAATTACCAGCATAGTGCTCGAGCAGGAAGCCGATGAAGCGCTCATGCGTGGAGAGCGGGGCGCGGTGGATGCACAGGGGCGTCTCTTCAACCCCGGCCTTGTTGATGAAGACGAGGTTAAAGCGGCCCGGCTGGGCAAAATCCACCTGGTTGGTTGCCAGGGTGAACTCGCGCCCGATGGCCGACCAGATCTGCACATCGATCTTAGGACCGTAAAAGGCGGCCTCACTGGCAGCCTCCACGAATGGGACATTGCCATTCTTCATGGCGTTCCGCACCATGTCTTCGGTCTTGAGCCACAGGCGCTCGTTATCCACGTACTTTTTACCCAGGCCCTCTTTGCCATGCAGCGAAAGCCGCATGACATACTTGCCGATGTTGAACAGGTCGAAGTACTTCTTGTACAGGTCAATGACCGCCATGAACTCCTGCTCGAACAATTCCTCGGGGACGTAAATGTGGGCATCGTTCATCTGCATCGAACGGACCCGCATCAGGCCAAACAGTTCCCCGGATTTTTCATAGCGGTAGCACGTGCCATACTCGGCCAGCCGGATGGGCAGGTCGCGGTAGGAGCGCGGTTTCGAGCCATAGATCTTGTGATGCATCGGGCAGTTCATCGGCTTGACGTAGTACTTGGTTCCCTCGAGTTCCATGGGCGGGTACATGCTCTCGGCATAATAAGGCAGATGACCGGAGTGCAGGAACAGGTCTTCCTTGGCCAGGTGGGGTGTCCGTACCCGCACATAGCCGGCCTTGCTCTTCCATCTCCTTGGCCAGCCGTTCCAGTTCATCGATAATGACGCCGCCGTGCGGCAGCCAGAGCGGCAGGCCGGGGCCAACTTCTTCGTCATAAATATAGATTTCCAGTTCTTTGCCCAGTTTGCGATGGTCACGCGCCTTGGCTTCCTCGAGCATCTTCAGGTACTGCTTGAGTTCATCCGGCGTCTTCCAGGCCGTACCGTAGATGCGCGTCAGCATCTTGTTGTGCTCATCCCCGCGCCAGTATGCGCCGGCGATGGACATCAGCTTGAAGGCGGATGGGTTGATCTGGCGGGTGGTCTCGACGTGCGGCCCGCGGCACAGGTCCGTGAAGGTATCGCTTTGGTAGAGCGAGATTTCCGGTTTACCATCCAGCGGGTTGCCATATTCGTCCAGCCCGCCTTTTTCCAGGCCGTCGATCAGTTCCAGCTTGTAAGGCTGGTCCTTGAAAACCTGGCGGGCTTCGTTCTGCAGAAACAACCTTCCTTACGAAGGGATGTCCACCCGCGATGATCTGGCGCATGCGTTTCTCGATCTTTTCCAGATCTTCCTGGGCGATGGGCTGAGGCAGATCAAAATCATAGTAGAACCCATTCTCGATGGGCGGACCGATGGTGTATTTGGTATCCGGATAAAAATCCAGCACAGCCTGTGCCATGACATGCGCGGCCGAATGGCGGATGCGGTAGAGTTGCGTATCTTCGTAGCGTTCGTTTTGATCAGACATTTCTGCCTCCATTAAGTGAGGATGGATGATAAACCCGGGATTTATTGGGATCGACCGTTGTCCATCGCAGCGGTCCACCGATTTAAAACAAGAACTCCCGTCCCATCCTGGGGCGAGAGTTGACTCACGCGGTTCCACCCAGATTATGCCCGGACCATGAAGGTCTGTGACATATCTCTTTGGGCCGATAACGGGGCTGGCCGTTTCCCTTAATCACGGATGGCTGGTTGCTGACCGCTTTCAGGTTCTCGCTCGCGGGTGGTTTTCGGCGGCCTTGCCTGAGAAGGCTCTCATTCGATGGCCTGCTCTGCCTGTTGGCATGATAACCGCTTACTCGTCCCGGTCTTAGCGTTTGTAGATTGTGTGCGTATTATATGCTGGTTTGGAGCCTTGTCAAGCAATCGCAGCCAGGAATAAAAAACCAGGAAGGGCATCCTTCCCGGTTTTTGGATCGAATCACCTTGCTGGAATTACTTGGCCGCCGGGGTAGCCATGGTCGACGGAACCCATTTTGCGAAGCTGGCCATGTGGGCCCAGAGTGCACCGTAGAAGGTAACGGCCCAGATCGCGGCCGAAGCAAGCAGCACCAGGATGGCGATCCAGCGCACCGTTTTATTACCCTTGAACCATTGCAGGAAGGGGAAGGCGCCCACGCCGCCCAGTCCGGCCAGAATGAAACCGACCGCGGCAAGGAGAGGTTCCTGTCCCATTTTCAATGAATAAAGGCGAATGCCAACGATGATGGCGTCAATACCGGCAAAGAATGAGTAGATGGAGACCGGGATCAGGTTCCACCCCTGCCACAGGGAGATCGCCGCGCCAAGAAAAACCACGCCGAAGAGGGTCGTGGCATCGCCGTAGCCAACGTTAAAACTGCCCGGCAGAGGCCAGGTAAACGCCAGTTGGAGGCCGGTTATCAGGCCTACCATTCCGGTCACGAAGAAAGCCGCCGCGTACGGGCGCTGATCCTGTTGACCCATGCCTTTCCACAGGTAATAGGCCAGCAGAACGCTGCCGGCCACCAGGTTGATCATTACGATGGTTAGAAAATCAATAAACATGTTTGCTCTCCTTTTACCGGGTCGAATAATAATAACGAGTATTTTAGTATAAAATGTCCCAATGGTCAATATATTTCATGGTCGAAATTGATTTTTAACTGAAAGAAGCCCCACGCTTGGGGGCCTCTTCTGGTGGGCGGAATAGGGCTCGAACCTACGACCTCTGCTATGTCAAAGCAGTGCTCTAACCAGCTGAGCTACCCGCCCGGTAGCGAGGGCATATTATAAACGAGGGTCAGGATAATTGGCAATAGAAGGATAAAAGAATATTCTAAGGAGAGTAATCGGTTATCGACCTGGATTGACAGGTACTTGACTCAGAGGAGAAAAACCCTATAATGAAATCAGGAACAGGTGGTTTTAGCAGTGAGGGTTGGGAAGAGGCTGGCTGTAGCGTGAGGATGGTGTTTTCGGCCGAAATTAAAAAAAGTCCAAGAGCTAGATACAAGCAATTATATAGAGATTGTGAACCGAGTTTATAGTTTGGATGCGCGATATTAGATGAATGAGTTTGATAAATGACAACTTACCGTTTACCGTTTGAGATAAAGAACGCATTGATTGAAGTATGTGGGCGGTCGTTCTGGTATAAACAGCCCCTGTTCGATTTGTTTTCACGTGCTGGAATATCAGAGGAAAGTTACCTAAAGTACGAGCATGAGCCTAAATTCAAAATGGCAAGGTTGTTGATTGACGATTTAGAGGGAATTGGCGAAGGAGGATGGTTGCTTCAAAGACGGCTCGTGACCGAATTGTGTAAGCTTCGTACTCTTCCTGATTCTGAAGTTCCCGATAAGGATGCAGGGCTTGCAGCTCTCCGCAAGCTAAAAGAACTCGCGTATGAACAAAAAATTGTCTTCGAGGAAGAAAGGCAACAAACACAAAGGATTGCTACTGATTCTGAAGTTCGAGTTCAAAAAGCAAGAGAACGTGATCGTCGATTAGTTGGACTTAATAAGGCATTCACTTCAATGATTGCATCTTCTGATCATCAGGCGAGAGGATACAGTTTAGAGGATTTATTAAGCGAACTTTTTGCTGTTTTTGAATTACGTTACCGTAAATCTTATAGGGCAGAAGGTGAGCAAATCGACGGTTTCTTTGCATTTGATGGTTTTGATTACCTAGTTGAGGCTCGGTGGCGAAACGAGTCTCCAACATTGGAAGACCTATTAGCATTCAAGGGCAAAGTGGATAGAAAAATTGAAAGTACTAGAGGTTTTTTCGTTTCGGTACAAGGTTTTCGTTCTGATATTGTTCAGCGTTTACGTGAGGCAGGGCCAGCAAACTTGATTTTGATGGATGGATATGACCTTACTTTACTGTTAGAAGGTCGGGTGAGTTTGATTGATGGATTGCAGGCAAAAATCGATAAAGCTTCTCAGGAAGGCATTTTGCATTATCCTTTATCAAATTTATTCTAAGGCGCAATCCAGCAACGACTCAAGCAGATGTCGGCTACGCCACTCTGAAACCGGCAGGATTTGCGACGATTGGCTCGAAAATGGGGCAAGTCTCGCCGGTCTCACTGTTGAGCCAAACTTTTGTGCGCAATTAAAGATGAATATTATGAACCTTTTGATGAAAGCTTTGACAGCAAAACGAGAGTCGAGACAGGTCGAGTTCAAACAATCATTCGATCCCACGTCAAAGCGAGACTGGCTTGAGAAGATGGTTAGGTCTATCGTGGCTATGGCTAACTCAGGTGGAGGAATTATCATTTTTGGTGTAGACAAGAATGAAAATCAATCTGGAATAGACGTAAAACCAATCCTTGAAATAGACCACGCAACAATCACGGATAAGATAAACACGTACACCCAATCACAGTTTGCTGATTTTGAAATTAAAATCTGTCGAAAAGGACGGAACAACCATAGCCGCAATATTAGTTGGAGCCGTGACTCTGCCTTTGGTTTTCACGAAAGAAGGCGCTTACTTTATTCCAGGTAAGACGACCTCAGGTATCGCATTTGCCCGTGGCACAGTCTATTTTCGCCATGGAGCCAAAAGTGAACCAGGCAATTCAGATGATTTACGGGATGTAATTGAACAACAACTACAAACAGAGCGAAAGAAATGGTTTGCTAGTGTTCAGATGATTGCGGAAGCGCCCAGGAGCTCGCAGATCAAAGTGCTGCCCCCTACGGTACGGCTTTCGGATGATATAGGGGCAACACCTATCAGGTATACAAATGATCCAGCGGTTCCCTCTGTCTTTCGTGAAATGATAGCGGTAAATCCTAATCAAACACACACCTTTCGGCGTAATGATGTAGTGACAAGACTTCGAGAATGCTTACCCAATAACTTGATTATCAACTTTTATGATGTATACGCAATTAGAAAAGCTTACAAAGTGGATGATAAATCCGAGTTTTACTTCAAACCCAAATTTGGCTCACCTCAATATAGTGGTGAATTCATCGAGTGGATTCTTAGTTGTTACGAAAAAGATAAGGAATTCTTTATGAAAGCCAGAGCGCGGTTGAAGAAGAAATGACTCTCAATTTCGTCCACAGTGAACATCGTTTGCTCCCTTAGAGGCCGGCTTTATTTGCCAGAATTACGCGACAATTAATAAGGGGTCTCATCAGTCTCACCGCTGGGGTTGGGCCAAACCTATAGTCTGTTATATGTCAGAGGAATTAAACAACACAAAAAAGGAACATTATGAACGACGTCCTCGCAATTATTAGTTTTTTGGTTGGAGTATTGTCTCTGGTTTATGCAGTAATCACTAATCGTGAAAAAGCAAAATTAGAGAAAGTTATAAAAATGAGGCTATTAAATATTTCAGAAAGCGTAGAGGATGTGGTAAATAATGCCGCGTTGGCTCATACGCATATAGATGCAACACGTAAATTTCTAAATGATCTAAAGCGCTCGGAGGGATTGAAAACTATACTTGATCGGATAGCGTGGGCAGAAGCAGATATTACAGCAGCACATCGCATGTCAAAGAGGTTGAGGCGCGATGTCAACTCTTTACAAGAAGGATTGTTTTTTAAGGAAAAAATTCCTCGTCACAAAGAGCATAAGAACACCAAACTTGTTCATGATTCGAAGGATGAAGATGCAGAAGACTTGTAATATGTGGGAACCGAACAACTCATCTCAACCGGCTATCCTTGGCTTGCCTTTCATCATTGCTTTTTGGGACTCTGGGTTATTTGCGTCAATGGCAAGGAGACCCTTAAAAAAAATACCCTTTTGGGTACACGGCATCGGCTCGAGGCGGATAGGGGCTTTGTCAATCGAGACAAGCGCGAGTTGTTAGAAAATGCATAATAAATGAGAAGGAGGGCTCTTTCCAGCGCTTGGGCTGAGTTCATATCCCTGGGTTGTCGATCTTGCCTATTGATAATGGTACCCATTCATACAGGCACCATTATTTATTTCAATTCAACTACAATTAAAGAGAGTATATACCAGGGTTGATTTTTAGAATACGAACTTCCCGTTCTTGAAAACGACTTCCCCATCCAGCAGTATTTCAGCCTCTTTTTGCATGCCGCAGATCATGTCCCAGTGGATGATGCTCTTATTTTGGGAGCCGGTCTCGGGGTAGCCCGCACCCAGCGCCATGTGGAACGAGCCGCCCAGTTTTTCGTCAAACAGGATATTGTGTGAAAAGCGGTCGATCTCGTAATTGGTGCCAATTGCGAATTCGCCCACGTAACGCGCCCCGGGGTCGGATTCGAGCATTTCCAGCAGGAATGGCTGGTTCTTCTCGGCCTGCGCCCGGGTTACTTTGCCGTTGTTGAAGGTCAACTCCACGCCCTCCACCAGCACGCCGCTGTAGAGGGCTGGATAGGAGAAGCGTACAAAACCGTTAATGGAATCCTCGACCGGGCCGGTGAAAACTTCGCCATCCGGCATATTGATCTTGCCGGCGGCGTTAAGGTACTTGCGTCCCTTTATGGAGAGGCTCAAGTCCACGTTGGGGCCACGCAGGACCACCTGGTCATGCCCCTCGATCCGGTCAATGATCTTCTGCTGGCTGGTTTCCACCTTATGCCAGTATGCCAGCGGGTCGGCCTGGTCGGCGTGGCAGGCGCGGTAGACGAAGTCCTCGAAATCGCTAAGGCTCATTTCGGCTTCGATGGCATAGCCTTCGGTGGGATAGAGGGTCGTGACCCACTTGAACGAGCGATCAGCGCCACGCCGCATCTGTGTCTCCAGGATGGGGGAGACGGCCTTCTGCCGCCTGCGTTGCCTGGCAGGGTCCACGCCCGATAAGGCACGCGGATTGGTATCCGAATGGATGCGGATTCGGCTTTCGAACTGCTCGTAGGCCAGTTTGCGGAAGGTCGGGACGGCATCCAATTGTTCGTCCCTGGCGTGGGCGAACAGGATCTCGTCCTGGTCGGGCAGGTCCAGCAGCAGGTGCGGGTACCCACCTCGTTCCAGGATGGTGACGCATAATGCCCGTACCAATGGCTGGGCGGCGGTGGTTGCTTCGATGGCAACCCGGTCGCCGGGTTTGATTTCTGCGGAATGGTCCACCAGGATTTGAGCAAGTTTTTCAACACGGGCGTCTGCCATGGACATTCTCCTGTCTGATTACCTTTGCAAAATTATAACACCCACCCCGCCATCAACCCTAACACCCCGGCGCTACGGCGACTTCCAAAGAGACCTCGGATTACAAATTAATTGAAGCAAATCAGCCTTTCTCATCCAGGACAGCCTTCATCCTGGCATACAGGCTGGGTGGAGCTGCCAAAAGGGAACACGGCGGGGTGAGGTAATCGGCCTGGCCTTGCAGGTTCGTGACGGTGGCACCGGCTTCCGATGCGACCAGACCACCAGCTGCCACATCCCAGGGCTTGAGGCTCAATTCCCAATACCCGTCCAGGCGCCCGGCTGCCACGTAGGAAAGGTCAAGAGCGGCAGAGCCCAGGCGACGCACGCCCTGTGTCAGCTTGGCAAAACGGCCATAATACTCGAGGTTGTTGCGAGGCGTGGACCAGGCGTCGTAGGGGAATCCGGTAACGAGCAGGCTGCGCTGGAGTTCGGTCACTTTCGAGACCTGAAGTCTGCGCCCGTTCAGGCGGGCGCCAAGGCCGAGCTCGGCCGAAAACATTTCGTCCCGCATCGGATCATAGACCACGCCCAATGTGATGATGGCGTTGTGGGCGTAGGCGATCGAGATGGAGAAAAAGGGTACGCCGTGGGCATAATTAACCGTGCCATCCAGCGGGTCCACATACCACTGGTCGCCCAGGCGGCCGGGAACCAGTCCGATTTCCTCGGATACGATCTGGTGTCCTGGAAAAAGGCGCTGGATTTCGGCGAGCAAAAGCCCTTCCGATTGGTGATCCACTTCGGTGACCAGGTCGATGGCTCCCTTGTAGTCCACCTGATGCTCGTGTTCGTAGCCGAGGCGCAGAATTTCACCGGCCTGGTGGGCCAGCCGTTCGAGGTCCGAAAGTATGGGAGACATGGTTAATTACGCTTGTATCCGTCCAAAATTTTATTAATCTGGCTTAGTTCTGCCTGGATTTCATCGCGGTCATTCCTGGTCTGCTTGAGCAGGGCTTCGAACGCCGGATGCTGGTCGGCGGGCAGGCTGGTAAGCTGGCGTTCCGTGCGGGAAATCTGGGTGTTCTTGTGGCGCAATTTGTGTTCCAAGCGTTCGCGGTAACCGGAATAGAATTCGCGCTCGCCGAGTGGTTCGGGAGTCGTTAAAGGGCCTTCGGTGAGCAGTTCGGCCACGGTCAACAGGAATTCCTCAGTATTGATCGGCTTTTCAAGAAATCGCACAGCCCCCAGGCTGATGGCGAACTGCTTGTCCTCGGGAGAGACGTATGCGGCGGAAAGAAAAATGATCGGGATGTGGCGCGTCTTCGCGTCGCTGCGCAGTCTATGTGCCAGGGCATATCCGTCCATAATTGGCATCAGGATATCGGTGATGACCAGGGCGGGGTGTTCCTTGTTCACTTGCTCCAGCGCTTCCAGGCCATTCCGGGCGGTAATGACCGTGTAGCCCTTGAATCGCAGGGTGACTTCGAGCAATTCGAGAACGTTCGGGGAGTCTTCGACAACCAGGAGGGGACTGGAAGCAATATTCATATTGGGGCTATTGTAGCCCGGTTTTTGGCCGGCTACAAGAGAGAGGTGGCTCAACCACCGTACGACTTCATCTGGCCATGTGGTTTATCTGCTGCCGTGCCTGTCCAGGGTGAGAATTCGCTTGAAGCCATGTCCATATACCGAACAGAAGATGTCCTTCACTTTAGCGTGCATTATCTCTCCCAAATATCATTCATCAATCCTTAATCTCAAATTCCTCCACTCCCCTAAATTCATGGTATACTATCCGCCGCGCTCCAACCGGAGCGGACGTTTCAGGGAATTGTTTTGATCACTACCGAAGCATGCCCGATGGAAACCAGATCGGGCTTTTTTGTTGCCAGATGCGACGCTTCCGCGAGGAAGCCCCGACCCAATCTGGCAATGGGACAGGTCCCGCGGGAAAACTCCGCGGGGCAGGGGGACGGGGTCATCAAAACAGCCTTTTAGGTGCCATCGTGAAAAGGTTCTATTAAGCTGTCTCCACTTTCGTGAGGGGCTGGCTTGTTTTTCTTTGTTCGCGCTTGCACAGGCAATACAGGAGTTTTGATGACCGAAGAATTTATCACCCTCGATCTGCGTCCCGAGTTGATGCGGGCCGTCTCTGAGGTTGGATACACCGAACCCACACCCATCCAGTCTGCCATCATCCCGCTCATGCTGGGCGGCGCGGACGTGATCGGACAGGCGCAAACTGGCACCGGCAAGACCGCCGCTTTTGCCCTGCCAATTTTGAACAACCTCAAAACAGGCCAGAAACACGTCCAGGCGCTGGTGTTATGTCCCACGCGTGAACTGGCTCTGCAGGTCTCCCTGGCCTTCAGTGCGTATGGTCAATTCTCTGACGTGCGCGTCCTGGCCGTCTATGGCGGTCAGCCGTACGGTCCGCAGATCACCCGCCTCAACCAGGGCGTGGATGTGGTGGTAGGCACCCCCGGCCGCATGCTCGACCTGCTTGAACGCAATTGCCTTAACCTGGGCCGCGTGCAGACTGTTGTTCTCGATGAAGCTGACGAAATGCTTTCCATGGGTTTTATCGATGATATCGAGACCATTCTCGCCGAAACCCCGGTTGAGCGCCAGACCGCCCTCTTCTCTGCCACCCTGCCAGGCCCCATCCGCCGCCTGGCGGACCGGTACATGCACAACCCACAACCTGTCACCATCCAGCGCGAGCAGGTGACAGTGGCTGCCATCCAGCAACGTTGTTATATCGTTAATGGCAAGGATAAACTGGCTGCGTTGACACGAATTTTCGAAATGGAAGAAATCACCAGCGCCCTTATCTTCGTGCGTACACGCCTCGCTACCGGGGAATTGGCCAACGCATTGACGGCGCGTGGTTTTACCGCTGAAGCTTTGAATGGGGACCTGAACCAGGACGCACGCGAACGGACCCTCAACCGGTTCCGCAAGAACCAGGTCAAAGTCCTGGTAGCCACCGACGTGGCAGCGCGTGGACTCGATATTGATGACATTTCACATGTCATTAATTTCGATCTGCCGGATGACCCCGAACTTTATGTCCATCGCATCGGGCGAACGGGTCGCGCCGGAAAAACCGGCATCGCCATTTCATTGGTTGCACCGCCTGAGAAGCGCCTCCTGCGCCAGGTGGAGGCCTTTGCCCACCAGTCAATTAAACGCGCTGACCTGCCGACTGAGGACGATATCCTGGTGCACCGTGAGGAACGGCTGATGAATCTGGTGAAAGTCTGGCTCCAGCGTGGACGCTGCCGGCGGGAACGCGAACTGGTCGAAAGTCTGGTTGCCGCCGGGCATGATCCCCTGGAGATTGCCGCCGTCACATTGAAAATGGCGCGCGGTGAGGAAAAGCAGCGTTCGATCGCTCCCATTAGCCTCGTGTTGGATCATCGGCCCGATAGGCTGGTCCAGGCGCGCCGGGAACGCGGCAAGACATCCAAAACACGCCGTCCAAGTGGACGTTTCGAGGAACCGGGCAACCATTCGCACGAAAGCGGGATGGTGCGCTTGAGCCTCAACCTGGGCAAAAAACATGGCATCCGCCCGAACGACATCGTCGGGACGATTGCTTTCCACGCCGATATCCCGGGTTCAGTCATTGGCAAGATTTTCATCCAGGAGAAGCACTCCCTGGTGGATGTGCCGGAGGCGATGGCAGAGCAGGTCCTGGCGAATACCGGAAATTACCGCATTCGCCAGCAGCCGGTCAGCGTTAAACTGGCTTGATCGGAAAACAGAAGAGTAGCGGCAAACCGTCGCTATTCTTTTTATAAGGGGCTTTTTCCTCAGTAAAGAAGGCCGGATAGTAAGAATACCCTGCCTTGATTTGTCAGAATGAAACGCCTATATATTTTTGAAGAGCTGGCTCTATGAGTTTGATTTCGCAGGCATGTATTCCATCAACCGGTGAGCCATCTTGCTGACGGTCATCGAGTGCAGCCAGATGCGGCCCGGGCCTGTGAGCGTGGCAAGGAACAGACCCTCTCCACCAGCCAGGATGTTGGCGATGCCCTTGATCATCTGGATGTCAAAAGCCACACTCGCCTCAAACATGGCCACGTGGCCCGGCTCAACTTTCATTACTTCGCCGGCCTTTAAATTGTATTCCACCGCGTCTCCATCCAGTTCGGCGTAGGTGATACCCGGTCCGGTCAGTTTCTGCAGAATGAACCCCTCACCACCGAAGAAACCCGCCCCCAGCTTGCGAGTGAAGAAGACATCCAACCCGACACTCTTCTCTGCGCACAGGAATGCATGCTTGTGCATGATCACCGACTGCCCGGCATCCAGCTCAATCGGCAGCACCTTGCCTGGAAAATCGGTGCTGAAGGAAACCTGTCCGGGTGCGCCGGTCGCAGCGAAATCAATGATGAATACCGTGGCTCCGGAAACGGCGCGTTTTAGCATGCCGCCCAATCCGCCGCCAGCCTTTGTGCTCATGTTTACTGTGGTGGTCATCCATGACATGGCGCCGGCATCTGAATAAACGACCTGGTTGGGTTGTAGTTCCACGGCCAGCGTTTGTTGGACAGTGCCCAGGATATGATATTTGAGGCCACTTTTCGATTGTCCACTTACTTCTGGTAAAGTTGGAAGGTCAGGAATGCTCATAATAATTCTCCTTGTGGCACAAGGTGCAGTCTTTCTGACGGCTTATAAGGGACCTTGTAAAATAATTTTAGTACAACATTCTTATAGTTTTATTAATTCAGATTCTTCCCCGATCATGTACACGCCCCCCGACACTCCGGGCAGGTGCAGCAGCCATTTTGAATCTGCCGCGTGTGAAGGCATCCGGTTGGCCATAGAGCGTCTCTGGGAACCGGGCGGATAACGAAATGTCAAGCGTAACTTCACAGGGCAGGCTGGCTGGATTGAGAACCACCAGGAGTTTCTCGTTCCCCGACTTTCGCAAATAGATAAACGGAAGTTTACCGGCCTCGGCATAAACCGGCTCGAATGAACCACTGGCGCAGAGAGCTGGATGAGCCTGGCGCAGGGCAATCAGTCGGCGTACATGGTTTAGCAACGAGTCGGCGTTTGCCCGCTGCACTACCATGCTTAGCCGGTCGGGCGACCCCTCAACCGGCAGGTAAAGTTGTTCCTTGGGAGCAGTCGAAAAACCTGCGTTCGGAGTGGCATCCCACTGCATGGGTGTGCGCGCCCTGGTACGATCGTATCCGCCTTCCCTGGACTTTATTCCATCCGGGGAATGCATTCCGATCTCATCTCCGTAATAAATGAATGGTACGCCGGGCATGCTCAGTAGGAAAAGGAAGGCCAATTCCAGGTCGCGTGGTGTGCGTCCATTGCCAAGGCGTGGAGTGGTGTCGTGGTTACCGCTCGGTATGGCGATGAAACCCTGGCTGCGCGTGGATTGAATGAGTGGCAGGTATTCATTCAGGAAGGTGAGAATGTTCCCGCGCCCGCTCTGATCGAAGAAGCTGCAGACTTTCTGCTCAACCTGCGTACCATGCGGGATACGGAAAAGCGACTGGTAGCCGGGGCTGGCGTACGGCAACAAGAAATCCATGTGAAAACCAGCCGGGATCGCCACGCCGGGGTTGGACCACTCGGAAACGAGAACGGCTTCGGGGTATTCACTATCTAGCCAGGTGCGTAACTCGTGCCAGAGCCGCGCTGTCTCTCGATCGCCCAGATCATTCTTGACCAGTGACCCGGCCATGTCCACCCGGAATCCGCTCGCGCCCAGGTCCAGCCAATACTTCATGATTTTCTTCAACTCCCGGCGGACGGCTTGTGGACCGGGAGCATCCACAGGCTGCTGCCAGGTCTGGTTTGGGTCGGGGTTGGCAAATCCATAGTTCAGGGCGGGCTGGAAGTGGAAGAAATTTGTGATGTAGTTGCCATCCCGTTCGCAGTAGCCGATGACTGTCTGCACGCCCGGAGCCTTCCAGGTCCAGATGCTATTGGTCCAGATATACCAGTCTGAATAGGCATTGCGTTCCGGTTTGCAGGATTCCTTGAACCACGGACTCTCCGTCGAAGTGTGGCCTGGTACCAGGTCCAGCAGGAAACGGATACCGAGCCGGCGTGCCTCGGTAAATAGAGTGTGCAGATCAGCGTTTGTCCCATAGCGAGGTGCGACTTGATAGAAATCACTTATATCGTATCCGGCGTCCTGAAACGGAGAGGCAAAACATGGGTTGAGCCAAACCGCGTTGATGCCCAGATAATTGAGGTATTCCAGTTTTTGAAGGATGCCCGGCAGGTCGCCGATACCATCACCGTTTGAGTCAAAAAATGTTTGTGGATAAATCTCGTAGAATACGGCCTTCTCCAACCAATCCGGCATCTCTCCTCCTTTTATAAAATTGATGGCGTTTTAACCGGGCGGAATCGCAGCATGGCCGCGAAAGCCATTAAATTCAATGCCAGACTGCCGAATACCAGATATACCATGGCGCCTGGACCGTTGCCCTCGATGACCTTACCGACCAGGGTCGGCAGTACCATTCCGCCCAGGCTATCTCCCAGCAGGATCATACCGGCGATTTTTCCCGTCAGGTTGATGGACTGTCCGGCCAGGGTGAACCCGGTCGGCCAGACGGGTGCCATGCAAAAACCCAGCCCGATTGTCATCATCCACAGGGCGATGCTGGAACCCGAGAAGGTGATTCCCATAACCAGGACGGCCAGACAACCCAGCAAGGCTGCCAGGATTACTTGCTTTGGCTTTACACGGGTTGCAGCCGGGATGGAAATCAGGCGTCCGACAGTAAACGCGAGCCAGAATGCCGAAGTCAGGTACGCGGACCCGGCTGCGCTGGCCAGCTTGAGTGTCACAGCATACGTATAGACCCAACCGCCGAAGGTGATTTCTGCGCCAACGTAGAAGAATAGGAACAGCGTGGCTGAGATGACCAATGCATACGGTAAGGGGCCGCGGGTGTTCTGGGACATATTACTACCGCGCTTCTGGCCAGGAGGAGGGCTTCCCGACATGGTCAACACGCGCAGTCCGACCAGTGCCGAAAAAGCTGCCAATGCCCAATATGCCCAGCGATAGCCACCTGCCGTTCCAACCACCTGTGCGACAAGGATTGGGGAAAGAAAAGCCCCCAAACCAAAGAAGAAATGCAGCCCGTTCATGAACGGACCGACTTTTTCTCCATGTGTCCAGACCAGCAAAGTGTTTGCCCCTGTGTTTACAAAACCATCCGCGAAGCCCTTGCAGACCAATATTGCCAGTAACAACCAGAACCAGGGTGCCAGTGGGATGAAAAAGAGAAAAACAGCAGTAAATAGCTGGGCGATCCCGAGCACCGGATGCCCGCGTACCCGGTCGAAAACCCTCCCGCCGAGCAATGTTCCCAGGGTATAACCGGTGGCTCCGGCCAGAAAAACCAACCCCATTTGTCCCAACCGGGAGTTCGTCTGGCCAGCCAGGGCGGGCAGGGTCGGTCCGATGATGGCCGAGTCAAGTCCCAGGCAGATGAACAGAAAATAATAGCCGAATGTATGCCGGATGGCGCCGTTTGTGTAGAAGGTGCTTAATTTTTCAAGCATGGAGACAGATGGTTGTGCCTGTCGTCAATCTTCCGGCCGGTAGGCAACTGTGTTGATATTGCCCACAAATTCCGGGAGATTGGTATGCCCCAACATTTGGCGGACAGCTGCAGCCTCCCCGGTGTGGTACCAGTAGTGATAGATGTTCCGTAAAAGCAATGTGCCGGTGTTTTCGTCAACCGGTTTCCCATCACGCAATAGAAAGCCTTGCATGCTCTCTGGTGTCAGTGTGTCCAGGTAGGTATCCGCCGCCGCCGTAACTTTCCTCCAGGCGGCCCACATTTCTGCCAGGGGAGGGGTGCTGGCAGGCTTGCCATAGCCGACCAATTCGTGGAGATCAGGCACGATGTTCTTTTGCTGTGCAACAATGACCCAATAACGGTGCTCCTGGTTGGCAAGATGCCCCACCATCCAGCTGATGCAGTTCATCGGCACCAGCCGGCGGACCGCCTCTTCATCGGAAACGCCCTCCAGACAGCGCACGAATTCGCTCCGGCTGAAGCGCAATTGGGCGACAAGCAAATGGGGTTGCATATTATTCTCCTTGAGAAACCCCTGTCGAATGAGAAATGTGCAGTATGTTCCCCCGATCAGAGCAACTTGTGGATATGCTCGGTATGGTCACGTTCATGCCACAGTGCCCGGCGCAGCAGCTTGCGAGGAGACCAGAACTCCCCATCCACACCGATGACTTGTTTCACCCCACCCAGTGTATATAAAGCGGAGGCGAAATGCTTGCGAACCTTCTCCAGGCGTGTCTGTGGCTCTTCCGGCAACTGTTCGCGTGGAAAGGCCAGCCCAAGCCGGTCAAGGTACCACCATTCGGCCCCACCGACGTGACCCAGAATTCCATTGATGCTCCACCGTTCTCCTGGGTAGGTGGCGTCCCGTTTTTCCGGGCTCAAGTCGAGCACGGATTTAAGCAAATCATCCCGGCTCCATGAAAGCATATCCAGACCATGTTTGATCTCAAGCGCGGTCAACGGCTTCCAGTCATAGGGAAAGAAGGAGTTTATATTGTAGCCATCCGCCTCTGTGACGTTATCCAGGTCATCGTTGATGTAATATACATCCCAGGTTCCGTTGATGATGATTTCAATTTCCGTGTCGGCAAAGCTCAACCAGGTGCGTGGCTCATGGCGCAGGATCCAGCCAGCATACCTGCTTAGGGCACCTTCCAGATTCAGGACAGCCCCATCCGCGTTAATGCCGTAAGCAAAACAGCCGGGATGTTCCAACGCCCAGGCTATCGACCGTCCTTCGCTATTATTCTCAACCCCTGCCTGAAAGATCATGGATCACCTCCAATTCTGCGAGGAAGCGAGGTAGTATTTCCGCCAAGATTAACCGTGCCGGTTCATGAACCGTTCCATGCGATGTAGGGCTTCTTCGATTTGCTCGTAGGATGTTGCATAACAACAGCGTACGAAACCTTCTCCACCGGGACCGAAGGCATTACCAGGCACCACCGCCACCTTTTCTTCGCGCAACAACCTCTCGGCGAAGGTTTCATCGTCCATGCCTGAAGCGGTCACTTTGGGAAACGCGTAGAACGCACCGTGCGGCTCAAAAGTGGTCAGGCCAAGCCGGTTGAAACCATCCACGATCAACCGGCGTCTCCGATCGTACTCGGCCAACATCTCCTGCACGTATTTCTCGCCTCCGGTCAGGGCGATCAGGGCGGCATCCTGGGCGGTTGTTGGAGCGGACATGATCGTGTATTGGTGGATGCGCACCATTCCCTTGATGATATCACTTGGTCCGCAAGCGTACCCAATGCGCCAGCCGGTCATGGCATAATCCTTGGAGAAGCCGCCCAGCAGGATGGTACGGTTCCGGGTGGCATCATCCAGTGCCGGGACGCAGATATGCTGGTGGTTGTAGACCAACCGGTCGTAGATCTCATCAGAGAGGATGAGCAGGTTATATTCTTCGGCAATTTTTGCTACTTCGATCAAAACTTGGCGTGATGCGACTGCGCCGGTCGGGTTGTTGGGATAACCTATAAAAATGATCTTCGTTCTCGGGGTGATTGCCGAGCGGATCTGATCTGGATCCAATTGGAAATCGTCTTCCGGCCGGCTGGGAACTTCCACAGGTACACCGCCTGCCAGGAGAACCTCGGCCTGGTAGGAGACGAAACAGGGAGTCGGGATAATTACCTCGTCGCCCGGGTCGAGTAGTGCGTTCATTACGAGATAAAGCGCCTCCGAAACGCCGACCGTTATTAGAATTTCGTCGGCTGGATTGTATCGTACGCCGTATATTTGCTTCAGGTGCTGCGTGACAGCCTGCCGAAGTTCCAACTTACCCGCATTGCCTGTGTAATGTGTCTCACCGGCCAGCAGCGAACGGACCCCTTCGTTCAGTATCGGTTGGGGCGTGGTAAAGTCTGGCTCACCGATCCCAAGCGAGATGACATCTTTCATCGTGGCAGCGATGTCAAAGAATTTACGAATACCCGAAGGCTTCAACCCGACCACACGTTTCGAAAGATACCGCTGATCCGAGGTTTCCTGCATCCGACCTCCTAATTTGGTTGAACTTGCCAATCATCCATTGAGTGGCTGTATTTAAGTTCGAATACTTTGCCGTCGGTTGTGCGTACACGGAAATGTTTCCCCTCGGGGCTGGTCCATTGGGCCAGGATATCCGCGATTTCCAGTCGCCGGCCTTCCCAAGTCAGGGCAATTGGTTTGTCCGCATACGTGAACCCGGAGTGGCATTCTACGACTTCACCCATATTGTAGGACTATCCTGCAAATATAATAGGACAGGTTGTCACCTTGCCTGCTGATTCTCGTCATAGATAATAATGACACTACTTAAGAATGATGGAGCTGTTGTCACCTATATTCAGCACCATGGGTTTGGATTCGGCGGAGCGCCCATGGACCCGTGCTTGCCGGCCGATAAACGAACTCTTCAAGACTACCGCATCCACCACCACTCCGGTCTCCAGGATGCTGTCTTCCACACGACTGTTGGTGATTTTACAATCCGCAGCGATGGATGCATGCGGGCCGATCGTCGAATTGTCGATCGTAGCGCTTTCGTGAATAAACACTGGCGGTATGATCATCACATTTTTTCGGTTGATGCTCTTAGTGTTATCACGCCCGTGTTCCAGTAGATAACGGTTGGTCTCCAGTATGTTCTCAATCGTGCCTACATCCAACCAGACATTTGTGGTCTGGGTGCGCATTTTTAACCCGCCTTCCACCATAATGTTGATCGCATCTGTTAGGAAGTACTCGCCTCTCAAGGACTTCCTGCGTTTCATCTGTTCTTCTATGGCAGAAACAAGATCGCGGCCTTCGTGAAAATAATAACAACCCACGGCCACCCGCTTGTTTTCGGGCGAGTTCGGCTTCTCAATCAACCGGGTTACCCAGCCATCCTTGTCCACTTCTATTGTTCCAAACCGGCGCGGGTCCGGGACGGTTTTAACCCAGGCCACTCCCCCGGCTTTTTCGCTTTCCAGGAAAGAGTAATCTGTCTCAATCAGAGTGTCAGAAAAGCACATGATCATAGGTCCGGTGAGATAATTGCGTGCCAACCAGAGTGCATCGGATTGACCGCGCATCACCGACTGAAGAACGTAATGGACTTTGTAATCGGGGTAATGCTCTTTCATGTAGGGAGGGATCTGTGTCTCGCCCAGGAAAGGACCCAGAATGATGACATACTCTGCAGTCTCAGGGCGCCGGCTGGAGCCGGTTGAAAGGTCCGGCACGCTGTGGAAGGTGTCCAGCAGGTGATCCAGGGTGGTCCGACCTGCCACACCGACCAGAGGTTTGGGTTTGGACCAGGTTTGAGGGCGTACCCGGGTGGCCCATCCGGCAGTCGGTATGACGATTTTCAATGTGTTGGACATGTCCCTATTTTACAGCCTTTTTCGTGGAAATCCGAATCGTGCGTATCAACGAAAGAAAATCAACCCGATTCCTGCAGTTGCCAGCACCAGCCAGATGGGACTGATCTTCGTGAAGGTCAGCAGCAGGAAGGTTCCCAGGACAATCAACCACCTGTCCCAACTTTGTGCAAGTGAAGTGCCCAATCCCTGCTTGTCCAATACAAAAACGGCTGTTGCCATCTGATAGGTTGTCCAGGCCAGCAAGCCCACCACGAACGGGCGAACTCCCTGGATTGCAGCTTTCATATACAAGTTGTCTTTAATACTGAAGAAGCCAATGATCAGGATAAGCATCAATAGGGTGGCTGGAACCACCGTCCCGGCTGCTGCGGTAATCGCCCCCGGCCATCCTGCCAGTTTATAACCCACATAAGCGGAAGCCTGCGGAGCGGTCGGTCCGGGCAGGGCATTGCTCAGGGCGATATCATCGGCAAATTCTTCCGGAGATATCCAGCCCGCCGCGAGAACTTCGCGCTGCATGAGCCCCAGGGAGGCTGGTCCGCCACCCCATGAGAACATGGCAACTTTGGTGAAGAGCCAGAAGATTTGCCAGAGCAATTTCCAGTCCATGGGAAACACCCTCCTTTTCTACGAATGCCCCAGCACGGGATGAGGCTGGTATGGTTCTTCGAGACTTTTGATTTCCTCGGGTGAAAGTTTAATTTCCAGGGCGGCAATGGACTGGTCGAGATGCTCCAGCTTGCTCGCACCGATAATGGGTGCAGTGATGTAGGGCTTGCTTAGGTTCCAGGCCAGCGCAATCTGCGAACCGGTTGCATTGTGTGCTCTTGCAACCTCCCAGGTGCGTTCGGCAACGCTGAAATCTTCCGGACGGTAATACAGCATTCCCGCGAATTCGTCAGTCTGTGCACGCACTGTTTCACCCCCGCCCTGCTTGTAGCGGTTGCCGCCGAAGAAGCCGCGTGCCATTGGGCTCCACGGAATCAGGCCGATGCCCTGGTCGATACAGAGCGGTATCATCTCACGCTCTTCTTCACGATAGACTAGATTGTAGTGGTTTTGCATCGAGACGAAACGTCTCCCGCCGTGCAGGTCGGCGGCGTGTTGCGCTTTGGCGAACTGCCAGGCGAACATGGACGAGGCGCCGATATAGCGGGCCTTGCCCGAACTTATCACGTCGTTCAATGCCTGCATTGTCTCTTCAATGGGGGTGGCATAATCCCAGCGATGGATCTGGTACAGGTCCACATAATCCAATTTTAGACGGTGCAGGGACCGATCGATTGAGTCCAGGATGTGTTTGCGTGACAGGCCGCGATCGTTGACATCCTCGCTCATTGGGTTGCAGACCTTGGTGGCAACGATAACACTCTCACGCTTGACCCCACATGCCCGCAAGGTATTGCCGAGCACTTCCTCACTCGAACCGGTCGAGTACACGTCCGCAGTGTCGAAGAAGTTGATCCCGGCCTCCAGGGCGCGTTTGACGAAAGGCAGCGCCTGCGCTTCATCCAGCACCCACTTCCTCCATTTAGAAGAGCCATAAGTCATCATGCCAAGGCATAGGCGTGAGACTTTGAGTCCACTTTTACCTAAACGAATGTAATCCATAGCACCTCCAGAGGTATCCCAAAATCTATGTACTTTTAAATTTATTCTTCCAATTCGCCGATGACCTTTTCCATCAGGTCCACGGCATTTTTTAGAATGGCAGAGTCGAAACCAAATTTGGCTCCAGCGGCCTCGAATAATTGAGGCAAGGTCGCAGTGCCACCCAGGGAAAGTGCTTTGCGATAGGACGCCAACGCACCGGCCTGGTCTTGCAGTGCATTGCCAAAGATCTGGACTGCGCCCAACTGGGCCAGCCCGTACTCCACATAATAAAAAGGTACCTGATGGATGTGGAGCTTACGGTGCCAGCCGCTTGCCTTGATCTCTTCGAGACCGCTCCAATCCACCCCGGGCAGGAAACGGTCCCAAAGTTCGCCCCATTTGGCATCACAGGCAGCCGGATGCGTGCCATCCGTGGGATTCTCGTACACCCATTGCTGGAACGAGTCCACCACGGCCATGAAGGGCCAGAACAGGATCATCCCTTCGAGATGTTCAATGCGGGCACGCGCCGCATCCGGCTCCGAATAAAAGCCGCCGTCCTGTTTCGTCAGGAACGGTGAAGCCAGCAGTTCCATGCCCATTGAAGCCACTTCGGAAAATTCCATTGGTACAGCCAGTTGCTGGATGTAAGGAATTCGGGCCGTCTCAAAGACATGGAACGCGTGGCCGGATTCGTGGAGTGTCGTCATCACGTCTTCGTTAATGCCAACGGCGTTTACAAAGACAAACGGCCTACGGATGGACGTGTAGGAGTTGCAATACGCTCCGGGGGCTTTGTTCTTGCGGTTCGCCAGGTCGGTCAGACCATCTGCCAGCATGGTATCGAAATAACCACCCAGAACCGGGTCCAACCTGTGGAAAATGGCCGAGATGCCCTGCTTGAGTTCGTCAACGGATGCGAATGGTTTGAGGGTCGATGCGCTGGCAGGAGGCGCGGGACGGCTGAACCAGCCATCCACCAGGTCCCACGGACGGAGCGTGTCAAGGCCGAGGGATTTTTTGCGTTTCTCGTAGATCCTGGTTGCCGCCGGGACGACCACCTGTTCGATGGCACTCGCGAAGGATTTGCAGTCTGCGGGAGTATAGTCGAAGCGCAATTTCTGCTTCCATGCGTACTCGCGGAAGGAGGGTTTACCGGCATTTGCGGCGATCCTGGCACATACATCCATGAATTTCACCCATAGGTGGTTAATGGCATCCACATCCTCAAGCTGGCGCCTCGCTTTGAGTTTCCAGGCCTTTTCCCGTCGTTCCCGGTCGGGTTGCTGAAAATTCATGGCCAGGCGGGTCAAAGTAATTTCCTTGCCCTCCCAACTGACTGTCTGGGCGCCAAGGATTTTGTCGTACTGGATGGCCAGTTTTTGTTGTTCGGCCAGCAGGGGCAGGTTGGAGGCGCGGAACAGGTCCGCTTCGGCGCGCAGATTGCGCAGCGGGATCTCGAAACCTGGCGGTTCGAGTTGGCTGGAGAGCAATTTTTTCTTGAGCCTCTGCTCGGCCTCCATGACGTTTGGGAAGATGTCATCGAGATATTTGTTCATGCGCTGATCGGCTTCCTTGTCGGCAGTATTGACGGAGGTTGCCACCGAAAGACGCGCGTATAGTTCGTCGATGCATTCGCTTACGCTTGACCAGTCTGCCAGCCAGTTATTTTCATTAACATCGGTGAGGTGGCGGGATTCGAGTTCTTGATAATACGGCTCGATCTCATCCCAGGACCAGGTGATCAGAGCCTCGGGGGTGGTGGGAAGGTTCTTGAGCATGCGGGATTCCTTTCCTACTTCTCACTTTTCAGCACAGTTAATTTTGCCAAGCTTGCGGCCAGGCGTTTGATCCCGACCGATTCGAATACTACGTCCACGGTTTCGTCATTATCCTGGAGCCGGCTGTTCAAAACCATTCCCTCGCCCCAGGTGGGGTGAATCACCCGCATCCCGGCCCTGAACTTTGCCTCCGTGACTGCAGCATGTACCGGGTCCGTTTGCAGCCAGGCCGGGGTGGGGCTGCGCACGCTTGTGCGGAATGAACGTTCGCCGCGTGATTTACCAGAAAGAAGTTCGGGTGGGATGTCGTCCAGATACCGGGATGGGATGGTCTCCTCGCTGTATCCGCGCCCACCGCGGCGCAGGGCCCGCAACAGGTAGAGCCGGTCCTCGGTGCGCGTGATTCCCACGTAAAACAGGCGGCGTTCTTCTTCCATTGCTTCCGGATCGTCAAAGGAGCGGCTGTGCGGCAGGATCCCATCATCCAGGCCGACGATGAAGACGGCCCTGAACTCAAGGCCTTTGGCGGCGTGCAGGGTCAACAAAGTGGGGGCATTCTTGCCTTCGGTCAGTGTATCCTGGTCGGAGATGAGCGCAACCGTTTCAAGGAAATCCGTCAAGGTGCGCTCCTCGTACTCGGTTGTCAACCGGCGCAGTTCCTGCACGTTTTCCCAGCGTTCGGCGCCTTCTTCGGTATCGTCGTCAATGTATTCTTTATAATGGATGTCTTTGACGAACTCGGTCAAACAGTTCTGTGACGGTAAGGCGCGGCGCCTCGGCCCGCCAGTTTGACAGGAGCGCGCCGAAGTCCGCCAGCGGCAGTGCGGCGCGACCAGTGAACAGTGCCCAGAAGGGCGAAGCATCCCCCCTTGCCAGATCCATCAGGACCACCGATGGGGATGTGGTCGCAGAGCGTCCGGCGGTGTGCAGCGCCAGGACGGTCTTCTCGCCGATGCCGCGCGGTGGCAGGTTGATCACGCGGTCAAGCGAGATCTCATCAGCAGGATTGTGCACCAGCCGGAGGTAGGCAATGATATCCTTGACTTCCCGCCGTCCGTAGAATCTCTGCGCCCCGACCAGGCGGTAGGGCAGGCGGGCTTGCAGAAAAGCTTCTTCCAACAGGCGGGATTGGGCATTGGTGCGGTACATCACGGCGCAGTCGCCCGGGTCGACCTTCCTGCCAGCTGCCAGATTGGTGATGGTATCCACCACGAAGGCCGCTTCACTGTAGTCGTCGAGGGCTTCAAAATAAGTGACTTTGTCGCCTGCGCCGCGCTCGGTAAACAGGTTCTTCCGGCGGCGGTGCGGATTGCGGTCGATTACTGCCATGGCAGCGTCCAGGATGGTCTGCTTCGAACGGTAGTTTTGCTCGAGCAGGATGACCTGTGCATCCGGGAAATCCTGTTCGAAGCGCTGGACATTGCGATAGTCCGCACCGCGCCAGCGGTAGATGGATTGATCCGGGTCTCCTACGCAAAAGATGTTATGATGTCCCGAGGCCAGGTGTTTCAGCAGCACATATTGGGCAAAGTTGGTGTCCTGGAATTCATCCACCAGCACTTGCCGGAAGCGCCGGGCATATTTCTCGCGCACGGGCGGGAATTCGGAGAGCAGGTGTGCGGTCCATAACAGCAGGTCATCGAAATCCACGGCATTATTTTGTTTCAATAATTCCTGGTAGCGTTTGTAAACCCGTTTCACCACCTCGTCGCGATAGGTCTGGACAGGATATTCCTCAGGGAAGATCAGTTCGTTCTTGGCGTGTGAGACAGCCGCGTGCACCGAAAGGGGACGATAGGTTTTTTCGTCCAGGTTCAGGTCACGGATGGCAGCCTTGACCACGCGCAGCTGATCATCGTCGTCATAAATGACAAAACTGGCATCGAAGGGCAGGTTTTCCGATTCCCGTCGCAGCAGGCGGGCGCAAATGGAATGAAAAGTCCCCAACCAGAGACCGTCGGAGGCCAGTTCCCCCAGCATATCACGCACCCGGTTGCCCATTTCACGGGCGGCTTTGTTTGTGAATGTGACGGCCAGCATCTGGTAGGGACGCACGCCTTCGTTGACGATTAAATAAGCCACGCGCTGGGTCAGGACGCGCGTCTTACCGGAGCCGGGTCCAGCCAAAACCAGAACGGGACCGGCGCCAACTGTTACCGCCTGGCGCTGCTGGGGGTTAAGTTTATCGAGGAAATCCATGATGGGAGAGCGGATGAGTAGAGAGTAGAGATTGGTCGAGAGATGAGAGCAGAGAACAGGCACATGCAACTGTTCTCCTCTTTCTATTTTCTGTTCTCTACAGTTGAGATGTGCAATTCGGGCAGCGGGTGGCCTTGATGGAAATGGTCGAGAAGCAGTGTGGGCATTCCTTGGTGGTGGGTTCGGCTGCCGGGGCAGGTGCGGGTTTCTTCTTAAGGCTGTCGATACCCTTGACCATCAGGAAGATTACCAAGGCGATGATCAGGAAGTCGATGACATTATTGATGAAATTGCCGTATGTGACCTTGGCATTTCCGAATGTGAATGCCAGCCCGGTGAAATCGATCCCTCCAATGATCAGGCCGATCAAGGGCATGAGGATGTCACTGACCAGGGAGGAGATTATTTTTCCGAAGGCTCCGCCGATGATGACCGCAACAGCCAGGTCCATAACATTTCCGCGCATGATGAATTCCTTGAATTCTTTTAACATGTTTATCTCCTTGAATGGGTGTGTTTTGATTGTACCGTTTGGGAGGGGGGCTGTCAACGCGAGCGGCGCGGATCCGCCGGGAGCAAGGGAAAATAAAACTTCCGCGCCTGGGGTCCCGGAAGTTTTAATGATTTCTTGTTTTCGTAGAGTACTTTTCGAGACACGCTTGTTGTGTCGGGGACATTTATCATGCCCAATGCCAGGTGGTACCCTCCTTGCTGTCTTCGATGGCCACCCCCAATTCCTTCAGCCGGTCGCGGATAAGGTCCGATAGTGCCCAGTTCTTCTGCTTGCGCGCCTCACTGCGCACTTCCACAAGAAGCATGATGAACTTATCAGTCTCACCACCGAAGGCTTTCTTTTCGCCCAGGCGCAGGCCCAGCACGCCTGTCAGAGTGTGCATGGTCTCCTGGGCGGGCTTGAGTTGGGCATCCGTCGCGCCGGAATCCCGGGTAGTGTTGATCGACCGCACCAGCTCGAAGAGCGCCGCCAGCCCGCCGGAAGTGTTGAAGTCATCGTCCATGGCGTCCACGAAGGTTTGCTGGGTCGTCTCGGTCTGCTGATCAAGCGCGGCGCGCACATCCACGGATGCACCCGGCGCATTGCCCGGGGCTGGTTTCAAGGCGGAGCGCAAGCGGTCCAGGCCGCGCTCGGCTGCATCGACGATGTCATCCGAGTAAGAAAGCGGGGCGCGGTAG
This sequence comes from uncultured Chloroflexia bacterium, assembly GCA_963842785.1. Classification (GTDB taxonomy): domain Bacteria; phylum Chloroflexota; class Anaerolineae; order Anaerolineales; family Villigracilaceae; genus UBA877. Next base: position 2,558,304 of record CAWJHP010000001.1, read on the forward strand.
GATCCGTTCAGGATCATCATGCGCAGGGCATCCGCCTCGTGACGGGAAAGGAAATCGTCGATCGTCACCAGATTCCCGATCGATTTGGACATCTTCTCGCCCTGCAACTGCAACATACCATTATGCATCCAGTAACGCGCGAACTGTTTGCCGGTGAAGGCCTCGCTCTGGGCGATCTCGTTCTCGTGGTGCGGGAAGACCAGGTCGTTGCCGCCCCCATGGATGTCGATCTGCTCGCCCAGGATGGCCAGGTTCATGGCCGAGCACTCAATATGCCAGCCGGGCCGCCCCTTGCCCCAGGCTGATTCCCAGGCAGGTTCGCCGGGTTTGGCGGCCTTCCAGATGGCGAAATCCATCGGGTGCTCTTTTTCCTGCTCGATCTCGATGCGCGCCCCGGCCTGCATCTCGTCTATCTTGCGGCCGGAGAGCTTGCCGTAATCAGGATCCTTGGTAATGCGGAAGTAGACGTCGCCGTTTTTGGCCGGGTAGGCGAAGCCTTTATCGATCAAGCCCTGGATCATCGCCTGGATCTTGTCCATCGTCTGGGTGGCGCGTGGGTTGGCCGTGGCAGTCAGTACGTTCAGATCTTCCAGGTGCTTGCGATAAGCCTGGATGTAGGTCTCTGCCAGTACCTGGGGATCCACGCCCTTCTGTTTGGCGCGGTTGATGATCTTGTCGTCAACATCCGTGAAGTTCATCACGTAGCGGACATAATAGCCGCGGTATTCCAGGTAGCGCCGCACCACATCGAAAACGATGGCTGACATGGCGTGCCCAATGTGTGCGTCGGAATAGACGGTCGGGCCGCATACGTACATCTTGACCACATCCGGCTCGAGCGTCTGGAATTCTTCTTTCTTGTGGGTGAGGGTATTGTAAAGGCACAACATTTGGGTTCTCCTGGTGGTTTTTCTTTATTATAAACCAGGGGATAGATGATGAGAGTTTGAAGGTTGTTAATTCAATCGGGTATTTTTTCTTCGATACGAAAGAGAAATAAACTTGTTTTTACCCATGTCGTGGCGATTCCTACAAATGTACTATGTATTTCGATGAAGGATTGTTATATATATGATAAAATATACCCAAAATATAATAATTGCTTGCTCACAAAGCAATTCATCCAGGACGCAATTTGTTTTACGGGAGAAATTTATTTATTTTCCCTCGAGTTTGTAACCACTGTAATTGAAAACAAGCTAAGCTCCTGGTCAGATTTGCTTGTAAAAGGCCTCCATTGCAATCTGCTTCCCTGCCTTCCGGATCACGAATTGTTACACATTAAGGAGAATCTCAATGGACAATAAAATTCAGGCGACTTTACTTGGCGGATACCGCATCACTAGTGCCATTCTGTATCAAAGACTCAATCGTAGCATTAACCTTCCTCATATATTATTTGGCATCTCTGTACTGACCTTTGCAGTGCTGCTCTCCGCGTGCAGTGCTTCAACCAGCACTCCTGCTCCAACCACCGTCCTTGCTTCAATCAACATCCCTGTTCCAACAGCCACTCCGGCACCAACGAGCGTGCAACAGCAGGCGGGTGCTTCGGGGTCGTTTGACCCGCTTGACCCTTGCCAGTTAATCGATAGTCAGGAGGCGTCAGTGTACGCCGGCGAAACGTTCGGACCAGGCATGGAAGAAACCACCTCTGGCGGAGGGAAGATCTGCACATATGGTTCCGAGACCGCGAATGTTTTCATGGTGGAAGTTGCCCAGGCTCCGGACTTGGCCACGGCGAAAGCGGATAAAGCAGACTTTTTGGCCTTGCTTCAAGCGAGTGCGCAACAGCTGGCGAGTGGCGGTCTCAACGTGACCGAATTGCCAAACTTTGCGGATGGACCTACCATGGGCCAGTTGAGCGCCAATGTCGAAGGGATCGCTCTCAATGGCAGCGCAATTGGCGTGTTGAAGGGCACCATCTTCTTTGGCTTCAGTGACGTTGTCAAGGGCGGCGCTGCTCCTTCCAGCGCAGCAGTGCAATCCGAGGCGACAACCTTGCTCGGACGGTTGCCGTGAGGGCAGCCAGATGGGAATTGACGATTTCAAAGAGATTCGGTGCCGGTAACCCGTGGGTGGCCGCCGAAGGCGGGAAGGCATCCGCCTGCCGCGTGTAAATTTACCCGCTGGAAACATGGCTTTCGTGAAATATAATAACCGCCCCGACTACCGGACGGGGCGGCTCCTGTTTGATTCAAAATTTTTCGCTTGCTGCTCTCTTCTCCACAGAATCTTTAAGCCAGACAGCCGTGCTATAATCGCGCAGTATCTATTACGACCTTTTTTCTCATTTCCTGATGCGCCGTAGATTCTGTTAATGTTGAGAGTATTTAACGTTTAAATAGCGCCCATGTCCTTCGCCCACTTGCACGTCCACACCGAATACTCCCTGCTGGACGGCTTCTCGAACATCAAGAAGCTGGTCAAGCGTGCCAGGGAAATGAACATGCCTGCCCTGGCCATCACCGACCATGGCACCATGTTTGGCGTAATAGAGTTCTATAACACCGCCAGGGAGGCCGGCATCAAACCCATCATCGGTCTGGAAGCCTATCTCTCCGCCCGGTCGATGAAAGAGCATGACCCCAAGGAGGACCGTCGTTCCTCCCATCTGCTGCTCCTGGCGCAGAACGAAACCGGTTATAAGAACCTGCTTCAGATTGCTTCGGCCGCCCAGTTGGAAGGATTCTATTATTTTCCCCGCATAGACAAGGATTTCCTCGCCAAACACACCGAAGGCCTCATCTGCACATCCGGATGCCTGTCGGCAGAAGTGCCCCGCCTGATCCGCCAGGGTCAGGTGGAGGTCGCCCGCCGGTCGCTCGACTGGTACTACGACCTGTTCGGCAAGGACAATTTCTTCTTAGAGCTCCAGCAGCACGACGTGCCCGACCTGGAGAAGGTCAATCGCACACTGATGGATCTGGGCGCGCATTACCAGGCCCGATACGTGGCCACCAACGATGCCCATTACATCAACCCCGAAGACGCCAAGTACCAGGATATTCTGCTCGCCATCCAGACCGGGGCGCTGCTCTCCGACCCCGACCGGATGCGCATGACCGATCCATCCTACTATTTGCGTTCCCCAGAGGAAATGGCCCGCTTGTTCGCCGAGGTGCCTGAGTCGCTCACGAACACATTGTTAATTGCCGAACGCTGTAATGTCAACCTGGATGTCAAGGACTACCGCCTGCCTCAGTTCGAGGTTCCCGAAGGACAAACGGCCGAGACCTACCTGCGGTCTTTGTGCGAGGAGGGGGCAAAGCGCCGCTACGGTGAAGCGGCCGGCAGCGAAGAGGTCCAGACCCGCCTCGACTACGAGTTGGGTGTCATCCACAAGATGGGCTTCGACGCTTACTTCCTGATCGTCTGGGACCTGTGCCGGTATGCCCGCTTGCAGGACATCTGGTACAACGTGCGCGGCTCTGGAAATGGTTCGATTGTCGCGTACACCCTTGACATCACCATGGTGGACCCGATCCGCCATGAGCTGCTCTTCGAGCGTTTCCTCAACCCGGGGCGCATCTCCATGCCCGATATTGACCTGGACTTCCGTGATGACTGCCGGGCGGATGTGCTCGAATATACCGTCAAGAAATATGGGCAGGATAAGGTGGCCCAGATCGTCACCTTCGGAACTCTGGGGGCACGCGCCGCCCTGAGGGATGTCGGCCGGGTGATGGACATCCCGCTCCCCGAAGTGGACCGGGTTGCCAAGACCGTGCCGAACGTTCCCTCCAAGGCCGTCCCGCTGCGGGATATCATTGCCGATGACTTCAACGGCCTGCCGGCCCTTAAGGAAGCCTACCAGTCCGAAGACCACCTGCGCGAGTTGATCGACACTGCCGCCAAAATGGAAGGTGTGGTTCGCAATGCCGGGACGCATGCCGCCGGGGTGGTCATCTCGGACAAGCCCCTGGTCGAGTACCTGCCGCTCCATCGTCCCACCAGCAATTCCGAAGAGACCCCCATCAAGACCGTCACCCAGTTCGAGATGGGTATCCTCGAAAAGCTCAAGATGCTCAAGGTGGATTTCCTTGGCCTGGCCACCCTGACAATCATGGCGCGCGCCTGCGGCCTGATCGAGCAGCGTCAAGGCGTGAAATACACCCTTGGGAACATCCCCACCGACGACCCGGACACCTATAAGTTCCTGGGCGAGGGTAATACCCTGGGCGTCTTCCAGTTGGAAGGTTCGGGAATGACCAAGTGGCTGGTGCAGATGAAGCCCCGCTCACTCGATAACATTATCGCCATGGTGGCGCTCTTCCGCCCGGGCCCGATGGAGTTCATCCCCGATTACATCGCCCGGATGCACGGTGAGTCGAAAGTGGAATACCGCCACCCTCTCCTGGAGCCGATCTTCTGCGACACCTACGGAATCCCAATTTACCAGGAACAGATCATGCGCGCCGCCGTTGAACTGGCTGGCTATACCCCCTCAGAAGCGGATGATTTGCGCAAGGCGATTTCCAAGAAGAAAAAAGATGATATCGAAAAGCATCACCTGAAGTTCGTGGAGGGGGCCGCTGCCAGGAGCATCCCCCGGGAGACCGGTGAGGCCATTTTTACCGACTGGGAAGAGTTTGCCCGCTACGGCTTCAATAAGTCTCACGCAGCCGACTATGGTGTGCTGGCCGTCCAGACCGGTTTTCTGAAATTGCATTACCCGGCTGAATATATGACCACCCTGCTCTCGGTCACCAAGCACGAGACCGAAAAGTTGGCTCTTTACATCAATGATGCCCGCAATATGGGTGTGGAAGTCCTGCCCCCGGATGTGAATGCCAGCGCCTGGGATTTTGCCATTGAAGACAGGCCCGGGCTGACGCCCGCCATCCGGTTTGGGCTGGGCGCCATCAAGAATGTTGGTCAGGGGCCGGTGGAGATCATCTGCCAGGCGCGTGAGAAAGGCGGTCCTTTCGAGAATCTGAACGAATTCGCCGCGCGCGTGGATCTGCGGTCAGCCGGCAAGCGTGCCCTGGAAAGCCTGATCAAGGTTGGGGCGATGGACAAGTTGGGTTCCCGCGCCGCCTTGCTCGAAGTCCTTGAGCTCCTCGTGGCGGTCAGTTCCTCCCATTTTCGCGCCGCGGAGGCCGGGCAGTTGTCGCTCTTTGGGGCGCACACGGGTGTCACCGAGAGCGTCACCCTGCCGCTTGTCCCGGATGCCGATCGGCGGGAGACCCTTAATTGGGAGCGCGAATTGATCGGCATGTACATGGGTGAGCACCCGCTCACGGCCTATATGAACGAGATCCGCCGGATGGTCAGTCACTTTTCCAGCAATTTGGGTGAGGCTGAGCACGAAGAGAAAGTTCGCGTGGCTGGCATGGTAACCGGGATCCGTCCGCACCAGACCAAGACCGGCAGGATGATGGCCTGGGTCACGCTCGAGGATCTGACCGGCACGATCGAGCTGGTGGTTTTCCCGCGCACCTGGGAGAAATTCCAGTTTGCTCTGGAAATTGGTGGAGTGATCTTGGCCGAAGGCAAAGTGGACGCCCAGTCCACCCCCTCCAAGGTGCTGGTGGATAACATCCGTACCGAGATCAAGCTGACCGAGGCCGATCTGCACGGCGATGAGGCGCTGGCGCCGGTTCAGATGGTACTCCAGCCGCAGCGCAGCATGCCGGACAGCCAGCCGGCTGCTGAAAACAAGCCACAGGTTCCCACATCGAAACGCGTTGATGAAAGGTCCGCACCGGACAACCAAAAACCTTCAGCACCCCTGCCCGCTTCAGCGGCCGAAGATGAACCTTCCCCGCCTGAGGAACCGCCCGACTGGGAGAAATACCAGCCTGGCGAGGCTGCCTTTGCGGTCCACGATCTGATCATGAACGCACCGGATTTGCCGGTGGAGCAGGCAATTGGGATCAGCAAACAGCAACCAGTGGTCGGCGATCAGCCGGTGGACATCAGTCATCCGCTCTCAGCGGTCAGCAATCAGGTGCCGGGCGACAATGTTCCACCTATCATTCTGCCTGCGCCGAAATTGCCGGTCGCGAATGATACTATCTGGTTGAGTGATGACCACCCCCCCCACATGCTGACGGTCATCCTGCGACCCACCGGTGAATCCCAACGTGACATCCGTCGTATCAGCCGGTTGCATGGCACATTCATCTCCTACCCTGGCAGGGATAGATTTGCATTTCAGATCTTCGAAGAAGGCCGTGGGCACCTGATTGAATTTCCCAATGACACGACGCACCTGTGCGCCGAACTGATGACCCGGATCAGGGATGCGGTCGGCGAAGAAAACCTGCGTGTTGAACCGATTTTATACCAATAGACGATCAGGAATCTTGATGCACTAACCCCTGACTAATTACCTGCTTTATTATCTCCCCGCACCTCTCACAATCTTCCTGCTGGCAAAGCAAAGCCAGCGGGTCTTTTTTTATCCGGGAAATCACCACCCTAAACAACATCACCAGCGGCAGCGCCTGTACCTTGGCCTCGCCAATCTGCACGCTGCGGGTGTACTTATCCATATCCGGCGCGATGGCTTGGAAGCCGGCCGAACAACCCGGGAAGCCCGGGCATTCCACCACGCGCTTTGGGGTCAAAGCCCAGCGCACGAACTGCCGGCGTCCGGCCAACTTTTCGGCATAATGGATGCTGGTGTTGACGGTATGATCCACACCCAGAAGCACCACCCAGCCGCCCTGCCTTTCCAACATCCCAAGCGGACCCAGCGGGTTGGGCATCGTCTGCGCCTTAAGGAAAATCCCCGCATTCATCCCGGCAAAGGATTGGATTGGATGAGTTGAGCGTTCGGCAAGTGGGTGTTTGCGGAAGGTCTCCGGGATGATGCCCATCAATGGGTCGGCGGGCATTTTTATGGTGAAAAATTCGGCCATCTGGTTCTGGGCTGTGCCGGAGCCGTAGGTGATGCCATTGTGCTCAGGACCTTTCATCGGCGTGAGCATGGTTTTATAGGTGAATGTTGGTACGAGCAGGCTTGGGAAGACAGATGCGAGTGCACTTACCACTGTCTGCGCGCCACCTTCCACCTCTCCAAAGGCCTTCAAGGACGAATGGACAATGACCGGGGAATTCCCCAACCGCAGATCACGCAAGCCCAGCAACAGGTCCCTCAGGCGTACCGTCATTTCAGCTGCACAACTCCAGGATATGCCTGACCACGTCGCCTGTTTCTTCCGGCTGGACGTGGTAAACGCGTATGCCGTCCTCTGACAACTCATAGGCTGCCAATGCGGACAAAGCTGCCAGCCCGGCCTTGCTGGTGAAGTATGCCGCTCGTCTTTCCGGGCCTTTGGGCCGCTGGCCGACATGCACGATCACCCCGCCTCCATTTTCTTTCATGATCCTTCCGGCCGATTGAGTCAGGAGGAAGGCCCCATTCAGGTTCACATCCAGGGTGCGCTGCCAGTCCCATTCGTCCATTTCAAGCAGGCTTTTCTGCGGCTCCACCTCGGCGCAGTTGACCAGAATGTCGATCCGCCCGAAATCATCCAGCACGCCATTGAGCAGCGTCTGGACCGGCATCTTCTTGGCTATATCTTCCACATAGGCTTTGGCCTGCCCACCCGCCCCCAAAATATGGGCCACGGTTCCGTCCAGGTTGACAGGCGAAATGTCGTTGGCGGCGACAGTCGCCCCCTGCCTGGCAAAGGCTTCTGCCATGCGGCTGCCCGTCCCCTTTCCCGCGCCGGTCACCAGGACGATTTTTTTCTCAAAATTGCCCATGCACTTATTATAATCCCCCCTTCCCTTTCCACATTCCTATTCTCTAATACAAAATCTATCTTCCTTTTTCACTTTTCATACGCAGGCCCGGTATCATTAGCACAATTCAAATGCAACCAATCCGAAAGGAGTTCAAAATGACTTACTTTATTGCCCCCAATTCGTACCGCATGGCCCGCCGCTGGGCGCACATGGCTGGCTATGAACCTTCCCGTGAATTCAACCTGCCCGTGGATGTCCGTGAAGAAGACGATGCTTACATTCTCACCGCCCTTGTCCCCGGTCTGAAAGCCGGCGACCTGAATATCCAGGTGCTGGACGATGTGGTGACCATTGAAGGCGAGTTCAAGGCCGACGCGTCGGAGTTCCTTGTGCGCGAACTACCGCACGGTTCCTTCAGCCGGACCCTGCGCCTGCCGGTCACCCTGGACGCCGGCAAAGCCGATGCAAAAATTGCCGATGGCGTGTTGACATTGCATCTGGCCAAGGCCGAATCGGCCCGTCCCAAGACCATCAAGGTCGAAGTCAAGTAATAAAATTGCAGGAACATTCTTCTCCCATATCAGAGCGCCCGAAAGGCGCTCTGAAACTTTAATATCAGGTAAAATACCAGCATTCTTTCCCGGAGAAATCTTTTGCGAACGAAATTGGTCATCTTGCTGATTGTCTTACCCCTGTTGGCTGCTTGCGGCGACCGCGTTACGATGACGCCGACACTAATGACCCCCACACCAACCTCGAACCCGACGGCCAGCCAGACCGCCCCCATACCGCTCACGATCCTGGTCCTGCCTGCCGATATGTCGCAGAATGATAAAGACAATTACCAGACTCTTATCTATGGCCTGACACAGGCGGACGGCATGCGTTTCCAGGTGCTGAATACTCTCAGCACTGACGACCTGGCTCTTGAAGGTCCGGGCCTGAAGGTTGTGATCGCCCTCCCACCTGACCCGGGTCTGGCCGCATTGACCGCGGCTGCGCCGGGTGTACAATTCCTGGCAGTTGGCATCCCGGACCTGGCTTCCGCCTCCAACCTGTCCTCCATTGGGTCCACCGGCATACCGGTGGACCAGCAGGCCTTCCTGGCCGGTTATATTGCCGGTCTGGTTGCTCCTGAGTGGAAGGTTGGTGTTCTGTACCAGAAGGATACTCCCGCAGGTACAGCTGCGCGGGATGCTTTCACAAACGGTTTCGTCTATTATTGTGGTTCCTGTCGTAATCCTCTTTTCCCTCAGCCAGCCGGAATTTACCCTGTCACTGTCCCCATCCCGACGGATGCCAAGCCAACCGAATACACGGCTTACGCCGATCTTTTGATCCAAAATGTTGTCAAGGCGGCCTACGTCGATCCGGAGATTGCCACATCGGATCTAATAAGCTACATGAGCCAGAAAAATATGCTGATCATTGGCCAGACGCTGCCCAGTGAGGTGGTGCGTCCTCAATGGGTTGCCAGTATTCAACCCGATTTGGTGGCCGCCATCAAGAATATCTTCCCGGACCTGGTCGCCGGAAAAGGCGGAACGGTTGTCCCCACCCCGCTCTTCCTGACCGATGTCAATCCTGCCCTGCTCAGCGCCGGGAAACTGCGCCTGGCCCAGGCTGTGTTGGACGGCCTGCAAAATGGCACCATCGGTACGGGCGTGACACCCTGATTGATTGCCAGATTCTCCAATTACAGCTATAATACCGGCTTGCCCCCTGGGGAAAGAACCCAGGGACAGGCTGACGGGGCGTGGCGCAGTCCGGCTAGCGCGCTTGCATGGGGTGCAAGAGGTCCCGGGTTCAATTCCCGGCGCCCCGACTGGAAGACTCCGCGATATGCGGGGTCTTTTGAATCCAGGTCCGGGTTTCCCCGCGGGGGGATTTCACCTTCCCGGCGCCCCGACTGGAAGACTCCGCATTTCGCGGAGTTTTTTGATTCCAGGCCTTTGTTTTAAAATCGAAGGATTTCATAATGTGCTCGAGTTCCTGCCTGCGGGAAAAAGTCAACCCGGACGACCTTGACTCTACAACCTCCGTTCGAGTCGCTTGTTATAGGTCTTGTAACCACTCTGGATGTACCACCTTCTTTACGAGTTTTTTCATTTGGATTTCAAAACGCCGTCAACGGTCAATTTGCCACTGATAAGATCCGCCTGGGCTTGGGTGATTTCAGACTTCAGCGAAGCCGGAACCTGGCTGTCAAAATTATGGAAAGGCGCCAGGGCCACGCCACCATCAGCAATGGTATAGATAACATTGCCGCCGGTGAATTTGCCGTTGATGACGTCCTGGATGGTCTTGAAGACGGCCACATCGACTCTCTTCTGGACGCTGCTCAACTCAATATCGTTATACTCGGGGGCGGAAAGGAACCAGTCCTGGTCCACACCAATGACCAGGCATTTCGGGGTAACTGATTCGCAGTAGGCAGCCGCACCCAGACCAGCTCCGCCGGCGACCGGCAGGATGATATCTGCGCCTTCCTGGGCCATGGAGGAGGTCACATTCTTACCGTCATCGGTGGAAGTGAAGCCATTGATGAAGGTGCCTTTCTGGGAGGCATCATCCCAGCCCAACACTTTGACGGTGGTGCTGTGCTTCGTGTTGTAGTACGTGACGCCGGCCTGGAAGCCCTTCATGAAGATGGTGACGGTCGGAATAGCGATCCCGCCCCAGGTGCCCACCGTGCCGGTCTTGGTCATGCCGGCCGCCAGGTAACCGGCCAGGAAAGCGGCCTGGTCGGTCTGGAAGGCCAGACCACGCACATTGTTCATGACCGTGGCGGAGCCGCAGTCCTTGCCTTCCACTCCACCGGGAGCGCAATCCGGGTAGGTGTAGTCGATGATGGCGAATTTCTGGTTGGGGTTGGCTTTGGCGGCCGTGGCGGTGTTGACGCCCATCAGGAAGCCGACTGTGACGATCAGATCATCCTTCTCGCCGATCAGTTGCTGGATGTTCTTATCGTAGTCAGACTGCTGGTGGGATTCGAGGTACTTGCCGGCAACACCCAACTGCGAGATCGCCTGCTGGACGCCCTGCCAACTCAAGTTGTTGAAGGACTTGTCATCGATGCCACCGGTGTCGGTGACCATGCCAATACTGATCTTGGGGGCAGGGATCTGGGTGGGCACCTCATTCGTAGTGGGCGTCTGGAAGGTTATGGGTGGCAGAGTAGCGCTGGGGAGGACAACTGGTACCATCGCTGAAGTTGGGCTTGCCGGCATGGGTTGGTTCGCTGCAGGTTTTCTTCCGATCAGCCATCCGGTTAAGATGCCTGCCGCGATGAGCACGCACAGTCCAACCACCCCTGCACCTATCCACCAGAACATGCGGTTGCCGGATTTTGATGTTGGTGGAATGACCGGCGGATTGGTGGGTGGATTGACAATCTGACCTGCCAGAACCGTAGGTTCCATCGCCTCATTTCGAACAGGGCTCTGATTTATGGACGCTTGTGTATCTTCTTGTTGGGGCTGGAAGGAAGAAGGATTTGTGACCGGCTGCGAGGTAAGCCTCTGTCCGTCAAGCAGGTTCTCTATCGCAAGGATAAAGGCGCCCATGTCAAGGTAGCGGTCTTCTGGTCTTTTCGCCATGGCTTTGAACAAGACCTTTTCCATCGCCTCCGGCAGATCAGGCACGAATTGCCTTGGACGTGGAAAAGGATCGTTGACCTGCTTGAGCATGATGGCCGCCGGTGTGTCAGCGGTGTAGGGTTTGTGCCCGGTCACCAGTTCAAACAGCACCACACCCAGCGAGTAAATGTCCGATTGCGGGCCTGCTTGCCCGGTCCACTGCTCGGGAGCCATGTATTCTGGTGTACCGATGCTCATTCCTGTAGCGCTCAGGGTTTGATACTCTTCGTTTTCCAATATCTTGGCGATACCGAAGTCGCTCATCATGGGTTGGCCGCGCTGGGTCAGCAGAATATTGGCAGGCTTGACATCCCGGTGAATAATATTCTGGCTGTGAGCGTAATCCAGGGCTTCTGCGATTGGCAGCACCAATTTCACTGCTTCGTGCCAGGGCAGGGGTTGACCGAGATGTTGTTTGAGCGTTCCACCGGGAAGGAAGTCCATCACTAGGTAGGGAATGCCATCCTGCTCGCCGTAGTCGTTGATGTGGACGATGTTCGGGTGGGTCAGGCGTGCCAATGCCTTGGCTTCGCGCTCGAAGCGCTTCAGGACGCGCTCGAGCATGGCCGGAGCGAACTGGTCGAGACGGATGACCTTGATGGCGACATCTCGTTCCAGGTTTGTGTCGTAGGCCTTGTAAACCGTTGCCATCCCGCCCTCGCCGAGCTGCTCGAGGATGCGGTAACGTCCAAACGATTGACCAATCAGATTGGGCATGCTTATTCTCCTGTTGTGTCAAATGTTCTTATTATCCATCTTTTATACTGCAAAAGCAATACTGGTAACAATTTAGGAAAACCGTGCTGGGCGCAGGAGTAGTTCATCGAGTCCCCTTTTCATGAAGCGCGGATAGCTTACCTTAAGTGCTGGTACAATTATGGGCTGCCTGATAAATGTTTTAAGGGCCAATCCTACAAGGTATTGTGTAAATAAAGAGCATACAATATGAATTATCTGGACGAACTCGAAAATACCAGCATCCGGATTCTGCGGGAGGCATACGCAAACTTCAATAGTCTGGGCATGCTCTGGTCAATGGGCAAGGATAGCACTGTGTTGCTCTGGCTGGTTCGTAAGGCCTTCTTTGGGCACGTCCCCTTTCCTCTGATCCACATTGACACCAAGTTCAAAATCCCCGAAATGATCAATTACCGTGACCGCTTGGTGCGTGAGTTGCACCTGCCGATGATCATCGGAATAAATGAAGAAGCCTTGGCCGCCCGAAACACCTTCCCGGACGGGAAGATCAGTCGTATCAACTGCTGTCAACTGCTCAAAACCGCTGCCCTGACGGATACCATCAATGGCACTGGCGTACGCTACCGCTTCAACCACGCCAGCGATCGCTATGAGCGCGAGATGAATCCAGCGCCATTCCAGGGAATCATCGCTGGAGCACGCGCCGACGAGGAGGGCTCACGTTCCAAAGAGCGCTATTTCTCTCCGCGGGATGTACGCAACGAATGGGATATCGGCGACCAGCCGCCTGAATTCTGGAACCAGTTCAAGACCGACTTCGCTCCGGGTACCAATGTGCGCATCCACCCACTGCTGGACTGGACCGAGTTGAACGTCTGGGAGTATATCGACCGGGAGAACATCCCGACTGTCTCACTATACTACAACCACGGTGATGGCAGGCGTTACCGCTCGCTGGGCTGCTACCCCTGTACCACTCCGGTCGAGTCAAAGGCCAGCACGGTGGCAGAGATCATCGAGGAGCTCCGCTCGGGCAAGTTCTCCCGGGTAGCCGAACGCTCAGGCCGGGCCCAGGATGCAGAGGACGGCGGAGGTTTGGAAACTCTTCGTCGGGAAGGTTACATGTAAAAATGGAAGCGTCCGATCTCGAAAAGATGAATATTGTTATCGTGGGGCACGTTGACCACGGCAAGAGTACCATTATCGGGCGCCTTCTGGCTGACACCGGATCGCTGCCAAAAGGCAGGTTGGAACAGTTACAGGATTACTGCGAGCGGAATTCCATGCCGTTTGAATATGCCTATCTGATCGACGCTCTCAAGGACGAGCGCCGCCAGAATATTACAATCGAACTCGGCGCGTGTTTTCTTCCAGTCTTCCAACAGGCATTACATCATAATTGATGCCCCTGGTCACATCGAGTTCGTCAAGAACATGGTCACCGGGGCGGCCCGGGCCGAAGCGGCCATTCTGGTGATCGATGCCCAGGAGGGCGTGCAGGAGAACTCACGCCGCCACGGCAACTTGCTTTCTCTACTCGGGATTCGCCAATTGATCGTCCTGATCAACAAGATGGATCTGGTGGGGTACAATCAGGCCCGTTTCGATGATATCCGCCAAGAATATGCCAGGTTCCTGGACCAGGTCGGGTTGAAACCTGACCAGTTCATCCCGGTTAGCGCCCGCCAGGGTGACAACATTAGCCAGTCGAGCGGAAACATGCCCTGGTACACGGGGCCGACCACCTTGGAGTCGCTGGACGCCTTTCACAAGGAAAAACCGCTCACCGGCCAGCCTTTCCGTATGCCAGTCCAGGATGTCTACCGTTTCACCCGGTTTGGAGACAGCCGCCGAATCATTGCCGGGACAGTCTGTAGCGGCCGGGTCCAGGTGAATGACGAGATCGCCTTCTACCCTTCCGGGAAGCGAAGCACTATCCAGACCATCGAGTCAATGAATCAATCCGGGCAGACGGAGCTCATCTCCGGGCAGGCAGCCGGGTTCACACTCAGTCAGCAGATTTATGTAAAGCGTGGCGACATTGCAGTACGTTCCAATGAAACACCCCCGCACGTGGCCAAGCGCTTGCGCGTTAGCATATTCTGGCTGGGTAAAGAACCGTTCATCCCGCATAAGACCTATGTCATCAAGCTGGGCACGACCCGCACTCGCTTCCAGATCGAGAAAATCCTGCGCGTCGTGAATACCTCCAGCCTGGAAAATAACACCGGGAAGGAGCAGGTGGGCCAGCACGAGGTTGCAGAGTGCGTTTTGTCGTTGGAGAGGGCCATCGCCTTCGATTATGCAGCTGAACTACCGGAGACCGGGCGGTTCGTGATAGTGGATGGTTACGAGATCCGGGGAGGCGGGATTGTCCTGGAAGACCTCCCTGACGCCGAGTCGGGTGCGCGCCAGGTCGTTTTCCAGCGCAACGCCCACTGGATACTGAGTGATGTGACAGAAGAGGAACGGTCGGAGCGCTATAAGCAGCGTGCCGGCTTGGTGATCATAACCGGCCGGCAGGGCATCGGCCGCAAACGGCTGGCACGTTCGTTGGAATCTCATCTATTCCACACCGGCAGCACTGTCTATTACTTGGGGATGGGGAGTGTGGTCTACGGAGTGGATGCCGATATCCACGGTCATTCCGATACTCAGAGCCGCCACGAGCATGTCCGTCGCATCGCTGAGATTGCCAACATCTTTCTGGATGCCGGGATGATTTTAATTGTGACTGCCGTCGAACTTACCCAGACCGACTTGGAACTCTTCCAAACCATCGTTGATCCAACCAAGATCGCTACGATCTGGGTGGGTGACCCGGTCAGTACAGACATCCAGTATCAGCTTAAATTGGAGGAGAGCCAACCTCCCGAACAGTCCCAGATCCGCATCCTGGAGTTGCTCAAAGAAAAAGGATTCATCGGCGGCTTTTTCGATTCAGCCGGGTGATCGGGGCGGATCGTAGCCGTTGTTTGGGTTTACTTCATCCGGCGTCATCTGCCTGCAGGAAGCCATTTTGTTCCAAGTAGAGCATGATTATGCCAGCATTTTCCTCAACGCTGGTATTGATTGTGTCCAATCTGATCTCAGGGGTTAATGGCGGCTCATAGGGATCGTCGATCCCGGTAAAAGTGGTGATTTCTCCGCGGCGGGCGCGTGCGTACATGCCCTTCACATCCCGTTTCTCACACACTTCCAATGGAGTATCCACGAATACTTCGATGAAATGCTCGCTTCCCACCATCTTGCGAACTTCTTCACGGGTGGCGCGGTAAGGGCTGATTGCCGCGGTGATTACCGCCCCTCCATGCCGGATGATTTCAGAAGCGACAAACCCGATCCGCAGGATGTTCGTATCTCGGTCTTCGCGTGAAAAACCCAGCCCTTTGGAAAGATGCATCCTTACAATATCACCATCCAGGTAAGTCACTGATCGGTCGCGCTCGGTTAATTTTCCAAGCAGCCTCTCAGCGGTGGTGGACTTCCCGGAACCGCTCAGACCAGTGAACCAGACGCAGAAGCCTTTGGTTCTTTGATGTGAGGCTTTTTGGACTTCAAATGAGGCTTGGAGACTGGCCGGACGGCTGGGATGAACTTTTTTATCACTTCCTGTCATTCCGTTTCCTCCACCTGGAATCCATGGACGGCGAACAAAAAGGGCTGTCTCAATTTAAAACTGACCAGCCAGGTAGGCGCGTGTACGCTCCTGTTGCGGTCGTTCGAACACCTGCTGCGCTGGACCACATTCTACCATCTCCCCCAGATACATGAATATCACATAATCAGCCAATCGCTTGGCTTGGCGCAGGATATGGGTAACGAGCACGATGGTGTATTCCTGCTTCAAGGCGATCAGTCGCTGCTCGATATGCTGGGCGGAAATCGGATCAAGAGCCGAGGTCGGTTCGTCGCCCAATAGAACCGCCGGGTTTACAGCCAGGCCACGCGCCAGGCACAACCGTTGCTGCTGACCAAGCGAAAGCGTCATGGCTGGTTTATGCAACCGGTCCTTGACCTCTTCCCACAATCCGGCTTCTTCCAGGTAATGCTGGACCTTGACGTCCATCTCAGGTCCATTTCGGTACATCTGGTGGATACGCATTCCATAGGCCACATTATCATAGATCGACATAGGCAGTGGATAAGGGCGTTGCGCCAGCAGGCCGACATTTTTTCGGGTCTCGGTCACGTCTACATCCGGGGCATATATATCTTGATCGTCGATCAATACTTGCCCACTGACTTGGGCGTCATCCACCAACTCCAAAAAGCGATTGATCCCTTTTAGCAGTGTGGTCTTCCCACACCCCGACGGTCCCATGATGACCGTGATCTGCTTGCGAGGAAATTCCAGGTTGATTTTGTCCAAAACCACCCGCTCCCCATAACGAACGCTTAAGTCTCTGATTTTTATATGAGTATCCATGCATCAATCCGATCTATCCAAGGTGAGTATATTCCGGTTACCGGATTACATTTTTACTCAGCCGTCCAGCCAGCCAGCGTGACCCGAGGCTGACTGCCAGGACAATAAAAGTAAGAATAAATGCCGCAGCATAGGCACGATTCTGAACCTCCGGATAGGGCATGCTCAATTGAAAATAGACTGCCAGCGGCAGCGAAGCGGCCGGTTGCAGTAGGGAGGTCGGGATTCGGTCAGTATACCCGGCTGTGAATAGCACTGATGCGGCATCTCCAATTCCACGTCCAAAGGCGAGCAGTACACCTGTCACAATACCTGGCAGCATCTGGCGGGTGACCACACGTAGGGCCACTTCGAGGCGTGTGGAACCAAGCGCCAGGGCGGCCTGCTCCAGCTCCTCGGGCATCATGCGGATGACTTCGTCAATGGCACGCGTCAGGATCGGCAATTCAAGCAGTGTCAGGACGATGATCCCGCCCAGCATGGAAGCGCGCATTCCGAGTGCCAGCATGACTATAAAGCCAAAGGCACCGTAAACAATCGAGGGAATTCCCCATAAGATATCCAACGCCAGGCGAACATAATGGCTCCAGGCCACGTTTCCCAAGTAGGTTTCCAGGTAAAGAGCTATAGGGAGACCAAGAATAAGCGCCAGTACGGTCCCACCACCTGCCATGTAAAGAGATCCCAAGATAGCATTCAATATGCCTCCTGTTTTTCCCAGGTAGTAACCGCCATTGGATGTCTGGGTGATCATGGCCCAATTCATGGCTGGCAAGCCTTTGCTGATAATCGTCCACAAAATGAGCCCCAGGCTTCCCGCAACCAAGGCAAAGGAAATTAACATAAGAACCTTGAAAATCGCTTCAACTACGTGGCGTCTCGCCCAGCGTTTTTTCATACCCACTTCCTTCCCAGCACCCGTTGCAATACCAATGCAGAGGCGATATTGAATATCAATATGATAATCAACAAAATCAATGCAGCGGTCATGAGAGCCGAATCGTACAGCGGAATGGACATCATTTCCCCGTAGTTGTTGGCTATCAAGGCTGGCAGCGGATAGGCCGCATCCAGGATGGAATGCGGCACCTGGATGACATTTCCGACCACCATCATGACTGCCATGGTTTCGCCCAGAGCGCGCGACGCCCCGAACACAACCCCGGCCACCAGCCCTGGCAGCACACCGGGTAGGATTGCCCAGCGAACGGTCTGCAGTTTGGTCGTACCAACCGCCAGGGAGGCTTCCTTCAGACCCTTTGGGACATTTTCCAGTATTTCATAAAGGACAGCAATAATGAATGGCACGATCATGATGGCAAGGACGATTGCCCCGGCCAGGATGCCATATCCGGTTGGATTCCGGCTGCTGATAAACGGAATATTCACAAAATTCCGGTTGATAAAAGGGATCAGATTATTTTGAATAAGCGGGACAATGGCAAGTGTGCCCCATACGCCGTAAACCACCGAGGGGATGGCTGCCAGCAGGTCCAGCAGGGGCTTCATGAATTTACGCAAAGTTTTGTCGGCATATTCCGAGAGGTAGATGGCTGTCAGGAGACAGGGCGGGACGGCCAGGACAAGCGCAGCCAGGGTTACCCAAAAA
The DNA here is from genome assembly GCA_963842785.1 of uncultured Chloroflexia bacterium. Taxonomy (GTDB): domain Bacteria; phylum Chloroflexota; class Anaerolineae; order Anaerolineales; family Villigracilaceae; genus UBA877. Next base: position 2,576,380 of record CAWJHP010000001.1, read on the forward strand.
GTCCCGGCGATAAATGGCCAGAAACCGAACAGCCCCTCCTCCGGCTTCCAGACCTGGCCGAACAGCAACTGCCAGGGGGAATGGGTCTTCAGTAGTGGCCAGGATTTGTAAACCAGCATCACCAGGATCAGGATTGCCAGGGCGACCGGGATGACCGAAAAGACAAAGAACAACCTTCCTGCCAGTTTGTCTCTCCGGCGGCGCGAAACAAGGGAAGGCCGGTTTTCACAGCCCTCCTCAAGAGGGTAGAGTTTTGCTTGGCTCATTTCACTTTAGCGAGCGCTTGGACGAGCAGGTCTGGCGAGAGTTGGACATAGCCAGCTTCGGGGACAAATTTTTGTCCATCCGTCAGGATCCAAATGATGAAAGTCTGGACCAACCCCGATGGTTTCCCTTTCGTGACAAGATTTTCAACGCGTGCCGGAGGGGAAGGATACTTGCCAGTGGCAACAGCATTGGTCGCTTGTGCGAGCGTGGAGATGACCTCATCCGGGTCCGCGCTCCCGTTTTTGTTGGCATCGATCGGGACTACTATCGCGCCTGCAGGCAACTTGCCTGTTGACAGATCAAATGCGTAACCGAGGTTGTTGTACCCTATTCCAAGTGGGTCCTTGACAACTGCCTCGAGCAAACCGGGATCTCCATTCACGCCAATTCCTTTGAGATCAGCCTGCCCTTTTCCCCCCAGGAACTGTGCCCACACATCCGAAGCGCCGGCAGAGTCGGAACGGGTATACAGATGAATCTCGTCAGTGACTTCTGGTTTGCCAACCACTTCACCCCAGGTCGTAATTTCGCCTGTAATGAAAATCTTGCGGAAAGTATCCTGCGTAATTCCTTTTGCCATAATTTCGTCGATAACCGGATTCTTGGCGTTTATAACGGGAAATACTGCATCCTTGACCACGCCCACGCCATACGCGCCCTGGCTGACTTCTTCAGGCTTGATGGCTCTCGAAACCATGCCGATATCCACCGCGCCGGAGAGAACATCCGTCATGCCTTTTCCAGCTCCACCACCGGAAATGTTGAATTGAACATTCGGGTGGATCTTTTGAAACTCTTCCGCCCAACTGGTCATCATTGGATAAAGGGCAAAAGCTCCCGAAACAGTGATCGTACCTTTCAGCGTATCAGGCTGTGCTGTGGGCGCAGGGGCAGGGGCGTTTTTTCCGCAGGCGCCCAACAACAGGGCCAGCAGGGACAACACGAGCAGGAAACGAACAGATTTTTGCATATTGATTCTCCTTTTTTGTTATATCTTCCATAATGTCTATTGTATTTATAGACTAATTAGGTCTGAAAGAAGCTGTCTTGTGACAGCCCAAAATTGCTCTAGCTCAACTTGATTAGGCGCGATCGGGTATCACTCATCCGTGCGACCACATCCGCCAGGCTGGTATTGTCTAGGATGGCCGCGATCGCGTTGCGGACGTCACCCATCACCATCCGCAGACCGCAGGTCTGCTCATCCGGACAATCGCAGGGTTCGTAAGCCATCTGGCTGACACAGCGGATTGGTGCCAGCGGGCCATCCAATACCCGAACAATCTGCCCAAGGGTAATTTCCGCGGCCGGTCTTGCCAGATAATAACCGCCGCCAAAACCCATCTTACTCTGCAGCAGGCCGGCATTTTTGAGCGCCAGTAGGATCTGCTCGAGGAACTTGACCGGTATATTCTCTCGTTCCGAGATAACCTTTATCTGTACCAATGGATAAGGATTACCCCCATCGGCATTATCAGCCAGGTTGATCATTGCCCTCAGCCCATATTCACCACGTTTGGAAAGACGCATAGTTCACGATGTTGTCTATAATGCCTATTAGAATAGTATATTATAGCCATAATATAATGATGAGTTCCCATTTTGTCAATGCTGCGCGATAACCCATTTTCTTCCTATCTGCCTTATCTGTTCAGTATCAATCCATTTCCATGCAATTTGCTGACCTCTGACAGAGTAATTGTGTTAAAATCTTGCAATTATCCATTCAGGATTTGTGGAAGAAGCTCCTCCCCAGATTTCGCGTGAGCTCACCATAATCGACTTGGGAAAAGAAGGGTTGCCGGCGTTTATGTCCTTTCGTTTGACAAGACTTTTCAGGAAACCGAATACTACCAAAGTAATCATTGTTGTTTCAGGCTTGCCCAGATCAGGCACATCCATGATGATGAAAATGCTTGAATCGGCCGGGTTGGAAATCTTAACAGACAACCTGAGAACCGCGGACGAGGATAACCCCAAAGGGTATTACGAATTTGAGAGGGTCAAGAAGCTCAAAGAGGGTGATTTCGATTGGCTTTTGATGGCGCGGGGTAAAGTTGTAAAAGTCATATCCGCCTTGCTTGAATATTTACCGAATCGATACCAGTATAAAATCATTTTCATGCACCGGAATATGGATGAGATTTTGTCCTCACAGCGCCGGATGCTGGTTCGAGGTGGCATCCAGGATGATAAAGTAACCGATGGAAAACTGGCTGAACTGTATGAAAATCATCTTAAAAAAGTAGAATCCTGGCTTGAGCAACAGCCTAACATGAGCACCCTTTATATCAGTTATAATCAGACCTTACGTGATCCCGGGCCTGATCTAAATCGAATCAGTCAATTTCTTGGCAGAAATCTCGATATGAAGCCGATGCTCCAGGTGGTTGATCAGAATCTCTACCGGGAGAGACGATCAGGCTGATGTTTATTCTGCGAGGCCTGCTTGTAATTATTTAAAGAAACTGCAATGGCCCAGCACGTGGTAAAATCACCTGGCAGCTCATCGATGATAGAGTTTGTCCCTTATGATGAAACCTATGTGCTTGGTTTCGAAGACATACACCCCCGGTTCTCCCCCCTTTGATAAAATCGAGCTTCTGATCGGGCACGAACTCCGTCTTCCTTTGGGCGATGATTTGCCAACGGTGATTGAACACAAAAAGGGCAGCCCTTCCTATAACTAAAAGTAATTGGTAATAAATCGGGTTGCCTGCCAAATCTATTAATCGATTTAAGGAGTATGAATGTATATTGATCCGAATACGGGAGGCATGTTATTCCAGATCTTGGTAGTTTTGTTTGGGGTCTTTTCTGCGGTCATCTTGGTTTTTTCTGGCAGGATCCGAATAGCCTTCGCAAAACTGCGGCGCCAGATACGTAATCGAACCAAACCCGAAACTCAAAAAATAATATCTGATGATGAAACTCCACCTCCCGCCGCCTGAGTAAAGGGTTTATTCCTTTTTAGAATTGCAACGGATTTGAATATGCACACACTGGTCATTGGCCTGGATGCGTTTGATCCTGGCATTGTTGAGCGCATGCTTGAGGCGGGTAAGCTCCCGCACCTGGGTAAATTCGTTCGCAAGGACGGCTATACCCGGTTTGCAGTTGCGAACCCCCCTCAGAGTGAAATTTCTTGGACCAGCATCGCTACTGGTCTGAACCCGGGTGGTCATGGTATGTTCGATTTTGTTCATCGTGACCCTGCCAGTTATGCTTTAAATGTATCCCTCCTGCCTACCAGGAAAAGCATTCTCGGAACCTCGTTTACTTTTCCTCACAATGCCCCTACGATATTTGATCAAGCTGCACGGGAAGGATTCCCAGCCACGGCTTTGTGGTGGCCAGCCACATTTCCTGCCCATCTCGATTCCCCTTTCCGGAATATCCCTGGCCTCGGTACCCCGGATATTCATGGCCGCCTGGGGGTGGGTGCTGCATATTTGCTCGATCCTGCATTGAAAGATGAAAAACTCAAGACTCCCGTGGAGCCGTTGAAACGGATCGGCCAGGGGTTGTATTCAGGCTTCTTGAAAGGTCCGGCCCAGCAAAAAGGGTCGCAATTTCAAGAGGCAACCCTGGAATTCCATTTGGATGTGATAGATGACCAGTCAGCCCGTTTGTCTGTCGGAAAGCAGACGCTGACACTGATCAGGGGAAAATGGAGCCCGATCTTCGAAATTGTATTCAATGTCGGTTTTCTGGCGAGCATGCATGCCATCACGCGCGTAGTGATGAATCAGGTGGGCCCAGATCCGAGCCTTTACTTTCTGCCTCTGCAAATCCAGCCTCTGCATTCACCCTGGCCCTATGCCACTCCGCCAGGATTTGTCCGGCAGACTTGGAATTCATGCGGCTCATTCTTGAGCCTTGGTTGGCCTCAAGACACCACCGGGCTGGAGGAGAAATGGATCACGGACGATCAATTTCTACAATTGTGTGACTCTATCTTCACTACTCGCCGCAATATCTTCTTATATCACCTGAAGACCTTTAACGAAGGCCTTTTTGCGAACGTTTTTGACTCATTGGATCGGGTACAGCATATGTTCTTGCGTGACCGCCCAGACGTGATCGAGTCCTGGTATCAGAAATTCGATGAATTGGTTGGGTTGGCCGGGCAAATGGTGGAAAGCAAAGGCTGGCAGGATGTCCGGATCGTTATTGTCTCAGACCATGGTTTTACTCGCTTTGACCACAAAGTACATTTGAACCGTTGGTTGCTCGAACGTGGTTATATCACTCTCCAGCCGGGGCATCCGGAACAAAGTTTACGCTCTGTGGATTGGTCCCAGACACGCGCCTATGCGGCAGGTTTAAATAGCCTGTATCTCAATCTGCAAGGGCGTGAATCGCAGGGTTGTGTTTCTACTGATCGGCACGATACCTTGAGCGAAGAAATCCGGGCAGAACTTATGGCTCTTACAGGTCCGGACGGACGGAAGGTTTTCCAGCAGGTCAGCCTGAATAAAGAAACCTTCGAAGGTCCGCTATCCGAATATGGTCCCGATCTCGTAGTGGGGTATGCCCCGGGCTACCGGGCCTCCTCCCAGACAGGTTTGGGTAATTGGGAAGACTCCATTTTCGAATCCAATACAGACCATTGGGGCGCCGACCATTGTATCGCTCCGGATGCGGTTCCGGGTGTCCTTTTCTGTAACCAGGGTTTGGCGAATTTTCCACATCCTTCCTATCGGGATATCCCTGCATTGACCATTGGCAGGAATGTGGAAAAAAGCGGAGCAATCAAACCACCTCCTACTTCGGGGAACGAGGATCAAAAAATCGTTGAAGAAAGGTTAAAAAGCCTTGGGTATCTATAAAAACCGAAGGTTGTTACCAGGGGATTTATCACTTTCTTTTGTAGCGATTGCATTTCCAATACATGTCTGGGCAATAATCAATATTCTCGCTTTTTTACCGGCCTGGCTTCTGCGTTTATCGACCTGGGAGCTGGCAGGGGTCATCAGTTATCCTTTGATGGATGCTTTAATGGAAAGCTGCCTTCTCTGGATAGGGTTGATGGTATTAAGTTTTATGCTGCCCAGGAAATGGTTGGCAGATAGATTTGTTGCTCTGAGTAGTGTCTTGGTGTGGTTAATGGCTGCCTGGGCGGCGTTGGTTCAGTTTATTTTCAACCACATCCTGCAATGGGGGTTGGAACAAATACTTCCAGGATTGCTTTTGGTGGCATTTTCTTTTGGGCTCGTTTATTGGTTGGTTCAACGGTATGGACGATTGGCTGGATGGATCAAGAGGCTTGTACAAGGTTTGGTTATCCTTACGTATTTTTATATGATATTCGATTTGTTGGGGCTGGTTGTTATTCTTCTCCGGAACCTTTGAAAGGTTAAACAATGCATTCCCCAATCTCTCGACGGGATTTCCTCAAGCTTTTCTCTCTTCTGCCTCTGCTCTTCCTGCCTCTTCCAAGAAGGAGGGCACAATTCCAATCAAGCTTTCAGAACCCTGTTCAGCAGAATATACTCGTCTTTGTCTTTGATGCCCTTTCCGCCCGGAACATGCCGATTTATGGCTATCCACGGAATACTACCCCCAATTTAGCCCGTTTCGCTGAGCGAGCAATGGTATACCATTCACACCACTCAGGCGGAAATTTTACTACCCCGGGTACGGCATCATTATTGACAGGCGTTTATCCATGGACCCATCGCGCCATTCACTTGGACGGATCTGTTCTGGATTCTTTTGGCAACAGAAATATTTTTTCCACATATCCACCGGATGGATTTACATTTGCTTACACCCATAATCTCCTGGCTGAGGCTCTCTTGCAACAGTTCCGATCCAATATAGATCTCTTTAAGCGTACCCGTGAACTGGCTATTGATGATCCCGAATATTCGGATCGTTTATTTGCCCCTGACTATAATGTCTCTTTTTGGAGTGAGCAATTGATCTTGCGAGGCGGCGCGACTAAACCCAGTTCGTTATTTGGCAGTCTTTTATATCGAATTTTGAGATTGTCTCAGGAAAAAAAGATCGCCAGCGTTTATGGACCTCAATTCCCTCACGGGATACCGAATCTGGATGATGTTTACTTTATCCTTGAAGATGCAATTAATTGGCTGATCCGCGAGCTCCCGGCTGCTCGAAGCCCTTACTTGGGCTATTTTCACATTTTACCCCCTCATGAACCTTTTTGCCCTCGGGTGGATTTTATTGGCAAGTTCCAGGATGATTATAGACCGGTTGCCAAACCGCTTAGTCCTTTCTCGGAAGGATATTCGGATGAAATCATCAATCACAATCGCATGGAGTATGATGAATACCTGGCTTATGCGGATTCTGAGTTTGGACGGCTATATGATGCCATGATCCAGAAGGGAATCCTTGATAACTCGATCGTGATTGTCACTGCGGATCATGGTGAGTTGTTCGAAAGGGGGATCGTGGGCCATGAAACCCCAACCTTGTATGAACCTATTATCCACATTCCGCTCTTGATCTCCGTTCCCGGACAAGCCCGGCGCCAGGATGTATATTCTCATACCAGTTGTGTCGACCTACTGCCCACCCTGGCTAAACTCACTGGTCAACCTATCCCGGAATGGAGCGAAGGAGCCATCCTGCCTGGTTTTAGAAATGAGCCAGTGCAGAATGAACCAGGTGTGTTCGCAGTGGAGGCAAAGAGCAGTTCGAAACAAGGGGCTCTTAAAAAAGTGACAGTGGCTTTGATAAAAGAGGACTACAAACTCATATATTACCGGGGATATCCGAAAAATCCTGTCCCCGAATTATTTGATTTATCGAACGATCCTGAGGAGCTGCAGGATCTGGCCGGTACAAAGCCATCCATAGCGGCCAAACTTCAGGAAGAGATTGAGGAGCAATTGCGCCTGACACATTCGTTTTAGGCTGTCCGATAATTATGTATAACCCCACAAATAAATCACTTCCGACGGAATGGCTATCCGGGTGCACGACCTTCGGTCTTGGACCCGTTGATTAATTTTTTATGACAATTTCCTGCTGGCTGCCTTCTCCGTTATAGGTCAGATTTAACTTGTCATTCGCAACCTGCGCAGGGATTTCATAACATATCCAGCCCTCATTAATACCAAGTTTAATTTCCAACCCGGTCATTCGCGGTGTGTAATTAAACTGTTCAAGAAAAGTGTCATTGCTGTTCCGCTGATAAGATTTGCCTGCATTATCCTGAACGGTCAATTTGCTCCAATCGAAGGGGGTGGACTCTGCTCCTTGCTTGCTGACGGTCACTTTCATTATTAAATATACATTTCCTTTGGTGGGATACTGTTGGTGGACCTCTTCAGTCGATCCAATATACTGAGTCACAGTCTCGACACTTTCCAGTTTATTCTTCACCTCGAACTTCAATAGATCAACCTTCCAAATGAGGTTCGGATTGGTGGTTGGTTTGGCAGGTGAACAGCCGAACAGAAGCATGGATAGGGGCAGGATAAGCAAGAAGCATGCCAGTTTCGCCAGGTGGTGTCGCATTGAATTCCTTTTATCTATCTCACTCCAAAATCCCAGCCTCGTTGAAACTCCTTCGGTAATTACACAATCCACAGTCCTCGGCTGGATCCGGCGGGGTCGGCTGGTCCAGCAATGTGACGATTTCTTTTATGAATGCCAGGAAGTGTTCATCATCACGGGGAACATCCATCCAGGTTGACCTGGTCACGAAGGCTTTATCTCCGTTCGGCAGTTGTTCAAAGCGATCCGGTGTGATGATGAACAGGCCAAGGTGGGTTATGGGCGTAATGGATAGTGCACCGGGAGCCGGGTTCTCCAAAGCATAGGCGTAGGCTGACAACTGCCGGCTGTAAAAGGCGGCTTTTTCTTCCGAGGCGTCCGAGGTCTTGTAATCGATGATACCGTAGGAGCCATCCTCAAAGGCGATGATCGCATCGAAGCGGCCCTTGATGACGCATTGGGAGGTGGTATCTGGAAAGGTGATCGGAAGAGATTTGACCCACTTCTCTCTATATTTCACAACCCCTGCAGGTAGTTTGGGGGAGATTTCACTCGATGGCTTGCCCAGGTAATAGTTGCTGGTCAGGTCGCCCATTTTCCCGAACATGCCTGGAAATGGCCCCCTGTAAACAATATTATGTTTTACCTTGAGGTAAAAGCAGCGCTTGCAACCGTCCCAGAGAAAAGTGAGATCGGATGGGCTGAGATTAAAGGTGGGCATTAATGTTTTACCACCCGCCCGTCTTCAACCGGTTCCTTAATTCATCCTGCAGGGAAGCCAACATTTCCTTGAAGGATTCCATGTATGCAGGATTTTGGGTGGTCTGTGCCTCCAGGCGCCCCAGCAAATACACCATCCAAGATTGCCAGGTGCGCGGGTTGCTGTACATTTGCGCCATTTCCTGTGCAGTTTTATCCAGAATATCACGGAGGTCGTCTTCATTACTCTTACTCATAAGGGTTTCTCCTGAATCGTTCAGAAAAGAACATAAGGCTTCAGCGTGTTTTGGCTTCCTTTTATTGTAGCACTTTTACTGTTTTCAAGGATAGAACGCTATGGATCATCTGGCAAGTTGGACCAGCCCACGATCTCATGTGCTAAAATAACATTTCTGAGGTTACCTCTAATTGCCTGAGGAGAAGAAACCATGGAAATCATTCCGAATGTCCATCTCATTCCCAATACCATCGCCAACCCGTACCTGATCATTGACCCGGATGGGTTGACCCTGATCGATGCCGGTCTGCCGGGCAGCCACAGGAAGATCCTGCGCTACCTGGCCGGACTGGGATATGCGCCCAGGGATTTGATCCGCATCCTGATCACCCACGCGGATTTCGACCACGTTGGCGGGCTGGCTCCACTTAAGGCTGCCAGCGGGGCGCGCGTCTACGCCAGCCCGGTCGAGGCCCAGGCCATGCTGGAAGGACATTCCTCACGTGCACTGAAACCCCGCAGCTCCATTGTTAAGATACTTTTAGGTCTGATGACCAACCTGTTCAAACCCGCCCCCATCCAGGCGGATGAACTGCTTTCGGAAGGGCAGGTTCTCCCGGTGCTGGGCGGGCTGCGGGTCGTCGAGACTCCCGGCCACACCCCTGGTCATATTTCGTTGTATGCCCCTTCATCCGGGGTACTGTTCTGCGGCGATTCGATTGTCTCGGGGGAGAGCGGGCTGCGCGGCTCGAGTGGGTCCAATAACTGGGACCAGGCCAGGTCGGACGAATCTGTCCGCAAGCAGGCTCTTCTGGGGGCGCGCATCCTTTGCTGCGGGCATGGGCCGGTGGTGTTGGACGCTGCTGGCAAATTCCCGCAGGTGTGAAAGAGGCGAAGCATCATTCTATTGTTGAGCCGATAGATTGTATGGAAAAAGAGTCTTCCCTGGGGACACCATGCTTTGTGCGTTAAGGTTCAGCTTTCTTGCCACTCCCCCAGCCATAAAGGACGCCTGCAAGGAATGATTCCGGCCTTCCCAAAGTAGAATATTTGTGCTAATATAAATCTAATTGGTTTTTTCGTTGTCCACACTGCCCCATCAAGTCGCAATGTGCTGCATCGAAGACACGGGCTTTTAATGCTTTCCATTCTGTTCGTCTGGAAGCGATTAATCTACATGCCAAAAACACTGTCCCCTACCTTGGCTCCTGCCTTGTCTGGTTCATCTTGCCTCCTTCGCCGGTTTGGAGGCCTGCCAACTTGTTGCGGTGACTATTCGTTTCGTCGAAGACTGAAAAAAAGTGACCTAAATTATTAGCTTGCGCTTAACTTCCACTTGCTAAACCTTCCCCATTCGGGTATGCTTGTCGCCGGGAGTGGTTAGGTCCCGGAGGGCTTCCCGGTCTTCAAAACCGGCGGCGGGTCGCGTTGCGGGCCGCGGTGGGTTCGACCCCCATCCACTCCCGCCTGTCTTTTTATTACAGATTTTAGGAGAAAAATGTCTCTTCCCGATTCTGAAATCCTGAACAATATCATCAGCCGGGTCTTCCGCTATGATGATGTCACCCTGGGTGACCCGACCAAGGGCTTTTTCCTGCGTTATCACGGCCAGTTGCTGCGCGACTCGGTCGAGGCTTATGACCAGCTGGCCGAGGCCCTGCGCCCTTATGATATCACCCCGCTCTTCCGCCTTGAAGAAGGCCGCCAGACCGTCCTGTTGGTGCGCGGAACCGTCCATCCCAGACCGAGCAGGATCTGGGTCAATCTCCTTTTGTTCGCCCTGACCGTTTTGAGTGTACTTTTCGCCGGGGCCGCTTCCAGTTACACCGGTCCGCTTCCGAAGGATGCCATCGGACAGGTCTGGGCTTTGATTTCCCATCTCTGGGTGGGCTGGCCTTTCGCCGTCAGCCTGTTGGCCATCCTGCTGGCCCATGAATTTGGCCATTATTTTGTCGGCCGGGCGCGTGGCGCAGCCGTCACATTGCCTTATTTCATTCCCTTCCCGTTTTCGCCGATTGGGACCATGGGCGCCTTCATCCAGATGAAATCCATCCCAAGGAATAAGCGCGCCCTGTTCGACCTGGCCGTTGCTGGTCCGTTGGCCGGGCTCGTGGTGGCCATCCCGGTGTTGCTGCTCGGGTTGTCGCAATCCTCCCTTGGGACAGTCACTGCGATCCAAGGGGGCTTCGCCGAAGGCAATTCCCTGCTCTACCTGCTTGCTAAATTTGTCATCTTCGGGAAACTTCTACCCGTCCCCTTGAACCTGAGCGGCCTGCCCTTGCTGTATCATTGGATCAGTTATTTCTTCGTTGGAAGTCCCTCCCCGGTGGGTTCGACGGATGTCTTTATCAACCAGGTCGCCTGGGCCGGATGGGTGGGTTTGCTGGTCACTTTCCTGAACCTGATCCCGGCCGGCCAGCTCGATGGCGGTCATGTCATCTATTCGGTCTTTGGCAAGCATTCCAACCGTATTGTGCCGATCATCCTGGTCATCACCGTCCTGCTCGGTTTCCTCTGGAGTGGCTGGTGGCTGTGGGCTTTTCTAATCTTCCTGTTTGGTCGTTCCCACGCTGAGCCGCTCGACCAGATCACCCAGCTCAATTCCAGGCGTAAAACCCTGGCGTTCCTGATGTTGGTCATCTTCCTGCTTGTCCTGGCGCCCATCCCCTTCATCACCTTCTAGCTGACCATGCGATTGACTCGCTTGCTCCTCCTGTCACTGCTCGCTGTCTTGGCGTTTTCCGCCTGCGGCCCCGGTTCCGCCTTCCCCAGTGCGACCCCGGCCCCGCCGACCGTCACCGGGACATCCAGCCCCAGCCCCACTCCCATACCCTCTCCTACCGTCACTTCAACGCCGCAACCGGCCATCGATGTGAATTCTGCGGCGTTGCGCGGTGTCAGTATCCAGGTCTGGGACGCCTTCGCCGGGCCGGCTTCATCTTTGTTCACCAACCAGGCAGCCCAATTCAATTCTGACAACCAATGGGGCATCCTTGTCAAGCCGAGCGGCTACGGAGATTACACAAGCCTGTTCGATGCCATGAACGCTGCCCTGAACTCTGGTCAATCTCCCGACTTGGTGGCAGCCCTGCCCGAGCAGACTCTGGCGTGGGACGCCCTCGGCTCGGTTGTGGATTTGAAGCCGTATATTGGCGATCCGCAATGGGGTCTGGCAGCCAACGCCATTGCGGATATTCCGTCCATTTTCTGGATGCAGGACATTGTCAATGGAAGGCAGTTGGGTGTCCCGGCCCAGCGTTCTGCCCGCTTCATCTTTTATAACAAGACCTGGGCGCATGAACTGGGTTTTACTGCCCCTCCCACCACGGCGGATGAATTCCGCCAGCAAGCCTGTGCCGCCAATGCTTCCTTCCTCAAAGATACCGACCCCAAGAACGACGGCTATGGCGGCTGGATCGTGGATACCGACTGGCAGACACTCTATTCCTGGATGCTCGCTTTCGGTGGCGGCGTGGTGGATGGAAGTGACTATGGTTTGCGCACCGACCCGAACCTGGCCACCCTGCAATTTATAAAAGGCTTGTTCGATAGCCATTGCGCCTGGCTCTCGACGGAGCCAACTCCTTTTAACTCGTTCGCCCGCCGGTCGGCGCTCTTCATCAGCGGAGACCTGGCTGAGCTGCCGGCGGAAATGGAATCCATGAGTCGCCTGAAGAACACCGACGAGTGGACGGTTATCCCGTTCCCGGGTACCGAGGAGAGTGATTTGGTCGCTTACGGACCTTCGTATACGCTTTTGAAATCCACTCCTGAAAAGCAACTGGCTGCCTGGCTGTTTGCCCGCTGGATGCTCTCGCCGGAGAACCAGTCCCAATGGGTGGAGGCTACCGGACTTTTTCCGTTGCGCAATTCCGTTCTGAATATGATCGGTCCGTACCGTCTCGCTTTTCCTCAATGGGATGCAGCCGTCGAGACCCTTTCCATGGCGCAGGATGTGCCCCAATTGGCCTCCTGGCGCAAGGTCCGCTACGTGCTGGAGGACGGAATGACGGTCCTTTTCCAGGAAAACCTGTCCCAGGACAAACTACCCTCCTTGCTGGAGGAGATGGATTCCATGGTGCAGGAATTAAAATGATGAAGGCTTGACACGAAAGCCAATTCCTGAATGAGTCTAAAGGCAAAGTTTTACGTGGTTTGGAAAGGGCGCACGACCGGAGTTTTCTCCAGTTGGGAAGAATGCGCTGCGCAGGTGCAGAGCTTTCCCGGGGCGCAGTACAAGTCCTTTGGCAGCCGTCTCGCAGCCGAACAAGCTTTGCGGGGCAAGGCCGCTGCCCGGATCGGAAAACCTGTTCCCAGCGAGGCATGGCTGTTTTCACCCCACCCGCCAATTGTCGAGAGTTATTGCGTGGATGCGGCCTGTTCCGGCAGTCCCGGCCTGTTGGAATACCGCGGCGTTGACCTGCGTACCAGGAAGGAAATCTTCCGGCAGGGGCCGTACAAGAGCGGCACGAACAACATTGGGGAGTTCCTGGCAATCGTCCATGCCCTCAGGCTGCTCAATAAAACACCTCGTGTCCTGCCCCGTGCAGGAACCGGGACTACCACGCCCGTCTACTCGGATTCGGCGACGGCAATTGCCTGGGTGAAAGCCAGGCGATGCAGTACCGGTCTGGCAGCCGACGAAAAGAACGTCCCCCTCTTCGAACTTATCGACCAGGCCGAGGACTGGCTGACCAGGCACGTCATTGCCAATCCCATATTAAAATGGGATACCAAGGCCTGGGGCGAAATTCCGGCGGATTTCAACCGCAAGTAAAAAAAGAGTAAAATGTAGTACCGAACTACATCAAGGTGGAATGTTGCGAGGTCAATACCATAGAGGTGCTTATGCCGATTTACGAATATGTTTGCCAGGATTGCGAAAAAGTTTTCGAGATCATCCGCCCGATGAGCCTTTCCGACGCGCCCATCCCTTGTGCGGTCTGCGGCGGAAAGCATACCCGGCGTAAGATATCAGTCTTCTTCGCCGAGAGTGGTGGGAAAACCGTTTCCGGCATGTCCGAACCGTCTTGTGATTCTTGCGGCGGAGGCGATTGTTCACATTGTGGCCAATGAGAATTGCCGATTGAGGATTTCAATTCTCGATTGACGGATCCCCGCACCCTTATTACCCAATTACCTGATCACCGAATCCCTTTCTATTGGAGTCAATCATGGAATTCACGCAACTTGGTCGTACCGGTCTGAAGGTTTCCCGGCTGTGCCTGGGCACGATGAACTTTGGTCCACTAACCGAGGAGAAAAACTCATTTGCCATTATGGACAAGGCTCTCGAACTGGGCATCAACTTCTTTGATACCGCCAATGTCTACGGATGGAGAACCGGCGAGGGAGTCACCGAGCAAATCGTCGGCCGCTGGTTCGCACAGGGTGGCGAACGGCGCGAAAAGGTTGTCATTGCCACGAAGGTGCATGGGCGCATGGGTGACTGGCCGAACCAGCAAAAACTTTCCGCATTGCATATCCGCCAGGCCGTGGAAGGTTCCCTCAAGCGCCTGCAGACCGACCACATCGACCTGTACCAGATGCACCACGTGGATCGTCTCACCCCTTGGGAGGAGATCTGGCAGGCCATGGAAGTGCTTGTCCAGCAGGGTAAGGTGATCTATGTCGGCTCGTCCAATTTTGCCGGCTGGCACATCACGCAGGCGCAGGAAATCGCCAAAGCCCGCCATTTTATGGGTCTGGTCAGCGAACAGAGTCTCTACAACTTGGACGCGCGCATGGTCGAACTGGAAGTGCTCCCGGCTTGCAAAGCCTACGGGCTGGGGATCATCCCATGGAGCCCGTTGGCGGGTGGAATGCTGGGTGGTATGCTGGAGAAGGTCGAGAAGGGTCGGCGTGCCTCCGAGGATATGCAGAAAAGGATCGAGGAGAACCGTCCGAAACTGGCAGTCTGGGAGAAATATTGTACAGAAATGGGCGAGCAGCCTGCCAATGTGGCCCTGGCCTGGTTGCTGCAAAACCCGGTCGTCACCGCACCGATTATTGGTCCGCGCACGCACGAACAACTTACCGGTTGCTTGCGCGCCCTGGAGATCAAGCTGGACGAAACTGCCATGAAAAAGCTGGATGAAATCTTTCCCGGCCCCGGCGGGGAAGCACCTGAAGCGTATGCGTGGTAAGGGCAGGGTAGCTCGTAGCAATTAAAGCATATGAGCCGTCCGATGACCGGCGACTATCCGCAATATTCTTACCCGAGCGGCATGGTCGCCGGTCTCGCTTTTGATTTCCTGTTCAAGCGTGCGCATTCCTTTCGAGAGGATGGGATTGCATGCATGGAACAGCTAAAACCGCCCCTGCGTATCCTGGGAGTGGAAAACATTCCTCAGAGTGGACCATGTCTCATTACCTTTAACCACTACTTCCGTCCGGGTTTCAATGCCTGGTGGATGGCGTTGGCGCTGGCAGCGACGGTACCGCTGGATATCCACTTTGTGATGACCGGGGAACTCACCTATCCCGGCAAGTGGTATGCCCCGTTGGGGATGGCCGGGTCGCGCTGGCTGTTGAAGCGTTTTTCGCGTATCTATGGATTTACACCGATGCCGCCCATGCCGCCGCGACCAAAGGACGTGAACGAACGCGCACGTTCAGTGCGACGCGTGCTGGTGTTTGCCAGGTCCCATCCGCGGGTCATCCTTGGTCTGGCCCCCGAGGGCGGAGACCAGCCCGGTGGCCTGGTCAACTGGCCGCCTGCGGGCGCAGGGCGGTTCATCCTTTTGCTGGCAGACCAGGGTTTTCCGCTCCTGCCGGTGGGATGTTTTGAAGAGGCCGGGGCGTTCGGCCTGCGTTTTGGCGAAGCGTACCGACTCCAGGTCCCACCCGGCCTCAGTCCTGACAGGAAGGACCACCATGTTGCGCAAGCCGTGATGGCAGGCATCGCAGCCCAATTGCCTGTAAGTCTGCGCGGGGAATTTGGATAGTCCGCAACTCCTTTCAACCATCTACGTATATCCCATCAGAACGATCGACGAGGAACCACAGTGACTGACGAAATGGCCTGGGTGCTCCAGGCCCAAAAAGGCGATGATGAAGCCTTTACGAACCTGGTCGAGATGTACCAGAAACCGGTCTACAACCTGTGTTATCGGATGCTCGGTGAACCCGAGACCGCCGAAGACGCGGCTCAGGAGACCTTTCTCAAGGCGTACCAGAACCTGGTACGTTATGACGTCGAGCGTTCCTTTGCCACCTGGCTGCTCTCCATCGCTGCGCATCACTGTATTGACAAACTCCGCCGGAAGAGATTCACATCTTTTTCCATTGATGAGGATGAAGAGGGCCAGACCGAATTGCCAGACCGTTCCGCCCCTGACCCGGAAACGGAAGCCGTCCGCAAGCAGACCCGGGAACGCCTGCAAGGTTGTTTACAGTCCCTTGACCCCACTGACCGCACTGCCATCGTCATGCGCTACTGGCAGGACTGCTCGGAAGTGGAGATTGCCCAGGTTCTCAAACTGACCGTTCCGGCAGTCAAGAGTCGCCTGCACCGGGCACGCCGGGCGCTCGCAGACCTGTGGGAAGAAAAAGAAAAAAAAGTGCATTTGCGTCACGAAAGGAAGCCCTATGGATCACCGGCCTTTTGAAGATTGGCTTCTTAATAACCAGAGCCTGGCTGCCGATGAAATAAGACAACTTAATGCTCATTTACAGGACTGTCCCTCCTGCAGCGCTCTGGCTGAGGTTAATCTGGCGCTGAAATCGGTCAAAATGGCCGAACCCGCGGTCGGTTTTGCAGGCCGTTTCCGGGTCCGGCTGGAAGTGCAGAAGAAAGCTCTGCGTCGCAGGAACTTCTGGGGTTTCCTCCTTCTGGCGTTAAGTGTTTTGATTGCCCTGGTCTGGATCGCTTGGCCGGTTCTCAGGAACCTGGTTCAATCGCCGGTGGACGTGCTGGCATCCTGGCTTGCCGCGCTTCTTTCGCTCTGGGCCACCTTCCAGGCAATGCTACATGCCGGTGTGGTGCTGTTCAGGGTCGTTCCAAGCTTTATCCCTGCTTATATCTGGACGATAGTCCTTTTCACAGCGTGTGGCTGGAGCTTGTTGTGGGTGTTCTCGTTGATAAAATTCACAAAGTTTCCGCAAGGAGTGTAACCATGAAAAATGTTTTGAGATTTGCTTCTGTTCTATTAATGGTAATCCTGCTGTTCCTGCCATTACAATCCGTGGGTGCCACCAATGGGGCATACGAAGGTCAGGTTATCTTCGGCCAATCGTTCACTCTCAAGAGTGGCGAAACCATGAACGGTGACCTTTTGGTTTTTGGCGGTTCTGCAACCATTGAACAAGGCTCAACGGTCACCGGCAGTGCTGTCCTTTTCGGTGGCAACTTGACGGTGAACGGCACGGTAAACGGTGATGTGGCTGTTACCGGCGGATCGGTATCTCTTGGGCCGGAGGCACACATCTCCGGGAACCTTACCACTGTGGCAGCCTCACTCGACCGTGCCAACGGTTCCCAGGTGGATGGCCAGGTTTACAATACGGCCACTTCATGGATTGGAACCACAGAAAACGGTAATTTTCCTCAACTGCCGGCTGTAAAACCGGTCATGCCGGTCATCCCTCTCATCAAGTCAGGTTTCCAGCCGCTGCTTTCCGTGCTGAATGGCTTCGGACAGTCTCTGGGAATCGCCATACTGGCCATGTTGCTGATGTTGTTCCTGGCACCCCATGCGGAACGTGTGGCGCACGCCATTATCGCCCAGCCACTGACCGCAGGTGGCCTCGGCCTGCTGACTGTTATCGTGGCTCCGATTGCGATTGTACTGTCCATTATCACATTGATTCTCATCCCATTGGCACCCATTATCGTGGTTGCACTGGTCGCGGCAGGCGTCTTCGGCTGGATTGCGATCGGTTATGAGGTCGGACAGCGCTTTACCAGGGCCATTCACCAGAACTGGCATCCGGCTTTTTCGGCCGGGCTGGGCACTTTTGTCCTGACCCTGGTCGCCAAAATACTGACGGGTATCCCGGTGCTGAATTGTGTTGGCTGGTTGGTGCCTTTCCTGTTGAGCATGGCGGCCCTGGGAGCGGTCCTCATGACCCGCTTCGGGACGCAGTCCGTGGCTGCCCCAGGCGACCAGATTGCTGTCCTACCTGCCAAGCCTGCCGAATAAAGGATCCCTCCTGGCAGAGACAGATTCAAGTTTCGTACCCCGCCCCGGTTTTCTCGGGGCGGGGTTTTGATTTTGACTTTTTATAGTAGAGAAACCGGATCCACTTCCACCCGCCAGCCCTTCGACGAGCCCACCAGTACCTGCGGTGCTGGCGCAGGCAGGGCGGCGCCCGGGAGGGATTTCCTGCGCAATAACGAGACTGGGTCGGGCCCGCGCACCACGATCTGCCAGCGGTACCAGCCGCCCACCTTGGCGAAAAAGCATGGCACCGGCCCGATCAAATCTGTTTGAAACCTTTTTTCTGCCTGAATATCTGCCAATAAACCCGCTGCCAGTGTGCGTGCCTCAGCCTCGGCTTTGAGCGGGTCGTAATGGCGGTACTCCAGCCGGACCAGGCGGCTGAACGGGGGATATCCCAGGTTGCGGCGTTCGTCCAGCTCGCGGGCATAAAAACTGTCGTAATCGTGATGGGAAGCGGCTTGAATGGCATAATGCTCCGGTTGGAAGGTTTGCAGCACCACCTGCCCTCCCAGGGCCGAACGACCGGCCCGGCCCGCCACCTGTGTCAACAGGCTGAAGGTTCTCTCGGCAGCAAAGGGGTCGGGCAGGTTGAGTCCCACATCGGCCAGCACAATTCCCACCAGCGTAACCAGCGGCAGGTCGAGGCCCTTTGCCAGCATCTGTGTCCCCACCAGTACATCGGCCCGATGGGCTACAAAATGGCTCAGGATGATTTCATGGGCATCCTTCTGGCGGGTGGTTTCCCAGTCCCAACGCAACACGCGCGCCGATGGGAATAATGCCGCCACCTCGCTCTCCACCTTTTCGCTGCCCAGGCCATAGGCACGGATTTGAGTGCTGCGACAGTGCGGGCAAATCCCCGGCATTTTACGGGTATAGCCGCAGCGATGGCAACGCAGGTCGGGCATCCCCTCGGTATGATAGGTGAGGGGCGTGTCACACTGCGGGCATTTAACCACCGTCCCGCACTCCCTGCAAAAAACGTAGGTGGCGGTGCCACGGCGGTTTAGGAAGAGGATGGCCTGCTGGCTTTTTTTGAGTACATCCTCCAACCCCTCCACCAATGCCTGGCTGAATATGCCACGCCGCCCAGCCTTGAGTTCGGTGCGCATATCTATGATTGAGACGGGTGGCAGCCCGCCGCGATCTGCTGGCCCGTCGGAAGTCTGAATGCGCTTCGGCAATACAAGACGGACACTTGCCCCAACATCGGCCTGATAGCGCTGCTGGATGGATGGCGTCGCTGAACCCAAAATGCAGGCTGCACCGCACAAGCGGGCATAGACTTTGGCGGCTTCCACCGCATGATAGAAAGGCGGTTCGGATTGGTAATACGACCCATCATGGCACTCGTCCGCCACGATCAGGCCGATGGCTGGCAGGGGTGCAAAAAGTGCCGAGCGCGGCCCGATGACCACTTTCAACAAGCCTAGGCGGGCGCGACGCCATGTGTCATAGCGCTCGCCGCCCGATAGCCGCGAGTGAACGAGTCCCACCTGTCCAGGAAAGCGCCTCAGAAAGCGACGCACCATCTGCGGGGTGATGGCGATTTCCGGGACAAGGATGATGACCTGGCGTCCGCGCCGGATGGCTTCTGCGGCCGCGCGCAGGTAGATTTCGGTTTTGCCTGAGCCGGTGACACCATCGAGGAGAAAAAGGGCATTGGATAATTCGGAATCTGGTAACGAGGGTTGGAAGGCCTTTAAGATTTGGTTTAATGCCGTCTCCTGCTCGGAAGTGAGCACCAATTCCTGATCACCTGTTTCCTGATCACTGATTTTTTCCAACGGATCCCGCCAGATTTCCGTTTCCCGTAGAACAACCAGCCCGCGCTCGTCCATTTCCTGCAAATCGGCCAAATTACAACCCAATTCGGCATAGACCCACGAAACATTGACGGCATCCGGATCACGGATCAATAACTGCAGGGCAGACTGGCGGCGTAGCTGTGTGGCAAATGTCTTGCCCAAATCAGGCAGAGCCGCTTCAGCCTGCTCCGGCGGGACTGCCAGTTGGGCCGTCCGTACATATTTGGGACGGACAGTGGGAGGCGGAAGTACAAACTGACTGGTTAGAAGCCCTCTTCTTACCATGGATTGCGCGGCTGTACGCCATTCCACCCGGCTGAAATGACGGTCGATTTGACGACCTCGAAGACCCCCTTTCTTTTGAAGTAAATCACGCAGGCGGGATTGCGTGGTAGTCAAATGTTGGTCAATTATCGCTGATCGATGATTGCTGAACGTATATAGCACGTCTGCCTGCTGACTTAACCCGGAGGGCAACATCATGTCAATGATTGCCGCCAGAGGATTGAGTGTGGATTGGGCCATCCGCTTTGCGAGTTCGAGTTGTACACCGGTCAGGACAGGCAGCGGGTCGAGCAGGTCGATGATGGGCTTCGTCTCGGCCACGGAAGCATGGTCGATGAGTTCCAGCACCAGGCCCTGGACGGTCTGGCGGCCAAACGGTACGGTAACCAGGTGCCCTGCGCCAACCCGCCCGGTTAATCCCTCTGGCAGGTGGTAGTCGAAAACCCCGCTAAGTGACGGGATGTTGATGGCAATTCGGGCGAAAGAGGTATTTGCCACTTATCAATCTGGGCTCGTTCGTAAAACCACCGCGGCCCCATAACCCACCACCCGGCTGAAATCCCCGGTCACATCTCCGGAGGTGGCGTGGCGCAGCACCTTGACAACATCTGCGCCCAGCCCCTTGGCAGCCCATAACACGGCAGTCAATGCACCCAGACCGCAGGCGAAGCCTTTCTTTTCCTCTTCTGCGCAGAAGACATCCTCCGGCGAGAAGGACTCGATCCGGCGTAACATTTCGGTGTCAAAAGTCACAGCCTCTTCCTGGGTGTAAAAATGTGAAAGATCAGTCGAGGCAACCAGCAGGGCATTCCTGCCGCGCAGGGTCTCAGCCAGGAGTGTACCGAGCTGCTCGGAGGTTTTTGGAGATTGGGTGCGAACCATCACTGGCAGGAGTTTGAAATCCCCATCCAGGGCGCGCTGGAGGAAGGGTAGTTCTATTTCCAGG
Source organism: uncultured Chloroflexia bacterium (assembly GCA_963842785.1). Lineage (GTDB taxonomy): Bacteria > Chloroflexota > Anaerolineae > Anaerolineales > Villigracilaceae > UBA877. The sequence continues at coordinate 2,597,260 of CAWJHP010000001.1, forward strand.
GAATGTTCCTGGTCGTATGCCACCCGTGCCAGTCCATAACCCAATACTTCATGGAGATGAGCATCCAATACCGCGACGGCTTCCTCGTCCACCGGGATTTGCCCCAGTGGGGTGGAATAAGCTGCATGAGCAGTGGTAAGCAGTGGTTCGAAATAGGGCTGGTGCATGGGTGAGAGAACGGCGACCAGATCCGGGTTTTTTCCGCGTACTGTTGCGAAGGCATACCCGGCCACCGGACCGGAGTATATGTGCCCGGCGTGCGGGGCAATGACGGCGACCACATCACCGGGTAGTTCAGGCAGTTCGGCTTGGTCAAGGTACTGGTCCACGGCGCGGGCAAGCGCCCGGGGGTTGTCCTCGTACCACGTCCCAGCCAGAGGAGATGGACGAACAGGTGCGATTGCAGCCATAAGAGCCTCCTTGTACGCTATTATTTTAGCACGGAAGGGGAGCTCTGTTTTGCCTGTTAACCGGTTTTATTTGTGGAGTTCATTCTTGTGGGTTTTTTTGCCGGAAAGTACGCATGTTCAACAACGATACCAGGATGGCCGAAGCCCCAAGCAGCATGGCCAGGCCTGGCCAGATAAACAGCCAGAGGTTGAGCGGTTTGCGTAGTGCTTTTTGAGCAGATGGCGCTTGTAATACACGAGGTATCACGGCAGGTGTCGCCTCATTCATGGACATGATTGAGTTTTCCATGGTAGGTGTTGGCAGAAAGGTTTCATTTGCCGCAGGCGGTTGGGAAGCAGGAGCTGCAGTTGCAGGAACCATTGTAGCAGGTGCAGCCACTACAGGCGCCATGGTGGCGGCAACGGCCGGGCCGCCACCGAATCCACTTGGTGCAGCAGCCAGCCTTGGCGCGGCTGTTCCTGCGGAAAGTTGCCCGACCAGACCCGCCCCCAATGTAAAGATGAATAGAACTATGGCAACCGCCGAGGCCCATGAGAACACCGGAACGAGGCGTGGGACGGGTGGCCGGATCCCCGCCATCCTGGCTGTCAATGTGAAGTTGCGCGGAGCGCGGCGCTGGGGCGTGCGGCGCAGCAAGGCGCGCGTCTGGCGGAGTTCTTCCAGCGCGGCGGCAAGAGCCGGATCCAATTGAATACGGCGCTCCAGGCGAGTTTGACTGGACCGGGGTAGCTGCCCGTCAAGGTAAGCCGAAAGTTGTTCCAGGTCGCGGAAAGTGGGGGATTTCATATGCTGCGCTCCTCTTCAAGACGGAAGGCAGCCGGTAAAAGTTCCCGGAAAGCCTGCAGGCATTCACGCAGGCGCACGCGGGCACGCGCGAGCCGGGATTTTATGGTACCAAGCGGTTTCTTGACGGCAACGGCAACTTCAGAGTAATCGAGGCCCTGAATGTCCGCCAGGACGACCACCGCGCGGAAATCGGCCGGCAGGTTTTCCAGGCAGTGTTGGATGGCATGTTCAAGTTCAGCCTGGTCGAGTTGTTCCTCGGGGGAGGCGCCGGGATCAGCCAGCCAGTGAGGGGACTCGACTTCATCACCGTCGGCGGTTTCGGGTTCGAGCGGCGCGGTTGGACGGCGTTTCTTGCGGCGCAACTCATCGTAACAAGCATTTGTAACGGTACGCAGCAGCCAAGAGCGGAAGGAGCCGCCCCGGAAGGAGTTCAAGGCGCGGAAAGCGGAGAGAAAGGCGTCCTGCACCGCATCGGCGGCCTGCTCCTCGTCGCATAGGATACGCAGGGCGGTGTTATAAAGTGCGTCCTGGTAAGTAAGCACCAGCGCGTTGAATGCTTGCAGGTTGCCGTGTTGGGCATCTTGAATGAGAGCGGGTTCGTCCATCGAAGGTATTGTATCACCTGCTAATCTTGCGCAACCACGATGAGCTTGTCTTCGGATAGTTGCGATAGCATCAAACTGACCAGGCGGCCGTTGACGATAAAGTCGTCCACATTGGTCGCCTCGGTCAGATCACGGTTGAGCGGGTTGAGCCATTTATTGCCGGAAACCTTTATTCTCTTAAAACAATCTCAATCGCCTGCAATTCTTCCTGGGCAAATTGTAGATTGTTCAGTGCAGCCAGGTTCATCTCCAGTTGTTTGACGCTGCTGGCCCCGATCAACGCCGAGGTGATCTGCGGCTTGCGCAACACCCAGGCAATCGCCATCTGTGCCAAGGATTGCCCGCGCTGCCGGGCAAGTTCATTCAATTTTTGGATTTTCGGCAGGTTTTGCTTCACGTCCTCGGGTGTCAACCAGACACGCTCGGTTTTTGAAGCGCGCGCACCCTGAGGGATACCCCGCAAGTAGCGATCAGTCAGTTGTCCCTGAGCGAGAGGTGAAAAGACGATGGAACCAATTCCCTCCTCTTCAAGAGTATCCAGCAAGCCATCCTCGACCCAACGGTCGAGCATGCTGTAACTGGGCTGGTGGATCAAACAAGGCGTGCCAAGGTCATGCAGGATCCGGGCGGCCTGGCGGGTCTGTTCCGGCGAATAGTTCGAAATGCCAACATAGAGCGCCTTTCCCTGGCGGACGGCGCTGGCAAGCGCACCCAGCGTTTCTTCCAGGGGTGTTTCCGGGTCCGGGCGGTGGCTGTAAAAGATATCCACGTAATCCAGTCCCATGCGCTTGAGGGATTGATCGAGACTTGCGAGCATATACTTGCGCGAGCCCCATTCCCCGTATGGACCGGGCCACATATCATAGCCGGCCTTGGTGGAAAGGATGAGTTCATCGCGATATGGGGCAAAGTCCTCCCGCAATAGCCGCCCGAAGGTCTCTTCAGCCGAGCCGGGCGGGGGACCGTAGTTATTGGCCAGGTCGAAGTGGGTAATGCCGTGGTCGAAGGCAGAGCGGGCAATGGCGCGGCTGTTCTCAAGCATATCCAGCCCGCCAAAGTTGTACCACCATCCCAGCGAAATGGCCGGCAATTTGAGCCCGCTGCGGCCGGTTCGGTTGTACTTCATACTGTCATATCGGTTTGGAGATGCGACAAACATTTTGCCTCCTTTGTTCAAAGCAGGTGCGGTTGGTCTGATGCGTTGGTGAGACCTTGCCAGCCGTATACCTTCAGATCGATTCGATCGTGCTCATTGAATTGAATTCCTTCCTCTTCCAGCAAACTGCGTTGTTCACCGGCACCCGGGCGCGGGCTGATCTCTCCCTTGGAGTTGATCACCCGCTGCCAGGGCACATCTTCGGGACAGGCTGCCATCGCCCCGCCCACCCAGCGCGGGCCGAACGCCTGGAACGCCTTTGGGTCCATGCCCTCCGGAGGGGGCAGCATGCGTGTAACCTGACCATAGGTGGCAACTTTTCCGGGCGGGATCTGGCGGACGATGTCCCAGACCTGGTGATTGAATATGATTCGGTCGGGAGGGGATCTGAATCGCATCAGATCATTCCTTTCAGAAAGACGCAGACCGACTGTTACTTAATCCCATTCCCATTTCTTCATCGCTTCCATCGCTTGCGGTGCGGTCAGATCGAGCTGCAACGGTGTGATGGAGACATAACCGGCGTGAATGGCGCCGAAATCAGTACCGGCTTCGTCCACCCCGGTGGGCGCCTGGCCGCCGATCCAGTAATACGGGCGGCCGCGCGGGTCATGCCGGGCATCCAGCGCATCCCGGTAGACTCGCAGCCCCTGGCGGGTGATCATGTAACCTTTGATTTCATTTTCCATCAAATATGGTACATTGACATTCAAGAACACCCCTTTAGGCAAGCCTTCCGCCAGCAACCTGGCTGCCACGCGCCGCCCGACCCTGGCGGCCGTGCTGTAATCCAACGTGCCGTGGAAATCGGCGGGTGCATGCAGCGAGACAGCCATCCCCGGCACCCCCCCGATGACCGCTTCCATGGCGGCCGTCACAGTGCCGGAATAGGTCACGTCATGGCCGATGTTCTCGCGCGGGTTGATCCCCGAAACCACCAGGTCGATCCTCTCCTTTATCACCCCCAGCAGAGCCAGCGCCACGCTGTCGGAGGGGGCGCCGTCGGTGGAGAGGGCCGGGGAACCATCCGCCAGGATTTCCTCCCGCACGCGCAGCGGCCGGTCCATCGTCTTGACATGTCCCGAAGCCGACCAGTTGTGATCCGGCGCGAAGACTGTCACCTTGCCCAACGTCCGCATCTCCTGCGCCAGTGCCATCAATCCGGGAGCCTGCACCCCGTCATCATTTGTCACCATAATATGCATGGAAAAAGCCTCTTTACAAATTGTACCGCGGATAATAACAAGCCATGCATCGTGACATTTTATTCTTCCTGTGCTATATAGGTTACCTTACCTTTGTTCTGTATGAATAAAACTTAACTGGCGCGATATTTGTTACGCGGAACGAAGAGGAACGAATAAGAACCAGTAAAAGATGGGAAAGGGGAAGGATGAATAGGGGTTTGAGAAGGATGGATATGTTCATTTCTATGCACATGCCAATTATAGAACTATAGTTCTATTCTTGCAAGTGCTGGAAAAGACAATCCCTCCTGTGGTTTTACTCTACATCGGGGAATAAAAATCTTTCCACATTTTCCGGTAGCGTTCGGTTTCCGTCCCCCAGCGTTCGTCGTTCCAGCCCAATTCCGGTTGAACGATCTTTCTGATCTTTTCCATTTCGTTCACCCCGCCACCCGGCAGGTTGATATTCAGGCGTACCCGCCGGGCCAGCAAATCGTCCAGGTGGAGGACCGCCTCGCTGCGCGCCGCCCAGCGTAATTCTGCCCACAGGGACGGGCTGGAAGCGATGGTCTGCAATTCGCCCGGCTGTGCGGCTTCCACCAGGTTGCAGGCATCCGCACCATAACGTCCCAAAAGTCTCAGACGAAATTCCGGAGGCACGTCGCCAAGGCTGGCTTCCGGCAGAAGCGGATCGAGTACACGCTCGTTGCTGCCCAGATGAGGATGCTCGGGGAGCGCATAGCGCACCGCCCGCAGGGCTGTTTGTGCCATCAGCCGGAAAGTGGTCAGCTTGCCACCGCTGACGGTCAGCAACCCGGATTCATTCCACAAAACGAACTCACGTGATTCTTTTGATGGGTCGGCTATACCGGTATTCACCACCGCCCGAATTCCCGCCAGGGTGGACTGCACATCCGTCTGGGTCAGACCCAGGGCGGGGAAGGCGTGCGTGACGGCAGCCATGAGATATTCACATTCAGCCTGGCTGGTGTGCAAATCGGTGGAGGGGGGAGTGGCATGGTCCACGTCAGTGGTGCCTACCAGCGTCACGCCCTCCCAGGGCAGGATATAGACCGGGCGATTGTCTGCGGGGTGCATGAAGGTGACGGCGCGAGTCAGCGGTAATTTGGACTGCGGAATGAAAAGGTGACTGCCCCGCAAGAGGCGCAGGCGGGACCGGCCTCCAATCTGTTTGCGCATTTCATCGGCCCATGCGCCCGTTGCACTGACAATGACCCGGGCGCGCACCTCGGCTGTTTGCCTGCCCGAGGCCATGTCCTGTATTGCCACACCCGTTACGCGGTTTTTCGTCCTGAGCATCCCTTCCACTCGGGCATAATTCAATGCCAATGCGCCATCCTTGATAGCCTCCTCAATCACCCGCAACACCAGACGGGCATCGTCAGTCTGGGCGTCGAAATACCGGAAACCCGACAGCATTTCTGGAGCGGTTAGCTGTGGGACGAGGTTACGCAAACCATCCGGATGATAGGCGGCATGGTTCCATTTGAGAGCCATGATGTCATACATCGTCAATCCGATCTCGAAAACCCAGGCGGGCGTCTTATCGCCGCGAAAGTTGGCCATCACGAAAGGCAGGGGCGTGACCAATCCGCGACCTTCCTTGAGCAGGTGTTCGCGCTCGTGGACGGATTCCCAAGTCAATTTGACCTGGGCGTTCTTAAGATAACGCAGCCCGCCATGGACGAGTTTGGAGGAACGGCTTGAAGTTCCTGAGGCAAAGTCGCCCTGCTCGAATAATATGGATTTAAGGCCGGCGCGGGCTGCCTCGCGCAGGATTCCCGCACCGGTGATGCCGCCGCCGATGACGATTAAGTCGAATTCCTCATTCAGTCGCGCCCAGACTGTTTCACGCCAGTTTTGGTTCCACATTAGCGCCTCGCTAGTAAAACAAAAAACAATAGAGCTTAATATACAAGTCGTAAACCGTTGCGTTTTGCGCAGCACGTTTTATATTTTATTAATCGCCTCATACAACCAGCCGGTGGCTTCACCCCTGGATGGAAAACGTCCGCTACAGGCGACTTTCCCCTCGATGACCAGGGTTGGCAGGACTAACAAGGAGGCAATCTTGCCAATTTCAGTGGAGTCACTTACCTCGCTGATTTCAAGTTCCAGGTTTGGATATTGCAGCAGGAGATCCCGGTAAGCTGCTGTAACAATCCGCCGGACAGCATAGCGTTCGGGAGCTCCCAGACTGAGGATTTTGACGGTGAGCACGATTATGTTCCTCTCCATTAGGTTTCAAGTAATTTGCCCGGATTCATCATCCCATCCGGATCGAACTGCCGGATAATTGTTTTCAATGTTTGCATTCCAACGGGACCCTTTTCCGCGGCGAGATAAGGAGCATGGTCCAGACCAACGCCGTGCTGGTGCGAGATCGTTCCGCCGTGCGACAGGATGACCCGGCTGGCCGCCTCTTTGAGGATCTGCCAGCGGCGCAACGTTTCCTGTGGATCGTTGGCACGCCGGTAAAGGTAGGTGGTGTAAATACTGGCTCCATCATTATAGACATGCGAGAGATGGGCGAAGACAAGCACACGTTCCCCGACATTCTCCAGGCCTTCACAGATTGCTTTCTGCGTTTCTTCGGCGGTTCCCTTCACCTCTGACCAGGGAACGGCTGTTTCCAATGTATCCAGGGCGTAGCCAGCCTCCCAAAGTGTGTTGCGCAGGTAAGGTGAATAGAAACGGCTTTTCTTCCACATTCTGCCAATGGCTGACCCGGTCATCAAGCCGGCATGCGCCCGGATGATCTCCAGCGCTTCGAGACGCGCCTGGGTGACCTGGCGACGTGTCCCGGTCACTCCGAAAACGAGCAGCGAACGTTCGCTGCCAAAACCGACAGCCCGCAGGCCGCGTTCGGCCCACCTGACCAGGTCGTCTTTTCCTGCCAGTGCCAGGGTGGTGGTCGTTTCCATTGCGTTGCTCAAGCGCAACATGGAGACGCCAACGCCAGCCTGGGCTATTTCACGGACAGCGGCCGCGCCCTGTTCCCAGTCATGGAAAAATACCCCATAAAAAGCCTCGAATTCCGGCAAACGCCGCACGCGCAACGTGGCACGCGTCACCACGCCCAATCGCCCCTCCGAGCCGAGCACTACCTGCTTTAAGTCCGGCCCGGCTGCAGAGGCTGGATGGGCGGGCAGGTCCATTGCGCCGATGGGCGTCTCGACATGGCCTCCCGCAAACAGGTTCTCGATGCGCCCGTAATGGTAGGATTGCTGTCCACTGGAGCGGGTGACAATCCAGCCGCCGAGCGTGGAGAGTTCAAAGGACTGCGGGAAATGCCCGAGGGTGTAACCACGGGCGTTGAGCAGTCTTTCGATTTCCGGCCCGACCACACCGGCTTCGAAGGTTGCTAGGTGGGAGGTTTCGTCCAATGCCAGCAGGCGGTTGAGATGGGACAGATCCATGGTCAGCACGGGGGCATTGCCGGGGAGAGGATTAATGTGTCCGACCACGCTCGTCCCCCCGCCGTAAGGGATTACTTTCACGCCGGTCTTTCTGGCATACTCCAGCAGGGACTGCACTTCCTCATCGGAGGACGGGTAAACGACGCCATCCGGGAAAGCAAGGATCTGCCCGGAGCGGAGAGCAATCCAATCCGCAAGAGATTGTCCACGTGCATGGCGCAAGCGTTCCTGCGGACTGGTGAAAACTTGTGGATGGGGGGGGAGGCTTGAGGGGGGAACCGCCTGGAGGGCCTGTTCGAACGTGGAATCTTCAAAATGCGTTTGATCGCCGATCAGGCTTGCCAAATAGTGGGCGGCGGATTCGGGTAATGGGTAGTTAATCGTTTCATCGCCCCATCCGTTCCAGCGTTTCATAATCAACCTCGTTTGTGCTGATTTTCACTTGGATTCTACCCCAAAAAAACTCGTCTCTGAGGGAATTGCCGTGGCGCTGGGGAGGAATTTTTTCCTCGCCATGGTAAATCCAAAGGAAAGAAAATCTCCCGCCGGTTTTTCCGGCGGGAGAAGATCGAGTATTCAAAACCAGTAAAAGTTGGTACCTCAGATCTAAGCGGGAGGCAGCCATCACCCCATATTGGGATTCTATTTCTGCGTCCCGGCAGGTGTGATTACATACCAGACAGACCCGACTCCCTCACCGTTGGTATCACCAGCAACCTTGTCCTTGGCGAAATAATAGAGCGGCCAGCCATTATAGGTCACCTGCACAGTACCATCGGTGCGTGTGGTGGTGCCAAGCAGCGAGGCCGTTACGCCCGTACCGGCGGTGGGGGTTCCATTGGTCAATAACGGTGGCCAGGCGGTCGCGCAACCACCATAGCAGACACTGGTATTTGGAGTGTCCTTGGTATAGAGATACAAAGTCATACCTGCGGAATCAACCAGGAAGGAACCCAGGGTCGCATTCTGACCAACGTTCACAACCGCTGGTGAGGTTGGCGAGGCCGGGGGTACCATGGTGTCGGTTGCCATGGGCATCGGGCTTGCCGCGGCCGCCATTGTAGCTGTTGCCATAGGCATCGCGCTTGCCACGGGCGCCATTGTTGGGGCTGTGCTGACGGGATTAGCAGCCGATGCGACGGAGGCACATGCAGATGCGGCCAGCGCAAGTATGAGAAGAGTGGAGATAACGATTTTATTTTTCATTTCAAGCCTCTTTCAAATGGTTGTGAAGACATTTCATGCTTCACGAATAGGAATTATTAACTGTATATTATCTTATTTATCTTAATATTACCTTAATTATCATATTAATCCTTTGTCAGAGATCTTTTCCCAACTAATGGATTCCCCCTTAAGATCTCCCGCTAGATCCGACAAGCGGGAGTTTTTATGAAAAGTGCTAACTTGGGGTGCGACTACATTTCAAAAATGAGTGAACAACACGTCAGCGCCCCCTCTGCTTTGGCTAATTCGGACTGATCCACCATCAACGGATTAATACCGGCTGCTACCAGCCGGAGGCATGTCTTCGGGAAAGCTGGTTGGTAGACGAGGGTTTCCCCGACCAGCAGGGCATTGGCGGCATACGGCTCGGACGGGTCCACTTCGATGAATTTCAGCCCCGGCAGGTTGGTCCTGTCAACCCAGGCCGGGTTGATAAGCAGGGTGTCCTCCGCCACACGTGTGACTGCTGATTTCAGGTGCAGGCAGCCGCTGAAGTGTATGCCTTGAACGAAGTAGCCATCCTGTTCCAGGAACGCTTTCATCTGGTCAATGGCGGATTGGTTCGAACGCGTTGCCAGCCCGACCCAGATATGCTTGCCAACCACCAGCACATCACCGCCGTCCAGCGTACCGGGAGCCTGGATCGGGTGCAGGATCCGGTAGGGAGCCAGCGCCAGGGCGATGGACTCGGTTTCGGGTTTACGGGAATCAGCCCCTGGACGTGTAATGATGGCGCACTCGTCCAGCACAACGGCAGCATCTTCGACGAAGACAGCATCGGGCAGGTGCGGTTGCTTGGGCAGCGAGAGTACCTCCACGCCCAGGGATTTGAGCGTTTCTTCGTACTTTTGATGCTGTGCAATGGCACATTCCAGGTCAATTGGTATACGTTCGAGATGGGTGAGTTCGCACCGCTCAATTGCCGGGCTGACAGGGCGGGTGATGGCGATGAGCTTTTTCATAATTATGCTAGAACTTCAAATGCTTGACGGTCAACCCGTCGTTGATGATCTCCTTGAGCGAGTCGATCCCGATACGCAAGTGCAACCCGGCAAAATCCTCGGTCACCTTTTTATCGGATTTGGCAGTCTTGATTCCATCCGGCTCCATTGGTTGGTCAGATACGAGCAGCAGCGCCCCGGAGGGGATCTTGTTGAAGAAGCCTGTTATGAAGAGGGTGGCCGTCTCCATGTCGATTGCCATGGCGCGGATGCGAAGTAAATATTTCTTGAACTCCTCGTCGTGTTCCCAGACACGCCGGTTGGTTGAATAGACTGTACCGGTCCAGTAATCGCGATGGTAATTGCGGATGGTGGTCGAGACGGCTTTCTGCAGATTGAAGGCTGGCAGAGCCGGTACTTCCGCCGGGAAATAGTCGTTGGAAGCACCCTCGCCGCGAATGGCCGCAATCGGCAGGATGAACTCTCCAATCCCGGGTTTGTCCTTCAACCCTCCACATTTGCCCAGGAATAAGCAGGCCTTCGGTTGGATGGCCGAAAGCAGGTCCATGACCGTGGCAGCATTGGCGCTGCCCATTCCGAAATTTATAATGGAAATGCCATCCGCCGTGGCATTCGGCATGGGCTTGTCTTCGCAGCAGACGTGTGTGCCGTGCATTTCGGCAAACATGTTAACATAATTACTGAAATTAACCAGCAGGATGTATTTACCAAAATCTTCCAGGGGCGTACCGGTGTAGCGTGGCAGCCAGTCCTGGACGATTTCCTCTTTTGTCTTCATGCTGTCTCCCAGACTTGATACAAGCCCAGCAGCCCGTTTGTGCCGTCCGAGCGGAATGTCTGGCGGACCCGGAACCGGCTGGCCGCAGCCAGGGCCTCCAACTCCGCCTCGTAGAAATGGTGAACGTAACGCAGCCCGCGCCCACCACTGCGCCAGTCGAGCAGGAAATCACCTGCCTCAACATCATCCGGGCTTAGGCCGGCATCCTCCCAAGGTTGGATGCGATCTTTGAGTTTTTCACTGTTCATGAATTGCCATTCAGAATGAATGAACTGCCCGCTTGCGCGCAACAAATCGCGTGCTTTATTCAAAATATTCAGGCGCATTTCCTGACCCGGGATGTGGTGAAGAGTTGCAAAGGCAGTTATCAGATCAAAGGGTGGGGTAAGCGAAGCAACGATCTTTTTATCCCAATCTGCGACTGTCAGGTCAGCGCGTATAAAAGTGGCCGGAGCATCTTCCCAGCCATGCCGGGCGACTTCCAACAAGGGCGGACTGAAATCCACTCCTGTGTACGGGCCGCGATGCCCTCGCCGCATCAGCTCGCGCGCCAATTCGCCGTTGCCGCAGCCCAGGTCCAGAATGGATTCATCACCTGCCAGACTATCCACTATCCGTAGCACGCCTGGCTGGAGGTGCAGCCGCGTGGATGAGAATTCGTGCCCGAAGGTCTGGTAGAATTGTTTATTCAAGGCAAGCAGCCGTGCAACCGTCTGACTTTTCATTATCAGTCACATTATACTGTGTGAAGGTGACATTTCAGTAAACTGGGGAGAACCTCCATTTCCCCCTGCATATTTAGAAGATGTGTGTGAAGTAGTGGTAAAGAAAAGCACCTTTCAGCAACTTCGTACTCTGACACCCGAAAAACTGGTCTTTGCGCGCCTCATCCTGGATGACATACGCGCCGGTTTTCCGGTGATGGAGGCGGTGCGACGGCATCCCATGAAGGATGGGCACGTCAGTAAATCTGCACTGGTGGCAGCCTATCACCAATTGGTCGAGAGAGGCGAGTGGGAAGCGGACGCAGCGTTTCTGTCAAGCATCCGCCTGAAGCCGGTGCGGACACTTTCCGGGGTGACCACAGTCACCGTGCTGACCAAACCTTATCCGTGCCCAGGGAAATGCATCTTCTGCCCGGATGACATCCGCATGCCGAAATCGTACCTGCCCGATGAACCGGGGGCGATGCGTGCTCTGGAGCACGACTTTGACCCATTCACCCAGGTGAAATCCCGACTGGAAACCCTGACATCGGTCGGCCACCCCACAGACAAGGTGGAACTGCTCATCCTGGGTGGGACGTTTTCCTCTTACCGGCGGGATTACCAGGCTTGGTTCGTGTGCCGCTGCTTCGAAGCAATGAATGAGCCAACCCCACTTCAGGGAGTCTCTCCCGCCCCTGCCCCGAAGGGCGAGGAATTGCATGATGCCCACCTCCGCAACGAATCCGCTTTGCATCGCAATGTAGGTCTCTCGGTTGAAACCCGTCCCGACGAAGTCAACCCCAACGAGCTGACATGGTTCCGTTCCCTGGGTGTGACCAAAGTGCAGATGGGCGTGCAGAGTCTGGATGACCGTGTCCTGGAAATGAACCAGCGTGGGCACAGTGTTGCCGAAGCACAGCGCGCCACCGCTTTGTTGCGTGCCGCTGGCTTTAAGATAGTTTTGCATTGGATGCCAAACCTGTTGGGCGCTACGCTCGAATCCGACCGCCAGGATTTCCCCCGACTTTGGGAAGGTTTCTGCCCGGACGAGATCAAAATCTATCCCACGCAGTTGCTCGAAACCGCCCCACTTTTCGAGTACTGGCAGCGCGGCGATTATCATCCATACACCACTGAAGAATTGGTCGATCTGATAGCGAACGTGAAGACCTCCATCCCGCGCTATTGCCGTGTCAACCGCGTTATCCGTGACATACCCTCTCCGCATGTTGTGGCCGGGAACAGGCGCAGCAGCCTGCGGCAGGATGTCCATGCGGAAATGGCCCGGCGCGGTACGCACTGTGAATGCATTCGCTGCAGGGAGGTCGGAGGAGGAAAAGTGGAGACGGCCGCCTTGCGCCTCGACGATTTGATCTATCACCCGGAAGGGGCGGAGGAACACTTCCTGTCTTACATCACCCCCGATGACAAAATTGCCGGTTTTTTGCGGCTTTCCCTCCCCGGGCCGGATTCTCCCGCGACCGGCTTGACCGACCTGGATGGAGCGGCCATCATCCGTGAAGTGCATGTTTACGGGCAGTCTCTGGCAGTGGGGGTGGAGCAAAGTGGCGCGGCACAGCACGCCGGTCTCGGCACACACCTTCTGGTGGAGGCCGACCGGATAGCCAGGGAAAAAGGATACCGCCGGATGGCGGTCATCGCGGCGGTCGGGACACGCAACTATTATTTCGAGCGGGGATACAACCGGGGGAAATTATATCTGGTAAAGCCCATTTAACAACGCTTCGGATGGAACCAGCCTTGCCAGGAGTGGTTACCTGGAGCCTTTTTCCCAGTCGGACACCGCCTCCCGGATGAGGGTTTTGATCTCCGGGTCAGGTATGGCATCAACCCCTTCATACTTATTGATTCCATCTTTTACAATTACGATGCCGCCAGGCCCTTCGATCAATTGGATACCACGGTTTTTAAACGAGCTGGTTGCCAGTTTGGCTTGTAATACTTTGTCAATTTGCTGAATGATACTATCGAGAACGGGTTCAGGTCGGATTGGTTCAGCAATCGGCGTATTTATCTTCGTCCCGACCTGGATCGTTTGCGGAGCAGCCTCGGAGGCGGCTGCCACGGGTTGGGCAGGTTGCGAAACCACCTCGGGCGCTGGAACTGCTGGCCGGGCTGCTTCCAGCCATGGACGCAGGTCCAGCACCAAGCTGAGCAGACGCTGGTACTGCTCGGGCTGGAGAGCGGCTTTGTTCTCCACGCGACTGCCATCCATTTCCAACCAGACCTGGTTGCTGCGGGTCCGCCAGGCGCTTAGAACTTCAACGTCGCCCTCCACGGCAAGTTTATTTTCATTTGTTGGAGGCGGAGGGAGAGGGGGAGTGGAACGCTTTTTCAGCGCACGTTCGACATACGCCCCAATGGCTGCACCGATACAGAGGATTATAAGATAGAGGAAGATAGAAGTTGTAATGGGCATAGTACCTGCTCCTTGCGCAATGTCATGCATTGCACCATAGTCCTATTTTACAGGATTTCCAGCATTTGTGAGTACCTGACAGGTAGGGCAAAAATGTGTACAACGCTGGCCGACAACAATACGCTCGATCCTGGTGCCACAAACAGGACAGGGGTCGCCCTGGTGACCATAGACCCGGAAATGGTTCTGGAAATCGCCACCGCGATAGACCCAGTCTATGCTCGCACCGTTGCCCCGGATGCCTTCCTCCAACACCTCCCGTATTGCCATCCTCAGTATCTCGGCTTCTTCCAATGTGACTGAATCCGAGGGCGTCAATGGATGAAGTCTGGCCATGTGCAAAGCTTCGTCGGTATAGATGTTACCCAGTCCGGCCAGGAAGGATTGGTCGAGCAAGAGTGGTTTGAGTTGCCGGTGCTGGGAGTGCAGCGCGCCGTGCAACCAGGCCGGGGTAAATTCATCCGAGAGTGGTTCGGGTCCAAGATTATGGAAGAACTCGCCGGCATCCTGGACCAGCCAGACTCGCCCGAACTTGCGCGGGTCCGAAAAGACCAGCGTCATGTCATCTGTCATTTTCAAGATCAGGCGATCGTGCCTGGCAGACTGGTAGCCACCTAGGATGACCAGCAGGTCTCCGCTCATCCGCAAATGAATAATGAGATGAGATATGGATAATTTAATGTGGATGAACTTGGCCCGGCGGGAGATATCCAGGATTTGCTGGCCCTGGATACGCTTTTTGAACATCGCTGGAGATGGTGAAACCAGCGTGCGATTCCAGAGCAGCTCGGCAGAGAGAATGTTTTTACCGAGGAGCGCAGGGCGCAGGGCGCGAACGATGGTCTCGACTTCGGGGAGTTCGGGCATTTAATGGTTCAGCATAGGGCCTGGGCGATCAGTTTTCATGATCTCCCAACATCGCACCTGGGACGCTATGAAATCTGCTCGGCCAGGTAGACCTGGAGGCCCATTTGTTTGATCTGGTCAAGTTGGGCTTCGATCCAGTCAATATGGTCTTCCTCGTCTTTAAGAATGCTTTCGAGCATTTCGCGCGTACCGTTGTCCCAACTTCCACTGCCAATCGAATGGCATCGTTGTAGGCTTTGATGGCACGATTCTCGGCTTCCCAATCGTTTTTATGATGGGACTCGACATCCATGCCTATTTGTATCTTGTTCAGTTCGCTGACCACAGGCAGCCCCTCAAGGAAAATGATGCGCCCGATATTTTTCTCAGCGTGCTTCATTTCATCAATGGCGCGCTTCTCGATCACCTCGGCCAGTTCTTTATAACCCCAGTTGGCACACATCTCGGCCTGCACCATGTACTGGCTGATGGCGGTCAGTTCGTCGGCAAGCAGGAAGTTTAGTTTTTCGATGATTTTTTCATTCCCTTTCATGGAATCCTCCTTGGATTAATTTTGGCGGGCGGGCATAAAACCTGTCCTACTCGTTGAACATCTGTCCCACACTGCGGCCCTCATGGGCACGCCGGATGACCTCGCCGAGCATGGGAGCCACTGTTAGAATGGTGAGCCGTTTGCCGAACGTCTCGCGTTTTTCGGAGGAAATCGGGATGCTGTCGGTGGTGATGAATTCGGTGACTGGCAAGGCTGCCAATCGTTCCGCGGCATTGGCCGAGAAGATCGGGTGGACGAAGGCGACATATACCCGGCCTGCCCCATTGTCTTTGACAAGGTTAACTGCCTGGATAATGGAGCTGCCTGTATCAATCTCGTCATCCACCAGAACCACATCCCGGTTTTTTACATCCCCGATAATGGTCAACGCCTGTGCTTTGGCATCATTGGTAGCTCGGCGTTTTTCAATGAATGCAATTGGAGCATCAATTTCGTAGGCGAAGTTGCGGCCTTTCTTGGCATAACCGAGATCCACGGTGACGACTACCGGGTCCTTGAGATAAGGACGAAGGTTCTCCTTGATGTAGTCCACCAGGATAGTGGAGGCGTTCAATACATCACCGGGGACGGAGAAAAAGCCCTGGATCTGATAGGCATGCGGGTCCAGGGTCATGTACCGGTCTGCCCCGGCGATCTGGATGATGTCTGCCACCAGGCGTGAAGTGATGGGGATGCGCGGCTGGTCCTTTTTGTCCGAGCGCCCATAGCACAGGTAAGGAACAACGGCTGTGATGCGCCCAGCCGAGTCCAACCGCAGAGTCTGCAGCAGGATCAGAAGTTCCATCAGGTTGCGGTGGACGGGTGAGGCTGTGTGCTGGATCACATAAACATCCTGGCCGCGAACACTGCTATGCAGTTTGACGAACAGGTTCTCATTGGGAAATTCAATAATGTCCCGGCCGCACAGGCTTTCTCCCAGATAATCAGCCACTTTTTGGGCCAGTTCGGCACTCGCCGTTCCGGCAAATAGTTTGATGCCACCATAAACACGTAATTCACTGGATTGAACCATCATTTCACCTGTTTTTTAGGATCCCATTCGGAGCGCAGAACACTCATGAATAGCAAGTCGCCATATTCACCATTCAGGAAAGTTCCCTGCCGGAAACGCCCTTCGTGAATGAAACCTGCTTTTTCGTACGCGCGAATACCGCCCTTATTTGCCTCGTCGACCCGCAGGTAAATGCGATTCAGGTTCAGGGTTTCGAAACCGAGTCGCAGGAGCAGGCGCATCACTTCTGTCCCGTAACCTCTATTCCAATAGGATTTTTCACCTATAAAAAGGCCCACTTCCGCGCTTCGGACTGTCCAATCTATCTTCATGAAACTGCAATTGCCAATCAGCCGCCAATGCTCATTGCCTCCTTCGGGGTCATTGTCACGAACTTCAATACCGAAGGGCTGTTCGCTGTTGGGCAATTTTAGCATCTTCTCGAACCATTGTTCCTCATTGGCAAGCGAGATGGGTAAGTCTGATGACAGGTAGCGACGGACCTCGGGGTCATTTAACCATTCGACAAATTTCGGAATATCAGGGCGTTCATTGCGGCGCAGGCGAATACGTTCACCGTAGATCATGCTGTCCTCCTGGGACTCGAGAACGGATATTCATTAAGATTATACTATCCTTGACCCGCAATGCGTGAGGATTGGAACCTGTTTATAGAGTATCGTCGTTTTTGAGTAAAAAAAAAGAGTGAAGTAGATGTCTAACCTACTACACTCTCAATGGCCTTCTTTCAACAATTTTTTCAAAATGTGTTTATTTTCAGACGGAGCCTTCCTCAGCCAGGGCAGATTTGGGTTGAACCAACGGTTGTCCGGCCGCCATGCTATCGCTGAAGGTCTTCAATTCACGTTGAGGCGCCATCCAGAGGGTAACCAGCAGGATCAAAATACCAGCGCCCGCGAACAGCATGGTGAGATTCCATTTACTGACCGCACCCGAGATGGCCTGGGAGATGGGCACCAGTCCGGTATTGGATAACATCATCATGCTCATCATCCGTCCCAGCATCGCTTTGGGAGTGCGAAGTTGCATCCAGGTGAACAGGGTGATGGAGATGTAACCATTGCCCAGGCCGAGTAGGAGCATCAGGGCGAAGTCCACCCAGGTGGAGCGGATGAACCCGAAGGAGCCAAGCACCAGCCCGAAGACGGCCAGCAATGTGATCAGGAAGACCCGCATCGTATTTCCACTCGGGCGGGGTAGGGATCCGGCCAGCAGGTAACCGGCCAGGTTGCCGCCGGAATAGGCCGACATCAGCAGGCCGAAAGCCACCGCCCCTTCAGGCAGGCGTTGGTTTGCCAGCACGGGGATGCCAACCATGATCGGGCCTACGAAAAGAAAGTTCATGGCTAGGATGACCAGGAACATCAGGCGCAGGGCTTTATCGTCCAACAAGAACTTGATCCCCGCCAGGATGGAGGCCCAGACGTTTTCCTTTTCCAGAGATCCGACGTCAGCGTGGCGCTTCCCGCCGCCGCGCATGACCCAAAGGGTAATCGCCGAGACGGCGAAACTGACCGCATCCAATGCGAACGCCAGGCCGATACCGAGAGGCGATTTGGAAAAGTGCCCGATCAGGATGCCGGCAATAGTCGGACCGACGAAACCCACCAGCTGGCTGACTCCCATCATGACCGAATTACCGGCCTGCAGGTCCTTTTCCTCCACCAGCATTGGCACAATACTATTCGCGGCCGGGATGGCAAACCCGGCCACCAGACCGAATGCCAGGCCGAAGGCGTACAGCATCCACATCTGGACGGTCCCGGTAAAGACGACCAGGGCCATCAGTGCGGTCAAAACGAAACGGGCCACATCCGAGATCAACATGATGATACGCGGGGAGATGCGGTCTGTAATTGCTCCTCCCAGGAGCATGAACACCGCGCGCGGAATGCCCTCCAGTGCCAAGACGATGCCCAGAGCTAGAGGATCGCCGGTCATTTTGAGCACCAACCAGGGCGTGGCAATTAATGCGAACTGGTCGCCCAGCAAGGAAGTCGTTGCACCGGAGAATAAAAGCCGGAAATCGCGTAGGGAAAACACATTCATCATGGGATTTTTCTTGGAAGTCGTATTCATCATGATCATTCCTTTCGGCGAGTATGATACCCCGGAAAGGTAAAACCAACCTGTAAAACAGCTAACAACGAACAACCAGACCCATAACAAAATGCATTAAGGGATCACCCGGTATACAAGTGATGCGTGGGAGATAGGGGAATCGCCTTGGTAGGCTAGACCTGTAATGCGAATTGGACTGCAGCCAGGGCATGGATGCGAGTGGTATCGAAGAGCGGCAGGCGGGTGTCGGGTTGTGAGACCAGCAATCCGATCTCGGTGCAGCCCAGGATGATCCCCTCGGCCCCGGCCTGGGCCAGGTCGGAAATAATGCGCAGGTACTCCGCCTTGGAGGCTGGTTCCATCTTGCCGAGTACCAGTTCATTGTATATGACCTGGTGCACGATCTCCCGGTCGGCGGCATCCGGGACGATGATATCCAACGCGTGCTTATCCATCAACCGGCCGCGGTAGAAATCCTCCTCCATGGTGAAACGAGTACCAAGCAGGCCGACCCTGCGCAATCCCCTGGCTTTGATGGCATCGGCGGTCGCGTCGGCAATGTGCAGAAGAGGAATGCTTATGCTACTCTGCACTTCGTCAGCCATTTTATGCATGGTATTAGTGCAAATGATCAGGAAATCCGCCCCGCCGGCTTCCACTGACCGGGCAGCCTCAATCATGGCCAGGGTGGCAGCCTCCCAGCGGCCTTTCCGCTGGAGGAATTCGATCTCGGCGAAATCCACGGAAACCATTATGCTTTTTGCCGAATGCAGATCCCCCAACTGTTCCTTGACTGCCTCGTTGATGATGCGGTAATACTCGATCGATGATTCCCAGCTCATCCCGCAGATCATGCCGATGGTTTTCATTGGGGCTCCCTATTTTTGATGGACCGTGGTAACGATGGCCCGCTTTGCCCCTGCTGAAAGTAATGCTTCGGCCACGGCCGGGGCGTTTTCTTTGCGTACCAAAGCAATCATGTTACCACCTCGGCCTCCGCCGGAAAGTTTGGCTCCCAGTGCCCCGGACCCGCGGGCTGCTTCCGTCAGATTATCCAATTCCGGGCTGGAGACGGTCATCTCTTGCAACAGGGCATGATTATCATCCATGAGCGTGCCCAGTTCAACAGTATCGCCGCGCTCGATCGCCTGGCGCGCATTCCAGACGATTTCCCCGACCTGGTTGAAGACTTTTTCCCAACGGGAAGGATCGGCCTCCTGGAGTTTCCGCAACGCGGCCACGGATTCTTTCGTAGGAGCAGAGATGCCTGTGTCGCCAATAACAAGTGTAAATGAAGCGCCTACGCGGAAGGTTTTGATGGGCTGGCCTTTGACGAAATAGACCGGCCTGGCGTACGTGACCACGGTGTTGTCAATCCCGGAAGGCGTGCCGTGATATAGTTTTTCGGCTTCAAAAGCCAGCCCGTTCACCCGTTCGTCTGGCAGGGGTCGGCCGAGGAAAGCAGACAGTGCCCGCAGGATGGCAACCGATACGGCCGCGCCGGAACCAAGTCCGGAGGCGACCGGGATGGTGGATTGGAGGTAGATTGTGCACGCAGGTGGGTGTGTAATATGCAGGCTGGAGAAAACGCTGTTGATAACTGCGGCCAATGGATGGTCCAGCGGAAGCAGGGCGAGTTCGGAAGAAAGGTTGATATTGGGAGCTTCGATCCAGACCCCGCCGCGTGAATTTTCGCTCACCGTTGCAGTTGCCTGCACCTGGGTCACCGGCACGGCCAATGCCGGGCGTCCGTAAACGACGGCATGCTCGCCGAACAGGATGATTTTACCGGGGGCAGAAGAGCTTGTCATGATTGGGTATGTGGATCATTTCCTATTTATATGTAGAACACGAGCAATATTGCCAATCCCCAAAGCAAAATGGAGAGTTGGAATGGACGATCGGAGAGCAGGATTTCCTCCGGTTCGCCCCCAATCTGCTTGACCTGCACAAGATACAGGTATCGGAAGATGGCATATACCACGAATGGGATGGTCAGCATCAATGACTCGGGCGCTTCGGGACGGAAAAAGGTATAGAGCGCGTAGGCTACGATTGTGGTGCCGGAGACAATCGTGATGAACTGATCGAGCAATGGGATGGTATAGCCGTCGAACACCCGGCGATAACTGGTGGCATCCTGGGCGAGCAGGGTCAGCTCGGCGCGGCGTTTGCCGAAACCCAGGTAAAGCGCCAGGAGCGTCATCAGCACATACAGCCAGGGGGAGAAGCGTTCCACCACGATGAGCGTTGTCCCGGCGTGCACGCGCAGGACGAAACCGGCCGCCAGGATCATTACATCCAGGATGAGGACGTGCTTGAACCACTTCGAATATGCCAACATCAGAGCGAAATAGACCAGCATCGTCAGGGAGAATTGCCATGCAAGTAGGGCGCCTGTTGCCAGCGTGAATAGCACCAGCACTGTTCCCGCAATCAAAGCAACCGGCAACGGCAGCTTCCCGGAGGCAATCGGACGGTTTTTCTTTACCGGGTGCTGGCGGTCGCTTTCCAGATCCAGCAGGTCGTTGAAAATGTAAACTGCACTCGAAATTAAGCAGAACAACCCGAAGCCTGCCAGTGTTCGCAGGAGATCGGTCAGGTGGAACAGCTTCTCATCGAAAACCAATGCAGCAAAGAGGAAGGCATTCTTCGTCCATTGGCGCGGACGCATGGTTTTGAGCAGGGCTTTCAGCATACTGTTATTTTACACGAAAGCGGTACAATCATGGTATGCCAAAAGTACGTTTGGACCTCCTGCTCCTGGAACGAGGACTGGCTGAATCGCGCAGCCAGGCCCAGGCACTGGTGATGGCCGGGCAGGTGCGCGTGGACGGACAGGTAGCGGATAGAGCGGCATTGAATGTCCCGGAGCATGTGAATGTCACCGTGGATAAAGGGCCACGTTTTGTCTCACGCGGCGGCGACAAGATGGAGGCTGCACTGACAGCATTCCCAATCCAGGTGCAGGACCGCATCTGTGCGGATGTGGGTGCATCCACGGGCGGGTTCACAGACTGCCTGCTCCAGCACGCAGCGCGGAAGGTCTACTCCATTGACGTTGGCAAGGGCATTCTGCATTGGAAAATACGCTCCGACAGGCGCGTGGTTGTCATGGAAAAAACCAACGCACGCTACATTGCGTCCCTGCCGGAGCCGGTCAGCCTGGTGACGATCGATGCATCCTTCATTTCGTTGAAGATTTTATTACCGGTGGTGAAGGGCTGGTTTGGACCCCCCTCCGGCTTCGCTAATTTCGAAGAAATCAAGGGAGAAACAGACTGGGACGAGTGGGAAATAATTGCCCTGATCAAACCTCAGTTCGAAGCCGGACGGAAAGAATCTTCCAGACACAAGGGGGTCATCCGTGATCCGGATGTTCACAAAGCAGTGCTTACAGATGTGTTGGATTTTGCAACGGAAATGGGTTTCGGTGTGAGAGGTTTGCTGCGCAGTCCCGTGCAGGGACCGAAGGGAAATGTCGAGTTTTTGGCATGGATGGAGGTGGGATGTGCCGAGGGAACTGATGTGGCTGCTCTGGTACAACCAGTCCTGGGAGAGTAGGTGACCACGCCCTTCTTTATTTTGTTCATAAGGATCTTACATGATTCGTGGTGTATAATTTTCACCGGCTGAAATCCAGGCCGGCTTTAATTATTACTCCTTTGCTCTACTTTTGTTCCAGCAGGAGAATTCTTATGGCAAAAATCGATACTCTCGTACAGGATTTCCTGGCGCAGAAGAAGATCGCCGTGGTGGGTGTATCCGATAAACGCGAGACCGGTTGTAATATGGCATATAAAAAGTTCAGAGAAGGCGGCTACCAGGTTTATGCAGTCAACCCGCGTATTAACACATTTGAAGGCGATCCGTGCTACCCGGACTTGAAGTCCCTGCCGGAAAAACCCGAGGCCGTCTTCATCCTTGCCAATCCCAAAGTGACCGAACTGATCGTCCAGCAATGCGTGGATCTGGGCGTCAAGCACGTCTGGATGCACTGCATGATGGGTACCAAGACCGGGCTGGCTGCCGGTACCTCCAGCGTCTCCTCCGAGGCGGTACGTATTTGCCGCGAGAACGGCATCTCGGTTATCCCCGGAACATGCCCAAACCAGTTCTTAAAACCGGATTTCTTCCACGGCATGATGCGCGGTATGTGGCGCACTTTTGGTTTTCTCAACGTGGAGTAATTGGCTCCGCCAGGAACACAAAGAGCATGAAATAGTTTTACGGCCCTGCAAATTTAGCGGCATACCTGATTAGTTCCGAGGAAGGCAGCGCAATTGTGCGTTGCCTTCCTATTTGCCTTCATATTCCTTGGTACCCTCTCCGGTAAAAAATCAAGTATACTTTCCTCGCTTACGGGTGCTGGCGACCATTTCTGGTCATCCGGGCAATTTTTCCGGTGAGGTGTTTCCACCAGTTCCCTGGTATTTTCCAGAAGCAGCATGACAAACCACATCCGCAACTTCTGTATCATCGCCCATGTTGACCACGGCAAATCCACCCTGGCCGACCGGTTGCTGCATCTGACCGGCACGGTGCCAGAGCGGGATACCACTGAACAGATCCTCGATTCAATGGACCTGGAACGCGAGAAAGGCGTCACCATCAAGGCTTCTGCTGTGCGCATGAATTACACGGCAAAAGATGGCAGTGCATATGAATTAAATCTGATTGACACTCCCGGCCACGTGGACTTCGGCTACGAGGTCAGCCGGGCGCTGAACGCCTGTGAAGGCGCAGTGTTGGTGGTGGATGCCACCCAGGGGATCGAAGCCCAGACCCTCGCCAACCTGTATTCCGCCCTGGGCGCCGATCTTGTCATCATTCCCGTCATCAACAAGATAGACCTGGAGACTGCCCGCCCGGACGAGGTGGCCGAGGATATCGGTAGTCTGCTGGGGGTCGCTCCGGCAGAGGTCCTGCGCGTTTCGGCCAAGGACGGGAAGAACGTTGAAGCGGTCCTGGAGGCCATTGTCCAGAAAGTCCCGCCGCCCCGCGGCGAGGCAGACCTGCCCCTGCGGGCGCTCATTTTCGATTCTCACTACAACTCCTACAAAGGTGTCATCGCCTACGTGCGTGTGGTGGAAGGAAAAGTCACCGCAGAAGAAACCATCCGGATGCTGGCGACCGGCGTGGACGTCAAGCCCATCGAAGTGGGTATCTTCGCCCCCAGTATGAAACCAGTGGCGGGCCTTACGGCGGGCGAGGTGGGTTACGTTGCCACCGGCCTTAAGACCGTTCATGATGCGCGCGTCGGCGATACGATCACCGGTGCCACCCATCCAGCCAGGGAAGCGTTACCAGGCTATCGCGTCCCCAAGCCAATGGTCTTTGCCGGAATATACCCCTCCGAAGCGGACGATTATCAGAACCTGCGTGAGGCCCTGGATAAACTGCAATTAAATGATGCTTCACTTACCTTCCAGCCGGAGACCTCACAGGCGCTCGGCTTTGGTTTCCGGGCTGGTTTCCTGGGGCTGTTCCACATGGAGATCATCCAGGAGCGCCTGGAGCGCGAGTACAACCTGGAGATGGTCTTCACTGCCCCAACGGTCGCCTACGAAGTGCTGTTGCATACAGGCGTGACCAAAATTGTCGCATCACCGGCGGATTTGCCCGAGGATGGGTTGGTTGACGAGATCCGCGAACCCTGGATGAACATCGAAATCATCACGCCTACGGAGTACTATGGCCCGATCATGGAATTGGTCACCAGGCGACGTGGCATTTATAAAAGCCAGGAATATCCCGCCCCGCATCGTGTGCAGTTGAATTACGAAATTCCACTTTCTGAAATAATCATTGATTTTTTCGATGAACTCAAGAGCCGCACGCGCGGCTATGCCTCGCTGGATTACCAGTTCCTCGAGTACCGAGCCGACAGGCTGCAGAAGCTCGAGATCCTGGTCAACGGCGAGCCGGTGGATGCCCTGGCAGCAATTGTGCACGAGAAGGATGCCTACCATAAAGGGCAGCGTTTCATTACCAAGCTCAAGGCGCTCATCCCGCGCCAACTCTTCGATGTGGCCATCCAGGCCTCCTCGGGCGGGCGCATTATCAGTCGTGCCAACGTCAGGGCCACCCGCAAGGATGTGCTTGCGAAGTGTTATGGCGGAGACATCACCCGCAAGAAGAAACTGCTTGAAAAGCAAAAGAAGGGCAAGAAACGCCTGAAGATGGTCGGCAATGTGGAAATCCCACAGGAAGCCTTCATGGCGGTTTTAAGTCTGGAAGAGGAATGAAATCTCAATTTTGGAAATCCGCCGGACGCTGGCTGCCGGGAATGGTCATCAGCCTGATTGCCATTCTGCTGATCATCCACTTTGTGGATCTGAATAGATTCATTCAGGCCATCCGCTCCGCCAATTACTGGCTGTTGTTGGCTTTCCTGGTCATCTCGATCATCTGGTTGATGGTACGCGGGATTGTCTGGCGCACCCTGCTGCGCGGGAGGGCTTCCTACCGGAATGTCTTCTGGACACTCTGCGAGGGCTACATGCTTAATAACTTCCTGCCTTTCCGCCTGGGGGAGGTCGGGCGTGCCTTTCTGCTCGGACGAAAGGCGAACTTGGGCTTCATGGACGTGCTCTCCACCGTCGTCATCGAGCGGGTCGTGGATCTGGCGTTTTCGGCAGTCATTCTCCTCAGTGCAGTTCCGTTCGTGGTCGGCGCGGCGGGTGCGGGACGCATTGCCATTCTCATCGGGGTGCTAGTGGTTGCCGGGATGGTACTTCTGTACGTACTGGCCCGCAACCAGGAATGGGCGTTGGGACTATTCCAGCGTCTAAGCGCACGCTGGCCCAGATTACAGATGTTGGGCGGCGATCTTCTTGATTCGCTTTTCTCTGGTCTGGCCATCCTGACTGACGGCTGGCTCTTCGTTCGTTTCCTGCTCTGGATGACACTCGATTGGGCCATCGCCATCGCCCAGTTTTTCTTACTATTAATGGCATTCTTCCCACAGGCCCGGCTGCTCTGGTCTCTGTTCGGACTTGGGGCGGTTGCCTTCGGCAACGCCATTCCATCTCTTCCTGGTGCGATCGGAACTTATGAGGGAGCGTTGAGCGGGGCACTGACCATTCTCTCTCATGACCAGTCGACTGCGCTGGCGGCCGCCCTGACCTCGCACTTGATCGGGATCATCACCAACAGCCTACTTGGGGCATATGCGCTCTCGCAGGAAGGCGAGACCTTGATGGGGGTTTACCGTCAATTACGCAACCGCCAGGATCAGGAACATTCCGGTGATGCGAGTGTCTGAAGGGAATGATATTTCATGTCAATAACCATTCCTGAACGGATTGTGGCTGCCCGGGCTGGCAACAACCCTGCTGTCATATGCCGGGTTCCCTCCGGCTGGGCGGTCATGTGCGAAATGCAATTCCTGCGCGGCTACACCATCCTGCTGGCGGACCCGGTTGCCGCTTCGATCAACGACCTCGACTCTTCGCAACGGGTGGGATACCTGAGAGATATGATTTTGATCGGGGATGCCCTGCTGGAAGTAACCGGTGCGTTTCGGATTAATTATGGGATTATGGGAAATTCTGACCCTTTCCTGCATGCGCACATCGTCCCACGTTATACATCTGAGCCGGAGAAATTCCGCATGGGGTTGCCCTGGTCCTATCCAAAAAAACTTGTGGGAACCGTCATGTTCGATCAAGAGCGCGATAAAGCGCTTATGCAGCAGATCTCCATGGCTATCCAAACCCGTTTGTGATAAGGCCATCTTTCTCCATCTTGCCTGTTTGTATGCAAATAACTTGTTCAGGCGGGTGGGTTATAATCGGTCAGTCCTGACCTGTGGCAGGCAAATATACGCCTATTTGACGTTACTGTCAGGAATTATTTCCATTAGCCATGCATATTCTTATCGGTCTGACCTACTACCGTCCGCATACTTCCGGCTTGACCATTTATGCTGAACGGTTGGCGCGCGCTTTCGCCCGGCGCGGGCATGCGGTTACCGTCCTGACTTCACAGGATGACCGTCAATTGCCACGTGTGGAGTGCTCGGACGGCGTGACGGTGGTACGTGTACCGCCCTTGATGCGTGTCAGCAAGGGGTTGCTCATGCCTGCCATGCCTTCCATGGCCTGGAAACTGACCCGCCAGGCTGATGTGATCAATCTGCACATGCCCCAGTTGGACGCAGCTTATATTGCCTGGTATGGCAAACTGATGAACAAGCCGGTGGTATTGACCTACCATTGCGATCTGCGCCTGCCACACGGACTGATCCACGCCGTTGCCAACCAGGTTTCGCACGCCGCCAACCATGTCGCGGCCTGGGGCAGTGATGCCATCGTCAGCCTTACACGCGATTATGCCGAGCATTCAAGTTACCTGACCCGCTACATGGCTAAGCTGCATGTCCTGGATGCACCGGTGGAGCTGGCCCCGGCCAGCGAAGCGGACATACGCGCTTTTCGAGCGAAATTTGATATTCATGAAGGCCAGCGCATCATTGGCATGGCTTCCCGACTGGCGACCGAGAAGGGCGTCGAGTACCTGGTTCAGGCATTACCTCACGTGCTGGAGCGTGTTCCGCAGGCGCGCGTTCTCTACGTTGGCTCGTACCAGAACGTGGTCGGGGAGGAAGATTATGCCGCCCGGATCCTGCCGCTCATTGTAGGTTTGAAAGACCACTGGTCGCTACTGGGCAATCTATCCCCGGTCGAATTGACGGTTTTTTTCAAAACTTGCGAAGTGCTGGTCATGCCCAGCCTGAATAGTACGGAGGGATTCGGACTGGTGCAGGTTGAAGCGATGAGTTGTGGGACCCCGGTGATAGCCACGGACCTGCCGGGTGTACGTGTCCCCGTAACGATGAGCGGAATGGGCAGGATTGTACCGGTGGCGGATGCCGCTGCGATTGCGAGTTCCATCCTTGATATTTTAACCGAACCGGAGCGATATCTCGGCGACCCTGCCGAGATCAAGCACAAGTATTCCCCGGATGTGATCGCGGCGGGGTACGAGGAAATTTTCAAAAACATCCTGACTGATGCAAATAATGATTTAATCTGACCATGCCAGCTCGGCCTGCTTTCCTGTATATGTGAGAATTGTGAAATTGGTCTGCCAACGCAGACAACCTGCAAGTTGTGGTTTCGCCTTATATTCATCAGAGATGTTATTCCCCTGGCAGAGCGGTGTTCTTGCCAATGCTTTGGGGTGAGAGTATCATGGTAGTCGCGAGAAAACAGTAGCCGGAGAGAGTCATCCATGCCTGAAGAACCAAGTGTCCTTGATTATCTCAAATCCAAACTGAAGTTCTGGGAACGCGGGGAAAAAATAAAGATCCCGGTCGAATCTGAATCGCCGAAGGAAATCCCTGAAGCTGCCGCTCCGGTGGTCGAGGTGGAGCCTGCCGTGCTACTGACAGGGCTCGAACCATTGGCAAAGGCCGAACAACCCCGGGAAAGACCTGCGCAAACCAATCGCTGGCCCTGGCGCTCTCTCCTGGCATTGGTACTGGCTCTGTTGGCACAACGCAGCTGGGACCCGGTGCCCAACCGGACTGCCGGCGTCGGGCTGGTGCTTTATGCCCTTGGCCTGGCCTTGCTGGTCTGGGCCTATCTGAGCAAGGAATGGAGGCTTGCACCTTTACCGCCGACCGGCTCAGAATCCGATACGCTGCAGGTGCGACGGCTTCCGCTCATCCTGGCGATCCCGCTGACACTTGCCGCTTTCCTTGCCCTTGGTCATAACCTTTTCACCCCCTTGAATATTACGCTTTGGGTCCTTGCGATCATCTGCATCGTCTGGGCTTTCTGGCTGCCCGGGGAAGGCATTCACGTGTTCTGGAGGCGGCTTAAGGAATTCTTTACAGGCGATACCTGGCAGATCAAGATTTCGCGCTGGACATTGCTTATCCTGGTCATGATTGCGGTCATCGGTTTCTTCCGTATTTACAACCTGACCGGAGTCCCGTCCGAGCCGAACAGTGACCATGCCGAGAAGCTCCTGGACGTGTATGATGTATCCCAGGGGCTGACGCACATTTTCTTTATACGTAATACCGGCCGTGAAGCCATTCAGATGTACCTGACCCTGGTCGTCTCATGGATCTTCGGTACGGGGTTGTCGTTCATGAGCTTAAAAATTGGGACAACCATCTGCGGATTGGCAACGCTGCCTTACTTGTACCTGCTCGGAAAGGAGTTCGGCGGTAAACGCATTGGCCTGCTGGCGGTCTTCTTTGCAGGGATCGCCTACTGGCCCAACGTGATCAGCCGGTATGGGCTGCGTTTCCCGCTCTATCCTTTGTTTGTCGCTCCGACTCTCTATTACCTCATCCGAGGCTTGCGGACTCGCAATCGAAACGATTTCATCATTTCCGGCCTGTTCCTGGGTTTCGGCCTGCATGGCTATACCCCCATGCGTATTGTCCCAATCGTGCTGGTGATTGCAGTAGGGATTTACCTGTTGCACTCCCAGTCCAAAGGTAACCGCAAGCAGGCAGTGATATGGCTGGTCATCCTGGCGGTGGTCTCGTTCATCGTTTTCCTGCCCCTGGCCCGTTACTGGCTGGATAACCCAGATTCCTTCTCTTACAGGGCGTTTAGCCGCCTGACGCCGATTGAACAACCGTTACCCGGACCGGCCTGGCAAGTCTTCCTTTCGAACGCCTGGAACGCCCTGCGTATGTTCAACTGGAACGACGGTGATACTTGGGTCCACTCGATCGTGTTTCGCCCGGCATTGGATATAGTCTCCGGTGCATTGTTGATCATCGGGGTTGTTCTGGTGCTCATTCGTTATATCCGTCGGCGGCATTGGCTTGACCTGTTCCTTTTGCTTTCCGTCCCGTTATTGGAACTCCCTTCGAGTCTTTCCCTCGCCTTTCCAAACGAGAACCCGGACCTGGCCCGTGCCGGGGCAGCGTTTATCCCGGTTTTCCTGATCGTGGCCATGGCCTTGGACGGTATCCTCTCTGGCATCCAGTCCAGAATGAACCGCCGCCTTGGAATTGCCCTCACCTGGGTTGTAGTCCTCTTCCTGGCTGGATGTTCCATTTTCCAGAACTATGACCTGGTCTTTCACCAGTACGCAGAGGAGTACACTGCCTCTGCCTGGAACAGTTCGGAAATGGGTGCAGTCATTGAACAATTCGAACAGGTTTATGGAACGACCGACTCGGTCTGGATCGTTGCATACCCCTATTGGGTGGATACGCGCCTGCCGGGCACCTTTGCGGGTATCCCAAACCGGGACTTTGCCATCTGGCCCAAGGATTTTGCCACAACGCTGAGTGTTAAGGGCCCAAAGTTATTCATGATCAAGGTGGATGACACCAATGATGCGAACGCGCTGGAACAATTGTATCCGCAAAGTGCGCTCAGTACATTTCACTCGGGCACCCATATAGAAGGTAAGAATTTCCTGATCTTGTTCGTACCAGCGAACAAGTAACCGAGGTTTTTATGGCGAATGCTATCAACACCAGCCCGGAAAAGAAGCGTCTCTGGCTGTACGACATTCTATTACTCGGCGTCCTGATCGTGGGCGCCTACTTCCGCTTTTCGGGGAGTGCCTGGGGGGATCTCCAGTACCAGCACCCGGACGAACTTTTCCTAACTTCGGTCACTTATGATATCCAGCCGGTGCATAGCCTGGCCGCATATTTTAATACCGCAACATCGACCCTTAACCCAAACAACACGGGACATGGTTATTTTGTTTATGGTACTTTGCCTGTTTTTCTTGTCCGCGGGCTGGCCGACTTGACCAAACAGATGGGTAATCTTCAACTTTTCGGACGGCATATGTCTGCGCTGGCAGACCTGGCAACGGTGGCGGTGCTATATTTCATGGTGAAGCGGCTGTATGGTCCGCGCGTGGGGATTCTGGCGGCCATGTTCTCGGCATTGGCCGTGATGCAAATCCAACAGTCGCACTTTTACACAACGGATAACTTTGCCACCTTTTTTATGCTCCTGGCGGCTTATTTTGCAGTGGAGATAATGGTGGGGGTGGACCGGCTTCCGGAAGCAGCTGCTGATCAGGTGGCCTCGAAAAAGATTCCATTTACCTCGCGCCTTGGCTCATTTTTTTCCGATCTTTTTGCCAATCATCTCTTCTGGTTGAGCGTCGCCTTTGGATTGGCATTTGGTATGGCGGTGGCTTCAAAGCTGAACGCTTTTCCGCTGGCAATCCTTTTGCCCGGAGTGCTGGCGGTGCGCTATTTCGTCAAGAAGGATGAAGGACAAAAGGTCGGTGAGACGGCCTCCCCGGCTGTACATCGATCCTTCGAAGGCTTTATCGCCAAAATGTTTGTATACATGGTGGTGGGCGCGGTGTTTTCCCTGCTCGCCTTCCGCGTTTTACAGCCCTATGCTTTTTCCGGCCTGGGTCTTAACCCGAAGTGGCTGTCGAATATCCAGGAACAGCAAGCCGACGCCAGCCCGAATGCTGGTTTGTTGTGGAATTTGCAATGGGCGCGCCGCACGCATTTATACTCATTCGAAAACCTGACTGTCTGGGGCCTCGGCCTGCCGCTCGGCATTCTTGCCTGGGCCGGCTTCCTCTGGATGGGCTGGCGTATGCAGAAAGGGGAGTGGAGGAAGCACATTGTCCTGTGGAGCTGGACTGCAATCTACTTCGTCTGGCAATCGCTCCAGTACAACCCGAACATGCGTTACCAGTTGCCTGTTTACCCGCTACTGGCGATGATGGCAGCCTGGGCGGTCTACGACTGGGCACGTCCTTCTCTTTCAGGGTTTAAACGTCTTAACTGGCGAGCAATCCTGGCCGGGACGGTGGGAGGAACCGTTCTGGTGTTAACCTTTGCGTGGGCATATGCTTTCATCCGTATCTACCTCCGGCCGGAAACGCGCGTTGCTGCATCGCAATGGATCTATCAAAATGTTCCCGGTCCCATCAACCTGCAGATCCAAACCCCGGGTGGAACAGTTTACGAACAGCCTCTTCCTTTCCAGGCCGGCAGTGTTGTCCAGGCAAATGCACCTTATCAAATGGCATTTACTGCCCAGGCGGACGGGGTTTTGGATCAAATCTTATTGCCGCATGTTACGAACCATATTCTGCGGGTCACCCTCTTGCAAAATCCAACCAATCCGCAAACGGTGGCTTCCGGGTTCATGTTGGTCACCCCTTCCATTGGAGGAACCATCGATGCAGCCTCTCAAAGATTGATTTTTGACCAGCTGCCCAATCTCTCTTCCCAACAGAATTATCTGATCAAAGTGGAAGTCCTTGATCCGGCATTCCAGGTGGATCTTTGTGGCCCATTGCAATTGTCAACTGCGGGATCCAACAGCCCCGTCGTACAGATGGTCGCTCCTTCGTCCCAGTGCATAGCCGGTGCAGGCCAGCCGTACCAGGCCCAGTTTACTTCGCAAGCCGATGGGACGCTGATGCAATTGGCTTTTAGTCGCGTGGTGGATGTCAGCCCGTCTGGCGGGCAGACCCTGCACATGCTGCTTTCTTCCGGGCAGGATTTTTCCTCCAGTCAGGTTCTCGCCACTGCGTCAACTAATGCGAACTTTGTTCCCAATAACACTGACCCGCGTGGTATTCCTGTTAAATTGGTTCTGGATCATCCGGCCACTCTCCGGCATGGCGTCACGTATTATCTGCGTTTTGATTCGACCGGGGTTGCATTGACCTTCATAGGTTCCGCCATTTCCAATGAGACGGATATTGACTGGAACTTGCCATTCCGCCTGGATGGCTATGATGGTTTCAATGGCATCTATCGCGGCGACCTCAACCTGCAGGTCTACTGGACGGATGACGCCAATAAACTGGCACGTTATGAGAGTTACCTTGACCAGACCGATTACATCTTTATTCCCACCGCACACCAATATATGCAAACCACCCGCCTGCCTGAGCGGTATCCTCTGACGACTGCCTATTACCGTCAATTGCTTGGCTGCCCGGCGGATAAGGATATCATCTGGTGCTACCGGGTGGCTAAGCCGGGTATGTTCAAGGGCAGTCTCGGGTTTGACCTGGTTGCCACTTTTGAATCATATCCGACCATCGGCCCGCTGGTCATCAACGATCAGAATTCCGAGGAATCCTTCACTTTTTATGACCATCCCAAGGTGCTTATCTTCCGGAAGGATCCCGATTTCAAGCCATCCCAGGTACAGGACGCTCTGGGAACAGTGGACCTGGGCAATGTCATCCAACTATCGCCGGGACAGGCCGACCATTATAAGAGTCTGATGCTGCCTGCTGCCCAGCTGGCAACCCAGCAAGCCGGCGGTACCTGGTCGGACCTGTTCAACCGCGATGCCATCTATAACCGCTATCCCGGACTGGGTGTTGTGCTCTGGTACCTGGTCATTTTTGTACTCGGATTGTTTGCTTATCCGTTGGTACGGGCGGCGTTACCGGGCCTGGCTGACCATGGCTACCCACTGGCGCGCGTGGTCGGTCTGTTGCTCTGGGCGTGGTTGGCCTGGATGGCCGGTTCGGTCGGCCTCTCCTACAGCAGACTGACCATTGCCATTTCTTTGGGATTGATCATGCTGCTGGGTGTTTGGCAGGCCTGGCGTCAACGCGATGAATTGAAGCAGGAATTGAAGGAACGCTGGAAATATTTCCTGATGGTGGAAGTTATCTTCCTGTCCTTCTTCATGCTTGACCTGCTCATCCGCCTTGGAAATTCAGATCTCTGGCATCCTTCCAAGGGTGGCGAGCGACCGATGGACTTTGCTTACCTT
Source organism: uncultured Chloroflexia bacterium (assembly GCA_963842785.1). Lineage (GTDB taxonomy): Bacteria > Chloroflexota > Anaerolineae > Anaerolineales > Villigracilaceae > UBA877. The sequence continues at coordinate 2,630,163 of CAWJHP010000001.1, forward strand.
AATGCCATCCTGAAGAGTACCAGCTTCCCGCCTTACGACCCTTGGTTTGCGGGTGGCTATATCAACTATTATTACTATGGCTATGTCATTGTCGGGACGCCGGTCAAATTGCTCGGTATTGTCCCATCCATCGCCTATAACTTTATCCTGCCCACCCTTTTTGCCTGTGTGGCAGCCGCGGCATTCTCGGTGGGATGGAATTTCCTGCATGGCATTCGTTCGATAAGGGCCGAAAAACGTGAAAAGTCCGGGACATCCGAGGCCATTCCCGAACCGGGTACGTCGCTCTTTGATTCTCGTTTCATTGCCGGTATTTCCGCCTCCTCTGCAATGGTCCTGCTCGGCAACCTGGGCGTCGTCCGTATGTTTTACCAGGGTTTCCAGCAGGTTGCCGCACCCGGTGGACTGATTGATAAAGCCAATATCTTCCAGCGCATCTTTTGGACCATCGAAGGTTTCTTTATGGTGCTGGTTGCAAAGATGCATTTGCCTTATGGACCGGGTGACTGGTATTGGAACCCAAGCCGGGTCTTGCCGGATTCTTCCGGCAGTCCCATCACGGAATTTCCACTCTTTACGTTCATTTATTCCGACCTGCATGCACATATGATCGCCCTTATGGTAACAGTACTGGCAATTGCCTGGGCGCTCTCCGTGTTGCTGGCCAGGGGTCGCTGGAAGAACCATCTCGATACTGCCGCCGGTCTACTTCTTGGCGGCTTGGTCATCGGGGCGCTCAAACCGACCAATACCTGGGACTTTTACACCTACATGATCCTGGGTGCTGTGGTGTTGGCCTATGCAGTCTGGCGCTATGCCGATATTTCTCGTGTCCACATTGTAACTCCAGACTGGGGCAAGCGTCTCTTACTGACGATTGGCGCGCTGGTGGTCTTGATCGGCACCTCGCTCCTGTTCTATCAGCCGTTCTCGCACTGGTTCCTGCTCGATCCGGCCTACACAAAAGTATCGCTCTGGAGGGGTGGCCGTTCGAATATATTCTCCTATCTCACCCAATGGGGCGTATTCCTGTTCTTCATCGTTTCCTGGATGATCTGGGACACGCGCCAGTGGCTGGCCGAAACCCCGGTCTCCGCCCTCCACAAACTGCGGCCCTATCGTGACCTCATTATTGCCGGGGTGGCAATCTTTTTCCTGATTTTGTTGGCCCAGCAGGACTGGGTGATGAGTTCCAGCCAGGATGTTCCCTGGAAGGGTGTCACCATCCTGTGGCTGGCCCTGCCTTTGGCGGTTTGGGCGGCAATACTCTTATTCAGACCCGGCCAGCCGGATGCGAAGCGCCTGGTCCTGTTCATGATTGGGACTGGTCTACTGCTGACGATGGTGGTGGAAATCATCGTTATGGGCGGCGACATTGGACGCATGAACACGGTCTTCAAGCTCTACTATCAGGCCTGGGTCCTGCTGGGAATCAGCGCTGCAGCCGCTTTAGGTTTCCTGTTGGGTGAGTTTCGCAAATGGTCGCAAGGTTGGCGGACCGCCTGGCAGATCGCAGCCACTGCCCTGACGGCCGGTGCGGCATTATTCCTTGTGATGGGTGGAATGGGTAAAATCCAGGACCGCATGGCCCAGGATGCGCCGCACACCCTCGACAGCATGACCTACATGGACTATGCCTCCTATAACGAACGTGGTACCGACTTGGACTTGAGTGCGGATTACCGTGCAATCCAATGGATGCAGGATAATGTTCAGGGTTCGCCGGTCATCGCTGAGGCGCCCTCGGCCGGGATCCAGTACGAGTGGCTGAACCGGTTCTCAATCTATACCGGCTTGCCCGATGTGGTCGGTTGGGAATGGCACCAGGAACAGCAGCGCTTGATGTTTACCGATACCGTCCGGGAGCGCGGCGTGGAAGAGGATGATTTCTATGTAACTCCAGATATACAGGCCACCTTGGACTTCATTCACAAATACAACGTCCGTTACATCATCGTCGGCCAGTTGGAGCGGGCCAAATATATGCCTGGCGGATTTTCCAAGCTTGTTCCGCTGGGTGCCCCGGATAGCCTGGCGAAATTCGAGTTGTATAATGGAAAATACTGGCATTCCGTTTACCGGGATGGGAGCACGGTGATCTATGAGGTGAATTCGTGAGTGATTTCATCCTCCACATTACACTCCGGACTGCCTGGGCTGCCGCGCAAAAAAGCGGACAATACGCGGCGGGCTCGCTGGCGGGGGAGGGTTTCATCCATTGCTCCAAAGCGGAACAGATTCTGCGCGTAGCCAACCAGATGTATGCCAATCAATCTGGTTTGATTTTGCTGGTGATCGATCCAGCCCGCCTGACCTCGGAACTGCGTTGGGATCCGGGCGTGGATCTGCCGACTGAACTTTTTCCTCACATCTATGGCCCGCTCAATTTGGATGCCGTTGTGCGTGTCCTCGACTTCGAACCCGAGGCGGATGGGAAATTCCATTTACCTGGGTCTCTGGAATCTGCTGAACGCTGACAGGTGATGGCCGTTCTATGCTCCAATTCCTTCTCTGGTACCTTCTCATCACCCTGGTAGGCTGGCTGACTTTCCCGTTGGCTTATCGCCTCTTCCCGGCGCTGGCGGACCGGGGTTTCAGCCTGGCACGCGCAGTCGGGATGCTGGTGTGGGGTTACGTTTTCTGGTTGATGGCTTCCTTGGGACTCATCCAGAATGATGGTGGTGGCCTGCTGCTGGCACTGACCGTGCTTGCGGTGGTTTCCGGAGCCGGTATGCTAAAAAAGGAAACCCGGAAAGCACTGGGGGAATGGATCCGGTCGAACGTTCGAATGATTGTTATTGTCGAGATCCTGTTCTTCCTGGCCTTTGCAGCCTGGGCTTTTGTACGCGCCTCCAATCCGAACATCGAAGTCTCGGGTGGCGAGAAGACCATGGAATTGGCCTTCATCAACGCAATTCTGCGTTCCCCCACGTTTCCACCGCACGATCCCTGGCTTTCTGGTTATGCAATTTCATATTATTACTTTGGTTATGTGATGACGGCAATGCTGGCCAAAGCCACCGGCACGCTTGGCAGTGTGGCACATAACTTGATGAGTGCATTGATTTTTGCCATGAGCTTCGTCGGGGCATATGGTATTCTCTACAACCTGCTGGAAGTATGGCGCAACCGTCAACCGGCTGACTCCCCGAAAGAATCGAGAAAGGTCATCGAAGGCCGCCCATCCTTTAGCCTGCCCCTGCTTGGACCTCTCTTTCTGCTCTTCGTCTCCAATCTGGAAGGTTTCCTGGAAGTTCTCCATCAAAAAGGACTCTTCTGGAAATTAAATCCAGATGGCACTGGCACCTCCGCGTTCTGGTCATGGCTGGGGATTAAGAATTTGGTTGACCCTCCGGTTAAGCCGCTCGGATTGGTTCCAACGCGCTTCATCTGGTGGTGGCAGGCCTCCCGTGTGATACAGGATTACGACCTGGCCCATAATTTTCGCGAAATCATCGATGAATTCCCGGCCTTCTCCTACATTCTTGGCGACCTGCATCCACATGTCCTGGGCATGCCGTTTGACATCCTGATGATCGCCGTGGCGCTCAACCTGTTCCTGGGCGGTTGGAAAGGGGAGACGAACCTGCGTTTTTACCACTTGTCCATTAATTCAACAGGATTGCTCTTTGGAGGTCTCCTGCTGGGTGGTTTGGCTTTCCTGAATACCTGGGATATCCTGGTCGGGTTCGCGCTGGTGGCAGGCGCGTACATTCTGTCGCGGGCTTTGGAAAGTGGCTGGACGTGGGAACGGGTCAAAGATCTCTTTGCAATCTGCATACCGATGGGACTGCTGGCGATTTTTCTTTACCTGCCATTCTATGTTGGTTTCCAGTCCCAGGCTGGTGGCATCCTGCCCAACCTGGACAGCCCGACGCGTGGGGCGCAATTATGGGTCATGTTTGGACCACTCTTCCTGGCATTACTGGCCTATCTGGTTTATCTTTGGCGGGTGGAGAAACGCCCGGCCAACTGGAAATGGGGGTTCGGTCTGGCTGCGGGTCTGGTGGTCTTCCTGTGGATCTTCTCTTGGGCACTGGCCTTCCTGATCCTGTGGTTGAAACCCGCGCAGGTCGCTGGATTTCTTGATTCGGAGTGTTCAGGAAGCGTTGCAATTTGTTTTACGCTGACGTCCCTGCGCCGGCTTTCTTATATTGGCGGCTTGTTGACTCTGCTGGTCTTGCTGGGCATAGCACTGGTATTTTTGGTTAAGCGCCGGGATCATAGATCAGAAACCGAAAAACCCTTGGCATCCCTGGCCGACCGAACGTTGCCTTTTATTTTGATGCTAATCACCCTTGGCGCACTGCTCGTCATCGCGCCCGAATTTGTCTTCTTGCGGGATTTATTTGTCGATCGCATGAACACCATTTTTAAGTTCTATTACCAGGCCTGGCTGTTGTGGAGCCTTGTGGCGGCTTTTGGCGTGGCGGTGCTTTTGCAGAAATTGCACGGAGGTTGGGGTTGGGTCTTCAAGATCGGCCTGATAATGGTTCTGTTCATGGCGCTGGCCTATCCGGTTTTTGCCTTGCCGAGTAAAACCAACAATTTCCAATTGACTACTTTCGCTCAAAATTTGAAGACGGCGCGGGCTGCCGGGGATCCGGCCGCCTTGCAAACGGCTGCACGTGTCTGGACACTGGATGGTGCACAATTGTTCCAGAGCCAGTATCCCGATGATGCTGCCGCGGCGCGCTGGCTCTTGAATGCACCGGAAGGCGTGATTGTCGAAGCCTTCAGCAAGTCGTCTTCCTATTCTGATTATGCCCGCATGTCGACTTATTCCGGCGATCCTACCGTATTGGGTTGGTGGTACCATGAATGGCAATGGCGTGGAAGCGTGGATGAACAGGTATCCCCTATTAAAGACCTGACATGCATGGCGAAAGACCCATACGATTCTCGACGAATGCGATCGGATGATATCAGTTGCCTGTATCAGGCCACAAGTTGGGACGTGGTTTCCGAGATTATCAAACAGTACAACATCCGCTATGTGGTTATTGGGACACTTGAGCGCCGTGACTATAGAATCGACGAGGCTCTATTTCAACAGCATCTTAAGCCGGTCTTCCAACAGGGACAGGTGGTGATCTATGAAGTCCCGTAGGATTATCATCTCATTGAAAGAGGGTCTCTCCGGTTCATGGAGATTTTACCCGAAGTAATTTATGAAAGTAGCAGTAAAATTACGACAATGAGTAAATTCGAACCCACCCTTGAACATGCCTTTTACACCCTGGCGCTTGTCATTGCCGTCGGCCTGCGCTTCCTGCAGCTCGGCGCCTTGCCGCTCTCCGATTACGAAGCCGGCTGGGCGCTTCAGTCTTTGGGGATCGTTCAAAGCCTCAAGCCAGCCATCGGTCCCAACCCGGCCTATGTACACCTGACCGCAATCCTGTTCTATATCTTCGGCGCGACGAACTTCCTGGCGCGTTTCTGGCCGGCTCTGGCGGGTAGTGTCCTGGTATTGGCTGTCTGGCTCTTGCGCAGCCGGATCGGGCGCATTCCGGCGCTCATCCTGGCTTTTGGGTTGGCTATCGACCCCGGCCTGGTGGCAATGTCACATCTGGCCGGAGGGCCGATGCTGGCGATTACTTTCCTTGTCCTGACCGCCCTAATGTGGATGGAAGGTCGCCGTGCTGTGGCCGGTTTTTTTGCCGGCCTGGCACTGCTTTCCGGCCCCTCGTTTTGGTTCGGACTGGCAGGACTGGGGTTGGCTTGGGCGTTCGGTTCGGGCATTGGAAAAAAAGTGCCTGCGCAGACGGAGGGAAAAACCGCCTTGGCGGAGACAGCTCCAAGTCCCGCACGCTTCCGCATGGAGGAATGGCGGGTGGCACTTTTCTGGGGGATCGGGACTCTGATCATTGCAGGCAGCCTTTTCCTACTTTCTCCCAAAGGACTGCCGGCTTTTGTTGCCTCCCTTGGAACCTTCCTGAGCGGCTGGTGGACCCTTTCGGATGTTCAACCCTGGCAGCTATTAATGGCGCTTCCGGCTTACGAAATTCTGCCGCTGGCATTTGGCATCGCCGGGGTCGTGCGCGGTGTTTTGAAACGGGATGTTGATACCCTTCGCCTGGGGATTTGGGCGTTGGTTGCACTGGTATTGGCTTTGATCTACCCGGGCAAACAGACCGGTGACCTGGTCTGGGCACTCCTGCCACTCTGGCTGCTGGCAGCCATTGAATTGGGTCATCACTTTGACTTTGCAGGCAGCCATCGATGGGAAGTGGCTGGCACTGCGACGATAATGTTTGCCCTGCTGGTTTTTGGGTGGCTCAATCTTGCCAGTATTACGAATATGGATTTGGGCAGTGACGTGGCACATACACGCTTGTGGCTCCTAGCTGCCGTGGTGCTCCTGATTGTTTTGAGCCTGCTGCTGGTGGGGACAGGCTGGTCTGTCTCTGTGGCGCGCCTGGGTGGGGTTTGGGCTGGACTGATTGCATTGACGTTGTTCACAATCGCCATGACGACCGGAGCCGCAGGTCTGCGGCAGCCGTTGACTGTTGAACTCTGGCAGCCGGTGCCACGTACCGGCCGGGTGGATATTCTTCTGAAAGTTGCCAGCCAGATTTCGGATTTAAACCGTGGCTATACCGCCCAGTTGCCTCTGACCATCCTCAATGAAGGCTCCCCGGCGTTGCATTGGCTTTTCCGTGACTGGCAGGTGCAGGATGTCAGTGAGCTGGCCCCGGATGTCACTCCTGCATTAATTATTACTCCGGCAGAAAATCTGAGCCTGTCGGTGAAATACCGCGGCGAGTCTCTGGTATTGCATGAAACACCCGGATGGAATAAGGCTACTTCCTCGGATTGGTTGAAATGGTTCATCTACCGCCAGATGCCGCTGTTGCAAGATAACGTCATCCTGTGGGTCAGGAGTGACCTGATGCTCGACAGCCAGGACACTTCACCCGCTCCCTGATTCCTTCTTTTGCCGCCCCTATGTCTGTTCCAAGTATCATTGCCATTGACGGCCCGGCAGCTTCAGGTAAATCCACTCTGGGGAGGCGGCTGGCTAATTCCCTTGGTTATCTTTTCTTTGACACCGGCGTCATGTACCGCGCCATAACCTGGGTTACTCTCCAGCAGGGTGTGGAAGTGAAGGACGAAGCCGCCGTGACGCGCCTCGCCGAAACGGTCCAGATTGATGTTTTGCCACCCTCCAGGGAGGACGGTCGGGCATGTGATGTACTCGCCGATGGCAGTGACATCACCTGGGAGATACGGACTCCATTGGTGGAAGCGAACGTTTCCCCGGTCTCAACCTACCGGGGTGTGCGCCAGGCACTGGCTTCCCAACAACGCCGCATTGGCTTGCGCGGACGGGTGGTCATGGTCGGGCGCGACATCGGCACCGTTGTTCTGCCGGAGGCTGGCTTGAAGATCTACCTGGATGCTTCGGCTGAGGAACGTGCACGCCGGAGATATACCGAGATTATCAATCGTGGCGGAAAAGCCGATTTTGAACAAATCCTGGCCGGGGTGCACATGCGGGACGAAATCAATTCCACGCGTGCCTTCTCACCCTTGCGGGCTGCCGGGGATGCCATTATCCTTGATTCTGACAAGATGAACGCAGATGAGGTTTTTGCAAAAGTGGAGGCCTTATGCCGGTAAAGCAATATCATTTAGCCTGGTGGCGGCGCTGGTTGGCCCGTCCCTTTATACGTATTGTCCTCCGCCTGGTTTTCCGTGCCCTCGCTCCGGCAAAAATTACCGGCAGTAAAAATGTCCCATTACGCACGCCGTACATCGTGGCCATCAATCATGTCTCCCTTTTCGAAGCGCCCTTCGTGGGTGTGTTCTGGCCGGAGCAACTGGAGGCCCTCGGAGCGTCGGACGTTTGGGATAGACCGGGGCAGAACATCCTCGCCCGCATGTGGGGTGGCATCCCGGTCCACCGTGGTGATTTTGATCGCGCGGCGGTGGACGGTGTCGTCTCTGCCTTGCACAGCGGTTACCCGCTTTTGATCGCCCCTGAGGGCGGACGTTCGCATGTGCCGGGTATGCAGCCGGCCAAACCTGGCATCGCCTATATTGCCGAACAGACCGGTTTGCCGGTCATCCCTGTCGGCATTGTCGGCACGACGGATGATTTCTTTCAGAAGGCTTCCAAAGGCAAACGCCCGCTGTTGGAGATGCGCATTGGCAAGCCGATCCAGCTGCCGCCGGTGGAGGGCAAAGGGGCCGGACGGCGTGAATCCCGCCAGCGCAATGCCGATCTGGTGATGCGTACCATTGCCGGATTGGTTCCCGAGCAATATCGCGGAGTGTACGCGCAGAATGCCATCTTCCCAGATTCCGAAACCATATAGACGCGACTGGTTGCCGGGAATGACCCGCCCGCAGCTTTTTCCCTGTACACAGCCATGACGCCTCTCCTGACATTGTTTTCCAACCCTCGATTATTGTTGCTGGAAATCGCTGCCGCCTTGATCATCCTGCTGCTCATCCTTGCGGTGGTGGCGTTGATTTTATTACGCATGCGCCTCAAGGCAGTGACTGCTGCGTTACAAGAACTGGCAGGCGAGACCGAACGTATTGCCCGGGACCAATTGGATCAGCCCCTCGCGCTGGAAGATTGGAACGAAGTTTCCCGGGTGCACGGCGCTTTCGAGCAAATTCGTACCAGCCTGCAATCCCGGCAGGAGCAACTCAAGCAGCTTTTGTCGGTCAGCCAGAGATTGGCGTCCACGTTGGAGATGGAGGGGGCTATCTTGCCCATCCTTGAAGCGGTCCTGGCCTCCGGCTCCAATGCTGTCAGGCTGGCCCTGATCCCCTCCGCCCAACTGCCAGAAGGTTCCCCGATGCAATTCGCTCTCGGTCCGGCGAAGGACCTGTACGCTTCCCTGGATGAGCCCATCCTCGCCCTGGCGCAAAAACAGGGCAACCTGGTCTTCGCAAACCTGAGCCGGGTCCGTGGTCTTGATATTCCTGAAAACCAGCCGCACCCGGCCGCCTTGGTGGCGGTGGCTCTCTACTACGAAGACCGATTTTATGGTGTGTTGTGGGCCGCTTTCGGCCAGCCTCATCAATTTTCGGAAGAAGATCTGCGCTTCCTGTCCACCCTGGCCGGGTTGGCGACCCTTGCGGTGGCCAATGTCCGGCTGGTCCGGGCCGCCGAGGTCGGGCGACACAGGCTGGCAGCCATCCTGGCTTCCAATCCGGACCCGGTTCTGGTCACAGACCAGGAAAACAATCTCATCCTGGCCAACCCGGCGGCCAAACGTGCCCTGGGAGCAAAAACAAATCCGACGGAGGGGCAGCCTGTCGACCATGTCATCCACCAGCCGGAATTGTGTCTCCTGTTGCATAACCTGGAAAAGCGCAAGAAATCCGCAGATGTGCTCATGCCGGATGGAAAGACTTATTTTGCCACCGCTACCTCTATTATTGCGGACGGGAGACCGGTGGGACGCGTCTGCGTGATGAGGGACGTGAGCCACTTTAAAGAACTGGATGCGCTGAAATCCGATTTCGTCTCCACGATCAGTCACGATCTGCGTTCCCCGTTAACCCTGATACGTGGTTACGCCACCATGTTGGAAATGGTTGGTTCATTGAACGATCAGCAACTGGGCTATGTCTCCAAGATCAATATCGGCGTGGAAAGCATGACGCGCATGGTCAACAACTTGCTTGACCTGGGCCGCATCGAGGCGGGGGTGGGCTTGCTGGTGGAAAAAACCTCCGTGATGGAGATCGTTAATGCTGTCATGGAACCTCTCCAGTTGCAAGCTGACCAGAAGAACATCCAGCTGGTGCAGGAATTGGCTTCTGACCTCCCGAACTTAATTAACGCTGACCGCGCCCTGCTCCAGCAGGCGGTGTATAACCTGGTGGAGAACGCCATCAAGTACACATCCGAAAATGGCTCGGTGACCCTGCGAATCAGGACGTGGCCGGAGGGTCTCCAGTTCGAAATTCAGGATACCGGAATCGGCATCCTTCCGGCGGACCTGCCTCGTATATTTGAGAAGTTTTTCCGTGGGAGCCAGCGTGACGCGCGTGCACAGCGCGGTTCCGGCTTGGGATTGGCCATCGTCCGCTCGATAGCCGAACGGCATGGCGGCAAGGTCTGGGTGGAGAGTGTCCTTGGGCAGGGAAGCACATTCTTCTTGCGTGTACCTGCCAGCCCTCCTGAAACTTCCAGGAAGAAATCATCAGGTGCCGCGTAAATATTCGAACCAAATGGCCGGGGCGTTTCCCTGCTTTCTAATTGCATCAGTTCAGTCAAGTGTACGGGCGGCAACAAAGTAGTTTGACCGATTCACCCCCGTGGGTTATAATTGCCACCCGTCCCTAAAAACCCCGGCGGAGAATCCGCTGTTTGGTGTTTTAATAATTATTTTCGAGGTTATTGCATGGCAACAAAACGTACCTACCAACCCAAGATCAGGCGGCGCGTGCGTGTGCATGGCTTCCGGCAACGCATGTCCAGTGCAGATGGCCGCTTGGTGCTCAAGCGGCGGCGTCTGAAAGGCCGTCTCCGGCTGACCGTCCGCAGCAACAATCACGTAAAGCACGTCCGCTGGTAGGAGTTCTGCAGCGCGACGGAGCAATCTTCGCGCGGGATGATGCGAGGTGCAGGTGAAACGATGCTTTCGCCTGACCCGGTCAAACGATTTCAAGCGGGTGCGGCGTTCCGGCAAGTCGTATGCCCACCCGCTTGTTGTATTGTATGCCCTGAAATCGGACCATGATGGTGTGCGGGTGGGGGTGAGTGCCGGTCTGGCGGTCGGGAATGCAGTAAAACGGAATCGGGCCAAGCGTCTCTTGCGAGCGGCTATGAATGAACTTATGGACCAGACAGCCCTTGGATCAGATCTGTTGCTGATTGCACGTGCCCCTCTGCCTGACGCAAATATTGAACAGACCCGCGCAGCCTTATCCAATTTGCTTAAACGAGCGGATCTCCTTACTCAAACCCATGGCGCTTGAACATTCACCTGCTGATTATTCCAATGAGCCGCCTCTGCGTGAACTGCCCCGCACGGTCTGGAATTTGCCACGCCTGGTCCTGCTGGGTCTCATCCGGCTTTACCAGATGACTTTTGCCAGAGCCCTGCCTGCTGATACTTGCCGCTTCTACCCATCCTGTTCGCACTATGGTTACCAGGCGGTCTACAAATTCGGTGTATTGAAAGGTGGGGTCAAGGCCATCTGGCGGGTGTTGCGCTGTAACCCGTTTAATCCCGGGGGTTACGACCCCGTTCTGTAGGAGAAAAACTGCTTCATGAAGAAAAAATACCTCGTTCTAATTGGCCTGTTGCTTGTCCTGGCCGTGGTCGTGAGCGGGTGTGCAGCCGGCCTGACTGCCTCTTCCTGGCCTGGCGTCATTACGGATGCCAAGAATGCGTATATTGCGGGAGGCGCATACGTTTATGCGGTTAATCTGCAGACCGGCGCGCAAGTCTGGCGTTTCCCTGCCTCTTCTTCCGCGGCCAACCCCTTCAATGCCACCCCGGCGCTGACATCCGACGGACAATTGATTGTTGGCGGGTTCGACAAGAAACTCTACGGCCTCAACCTGCAGACCGGCCAGTCCAAATGGCAATTCACAGGTGCACATGACCGCTGGATCGGTGGCGCATTGGTGGCCAATAATATGATCTACGCTCCCAACGCCGATTACAATCTCTATGCACTCAACCTGCAAGGACAACTCCAGTGGACCTTTGCTGCCGACCAATCCATTTGGGGCACACCCGTCTCGGATGGAACCAATGTTTACTTCGGTACGCTTGGACGGAAAATGTATGCCATCAATGCCAAGACGGGCAAACAGGTCTGGATGCAGATCTTGGACGGAGCCGTGCTGGGCTCCCCCGTTCTCGGCAGTGGGAATACTCTCTACGTCGGAACGTATGGTGCGACCCTGTATTCCCTGAATACCGCGACCGGCCAGACTCTCTGGTCGAAACCGGCTTCGTCCTGGATTTGGGCTGGCCCGGCATTGGAGGGAAGCACTCTCTACGTCGGTGATGCCAATGGCAAGCTGCTTGCCTACCCGGCTTCCGGTGCGGGCAAGCTCTGGGAACAGGATTTGAATGGAGCCATCATTGGCTCTCCGTGTATTTGTGGCAATAATATTGTAGTTGGAACAGAGGCCGGGACGGTCTATTTCATTGATCCGTCGGGCAAGATCATCCAAGCCATTTCACTCGCCACGAATATGAAAGTGTATGCCACATCTGTGGACGCCGGGACCTTGACCCTGGTTGCGCCCACGGGTGGTACCAGTACAGACCCGATCCTGATGGCTTATGACGCCGCCGGGACAACCAAATGGTCATTCATTCCCCCCAAATAGGATGTGATGTATGTGGGAAACGATCATAGTTACCCCTTTTACGAATACCCTGCTTTTCATCTATAAATTGATTGGTGGAAATTTCGGGGTCGCGATAATCCTGTTCACCATCCTTATCCGTGTGATCACGCATCCTTTGATGGCCTCACAGATCAAGGGTAGCACCAAGATGCAGGAAATGCAGAGCTCGAAGGAATGGACGGATATCCAGAAGAAGTACAAGGATGACAAGGAAAAACTGGCTCAGGAGCAGATGAAATACTACAAGGAGATTGGTTACAACCCGATGTCCTCCTGCCTGCCGTCTTTGATCCAGATTCCGCTCATCTTCGGTCTCTATCAGAGCATCATCCGCGCCCTGGCAGCTTCACCCGGGCAGTTGCTCACCCTGACACGCACGGTCTATTCTTTCTTTCATGTCGGTGACCTGGTGCCGCTGAACAGCAAATTCCTGTGGATGAACCTTGGTCAACCCGAGCGGGTCTATATGTTCGGTTATGCCATCCCCATGCTGGCAATCATCGTGGCGATTACCACTTATGTTCAGTCCAAGGTGACCATGCCGACCTCGACCAACCCGAACGACCAGGGCGCCATGATGGGCAAAATGATGACTCTCTATATGCCTCTGCTGCTCGGCTATTTTGCCCTGACCTTCGCTTCCGGTCTTTCCATTTACTTTATCACAGGCAACCTGATCGGCATTGCACAGTACGCCCTGCTGGGCAAGGTTAACTGGCGTGCTTTGCTGCCGGGTCAGAAGCCTGTTCCTGCATTAGCGACGAGGAAAAAATGAACGAGCGTACCACCCTTGAGAAGATCGCTCCCAATATCGAAGACGCCATCGCGGAAGGCCTGGCCGAACTTGGATTGGAAAAAGAGGCCGTGGACGTGGAAGTGTTGGATGAAGGCAGCCGAGGTTTGCTGGGTATCGGCGGGCGTCAGGCGCGTGTCCGCCTGACGGTCAAACTGTCCCAGGCTGCAACCGGCGTGGGCAGTCCAAAAGAACCGGAGGCATCTCCGGCCGCCTCACAGCCTCGGCCAATCGAAGGCGCCGAAGCCACGGAAGCCGATTTTAGCGTTCTGGATGACAATCTCCTGTTCGTCTCACGCCAGACCGTGGCTGAATTACTGGAGAAGATGAAAGTCCCGGCCCGCATCGAGGTCCGCTATGGTGAACCTGATGAAGAAGGGCAACGCCCGGTCATGCTGGATATTCACGGGGACGACCTGGGTGTCCTGATCGGTCGCCGTGCCGAGATCTTGAATGCCCTGCAATACATCGTTAATCTCATCGTCAGCAAGCAGGTGGAGCACTGGGTCCAGGTGGTGGTCGACGTGGAAGGCTACCGGGCGCGTCGTGAAAAGCAGTTGCGCCAGATGGCGCTCCGCATGGCCGACCAGGCCATCAAGACCGGCCGCCGGCAGGTCCTGGAACCCATGAATGCCTCCGAACGCCGCGTCGTCCATCTGGAACTGCGCGACCATCCCAAGGTGGCCACCCAGTCCATTGGTGAAGAACCTTCGCGTAAAGTGACGATTGTCCCGAAATAGAATCAAGATAGAGACGACTGGCGGATCGACGGAATCATTATGTCAACTATAAATATGTATTCTGATTGAATTTGAATTGTTGTAGAAAAGAAGAAAATCCCCACCACAACGCTTTGGCGGGGATTTTTCATCATAAAAATGGTTGGTCATTTCCTCCCTGCGATCTTATTTCCAAGGCTTCAAATGATACAGGTTGTTGTAGGCTGCCGCCAAGATCCCCAGGGGTAGAATGCTCGTCTCAGCAGGCAGGTTTTCCGGTGTGATCGTGACCGTGCGGGATTCGTTGAAGTACCCCGTCCATCGTCCGAACGCGATCTGCATGGTTGCCATGGATACAAATGCAGTGGGGATGATCAGGCGCGGCCTGACCTGGTCCATCAAGTTAAAGCCTTTCATGTTAGTTGCATTCATATTAACGAAGCTGTTATCGAACTCCATGATGGCAATATCCACCGAGCCGAGAGCAGCCAGTTGGTCGGCAGTCAGGGCGTTCTGGCCAATGTCACCGAAATGGGCAATTCGCAGTCCGCCAACATCGATGACATAGATGTAGTTTGAGCCACCCTTTTCCAGGAGAGGGTCGCTGGCGCTAAAAGCGGAGGGAACGCCGGTTATGGTTACGTCGGGAAGATCGATTTTCCCGGTGCTGTTGAGGATCTGCTGGCCCGGGAAGGCATCTGCGAAGGCCGGGTAGTAAAAGTCGGGGTCCAGATGATTGGTCACCAGGATATCATCTGCCATTGGCTGCTTGACCAGCTTGGTGGGGTCCACGACATCAAGGTAGACATGCCGGCCGGTGGGAGTGACCAACTCCACCTGGGAAGAATCTTCATAGGTGAGTGTGACGCCAGCGGGCTTTGGGGTGGCGGTTGGCATTGGGGATGGCATCGTGGTAGGTTCGGCAGTTTTGACTGACTGACCGCAGGCTGCCAGTAGCAAGGCGACAACAACAAGGGAGGAAAGGATCTTTTTCATGATAACCTCCATGTAAGGGAATGAAATTGGTCTATTACCATCCATAATATAACCCTCTACTCAATTACTTATTTTGAAACTGACCCGCAAACCGTTTATGGGCCCTTCACGTAAGCAACGAATTTCAATAACATTATACAACCTTATATTTTTAAGTAAACAAGCCGTCATAATCACTTTTTGGTTTTATTTCCAATGGTAGTAAATCTTGAAGGAATCTCAATTTATCGGACACACTTTTACCATTTTGATGTAATTAGCCTTTTGCTCCGATATACGGTATCCCCTTGGTCAGGTATAATTTACTCATGCAAAATGGAGTCCTCCTCGAACCGGTGGACTATCTGGTAATCGGCCACATCTCCTGTGACCTGACGTCTGCTGGTCCGCGCCTGGGCGGGACGGCCGCCTATGCTGCCTTGACCGCGCGTGCCCTGGGCCTGCGCGTGGGCGTGGTGACTGTCTGGGGTGGGGAAGTGCCTCTGGATGCCTTGGAAGGTATCCAGGTCAGCCATCTGGCGGTGGAGCATAGTACCAGCTTTGAAAACATATCCATGCCCGGGGAACGCCTGCAGATCATCCGCCATTCTGCACCGGATATTCAGTATGAAAATATTCCTCAGATCTGGCGGGAGGCCTCCATCGTGCACGTCGGGCCGATCGACGGGGAAGGCAAGTCGCTGGTGGACGGGAGATTCTCTGCCTCCATGCTCGGCCTGACTCCGCAAGGCTGGCTGCGCTCGTGGGATGCGGATGGGCATGTCCATACCGGTGCCTGGCCCGAAGCCGTGCATGCCCTGGCGAAGGCGGACGCAGCGGTGCTCAGTCTTGAAGATGTGGGTGGAGACGAGCAAAAGATCGAAGCGATGGCGAATTCCTGCCGGGTGCTGGCTGTGACCGAGGCTGCCGCCGGGGCGCGCCTGTATTGGAATGGAGATCTGCGCCGGTTCAGCGCCCTGCAGGTCAGGGAAGTGGATTCCACCGGCGCAGGCGATATTTTTGCGGCGGCGTTCTTCTGGCGTTTTTCGATCACCCATGATCCCTGGGCTGCCGCCAGATTCGCCACACAGCTTGCCTCATTTTCGGTGACGCGCAGGGGTCTGGAAGGCATCCCAACGAAGGAAGAAATTCAAACCTGCCTGGTGGAGGTCATGTAGTGGGTCACGTCTATTCATTGGTCAACCAGAAGGGCGGGGTGGGGAAAACCACTACCGCCATCAATCTTGGTGCATTCCTGGCCCAGTTTGGCCAGCGTGTGTTGATCGTGGATATCGACCCTCAGGCCAACGCCACTTCCTCGCTCGGTGTGGATAAACACACTGTCAATGGCGGGACTTATGAAGCTTTGCTGGGCCGCTCATCGGCAACCGCTCTGGTGCTCCAGAACCCGCGCTTGAAACTGGCCATATTGCCATCCTCGCCATCCCTGACCGGGGCGGAAGTGGAACTGGTAAATGAAATGGGTCGCGAGGTCATGCTTAAGCATGCCCTTGCGCCATTGGTGGACCGTTACGATTATGTTCTGATCGACTGCCCGCCTTCCCTTGGCCTGTTGACTTTGAACGGGCTGATGGCTGCCAGGGATGGCGTTCTGATTCCGGTCCAGTGTGAGTATCTTGCGTTGGAGGGGCTGGGAGAATTGACCCATACCATCCAGCGCGTCCGTTCGGTTCTTTTCCCTTCGCTTAAAGTGCGCGGGGTTGTCCTGACCATGTTCGATGGACGCACCCATCTCTCTGAGGATGTAGTTGCTGAAGTGCGCAAGTATTTCCCGGAGAAAGTCTTCGAGACCGTCATCCCGCGCAGCGTGCGCCTGGCTGAGGCCCCGTCTTATGGCCTGCCGGTTTCGACATATGCGCCTGGTTCGAGCGCCGCAAAATCCTATCAATCCCTGGCGCGTGAGCTCTTGATAAGCGATGGCATCCCGATCACAGAAAGTATGGAATAGCAGAAGGAGGAAACTATGCCCCAGAAGTCCGGACTTGGTCGTGGCCTGGGGGCACTTATCCCGGGTGGGGAAAATGCCCTTGCAGAGAATGGCGTCATATCGGTCTCGGTGGACCTGGTTTTTCCCAATCCACGCCAGCCGCGCAGGTTGCTCCATCCCGAGGAATTGCAGGATTTGACAGCCTCCATCCGCGAGCATGGCGTACTCCAGCCGTTGATAGTCACACCCGGAGATATGGAGGGGCGTTATGTGTTGATTGCCGGGGAGCGCCGTTTACAGGCGGCCCGGCTGGCCGGACTGGCCTCGGTGCCGGTGCTCATCCGCCAGGCCACCGACCAGCAGCGCCTGGAACTGGCGATCATTGAAAACGTTCAACGTTCCGATCTGTCTGCATTGGAGCAGGCGGAAGCCTATCGACAACTGGCTGAAGATTTCGGTATGTCCCATGAAGAAATTGCCGCGCGTGTTGGCAAAAGCCGTGTGGCTGTGACCAACACCCTGCGGCTGCTTAAACTGCCGGATGCGGTTAAGAATGCCCTTATCGAAGGACGTGTTTCGGAGGGTCATGCGCGTGCTCTGCTGGCGCTCCCCACCCCGGAATCCCAGGTGGCTGCACTTCGTACCGTGATCGAGCGGGAAATGAATGTCCGCCAGACCGAGGAATTGGTTCGCAAACTCTCCGGGGAAAAACCGGCCTCGAAACCGAAACCTGCCGCCGTTCCCGAAATGGTCGAATTGGAGGAACGTCTGCGCGCCAGCCTGGGGACAAAGGTCACGCTGCGTTCCGGGCGCAAGGGCGGGACAGTCACCATCCATTATTATTCCGATGAAGAATTGAATGCTTTGATGGGTCGCTTGTTGAATGAGTGATTTGCTTATAAGGATGCCATTCATCCCTGCAGGATTATCATGAAACTCATCCACAATGCCCATGTTTACACACTCGATTCGGCCCATCCGGTTGCCTCGGCCCTCGTTATTGATTCCGGGCGGGTTGTGGCAGCCGGCGGTGAGGAACTCCTGTCTGAATATGAATTTGCCGGGCGGGAAGACATGGATGGGCGGGTAATTTTACCTGGCTTGGTGGACGCCCACATCCATTTGCAGGAATATGCCCTCAGCCTGCAGGTAGTGGATTGTGAAGTGCAGTCCAGGGAGGAGATCCTGCACCGGCTGGCCGGTCGCCTGCGGGAATTGCCCTCCGGGGAATGGCTGCTCGGGCACGGCTGGAATCAGAATACCTGGGGCGGAGAATGGCCCACCGCTGCGGAACTGGATGCTCTGGCACCCCACAACCCGGTCTATCTGTCAGCCAAATCCCTGCATGTCTCCTGGGTGAATAGCGCCGCCCTCAGGCTGGCCGGGATTAACGCCTCCAGCCCGGACCCGGCCAATGGAAGCATTCAGCGCGATGCACACGGACAGCCAACTGGCATCCTGTTCGAGCAGGCGATCAGACTGGTTGAGGCGGCCATCCCGGAGCCAACCACCCAAGCGCTTGTGCAAACCTTTCAGCAGGTCATTCCAAAACTTTGGCGAACCGGTTTGACCGGCGTCCATGATTTTGATGAGCGTACATGTTTCATGGCTTTGCAATGCTTGCACGCACGTGGCGGGTTGCATTTGCGCGTGGTGAAATCCATTCCCCATGATCTATTGTCCCAGGCCGAGGAACTTGGTCTGCAGAGCGGTTTTGGGGATGATCTTCTCCGGATTGGTTCGATAAAACTGTTCGCGGATGGTGCGCTCGGCCCGCATACCGGGGCAATGCTCGATCCGTATGTTGACGAGCCGCAAAATCGTGGTATTCTACTGTTGAATGCTGAAAAACTCTTCGAGTGTGGACGTCAGGCAGCTGCCAGCGGCCTCAGCCTGGCAATCCACGCGATTGGTGATCGGGCAGTCCGCACGATTTTGGAAGGGTTTGCCCGGTTGCGCGATTATGAAAAGGAGCGACGATTGCCGGCCTTGCGTCATCGCATTGAGCACGTTCAGACTATCCATCCGGAGGATATAGGGCGCCTGGCCGGGTTGGGTATCATTGCATCCATGCAGCCGGTCCATGCCACTTCAGATATGTTCATGGCAGACCGTCTCCTTGGTAAGCGGGCAGCGTTTTCCTATGCCTGGCGTTCCCTGCTGGAGCGCGGGACACGGTTGGCTTTTGGCTCCGACGCCCCGGTGGAAAGCCCGAACCCATTCCACGGTCTGCATGCGGCGGTTACCAGGTGCCGCACAGACGGTACCCCGGGACCGGATGGCTGGATCCCAGAACAACGCCTGACACTCGCTGAAGCACTGGAAGGTTTTACAACCGGGCCGGCATACGCTGCCGGGATGGAGGACCGCCTTGGGAGGCTCTCTGCCGGTTTTCTGGCCGATTTAATTGTTGTCGATACTGACCCGTTTACCTGTGACCCGGCCGGACTATATGCCATCCAGCCTGTGGCGACCATGGTTGCAGGAGACTGGGTGTGGCAATCATGAGGGAGAAAATATGACAACATCACTGACTCCTGAAGTCCTGGTACCCCGCTTGGGAGAGCACCTGGTAGGGACTGGTCAAATCTCAGAGACGGATTTGCAGAAGGCTCTGGCTTTCCAGGCAGAACGACAGAAGAGCGGGCAGCGCTGCCTTTTGGGCGAGGCGTTGATAGAACTGAACCTGCTCACCCGCGGTCAAATTGACCATGCGGTTACCGAGCAAATCATCCAGTTGCGGAATGCACTCGAAGATGCCAATCGTTTCCTTGAGAAACGCGTGCAGGAGCGGACGGCGGAATTACAGGAAGCGTTGCGTAAACTCTCCGAATTGAACCAGATGAAGGCGAATTTCGTTGCCAACATCTCGCATGAACTGCGTACACCTCTGACACATGTCAAGGGTTATTTGGAATTACTGTCAACCGGAGCCCTTGGTCCGCTTAGCGATGACCAGAAGAATGCTCTGCAGGTCAGTCAACGTGCCACCGGGCGTTTGGAAAGTTTGATAGACAGTCTCATCTTGTTCTCGATGGCAGCCCGGGGCGAAATGACTTTGCGCCTGACACCCGTCAACCTGGTCACGGTGGCAAATGAAATCATCAATTACTCTCGCCCAAAAGCCCTGGATCGGAATGTTTTGCTGGTGAGTGATTTCCCTACCGAAATTCCTGCTGTCCAGGCAGATGAGGAAAAACTTTCCTGGGTTATCCTTCAATTGATTGATAATGCGATCAAATTCACACCCTCAGGTGGCCAGGTGAACCTTTCCATCGGCAAGGAGTCTGACACACTTGTGATGGTCACGGTGTCTGATACCGGTATTGGAATTCCTGCCAGCCGCCTGGAGGAGGTCTTCGAACCATTCCATCAGTTGGATGATTCTCCCACCCGGCGCTATGGTGGCACGGGCCTGGGGTTGGCACTGGCGAAGGAGATTATCAGCGCGCACGGCTCACAGATTAAGTTAAAGTCGGAAGAAGGCAAGGGATCCTCTTTCTCCTTCCCCCTTTTGGCCGCGATTGCGACCCCTTAAATCGACAGGCGATGGTGATACTATGGATGGCGATACGCTGGAAATATTTACAAAGCTTAGCGAGCCCATTTTCAAAGACGATTGGAAGAAAGCCCTCAATTCCCTTTTCATAACGCTCCGAAAAAAATTCGTTTTTGACAATCTGGCAATCTACCTGGTCGAAAAGGCCGGTGCCTTGCCGGAGGCCGTATATGCTCGTGCGGTTGGTCGAGGCCGGAGTAAGGAAGCCGAGGCTTCCTGGGGGGAGGAAATTGCTAACCAGGTTGTAGCCACGGGTAAAATAATTATCTCCAATCCAACGGATATGTCTTCCTCTGAACGTACTTCCAAGCCGTACTTGCTTGGGTTGCCGCTAAAATTACCAGTCGGGAATGGAGCCATCGTCTTCGTCAGGTTTGGAGGGCCGGAATATACACCAGACCAAATGCCATTGGCTGCCCTGGCAACTGTCCAGACGGATCGTATTTTTGAGAACCGCTCTTTGAAAGAAATTCAGATCCAACTTGAACTTGCCAGGCAACGCGCCCAGTTTCAGGACGATTTCATTGCCACCATTTCCCATGAATTGCACACTCCTCTCGGCTTCATCAAAGGATACACCACATCCCTGCTTAGGTCAGATACGGTTTGGGACCCTGCCACCCAAAAGGAATTCCTCAACATCATTGATGATGAATCTGACCATCTCGTCACCTTGATTGACCGTATCCTTGATTCAGCACGTTTGCAGAGCGGCAACATGCATATGGATTTCCAACCCGTCCGATTGGATTCGCTCCTCCGGGATGTAATTATGCGCATTCAGAATAGGCATAAAGATCTGGAGGTCGTTCAGGATATTGCCTCTGCCCCGCCCATTCAGGCCGATGGTGTCCACCTGGCCCAGGTTTTCGACAATCTTTTTGATAATGCCATCAAGTATGCACCGGGCTCCAGGATTACCATCTCGCTCAGGGTTGAGGCAAATAAACAGGTCGTCATTTTCGCAGATCAGGGAGCCGGCATTCCATCCGAGCATTTGCCGTTCTTGTTTGAGCGTTTCTACCGTGTCCCTGGACATCCCAACAAACGCGGCACAGGGCTGGGACTTTTTATTTGCCGGCAGATCGTCCTGGCACATAACGGCCAGATCTCGGTCCAGACTGCTCCAGGAAAAGGGACCACATTCATGGTCGAGTTGCCCACGACTGATAGGAAGATCACCTAGGAAAGGATTGCCATGTCTGAACGCATCCTGGTCGTAGATGATGAACCTCGTTACCTTCGCCTTCTCGAAGCCAACCTGTTGACGGAAGGCTACCAGGTATTCACTTCCAGGGATGGCGAGGAAGCGGTTAAATCCCTTTCCGCCAATCCAGTGGACTTGATTCTTTTAGATGTAATGCTGCCTCGCATGGACGGTTTTACTGCCTGCCAGCGCATCCGCCAGTTTTCTGCCGTACCCATCATCATGTTGACCGGCAGGGGTGAAGAACAGGACCGCGTGCGTGGCCTGGACGTGGGTGCCGATGATTACCTGGTCAAGCCGTTTTCCATAATGGAATTGCTGGCGCGCGTCCGGGCGGTATTGCGTCGCGCCCAGGTATCCGAGGCAGGACAGGATCGTTTCTTTACCCACGATAACCTGCGCATTGATCTTGCGCGTGCAGAGGTTTGGCTGAATGAACAGCCGGTCTATCTTTCGGCAACGGAATACCGCCTTTTGCTTCAATTTTCGCATAACATTGGCAGGGTTTTGGCTGCCGAAGAACTGCTGACTAGTGTGTGGGGGCCGGAATACCGTGACGATAAGGAAATCTTGTGGGTCACGATTGCCCGTTTGCGCCAAAAGGTGGAAAGTAACCCTCACGAACCCATACATATAATCACTCGTTCCGGGTTGGGTTACTTGATGCCTCCTCTGGAAGGATGATTTCAATTTGACAGGCTTTTTATAAGGTTGTCTATGAACACGAACCCTGTTTCCATTTTGGTGATTGATGGGGATACCGCCAGTCGAAATTACCTGGCTGTCATGTTGGGTAAAAGCGGCTATTCGGTTCTGACGACCGCCCTGGGACGGGAGGGTTTGATTTCGGCATGGAGGGATCAGCCGAGGATCATTATTCTGGATCCAGTTCTACCCGACTTGACCGGTCTGGAGCTGGTTACCCGTCTCCGGCAGGATCATCGCACCTCCAAGGTAACGCTTCTGGCGCTTAGCAGTCGGGACGATCCACAGGAGATGGCTGCATTGTTGGCTGCTGGGTGCAGCGAATATGTACTCAAGTCCAGCCAGGCGTTGCAGAAAATACTGGAGCTTTTACCGCGTTTCACAAGCGCAGAACCAACCGTTACGAAGAAACAGGGCAGGTTGATTGTGTTCCTGAGTGCAAAAGGTGGCACAGGTACATCTTCATTATGCGCCAATATTGCCATGTGTCTGGCAAGTGATAAGAAAGATGAAAAGGTTGCCGTAATGGACCTGGTTCTGCCGATTGGCTCGCTGGCACATATTGTCGGCTATGCTGACCGCCTCAACCTGGTCACAGTCGCCATGCTGCCCCCCGACCAATTAACAGAGGAATATTTTAAGGACATTCTCCCGCACATTTCAGGATGGTATTTTAACTTTTTGGCCGGCGCACCCGATCCGGAATCAGCCAACCAGTTGCCTGGCGAGCGGGTGGGAGTCATCCTTAAAGCGATCCTGGAATCTTACGATTATGTGATTGTGGATTTGGGCCGTTCCCTTTCGCACATTAGTCTGCCAATCATTCAGAAGGCGGATGTGATTGTCCTGGTTCTCAGCACGGACCTGGCGACTGCTGATTTGACCATGGCGGTCTGGGAATATCTCAAAGCCCGTGGCGTGGATCCACAGCGTGTTTTCCCCATCCAGAATCGCGCCGTTGGATTGGAAGGCCTGACGAAGGCGGAGTTGGAGAAATTGATCGGTCTGCCAATTGGTCTTACCATGCCATATATGGGCGATAACTTCACCGTTGCAAATAATCGTCATGAGCCATTGGCTACCAGATTTCAGAATGATTCGGTTACTCTTTTGCTGAAACAGGCTGCCAATATGATGGTTGAAATTGATAAACATCATACGCGCGGATGATTGTCCGGAGAATCTTATGACCATTGAATTTGATGATAATGGGAAATTCTTTACGGATATTGTCTCTAAGAGTCCTATCCCCGTCATGCTCCAGACGGTCACGCACCGCATCCATGGGAGCGTCCATGTCTCTCAAGACCGCCGTCTCAAGGACGAATTGGACCTTCCGGAAAAATTCTTGGCCATCACGGATGCCATCATCTATTTGCCAGACGGACAAATCCTGTATCAGACTGGTTTTTTGGCCGTCCAGCGGGACAAGATTATTTGGATATTACCTGATAGTGAGATTTCGGATCTATCCAGGGGAAGTGGTGAATGACTGTGCCGGGTGGAAACTCTTCTTCAATTCCAGCTATTCCAGATTATTCAAAGTTGCGCGAATATCTCATCGCAACAGTCACGCAGGACCTCAACGAACCTGATCTCCCAGTGGAAAAGCGTCGGCTTGTCATCCAGGATCGCCTGACGGAAGCCCTGGGAAGGACCAAAATATCCATCTCTGATTCGATCCGGAAGCAATTTCTTCAGGATATCCTTGATGAGGTAACTGGCTATGGTCCAATCCAGCCGCTTCTCGATGATCCGGAAGTCACCGAGATCATGGTCAATGGTCCCGGAAAAATATATATTGAGAAGAATGGGCGTCTTGAGCAGACAAATGTTTTCTTTGAGGATAACCAGCACATCCTTAAAGTAATTGACCGGATCGTTTTACCTTTGGGTCGCCATATTGATCCCGATAGTCCCATGGTGGACGCCCGTCTGCCGGATGGCTCACGGGTTAATGCCATCATCCCCCCCTGTGCCGTGGATGGAGCTTCCCTCACCATCCGCAAATTTCGAAAAGAAAAGTTGTCAATTACGCAAATGATCGAATCCAATTCGCTGACACAGGGCATGGGTGATTTCCTGCGTGCCTGTGTTCTTGGTCGCTTGAATATCATTATTTCTGGCGGCACGGGGGTGGGGAAGACAACATTTCTGAATGTCTTATCTGCATTCATCCCGGAAGAGGAACGCATCGTCACCATTGAGGACTCTGCCGAATTGCACCTTCAGCAGAATCATGTTGTCCGCCTGGAGACCAAGCTGGCCGGTGTGGAGGGGCATGGCGCAGTGAACGTCCGTGATTTGGTGCGCAACTCTCTGCGAATGAGACCCGATCGCATCGTCGTGGGGGAATGCCGGGGTGGCGAGGCTCTGGACATGCTCCAGGCTATGAACACCGGTCATGACGGTTCGCTGACCACCATTCACGCTAATTCACCGCGTGACACGCTTTCCCGTCTGGAAACACTGGTACTGATGGCTGGTATGGATCTGCCCTTAAAGATCGTCCGGCAGCAGATTTCCTCGGCGGTGGATCTCATTGTCCAGATGTCGCGTCTTAGGGACGGCCAGCGCAAGATCACTTCCATTACCGAAGTGGCCGGTATGGAAGGTGATGTGATAGTCTTGAGTGACATTTTCAAATTCAACCAGACTGGCGTGAACGCACAAGGTAAGATCCTCGGCCAGCATAACTCGACTGGCATCCGGCCTTTGTTTGGTCCCCGGCTGGAAGCCGCCGGGTTCAAACTTGGCGCCGATATTTTCGGGGCCACAGCCGCCGATATGGTAATGTCCCATCAGCGGCGTTAACGTTTGCCCTGTTTCTCTGCTATAATAATTTTGTCCTGTCCTGTGGAATTGCGAGGAAACCCATGAGCATACAAGTCCAGGTCGCCCTTCGTACCAAAAAATTAGGTGTCTTGATCCGGGATGCCCGCTTGGCATCGCATGAGACCCTTTCTGAATGTGCGCAACATGTAGGCGTATCGAGAGGAATTTTGCGCTCTTGGGAGGAAGGTCGTAGAGCGCCTTCCCTGCCGGAACTGGAAGTACTGGCCTACTCTCTCCACCTGCCTTTGCAACATTTCTGGAGCAAGCAGGCTATGTCGGATGACCCATCTCTCACCGGGAGTTTGAACTTGCCGGCTCTTATTGGCATTCGTCAACGCCTGGTAGGTGCCCTCTTGCGCCAGTTGCGCGAAAACACCGGCCTCTCTTTACATGCTCTTTTCGAAAAATCGGGTATTCCGACGGGACGGCTTAAATCGTATGAAATGGGGGAACGACCCATTCCGCTGCCCGAGCTGGAAGGCCTGGTGACGTTGCTCGGCGGTCAGATCGAAGCGGTTTTCGACCAGTCTGGTCCCATCGGCCATTGGATGAGTCAACAAAAAGCCATACAGGACTTTTTACAACTGCCATCTGAATTACAGGGTTTTGTCTCCAAACCGGTCAACCTCCCATATTTGAAACTGGCGGAAAAGTTGAGTGGTATGTCCACTGAGAAATTACGCTCGCTGGCAGAAGACTTGTTGGAAATAACTTTCTAATCATGACAGACCAACTTTCCCCACAGGAAATCGCTGAACAGGCCAAACTGAAGTATCAGTCCGGAGATTATATGCAGGCAGCCCAGACATTTGCTGAGGCCGCCTCGGCCTATGCAAACTCGGGTGATGCGCTTGCGTCAGCCGAGATGAAGAATAATCAATCTGTGGCCCTGTTACTCGCCGGAGAGGCGCAGGCTGCCCTGGATGTGGTTGAAGGAACCGAGAAGATCTTTGCCGCTTCAGAGGATTTCCGGCGTCAGGGCATGGCGCTCGCAAACCGGGCCTCGGCTCTGCAAGCCCTCAAACGTGTACAGGATGCAATAGAAAACTACAAGCAAGCCGGCATAGCCCTGGAAAAGGCAAACGAGGGAGACCTGCGTGTAAATGTGATGCAGGATCTTTCCATACTGTATTTACGCCATTTCAAATTCTACGATGCGGTTATCACCTTGCAGTCTGGGTTGGCGGGAGTCAAAAATCCAAACCCGAAACAACGTTTGATGAAAAAAGTTCTCTTCGTCCGCCTATGATGGTCGGTGTGGATGTTCGGGTACGGCCTGCCGTGTTGGCTGACCAGCGTCAGATTGCCAATCTGATGCAATTTAGCCCATACCTCCACCGTCACCTGGATTGGCGGTACCCGTTGGATTGGATCGGGTCGCCGCCTTTTTTTGTCCTTGAGAACCAGGGACAGATCTATTCCGCCCTGGCCTGTCCGCCGGATCCACCATCGGTGGCTTGGGTGCGGTTGTTTGTCAACTCCGGTAAATGGTCAATCGATAAATCTTGGCAGACGCTCTGGGAGACAGCTCGTCTTGACCTGCTACACCGAGGCGGGTTCATGGTGGCTGCGATCGTTTTGCAGGAGTGGTATCACAGTTTGCTCCTTGCCAGCGGTTTTTTCTGCCGCCAATCCATCGTCATGCTCGAACGCGATGAACAATACCCATTGGCGGCATCCTTGCCACCTGGTTTCTCGATCCGGGTAATGTTGCAATATGATCTGCCCGCCGTAGCCGAAGTGGATGCGGCGGCTTTTGAACCGCTTTGGCAGAATTCGCTCCCATCGCTGGAACGGGCTTACCCGCAGGCCGTTTTGGCGACGGTAGCCGAAGCAGATGGTCAGGTGCTTGGGTACCAGCTTAGTACCCGCAATTCGCTTGGGGCGCATCTCGCCAGGCTGGCGGTCCGTCCGGAATTTCAAGGGCGCGGTGTTGGGCGTGCCCTGGTTACCGAATTGATCCAACAGGCCGAACGGCACGCTATGTACCATCTGACAGTCAACACCCAGAGCGATAATCCTACCTCTCTGGCACTTTACCGAAGAACTGGTTTTCATGAAACCGGAGAACGCTACCCGGTTTACCAGTTGCAGGTCCCATGACAAGGTTGCAGAATGGCCAACTTCCGCCGGCTCAATTTGTTTTATGACGCTTGGTCCGATCCAGGCAGCGCTCTATAGGGTCACTGGTCAGGCAGCAGCCTGGAAGAAATTGCCTGCAGTGCAGCCGGTGCACCCGCCTGTGAATTCGAAATCAAACCCGGAGGCAAATAAAATGGAAATCTCGGAATGGAAATGGAAATCCTCGGACGGTTTGGAGATGTATGCGCGCGGCTGGGCCCCCCAGGGCAAGCCCAAAGCTGTCATCATGCTTGTCCATGGACATGGAGAACATGTGGCGCGTTACGACCATGTCGCTGCCGTGCTGACGGAAAATGGCTATGCCCTGCTTGGCTATGACTTGCGTGGTCACGGCAAATCGGGCGGGCCGCGTGGCCATACCCCGTCTTATGAGGCGTTGATGGATGATATTGCTGCCTTTTCCCTGCAAACGGAGCAGCGTTATCCCGGTTTACCGTGCTTCCTCTATGGTCACAGCCTGGGTGGCAACCTGGTCCTGAACTATGCACTGCGCCGCAAGCCGGATTTACGGGGGGTTATTGCTACCGGTCCTTGGCTGAAACTGGCTTTCGATCCGCCGGCTTCCCAGGTGACCCTCGGTAGGCTGATGAACGGTATTGCTCCCGGTTTCACCCAGCACAGTAAGTTGAATACCAAAGGCCTCTCCCATGACCAGGCGGTGGTTGATGCCTACGAGAAGGATCCGCTGGTGCATGATAAGATCTCAGCGCGGTTGTTCGTGGCAATCTACGAATCTGGATTGTGGGCATTGGAACACGCCGCCGGGTTCCCCTTGCCATTGTTGCTCATGCATGGCGCAGCCGATCCGCTCACTTCCGCCAAAGCCAGCCAGGAATTTGCTGAAAAGGCCGGAAGTAAAGTGACCCTCAAGGTATGGAATGGCCTGTATCACGAGATCCACAACGAGCCGGAAAAGGCTGAAGTCTTTAGGGTCATGTTGGATTGGCTGGGGCGGCATTAGCCAGAATTAAAATCGGATGAGAAGAACCCCGTTTTCGGATTGGAAGCGGGGTCTTTTACTGGACAAACCGCCTCGATTATGGCAAAATCCTCCCACTTTGAACGCAATCAGGAGATATCATGAGTAAACGCCAGGAAATCCGCGCACGACGCCGTCGGGAACAACTCCGTAACCGCATCATTGTTATCGTTCTGGTGATGGTGGGTGCATTGTTTGTGACTTTCGCTCTCATTCTGCCATCCCTGGGAACTGCCCGAACTGCTTCCAATACCACCCAGGCTGCTCAGAATAGCACCCTTTTGCCTGTCATCGCCGTTACTCCAATGGTTTATAACACCAAAGTGGATGGAGTGCACCTGGGTGATCCCAATGCCCCGGTCAAAGTGGACGCGTATGAGGATTTCCGTTGTTCAGCCTGCCTGGCCTATACCCAGGGCATCGAACCTCAGGTTATCCAGAACTATGTGGAGACTGGCAAGGTATATTATACGTATCATTCTTATATCGTTATTGATGGTGATGATGGCACGGACGCTTCATACCGGTCGGCCAATGCCGCTTTGTGCGCCGGTGAACAGAACCGTTTTTGGGATTATCATGCCACCCTCTATGCCAACCAGGTTACAGAAAGCGCCTCCTTGTTTACCGATACGCGTCTTGTCACAATGGCTGAGAATCTAAAACTGGATATGACGGCATTTAACCAGTGCTACCAGGCCAAAAAGTACGCCAGTGATATACAGAAGGATATAACGCAAGGCCAGTCCTTGAATATTTCCGGCACCCCCAGCATTTTTGTGAATGGTACGTTGGTACCCAATTTCTCGGGCACCACTCAGGCAATTGATACCGCCTTGGCGGGCAAGTAGATAATTGCAAAAATAAAAAACAGGCGGAGACCATTTTGGCTCTCCGCCTGTTTTTATGCCTGTCATTTGATCAGGCTGACGATCCACACGAGCAGTGGGGCGATCACCAGGGCAGGCAGGAAATTGCCCACGCGGATCTTTTTAATTTCCAGCAGGCTGCTGATGGCAATCCCGAGTAAAAGCACCCCGCCGGTGGCGGTTAGTTCTGCCATCATCGGTTTGGTTACTAACGCATTCAACTGGGCAGCCAGCAGGGTGATGGTCCCCTGGTAGATCAGGATCATGGCAGCCGAAAACAGCACACCCACACCGAGCGAAGACGCAAATGCCATCGAAGCAAACCCGTCCAGCACGGACTTGATGAACAACAGGCTGTTGTCACCTGTCAGGCCGGCCTGGATGGAGCCAAGGATGGCGATTGGACCGATGCAGAAAAGCAGTGAGGCGGTCATGAAGCCGCGCACGAAGTTACCGTAGGGGGCGGATTTCCCACTTTCACTGTCGGAGCGGGTAAATCGTTTTTCGATGATCTCGCCGAGCCGTTGCAGGCCATCTTCGATTTTCCACCATTCACCCAAAAGCGCACCGATGACCAGGCTGCCCAGCACGAACAGTGAATTCTGCGTCTCCAGGAACATCTTGATGCCGGTGACGGCAGTGAAGAGTCCCATCCCGGCGATGACGGTGGCCTTCAGCCGTTCGGGCAGGCGGCCTCCAAAGAGCAAGCCAAGGCTCCCGCCGATCAGGATGGCAGCGACATTAACGAGAGTTCCGGTCATTTTTCCTTTGCCAGGCTGGTGGGTTCCCCGGCCTGCGTGTTCTCAAACACTTCCAACGTAAAGCATAGCGAGCTTAATCGATTCAGGTAAAGCAGGATAACCCTGTTTTCAATTTCGCCGGAATCGAGCAGCTCGGTCACCCGCCTTTCAGCCCGACGGACAATCGTCCGTGCCAGGTCGAGCGCTGCGCCGGGAATGGAATCGCCGGGCAGGATGAATTCCGCCGGGACGGGTGCAAGGGCAGTGATGGCATCCGTCTGGGATTCCAGCCACTCGATCCGCTGTGGGGGCACAACCCGGAATTGCAGCGTATTCTCCGGGGTGGCAGCCACCTCTGCCATTATCGAATACAGGTCGCGCTGAACATCTTTCAGGAGGTTTCTGGTCTGAGGGGCTTTGCTTAGCGCGCGTGCCAGCCCGAGTCCGGCCGAAGCTTCCTCGAGAACGCCAAGGGCTTCCATGCGCGGATGGTATTTCGGCAGGCGGCTTTCACCAAGCAGACCGGATGTGCCGTCATCTCCGGCGCGTGTGTAGATGGGGGACATGCTGGAATTATAACCAGGTTGGCAGGAAAAGAGTCTCTTTTATTCCCGTTTTTGCCCCTCATATCTACCCCGCATCCGGGCTGATTTCTGCTGGACTGGAGAAATCTCATTGACCCTGGAGGTATAATGAAACCATGGATACCAAGGAAAAGCTTGAAATTGCTCTAAAGCAGGCCCTGAGAGCCGGCGACGATGTGGGCAAACGTTCTATCCGCATGGTTCTGGCGGCTGTTCGTCAGGTGGAGATTGATAAGCAGGTGAAGTTGGACGAAACCGCGGTATTAAGCATCATTCAGAAGGAAATCAAGACCCGCAAGGAATCCGTCGAGGAGGCCCGCTCTGCCAACCGTCCGGATATCGTGGCAGCCACCGAAGCCGAAATTGTCGTCCTGCAGGCTTACTTGCCCGAGGCGATGAGTGCGGATGAATTGAAGACCCTGGTTGTGGCAGCCATTCGCGAAACGGGTGCCAGCTCACCTGCAGACATGGGCAGGGTCATGAAATTGCTCCTGCCGCGTGTGGCCGGTCGGGCCCCCGGCGACCAGGTCAGCGCTGCGGTTCGTCAGGCGTTGCAGAATTAATTCGCTGCAGTGGCGATAACCTGCTCTTCTTGAGCTAATTCTGATGGAATCTCCTCGTCAATCGCCGCATTTCTTTTCTCGTAAAGTCTTGTTGCCGGCTTTGGTGTTGGCTTGTACCACCATTTTAAGTTATCTTGTTCTCATCCAACCCTGGACATTACGGCAAACCAATCTTCCGCTGGCCGTGGGGGATGTGGCCTCCCAGGATCTGAGTGCCCCGCACGATATCCAGTATGTCAGCAAAGTCCTGACCGACGCGGCGCGTGACGCAGCCGAACGCGCCGTTGCTCCCGTCTATGTCCCACCTGATCCGTCAATTGCCCGCACACAGGTCACGGCCCTTGGCACTCTCCTTCAATCCATTTCCACGATTCTTTCCGATGACAGCACTTCCGTTGATGAGAAGAGAGCTGCGCTGATTGGTCTCCAGGGATTATCCCTACAATCCAATTCAATGGATGGTTTACTTGGCCTGTCCGATACCCGCTGGATCCTCGTGCGCGGCGAAGCCATCAACGTGCTTGCAGAAACGATGCGTAATCCCGTCCGGACCGAAAACCTGGATGCCGTCCGCCAGGGTCTTACCACTTTGGTCAGCTTTTCCTTGACTGAAAGGGAAGCCTCTTTGGTGGTCGGGCTTGTCTCGCCTTTGGTGGTGGCGAACAGTTTCTACAGCCCGGAGCTCACCCAGGCTGCACGCCAGGCGGCCCGTGATGCGCTTCAACCGCAAACCCGTGTTTTTGTCCAGGGACAAACGGTTGTTACGCGCGGACAGGTCATTACGCCGGGGGATTTGGAGGCTCTGGCGGCTCTGGGCCTCATCCAACCCAGGGATCCGCTCTATGGTCTCCTGGGCTCGGCTGCCCTGGTCGGACTCCTGGCGGTCTTTACGGCCGTGTATTTTTCCAGGCGCCAGCCTTTGGCTGTTTCTGACCTGCGTGGCATTCTGCTGCTGGGCTTGCTTTTTATTATTTTCCTGGCGGGAGCGCGCATCTCCATTCCCAACCGGACAATAATACCCTACCTATTTCCTATACCGGCCTTCGCCCTGCTGGTTTCGGCGCTTTTTGGAATGGAACGCGGCATGGTGTTTGGGTTATTGATGAGCATTTTGTCTGCTTATGGCATGCCGGATGCACTTGGCTTGATGTCGTACTATACCTTGAGCAGTCTGTTTGGTGTGTTGGCATTGGGGCAGGCCCGCCGCGTGAGCCAGTTCTTGATTGCCGCTGTCGCAATTGCCGTGGCTGGTGCAGCGATGATAGCCGCCTACCGCCTGCCTTCCACCGATACGGATTGGATTGGGGTGGCAACGTTGATGGGAGCAGCTCTTTTCATGGGGATTGCTTCGTCCAGCCTGGCCCTCCCGCTGCAATTTCTGCTCTCGCAATTCATCGGCTTGACAACCGCCCTGCAGTTGCTTGAAATTTCCCGGCCTGATTCACCCTTGTTGAATTACTTCCTCCAGCGTGCCCCCGGTACGTACCAGCACAGCCTGCAGGTTGCCAACCTGGTGGAACAGGCTGCCGAAGGGATCCATGCCGACGCCCTTTTGACGAAGGTCGGGGCAATGTTCCACGATGTGGGCAAGGCTGCCAACCCGCTCTTTTTCGTGGAGAACCAGCCACCCAGCCAGATTGACTCGCACGATGATCTGAAACCGCAGGTCAGCGCGCAGGCCATTATCCGTCATGTCACCGATGGTCTGGAACTGGCTCGCAAGTACCGTCTGCCGCGCCGCTTGCAGGATTTTATTGCCGAGCATCACGGCACGCTCATCACCCGTTACCAGTACAACCGTGCCGTGCAGGTCGCAGATGGGGACAAATCCAGGGTTGACGAAGCTGAATTTCGTTATCCTGGGCCTTCCCCGCGTTCCAAGGAAACTGCGTTGCTGATGTTTGCGGATGGCGTGGAAGCGCGTGCCCGTGCGGAACGCCCAGGCAGCGATGATGAAGTCCGTGCCCTGGTTCGTAGTGTGATTGAAAATCGCCAGAAGGACGGTCAACTGAATGATGCCCCGCTTTCCCAGCGTGACCTGGCGAACATCACCGAATCTTTTGTTGCCACCTTGCGCGTCACCTACCATCCTCGCTTGGAATATCCCAAAGAATCCCCTGCAACCCTGGATGTGGCGACTCAAAGTCGTCCGGCGGAGAAGACCGAATGATTTTTATCGAAAACCAGTCCGGCCAGACTTTCCCCGGGGATCTATTGGAAAACGCCGCCCGGACCGTGCTGGACCTTTCCGGCCTTCCGGATGCCGATTTAACCATCGTGCTGGTCGATGACGCTCGCATCCAGGGTCTTAACCGGGATTTCCTTGCTCACGATGCGCCGACGGATGTGATCTCCTTCCCCGCGGATGAACCCGACCCGGAGACGGGCCGCCGGTACCTGGGTGATGTGGTTATTTCGCTTGCGCGTGCGACGGAACAGGCCACCGACCGCGGGCACGCCGTCGAAGCCGAAATGCAACTCCTGGTGGTGCACGGCATATTGCATCTGCTGGGCCATGACCATGCCGGCGTGGAGGATAAGGAGCGCATGTGGTCAGCCCAGGCTGGTGCCCTTAACCGGTTGGGCATTTCGCCGAAAATAGTCCATGAGTAAGATCAGGGAGTTCTTTATCTCGCGTGCGTATTCTTTTGAGCATGCCTTCTACGGCTGGTGGTATGTTATCCGCACCCAGCGGAACGCCTGGATCCATGCCGCCATCAGCATGGCGGTCGTGGTGGTGGCTTTTTGGCTGCATCTGCCATTGCGTGATTGGGCGGTGCTCTTCCTGACGATTGCGCTGGTCTGGACGGCCGAGTTCATCAACTCCGCCCTGGAGGCAGTCGTGGACCTGGCCAGCCCGCAGCAACACCCACTGGCAAAAGTAGGCAAGGATGTGGGCGCCGCGGCGGTGCTGATTGCTTCACTGGCTGCCATCCTGGTGGGCCTGCTTATCCTCGGTCCGCCGTTGTGGATAAAGTTATCGATTTGGTTTAAATAAACCAAAGATAAACGCAGATGGAAGACTCCAAACTCTTGCCGTTTATCAACACTATCCCGTTTATCCGTGTTCATCTGTGGTGAATAATTATGTCTCTTTCCTTTCGCTTTGGTACCGTTGGCTCCCCCTCTGCCACCCCTCCCAGGCCCGGCGGGACGGTCGGTGGGATTCACTACGCCGCCTCCATCGGTCTGGATGCCCTCGAACTGGCCTGGGTCAATGGTGTCCGGGTCGGTGAGGCCACCTGCGCAGCCATTCGGCAGGCTGGCGAAGAGACCGGCGTGGCTCTCTCCGTGCATGCCCCCTATTACATCAATCTGAATGGTGAAGATGAAAAATGGCCGCGCCTGCGCCAGTACCTGATGGACGCGGCCCACTTTGGCAACCTGGCCGGCGCCACCGATATCATCTTCCATCCCGGCACGTACTTTGGCCGCCCGGCAGACGAGGTGTTGAAGGTGGCCATCCCGCGCCTGCGCGGCTGCGTGGAAGAATTGCGCCTGGCTGGGAACCCGGTCACTCTGCGCCCGGAGATCAGCGGAAAAGCCGCTATGCTCGGCTCACTTGCCGATGTGCTTGCCATGGCCTCTGACATTCCGGGTGTTGTTCCGTGCATTGACTTTGCCCACCTGCATGCTCGTCTCGGCGACGGCGCCATGAATACCTATGCCGAGTGGATCTCCGCGCTGGATTCTTATCGCCAGGCTCTCGGTGATGTGGCCATGGGACATTTGCACATCCACCTGTCCGGCATCAATTACGGGCCGAAAGGCGAAAAGAACCACCTGGTCATGGAAGAGGCCGACCTGGATTTCAAGAACCTGCTGCGCGCCTTGCATGACTCGGGTGCGCAGGGCCGCATCATGTGCGAAAGTCCCGTCCTGGAAGTGGACGCCCTCAAGTTCAAGGCCCTTTGGCTCGAAGTGAGCGGGGAAGGGGAGTAGACGAACCATCCAAAGCGGTAAGTTGCGCGGAATAAAGTGTCAGTATAATTTGGTTATAAAAATAAGAAAATGAAACGACTTCAGGATCAAGGCCGTTTTATTTGACCATTATGAACAAAGAGGACAAATGAAAATCGGATTGCAAATTCCGAATTTTACCTGGCCCGGCGGACCGGCCGGCATCGCCGCCAAGCTGGCGGAAATCGCCCGCGCTGCCGACGCAGCCGGCTTTGCCAGCCTGTGGGTGATGGACCACTTCTTCCAGATCGGCGGTCGTAACCCGCAATCCGGCCTCGGCCCGGCCGAGGACGAGATGTTGGAAGGTTACAGTGTCCTTTCCTACCTGGCCGGCCTCACGAAAAACGTCAGGCTGGGCACGCTGGTTACCGGCGTCATTTATCGCCACCCGGGAATATTGGCAAAGACGGTGACAACCCTGGATGTGCTGTCCGGGGGGCGCGCCTGCCTGGGCATCGGTGCAGCCTGGAATGAACGCGAAGCCCTCGGTCTGGGCGTCCCCTTCTCGCCGGTGGCCGAACGCTTCGAGCGCTTGGAGGAGGCGTTGCAGATCGTCCTCCAGATGTGGTCCGGACAGTGCACGCCTTACCATGGCCGGCACTACCAGCTCGCTGAGACTTTGAACAGCCCCCAGCCGCTCACACAGCCCCATCCGCCCATTTTGGTTGGAGGCTCGGGCGAGAAGAAGACCCTGCGCCTGGTTGCCCAATACGCCGACGCATGCAACCTGTTCGCAGGCCCCGGCGTCGATGTCCTCCGTCATAAACTGGACGTGCTGAAACAGCATTGTCAGCGTCTCGGTCGGGAGTACGCCACCATCGAGAAGACCACGCTGGGCACGGTCTGGCTGGCCCCTGGTCATATGAGTGCCGGGGACGTGATCGACCAGTGCCGCCTGTTGTCTGGCATCGGCATCCAGCATGCCATCTTCAACATGCCCAATATCCATGAGATTATGCCCCTCGAGACGTTCGGGAAAGAGATCATCCCTGCTGTGGCGGAGCTATAATCCGCTGATGGGAATGGAAGCTTCCCTGCGGATAAAAGTTCCATCCAAACAGTTCTTGTGATATTAATATCCTGTTATATAAAGTCCCAAACGTTTTTGGTTTTATTCGGTTCGTCTTTGAGTATTTACACCGTGCCATGCAATGGTACATAGTGCCATGCAATGGTTCGAAATGCCATGCAGAGGCATGCGATCCGCCTGCAAGCGGGTTGGTCGGATATGGTGAGATTGTCATGAAAATTCCTGACCTTGCTCCGGGTAACAGTGCCCTTTTGGTGATTGATGTCATCAACTCTTGCGCTCAGCGCAAGTATGAGGACCTGGCACGCAACATTCACTACGACAAGATAAGGCGGATGATCCCCGCACTTTCAGCCTTCATCACTTCGTATAAGCAACTTGGTGGCAGGGTCATCCTGACCACCACTGTACCATGGCAGGAATCCTATCTGCCGGAGAACATCAACGAACTCTATCGAAATAACGTGGACGCGCGCTACTGGTCACAGGATACAACCGGTCATCCAGAGCGCTTCTACCGCATCCCCACCGCTGGTGCCTTGGTTATTACGAAGAATTCTTACGATGCCTTTGCCAATGAAGACCTGATCCGTGCATTGAAAGATATGCACGTCCGGGATGTCATTGTGGCCGGGATATTCGGCGATGGTTGCGTGATGGCAAGCATCTGTGGCGGTTTTTCAAAAGGGTATCACCTTATAATTGCGAAAGATCTTATCGAAACTACCGATGATGCTGCCAGGCAAATTCTTCAACAGCAATTAAAGCAAAGAACCTGGCCTTTGATGTATGGAATGACGATCGAATCGCAACAAATATTGGCGGCTTTTTCGCGCGGGATGCCGGCGGTGGCGAACAGCGTCGCCCACCGATTAACCTCAGCCTCAGGAGATGAAGGGGAAGTTGAGTAAAGACTGACGATCTGAAGAAAAGCGGTCAGGTGGGGGTTCCCCTACGCGGCCGTTTTTTCTTTTACGTGCAATATTTACCGCCGGTTTGGTCTTGCCCAGCCCGATCCTCTGGGGCTGTTCACGCCGCATTTCCTGCGCTATGCCTGTGCGGATAAGCTGCCTCAATCAGGGGTGGCCATGGAAGTGCGGGCGGAAATGTCCGGCCATTCCATCGAGACTGCCATGAAGTATGGCGGCGCGAAGGATAGGGAGAAGTAGTGAGCGGGGAGCTTCCAGACGAGTTATCAAGCAGATGACACAGTATATGGAATGAAACAATTAACTTTCTGATCTTGCTTGACTCTGCTCAAAATATTACCTATACTTTACATAGGGTTCTTTCGTTTTTATTAATCTATAACTGTCTAATACCGATATTTATTTCGTTGATTCAGCCGTCACGGTCTATAAGCTGTTGAGCCACTAAATGATGATTGAGTACCTTGTCGGGCAGTGTATACCTGAACCGATTAATATAAAGGATTCTTCTTATGCAAAAAAACGAAGCTATAAAGATACTGGAAGATCGAATAACAATGGCCGCAGGAAGAATAAGAAAAAGCGTGCCAATGAAGCATGTATTAAATGAAAGGGAGGTGATTTTCCTGCTCGGAGCCATTGCAAAGGAAGCTGGCTTTTCTTTGCTTCAAGGGTCCGATAATTATCCCGATGCGCTTATAGAAGTAAAAACAGAAACTGAAACTGTGCAGTTAAGAACAGAGTTAGAATATCGGGCATCTCGTTTCAACCATAAACCCGAAGGATGCGACTTGATTATTTGTTGGCGAAAGGATATGGGTAGCAATGGGGGTTTACCGAAAATTATTGAACTACATCCCTTATTTCCAGAGTTGGACGCGGAGAAAGATAATCTACAAGTCGACCACGAAAAAATGTATCGTGAATTAAAGGATGCATATTTTCTCATCCAGGATTGGTTGTTTGGTTGGAAACTCATCCCATGCGGTACTGGGTCTAAGACAGTTACGAATACCGTTACTTTCAAGCTTTTGACGGATAATGGATCAAGATCGCTTTGCTCTCTGCAATATTATAACGATGCAGGTTATCTACAATTCAAGTGGTTCAAGGATACAATACGTGCCCTTGATAAATCGGATTTATTTTTAGGATGCTTGGATGCTTTGCGTGAAAAGGTTCCCACCTTGGATGTAATAGATGAGACCGAGAAGGAATATCGAATAAACATCCATCGGCAGTACATGTCCTCTGTACCAGTCATTTTAAAAGCGTTAAATGCGTTTTTTGACGGGTAGTTCAATTGGCTGCTCAACATCCATTTGCATCCGACCTCGCATCACTCGTAGGGTATGCGAGCGAATTGACTATGTTCGTGTGAGTCTGTGTTTGTAGTCTTGCAAATGATGCTTCGGCAGGTGAAAAGGAATGTTATTAATCGCCACTCAAGAGTATATCAATGCAATAAGGAATCTGACGTATTGTGTCTATCAAAGCAATGACGGCTGAGCATCTAGTTGGGCCTACCGAGAGAAAGAGTTATGAAATTGATACAGGGAATTCCCGAGCTTGAAGAAGGACCTCTGGTTTTTTGCGTAGAAAAAATTGACGAATCTTCAGCACATGAGTTGTTGACGGTTGTCCTAGATAAAGCGAAGGAAGTCATTGGAGTTGTTGCAGATACCTATAAAGAGGAGTGGACGACTGCACCATCCACCGAGGTAAGGGCAGTATTCGGTCATTGGCTAGTAGAGGCCATGCGTCATTTTTTAGCGACCATATGTCTTTGTGAAGAACATGATTTATCAGTTGTAGTGGATGTTCATTATCGTCGGATATTTGAGCTATATATTCAAATACGATATTATGCTTCTCTCGATCAAGCTGCAAAGGAAAGGTATGCAGAGAAGATATATGCAATTGGATGCATTGAGTATCTCGAGAAGATTAGCGTCCTGAAAGATCATGAGCATTTAAGGTCTGCCTACGATGAGATTTCTGATGCGCTTACCCAGTGCGATAGCGAGTTGGTGGTTGAAATCAATCAGGAGCGGAAAAAGAGGCAGTTTAATTGGTTCGGTGGTTCTTTCAGTCAACTAGCCGAAAACGTTAGCCGCGACGGGGAAGATCTTAGGAGGGCCTATCAGATCATTTCGGCGGATGTCCATGGAACTTGGAGCCTAGCACTTGACGTTCGCAATCCAAAGCCGGGCCACCTGGATTTCCGCGGATATCCAGATGTGGCTACTTTGTATATCAGAGCAACGGAAAAGCTTTACCAAGTAATAGCTCTCTACCTGAATTTATGGAACGAGATCGCAAAATCGGTTGGAGCACAAAGTGTATACTTCGCTTCTGAAACCTGATATCTGAAAGGAAAAGCAATCTAACTCAACGACTTCAGCGGAAAGCGGTTCCGCCGCTTCATGCAGGCGCGATTTGCCAGAAAAGGCGCATAATAGATAACTTATGTCACCGGCCCCACTGCAACTACTTAGCCATGCCATTACCCCGATCTTTTTGTCCCACTTTTTTCGTCTGGGTAGGAATCTATGACAAATATTACAGCAGAAACGAAATCTCATCAAAAGCTACGAAGTCGCATTCAATACCTTCAAATGCATTTGCAAACAGTTGACGTAGCATTGCTGGTGATGCGCGGCGCTATCCCAAACAATATCGATAAAAAAGTAAGTTTGGCAAATGCTCTAGGTCTCGAAACAGGTAAATATAGTGAACTTAATCATCCAGTAAATGAAAAAGATCGCATTATCAATTATTCACGTGCTCAAAATTCAGAGTACGCTGTCATAACTCTTTATCGCTATTTTACAGAGTATTTACATAGTCTCTTGAAAGAATTTATGCTTATAAGCCTTTAGTCGTAGTAGGGAAAGCACCACAAGAATATCGCCTTTCCTATTCGGAGATAGTAAAACTTGGAAATTTTGATGCCATATCTGAAACAATGGTAGCCAATGTGTTTCGACATCTCGAAGAAAATAGAAGCACGAAGAAACTTATAGAGAACATGCTCGCAGGCATAATTGAGATTGATGAAGCTACCAAGATAAATGCGCTTAAATATCTCGATATGCGACATCTATTTATTCATGCTTCTGGCATCGCAGATCAAGAATATGTGAAAAAGTATGGCAGAGATTTGTCTATTAATATTGGTGACAATTTACCCACCACTTACGAAAACGCACATGCCGCCATTGAAGCAGTAAATTTACTTTGTCAAGCAATCGACCAAAAATTGATTGCCGAGGGATTTTTAAAACCAAGAGAACTTGAAACTATTAAAGCGGGCTAACACCAGTCCCTAATAAAGAGCTTTTTATCCGCTGTTTATTCTGGCACGAAGTATGGCCAGACACCCGGGAAGATTCCAGCAAACAACGACACCGTCGCTCGGAATGGGACATGTTATGCCAGAACTGCGTGACAATTTGGGAAGGAATCTCGCTGGCTTGTCGCTATCGCCAAGTCATCCCGTTGGTCATCGGAGGAAAAATGTTAGTCGGTCAAGAGGATTATCTGGAATTACTTGATCTTACATTCCGAGTAGCAAATTCCCTCAAAGGTAAGCCTGCTCCGAACCATCGCATTCCAGATTGTAATAAACTAGCGCAAAAACTTTATTTCCATGCAGCTACTGTCTATTGGTTGAACCAAGGAACAAACGCGCCTGTTCCTATACCAGAAGGAACTCATATCTTTGACTTTGCTTCTGTCGCTGTTATCACTAGATCTATTCTCGAAACTTATTTGACCATGTTCGAACTTTTCTTTGAGCCAACCACAGAAGATGAACAAGAATTCCGCCACGCGAGTTGGCTCTTAACCGGATTCTTAATCCGGGAGAAATATATTTCCGATCATCCAAGAGAAAAGGCAGCATTAGGGAACTGGTTATATGAGGTCGAAGAGTTACGCCTTCGTATACAGAAAACTTCATACTTTGCAACTCTATCAGCACGAATGCAGAAGAGATGCCTCGATGGAGATCTTCTGAATAAATCTTTCGGGAAACAACTCGAGGCGGCAGGCTTTGCGCCCCATTTCACCCTCAGGGCGCATCGCTACCTTTCGGGATATGTGCATTCGGATGGATTGGTTGCCGATCAAATCAAAAAAGCAAAAAGTGAAGAGGAACAAAAGAGTTATATACGCAGTAATATGCACTTAATAATGATGGTTATGTCAAAAATGATCATTTCATATAAGAAAATGTTTCCTTCAGCTGAAGCTTGTTGCATGGCAAAACCAGATATTCTTCGGCTAGCGGAAATTTGGTCGGATACACCTCGTATGCTTGATACATAAATGCGCCCAACAACGTCTGCTGAGAACCAGCTCAAACACTCATTGTTGTAGGTAAAATCAAAAACCAAAATGGTCCGCTTTTCGCTATAATTACTTGATCTTTTTTCTTGAAAATTCTGTTCATAAACCTTGGTCTGCCTGTATGTTGTCAGGCCGGCTTACTTTTAAAAATAGTGAACAGGCAAGTGGCCTGCTCAAAGGATGCTATGATTAGCCTGTCCATGCTACATTCCTCGACCTCCTACTAGGATGGACCTCATCTTTCTCTTGCCTTGAATGCGCCTGGGAAGCGATTATCGAGTTGGTACGGGCAAGTGGTCGAAAATGGGAAATTTTCCTGCTAATATAAACGATGTTTTTTGCCCGTCCAGCCGTTGGCGTTGTTCCTTATCCTCCGCCTGGCATACCACTAAGCCTTTGCCTTTAAAAAAAGGAGTATTGCATATGAAAAACAACAAAATAATGGATCTGCAGCCCATTTCACTCCCCAAACCGGTCTTTGACCGCTGTGGCACGGTTTTCGAAGCCCTGAAAGCCAGGAAAACTTCCCGGTCTATCAGTGATAAGGAGATCCCGCTGCAGGTCTTGTCGGATATCCTCTGGGCGGCCCAGGGGGTCAACCGCCTCGCCGGACCTTTTGGCGGCCCGGGCAGGACCGCCGGATCGGCCAGCAATTCGCAGGAGATTGGTATCTATGTTGCCATGCAGGCCGGGATATATTTTTATGACCCCGATTCTCACAAATTGTCTCCGGTCGTAGCCGGTGACAGCCGCTCCCTGGCGATCGGATCGGGGCAGGGGAAAGTCGGCGCAAATGCTCCCATCCGCCTGGTATACGTGGCTGATCTCGACCGGTTCAAGACTGCCGACTTTCCGGAACCGGGACTCTATGATCCGGAGATTCAGAAATCCTATTATTTTGTCGATACCGGCCTTATCGCCCAAAATGTTTATCTGGCATGCGCTTCATTGGGATTGGTTGCGTGGTTTCATAACTGTAACAAGCCTGCCCTGCAAAAAAAACTTGCTTTAAAGCCGCATCAGCGTGCGCTTTTTGGACAGACGATCGGCTATGCTGAGGATTGAACCAGCCCGGCTTGTTTGATCAACGGATGGATTCCCGTTCGCCTCGAGGGCTGTCAAAAGGCCGTTCTGTCTTCACACCCTTGACAAATTAGAACATTAGTTCTATAATTGGGGTCATTCAGGCTGGGTTTATCCCACCTTGCGCAGGCAGGCCGCCTGCCCCGGCCCGCCCTTGATCCTCACGGGAGTCGTCTTGGAACCGCTTTCAGTTCGTCCCCTTTGCACAGTTCCGCTTGTACAAGCCAGGAAAAATGCTTGCCTGTCCGCTTCCCTGCCCGGCATTTGTTTCTCCTTTTGTTCCTCAGAACAAATGCCACGTGTTCCACTCAT
Organism: uncultured Chloroflexia bacterium; assembly: GCA_963842785.1. Classification (GTDB taxonomy): domain Bacteria; phylum Chloroflexota; class Anaerolineae; order Anaerolineales; family Villigracilaceae; genus UBA877. Next base: position 2,672,788 of record CAWJHP010000001.1, read on the forward strand.
CCCTCTCCAATCCTCAACAGCGTCCCCTTTGGAGATCAACCCTCCTCACTTCCCACCCTCCTATTCGTTTTTTTTTCGATACGCGTATCGAATACCATTTTCTCGGGCCAAAAAATCTTCACTCCTCATTCCTCAATCCGCAATTCTGTCATTTACGTAATGGAATGCCGTTGCTGTCAAAATAAATAATGTTCTGAATTCCCAATAGGTGCCCCCATGTCCACCCCTGACCAATTTCTCCTTGCCCCTCATGCGTACCAGGAAATCTTGGCTGCCGCCTCTTGGATAAGGAGTTTGCCGTGAACGTCGGAATGCTCTGGTTCGACAACGATCCCCGCACTGCCCTGGCTGCCAAGGTGGTCCGCGCCGCCGAATACTACCGGCAGAAGTATGGCCTCGTACCGGACCTCTGCCTGGTCCACCCATCCATGCTAAGGGAATCACATCCTGATCTGGTCGAAGGCGGAACCGGAAAAGTCGCTATCCGCCCGAACCGTCTCATCCTGCCGGGTCATTTGTGGATCGGTACGGAAGACAGGAATTGAATGATCCGGCTCCCTCCACGTTTACCAGCGTCCCATTTTATGAATGGTGGGAAATCCATCTGGCCTGGTTTCCTTTCATCCATGTATCTGGCATCCTGCCTGAATCGAAAGTCTCCACGCCCCGACCATGGAGACTTTGCTCTTATTTGGCTAAATATTGTCGTCGAATTGATCGCTCGTCGCAACCACCACGGCCACGGCATTCTCACGGCTGTGGCTCAGGCTGACCGACCAGGCTGCCAGTCCCCGTTCTTTCGCGATCCTTTCTGCCGCGCCGTGCAGGACGATGTAAGGTTCTCCGCTCCATTTGTGCAGGGTCTCGACCTCCCGCCAGGCGATCGGACCGATGCCGGTTCCCAGCGCTTTGGATGTGGCTTCCTTGGCGGCAAAGCGCACAGCCAGCGCATCTGCCCGTCCGCGGCATTCAAAAACTTCCAGTTCCGTAAAGACCCGTTTCAGGAAGCGCTCACCGTGCCGGTCGAGCGCCCTCTGGATGCGGGGAATTTCGATGATGTCGATTCCGGTTTTGAGCATTATTTTTGATTCAGGGACCTGCTATCGCAATGGCCAACCGTTCCGGATCCAGGTACTTCCTGGCAGCCTGGAGTACTTCCTCTGCCGTGACGGAACGCACCAGGTCCGGATAGCGGCGGTAATAATCCAGGCCAAGCTCGTAGCGTTCAATGTTAAGTAAGGCGCTGGCCACACCGCTGTTTGACTCGAGCGAAAGTGGCAGGCGCCCAATGAAGTTGGACTGGCTGTCGGCCAATTCTTCGGGAGTGATGCCCTTTTCAATAAAGAGTGCAATCTCCCTGTAAATCAAGTCGATCGCCTTTTGCACGTTGGCGGGATTGACTCCCGCGCTGACAGCCCAGGATCCGGGACCGATGCCTGCATTCAGGCTTGAAGAAGCATAGTAGGCCAGGCCTGATTCCTCGCGCACGACCTTCCCTATGCGGCCGCCCAGCCCGAACTGCCCCAGCACCGAGTTGCCCAGCGTATCCGCAATATACTCCGGATCCTTGCGATACGGGCCGGATGCTCCGATGACAAGGTCGGCCTGGGACTTGCCCTGGATTCTTTTCTTGCGGGTGACGATCTTCTTTAAGGGTTTAAGCGCGGGAAGGGCCGGCGGTTTCATTTGCCTGGGGTTGGTCCAATCACCGAGTGCGTCCGCTACCTGTTCGACCGCGGTCTTCGGATCGATTGCACCGACCAGGGCGATCACCATTTCCTGTGGTCCGTAGCATAGTGCGTGATAATTAACCAGGTCATCCCGTTGGATTGCCCGGATCGTTTCCGGCCAGCCATCCTCCGGGCGGGCATACGGGTGTCCGGCAAACACAATCTGGTCAAAGGTGATGGAGGCCATTTCGGCAGTATCCTGGGCGCGCTGGGCCAGGCTGGATAAAAATTGAGCCCGCAGGCGTTCAATCTCTTCAGCTGGGAAGACCGGGTGGCGCAGTACCTCTGCCAGCAGTGCCAGCATGAGAGGGATATCTTCAGACAGGGAACGCCCGGAAAATCCGGTGTTATGGGCACCCGCACCAAAGGACAGGCTGGCGCCAACTGATTCGAGTGCATCGAAGATTTGCTGGAAATCACGCCTTTCGGTCCCTCGCATCAGGCCAAGCGCCGTGAAGTCGGCCAGGCCGATTTTTTCATCCGTATCGAACAGGCTGCCGCAGGCGAGATGGCCGCCGATGACCACCGATGGGCTGTTGAAGTTGGCGCGCACCAGGATGGTGATGCCATTTGGGAGGCTCAGGCGGGTAATATCGTCGGAACCGGGTAAGGACTGTTGGCGCTTGCTCATGCCTGCACCTCCGTCCCGCTCGGAATGTAGGTCCCAACCACGCGATTTTGCTCGCGTAGATATTTCTGCGCAGCCGCTTGCAGGTCGGAAGGAGTGACTTTCGATAATTTATCCAGGTAAGTCAGGAACCATTCATAATTGGAGAACATCTCGGCATGTCCCAGCCAGGAAGCTTGGCTGGTGATATTCTCGCTTTGATAGGCAAACAGCGCCCGGGCTTGTTTGATGGCTCGGTTGATCTCTTCCTCTGGGACAGGTTCGTCCTGGATGCGTTTCACCTCATCATCCAGGGCAGCCAGCGCTTCCTCGGGCTTGCGCTCGGGATGGACCGTGATGATGATGCTGTAAAGGTATGGATCGAGCGTTGTGGAACTGCTGCCGCTCACGCCAACAGCCAGTTCCTTCTCGACCAGCGCACGGTACAGGCGGGATGTTTTATTGGAAAGGCCTCCCCCGCCAAAAATACTGAGACCGCTTGGCCCGGCCAGCAGACTGTCCAGTACTGTCAAGGGAAAGAAATCGGGATCGCCTCCCGCCGGAGCATGATACGAGATTTCGAGGAAGGTTGTCTCGCCGGGGCCTTCCACCTTCAGCCGGTGCTCGCCGTTGGCAGCCGGCTCGGGACGGGCTGGGTGCTTTGGCAGGGGGCCGCTAGGTATTGGCTCAAAAAGTTCACGGATGCGATTCAGCATCTCGCTGGTCTTGAAATCCCCGGCCACCCCTATGACGGCATTGTTCGGTACGTAATAGGTGCGGTAATGCTGGTAAAGATCGTCCCGGTTCATGGATTTCAGGTCGACCAGGTCACCGATGATCTCGTGGTGGTATGGGTGAACCCGAAAGGCAGCCTGCTGGACGGCCTCACCAAGCTGGAAGAGTGGCTCGTTCTCGTTGCCTTCGCGCTCGGAAATGACCACGGTCCGCTCGGAAGCGACTTCTTTTTCATCGAACAGGCTGTTGACCATCCGGTCCGCCTCCAGCCGCAGGCCCAGATCGATCTTATCGGCGGGCATGGTTTCCAGGTAGGCTGTCCAGTCCATATAGGTAAATGCATTCCACATGCCTCCATCCCGCGAGATGTCCCTGTCCAGGCTGCTGGCCGGGAATTCTGGAGTGCCCTTGAATTGCATGTGTTCCACCCAATGGGAAACGCCCGTGTGACCGGATGGCTCGTCACGTGAACCGACGCGATACCAGACCCACGAACTGATCAACGGGGCTGTGTGGATTTCTTTAAGCAGGATTTTTAAACCGTTCGGGAGCGTGTACTCGCTATGCGTTTTCTTCATGGGGTGACAGGAGTGGGAACAGTATGCTCCGCGCAGATGAAAGTCCCTTCGGGATATTGTGCATCCTTGTTAAGCATGCAGTAAAGTGGACGGAGGCTGGTCTGCAAACCGGCAATTGGCTCCTGTAGTCCGGTCTGATTCAGCGGAATAGTTACCGGCACCATCAGGTTTAAAGGTATGATCGACTGGACCGGAATTGTCACATTCAGTGCAATTGGTAGGGACGTGCCGGCCGGGAGCGTCACACTTGCAGTGGAGTTAATGTTCAGACCTCCGGTGCTGATGACAACGTGTGCATTGGGGATGGAAACATTGCTGGTCAACACGGCTGTCGTGTTCTGGGATAGTGGCAGGTTGAAATTGAGCGGGATCTGTGTGTTCACGGAGATGGTCGTGTTTATGCTTGCCAGGTCCATTTTGGCGAAGTTGCTATACAGCCCTCCAAGCATGGCATTAACAGTTGTTTTCAGATTCCTGATCTGTACGGACATGACAATCAGCAGACCCACCAAAATGGCATTGACGATCAGGGAAAATGTGGTCGTCACATCCCAATAGGCACGCCGGGTCGAGTCACGGTTGGGTCGCCAACGGCGTATCCAGGGGATTTTGGCCGGGGGCGCATTTTTTGCCGCCTCCTCAATGGCATGCAATCTCCGCCCGGGATTGTCATCCTTGCCGGAGCTGGGTGGGACTCCCTCGTCAGGGTTGCTGGCCGGCCGCGCCGGCAGATTCTCGGTCTGCGCGGCGGGTCCCGGGGGGATGTCCATTGGGATGTCTGGTTTGTGAGACGGCCCTGCCTGGGCTTGGCTCAAGCTCCCTGGGTTGGTGGCAGATTCGCTTCCAAGGAAGGAAGCCGGTTGCTTGCCTGTTATACCTGGGAGGTCGATTGGCGCCCCTTTGTAGAAACCGAACCTGGGTTTCCGTTTTGATCCCTCATCGGCGTCAGGTAGTTGGTCTGGTTTTGGTTTAGGTCCTTGCTTTTTTTTGGGTAGGTTGGGTAGTTTCATATCCTGCCTCCTGGTTGATATGATTAACTATAGCATAGAGTGCGAAAGACGGGGCATTAATTTGGGGGAAATGGAATAGGTCTTTTGTCCTTGTCCGTCGCCAGACCAACGGCTATAATTCCACCCGCATTATCGAAAGAGGAGAATCTCGATGGAAGATTCGAAATACATGGTAGCCATTGTTGGTGCCGGGCCAGCGGGCCTGTATGCAGCGCGAAAACTGGCCGAAGGTGGGGCACGCGTCGTGTTGTTCAATCGCGACGTCAAACCAGGTGGTCTGGCAGAGTATGGCATTTATCCGGATAAGTTCAAATTGAAGCAGGGTTTGCGCGCCCAATTTAAACAGATCCTGAACCTGTCCACAATTGATTACTATGGGAACGTGACTGTTTGCTCCGGTGGGAATATTGTTCTGGAAGACCTGCTCGAATCCGGTTTCCAGGCTGTGCTTATCACGACCGGAGCCCAGGGGACCAAATGGCTGCGCTTGCCTGGAGAGAACCTGCCCGGTGTTTACCACGCCAAGAATATTATCTTCCACTATAATCTCCTGCCGCCCTTTAGTGAGAAAAAATATCTGCTTGGTAGACGCGTTGCGGTGGTCGGCGCCGGTAATGTCATGCTGGATGTTGCCCATTACCTCGTGCGTGATCGAAAAGTGGATGAGGTGATCGCGGTTGTGCGGCGCGGTCCGGCCGATGTGAAATTTACCCGCAAAGAAATGGAAACTGTGGCCCGTAACCTGGACTTGGCAGAACTGGAGCGCGAGTTTGCCCGTGTAACCCCCATTATGCAAACCGTTGGTCAGGATCCGTCCGCCTCCAAAACTGCTTTTCTGGAAGCCCTGCCCAAGGCGCTCGATCCGATCTCGGAGACGCGTTTCCGTTTCGAGTTCCTGGTTTCACCCGTTCGTGTGTTGGGCGACTGGATGAACGGTGTAAACGCCTTGAAAGTGGAAGATAATACTCTGGTTTGCGTGGACGGTAGTGTCAAAGCGCGCGGTACAGGTAACTCACGGCAGATCGAGGCCGACACGATCATTTTTGCCATTGGCGACACAGTCGACAGGGATTTCTGCGTGCCGATTTTCAACGATGCTTACATGTCTGCTCCACAGCCGCACTTCCCGGTGGAGGGCGTTTCATTTGAGGCCTTTAACCCGGATACCAATCAGCCTATCGAACGTGTCTTTTTGGCTGGTTGGGCGCGCCAGGCCAGCACCGGGTTGGTTGGCGTTGCGCGCCGGGACGGTGAGAGAGCCTCCGAAGCGGTTTTGCAGTTCCTGCGTTCCGGGAATCCGATGCGTGACCTTGATAACGTGGTGGATAAGTTCGAACAGCGCCTGGTGGAGACCCATGAACGCGTGGTGGATAAGCCTCACTTGACAAAGTTGGAATTGGCTGAAGCCGCCCAGGCCCAGAAACTTGGTCTGCAGGATTTCAAGTTTGCCACCAATGATGAAATGTTTACAGCCATGGGGTATTGAGACTAGCAATGGCTCCCCGGTGGGGAGCGCAGCAAGGTTGTTGTTTTTCGAAAGCGCTAATGAAATGAAGCCACTAATATACGACCCACTATATTCATGGCTTATGTCTTTACGGCAGACTTCCAAAATCTCAGGCTGACCAAGTCATCCAACGACTTCCTGAATCCTTTTTGCCATCTGGAGTGCACGTTTGTTGGCAGCTCCCACGTACGAGCGGGCATCCATCAAGTTGTGTATCGCCTCTTCCGTGAGGTATTCGGTCAATTCCGCATCCTGACACATCAGTGAAACCAGCGGGTTTTCTTCCCCGCTTCTGACCGCCTCCCAGGCTCGCATGGCATTCATGCGGATGCGCTCGTGCATCTCCTGCCGGTCTGCCCCGGACTTAACCAGTGCCATTAGAACTCGTTCAGTGGCTGCAAACGGGCCGTAGATTGACATGTTGCGGACGATGGCAGTTTTATCCACATCCAATTTGGAGAGAATGCCATTTGCGGTGCGGAGCAATTCATCCGTGGCCAGGAATGATTCGGGCAGGAGGATGCGCCTGTTGGCGGAATCATCCAGCGTCCGTTCGAGCAGGCTATGGGCAGCGTTATCCCAGGCCAGGTTTGGCAGGGTGGCCAGGTAGCGTGCCAGCGAGTTGATCTTCTCGGCCCGGATGGGATTACGCTTGAAAGGCATGGCCGAGGAGCCAACTTGTTTCTCACCAAACGGCTCAGAGAGTTCCCCCATGGATGGAGATTGAAGCAGGCGCAGGTCGAAGGCGAATTTGTAGAGGGATGCCCCCAGACCGGCCAACGCCGAGACGACGGCAAAATCCTGTTTGCGCGGGTAGACCTGCGAGGAGACCGGATAGAAAGGCAGGTCCAGTTTTTTGGAGAGTTTCTCCTCGAACTCGGTTAGCTTGTCCGAGCCAAGCAATTCGGCATAAGCGGCACTCGTCCCGACCGCGCCTTTAAATCCCTTTCCCCGGATAGTTGAGCGTTGATGGTTGAGTGCGAGGTAGTCCTCCAGTAAATCCTGCCCGTAGAGTGCCAGACGATAGCCCAGCGTGGATGGTTCAGCGGGCTGGAGGTGGGTGAATGCCATCAACGGTGTATCCGCCCATTTTTCAATGAGGAATCTCAAAGTCCGCAAGAGAGTCGCCAGGGATTGCAGAATCATATCGAGGCTTTGGCGCACGCGCAAAGCATCGGTGTTATCTTCTATGTCCATCGATGTTGCACCGAGGTGGATGATCCCGCCGCCGGTCTGGCACTGAATCGCAAAGAGACGCAATTCGGCCATCAGGTCATGCTGGATCTCGGCTTCAATTTCGAGAGCGCGTGGCAGGTCAATTTCAGTTTGGTGGAGGCGCAGGTCGGCAGCCTGCTCGGGTGTGACTAAACCGTATTCAGCTTCCACTTCGGCCAGAGCCACCCACAGTTTCCGCCATAAGATACGCTTGTTTTCTTCGCTCCACATCCGGCGCATGGCAGGTGTGCCGTAACGCCAGGTGAAGGGGGAAAGATAAGTGTCAAACTCTGGCATGGTTTTCGGTCCTGGGCTGAGATTCCATTATTGCTATATTTATCAATTTTGATTATACGTTAATTCATGATGAATTCATAATGCGTAGGTATCATCTATAAGAAATAAGGCCGGGAGGCACCGAAACCTCCCAACATTTTTTCTAGATGTCATGTGATGAATAACCTGTTCTTAACAGTATCGTAAGAACGTGCAACGAAAATGCCGGAATGGCGTTAATTATATAGGTATTTAAAGAGGTCTAAGGAGGTCACCATGATTGTATTTGCTGCTTTTGGTATTATCATCTTCGCCGTTGTTGCCTTTATTGGCTTGGTCTGTGCGCAATTTAACTCTGACGACCTGCACAAGATGGGGATTCGAAAGTAGATCAAGCAGATGGGAGATTTTCGGGCCTGGCGCGGCAAATTTGCCGCGCCAGGCCTTTTTATTTTCAGGCGGTTGCCTTCATTTCCTTGGCCGCAGCCCCAGTTGCCGGGATAATTGTCTCCCCGGCATCTTCTACAGATCACTGTCATTAAGTTGATGGCGGCTAATTGGTATAGGCAACTGGGTGAGGATCGAGGCAGTTATGTTCTCCACAGTTGGAGTGAGGAACATAAATTATTGGGATTCCAAGTGTTGGTGTTATTGCATAAGCCCCACAAAGCACCCACAAACAGGCCGGTGAGGTAAACGGTCAGTGGTCCCCAAACGCGGGAGGATTTAGCTCCCCGCCTGTTCTCCAGAAGATGGTCACGCGCTTGGATAAGCGGGTGGAGAGATACCTGGTTAATAATACTGGTGATTTTCTCCTATTCATGAGGAATGGATAAATATGCAGGATTGTTCCCGAAACTGTTCCCCCCGATGGGAACTTCTCAAGTGACAAAGCGTCTTTATCTAAGGCAAAATTGCATCTTGAATGGGAGATAATTCAAATGTATAAAACATATTTGATCGTCCTCACTCTTCTGATTGTATCGGGTTTGATCCTTTCGGCTTGTGTTTCACAGGGAAATTCGTCTGGTCTGGCAGGCACCTCCTGGAAATTGGTTTCCTATGGGCCTGCTGGAAACCAAGCACCGGCTGCGCCAGGGGTCGAAACGAGCCTGGTCTTTGGAAGAGATGGAACGGTTAGCGGCAACCTCGGCTGCAATAGTTTCTCGGGCAATTTCCAGGTGACAAACGGTAATATTGTCTTTAGCCAGATGATATCCACCATGATGGCATGTCTTGGGCCGCAGATGACACAGGAATTGATAGCCCTCAAGATTATGAATGGCACGGTTCGATATACGGTCGCAAGCAATACATTGACGATCTATGCTGCCAGCGGCGGCAATGCCATCACTTTTTCAAAATAAGAATAAAGAAGAAACCGAATAAGTAAAACAATAACTCCGGGAGTTTGATAAACCCCGGAGTTATTGATTGGCAATGCTATGGCTGCAATTGCTTTAGAATCTCTACTGTCTCTGTCTTGCCGCCTGCGCCATTCTCCCCTCCCGGCCCAACGCACGATGGGCAGCCATCCTGGCATTTACATTCCTGCACCAGGTCCAGCGCCCGCTGCATAAGTTCATCGTGAAGTTCGAAGAGTTTCTGGCTGAAACCAATACCGCCCGGGACATCATCGTAAATCACAATGCCTGGTTGGTCTAATGTGGAGAGTGAAGCATCCGTGTGGATGCCCAAATCTCCCGGGTCGCACATCAGGAACAGGGGGGCGAGTTGGCCAAGCACGTTTCCCAGCCCCGCCAACCCGGAACGTATGTGCACATTCTGTTCCGTTTTGCGATGGCAGGCCGGGCACAGGGTGATAAGGTTTTCCATCCGGTTGGCCTCAGCCGCCGTGGGGAACGCCCGGAAAGGGATTTTGTGATGCACATCATGCTGGCGGGCTGTTCCCTCGGTTGCGTCGCAGACCTGGCAACGGTATCCGTCCCGGAGGCGGACTGCCTCCCGCAGGCGGTTCCATCCGGGTCCGTAGTCGTTCGGGTCGTTGGTCCACATGCCAGCCTCCCGCAGACAATCGATCGTCTGTTCGGCTAAAGCCAGCCAGTAGCCGGTGGTCTGAAAGTCGCTGGGCGGCAGGTCGAGCGGTTCCGTTCCCAGATTCTCGCGCGTAAACCAGCGGATTTTCTTATAACCTGCCACCTGCAAAGTGACCTGGACTTCACCCCAGCCTTTTTCCCCGCCTGGGACTATGGAGCTGGCATTTTTGGTCAGGATCTTTACCTCTGTCTGGCGCTGAGGTTCAGTGTAATAATCCAGGGCCACTGGGATAAGCGTGGCGGTTTTGGAGGCAAAGTTCAATTCCTGGACGAAATATTGCTGCCCCTCGTGCAAGTAGACGGCTTGCGGATGCACCATCCAGGCAGCGGAGGCCATGTCCACCTCTCCCAGAGTCCAGGGTCTACCACCATCCTGGACCTGCAGGACAACGCTCTCTGCTGAGGCGGAGCGCAGGGAGAGGGCAGCTGCCGGATAGGAATCCGCCATCCAGAAATACTTGTCCTGGGATAGGTGCGCCTCCTGGCCAGTGACCAGGAAATCCAGGTATTCCTGTACTGTCGCGGCTGGCAGGGAACCAAAGTCTTCCCCTTTTTGGAATGGTAGCTCGAACATGGCACAGCGTAGGTGATTGAGCAGGATGAGCAGGTGGTCGGGGTTGATCAGGGCATGTTCCGGTGAGCGCTCAAAGAAGTAATTGGGATGGTGGGCGAGGAACTGGTCAAGGGGGCTGGCAGAGGCAACCAGGACTGCCAGAGCCGGGTCGTCACCGCGGCCTGCCCGGCCAGCCTGCTGCCATACACTGGCAATCGTGCCAGGATACCCGACCAGTATAGCCGCGCCCAGGCCACCAATATCAATGCCCAGTTCAAGGGCGTTGGTAGCGACAACAGCCTTGACCATCCCATCCCGCAGGCTCTTCTCGATCTCGCGGCGTTGGGAGGGCAAATAGCCGCTTCTGTAACCGCGGATGGAATTCAGATGATCAGGAACTAGGGGATCGGACGATTTGATCATCCGATTCCCAGATTCCTGATTACCTGGTGCCTGATTACCTTGCTCCTGCAGATACTTCAGGATAATTTCCACCGAACGGCGGGAACGCGTAAAAACAACATGGTGTATGCCCTGTGCATTCAGTTCCTGTGAGAGACGTACCGCCTCCAGCATGGAGCTTTTCCGCAAGCCAAGGGCTTCATCCACCACGGGTGGGTTGTAAATGAGAAAATGGCGTTCGCCCCGCGATGAACCATCCTGGTCAAACAACCTGACAGGGGATTCGATCAGTCGCTCTGCCAGCTCTTGCGGGTTGCCTATGGTGGCAGAGGTAAGGATGAATTGTGGCTGGGCCCCGTAAAACTTCGCCACCCGTTTCAGACGCCGGAGTACATTGGCGAAATGGGAACCGAACACTCCCCGGTAGGTGTGCATCTCATCAATAACAACGAATCGCAAGTTATGGAAAAAGTCTGCCCAATTGGTGTGGTGGGGGAGTATGCCGGTATGAAGCATATCGGGGTTGGTGAAGAGGATATGGGTGTTCTTACGGATGGCTGAGCGGTTGGATTGTGGTGTGTCGCCATCGTAGATGGCGGATTTCAGATTTCTTATCGAGGCTTGAAAGGAGGAGAGGCCGGAAAGCTGATCTTGCGTGAGGGCTTTGGTCGGAAAAAGATATAGAGCGCGTGCTTTAGGATTTTCGAGCCAGGCAGCCAGGACCGGCAGGTTGTACCCGAGTGTCTTGCCGCTGGCAGTGCCGGTGGCGAGAACAACGTTTTCGCCACGTCTGGCAGATTCCCAGGCCTGCGCTTGATGACTGTAAAGCGAAAGGATGCCCTTTGCAGCCAGTGCATCCGCCAGAGCGGGTGGTAGGTCCGCGGGGAAGGGGCGTAGATCAGCCGGGCGGCCCGGCGTGGTCCGCCAGACAGGGAAATTGGGGCCGGTCTGTGGGTCCGTTCGCCAGTGGGAGAGCAGCAGAGTCAAAGGCATGGATTAATTTGCGCCCGTTGCCTGCTTCGGATCCTACAGGCCCATCCTCCTGGTATACAACAATTGGATCATGCTGATGATATCTGCTGCATACAGGACGAATATTGTCACGATCCAGACTGTGAAAACCGTGCGAACCCATTGAAAGCGGTTTGTCAAATGTGCATCAATGAATTCCGCCGCCCGCATGAAAAAAAGCGGAAAGCTGATAAGAGCCGGGTAGATAAAAATGACTTTCATGACGGGATAGGTCCGATACAGGAATAAGTATGCGCAGATGAAAAGGATGAACCCGACAAAGGTGGCTGCAACCAGTCCATAATGAGTGCTGGACGCGAGCACCGTATCCCGTTTAAATAAGCTCTTCAATACCACAAAGATTTCAAGTACCCCTCCAAACAGTAGCAGTAGCGTGGGAAGCAATGCCAGGATGAAAATCGCCCGGGTTAGGTTGAAGTTCTGATCTCCGGTGGTTGACCATGAGGCTGGATAATTGTCAAAATGGACGGAATAGGCGCGCCCATACAATTGAGCCCAGAGCGAAGTGCAATGAATGGGACGCGGATTGCTGTATTCGATCCGGGGATGTTGGATGAGGGAAACGAATTTGAAGGAGAAATATCCGTCCAGGATGGAGCGGATTCCACATGGATTTGTTCCAAATGTGAAAAAATACGGCCTGGGCTTTCGGCTGACATTTATCTGGATGGGAGAGCCAAAATATTTATAGTTCGTTATATATTGGTTCAATGGATTGAAGATCGAAATGACAAGTGTGGCAGTTATAAAGACGAATCCGGCCAGCCAAAGTCTTGCCGCATGTTTCTTTTCCATCCAGGCTTTTATGAACAGTGCCAGGGTGATGGCGATGGGAGTGACCCAACCGTTCGTTTTGGAGGAAATACACAGAAGGCTGAATAAAAGGATCAGCAGGAAAGTCGCCGGTTTTTGTTTCTGTAGAAAGAGGACCGTACAATAAAGAGCCAGCGTGGAAAAAAGGATCACGAACGTATCGTTCGTGGCCTGGGAGTTTATCCCGATCAGTTTCGGGTTCAAGGCGACTAGTCCGAAGCTGAGAAGCTTGAGTGTTTCTTTTTTCAAAGGCAGACGGGTGATCAAGGCCCCTGCAACCGCCACGGTGACCAACCCGGCCATCAGGTTGATCAACTCGACCGCCAGGATCATTCTATCCTGGCTGAGCCTGTCTGCCCCGGTTAGTTGCAGGATCTTGGCAGCAGTGTAATGAAAGAGTTTAGGCTGGTAGCATTCCCAGCAGTTGTCTTTGTCTGGCAGAGTCCCGGATTTAAGAATGATACTTATTACTTGCACATGGTCATCGTTGGCCTCGCGATTGAAACTTACCATTCCTAGTCGCAGATCGACGGACAAAAAGAAGATGATTAGGAAAAGGATTTTATATCTTTGACTGGTCTGGACCATTTATCTGCGCCTCCCGGGGATTTCAAAAAGTATATCATATCCTGATTTCCAGTTATTTAGTATCATGCAAGTTCTGACACCCTTATCCTCCCTGCATCCCCGCAATTCCCAATGAACCAATGGGCAGGCTTTTAACCTTTGAAAAGCCGTCCTGGTGGGATTGACTCCAGCCACTTTTCGGAATATACTGTTTCTATAAATAAACCGACGGTCGGTTTATAAAAAAGGACAACTGTGCCGCGCGTTGTTAAAGAAAGCGAATACGCCATCAAGCGTAATGAAATTCTGGATGTAGCCCAACGCCTGGTCTACGTCACGGGCTATGAGCAGATGTCCGTCCAGAACATCCTGAATGAGCTCAAGATTTCCAAGGGCGCTTTCTATCACTACTTTGACTCGAAACTGGTCCTGCTGGACGCCCTGGTGGAACGGATGATGGATGAAGCCGAACAGGTTCTGCAGCCGATTGTGGAGGCAGACGACCTGCCTGCCATTGAAAAATTGCAGTGCTACTTTTCTGCCGGGAGCCGCTGGAAAGTCGCCCGGAAATCTTTCATGCTTGACTTGATGCGCGTCTGGTACACCGACTCCAACGCCCTGGTGCGTCAGAAGCAGGAAGCCGCGGCCATCAAACGTATTGCGCCGATGCTGGCGAAGATCATCCGGCAGGGCATTGCCGAAGGCGTCTTTTCGACCTCCCACCCTGACCAGATCGGTAGCATGATCTGGGGGCTGGCCCAGGGGATAGAAGACAATGTGGCCGGACTGCTGCTAAGTGAGGAACCACCCACCGACGCCCTGCAGCGTTTGGAGGCCATCGTAGGGGCTTATTCCGAGGCGATGGAACGGATCCTCGGCGCGCCGGTCGGTTCCCTGCCGCTGGCGGATATTACAATACTGAAAGAGTGGCTGGTTGCGCCGCCCAGGAAGAAAAAACCTTGAACGTTTTGGAGAAAAGATGAGTATGCTTTTCACTTTGGCCCACGGCGATCCAACTCACCCAACCATCCTTTTTCTGCACGGTGGCGGTGGCGGAAGTTGGATGTGGCAACCGCAGGTGGATGCATTGAAAGGTGACTATCACCTGCTGGTACCCGACTTGCCCGAACATGGTCGCAGTGCAGGGATCAAACCTTTTACCATCGAAGGCAGCGCCACCCAGGTTGCAGAGCTCATTCGCACACAAGCCCGGGGCTGCAAAGCTCACGTGGTGGGACTTTCGGAAGGTGCCCAGGTCACCGTCGCCCTGCTGGCTGCAGCCCCTGAACTGGTGGATCATGCCATCATCAGCAGTGCGTTGGTACGCGAGATGTTCGGGATGGCCTGGTTTGGCGTGGGTTTCTGGGCTGCCACTTACCGTTCAATCGAACCTTTAAACAAATACAAGTGGTGGGCGCGGCTGAACATGCGCTCCAACGGCATCCCGGAACAATACCTGCAGGAGACGCTTGAAACATATAAAACCTTGACGGCGGAGGCGTTCGGCCACATCATCGTTGAAAATCAGCGTTTCCGCCTGCCTGCCGGGTTGGAACATGTCACGGCTCCGACACTGGTGATGGCTGGCCGGAAGGAATATAAAGTGATGCAACAGTCCGTCCGGGATGTGGCCGCAGCTATCCCGGGCGCACAAGCCCGCCTGGTTCATCACAACCAGAAATTGTCCCTTAGCGAGGAACATAACTGGAATATGGCGGCTCCCGACCTTTTCACCCGCACTGTACGGGCCTGGATCGAAGGACAGACACTGCCTGAGGAAATTAAGGAGTTGAAGTGAACGAACTTACCGAAAGCATTCTCGAACGGAAGGGCTGCCGGCTCCACTACTGGACCGGCGGCAAAGCGGATGCCCCGCTGGTTGTCTTCACCCACGGTGCGACGATTGACCACCACGAATGGGATGCCAGCCTTCCCATTATTGGCGAACACTTCCGGGTGCTAGCCTGGGATGTACGCGGTCACGGTCTCTCGCGCCCGGCCTCGTTTGATTTCGTTGAGGCGCGCGCCGACCTGCTGGCTTTGCTGGATAACCTGGGCGCGGAACAGGCCTGCTTGGTCGGTCACTCGATGGGCGGCAACCTGGGCCAGGAAGTGGTTTTCCACCACCCGGAGCGCGTACAGTCCTTGGTGATGCTGGATTGCACCTGGAACTTCCAGCAGATGAGCCCTTCCGATAAGTTCTGGCTGGGCTTGGCCGGGCCGATCTTCAAACTCTATCCATATAAAACCCTGATTAACCAATCCCTGGCAGTGACTGCATCTTCGGAAGAGTTGCGCGAACTATTGCGCAAATCCATGCAGTTATTAACCAAGGAGGAATACATCCGTATTCTCATGCAGACCTCACTTTGCTTGCATTACGAACCGGATTTCAAGATTGGAAAACCCATGCTGATGATGGTTGGTGACCAGGATAAAACCGGCAATATTCGCAAGGTGATGCCGCTTTGGGCGCAGCATGATGGCGTGGAACTGGCAGTTATCCCGAATGCCAGACATGCCGCCAACCTCGATCAGCCGGGAATATTCCATAAGCACTTGCTGGATTTCCTTTTGGCTTGAAGAAATCTCTCTTCCAATTTACTCGTATATCCTATTGAAAAGGAGTGCAAAAATGTTGTTTTACCTGCGTTTAGCCTGGCGCAATATCTGGCGCCACCGTCGTCGGACGATCATCATCGTTCTTGCCATGTCTATGACCTTGGCGTTGATGATGTGGTATGACGGATTAGTGAGTGGCTTTACTGACGCGATTTATGGTAACGCCGTTAAAGTCTTGGGTGGCAACATCCAGGTTCACGCCTCTGGCTACCGGGCTCAGGCGAATTCGACCCCGCTCCTCCCATTGGCCGATCCACAGGCCGTGATTAAAGCCGCAGAAGCCAATCCACTGGTGCTGGGTGCCACCCAGCGCATCAACACCGGCGGGCTGGTCACCAACCGGGAAGGTGCGTTTGCGGTCGGCATTACGGGTGTCCAGCCTGAGAACGAAATGAAGGTGAACATTATTGGGCAGTATGTCAAAGCCGGGCGCAACCTCACCAGCGCCGATGGGGATGCCATCCTGATTGGTAAAGGGTTGGCTGATGCGATGAGCGTACAGGTGGGAGATCGGGTCACGCTGGTGGGCCAGTCCCAGCACGAACAAATGCGCCAGCGCACGATGACCGTGGTTGGCATTTTTGACCTGGGGATGTCGGATATTGAAAAGCAAACCGTGTACATATCCTTGGGCGAGGCGCAAAATCTCTACGATTTGGGTGGCCAATCCACCGAAGTGGCGATTTTCCTGAAGCATATTGGCCCTGAAGCTGCGGTCATTAGTAGCCTGAATTCCAGCCTGCCCGGCTATGAGATCGAATCGTATGAAGCCAATTATCCCGATCTGGCCTCCGCCATCAACACCAAGGGCGGCGTGATGAACATCTTCAGTGTCGTCATCATCGCGATCGCAGGGGTGGGCATACTTAACCTCCTGCTGATGGCGATCTACGAACGCACCCGCGAGATTGGCATGCTCGGCGCGCTGGGGCTCAAGCCGCGCCAGATCTCGCTGTTGTTCATTCTCGAAGGGATCATGATTGGCCTGGTTGGGGTGGCAGTCGGGATCGTCTTTGGGCTGGCGATCAACGGGCTCCTGATGAAAGTTGGGCTCGACTTCGGTTCCCTGACGGGTGTCGCCAGTTATATGGCGCTGATCAAGGGCCGCGTGTATCCCACTTGGGGTACGGAAAAATTGTTGATGCGCGCCTCCTTGGTCTTGATCATCTCAGCGCTTGCGGCGGTCATCCCTGCTATCGAAGCCGGGCAGCGCGAACCCGCCGAAGCCCTTCACTATGTATGAGGTGTTACATGATGCAATTATTTAAAATGGCTTTTCGCGATCTTGGCCGCAACCGCCGCCGTTCGCTTTTCTCGGCGCTGGCGGTCAGTGTGGGACTCGCGATCCTGATGTTGATGTCTGCTGTTGTCAATGGTGAAATGGGCAGTGCCATTCAGGGAGCCATCATACTTGAGACCGGTCATATTCAGGTGAGGGCGGCCAGCTACGATGAAAACAAGTCCAGCCTGAAGTGGCAGGACCTGGTCGAGAATCCGGTCCAAATCGCCGCCCAGATCGCCGCCTTACCTCAGGTGAAAGCCGCCACGCCGCGTTTATTCGCCAGCGGATTCATCTCCGCCGGGAACCAATCGGCGGGAGCAAGAATTTACGGGATCGATCCAGCCTCTATTGCGAGCGATCCGTTTCGCTTGGGGCTCATTAGCGGGAGTTACCTGACCGCCGATGACACTGGAGGCTTGCTGATCGGAAAACCCATTGCCGAGAAACTGCATTTGAAGGCGGGGGACAATGTTGGCCTTTCGGTCAACACCGCCAACGGCGATGTGGCCGAGCAGACCTTTGTCGTCCGCGGCATCTACTCGACCAACACGTACGGTTTTGACAGTGCGACCATCCTCCTGCCGCTTGCGAAAGCCCAGGCCATCACCCAGACCCTGAATCACGCCAGTACCGTCTTCGTGCTGCTCAAAGATGCTTCATATAACGATGCTGTTGCCAGTGCCCTGAAGGGATCCAACTTACAAGTGCTCACGTGGAAAGATCTAAACCCGCTGATCCTGGATTGGGAAACCCAGGCGAACAGTTATATCTCTATTTTATACTTGATTATTCTGGCGATTGCCGCTTCGGTGATCATCAACACGCTGATCATGTCGGTCTACGAGCGGACACGCGAGATCGGCATCCTGTCTGCCATTGGAATGCGCGGCGGCCGGATCATGTTCCTCTTCCTGGCTGAATCCGCCCTTTTGGCGGTAGGCGGCGTGATCATTGGGGTGGTCTTGGGCGTGCTGTTCAACTACCTTTTCAACATCCACGGATTCTATATTGGGAACATGGGCCTGACCGGCTTCATGGTAACCGACACTATCTTTGCCAGGTTGACGATCAACGACACGATCAGCCTTTCCATCGTGACCTTCATTGTAACGATTTTGGCCGGTCTTTATCCGGCTATTATGGCTTCCCGCATGCAGCCGGTCGAAGCCCTGCGCGCAGAGAAATAAGCGCAGAAATAAAAAGGAGAATAAAATGGAAGTCGTAAAAATTGATAACGCAACTCGTGTTTACAAGGTTGGCACGGTGGAAACCCGGGCGCTGCGCGGCGTCAGCTTGAGTATCGAGAACGGCGAATTTACCGCCCTGGTCGGCCCGTCCGGCTCCGGCAAGACCACATTGCTGCAGCTCATCGGCTGCCTTGACCAGCCCACCAGCGGGTCGGTGATGATCGATGGCAAGGATGTCACCCGTCTTAACCGCAACCAGCGCGCCGATATGCGCCGAGGCCACATCGGCTTCATTTTCCAGTTTTTTGCATTGATCCCAACCCTGACTGCCTATGAGAACGTGGAAATGCCGCTGCTACTGAATGGCCATTCCCGCCAGGAGCGTCGCGACCGTGTGATGGAATTGCTTAGAGCCGTTGACCTGGTCGACCGCGCCAAGAACCGCCCCGACCAGCTTTCCGGCGGACAGCAACAGCGCATTGCCATCGCCCGCGCTTTGGCTCCCAAACCAAACTTGATCTTGGCCGACGAACCGACTGCCAACCTGGATACTGAAAACGGCAAGCAGGTGATGCAGATCATGGAGAAGCTGAACAAGGATACCAGCGTCACTTTCATCTTTGCCACTCATGACCCGCGTGTCATCCAGTATGCCCATCGGATAGTCACGCTGCAGGATGGCCAGATCGTCAAAGATAATGGGATTAAGACTTAGGAGGTCCCATGAAATTCAAGTTCATCGTACTTGTGCTTCTGATCCTGTCACTGGTGGCGTGTACTGCCGGAGCAGGCAATCCAACCGCCATACCGACGGCAAATCTGGGCAATAATGGCGGCGCTGCCACGCCGGTGCCCAACCCTAACCCCGGCGGAGCCACCGCCTCCGGGGTGATTGTCGCCGACCAGGAGGCTCATATGGCTTTCAGGCTGGCGGGGAATGTCAAGCTCATCAATGTTGCCGCTGGTGACCAGGTCCAGGTCGGCCAGGTGTTGATCAAGTTGGACGATACCACCCAGCAGATCATGTTGGACCAGGCCAATCTGGCCTTGCAGGAATTGACCTCCCCTTCCGCCCTGGCGGCTGCCCAGCAGACCGTTGCCCAGGATCAGCAGGATCTTTACAATGCAGAGGTGGCGCTTAATAATTTACAGACCCAATATAGCAACCAGGGTTTGATTTCGAACACGCATGCCAGTCTGATTTTGGCTCAGAATGCTCTTAAGGATGCCCAGACCGCCTATGATGAGACGCCTGGCGATCAGAACAGGGATCCTGCCAAGGCGCGCGCCTACCAGAAACTGTATGCTGCCCAGCAGAGCTATGATTATGCTTTGTATATATATAATCTGTACACAGGGAAACCCAACCAACCCCAGGTTGATGAGGCGACCGCCAAGGTGGCGCTCGCAAAAGCCAAAACGGATGAAGACCAGACCCTCGTGACCGCCCTGACGGGGGGTACGCTGCCAGCCAATCCTTCCGGGACAGGATATGCCAGCCTGATGGAGGCAAAGTTTAATGTTCAAGCTGCCCAGGCGAGTCTGGATGCCACCCGCCTGGTCGCTCCTTTCTCCGGAGAGGTTGCCTCTGTCACGACCAGCATGGGGGATTACGTCTCGCCGGGCCAGGTCATTCTGGTCATCAGCGATGTCAGGCATCTGCATGTCGAGACAACCGACCTCAGTGAACGTGACGTCCCCAAGGTCAAACTTGGCCAGGCGGTCACGGTTTCTGTCAAAGCCCTCAATCAGGCTGTGACCGGGAAGGTAACCGTAATCTCCCCGCTGGCTGATACCCTCGGTGGAGATGTGGTTTACACAGTGACCATTGTCCTGGATGACCTTCCCTCCAACCTGCGGGCAGGCATGAGTGTGGATGTGCAGTTCAATACAGGCCCGTGAAAGATTCCTGCATCGATGACGATCCCGGTATCGATGTCCGGATGAAATTGGTTGCTAACAAACATAATAAAAATCACGAACGACCAGGGGTAAATGGCGCCCTTGGTCGTTTTTTATTTTCACCTGACACTTCAGGTCGAAGGTACACATCCCCCTAAAATATTGGTGCTTTTCGACAGCAAACCCTTGACTGCCGGGAATGGCTTTGATCAAGAGTCGGGAACTGTTTTTTTCTTCCCACCTAGAAGGCGGAAGGCGATTGCCCCCGTTGCCAGTGGGAACCAAAAAGTGATGAAACGGTAAGTCAGGGTGATCAGTAAGGCGGCTGCCATATCAACGCGTAATGTATTTAGTGCAATGGTCATGGCACCTTCGACCACGCCTAACCCGGATGGGGTAGGGGAAACTATCAGGAACAGATAGCCGATGGCAAATCCGCCTATCAGTGTCCCGACCGTAAAGGGTGTTCCCAAGGCCAGGAAAGTGAATGCAAGCACACAAATGAGCAGGGCAAAGTTGTTCGATGCAAAAAGGAAAGGCCAGAGCAATTCCCCTCTTTTGCCGCGCAACATTGAGATCCCCTCTCCAACTTCCTTTGCATAAAGAAAAGGCCGTTCCTCATTAATGTAATCCCGGTGAATAAATGGTCGCAGGATACGATTGATCAGTCTCGCAATCCATAAAAGTGCTTTTCCCAACTGTTCGGTTGAGCGGTACCCCAGGAATAAAAGGAACGCAACACCTCCGGCTATTACGAGCAATATGGCGGCAGCCGTTAATTCTCCCGGGTTCAGGTTATTCCGGCGGATCAGGACAATGAAACCGAGGCTGAGAACGAAGAAAAAGGCTAGATAGTCGAAAAGGATAAATAACACTCCCACGACCGTGACACGGCCAATCGCATGGTTCCGCCGCGCGGCATCATCCAGAAAGACTGCCATTCCTCCTATGCCCACGCTGGGTGCCACAACGTTGACAAAATTGGCAGCAGTGGCTACCAGTACCAGATGAGTGGTTTTTTCCTTAAGTCCAACCAGGCGATAAATGGAACCGTAATCAGTTGCAGAATTGAACATCCAGATCAATTCGATGATAAAGGCAGCTATCAGAAAACGGTAGTTGCTGTGATGCAGGGTATTCAGGAAGTCTTTAAGTTCGGAAAAACGCAGGAAAACGAACACAATCGCCAGCAGCAGCACCAGCGCTACGATGATTTTTCGCATGTCGGAATTATACTGGATATTCCCCATACAAAACCTCCCGCAGACTTAGAGCCTGTGGGAGGGAATTCTACAAACTTTTTACTTGAGTGGGTTAGCTGCGACGCCTGCCTAAACCACCAACCAGCATGACGTAATAGAGCAACTGCAACACCGCCGTTACCAGCGCGGCAACGTAGGTAAGTGCAGCCGCATTGAGCACCGTACTGACACCGCGCTGCTCATCCGGTCCGGAGATGATGCCGGTGTCTGCAAGCAGGAGGCGTGCCCGGGCTGATGCGTTCAATTCCACCGGCAGGGTTGCCAAGGCAAAAATAGCCCCTCCAGCGAAGATCGCCACACCCAGCCAGGCGAGATTTACCCCCAAAGCCATGCCGGCATAACTCAAGAATAGGCCGATGATGATCAGGATCCAACCCAGGTAAGAGCCAATGTTGACCATCGGCACCAGCGCAGACCGGAAACGCAATGGGAAGTAACCTTCGGCATCCTGTTGCGCATGCCCGAGTTCATGGGCAGCCACCGCCAGCGCTGCGACGGAAGCATTTCCAGCAACATCTTGTGAAAGATGCAGAATTTTTGTACGCGGGTCATAGTTATCGGTCAGTTTCCCCCGCACTCCTTCGATCTGTATCCCATACAACCCCGCACGAGCGATCAGTCGTTGGGCAGCTTCATAGCCGGTCATCCGGCTGCGGGTTGGAACCTGGCTCCATTTTCTATATGCCGACTTCACATAAATGGATGTGATGATCATCAGTAAGAAGGCAGGAGCCATGCATAAAAGGTATGTTGGGTCAAAAAATAACATCCTTCACCTCTTTTTTCCCCTGTGCCATATCGGCACAGGCAGCCGCAGTAGGGAACGGCTTTTAAGTATACGCTGTTAAGGATTCGTTAGTTGCTGTACAGCCGCATCCAACTGCGGATCCTTGCCTGCTTTCAGATCATCTGCGGTCATTTGAACAACTATGTCAGGCGTCAGGCCCTTCTTGTCGATGGTGTTTCCCTTGGGGGTCAACCATCTGGCAATTGTAACGGTGACTGCACCCTGATTATCAGTCTTATTATTGGATAGAGGTATCCAGAGTTGAACGGTACCTTTTCCGTAGGTTGTCACACCAAGTAATTTGGCACGCCCAGTGTCCTGCAGAGCGCCCGCCACGATCTCGGATGCGGAAGCTGAATATGCATTGACCAGTACGATCATGGGTAGGCTGTTGTTGGTGGCCAGCCCGCCTGAAATGGCGTCGTGAGGCGTCAGTTTTCCATTACCGGCTTTTTCTGTGACGATCACGCCGCTTGGGATGAACTCGGAAGCCACGGAAATGGCTGTGCTCAGGACGCCGCCGCCGTTATAGCGCAGGTCGAGGATCAGGCCTTTTGGGTTTTGAGCCATCAGGGCAGCCAATTGTTTGTGCAGATCGCTTGCAGTGGTATCACCAAAAGTGGTTATCTGGATGTAGGCAATGTTGTTGGTCAGCATCTTGCTGATAACACTCGGGATGACAATTTGTGCACGTTTAATTTGAACGGTAAAGGGTGCTGCCTGGCCTGGACGCTGGATGGTCAGCGTGACGGTAGTTCCATCCGGTCCGAGCACTTTCTGCCGTACCAATTCCGGGATCAAGCCGGTCACATCCTGGCCATCCACTGCAATGATCTGGTCGCCTTCCTGCAGGCCGGCCTTTTCCGCCGGAGAATTGGGGATCGGCTTGGTGATGGTCAATAACTTGCCGGAGATGTCGACATAAGCACCTATCCCGGCATAATTGCCAACCAACTGGCTGTTTGCATCCGCATAATCCTGTGGGCTCAAATACAGGGAATGCGGGTCACCCAGTGATTGCATCATGCCACTGATGGCTCCCTGCAGCAACTTGGCATTGTCCACGGGCTGATCAACATAATTCTGGTGGACATCATTCCACGCATTCCAGAATGGAACGAACAAATTATAGGTACTGTAAGGCAGGAAGTGTCCTGTGGCAAATCCGGCGCCAAAGGAACCGGCCAATAACACAATAGCGAGGAATACGAGCAAAATCGAACGTGAAGTCTTATTATTCATGCCAATCTCCTGACGGACGGTGCTGCATAATAGCACATCCGGATTAAAACAGAATGAATTTTAGCAGGCTGATGTAAGAAGAATGTTAAAGCCGCCCGTCCAACAGACCCGGCAAGCCTGTGAGATGCAACAGAGCCGCGTCCGAGTCCTCGCCAGGGGTATCCGCACCCACCAGGATGGTATACATGCCCAGTCGGCGTCCGACACTCGTGATGCGTCGTTGGTCATCCAGCAGGACACAATCATGTGCGTCCGGGTTGCCCGCCGCTTTTAGTGCCAGATCAAACGCCTCTGGCATCGGCTTGCAGTAGGGTGCAATGGTGTGCACGTCAATGATCCCATCGAAAAGATCCTGCATGCCTACAGCCGCCAATACTCGCCTGGCGTGGTTAGTATCGGCATTTGTGAAGACGAACTTCCGGGCCGGGATGTTCTGAATCACTGCATTCACTTCCGGGTCCGGTTTTATGTAGCGATCGAGTGGAATATCGTGGACAAAGGCCAGGTAATCATCCATATCCACGTTGTGGTTCGCTTGCAGGCCGCGTAGCGTTGTCCCGTATTCCCGGAAATATTTTTCCCGGATGGTCACCACCTGTTCTGGCTGAAATCCCATGCGCTCGATCATGTACTTGGTAATACGCCCGGCAATGGCACCCCATAGGCCGGTGGCAGGGGGATAGAGAGTCTCATCGAGGTCAAAGAAGAAAGTGGTGAACCGCATGGGCCTATTATAAGCGGTATATAATACAGCCATGACCATCCGAATCCTGCTTCCCGAAGTTGCTTCGCAGATTGCCGCCGGCGAAGTGGTGGAACGTCCCGCTTCCGTAGTGAAAGAACTCGTTGAAAACGCCCTGGATGCCGGGGCAAAGTCTGTAACTGTGGAAATTGCCGCCGCCGGCCGGATTCGGGTGGAGGTGGCTGATGACGGTGCCGGCATCCCGGCGGAGGAATTGGCACTGGCCATGGAACGGCATGCCACCTCCAAGTTGGCCTCCGCCGAGGATTTATTCCATATTGTCACATTGGGCTTCCGCGGCGAAGCCTTGGCCTCGATTGGCTCTGTCTCCCGTCTGACGATCACCTCACGTGTTGTTGGTTCGCCGGCCGCGGCGCGCCTGCATGTGGAAAGCGGCCTCATCGGCAAGGTGGAGAAAATCGGTGCGCCGGTCGGGACGGTGGTCCGCGTGGAAGACCTGTTCTACAATGTCCCGGCACGGTTAAAGTTCTTAAAGCAGGATACCACTGAGCGCCGGGCGATTGATGCATTGCTGACGCGCTATGCCCTGGCTTATCCCGCTGTTCGTTTCAAACTGGCCGAGGGGAGCACCGTCTCCTTGCATACCGCCGGGGATGGTGACCGGCGGGCCATCCTGGCAGCCCTCTACGGCGTGGACGTGGCCCGGCAGATGCTGGACGTTTTCGCTGAAGAAGAAAATTTAAAATTGACCGGCTTTATCAGCCCGACGTCGCTGACGCGTTCCAACCGTAAGGAAATCACATTCTTCGTGAATGGGCGTTGGGTTCAGGATATCCCGCTGACCTCGGCTGTGCTCCAGGCCTACCACACTTTGCTTATGGTCGGACGGTACCCCTTGGCCGCATTGTTCATCGAAGTTCTGCCCGAGGAAGTGGATGTTAACGTCCATCCCGCCAAGGCGGAGGTACGTTTTCGCAGCCCGGATAAAGCTTTTAGCTTTGTCCAACGGGCGACACGCCGGGCTTTGCTGGCTTACGCCCCGGTGCCGCAGGTGGCAGCCGCATCGCTCTGGGGTTCGCCCCTGCGCAGTGTGGATCCGGCTTGGAGTTTGGGGCATGCTGAAATGACCGAGGTCACCAATCAGCTATCAGCAGGCAGCGGGCAGGCTGCGGAAAGCAGCCAATCGGCTATTCCAGGACCGTCCACTTTTGAGAAAATACCGCTCTTGCGTTTAATCGGCCAGATAGGTGCCACCTATCTGGTTGCCGAGGGCCCGGACGGATTGTACCTGATTGACCAGCACGCCGCCCATGAACGCGTCCTGTTCGAGAAGTTGATGGCGCAACATGCGCTGAAAACCATTCCCTCGCAGGCGTTGCTCACACCGACAATTGTGCACCTGCCGGCTTCCAGCACTCGCTTGCTTGAAGACCAGTTGCCTGTGCTCCTGCACTTTGGTTTCCAGATAGAGCCGTTTGGGCAGAACAGTTACCAGGTGCGTGCCATGCCAGCCCTGTTTGCCAGCAGTGATCCGGAGGAAGCGCTGCGTGCACTCGTGGAAGATTTCGAGGAAGACGAAACCCCGCTGCAAAATGAGATCGAAGCAAAAATTGCCGGAAGGGTCTGCAAGCGGCTGGCGGTCAAGGCCGGGCAGGTTCTTTCGCCCGACGAACAGCGTGCCCTGCTGAAAGACTTGGAAACTTGTGTTTCTCCGCGCACCTGCCCGCATGGCCGCCCGACCATGATTCATCTTTCCGTGGATACACTGGAACGGCAATTTGGGCGCAAAGGTGCGAGATAGAAGGTTCGGGTAGCCGAATGGCTGCCAGTCATTTCTTTTGTTTTGGGATGTGGATGGTAAATGTAGCCCCCTTGCCATATTTCGATTTGACCTCGATGGTTCCACCATGTCCTGAAACGATCTCCTTGCAAATGGAAAGGCCGAGGCCCGTTCCGGCCACCTTGCCCTCGGAAGCTTGCACCCGGTAGAATTTTTGAAAGAGGTGCGGGAGAGCTTTGACCGGAATGCCGGCGCCGGTATCGCGAACGGAAAGGGTCCACTCGTTATCCGCAAGTCCGGCAGTGAGGGCAACTTTGCCATTGGGTCTGTTGTATTTGATGGCATTACTCATAAGGTTGAGCACCACCTGTTTGATTTTGTCGCGGTCGGCCTCCACCTCAGGAAAACCAGGCGGGATTTCTAGCGCCAGGTTGATGGAACTTTCATCCGCCTTGCTTTTCATTATTTCGACACATTCGTCTAGCAGGACATGTAAGTCGAAACTGGTGAGATTAAACTGGACTCGCCCGGATTCCAGTCGCGCCAGGTCGAGGAAAGAAGAGGCCAGCGTATTAAGGCGCAGTGTTTCATTGTAAACATTATGGATCATCGACTGGCGTTGTTCCTGTGACATTTCCGGGCGAAGCAGGAGGTATGTGGCCGTACCGATGGAAGCCAGCGGTGTGCGTAGCTCGTGGACGAATTCGGCGACCAGGTCGGACTGGTGGAACAGGCGTGAATTCTCAATGGCCACGGCCGCCTGGGCTCCCAGGACTTGCAAAAGGTCCTCGTCGTCACTGCTGAACTCCCCATCTTGTTTGTTGATGACTTCCAGAACGCCAACAACCTTATCCTTGGTGATAAGTGGAACGCCCAGCAGGGATTGGGTGGTGATGTGAGTTTGTTTTTCGATGCTGGAGAAATGACGTGGATCTTCTTTGGCATCCGCGATGCGGACCGCCTTGTGATTGGTTACGATCCACCCTGCAATGCTTCCCTCCAGCGGCACAACTAGGCCGCGCATGGTCGGCTGGTCCAGATTGGTGGCAACCTGGAAGTACAGTTGACGTGCCGCGTCATCGTAGAAAAGGATGGAGGCGGCCTCAGCCTCGGTCAAATCCGAGGCGGCGGAAACGATGTGGTTGAGCAGGATATCCAAGTCGAGTGTCGAGGCCAGGTCACGCGCGATGTCAATGAGGCGGCGGTAACCTTTCAGCCGCTTTTCGTTTCCATTCATTTCTTCTTTTCAAAGTCAAGCACGGCGTCCGCCAGTTTGGAAAATTGTTGTGCCGTTAGACTGTCCGGACGGGAAACGATGGCAATGGTATTCAAGCGGGTGGCCGCGTAGATAAGTTCAGGTGCGGGTGTAATGGCCACCACGGGTGTCTGCCCAAGCTGGATTTCTATTTGTGACATGGTGAGTTGGGTGTCCGAGCGGATGCGGTTCACCACAATAAATTGTATGATTTCCCTTGGAATGCCCAGTTCGATCAGATCCTCCATGAGTGCCTTGGAATGGTCCAAAGCATTGGCCACTGGTTCGGCCAATACGAAAAGGAGGTTGCAGGAAGCGACAAGTTTCTGCGCCAGGGGCGTCAGGCTGGCTCCCAGGTCAAGGACAAGGTAAGGGGTCAGATAACTCAACCGGTTGACCAGCGCCTCCATGGGCGCAACTGCATTTGCCAGAGCGGAGTCTTTCGGTTGGACTGATCCAAATAGTACCCGAAGGCCTGTCTCATGAACAAAGAGTTCTTCTTGGACTTTTTGGCGTGTCATATCGGCAATATTGCCGGATAGTAGTTCAATCAGGGCTTTGGGTTTAAGTTCGCCCAGATCCGGTCCGAGGGAACCCATCCCCGGACGCAGTTCTGCCACGATGACATCCGTCTTGGTGGTTTGGCGTAGGGCGCCACCCAGATTAACGGCCACGGTCGAAACACCCTGCCCGCCCCGCGGGCTAAGAATGCCGATGGTCAGTGCACGTTTTTCTGTTGGCAATGGGGAGGTCACAATTTTCCCTTTGGAAGCGCGCCCCAGGAGCGCCTTAACATGGGCACTCAATTCGGAGGGATGGGTTGGTTTGGTAAGGTAATCGTCCGCACCGGCCTCAAAGCCGGTGACTTTGTCATCCAGTTGCGTTTTGGCTGTGAACATCAGGATGGGAATATTGGCCGTCAGCGGATTGGCACGTAAGCGTTTGGCCACTTCATAGCCATCCATTCCCGGCATCATCACATCCAACAGGATCAAGTCGGGGTTCTCAATTTCCGCCTGCTCCAGCCCTTGAAGACCATTTTTGGCGGCAACAATCTGGTAGGACTGTTTCTGAAGCATCAATCCGACTAGTTTCAGGGTATCCACATCGTCGTCAATAATAAGGATTTTTTCGGCCATAAATGGATTACTCCGCAGGGTTAATGAAGTCTAGCATAAAGCGGCTGGAGAGGCAAGCCAGTAATCCGGGATTTCAGGTTTTTCTCCTGGTTCTCCACAACTTCTCCCGCCTGTATTCACACTCACTTCACATTCGCGGCCTATACTCCTGTATAGATTTCAAGAGAAATCTAAACAAGACCATCTCAATAAAAAGACGAATGGGAGTGTGCGGGAGGCAAAGTCTCATGCACACCAGCCCCGAAATATTGAGACAATATTCAAAATACGTTGAAAAGGAGAAAAAAGATATGAGAATTATTTGGAGAGTATTGGTTGCACTGGTGTTGATCGCTGCCATCCTTGGCATCGGTGCGTATGCATACAACCTTGGCATCGCCCAGGGGCTGGCACAGAAGGTCCAGATCCAGCCAGGCGTTCCCGTCCAGCTGCCCCATCTGTATTTTGGGAATCCCTTCTTGGGGTTTGGATTCGGCCTATTTCAGTGCCTGATCCCATTGTTCCTGTTCTTCCTGGTCTTTGGCTGCCTGCAGGCTTTATTCTGGCGCGGGTCGATGGGCTGGGGCCACATGCACCACAGGCGCTGGGGCTGGCGCGACGATAATGGCAAGGATGTGCCGCCATTCTTTACCGAATGGCACCGCCGGGCGCACGCTCAACCGGAAGAAGATAATAAAGAATAATCACTCCATTTGGCAGACCCGGGCCCTAGTCTGGGGCTCGGGTTTGTCATGGAAATTCACCAGGTAAGCAGGATTGAACCCTATGAACAAATCCAAAGCGTTGCCACCGGTTTATTTATATCTTTCCTTGACCATTATGATCACGGTCCACTTTTTATTGCCTGTCTTGAGAATAATTCCTTCCCCTTGGAACGCGATTGGGGTAATATTCCTGGTTGCTGGAGTGGTTCTGTCATTGATGGGAGATGGAATTTTTCGTCGGGCTGGAACAACTATCAAACCGTACGAAGAGTTGACCCGTCTGGTTACGGAAAGTATCTTTCAGTTCAGCCGAAACCCGATGTATCTCGGGTTTGTACTTCTGCTGGCAGGTGCCGCTTTTCTACTGGGTAGCCTGACGCCGTTTTTAGTTATCCCGGTTTTCATTGTCTTGATTGAGAACCTCTTCATCACAATCGAAGAAAGGATGCTCTCTGCAAAATTCGGACAGGCTTATCTGGACTATCAAGCCCGTGTCAGGCGATGGATATGAATTTTGCTGTAGTTTACAGATGTCCTCCTTATGAAAACCATCCTTGTTGTCGACGATGAACCCAAAATAACCCAACTGGTGCGCGATTACCTGGAACGGGCTGGTTTTCGTGTTCTGATCGGATCCAATGGGAAGACCGCCCTGGCATTGGCCCATTCTGAAAAACCGGATCTTGTTGTTCTGGACCTGGGTCTGCCAGAGATGGACGGGTTGGATGTTACCCGCACGTTGCGCAAGGACTCGAATGTTCCAATCCTTATGCTGACTGCTCGTTCCGATGAGACGGATAAATTGATCGGCCTGGAACTGGGCGCGGACGAATACATCACCAAGCCATTCAGCCCAAGGGAATTGGTGGCGCGCGTTCGCGTGATATTTCGCCGGATGGAAACCTACAGCGAGGCGAACACGGAGATGGTTCACGCCGCTGATCTGACCCTGGACGTTCCGCGTATGCGCGTATTGGCTGCGGGTCGTGATGTGGAGGAGTTGACGCCGACGGAATTTGAATTGCTGGTTGCCTTGGCCCGTCATCCCGGACGGGTTTTCTCACGCAGCCAGTTGCTTGATGTGGTTCACGGCGTGGCATTTGAATCGTACGAGAGGGCCATCGACGCGCATATCAAGAATATCCGGCATAAGATCGAACCGAGGCCGGGTGAGCCGCGTTATATCCTCACGGTTTATGGCGTGGGTTACAAGTTTGCTGATCAGTAAAATATGTGGGATAAAAACGATCCATCGCCTTTGCACAGGCACGTTCGCCGCCATCACAGAAAACCCAGGTGGTGGCCGGAAAACAAATCCTGGCCACCTGCCCAGCCACTTTGGCGTACCAGGCTTAGTCGCTTTTCCCGTCGAATGGGTTTCCTGCAGGAGCTGGTCAACCTGTTGGCTTTTTTCTTTTTCGTTGTTGTTGTAGGGACGGTGTTAAACGGCTTGGGAATCATTCACATATTCTATAACCCGCTTGGGTGGGTGATTCCTGTTGGGATTGTTTTACTGATTTTTGGTCTTGGATTATTGCTATGGGCTGGGCGAGGTTTGCGGCATGTTTCCGCCCCCATCGGGGAACTATTGGAAGCTGCAGGTCGCATTGCAGATGGGGATTATTCTCCGCGCGTGGTGGAGAGAGGCCCGTCGGAAGTGCGCTCCCTGGTGCATGCTTTTAATGGAATGGCTGCGCGGCTGCAATTGACCGAGGAACAGCGGCGTGACCTGATGGCCGATATAACCCACGAACTGCGTACCCCGCTGACGGTGATCCAGGGCAACTTGGAAGGCATCCTGGACGGCGTGTATTCACCCGACGAGGCCCGCCTGAAGTCCTTAATCGAAGAGACCCAGATCCTTGCACGCTTGGTGGAAGACTTGCGTACGTTGGCACTGGCGGAAAGCGGTGCACTGCAGCTCAAAAAGGAACCCACCGATCTGGTGGTATTGATTGGAGAGACTGTCTCCGCTTTTCGGGCCCAGGCGGATTCGGCATGTGTGAAGATCGATATCCAGGCGGATTCTGGCGAGCTGGTGCTCGACCTCGACCCCGAACGCATCCGCCAGGTATTATCCAACCTGATTGCCAATGCACTGCGCTATACCCCGAGGGATGGAACGATCCACGTGCGCAATAAAGTCATCAGATCCGATGATGAAAAGTATGTTGAGGTGATCGTTGAAGATAACGGCGTGGGTATTGCCCAGGATGTCTTGCCCCACATTTTCAACCGTTTCTATAAGTCACGCGACTCAAGTGGCACAGGTCTGGGATTGCCAATTGCCAGGCATCTTGTCGAGGCACATGGTGGGAGAATTTCCGCTGAGAGCCAACCAGGCCAGGGAACAACCATCCGCTTTACCTTGCCTGCCTACCAATAGGAGGCCGGAGCCTGCAATGGTCTTACCGACGGTCTCCACATGATCAGGAGCCGCCGGTCATCCATGAAACAAGGATGCCCCTCTATTACCGAGGCGAGCAATGTGATTTAAGGAAGTTAGGTGCTTTCAGCAGGCTTAGTGGTGCTCGGCTTTTTCTGCAGCATCTGCCTCGGCCTTGGTCTTATGGACGGTCCCATCCGCATGGTTGGGGGGCGAATACAATGTATATAGCTTCAATTGCCTGGTTTTCGATGTATTGATGACATTATGATAGGTGCCTGCGGGAACAACGACTGCATCTCCGGCCCCGACCATGTGCACTTCCGAACCATTGAGGACGAACTTGGCTTCGCCTTCTTCGATCCGGAAGAACTGATCTGTATTGGGATGCACCTCGTTTCCGATTTCCTCGCCTTTCTGCAGGCACATCACGACGAGTTGGGTGTGTTGGCCAGTGAATATTACCTGGCGAAAATAAATATTCTTTCCAGTCAATTTTTCGATGGGTCCTGCGTAACCGGTCATATGCTGTTACTCCTTGTCTGGTTGCTCAAAAGAAGGCATGGGAAGGAATGGTTCCCAAAAAATATTTTAGCATAAATACGGGGTTTATTGAACCAAAAGACGTCTCACATGCGTGAGATCAGCCTCATCCAGCTTTGTCAGAAGAGATTTGGTTCGCGATAGCAATACCGGCCCGGAAGGCACCTGAACCGGTTTTGTGATGCCGATGAGATCGCTGCAACACGCATCGCAAAAATGGACAGGGGGTTTTACATCCAGAGGAAAATCAGAATGAATCTTGTCACAGGTGCCACAGGCCACATAGGAAATGCCCTTGTGCGTGAATTGCTTAGAGACGGTCAACGTGTCCAGGCCGCACATCCTCCCGATGTCCATCGGGAGGCACATGTGCAGGGTATAATCGCCCCGGAGGAAAACCTATGCCATCCGTGATTGATCCCGAAACACTTTATGTGGACGATCTTCCTGCCATTTGGTCGCCGGTGCAATGGGATTTGAATGAAGAAGAACGTATACTGGCTGTGGAAGAACAGGCCACCGCCAGTCTGTTGTGGACGATGGATGCTCCGGAAGCCATCCTGCGCCTGTTGTTGAATGAGACTGGTATCCAGCGGCTATATGCCCAGCCCAAAGGCTACAACCCGGAAGAACAGGGGGAATGGGAAAAGGATCTGATCACGTTTGGTCCGGAGCGTCCCGTCAAGCTCGAATCGATCGAGCGGACGCCGACGCGCCTCCAATTGGTGTACGATTTTTCAGATCTGGGTCGCTGGGAATTTATCTTCGAGTCGGAGAGGGTTAGCATCGAACGGATTTAGATGCTCTTTGTGGAATTGCCCGGCTCTGCCACCTGCTTGAGCCTGAAACATAGACGTTTGTTGATCCTGCCCTTATTTTCCGTACGGAAAATCGAGAACCTGCCAACCTCGCAGGTGCAGTGTACGTGATTGCCCCCGCAGGCTTGTGCATAAATTGTCCCCGGGGGAACTTGACTTGGGAGAAAAATTACCTATAATGAAATCTAATTCAGGTGGTCTTAAGGGTGGGGTTTTTCGAGCACGGTTAATCCTCCTGATATTGTTTTTGGAGATAGGGATATGAAAAAAGTCTTGGTTTGTGGGGCAGGCGGCTTCATCGGTGGTCATCTGGTCAAGAAGCTAAAAAAAGAGGGGGTGTGGGTGAGAGGGGTGGATATCAAGCGACATGAGTTCGCCCCCTCCCAGGCAGACGAATTCCTGCTACTGGACTTGCGCCAGCCTGAAAATTGCCGGACTGCTCTCACCAACGCCACGGGCACTTTTGATGAGGTTTATCAACTGGCTGCCGATATGGGCGGCATGGGTTTCATTCATTCGGCCGAGACCGAGATCATGCACAATAGCGCCCTGATCAACATTCACATGACCCACACAGCGGCCGGGCTGGGCGTACCGCGCTATTTCTTCTCCTCATCGGTTTGCGTTTACCGCGATATGCAGCCTGGCGAGCCGGAGATGACTGAAGCCGAAGCAATTCCTGCTCATCCGGATAACGAATATGGTTGGGAGAAACTTTACTCGGAACGCCTCGCCATGGCTTATGCTCGCCGGTATGGAATGCAGGTCAGGATCGCTCGTTTCCAGAACTGCTATGGTCCGGAGGGAACCTGGCAGGGCGGTCGGGAAAAAGCCCCGGCAGCGATTTGCCGCAAGGTTGCCGAAGTGAAAGATGGTGGAACGATTGAAGTGTGGGGTGCCGGGACGGCCATCCGCTCTTACACCTATGTGGCCGACATGGTGGAGGGTATCTATTTATTGATGCATTCTGACTTGGAGGGACCGGCCAATATTGGTTGCCCACAATATGTAAGCGTTGACGAGTTGGTCCACACCGTGGCGGAAGTGGCTGGGAAAAGGATCAATATCCAACATATCCAGGGGCCGGTGGGTGTGCAATCCCGCAACTTCAGTAACACCCGTATTTATTCGACCGGCTGGAGGGCGAATTATCTTCTCAAGGATGGTATTGCACTCACCTATCCCTGGATCGAAACCCAGGTTAAAAAGAATTAGCCGGCTGGAGCCTGAAGGATAAGCTGCTCCCGGGGTGAGATTCGAGCTGAGAACCTGTTTCCGGGCATTGGCGGGACGAGCTGAAATAAAAACTTCCGAAGCGAGTGAGACTTCGGAAGTTTTCCTAATGCCAGATACAGACCGTGTTTTATTAACTTTGCCGGAGGGAATGTGGCCCGCTCAGGAAGTAGGCGTGGGCGTTTCCGTTGGAACGGGCGTATTGGATGAGACCGGTGTATTGGTGGCGGTTGGGGTCAAGTTCTCGCCGGGTGTGACCGTCAGATTTCCCGTGGGAGTGGGACTCGCAACGCCGACATTGATCACCACGGTAAGTAATTGCCCAAAATGCTGGCCTTTATCATCGAAAAGAGACCAGACCCCCGTTAGTTTGCCGGTCTTGTTGGGTACCGTTAAATTTACGGAAATATCCACGGTCTGGCCCGATGCAACCGGAGTGACAAATGGCACCGTCTTACCGCCCATGGCTTCACCGTAGGAAAAGGCAAGATTGAAAGTGGTTAGCCATATGCAGGTGCCCGTGTTCTGCACGCGCCAGGTTTTCGTGAATTTCTGGTTTACTGCCATTTGGATGCCATCCGGGATGGTGACATCGGATACAAAGCTTGCATCTTCGCATTTCGCAACGGTCGGAGAGGCCAAAACAACAGTCGGCGACGGGACGGTGGGAGTGTCGGTAATAGTGGGCGTTGGCGTAATGGTGGGAGCTTGTAGGGTGAATTGGGCAATGACTGTCTGAGCCGCCGAGGTGGAGATGTCCGCTACGCTCAATGGAGTGGCTGTGGGGGTTCCGGTTGCTGAACCACAGGCGCTTAGAACGAGGGCTCCGATGATCACAAACAGGACAATATTGAAGGGTTGTTTTTGCATTTTTTCCTTTCCTTTAAATTCATATCTGTATCATCTGAATGAACCGGGAAGTTGAGGGCATACGGAATGCTGCAATACCGGGACCGATGAGCGTACCGTCCGGGGCGTGGATGATCCGATTGTCCGGCAGGTAGCCTCCTTATTTTACCAGATAACTTACCGGCAGGATTTTACAGCTGTCCAAAG
The DNA here is from genome assembly GCA_963842785.1 of uncultured Chloroflexia bacterium. Lineage (GTDB taxonomy): Bacteria > Chloroflexota > Anaerolineae > Anaerolineales > Villigracilaceae > UBA877. Next base: position 2,707,771 of record CAWJHP010000001.1, read on the forward strand.
CTACCGGATCTCGAATTATCGGACCACACGGGAAATTTGTAATTCACTGGGAACAATTCCTATATGGAGGGGTGGGGGGCAGGCTATTTTATGAAATGAACGAGTGTATAATGATTGTATCTTTTTTCCTGAACAATACCCTGGCAAGCCGCCTTCCAAAAACCAACTGATGAGCAGGCCAAGCAAATCTGACCGTAAGAAGCCTGGACCAAGCGAGTCCTTTGAAGAGCGTATCGATATACTCTTTGAAGAACTCTCGTTTGCGATCCAGCAGCAACGGCCATCCATATTGCTGGTATTCTATGAAGAGGAAAATGTGCGGGACAGGGTGGAAGGAGCGCTGGAAAAGCGTCTGGCTGAAGTCGGACAAGCGTTGGTACCCTTTCCAGTGGATGAAATGCATTTCGATATCCCCCTGATGTTGTCCCAACGCCTGGACCGGGATGGTTCGGTGTACTCGGTCACCGGCCTGTCCCGGGGAGGCGGGAAAGAGGCTGCAAATGCATACCGGGCCCTGAACATACGCCGGGAATATTTCGTTGATTATGTCATCCGGGTCATTCTCTGGCTGGCGGGGGACGAAGCGATCGAATTATCCCGGCATGCGCCGGATTTCTGGGCTTTCCGTCACCGCGTGGTGGAATTCAATGACGCCGTAAATCTGGAGCACCCTGGAAAACCAGCCAATGAACTGGACCGAGGTGGGCAGGGATTTCCAGCCCGGCCTGATGATCTCGATGAACAGATCGAATGGAATGAGAGGCAGTTGGCCGGTCTGCCAGAACAAACAAGTTCCTTTGAGAGGCGGCTGGAGCTACTTTTCAGGTTGGCTGGCCTGTACCAGGTAAAAAAGGACTATGATCGATCCATCCGATGCTTGAAGGATGGCGTGGGATTTGCCCGGGAATTGAACAACCTGGACTGGCTGGCAAAATTTTGGGGGAACCTGGGGCTCGTCTATCTGGATCTGGAACAACCATTGCGCGCCGTACGGGCCTGCAGGAAAGCCATCCGGTTCAATCCCACGCAGGCCGGACTCTGGTGCAATCTGGGGCATTTATACTATATCGAGAAGCGCTTTTCCGATGCTATAATTGCTTATAAGAACGCCATCCAGCTTGACCCGCAAAATTACCTGGCAAATTCATCTCTGGAGGCGTGTTATCGTCTGTCGGGAAAGGCTTACTTGCCTGAAGAGCATAAGAAGCGTGGATGACATTTTGGATATGGAATTCGGAAAACGCGGACGGAGCGGATGGCCGCGAGTTTTCGCGGTCGCACAATAATATGGTAGATCAGGATATGCCGAAAGTATCCGACGGGAAACCTTCTTCATAAAGCGACCTGGCATGGGATTCGGTTTTGTTTTATCAGTCATAGGAATTGCAGTAGGCATTGCCATATTGGTCCTGCGAAAGCGAAAAGTTCGCGGGGAAACCAGCCTGGTGGTCTTTTCGATTGCACTGATCACCTGGGCTTGTGCATACGGTATTCTTCTTTATGTTATTACTCATAATGCGCACGCGGACGGGCGTTTCTGGCTGGCGCTGATCACCCTGAGCGCAACGGTCACGGCGACCGCTGTATTTACATTCATTATCTCTTACACCACACATGCAGAATGGCTTGGCAGGTGGGGTATCCTGCTGCTGTGCCTGGAACCTTTGACCACGCAGGTATTGTTCTGGACAGGCCGCTGGCAGTCATATTTCTCCACCGACTACGTACTCACCAGGACAGGCATATTCCTGAACCCCAGCCCCTGGTATTGGATAAACGCCTCCTATTCGGATGGATTGATGATCCTGGCGCTGATCCTGCTCACTCAGACTTTCCTCCACAAACCTAGGCAATACCTGCTCCAATCCATACCAGTCGTCCTGGGAGTTTTTGTCCCTATCCTGACCAAAATCATCAGCCTGGCAGTATTTACGCTTACCTTGGAACCGCCCCTTGCCTCTTTTGCCATCACGGGTGGCCTGCTCATTTACAGCCTTTATCGTTTCAAGTTGCTGGATATTGCCCCGATCGCCCGGGATATGGTGATTGAAAGTATGAGTGACGGCTGGATGGTTGTGGATCTAAATAACCGGATCGTGGATCTCAACCCAGCTGCAGAGACACTCCTGGGGGTTTCGCGCGAACAGACGTTTGGCCAACCGGCGGAAAATATCCTGCAGAATTGGCCCAAGTTGGAACAGGAACTTTCTGTACGGGAACTGGAAACAAAAGGAACGGTAAGATTGCATGGAGAGATGCGCTATCTCAGTGTACGCATTCTGCCGCTGATCCAACCACCGGAACAACAAGTCGGCCGGGTGGTTTTGTGGCGCGATATTACCGAACGCAGGAAGGCGGATAATGCCCGCCAACAAGCGCGCGATGAAATGTTCGTGCTCCTGCACACTATTTCCGACACGGCGTTCCGGACTTTAAGCCAGAACGATTTTTTGATGGAGTCCATCTCCCAGATCGTGTATTCGTTTCGTAGCCAGGCCGGCCTGATCTTCTTGCTGGAAGATGCCCGTTCGCAGGAAGAGGCTCCCAAGCTCTACCTGGCGGCTCACTACGGAATCACGCGCAACGAGCTTTCTCACGTCTCCTCTTCACCGGAAGTGGCCAGGATCATGACACGTATCCTGGAACAGCAGGATCCGTTCTACGTACCGGATGTCACCAGCGATCCCCGCTTTCCGCCCGCCATGCAACAATCCGGCACCAAATCCCTGATGCTGGTACCGTTGATCACCGGCGAGCAGACGCTGGGAGTGATCGGCCTGATCAAGAAGGAGGATGCGCCTGCGTTTGGGAAAGGTGAGGTCACCCGCCTGGCGGTTGTGGCCGAGGAACTGGCTTCCTTCATACGCAGTGACCGGAAACGCCAGCAGGCGATCGCCCAGGAGGAACGCCAGAGGCTGGTAAGGGACTTACATGATTCCATATCCCAGAAACTGTATGGCGTGGTGGCATTAACCGAAGCCGCCCAGGCGAGTTTGGAGACAGGCTCGACCGTGCGGGCAGTTGAGCTCTCCCGGATTGGCGATAGCGCCCGGCAGGCCCTGAAAGAGATGCGCCTGTTCCTGTTCCAGATGAAACCCGTGGACCTGGAAACAAAAGGACTGGTGGCAGCCCTGAACGAACGGCTGGCCGCGGTGGAGGGAAGGGCGAATATCAAGGCACGCGTGCTGGCGGATGAAAATATTTATTTGTCATTGGAAAATGAGACCATTTTGTATTATATTGCACTGGAAGCATTGAATAATATTATGAAACATGCCAATGCCAAATCTGTGACTATCCATTTGAAGGAGCGCAAGAATTCGGTCGTCCTAGAAGTGGTGGATGACGGTTGCGGATTCGATCCAAAGACTGTCCGCCAGGGTGGCATGGGATTAAAGATCATGCAGGAAAGGGTTACCAAGGTGAATGGCAAAATAACCATCCAATCAGTCCCGGGAAAAGGGACTAAAGTAATCGCAACGGTTTATGAAAACAAAATCCCTCAAGCAACCAGGAACATAACAAAACCATGAAAAAAATCCGTTTACTCGTTGTCGATGATCAAACCGTGGTCCGGGAAGGATTGGCAGCCATCCTGGCCTATTATTCGGATATTGAAGTGATCGGCCAGGCCGCCGATGGGATCCAGGCAATGGAAATCATCAAGCAGGAAAAACCGGATGTTGTCCTGCTCGACCTGGCCATGCCCAACCAGGATGGACTGACCACCATTCCGAAGATCAGGGAAAGCGCGCCAAACACGCGCATCCTGGTGGTGACCAGTTTCGCCGAGAACGATCTGGTTTACCAGGCCATCAAAGCCGGGGCGTTGGGGTATATCCTCAAGGATGCCACGCGCGAACAATTGCTGCAGGCCATCCGGGATGTGGACCAGGGACGCGCATCCCTGCAACCTTCCATCGCAGTGAAACTGATCCAGGAGATCAATCACCCAACCGAGCTGCACTATACCGAGGACCCCCTGACCCGGCGCGAACTGGAGACCATCCGCCTGATCGCGCGCGGCCTCAGCAACCAGGAGATCGCCGAGCAACTGGTTGTCAACGAACGGACCATTGCGAAATATGTCAGCAGCATCTTGGATAAACTCCATCTCGCCAACCGCACCCAGGCCGCCCTGTATGCTTTACGGGAAGGGATCACCGGTTTGAACGACGAGTAGGAATTGATTGTCCTCAAGTCTGCGCAAATATAGTCGTATTTATTGGTGAATTGGCGGGAAATGACGTGGATGGGCTTGTAATCCTCTTCATGTAAACAGCCTCCCGAAGGGTCGCGAAAAGTATTATAACTTTTCTGGCACCCTTCGGGACGATACTATCGATTGTCCGCTAATCCGCGTGAGTGAGGTTGGATTGGAGGATTAATATTATTCCAGGAAGAACCTGTTCGGTGATTTATGAGCATTCTTGTAGACTTAAGAATATCGTTAGTTGACAAACCCGCATAACCCAACGATTGGTCGTACAATTATAACAAGGTGCCCATAACCTTCACCGGGAAGCGGTTGCACCCGTAAAATGGTGGCTTATGGAAATAAAAGGCGCATCAACCGGGGGCAGGCGGAAGAGGTGGCAGGCTTGGTTGGAACGGAGGCTGCTGGTCAGGAATCCAGAGTCGGACGCACGCCTTCGCGGTCGCCTGCTGGCGGCCATCCTGCTGGGCATGCTGCTGATCGGACTGATCATCAGCATCCTCAATTTCATTGAAATCTATACTGAACCCGGCCAGGGATATGACCTTTTTGCATTAGAAGACCTGGTATTGTTGGTTGCACTGGCGGGACTGTACTGGCTCAATCGCAGCGGGCGGGTGCGACTGGCCGCCTTTATTTTCCTGATACTGATAACGCTGGTCATCATCATATTCGATCCCCCGGATACGCTGGACCGAATGCTGCTTGCATATGCCATTCCCATTGCGGCGGCCAGTTTCCTGATTGGGCCGGGTTATTCTTTTCTTTTTGCCCTGCTGGCCGCAGCCGGATACACGGGGGTCTATCTCATTGTGCCGGTGGGTATTTCGTACAATTACCTGTCCATGGCGGTTTTATTTGTGTTTGCCCTGGTTTCTGCCCTGATCGCTGGCCAGATGGATGGCCTGCTGCAGGAGGCCCGCCTGGCCCTGAAAAGATACCAGGATGCCCAGAGCGCTCTGCGGGACACCGAGGCGCGCTATCGCATTCTGGTGGAAACCTCTCCGGATGCCATCATGCTGACTAACCTGGAAGGGAATATTTTGATGGGCAACCGGCAGAATGCCGCCCTGTTTGGTTTCGAGAACCCCGAAGCGTTGACCGGCATGAATGCCCTGGATTTCTTTCAACCGGAAGACCGCCCCCGCGCCGCCGGGAATATGCAGAGAACTCTCAAAGACGGCACGCTCAAAGATATTGAATATTCCTTGATGCGCAGGGATGGTTCCTGCTTTCCTGCTGAGTTGAGCGCAAGCCTGATACCGGATGCGGCCGGGGCCCCCCAATATCTCATGGCCATCTTTCGCGACATCACCGAACGCAAGCAGGCGGAGGAGACGCAGAAACGAAATGAGGACTTGTTCAGGGCGTTATTTGAACTCTCGCCGGATTCCGTCGTGCTCCTCGATCCGCATGATCCCGATGTCTCGTGGCCGATCGTAGATTGCAATACGATAGCTTGCCAGATGAACGGTTATGGTCGCGACGAATTGATCGGACATTCCATAGATATTTTAAACCTGACCCCCGGTGCACCGGCCGAACGAATCGCTTACATGGAACAGTTGCAGGAGACAGGTAGTCTAAAACTGGAAACCCAACATCGTCACAAGAGCGGCGTCATGTTTCCCGTTGAAGTCTCTACAACGCTCATCAAGGTTGGTGACCGTGAACTGGTGTTGGGAATCGACCGTGACATCACCGAGCGTAAGCGCGCCGAGCAGGAGCTGAAAGTATTTTCTGGGCACCTCGAAGAAATGGTGGAGGAACGTACACGCGAATTGCGGGAAGCGCAGGAGAAACTGGTCCGACAGGAACGCCTGGCTACGCTGGGGCAACTGGCCGGAAGCGTGGGTCACGAACTGCGCAACCCCTTGGGCGTCATCTCGAATGCCATCTATTTCCTGAAGATGATCCAACCGGATGCCAATGCGACCATCCTGAAATACTTGGATATCATCGAAAAGGAGACGCGCACCTCCGATAAGATCGTCACCGACCTGCTGGATTTCACCCGCCTCAAGTCCGTCGACAGGGAACCTGTGCAGGTCTCCGACCTGCTGCGGCAGACGCTGGAACGCTACCCGGTGCCGGCCACGTTGAAAGTGGGAATCGAGCTCCCCGCGGACCTGCCGCCGGTCTATGTTGACCTGCGCCAGGTCGTCCAGGTGCTGGGCAACCTGGTCACAAACGCCTGCCAGGCCATGCCCGAGGTCGGCAGACTTAGCCTGTCTGCCAGCCTGCAAGGTGATATGATGGGTATTGCAGTGCAGGATACCGGCGTGGGTATCTCGCCGGAGAACATGGGCAAACTGTTCGAGCCGCTCTTCACGACCAAGATCAAGGGCATCGGGTTGGGGCTGGCCGTCAGTCAGAAACTGGTCGAAGCCAACGGCGGCCGTATCGAAGTCCAGAGCGAACTCGGAAAGGGCAGTACGTTTACGGTATATTTACCGGTATTTCGGTCGTAGCTGTTTGTGATGGGACACGTAATGCAGTGAAGTGTCTACAGTGTAAGAATGCATTACTTCGCTGCTCTGCGTAGTGCACCAAGCGAAAGAGAGCAAGAATGGACCAGAAACTTCGCCTTCTGATTGTTGACGACGACCAGCGCATGACACGCACACTGTCCGATATTTTTTCCATGGCCGGGCATACCCCGGTGGAAGCCAATTCCGGCGCGCAAGCGCTCGAAATGGTTCGGACGCAGGCCTTTGATTGCGTCTTGACGGATGTGCGCATGCCGGGCATGGATGGCGTGGAATTGCATCACCAGTTGCGCCAAAGCCTGCCCGGACTGCCGGTGATGTTGATGACTGCTTATGCTTCCGACGAGATCATCCACAAGGGCCTGGAAGCGGGCGTGGTGGGTGTCTTCGATAAACCTTTGGATATCAACAACATGCTGGGTTTCTTCGCCTCGCTGGCCAGGCATCATACCATCGTGATCGTGGACGATGATCCGGTCTTCTGTAAGACCCTCGCAGACATCTTGCAGAAACGCGGCTTCAGCGTTCTGCAGATCTCCGACCCGCATGCAGCCGTGGAACTGATAACAGCCGATGCCCAGGTGATCATGCTGGACATGAAACTCAATGGCCTCAGCGGCTTGGACGTTCTCAAGCAGATCCGGCAGCATCATCCGGACCTGCCCGTCCTGATGGTAACGGGGTATCGCCAGGAAATGCAGGCTGCCATCCAGGCTGCCCTGGAGATCAAGGCCTATACCTGCCTGTACAAACCATTGGAGATTCCGACGCTTCTGCAAATGTTGTCCGATATTCAAGTGAAGCGCCTGAGAAAGGCGATGAGGATATAAATGTACGTAGTTGGGTATGTGGTTAGGTAGGTGGTTGAATGGAACCAAAAAACCTGCATATCCTGATTGTAGATGATGATCCCAACCAGTTGAGGAGCATGGGCGACATCCTCAAGGCCAAGGGGTTCGTGCCGTTCCCGGCCAGGAACGGCGCGGCGGCGTTGAGGCAGGCGGCAGCACAGGCGATTGATGTGGCCATGATCGACCTGCAGTTGGAGGACATGCCCGGACTGGAGCTGCTGAGGCTCATCAAGACCCGCTTCCCCGGCACCGAATGCATCCTGCTGACTGGCCACGCCTCCCAGAGTTCGGCCATTGACGCTATTAACGCCGGAGCATATTCGTATTTCCAGAAACCCTGTGAAATCGACCAGCTGGTTCTCTCCATACAGAGGGCAGGGGAAAAGCGGGCGGCCGAGCAGGCCGTGCGTGAAAGCGAGGCATCCTTGCAGGCGGTCCTGCAATCCACCGCGGATGGCATTCTGGCTATAAGCCGTGAAAATAAAGTGCTATATGCCAACCGGCGTTTCATTGAGCTGTGGCATATTCCTCCGGATGTAATGGCCAGCCAGGATGATAGCGTCCTCCTTCAATATGTCCTTGATCAACTGGTTGATCCGCAAGGTTTCCTCCAGAAAGTTCAGGACCTTTACCAGTCGGATGAAGAAAGTTTCGATACGTTGGATTTCAAGGATGGCAGGGTATTTGAGCGGCTATCCTGTCCGCTTGCCCAGGTGGGCGAACTGCGCGGCCGGGTCTGGTCATTTCGCGATATCACCGAACGCAAGCGGATAGAAGAAAAGCTGGTGGATGAACGGACCCTCTTGCGGACTCTGATTGACAATCTGCCCGATCGTGTCTACGTTATGGATGCTCAAGGGCGGAAGATCATTTCGAACATGGCAGACTGGCAGGCCTCCGGGGGAAAAACGATGGAAGATGTCATCGGAAAGACAGACCAGGATACATATCCACCTGAAATGGCGGAAAAGTTCTGGGATGCCGGAAAGAAAGTAATTGAGTCCGGTACACCCATTATAAATATTGAAGAACCGGGATATGACGCTCAGGGCAATCTGATGAGCGTATTGTCTTCCAAGGTTCCGTTACGCGATGGCCTGGGAAAAGTTACCGGGCTGGTGGGTATTGGCCGGGACATCACCGAGCGTAAACGCACGGAAGAGGCCTTGCGGGAAAGTGAAGAGCGCTATCGCGGCCTGTATGAAAATGCCTTGGTCGGGATATACCGCACCACACCCGATGGACGCATCCTGATGGCCAACCCGGCCCTGGTGCGCATGCTGGGCTATGAATCGTTTGACAAGTTGGCGCAGCGTAACCGGGATCAGGCTGGCTACGAGCCGGATTACCCGCGTTCCCAATTCCTGGCTGCCATGGAAAAGGACGGCGAGGTTACAGGGATGGAGTCTCCCTGGAAGACGCGCACGGGCGGCACGATCATCGTCCGTGAGAGCGCCCACGTTATCCGAGATGCGAACGGGCAAATTCTGTACTACGACGGCATGGTCGAGGACATCACCGGGCGCCGGCAGGCGGAGCAGGCCTTGCACGCTTCTGAAGCGCGCTTCGGCGTCATTTTTGAAAAAGCCAACGATGCCATTCACATCGAAAATGCGGATGACGAGATCCTGGAAGTCAATTCACGCATGTGTGAAATGATGGGTTACACTCGAGAGGAATTATTGAAGATGCACGTGGCCGATCTGCAGGCGCCCGAAGTGCGGCAGTCCGGCCATGTACTTAGAAATGAGATTGCCCAACATGGCAGCGCCATATTCGAAGGTGTGAACATGCACCGGGATGGTCGGCGCATTCCGGTGGAGATCAGCGCCGGGCGGATTGAATTGCCTTCGGGAGATTTGTATATTTCGGTGGTTCGTGACATCACCGAGCGCAAACGGGCAGAGGCTGAGCGTCGGAATATGGAGGCAAGACTGCGCGCACTGGTGGAACAGGTCCCGGCGATTGTCTATACCGAATCTGCAGAGACCAGGGAAAACCTCTATATCAGCCCACAAATTGAGCAACTGACCGGTTATTCGCCTGCCGAATGGTTGGAAAACCGGTTTGCATGGAGAAAGATTATCCATCCTGATGACCTTGCAGCCGTCCTGGAGGAGGACAAGCGTACCGATGCCACCGGGGAGCCGTTCCGCCGCGAATACCGTGTTCTGACCCGGGATGGGCGTACCATCTGGTTCCGCGATGAAGCAGTTTTGATCAAGGACCAGGATGGGACTCCCATGTTCTGGCAGGGTATCGTGAACGACATTTCCGAGCGTAAGCTGGCGGAAGAGGTCTTGCTGCAGAGCGAAGAACACTACCGCGGCGCCATCACGGCGGCTGGCCTGGTCCCGTATGGAATTGATTACGAGAAGAGCTGTTTCACCTTCATTGGGGAGGATATCCTCAAATTAACCGGTTACCCGGCCGGAGAATTTACGCCAGCCATCCTGAAGGAAAGCGTTCTAGAAAGTCACGTTTTGGGAACTGACAATGCGCGCATAACAGAAGAAGAAGCGGAAAGGCGATTTATGGCGGGGGAGATTAAGAAATGGGGAAATGACCTCCGCATCCGTACGCGCAGCGGCGAAGAGCGCTGGATCAGCGATGTTTCTGTGCCTTTGCTGGACAAAAATGGAAAAGTGACAAGCGCCATCGGTATTTTCCAGGATCTGACCGAGCGGAAACAGGCAGAAGAACGCATCCGCCTCAGCGAAGAGCGCTACCGCATGCTGGCCGAGAACATGACCGATACGGTCTGGTTGATGGATTTAAATCTGAAGACCACCTACATCAGCCCCTCGGTGACCAGGCTGCGCGGATATACGCTCGACGAACTCAACACCGTTCCGCTCGATCAGCAATTGGCGCCCGAATCCTTTATGCGCTTCGTAAAAATGTTCACCACGGAGTTGTCTGCCGAACGGCTGGCGCGGGCCGATGGTGACTTCGCTGCCACTCTTGAATTGGAAATGTACAAAAAAGATGGCACCGCTTTCTGGAGTGAGAACACATACTCGCTTATCCGCGATCCCAAGGGTCAGCCACTGGCCATCCTGGTTTCCGGGCGCGAGGTCACGGAGAGCAAAAAGGCACAAGCAGCCCTCGAGAACAGTGAAAAACGCTTCCGCGCTTTGATCGAAAACAATACGGATGGCGTCGTGCTGATCGACCCGCGTGGCCAGGTATTGTATGAAAGCCCGGCTGTTGCCAGAGTGACCGGTCACGTTATCGGCCTGCGCCTCGGTCAGAGCAGTTTCGAGCATGTCCATCCGGAAGACCGGCAGGTTGTTGCCAGGATACTCAATGAACTGGTTCGATCTCCCGGCCGGATAGCGCAGGCGAATTTGCGCGTCCAGCACAAGGATGGTTCTTGGCGCTGGGTTGAAGCCACAGCCACCAACCTGCTGGGTGAACACGCCGTCCAGGCAATTGTGCTCAACTTGCATGATTTCACAGCGCGCAAGCAGGCGGAAGATGCCCTGGCAACAACCGAGCGTATCTATCGCCAGGCCATTACCCGCACTGGCGGCGTCCCATATCAGCGGGATTATGGCAGTGACAATTTCGTTTTCCTGGGTGAGGGCATAGAGAACCTGACAGGCTACACTTCTGAAGAGATGACCGGGTCGTTGTTCAACGACCGCCTGCGACAGATCGAATCGTATGGAGAGTATAAAGACCTGTCGCACGAGGAACGCATCCGGCTGGCCCGGCAGGGTAATGTCATTAAAGAATGGCGCGAGGATTACCTCTTTGAACAGAAAGATGGCTCGCTCGTTTGGCTGGCCGATCACTCCGTCCAGGTAATGGATCCTGCCGGAAAACCGGTTGGTTCTCTGGGAATCCTGATCGATATCACAGAGCGCAAGCGGACCGAGCAAAATATCCGCCAGAGGGTCAACGAACTGGAAGTTCTTTATGAGACCGGCTTGCATATCAGCCGCATGCTGGAGCCGAAGGAAATTGGCCGGAAGGTCATCGAAACCTTGGCTGAAAAACTTTCCTGGAAGCAGGCTTCCATTCGCCTGTACAACCCCCAAACAGAGCGCCTGGAATTACTGGTTTTCAACCGTCCCGGCTTGGACACGCAGCAACTGCAGGCCGAAATGCGCCGGCTGAATCGAGCCATAGCCAAACCCGGGCAGGGTTTTAGTGGCTGGGTCATCCAGCATGGACAGTCGATCCGTAGCGGGGATGTCAGGCATGACCCGCGTTTTATCCGGACTTTTACGGGTTTACAGTCCGGGCTTTATGTTCCCATGCAGGTGGGGGAGCGCACCATCGGTGTGATAGGCGTGGAAAGCGAACAGGCCGGGGCGTTCACGGAAGCTGATGAACGTCTGTTAAAAACACTGGCTGCCCAGGCCGGTGTCGCCATTGAAAATGCCCGCTTGCTGGCAGAGACCCTTCGGCAGGTCGAAGAACTGGGAGCCCTGGCGGATATCTCTTCTGCTTTGCGCACTGCCCTAACCCGTACCGAAATAGTGACGGTCATACTCGATCAATTAATGATGGGCCTGTTCCATTCGGATGATGCCTGCTTGGTGGCTTACGATCCTGTTACCAGCGGAAATATCATCGAGACGACCCGGGGAAAATGGGGCAATAAGCAGGGCCTGCACCTGAATCCGGGCGAAGGTTTGAGCGGCCTGGTGGCGGAGACTCTCCAACCTTACCAGAGCAATGATTTACGCACGGAGCAGCGCTTGACCCAGGTGGAATTTTCCGACCGGCCGGAAGCGCTGGCTGGTGTGCCACTGTTGGTGCAGGGGCAATTCATTGGTTCCCTGTGGATCGGCCGCTCAGGAAAAAAGAAAGGGGCAAGTCCCGTTCCCTTTACATCCGATGAAGTGCGCCTGCTGGGCTCCGTTGCCGATATGGCTGCCAATGCACTCCAGCGGGCCAGCATGCACGAACAGGCCCTTCGACACGCCGAAGAATTATTGACCATCAACACCATGGGACGCCTCCTGGCGGAGACGTTGGACCTGCATCAAATCTACGAAAAACTGGATGAAATTGTCTGGCAATTGCTGGATGACATTTCCATCCTCGCCATTGCTCTTTACGATGAGGATAGGAGACAGATCACGTATGTCTGGTTCAATAACGATGGGAGGAAGTTGGAGGCTGCCAGTCTGCCACCGCTGCCGCTGGAATCGCCCGGCGAAGGCACGCAGAGCCAGGCAGTGCACACCCGCCAGCCGGTCATTATCAACGATTTGCGCGAGCGGCTGGAGAAGAGCAGTTTCGAAACGAACCTGGGTGTTGCCCCCGGCCGGGTCACACAATCCGGCTTGTATGTTCCCATGCTTGCGCATGGGCGGGTGGTTGGCGTTATTCAGGTGGAGAGCTGCAGCTTGAACCGTTTCAGTCAAAAGGAGGCAGATCTGTTATCCCTGGTCGCCAACACAGCCGCTGTGGCCATCCAGAATGCCCGCCTGTTTTCCGAGACGGAAAAACAGTTGCATAATCTGGCGGCCTTGCACGAAATTGACACCGCCATCAGCGCCAGCGTGGATATCCATGTCACTCTGAATATTCTCCTGGAGCAAACGCTTTCCGAGTTGCATGCGGATGCTGCGGCCGTGCTCCTGCTCAACCCGCTGGCCCGTACATTGGAGTATGCCGCTAGCCAGGGCTTCCGTAAACACCAGGTGATAGGGAAATTTATCCCGGTGGGTGTGGGGCTGGTGGGGCAGGCGGCTTTGGGACGGCAGATCCAGAGCATCTCCGACCTGAGGGATGTACTGCCCTCCCGCACGGACGAGAAAGCGGTCCTCAGTATTTATGACGGCGAGGAGTTCGTGACCCACCATGCCGTTCCATTGAACGCCAAGGGTCAGGTACAGGGCGTATTGGAAGTTTTCCATCGCTCCCCGTTCCAACCTGACGATGAATGGCTTGCGTTCCTCGAAACACTTTCCCGCCAGGCGGCCATTGCCATTGACAACAACAGCCTTTTTGACAACTTGCAGCGTTCCAATACGAACATCATCCAGGCGTATGATGCCACCATCCAGGGCTGGTCGCAGGCGCTCGAACTACGTGATAAGGAAACGGAAGGCCATGCCCAGCGTGTTTCGGAACGGACCGTGCAACTGGCCCGCCTCGTTGGAGTTCCCGATGGGGAACTGGAACATGTCCGGCGTGGTACGCTCCTGCACGATATTGGAAAGATGGGTGTTCCGGATGCCATCCTGCTCAAGCCGGGCAAACTCATGCCGGAAGAATGGGCCATCATGCGCCGGCACCCCGCCTTTGCCTATGAAATGCTTTCTTCCATCGCATACCTGAGACCGGCTCTCGACATTCCTCATTATCACCACGAAAGGTGGGATGGTACCGGCTACCCGGAAGGGCTTAAGGGTACGCAAATTCCTCTTTATGCACGCATATTCGCTGTTGTGGATGTTTACGATGCCCTGACAAACGACCGTCCTTATCGCCCGGCTTGGACGGTTGAGAAGTCTCTTGAATACATTCGTGCGCAATCCGGGAAACATTTCGACCCTGCCATCGTGGAGGCTTTCCTGAACATGCTTGCCAGGGAACATTGATCTAAACGCAACACTAAAAATTTTACTCTTTCCGCCACACAGGAAGAGTTGGAGCATGTACACGTCCATGTGCAGGACCAGCTTGATAAATCGGGACGGCCATTTGGCCGTCCCGATTTATGCACAGGCATCCTGCCTGGATCAATGGCAAAGATAAATGGTCCCATCCGGGTAGGTTCCGTAGACCCGCAGGCCCTCGAATAGGTTCTCGATCTGGTCGCTTGTTATGCTGCTTGCCCGGCTTTTAAGTTGCGATGAAAAATCATTAAAGACCACTAGCGCGCCTGCCTGGGAACAAAAAACAGCCTGGGCCGGGTCGCTCTGCAGACTGCCATAGGAAGTGGTTTGGATAGGCAGAGTCGCTGGGAACGTGACCCAGACCCCATGGATGGGACGGCCTGTCCAGAGCAGAAGCAGCTGCCAGTCGTTGGAAATGACTGGCTGGTTTTCCGGGAGCTCGCTGACGGCCTGGATGATCTGTGAATGCCCCCAATGGTAGGCTGTTAAGCCATCTCCGTTGTGATAAAAGCTGACATTATTGCGTGCTTGCGGGATGTACCAGGCCAGGCAGGCAGCTGCGACCAGCCAGGCCAGGATCTGAAAGGCAAGTTCCCAGCCTCGGGCCCAGATTGTCTGTTGCATGGCATGTTTCCAACCTTTTGACCAGGCTGCCTTCCATATGTTGGGTAGCCCTTCCCTGGACCAGGCTGCTTGCCAAAGGGCGAATGCTCCGTAAAGTGCCATCACACAACATACAAAGAAAGGCAGAAGCATGCGATTGTCAATATCGATGGTCGGGAGAGTGAACAGGTAAGTGAGCAGTAACACGATCACAAAAAAGAATGCTGACAGCCCAAAGAAGCTGAAGATGGGCAGATCGGATCGATCCGCCTCCCGAAGAGTTTTTTTCCGCAGACGTAGGATGGCCCAGGCGGAAAGCGCCAAAATGCCAGCCAATCCTGCGCCTGCCAGGATGAACCGCAACCGATAAGTCAGGCCCGACCGGTTGTTCTGGAAGGGCACCCACCTTCCCACAGTGTCGATGAATAGGCCGCGGAAGGTCTTGAACTGGGCGGCCAACCCTTTCAAATCCAGGCCAACACTGCGCCCTCCCAGGCTGTGGGCGCTGGAAAAATACGTCCAGATCAGCCAGACCAGGACCGGCAGGCTGGCCAGCAGGCCGAACAGGATCGCCTTCCTGGTCCTGACCGCGGCCTTTCCGGAGGCTAGCAGGAGCACGCTCAAGGCACCCGCCGCGATCATGGCTATCCCGGCATAACGGGTGACTGCGATCAGGCCGATCAACACGGCACTGGCGAGGAGCAGGCCAACTCTTTCCCTGTTCAGGTACGCCACCAGGCATAAGCCTCCCGACAGGATCAGGAAGATGAACAGGGGCTCGGAATAAGCTGAACTGAACATCCAGATCATGTTGGGGAATGCGAGCAGGAGTGCGCCCGCAATGATCCCCATGGCCGGGTGGCGGCTGTACCGGTAGAAGATCCATCCGGCCATGAATATGCAGGTTACAAAGGCGATGATATTCAACCAGCGCGATGCAACGATCAGGTCTGCCTTAAAGAGCCCGATGCCAGCCAGAACCAGTGAGTAGAACGGTGGGTGAATCCGGATTGGTGAGAACCTTCCGGTGCCCTGGACATAGCCCAGACCCTGGCCGGCATCCAGGCTGTGGGCAGTGGCGATGTATTCCACCGGATCGTTATATCCCCAGGGACCTTTGGCTGTGGCATAGATATCGATGATGCCGCCGGCGACACTGATCAGAATGATCGCCGCCAGGATCAAATACTTTTTAGAAAGACTTGTCATGGGATTTGCTGGGTTGAATCCTGTTTGGGTTGCGGAGTTGGAACTCCGGACGTGTCCCCTCCTGCCAGTTGCAGGTACATTGCGGTGATGGTATCTTCCATCAATTTTTTCAAGCGGCGCCGTTCCTGCCCCACAGGGTTGAGCGGATTGAAGGCGACCGGTTCTCCCACCACCAGGTATCTCGAGGCGTGGATGGTGACCGGGAAGAACTTCAGGCTTTCGCCGGTCTCTGCGTAATATACCTCTCCCAGGCGCACAAAACTGTGCTGGAAGGGTTGCATTTTTGTCAGCGGGTCAACTGGCAGGCGGTTATCTTCCGGAAAGACCAGCAGGAATTTGTCCTCCCTTAGTATATCCATGCTCATGCTGAGCGTCACTTGCATGCCCTCATAATCGGAGCGATAGACCGGGATACAACCCACTGAATAGAACAGCGGGACGGCGATCTTGCAAATGGCCTGGGAAAGCCACCGGCTTACGGGTGGTTTGAGGTGCATCTGGCGTTCGGTCAGATCCTCCTGCAGCCAATCCGTCGCCAGGCGCTTGTCCATCATGTTCGCAATGATCCATGGATGCACGCGCAGCGGGATGGAGCAACAGGCCGCAATCGGGCCGAAGGCATCCAAGTGGTTGGCAATAAAAACCGCTGGCCCGCTTCGGGGCAGATTTTCCTCCCCGACCAGTTCTCCGCCCCACATGAGCATGTCCAGCAATCCCGTGATCAAATGATATGATGCATCTTTCATGGATCACCTAATGCATTTTATGGCAAGGCCGGTTTTCCAGATCTTCGGACAGGTGTGGAGGTTGCTTGCTCTGGCTCTCGCCAGGCCAGTGCTGGTGCGTGCCGTTTCAGCACCTGGTGAAAGGTCCTTTAAACAATTGTAACTGATTCATGGCAGTTTGCAACAGGGGTGGACCTGATTCACCCTGGCTGCAGAACCTTCATCTCTCAGGAATTGCAAGTCGGCTATGCCAGGGCCGCAACATGAACTTTTACTTGGACTTCATTGTCGTTGGGGATTTTTTTTAGCCTTTTTGAGCTGAAGAATATCCGCTGGTCAGTATTTTATGGTTACATCGCTTTCAAGAGTTTCATCCAAAATTGCTGTCATGCTGGAGCACTTTGGCAGGTTTAGTTGTCATTTTCCATTTTAATAACTACTTTTCCCCTGGCGTGTACTTTTTCAAAATATCGGAGAGCTTCAGCAGCTTGCCTTACCGGGTAACATCCATCGATAACAGGTACAACCCGTCCGGATTCAAGGAGTTCCTTCATAAAGACCAGATCCTTTTGGCTTTGTACCAGCGAAACGACAAAGGTTTTTTGGCTCCTGGTCTTGGAAATCCTTCGTCCTTGGATTGCAGCCTGGAAGAGTTGAACCATGGAACCTCCTGCGACGATATAGGATCCCTCACGACTCAATGCACGCAGATATTCTGAAATCGGATGATAGCCATTCACAGCCAGAATCAGGTCATAGAGCTGCCCATTTTGGGTGAAGTTTTCTTGCTTGTAATCGATGACATGGTCTGCACCGATCGAACGCACCATCTCCAGGTTCCTCGTACTGCACACACCCGTGACTTCAGCCCCAAACGATTTGGCAATCTGCACGGCAAACGTCCCCACACCACCCGACGCGCCTTGGATCAACACCTTTTGACCTGGCTGGATGTTGCCCTTGTCGCGTAAACCCTGCAGGGCAGTGATTGCCGCTAATGGTACAGCCGCAGCTTGCTCGAACGACAGATTGGTGGGTTTCAGAGCTATTTCATTTTCCCCGGCACATACATACTCTGCAAAAGTGCGCCCACCATATCTGGATAAGTACCCGAAGACCTCATCTCCTGGCCGAAACTGCCTGACGTTGCTGCCAACCGCCTCGACCCGGCCGGCCATGTCAGCTCCGAGGATCGTGATTTTGGGTTTTAAAAGCCCCCCGGCCATCAGGCGGATAAAAAACGGATCAGCTCTCATCAGACGCCAGTCACGCGCATTTACGGATGCCGCATGAACTCTAATTAATATTTCATCATCCTTGGGAGCAGGCTTTGGAACCTCCTTGAGTTGAAGAACCTCCGGCGGTCCGTATTTCTGACATACAACGGCTTTCATAATTGCCCTTCCTTTATGCCTTTGACCAAGATCCAAACTGCGATTATTAATTCAAATGGGGCGTACGAAAGGTAGATAAAAAATGGAACTTGAACTCCGAATACTGCAAACAGTGTTCCAGCCAGGCAGGGGAAAACGGTTATGAGACCCCAGAGAGATAGAACCCGTGGAACAATTCCTGATCTATAAAGCAGGTAATAAAAAAGTATTCCGCCGAAACAAAAAGCCAGCATATGGAGCGTTGATCCAACAAAATCCATGGATTCTAAGGCCACCTGTCCCATCGTCTGCAAATAGGCAGGGTTGCCTGCTGTTGCATATTCCTGGCTCATGCCCATGAGAGAAAAAGCCTCTATTCTGCTGACAGCCAGCAGCGTCGCTTCCAATATATAAAATCCTAGGGCAACCAGAGCCATTTTTTCGTTCTGTTTCCTCAGGGTCACAAAAAGGATGGCCCCTAGGAAGATGATGCCAAAGGCAGTCATCATATCCACCAAAATGGTTGCCCTCATCAGCCAGGGTTCTTTCGCAATAAGGATCATGCTTTCACTGATGTTTCCAGGCACAAACCAGGCCTGGCGCAGAATCGTTCCGCTGAACAGGGATGTAACAAACTGAAGAAGAAAAGCAACTCCTAAAACTCTGGAGGTCTTGTTGACTTTATTCATCATTCATCTCCTTAATTCAAATCCACCTTGGCAGACTAGGAAGGGATTGCAGATGGATTGAATCCATTTCCTCACCTATTAAACGAATAGCCGGAGCAATTTATTCGGTTTAATTTGGGACATTGATAAAAGCACCCCCTTCAACGCATGCTATGGCCCTGCCCGCATTTAAGCGGTTCAAATAACAACTTATCACCTTCCCCATTTCCCTTATATCATATTCAGCCTGGGCCGATATTGAAGAGCTTCTGCTCGCGCGAGCAGGCCTCCAACTTGTCCCGCAGTTCTCTTCTGCGGGAGCTTGCCTCGCCCATACCGGCGCACGAAGAGCCGGTGCACAACCTTGGATTGCAACCTTGTTTCCCTTATATCATATTCATTCTCGGCCTATACTGCAACGCCTCCGCCAGGTGACTCGGCTGAATGTTCTCACTCCCGGCCAGGTCGGCGATGGTGCGCGCCAACTTCAAGACCCGGTGATACCCCCTCGCCGATAATTGCAATTGGTTCATGGCCGACTGCATTAGGTTTTTGCCGGTCTCATCCAGGGAGCAGAACTTGCGCACTTCCGCCGGGCGCATATCCGCGTTGCAGGTAGGGGCGGACGGCTGTCCGCACTTACCATCATCAGCAAAGCGTTCCCTCTGTCTCTCCCTCGTCGCTTCGACCCTTTCCCGCACCTTTACACTCGACTCCCCATAGCGCGCATCCGACAGTTTCTCATACTCCACGCGCGGCACTTCCACGTGGATGTCAATGCGGTCCAGCAGCGGGCCGGAAATGCGCTTTTGGTACTTGCTCACCACCATGTTCGAACAGGTGCATGGTTTGACCGGGTCGCCATAATACCCGCACGGGCACGGGTTCATTGCGCCGACCAGTTGGAAATTGGCCGGGAAGGTCAGCGAACCCTGCGCCCGGCTGATGGTTACCACTTTGTCTTCGAGTGGCTGGCGCAGCACTTCCAGCACGCGCATCCCGAATTCGGGCAGTTCATCCAGGAAAAGCACCCCGTGATGGGCGAGTGAGATCTCGCCAGGATGCGGCCAGTTGCCGCCCCCCACCAGGCCGGCATGGCTGATGGTATGGTGCGGAGCGCGGAATGGCCGGTTACGTAATAAGGGTGTTTCGGAGGGCAATTGATCGGCCACGGAATAGATGCGGGTCACGTCCAGTGACTCTTCAAAGGACATTTTCGGCAGGATGCCCGGCAAGGCGCGTGCCAGAAGTGTCTTTCCAGCGCCGGGCGGTCCCATCATAAGGACATTATGCCCTCCGGACGCCGCCACTTCGAGGGCGCGCTTGACATGTTCCTGGCCTTTGACTTCACTGAAATCCGTCGGCGGAAAAAGCGGGGCATCCTCGATTTCGATCCGGGTATAGGCCGGGATGGGCTTGCGTCCTGCCAGGTGGTTGTACAACGCGGCCAGTGAACCTACCGGGATGACTTCCAGGTCGGGGATCAATGCGGCTTCGGCCGCATCCGCTTCGGGGACTACGATCCGCTTGAAACCGGCTTGTCGGGCCGTGGCGGCCATCGGCAGCACCCCGCGCGCATGCCGGACAGCTCCGTCTAAGGAGAGTTCGCCCACCACCAGCATCCCTTCGGCAGCTCCGGGAGGCAACATGCCTGTGTAGAGCAGAACACCCAGCGCGATGGGCAGGTCGTATGACGGGCCCTCCTTGCGGACCGAGGCCGGTGCCAGGTTGACAACCAGGCGCTTGCGCGGGTAGGGTACCCCGGCGTTGCGTACGGCCGCCTGGACGCGTTCGCGGCTTTCCTGGATGGCGGCGTCCGGCAGACCGACGATCGTCATGCCCGGAAAGCCGGAGGTGTAGTCCACTTCCACTTCGACCACCACGCCATCCAGCCCGATGACGGCACAGGAATAGACACGCGCAAGCATGGATAAAGTATAGATAAGAATGAGGCTAAAGTCAACTGACGAAAATCCACCAATCTGCTTGACTTCGGCGGGATTGGTGGATGGGAGGTGAAATGAAGGCTCTCACAAGTTGATCGCCGGCAGGCCTCCTGCCGGTTTCGCCGCCCTGACTGCTCTGAGAATGGCCTGTGCCAGCGCCTCGGCGGCGTATGCCCCCACGCTGCTCACGTCAGCTTTCTTCTGCCCGGTGGCGAGTGCGAAGACCGTATCGCCGTCCAGCATGGTATGCGCCGGGCGGATTGCGCGCGCCAGCCCATCCTGCGCCATCTGGGCCACCTTGGTTGCTTGGGCTTTGTCGAATTTTGCGTTGGTGGCTACCACTGCAATGACGGTGTTGCTGCCGGTGGCAAGCCTCATGATCGTCCGGCCCGCCAGCGTTTGCATCACCTGCAGCGTGTCTGCAAAAGAGCCCTCACCGCCCAGTTTCACCGGTCCGAGTTTTGTGGGACGCGCCCCGGCGATGATCTGGCCGGAGGCCGGGTCGAGCACATCCCCGAAAGCGTTGACTGCCACGATGGCGCCGACGATCACACCGCCTCCCATCGCCAGGCTGGCCGTGCCCAGGCCGGACTTCATCGCCCCACCCATGCCGAAAATCTTCCCCACACTGGCCCCCGTTCCAGCGCCAATGTTACCCTCGGCTACCGGGCCGGCTTTGGCGGAGGCTGCCGCCTCATAGCCCATTTCCGCGTCCGGGTGCCGGGTGGACTTGCCCAGGTCCAGGTCGAAAAGGATCGCGGCCGGGACGATTGGCACCCGGTTTGTCCCCAGGCTGTAGCCGATCTTCTGTTCCGCCAGGTATTTCATCACACCCGAAGCGGCATCCAGGCCGAACGCCGCACCGCCCGCCAGAACTACTGCGTGGACTTTATCCACCAGGTTGATCGGGTTCAGTAGATCGGTCTCGCGCGTCCCGGGGGCGCTGCCGCGCACATCCACCCCACCGACTGCACCCTTCCGGCACAATATTACCGTACAACCGGTCAGGGCCTGCTCATCCTGGGAATGGCCGACTTCGATCCCGGGGACGTCAGTTATGACATTATTGAGCTTCATTAGGTTTATTTAAGGGCGTTCGCCAGTACAAGAAACTCATCCCATTCTTCTTTAAAGAAATGAACTGTGACGTTGTTGAGTTCCAGGTGATAGGTAGTCTCGCCATCCGGTTCTTCGGCTTTCCAGGCCATGTAGCTCTCTGTTTCGGCCAGGGTTTCTGTCTTGGGTTCAGTATCAGTCTTGGGCATTTAAAATCTCCTTTTCGATATCTCCATTATACGGACTTGTCGTTTGAATTGCATCTCAAGAATTGCAGGCGGCTCTCAGCCGGAACAATCGGCCCCTACCCGCTCCCCTTGCTTTGGGGTGGTTTTTTTCCTGATTCTGGACGGATGCCTGTGCGCTTTGCCAGCCAGGTACGCAGCCTTTGCAACGGATGTGTCATCGGCAGCGGAGGCAGGGTTTCTTCCGAGGCCGGCCAGGGGTCTTCGTCAAGCATCTTGCGCATGGTATACCGGCCAAACAATTGCAACGTTGCCAGCAGGGGTGCCGCGATGACGATACCCAGGATGCCGAGCAGGTTGGCAGCGATGAGGGCGGCAATCAGCACAAAAGCCGGATGGACTTTCAGCGTCTGCGCCATTAAGCGTGGGGATACCAGGTTGTCGTGAACCTGGTCGATCAGCAGGGCGACCACAATGGCAATGATCGCATACGTCAGTGGTGCAATTCCGTACGGGTTGGCGCCTTGGAAGTAGGTGACCAGGCCGATTACGACGTAGTTGATGGCTGCACCAACATAAGGCAGGAAACCGGCAAACCCGCCAATCAAGGCTACCGGGATGGCGTAATGAACTCCCAGGATGCTCATTAATATAGTGTAGGTGATGACCTTGGAGAAGAAAATGATCACCTGGCCGCGCAGGAATGCGTTCCAGATGCGTCCCAGCCGGCGGGTGATCTTTTGGATATCCTCCGTATACCCCGGAATGTCGAAATGCAGGATTCCATGTCGTATCCCGCTGCTTTCCAACAGGAAAAAGTAAGAGACCACCACTACAAATAACGTCCATCCGAGTGTGGTTGCTGCTCCACTGGCCAGCGTCCCGACCAGTCCTCCCAACTGGCCAAGGGCCGGTTCAACATAAGACAGGATTTGCTGGCCGACGATCGACCAGTCAAATGTTGAGAAGTCGAACCGGAAAGGTCCCAGCATGACCACCTTGTGGGAAAGACTTGCAATGAAGTCAGGCAGACCGTTGATATAGTTCTGGACTGCGACGATCAGGTTCTGGATCTGCCCGATCAGGCCCACCCCGCCCCAGGTGATCAAGGTAAGCAGGATTACGATGATGACAACGTATACTAAATTGACCCCCAATCCCCACGAAAAGTGCACTTTTTTTTCCAGGAATGTGATCAGCGGGTGTAAAAGATAGGCAAGCACGAACGCCATCAATATCGGGCCGATGATAAATCGAAAGCGTACCAGGAGCGCGCCCAAGATAAGCACCACCGTCAGGGACACCACAAGTTTGGCTGTGGAACCCCAGTGCGGCGTGTCAGGAGGTTGTGCCTTATCCATGTTTTTTCTCCTCACTGATTTTCATCAATGCGTTCTTCAATCGTTCCACTTCCTGGAGCGTGTTGTAATGGACCGCTCCCACGCGGACCATCCCACCTTTATTTTCCAATCCAAGCTGCTCGGTCACGTTGATCGCATAATAATTTCCATCCCAAACATAAATACCCTCCTGGGCCAATTTCCCGGCAATCAGGCGCGGGGGCAGGTCGTTTAGGCGGAAGGAAAATGTGGGCACACGTTCCTCCAGACGGCGGGCATCCGCCAGGCCATACAGTGTTAAGCCTGAAATGGATCGCAATGCCTTGAGCAGCGCCCGGCTGAGTTCGGTCTCATATGTGTGGATGGCAACCATCGCCTGCTGCAGTTTCATGCGGCGATTAGTGACATCTTCCCCCTCCAATCCTCCGGCTTGTCTTCCCCCAAATTCCTTGCCGACCCATTCGAAATATTCAATGGCTCCAAGCACACCCGCGATACCCTCGTGATTCTGTGTGCCTGTTTCGAATTTTCCCGGCAAATCATTCGTAGCCGGGCGCACTTTGTAGGCAAACAATTGCTCCAGGATTTCACGCCTGCTGTATAGGATGCCTGCATGGGTTCCAAAAAATTTATAGGCTGAAGAAATCAAAAAATCGCAATCCAATTTTTGTACGTCGATGGATCCGTGCGGAGCATATTGGACGGCATCCACATAGACCAATGTACCCACAGCGTGTGCCATTTCAATTATTCTTGCCAGTGGGTTGATGGTTCCCAGCGAGTTGGAAGCATACCCAACTGCCAAAAGGCGCGGTTTCCGTTCCAATGCTTTATGCAATTCATCCAATTTCAGGGTCCCGTCTTCCAGGTTAAAGTCCACCCAGGTAACCTTACATCCCCTCTCCTGTGCTGCCAATATCCACGGGGTCACGTTGGCATCGTGGTCAAGCCGGGTAACCACAATTTCCTCGCCCTCCCGCCATTCGCGCGATATCGAGCGGCTGATGGAAAATGTGAATGTGGTCATGTTGTTGCCGAAAATGATCTCATCCGGACTGCTGGCATTATAGAAATCCGCCATGGCACGGTGGGCTTCGTATAAAACAGAATCTGAGGCGATGCTGGTGGCGAAGGCACCAGCATGGTTGGCATTGCATTCCAGCAGATATCTGTTCATGCCCTCAAGAGACTGCTTGGCGATTTGCGTACCCCCAGGGTTGTCAAAAAAAACTGATGGCCGGTTGAGGGAAGGAAACTGGCTTCGGATGGCTGTCACGTCAAGAGTCATGGTATAGCCTCCACGGAAATGAACCTTAAGCAAATTCAATTATAGTCCAACCCATGATCTTATTATTGCTCCGAAGTCCTTTGATAAATCATGCAGTTACCAGCCGCCTAGTATTGGATATTTACTTTACTCCTGGAGGGAGTTCCCGTTACGAGAGTGAACTGGTCTCACGACTGTTTAAATTCGACCAATTCAATTAAATTCACGGCTGGGTCATGCAGCATCATCCACCGCCCGGAAGCATTGGTTTCAATACCCCATGGCAGGTCCAATGAGTGGGAATGTAATCTTTCCACGGCTGCATCCAGATCCGGGACAGAAAAGGCGACCACCGGGAAACGCGGCTCCGGATCCAAAGGCGGGGCCGGTCGACCGCGCAGGATGGTCAGGTAAGTGCCGCCCAGGTCGAAGTGTGGACGGTCGCCGGCGATGTGCGCCTGGAATGGCAATCCGATTACGTCCCGGTAGAAGTGCACACTGGCGGGCACGTCTTCGGACCGTAAGCTGACCACAGCGATACGAATTTCCATAAAGTCTCCTTCTGAAAATAAAATTCCCGCCAAGGGTCGGGAATTTCCATAAAAAGCACGAACAGCTGGGTGAGGGGGGCACCCAACTGTTCGTGACTATATAATACATGAAAGTCAAAAAAAAAGCAAGTACTTATTATTAAAACATCATTATAATTTTTTATCAATGCCCCAGGCGGGAATTGAACCCACAACCTTAGCCTTAGGAGTGCTCTGCTCTGTCCATTTGAGCTACTGGGGCGGCAGGGAAATTATACCAAATTCTTGCGTTTCCTCTTATCCATTGCTATACTACAAGGGATTGCAGTTTTTGCTTGATAAATGGGAGAGGCCGGAGTCGCGCGGGCAGATTCGTTTTCTGCATACCCTCCACTCCCCGCTTTATTGAGATATCATGTATGGCGTGATTAAGGGAACCAGGATCCTGTCCATTAAGGGTCATTCGTCACAGGCGAGTTTAACTATCGACGCAAGGAGCAAGGGAGCTCATGGAGCCACAAAAGTTCGGACGTTATGAGATCAAGGCTGAGATCGGCCGCGGCGGCATGGCCACCGTCTACCATGCCTACGACCCGCGCTTCGAGCGCGAGGTGGCACTCAAGGTTCTGCCGCGTGAGATGTTGCACGACCTGCAATTCCGCACCCGTTTCGAGCGCGAAGCCAAGACCATCGCCATGCTCGAACACCCGGCTATCGTGCCGGTCTACGATTTCGGTGAGGAGGAGGGACAGCCTTACTTTGTCATGCGTTACATGACCGGTGGCTCGCTCTCCGACAGGATGAAAAAGGGGCCAATGACTGTCCAGGAGGCGGCCCGCATCCTGACACACATTGCCCCCGCTCTGGATGATGCACATGCCAAGGGCATCATCCACCGCGACCTGAAACCCGGGAACATCCTCTTCGATCAATTTAACGAACCGTATATCTCTGATTTTGGCATTGCCAAACTTTCCGAATCGCAGACAAACGTTACGGGCAGCGCAATCGTCGGTACACCGGCTTACATGAGCCCCGAACAGGCTCAAGGGGAGGGCATTGATGGCCGCAGCGATATCTATGGGCTGGGTGTCATCCTGTTCGAGATGCTGACCGGCCAGCAACCCTACCACGGTGACACGCCCATGAGCGTGGTCGTCAAGCACATCACTGACCCAGTCCCACATATCCTGGATGTCAAGCCTGACCTGCCGCCTGACATCGAAGCCATCATCGAGAAGGCCATGGCGAAGGATCGTAATGAGCGTTTCCAGGATGTAAAGTCTCTGGCAGATGCCTTGAGCGCAGTGGCCCGAGGCGAAAGCCTGAGCCTGGGAACATCCGACGCGACCATGGTGTCATCCCCCAGGACTACCGTGGCAACCAGACAGCCTTCGAAACCCCTCCCGGGAACGGTGATAGCTAGACACGCAGCACAATCGGAAGGAGTAGAACCAGGTCAGGTTGGGTCAGCGCCGCGTAGAAATATGGGGCTGTGGATTGGCCTGGGAGCGGTCCTCCTGGTCCTGTGCGTGGCAGTTGTCGCAGGAGTGGTCCTCCTGAAAGATAAGATCCCATTCCTGGCTGCTCCCGTCCCTGCACAAACCCAAACTCAAACCATCATACAGACTGCAACGACGCTGCCGGTTGTGGTTCCCAGCGCAACCACTGCCGTGGTCGCCCTGCCAAGTGCCAGCGTGGCACCGGCCTCCACCAGTACGCCTGCCTCCAGTCTCACGCCGACTGTGTCCGGCCTGACCTCCGTCGGCGGTGCAGATTTGATTGCTTTCATGAGTAACAAGGATATTTGGTTGATCAACGCCGACGGCACTGACCTGCGCCCGCTTACCAAGGATGCCACGGTGAAGCATAACCTGCAATGGTCACCGGACGGCCAGAGCCTGTATTATATCAGCGGCAAATGCGTCCAATCCGTGACGGTTCCGGGAGGTGTAATTACAACCGTCACTTGTTTCCCCGCGGCGGATTTCCTGGATGCTTTCAGGATTTCACCCGACGGCACGCAGGTGGCGATTAGCCTCGACCATGTACTATATGTGGTGCCATTCGATCTGGCCCAGCTAAAGGGTGCCAGCACCTGGATGCAATTAGCACTTATGAAAGGCAGCTTGACATACGGTGGCGCCAACCAGTCACCCACCAAGAGTATGCTTTGGTCAAGTGATGGTAAAAAGATTGCTGTGGATACACTCACTCCAAGTGGCAGCAAAACGTTGGATTTGATCCTCATCTTTGATATTTCCAAATGCACCAACGCCACACCCTGCAGCACTACCGCGCCTCCACTGCTGGATAACTTTCCTGGCTCACGCTTTACCATGAGTGGTTTCGGGACTGGCAGCGGTCAAAGTTCGGTCATCCCGTCCTTTGATTGGGATGGCCAATCCCTTTTCCTGCTCAATAGCATTTTCCGATACCAGTTTGGCTACCTGTATACCTATAACTTGGATAAAAAACAGGCTGCCGGACTGACCTCTCCTCTGGGAGCCACCTGCTGCTACACGGATGCCCGCTGGAGCCCGGACGGAACTTATATTATGTTTGCTTATCAAGATATCAACCAGGGCAGTCAAGCCAGGACGCAATTATTCTATATCCCCTATGGAAGTATTGGAACGGGGGCAAAATATACCCCGTTCTCCTTGCCTGAAGAAGTTCTTTCCAGTCCGGATGACCATCCGGAACCGGCCTTGCGTCCTGCCAAATAAGCAACCTCCGGGCGGTCTCAGACCGCCCGGATGATTTTCTGCACCAATCCCGGTCCGGCATAGACCAGGCCGGTATAGACCTGTACCAGTGCTGCCCCCATATCCAATCGGCGTTTGGCATCTGCGGGGGACATGATTCCGCCCACGCTGACGACCGGGATGCGACCATTCAACCTTTTCAAAACCTGCCTCAACACCACTTCACTGCGGATCCGCAGCGGGAGGCCGCTTAATCCGCCGGTTTCACTCTGGTGGCTGGATCGTAGGTCTTCACGCTCCAGGGTGGTATTGGTGGCTATGACGCCGTCCATGCCGGTTTGCAGGATGACATCTAGGGCATCGTTGAGTTCAGCTTCGGATAGGTCCGGGGCGATCTTGACCAGGATGGGCAGGTGTCTGCCGCTGCCGAGCAGGAGGCTACTGCGCTCTTCTGCAATTGCACGGAGCAAACTTTCCAGTAAATCCCGACCCTGCAAGCGGCGTAGCCCGACCGTATTGGGGGAGGAAATGTTGATGGCAAGATAGTCTGCCAGGGTCGAAAAGGATTTCATCAGTGAAACATAATCATTCGCCGCCTCTTCAAGCGGCGTATCTTTGTTCTTCCCCAGATTTATACCTAGGACAATTGATCGTGACCGCTGGACAATGGGAGAAAAACGCCCTGCAACTCTGGAGGCTCCTTCACCCGGGAATCCCATGCGATTGATGACGGCTTGATCTTCGACCAGCCTAAAAACACGTGGCCTGGGATTGCCCGGTTGCGGACGCGGCGTGACCGTCCCTATTTCGAGATGCCCAAAACCCAGCGTTTCCAGCCCGCGCATGGCAATTCCGTCCTTGTCGTAACCCGCCGCCAGTCCAATGGGATTCTTGAATTTCAAACCAAACACTTCCACCGGCTTCTCTGGCGCACTGAACATGCTCTGCAATAACCAGCGCGAGGGGGGAGCATGCCTGCCATCCGGACCAGTTGCAGGGTGAGGCGGTGGGCGGTTTCCGGCTCGAGTTTGAAAAAAAAGGGGCGAAAAAGGGAATACATGCGATGGTTATGATTTATGGATGGAAAGGTAGCGTTGGCAGTCCAAATCGTATTTTCTGGCACGTGCCTGCAATTTGGGCATGATCTTAAAATTCCCTTTTAAAATGTCTGCGCCATAGTCCACTACTTGCTGCCCCATTTTTTGAAGAATGGGTTCGAGCGTGCCTTCGCTCAACGTGGTCGGACGAAAAGCCTGTTCCGGTTTGGGAGCTTTGTCAACTCCCAATTCGACCAGAAGCCATCCGAGCGTGGACTTGTTACCGGGGTTGTTTGCATCCGAGATCTCCAACCAGGGTGTATTCCCAAGTTCATAGTTCAGGAGGATTTCAGTGGTGGTATTCCTGAATTTAACAGTGCAGGTGCGATCTACAAAACGGGTTTCTATCTTCTTGAATCCAAATTTGGCCTCCAGGCTCCAAAAAGCCCTGTCAACCATATTTTCAAAGGCGGACTTTTTCATTTCGGACTCCTTGTAAGGAATTAATCCTCACAACGGTTGTACCACACTTTTCCCCCTTTCCCTTCTTGGGAATCACTTTTTAATGCGCATAGGTATAATATTTGAAATATTTATTTCCGGCTATTATGTTCCAAGGTATATTTAAGCATGGCGTCAATCATCGGTAAGGTATACGAAAGGCGTTTTTGGGTTTCCTCAGGGCTGTTTTCTCTTTCGTGTTTCAGTTCTTCCGGGTCACGGGACATGATGAATGGATCTTCCCAGGCAAGCCAGTCAACCTCTTGGGTTTTTATATCCGGTTGGAGCAATAGGATCATTTCGGCTACCATGCTCAAATCGTGATTCTGTATCTGAGGCAGGATTCTTCTCAGGTGGGATGCTTGAACGACGAGGTGACACCAGGCGTAATCCAGGGACGTCCCAAACAGGATCTTCCCGATCGTTGTAACGAAACTCTCGATCTCATAATAATTCTGCGGATGCGTTCGCCAGGCCGTCGCGGAACGCTGGAAAATCAAAGGTACATCCGCATTACTGATGGATTTCACGTCAGCCAGGAACTGCCCACGGTATTGACTTTGCAGCGTAAAAGCCAACCTGTCGATAAAGGCCAGATGGATGATCTCATCGGGATCAGCCACCTGGGCCGTGTTCCAATAAAGATGGGCGAAACGTTCGCCAATCTCCGTCTCTCGGTCAAGCCGGAAAACGGTAAAAAAGTCATCTTTGGCCAGCCAGTCCAAGAAGGTGGTATGCTGGTTGGTGTTGAACGGCGGGCAAATATACGCCCGCCTGAAAAGGATTTTCAAGTCGGGCAGGATGGCCTGTAAATGCGGGAACATCTGCAAATCAGGATCGTGATAGGGGAAAGCAATGGCTGGCAGCATGGAAATCTTTATGCAAGGAACGCTGCTACTTGTTCACTTTCAGGAAGGTGCGTGTCGCTGCAATCTTTTCTGATTCAACTTTGTCCGTCTTTTCCCAATAATCCAGCAACTCGTTGAGCGTCATCACTGCATGCAGGCCGAAACCTTCCTTGGCTAGAGCTTCCTTTGCCCCGGATTGTCGGTCGATTAGCACGACCACGTCTTTTACTTTCAGCCCGGCGTCGGTCAACTTTCCGATGCCCTCGAATTTGCTCCCGCCCGTTGTCGTCACGTCATCAACCACCACTGCGGTTTCTCCGGCTTGGTACTCTCCCTCGATCTCGGCCTTTGTGCCGTATGTCTTGGTCTCTTTGCGCGGATATATGACCGGGTATCCTGCCTGCAAACTGATCGCCGTTACGATTGGGATGGCGGCATATGGGAGTCCTGCCAGACGGTCGAATTCCAGTTTTTCCAACACGGGCAGGTAGGTAGCTGCCACCTGTGTCAGCAATTGTGGATAGGTGACCAGGCGGCGCAGATCGATGTAGATGGGCGATTGCAATCCGGATTTGAGAGTGAAATCACCAAACTTGACGCAGCCGGCCGACAGGAGCCCGTCAGCGAGAGAGGAGAAGGAATCAGGAATCGGTTGATTGGGGATAGTGTTAACGGGATGGGATTCAGTTCCCTTATTCATTAATTCACGTTCCCTGAGTACATGCACCATTTCATCCCGCAACTTTGCTGCTGCCAGCTTAGGATTTTCTGCACGCGAGATTGTCCTCGAAACATTCACCAGCATGCCTTTCCCGTCCGTTCGTAGCCCGGCATGCAGTGCTGTTTCCAGGTCCCCACCCTGGGCACCCACGCCCGGTACGAGGAACCACAGTTCGGGCGCAATGGACCGGATGCGTTTCAGCGCTTCGGGTTGGGTCGCGCCGACAACGATGCCGATGTTGTTGCCGGTGTTCCAGGCCTGGGCGAGCTGGGCGATATGTTCATATAAGTATTCTCCCCTCACACCATCCTTACCCCCAGCCTCTTGCTGGGTGGCCACGCCAGGAGTGGGGCGGAGGGCCAGAGCAGATCTTGCACGTCCACCGCACCCGGGTTGGAGGTTTTGCAAAGTAGGAACACACCCTTTTCCTTATAGGCCAGGAATGGATCAATCGAATCCTTACCCAGGTATGGACTCAGCGTGATGGCATGCACGCCCAGCGACTCAAACGCCGATTTGGCATATGCTTCGGCGATCGAGGCGATATCTCCGCGCTTGGCATCCAGGATGACCGGGATCATCGAACCCATTCGGTCGGACTCGGCCTGTACAGCCTCTATGACATCCTTCAGCGCAGCCCAGCCTGTCGGGGCCGTAGAGTTCGAAGAAGGCCGCGTTGGGCTTGAAGGCGGCCGCGTAGGCTGCGGTCGCCTTAATGATGCGCAGGCAGAAAGTACGGGCTGCTTCGGCAGTGGGAGCGGGCAGGTCGGCGGGATGTGGGTCGAGTCCCACGCAGAGTAGGGAGGAGCAATCCTCCACGCGTTTGGCAAGAAAAGAGAAGAAGGTTTCCATGGCTCTCCAGGGCGGGACACTAGGAATGATTACAGATTTTCGGATGCGGGAAACACGCTGGCAAATTACTCGTTTCCCGTTGCTCTCTTCTGACTACGCCTTTCCTAAGACCATCGCCAGCAGAGCCATTCTAACGTATAAGCCGTATTCCATCTGGCGGAAATATGCGGCGCGTGGATCGTCGTCCACTTCCATGGAAATCTCTCCGACGCGCGGCAGCGGGTGCATCACGATCATGCGTCTCCTTGGCAGCTTTCAGGACCTTGGGGTCGATCACATAGGCGCCCTTGACGGACTCGTAAACGGCCTCGTCGGTGAAGCGTTCCTTCTGGACACGCGTCACGTACAGCACATCGGTCTCTGGCAGGCAGGCCTCCAGCGTGGTGTACTCGGTTTGTTCCACGCTTTTCGCATTGAGTTCGTCGATCAGTTCGGCAGGCATGCGCAGGATGTCGGGGGCGACGTAGTTCAGCTTGACCTTGTAGAGCGAGAGCAGGCGCGCCAGCGAATGCACGGTTCGGCCATGCTTCAGGTCGCCCAGCAGGGTGATGGTCAGGCCGTCCAGGCGGCCGAGTTCCTCCCGGATGGTGAAGGCGTCCAGCAGGGCCTGGGTGGGGTGTTCGCCGATCCCATCTCCGGCGTTGATGACCGGCTTGCGGGCTGCCTTGGCGGCGATGGCCGCCGAACCGACTTCCGGGTGGCGGATGACGATCACGTCTGCATAGCACTCCAGGGTGCGCACGGTATCCGCCAGGTTTTCGCCTTTTGCCACGGACGAGTACTTCACGTCATTGATCGGGATGACCGAGCCGCCCAGCCGTTCCATGGCGGCAGTGAACGAAGAGGAGGTGCGTGTGGAGGGTTCGTAGAACAGGTTGGCCAGGATCTTGCCTTTGAGCAGGTCGAATGTGCCGATATGGTCGACCATGTCGTGCATCTCGTGCGATACGGCGAAGATATACTCCAGGTCTTCGCGGCCGAACTGCTTGACCGAGAGGATATCCTTGCCGTACCAGGGCGCGTTTTTGTGGTCGCCGAAGGGCAGGTGGGACATATTGTGTTGGGTTGGCATGGGTTACTCCTTTTTATGAATGATTCTTATTATTTTTTGAAGATTGCAAATTTTGCTCCTGTTTTTTTACGCTCTTACATTTTTCCCGTAACCTCTCTCGACAAGGATCTTCCCGTCTTTATATGCTTCCCTGCCGCGCAGTACCACCTTTCTGACTCTGCCTTTGACTCGTCGGCCTTCGAAAGGCGTCCAGCCACAGCGAGAGTGCATTTCAGCGGCGTGAATTTCATAGGTGGCATCCTCATCCAAATCGACCCAGGTCTCGGGCTGTTCCGGCAGGTGGAAGATCCGGCGCGGGTTTATCACGGATTTTTGCAGGATATCCTCGATAGTTAATCGCCCTTCGCTGACGGCGGTCAGCAAAAGCGGCAGCAGCGTTTCCAATCCAGGGAAACCGGGCGGGGGATTCTCGCTGTCCTTCTCGGACAGGGTGTGCGGGGCGTGGTCGGTGGCAAAACAGTCGATGACATCCAGGTTGGCCCACAGGCTCCCCACATCCTCTCGCGTGGCCAACTGCGGGCGCACCGAGTAGCGCCCCGCATGTGGGGATACCTCCCCTGAAGGGAGAGGGGTTGGTGATGAGGCCGGAATGTCCTCCTTGGAAAGGAACAAATGCTGGGGACAGACCTCGCACGTGACCTTTATCCCACCTCGTTTGGCCGCCTTGATGAGCAGGATTTCCTCTTTCAGGGAGATGTGGGCAATGTGGATCGGCCGGTCGTAGATCGCGGCAAATAAGATCGCCGCGGCCATACTGCGGCTTTCGGAATGCACCACGATGGGAAATTCCTTTGGATATTTCTCGAAATGCGGCATCCAGAGCGTCATATCATCCAGGCGTAATTGACCATAAGTGCTATCGAGGTACATTTTAAGGGCGGCAGCCTGGTGGGCCAGCGCTGCAACAGTGCCTGCGTTATCGGGACCTGCGCCCAGGTATTGTCCGTAGTCGCAACGGGCCTTGGAATGCGCGGCTTCCAGTGCCAGGTGCAGGGTCTCGGAGTCGAAGATGGGTGGCGTGGTATTCGGCATGGCTAGGAGCATGGTCACGCCGCCTGCCAGCGCGGCGGATGTACCGGTATCCCAGTCTTCCTTGTGGGTGGCACCGGGTTCGCGCATATGGACGTGCGGGTCGATCAGTCCGGGGATTTTCAGCATGGTTGATTGTCAAAAACCGAAAAAAAAGAGCCGTATAAAACGGCTCTCTAAAATGAAAACAAAACGTGCGATCCGGGGCAGTGGCGGGACAGGTCTCGATGGAGTTCCAATCTAATCATATCGGGCGGAATTATAGGCGGCCCGTGATTTTTGTCAAGGGTATTGGTAGAGTAATCCTGCCAGGGACGAACCGGTCTGCACCATGGGCAGGGTATGCAGTTATAATTCGCCCGATGATTCTGCTCACCGGCGGGACCGGCTTTATCGGCCGGTCTCTTACCCGTCAACTGGTCGAATCTGGCCACCAGGTCCGCATTTTGCTGCGGCCCTCACGCTACACGCCCCGCCTGCCTAAAGGCGTCGCAGTGGAAGTGGCTGTCTCCAGCCTCAAGGACGTGCGTGGCTTGCGTGCTGCCATGAAGGATGTGGATGCAATCTACCATCTGGCCGGCGGGGAAGGGGAAGGTGGGGGCGCCAACTTGCAGGCTGTGGATATTGACGGTACTCGTAATATGTGTGAAGCCGCCGCAGACGCACGCGTAGGACGTTTTTTTTATTTGAGTCACCTGGGTGCAGACCGGGCGGCTGGCTTCCCCGTGCTCAAGGCCAAGGGCATTGCCGAAGAATATATCCGCAAATCGGGCGTTCCATACACCATCCTGCGCGGCTCGATCCTCTTCGGCCCCGGGGACGAATTCACCACTGGTCTGGCGATGTTACTGGCAGTTGCTCCCGGTTTTCTGCCCTTGCCCTCCAGGGGCGAGACGCTTGTCCAGCCACTCTGGGTTGAGGATGTGGTCACCTGTCTCATCTGGGCGCTGGATAACCCGGAAATGCTCAACCGGACCTGTGAGATCGGTGGGAGCGAATACTTCAGCCTTCGCCAGATGATTGGCGTAATCATGGAAGTTACCCGACAACCACGCCTTCTCGTTAATTGGCCGACGCAATCCATGCGTGCACTGACCATTCTTATGGAATTCCTCTCCCCGCGCTTCCCAACCTCGATCTTCTGGATGGATTACCTGGCTGTCAATCGCACCTGCCCGGTGAATTCCATTCCCCGTCTGTTTGGCTTCATGCCGGCACGCTTCACTTCCCGCCTGGACTACTTGCGCGGCGGTCATTGGAGGCGTGACCTGTTCCGTGCCATGCTTACCCGCCATGCCTGAGTGGACCATCCGCGTTATCGAGACGCCTGAGCAGATGACAGCCGTTGAGGACTTGCAACGGCTGGTCTGGCCGGGTCCCGAGATCGAGGTCTTGCCGATAACCATCCTCCTGGCGGCTGTTCATAATGGCGGGTTGGTGATTGGTGCATTCGTTGAGGATGACCTCGTGGGTGTATCCTTTGGCTTCCCCGGTTTCTATTCAACACCTGAAGGTCCACGCCTGAAGCATCACTCGCACATCCTGGCTGTCCATCCGGATTGGCGCTCGAGAGGCATTGGTTTTGCCCTCAAACGCGCCCAATGGCAGATGGTCCGTAAGCAGGGCCTCGACCGGATCACCTGGACGTTCGACCCTCTGCTCAGTCGCAACGCCCATCTGAATATCACTCGCCTGGGCGCGGTCTCCAACACATACCTGCGTTCTGAATATGGCGAAATGCGCGACGGCCTGAACGCCGGTCTGCCATCCGACCGGTTCCAGGTCGACTGGTGGTTGAATACGGAACGGGTAAAACGGCGCCTCAGCCGGCGTTCACGACCATTTCTGACCCTCGATCAGTATCGCCTCGCCGAGGCAACCCTGCTCGAAGCGCACCCGGAACGGGGATTCGTGGCTCCCTCCTCTGAGGATATTCTGACATTGGCAGGGACTCTCTTGCTCGTCGAGATCCCCACCGATTTCCAGTCTCTGAAAGCCAGGGATCTGTCCCTGGCGCGCGATTGGCGTTTCTATACCCGTGAAGTCTTTGAGAACCTATTTGCAGCCGGCTATTTCGTTACCGATTTCGTCCACGATGATAACCGTAGTTTCTACGTTCTCACGCATGGCGGGACCACGTTGGAAGGATAGACAACTATGGAAACCAGGCCGAGTCTCAAATCCTTATCCAAAATGATCGACCACTCTCTCCTCCATCCGGCATTGACAGACCAGGCCATTGCATCCGGCTGTGAACTGGCCCGCAATTACGACGTGGCGACTGCCTGTATCAAGCCGTACGCCGTCAAAATGGCTAAAAGCATTTTGGACGGTTCGGAAGTGGGCGTCTGTGCGGTCATCGCTTTCCCGCACGGGAACAGTACCTCCCTCATCAAGATTCTGGAAGCGCAGGAAGCGGTCGCGGCCGGGGCCTCGGAAATTGACATGGTCGTCAATATTGGCAAGGTTCTCAGCGGGGATTGGGAATACGTCTCGGACGAGATCAGGACGATCAACGCGGTGGTTGTGGGTGGCGGAGCCATCCTGAAAGTCATTTTCGAAAACGACTACCTGGGGGATGCCCATATCATCAGGTTGTGCGAAATTTGCTCAGGGTATGCCGTTGCTTTTGTGAAGACCTCCACCGGTTACGGGTTTGTGAAACAGCCCAACGGCTTTTACTCCTACCTGGGAGCGACGGACCACGCTTTGCGCCTGATGCGGGAACATTCTGCCGCCGCTGTACAGGTCAAGGCGGCTGGAGGCGTACGCACCCTGGACGATCTGCTGCGGGTACGTGCGTTGGGAGTGACCCGTATAGGCGCCACCGCCACCCGGGAGATCCTGGAGGAAGCGAAAAGCCGGGGCTGCGTCTAGGATTACCCCTATAATTCACTTCCCTGGACAAAGCCACACTCACCGCCGTCCGGGTAGGGGTGCAGTCCCTGCGCACCGTTTTCTAAACTTTTAGCTTGTTACGAGCAGACGATTTTTCGAAAGTGACTACGCGCCTGTCGGGCGCGGCACGAGTTTGATCGTCGCGGATCGCGCCTGGGGACTAATGATGGACCTGATGATCTTTGCCGCATAGCGCTGGTACTTGGTCCGGTAGGCGGCGTCGATCTGGTCGTTGATGTCGGGGTCGGCGTCCACGAAGGCGACGTCTTTGTCCACGCCGCCTGCCCGGACGTGTCCTTCGTGCAGTTCCTGGGTGCCACGGAACCAGGCGGAGGTGCGCCCGTTCACGGACCGGACGTACAGGTCATCGCCGAGGCGGACCACCCAGATCGTCACCGGTTTTCGAAGTGTGCCATCGCGTCGAAGTGACGCGATCCGTAACTCTTCTGCATTTCCGATCATGGTGAGCTCGTCTTTCGTCCATGTTGTCATCGATTCGCCTCCTCTTTATGGGGATTTACACGACTTCTTCTTGCACACGATTACAACTTCAATTTTTCTAGGGCTTGTTCCAGGTCTGACTGGATATCGATGGATTCTTCAATACCAGTTGAAAGACGTAGGAGTCCCTCACTGATGCCGACTTGCTCCCGTTCCGCAGCGCTAAGCGAACGGTGGGAGGAAGTGGCTGGATGTAACACGAGAGTGTAGATGTCACCCAATGAGGTGGCAGGGAGACAGAGTTGCAAGGCTTCCATGAAATGGAATACGTCTGTACGTCCAGCATTCCTGATCTCAAAGGATAAGACGCCACCCGATCCATTATTATTGAACAGACGCTGGGCTAGTTCATGTTGCGGGTGAGTTAGCAGGCCGGGATAATTGACGCGTGCTATTTCAGGACGGCAAGCCAGCCATTCGGCTATTTGGAGGGCATTGCTGCATTGTTGACGTACACGCAGAGGCAGGGTTTTCAACCCGCGTAAAGCCAGCCAGGCCTCGAATGCACCGAGCGTGCTGCCTGTCAGCTTGTTGGTCTCGAACATGCGAGCCCGGTTGGCCGCTGATGTGATTACGATGCCGGCTAATACATCCCCATGGCCGGCCAGGTATTTGGTTGCACTGTGAATTACATAATCCGCTTCATGATTGAGAGGACGGAACAAATAGGGGCTGGCAAAGGTATTATCTACGAGAAGCTGGGCTCCGTAGGTATGGGCCAGCTTTGCTAAAGCCGGAATATCCGCCACTTTTAGCAGGGGATTCGAAATCGTCTCCACAAATAATGCGG
This sequence comes from uncultured Chloroflexia bacterium, assembly GCA_963842785.1. Lineage (GTDB taxonomy): Bacteria > Chloroflexota > Anaerolineae > Anaerolineales > Villigracilaceae > UBA877. The sequence goes on from CAWJHP010000001.1 coordinate 2,745,770, forward strand.
ATGGGTTTGATTCCTTGAGGGCAGTCTCAACGGCGGCCAGGTCGCTTACATCCACCATTCTTGTGCTCACCCCCATGCTGGCGAAGAAGTGCGTCAGCAGGCTATGGGTGGCGCCATAGACGTCGAAGGCAGAAACCACACTTGTCCCGGCATGCACACCTGCCGAGAGCAGGGCGGCCTGGACCGCAGCCATGCCTGAAGCGAATGCAAGCGCTGCTTCACCGTCTTCTAGGTTGGCAACGGCGTTCTCGAAGGCAGTCACTGTTGGGCTGGTGTAACGTGAGTATATATAGCCGGGCTGGGTATTGGCAAAAACGGCATCCAGATCATCCATGCTTTGGTAAACGTAGCTTACGCTGGGTACGATCGATGTGGTGACGGGGCTGTAGTTTCCTTGCTTTGTTCTTTCGCCGGCATGTACTGCTCGGGTTGGGAATGCTTTGTTACGAAGATCGGTCATATTCGCTCCTGCCAGTGGATATTACCGGACTATAAGATGCGAACCGGAGGGTTGCTAATAAAGTCATTCGTGGATTAATTGGTATTATACAATGCATCCTCTTTCTGCCAATCCCGCTGCTGTCAAGAGGCGCTGCAGCCGCTGTCCGCCTGCCTGTTTATCCTGCGCTCTTTGCAGGGCACCCGGCCTTAAAGGGTGGCCAGGCTCGCCTGCCCCCGGTGTTGGGCAGCCTGTTTACATTTCTCTTCCTTGTTTCTTTTTATCCTTCAGTATCCTATTCTTTTATCCCAAGCCAAATCCCTGCTATTAATCTTCATTCCATATCTGCTTGATGGTTTCCTCCTGGTTGTACCCATCCGGAACTGCCTGGCTTACCATGTTCGCCCGGTACATTTTTCCCGGTGTCCCAAGAACACGCGCTCCGGGCATCTGGAGATGACCGTTGGGGTCGTTGGTTCTTATCCAATTCCACGCATATCGCAGCCAGTCATTCCGGTACTGCTCCGTTTGATGTGCAAACCAACCTATTTCGTCATATCCCCACACCCAGAACCCGCCGACGTTCTGGCCTGGATGTGCGCTCGTATCATAATTATCCATTTCTGCCATGTAGGGCAGGCTGGTACAGCTCCATCCGCTGGGCGTGATGCCGCCCTTGCTGCGCCCGTAAATGGCATTATTGTACCCAAACCTCAATACACCCTCTTCCGGCTTGCCCGGCACCTCGTCAATGCGCAGCGGGTAGGAATGCAAATCTAAGAGAAGTCTGCCATTAGGGAGCACCACTCCCCCGCCAGCAGTAACCCCGTCGCATAGAACCATGTGCCGGCGTGCATTCGTGGCCGCGTAGGCGCGTACCCGGCTCATCATATCCCAATAGTGTGCATGGTCGCGATCGTTTTGATCCATCATGTCAATATTGCCAAAGTGGACTGCTTCAACTCCAGTGTCGATGTAGGACCTGGCGGCATAGTAGAACCACAGCCTTGTTTCCAGCTGGCTCATATCCGGTACGGATGAACCACTGCCCCAATTGTCACGCTCAAAGCCATTCTGGTAAAGCATGGGTGAATAGCGGAAATTCCGCGTTTCCGGCTGCAGATCGAATGCGCTGAAAACCCAATCGGGAACAGGTAGTTTCTCGACATCCGTTGTTATGATCTCAAATATGGCTGCCTGGAGGACCATATCCGGGTCAAGTGCATGGATCCTATCTGCATATTGCTTCGCCATCGGCAGTAAACCGGGCAGCGTGCTTTCCTGTCCCCAGACCAATATCGTCCGGCCGGCGAATTTCGCCCCAATGTTCAAGAGCATGCGGATGTTATCGTCCTCATTCCCCCATCCTTCCAGAAGCGCCTGCATGCAGATGGAGCGGGACAGGTATTTTTCCAGCACCTTTCTTGAGATGCTGCCGTCGAAGGCATAGGCCGGGTCAGGAGTGGGTGTTGGAGTGGCGGATGGCTCGAGGGTATTTGTTGGCGTTTCTGTTGCGGGAATGGTTGGTATGCGGGTGAGCGTGGGGGTCGCCGTCATGGCTGCGGTTGGAAGGCTGGTGGGTGTGGGTGGTGCGAGCCGCCCGCAGGCCGCCAGGTACGCCGAGCCGAGGCCCAGCATCGACATCTTGAGAAAATTCCGCCGGGAGAATTCGGTTTTCATCTCGATTGCCCTTTCCCTGGTTCATTACCCGTTCTTCAATTCATCCAGCAGGGCGTAGTACGCCGGTTTCGGCTTGTAATCCACGTCAAAGATGCCAGGATCTCCATAGCGTTGCTTGACGGGATCTGGATCGCTCGACAACCATGAAAATTGGTCCACCCAACTACCAAAAAAGCTGAATGCCGGCATGTTCGAGTGGGTCAGTGCGATGTGCATCAGGCTGCGATACACCTCCGCCTGGATCTGCAGCCGTTCGGCCAGTTTCTGCTGCCCGGCGGGGGAGGCATCAATATCCGCCAGGTGGATGGGTACATCCACTTCCGAGAAGACCACATCCAGCCCCAATGCCTGGTAGCGGTCGACGTTGGCGGCAATCCCCGTCAGACCGTTGGTGGGATCGAAGGCAAGTGCGTAGGGCAGGAGCGCCGCGTCGTGGATTTTGTTATCCGGGCCAATGAATAAATGCCCTTCCAGACCGACCCCGTTGACCGGCACGCCATCTTTCACCAGCCTGGCGGCCAGGTTGTATAGGGCGTCCGCCTTCGCCTGCCCCTTCTCCTCACACGCGCCGTCGATAAGGTAGAGCCACGCCTGCGGGTCGGCCTCATGAGCCACGCGGAAGGCATCTTCGATCATCGTCACATCCGAGGGCGAGTCGGCGAAGGGGGAATAATTGTTTCCCCAATTCTGCGGGGATTGGTTTCGATCTTTCAACCCCAGCCCTTGATAGGTGGTCCACCCGATGTCATAGCGGAGTGATTCGGAAAATAGGAACCAGATCTTGTTCTTGCCCTTATTCCGGCTCACCCAGGCGCGCACCCAGTTCTCCAGGATGGTTTTCGTCTGGTCGTAACTTTTTGTTTTCAGCCAATCCGGAGGGTAATAGACCAGGTAACGCATTGCCGGGCTGCCCAACCGTCCGCTCAGGTTATCCTCAAAAATGCCGGATGGTTGCTGGACGAAGGCATCGAAATTATCCCCCGCCGGCTCGGTCGCCGGCCAGATGACGGGTTGCTCGGAAATAAGAAAATTGGTCTGCTGTAAAACGAACCGCAGGAATTGCGGATCGGAGGATTCCACCATGCCGAATGTGCAGCCGATCAGCAGGTTTCTTGGATTGGCGTACTTCCACAGCGAATCGACCGAAGGATCGTGAACGGTAAGAGGGTCGGAAGGCGTCCAGCCCAGTTGGTCGATTAAAAAGTAAGCGGACCCTTGCGGTTGGGTCCAGGTGACGGGATTCCCAAGAACCTCTATCCACTGGACGTTTTTCAACAGGTTCAGGGCATCCCACGCGGTAAAGGCGGCGGGATGGAACCAATCTTCATATTGCCAGCTGTCCAGCGCGATCAGCATCGAAAGGTCTGCCCGGTAGGTGTACCAGCGTCCTTTCTGGGCGTAGGCATTCCATCTCACAAACATGCTCTGGTTTTGCCAGCCCAGGGCGATAAGAATTGAGGAAACCGGCGAGTTGGCCGGCACGAATATTTCGATGGCAAGATTCTTTTCCGAAAGGTCAAGGCTGTCTCTGCCGGTTAATTCGCGGATTGATAACTTGGTGATCAGCGGGTGGTTTTGAACATCCACCACCCCGGAATCTTTGATCGCTTTGCCGCCCGAGTTCACGTTGGCGGTTTCTATGGAAAATTGCTCGGCGCTGGCATGGGAGACCTGGTCTTGTACGGTAATTCCCGCCTCTGCAGGATCGGTCAGGTTCGCGAAGTTCGTGCTCCAGGTTGCGTAAGGATCGGTTGTTGCGCTGGGCGTGGCCGTCGGCAGAAGAGTGGGTGTGCTGGAGGGGATGGGCGGGGGCGTGGCAGAGGGTTGTATCGGTGAAGCCGTTGAGGGAGGTGGTACGAGCCGCCCGCAGGCCGCCAGGTACGCCGAGCCGAGGCCCAGCATCGACATCTTGAGAAAATTACGCCGGGTGAATTCGGTTTTCATCTCTATTATCCCATGCCAAATCCCATCTATTAATCTTCACTCCAGATTTGTTTGATGGTTTCCTCCTGGTTGTACCCATCCGGAACTGCCTGGCTTACGGTGTTCGCCCGATACATTTTTCCCGGTGTCCCAAGAACACGGGCTCCGGGCATCTCGAGAAAACCGTTGGGGTCGTTGGTTCTTATCCAATTCCACGCGTATCGCAGCCAGTCATTCCGGTACTGCTCTGTTTGATGTGCAAACCAACCTATTTCGTCATATCCCCACACCCAGAACCCGCCGACGTTCTGGCCTGGATGTGCGCTCGTATCATAATTATCCATTTCTGCCATATAGGGCAGGTGTGTGCAGCTCCATCCGCTGGGTGTGATGCCGCCCTTGCTGCGCCCGTAAATGGCGTCATTGTACCCAAACCTCAATACACCCTCTTCCGGCTTGCCCGGCACCTCGTCAATGCGTAGCGGGAAGGAATGGAAATCAAGTAATAATCTGCCGTCGGGGAGCACTTTTCCGCCTTGAGCAGAAAACCCGTCACATAGAACCATGTGCCGGCGTGCATTCGTGGCCGCGTAGGCGCGTACCCGGCTCATCATATCCCAATAGTGTGCATGGTCGCGATCGTTTTGATCCATCATGTCAATATTGCCAAAGTGGACTGCTTCAACTCCAGTGTCGATGTAGGACCTGGCGGCATAGTAGAACCACAGCCTTGTTTCCAGCTGGCTCATATCCGGTACGGATGAACCACTGCCCCAATTGTCACGCTCAAAGCCATTCTGGTAAAGCATGGATGAATAGCGGAAATTCCGCGTTTCCGGCTGCAGATCGAATGCGCTGAAAACCCAATCGGGAACAGGTAGTTTCTCGACATCCGTTGTTATGACTTCAAATATGCCTGCCTGAAGGATCATAACCGGGTCAAGTGCATGGATCCTGTCTGCATATTGCTTCGCCATCGGCAGTAAACCGGGCAGCGTGCTTTCCTGTCCCCAGACCAATATCGTCTGGCCGGCGAATTTCGCCCCAATGTTCAAGAGCATGCGGATGTTATCATCCTCATTCCCCCATCCTTCTAGAAGCGCTTGTATGTGGATGGAGCGGGACAGGTATTTTTCCAGCACCTTTCTTGAGATGCTGCCGTCGAAGGCATAGGCCGGGTCAGGAGTGGGTGTTGGAGTGGCGGATGGCTCGAGGGTATTTGTTGGCGTTTCTGTTGCGGCAATGGTTGGTATGCGGGTGAGCGTGGGGGTCGCCGTCGTGGCTGCGGTTGGAAGGCTGGTGGGTGTGGGTGGTGCGAGCCGCCCGCAGGCCGCCAGGTACGCCGAGCCGAGGCCCAGCATCGACATCTTGAGAAAATTCCGCCGGGTGAATTCGGTTTTCATCTCGATTGCCCTTTCATTGGTTCATTGCCCGTTCTTCAAGGCGTTCAGCACCGCAGCGTAGGCCGGCTTGGGCTGGTAATCCTTGTCCAACAGATCCGGATAGCCATATCCCGTCCAGCCCCATTCAGGTGTGTAGACGTCGGAATATTTGTCAGTAAAACACCAGGTGTTGAAAGCGATCACATTCGGGTTATCCAGAGCGACTTTCATCAGTCCGCCGAATATCTGGGCCTCATAATCAAGCCTGCGCTTCAATTCCGCCTGGCCGGTGGCAGTGCTGGTATCGATATCCTTGATAAGCAATGGAACATCCACCTCCGAGAAAACCACCTGTACTCCCAGGTCGGCGAAACGCTTCACATTTGCGTCTACTCTTTTCAGGTAGGCAGGCAGATCCATGATCCGGGGTGTCGACCAGTCAGAATTCGCCACCGTGACAGTCGGATATTCAATATGCATCTCGAAACCAACCGCGTCAATGGGAACGCCTTCCGCGACCCATTCCTTGACCAGGTTATAGAAGAATTCCGATTTCCGGTAGCCGATCTCCTCGGTGTAGTAGTCATTCAGCAGCAGTTTCGCCTCCGGGTCGGAAATGCGCGCCTGTTTAAACGCCGCCTTGATCAGGGAAGTATCGTTTCCATCCACCCAGATCGAGCCTCCATTTGGGACAACCCCTGTATAGGGTGATTGCCTGTTACTGAAACCGGTTCCGTTGTAATTAACCGCCTCATTGAAAACATTCCATATTGCGATCTTACCCTTATAACGCCCGACGATTTTATCGATATAATCGGTCATGATCGGTCCGAGTTCGGCGAACTTTTTGTCCCACAGCCATGACGGAAGATACGTACTCTCGGCATCCGTATAGGCGAATACAGCCAGGTGGTTGCTGGTGGCGTAATCGACCATGGCATCCAGTCTTGTAAAATCATAAACGCCTTCAGAAGGTTCGAGCAACGACGTTTGTACGGCAATTGTCATAAGATTGAATTCCTGGGGAAGAGCCTGGGGGACTTTTGCATCCAGGATGCTGAACAGGTAATAGGCGTCCACGAAGTTTCCAACATAGATGTGGGTGTTTGCGGCGTATTTCCTGAGCGAATCCACACTGGGGTCGGTCTTGATAGTATCCCGATCCAGCCAGCGTAAATCGTCCAGAAGGAAAGAGGCGGGACCGGCGTTTCCATCCGTGTGCCGCATCCCGAAGATCTTAAAACCATCACAGTTTTTTACAACGTCCAGCGCCTCGGCGTCTGTGAGCTGTCCGCTGGGACCCGATGCGTACCACAAAGTGTCGTTCGGGTTGCCGCTGAATACATCCTTTATGTCGAGGATCGCTTCCACCCATTGCCCTTTCGGCAGGGAAACGCTATAGCCGGCTGAATCTTGTACAAGGGGCGGGCCATTCGGATCTTTTATCTTGAACGCGTTGATCTGGGCATTTCGGGCGCCGCTGTCCGCTTCAAAGGATACCCAATCGACCGGGGAATCCGCCGGGATGAACACATCGATGACAATGACCTTATTCGAGAGATCGTAGGTACTGCTTCCTAATAATTTCTGTACATCAAATTCCATCGACAGGGTCGAGCCGCTTTTTCCTGCGATGGTTCCGTCAGCCTCAAGAGATTGGTGCCCGGTCTGGTAGAGCGTGTTGTAATTTGTGCTGTTTACCTTGACGGAATTCAGCGCCGAGCTGATCCCACTGGCAGCCAGGTCGGAAATGCCCTCGAAGGAATCCGCGAAATCGTAGTAGGCATAGGGCTCATTGGTGACGTAAGGAACGGGAGTGGCTGTCGGCGGAGGGGTGGGTGTGCTGGTGGGGATGGGCGGGGGCGGGAGAGTGTTCGTCGGTTGCGCCGGGGCAGCCGTGGGCGCAAGCGGGACGAGCCGCCCGCAGGCCGCCAGGTATGCCGAGCCGAGGCCCAGTATCGACATCTTGAGAAAATCACGCCGGGAGAATTCGGTTTTCATTTCGATTGCCCTTTCCTTGGTTCATTGCCCGTTCTTCAAGGCATCCAATACAGCCGAATAGGCCGGTTTGGGCTGGTAATCCTTGTCCAACAGGTCCGGGTAACCGTAGCCCGGTAAACCATTTGGAGCGGATTGGTAGACCCAGGAATATCGGTCGCTGGGATCCTGGGTTTTGAAAGCGATTACATTCGGGTTGGTCAGGGCCACTTTCATCAATCCGCCATATATCTGGCTCTGATAATCAAGCCTGCGCTTCAATTCCGCCTGGCCGGCCACGCTGCTGGGTTCGATATCTTTTATGACGATCGAGTCGTCCACCTCCGTGAAAGCAACCTGGAGCCCCAGGGCGGCATAACGTTTTATATTCGCCTCCACGCTCTTCAGGTATGCCGGCAGATCCATAATGCGGGGGGTTTCCCATGGTGTGTTCAGGTATAAAGGCGGATAGTAAATATGCATCTCGAAACCAACCGCGTCAATGGGAATGCCTTCCGTGACCAGTTCCTTCACAAAGGCATAGAAGAACTCCGCTTTCTGCCTGCCGGATTCTTCAGTTTCGAAGTCATTCAGAAAGAGTTTTGCATTCGGGTCGGAAATTCGTGCTTGTTTGAAGGCCGCCTTGATCAGGGAAGTATCGCTCCCGTCCACCCAGATTGATCCAACCGTCGCCGTCTCTGACCAGGGATCCTGCCTGTTCCTGAATCCGTCCCCGTGGTCGTTAATCACCTCGTTGAATACCACCCAACAAGCGACTTTTCCGCGATAATGCCCGACAACTGTATCGATATAATTGGTCAGGACCGGCCCAAGTTCAGAGAAGCTTTTATCCTTCACCCATGCTGGACGACGTGTACTCTCGGCTCCCGTATAACCAAATATAGCCATATGATTGCCTGTGGCAAAATCGAGCATGGCATCATACTTCGTGAAATCAAAAATACCTTCGGATGGTTCCAGATCGGATAAATACCATGGTCCGGGCTGAAAGAGATTGAATTCCTGGGCGAGCGCCTGGCAGAATTTTGCATCCACGAGGCTGAACAAATTCGCATAGTCTATTGAACTTCCGATGGTGAGATGGGTGGTTGCCGCGTATTTCCTGAGCAAATCGGCGTTGGCATCGATCTTGATGCTGTCACGCTCCAGCCAGCGCAGGTCGTCCAGCAGAAAAGAGGTGGGAACGGCGTTTCCATCCGTCGTTCTTCTGCCCTGGATGTTAAACACGTCACAGTTCTTGACCACTTCCAGCGCCTGGGCATCCGTGAGCTGCCCATGGGAATCCCAGGCAGTCCACAAAGGATTGTTGCTGATGGCATCTTTTATGTCGATCACCGCCTCGACCCATTGCCCTTTCGGCAGGGTCGCGGTAAATTTATATGAAACATGCTGATCTAACGTTATTTTGGCGTTGTTTATCGGGAAGCGTTGATCGCCCCGGTCGGTTTCAAAGACTATCTCATCGATGGGGGAATCCGCCGGGATGAACACGGCGAAGACCAGCACCTTGTTCGAGAAATCGAAGGTACTGGCTCCCAATACCTTCTCCACATTGAATTCTATAGACAGGGAAGAGCCGCTATTTCCTGCGATGGTTCCGTCAGCCTCAAGCGATTGGTGCCCGGTCTGGTAAAGCGTGTTGTAGTTTGTGCCGTTGACCTTGACGGTATTCTGCGCCGAGCTGATCCCATGGGCAGCCAGGTCGGAAATACCTTCGAAGGAATCCGCGAAATCGTAATAGGCGTAGGGCTCGTTGGTGACGTAAGGAATGGGAGTGGCTGTCGGCAGAGGAGTGGGTGTGCTGGTGGGGATGGGCGGAGGCGTGGCAGTGGGTTGTACCGGTGAAGCTGTTGAGGGTGGCGGGACGAGCCGCCCGCAGGCGGCCAGGTACGCAGTCCCCAGGCCTGCCAGCGAAAGCTTGAGAAAATTCCGACGGGTGAATTCAGTTTTCATCTTAATTGTCCTTTTTTCCTGGGATGGATGCCACCTGGCGGTTATGCGACGGCGGAGTAATTCATCACCCGTTCTTTAATGCATCCAATATCGCGGTATAGGCCGGTTTGGGCTGGTAATCCATATCAAAGATACCCAGATCGCCATAACCCTGATAATATTTTATGCCATCCGAAGAGTAATCGATCCACGAATACTGGTCTGCCCAATCCTGAAATACGAACGCCACCACGTTGGAATGGTTCAGGGCGATCTGCATCAGGCTCCGGATTACTCCCGCCTGCAATTGCAACCGCTTGGCAAGCCTTTGCTGGCCCGCCGGTGTGGAGTCGGTATCGGCGGTCCATATGGACACATCCACCTCCGAGAAGGCCACCTTGAGACCCAGAGCTTGGAAGCGTTCAACGGTTTTGGCGACTCCCGTAAGGCCGTCGGTGGAATTGAACGCCATTACCATCGGAGAACCTTGGTCAATAACCTGGTCATCCCTATTGATCGATAAATGGGTTTCCAGCCCGACGCCGTCGATCGGCGTACCATCTTGCACCATTTTTGCGACAAGGTTATAGTATGCATCAGCCCTCGCCGCCCCGATTTCCACGCTGTATTCGTTGAGGAAGAGCAATGCATCCGGGTCGGCCGCTCTGGCCACCCGGAAGGCAGATTCGATCTGGGTGACATCCGAGGGCGAGTTCGAGAAGGGCGAGTAATTGTTATACCAGGTCTGCGGCTGGGGCTGGTTCCTGTCTTTCAATCCAAGCCCTGTATATGGCGTATACCCTATGCCACTCCATAATAATTCACTGAATACATACCAAATCTTCGTTTTCCCCTTGTGACAGCTTACTTGGGCGCCAATATAATTATCCAGGATGGTTTGCGCGTCCGTGTAACTTTTCGCTGGCAACCAGCCCGGGATGTCTTGTAACGCGTATCTTATGAGGGGGGAACCCAGCCTTCCGGCAACATTCTCCAGGAAGGCATCCGCCGGGACCTGAACGGCCGCATCGAAATTATCGCCTGCAGGCTCGGTAGCAGGCCAATAGATGCTGAAAATTGATCCAAGATCGAATTCTTCCAAGAAGATCCGCATGTATTGCGGATCCGACAAACCATCTGATTCTATATAAGACCCGACCGGCAGGTTCCTCGCTTGAGCGTATTTCCGCAGCGAATCCACCGACGGATCGTAGGCAGGCAGGACGCCGGAAGGCTCCCAGCCCAGCCTGTCGATCAGGAAGAACGTGTCGCCCCCCGCATTGAGAGAGCTGTTGTTTTGTCCATTAACTTTTATGATCTGTACATGATTAAGCAAGTTGATGGCATCCGCAGTCGAAGAAATGGCTGGTGAATGCAACCAGTCAAAATATTGCCAACTACCTAGAGCGATAGCCTGGTTGGTGTCAGCTTCATATGTATACCACTGCCCTTTCTGCGTATGGATATTGGCTCTAACAATAATGGCATTGTTTGCTGAATCATCCAATTCGATGGAAAGGTAGGATTGCGACGAGCCGCTCGGCACGTACATCTCTATGCTCAGCGTTTTATCCGCAAGATCAACGGTATCCCTGCCGATCAGGCCGTTGATTTTGAAGACAGTCTGCAAACTGTGTTGATCATTTACCGTACCAGAGTCTTTGATCGACTTACCGCCCGATTGGACATTCGTCGTATCGATGGATAGCTGTCCGTTCCCAGACCATTCCTGTATTTCCGCCCCTGCCAGATCCGTCAAATTGGCAAAGTTCGTGCTCCACGCCTGGTATGGGTCCGGGGTGGCTGTGGCCGTGGGCTGCGGCGTGAAGGTATCGGTTGGTATTACCGGTAGAGTTGGTAAAGCCGTTGGTGAAGGCGGTACGAGCCGCCCGCAGGCCGCCAGGTACGTCGCTCCGAGGCCCAGCATCGACATCTTGAGAAAATCACGACGGGAAAAGTTGGTTTTCATGGTAGTCGTCCTTTCTTCTAAAAGAAGCGACTTTTTGGCAGGTGATAATTACATGACTGACCGGGCACAAACCGAATGACGTCTTGACAGGCGTTCGTCTGTCGGATTGACCCTTGATAACCCGATTAAAAAAAGAACAGCTGACATACGACTGTCAGCAGTTCTCTTAAAATCTCAGCATTGTCATGGAACCCTGTCATGTGGTTTGATCCCGCGTTGCAGCATGGTTCGACTGGTTTGCAATACCATCATACGTCGAAAATTAAAGGAAGTCAATCATTTTCACAGATCGCTGATGGGTGTTGAAAAGAATCCAAAAAATCCTGAAGAATTGAAAATCGATACATCCGCCTCCATTTGAAATAATTCCCAAATATTCCTGCGGGAGTTGTAAGGCCTGTTGGTGAGGGACTGAAAACTCGAAAAATGAACACAGGGTGCAACCAATTGAATAGCAGGTTGGGTGCACTTTGCCAGGTTATCCTTTATTCCCTGGGGGGAAGTATCTCGTTCTGTGTTTATTGAGCCTGCTGTATAATCTATCCATGCAGAGAAAATATCTTTGTCTATTGATTGTCCCGATTCTCATCCTTACATCCTGTGGCCCAGGTAAATTGTTCGGCCCCACGATTACTCCTTCTCCGACGATTACACCAACTTTCACCTATACACCGACCATAACTCCTACCATAACACCCTCTCCAACCATCACTCCCTCCCCCACACTCACATTTACGCCAACGCCATCCCATCCGCCGTATGATGATGGTCTAGCATATTATATTGACCCCAACATCCCGGAGATTAAACCGTCTGACATCGGACCGCTTCTTGCGTATCTTGACACTCTGCCGTCGAAGCTCGAACCCGATGCGCCGGCGGTTCAGGTTTCTACAATAGTAGAACCCTACCCTGGAGATGCCGATTTTACTATTTATTGCCCGTCGGGATCCTGTGCGGTCTTTGCGACGGTCAAGGTTCATAGTGGCTATTTGTGGGGTCAGGAAATCCAGCCTATTATCTGGATCTGGCAGCTGATGACTAAGGATGGTCCTGTATGGCTTTTGGATTATGCGTGGGATTCATTACAAAAAACCGGTTGGATGAGTTATGACTATTTATTTCAGAATATTTCCGCAGATGGAACATTCCCGATTCATGTATATCAAACTTTTTGCCTCAGCATGTCACAATGGAATGCAAATAATTATTCCTATTATGCGTCACTCCTGAGCCGGCCGGAATATGCGCATGTCAAAGACCTCGTTCGGCAGTGGCATGATACGGGAATCATGCCCCCGGAGCTGCAGAAGCTGATTCTGTTTGGTAGCGGATCGTAACTATAGTACCTGCGTTCATTTCGGTTGTATATTCCCCAAAAATGTGGTGAGATAAAGGTACATGGGAAAGAAGGTTCCTGTATTGGCGTATTTTATCGTCCCCGCTGCATTGCTTGTCGTTGGCGGCCTTATCGTTGAGCCGAATGTTTCGCTTAATCTGCAGTCTGTACGCCCGGAACAACAGCGTGGGGTAGCCGATGCGCTGGAAACGTACAGAAAAAACAGGGATTGTGCCACCAGTACTTGAACGGGTTATTCTTCAAGCATATTTCTCTCCTCTTCCTGGTTAGGAATGGATCAACGCGTCCCACAAGAGGGCATCTATAAAATTCTCTTCGGGTTGTAAGCCCTTATAGTAAGGGGATAAGGAAGTCAAGAAGTGAACATAGGGGACAATCAATTGAATAGCTGGTTCGGAAGCAATCCCTGGGATGACCTCTGTATCTTCCGTATCGCATCGTGCTCCATATCTGCTGGTAGGGGCGCAGTCCCTGCGCCCCGTTTTATAAATCACTTTTCATTTCCTTCTTAACAAAACAGAATTATTGTTTTGTTATTATGACGGACATCGGAAGGTTTTCGCTCTTCCGTGTCGCTTTTAATTCCTCGCAATGGGCAACCGATTCAATCTTTCCATGGCTTGCGTAATTGCCTCCGCAAGCTGCGGAAGCGGCACTGTTCCCTCAATCGATTTAATGAGAAACCGTGACGGTGGTAGCGTCACGGTTTTTGCAGGGGGAATGTGGTAAGTTGGTTGTTTGTATGCCAACTGCTGGTTATCGGCTGGTGGTCGGGGAGGCACTCGGAATGGGACTTGCCGCATTCGGCGTCGGCGTTGTTACGGTCAGTACTGGCAGGCTCTTGATGTCGCCTGTTCCCGAAAGATATTTGACGAAAACCCAGCCGGTGAATTTATTGGTGGCCATATATCCCCAGCTCGCATCTTCGTTCCGCCCGCTTACCAGGCCGCAGGTATCATTTGCCAGTATCGCCACAACGGAATATTGCGTTCCCGGCCCGCTGCGCATGTTAAGCAGTCCCGTTTTAACGCAATATTTCAGCCCGGCCGGCGTGGGCAGGGCAGTTTGTGTTAGGGTCGGGGTTGGCAGTTGCGTCTGGGTGGGAAGGGGGGTTTCGGTCTCGGTGGCGGTTGCCGTGGCGGTGGCTGGATTGCTGCACGCAGCCAGGAAGACGATCCCCATGGTTAGAAGAATGAGAGTTTTCATCTCACATGCACCTTGATGGAACAGATCATTTTCATGCTTGATCGACTTCTTAATAAGAGTATAGCCAGATTAAGGGGCAAGGTCAAGGAAGACGATCCGGGAACGGGATGCCCCTTTAATCCCCCATTTTCGCTCTTGACAGAACAGAACTTATGTTCTAATATTGTGCAATCACGGCAGGCAGGTTTTTTTGCTGTGATTTTATCCAGCCCCCGAATGGGGAATGCACCACGCAGTGGCATAATCCCCGTCAGGGGAAAGTCCCCGAATGGGGAAAGTCCTCGCCTGCTGATCCGGCTTTCTGTCCCATCTTGCCTATGCTCACTTCTTTCTTCTCTCCTCACTTCTCTCTTCTCCCTCATTATGTTTTTTACCCCTCGTGTAATTCGTGTCATTCGGGTTAAAGCAAGTATTAAATACAATGTCTTCCACCCCTCCCCCGATCTCTCCTCTCTACGCCCACTACCTCACCCACGCTGAAAAGTTGGCTGTCCGCCACTGTCTCTACTCAAAATACTTCACAGAAAGAGAGAAGCCTGGGCTGGATGAAAATATTAAAGGCGAATTCCAGGATGAGATCGCCCTTGCCCGCATCCAGGTCGGCCGGCTGGCTGAAATGTTGAGAGACTATAAGGATATGCCTTTCGATGACTACATTGCCGCCTCCAATGCCCTCAACAATTACCTCGACCGCATCCAGCGCCTCAGCCGCCTCCAGCATTTCATGGTCCGCAACCAGACCACCTTTGAACAGGTCCTTGCAGAACTTGCCGACATTCCTCCCGAGGAAGATTGACCGTCACCCTGCTCTTGCATCCCTCTCCAATCTCTCCCCTCTCCAAATGCGTACTTGCATTTGGGGAGGGGTCGGGGGAGGGGTCGGGGAGGAATATTCGTTTCTCCTTTCGTTTTCAAAAAACGAAACTTGTCCCTCGCGAAGCAACTTGTCCCTGTAAGGGAACTTGTCCCTGTAAGGGATACCCGCAGGGTGTAGGGCTGGCCGAGGCGGCCTCACCTGTACCTGCGGCACTGGCGCAGGCAAGCCGCCATCTGTACCCGTACTTTGGGCATCGGCCGGTAGGCGACCGCGTAGCATCCCGTAGGGACGTTGGTCGCCGAAGTGAGGCGGAAGGGCAAGCAACCCTTTGTACATGTGTCATTGCGATCTCGTCCCCGCCAGCCTGCCCCCGAACTTTGGGGGTTGGGGAGCCGCCGAACTTAGGCGGCGTGGCAATCCCCTCGTTCCTATGTCCGTTGCAGGGCCTGTCCCGCTGCTCTTGCGGGGCCCCTGTTCGCCTGTACCCGTTCGCTTGCCCCTGTAATTTGGGGGTTGGGTATTTGGGGCCTGTTTATCCTGCGTTCTTTGCAGGGCCCCAGTTCGCCTGTACCCGTTCTATGGGTATTGGGGCCTGCCCCAGGTCTCTTGGGGTCCCCGATATGCTTTATCCTGCCTTGTTGGCGGGACCGGAGCAACCAATGCCAGGTGCCCCTTACCTGTCCATCCCGAACGGGGGCCTGAGATTGAGCGCAGCCAGGTGCCCGCCGGATTTGCCGGTCACCAGTATCGAGACCGAGCCGGCCCTCACACCCAATCTTTGGAAGTTGTCCAGCGGCAGGCCGATGAAATGTGCCAGCACCAGCTTGATCGGGTCGGAATGGAAGACCACCGCCAGCATGTCCTTCTGTTTGTACATTTGGCAGATCAGGTTGATCTCCCTCACTAGGCGCTCCTGGATCTCCAGGAAAGATTCCCCCTCCGGAAAGCGCACCTGCGAGGGCTGTTCCTGCACTTGTTTCCACAGCGGCAGCTTGCGCAATTGCCTGAGTTGCCTGCCCTGCCACTCGCCCACGTCCGTGTCCACCAGCCCCGGGCGGAGCTGGATGGGCAGACCGAGCGCCTGGGCCAGCGGTTCGGCCGTCTCCACGGCGCGTTCGAGCGGGCTGGAATATACGGCCTGGATCGGGAAAGTTTGCAAGGTCTCGGCCAGGGCCTTCACCTGCTCCCGCCCGCGTTTGTTCAGGTGGATCCCCGGCAGGTGCCCGGGCAGGCGCCCCTGCTTTAGAAAATCATTTTCCCCGTGCCGGATCAGCAGCAATATGGGCATGTTATTTGATGTGTCGTTTCATCTCGTCGATCTGCTCCTGGGTCAGGTCGGGGATCTCTTCGAGATGGGTGATGCCGAGCGCTTTCCGCTGGGCCTCTCGCCAGGCCGCCAGCCGTTTGGCCACTTCGACCTCATACCCAACGCTGGAAGGCTTGTAGAAGTAAGTCCCCAGCAGTTCCTTGGGGAGATATTGCTGGGCGAAGAAATGCTCCTCGTACATGTGCGGGTAGACATAGCCCTGTCCATGCCCCAATGCCACCGCATCCCGGTTGGCATCCTGCAGATGGGTGGGCACGCTGCCAACGCCTTCCTTTTCGATGTGTTCGAAGGCCTTGAAATAGGCTGTGGCCGTGTTGGACTTGGGCGCGGTCGCCAGGTAGAGCGTCGCTTCGACGATCGGATAGACCCCCTCCGGCAGGCCGATGAAGCTGAATACCTGCAGGGCGGAAGCCGCCACTACGATTCCCATCGGGTCTGCCAGGCCGATGTCCTCTCCGGCCAGGATGACCAGTCGGCGCAGGATGAAACGTGGGTCCTCCCCGGCATACAGCATTTTCGCCAGCCAGTACAGGGCGGCATCCGGGTCGGAGCCGCGCACGGACTTGATGAAGGCGCTGATCGTATCGTAATGGGCATCCCCGTCCTTGTCGTAGAGCACCGCCCGCCGCTGGATCGATTCCTGGGCAACCTCCAGGGAGACGTGGATCTCGCCCCCGGCCTCTGCTGGTGTGGATTCGACCGCCAGTTCGAGTGCGTTCAAGGCGTTGCGGGCATCCCCGCCGGACACTTCGACCAGGTGCGAGCGGGCATCCGGGTCCAGCACCACCCGGCGCTTCCCGTAGCCGCGTTCCGTGTCCGCTAGGGCGTTATCCAGGATCTGTCCGGTCTGTTCGCCGGTCAGGGGCAGCAGTTGGAAAACCCGGCTGCGCGAGACCAGCGCGCCGATCACCTCGAAATAAGGGTTCTCGGTGGTGGCGCCGATGAATACGAACGTGCCGTTTTCGACGTGCGGCAGGAGTGCATCCTGCTGGGCCTTGTTCCAGCGATGGACTTCGTCCACGAACAGGACCGTCTTTTTCTGGTACATGCGCCGTCGCTCCAGGGCGCCATCGATCACGTCTTTCAATTCGGCTTTGCCGGCCAGTACGGCGGAGAGCGTCTCGAATTGGCTCTGGGTGCGGTTGGCGATCACCTGTGCCAGTGTGGTCTTGCCGGTGCCGGGTGGGCCCCACAGGATGATCGAGGAGAAGAGCCGGTCCGATTCGATCGCCCTGCGCAGGAGCTTGCCGGGTCCCACAATGTGATCCTGGCCGACGAACTCGTCCAGGGTGCGCGGCCGCATCCGGGCAGCCAGGGGGGCTTCGTCTTTCATGCGTTTCTGCATGGCGTGGTCGAAGAGGTCTGTCATGGGTTGATTATATCGTCAAAAAGTTGCCGGGTAGTGTATACTTGCTCCCGGCAAACTGGGCTTCACAAAGTCGGGGCAAAATCTTCTTTTCCCCCGCCTTGGGGTGAGGGTCAGGAGCTGGAGCTGGCACGGCTTTCAGACTTTGGGAAAGATGTGCCCCGCCAAAGGAGTTATCGTCGCATGAAAAAAGGTGTTTTGTACGGGATTGGCGCTTATTTTTTATGGGGAATTTTCCCGGTCTATTGGAAATGGTTGCAGGCCGTTCCTGCCATTCAGGTGATTTCCCATCGCGTCATCTGGTCCTTTATCCTGCTGGCGTTGATCCTTTTTACCACCCGCCAGTGGAAGGCGTTTCGATCCGCCTCTCTCAGTCGGAGAAACCTGCTCATCTACCTGGCTTCGGCGATCTTCCTAGGCATTAACTGGCTGACGTATGTCTGGGCGGTCAATGCCGGGTTTGTGGTCGAAACCAGCCTGGGTTATTTCATCAATCCCCTCCTGAGCGTTCTCCTGGGCGTACTTTTCGTGCATGAAAAGTTGCGCCCCTGGCAGTGGGCGGTGATCGGGCTGGCAGCCCTGGGTGTTATCTATGTGGCCATTTCATACGGCCAGTTTCCCTGGATCGCCCTGACGCTGGCCTTTTCATTCGGCATCTATGGACTGATAAAAAAGACCGCGCCGCTCGGTGCGCTCTATGGCTTGACCCTCGAGACGGGCCTGCTTTTCCTTCCGGCAGTCGGGTTCCTGCTTTATATGGAGGGGCAGGGGCAGGGCGCCTTTCTCCACGGCGGTCCTGTCGCGGACCTGTTGATGGTCGGCACAGGCTTGATAACGACCGTCCCTTTGCTGATGTTCGCCTCGGCCGCACAGCGCATTCCCCTTTCCATGGTGGGTATCCTGCAATATATCACTCCGACCCTGCAATTCCTGCTGGGTGTGTTGGTGTACCGTGAGCCATTTAACCGCTATCACCTGGTCGGTTTCAGTATTGTCTGGGTGGCTTTGCTCTTCTTCTGGCTGGAAGGGTTCTTGGCAGGCAGAAGACGGAGAGCTCAGGCGGGCAAATCAACCTTATGAAACAGGTTATTCTGAAAGGGTTATGCCTCAATGACTGACAAGCCTCGCAAGCCCATTCGTAACCGGTTCAGCGCTAAAAAAGCCCTTATTGTGGCCGGGGCAGCGATATTGTCTTTTATTTTGGTTGCTATTGGCTTCCTTTATCTGAATCCGGCTTATCAGGAGTCACCCGAAGCGCTTTCTTTCGTAAAGGATAACATTGCCAGGCAGCAAAAGATCGAGCAGGAGCTGCGCTCCTACTACCAGGCAGGAACATTCACCTTCACCGCGCCGCTGCTGGTCCAGGACCCTTACCAGACGGCTCCATTGACGGCCCTGGCGATCTTTGACACCCCTGAAAACAGTCAAATATCCATCCATGTGCCGGGAAAAAGCCCCGACTCCGCCGTGGATTTCACCTTTCCGGGCTACCAGCAGCACCACGAGATCCCCATTTACGGCTTGTATGCCGGTATGCTTAACCATGTGACGATGCGCATGCAAACGCAAAATGGCGAAAGCGCACAGACCGTGCTTGACTTGCAAACCGAACCGCTGCCCGTGTATATTCAAAATTTTACGATAGATAAGGCCGATCCAGTCAAATACAACCCGGGGTTCAATTTCGCCTTTTTAGCGGCTGGACTGGTGGTTTTTGATATTGATGGGAACGTGCGTTGGTATTCCCCTCAGCCGTCATACGAAGTATTCACCAAACTCATGAACGGACGATTCATGCGGACCTATTCAGAAGTTCAAGAAGGCAACGTCATGATGGAGCAGGACATGCTTGGGAAAATCTATGCCATTTACTATATTACCGATGGCATCCACCATGAGGTTTACGAACTTCCCAGCGGAAATCTGCTGATTGCCAGTTCAGACCTGAGGTCAAACACCACCAAGGATTTTCTTATTGAGGTGGACCGGAAAAGCGGCCACATCGTCAGATCATTCGACCTGAAAGATATCCTTGATCCAGGCCGCCCTCACCAGGTTCTGCAACTGGCCGTAAACGATTGGCTGCACCTGAATTCCATTGTCTACGATCCCAGCGATCATTCGATCATCATTTCCGGCAAGGCACAATCGGCGGTAGTCAAGCTAAGCTATCCTGGTATGAAGATCCAATGGATCCTGGGACCGCATGACAACTGGAGCCCAAAATACCAGCCCTATCTGCTCACGCCGGTGGGTGATAATTTTGAATGGCAATGGTCACAACACCACGCCACGCTCTACAGCCCGACAAATCCCGGGGAGCATTCCATCGATTTATTGTTGTTCGATAATGGCAATTATCGCAGCTTTACATCGGCCACCGCTTACCCGCCATCCGCATGGTACAGCATGGTCGCCCATTATCGCATCAATGAGGCAGCCAAGACCGTCGAGCTTGTCTGGGAGTACGGAAGGGAACTTGGCTCAGTTACTTTCTCAGCCGCACGCGGCAGCGCCTATCACCTGGCCAATGGCGACGTTCTCGGCACGTGGGGAGATATCTACAGAGATGCTAATGGGAATCCGTCGGACAGCAGCAATGCCACCGGAACATCGCAAACCAGAATAATCGAGGTCGATCCATCCAACAACGACGTGGTGTTTGAGTGTAGCGTAAACGCAGAGACGTACCGCACCATGCGGACTGGGATATACGATGGATATTCAGAAAAGAATGCCTATCTTTCAACGGCGTTGAATGACACTACCGGGAATGACCTGGCCGACCGCAGCGTGCTGGCTTGGCGGGACATTAAGCGGTGGACGTGGACCCCGCTGGTGTCGGACCTTAAAACATGGTTTCGTCGAATTCGCTCCGCGATTCAATAACGGCTTGCTTGGCGACCTGACTCCTTGCTGGTGGCTTATGGTGGCCAACACCGGGATTCATCTCCCGGGCTATCCTTCAACTCACCATCTGCCCCCCATATGTGGCATTGTTCCTCGCTTATGGTATCACAACCATCCCCATGCGCCTAAAGGAAACCTCCGCGTCCCTTGGGAACCCGGAGGTTGCTTATTTTTTGGGACTGCTTTTATTGGCTGGTCTGGTTGACTTTCCCGGAGCCTGCGATGCTGGCGTTCACCGTTGGATTCCCGGAATAAGCCACGTCGCCGCTGCCGAGGATGGTCACGTTCAATATTCCGCTGGCAGATACCTGGCTGTTGCCGGAACCGGTGACCCGGATGGTGGCATTATCGCTCTTCAAGCCGCCCGCCCGGTAATCGCCGGAGCCGAGGATCTCAGCCGACTGCTCGGTGACTTTGCCGCCCATGCTGATATTGCCGGAACCGGCCGTTTTCGCAGAGACCTTGTCGGCTGTCAGCGCATCCACCTGGATGTCACCCGACCCGGCAATGTTCGCAGTGACTGTGCTGGCCGAGAGGCTGCCCAAAGTGATGTTACCCGATCCTCCCAGAAGGATGTCAACATTCCTCGCCGCCAGTGCATCCGTTGAGATGTTGCCCGATCCGAGCAGGGAGATTGCAAAGGCACCTGCCTGGACCTTTCCTGCGAAAATGTTTCCGGAACCTGCCAGCATGACAGACTCGATCCTGGGCAGGGTTACAAAGAACTTGACCGGCTGCGTGGGATGCAGGCTGATACCCATGTACTGATCTTTAATTCCGATCTTCAAGGTGGTGCCCTGGACGGATGTATCGAAGTAGGGAATCAGGTTGTCTTCGGCTTGGATGCGCACCGATTCGGTCTGGCCCTGCGTCAGGTAAACATTGCCGATCCCTGCCAGCGAGACGCTGGTGAAGCCACTGACGTTGCGTGTCTCCGTTGCGATCTTCCCGGAGCCGGTCACGATCTGGAATCCGCAGCCGGAGACGAGCATGGCAACCAGCAGGATGGTGATCATAATGAGAATGCGATTGTTCTTGTCAAAGGGTTTGTTCATGAGATTTTTCCTTTTTCCTCAACCTGCGCCCTCCACCCTGGCGGGTACCTGCCCCGGTGCGGAAAGGGAACTTTTGCTCTCCGACCAGGAGATGGGCGAGGCTGAGTGAGTATTGGGTTGGTTTTGTCTTAGACAGCCGGTTCTTCAGCCTGTTTTTCTGAAGGTTCCTCCGGCGGTGTTTCTGTTCTTTCAGGTGGACGCTTTGCCAGGGCCGAAACAATCAGGAGGATGCCCAGGCACAGCACCAGCACCGGTCCAACCAGGCGCGTGATCCACAGGGATGTCACCATTATTGTGGACATGCCGGCGAAAGCCAACCCGGCGAGGCCACACAGGATAATACCGGCCAGCTTGACGCCTTCACTATTCCTGGAGAGGCCGATCAGGAGAAGCGGCAGGCCAATGGCGAACGGTTCCACCGTCCATAGCACCGCCCACGAACTCCACCAACCGGTGGCAGCGCAGAATTGCAGGACCAGGCCAGTGAACCCCACGATGGAAGCCGGGATCATCAACCATGGTACCTGTAGGAAGGCTGCCATCAGAACGAAAGCAGCCGCCACACCGAGCACTTCCAGCGGCCATAGGATCGCCCAGATGGCCCAGTGACCGGTCACGCTGGCGATGAACAGCAAAATGCCTGTAATGAGAGTCGGGATGCCGGGGACGAACAACCCGCTCAACCCACGCTGGCGGGAGAAAAGGAAGGGGGGCAGGCAGAACAACAGCCCGGCACCCACCACGAAAATCGGCCAGGCACGGAAACCGGGCAGGTATCCATTTCCGGCAGCCCGGATCAGCAGGTTTCCTGCCAGGGCCAGCATGCCCAACAGGATCAGGGTCACACCGATGAGTAGAGAAGCTTTCTTTTGCATTTGAACCTCCTTTGGTTCCTTGTCTGAATTTGGCCGCGTTCAACAGACCTGGCGGCCATGGATTTCTGCCAGTGCAGAGATAAAACCTGAATGTCAGCGGTTACAGGTTAGGGAAGGACGATCCCGAAGAGAACCGAAAAGAAAAAGATGATGACAGCCAAACCTACCAGGGCGATGCCAATGCGTCGGGCCAGCCAATTCCCATGCTGTCCCTGGCGGATCAGCAGGAAAGGCGCAACGATCGAGAGACCGACCAGCAAGGGCTCCAACGGCCACAGAAAAGTCCAGTGGTTCCACCAGCCGGTCAGTGCGAAGTAGGAAAAAAGAAAACCGTTGCCCATCACGATGCCGGCGGGAACCAGCATCCAGGGGATTGCCAGGGCAGCCATCAGGGCAGAAAGTAATACCCCAACGGCAATTATCTCCAATGGCCAGGCATGCCCAAAAACCTTCCAGCCGAAGATCCCGCTGAGCCACAACAGCGCCATATTGACGAAAACAATTCCTCCCACTGAATAAAGAGCTGCGGCGGTGATATGCTTGGGCTTCACATACTCAACCCTGGAGGGTGGGGTGAAAAAGGTCCTGACCTGGCCGGTAATATGGGCCAAACCCGAGCGGGTCTTTTGCCCAAAGGCTATATCGGTATCGCCGGATGCAAAGCCTGCATCAGGGATTTGTTGACGCGCCGGGCCGGAGAACACGGCCACCGGTCCGGTTTTCGCCGAAGATGGATTCGGTATCATCCGGGGGATATCGATGGTCTCTGGAATCGCGATCCCGGTCTCTTTAGCGGCAGCCGCCAACATGCCGGACATTTCATTCGCGCTCTGGAAACGGTCATCCGGGCGTTTGGCAAGGGCCTTGAGCGCCACCCGCTCGAAGGATTCAGGAATGGACGGATCCAGATTGCGCGGCAGGGGCAGCGGATCGTTAATATGCTTCATCAGGATGGCCAACGGTGTATCCGCGTCAAATGGCACGGAACCAGTCAGGGCTTCATAGTAGACGATGCCCAGAGAGTAAATGTCGCTGCGGACATCACAATGGCCATCCAGACCCTGCTCGGGTGCCATATAGCTCAGAGTGCCCATCAGCGCACCGGAGAGGGTGTATTGCGTTCCACCGACGATCTGGGCTATGCCGAAATCGGTCAGCACGGCCTGGCCCTGCCTGGTCAACATGATATTGGCCGGTTTCAGGTCACGGTGGATGATGCCTTCGCCGTGGGCATATGCCAGACCAGCCAGTACATCGCCGAAGATGCGTACCATTTCACCGAGCGGTAGGCGTTCCGCACGCACCCGCAGTGTATTCAAATAGGCTTTGAGAGTGTCGCCTTCAAGCAACTCCATGACCATGTAGTATAGGTCATTCTGTACATCGAAGTCGAAGATTTGGACGATATTGGGATGCCGCAGGGCTGCCACTGCGCGCGCCTCCCGGCGGAAGCGGGCCAGGAATTCCTGCTCTTCCACCAGGTCGGACCGCAAAATCTTGACGGCCACGTACCGGTCGAGTTGCGGGTGATAAGCTTTGTAAACTTGTGCCATCCCACCTCGTCCGAGTGGCTCGAGGATACGGTATTTGCCAAGGGTCTGTCCTGCGAGCGAAAGGGGAGCCATTTCGGTCTTTTTCCTGGAGGATTCAGCAATTTCTACGGTCATAGGTTTCATCCGGTGCAGATGATACCTGAAGAGACCGGAATCAACCTATCAACTGGCTAACATCGGGCTACTGGTTGGCGATTAGATGTGCATCAATTTATAGCCCAACCCGCGAACCGTGAAAAGGAGTTGCGGGTTGGCCGGGTCCAATTCAATCCGCGTGCGCAGGCGTCGCACCAGGTTTTCGATCTGGTAATCAAAAATACCACCGGCCAAATACTCCGGCCAGACAGCCTGACCGATGTCCTCTTTTGAGCAGACCTGCCCGCGGCGTTCATACAGATAAGAGATCAGCAGGTATTCCTTGGGTGAGAGGGATACCGCCTTGCGGTTAACTCGCACCACGCCCGCCGTGGCATCCACTTCCAGATCAGGGATGGGACTTTCCCGCGTAGTCGTATCAGGGTCATGGAAAATGAATACAACGTCGCCAACCTTGAGACTATCCCCATCCAGCAAGGCCAGGCTGCCAATCACCCTTTCTCCGTTCAGATAAGTACCGTTCGTAGAGCCGAGATCGTCCACGAACCAGCGCCGTCCATCCCGGTGGATGCGGGTATGTTCACGTGAAACGCTTTTGCTGGCGATGACAATATCGCACTCTATCGCGCGGCCCAGGGTGGCGACCTGAGTTGATAGGCGATGTTCGCGGCCGTTCGGATCGGTTAGAAATGGGCCGGCGTTATCCAGTGGCATGGCTTCCTCGCACTCTCTTTGAATTTCTTGGTAATTATACCCGCGAGGATTACGGAGTGCTGCGCAAAAATTGGAAGCATGTTTAGGCAATCTGCGGGTATTGGGGATGTACAGGCCTAAATATATTCTTGCAAGAAGCAGTATAATTGCCGCCTGATTGCCATAATTATTTTTATCCCAAGGAGGCTAAAGTATGTCACCGAAGAAAAAAACCGGAGTCATCGGCATCCTGACCGGTGGCGGCGATGTCCCGGGATTGAATCCAGCCATCCGTGCCGTGACAGTCCGTGCAATCCGCGAAGGCTTTCAGGTGGTCGGTCTGAAGCGCGGCTGGGGTGGGCTGGTGGATATTGTGCGTGAGAAGGATTTTGATAACAGCGACAACTACCAGATATTGTCTGAAGATGTGGTCAACAAGGCCGGCCGTACGGGCGGCACTTTCCTGCATACCTCGCGAACGAATGCCGCCAGGGTCAAGAAGGAAAATGTCCCGGCGCACCTGGCCAACAAGTACACGGAAGAGCGCAATGACCTGACCCCGGAAATCCTGAAGAACCTGGATTTCCTAGGCATCGATTACTTGATCCCGATCGGGGGGGACGACACGCTGAGTTATGGCGTCAGGCTCTACCACGAAGGTGTCAAGGTCATTGCTATTCCGAAGACGATGGACAATGATGTACCCGGAACAGACTACTGCATCGGCTTCAGCACCTGCGTCACCCGCACCATCTCCCTGATCAACAACCTGCGCACCATTGCCGGTTCGCACGAGCGTATCATGGTCCTGGAGGTCTTTGGCCGTTATGCCGGTTTCACGGCCATGCTGCCGACCATGGCCGGCGCGGCACATCGATGTGTGATCCCGGAATGGAAGTTCAACATTGACCGGCTGACCGAATTATTGGTGGCAGACCGAAACCTCAACCCCAGCAAATATTCCATCGTACTGGTCTCGGAAGGCGCCAAGATCGAAGGTGGTGAAATGATGTTCAAGGACGGGGCCACGGATGCCTTTGGACATGCCAAGCTGGGAGGCATCGGCGACACGGTGGCGGCGGAAGTCATGAAACGTACCGCCCAATACAATAATGGCGTGACGATCAATATCATCAACCAGAATCTGGGTTACATGGTGCGTGGTGGCGACCCGGATGCGGTCGACTCCATCGCGCCGATGGCATTTGGCAACCTGGCGCTCGACCTGCTCCTGAAGGGCATTCATGGACGATTGGTTGTACTCAAGAACGGGCGCTACGACAACGTCCCTCTGGATGTGGTGACCGGCTCAAAGAAGGTGGTCAACGTCGATCAATTCTATAACACGGAACGCTACCGGCCAAAGTATGAAAGCTTCGAAATGAAGCCGATGTTCATCATGACCAGCGAAGGATAGGAAATGCCAAGACACCCGGATGACCAAATCCGGGTGTCCGTAATAAATAACTCCTCTTTCGCTTCCTTGCTCCGGCGATTGCCAGAGATCTGGGAAAATGGGCCTCTGACGGGAACGAAAATTCAATAGCCCCTGTTAGAATATTCTATGAACGCAGGGAAGATTCGTTGACCTCGAATTTGCTGTATGATACGATGAAAAAAGGTGTATCTTTTTTGCCAGAGAAAGGGTGTGGATTATGGTTACCAGGAAGATATCTCTTAAATTAACAGGGATCACCCTGGCCGTGGCCTTCATTCTATCCGCCTGTAATACGGCTGCCACCGTTGCGCCGGCGCCCACTTGGACGGCTTCGCCGCTGCCTGTGCTGCCTTCTGCAACAGCAACCCCCTTTCCGACGGATACTTCCACTCCTACAGCCGCTGCTACAGCCACTCCCACTGTTCAGACGGTTGCGCAGGTGATCCCAGCCGTGAATGCTTACTGCCGGAGAGGTCCGGGGTCGAACTACGATCAAGTCTCATCCCTGGTTAGCGGAACTGCTTACAACGTGATCGGCCGCAACAGCTCGAATACGTGGTGGCTGGTCCAGCTATGGGGTGGGGCCGTCACGTGCTGGACGGGCGCCCCGGGTACCATCCTGGTGGGACCTGTGGAGCAGGCCCCCATCGTCCTGGCTCAGCCTGTACTCCCGTCGCCAGCGATGTTCATGTACTCATACTCCTGTGATACAGGGGCAAACCCGCATATCTTGGATGTGACATTAAACTGGGAGCCCGTGGCTGGAGCCACGGGGTATCACCTTTTACGGAATGGCGTTTCGCTGGCCGAGGTCGGACCAGCGACAACGACCTATATCGACTATAACGCACCATTGAAAGTGGATCTGGTGTATGAACTGGAAGCCCTCAATGCGGTTGGTTCAACAGCCCCTATCTATGTCACGGTCTTGGCATGTGATTAGCTATTTCCATAATTTACCAGCGAAGGGGATTAAAGCCATAATATACAATGGGTTTACTTATTTATGCCCTGGCAGCTGCCAGTTCCACCTGCGTATATTTCAAGCGCTCCAGCACAGCAACGGCAACGTTCGTCATCAGGGCGTAGCCGAGGCGGGTATCCACTTGCATGAGGGCACGAACGGCAGTGCCGTCGATTTCAATGACTTTTACCGGCATCGTGCTCCTGGCGGAACAAATATATGTATATGGCTCGATTAAAGAAGAAACGCCGAGTATTTCCCCTTGGGCAATCGAACCGACCAGCGCGTTGACAACGGAACCCTCGCCACCGCCGCTAAAAATCAAATCCACATCGCCTTCCAGAAGTAGGATCAATTTATTGGCAGGGGCATTTTCTTTTACCAGGAGGGTGCCTTTGACGTAGGTCTTTTCCTCGGTGATCAAAGCAATTGCTTTGAGTTGTTCATCGTTCAGCATGGCAAAAAAAGGATAACGACGCAAGAGTTCGGATGAAACCATATCTCTCTCCTTTATATTATTCCAACAGTTCAAGAACAGTTTGGATGGCTTGTGGCACAGCTTCAGTGACGGCCGGTGATAATTCCTGGCTGAAATCATACACGTTATTGGCTTCAATGGCAACTATGATCACGTTCTCATCTTTTGGCAGGAGGATATCCATGCTACGACCGACCTTCAAAGCGTTACGCAGGGATGTATCATGCGCCGAAGCGGAATGACCGGCAGTCAGATCCGGCAGGTCACTCAATGTGAACTTGCTGACGGTTCCGACCGGTTTCCTGCCGGTGAAGATGGCATCCACAAGAATGACACGCTCAGAACCGGTCAGCCGTTCCATCAGGCTCAACCCACCCAGTGAGGCGCAATCCACCTCAATCGATTGAGAATTTGGGATTGAGGAGCGGGCATTGATGAGGTCCGTGCGGATTTTCTCCGCAACCACCCAACCAACGCCGTCGTCGCCAAGAATGGGATTGCCAAGACCAATGATGAGTGTTTTCATAAGTAAAAGTCGGATAGTCTCCGGTTAATTGGTTTTTTTATTGAAGACTATCCGACTGACCACTATCCGACTTCGGAACTAATACATGTATTGCTTGAGGACTTTGAATGGTTCGCCGTCTGCGTTGTAGATGGTTATTTCCAAAGGCATCTGGCCGGGCAGGGAATGGGTGGCGCAGCCGAAGCACGGGTCATAGGCCCGAAAAGCCATTTCGACCATGTTGAGCAGGCCCTGGTTGACATTGCCATGCTTGATCAGGCTGTCGGCGGCTTTCTTGATCGACATGGTGATCGGGGCATAATTATTGGTAGTGCCGACGATCAGGTTGACCTTGGTAACAACCCCACGCTCGTCAGTCCAGTAATGATGTGTCAGGGTGCCACGCGGTGCCTCGACAATGCCCACCCCCTCGGTGGGTTTCTCGGTCGGGATGGTATGAAAGTTCGGGCTGGTGATCTCTGGGTCTGTGGCGAGTTCCACCCAATGTTCGGCTGCGTAGAGCAACTCGATCAGGCGGGCCCAGTGGATGGCCAGGCGCTGGTGCACCGGTTTTCCCTTGAGGGTGGCATAGAACTTCTCATACTCGGCCTGTGCCAGCGGGGTGGCCATGCCGTCGGATGCGTTGAGCCGGGAGAGTGGAGTGGCCATGTAGATGCCCGAGTCGGGTCCGTCAACCAGGCCTTTCCAGCCGACGTTCTTCAGGTATGGGAACTTTAGGTAGGTCCAGGGTTCGACGTGCTCGGCGATATTGAGGGCATAGTCCTTGGGCTCGTACTTGACATATTCCTTGCCATCCGGGGCGACCACGCGCACTTTGCCATCGTAGAAATTAACCTTGTTATTGGCATCCACAAGACCCATGTAATAGGTCTGGTGAGTGTAAATATCTCCCAGGATCAGGTCGACATATTGTTGGTTGCCCAGGACGATGTCGTTGAAGACTTTCAGGCTGAACTGGGCGAATTCAATAGCCCAGCGCCCCATTGTTTCGATTTCCTTGCGCTGTTCTTCGGTGATGCCCTTGGTCAAACCGCCGGGGATGGATGTACAGGGGTGGACCTTGCGTCCGCCGATGATCTCGACCACGTTGTGGCCGTACTTGCGCATCTGGATGACTTTGCCACCGATTTCCAGCCCGACTTTATGGATGACGCCCAGAATGTTCCGTTCGGCAACGGGCGCATCCGGCCCCATGATAAAGTCCGGGCCGCCCAGGGCATAGAAGTGGGTGGTATGGTCTGTGCAGTAAAAAGCCATGTAGAGCAGTTCACGCAGTTTTTTCGCCGTGGAGGGGATGTCCACATGATAAACGGCGTCCACGGCCTTGGCAGCCGCCATGTGATGGGCCTCCGGACAGACACCGCAGATGCGGTTGGTCAGCAGGGGCATTTCCTCCACCGGGCGTCCGATGCAGAAGCGTTCGAAGCCGCGCAGTTCCGGGATACTGGAAGTAAGTATTGGCGACGTTGCCTTCCTCGTTCAGGAAGATCTCGATCTTGCCATGGCCTTCCAGCCGTGTAATGGGATCAATCGTGATTCGTTGTGCCATGTTTACCTCCAAATTTAACGACTGTTCGTTTTTGCATACTTGCTGGCACGCAGCAGGGAGCCGGCCAGATTGAACCGGTAAAACTGTCCGGCGGGATCCACCAGACCATCAAGAATCCGGTCAATTTCTTCGGGTTTTTCACTGTCAATGACCGAGGCAAAGGCCGAGATCAGGCGAGCTCCGTAATCCACCACGCCCTCGGCGGGACCGTAGCAGCCGATGCATTGGGCTGCAGCCGTTGGGCAGCGGGCATTACAGCCACTCCGCGTGGCCGGACCGTTGCAGGGAATGCCCTGTTCGAGCAGGCACAATTCGGGGTCAGTATGCACAAGTTGAATGCGGTTGAATTCCTTGATGACCTTGACATTACGCTTGCGCGGGCATTCGTCGCAAACGGTGGAGTTGCCTGCACCAATTGTGGCGCCCTTGGGAGGCAGTTGGGCCTTGCCGTTCAGGGCGGCAATGACCAGGTCCACGACCGCAGCAATCTGATGCGATTCGGGCGGGCAGCCGGGCATGTAGTAATCCACATCCACAACCTGGTCGAGGGTCTTGAGGACCGGGTTCAGGGTCGGGATGGTGAGGTTTCCTTCGGGTATGGCATAACTGCTTTGCGGGCGAATATTATCCGGGTTGTCTGTGGAGACGGTCGAGAAGGCCGTATCCACCATTTCTTTAAGGGTACTGAAATTGGCCAATCCCGGGATGCAACCTTCGCAGGCGCACGAACCGAATGCCACCATGATCTTGGACTTTTTGCGCAGCAGATGGGCAATATGTTCGTTCTCGTCATTGCGCATGCCGCCGTTGAACAGGCATAGCGTAATCTCGCCGTCTTGCATGGCTTCCACGTCTTTATACTTGGCATCCATGGCGACCGGCCAGAAGACCACGTCGAAAGCCGCGTCCACATCCAGGATCTTTTCGTGGATGTTCAGGACGGCGATCTCGCAACCACCGCAGGAAGCGGCCCAATACATCGCAAATTTAGGTTTGCTCATGCGATCACCTCCTCCGCAGGTACTGCAGCCGGGATTTCGCTTGTACTCTTGTTCCAATTCAACGGACCAAGAGCCCGAACCTCTTCGACGAACTTGGTTATTTCACGGGCAAATATGGCACCTTCGGCAGCGCTAGCCCATAGCAATTTCAAGCGTCCGGGTTCGATGCCCATTTGCGCAAGTACACGTTTCATAAGGTGGAATCGGCGCATGGCTTTATAGTTCTGGTTTATGTAGTGACAATCGCCCGGATGGCATCCGGAAACGAGTACGGCGTCCGCACCACCGGCAAAAGCCTTGAACACGAAGGTCGGGTCAAGACGCCCGGAGCACATCAACCGGATGAGTCTCACGTTGGGTGCATATTTTATGCGAGCAGTACCAGCCATGTCGGCGGCGCGGTAGGAGCACCAATTGCAGGTGAAGCCGATGATGACAGGTTCAAAGGGTTTGGTTTCAGGTGTATCAGTCATGGTTTTATCTCCTTATGCCGCTGCGGTTTCTTTTTCCGAGATATTCAAAAACAACAAACCGCCAATCTGCGAGAGGATTTGTTCGTTGGAGAAGCCGGTACCGGAGATGGCACCAGCCGGGCAGGCTGCCACGCATGTACCGCAACCCTGGCAAAGGGCCGGGTTGACTTCGCTGACCATTGTATCTTCATGGAAGAGGATGGCGTTAAAGGGACAGACATTATTGCAGATTCGGCAGCCAGAACACTGATCCTGATTGACAGTAGCCCGCACCGGTTCCAGGGCCACCTCCTTTTGCTGAATCTTGCCAAGGATCCGGGCTGCCGCAGCCGCGCCCTGCGCAACGCTGGCAGGGATATCCTTGGGACCCTGAACGCAGCCGGCGATATAAATGCCTTCGGTAACCGTGGCGACCGGGTCCAGTTTGGGGTGCCGCTCGATCAGCCAGCCATCCGCGCTGCAGGAAATACCGAACAGTTTCGCCACTTCCTTCGAGTCGTGGCGGGGTTCGAGACCAGTAGAAAGGATGGCCATATCCACCGGGACGCGTAATTGGTTACCGGTCAATGTATCCTCAACCTGGATTATCAGTTTGCCTTCTTCGCCGGGCAGGCGTACCGCATCGCTGATTTCGGCCACTTTACCGCGTATGAAGTGAGTCCCTTCGTCAAGCAGGCGGTGATAGAACTCCTCATACCCTTTGGCACCAGCGCGGATATCAATATAGAAGTTGTAGACCTCCGCACCTGTCCGTTCACCAACAAGATGAGCGAATTTCAGGCTCTGCATACAGCAAATGGCTGAGCAATACTCGTTGTAGTTCTTGTCACGGCTGCCCACACAGTGAACTATTCCGACGACCTTGGGAGTAGTCTTGCCGTCCCGCAAGACGATGTTGCCTCCCGTTGGGCCTGCCGCGTTGCACAAACGCTCGAATTCGAGACTGGTGAAAACGTTCGCCAGGCGACCATAGCCATACTGGGTGATGCGGTGTGCATCAAAAGTATCGTAACCGGTTGCCAGGATGACGTTACCGACCTGGACATTCAGGATCTCGTCTTCCTGGGCAAAGTCAATGGCTTTGGTCGGGCAGAATATTTCGCAGGCCTTGCAAGTGCCCTTGATGTAATACGTGCAATTGATGCGGTCGATGACCGGGTACTTGGGGACAGCCTGCGGGAATGGGACATAGACCGCCTTGCGATTGCCCATGCCGGCTTCAAAGACATTATCCACCACCTTCTTTGGGCATTTCTCCCAGCAGATGCCACAACCTGTGCAATCGGCTTCCTTGATGCCACGGGCGCGCTTCCGGATGGTGACGGCGAAGTTGCCGACATAGCCATCCACCTTTTCAACCTCGGAATAGGTCAGCAAGGTGATGTTTGGATGGTTGCCGACATCCACCATTTTAGGAGTCAGGATGCAGGCCGAGCAGTCCAGGGTCGGGAAAGTCTTGTCGAATTGAGCCATGTGCCCGCCAATGGTGGGTTCACGCTCAACGAGATAAACATGGAAACCCGCATCTGCAATCTCAAGCGCGGCCTGGATGCCGGCGATGCCACCGCCGACGACCAACGTGGCCGGATGGATGGGCACGAGCAGTGGCTCAAGTGGTGCATGGTGGATGACCCGCGCCACGCCACCAGAGATGATGGCCTTGGCTTTCTCGGTCGCAGCGATCTTATTCGTATGCACCCACGAGTCCTGCTCACGGATGGAGACCAGTTCACACAGATACGGGTTCAGACCAGCACCTTTGCAAGCATTGCGGAAGGTCCTTTCGTGCAAGTGCGGGGAGCAGGCTGCCACAACAACCCGAGTCAATTTCAGGTCTTTGATATCCTTCTGGATGAGTTCCTGGCCCAAGCTGGAGCACATGAATTTGTAATCACGCGCAATGACAACACCCTGATCCTTAAGTCTGTCAGCAGCCCATGCGCTTACCTCACCCACATTCACAACACCCGCAATGTTGGTACCACAATGGCAAACGTAGACTCCGATCTTTTCTCTCTCTTCCATGTGTTTTACTCCTTAATCATTTCATTATTTGGTACAGGCGCTACTTGCCCAGGCTGGATCAATGTAGGCGCCATAGCGATGAATTCCTTGCCGATGCCCAATTTCTTGGTAGGGATGCCCATGGCTAAACCAATCAACTGGGTAAAATAGAGAATAGGCATGGAAAAATTCGTCCCAAATTCCTGATTCACTTGTTGTTGGTAGCATTCGAGATTGACCTGACACATAGGGCAGGCAGTCGCAATGACCGTCGCCTGAGAATCCACTGCACATTGAAGCAGGTTGCGAACCATGCTCAATGCGGCCGTGCGACTCGAGAGAATCAACGAACCGCCACAGCAGCGCATTTTTAACGGGTAATTTACCGGTGCGGCTCCGATGGCAGAAAGCATTTCCTCAAAGAACTGCGGCTGCTCAACGTTCTCTTTCTCTTTTTGGGGCCTGACAATTTGACAGCCATAATATGGAGCCACACGGACTCCGGTTAACGGTTTGGAAATCTTCTTTTTCAGTTCCTCAGGGCCAACATCTTGGGAAAAAACTTCAATGAGATGCTTGACGCCAATATTACCGCTGAAGTGTAGATTATCCTCTTCCAGGGCGAAGTTAATATGTTCAGCCAGGTCAGGATCTTTCTTCAGATGAGCAGCTGTGAAGTACATGTTTTTATAACATGCGCTGCATGGTGCAACAACGTCGAGGCCAGTCTTTTCGGCAATTGCCAGGTTACGAGCGCAAAGCGTATATGCCAGTAATTCATCTATATAGAAATAAGTTGTCGCACCGCAACAATTCCAGTCATCAATTTCATGGAGCTTGATGCCAAGTTTGCGGGTGGTCTCCATGGCAGACATGTGATAACTGACGGCCATCTTTTCCAGTGAGCAACCCGGGAAGTATGCGTATTCTTTCACTCGAGGCCTCCCATGGGAATAATCCTCCCAATCATGCGTTTGAAATTGTCAAGACGCTTGATTCGGGCCGGGATGACGGGGAGCCTGCCCTTCAATAATAGTTCGGTGGCATTCTGGATTTCCAATAGAAACTCACGCATGCCAAAGCTGAAGATGTAAGATGGCGCCAGAACGGGTTCAAAGGACCGGCCACCTCGGACAATCATCTTTACAAAAGCTTCCGAGAAATCCGGCCCCACCAATCCTTCCTTGTGCCTGTGGTTCCAAATAGAGTAGCGTTTCAGCGCATACATCAATTCGGTGATATTAATCTCCTGCGGGCAACGCACCGTGCAGTGATAACACGAAGCACAATACCAGAAGGTATTGCTTTCAAGGACCTGCTCTTTCATACCCAGGTTGATCATGGCGATCATCTGGCGTGGTGTGTAATCCATGAAACCAGCCACCGGGCATGTTCCAGAACAGGTACCACACTGAATGCAGTTTCTCAGAGGCTCCCCTTCTGAGGCCTGCAAGAGATTTTCAACTTCCTGGCCAAATGTAATGGTATTTGTCATAGGTCCTGTCTTATTGGCTTGCCGAATGGGAAAATGTGTATCTGTCAAGACATCGGCAAGAAATGGGTCCGGTAATCATTTACCGGCCTTTTTTGCTTCGGCGGCCTGGATCAAGGTATTGACTTTTTCCAACAGCAGTTTCGGCTCTACCGGTTTTTCAACCAATTCATCTATCTCCACGAAACGGGGATGGACTGGCTCGCCAGGGAAAAGGAATGCGATCTGCTCGCGCATTCCGGTGATGATCAATACCGGCAACTCGCGGAGTTTAGGATCTTTGCGGAGCTTACGGGCGATCATGATGCCCTCCGCTCCCCGGCCCATCATGATATCGAGGAGCAAAATATCATATGGCTTGGTCTGTAAGGATTGCAAGCCGTCCTTCGGAGTATAAGCGACATCCACCTCAAAATTCGCGGCCGTGAGGATAGATCTGATGCCCGAGACGAAATCGGGATCATCATCGATCATGAGCACTTTCTTGGTCATACAACACCTCCAATTAGATGTATGGGTTATAGGCTGGCGTCAACAAGCCAGTTATTTGTTCGAAACGGGCAGGACAATTACAAAGGTTGTCCCTTTGCCTAATTCGCTTTCCACTGTAATGGAACCGCCATGCGCATCTACAATTTGCCGGCTGACGGCCAGTCCAATCCCGTGGCCGGCGATGGCTTTTCCAGACTGGCCACGGTAGAAACCTTCGAAAATGTGGGGCAGGTCATCCTGCGAGATGCCGATACCATTATCCTTAATTGAAACAAGGATCATGTTTCCTTGTTTTTCGGTCTTCAAGGTAACCTTACTCCCGTCAGGAGAATACTTGATCGCATTACCAATAACGTTTACAAATACTTCCGATAGGCTGAGAGCATCACCCATCATCAGAGGCAATTTTGGATCAAAGGATGTAATCAACTCGATATCCTTGCGCGCAGCGAGCGCATCGACGCTTTCGAGGGCATTCCGGATCGGGTTGGTAATATCAATCTGGGTAAAACCTTCTTTCAGTTTTTCGACATCTACAGAAATCACTCGAAGCCAGGAGTTGATCAGTTTCAACAATTCGTCGATCCTGGTTTTTGATCGCGTTAACTGCTCTCTTTGGCTTTCATTGAGCAAATTCGACAACTCGAATTCCAGGGCGAGCAGGTTTTGTTGCACAGCGCCCAAGGGAGCTTTCAACTCGTGCGAGACTATGGAGGCGAATTGCTCCCTCAAAAGTTCTTTTTCCCTGCGAAGGGAGATGGCCTCGAGAACCAATTTTCGTCTTTCGATGCCTCTACGGGTAATCAAACGGAACTCATCGGGCGTGAAGGGCTTGGGGAGAAAGTCGTAAGCGCCCTTCTTCATTGCATCCACAGCGGAACTGACCGTGGAGAAACCTGTAATTACGACCGAAACAATTGTTGTATCAAACTCGTGAATCTTTTCGAGTACCTCGAATCCAGATATCCCCGGCATTTTCAGGTCAACAAACACCAGGTCTGGCAGGAATTCCTGCAGAAGTACCAGCCCCTGTTTGCCGTCGGGAGCGGTTGCGATTTGATAACCGCCGCCCTTCAGGATCTGGGTGCAGGAATCCAGGACAACTTCCTCGTCATCGATGATCAATATCTTAGGTTTGGTTTCCATCTGTCAAGCCATGAGAAGCTTTGCTCAAAGGAAAACTTACTATGAATGTGGTACCTTTTTCAAGTTCACTATCTACAGTTATTGTGCCGTTATGCTCCTTTACGATGCCATACGTGATCGCAAGTCCGAGGCCTACTCCATGGCCGGTTTCTTTCGTCGTAAAGAATGGATCGAAGACTTTGCTCATATTTTCTTTCGAGATGCCGTGGCCCGTATCCTGTACTTTTATTTCCATGGTTTTCTTTTTCCGGTTGTGCTTTGTTGTCAAGGTCAGTGTTCCATTGCCATCCATCGCTTCAGCCGAATTGATGATCAGATTAAGGAATACTCTTTCAACTTGCGACGGATCCAGGATAACCATAGGAGGATCTTCTTCAAGAGTCAAGACCACTTTGATGTTGTGGAAAATAGCCTGTTTTTCAACCAGTGAGATACAACCTTGAAGCAATGTATTTACATTACATGGCATTTTGTCGGGTTTCTTCTGACGGGAAAAATCCAACAACCCTCGGATGATATCTCTACAGCGATTGGCTTGCACAACAATTTTTTGAAGGTTCTCCTTTGCATCTGCGGTGCATGTTTCATCTTCGAGGAGCAGGTAAGAATAAGTGACAATTCCCTGAAGAGGGTTGTTCAGTTCGTGGGCCACATTAGCAGATAATTGTCCGATTAATGCCAACCTCTCCGATTCCATGATTTTCTTTTTTGTGAACTCTTTTAACTGGTCGTCCCGATCTTTTAGGGCAGTGGCCATAAAATTGAATGTTTTTGCCAATTCGCCAAGCTCGTCGTTGGAAATATTGGTGACTTGAGCCTCCAGGTTGCCATCTGCCAGTTGTTTTGAAGCGGTAGCCAGTCTCTTGATTGAAGAGGAAATACTGCGCGAGATCAACAGGGCAATCAGAATTGACAGAGCAACGCCCGTGAGGGTGATCCCGGAGAAAACAAGAATTGCCCAATTCTTAATGTCCGTGTATTTCTGTTCCAAAGTGCCAACGTACAAAATACCGATTATCCTGCTATCATAATCCTTGATGGGCTCGTAGGCTGAAATATACCAGTCGTTGACCACGAACGCTCTTCCCAAATATTGCTTTCCGTTTACTACCACTTGCTGGTAAACATCTGCGGCGATGCGAGTGCCGATTGCCCGTGATCCATCTTTGTTGTAGACATTGGTGGAAATTCTCACATCGTCTTGAAAAATGGTTGCGGTTCCAACATCCCTGCCTTTGTAGACTTCGCCTTGAAAGACAGTTTGTTTGACCTCGTCAACAATGGCATAGTTGCGATTCAACAATTCTCCGGCGTAAACGACCCCGATGAAGTTTCCATTTTGGTCAAAAACGGGGACAGCCGCCATCAACATCATCCCGGATGTCTGCTCTGTTTCGGTGCTGGGTCTTGCCATCGGCGTATTTACCAAAACGAGATGAGCCTGTTCAGCAAGCTGGGGCGATTCGATTTGCAACTCAGCGGCAGACATGATGATCGTACCTTCGACAGGTGTTCTGGTCTTCAACACCGCGCTGACCAACTCCTGGCCACTTTGATCATCCCCTTTACGGCCCGGATTGCTTGCTCGGAGAACTACTATTCCATGACTATCCGTGAAGGTTAATACATCCAGCCCTTCGTTTGTTTCAAACTGGATCATGTCGTTTGTGTATTGTTGAGCGGTGTCCTTTTGCAGTAATATATCTCCTATGAATGTTCTGACAGCGGTGAACTTAGCTGCTTGATAGACCTGGTCGAGCTTATACGAATAAATCAATCGAGCTGCGTTCAGGTCGTTCCGTACTCTTTCCTCGGCCTCGTTAACTATGAGGTTTGAAATCGTTGTTACGCCTACGATCGTGAAGAGCAGGCCGCTGAGTGTGATGGTGGCCAGCAGACTCAGTGACAATCTGGTAGCGATTGAATGCGAAATGCCACGTTTCACCCGCGAAATGAGATCCCGCAGCACTTCCATTAACCTGGCCATAGTCTACCGGCCATCATTTTATGAATTGCCTCGAAAAGTCATAGGAATGGTTGTTAAAGTGCTTCGCATACCAACTCGATCAAATCCTTGACTGCCAATTTACTTTCATTGGCGGTGGTTTTGACGGCATCTCTATACATTGTATAGTCCTTTGGACATGCGACGATGAATGCCTGAATGCCAGCCAAAGAGACAGCCTCGCGGATGCGTGATTCGCTGGGTCTTTCCTTAATGTCCTTCTCATCCATCCATATTCTTCCACCGCCCGCACCACAGCAAAATGAACGGTCGCCATGCCGTGGCATTTCGACCAGTTCACAGCCAGTGGCCTCGATTACCCGGCGTGGGGCATCATAAACTCCGTTATATCGTCCGAGGTAACAAGGATCGTGATAAGTTACCTTATAGCCCAGTTTCTTGCCAAGTTTGAGCTGGCCGGAAGAGATTAACCGATCCAGCAATTCGGCGTAATGAAGTACTGGTATCCGGCCGTTAGCACTTTCCGGGTACTCATTCTTAAGGGTGTTGTAGGAGTGCGGATCGGTTGTGATGATGGTTCGATACTTGGCCTTTGCCATAACCTGGCTATTCTTATCCACCAACATTTCGAACAAGCCTTCTTCTCCAACCCGGCGGATATCGTTGCCGGCATTCCGTTCACTATCATATAGAATACCGAAATCCAGCCCTGCCTTTCGGAACACATCAGCGGTCTTTCGGGTAACGTCAGTAAGGGTTGTATTGTAGGAGGCATAATCACCCACGAACCATAAATACTCCACCGGTTCGCGGCGGGCATCCTTGACAGCCGGTTGCAGCCCCATTGTCCATTTGGCGCGCATCCTTTCGGACTGGCCGAACGAGTTACCATAACGCCCCAGGTTGGCAAGTGCATCCTGGAGCATCTTGTCCATGCTTCCCTGGTCCACCAAGTAGCGACGCATGTCTACGATGGCCGGAACATGTTCGATAAAGGCCGGGCAAACCTGCATACAAGCGCGACAGGAGGTACAAGCCCATAATTCGTTGGCTGTCACCACTTCCCCTTGCAGGGCGCTCTTATCTTTCTCCCATAGATGCGATTCCAGTTTGATCATCAAGTTGCGAGGTGAAAGGATCTGGGCGCTCGCGTAGGCCGGACAAACATCCTGACAGCGTCCGCAACGCGTGCAGGCTTCAAAGTCCACGAGTTGTTTCCAGGTGAACTGTTGCCACTCCTTCACACCCATTCCACCAGTTGTCCGAGCCGGGGGGAGAGATCCCTCCGGTTGCATCGAGCGAAAGTAAATATTGACCGGGACTGCAAAGATGTGGAAGAGCTTGGTGAAAGGCAGGCTGGCAAGAATGCCAAAGGCGATAAGGATATGGAAACTCCAAATGGTCAGGTGTAAAGTCCGGTTAGTCGGATCGCCCAAAGAAATAAAGGCTGCAGCGACGAGTTTGCCCACCGGCGACCAGTCTTCCCAAGGCGGCCGCATGACGGCAATACGCAGGCCCTCGACCAGGTAACCACTGAGGGCTATCAGAGTCAGCATAATGAGCACATATGCATCGTCGCCTGTAAGCGACTTGACCGGCTGGTTCTGGAGCCGGGTCGGGCGGGATATATACCGGCGGTAAATGGCCATGCCCAGCCCGAGGATTACCAGCAAACCAAATAAATCCAGCACCAGCTCATAGGCCACATAAAATCCATCTTTCAGGAATTGGAAGCCGAAGAACAGGTGGGTGACATCCCAATCCACTGTCGCCAGGGCAGTGCCAATAGCGAGCGTGATCATGCCCCATAAGATGGTGAAATGCATGATGCCAGGATAAAGTTCATCCAAAGTGCGACGCTGCCCGAAGACTTGTACAACCACCGACCAAACGCGCTTCCAGAAATTGCCGGAGCGTTTCTCCGGCTGTCCCTTACGCCAGCGCAGCACGCGACGGGTAATACCAAAGATGAAAACGAGCATTGTCACCAGCGCCAGAATATATTGCGCAGTTTCAGCCCAGTGTGGAATATTCCAGAAAGTTTCTCGGATAGGCATACTCTCTCGCTTCCTGGCGGCCGCTACTTTGCCTGTTTGACTTTTTCTGTCAATACGGGCACCAGGTCAAAGAGATCAGTGGTCGTCCCATATTTGGCTATGTTGAAAATGGGCGCGTTGGGGTCGGTATTGACAGCGATGATCACCTCGCTATCACCCATGCCCTCGACATGCTCGGGCGCGCCGCTTATACCCAATGCAAGGTAGATCTTGGGTTTGACATGTTTGCCCGATTTGCCAACCAGCCGCGTTGTCGGCATCCATCCCTGATCGACAACCGGACGGGATGAACTGACTGCGCAACCCAGAGCGGAAGCCAGCTCATTGGCAATCTCGATGTTATCCTTGTTCTGGATACCTCGTCCTACCGATACCAGCATCTTTTCCTTGGTGATATCCACATCGCTGGTGTCAGGTTCGATGTACTGTTTTAAGGTCACACGCAAACCCTCGAATGCCGGGGCAGGAACACTTGTAACTGCAGGCGCCTGCGCGCTCTGACCTTGCTCGGCCTTATAACCGCCAGGCACCATGGTAACCAGGGCCGTTGGCCCAGGAAGATTTCCCTCGACCATGATCTTGCCACCGCAGACCTGACTGACAAATTTTCCTTCAGAAGTGAATTTTAGACAGTAACTGACCACAGGTAACCCCAGTTTCGCAGATAGACCACCCGCGACGTCCATGCCGATGGAACTATGTCCAAGGAGAACGACACGCGGGGAGTGTTCCTGGATCAGGCTTACCAGGGCAATTTGATAAGCATCTGATGTAAACTCAACCAAGGCAGGATGATCCTCATACAATACTTTATCTGCTGCAAGGTTGCCAGCCAAACCTTGGGCGTTATGACCAAGGAGGACTGCCGTCACGCCGCCTGCGGTACTCTGATTGAGCTGCCTGGCAGCAGCAAGCATGATATAGGAGACATCCAAAACCTTCCCCTGTAAATGTTCGATTAGGACAAAAATATCCTGGCTCATCTCTGCCTCCTGCCTACAGTGTGCCCAGTTCTTTGAAGATGCTGACGAGTTTGTCGGCTACCTGATCTGCTCCACCCTCAAGCATGGTAGCCCGCTCTGCAACTTCGGGTTGAAACATGCGGCTGACTTCGGTCCCGCCGCTCATATCCAGAGTGGTGATGGCTCGTTCTTCGATTTTAGCAGTTCCCATCACCTGGCGGATCTTACTGTAAGCCACGTAACGAGGTGGCTGCTCGGAGGCCTGGATGCCCAAAACTGCCGGCAGCTTGACTTCCATTTCAGCGACCAGGCCACCAGAATATTCTTTCCGGGCCACCACGTGGTCTCCAACAAGCGTAATTCCTGCCACGTAACCCACGTAAGGCAACCCCAGGTACTCCGCCAGGAGTGGGCCGACGGATCCATCCAGATCGTTATGTGCCTGCACGCCTGTCAGTACAAGGTCGGGCTGCGTTTCTTTAAGTAAGGCAGCATATACATGTGCCAGGGCATGATTGTTCACATTGCTAAAATCACCGGTGAATTTAATGAGCTGGTCGGCACCCTTGGCAGCTGCGGTGAAGAGGAAGTCATCCGCCCCATCCGCCTCAATAGTCAACACTGTTACCTGGCCGCCGGCGTGTTCCTTCAAGAGGATGGCTTGTTCAACTGCGTGGTCATCGAATTCGTTAACAATGAGGCGCAGCCAGGTTGAATCCAGAGAAACACCGCCGGGGTCAATGGTAAGCTCTTCAACCAGGTCCGGGACGAATTTGACAGGCACTGCTATTTTCATATTCTTCTCCTACAGATCCATGGATTCAGCAAGCATTTCAGCAATTTCCCTGATTTTAAGATGACTGGCAGTTTGAATAGTTTTAATGGCATCTTCAAAGCGTGGGGGTTCATAAGGGCATGCCACGGCAAGGATATCTGCGGTTGCCGCCACCGCCTCGCGGACACGCCATTCGGAGAGTCGGGTATGGGCTTTTTCCCATTGAAAACCATCCATCCACATCCCACCTCCACCACCACCGCAACATAGACTGTTCAGGCGCTGGTGAGACATTTCCACCAGTTCCACGCCCGGGATGGCATGCAACAAGGCACGCGGTTCGTCGAAGATACCGTTGACACGTCCCAGGTAACACGGATCGTGATAGGCAACCTTTGCTTTTATTTCTTTCTTAAGAAGAGGGCGGAGCTGTTCGAGCTTATCATACAGGAATTGTGTGTAATGCCTTATGGGGTATGACACCCCCATTGCCGGGTATTCATTCTTGAAGGCATTATATGCGTGCGGGTCGGTTGTAAGGATCTCGTTGAATTTGTAGCGCCGCAATAATTGCCCATTCTTCTGGGCCATCATTTCGAACAGGCCGCGTTCACCAGCCAGGCGCTGGGAATCCCCATCGCTGAATTCCTCCGGTCCCAGGATGCCAAATTTGATGCCGAGCACATTTAAAATCCTGGCCAGTGCTTTCACAGAAGATTGCATACGGGGGTGATAGGAGGCATAATCGCCGACGAACCAGAGCACATCCACGGGCTGCCGAGTCTTGGCCAGGATGTTCACCTCGGGCTGCAGACCCAAGGTCCAATCGGCCCGCTTGCGAGGTGATTCACCCAAAGGGTTCCCATAACGCTGGGTATTTTCCAGTGCAGTCTGTAATTCTGCAGGGATATTCCCCGCCAAAAGCATTTCCTCTTTTACCCGGGTCATCAAAGCGGCCGTGATGGGGATGTTGGAGGGGCAAAATGCCGCACAGGCATTACAGGAAACACACATCCAGACACTATCGGTCTTCATGACCTGGTCAAAAATATCGGCGCGTAAAGCGCCGATCATCTTCCCTGGTGGAAATTTCATAATATAGCCAAACGGGCAAACACCGCTACATGTCCCGCATTGCAAACAAGTCCTAACCCGTTCGCCATCTTTCAATTCGTACAGGCTGTTAAGGAAGGTCTTGCCGATAGATGGGCTTAATGGGGAAAGTGTATGCTCCAATGAGCACCTCCATGAGTATTGTTCTTATCGGAACGGGTGCACTAAGGTGATTAGTATGTGATTTATAGGTTAAAACCACCAGTATTGTAAATCACGGCTTTGTTGTGATGAACATCACTAGGGCCTACATATATGATAATCCCGATAAATCAGCCACCTGCATGCGGGTTTCATGATATTTTGCTTGGACAAGCGATCCACCATGAAGCACCCAACCAATTATAACGTATCGGGCTGGTATAATGGCGCCATTCTCATCAGGTTATTGGGATCAGCATTTATTATGAGAGAGATGGGAATTCCAACTCCTCCTGCGTTTTCGATGAGACTCACAAAGAACCTCAACACCAAGCAAGGAGTGTACAAAATGAATTTCGCAATGTGGAAGAAAGCCCTTACTGTTATTCCGAATGTAACCAAGGAAGAATGGGATAAACTGGACATCATCTCGAAATGGTTGATCTCCACGCGCGCGGCCGTGTTACTGATGACCTTCTTATCAGCTGTCCTGGCCGGACTTTTTGCCTGGCATGATGGCTACAAGGTTAATTTGCTATCCTGGTTCATTCTGGCACTGGGGTTGATTCTGGCACACGCATCCAATAATATCTTCAACGATTACACCGATTACACACGGGGGGTCGATAAAGATAACTACTATCGCACGATGTACGGACCTCAACCAGTGGCGGATGGTTTGATGACGAGGCGCCAGCACCTGACCTATTTTGCGGTAACCGCGTTTCTGGCCTTGCTCTGCGGTCTTTACCTGATATTTACGCGCGGGAACGATCCGGCCATCTGGATCCTGCTTGGGTTGGGTGCATTCTTCATCTTATTCTACACATGGCCACTTAAATACATTGCACTGGGCGAAATCTCCGTGTTGATCGTCTGGGGTCCGTTGATGATCGGAGGCGGTTATTATGTGCTGACCGGCACATGGAATTGGAATGTGGTTTGGGCCAGCCTGCCCTACGTGCTGGGGGTGACGACCGTTATTTTTGGCAAGCATATTGACAAGGTA
This sequence comes from uncultured Chloroflexia bacterium, assembly GCA_963842785.1. Taxonomy (GTDB): domain Bacteria; phylum Chloroflexota; class Anaerolineae; order Anaerolineales; family Villigracilaceae; genus UBA877. Next base: position 2,789,937 of record CAWJHP010000001.1, read on the forward strand.
TCGGTTGACAAGGCCAAGAAGATTTTCACATTGCCGGCGTTGATTGGTGAAAGAGTGGCCCGTTATGCCATTTTGGCAATGATGATCCTGCCATATGTGCTGGTACTGTATTTGATCCTGACCGGATACTTCACCCCGGTGATGGTACTGGTCGCCCTGGCCATTCCAACCTTCCTGAAACTATACCCGCAATTTTTGAAGCCCAAGCCCGAGAATCGCCCCGAAGATTTTCCGGACGGGCAGGGCGGCTGGCCGCTCTATTTTGCCCCGCAGGCATTCGTCAATAATCGGGCGTTTGGGATGTGGTTTATGTTCGGGTTGGTACTGGATGTGATTCTGCGGCTGGTATTTCCGGCTTTTCGTTTGTAATTCTTTTGACCACCAGGTCCACGGTGCTTTCAAAGCGCCGGGGATAATTGAATGAATCCGTTTATAATCGCTTAAGTCCGCCGGACTTTTTCAGGAGGAATCCAAATGCGCCCCGACTGGGATTCTTATTTCATGAAGATCGCCTTTGCCGTCTCCGAGCGCAGCACCTGTGACCGGGCTTTTGTGGGTTGCGTGCTGGTATTGGATAAACGCATCCTGACAACCGGTTTCAATGGTTCGCCCACCGGTCAACCGCATTGTGATGAGGAAGGTCACTTGATGGTGGATGGACATTGCATTCGCACCATCCATGCCGAGACAAACGCCATCATCCAGGCAGCCCTGCATGGAGTTTCAACGAAAGGTGCCACATGTTACGTGACACATCTGCCTTGTATCAACTGTACCAAGGCGTTGATCAATGCAGGCATCGTCCGCCTGGTCTACAGCGTAGCCTACCGTATTGATGAGAATGCCATGAATTTTTTGAAAGCGGCGAATATCGAGATCTGTCAGAATGAGTTCGATCTCAAGGTGCCAATAGGCCCTGATTAGGGCTTTTGTAAATTCCCCACCCTCAGAAAGAGTGGGGAATTCTTATATTTTAAAATCAACCCTTTTTCCTCGAGTGTTGTTACTACCTATCGGACTTTTTCCTGAACGAGAGTGGTCATAGGATTCTCAAAATAAGGAACGGTGGAAAGGCCGCAGCATTTACTTGTAAGCCGGCCAGGGAATATCCACCGGGGAAGTATAGCCGTGCTTCTCGACTGTGTAGAGTTTACCGCCGGAAGGCTGGGAACAACCCGGCTGGTCGGTGAAGGTGGCCCAGGTATGGTATTGGTCCGGCAGAGCGGTCGGCATCCAGACATAATTTCCGCCCTGACAAACCATAACATCCAGGAAATAGCCGCGGTCATCATCCTGCGTCATCCAGACCCCATCCCATGTGACAGAGACTTGATCCCCCTTGCGCACAGCCCGGACGTTTTTTGGAGGGCCATAGAGGGCATTTGTGATCCACAGGCGTATTGGTTGTACTGTGACAGTATTTACGTCGCCCACCACGTCAACCACGTACGGGGAGACCCAGCAGTAGTCGCTCAGCCGGTCGAATTTAACATACAGCCAGTTGCCAATGGGTGCGCGTCCCCCTACGAAACCTGTATCTCCCTGTTTTAAGTCAAATTTCCACAAGTAGGCCTTGGCTGGACCGAAAAGGCAGGCTGCCAGAGCTACGTTCACCGTGACTTTGGGAAAATCAAAAGTTGGTGTGGGAGTGAAGGTAGGTGTGAAAGTTATGGTGGGTGTGAAAGTGATGGTAGGAGTAGTTGTGAGGGTGGGAGTGAAGGTGGATGTATTGGTTGGCGTATAGGTTGGCGTTTTGGTCCACATGGCGGCAGTGGCCGTTTGAATGGTGGCAGTCATGCTGGCCTGCGCCTCGGGTGAAGGATTGCAGGCGTTGAGGAGGATGAAAGTGAGGATGATAAGGAAGGAGAGCCGGTTCAAGGGATGGATGGGGAGTGGCAGGCTGGAGAATAATGCTGATTGTGTAATCGCGTTCGCAAATGATTATACGGCGAATTTGCCAATCTCTATTTGATCCAGAGCACTTTGCAAATCTGTAGACTTCAGGATGACCGCCACTCCACGCACGCCGGATCCAATGGAAATTTCCGTGGGAACAAAGACAAATTCATCGGCCAGGATGTGCATCGGATGTAACATCCCCAATGGCGTTACCGCCCCGCGCACGAATCCGGTTGCAGCTAGCACTTCGGCTTCACTGGCCATGGAAATGCGCGAGACTCCCAAGGCTGCCCGGATACGTTTCCACGAAACCTGTCCCGGTCCGGCCACCAGCACCATGATGAACTGCCCCCCGGCAAGCCGGAAGACGATACTCCGGATGATCTGCCCCGGAGATTGTCCGCGTTGGAGAGCGGCCTCTTCGAACAATTCAGGCGGACGTGGATGCTCGAAGAGCCGGTAATGAATCCCAAGAAGGTCCAGGGGGCGGGCAGCGGGAATGGTATCTGGCATGAGCGAACTATATCATAGTGCTCTCCCCTGAACAGCCACCTGGAGAACAGGTCATTTGGCTGATCGTTTATTTTTTTGACATAGCCCAGCCAGAAAGCCAATAGACAACAATGACATTAGTCCAATCATTTACGTTGTCCATTTAAGAGTATCCTTAGAGTAAATTACCAATCCGTTGACGTCAAATAGCCTGCATGATACTATAAAGATGCAACTTGTCCTTTTTATAAGAAGGAGATGGATCATGAGTAAGAGGAAAGTAATTTTTCAAATGATTGGAATCAGCCTGGTGGCGGTTCTTGTCCTTACCGCATGCAACCTTTCAGCGACCACTATTGCGCCTGTGAGCGCAACAGCCACCCCAGTGGCTACGCAGGCTCCAATTGTGCCCGTCGCAACGGCTACGACCGCTCCGGCAGTAGCGAATTCCCCCACTCCGAATGCCACAGCCACCGTGGCAGCCACAGCGACCGAGATGCCCACTGCCACCACACAGCTTACGGCACAAGTAGTCCCGGCAATAAATGCCTATTGCCGGAAAGGCCCAGGAACGGGCTACTATGAAATCACATACTTGCAGAATGGAACTGCTTACAACGTGATCGGCCGGAACGGCCTGAACACATGGTGGCTGGTCCAGGCTCCGGGGAACGTCAATTGCTGGATGGGAGACCCGGACGCCAGCCAGCTGGGGCCCGTGCAACAAGCCTCAATCGTCATGGTTCCACCTTTACCGTTGACACCTTCCACATTTGTCAACACTACCATATGTGATACCACGCTGCATACCCTGCGTGTGTTGTTCAATTGGTCGGATGTTCAGTATGCGACGGGCTACCGCATTTACCGGAATGGTAGCCAGCTGATAGCGGTAGGACCGAGTGCGGCAGCCTATGGTGATAATACAGCGCCGCTGGGGGTGAAGCTGGTGTATGAATTGGAAGCCTTCAATGACTATGGTGTGGCACCGCGCGCTTCGGTCACAGTGGCGGCATGTGACTAGCCTTTTCGTTTCTTAAAAGTCCCTCCTTGCCGGAGGGATTTTTTATTATATTCGTCCCTCATATTCTTCAATCCCTTACTGATTCTCATTGATCCATAAATTTCCAACATTATTTTGATAATTATTGGATATAATCATTCTGATATTTTTTAACCTTCTCAATAGATGGGGGAGGATGGGGGGTGCCAGCACCCCTCGCTCCCCGATTTGTCACGTGTTCAGTTAAATTGCACCCCCAAGGGAGTTGGAATGGACAAGTTAACATATCTTGATTTATATTACCAGATGGTACTCATCCGCCGCATGGAAGAACGCGGGGCTGAGCTGTACCAGGCCGGGAAAATCGGCGGATTCATGCACCTCTATATCGGACAGGAAGCCGTCAGCACTGGATTAATCGCAGCCCGCCGGCCACAGGACCGGGTCATCACCGCCTACCGAGACCACGGTGTGGCCATCAACTGCGGGATTTCGGCCAACCAGGTCATGGCTGAACTGCTCGGTAAGGCCAGCGGGATTTCGAAGGGGCGCGGCGGTTCCATGCACATGGCGGATGTGACGAAGAATTATTGGGGCGGACATGCCATTGTTGGTGCACACCTGCCGCTTGCTTCCGGGTTGGCGCTGGGCGACAAGTATGCCGGCCGGGATGGTGTTACCATCTGCATGTTCGGTGAAGGGGCCACCAACATCGGCTTTTTTCACGAAGCGTTGAACCTGTCGAAGGTCTGGACTCTGCCCGTACTTTGGGTATGCGAGAACAACATGTACGGAATGGGGACAGCGGTCGGGCGCGCCTCGGCAGTCTCTGAAATCCAGCAAAAAGCGGAAGGGTACGGCATGCCGCATGAACGAGTGGATGGGATGAACGTGATGGCTGTCTACGATGCAGCCAAAAAGGCCATCGAGACAGTCCGCGGCGGATCCGGTCCGCGCATGTTAGAAATCATGACCTACCGATTCCGCGGCCACTCAATGGGCGATCCCGAACGTTACCGCAAGCAGGAAGAAGTCAAAAAGTGGGAGGAGCAGGACCCGATCGGTATTTATTGCGACTACCTGACTTCAAATAAACTCGCAACCCTGGACGAGCTTAACGAGATCGATGAACACGTCAATGTGGATGTTCAGAAAGCGGTCGAGTTTGCCGAAGCCAGCCCGGAACCGCCTCTGGAGAGCCTCTTCGACAATGTCTATGCGGAGGAGGCGTAACATGGCCCGCATCACCATGCGCGAAGCCATCTCCCAGGCCATGTGGGAAGAAATGGAACGTGACCCAAATGTCTTCATCCTGGGGGAGGAAGTGGGAGTTTGGGGTGGTTCCTATGCGGTCACCAAGGGCTTTTATGACCATTTCGGCGGGGAGCGTGTGCGCGACACTCCTATTGCCGAGTCGGCCATTATCGGTGCGGCCATCGGGTCTGCCATGACCGGCCTGCGCCCAATCGCTGAACTGATGACGATCAACTTTGCCTTCGCTGCTATGGATCATATCGTCAACGAAGCTGCCAAGCTGCATTACATGTTTGGTGGACAGTTTATGCTGCCAATGGTCATCCGGGCGGTTACCGGGGGCGGACGCCAGTTGGGGGCCACCCATTCACAAACCCCGGATGCAATCTTTGCCCACTTCCCCGGGCTGAAGGTCATCTCACCTGGAACGCCGGAGGATGCCAAGGGTCTTTTAAAAGCCGCCATCCGCTCAAATAACCCAGTGTTGTTCCTTGAGCATGCCACCTTGTACCAGATGCGTGGTGAAGTCCCGGAGGGTGATTACGTAATCCCAATCGGCAAGTCCAAAGTCCAGCGCCCTGGCAAGGATGTTACCATTATCAGCTATTCCAAGGGACTCGAAATATCAATGAAGGCCGCCGAGGAACTTGCCAAAGAGGGGGTAGAGGCTGAAATCGTGGACCTGCGCTCGTTACGCCCGCTGGATATGGATCCGGTGATAGAGTCGTTCAAAAAGACCAACCGGGCAGTTGTAGTGGAGGAGGGCTGGAAATCGTTCGGGGTCGGCGCGGAAGTTTCCGCCCGCATCTACGAGCAAGCCTTTGATTACGTGGATGCCCCGGTGCGACGAGTGGCGCAGAAGGAAGTTCCGTTGCCTTATAATAGGACGCTTGAGCAATTCGCCCTGCCCCAGGTGGCGGACGTGATTGCTGCGGTCAAGGAGGTGTTGTAATGGCGCAAATCATCAGCATGCCCAAACTGGGCTTTGACATGGCTGAGGGCACACTCGTGCATTGGGTGAAAAAGGTCGGTGAGAACATCAACAAGGGCGAGGTGCTGGCTGAGATCGAGACCGACAAGGCCACCGTGGAAGTCGAGTCGTCCGCCAGCGGTGTGGTCCGGAAACTACTGGTGGATGAGGGCACGGTGGTACCGGTCAATCACCCGATCGCGGTGGTCGGGACAGCCGAGGAAGTAATCAGGGATGAGTTGCCCGTGGTCAGCGGGCCGGCAGGTGAAAGCGATCAGGGGTCCCGTGGCAGGGGGGAAGTGGCAGCGCCGCTACGGAGTTCCGTTCCTATTCTTGAGAAAAGTCCTGCTCCTGGAAGCGGTGCAATCAAAGCATCACCGTTGGCGAAGAAGATCGCCCGGGAGCGGGGCGTGGATTTAGGTCTTATCCAGGGTAGCGGTCCCGGTGGACGGATTGTTCGACAGGATATAGAATCTGCTATGATCGGTCAACAATCAGCAGCCGGCGAAATGACACAGGCATCAGGCCAGCGCACTTCGTCCTCTGTGGACGAGACGGTCAATATGACCAAGCTTCGCCAGGCGATTGCCCGGCGGATGGCGGAAGCAAAGGCCAGCATTCCACATTTCTATGTGTCGCACGAATATAAAATGGATGCACTGACGGAGCTGCGGGGCCAGTTCAACCAGATCGTAACGGAGGACAAGAAACTCTCGGTTAACGATTTCATAGTCAAAGCTGTGGCTCTGACAATACGTCAATTCCCTAACCTGAATGCCTCGTTGAATGGCAACTCAGTCCTGCGCCACGGACAGATAAACATCGGAATCGCCGTCTCGGTGGAAGGCGGCTTGTTGACCATCGTCTGCCGGGAGGCGGACCAGAAATCACTCCGCCAGATCTCTGCCGAAGTCAAAGCCATGGCGGGACGGGTGCGGGGGGGGAAGGTCAAGCCGGATGATATCGAAGGATCAACCTTCTCCATCTCCAACCTTGGCATGTACGATGTGGAAAATTTCGCGGCCATCATCAACCCACCTGAAGCGGCCATCCTGGCGGTTAGCTCAGCCCATGAAGTCCCGGTGGCGGACGAGGGGACATTCAAGGTTCGCTGGCGGATGAAGGCCACCATCTCGGTGGATCATCGCATCAGTGATGGGGTCGAGGCGGCCAAGTTCATGCAGGCGCTGGCAGTGTACCTGGAAGAGCCGCTGCGGCTGCTTTTATAAAGTGAAGCGACAGTCGCTTTCACGAAGCACCCCCAAAAGGAGCCATGTGACGACTATTCTTTGATTAAAATCAAAAGTCTCCGAGTAAAAATTTGGAGACTTTCTTTTTTTTAATAAGAGGGAGTATGTTGAGACCAGTATTCAGTTTTCAGACCAGGCTTTGAGGATGGCGCGTACTGACCGGCTCATTTCCTTTGTAAAATTGGCATTGAATTTGCGTGTATAGATGAGTTGGCCCATGTTGTGTGCGCCGGCAAGTTCGGCGCGGCCGCGGAATGTTTGCACATGGTTCTCGTGGAACATTTCGTCAAATTCCTCCCCGCTTAACTGCTTGTAATGGTTTTCGAAGATGATGAATTTCTCCTTGAACCGTTGAGTTTGTTCGCGGTGGATCTGCTGGGTGGTGGGATAGCCGAAGCACAACAGGCAGATGGGGAAGACATATTTCGGCAGGTTGAATAGGTCGCGCTGGAGCTCGTAGTTCTCCATGATGTCGCCAATATAACAGGAGCCGAGACCGAGCGATTCGGCCGCGATGACGGCTGTCTGCGCAGCGATAATGGCATCGCAACAGGCCAGGAACAGGTCACCCTCCTGCGGTTTTCGCATGGAGATTTTCTTTTGCCCGCAAAGCTGTTCCACTCCGGAGGCAATGAAATAGTCGAACCAGCGCTGATAATCAGCCAGAAAGAGCCAGACCAGTGGGGCACGGGCAATGAAAGGCTGGTTATCACAGGTCCTGACCAATGCAACCTTGATATGCTGGTCCGTGACCTCGATGATCGAATACAACATCAGGTTCCCGGCGGTGGGAGCGCGCAAGGTGGCGCGAAGCAGTTCTTCCCGAACTTCGGGATCAATTTCTTTCTTCTCATAAGCACGGATCGATTTCCGCTTGAGGATGGTTTTGATAATCGGATTCATCTTTATTTCTCCAAAGTGATTGCCCCAAAGGTGGTCGGATCGGCATACGTTCGAGTTGAGGAGGTGGACAACATGGCCTTCTGGCCTATGTTCGGGTCATCGGCATCGCTCAAGCTGACATTCATCCCGAACACGGCGTTCTCGCTCAGCGTGATCCCCTTGAGCAGATCCTTGGGGAAGAATACTTCCAGGATATAGCCGTCGGGGGTCTGAACCTGGGCCTGTTGAATTTTGATCGGTCCGGGAGTGTCAGGCCCGTTGAACCAGGCATAGGCGGCCGGAGCTACCGAGGCAAAATCCCCAGCCGATACGCCAATCTGATAATCATCACTGCTCATGGATTTCTTATCCCGGTCCTTCTCAAGCTGCGTGTCGAACTGCCACTCCACATAATCTCCATGCCACAGATTTTCATCGGCAGATTTCTGGACATGGACGTCGTCCACAACCTTGACGGCGAAATACAGACCATCCGCTGTCCAGCCAGCCCAGATCTGACCCGATAAATCCTTGGGACCGGCCCAACTGTCCGTGGATAGCTTATAAGCCAGCTGGGTTTTATCATTCAGGGTAAAAGTCGGTTGTCCGGTCCAATCGCTCAGGTTGCCATCGACCTTGATCCCGCTGACCGAATGGATTTGTGCAGAGAAAGGGCGCGGGACAATGACAGCATTCGGGTTGCGCGTGGGTACGGTGTTAGGCAGTCCGCCTTTTTGAAAGCCTGTCTGGATCGCCTCCAGCATATCAGCATTCCCCTGGCTCAATTCCCAGATCATGACCCCCGCCAGATTCTTGTCCTTGGCGTAACCAGCCTTCGCAGCGATCGATTGGGGATCGTCATAGCTGACGAACTGGGCTGTATTTATATTGTAAAGATACGGCACCTGGGATTCGGCGTTCCAGAAGCGTTGATAGGTGGGCAGGTAATCACTCTTGATCACAGTGTAATTGAGCGCTCCTCCCCAGGTAGGGTACACACAGGCCTGGTACAGCCCGTTGTTGGTATAGCCGACACCAACATAGTTATAGCCGTAGAATGGTACGCCCATGACCAGCTTGTCTGCCGGGATGCCTGCGTCCAGGTAATCCTGCACGACCGCATCCACGTTCAAAGAGGAGTCCCCGGATCATTGCTGTCCTGGTAGAGCGGGGCGTTGAAATTGGTCAAGTTGTCCCAGGTGCCATGCAGGTCATAGGTCATCAGGTTGATCCAGTCGAGGTATTGGGCGATCTGGTCACGCTCATAGTGCTGGTCCATGCCCGGGCCGCCAGCGGCAGCCATGGTCAGAAGGTAATGCGTTCCATTGGCGGAGCCCAGATCGTCCAACTGGTGACGCAATTCCGCCAGAAGCAGGGTGAAGTCATGCTTGTCTTCCGGGTGCCCCTGGGTCAGACCACCGCTGACTGGAAGCTCCCAATCGATATCGATGCCATCGAAAACACCCTTGTACGTATTGAAATACAAATCGATGCAGGACTTTACGAATGTTTTGCGGGAGGCGTCCGTCAGGGCAGCGTTGGAAAAATTTCCTGACCAGGAATAGCCGCCGATGGAGATAAGCACCTTAAGATAAGGATACTTTGCCTTCAGCTCCAGAAGTTGGTTGAAACTGCCATGGAAATGTAAAGACGCAGGATCGGTTGTATCGGCGACACCACTGACGCTCTCCGCAGCACTGTAGACACGCTCCACATCCGCTTTTGGGTCACCGAGTTGACATTTTCCATTATCTGAAATATTGGAGAAGGCATAATTGATATGGGTGATTTTTTTTGCAGGGATATCCGAGACCAGGTAACCCTGCCCAGGCGCCCATTCTGCGAAGTACCCCACCACGAGCTTGCCGGCGGCAAGATCAGGCGGGAGGGTTGCCTGGGGCTCCGGGAGGCAACTGCTCAGGATGAATACCAATGCCAGCCCCAAAAAGAAGAAGCCTTTTCTATTCATAAAGATTCCTTTTATATAAGTACCAAAATGCCAGAATTTACAAATTAACTGTCCTACATGTAGAGGCAAGCCGTCGAAGTACGACTACCCTGGGAAAGGCCACCGGTAGGTGTGTCAAAACGGGCAACCATCTGGATACCCATAGTATATGGGCGTTCCGGGGATTGTCAAGAAAATTCCAGACAGGAGGGGAAAGATTTATCAGCGCAGGTCGCGCCCGCCGTTCACGTCAATTGTCGCGCCGGTCATGAAGCTGTTAACCGGACTGGCCAGGAAGACAATGACCTGGGCAATTTCCTGCGGGGTGGCGTAGCGCTGCAGGAGCATTTTGGTCTTTGCATAATCGGGGTCGAGAGCATCGATCGTTTCAAGGCCCATGGGGGTCATGGTGATGCCTGGCGTGACGCAATTGACTCGGATGCGCGGGGCCAGCGCACGTGCGGCGCTTTTGCTCAGGTTGACCAGACCGGCCTTGGCGGCGGCATAATGGGCCTGGTGGGAAACACCCGTCTGGGCAGAAACACTGGAAACCATCACGACCGAGGCACCATCCCGGAGCAGGGGAGTAATGGCTTGCAGGACGTAGAAGGTGCCGTTCAAGTTGACATCCAGGACACGCTTCCACTCCTCCGGAGTAATCCCGGCGAATGAATTGTGCAAGCTCAGCCCAGCGCAAAGAACCAATGCGTCCAACCCGCTGATTTCGGATGAAAGGTTATGGACTGCCGGGTTCACACTACCCGGATCGCTGACATCCATCGGGCAGAGCCAGGCGAGCCGTCCGTTCGCCCGGACCTTTTGGGCAGTTTGCTCGGCGCCGAGGGTGTTCCTGCCATACGAGACAACCACATCCGCGCTCTCTTCAGAAAAGATCTGTGCGGTGGCTGCGCCGATGCCGCTGGAGGCGCCAGTGATAAAGACGGTTTTGTTTTGCAGGTTAAGATTCATAATAATGCAATATCAGCAACCTCCTGAAAGTCAGGTCGTACCAGCGTCTTTTTGGATTGAGCCAGTTCGGCTCCAGCATAAGACCGGTGTACGCGCCCCACTTGGAGAAGTAAGCATGGTGAAGTGTTTTGGTGAACCAACCAGGGCAACCTGCCAGACAATCCACCTGCCTCTCAAGGGCAGAGATGGATTTTATCACCCCCAGACGCGCCAAGCACTCCATGCGATGGAACCACATCATCCAATCTGCGGCAAGCATTGACTGCATGTCCGGGTCGAATTCGTGCATACAGAAAGAAGCCGGTGCGATCCATTGAGACCTGTTCCGCACGTATATATCCGGGAGAGGCGAAAGCGCCACCAGCCGCTTGACTGCATTGACCAGCATAGTCTGATTCGCCTTTGTCCGCCAGCTTTGGGTGAAAGCCAGCAAGCGCAGGTGATAAATGCCGGGCCAGCGCACTCCCGGCAGGAAAACCAGCTTGCCCCGCAATTTCTCCGTGATATCTTCTACGGAATCCACATCCAGGACTGCATTGAAGCCTGCCAGGGCTTCCGATATCTGCTGTTTTACGAAGCGTTCGGCTTCATTCCCGGCATAGGCGTGAACCACTGCCTTGATCATCAAAGCGCCGCCGAAGCCCAACTCGTCGAGAAGCCTGCCTGGTTTCCCGATCCCACGCTCCATCCGGTCAGGATATTGTTTCAGCGCCTGCAAAGCCCGTGCAAGAAGCGGGGTCTGGCGGCTGACACCTTTCTCGCACAGGATGCGGACGCCCGTCTCGAGGCTTTTTGCCCCGTGGAAATCCCAGCCCAGCCAGCCATCCGGTTGCTGCCAGTTCGACACCATCTGCACGAGAGCATCCTGCCGAATCTGATCCTGAAGTGTGAGCATCGTCTGGTCTGTGGCGCATTGGCCCAATATCTCCGCGCGGAGGCGGTAGCGTATGGATGGGCAGGCTGATTGTAATAGTTTGTCTATGACGGGACCAGTTTGCACGGCTCGATCATCCTTGCTCCCATTATAGACCCGAACTTGGGGCTACTTGCTGCCAGGACACCGGGCCACCACTGTAAATTTGATCGGCTCGAATGACATAAAACCGGATACCCTTTCTACCATCAATATAGTCGATCGACAAATTAAGGAAAATTATCTATGCGCGGCAACATTCCCACGCGGAACGACCAGCTTCTCCCCTTACGACATTGGCACCTTTATTACATCACCTATTACCCAAAGTCGCTTTGACGGCTTTACCGAGAAGCATCCGTTTTTTATTTATTCGTACAACGAATATCTTGCCCAACAACCCAATTTCTAACATCCTTCTTATTGACGCCTTTCTCATGGGCATGGTATCATTATAGCCAGTAGATTAGCACTCTCCGATCGAGAGTGCTAAAAAATGAAATTTTCTTGTGTATTTCAATAATTAGGGAAAAAGAGGGGTGTGTGCGGGCGGTGCAGCCGCCCGCACACACCCCGATCCCCAATTTATTGAGAGGTTACAAAACCTAGGGTAAGACATGCAATTCGATGCTGAAACCATGAATGAACTCACCGAAAGACAGCGCATCCTGCTTACCTTGGTGGTACGCGAGTACATCGAGACGGCCGATCCGGTCGGTTCAAAGACGATCGTCGAGCGCTACAAACTTGACATGAGTACTGCCACCGTGCGCAACGAGATGGCCGCCTTGACCGAGATGGGTTATCTGCGTCAGCCACACACATCTGCTGGGAGGGTGCCCACCGAGGAAGGCTACCGCTATTTTGTCACCCACGTGGTCTACCAAGCCGACCTGCCTGGATCAGCGCGCGATACCATCTCGCACCAGTTCTACCAGGCGCGGCAGGATGTGGAGCAATGGATGCCCCTGGCGGCCTCGATCCTGGCACACCACAGCCGGGCGGCCTCCATCGTCACTGCACCGCATTCCGAGCGTTCGCATTACAAACACGTGGAACTAATCGCCACGCAGGGGCGCCAGGTACTGATGGTACTGGTGATGACCGGCGGCGAGGTCAGTCAGCAAATCCTGACCCTGGCCGAGCCGGCCGGGCAGGAACGACTGTCGGCCGCAGCCGACCGGCTTAACCAGGTCTGCCTGGGCAAAACAACCGAGGAAATCGCAGCGCTGCCGCCGCGCAGCGACAGCCTGGAGAAGGACATCCTGACCCTGGTCCTGCAGGACATGAACAACAGTGAGCAACGCGTTTCGGGTGAGATCTACCTGGATGGCCTGACCAATGTCCTGTCTGAACCGGAATTCCTCGAATCCGGGGATGCCCGCCGGGCAGTGCATCTTTTCGAGGAACGTTCCCTGCTGCAAGACTTGCTGGCCCGCACCACCAACAATGCCAGCGTGGGAGGCGTGCAGGTGTTGATCGGCGGGGAAGGCAAATGGGAAGAGCTCAAAGAGTGTTCGGTCGTACTGGCGCGCTACGGCATCCCGGGTCTGGTGACAGGCACGCTGGGTGTCTTTGGTCCCATGCGCATGCCGTATGGCCGTACCATCCCGACGGTGCGTTTTATGGCCGACCTGTTGAGCAGCCTGGTGTCTGAAACCATGCTAGGAGAAGAAAATGAGCAGTAAGAAAGTCCATTCAGGCGGAGTGGGGGCTGAACAGAAGCCCGAAGTAATTCCAGAGCAGGTGGCGGGTCCGGCGTCCGAGGCAGTGCCGGAGGTCGTTCCTGTCCCTGACCTCGCCGAACTCGAAAAACAATTGGCCGCAGCCCAGTCGCAGGCAGCCGAATACAAGGACGGCTGGCAGCGTTCTGTAGCCGAATTCCAGAACTTTCGGAAACGGGTGGAGGCTGAGAAGGCCGAGACCTACCAAAGCGCGGTCGGCAGCATTATCAAACGCTACCTGCCCGTCCTGGATGATATGGAGCGAGCGATGGGATCGCGGCCTGCAAATCTGGCGTGGGCGGATGGGGTGGAATTAATCTGCCGGAAATTGGAGTCCATCCTGGAAGCCGAGGGGCTTAAGCGGATCGAAGCCGAGGGACAGAAGTTCGACCCGAACTTTCACGAGGCCATCCTACAGGAACCCGCAGAGGGCGTGGAGAGCGGAACAGTAATTGCCATAGTCCGGAATGGTTACATGCTGGGCGAGCGCGTCATCCGCCCGGCGATGGTGAGGGTGGCACAGTGACCCTGTATCCGGCGAAAGAGGAAAAAGGAATGCTGAAATCCATTTTTGAGCAGGAGAAATCATGTCTAAAATTATTGGAATAGACCTGGGAACAACCAACTCCGTCGGCGCGGTCATGCAGGGCAGTGAACCGGTCGTGATCCCGTCCTCGGAAGGGGAGCGGCTGGTGCCCTCGGTGGTGGCGATCAACAAGAACCATGAGCGATTGGTGGGACGGGTGGCGCGCAATCAGGGCATCGTCAACTCGCAGAATACCATTTTTTCCATAAAACGCTTCATGGGTCGAAAGTACGAGGACCCGGAAGTTCAGCGTACACTGCCGCGCATCCCCTATACGGCCTTGCCGGCTGACAACGGGGATGTAAGCGTCAAGATGGACGACAAGGAATATTCCCCGCCTGAGGTCTCTGCCATGATCCTGGCAAAGATCAAGCGGGATGCCGAAGCCTATCTTGGTGAACCGATAACGCAGGCAGTCATCACTGTCCCGGCGTATTTCAACGATGCCCAACGCAACGCCACCAAGGATGCCGGCAGGATCGCCGGCCTGGACGTGCTTCGCATCATCAACGAGCCAACCGCTTCCAGCCTGGCTTACGGGCTGGATAAGAAGACCAACGAGATCATTGCAGTTTACGACCTGGGCGGCGGTACGTTCGATATTTCCATCCTGGATGTGGGCGAAGGCGTCTTCCAGGTGCGTTCCACCAACGGGAATACTTTCCTGGGCGGGGATGACTTCGACCAGCGTATCATGGATTATTTCATTCAAGTATTCCAGAAAGAGAATGGGATTGACCTGCGTCAAGACAGGCAAGCCATCCAACGATTGCGTGAGGCTGCTGAGAAGTCCAAGATCGAGCTCTCGACCATGCTGCAGACTGAAATCAACCTGCCGTATCTCACCGCGGATGCATCCGGCCCAAAGCACCTGGTCATGACCATGTCACGCTCCAAACTGGAACAGCTGACTGCCGACCTGGTGGAGGGCACGCTGACTCCGCTCAAGCGGGCGTTGGAGGATGCAGGCTTGAAACCGGCGGATATAAACGAAATTGTTATGGTGGGCGGCATGACCCGCATGCCAGCCGTGCAGGAAGCGGTACGCAGTTACTTTGGCAAGGAACCACACAAGGGTGTCAATCCCGACGAAGTGGTGGCGGTCGGTGCGGCCATCCAGGCGGGTGTGCTGGGTGGGGATGTGAAAGACATCCTCCTGCTGGATGTCACCCCGCTGACGCTCTCCATTGAAACCCTGGGTGGCGTGGCCACCCCGCAGATCGAGCGCAATACCACCATCCCAACCCGCAAAAGCCAGGTCTTTTCAACCGCTTCAGACAGCCAGACGCAGGTTGAAATACACGTCCTGCAGGGCGAGCGCCCGATGGCACTGGATAACAAGTCGCTTGGCAAGTTCATTTTGGACGGTATCCCACCGGCACCGCGCGGCATCCCGCAGATCGAAGTGACCTTTGACATTGATGCAAATGGTATCCTTAAGGTGACCGCGGCGGACAAGGCTTCAGGCCGTTCCCAGCATATCACCATCACGGCTTCATCCGGGCTGGCGAAGGATGAAGTGGAGCGTATGCGTAAGGAAGCCGAGGCGCACGCCGCCGAAGATAAAAAACGGCGCGATCTGATCGAAGCAAAAAACACTGCCGACAATTCCGTCTACGGAGCTGAGAAAGTCTTGAGCGAACTCGGAGAAAAAGTCCCGGCGGAACTCAAGGCAGAGGTCCAGGCTGCCATGGATGAGTTAAAGAATCTGAAGGACGGCGATGATGAAGCAGCCATCCGTAAAGCAGTGGATGCACTCAGCCAGGTAGTTCAGAAAGTTGGCACGGCTGCCTACCAGCAAACTCCGCCTCCGCCAGCCGGGGGCAAATCCGGGTCAAAGCAGGATGGGCCGGAAGTGGTTGACGGTGAAGTGAAAGAATAGAGAGAAGAAAGAAGAGATCAGTTGGCAATGATTAGTTCATGCAGTGAGACTGCTCTCTGATCATTCTTTCCCTGCTCTCTTAAAATCATTATGACAAATCGCGATTATTACGAAATCTTGGGCGTGCCAAAAGACGCCTCGACAGATGATATCAAATCCGCCTTCCGCAAACTGGCGCGCCTGTACCACCCGGATGTGAGCAAGGAACCGGATGCGGAGGAAAAATTCAAGGAAATCAACGAAGCCTACGGCGTCCTTTCAGACCCGCAGAAACGTGCCCGATACGACCAGTATGGTCGCGCAGGCCTCGGCGAGATGGGTGGTATGCCTGATTATGCTACCATGGATTTCAATGACATCTTTGAAGAAATCCTGGGTGGTTTCGGGTTTGGGTTCGGCGGGGGAGGCGGTGGACGAACTCGCCGTCCACATCGGGGACGCGACCTGCAAGTGCGCGTGGACCTGACTTTCGAAGAGGCCGTTTTCGGTGTGGAGAAACCGATCGAAGTGACGCGAAATGAAGCCTGCGGGTCCTGTCACGGGTCCGGAGCCGAACCTGGCACCAACCCACAGCGCTGCAGCACCTGTGGTGGGCGTGGCGAGGTGCGCCAGGTCCGGCAAACCATTTTCGGATCCATGATGCAATCCGGGCCATGCCCCACATGTGGTGGGCGCGGTGAAGTCATCTCGACGCCCTGCCATACCTGCCGTGGACAGGGACAGGAGCGCAAAACCGTCAAGAAGGTCGTACCGATCCCGGCAGGGGTGGACAATGGCAACCAGATCCGCCTGGCGGGAGAAGGCGAACCGGGGATTAACGGCGGACCGCAAGGGAACCTGTACCTGTTGGTCAATGTTCAACCGCACAAGTACTTCAAACGACGTGAGAACGATATTTTACTCAACCTGGATATTAACATTGCCCAGGCAGTTCTGGGGGCCGAGATAGAAGTCCCCACGGTAAATGGCAAGGAAAAATTAAAAATCCCCGCCGGTACCCAGCCTGGCAAGGTGTTCACGCTAAAAGCACGCGGCGTGCCCCACCTGCGCAAGTCCGGTCGTGGCGACGAACTGGTAATCGTCAATGTGGATATACCGGCAAAGCTGACGAAGGAGCAAAAAGAACTTTTCGAGAAGTTATCCGCCACGCTGGGGACAACTGTCAAGCCAAAGGAGAAGGGTTTCATCGATTGGTTGAACGAAGCGCTGGGAGGCTAGAGACCTGTTGGAGCCGATCGATCCGGGGCACATCAAATGTGTTGTCTTCGACTTCGGCTTTACATTATCGCCGGATCATTATTTTAAGGTTTCCCCGCCAGGCTGCCCGGAATGGCATGAGGTCATTCAAAAGGTTATTTTTAGAGAGCCCTCCATAGTCATCCCCTGGATGAAAGGGGAATTGACCAGCCTGGATATTGCAGGAATTCTATCGAAGCATATTCCCCTGGATGTTCCAACAATTACAGCAACCATGGAGAAAGGTTGCCAGGAGTTGAATTTCAATCCCGCCGTCTGGGACTTCGCGGCTGCCCAGAGGGCCACAGGCCGGAAGACCGCCCTGGTCACCGATAACATGGATGTTTTCACCAAAGTTGTTATCCCATCACACGGGCTGGAGATGCTTTTTGATGTCATCCTGAATTCTTCCGATATGCATGAAATTCGCAAGGAAATTCTTTGGCCGCTGGCCTTCGAACGCCTGGGAGATGGGATTGGATATCCCAACAGCCTGCTGATCGAGGATGGAGAAAGCGAACCAGCCAAGTTCCGGGCGCTGGGTGGATATGCCTACCAGTATTTCAACGATGCAACGTTACTGGAATGGCTGGATTCCGTGCAATGGAGAGATCAAATATGAAAAGGTTTCTTCTCCGAATCTGGTTCCTCCTGCCGCCCTGGCTGGAGCGCCTGGCCTCGGCAATCATCCGTCCGCGCTACCGAGTGTCTGCCGGAGCAATAATCTTCAAGGAGCAGGGTCAAATCCTGCTTTGCAAGCACACTTATCGACGGCAATTTCCCTGGGGGCTGCCGGGCGGGGACGTCAAATTTGGTGAGGACCCGGCGGAGGCAGTTCGGCGGGAGCTGCGGGAAGAGACCGGCCTTTCGGTGCAAGAAACCAGGCTCCTCCTGGCCGAAGGTTCCAGCGAGGTCCGGAAGATCACTTTGACCTATCTTTGTAGCAGCGTCAGCGGTACATTCACCCCGAGTGATGAGGTATCCATGATCCAATACTTCGATATCGAGGCTTTGCCTGACTTATCCGGGGAGCAGCAGGCAACCATCCAAAAGGCCCTGGCAAGCCTGCCCTTCGGAGCGAGGTGATCTGATGGACTGGCTCGAAGTTTCCCTGACCGTCAATGGCGAACTGGCCGAGGCCGTGGCGGAAGTGTTGAGCCGTTTTACGCCCAACGGCGTGACCACCGAGCAGGCCGTAGACTTTATCAACGATGAGGATGAAGGCACACCGGTCGGACCGGTCACGGTACGGGCTTACCTGCCAGCCGATGACAGGTTGGAAGAGCGGCGTCAGAAACTGGAAGAGAGCCTTTTCTACCTGGGCATGATCCAGTCCCTGCCTGCCCCGATCTTTCTCCCGCTGAAGGAGCAGAACTGGATGGAGGCCTGGAAGGAGCGCTACAAGCCAATTCCCATCGGGGAAAAACTCATGATCGTCCCAGCCTGGTTGGAATCTCCCGAGGCCGGGCGCGTTTCCATAAAGATAGACCCAGGCATGGCATTTGGAACCGGCACGCATCCCTCGACCCAACTCTGTCTCGAACTCATCGAGGATTATGTCACCCACCTGCCTGCCATAAGGGGCCAACAATTGACTGCCATCGACATTGGTTGTGGTTCCGGGATCCTGTCCATCGGCGCACTGAAACTCGGTGCAGAGTTTGCTCTGGGCGTGGATATTGACGAAGCCTCCATCAGGGCCAGCCGTGAAAATGCGGACGCCAACGAAATCGCCCCGGAGCGTTTTGCGATTGGCCTGGGATCGGTGGCAGAGATTCTGGAAGGCCAATTCCCAATCCGGCAAGCACCGCTTGTGCTGGCGAATATCCTTGCCCCAATCATCATCCGCCTTTTTGGTGTGGGTCTGGCCGACCTGGTCGCACCGGGTGGCTTGCTCATCCTTTCCGGGATCCTGGCAGAACAGGCCGACCAGGTCCAATTGGCGGCCCAAAAGCATGGAATGAGATTTATTGAAAGGCGCCAGATGGGGGACTGGGTGGCATTAACCTGCCGAGGTGAAAAGGTTTAACGTTCACCGTTTTTGTGCTATCATTCAGACAGCATGGACTCACGACGGCGGCTGGTCCCCTACCTCCTGATCAATATTATTGTCTCTGCCCTCGTGACGGCGACAGTGATCATTTTATATAACCGGGCCCACCCAGCTGTTTGTGTGCCGACCCTGCCAATTGCAGCAACCCTCTCTCCCGGTCAGGGGGATGTAAATGTGAGCATGGTCGGCGTCATCGGCGCAGGAACACTCACGGATGAAAGCATGGTCATTCAAAACAATGGCACCGAAGAATTGGATTTAACTAGTTGGTTCCTGACCGATAACAAGGGCAACATATATACATTTCCACAGTTAACACTCTTTCCGGGTGTCAAGGTGCAAGTGCACACAACGACAGGCCAGGATACACCCACGGACCTATACTGGGGGCATTCCTCCCCGGTCTGGTCCTCCGGCGAACTGGCGGCACTTTACGATTCCCATGCCATTGCACGCGCTTTTTATCGGGTTCCGTGAAGGATTAAGATTGAAGATTGAGCATGGCTAAAAGATAATATGACCAAAGCTCTCTATAACAAATGGCGTCCTCAGATATGGGACGAAGTCGTCGGACAGCAGCACATTATCCAGACGTTACGTAATGCGGTTGCCAGCGGGCGTGTGGCGCATGCCTACCTGTTTGCAGGTCCACGCGGCACCGGCAAGACCACCGTCGCCCGGTTACTGGCGAAAGCGGTTAACTGCCTGGACCCGGATCCGGCTGCGCGCCCATGCAACAAGTGCGCCCACTGTGTGGCCGTCAACGAGGGTCGTTTCCTCGACCTGATCGAGATTGATGCCGCCTCCAACACATCCGTTGAAGACGTGCGTGACCTGCGTGATAAAATAAATTTCTCTCCCAACCAGGGGCAGTACAAGGTCTACATCATTGATGAAGTCCATATGCTCTCCACAGCGGCCTTTAATGCCCTGCTTAAGACGCTGGAGGAACCGCCCGCCCATGCCATTTTCATCCTGGCCACCACCGAAATGCACAAAATCCCGGCGACCGTGCTTTCACGCTGCCAGCGACACGAATTTCGACGGGTTCCGGTGGACGATATCATTGGTCAATTGAAACGGATTTCTGAATCCGAAAAGCTGACGGTCGAACCGGAAGCATTGACGCTCATTGCCCGCCAGGCAGCTGGCGGTATGCGGGATGCCATCTCCCTGCTCGACCAGTTGGCTTCCACTGGAAAGGAAATCACGCTTGGCCTGACGCAAACAGTGCTGGGGACAGCCACCAGCCAGACCGTGATCACACTGGTCGGTGCGGTACTTGCGAGGAAGCCTGCTGCAGGCATGGACGCCATCCACACCGCCCTGGATTCCGGCACTGATGCGCGCTTGCTGGCCCGCCAGGTGGTGGATTATCTGCGGGCGCTGCTGCTTATCCAGATGGGAAACATCTCCCAGGTGGACCTGGCGGCGGATACCAGGTTGCAGGCAGAAAAGCACTCCAGAGCCTTTTCCCAGGCAGAGGTGTTGCACATGGTCAAATCCTTCAATGCGGCTGCCACAGAACTGCGTGGCGGCTGGCAGCCATCCCTGCCACTTGAAATGGCATTGGCCGAAGTGATGGAAATACCCAACGAAAACTCGTCCACACTGGTGGCACCGGCAAGAGAACCTCTAGTTGCGGCGAAAGCCGAGGAGCCTGCCCACAAACCAGCCAATATGCCAGCCGATGCACACATGGCCATCAAGGAGGCGGAAGTGCCGCATGAAAAACCCGCTGGACTGGCAAAATCGACAGTTTCACTCGACCAGGTGGTAAAAGTCTGGAAGCAGGTGTGCGCCTCGATCAAGCAACAGAATCCTTCCTTGAATGCATTGCTAAACTCGGCCAGGCTGCTCGAAGTGAAGGACGGGGTACTCGCGCTGGGCTTCCAAAGTGAATTGTTACGTTCCAAGGCTGATACGCCGGAGCTGAAAGAGATTACCCGTAATGCGATTGTTGAAGCTTGTGGTAGTGCACTCTCGATAAAGTGTGTGGTCACCAATGCCAGGCAAGCACCTCCACCGAATGTTAAGGCAGATGGAATGGTCGCGGCGGCGCTCAAGGCGGGCGGAGAAATTGTAGACACGCAGGAGTAAATATGGCCAAAGGTTTTAATCGCCCCGTAGGCGGGCAGCAATCCGGAATGATGCAGCAGATCCAGAGGCTCCAGCAGCAAATGGCCGAGGCGCAGGAAAAGCTGGCTTTGGAAACCGTCAGCGCAACGGCAGGAGGCGGCGCGGTCAAGGTAACTATGACCGGGGACCAAAAATGCAAGTCGGTTGAAATCGCTCCTGAATTGTTGAAAGATGCCGATGCCGAAATGCTCCAGGATTTGATCATGACCGCCGTAAACCTGGGGTTGGATAAATCACGTGAACTCCAGGAACAGGTCATGGGCCCCCTGGCGGGAGGGTTGCCGATTTAACATTTGAATGTTCTTGAGCAATTTCTGGCTTGTAATTTGCCATTGCACATTGTTTCCGGTGAGGAATTATTATCATGAATGCAACGAAGTTGCCAAATTTAACCAATGCTTTTTTATGAATTCGTGTGATCTATTTATTCCCGTTTTTTGTTTCAAAATGTTCGGCAGAGAAACGATAAAAAATTATGCTACCTGATCCCATCCAAAACCTGGTCATCGCCTTGGAACGCCTGCCCGGGATCGGACCGAAGACAGCCTCCCGACTGGCATTCTTTCTCCTACGCGCGCCTGAGGAAGTGTCCGGCCAACTGGCGGAGGCGTTGACGGATATTAAGACCCGCATTGCTTTCTGCCAGGAATGTTTCAACATCACCTCAGCAGGACGCGAACGATGTGAGATTTGCGAGAGTGGCCAACGGGATGGTGCAATCATCTGCGTGGTAGAAGAACCGCTGGATGTAGTGGCGTTGGAGCGGGTCGGGGCGTATAAAGGCAAATACCACGTTTTGCAGGGGGTCCTTTCTCCAATTGAAGGCATCAACCCGGATGATTTGAAGATTCGTGCGTTGCTTGAACGCATCCAACGTGGCGGAGTACAGGAAGTCATCCTGGCGACCAATCCCTCCATGGAGGGGGAGGCGACGGCGCAATACCTGCACCCGCGCCTGCAAGCGCTGGGAGTGCATGTGACCCGTCTGGCGCGCGGCTTGCCGGTGGGTGGTGACCTGGAATACGCCGATCAGAACACGTTGCTGCGGGCCCTTTCCGGCAGACAGGAAATGGAATAAGCAAAAATGGTTTTCCGTCCGTCATGGAACGGTTAAAGGCGGTTCTTGACCTTAAAAATTTATGATTGTTCTGGGATTCGCTTGACAACTTCGCCCATCTGCGTATAATAGGCAAGCACATTAATCCCCATGAGATCTCGTCCGAGAGGACAGATCGTTTACAACAGAGCAGACGTCTCACGTCAGAGAAACACCGCAGCACCAGTTGCAGTCTGACGAGCCGATGTTGAACGAGAAGCATCGGCGATTTTGTCTCTCCGGGGCTTGACGGGGATGGACCTTGCGGGTAGAATACAGCCCGCTTCGTTAACAGGACCTTAACAGCTGAAAAGTGATAGGAAGTAAGCCTGTCGTTCTATCCGTAACTTTACACCTCGCAAGAGGTGATTTTTTGCGGAGAGTTTGATCCTGGCTCAGGATGAACGCTGGCGGCGTGCTTAATACATGCAAGTCGAACGGAGAGTCTTCGTAGCAATACGGAGGCTTCTTAGTGGCGAACGGGTGCGTAACGCGTTGGTGACCTGCCCCGAAGTGTGGGATAACAGTTCGAAAGGACTGCTAATACCGCATGTGATCATCGGTTTTAGAATCTGATGATTAAAGCAGTAATGCGCTTCGGGAGGGACCTGCGTCCCATCAGCTTGTTGGTGAGGTAACGGCCCACCAAGGCTACGACGGGTAGGGGACCTGAGAGGGTGGTCCCCCACACTGGCACTGAAACACGGGCCAGACACCTACGGGTGGCAGCAGTAGGGAATATTGGGCAATGGGCGAAAGCCTGACCCAGCAACGCCGCGTGCACGATGAAGGTCTTCGGATCGTAAAGTGCTTTTCTGAGAGATGAGAAAGGACAGTATCTCAGGAATAAGTCTCGGCTAACTACGTGCCAGCAGCCGCGGTAACACGTAGGAGGCAAGCGTTATCCGGATTTACTGGGCGTAAAGCGCATGCAGGTGGTTCGGTAAGTTGGATGTGAAAGCTCCTGGCTCAACTGGGAGAGGTCGTTCAATACTACCGGACTTGAGAGCAGTAGAGGGAGGTGGAATTCCCGGTGTAGTGGTGAAATGCGTAGATATCGGGAGGAACACCAGTGGCGAAAGCGGCCTCCTGGACTGTTTCTGACACTCATATGCGAAAGCTAGGGTAGCAAACGGGATTAGAGACCCCGGTAGTCCTAGCTGTAAACGATGTGAACTTGGCGTCGGCGGGTTCAAAGCCGTCGGTGCCGAAGCCAACGCGATAAGTTCACCGCCTGGGGACTACGGCCGCAAGGTTAAACCTCAAAGGAATTGACGGGTCCCCGCACAAGCAGCGGAGCGTGTGGTTTAATTCGATGTTACACGAAGAACCTTACCCAGGTTTGACATGTTGGTGGTAGGGAAGCGAAAGCAGACCGACCCGCAAGGGAGCCTTCACAGGTGTTGCATGGCTGTCGTCAGCTCGTGTCGTGAGATGTTCGGTTAAGTCCGCCAACGAGCGCAACCCTCGCCGTATGTTACATGTGTCATACGGGACCGCCGGTATCAAGCCGGAGGAAGGTGGGGATGACGTCAAGTCAGCATGGCCTTTATACCTGGGGCTACACACACGCTACAATGGCCGGTACAATGGGTCGCTAAGCCGCGAGGTAGAGCCAATCCCTAAAGCCGGCCTCAGTTCAGATCACAGGCTGCAACCCGCCTGTGTGAAGTCGGAGTTGCTAGTAAACGCGCGTCAGCTATAGTGCGTTGAATACGTTCCCGGGGATTGTACACACCGCCCGTCACGTCATGGGAGCTGGCAACACCTGAAGCCAGTAGCCTAACCGCAAGGAGGGCACTGTCGAGGGTGGGGTTGGTGACTGGGACGAAGTCGTAACAAGGTAGGTGTACCGGAAGGTGCGCCTGGATCACCTCCTTTCTAGAGTACCGAGCAAAGGTCCAGCATTCGTGCAGACCTGCGCTCCACTTTCAAATCTCTCGTCCGCGGTGGGCGAGAGTCGATGGAGCAAGCTTCCTATCACTTTTCAGTTGTCAAGGCCTGACCAGAGCGGGCCTGTAGCTCAGATGGTTAGAGCACAGTCCTGATAAGACTGGGGTCACTGGTTCGAGTCCAGTCAGGCCCACCTGAATTATTCAGGCAGCGCTCGGGGATGTAGCTCAGCGGGAGAGCAGCGCCTTTGCAAGGCGAAGGTCGCGGGTTCAAATCCCGCCATCTCCACTGAGTGTGTGTAGGAAAGGATGACAAAAGGGTTGAAGTTGTTGATCTGGCAAGCAAGTTAGGTAATTGGGCTCAGAACGCATGGGAGTACTACGCGACCCGGCGATGAGCCGGGTTGCTTTTTCGAAAGAAAAATGTTGACAGCCGATCCGTGTGCTCGACAAATGTGGAGTACACCGATCGCCTTTCAACGGCGAAAATAGAACCTTGACAACTGAATAGTTATTGATCTTTTTGATGTAGGCCGAACAGTATTAAATTCTCCGCATCACGTGGAGAAGCTACTAAGAGCTTACGGTGGATGCCTTGGCGCCAAGTGCCGATGAAGGACGTGGGACACTGCGATAAGCTCCGGTTAGCCGTGAACAGGCGATTGACCCGGAGATTTCCGAATGGGGAAACCCGCTGCGGCGAACCCGCAGCGTCCCCGGTTGAATACATAGACCGATGGACGGGCACCTGGGGAACTGAAACATCTAAGTACCCAGAGGAAAAGAGACCATTTCCCTAGTAGTGGCGAGCGAACGGGAATCAGCCTAAACCGCCCGTGCTTGCACGGACGGGGTTGTAGGGTCCGGCATATGGAAGTTACAAATCAATCTGTTAGCAGAATGGTATGGGAAAGCCAACCAAAGAGGGTAATAGTCCCGTATGTGAAAATGGATTGACTTCCGCTGGATACCTGAGTACTGCCGGGCACGCTAATCCGGCAGGAATCTGGGGAGTCCACTCTCCAAGGCTAAATACACTTGGCGACCGATAGTGAACAAGTACCGTGAGGGAAAGGTGAAAAGTCCCCCTGTTAGGGGAGTGAAATAGATCCTGAAACCGTAAGCTTACAAGCAGTCGAAGGGCTAATGGCGTGTCGGTGCCTCGGGGAAACCCGGGTGCGCGGCGCTATGCCTGACGGCGTGCCTCTTGGAGAATGAGCCTGCGAGTTAATCTCAGCGGCAAGGTTAAGGGAGTTACACCCGTAGCCGTAGCGAAAGCGAGTCTGAATAAGGCGCATAGTCGTTGGGATTAGACCCGAAACCGGGTGAGCTACCCATGGCCAGGGTGAAGCGAGTCTAAACGCTCGTGGAGGCCCGAACCTACTAATGTTGCAAAATTAGGGGATGAGCTGTGGGTAGAGGTGATATGCCAAACGAACTCGGATATAGCTGGTTCTCCCCGAAATAGCTTTAGGGCTAGCGTCATGTATTTAGTATCGGAGGTAGAGCACTGGATGAGCTAGAGGGCTTACTGCTTATCGAACTCAACCAAACTCCGAATGCCGATACTCCATAACATGGCAGTCGGACTCCGGGAGATGAGTTTCGGGGTCGAAAGGGAAACAGCCCAGATCATCAGCTAAGGTCCCTAAATCCAAGCTAAGTGGGAAACGAGGTGAGGTTACTTGAACAACCAGGAGGTTGGCTCAGAAGCAGCCACCCTTTAAAGAGTGCGTAATAGCTCACTGGTCCAGTGACCTTGCGCGGAAAACTTAACGGGGCTAAGCTTGGTACCGAAGCTATGGGATTTGCGCAAGCAAATCGGTAGGGGAGCGTTCCGCCAGCGGTGAAGGCCGACCGTAAGGACGGCTGGAGCGGGCGGAAGTGAGAATGCAGGCATGAGTAGCGTACAAACACGTGAGAACCGTGTTCGCCGTAAATCTAAGGTTTCCGACGCCAGGTCATTCCGCGTCGGGTTAGTCGGGTCCTTAGCCGAGGCCGAGAGGCGTAGGTGATGGACATCCGGTCAACATTCCGGAACCGTCTGGAAGGAGCGATGAGGGGACGCAACGAGGTAGGCCAGCCAGCGATCGGTTGTGCTGGTGCGATCCGCTTAGGCGTTGAGGCTTGTAGGAAAATCCGCAAGCCGAGCTGAGGCGATAGCGTGCCCTTGAGGTGTAAGTGGTTGAGCCTTGTTGCCGAGAAAAGCCTCTAAGCGTTGAGTTTCAGATGCCCGTACCGCAATCCGACACCGGTAGATGGGTAGAGTATACCAAGGCGAACGGGAGAACCTTCGTTAAGGAACTAGGCAATTTAACCCCGTAACTTCGGGATAAGGGGTGCCCTTTGGCGTGTATGCGCTGGAGGGTCGCAGTGAAATGGTTCTAGTGACTGGTTAACAAAACCACAGGTCTCTGCTAAGCCGTAAGGCGATGTATAGGGGCTGACGTGTGCCCAGTGCCGGAAGGTTAAAGGGAGAGGTCAGACGCAAGTCGAAGCTTTGAACTGAAGCCCCGGTGAACGGCGGCCGTAACTATAACGGTCCTAAGGTAGCGAAATTCCTTGTCGGGTAAGTTCCGACCCGCACGAACCGCGTAACAACTAGAATAGTGTCTCAACGAGGGACCCGGTGAAATTGAAATGGCTGTGAAGATGCGGCCTACCCGCAGTAGGACAAAAAGACCCCGTGGAGCTTTACTGTATCTTGGCATTGAGTTTGGGTGTGATCTGTGTAGTATAGGTGGGAGGCTTTGAAGCTGGAGCGCTAGCTTCGGTGGAGCCATCAGTGAAATACCACCCTGATTACATTTAGACCCTAACCCCGCACCGTCATCCGGGCGGGGGACCGTGCCAGGTGGGCAGTTTGACTGGGGCGGTCGCCTCCTAAAAAGTAACGGAGGCGCCCAAAGGTTCCCTCAGGGTGAATGGAAACCACCCAAAGAGTGTAAAGGCATAAGGGAGCTTGACTGCAAGACCAACGCGTCGAGCAGAGACGAAAGTCGGGCTTAGTGATCCCACGGATCTGTGTGGAAGGGCCGTGGCTACCGGATAAAAGCTACCCCGGGGATAACAGGCTGGTGAAGTCCAAGAGTCCATATCGACGACTTCGCTCGGCACCTCGATGTCGGCTCATCGCATCCTGGGGCTGTATAAGGTCCCAAGGGTCGGGCTGTTCGCCCGTTAAAGCGGTACGCGAGCTGGGTTCAGACCGTCGTGAGACAGGTCGGTCTCTATCCACTGTGGGCGTAAGGGATTTGCGAGGATCTGCTCCTAGTACGAGAGGACCGGAGTGGACAGACCTCTGGTGTGCCAGTTGTCGTGCCAACGGCATCGCTGGGTAGCTACGTCTGGCAAAGATAACCGCTGAAAGCATCTAAGTGGGAAACTTGCCTCAAGATAAGATCCCTGTATCCGTAATGGAGTAAGACCGCAGATAGACTATCTGCTTAATAGGCGGTATGTGTAAGCACAGTAATGTGTTGAGCTAAACCGTACTAATGGTCGAGGGCTAATCTGCGTGGTGCGGAGAACTTAGTACTGTTCATACATCATATCAATAACTATTCTGGACCAATCGAGGAAATAAGTCTCTTTGGTGATTTGAGCGGCGAGGGTACACCCGGTCCCATCCCGAACCCGGAAGTTAAGCTCGTCAGCGCCGATGGTACTTGGTGGGTAACTGCCTGGGAGAGTAGGTCATTGCCAAAGGGACTTTTTCTATTTATCTTCCCAGCAATTCTTTCTTGCGGTATAATTTCATTGTTCACAGACCGGCGCGTGCATGATTGCTGCTTAGTTGGTTATTTCTGGCAGTCAAGGAGTGTGTAGCAACAAATTCGTGATCCGCTTTTGGATGTGCTTTTTCGGGTTTTGCGCGTGCTCGGCTGTGTCTGTGACAAGCCGAGTTTTTTATTTTTATTCCTCCACGGGAGGAGGTGATAAGGTTGACGGTCGTAAATTTGCGCAGCAATGAGTCTCAGGATATGCTTTTGAAGCGATTCCGGAAGAAGATCGTCAAAAGCGGCATCTTGAGCACGGTACGCCGCAAGCGCTGGTTCGTTTCCAAGAGTGAGCAACGCCGCATGGAAAAGAAGAAGGCCATTCGCCGGATCAAGCGACGCCAGTACAAGGATTTTGAGTAAACCGGCGAACGGAACTGGAGGCTGTTTATGTCGAATGAGGATAAGATTCAGGTCGAGGGGTTGGTTGTCGAAGCATTACCCGGAACGCAATTCCGGGTGCGGCTCGATAATGGGCATGAGATCCTGGCCTATCTGGCTGGCAAGATGCGCAAGTATTACATCCGTATCCTGCTTGGGGATCGTGTCAAGGTCGAAATGTCTCCTTATGACCTGACACGTGGGCGGATCACATTCCGCCACCGGAAGGCCGACCCTGTTCCGACGGAAGAGTAACCAGTCCTGTTCTACACTAATATCATTAAACAAAAGCCCCTGCGCAATTCTGGCAGGGGCTTTTTATTTCAATTGGGTATGCTTTCTCAGGAAGGAGCGAAGGATGGGGCGGTGAGATTACGGTAGAAATTTGAAGGAATTGAGTACCTTCATGTAATTGGCACGTTCAAAGGCGGCCGGTTCTTTGACCGTTTTCTGGCTCAAGCTGCCTTTCATTTGTTGGATGGATGTATATTCATGGTCGACCATCCATTTTTCAATATCAGCCAGGATGGCAGGGACGCGGCCGAAGCCTTTTTGGAGCAGCTCGGAAGTCATCATGGACACGCTGGCACCGGCCATCATGGCTTTAAGGACATCTTCCGCGGTATGGACGCCACTGGTAAGAGCCAGGTCAGCCTGGATGCGTCCGTACAGGATAGCAATCCAGCGGAGAGGCAAGCGCATGTCATTTGAATTGCTCAGAACGAGGTTCGGCACCACTTCAAGGGATTCCAGGTCGATATCGGGCTGGTAAAAGCGATTGAAGAGCACCAGACCTTTTGCTCCGGCATTTGCCAGGCGTTTGGCGACATTGGGAATGGCGCTGAGGAACGGGCTGAGTTTAACGGCGACCGGGATCTTAATGCTCTTACAAACATCGCCCACGAGGGTAACATAGCTGTCTTCCAATTCACTGCCGGTGAGGTCAGGATCTGTTGCCAGATAGTACAGGTTGAGTTCGAGCGCATCTGCGCCAGCCTCTTCGATCTTGCGGGCATACTTGATCCAGCCGCCGGTGGAAACGCCATTCAAGCTGCCGATGACGGGGATGTTAAGGGCCTTTTTAGTTTTGTGAACGGCTTCGATATAAGCTTCCGGTGCAAGAGTGAAATTGCCGGTCTGAGGATAATAACTGGTGACTTCCCGGGAGAAATCAGTAGCAGTAGACAGGTAATGATCCAGTTCCAGGCTTTCGTGAATGATCTGTTCTTCGAAAAGTGAATACATCACCACAGCAGCAATCCCGGCTTCTTCCAATCTTATTACTGTTTCCAATTTTTCCGAAATCGGTTGGGCAGCGGAAGCCACGAGGGGGTTCTTCAGTTTCAGGCCGAGATAGGTAGTCGTCAGGTCAACCATAATATTCTCTCCTTGTCATGGATAATCATTATCAAGAGGATAAAAAGGAGCAAAGGGATATGCCTCTGCTCCTTTTACTTGATCATCTGCTTACTTTTGTTCGATATTTTCGCTATAGTGCATGGCGGCCATCTGGGAGTAGAAATTCCAGCGGGCCTTGGCATCTTCGCGGGAAAGTTTGAGCAGGGCTTCGGCACGTGCCTCATCGCTCTGAACCAACATGCGGAAGCGGGTTTCATTGTACATATACTTATCCACGGGAATGGTCGGTTCCTTGTAGTCAATCGTCAGCGGGTTCTTGCCGTCGGCGGCCAGACGTGGGTCGTAGCGATAGAGCGGCCACAGTCCGCACTGGACGGCCAGTTTCTGCTGTTCCAGTCCCTTGGCCATGTCAATGCCATGCGAAATGCAATGGCTGTAGGCAATGATAATGGATGGACCATCATACGATTCAGCATCAATAAAGGCTCTCAAAGTGTGCTGATCGTTGAAGCCCATGGCAACACGCGCCACATAAACGTAGCCATAGGCGATTGCCATCAGGCCCAGATCTTTTTTCGATAAACCCTTGCCCTGGGCTGCGAAGCGTGCCACTGCACCACGCGGCGTGGACTTGGATGCCTGACCGCCGGTGTTCGAGTAGACCTCGGTATCCAGGACCAGCAGGTTCACGTTGCGTCCGGTGGAAATGACATGGTCGAGACCGCCGTAGCCAATATCGTAAGCCCAGCCATCGCCGCCGACAATCCAGACGGATTTCTTGACCAAGGCATCGGCCACTGCAGCCAGATTCTTGGCTTGCGGGAGCTTGGATTGAGCGAGTTTCTTCTTGAGGGCTTCGACACGTTCGCGCTGCTGTTTGATACCCAGGTCGGTAGCTCTGGTCGGCTTTGAGGAGACCATCCACCAGGTCCTGACCGAGATCATTGACGAAAGTCGGCAGCATATCACGGGCGTATTCAAGTCTGTTTATCCAGCGTCAGGCGGAAACCCAGTCCGAATTCAGCATTATCCTCGAACAGCGAGTTGGACCAGCTCGGGCCGCGTCCTTCCTTGTTTTTTGTATAAGGGGTGGTTGGCAGGTTGCCGCCGTAGATTGAGGAACAGCCGGTGGCGTTGGCAATAATGGCCCGGTCGCCAAACAATTGGGACATCAGCTTGATATAAGGGGTCTCACCGCAGCCTGAGCAGGCTCCCGAGAACTCGAACAGGGGTTCGAGCAACTGTGAGTTCTTGATCGTGCCTACGCTGAAAGTGGTACGGTCCGCCTCTGGCAGGTCGAGGAAGAACTCCCAGTTGGCGGCTTCAGATTCACGCAGCGGCGGTTGTGGCGCCATGTTAACAGACTTACGAGCCGGGTTGGTCTTGTCTTTGGCCGGGCAGGCTTCAATACACAGGGCACAACCGGTGCAATCCTCGGGGGCTACCTGGACAGAATAAGCCATCCCGGGAAATTCCTTGAACTTGGAATCCATGTACTTGAAGGTTGGAGGAGCTTTCTCAAGAAACTTCTTATCAAAAACTTTGTGCCGGATGACCGCATGCGGGCAGACAAAGACGCACTTCCCACACTGGATGCACAAGTCGGACTCCCAGACCGGGATTTCCAAAGCGATGTTGCGTTTTTCCCACTTGGTCGTGCCGGTGGGGAAGGTGCCATCCACGGGCATGGCAGAAACCGGGACGGTGTCACCTTCGAAAGCAATCATCGGACCTAGTACGTCGCGTACGAAGGCCGGGGCCTCAGCCGAGACGGGGGCACGGCGTGAAAAAGTGCTCGTGACTTCACCCGGTACTTTGACTTCGAACAGGTTGGCCAGGGATTGGTCCACCGCTGCAAAGTTTTTCTGAACGACGGCTTCGCCGCGCTTGCCATAGGTTTTCTGAATTGCCTTCTTGATCTGGTGAATGGCTTCGTCACGTGGCAGGATGCCGGAGATGGCAAAGAAGCAGGTCTGCATGATGGTGTTAACACGGCTGCCCATGCCGGTCTTTTCGGCCACGTCATAAGCATTGATCGTGTAGAACTTGAGCTTCTTCTCGATAATATCTTTCTGTACTTCCCGCGGCAGCTTATCCCATATTTCCTCCGGGCCGTATAGGCTGTTTACCAGGAAGACCGCACCAGGCTGGGCATACTTGGTGAAATCAAAACGCTCGAGAAAGGTGAACTGGTGGCAGGCCACAAAGTTGGCTGTATTGGGCGTGATCAGATACGGAGCTTGGATCGGTTTGGGGCCAAAGCGCAGGTGTGATACGGTCAAAGTACCGGCCTTCTTGGAGTCGTAGTAGAAATAACCTTGCGCGTTGTTGTCGGTCTCTTCGCCGATGATCTTGATGGAGTTCTTATTGGCACCGACCGTGCCATCCGAACCCAAACCAAAGAACAGGCAGCGCACCGTTTCGGGATGTTCAACAGAGAAGTTCGGGTCGTAATCCAGGCTGGAGTGGGTAACATCTTCATTGATGCCAACGACGAAGTGATTCTTCGGTTCAGGCTTCAAGAGTTCGTCGAGAACGGCTTTGACCATCGCAGGTGTAAATTCCTTTGAAGACAAGCCGTAGCGTCCGCCAATCACCTTAATTTCTTTGCGGTTGCCCTCAAACAGGGCGTTGACCACATCGAGGTAAAGCGGGTCGCCAGCCGCACCGGCTTCCTTGGTCCGGTCCATTACAGCAATGGACTTGACGGTTTTTGGGAGAACCTTGAGGAAATACTCCTTCGAGAATGGCCGGTACAGGCGGACACGAATAACGCCGACCTTCTCCCCCTTTGCCAACAAGTAACGAACGGTGGCTTCGGCGGTCTCACCACCAGAGGCCATGATGATCACCACGCGCTCGGCATCCTGTGCACCGATGTAATCGAACAGGTGGTAGGAGCGACCGGTTAGTTTGGCAAACTTGTCCATGACCTTCTGGACGATGTCTGGCACGGCGGTATAGTACGGATTGATGGTCTCGCGCGCCTGGAAGAATACATCCGGGTTCTGGGCTGAGCCGCGCAGGACCGGGTGTTCCGGTGACAATCCGCGGGCGCGATGGGCACGGACGAGTTCATCGTCTATCATGGCTCGCAAGTCATCATCATTTAGCTGTTCAATTTTGGCGATCTCATGGGAAGTGCGGAAGCCATCGAAGAAATGTACGAACGGCACACGTGCTTCCAGCGTGGAAGCTTGGGCGATCAAGGCCATGTCATGTGCTTCCTGTACGGAGCCGGAGGGCAGCATGGCCCAGCCACATTGACGGCAGGCCATCACATCAGAATGGTCACCAAAGATGGATAGGGCGTGAGTCGCCACCGTCCTGGCTGAGACATGGAAGACAGTGCTGGTAAGTTCCCCGGCAATCTTGAACATATTGGGGATCATCAAGAGCAGACCCTGACTGGCAGTAAATGTTGTAGTCAGTGCGCCGGTCTGAAGGGCTCCATGGACCGCACCGGAGGCGCCACCTTCAGACTGCATCTCGATCACCAAAGGAACCGTTCCCCAGATATTCTTGCGCTTGATTGCCGACCAATCATCCGCGAACTCACCCATATTGGATGAAGGTGTGATGGGGTATATGGCACAAATTTCGTTAATGCGATGGGCAACGGAAGCGGTGGCTTCGTTCCCATCAATCGTTACCATTTTACGTTCCATGAAGCTTTCCTCCTTGTAACTAGGATAACAAAGTTAACTCTGTGGTTTCCACGCTTTTCGAAGTGTAAGTGTATTCCCTCGATTTTACCAGCGATAGTTATTTAATGCACAAATTCCTCTGCGACATGTCATGAATAAATTATGATATATTTTGTCCGAAATAAAGACTGGTATCGTATTACTTTTGTTTTTCGAGATGAGATTGGGCAAGGAATAATGCCGCCAGGGATTTTGCATCCGGTATTTCGCCGCGCCTTGCCATTGCCAGCGCCTTGCTTAAGGGGATGCTGTCGACTGAAATGAACTCATCTGCATCGGCTTCCAGCGGGTCGGGACGCAGTTCAGTTGCCAGGTAGATGTGCATATATTCGGTGGAGTAACCGGGGGCAAGGTGGAATCCACCCAGCTTTTCCAGGCGCCCGGCTGCCATGCCAGTCTCTTCCCGGACCTCCCGGAGGGCACATGTTTCGGGCGCCTCACCCTCGTCCAACGTGCCGGCGGGCAGTTCAAGGAGATCCAGTCCGGCTGCATGACGGTATTGACGGACAAAAAGCAGGTTGCCTTGATCATCCACAGGGATGATGATAACCGAGCCAGGATGTTCTACGATATCAAATCTGGTTTCGTGGCCATCGGGCATGCGTAAAGTGTCGCGGCGGATTGTGAAAGCGCGGCCTGGATAGACGGTTTCGGATTTCAAGAGTTCAAAAGCCATACCCGCTTTCCAAAATAACACCCAGGCGAAGATTCTTCGCCTGGGTGAAAGAAAAATATTCTTTTCTTTTAAGGGATATTCAGGATCTGTCCGGTTGTCAGTGGGCTGGATAGACTCAGACCATTTGCAGCAGCGATGGCAGCCGGGTCAACATCACCAAAAGTACAGGCAATACTATAGAATGTATCATCCACAGCCACGGTATATTGAGCCGGGTGCGATTGTAGAGCACGAGTACCGGGGAATGAACCCGTTTGCGGGATGTTTAAAACCTGGCCGGGCTGGAGGATTTCTCCTGCTGTCAAACCATTCAAACTCAAGAGATCGCTTGGATCGACGTTAAATCGACGGGCGATACAATAGGGGAATTCTCCGGCCTGGAGTGTATAGCTGGCAGGGCGGCCGGGGGTAGCGGTTGGCACAACAATTACAGGCGTGGTTCCTGTCATTGGTGTAATTGTGGGAACACCAACGGGTGCCACCTGTGTGGATGATGCTGGCATGCCAACCGGGGTTGGGGTCAGATTGGATTGAGATGTTTCTGACGTAGGAGCAGCGGTGATCAGACCCATAGCTACGGCCGTTTGTACATAAACAGCGGTTGAGGTTCCCCAAGCTTCCATCAGACTCATGCCGGTTGGTTGGGGTGAAGCAATGGAAGTGCCCGCGGCAGTTGGCGTAGCCAATACTGGCTGCGATGCAGACCGCTCACAGGCAGACAACAGTAATGCTGCTGCTACAACAAGCGTAACAACTATTAATACTTTCTTGGACATGTTCTCCTCCTCAGGAACCACGTAGGCAAGTAATTCTAAGTGATACTAGCACAACCTTTCTAAAGCGTCAAGCAATGAGATTGAAGAAAAGTGACTTTATTTTTCCAACCAAATTGTCACCGGCCCATCGTTTTTAATTTCGACCAGCATATGTGCACCGAAGATGCCTTTCTGAGTTTGGATGCCCAAATTGCTGAGCACGTCTGCAAATTTATCCACGAGTGGTTCAGCATCTTCGGGCGGAGCCGCTCCAGCAAGGGAAGGCCGATGTCCCTTGCTTGTGTCAGCATAAAGTGTGAACTGGGGAACCACGATTGCGGCTCCACCTTCATCTAATATGGATCGGTTAAATTTGCCCTCATCATCTTCGAAAATGCGCAAGGAGGCTATTTTCTTAGCCAGGAAGCGGGCTTGCTCCTCACCATCACTCTGACCTATACCAAGCATGACAACCAATCCGCGGGAGATTTCAGCGATAATATGGTCATTTACACTTACCTTCCCGGATTTGACTCGCTGGATGAGTGCGCGCATGATTATTTTTTATGCGAAAAATAAACGCCTGGTTTGTTTCATTTATGGAAGTTGCACTGCCGCCCTGACCTCTTCCATTGTTTTTTTGGCAATTGCCCGGGCCCGTCTGGCACCATCGGCAAGAACAGAGGGTACAAGGTCTGGCTGTGCGGCAATCTCAAGGCGCTTGACCCGAAAAGGTTCCATAACCTTGTTCAAATTCCCAGCGAACATCTTCTTACACTCCACACAGCCTATGCCTGCCCGACGACATTCAACGTTAATCATTTCGACATCGGTCTGAGGCGTGAAAATTTTGTGCATGGAAAAAACATTGCATATATCCGGGTTACCCGGGTCGGTGCGTTTAATGCGCTGAGGGTCGGTAACCATGTTCATCACACGAAGGAGGGTTTCTTCAGGTGAAGCAGCGATTTCGATCTGGTTGTTGAGACTCTTGCTCATCTTTTCCTTACCATCAATGCCGAGAACCTTGGGAACCGCAGTGTTTTTCATCTGCGGCTCTATGAGAGCATTCGTTTTATAGCGGAAATTGAATGAGCGTGCAATCTCGCGTGTGAACTCGATATGGGGAGCCTGATCAATCCCGACGGGGACAACGTCACTCTTATACAGTACGATATCGGCAGCCATCAGGACCGGGTAGCCGACCAGCCCATAGTTTATATTATTTGGATGCAAGCGAACCTCTTCTTTGAAAGTGGGCAGGTCGGTAAGCTTGCCAAGTGGTGTGACCATCGAAAGGATGGTATGCAATTCAGTTACTTGTGGAACGTGTGACTGGACGAAGAGAATAGTCTCCTCCGGACGGATACCAGCCGCCAGAAGGTCAAGGGCCATATCGTAGGTATTTTGGCGCAGGTTGACCGTGTCCTCAACAGTTGTTAAGGCGTGCAGGTCTACAATG
Organism: uncultured Chloroflexia bacterium; assembly: GCA_963842785.1. Taxonomy (GTDB): domain Bacteria; phylum Chloroflexota; class Anaerolineae; order Anaerolineales; family Villigracilaceae; genus UBA877. The sequence continues at coordinate 2,826,244 of CAWJHP010000001.1, forward strand.
CAATAGACGCAGTCATAGTCATCCTGGAGGGTGACATAATTTTTAATTGCTCCCAGGTAATTGCCCAAATGGGCACGACCCGTGGGACGTATGCCCGAAAAGACACGGCCTTTCTTAGCCATAATTTCCTCACTGAGTTTTCTTGACAATCTTTTGGATCAATCCGATCACTTCACCAGGCTCGGGGTGCCGGCCGGTCTGAAGCTTTGAGTAGATTAATTGACCATTTACACTGATTTCGTAACGGCCCCCGTTGGATGGAACTAGAGCTACGCTTTCAATCTCAGATTCAAAATCCTTGAGCAGATCGCGAACCAGGCCGACGGCCCGGTCAGTATAATGTCAAACCGTGCAGTAAACGATCTGAATTTTCATCATGGCATCATCTCCTTTTTGCGAATTTGTTAAAAATTATACTGCTTCTTCCACCAAACCGTGCACCTGATTTTAAGGTTTATTGGGAACCGCCTTGGTGAAAGGAAATGGGATTTGTTTGAAAGTATGGGTTCTTACCGACCCTTTGACGCATGGCGACCTTCCATGTATAATCATTTTGCACATCATCCCCAATAGGGACATCTTCGAGGCTTGGTATGGCACTGCGCGGCAACCTGCGCGATTTTACAATCACACAATTGTTGAACCTCATCAACCTGGCAAACAAAACCGGGACTCTTGTTGTTGAAGGTCCCAATCAGACAGCCAAAGTTGCATTCCGCGATGGTAAGCTGGCTTATGCCGAGATGGGAAATGAAGAGGGGGGTCTCGCATCCATCCTGCACCACGCCAAGAAACTCTCCTCCGGTCAATACAGATCCATCAGGCAGGATGCCTCCCATATATCTGACAAAGAGTTAGGCCTGTTACTAATCAATGCCGGTTATCTTTCCCAGGAGGATATTCTCACCAATCTTCAGCAGCATTTCACGGGGATCGTCCAGCGTTTGTTCACATGGGTGGAAGGTTTTTTTCATTTTGATAATGATTTGCTTCCTCCAGATGACCGCATCAGTGTCCGTTTGGACCTTGAAAACCTGATCATCGAGGGCTCACGTCAATTGCGTGAGTGGGAGCAGCTGCAGGATGAAATTCCCAGTCTGGACATGGCTTTAAAATTCACTGACCGCCCAGGAACGAATCTACGAAATGTCAACTTGAGTATTGAAGAGTGGCGGGTTGTTTCGTATATAAACCCGCGCAACACGATGCGGCAGATATCCAACGCCACGAAAATGAATGATTTGGAGATCCGGCGCATCGTCTACGGTCTTTTGCAGGCCGGGTTGGTGGAGGTAACCCGGCAGCAAGGTGTGGTTCCCCCGGCTCCATCTGTACGAGTATTTCCGTCCAATGACAAAGAAGAGCAGAAATCCTTGGTCAACCGCCTGATAAATCGAATTCGCTCTCTGTGATCTTCTTAAGGCCTTTTTGAGGATTTGTCATTATGCAAACAGTGAAGATGGTTGTCACAGGTCCATTCAGCGCCGGAAAAACCGAGTTTATCCGCTCCGTCAGCGAAATTGATGTGGTTTCGACTGAACGCAAGATCTCTTCTAACCAGGAGAAGACAGTCAAAGAAGCGACTACGGTGGCAATGGATTTTGGACGTATTACAGTCGACGATGATTTAGTCCTGTACCTGTTTGGCACGCCAGGTCAGCGGCGTTTCGATTTCATGTGGGAGATACTGTCAGAAGGCATGCTCGGCTTTGTTGTCATGGTGGATAGCTCCCGTCCGGAAACCTTCCGAGAAGCCCGTTCCATCCTGGAGACATTCCGTGCCTACGCGCCGACCCCCTACGTGGTTGCAGCCAATAAACAGGACTTAAAGGATGCCTGGGAAGTTGAAGATATGCGCCACGCGCTCCGGCTTGATCCAAAGGTAAAACTCTTGCCCTGTACTGCCAACGATAGAGATTCGGTGAAAGGGATTTTACTGGAATTGCTGTATAGTATTCTCAGTGAAATGGAGAATGGAGAGAAATAGTCTCTCCATTTTGTTGTCACCGCCGTGCCATCGATCACAACCGACCAGGATATTGTCCATTATGGAGTTTATGGGCGCGGACGACCGGTTATTCTTTTACACGGCTGGCTGAGCTCGTGGGGCCTATGGCAGGAAACTAACCCATTTCTAGATTAACTCGAAGAATTTCTGGATGAGGAGGAGTCACTTCTTTGAGACCTACATCGACCTAATCTGTCAGGTTCAAATAACCAGGCGGAGATCCATTTGATCTTTATGAAAGAAAATGATGATGTGCTTACCGATCCAGGGAGGAATAAATTTTTCTATCCAAACCGCATGGGGCGGGTTATATTTTTGGCAATGGAGGAAATCCTTGGATATGGGGGGACGAATGCTGTTCTTCATCTTGCCAATCTCCCTGCTTATATTAACCATTATCCACCATATGATCAGGATCTGAGCTTTCCTTTTAATCATATCAGTCGCCTGCAAGTTGGCCTCGAAAGTGCTTACGGACCGCAAGCCGGCCGCGGCGTGGCGTTACGGGTTGGCCGCGCCTGTCTCAAATATGTTTTGCGCGAGTTTGGTCCTGAACTTGGTCTGACGGAACTGGCTTTCCGTCTGCTGCCGCTCCAGACGAAACTGAATACTGGAATTGAAGCCTTTGCAGCCTTGTTCAATGACTTTACCGACCAGCGCGTCCGTTTGGAAAGGAACGAAAAATACATATATTGGCAGATCGAGCGATGCCCATTGTGCTGGGAGAGGCAGTCCGAGGGTCCATGTTGCCATCTGGCAGTGGGATTGCTTCAGGAAGCTCTGTTTTGGGTAAGCGGTGGAAAGTATTTTGAAGTTGAAGAAAAGAAGTGTATTGCATGCGGTGATAGTGAGTGTACAATATTAATAAATCGGACTCCATCTGGTTGATGCCATGCTAAAAGTAATCCTTCAGGATCCCCATCATATCCTCCCATTCAATGAAGCCGCGCGCGACTTGCGTATTCATAATAAACCTCTCTGGCTCAACCAGCGTGATCTGCTGGCTCCTTTTATTACTCGTGAGATCGAACTTGCTCCGGGTGCGCACCTGCCAGTTTCGCATGAGCCGATGATCGTCTATCGTGACAACCTGTTTTTTGATGAGGACTACATAACCGAGTTTATGAGGCAGGCAAAGAAACGTAATTGCGCCGTACGTGCGGCGTTTTCGATGGAAGATGCAGCCTTTCGTGAGCATGCTTTGCCTCTTTCAGTCTCATACACTCCTGCTGGAAACTTGTACTATGCTGACATGTGGTACTACCCTCAGGGCCCCCAGGCGGACGCGGAGCCGCTGGTGGTTGATTTACAGGCACGCGAGATTGGCTATTATCACATCCCAAAGTACATGACCTCTGATAGTGGTGATTTATGCTATCAAGTTCCACTTAAGGCAATGCTTGCCATCGACTGTTGGACACATATTTTCATAGCGGATGGTGTTTTTGGTTTATTCTCACGTGCGGCGCGTTTTGAAGATCGCCTTAGCAAAGATCTGATGTTCAAGTTGAAAGTTCTAAGCAAGGCAATTTATGAGGGAAAGCAACTGTTGGAGTGTTCTGAACTGGTAAGAATCGGGAAGAACTGCGTGATAGATCCAACAGCTGTTATCCATGGTCCGACAACCATCGGTGATAATGTTACGATCAATGCGGGGGCAGTGATTGAGAATTGTATTATTGGCAACAATGTCAACGTTTCTCAAGACTGCCAATTGATGCTCTCGGTGGTGGGAGATGGTACATTCTTACCCTTTCGTGCTGCTCTGTTTATGACTACGATCATGGAAAATGGCATGGTTGCACAGAATACCTGTTTGCAGATGTGCGTGATTGGGCGTAATACTTTCATCGGTGCTGGCAATACTTTCACCGATTTCAATTTGATCCCCTCAATGATCAAGGCATTGGATGGCCATGAAAAATTGGCTGATGCCAACCGCCCCGTTTTAGGTGGATGCGTAGGGCATAACTGCCGGATTGGAGCGGGGATGGTCATCTTCCCTGCCCGCACGATTGAATCGGACGTGGTGCTGTTTGGTTCCAAAGAACGCCGCATCATAGACCATGACATCAAGTATGAGGATAGCGACCACCATAAATTAAAAGATGCCAGCATTCATCCACGGCTTTATCCACGTCAGGGCGAATCAGATCTCAAGTCGCGGTAGTTATGAGGCATTTTTCACCTCCGGAAAGATGTTCCTGGAGCATGATCCTGGGAATAATGCGATATTAACAATGTCACTCTCTCCGGTATCTTTGGGAATGCTACTTCTCTTGGCCGGGCTGATATGCTTTCTCCTGGTCTGGGGCTTGCCACGTCTTTTTCCCAGGTTACACAATCACTCCTTACCGGTGATCCTCCCCCAAAAAATGACAGATTCTTCGCAGCAGCATCATGCTGTAATGGTTATACAATCCGGCGGGCGGGTGAACTATGTCAATGCCATAGCCCGTCAGTGGTTTGAAATCCACGAAGGGGAACAACTCAACCTTGAAGTGCTGGCTAAGCGGATCCGTCCCACTGATGATTTTCTCAAGTTGTGCACGGGTGAAGGACAAATGCGTTTCACAGTGCGTGGGCGTCCGGTGGAGGCCGCCTCTTATCAGATTCCAGGACCAATCCCTTCCCTGCTGGTTTCCTTCCGAATGCCCGATAGAATCTCCACGCGGCCAGGAGTGTCTACAGAGGCCCCTGAACTGGCCTTGAAAATCCTAACCAACTTAAGCCAGTCGTTGGCAACCAGCCCGGGAGTGGCAGCAACCATCCAAACTCTTTTGGAAAACACGGAAAGGCTTGTGCCGGTAGATTTTCTGGAGCTCAAGCTCTGGAACGCCGATGAACGGACTTTGGTTCCTTATCGTTTGGAGCCTCGGACCGGATCCGAGAAGCGCCTCGAAAAGGGTTTTCCACAATCTCCGGTGGGATATTCTGCTCTTTTGGTCGAAAGCCACCAGACCTTATTTATTCCTGATACAAAGACCAATACCAAAGTCGCCCCCGAAAATGATGAACAGGCTTTGTTATTTTCATATATTGGCCTGCCATTGTTGGCTGGGAATGACCTGGTGGGCACGTTGGAAGTCGGGCTGACCAAAGACGAAGTTTTCGATCAGGATATCCTGGATATCCTGCAATTGGTAGGGGGGCAAGCGGCAACTGCCATACACAATGCTTCCTTGTTGGAAGCTGAAAGGCAGCGATCTGCCGAGTTAAGTGGGTTGGTAAACCTGACTAAAGCGCTCGGCTCGATTCACGAAGCCAGAGATCTGTTCACCCACCTGGTTGAAAGTATAGCACCTCTATTCAATGTGGATGTCCTGGGTTTCTTAATCTACGACGAGAACCGTCGAACGTTGGAAGCACAAATGCCCTTTGCAGGATTGCCAGCTCAAGCGGTGGAGATCTATCATGTACCCTTGCTCTCGGGCGGCCCGGCCGAAGAATGCTTCATGAAACAGGAAATTCTAACCACTCAGAATGCCATGGAAGATAAATTGTGGCTTGAAATGGGCATACAGGATTATGCTCGGGCTGCTTCCTGGCACGATACTGCACTTATCCCGCTTACCTCTTCTGGACATCTGCTAGGGTATTTACAAATCTCCAACCACCACAATCCGGAGACGGCCTTCTCGCATGATGAGATGCGTATTATGAATATTGTCGCCAACCAGGCCGCTGTCGCCATCCAAAATGGGCGACTCTTTTCCGAGACCCGTCGTCTGACGGACGAACTCGAATTGCGTGTGATTGAGCGGACTTCCGAATTGGCCCGAGAAAAGCGCAATACCGAAACCTTATTGCATATCCTGACTGAGATTTCTTCCACCCTTGATCTGGATCGAACACTCAACCGGACCCTGGCTTTGTTGAATGATGCCACCGGAGCTGAACAGGGCAGTATTTTGATGATCACTCCGGAAGATAACGCCATTCAATACCGGGCCGGATATGGTTATCTCACGCCGACTATGACCGGAGGGGCGCGGCCGACTGCTTTAAAAACCGGGGAAGGTCTGGCAGGGTGGGTCATAGAGCATCGCGAACCGGTTTGCATCGATGACATCAGCAAGGACGATCGCTGGATCAAAATTCCACCCTATTCTTCAAGTCACCGCAGTGCCATTGCTGCACCGTTATTGGTGGGTGAAGAGGTAATCGGCGCCATACTTATGTTTCATCGCAAGGTGGGCTTTTTCTCGACCGAGGCTATGAATCTGGTGCAAGCCATTGGTAACCAGGTGGCAGTTGCGATTAACAATGCCCAGTTGTACCTGCTAATCCGAGACCAGGCCGAACGGCTTGGAACTATGTTGCGCAATCAGCAGGTGGAAGCCAGCCGCCAACATGCCATTCTGGAAGCAGTCGCCGACGGTGTATTAGTGACAGACTCCAACAATGAGATAACCTTCCTGAACTCGTCAGCCGAACGGATCATGGATCTAAAAGAAGGCCACATCAAAGGTCAGTCTCTGGATAATTTCGTCGGGGTATTTGGCAAGGCCGCCCAGACTTGGATGCAGACCATCCATTCCTGGTCTGAAGACCCCTCCAGCCACCAGCCTGGCGATACCTACGCAGAACAGTTGACCCTGGAGACCGGTCAAGTGGTGCTTGTCCACCTGGCCCCGGTCATCTGGCGTGACGAATTTCTGGGAACAGTCTCTATTTTCCGTGATATTACTCAGGAAGTCGAGGTTGACCGGCTTAAATCTGAATTCGTGGCAACGGTCAGCCACGAGTTGCGTACGCCACTGACCTCGATCAAAGGCTACGTGGATATTTTACTGATGGGTGCTGCCGGTGCTTTGAATGATAACCAGCTCCATTTCCTTGACGTTGTCCGTACCAATACGGAGCGATTAAGTGTGCTGGTCAATGACCTGCTTGATATCTCACGCATCGAAGCCGGACGAATCAGCCTTTCCTTCCAATCAATTGATTTGTGCAAGGTGGCAGAGGATGTAATAACGGATATTTCCCGCCGTTCTCAAGATGAGAAAAAACCAATGGGAGTTACTCTCGATGCCCCGGTTGAACTACCAAGTGTCAGGGGTGATGAGAAACGGGTGCACCAGATCCTTACCAACCTAGTGAATAATGCTTATCACTATACACCCGAGAAAGGGCATATCATTATCCACCTGCGGCCGGTCGAGGGCGCAGTACAAGTGGATGTGGAGGATAACGGTATCGGGATTGACCCTGTCGATGCCGACCGCATATTTGAACGCTTCTTCAGGGGTGAAGATCCACTCGTTTTGGCGACGCCAGGTACAGGTCTTGGTCTCGCAATTGTCAAACAATTGGTCACGCTCCATAAAGGTCGCATCTGGATGACAAGCAAAGGGATACCAGGCGAAGGGAGTACCTTCTCCTTCACCCTACCCATATATCCAAACAGAGGAGAAACAAGAATGACAAAAATATTAATTGCAGAGGATGAACGCGATATCCGCGACTTGATCACCTTTACGCTGGGTTTTGCCGGTTTCGAAGTGGTTGCGACTTCCAATGGGGAGGAGGCTCTGAACCTGGCGCGGCAGGAACTCCCTGACCTGATCCTGATGGATGTGCGCATGCCGCGCATGACTGGTTACGAAGCGTGCGCAGCGGTGAAAGCGGATCCGAAATTGAAGAATATACCCGTGGTTTTCCTGTCAGCGAAAGGACAGGATTCCGAGATCCAGGCCGGTCTCAAGGCGGGGGCGGTGGATTATATATTGAAACCATTTGCGCCAGACCAGCTGACGGAGCGTATAAAGGCAGTGCTGGCTCAATTTGGCAAGTAACCCTGGATAAGGTATGAGCGCGATACTTATTGATGAAAGGGTGACGCATTACGAAGTAGTCGGACGCAGCCGTCCGATTAGTTTCCTGCATGGCTGGGTCGGCGCTTGGCGTTATTGGTTGCCCGCGATGCAATCTGCTTGCCATTACGACCTACTTCAACGAACTGAATGGCATGGATTTCATGTCCAGCATGGATTCAATGGTGCGATCCCCAGCCTGATTGCACATGGTCAGAACCACCCGGCGATTTGTATTTGGGAGAATGAACGCTACCTGTCCATGCCAGAGCTCGTTCACCAGGTTATGCTGCAGAACCCCGGTCACTTCCCGATATTGGACGAAGGCCCTCGATATTACCGCCGGATGTCTGATTTTATGGAACTGGATTCGGGGGAGAGCCCGCGTGAATTGCAATTGAAAGAGGAATGGAAACAGCGAGTGTGCAAACGTCTTTCCGCATATTCCACTTGCAAGAGAACCCAGTACATAGTAAACTTCACCTTATGAACGCGAATGCGATGATGATGGCCTGTCTTCACTTGCAGTTCAACGCCAGATGAACTGCGGGACGGTTCACGCCGCCTGATGACACTGCTGGCGAAAGCCGGCAGTTTTATTTTCAAAAGCAGTTATTCGAGAATGAAGAACAGGGAGAAGTGCTCCTGCACAATTGGCCTTCTGAAAATATCAGACCTTTCCGACCCTTCCTCAATATTCCATTTTCAACTTCCGGAGGTTTCCATGCCAGAAAACATCCTGATAGCCATTGCCTGGCCGTACGCCAATGCCGAGATCCACGTTGGCAATATCACCGGCTCACACCTGCCTGGTGACATTGTCGCCCGCTTTCACCGTCTGAAGGGGGACAACGTCCTGATGGTTTCCGGCACAGATTCACATGGCACGCCGGTCACGATCGCTGCTGACAAAGCAGGCAAGCCTGTCGAGGAAGTATACAAGGAATATCATAATGGCTTTATTGACTTGTTCCAACAAATCGGCATCACCTATGACCTCTTCACCACCACCCATACGGAGAACCATTTCAAGGTTTCCCAGTCTATTTTCCTGGCGCTCAAACAGAACGGTTTTCTTTACACCCAGAAATCCATGCAATGGTATTCACGTTCCGCCAATAAATTCCTCCCGGACCGCTACGTGGAGGGTACCTGCTACATCTGCGGCGACCCCGGCGCCCGCTCGGACCAGTGCGACAATTGTGGCAATGTGCTTGAACCAGAAAAACTGATAAATCCACGCAGCAAGATTGACGGCTCCACGCCTGAACTGCGTGAGACCGAGCATTTCTATCTCGATCTCTCCAAGCAGGAGCCGGATGTGATCGATTTCCTGCGCCAGCGCGCATCCTATATGCGTGAGACCGTATTGGGCAAATCGCTCCGCAAAATCGAATCCGAGGGACTGAAAGCCCGCCCGATCACACGCGACCTGGATTGGGGTATCCCGGTCCCGGTGGATGGTTGGGATGATAAGCGCCTGTATGTCTGGTTCGAGGCGGTCATAGGTTATCTCTCAGCGGCAATCGAGTGGGCAAAGATCAGTGGTCAGGCTGAAAAGTGGAAAGATTGGTGGGTCAATCCGGCTGCACGCGCCTTTTACTTTATCGGCAAAGACAACATCTTCTTCCATACCACCATGTGGCCGGCTGAATTGATGGGCGCGGGAGAGCAGTTCCTGAAGATCTTTGCCGAAGAAAAAGGCAGGTTGACCCTGCCCTTTGATGTGCCAGCCAACCAATTCATGAATCTGGAAGGTCGGAAGGTTATCCGGCAGCCGCAACTGGGCCATTTGGGGCCGGGATGCCCTTACCCGTTTCGACCCGGACGCCCTGCGATATTACCTGACCATCAATATGCCGGAGAACCACGATTCCGATTGGGATTGGAAGGAATTCGTTGCCAGGAATAACGGCGAGCTGGTGGCCACCTGGGGCAACCTGGCCAACCGGGTGCTGGTTTTTTGCTATAAGCACTGGGAAGGGCGTGTCCCCGAAATTGACCCTGCCACGCTACGCCGCGCCGACCTGGAACTGCTGGCAGCCATCGAGGCCGGGTTCCAGTCTGTCGGCAAGGAATTGGAGATCGTGCACCTGCGCGCCGCCATGCAGGAAGCCATCCGGCTGGCGAGCGAGGTGAATAAATATCTCGATACCTCAGCCCCTTGGTTTGAGATAAAAACCGACAAAAAGGCTGCAGCGAAGAGTGTTTATACTGCGCTAAAGGCAATCGAACTCGTTGAAAATTCTCTTCGCCCCCTTTCTGCCTTTTAGCAGCGAGAGACTGAATATTTTCTTGGGTTTTAAGGTTCCGATTTTCGGCGAACAATACACGGAGACGGTGAATGATTCACTTGGCGAGCACACGGTGCTGAGATATCGCAGCTTTAAGGAGGTGTGTTGGAAGCCCAGCGAATTAAAGCCTGGCTCGAAGCTCAACCAGCCTGCGCCGCTCTTCAAGAAATTGGAAGAAAGAGTCGTAGAAGAAGAACGGGCGAGGCTGGGAAGATAAGAAACGAGACTTCCGAAGCAAATCAACGAATTCGTAAACTTTTTCTCAACCTTGTTACCAATTCCCGGTAACGTTCCCATTATTATCTGTTTTCAGTAACCCCTTGCTCGCATCCAGGAGCACCAGTTGATTCCCCCACGGGTCACGCACGACGGTGCATCGACCGATCTGGATATCAAAGGGAGGCACCACCACTTCACCCCCGGCGTCCGCAAAACGTTGCGCAGCTGCATCAGCTGAGACGACGGTGATGTCAACTTCCTGCTGTTCCTGCCCGGTCTGGATGACGATTTCCGCCTCGGTACCGGGCATGCGCAGCCCGGCAGCCTGACCGGTTCGCCAGATTAACGGATGGCCCAAGCGGTCCCGGTAAAAGGCAAGCCCACTTTCCAGGTCCTGCACATATAGTCTGACGCAATCCACTTTACTTAAGAGTGGTGTCTGCACTGATGGTAGCGGAAGTATATTGTTCAACCAATCGGGCAACTGCTCAATTAGTCCCTTCATCACCGATTTTGTATTCTCATGGAAGATCCCAATGTTGCCATATGCCTCACCGCCCGATGAGCCAACCAGATCGGTGACGCCACGCAGGATCAGGCATCGCACCCCGTTATTCTTTGCCACCCACGCGATCGCCCCGGATTCCCAATCTGCTGCGACAGCCCCGTACTTTTCAACCAGGCTGGGGATGTCACCTGTCAGGATGTCACGGTCGGCGGAAACCAGCAGGCCGGGTACGACGGGGTGAGGAAGTGGGTCAGGCAGCCATGAAATATCAAGTTCGGTGGAATATTGTACAATTGCCTCTTCGGGATCATACATTTGCTCGATAATGTCGTAGACAATCGTTTTGGTAACCAGGATGACAGTCCCGCGTGTGATGCGACCTTCGAATCCACCGCAAGTACCCAGGTTAACCATCAGGTCTGGTCGCCAGCGGTCGATTGCATATTGTGCGGTCGTAGCAGCAGAAATCTTGCCCCAACCACCGTGAAAAAATCGTATATTGGCATCCGGTTTCCAGTCAAAAAACTCGCCCAATCGTGTAGATTGGACCTGTGCGGGAGCCAGGATATCTTTAACTACCTGCCATTCGCCATTCGCAGAAATGATCACGATAACCGATTTTTTCTGCATAATCTCCTAAAAGGAAAAGACCCGACGGATTATTTCGCAGATCCCATCTTTTCCGGCGCAAATTCTCTATCTACGTTCGTCAGCATCTAGATTTCGGTTTCCCTGCAAATACTCCAGGAGCATGGTCAGGGTGGCTTCTGCAGATGCGCGCTTGTTTTGCTCACGGTTTCCCGGAAAGCGGAAAATGCGCGCCCATTTGCCATCCGATGCGGCCAGTCCGACCCAGACCGTTCCGACCGGCTTGTCTGGCAATCCGCCGCCGGGCCCGGCGATACCGCTGACCGAAATGGCAATATCCGTGCCCATGGTCCGGCGTGCACCGGTGGCCATTTCTAGGACTGTCTCACGACTAACCGCACCGGATTTGTTCAGCGTGTCCCACGAGACACCCAGCAGTTCTACTTTGGCCGCGTTGGCGTAAGCGATGACTCCTCCTGTGAAGTAATCGGATGAGCCCGGTATGTCGGTGATGCGATGGCTGATCAAGCCACCGGTGCAGGATTCTGCCACGGCTATTTTAAGGCCGCATTGGCGTAATAGAGTTCCGATCCGGGTTTCGATGGTTTAACTCATGCACCTCCAGATTACAGGAATTATAGCATGGCATTAAAACGCGGACTCCCAAAAGTTGCTTTGTGGGAGTCCGGCGCAGGCCCAAGACTTTGTACCTTTTGCATCTTCTTAAACAAATGAAGACGCGTTGACAAGGCTATAAGCCGGCAAAAAACCAACTTGCCTAGGTCAGCGTTGGCATCTCCTTAGAATTATTTCCGTGATGATTACGGCCAGGAAATCTTGACTGCATTGGAATATCCCAGTTTATTCTGGACGCGCAGTTGTCCGGAGGAAGGTTGAGCGCAGGTCTTCTCGTCAGTAAGCGTCACTGATAGGCTGGTGGTGGTAATCACTACGTTAAACAAATTTCCTTTTGAGCAAACCGATGCCTCGATCAGGTACCCCAACTGAAGGGCAGGTGCGGCGGAATTCCAACTGATGGTGACGTTGTTGCCGCTGCGAGTGGCATGAACTCCGGTGGGAGGCGATACGGAGGGATTGGTGGGGAGAGGAGGATTTTCAACGGGTATGCTCTTGATGTCAACCGACACAGTGACCAAGGATGCGGCCACCCAGCAATATAACTTGGTACCGGTTGGCTGCACCCACAACCAGTCCCCTGCATAATCGCGTCCATGAATCCCGGCGGAAGCACCCGGCAACAGGTCAACCATGTAAAGATAGGCGGTGTTCGGGCCGAAAAGACAACTGGAGTTGGCCTTTGAAATGGCCGTTGGGAATTGCTGGGTGGGTGTGCCGGTTTGCGTCGGGACCGTGGTTGATGTCGATGTGTCTGACGGCAAAGGGGTGAATGTGGTGGTAAAGGTGCTGGTCGGTGCAACCGTGTTGGTACCAGTTGTTGTGATCGTCAGGGTTGGCGTGAACGTTGGTGTTCCCAATGAAGCCTGAATTGTTGGGGCTGGCGGCAATGCGGGTAAGGCTGTCGTGCTTTGGGGAAGATTGCAGGATGCCAGCAACAAGAAGATAAACAACATCAGGAAATGTTTTTTCATCTCAAATGACCTCAACCATTCATTCATTATTGAATAGCGCTTGCAGTAATACAACAGAATTTAACCTGTTGGTGAGTGCTTGCTTCTGCCACCTATCATGGAATGGGTTAAAGTCCACGATTAATAAGGAATTGCGGCAGAAGGTGGTTGAGCAATATACCTCGAAAGACTACCCGTAAAATGATTGCGATGATCAGGCCAAGCGCCGAGAGGATAATTCCCGCTATGGCCATACCCTTGCCCTTGGAGTTCATGCCAAGCGCCCCCAGCACGGTACCTATTACACTCAAAGGGCCCCCGCACCAAAAGACCGCCGAGCCGCACAGGGACAGTAGGCCTAACACCAGAGAAGCTATGGCAAAACCCCTGTTGTTTGCCGGAGAAGATGAAACGGATGGTCGGATATTATCTGACATGATATCTCCTTATTCGAAAGGGCATTGAATATTTATATCATTGCCCATGACGGAAGGCAGTTGGATACATGTCCCGGTCGCTATTCCTGATTATCCCGGCATTTGTAAAGACCCCCTGCAGAAAATCCTGCAGGAGGTCTTAATATAAGTAAGACGGTCTTACCCTCCTGTTCCTATTTTGTTGTAAATCTGGTTGTAAATACTGTTCAAAACGGGGCCACGGAGAATCACGCCAAGGATGATGAAGATGACCGTTAGTATAAGGCCGACCACGGAGAGAATAATCCCGGCTGTTGCCAGGCCCTTTCCGGACGATTTCCTGCCCAGGAAACCGAGTATGAGGCCAACGATACTGATAGGTGCTCCGCAGAACCAACCAACCGAAGCACACAGAGACAGAATGCCGAGCACCAGAGACGCAATGGCGAGGCCTTTCTTATCACCGGCTTGGGCTGGTGTAGAAACAGGTACAGAAGTAGGGGGAAGCTGTTCAGCCATAAATTCTCCTTTGTGAATTAATTAATATGGATACAATTTGTCCAAATATATCACAATTGCTGGATTTGGTAGAGAGCCATCTATCAACCATATTTCCTAGTGAATGAGTTTGCCAGCCCTCCAAATTGTGCAAATAGCAGTAGAATTATCTCCTATGGAAATATCCGAGCATCTTCAGGGAATTTTGAATACCTTGCCGGCCAAACCCGGTTGTTACCTGATGAAAAACGCGGATGGGGTGATCATATATGTTGGCAAAGCCATCAGCCTGAAGAACCGCGTCCGCTCGTATTTTCATGCGGATGCCAGCCACGATCAAAAAACCCGCCGGTTGGTGGGCGAGATCGCCCAGATTGAATGGATTCTGGTCGGGTCCGAACTTGAGGCGCTTATTCTTGAAATGAACCTGATCAAGAAACATCGGCCCAAGTACAACATTCGTTTGAAAGATGACAAGCGTTATCCTTATATAAAGATCCACTGGAACGAGCCATATCCCAAGGTAACTGTGACACGCTTGATGCAGGATGACGGGGCACGCTATTTCGGGCCATACACATCTGCCTGGGCCGTTTACCAAACCTTGGACGTGCTGCGGAGGGTTTTCCCATACCTGACTTGCGACCGGGAGATTACCGGCCAGGACAAGCGCGCCTGTCTTTATTATGATATCAAGCTTTGCCTGGCACCCTGTATCGGTGCGGTGAATCAGGTACAGTACCGCCAGATGATTACCGATTTACAGGAATTTCTGAATGGTCATTCCGAGCCAATCATTCAACGCGTCCAGCAGGAGATGGAGAAGGCCTCTGTGGATCTCAAGTTCGAGCGCGCCGCCGCCTTGCGCGACCGGTTGAAAGCCATGCAATCCATTGTCGAACGGCAGAAGGTGGTGTTTGCAGCGGACTACAAGGATTCGGATGTCATAGCCATGGCACGCGCCGATAACGAAGCCTGTGTACAGATTTTTTTTATCCGGGGTGGAAAACTAATCGGGCGTGAGTACTTCGTCCTGGAAGGCACCGAGGATACCTCGGACAAGCAAGTAATGGCTGAGTTCATCAAGCAGTTCTATACGGAGGCGGCGAGTATCCCGCAGCAGGTGATGCTCCCGCAGGCGATCGAGGAAGCCCAGATCATAGGTCAATGGTTACGCTCGCGTCGTGGCGGCGGGAAGGTGGAGATTTCCGTGCCGCGCACTGGTCAACCGCACGAATTGGTCCAGATGGCTGCCGAGAATGCCATTGAGACATTGCAGGCCTTGCGGACACAGTGGCAGGCGGATACGCACAAACAGGAGCAGGCTTTGGCGGAACTCCAGTCCGCCTTGCAGCTTCCGGGCCCTCCGAACAGGGTCGAATGCTATGATATTTCCCACACACAGGGAGTGGCAACGGTTGGCAGCATGGTCATCTTCACGCAGGGAGTGCCGGATAAGAAACTTTACCGGCGTTTCAACATTGAAGGGACCATCGGTGCTCCGGACGATTTCGCCAGCATGGAGGAAGTACTGACGCGGCGCTTCAAACGCTGGCAGGCATCCCAGGAGAAGAATATTACTCCCGGATCCAAACCGGACGAATCGTTCGCGTTCCTTCCTGACCTTCTTATCGTAGACGGTGGCAAGGGACAATTGTCGCGTGCGATCGATGTTCTCGAGGAATTTAAATTATTTGATAAAGTACCGGTGGTGGGATTGGCCAAGCAGGAAGAAGAGATATTTTTCCCCAATAAACCTGATTCGCTGCTACTGCCACGTCACTCGCAAGGGCTCTATCTCGTCCAGCGCATCCGTGATGAGGCGCACCGCTTTGCCATTACGGCCCACCGGGCTCGACGTACGAAGCAGGGTATGGCCTCTGCATTGGATTCCATCCCAGGAATCGGCCCGGTTAGGCGTAAAGCCCTCTTGAAACATTTCGGTTCTGTGGATATGATTAGAAAGGCGACAGTGGTAGAATTGACCGCCGTGCCGGGAATCAACCTGGTACTGGCAGAGAATATGAAGGCACATTTGGAATGAGAAAAGTCTGGATTGTTGACGATGACCAGGACATGGTCGGCGCCATCCGCCTGATGGTTAAAATGCTGGATTTTGAAGAACGGCATTTCTTTTCAGCACGCCAAGCTGCCCAGGCTTTACTTGCCGGCGATAGCCCTGATTTATTTATACTTGACATCAATATGCCCGAAGTGAGCGGATTGGATTTTCTGGAATTCCTGCGCCGCCGCAAGGATTGGAAGGATCTGGCGGTCGTGATGCTTTCCACCGAAGCAGCTGATGTCACGGTGGATCAAGCCATGGCCATCGGCGCGGATGCTTATGTGACGAAACCGGTCGCGCTGGAGGAACTGGAAAAGGCGATGGAGAAAGCCTTCGCAGCGCATGGTAAACAATAAGCAAACAGAGACCAGAGGTAAAATGGCAGAGAAGAAATCCACCAAAGGGAAGACAGCTTCGAAGCCAGTAAAGATGAGCGGGGAGGCGCGGCGTGTGCGCGTGATGAATATCATCTTTCTGGTAATTACGGCAATCCTGATCCTCTCGATGATATTTATGGCAGTAGGCAAGTTCTAACCGGTTCAAAAACTGCATTTCTTCAGGGTGGTATAATCCGGCGGTCTGAATGCCCGCCTGTTTTAAGAAATCATTATGAAATATTCCGCCGCCGTCACGGCGGTGTTTATTGAAAGATAATCGCCAGGCACGACGCTCTGTGCAGGAAAGGTTCTTATGCTAGATAAGCTTGCCGGAATAGAAAATCGACACGAAGAGATCAACCGCCTCCTTCTTGAGGTTGGCAATGATTACCAACGCGCGGCTGAGCTGAACAAGGAGAGGATCGATCTGGAAAGCATAGTCGGAAAATCGAAGGAATATCGCCGCGATATGATGCGTTTGGATGAAGCGCGCGCTGTGATTGGATCCGAGCAAGACCCGGAGATGCATCAACTGGCCGAGTCTGAGATTGCTGACCTGGAACCGCGGATTGCTGTCCTCGAAAAAGAGCTCAAGGCGATGCTGGTTCCCAAAGACCCGCGCGATGACAAGAATGTTTTTGTCGAAATCCGCGCCGGGACGGGTGGGGAAGAAGCGGCCATCTTCGCAGCTGACCTGTACCGGATGTATACGCGCTATGCCGAGCGTCAAAACTGGAAAGTGGAAATGATGAACTCGAATGCCATCGGGGTTGGCGGGTTCAAGGAAGTCGTCTTCCAGGTTAAGGGAAAAGGTGCCTACTCGAAGCTCAAATACGAATCCGGTGTGCATCGTGTCCAGCGCGTCCCGGCCACCGAGTCATCCGGTCGTATTCATACCTCCACTGCCACAGTGGCGGTGATGGCTGAAGTTGAGGATGTGGACGTCGAAATTCCCGAATCGGATATGAAAATCGATGTTTTTCGCTCCTCCGGCGCGGGCGGGCAGAATGTCCAGAAGAACGCCACCGCCATCCGAATCACGCACCTGCCGACCGGCATGGTGGTGGCTGTCCAGGACGAGCGTTCGCAATTGCAGAACAAGCTGCGCGCTATGTCCATCCTGCGAGCTCGCCTGTTTGAGATCGAGCAGGAGAAGCGCCGTTCCGCCGAACAAGCTGACCGACGTTCACAGGTGGGCACCGGCGAACGATCCGAGAAGATTCGCACATACAACTACCCTCAGAACCGTGTTACCGACCATCGCATCAACGTATCCATTTTCAATCTTCCGGCAGTCATGCAGGGCGGCATTGACGATTTTATAGAGGAACTCTCCACTCGGGATGAATCCGACCGATTGTCTGCAAGCGGGGTGGATGACGATGATTAATAAAATAAGTGAAAAAACCGTCGGAATGGTGCTCGATGACCTGATTTATCGTTTGGAGAAGAAAAGTGATACGCCGGGCCTGGATGCGCAAGAATTGTTGGCACACGTGATGGACCGGTTAGGTTCCTGGGTAATGGGACACCCCGAAGCACCTCTGACTCATGATCACGCCGCTATGTTGGAGGCCCTGGCTGTACGCCTGGAAAGTGGGGAACCACTTCCCTATTTACTGGGAAGCTGGGAATTCTTTGGCCTAAAGTTTGAGGTCACGCAGGATGTGCTCATTCCGCGTCCGGAAACGGAATTATTGGTGGAGCGCGCCATCTTTTGGCTTCAGTCCCACCCTGACTTTCGCCATGCAGCCGATGTGGGCACCGGTTCCGGTTGCATCGGAATTGCCCTTGCGGTAAATGTTCCCGATTTGCGGGTGATGGCAAGCGATATTTCTTCGGCGGCAGTGGAAATGACCCGGCGCAACGCCGTGAAGAATGGTGTGGCCCAGCGGATGGAATTCCTATGTTGTGACTTTTTCCCCCCGGTAGCCGAATTCAACCTGATTGTTGCCAACCTGCCGTATATACCGACAAAAACTTTACATAAACTGCCCTTATTTGGACGCGAGCCGACAGTGGCACTGGATGGCGGTGCAGATGGGTTGGGATTGATCCGCCGCCTGCTGACCTATGCCCCCGACCGGCTGGTTCCCGGAGGGTTATTGCTGATGGAAATTGAATCCTCCGAAGGACCAGCGGCGCTTTCCATGGCGTACGATGCCTTTGCTGAAGCTGAGATACACTTGCACAAGGATCTGGCCGGTCATGACAGGATTCTGGAAGTTCAGATATGAAAACTGAAATCCTGCCAGCGCAAGACCCGAATACATTGTCGCGGGCTCTTGCGATTCTGCAGAGCGGTGGGCTTGTGGCGTTTCCTACCGATACTGTCTACGGAGTTGGTGCATTGGCTTTTAGAGGCACGGCTGTGGACCGAATTTATGCTGCCAAAGACAGGCCGGAGGAAAAAGCCATTCCGGTCCTGATTGGTGATACTGCTGACCTAGAAAAGGTGGCCAAGGAAGTTCCATTGAGTGCGGTCAGGTTGGCTGCACGCTTTTGGCCCGGACCAATGACCCTGGTTGTGCCAAAACATCCGGATCTGCCCGAGAGTGTTTCGATGACGCCCACTGTCGGTGTGCGTGAACCTGATCATCCAGTGGCGCGGGCGCTGTTGAAGGCTGCCGGCCCAATGGCGGTGACTTCAGCCAACCGTTCCGGCCAGCCAAGCCCAACCACGGCGCAGAAAGTCTTTGAGCAACTCGGCGGACGGATTGGGTTGATAATAGACGGAGGTAAAACGCCGGGAGGCGTTCCATCTACTGTGGTGGATTGCACTGACGGGAAGCTGAGGATTTTGCGTGAAGGTCCTGTTTCGAAGGATGAAATCCAGGCTATTTTAGGTTTAAGTCTCTAATAATTCTTTTACTTCCCTGTCATGCCCCGTTCATCTTTGTGCATATAATGAATATTGCATTCTCCTCCTTAACACAAACCCCGCAGGACTTGGGCCAGTCCTCTACGGGGTTTGCGCTTACTTAAGTGGCAAATCCCATCAGTTGGCCTGGAAAGATTCTCATCTTCTTTTCAGTATTCCATAATCTTCCCCTTAACTTGCAGCGTATAATGAAATGTACATTCTCCTCCTTAAAACACAAACCCCGCAGGACTTGGGCCAGTCCTCTACGGGGTTTGCGCTATTAAAGAGCGGGGGACTTTCAATTTACAATAATACTCTAATCTTTTCTTTAATATGCTGTCATCTCTTTATTAACTCTCTGTATATAATGGTGTTTGCATTCTCCTCTTAACACGAACCCCGCCGGGACTTGGGCCAGTCTCGCACCGGGGTTTCGTGGTTAAAAAGCAGCTATTTTAGTGAGAGGTTAGGAAATAAAAGACATTATCCAACCGCCACAAATCATTTTGGTCACATCATTTTCCTTTGCTTTCACCTCATGATAGCGGCCAGGTTGGTAAAACGTCTATTTCCAATCCGTCCTGATGACCGAGGACGTAACGGTAATAACCTGCGGCTGCAACCATGGCGGCATTGTCGGTGCAGAGAGAAAGAGGCGGGATGTTGACAGGGAATTCCGTCTGCGCCAGGAAAGCCTCGCGTAAGGGTTTATTGGCCGAGACGCCCCCACCTACAATGATCTCTTTTACACCATATTCACGCGCAGCCAGCAAGGTCTTTTGGGCAAGCACTTCCACGACCGCAGCCTGAAAACTGGCAGCCAGGTCAGCAATTGGCAGAGCATTACCCTCAAGTCTTTTAACTTCTTTTAAAACTGCAGTTTTTAGCCCGCTGAATGAGAAGTTCCACGTTCCTTCCAGCCAGGCACGTGGTAATTTAAATGCAGTCGGATTACCTTCTTGTGCGGCTTTTTGTAACGACGGCCCGCCGGGATATGACAATCCCAACAATCGGGCGACCTTGTCGAAGGCCTCGCCAGCCGCGTCGTCCAAGGTTGCACCCAGATGTCTGTATTGCAAATGGTCGTCCATTAAGTTCAATTCGGTATGCCCACCAGAGACCAGTAATGCCATTAGCGGAAATTGCGGTTCAGGGGCAGGATTATCCCCATGGTCATATACCCAAGCTGAATAAATGTGTCCTTCCAGATGGTTCACACCCACCAGCGGCAGGTTTGCGGCGATGGCGATCCCCTTGGCAGCGTTCAACCCGACCACCAGCGACCCAGCCAGGCCGGGGCCGCGCGTGGCTGCGACAGCGTTAATGTTTTCTAGGGATAGATGGGCTTTGGCAAGGGTTTCTTCGATTACCGGCAGGATGGAGAGAACATGCTGGCGCGAGGCTACTTCCGGATAGACACCACCGTAGCGGGCATGGATGTCCATCTGCGAGGCAACTGTTGAAGCCAGCAGGATGCGCCCATTTTCAAGCACGGCCGCGGCCGTCTCGTCGCAGGAGGTTTCGATGGCGAGGATTCGAGCGGGGGGAAATGAGGACATTAGCGGATAGCTTTCAGTGAGCCAGGCTTGATCTCACCATTCCAGGAAATGACCATCCAGTATTTGCTTTTCCCATGGAGTGATTATAGCGTTATCTGCCCGGACGTCAACATCCGGGCAGATAAGATACCAATTCATGTAATATTCATTTAAACAAATGGATTACTTTTTCCACCTTTCCATTTTCAATACAAAATCATATGGATATTTTGCCAGAATTTCGATCTTCCCATCCGGCCGTACCCAGTAGGTGTCCTCGATGCGCACACCCAGCCCTTTTTCCGGGTAATACAGTCCAGGTTCCGAAGTGAAGACCACACCGGGTTTCAGGATGTTGTCCTCAGTGGCAGTCAGGCCGGACCAGGGACGTTCGTGGATGTTCAGTCCAACGCCATGTCCCAGCGAGTGAACGTAACCTTCCATCGGCGCAAGGGTGTGGAGAGGTGTCTGGTGACCGTTCTTTTCAAACAATTCGCAGGTAAGGCGCTGGTAATTCTTAAACGGGGCATCCAGGACGAATTCATTCCGCATTCGTTCATAGACCTGCTTGACCTCGTCAAACAGTTTCTGGGCTTCGGGTGTGGCATAGCCAAAACTCCAGGTCCGCGTAAAATCATAGAAATAACCGCCACCAACTTCGCATGGATAGATATCAAAGACAATGGTCTGGCCCAGGCGCAACAGGTCGCTTGGGTTTCCGACGGAGTGGGGCACACCCGCATCCCGCCCGATGGCAAAAATAGTGCCCTCGGGGTTCTCGGCCCCCAACTCGGCAATCCATAGGTTAATCCTCGCCTTGACATCGCCGATGGTCAACGGGGTCGCGTTATCTTTCAGAAGAACCTCATCTGCACGGACTTCCCGGCTGGTCAGGAATTTTTCTGTACGTCGCACCACCTCGGTCGTGACCACACCCATCCTGCGAATGTGTTCCATTTCGAACACATCCTTGGTCTCCATGGCTTTCATGAAAAGCGAATCGTTGCTTGTCTCGCCGACCAGTTCGATTTCCGGCATGATTTCCTGCAAATGGGTAAATATGGCAAAGGCCGATCCCAAGTCGGCGTTGCCGTAGATTCCAATGCGCCCGTGTATACCCGTGTCCGTAAACATGCGCCTGTACCGGATGGCCGATGCCAGGGCATGATTGCCATTTGCCTCCTTCAACAGCTCTTCAAAGTTGTAAGTGCTGTAAGGGATAATTCTCAGCCCGGTTTTGGTGGCCTCGTCGCGCTCCATGTCGTTGCAGAACAGCACGCTCTCTCCGCCGGTTTTCTTGATGAGAGTTGCCGCGCTGATGTGTCCTCCACCGGTCAGGTAATACATGGGAGGGTTGTGATCGGCGTTCCCGGTGACGAGGATGGCGTCGAGATTTTTGGACCGCATGAGAATGTCAAGGTCGGATTTCATTTCGGATTTCTCCTAAACCTGCCCCACAATTTGCAGAACCTGACTGCGAGTGAGCTTGGGTTGGCCATTTGCCAAAGCTTGCAGAGTGGCTTCTGCAAGAGCCAGGGGGATATCCACCAGGCATCTGAATGACTTCTGGGAGATCAAGCTGATGCCTTTCTTCGCTTGTTCGATATTATTACGAGCGTAGGCAAACATTTGCTCATCGGTCCAACCGGCAGGAAAAAAGTTAACGCCGCGCTTGGTGTCCTCTTCCCGGTTGCGAAGGATATTTACGGACTGCAGTCCGCGGCCAAAATGGATGGCGGACAGACGGTCCACTTGGGAGCCATCGAACCAGGTCCAGATGTCACAGATGAGCAGGCCAACTGCCCCAGCCACGCTGAATGTGTAACTGTTAAGATCTGCTTCAGTCTGGATCAGCCAGTTCTTCTCCACCCAGTATGCCATTCGGTCCGCCATGGCAATGGTGGCGTCCCAGACGCGCGGCGCAATATCTTGTGGTGTATGCGCCAACCAATCACCGATCCGCAAGGTGACCTCGGGCAGGATATTCCGGTATGGCAGGAAGACAGCTTCGAGCAGGGAAATGTTTGCCGGGTCATCAGAGGCAAGTTGGGCCTGCATTGCCCAGCTGATTCCATGCAGGATGGCAACTTTTGCCTGGTTATCCAGGGCGGGATGGTCTTCGATTTCATCAATGGCTCGCATGCACAGATATGCGGCACCAACCGCCTCCTGCAATTTGGCAGGCAGACGGACAATTGGGATGAAGAAAGTCCGGCTGGTTTCTTTGAGTACACGTAAAATGTCGGATTGATGGGTCATAGAATTGATGGTGGAAGAAAAGAAAGATAAAGGTGTTAACCCCGTTTTCCGTCAGTGGTTTTCTTTTTGTCCCGCAGGGCATTCATCAGACCGACCAACAGTGCCCCATTTTCCTCCGGTAGAACCGTGCGCGGATCGAGCAGGATGCGGTCGTTTTCCGTGCGTGCGATAATGGGGGGTTGCTGCCGGCGTAGTTCCTTAAGGAATCTATCCGGGCTTTTCACGTCCAATGCCAGCAGGAATGTTGGCAGACTCTCTTCGGGTAAACTGCCGCCCCCGATGGTGGACTTTCCGGAAATGACCTCGCCCTGGCCGAGTTTTTTTCTCCAGCTTGCGGCAGCTTTGCGAACCTGATTGGGCGTCAGCGCCAACATGCGCCAGATGGGGATTTCACGCTCAGCCTCATCCTTGAGATAATGCAAAAAAGTGGCTGTCAGCGCTGCCAGACAGAGTTTGTCCGGGCGCAAGGCACGCGACAGAGGATGCTTCCTTATCCTGGTAATCAGTTCAGCCTTACCAACGATCACCCCGGTCTGTGGGCCGCCGAGCAGTTTATCGCCAGAAAAGCAGACCAGGTCTGTACCAGATGCCAACGATTCCTGAACAGTAGGTTCGTGGGCCAGTCCATAGTGGGCAGTATCGAGCATTGCACCGGATCCCAAGTCATCCACACAAGGAACACCATGGCTGTGCGCCAGGTTAACGATGTCTTTCCATTCCGGCTCCTCGGTAAAGCCAATCATTTTGAAATTCGAGCGATGGGCATGCAAGACAAGTGCAGTCGGAGCTTCCAGCGCTTGCTCGTAATCAGCCAGCCGAACCTTATTCGTAGTGCCCACTTCGACTAATTTTGCCCCGGACTGTTTCATCACGTCCGGAATACGGAACCCACCGCCAATTTCGACCAATTGTGAACGGGAGATAACCACCCGTCTACGGCTTGCCAGTGCGGCAAGTACCAGCAGCACCGCAGCGGCATTGTTATTCACAATCATGGCAGATTCGGCTCCGGTAAGCTGTTGAAGAAGTGTCTCAGTATGGACCAGTCGTGAGCCACGCTTACCGGTTTCCAGATCAAGTTCTAGGTTCGAATAACCATGGGCGACAGCTTCCATGGCCTTGATAGAGGCGGTCGAGAGTGGGGCGCGACCTAGGTTTGTATGCAGGATCACCCCGCTGGCGTTGATGACCGGCACCAGAGTTGGGGAGGTCCAGGCTTTTAACAGGGAAGCCGCCTCGGTGAGTATGTTCTCCCGGCCAGGTAGTGTCAGTTCTTCTTTCATTGAGGCGCGTGACGCGCAACTCGTCCAGCACCTTGCGAATGGCACGCAAAGTCAACGGGCGGCCATAACTCGCAATGAGTTCAGCCGCCAGTTGGGTCTGGAGAAGTTGTTCGACAGAAGGAAGCCCGCGCAGGTTCATGCTTTGGAGGCTGGGTTTGTATCTGCCGGTGGTTGTTGTTCTTTTACGGGCTTTGGTTGCCAACGGGCTATTTCTCTCATCCTGACCAGGTACTCAATGGCGACCAACCCGATGGCCAGGCAAAGACCGATCCACAGTGTGACCAGTCGTGCCTGTTGCAACCAGACCAGCACGACACCGTACACGCCAACCCAGATGGCTTGCCGGACGATCACGTTCGGACCAGCGGGCGGGTTGGATGGGAAGCGCAGGTTGAGAAACCAGGTGACCGGCATGGTCAGACCAGTAAGGCCTAGCATTCCGCCGAAGAAAAGCAGCCAGCGGGCCCAGACGGTGGGGGTGAGGGCAAAAATGGCTATGGCTGCTGTGGCCCAGCCCAGTACGAACAGGCTGATGGCCGAGGCAAGGTAAGGACGAAAGGAAGAGTTGAGGCGGGGTTCCATTTGGGTTAATTATACTATGGTGGGTCAAATCTTCCGTTGGTTTTGTTCAATCCATTACCGATAAGTAGTGAAAACTCTCGCCTTTCGGGAAAATGCTGGGAACTCCACCTACCAGGGGATTGGCTGGCGATCCCGAAAAAAACCGCCATTCGGGCCCCCTTCTGGCAAAGTGGCCAACCAGACAATGCCGTCTGCGCCTTGCTCCAGGGTGCGATCTGCATCCGGGCCACCCATATCGCTGCGCACCCAGCCGGGGCAGGCCGCATTCACAAGCACGTTGTTTTTCTTCACGCTATCAGCCAGTATGAGTGTCAGTCCATTCAAAGCGATTTTTGACAGGCGATAGGCGGGCATATCGTTCACCATGTCATTAATTTGTCCTGCTCCGGAAGAGACATTGACCACGCGTCCAAAATTTGCTTGCGCATCATTGGGATGAAAGCCTGGCAAAGCATAAGAGGACCTATGGTGTTTGTTTCGAGTGCAGTGCGGAACTTACCTGCATCCACCTTGAGAATGCGTCCATGCCAGTCGGGGAGAATGGCAGCATTGTTGACCAGAATGTCGGCTGCGCCGAACCGGCTGACAACAAAATCACGCAAGCCCAGGATGGATGCCTGCTTGGTTACATCCAATTGGCAGTACAGGATTTCTCAGCCGCTGTTGTGCAGGCTTTCCATGGCGGCCAACCCTTTGGCTTCTGCGCGGCTGGTCAGGATTACACGACAATTCAACCGGGCCAACTGGCGACAAATTTCAAGGCCGATGCACGGTTTGCTCCAGTTACAATGGCGGTTCGCATTGATGTTATCGAGGTCAATCGGACCTCAGATCATTTTGATATTTTTCGGCAAACAAGGCTGGCTGCCCGCCGGTATGCCAGAACAGGATGGTTTCGTCTTTTTTGAAAAACCCTTTATGGATCAGATCAATCAGTCCCGCGGCAGCCCGCCCGGTGTAGACCGGGTCAAGCAGCAAGCCTTCATATTTTGCGAAGAGCTGGATTGCTGTGCGTTCTGCCCCGGTCAGGATCCCATAACCTGGCAGGGCGTAGTTGGAGTTGACCAGCACCTCGGCTGCGGTGAATTCGATGGGAGGTCCCAAACGCCCGGATGTTTCGGATGCCAGTTTCGCCACACGTTCCTGCAATACACCTTGCGGCTCATCCACGCTGATGCCGAGAAGGTTGCCCGGATAGCCGAAGAGGTGCGCACCCAGAACCAGCCCGGCCTGTGTTCCGCCGGAGGAGGATGCAAAAACGATCCAATCGGCTTTCAACCCCTGTCCGACAAACTCTTCCATTGCGAAGACATAACCAAGCGCACCAGTGGAATTGGAACCACCATAAGGAACCAGATATGGCTTGTGTCCCTGCGAGGCAACCTTTTCGAAAGTTTCCCTGAGAATGGCATCGCGAAGGTTTTTCTTAGTCCAGATGATCCTGGCTCCAAATAGCTGGTCCATCAGGAAGTTGGCACTCACCTGTGCGGGTGGCTCCCCGACGAGCACAAGGATGCAATCAAAGCCAAATTTGGCGGCGGCTGCGGCAGTCTGGCGACAGTGGTTGGACTGTAAGGCCCCGGCGGTGATGAGTGTATCTGCATCTCCGGCTTGTGCTTCGGCAACCAGGAATTCCAGCTTGCGGGTCTTGTTGCCGCCAAAGGCGAGACCGGTCAGGTCATCACGTTTTATAAATAGACCTGGTCCGTTCAGGGCTTTTTCCAGGCGCGGCATGCTTTCAATGGGAGTGGGGAGGTGGGCAAAATGAATTCTTGGTATCGTTGTGTTCATAATGGATTCAAGCTCCCAGACTCTGCCGGGTGCGGGCCCGGCCGCGCGCACGCATAATATCCATCAGGCGTGGCAGCACTTCCGTGTACATTTTATATAGTACCGGATTGGGAGTGAAATCCCATGCCCCAATGCTGCGCAATACATATCCGCCCAATCCTTCCTTGAAACGGAAAACTCCCCACAAATTATTGCTCTCGAGGAACTCGTCTGGGGCACCCCACAGATTGTAAATCCCACAGCCCAACGCTTTTGCCCGCTGCATGGCTTTCCACTGGAGCAGGTAATTTGGCATTTTCTCACGGTGTCCGTCACGTGACATTCCAAATAGATAAATTGCCTGCCCTGCAAAATAGAACATCGAAACTGCTCCCACTGCTTCCCCATTTACTTCAGCGACGAGGGGCTCACTGAAAGGCTGATGCCTCTCCTCTGAAGGCTGGGCAAATGTTTGCCAAACGGTCTGGTAGTAGCCCTCCTCCCGGATCAAAAAACCGTCCCGCAGTGAGGTTTCCGCATACATGCGGTATAACATTGCCAAATCATTCACCCCACCGGCCCGCACCGTGACGCCTTTCTTCTCAGCCAGGTGGATGTTATATCTTGTTTTCTGCTTCATTTTTGCCAGCAACTCCTCTTCGGTTGGAGACAGGTCGATCAAGACGGTGTTGCGGAATTGGATTTGATCCTGCGAAAATTTCCATCCCAATCCCATCAATTCGGTTCTAACTTCTTGACCGCCAGTGAACTCGATCGCCTGATCCGTGTTGGGGACACCTATCCCGAGCGGTACGTCCGGGTCTGCCTTGACGAAGATCGCCCCCTGTTGTTTGGCGAAGGCTTGCAGATCGCCCAGGACGGTCTGACGGAGGGTGGAGTCGTTCCAATCCAGGTTGGGACCTTTTGGAATGTAGAGCACGCACATCTTTTTTGGGAATCCACCCCCAGGAAGGCTGCGTTTGAGAACCATTGCAGCGGCCAAGGGCGAGCGGGTGGTTATAGATCGTGAATCGTTCCAAACAAAAGGCATTGGCTGCCAGCCATATTTTGCCTTGACCTGCGACCATTCCCATGTCTGCAAGAGATGAGGAATGGGCAGGGAGGCAATAAGTTCGTTCCAGGCTTGGGGAGAGCCGGTAAACGGGATCATATTGTCAGTCCGCACCGGAACCAGGTAAACGCAAAAGGTAAAGTTTGTAGAGCAAGGGATTGTAGACCCGGTCCAGGGTTCGCTGCGCTCGTTTGATCGAGCCGCCAAAGCCCCGCTTGAAACGGTAAACCCCCCAAAGGCCATCTTCGCGCGCCTCGGCTTCATCTTCATTGACATCCGTGGCTTCATCGGGAATGCCCCACATATCATATTCGGTGCAACCTTTACTTTGTGCCCAGCGGATGGTTTCCCATTGGAGTGGATAAGTCGGTTTACGGTTACGTTCGCTATCCCCGGATGCGCCATAAAAATAGTAGGCACTCTTACCAAATGCGAAGGCCATTACGGCCGCCAGGGTTTGTCCCTGGAAATCAGCCATAAAGAGTTCGCACATACCTTTAGGGTAAAAAAGTTCATAGGCGCGCTGGTAATAAGCCAGCGAATGGACATGGAATTCCTCGCGCTGGCTGGTTACATCCATCAATCGATAAAAGTTCCCGATATCATTTGAAGGATGAACAACAACATCTTTCCGTCCGGCCAGACGAATGTTGTATCGCGTCTTGGGTTTCATGTGATTAAAAACATCCTCCTGGCCACCCTGCAAATCAACGACCAGCGTGATACGTGGCTGGATATGCTGTGGACTGGAGAGAAAATCTGAAGGATGAAGAAGAGTGATCGTATCGCCTTCCCACCCGGCTTTTTCCATTTTCAGAAAGACGGCATGTTTTTTCTGGCAGAGCGCGTCCAACTCAGCCCAAAATAGTCTTTCAGTATTTTTTAATGGAGAACCCACCGGCCCCTTTGGAATATATGCGAATGTCATGCCAAGGGGCAATCGCCGGAAAAGGATCTGTGCTCCGAGACCGTTTTCCACCACTCGCACAGCCTCCCAACCAAAGGCTGATTTGAGCTCGCCCCATTCACCCGATTGGAGAATATGGGCATCGGGATGCCCGGTGAGAAATTCGTTCCACTCGGAGAATCTTATTTCAGGCATGCTCTTGATTAAACCAGCGAAGTCAAGTCTGCCGGTGGT
The DNA here is from genome assembly GCA_963842785.1 of uncultured Chloroflexia bacterium. Lineage (GTDB taxonomy): Bacteria > Chloroflexota > Anaerolineae > Anaerolineales > Villigracilaceae > UBA877. The sequence goes on from CAWJHP010000001.1 coordinate 2,855,130, forward strand.
GTGGCTAGTATATTCCCGTCAGGGATGGTTTCGTCCAGCAGGTGGAGAATTGCAGAAGCCTCGCCATCCCGCGCCAGATGATGCAATTCTTCGACGACCTTGTCAAGATCCTCCGGAATGACAGCTTCTTCCGCTTCAGCCCGGAAGATTTCAGGATGGATGGTTTTTTTATATTCCATACCGTCTCCCCACAGGTCTTCACTGATCTTTTCACCGGGGCGGATGCCCGTGAATACGATTTCAACATCCTTGCCAGGTTCAAGACCTGAAAGACGGATGAGGTCCTCCGCCAGGTCCAGAATGCGCACCTGCTGGCCCATATTCAGCATGAAGACTTCACCACCCTGACCCATCGCGGCGGCCTGGAGCACCAGGTGGACGGATTCCGGTATGGTCATGAAGTAGCGTTTCATATCCGGGTGGGTGACCGTCACCGGTCCCCCATGGGCGATCTGCCTTTTAAAGAGCGGAACCACACTGCCACGGCTGCCCAAAACATTCCCGAACCGGACGACCGAATAAGCATGCCCGGTGCGGTGAGCGGCCTCCAGCACGACCATTTCGGCGATGCGCTTGGTGGCGCCCATCACGTTTGCTGGACGGATGGCCTTGTCGGTAGAGATCAGGACCAGTAATTCCGTGCTTATCGCACTGGCTGCCTCGACCACGTTCTTGGTGCCAATAATGTTATTGGTTACAGCGTCTTCGATATTACTTTCCATCAACGGGACGTGTTTGTGAGCCGCGGTATGGAAAACCACCTGTGGGTGGAAATCGGTGAAAACACCTTGTATCCTGGGCTTATCACGAATATCCGCGATAACCAACTGAAGCGGTAGGGACGGAAAATCCTCCCGCAATTCGAGCATGGCCTCAAAAATACTGTTCTCGCCGTGCCCGAGCAGGATGAGCATTTGGGGTCCCCAGTGTGCAATTTGGCGGCAAATTTCACGACCAATGGAACCACCGGCACCAGTGACGAGTACCCGCTTCCCGGTCAGAGTCGTACCGACCAGTTGATCCTGGATCTGGGCGGGTTCGCGGCGTAAAAGGTCGGTGATATCCACTTCGCGTAGTCGATTGACACTGACTTTTCCCCCGATAAGTTCGAACAGTCCCGGCATGGTACGGAAAGGAATGCCTTTCAAGCGACAGATGTCTGTCACCAGGCGGACAACTTTTCCACCTGCGCTGGGTATGGCAATGATGACCTCGTCCACCGGTCGATGTTCCAGGGCGCGGCGCAGGTCAGTAAGCCGGCCCACTACCGGTACACCATGGATCTGATGTCGTTGTTTGGTTAAGTCGTCATCCAGATATCCTACCGGGCGCAGGCCAAGCTGCGGGTTTTTCTGCATCTCGCGCACCACCAGCGCACCAGCATCCCCTGCGCCGATGATCAGTACATTTCTGGCTCTTCTGGCGGTGGGCTTTTTACTGGCCGCGCGACTTTCCGCCACCAGCCGGATGGAAAAGCGTAGTCCGCCAATACCCACCAGGGAAAGCAGCCAGTCGATCAGGAGAATTGTGCGCGGAAAATTCAGTACCCGGACATCGTTTATCCGGGAGATGTAAAGTACAAGCATTACAGCAGAGAAAATTGCAGAGGCAACGCTCACCGCTGTACTGATGAGGGTTAACTCATTTATGCTGGCATAAGCCCACAGGCGGCGGTAGAGGCCAAAGAAATAATAGATAACAGGCTTTATCAGCAAGCCGATGAGGATCATCCAGTAAAGTGATCCGATGTAGTCGGTAATCGTATCCCCTGCCAGACGGAGAGCAAAAGCAGCAGTTATGGCGGCCACGGTTATTAAAATATCCGCCAAGAAAACAAAGCCAGTCGGAAGTTGGGAACGATTTTTTGCTTTCATTGGCTTCTCATCCATTCCAAAGTTTGTGCCAGGCCATTTGCCAGTGAAGTTTCTGCGCGAAAGCCCAGAGCCGAGGCAGCTTTTTCGGGATTGCCCTTCGAACGATAAATGTCACCAGGACGGGGCTGTTCGAAGCGGACGTCGGGAAGGGGAGGCGATATCTCGCTCATTTCTTCCAGCAAATCGATTAGAGTCGTCTCATGTCCGGTACAGATATTGAAAACTTCACCGGCAGCGTCCGATTCTGCGGCAAGCAGGTTGGCCCGTACTACATCCTTAACGTAAATAAAATCACGGCTCTGCTTGCCATCACCGAAGATCGTAATTGGTTCCCTATTAGCCAAATGCCGATTAAATATAGAAATGACTGCCGCATAGGCAGAATCGGGACGCTGGCGCGGTCCGTAGACGTTGAAATATCGTAGAGCGATCACCGGAAGATGGAAAGTCTGCGTGTAAAGACGCGCGTATAGTTCATTCACCTGTTTGGATAAAGCATATGGCGAAAGAGGCTGAAGCGGTGTTTCTTCGTCTGTCGGGAACCTGTCTGTATTGCCGTAGACGGCTGTGCTGGAAGACAGGACAACTTTGTGGACTCCGGCCCGGCGGGCTGCTTCGAGAAGTGCCACCGTTCCGGCCACATTAATTGCGAAACAGGTCTCAGGGTCCAGCATGGAATCCGGGACAGAAATCAATGCTGCCAGGTGGAAGACCAGATCAACCGCTTGCGTGGCAACTTTAATTGCTTCAACATCACGCAGGTCACCTTCCAGTATTTCCAGGTCACCTTGAAACATCTCGAGGTTATCGCGTTTCCCGGTGGAAAAGTTATCCATGACACGTACGGAAGCGCCACCTCGCAGAAGTTCTTCCACGATATGGGAACCAATAAATCCGGCTCCACCTGTGACCAGAGCGCGCATCTCGCTACCTTCCCCGGAATCCAATGACCTGGGTCATGGTACGCAGAATTACGCTCATATCCATGAGCAAATTGCGATGTTTAATGTAATAGAGGTCATATTCCAGTTTAATAATGGTTTGGGGGATTGTAGCTGAGTACCCATAATTGATCTGTGCCCAGCCGGTAATGCCCGGCTTGACCAACAGGCGCGCCCGGTATAAGGGAATTTGCCTTTGGTATTCGATGATCAGTTCGGGTCGTTCAGCGCGTGGTCCGACAATGCTCATTTCGCCGCGCAGGACATTCCAGAACTGGGGTAACTCATCGACATGAGTACGGCGCAGGATGCCTCCCACACGCGTAATGCGTTCGTCGTGTTCATGCGTAACCTGAACTTTGCCATCCTTTTCAGCATCCTTGTACATCGTGCGGAATTTATAGATGTTGTACAAATTACCGCCCTTACCGGAACGGATCTGTTTGTACAGGATGGGAAAACCGCTGTCCAGGAGGATAAGAATGGCGGCGAATGGACTGAGCACCACACAGATGCTCAAACCAGCCAATGCAACCAGGATATCAAGCAGCCGCTTCGCTAACTCATAAAAACCACCGACACGTGCATCATTCACGAAGGACCGGATCAGCCACTCGGATTCCAGGTGATTTATGGGGACGCGTCCCATCAACTCCTCGTAAAGGGCAGGCATCGGGATGATCTCCACTCCGCTTTCCTGGACATCCAGGAGTTTTTGGAAGGTACTGCCCTGCATCTCACCGGTGATGGCTATAACGACCTCCGTAATGGCCTTCGCCTCTATGATTTCAATAAGGTGGTCATTTCCGGCCAGGATGGGAAACCCTTCCAGTTGCTTACCGATCTTTGCTGGATCGTCGTCCATGAAGCCAACCAGGAAGAATGGTTGTGGGCGCAGGTCATTGTAAACCTGTACAAGCGTCTCTCCGGCACTGCCAGCGCCGATAATCAGCACCCGTCGTAGGAACGCCTGGGCGGTGAAGATCTGGATATATATCAATCGCCATCCCAGCGTCAGGATCGATGCGAAAACCAGGAAAACGCCAATACCCAGGCGAGGTAGAGAGCCTTTTGGTGAAATCAGGTAGATCACAGCATAAAAGAATAACCCTGCCAGCGCGGCGAGGAAAATCCCTGACACGGTCTGACGGAGGTTCTTGGCGCGATGCGGGTCATATAACTCCACCAGGAATACCATCCAAATAAATGGAAGGAGATAAAACCAGAAATCAACGCGCTGCTGCATGAAATGCAACGAGAACTTCAGCCAGGCATCCTTTTGACCCCAGAAATACAGCCCGCCAAAGAGTGCGAGTATGGAAACAAACGCGTCGCCAATGAGAAGAATAATGCGTTGTTCGCGAGTACGAACGCGCCAGCCAATTGGTCTTGGTCGAACAGATGATTGCATCACTTCTTCTCCGGGTTTCGGTCAGGGATGATCCCTTTAATCATACTCCATAAAAAGCCTGCGCCCCAGGCGATATGCATGGTTGCAATTGCGATTGGTAAACCGATCACCAGATAGGCTTTTTTCTGACGGAAGGAGGCATGAACTCCGGCAGCAATCAAAAAAACAAGATAAAGGATTATTTCTGCCGCCAATAGGATCCGTAACGTGGGAAGAAACGCAGCCAGGGCAGCCCCGCCAAGCAGACTCAATACAAACAAGGGGGGGAGTCCCTGCCGCCAGCGTAACGTTTCGGGATAACGACGCAACATCCGCCATTTCCAAAATCCATAACGGGAGTATTGGTTTGCCAGGGCCGCCAGTGTGGGCCGGGCATAATAAACCGAACGGATGGATGGATCGAGCCAGACCCGGCCTCCCGATTTGCGGATGCGTGCGTTGAATTCGTAATCCTCGTTCGTAAGCAGCGACTCATCAAAGAATCCTACCAGCGCCAGTAATTCACGCTTGAAGGCTCCAAAGGGGACTGTATCCACAAGGGAGGCTTTACTGGCATGGCGGTAATAGGCGTCGCCCACACCCAACGGATGGGATGCGGCCACCGCGATGGATTGTGCCATCCAGGTCTGGGCGCCGGGATGGATCTCCCAGATACCACCAACATTTTCGCCGAGACCTGCTTCGAGATCCGCAACGCTGCATTCTATATAGTCAGGATAAGGGACCGAGTGCCCATCCAAGCGGACGATGATCTCGCCCTGGGCTTCTTTCAGGGCAGAATTCAACGCAGCGGGGATACTTCGTATGGGGTTATCCGCAACGGCAATATGCAGGTCCGGGTGGGAATCGGCAAATGCAGCGATCTCTGCCCGTGTACCATCCGTGGACATGCCATCTGCGATGACCATTTCCAGTTCGGCGCGTGGAAAGGTCTGCGCGTAAATTGCCTCGAGCAATTCTTGGATGGTGTCTTGCTCGTTATAACATGGAATGATTATGGAGACAGAAGGCATGCTAATCTATTTTTTTCGCCGGGCGGTGGCAGACGCGTCCGGTGGGTTAAGCGGCAGTGCAATGGTGAATATACTACCTGCATTCGGTGCGCTGCGAACGCTTATTTTACCACCGTGCGCCTCAACAATTTCTTTTACAATTGCCAGACCCAGGCCGGTTCCGTGCTTTTCTCCACCAGGTCGGGAGGGATCAGCCTGATAAAAACGCTCGAAGATGTGCGGCAGAGCTTCCGGTGAAATGCCCGTACCGGTATCCACTACTTCCACCTGGATCTCAGAGCCTGTCCCGGGCGCCGTTGAAGTGCCGGTCAGCTTGGCCCGCAACGTGACTATGCCTCCGGCCGGTGTGTGCTTAAGCGCGTTATCCACCAGGTTGGAGAAGACCTGTGCCAGGCGGTCTCCGTCGCCTGTGACGGATGGGAGAGCAACGGATTCCACGCGTATGATCACACCAGCGGTATGTGCCTGCGGAGTAAATTTCTCAGCGATGCTGTCAAGTAAGGCGGGCAGGTTAACCGGAACGCATTGGAGATCAAGCGTACCAGTGTCCAGGCGGGCCAGGTCGAGCAAATTAAGCACCATGCGGTGCATGGAACCGGCCTCGTTGTATATGACCCTGGCTGCCTGCAGGCGGGATTCAGCCGTATCAGCAGTACCGTCTAGGAGTGCCTGTGCAAACCCTTGGACGGAAGTTAGGGGCGTTTTTAGTTCATGAGACACATTGGCGACGAAATCGCGCTGGGATTTTTGTGAAGTCTGTACTCGGCTTTTCATTTCATTAAATGCACGCGTTAATTCCTGAACCTCGTGAGGGCCGCTCAGGGAGATCGGTTTGGCGTCAAAGGAAGGCATCTGGCGGGAAGCCACCACTAAATGTTGGAGCGGTTCTCCAATCCAGCGGGCCAGCCAGAAGGCCACCAGCAGGGAAATAATCAGAGCAACGACAGCCGCACCCAGGATCGGTAACAATAATTCGTCGCTCAACACGGTTAATAAGGGAACAGCAGGGCGGGGAACAGCCACCAGCAGCCAGTCTCCATTATTCAGGTGCTGGATAATATAGAGCCAGAATTGACCGCTCTGATCTTTGATTACAGAAGAGATCTGAAGACGGGGGAAGAGCGGCATCCGTAATGAACCCGATTGTGTAGAATTTGAATCAGCAACCACCTGGCGCTTATTATTGAAAATGACGACCCGAACGGCGGAGATTTGACCGACCTGGTCGATCCGCGCCTGGAGGTTGGCGGGAGTCAGATTGACGAGAGCAGTTTCGTTCCTCCGCAGGAAGGCCGCAACGACCGTCAATCGGGCACTGGCTTGCCTGTAAGTGGATGGATTTTGAATGATATAGATAAAAAGGACGAAAGCCACGATGCCGAGCGCAGCCATTGTGACCAGCACATAACTCCACCATAAACGGGAGCGTAACGAGTGAGGCATTATGCCACCAATTTATAACCGATCCCAGTTACGGTCTCGATGGTTATCGGGCTGCCGGCGATTTTTTTACGCAGGTGGGCGATATGGACATCCACTGTACGGGTCTGGCCATAGAAATCAAAGCCCCAGGCCTGCTGAAGTAGTTGTTCACGGGTAAAGACGCGTCCAGGTTGGCCGACCAGGATGAGCAGCAACTCGAATTCTTGCGTGCGCAGGTCCAGGGTCTTTTCGGCAAGGCGCGCCTCACGGCGGACGGGGTCAACTGACAGGTCGGCCAGGTGAATCGGAGCGGCATCCGGTTGCGCAGCGCGTTCGGCCCGCCGCAGGATAGCCTTGATACGTGCCACCAATTCGCGCGGGTTGAAAGGTTTGGTCAGGTAATCATCAGCGCCTAGCTCCAGACCGAGGATTTTATCAATATCCTCGTCGCGGGCAGTCAACATAATGATCGCCACCGGGTTGTCTTCCGCACGCAGGCGCCGGCAGACCTCCAGACCGTCCAGCTTCGGGAGCATCACATCCAGAACAACCAGTTGCGGGTGTAAACGCTTCTCCGCCTCCAGGGCTGCAACTCCGTCGCCGACCGCTTCCACCTGGAAGTTCTCGCGTTCTAGGTACATGCGAACGAGCTGAAGGATGGAAGGTTCGTCATCAACCAGCAGGATGAGTTCAGAACTCATTTTGCGAGGGCAATTGCTTCTATTTCAATATTGCCAGCCTTGGGCAGGGCTGACACCTGGACAGTGCTGCGGGCAGGCGGGTTTTCCGGGAAGAATTCGGCATAAACAGCGTTCATTATGGAAAAATCGGCCATGTCTTTCAAGAAGACGGTGGTTTTTACAACCAAATCCAAGCCGGACCCGGCATCCGCCAGTACGTGCTGAATATTGGTCAATGATTGGCGTGTCTCTACTTCGATCCCACCCTGGACAAGGTTTCCGCTGTGCGGATCCAGACCGAGTTGCCCGGAGGCGAAGACGAACATACCAGCCCGGTTGGCGACGGAATACGGGCCAATGGCTTTGGGGGCTTTCTCGCTTGCAATGATCATTTTTTCCATGTTTGCCTCATATCCTGGTTTTCTTCTCAGACCTATATCTTAAGAAAAATGGGAAATGGACGTGTACAGGCTGCCTAAAAACCTGCACACACTCCTCACATATTTCGATTATATTTATTGATTGTACTGCAAAAGAGAGACACGGCGGAGGTACGTGTCTCCCAGTGGGAGGGCGGCATTTCTAGGACGAGGAGGCGGTCGTGGTCGGGCGAGGATGGGCATCCCGAAAATCTTTGGCAGCCTCACGTAGAGCCTTCCAGGTGCCATTCATGGCAGCGCGTGTATCTTTGAGAACTTGGGCAAGTGATTTTACAGTGGCGATGGCAGTAGCGCTGTCGGTGACCTTCCCGGTGGAGTCGAAACCAGCATGGCTGGCGATGATTTTGGCTCCAGGAGCATGGGCAGTTTGGACGGAGGGGATGACGGTGGAGAGGGCATTCAATGCAGCCTGGACGGCGGAGGTATCCCAGCCTCTCCCGTTGGCCTTATCAATCAGGTCCTGCACCCTGGAAATAAGAACGCTGGCATTGGCCAATCGTTCACTTTGCCGTTGATAAGTTGCCTGTTGGCGCGCCCACAGAATCTCCAGTCGGGAATTTTCCGGTTGGGCAATGGTTTGATCGTTGAGCCCGGCAGCCGATGCGCCAGCGATGGGGATTACGGCCAAGCCGATTACCAGTACGAGAACAGCCAGGGCCATCTTCTTGAGTAGAACAGTCATTTTGAACATTTTGTCATATCTTTTTCTTTAGTTTGTGCCTGCATTTTAGGTCTGTCAAGTAACCGGCGCGTGACACAGATGTAAAAAGGCTGTAAAAATTTTTAAGGCCTTTGCTTGACAATCTCCCTCTCTACGTGTAAAATCCTCCCGCTTCGAAGACGGTGCGTTTCCAGGCCGAGATAGCTCAGTTGGTAGAGCACGCGACTGAAAATTGCGGTGTCGCCAGTCCGATCCTGGCTCTCGGCACTCGGCCTGAAGCTCAGGCCACCTGCGGGCGTAGTTCAGTGGTAGAACGTCTCCTTGCCAAGGAGAAGGTCGTGGGTTCGAATCCCATCGCCCGCTCTCATTGTTGCGGATTGCAGATTGATGGTTGCTGTTTGTCAATCAGCAGTCCGCAATCTACAACATATTGCGGCGTCGTCGCCAAGTGGCAAGGCAAGGGTCTGCAAAACCCTCATCATGGGTTCAAATCCCATCGACGCCTCTAATAAACGAGTTTGCAAGGACTCGTTTTGTTTCATAAAATATATCGGATTGTGAACCCTGGCATGATGAGTTTCCCAGGATGTGAGACAAGCAAATCCCATCAATGCCTCAACTAAAAAGTCCCCTGGAATTTTAGGGGACTTTGGAGTTTTTTCGGCTCATAAGGAGTATCCCACCTGTTATGATCCCTGCGGCGATGACATGCATCCCGGTTAAAAGGAGTTTTAATTGCATGGTCGCGGATGGCAGATTAAAAGGCCCGCCGAAAGAGAGGATGAGGGCGGCAATGGATATGGACAGGAAAACGGTGGCAGGTTTCCGGACAAAGCGGAGAAGCAGTCCAAAGAGGATGGTTGCCAACCAACCGGATATCAGTACTGCCAATACCGGCGTCAGGACCTGCATCGGGCCGAGCTGGAAACTGCTCCCGTCTAGTGGCATGAGATATGGTTCCCCGAGAGCTTTGCTGAGGGCGAAATACAGGACGTCTGCCAGAATCGCGGCAAGGGTCGCAGTGAGGCCAGCCCAAACCAACCGCCGCTGAGAGTAGCGCTGCATCTGTTTCAGATATTCCTGTTTACAATGTAACCTGTCAGGTCTTCCAGTGCCTGCCGTTCCAGCCCTGAGGGCGCCGTTTTGAGTATTTCGAGTGCCTTTTGGGTGAAAGCCTGTGCTTCTTTCATGGACCTGGCGGTTGCATCGCTTTCCCGGATGGATTGAACCAACCTTTCCATGCGCTCTGTTTCTGTGTAACATCCGCCCGTGAGACACAGAACATCCGGGTCGTAGGGATGAGTTTCGGCGTAATAAATAGCCGGGAGAGTCACCAGGCCCTGCAACAGGTCCGAACCGACCGGCTTTCCGACCGTTTCCTGCTCCCCGGTGAAATCCAGGATGTCATCCACAATCTGGAAAGCCATGCCGAGATGATAGCCATACTGCCGCATGGCTTCCACTACGGCATCACTTGCCTGGCTGATCAATGCGGCAGCCTGCGTGGTCATCTCGAAGAGCGAGGCGGTCTTGGCGTATATGCGCTTGTTGTAATTCTCGCGGCTGATGACCCCACGCGCCGCGAACAACTGGGTCAACTCACCGTTGACGATGGTTGCCAGGGTGCCGGCAAAGAGTTTCATCAATGGCAAATTATCAGACTCGGCTGCAAGTTTGGCAGCACGCGCAAACATGTAGTCTCCGGTCAGTATGGTGGCGGCCGGTGACCAGCGTGCGTTCAAGGTTGGCATGCCCCGGCGGAGCAAGGCTCCGTCGATCAGGTCATCGTGGACAAGGGTGGCAGTATGCAGCATCTCGACCGCCGCTGATAGGGTTAGAAGCTTGTCATGGGGTGCGTTGAGCATCTGGCCAGTCAACAAGCCAACAGCCGGACGGATGCGCTTACCACCTGAGGAGAGCAAATGCTCCAGCGCGGCGCGCAGATCCGGATGGGCATCATCGGCCTGTGCATGCAGAAGCGTTTCTACTTCCTGGAGACCCACCTGGATGGGTGTAAAGAATGGAGCGGTATTCAAGCTGTCTCTTTCCAGGCAAATAACCTTGCGGCGTTATGACTGGTAACCCTGGCGACTTCCTCAATGTTACAGGAGTGAAGCAAGGCTATTTTATCAGCAATCAGGCGCACATAGGACGGTTCGTTGCGTTTGCCCCGATGAGGTTGTGGGGCCAGGAAAGGTGCATCCGTTTCGAGCAGGATGCGCTCAAGAGGCAGTGCCGCGATGGTCGCCTGGTGTGCGCGGGCGTTCTGGAAGGTAATGGGACCGGTCACGCCAATGTAGAACCCGAGACTCAGGGCGCTCTGAGCCGTTTCCAGAGAACCTGAGAAGGAATGCAGCACTCCGGGGTGGTCCGCCAACGGATAGCGATTGCCACGCAGTTCCTTCACCCATTGTTCAAGGATCAACAACAGATCCCCGGCACAGTGATCGTCTGGTGCATCCCTGGTTTCACGCATGTGCAAGATGACCGGCAGTCCCTTTTCAGTAGCCAGTTCGAGTTGGAGCAGGAGGACTTTCTTTTGTACGTCGGGGGGCGCGGAATTCCAGTAATAATCCAGACCGATCTCACCGATGGCGACGACCTTGGTGATATTTGAGATGTCTGAAGTACCAGAAGCGCTAGATGCAAGAGCAACTAAATCATTGCTGGACAACTCGTTCCAGGTTGAGGCTTCGGTAGGGTGGACGCCAACGGCGGCGGAGAGCATGGTGTGGTTTCCGGCCAGCTTGATGGCGGCCCGGCTGGAGGAAAGGTTAATGCCCGGGATAATGATATGGGTGACCCCGGCCCGGGCGGCACGTTCGAGAACGATCGACCGGTCCAGGTCGAATTCTTCCAGGTCCAAATGGCAGTGGGTGTCGGTCAGGTTCACGTTTCAGGGTACCCGGTGTCCAGTGTGCCAGAGTTGGAAGACCCATGACACCGGAACACCTGACAATCCATTAATTCAATCCCGCGATTTTTAATCCATCCTGTAGAATTGCCTGGACCTTATCGGCGTGCATTGTTTCGCAATAGATGCGCATGATGGGTTCGGTACCGGAGAAGCGGATGAGCATCCAGCCCCCATCTTCCAGCTTGAATTGGAAGCCGTCCACGGTGACGAGCTCTTTCACTTTCAGACCGCCTATGCTCTGGGGATGGGCATCCAGGATCATTTTTTTACGGTCGGCGTGGCTGCCACTGAAGGGACGGTCGATCCGGTCGTAGAAGTACTCGCCGCCGACCTTGTCGAAGAGCAGCTTGAGCAGTTCCGTGGGCTTTTTGCCGAGACGTACCATCAGGTCGAGCATATACAGGCCGGCCAGGATGCCATCACGCTCGGGCACGTTGCCGCGAAAGGCATAGCCGCCGCTTTCTTCGCCGCCGATCAAGGCATCCGTATCGAGCATCTTGGGGGCTACATACTTGAAGCCCACGCCGGTCTCGTAGACAGGAACATTGTACATCTGCCCAAGCTTGTTGAGCATGCCGGTGGTGGAGAGTGTCTTGACAATGGCTCCGCGTAGCCCGCGCACTTCAAGTAGGTAGTAGGCCAACAGGCCGTAGACACGCAACTGGTTGACGAACTGCCCGTTCTCATCTCCCACGCCAAGCCGGTCGGCATCGCCATCGGTTATGAGAAGTACATCTGCATGAGCATCCAGGGTGGCCTGCAGACCGACATTAATGTTGGGCGGGATGGGCTCTGGGCGTTTCATCTCAGGGAAGACCGGGTTGCGCTGGTTGTGGATCTCAAGCACTTTGGTCCTGCCACCAGCCAGCAGGCGAGGAAAGTAGCCGGCACCATTGCCCCACATGCTATCGACCATGACGGTGAGACCGGCGTCCTTAATGGGCTGCAGGTCGATCAGTTTGTTAATATGGGCTTCATAGGGAGTGACCGGATCGAACATGATGATCTCTGCGGCGGCTTGGGCATCCTTGTAGGCTTTCCGTTTGACAGCTTCCACCGAATCGGGGATGAGCGCCTCGATCTTCAGCAAGCCGTCCGGGTCGATGGCGCCACCAAATTCGTTGCGGACCTTGAAGCCATTATCCGTGCCGGGGTTATGGGAGGCGGTGATGTTGACCGCGCCGCAGGCTTTTTTATCCACCACCGAGAAGGCGATGACCGGGGTGGGTGTGGCGCCGTCGGTCAGGTAGACTTTCAGCCCATTGCCAGCCAGCACCTCGGCCACGGCTGCGGCAAAGTACTCGCTGTCGAAGCGCTTATCGTGCCCGGCCACCACCCATTGACCCTGCCGACCTTTTTCAAGCAGGTAGTTGGCAAAGCCCTGGGCGCAGCGGCGCACGCTGTCGAAGGTGTAATCTTCGGCGATGACGCCGCGCCAGCCGTCGGTACCGAATGTGATCTTTGTGACCATACGAACTCCTGAATTAGGATAATGATGGGGGTATTATAACAGGGGAAAGAGGGTGGGGAACCTGGGAAAAGAAAATGTCCGGGCAGGAGACCCGGCGGCACCCGGAGACACCTGCTTACCGCTGCTTCCTTTCGGACCTGACGGGATTCGCAAGGTTCCGCCGCGCCGGACCCACCCGGACGGCGGTGAGGATACCCGATGAAGGGGGAGATGTCAACCGGTTAATTGGATACCTCACCAGAGAAATCCACGGATGAGCATAATCTCTCATGATATAATTTCTGTATCATCTCAATATATAGGGGATGATGGGGGAAGCGTGCGTGTAGTGGTGCTGTCAGCACGCCCCTTGCTCCCCTTTATCATTGAGAGGTCGCTCATTTCAGACCATCAAACTAGAACGGAGGCTTTATGGAGATCACAACAAAACAGTATAAACATTGTGACTTGCTCAGTATTCAGGGCAAAGTTGACAGTTACACTGCACCTGATCTGACCAAGGCCATCGAGACTGTGAATGGCAATGGTCAATTTAAGATCGTTCTAGACATGGGAAAATTGGAATATATGTCCAGTGCCGGGTTCCGGGCTTTGTTGATAGGCCAACGGAATTGCAAACGGTACAACCGTGGTGAGGTTGTGCTGGCAGCAGTACCCAAGAAGATCATGGATGCCCTGGAGTTGACCGGTTTCATACCGCTTTTTAGAATATTCGATGACGTTACGGCGGCAGTTGGCAGTTTTTAGCATATTCAGCTGTGCCCTTTTTACCCGGGCCGCCTCGACTTTCGGGCCGTGAGGCGGCTTCGTTATTCCAATGCGTACGGCAATCTTTCCTGCCAGGTTTGACCAATTGGACACCATCCGCGGGTTTGCATCCCAAGCTGCCCGGGATGCAGGCATGGGCGATTCCGACACCTATTCCATCGAACTGGCAATTGATGAGGCCTGCACCAATATCATTGAACATGCATACCAGGGAGAAAATCGGGGGGATATTGAATGCACCTGTGAATCCAACGATGTTTGCCTGACTGTTGTCATCCGTGACCATGGAAAGCCGTTCGACCCTTCCAGCGTGGTCACACCAAACCTGGATGCAGATATCGATAAGAGGGTCGTTGGTGGCCTGGGTGTTTTCCTGATGAAGCAATCCATGGACGAAGTCCATTTTGAGGCGTTGGGGGAAGCAGGAAATGTTCTTACAATGGTAAAACTTCGCAAGACAGGCACCCGGGAATCCCACCCGGTATTGCAGGAGGCCACGTGGCGGCAGATCATCCAGCTGGGTGAGGAGTTGATGCAAAAGGAATCCCTGGCATTCCGGCGCGACCTCATCCTGGAGACGGCAAGTCATCTCCTGAATGGCCAGGCGGAAATGTGGTTGGATGAAACCCTTTTCCGGCTACCCGGCCTCGATCAGACCCCCATATTTTCTCCATTGCCTCCCGATGGGACGCTGGTTGAGGTGTTCAAATCGGGTATTCCTTATCTTCCTAAGGAGCTAAGGAATCTGGTGGCCTACCCACTTAAAAATGGCGGTATCAGCTTGGGAGCGCTCCAGGTGAAGCGGCCTGACAAGCCGTTTCGAAGAAAAGAAATAGAAATCTTGGAAGGGTTGGCTGGGCACGTGTCCCTGGCGCTGGTGGCAGCACACCGTTTCGCCGTGGAACAGTGGCGGATTGAGCAATTAACCCTCGTTCGGCGGGTGAGTGCACAAATCGCCAATGTACTCGATCTGGATGAGCTAACCCGGCGGGTTACCAAATTGATCCAGCGCACGTTTAATTTTTATTATGTGGCGGTTTTTACGTACGAGTCCGGCCAGGAATTTTTACGCTTCCGTTCGAGCGCTGGACAGGCGCGCGGCAGGGGTAAACCGCTTAAAATTCGTGTGGGGGATGGCTTAATTGGCTCCGTCGCCCGGTCTGGGGAGGAAGCCATCACGAATGATGTTCACACGGAACCGCGTTTCCGATTCCTCGTCCTTCTTCCGGAGACCCAGTCCGAAGCTGTACTGCCTTTAAAAATCGAGGGACAGATCCTGGGCGTGTTGGATGTGCAATCGGACCGTCTGGGGGCATTTCATCCAAACGACTTGCTGGTCTTGCGGGCTTTGGCAGATACGATTGCGATTGCCATTAACGGTGTGCGCCTGTATGGCGAACTTCAGACCCGTGCCGAACACCTGGAGATGGTGGCCGAAGTCAGCAAAAATATAACCTCCATCCTTCACCTGGACGAGTTGCTTAATAAAGTGGCAGTTCTCATCCAGGAGCGTCTTGGTTTTCCATACGTTCATCTCTTTTCCGTACATTCCAACCGGCGGCAGATCATCTATGAAGCCGGCAGTGGAACGCGCAGTGCCTCCCTCAAAGGCTATGTACTTGACTTGGATAATGATATGGGGATCATACCGTGGGTGGCACGCCAGGGGAAGACCATTCTGGCCAACGATGTGAAAAAGGAAGCGCGTTACCAACCTTCTCTGCTCCCTCCTGAAGATACCCGTTCTGAACTGACCATCCCGCTGGTTTTCAATGGCCAGGTGGTGGGCGTGCTTGACCTGCAGAGTAACCGGGCAAATGCTTTTACAGAGGAAGACCATTTCCTGTGTGAGGCCCTGGCCGATAGTGTCGCTTCGGCCATCCACAATGCCGACCTTTACCAAACCGAGCGTTGGCGGCGGCAAGTGGCCGACAGCCTGCGCGAGGTGGCAGGTTCCATCTCGGCAGAAGTAGGTGTCGATGATGTACTGGACAGTATCCTGCATGAATTGGAGCACAATCTGCCTTGCGACGTAGCCGCAGTATGGTTGATGGAAGGCGAGGGGCTTTCCTTGGCGCACATTCACGGAGCAGAGAGGCTGGAGGTGGATGACGCACTGCAGCGTTGGCCGGAGGCCCTTGGGTTTCTGACCTCTGCGCTCACTTCTGAACAACCAGTTATCCGCAAGCCGGAAGATCCATTTGGCCCGACCGGGGTGGCGCGTGGCTTTTCTGCGGACTATTCTTCCATTGCGGCCGCGTTACGCGCAGGTGATCGCCCGCTGGGTGTATTGACCCTTTCTCATCATGCCCCCAGGCGATACGGACATGAGGCACAGGCGATAACTTCCACCTTTGCCAATTATGCCTCTGTTGCCATTGAGAACGCCCGCCTGTACGACGCAGCCCAGGAGCAAGCCTACGCCTCGGCGGCACTCTTACAGATAGCCCAGGCAGTCGCCAACTCGAAAAGTTTGGAAGAAACGATTGGCAGCGTTGTCCGCATCACCCCTATCCTTGTCGGAGTTAAAGCGTGCGCTATTTATTTGTGGGAGGAAGGGTGTTTCCACCCTGCGCAGGCCTATGGGTTATCGGAGCAGGCCCAATCCGTTCTGTGGGGCCGGGATTTTCTACCGGGTGATTTTGCCCTGTTGGAGGCAGTGCGGGAGGACGCAAGCATGACTGTCGGCCTGCTGGCAGCCTCCGTGCCGGAGGACTGGCTGGAGCCAGCACTGGCCCGGAGCGAGCAGGAAACTTTTTATGCCCTGCAGACCGGCGAGCACCTGCTGATAGGTTTCCCGCTGAGCATAAGAAACGATTTTTACGGCGTCATGCTGGTTGAAGAAGGTGTAGAGGCCCGTCGATTCCGCTCTAAACGTGTGGAGATTGTCAACAGTATCGCGCAGCAGGTCGTGCTCAGCATCCAGAACGAGCACCTCCAACTCGAAATGGTGGTGCGCGAGCGCCTTGAACATGAGGTTGAGCTTGCCCGGCAGATACAGAAGACCTTCCTGCCGGAGCAATTGCCTGAAATCCCAGGCTGGGACCTGGCAGCCACCTGGCTGACGGCACGACAGGTGGGCGGGGATTATTACGATGTGATTGAATTGCCTGGGGGACGATTGGGGCTGTTAATTGCTGACGTTTCCGATAAAGGAATGCCGGCTGCCCTTTTCATGGCTCTTTCCCGCACCCTGGTAAGAGCCGTTGTTTATGACACCCCTTCTCCGGCCGAGACGTTGCGGCGTGTGAATGCTTTGATCATCCCTGATAATCGCCAGAGCATGTTTGTGACAATGGTGTACGGCGTTCTTTCATTGGAAAGTGGCGAATTCACGTATGCCAATGCCGGACATAATCCTCCCATTTGGGTGACCGGTGTGACCAAGAGGTGTGAGTCTCTGTTCCGGACAGGCGCGGCTCTGGGCATCATTGAGGATCTACCCATCAATGAACGAACCATTCAACTCGGCCCAGACGATCTTCTTCTTCTTTACACGGATGGTTTGACGGAAGCTTTCTCGCCGGCAGGAGATACATACGGCGAAGAACGCCTCCAGCAAGCATTGAAGTTGGCAGACACATCCCCGGCGCGGGGGGTATTGGACGCGCTGGAGGCTTCGGTGAACCAGTTCATGGATCCTCTCCCAGCGGCGGACGACCTGACCATGCTGGCGGTAAAACGGAACAAGTAGCTTTAGGGCTGGCTCAAGCCTGTTCACCCAACAGGTGGGGCGGTTTTTTCGGAGCCATAGCCCAAGAAATGGGTAGTTTAAGCCTCATGGTATAATAAAAAACGCTGGAAATTTCCTGAAGGAGCATCGCACTTTGGCTTTTAACCCACTTAATTGGCTTTTGGGCCTATTTTCCTTGGATATTGGCATCGATTTGGGCACCGCCAACACACTTGTTCATGTCCGAGGAAAAGGTATCGTCATCAATGAGCCTTCCTGGGTGGCCATAGACAAGCGAACCCGCCAACCACTGGCCATAGGTCTGGATGCCAAGGAAATGGTCGGTCGTACTTCAGGAAATGTACATGTTGTCCGTCCAGTCCGGGATGGTGTCATCTCGGAATTTGAGATAACAGAGGCAATGCTGGAATATTTTATTGGTAAAGTCCATGAGCAAAGCGTAGTACCTTTACCGCGCCCACGCGTAGTGATAGGCATTCCTTCCGGTGTGACTGAAGTGGAAAAGCGGGCGGTTTATGATGCATCCATGTCTGCCGGTGCGCGTGAGACATATCTTATTGAAGAGCCAACTGCTGCAGGACTGGGAGCAGGTTTGCCAGTCAATGAAATACGCGGTTCGATGGTTGTGGACATCGGAGGCGGGACGACCGAAGTAGCGGTGCTGTCCATGGGGGGAGTGGTCGTTTCCAGGTCTTTACGCGTGGCGGGCGATGAGATGGATGAGGATATCGTCCAATACGTGCGTAATAAATATAATGTCCTGATCGGTGAACGAATTGCCGAGCAAGTAAAATGGAACATTGGTTCGGCTTTTCCTCTGCCGGTCGAGAAGATGGTTGAGGTGCGTGGCAGAAACCTGGTTTCCGGCCTGCCCGAATCCATCGAAATCTCTTCCATAGAAGTTCGTGAGGCGCTCTCACAGTCGGTAACGGTGATCGTTGATACCATCAAAGATGCCTTGGATGAAGTGCCGCCTGAGATTGTGGCTGACCTGATGGATATTGGTATTTGCCTGGCCGGCGGCGGAGCTTTGCTGCACGGGCTGGCCGATCGCCTTACCGATGAACTGAATTTGCGTGTCTGGGTCGCTGAAGATCCCCTGACTTGTGTGGTGCGCGGTACCGGCATGGTACTGGACGATTTTCATACTTACGGTCGCCTCCTGGTTGGTCTCGAGCGCGGCAGCACGCGTCATTCCTAATCGCGTGGCCGCGTCTTTCAGGCGCGGTTTTGCCTGTTGCTTATGAAATCCAATTTTCCACGTTCCCTGCAAACAGTAGTAATTGCCTTGGTGGCAATTGGCTTGGTGATTCTGGCTCTGGGAGGCTATTTCAGCCCGGTCACCAACTTGTTCACACGCATAAGCGTGGACGCGCAGACTTGGATTTCCAACCGCTACATGACCATAGTGGAATTTCTCACGGTACCTCGCAATGTGGCTTCCCTGCTACAGAGCAATACGGAACTCGAGTCGGAAGTGGCCCGCCTACAAACGCAGGTGATTGACTTGCAGCAACAGGTAACCGAGACGAATATCCTTTCCGCCCTGGTGGATTTTGCCCGTGCCAATCCCGAGTACTCTTACAAGGCCGCTACCGTCATCGGACGAGACCCGAGCCCGTTCCTGCGTTATGTCATTATTAACGTCGGATCGAACGAAGGCGTCCTGCCGGGAATGCCGGTGGTCACCGATAAAGGCTTGGTCGGGCGGGTGGTTGCCGTTATTTCCGAGGCGGCACGAGTCCAATTGGTGACCGATGCAGCCTCCTCAGTCGATGTGCGTTTGCAGGCCTCCAATACGGAGGCAATGCTGGTAGGTTCAATCACCGGCGAACTGTCACTAACCATGATTTCCCAGGATGCAAACGTTCAGGTTGGTGATGTGGTGCTGACCTCCGGCCTGGGCGGGACTTATCCGGCCAATCTTCTGGTTGGGCAGGTGGTCAGCGTCCGAAAACTGCAATCCGAATTGTTCCAGGAGGCTGCCATCCAGCCGAATGTGGATTTCAGCCTGTTGCAGTTTGTGCTTGTGATTACCAATTTTAATCCGGTGAATATTGCGCCTCTGATCGGGACGACAGGTCCGTAGAATGCGTCGGGCAATTCTGGCTGCTATTCCTGTTTTGGGATTGGCGATAATGCTCCAGATATCCATTGCCAGTCGCATCATGCTGCTTAGCGGGAATGTAGATCTGGTATTACTTGTTGTGGCAGCTTGGGGTTTGCAGGAGCGTGTCCGCGGCGCTTGGATCTGGGGTGTGGCAGCCAGCGTGCTGACCGGGCTGGTTTCGGGTGTTCCGTGGTATATCTATCTTATTGGCTATCTTTCCGTGGTGGGATTGGCACGATTGATGGTTCATCGCATCTGGCAGGCCCCGCTTCTGGCGATGTTTGCCGTCACATTTATCGGTACCCTGGAGGTGCTTGTGCTTACGTTCTTGCAACGAACAATTTTTGAAGTCCCGCTGGCTTTGAGTGACGTATTCTCGCAAATAGTCCTGCCAACCGTTCTGCTGAACCTGCTCCTTGCCATTCCTGTTCACGCCCTTATCCGTGATCTGGCCATGCGGCTTTATCCGGAGGAGGTGATGGCATGACAACCACTTCGCATCCGCGCCATCTGCAGAACTGGCGCTATCTGATCGTATATGCCCTTTTGGCAGGAGTTGCGGTAGTCTTTGCCGGTCGCCTGTTCTCGCTGCAAATTCTAAATGGGGAAAAATACCTCATTCAATCAACCAGTAACCGTACTGAAAACATCAGCGTGGCGCCCTCCCGCGGGATCATCTATGACCGGAATGGGATCATCCTGGCGCGTAATATTGCTTCTTACAACATCACCATAACTCCAGCAAACCTTCCAGATGATGATGGGGATGTCCAGCGAATTTACCGGGACCTGTCTGCCCTGACGGGTGTCCCAGTCAGCCAGGGGACGGTAGAGGATGCGAAATTGATCGCACCCTGCATACCTGGACCTGGGATCACCCAGTTCGTTGAACTAGGGCTTTCGAACGCTCCGTATAATCCGGTCGACATTCAGTGCAACGTAGATGAAAAAACTGCCATGGTTGTTCAGGAACACAGTGCGGATTGGCCAGGCGTGGGCGTGGATATTCAACCAGTGCGTGATTATCCGACTGGTTCGTTGACGGCGAATATTGTCGGTTTTTTGGGCCCAATCCCCGCAGCGCTGGAACAAAATTACCTCGCCCAGAACTTCTTGCCCAACCGTGATAAGGTTGGGTACGCCGGTGTGGAATTAACCCTGAATGATACGCTCATAGGGAAACCTGGCCAACGCACCGTTGAAGTGGATGTGGCCGGTCAAGTGCTGCGTAACTTGCTGCCACCGGTTGACCAGACCCCCGGGGATAATGTCGTCCTGACGATCGATACTCGTCTCCAGCAGGCGGCCGCGTCAATCCTGAAACGGGATATCGACTATTGGAACAATGTTTACAACCAGTATTATCGAATTTCCAGCGGCGTTGTCATTGCCATGAATCCCAAGACTGGTGAAATCCTGGCAATGGCACAGTATCCGACGTATGAGAATAACCGTTTGGCGCGCATTATTCCATCATACTATTACAACCAGCTGGCAGAAGACCCCACGCATCCCCTTCTCAATTATGCCATTTCAACCGAATATGCGCCTGGTTCCACTTTTAAACTTTCAACGGCCCTGGGTGCTTTGAATGAAGGCATTGTTACCCCGAATATGCTAATCGACGCCCCTTCCATGATCGGTCTGAGGGACACCTTCTCTCCCACCGACCCTGGTACCATTGAATATTATTACGACTGGACTTACACTTTTTACGGCGAAACCGCCGGCCTTGGAAAGATCCCTTTTCTGGAGTGCATCGCACGCTCCAGTGACGTATGTTTTTATAAAGTGGGCGGTGGCTATCCTGGTGAGATTAATGAAGGACTGGACATGTTGCGTATTCAGCAATATGCCCAAGCGTTGGGTTATAACCAGCCAACCGGTATCGAGCTGCCTGGCGAGGCGGCCGGCCTTATCCCTGACCCAACCTGGAAACGGATCTACCAGGGCGAAAACTGGTCCACCGGTGATACCTACCTTGCCACGGTAGGACAGGGATATGTGGTGGCGACCCCGTTGCAGGTACTCTTATCTGCTGCAACGATCGCCAATAATGGCATCCAGATGCAGCCGACCATCATTCATGATATTGTGGATAGTGCAGGTAATATCATCCAGCCTTTTCAACCGCGCGTACGCTGGAATATCGAAACGGACCCCATCATCAAGGACTTTACATGCGAAAATGGCGATTGCACGGCAACAGGCCTGATGAAGACGGTTTCGTCATATGCGGTCCAGAATGTACAGGCGGGCATGCGTCTGGCGGCAACAGATCCAAATGGAACGCTTAACCATGACTTTTCTTTCCTGGATTACCCCATCGCAATTGCCGGTAAGACCGGTACTGCCGAGTTTTGTGATGATGTTGCCATGGCGAAAAACCAATGTACACGCGGTAACTGGCCATCGCATGGTTGGACGGTCGCTTATGCGCCTTATGACAACCCGGAAATCGCCATTTTGGTATTCATGTACAACGCGGGAGAAGGCGGCAGAGTGGTCGCGCCGACCGTCCGAGATGTCATGACCGCATATTTTGATCTCAAGGCGATTGATACCGCCAAGGGATTGACTGCCAGCCAGTAATCGAAATACGGGTTTCCCGGCATTTTGGTGCCGAGGCTGGCTCTGGAACAAAAATGTCCCGCAGGCTTGAATTCCGCGGGACATTTATTTAATCTGGTTTTCGGTTGGGGTTATCGTCAGGGTAACAGCATAACAAGGTGTCCAGATACTCTACTCCACAAAAATACGAACAGATGGATACATTCTTGATGGCACAGTGGTGCTGGTCGGTGTCTTCCCGAATGTTCCATGGACACTTTGCTTGATGCCATGAAATTTGGTTCGCACGAGTGGCCAGGTCAATATCCATATTCGCACCAGGCAATTTGTTCATTGCAGCCTTAACAATACCTTCCCGTCTTTCCATAATTCTTCCAGCTTGTAGTAACGCCGTAAATCCTGATCGAATAGGTGAACAACGATATCACCATAATCCACCACTAGCCAGCCAGCCTCAGGTTTCCCTTCGATGCGACCTTTCCTTTTATGCTCTGCGTGTGTTTTTTCAATCACCCCATCAGCCAGGGCATGCAACATGCGATTGCTCGTGGCTGTGCAAATAATAAAGTAGTCCGTGAATGAAGCGCTCTCTTTTATATCCAGCAGGAGAATATCTTCGCCTTTTTTATCCTCCAGGGCGTTGACTATGGTATGTGCAAGTTCCAAAGTATCCAGAATTCACCTCTCGGTAATTATGGCAACGACCAAGGCCGCTGCTAATTTGATTTCATTGGCAGGGTGTACAAAAGAGTGTAGACCGGTCCACCTGATAGCAGGTCGCTCTTGAAGATGTGAATTGCCTGCACACTGAGCGTGCCAAGTGAGCCAACCCGGGTTGCTTCAATTGCAATCCGAATGCGCTGCAAATCCAAGGCAGAGGCGAACTGACCAACGCGGCCAATTGTCAAATGGGGAGAAAAGGGACGCTCCTCCGGGGTGTAGCCCAATTGCGCCGCGGATGCTTCCAGGCTGCGCTGCAAGGTTGCCAGAGCCGGTGGGGCATCCAGCCCGATCCAAATCACGCGCGCCCGGCGCGCGGTGGGATATGCACCAAGTCCGCCAATTGACATGGAAAACATCTCTTGGGACGCAGCTTCCATTTTTAGCGTCTCCGCCAACTGTTCGAGATTGGCGGGCGAAACATCCCCCAAAAACTTAAGGGTTAGATGGACATTTTCTTGGGCCACCCAACGTACCAGCGGTTTTGGCAAAGTTTTCTTCAGGGAGGCAGTGCTGTGCGCGATGGCGCTTTGAATCTCGACAGGGATCTCCAATGCAATGAATGAGCGCAACATCATGCGCCAAGTACCTTCTCTACCGCTTTCTTCAGGTCGAGATAGCGAACCGGCTTGGTCAGGTAGATGGATGCTCCGGCTTCCAGTCCGGTTTTTATGTCGGCGGGCAGGCTTTTGGCCGAGACCACGATGACAGGAATGCCCGCCAGATCTGGTTTTTGATTGATATACCGCAAAACTTCCAGACCGGAGATATCGGGAAGCATAATGTCCAGGATGACTGCGGCAGGTTTCTCTTCGTCGATCATGCTCATTGCAGGCTGGCTGCCGGTGGCTTTCAACACGCGGAAGCCATTGACGCGCATCATTTCCGCGAACATTTCAGCGGCATCCAGTTCGTCTTCCACAACAATAATGGTTTTTTGCCCGGGGATCATGTCAGGTTCCTTGCAATCAAAAATAGCACAAGATGGTTGAAATGGCAAGGGTGGTTATTTTTAGGAAGCGTGGTGGTGACTGGTATTTTTCTCTCCAAGTGAAGGAATCTTCGGCCGCTGGTGGTCGTAATCTTCCGGTGTGTCCAAGTCCTGCAGGATGCTCTTGTCTGCGGGTACATACTCGATTTGTTCTTTGTACGCATTGATGAATTGACGAGGGGTGGCGGATGGGGGAAGTGACAGAATTTCCGGCCATAGCTCTTCTTTTGCCAGCCAGGGATGACCACGGCGGCCCTGGAAACTGGGGATGACAATGGGCGATCCCGTCTGGACAAAGCAGTCACAGATGCGCCGGATCGTCTCTTCCCGGACCTGGGGCTGATCACCAAGCCCGATCAATGCGGCGCTCGTTTCCGGTTCGAGTGCTGCCAATCCGACCTGGATGGAACTCAACATGCCACCCTGGGCGTACCTCGGGTTATATACTGACCGGAGAGGATATAGATTTGCCAGCCGCGCCAGCTCCACCTCCACCAATGCGCGGGCTCCCCCCGTCACGACAAGGATTTCGTTGTCGTAATCAGTCGACTTGTCCTTTGAAGAGTCCAATTCCAGTCCTGCCGTGAAAATGGATACAATCTGACCAAGTACGGTTGTCTCTCCCCAGGGCAGGAGCAGCTTGGGTTCACCCATACGACGGGATTCCCCGGCGGCGAGCAGGATGGCAGTGATCTTGCCGGTCATTTTCCTTGATCCATTAATCTCTCCAGATCACCTGGTGAATCGATATCCATCAAGAGACTCTCATCATGCCAGGGCAGATGGACGACCGGGTATTTATTAAAAATTGCACGCCCGCCAACATCACCGGTCAGAGAAATTAAATCTGGGAAAGTCACACGGTCGAACAATACCGGATTGGCGCGTTGACTTTCAACCATCGGCGCAACAATGGAGGCGAGGGTTTGGGAGTGTGTCTCGGTTAATGCGCCTATTACGGACGGCGTGACCTGCGGCTGGTCGGCCAATAGAAAAATCGCTGCACCGACACTCTCCCATGCTTCCCCATATTGGAATGTTTTTGGGGAGGCATCCTGCCTGTGGTTGCCGGGACGCAGGAATGGATGGGGTATGGCCTGTAATCCGGTTTTGATGGAGGAACTCTGGCCATTTTGCCAGCCTGCATTACGGGAGATGGTCACTGGTAAATCGTGTACTGCGGCTTCCACGGTTTCAGCATTCGCTCCGGAAACGATCACCACCGGCGAAAGCCCACTTGCGAGGGCGGTCTTGGTCACTGCTCGCACGAAAGGTTGGCCGTGGTAATCTAGGAGTTGCTTGGGCTGACCAAAGCGTCTGGCTTCCCCGGCGGCCAGCACAATCCCCGCAACAGGTTCGTAAACGGCGTAAATGCGGGATTGTCCCAGAGAAGCAATGGTGACGGAATGGTAAGCTGTCAGAAGGTTTTCCGCCAATGCCTTGGCCTGGGCTTGTAACCCTGGGGTGTCTGCCTGGTTCAACAAGACAAGACGGCGTGCCAACGCAGGGATGTTTTTCAATCCGCCAGCGGGGTGGATGAGGATGCGCAGTAATGCTTCAGGTGTAATGGTCTCACCGGCGGCCAGGCCGCTTAACCGGGAGAAAAGCTCTGGCCGATGAACAAATTCTTCCGTTAGCGGCTTGCCGAGGCCGGAAAGCCCGGCTACCACTGCCACCGTCTCTACGAAGTCTGGGATGGGTGGTTCGTGCCCGGCCGGCGCTTTGAGTGGTCGCTGGCGCGAGCCATCGGCTTCTATTAACAGGGGTATGGCATGCTGGTCACAATACGCTCCGAGCCAGTGGATTGCAGATTCTTCCAGCCCTTTGGTTCTATCCCCTTCAATTGGTCCGGTTACCAGCATCACACCCTGCAAGTTGCCTTCCAGATTGGCAAAATCCTCGAGCTTTTCGACGATCAAGTGTGAATCGGCCAATTTGGCCTGATCAATCTGTAGGTGTGTGGTGGCGGTCACGATGACCGGTTGGGGGTTGGTTCCGGAATTTGATGAACTCAGCCCACTAACGAGGGTGTGCGCCAGTTGAAACAGAGCGGTGGTCTTTCCACCGGAACCGACGAATCCGACGGACCGGACGGGCGAATTTCCCCAACCTGCCAGGGAGGCTTTGGGACTTGTCCGTAATTCCTGAAATGGATTTGGAGAACGCCAGGAAGGGATCAGCCGCAGGGCTTGGCAGAGATTCATTCTGTATCACAACTTTATGGTTACATCCATAAGGTATTGCGCAATTCGGGCCTGGAAAACATGGCTTCAAGCACTCCTCCTCCGACGGACAGGGCCTTATCCGAGACCATTTGGCAGAGGTGCGGGTCATTGCGCGGGTCGATGTCGCCGATCTTCAGGCCGCTTGTGACTGCCCGGCCGGGATGCAGCAGGCCACGCAGTACTCCGGGGAACGGAGCAGTGACCACCTGCCCGGCGACTTCCGCGAGGATTTGTCCTGCTTCAACGTGCTGGCCGATTTCAACATGGGAGATTAATTCACCCCCAGCCGGGGCGCGCAGGACGCGCCGGGGATCCCCATTCGGCTGGCCGGTATCTGGGTCCGGACCCCCGCTCCAGTATACCCGTCCGAGTAAGGGACCACGGCGGGTTTCGACCACGGCCTGACAGTTCACGCCAGCTTCAAATCCGGGGCCGAGCCCCAGGTAAAGCTGCGGGACATATCCGATTGGTTCAGGCGGATGCTTGGTCATGCGCGCGTCCACGATGACTGAGGCATGCAATGCTTTGGCAGATGTGCAATCCGGGTCCACCAGCACCGGGACCTGTTGTTTGCCAAGCACTATCAGGATGCGGAAGCTATCGGTCGGGTCAGGGATGCGATGTGCAGTGACGCCTTCGATGGTGGTCTCCCCGGCGTAGACTGCTTCGGCGAAGGAAACAGTGCGGCGCACGGCCAGTGGCTGGGCGATCTCGGTCACCACCACGCGCAGCCCGGATCGGATTAGGCGAATGGCTACGCCAGTCGCAAGGTCACCTCCGCCGCGGATCAGAATAATGGATGGCATGGGGATATTAAACCACAGAATTGAACTGGTGGCTGTTTTGGCGGAGGCCGTCTGCCCTTACAAAGATACGAACTCGTGCCATCCGCCGTTCGAATTGTGTGATATGGTCGATCCCAACCGCCTGGATGGCATCGATGGCTTTTTCCAGGTACAGGCCAACTTCCTGGACTCGATGAGCATCCGAACCGAGGGTGAGATGCTGACCGCCCATTTCTACGTACCATTTCAGGATGAGCGGGTCGGGCATGATGATTTGGGAAGGTTTACGCAACCCGGAAACATTAATATCCAATGCCAAACCACGCTCAATGCAGGTTTCCAACGCGGAACGGATTTTTTCTTCATAACGGGCTGGCTCATAACCAAAAACGGTCTTGGCAGTTCGGGCCGGGATATCAAAGTGAGCAACTATATCGATGTCGGCGGTGCGGCCCATCTGATCCATTTCGGTGAAATACCTGTTGTACACCTGGTCGGCGGTGTTGCTCTGGAAGTACTCTCGATCGAACATGAAATTCTCACCGACAAAATGGACCGAGCCGATCACGTAATCGAACGGGAGGCGCGTAAGCACCTCGGCAGTCTCCTGCGGATACAGGTGCGGTTCAGCAATTTCGATGCCGGCGCGGATCAGCAATTGGCCGGCGAAATGGAGGCGCAAGCGCTCCAATTCGGTGTACCAGGGTTCGGGCCTGAAAAAACGTGGGTTGGCCTCGTATGGACCGACATCCCAATGTTCGGAAAATCCAATTTCGGGGATTTCCAGATCGATTGCCCGGCGGCACATGGCTTCGAGGGTATCATCGCCATCTTCGGAGAAGTGGGTATGCAAATGATAGTCTAGCGGGATCATTTCGTGGTTATTTCCCCGGCCCCATCCTTGATTGTTTTTCCTGCATCACTCTACCGAAGGCATGGATGGCGAGGTACACGAAGAGGAATAGTAATGTAAAGAGCAGGGTAAATCCATAGACGCGCAGGTTCGCAAAGGGATGCCGCAGCCATCCCAAAATATCATGCGCGATGGGCATTGGGTCCTCTAAAATATCCCAACTATTCCAGCGGTAGAAGCGGCCCAGGAAAATCCCGACACTGCTCAGGACGGTGACTAAAATGGTAAAAAACCAGCCGGTGATCCTCCCGAAAACGCGTGTGACTATCTCCTGCATGAAATAAAGCGAGACCACGCCCAGGAGTAGCCCCGTCCATGCAAACCATACCAACATGAGAACGTCATACCAAAGCGGCGCATTGTTCGCATTTGTACTGAGGTGCTGGAAATCCGTCAAGATATAGGGGGCATTGGGGAAAAAGATCAGCCATACAAAAGTACAGATTGGTAGAACCAGGTAGAGCAATTTCCGTGACCAGGGAACCACATAGGCTAGGGAAGCAAACAAGAAAGGAATCCAGGCCAAGCCTAGATTCCAGATCAGCGCAGCATAGTCGTTCGAGCTGCTGTAGGCCATGCGGGCCTTTGCCAGCAGGACAGAAACGACAGACGCCGCCAATAACAGCGTGAAAATAGCCACCTTGTATTTGTAGGGGGAAAATTTTTCAAGCACTCTAGATTTTACCGAGTCCGCGCAGGATGCGTTCAGGCGTCAGTGGAAATTCGCTGAACCAGACGCCGGTGGCGTCATGGACCGCCGCAGCGATGGCCGGGGCCAGAGGTAGGAAGGGAAGTTCGCCTACCCCGCGCACCCCGTAGGGCCCATTAGGGTCGGCTATTTCCAGAATGACCGATTCGACAGCATCCGGGATATCCAGGATGGTTGGGATGAGATACGTGCTGAGCTGGTCGGTCAGGATATGGCCATCCCGGGAAATGAAATTCTCGGTAAGGGCGTAGCCTCCGGCCTGTACTACTGCGCCCTCGATCTGTCCCTGTACCAAGCCCGGGTTGATGGCATGGCCGACATCGTCGGCGGAGACCACACGCAGGATTTTGATGAAACCAGTTTCTAGGTCCACTTCGAGCTCGACAGCCTGGGCGACGTAAGCGTAGGAAAGGTTGGGCACCGAGTAGCCGGTCTCCTTGTCAAAGGGGGTTGTTTTTGGAGCTAGGTAGGTGTACTCAGCCACAGCCGGACGATCTTCAGCCTTCCATCTGTCCAGTGCGGCTTGGGCAGCGCCCTTGATGGCGTTTCCCGACATGAAGGTCATACGCGAGGCCGAGGCGCTGCCGGGGTTGCCCATGGTGGCCGAGTCGGATGTGACCATGGTGATCTTTTCAAACGGAACATCAAGCGTCTCAGCCGCGAATTGCGCCATGACCGTGTGTGCGCCCTGCCCCACCTCCGCTCCGGCGTGCCAGACAACAACGTGTTCCATCTCCGTCTTGCCATGTATCTCGATCCGTGCCCAGGAATTTTCCTGGTAACCGAAGGAAAAGCCGACGTTCTTAAAGCCACAGGCGAAACCACGCCCGCGCACCATTGTGGAGCGTGGATTGGGGATTGCTGATTTTTTTTCATTCCAAATGAACTTATCCCGGGCAGCTTCAATGCACTTCACGATGCTCACGCCCCCCGGAGGCTGGGTACCCACATTGAGAGTATCACCATCCCTCAGGGCATTGCGATGGCGAAAATCCACCGGGTCCAGGCCCAATTTCTCTGCCAATTTGTCCATCTGGAGTTCGGCCATCCATAGAGCCTGGGGAGCGCCGAAACCACGAAATGCCGCCGTCGGGACATTGTTGGTGTAAATCCCCATTACATCTTCCCTGACGTTGGGGATGGAATACGGACCAGTGGCGGTGATGGTGCAATTGCCGAGTACCTTGTTACTGGTATACATATAGGCCCCGGCATCCGCGAGGACGGTTGTCTCGGCCGCCAGCAGTTTGCCATCCTTGGTGGCAGCCCATTTGGTCTTGAGAGCCATTGGGTGACGCTTGCCATGTCCCAGGATGGATTCCTTGCGGCTCCAAACGATCTTGACCGGACGTTTAAGCTTCATGGCTGCCAGCGCCAGAAGGATCTGCACGGACATGTCTTCACGCCCGCCGAAAGCGCCACCGATGGCCGGATAGATAACACGCACCTGTTCTTCAGGCAAGCCAAGGGCATGTGCAATCTGCTCCCGATCGGTGTGTGTCCACTGACCGGCGCACTCGACTGTGATGCGTCCTTCTTCATCCAAATAGGCCAACCCGGCCTCCGGCTGCAGGTAGGCATGTTCCTGGTAGGGCGTATGGTATTCGCCTTCGACGATTACATCCGCCCGGGCGAAGGCGGCCTCCACATCACCCTTGCGGATCTTGTCCCAGACACAGATATTGGAATCGCCTCGTTCAGGGTGGAGGCGCGGCGCTTCGGGTTTGAGCGCTGCAGCAGCATCATAGACGGCGGGCAGATCCTCATACTCCACGTGGACCAGTTCACGAGCTTTGTCGGCGATGGCTTCTGTCTCGGCGACGATGAGTGCCACCCGGTCGCCTTCGCAGCGGACAATATCGGCTCTCACCCCCGCCCACTTTTCTGAAGGGAGAGGCGCAGGGCCGCATAAAACCGGTTGATCTTTCCATTGCAAGCCGAATTCATTCACTGGGACATCTGCAGCTGTCAATATGGCGACCACGCCAGGCAATGCCAGCGCTGGGGCCGAATCAATGCTGATCACACGGGCGTGCGGATGCCCGGCAAAGAGGGTTTTCATGTGCAGCATGCCCGGGCGGACAAGGTCGCCGGAATAAAGCGCCCTGCCCGTGACCTTGTCGCGGGCGTCAACGCGCGGGGCGGATTTACCAATACTATGTGCCATAGGATAGTTGTAATAAGTTGGTTAAGTGGATTGAAATCAGTTTAAATAATTTAATTCAGATTAATGGAATAAGGGATTTTCAGTAAACAACGGTTGGATCGTCAACCTGCAGGAAGCTAGATTGACATTCACGAGGACCACATACGGTCTTACCATGTCGGGATTCAAATCCTTTTCAAGCCAGTTCTGAATACAGTTTACCTTTTATATGGCTTTGCTTTATATTTTGGAGGAGGTGCATCCATTTCGGTGTAACGAGGTGGGCCGATGACCTGGAGCACTGATACATAAATCAGGGAGGAAATGCCTGTCAGCAGCAGCAAGATGACAATGAACATGATTACGCCCAACCACAAGTTGTTGATCCCCCGAATAAAAGTGGCAATGACATCTAGAAAGGGTGTACGATACACCCAAAGGGGAAAATCGACATGCCTCGTCAACTCAGGGGGGATCATTCCTGTCGCCAAGACCGTTGGGATGAAGATGACGGTCAGTGCGTAGGTGATCAGCGGGACAACAACTATCAGGATGCAACCGATGCCACGCCAGATTGGATTCATCACAGGCTTTTTCTGTGATACACGTTGGTAATTGGTATGATATCCCATTTTCACCACCTTTCGGGTTGAGGTTATCTGCTATTATAGTCTGGAAGCGTCTTCTATAGCCTGTACAATCTTGTAATAGCCCGTGCATCGGCAAAGGTTGCCGGTGATTGCCTGCATGATGTCGTCCCGTGAAGGCTGTGGGCGTTCCTCGAGCAATTTTGCTGCTGACATGATAAAACCCGGGGTGCAATATCCGCACTGCACTGCGTCATCTTCCACAAAGGTTGCTTGAACGGGGTGAAGAGTTTCCCCACCTGCGTCGGGTGTTTTCCATTGATACTTTCCTGAAGAGTGATGGGAAGCAAGACCTTCGATTGTGACAATTTCCGCTCCATCGGCACGTGGTGCGGGGACGAGACACGCCATGACCGCCTTGCCGTCCAGGAACACGGTACAGGCTCCGCACTCGCCCTCGGCGCAGCCTTCTTTCGTTCCAGTCAGCCCGGCGTCTTCGCGCAATAGTCGCAGCAGGGACTTTTCATACCCGCTGGAGAAGGTATATTCTCTCCCGTTGATCCTGGTCCGAATAGGGGATGGATAAGATCTTGACGTTCCTTCGCCATCTGACCGCTGATGAATGGCGGCTGACCGCTTACCCCATAACAGTACCGGCGATTCGGGAACCTGGGAGTTCTCCTCACCATCCCGCAGAGTGCGCAACCCGCGTCGAACCAGCACACTTACCAAGGCCCTGCGGTAGGCAGCCGAGCCGCGGATATCGTCAATCGGGTGGGCCGCCTTGGCAGCCAATTCTGCGGCATGTCCAATGCACTCCTCGGTCAATTCTTTTCCTGCCAGATAGGCTTCGGCTTCTGGAGCATGAACAATCGTCGGCGCGACGGCTCCCAGAGTGATAACTGCCGAACTAACGACTGGAAAGCTTTGTGCGGAGCCGGCCGGATTCGAAACCGTCAGGTCCAGAATGATCGCCACGTTGACGAGCGAAATGGCCTGAGCGCGCCGCAGTCCCAATTTTAGGAAGGTACCCCGTTGGCTGAAGCTGCTGGTAGACTTCGATTGGAGCGCCGGGAATGCGATGTCCACCAGCATTTCGTCGGGCTGCATGACAGTCTTACGAACGCCGGTATAGAATTCCTGCAATGATACACGCCGTGTGCCGCTAGCTGAAGCAAGCACCACCCAGGCACCCATTGCCACCAGCGGGGTGATGGTGTCGTTGGCCGGGCTGGCGGTAATCAGATTCCCGGCCACAGTAGCCCGGTTGCGGATTTGGGGCGCGCCCACCTGCCAGGCCGCGCTGACCAGCGGAAAAGCGCGCTCACGCAAAAGCTTGGAAGAAGCCGCGGCGTTGTGTGTCACCAACGGTCCGAGGTGGATGCTCTCATTTTCGTCGAGTGTGATCTTGTCCAGGTCCGGGAGGCGCGTCACATCAATGATCGTTTGTATGCCTTTGCGTACGCCACGCTCAAGTTCAAGCATCAAGTCGGTAGCTCCGGCAACCAGCCGGGCTTTTTCGCGTTTTTCAGCCAGGAGATGCAAGGTTTCGTCGAGGGTGGCCGGGATGAAATAATTATTCCACATGCTGTAATTAAACCACAAAGTAGCGCAAGATGCCAACTTGCGCTACTTTGAATTATTGATTACTTACTTCTGGTCTCCGCTGCCGGTGATGACCTGGTAGCGGCGATCGTACGTCTCGCCAACCTGGCGGGCGAGGTCATCCACAGCGCGTATGGCGGACTTGAGGCCATCGGCTCCGATGCCAGCTTCCACGTTGTCCAAACCGTTGGAGATCTGGTTGGCTAGTTCAAAGAAGGCGGCATCAAAGGTATATATCTGGGCAAGTTCCTTCTCATTGATCTTGACGACATCGAAGAAGCCAGAGTAACCATAGGAAGCGTTCTTGATACGGTCGCAGAAAGTCCGCAATTTCCGGCCAATGTCATCAACATCATCAAGAAAATCAAGCTGACCGGCGTCGGCGATGTCTTTCTGCAGTCGGGAAGTGCGTCCAACTAACTCACTGTATTTCAATGCCACCTGGTCGCGCAGAAGTTTGTCAGCCGCGCGGCGATTGGTCCGTTCCACATAGCCACTAAAGCCGGGGACATAGGACAGGAGTTTCTTGAAGATGTCCTGCCCGCCTTTTACGGTTTCAAAAAGATCACTCATGGTTCCTCCTGAGAGAAATGACGGCAGATGATTTGGTTTTTTTTTATTATACTGCCAATTCCGGCATATATTCTGCGGTCGACTCGGGCTTGACGGGGATGCAGACGGTTCCACACTCCCCGCCCCCGATGATGGAATTATTAAGCTTCTAAATAAGAAATACGACTTTCGAAGTGGAAAGTTGTAAAATACCGGGTTCTCCAGGTAGCCATGATGGAAATTTTCCCCGAAATATTTCCGGTCTGTCTGAATGAAGCAGGCAGACTTGGTATAATGGAACGGAGGTTTATCCGGAATCATCATCCATTTTAAAGGAGAATAAAATGATTGTTACTACCAAGCAACTGTTTCAAGCGGCATACGGCAAGTATGCCATCGGAGCCTATAATATCAATAACCTGGAACAGACCATGGGCCTGTTTCGCGGCAACATGGACAGCCAGGCTCCATTCATCATTCAGATCAGCAAAGGTGCGCGTGCGTTCACCCACAAGACGATGCTCGAGGGCCTGATCCGCGCAGCCGACCAGGTCTTCCCGGATGCCATTTTCGCAGTACATCTGGACCATGGTGACGAAGCCACTTGCTACGACTGCATCCAGAGCGGTTTCTATTCCTCGGTCATGATCGATGCCAGCAGTTTACCGTTTGAGGATAATATTGCAACTACCAGGCGCGTGGTTGACGCCGCCCACGCCAAAGGCATTGTTGTCGAGGCCGAACTCGGCCAGTTGGGTGGAGTGGAAGAGCATGTCAAGGTGGATGAAGCCAATGCCAAACTGACTGATCCGAACCAGGCCAGGGAATTTGTCGAAAGGTCGGGCTGCGACTTGCTCGCCTGTGCCATCGGCACCAGCCATGGAGCTTTTAAGTTTGCCGGTTCACAGGGCCTGCACTTCGAGGTTCTGGTGGAGATCCAGAAGCGCCTGCCAGGTTTCCCGCTGGTGATGCATGGTTCCAGTTCTGTCCCGCAGGAGGAAGTAGCCCGTATCAACGCGGCGGGCGGCAATCTGAAAGGTGCCAAAGGCGTCAATGCGGATGAATTCAAGCGCGCCGCCGAATTGGGCGTGACCAAGATCAATATCGATACCGATGGGCGGCTGGTCTGGACGCGTGTCCACCGTGAATTCTTCCGGGACTTTCCTGAGAAATTTGACCTGCGCGATCCCGGGAAAATTTTCATGGCTGAATACGCTAAGTTCATCGCCCAAAAGAACGAAAAATTGGGCAGCGCCGGACAACTCGAAGAAGTTCGCAAGTTGGTAAAGTAAACCAGGTGATAAGGTAATCAGGCGATGAGGAATCAGGCGGAGCCGCCGGCCTTCTCTCCTGATATTTTCCATGCCCGCATCCGAACAAGGCATTGATCTATCCCGTTACATGCTCATCCCGCGCGTGCTTATTTTCGTCACGCGCGGGGCTTCGGTGCTGTTACTTAAAGGCGCACCGGGCAAACGCATCTGGGCAAACAAATACAACGGAGTCGGCGGACACGTCGAGCCTGGGGAGGATATTCTTTCCGCGGCAAGGCGGGAATTGCTCGAAGAAACCGGCCTGAAGTCTGACCTGAGGTTGTGTGGGACGGTCATCGTCAATACGGGTGAAAACCCCGGTATCGGAATTTACGTCTTTACCGGCGAATGCATGGAGGGAGTACCGAGGCCGTCTGCCGAAGGTGGTCTGGAATGGGTTCCTTTCTCCGGTATCCCGAAACCGGCCTTGGTGACGGATGTGCCGATATTTCTGGAGCGTATCCAGAAAATGAAGCGCGGCGATCCCCCGTTTTCGGCGCAGTCAAATTATGATGATGAGGGTAAGCTGACAGTTAAATTCGCAAACTAAGTGAACTTGCCAACTTTGCCGGGGGACATGCTGGCAGCCTTGCGGGATAACCTTGCCGAGCGTATGGCTCACCGTTGAGATTTGTCATGTCCTTTAACCGTTCATCATCCAATTTTATAACCAATTTTTCTCAAGAAACCCTTCCGCCAGGAAATATCTTCCTGCCCTTCAACGCCTTTCGGAGAGAAGCCATCCACTACGCCCAGAATGCCGCAGCCCAGTTCGGTCTCGGCGACCAGGACCTCGGTCGGGTTGGCGGTGGCGCAGAAGATCTGGCATACTTCCGTCACGTTTCTCAGGACGTTTAGCACATTGATGGGATAATACCCATCTGCCAGGAAGACAATAAAGGAATGACCGGCGCTGATGGCAAGGGCGTTCTTCCTGGCTAGGTCGATCATCGCCTCATCCGTTCCCGACCAACGCAGGAGACATTTGCCGGAGGCTTCGCAGAACGCCATGCCAAACTTGATCCCCGGCACGGCATTGACCAGAGCTTCGTGGACATCCTCAACCGTCTTGATAAAATGCGATTGTCCAAGGATGAAGTTGACAGCTTCCGGCTTTTCAATTTTGACGGTTTTCAGGTTCATGGGCACCTCCGATAAAAAAAGTGATGGAACTCTCCTGTACTAATCATGCAGACAGGCTAGAATAATGGCAACCTAGCTTGGATGTAGCGCAGCGTTCAGCAGTCCAGCAGGCCCTGATGGTCCATGGATTTCGGGTGCAGGAACCAAATGCCCATCATTTCTTCTCATAAAAGACCAGCAGGGTGCTCCCATACTTGCGCTGTTCGAACTCTTCCAGGGTCTGTAATTCCAGCTTGCAGTACTCGCGCGGGTGGATTTGCACGATCACCCAGGCCCCTTCGTCATTTAACCAACCAGGGTTGGCGTCCAGAATCATGAGCGCTTTCCAAGCCATTTCCTTGAATTGTGGTGGGGCAATGTAAATATAATCAAAAAGCCGGGTCGGGGAAGCTTCCAGCATGGTAAAGGCATCCCCACGGCGGACCTCAGCTTGCGAGCTGAAACCGGTGGTCTGCAGGTTGGCCTGGATGGTCTCAATGGGGAGGCGATTCAGATCGGAAAAACGCACAAAGGCAGCCCCCCGGCTGAGTGCTTCGATTCCGACAGCACCCGTTCCGCCGAACAAATCCCACCAGTTGGAATCCTGCACATCCCCCGCCAGAATGTTAAACAAAGCTTCCTTGACCTTGTCAGTCACCGGGCGGGTGGTATCTCCGGGGACATCTTTCAGTCTGCGGCCTTTGGATGTGCCGGAGATGACACGCAGGCTCATTGGGAAGCCTCCACACTTTTCCGGGTTGCCAGGATGTTCCCGTGTGGGGCAATGACTGGGACTACGCAGCCGGTGCCGAGCAGCAGCTGGCGGCCCCTGGTCTGCTGGATGGCATCCGCCGCTTCCGCCCGGACGTGGGATTCATCTTCGAAAACGATGGTCCTTTGGCTCACCCCGCCACAGACGACGCCTGGAAAGCGCTTCTGTGCTTCCTCGAGGGATGGATAGGTCTCACGGTCGTGCCAGTTGACGATGGGGAACAACCGGTCAGGAAATAAAGATTGGCCGATTAGGTCGAAATGGATATTCAGTCCGTGAAGATGGAGCAGGTTACACCACAGACCAGCGGCAGGTTGTGTAGTTATTAAGTCAAAAGACAGGCCGAAAGTCTTGTATTCATCCAGTGTCATCAATCCAGCCTGGGCATGCTGGACCGCGTAGAAGATGCCGTCGATACCTGTTTCCATGGCAACCTCCACGAAGCGGCGGGTGGTCTCGGCGATGGTTTGCAGTCCTTTCATCACAGCTTCGGGATATTGGCGGAGATGAACAATCAACAAATCTCGTCCGGCCAGGTTTTTAGCTTGTGCAAGCGGGCTGAATACCGTTTGAAGTAGAGGTACTTCCGGACCAAGGCCGGTCCGAATTTGGCGGAGGCAGCTTATTTGTGCGGATAGATGCGGGGACCTGACCGGTTCAAGCACGGACAGATGTTCCCAATCCTGCGGTTTCTGGACAGGATGTTTTGTGTAGCGACGCGTCCCTTCGGTGGAACCTTCCCAGGCGTCTTCTGCGCCCCAGTCCTTTATGGCAAAGGAGGAAGCCGGGGTGACTTTCACCAAGTCAAAACCATAGTGATGTTGAAAGTCCAATGTGGCGCCTGCCAGTGTTTCGGGGTTCTGGTCATCCACCGGGAAATGCCGCCAGAGCGCCACCGGCGGTCTATCCAGGGCGGCATCGTTATTGATGCAGGCTTGCATACGTTCTCGTTGTGTCAGTGACATTCTGGTAACCTACCTCTTTACAGATTGGAATATTTGCAGCCATCCCTCGGCAATGAGTTCGGCTCCCTGACTGCCAGGGTGGACGATATCCATATACATGTTATCAGTATTTGGATGATCCTTATAGATCTGCCAGGCATCCACCAGGTAAACTGGTTTCTGCTCCGCCGTAAAGCTGGCCACCAGCTTGCGCTGGGCCTCCACCAATTGTTCCAGACCGAGATTGAAATTGCAGCGGTAATTGTTATCCCAGACCAGGTTATTATTTTTGTCGAAATGAGTCCAGGGGAGCGTCCCGAGAATGGGCATGGGCGTGATGACAATGACCGGGATTTTTGCATTAAGCAAAGCGTCAATCTGCTGTTGCATGTAATGCAGATGATCATTGATCATGGCGGTCAGTTCATATTGGAGCAGTTTGTTGGTGGCACGGTCGAATATGCCGGGGCAGCCGTTCAGGTCATTCAACCCCCACCAGAGCGTGACGATGTCAGGTTTGTAAGCCAGCACATTTGCATTCAGATTTTCGTATCCCCACTTTGCCTTGCGTCCACCATGATTGGATGTGATGATTTGATCGGCAGTATTGAGATCAGGGCGTAAGACGTCTACGATCGAGAATCCCACTCCGCCTTCACGACTGACATCACCCACCTTCAGGACACTATCCCCATAGAATACGAGGGTGAGTGGTCTTTCTGTGGGAGTCAGGCTGGGCGTTGGTGAAAGTGTGGGAGTGGAAGTAAGGCTGGGAGTAAGGGTGGGAGTAAATGTTAACGAGAGGGTAAGTGATGGAGTATTGGTAAGCTTGGCCGTGGGTGTCACGGCGGGATGATCTGCGCAACTTGCCAGGAATAATCCAAAAAGAATTGCGAACAGGATTTGATAAACTTTCATACAACTAAAAACTTTCTATCCTGGTATTCATTCCTCGGCTGGCTAATTCGGCCCATTGCAAAACGGATCTTTCCGCTTGGAGAATCCGTTTTCCAATGTAAGTATTTATATTGCCGGTTTATTCACTTGCCTTGCAATAAGGATGCCTGGCTTTCTTGTTCACGCAAGATCTCGCGCAGAGCCTGCTGCAGTCCCTGGCTTAGTCCTGGCAAGAGTCGACGGAAAAACCGTATCATCAAGGGCCTGGGATTTTCCCGGATGATCTCGCGCAGGAATGCCACCGTTTCAGTTAGAGAAACGCGTTCCAGTGCAGCCAGGCAGGCCTGGAAGTCCAATTGTGTGGCAGGACCCGCGGCCAGGATGGCTGGGCGTAGGATGCGGAATACCGCTGGCAGGTTTTCGAATTGAGGGCCCTGGAGCAACGGGATAAGCGCCTGCAACCCCCAAACTTGTTCCGTGGGTAGCGGTGATTCCAGCCAACCCTCCAGGATGGTAAAGAACGCCTCCGGTTTTTCCCGGCGCAGGCGGGCCAGGGCATTGGTCAGCAGGGCCGCGCGAATATCCTTGTCGGTAGACTGGTCGAGCCAATCGGGGAGACGTGTGAGAGCGGAGATTGCCTGGATTGGAGGTATGGTTCCCAGCAGGTAGGCAGCCAGCAGACGGGATTCCAGCGAATGGGCTTCCCAAAGTGCCCTTGATAGCGTGATGGCTTCAACCGGTTGTTTTTCCGCAAGCACAGCTAGTTCGCTCTCGATCTGGCGGAGTACCGGGCGCGGTGTGTGATAAGACGGCAAGGACAGCCGCTGGATAACCTGCGTGAGCCGGATGGTGCGATTGGTGTAGGAACCCAGCATCTCGTTCAAATCGTGCAGGAAGATTTCCGGTTCGCCAAATTTCTCGGCAAGCCGGGCGGCCTGGATTTTGAGTCGGGCGAGGTCAATGGAGGGCATGGATGGGCTTTCAGCGGTCTGAAATCAACTCTAAACAGTCAGTAATTTTTTGAATTAATCATTGTACTCGAACGGGATGACATTGACGGCGATTTCCGCCTCCAACGCAGCCAGCTCGGATCTGATCCGTGCCTCCACGTCTTTGAGCGGGATGATGACCTTTTCTGTTCTGTTGCGAAGTTTCATCTCCGCCCCGC
Source organism: uncultured Chloroflexia bacterium (assembly GCA_963842785.1). Lineage (GTDB taxonomy): Bacteria > Chloroflexota > Anaerolineae > Anaerolineales > Villigracilaceae > UBA877. The sequence goes on from CAWJHP010000001.1 coordinate 2,894,552, forward strand.
CCTGGGTGAGGGCACGTTCGCTGACTGTCAGCCGGATTGGAAGTCCGATCAGATCGGCATCATTGAACTTGACGCCGGGACTTTCGTCGCGGTCATCATAGAGCACTTCAATACCGGCGGCTTGCAGGTCGCTATAAAGTTTGCCGGCAGTTTCTTCGGCTTGGGGGTTGCCTTTACCACGCAGCAGGACAAGCTGCACAAGGTAGGGTGCGACGGTTACCGGCCAGATCAAGCCGTGTTCGTCATGATGTTCCTCGGCCACGCAGGCCAGCAGGCGACCCACTCCAATGCCATAGGAGCCCATGATGACCGGTTTTTGCTGTCCGTCCTTATCGAGAAAGGTACAACCGAGCGAATCCGAATAGCGCGTACCGAGTTTGAAGATATTGCCCACTTCCACCCCGCGCTCCATGCGCAATGAATGACCGCACTCCGGGCAGTCGTCACCAGCCTCTGCGGCAGCGATATCCGTGACGATATTAGCGGCGTAGTCGCGCGGATAGTTCGTATTTTTCAAGTGGTAGTCCATCTCATTGGCCCCAGCCACCAAATTTGGGGAGGCAGGGATGCTGTCATCCACCACCACCAGGCATTGAGGCGATTTGATTACCAGGCTGACCGGTGAGGCGAAGCCTGGCACTGCACCAATTGCAATGATTTCCTCTTCCGTAGCCGGTCGCAGATCACGGGCATGGACTGCGTTGGCGAGTTTGGTCTCATTCAGTTCCATGTCGCCCCGGATCACGGCAAAAATGAATTGTTCCTGGTCAGATCCTGACGGTTCCTCAAGACTTTTAATGTATTGAGGAATGGTGGCCATGAAGAACACGGCCTTGGCAGTCCTGGATTTTGGTATACCCAGGAAGTTTGCCAGGTCTTCGATGGACTTGCAGTTCGGGGTGAGCACTTTCTGGATGGGTTTTCCTCTCTTCCGGGGCGGCCGGTGTCTTCCGGGAACGCGCCACCTGGCGGTTGGCACTGTAGCCACAGTTATCGCAAAGAATAAGCGTGTCTTCGCCAATCGGATTGAGATACATGAATTCGTGGGCCAGCTTGCCGCCCATCATGCCGGTATCGGACTTGACTGCGATGACCGGCAGTCCGCAGCGGTGGTAGATGTTGAAATAGGCCTGGTAGTGTCGACGGTATTGTTTATCCAGCCCATCCCAGTCGGAATCTAGGCTGTAACTATCCTTCATGGTGAATTCCCTCACCCGGATCAACCCGGCGCGAGGGCGCGGTTCGTCGCGGAACTTGGTCTGGATGTGATAGATAAGCCGGGGTAAATGCTTGTAGGATTGAACCTCCCGCCTGACCAGGTCGGACACCACTTCTTCATGGGTCATTGCCAGCACCATATCGCGCCCGTTCCGGTCCCTGAAACGCCCCATCTCGGAACCAATTTGGGACCAGCGCCCGGTTTCCTTCCACAGGTCGGCTGGCTGGACAACCGGCATGGAAATCTCCTGGCCGCCGATCCTATCCATCTCATCCCGCAGGATGGCTTCAATCTTCTGCATTGATCGCTTGGCTAGGTGCAGGTATGAAAAGATCCCTGCCCCGAGTAGGCGGATGAATCCGGCGCGCACGAGCAACTGGTGACTGGCGACATCCGCCTCGGCCGGGGCATCGCGCAGGGTTTGGCCAAATAATTGACTCAGTTTCATTCGTCTGTTCCGTTCATTCTTTCCAGTTCGAAAAGTCCTGCAGGCCATGACTTGTCAGACCTGTCAGGTTGATCACCTGTCGGAATTAATACGCCTTTGCAAAATACGCCTTTTTCTCCGCCTCTTTTCCACACACAATACATTTGCCTTTCCCGGCAGACTGATCGAGCGGCAAACAGCGGGTGGTGGCTTTGGTATCTTCCTTGATCCTGGTCTCGCACTCGGCTGATTCGCACCAGTACGAATAGGCCCAACCGTCCTTGACCACTTCGATCAATTCGGCGTAATCCTTCGGGTCAAAGATATGGCTGTCACGGAAGGCAGTGGCGCGTTCCAGCAGGGAACCCTGGATGGCGGTCAGCAGGTCTTTAACGGCCGCGGCCAGGCCGGTTTGCGGGACAAAGGATTTACCGCTTGTCCCCGGTTTTTGGGGGTCTCTTCCGGGTTTATCCCGGCGGGCCAAGGCGACAGTGCCTTTTTCAATGTCCTTGGGGCCAACCTCGATGCGTAGGGGTACACCGCGCATTTCCCAGTCGTTGAACTTGAATCCGGGCGTGACCTCGGTACGGTCATCCACTTTGATACGGATGCCAGCCGCTTTGAGCTCAGCTTCGATTCGGCGAACGGTCTCCATGACGCCAGCGATTTCTGGATCCGATTTGAAGATCGGGACGATAACTGCCTGAATGGGGGCCAGGCGGGGTGGCAGGATCAGTCCCTGGTCATCGCCGTGGGTCATGATGATAGCGCCTACGAAACGGGTGCTGAGACCCCAAGAGGTCGTCCAGGCATATTGCAGAGTGTTTTTCTCATCCAGGAACTGGATGTTGAAGGCTTTGGCAAAGTTCTGACCGAGGAAGTGGGATGTGCCCGATTGCAAGGCGCGCGTATCACCCATCATGGCCTCGATGGTGGTGGACATAATGGCTCCGGCAAACTTCTCTGCCTGGGACTTTAAGCCTTGGATGACCGGTATTGCTCCTTCATTGATTGCAAAATCGGCATAGACTCCCAGCATGCGCATGGTTTCTTCGCGTGCTTCCTGCTCATTGGCATGGACGGTGTGACCCTCCTGCCAGTAGAACTCCAACGTGCGCAGGAAAAGGCGCGTACGCAGTTCCCAGCGTACCACATTGCCCCACTGGTTGATCAGTACCGGTAGGTCGCGGTAGCTTTTTATCCACTTCGAGTACATGTAACCAGTTATGGTCTCGGAAGTGGGGCGCACCACCAATGGCTCTTCTAGTTTTTCACCGCCGCCGATGGTCACCACGGCCAGTTCGGGCGAAAAGCCTTCCACGTGCTCCTTCTCTTTTTCGAGGAACGACATGGGGATGAAGAGTGGGAAGGCAGCGTTGGCATGGCCGGTTTCCTTGAAGCGCCTGTCGAGCGCCTGCTGCATGTTTTCCCACAGCGCCCAGCCATACGGGCGGACCACCATGCAGCCGCGGACCGGGGCGTAGTCGGCCAACTCGGCGCGCAGGACGATCTGGTTGTACCATTCTGAGAAATCAATATTGCGGGGGGTGAGTTTTTCGTCAGGCATTCTATTACTCCAGTGAGAATATCTTATTTGCCAATGGGATGGGCGGAAATCCCGGCATAATTATCGACCGTCGATATGGTTTGTACGCCATAGTATTTTGCAGCACATTCATTTACCCAGTTATCTGATTCATAGTGTAATTCGGTTATGCCATAGACGCTGTCAAAAGCAGGCGCGATTACATTCTCAATCCCGGCTGCTTTTTCCTTTAAAATCAATTCCTGCCGTTGGTCCCAGGCTTGCGCGCGTCCCTGGTAGGCTGGTAATTTATCATAAACCCGGGGTGAGATGTGAACCATATAAACACATAATACAAGTCCGAGCAGGCATTGGAATAGGCTTGAAGCGTTAGAAGATATGGCATATGGGCGGAAGGCCGATAATAATTGAGCCATTTTCCATCCAAATATAAAAAGACATGCACTCAATGTGAATTGTGCCGGAAGGAGGGCGCGATCTCCAGGATAATGAGAAGTGGCATACATGGAGGGTACCATGATTACCACTAAAAAAGCATATAAGCACAGAGTCAAGACCAGGACTTCAATAAGGAGATTCTTGACTTTCATGCCAGGGTTGAAGCCGTGACTGAGGCTGGCAAAGAAACCCAATAATATAATCACCAGGTAAGGCAAAGGCGTGCCTTTTAGCGCAAGCCAAATAAATCCAGCTCCATACACAAAGGATTGCCGAATCAAGGTAATGAGATCGGGATGGAAAAAAGTTTGTCCTGTTTTAAAGTTTGCCGGGCAGATGGCCATGACTACCAGCGAAAGAGAAACGGAACCGGCCAATATTAGGACCGGGCGAAGGGCATTCCTGGCAAGAGTGACTCTTTTCCTGAAAATCAGCGACCAGCCCAGTATCATGCTCCAGCATGCAAACTGCCAGAGCCCGGTTGTCTCGGATAGCCCACCCGCAAAAAAAGAGAGAAACCCCAGTCCAATCAAAAAAGGGAGTCCAAACCTTGGCGCTCTGGCAATGGATATCAGGCATCCGAAGAGGAAGGTTGCCAGGACAAGTGGAGTCAAGTATGTCTGCATGGCAGAAAGCCAGAAAAGGATTTGATATTGGTTGGGCGCCAGGTATAAAGTGAAGAAGATTAGGGTCAATGCTGTGATGATGGCAACCAGATAATTTGTCCTGGAATAAATAACCTGTTGCAATTGGTAAGAAACAAAAACCAGGCTGGCGAACCAAAGAACGATCTCCAGAGACGGAAGAACTGGGACCGCTTTCGGCCCACCTGATAATTCGACCAGGCTATGGATAAATGTCAATGAATAACGATCCGAGTTAAATTCATTGGTGTGTATATAGGATTGGATCTGCATGTTCCAAAAACCTAACGCCCTTACTTTATACCCGTAACAATAATCATCCTGGGCGTAACGTGAATAGATCCCCTTTATTCCATAAATTGCCAATAACCCGATAAATATCAAGATCAGGAGAATGGATATTATTTGTGCACTTCTGCCATAAAACGGTGCTTTTTTCATGTGTGATTCCCGCGGTTCTTATCTGGAAACCAAATGACATGCCTCTTCAATCGTGTTGGCGAATGTTATCAACTTTTCCTGGTCACCAGAAGTATAAACTGCAAATTCCCGATTGAATGTATCCAGGACATTTTTCCATTGTTCACCGACCAAAATCAGCGGTTTATGTGGGATCGAATCTACAATCATCAGGTTCCATGTCAAGGCAATCTCGGTCAGCGTGCCGGGACCGCCGGGCAGGGCGATGGCCGCCTCGCAGGCCAGGACGAGCTCGATTAAGGCGCTCCTGCAAGGTTGCGAAACGACGTTCCTCCTGCACCCATGCATTCACTCCCACGCCGCGCCAGGTTTCGATGTCCGTACAGGTTACGCCGATGACGTGTCCACCGGCCTCATTTGCGCCCCGGCTGACGGCTTCCATCGTGCCGATGTAACCTCCGGTCAGGATGGTGTGCCCGGCCAACGCCAGTAACTTGCCGAGTTCATAGGCCTCTGCATATGCCGGAGAACCGGGAAGGGGGTTGGATCCACCAAAGACTGTGATTTTCATAGGATCAGAGAAAAGAGAGGGAAAAAATTAATATGATGAATAGTTGATCAAGAGATGGCTGGAGACCTATGGATTATCATCCCAGGTACGGGAGGCGTTGGTCTCGAGTTTCTGTAAAATTGCCTGTTCCAGGTCGATCCCGGAGACGGAAGCCAATTGTAAAAGATATAAGGCCACGTCGGCCAGTTCGTTGGCGAACTCTTTCTTGTCCTTCAACTCATCCGTCCACTGGAAGTGTTCGAGCACTTCATTGGCTTCCAGCGAGAGCGAAGTCGCCAGATTGCGTGGCGTCTGGGGATGTTGGCTTTCCGGGTCGTACCACCCTTTCGAGCGGACGAAGGAATGCATACGTTCGGTCAATTCTTTGATATCCATGTTTATTATCCACTTTTCCTTGCTATTCCGGCTAATCTTCATTGCGTTGATCTCTGATATATATTGGCAATGGTGCGGACTTGCGGATTAAAAAACGGCTCCTCAAGTCTGGGAGCCGCCGGCGTGCGTGACGAAATGAACCTAACCAGACCTGGTGGATTTTGGAGTGGTAGGGGCCGGGAGCGGGTTCAATTTCATGGCGCAGATTATACCCGATAAAGAGAGTGTGCGATGAAAATCCTGACATTGGTATTAAGGATATCAATCCATCAAGGTCAAAACTCGACTTGAATGGTTCCTCAACCGGTCTCACGGTCATTCTGGCTCCGGCCTATGCTAATGGTTTCAGGATGATAATCTGCCGCTTCCCGAGCTGGAACTTTTCCAGCCGCTTATACCTTTCGTGAGAGATTTTTTGCTGTTTATCATGGGCCACCGCCACCATACTTCCGGGGGATAAGAACTCCAGCAATACCTCCAGCATAGCCCAGGCAGGCTCCGGAGCCTTGGTATGCTCCCACCGGGAATGCTGGCCGTAAGGAATATCTGTAATGACCACATCAATAAAGGTGTCTTGCAAACCTTCCCGTAAGCTGGCGGGATCGGTGGCATTGGCCTGAAAGACCCGTGTCTGGACGGGGCGGACCGCGGTCAAGCGGTTCACCTGTTCCTGCATCCGGGTGAGGCTTTCCAAAGCGCCCTTATGGGATTTTTTATCGTACAGGTGCACCATGGCTGAAATTTCCCGGCTTCTTCTCTCCATCCCTGCCGGTGTGAGCAAACTCAGGTTCCGTTCGGCCATTTGCACGGCTTTTTCGTCAATGTCAGAACAGATGACCCGGCAGACGGAATCCCAGTGCAGGTAAGCAATGACGCTTAGATGATAAGCCGCCCCGCAGCAGGGGTCGAAGATTGTACAGGGCGAGCCTCCTTTTCCCCGCAATGCCAAACAACGCTGGTAAATTTCGCTTGCCAGGCGGACCGGGAACGCCGGGTGTCCCGGTAGGCTGTAGAAAACGTGCCCACTGGCCAGGTCCGAATAATTGGCGCGATCTGTCGCAAATTTATATTCCATTCCAAATAAAAGTATAGCATAAATGACTTGGCGAGGTGTTGTCATTGTCTGGCCATGCTTTATAATCAGAGTACAAACCATGCCAGATGTATTTAATCATCAGAAATTTGATCTCGATAAAATCCTGTCCGTGCAGCAGGTTGCGCTCCTGCGGATTGTGGCAGAGGCGGCTTTAGCGCGGCAGGTGCCGCTCTACCTGGTGGGCGGTTTCGTGCGGGATCTGCTATTGGGCATCCCGGCCTCGGACTTTGACCTTGTTGTTGAGGGGGACGCCGTTGCACTTGCCAAAGAGTTGGCCGCACGATACGGAGGACGGGTGACCGCCCATGTTCGCTTCGGTACGGCGCAATGGTTTCTACCTGATTCTGATCATCATTCGCTGGACTTTATCTCCACCCGCTCAGAGACCTATAAACACCCAGCCGCCTTGCCAACCGTGAAAACCGGCAAATTGAGCGATGACCTGGCTCGCAGGGATTTCACCATCAATACCCTGGCCTTGCGCATCGATGGGGAACACTGGGGCGAATTGCTTGATGCACGAGGTGCCCTGGAAGACCTGAAACGGGGGCTGATACGTGTTCTTCACCCCCAATCCTTCATAAACGATCCGACCCGTCTGTTCCGCGCAGTCCGTTATGAACAGCGCTATGGCTTTCAGATCTCCCCCGAGACTTCGATCCTTATCCCGCAGGCGCGTCCGTGGATCAACTCCCTCTCCGCCGAGCGCCTCCGCCATGAATTGGATTTGATCCTGGAGGAAGAAAAAGCCGTTGCCATGCTCGCCCGGCTGGCGGAACTGGACCTGCTCCAACCGGTCCATCCGGCATTGACATGGAATGACACGCGGCGGGGGCGTTTTGACGAAGGGTTTAGCCGTGTCAAGGAAAGGTACATCAAGACCATCCCGGCATCCACTGGCAGGGGTTTCCTGGGCTGGCATTTCTGGTTGATGGGTGTTACTGCAAACGAAATCCAGGGCATAGAACGACGATTGCACTTCCATGCAAATTTGCTCGGGTCACTTTTGGCCGCCTCGGCTCTGTTTAATGAGATGCCATCCCTGGTTGGATTGAAACCAAGTCAATGGGTGAGGCGTCTCGAAGATTTGCCCGTGACCGCGGTTTATGCGGTCTTCCTGACTATTTCTGGAGGGAAGGAGCGGCAGAATTTACGAAACTACCTGGAAAAATGGCGCCACGTCAAACCGAAAACGAACGGCCATGATCTTAAGAAACTCGGCCTGCTACCGGGGCCACGCTACCAGAAGGTTCTACAGCGCTTACGGGAAGCCTGGCTGGATGGAGAAGTGGAAAAAGAAAGTGAAGAGATGAATCTACTGGATAAATTGATAAAATTGGAATAACTTGTTCAGCCTGAACTAACAATGTGCGGGTTCATCACGGGTGGTGATAAAAAGACTGGCGGTCGAATTACCGCCAGTCTTTTTGGATCAGGTCATCCGGTTTATATAAAAAAAGCCATTCCAAACAACCAGGCAATGGTGGAAAAGAACACAGCCCATTCCAGGGCGGCCAAAGCCCAGACTCGCGGGCGTTCGGGAGTCTGTTCCGGGTCAAGGATATCTACGGTTTCTTGATTTTTTTTCCTGGCAAGCGGCAATATCAGAAACGCTCCGTAAGAAAGGAAAGCCAGCAGGCTGAGCAGATTGGCTGCCTGTGGGATGACTGCCCTCCCGGCCCGTTGGAAGAAAATGGCCAGCCCCAGGAAGAAGACCATTACCAGCCCGGCGCGAAAATAAGTGATGGCGGCGATTGCATGGAGCCGCATGTTGTTCATAGGGAAGACCCCCACCGCTGCCACGCCCGACACCGCAATGATTCCTGCCGCAGTTCCCAGCCAGCCAAAAAGACTGCCAAATGCAATTCCCAGACCGGCAATATATGGCAGGAGAACCAGCCCTCCGAGAAGCAGGCCCATATTAAAAAACCATGCCGCATGAGAAACACCCACTTCACCTAGTTCAGAGATGAAATGATTAAGCTGGGAATAGCGTTCGCCGAGTTTACCGCGGTATACAAGCATGGGATAAAAAACGGCCAGGATGACCAATCCTGTCCCGGTGAAACCAAAGATGCGGAGAATATTAATTGCCATGCGGAGTATTAATAAGGTGGCCTTATTTGTTTTGTAATTTCTCGAACAACGCCGCGCCTTGCAATCCCTGCAAGCGCGCAGATCTCTCGGCCGTAACAGTAAACATGAGATTCAATCTATCACTGCTGGTCTGGAAAGAAATGTTGATATTTCCCGGTTGTGGGCCGGGTATTTTTCCTGTTGGGAAGACATCCAGAATGACCAGGACTTTTTGGAGCAAATCTCCCAATTCGTCTTTATCGGTGAGATCAACAACATACGCTGTAATATGGAAATCTGTCTCCAGGGCATTAAAACTGACCGGCTGGTTGGTCTGGGAATCAATACAGTTCTCTCCGTAGACTTCAGCGGTGGCATGGACGTCCCTCATTCCGGCCGCATTAACGGCAGCCTGGACCTTTTCCGTAAGGTCAGGCAGGGGCTGGGTGGCCCATTTATAAGAACATTTCTGAGAATTGGCTGGAGAAATCCCCCAAGCCGGAGTTAGGTGGGGAAAATTGCAAGCTGCCAGGAGGAGAACAGGCAAGATGATCGAGATGAATTTACGCACTGTGGTCTAGAGTTTGCTGGTGTCCGAGAAGTAAGCCTTTGCGTTGGGATAATTCTCACGGGAAGAGATGATCCAAGCATGTATGATCTGACCGTACATATGCAGCTTCCAGAACACCCCGCCCCAGAATCCGCGTTCAGACCGGAATTCGCTGGATGGATGCCAGACCCCTTTGAGGGCAACGATACGGGTACGGTAATTATATCTACCCGCTGTAATGGTCAGGGCGATTTCGAAACCATAACCGGCAGCTGCCTCGCGCGGGATGTATTTAAGTAATTCCGCTCGCAGACCACGCTGTCCGGTCAGGAAAGGCGAGAGCCAATGTGAAAGATCGGTGCTGAAATGGCCACCCTTGAACAAACCAAGAGTCATATCTGCACGATGGTCAATCACCGGTGCCAACAATGCAAGGATGTGTTCAGGGGTCAGACCTTTGAGATCGGCATCCAGCAAAAGGAGTATGGGTGCGGAAGTGGCAGCCCAGCCGCTGAAAATTGCCTGCCCCTTGCCTCTGTTCTTATCATGCCGGATTACCTGGATGCGCCGGTCAATAGCGGCTGCCTGGTTCAGGATTTCAACGGTCTGGTCCGAAGATCCATCGTCAACAAGAATAATCTCATCGAGAATGCTGGTGGCGCGTAAAACGTCCAGAACGCCGGACACGTTGAGTTCTTCATTGAAAGTTGGTAGTATCGCCGCGACGAGCGGTTTGCGTGACTGGCGGAAATCATCAGGCATCTAAAAATTCCTTCCTTCACCCGAGTATACCACCCGATTGGTTCCTCTTTTTACCCTGAAACAGCTCTCCCAGGACGATAACGATCAGTGTGGCACCCCAGATACCCAGCATGGCTAATCCACTGAGCAGCTCCACTTGGCTTTCGCGTTTCTCGACTTCTGTAAGGGAACGTCCTGCCATGACGAAGCCATCCTTATATTGCACGACCACAGTTGCCATCCGGACTCCACCTTCAGGTTGCCAGGTGACCCGGTCCTGACCTTTCAGACTCACATAATCTAAAACTCCCACTGGATAGGCAGGGATAGCACCATGTAAAGTGGCTGAAGAAGCCAGAACCTTTCCTGAATCGTCGAACACAATCAGGAATGGGGCCAGGCTGTCGGCAATCTCCACTTTGGTGGTGGGTACCACTGACTCTGCGCTTGTTCCGGCATTCAGCCGGCTGGATGCATCCTCCGCCATCTGGATTTGCGGGTCATTGGCTCCCATCCGCAGGGATTGCTGGACGGTCAGGTAAACCAGGGCGCATAATCCGGCAGTGGCGATGGCAAGTGGAAGCCATTTATAGAAGATTCCAAGGATGGTTCGCAAATTTATCTCCTCATTGTCTGCACCCAGCGGCAATCCCATATCATACCAAAAAATATCCTTTCATCTTTCTCCAAAAGTTATCGATTTATTGTTTTGAAAAGGTTTGGGTATTTGTTTCCCACTCCTTCCATAGTTGTGTATAATTCGCCCATCTTAGCCCTCAATCGGAGCACGAATGACCCAGAAACCCACCGGTGCGGAAATCCGCCAGAACTTTATTGACTTCTTCGTCGAGCACAACCATACTTTCGTACCGTCCGCATCGCTGGTGCCGGGCGGGGATGCCACTTTGCTATTTACCAACGCCGGCATGGTCCAGTTCAAGGACGTCTTCCTCGGCACGGACAAGCGTCCTTATACGCGTGCGGTCAACTCGCAGAAGGTTTTGCGTGTGGCCGGAAAACATAATGACCTTGACGAGGTTGGCCGGGATGACACCCACCATACCTTCTTTGAGATGCTTGGCAACTGGTCGTTCGGTGATTATTACAAACAGGAAGCCATTACCTGGGCCTGGCAACTCTTGACGGATGTCTGGGGGCTGCCGAAAGATCAGACTCTATGCCACCTGCTTCAAGGATGATTAGGGCAATATCCCGACCGATGACGAGGCAGCCGGGATTTGGAAGCAGCAGCCGGGGATGAACCCGGATCACGTTCTGTTTTTTGGGCGTAAAGAGAACTTCTGGGAGATGGCTGACACCGGTCCATGCGGGCCGTGTTCGGAGATCCATTTGGATCGGGGTGAGGAATTCGACAACCTGCGTGGCAAACCGCATAAGTGTGGGGTCAATGGGGAATGCACCCGCTATCTCGAACTGTGGAACAACGTCTTTATCCAGTATAACCGCATTGACAAGGATACCCTTGACCCGCTGCCTGCCAGGCACGTGGATACCGGCATGGGCTTGGAGCGGATCGTCTCCGTGCTCCAGGGTGTCGACTCGAACTACAAAATTGACCTGTTTCAAGGTGCTCTGGAGGCGGTGCGTTCGCTGACCGGTGACTCGCCCGAAAAGATGTACGCCAATTTCACCCCCTACCGTGTCATCGCGGACCATGCACGTGCGGCGGCTTTCCTGATCGCGGATGGTGTCGTCCCGGGCAATGTGGGACGTAATTACATCTGCCGTATGATAATCCGCAGGGCAGCCCGCTTCGGGACGAAACTTGGGCTGCATGAGCCCTTCCTGTCGAAAGTTGCCGAAGCCATCATCACCGCCTATGTCGATTTCTACCCTGAATTGGTAAAGAGCCGGGAGACCATCCTGGATGCCCTGACCCGTGAGGAAGTCCGCTTTGCGCGCACCGTGGAATCTGGTACGGCCTATTTACAGGGCATGTTGGATGAACTTCAGAAATCCGGTCAGCTGACCTTGGATGGACGTAAAGTTTTCGACCTGTACGCCACCTATGGACTGCCGTTCGAGATTGCACGCGACATTGCCCGTGAGCAGGATTTGGATGTGGACGAAGCCGGTTTCCATTCCGCTATGGATGAACACCGTCTGGCTTCCGGCGGTGGCAGAGCCATGGGAAAGATGGGCGGCGAGGATGCGGAGTTCTATGCTGGAATTCTCAAGGATCTCCAGAAAGCGGGCAAGCTTGGCAGGGAGGGGGTGGAATACAACCCATATGACTGGCTGCAGATCGAGGGTCCGGTACTGGTGCTCGTTGCTGATGGGCAGATACTGGTTGAAACCGGAGCCGGTGAGCGCGTCGAGATCCTGCTGCCTAAAACCGGTTTCTATGTCGAATCCGGCGGACAGGTTTCAGATACCGGGAGAATCCAGGCTAGAGATGGTTCCTGGGAGATCGAAGTAAACGAAATGCGCAAACCTTCGGCGGGCATCCTCGTCCACGTGGGCGAGGTGGTCTTTGGACATCCGAAGGTTGGCGATCTGGCAGTCGCGGCAGTGGACGTGGCCCGCCGACATGATATCCGCCGCAACCACACGGCCACCCATCTTCTCCACGCCGCGCTTCACCAAGTGTTGGGCGAAAAAGCCCGCCAGGCTGGGTCGCTGGTCACTCCTGGGCATTTTCGCTTCGATTTCAACCATCCCGAAGCGATGACACCCGGGCAAGTTGAGCACGTCGAGAGGTTGGTCAACGAAGCTGTCGCGGCAGACTATACTGTCACGTCGACGAGCAAATCACGCCAGCAAGCGGTGGCCGAAGGTGCCATGGCGCTCTTTGGGGAGAAGTATGGTGATGTAGTGCGGACCATCACCATCGGCACCCCACAGTATAGGCATTCCTATGAACTATGCGGCGGCACGCATCTCGACCGCACTTCAGATGTAGGTGCATTCCTGATCGTCTCTGAGAGTTCGGCGGCAGCCGGTGTACGTCGCATCGAAGCCGTGACCGGGCGTGGCGCGTATGAACTGATTGCCAGGCGTTTCAAGATGCTCAAACAGGCTGCAAGTGTGCTCAAATCCGCCGTGGAGGAAGTTCCACAAAAGGTCGAGCAAATACAGAACGAACTGGCCGCATTGCGGAAACAGGTTGCCACCCTGAAGACGGAGCTGGCGATGTCAGCCTTCAGAGATCAACTGTCTGCCGCAGAAGTTACCCATGGGGTACATGTACTCGCGATGGAACTTCCCGGAATGGATAAGGAAACTCTCGCCCAATTGGCCGATACATTTCGTGAAAAGTACCCTGGGAATGGTATTTGTGTGATTGCCACCGTTTCCAGCGGTCAGGTGATCGTCATGGCGGCGGTGACCCAGGATCTGATCAAGAAGGGCATTAAGGCAGGAGATCTGGTCGGGTTCATCTCGCGCCAACTTGGGGCGGGTGGGGGGGGTGCGCCGCACCTGGCCTTTGGTGGCGGCAAGGATGCTGGGAAACTCTCCGAAGCGCTGGTAAGCGTAAAAACCTGGATCGAGGGGAAGGTCAAATAATTTATGGGGGCATACCGGCCTGTACCCCGCAGGGGCTGCCCGTCATTTGGTTTCAATTTATAGGGGCGGACCAATGGGTCCGCCTATTTTTTCAAAATATAAACCAATTTCAAGCCGGGTCAAAACGAAGATAAAATAGATTGCAGTCCTGACGGAACATGTCAGGACTTTTTTCTTATTGACAGGAAACATTAATTCGTGATATATGATATGAATTATCCAATTGGAGAATAATAATGCACCTAAGAAAATATTTAATGGTCTTGTTCGTATTTCTGATCACGGCATGTGGCTTGTCCTCGCAGACCAACCCCCGGAGCCAGCCCTCTGCTCCGAACCAGGCAACCCAGCCGGTTGCACCAACCATCCTTCAGGCTACTGTCACACCGCTTCCGACTGCGACGGAACCCATAACGCTGTTTCCCAGCGAAACCGCAACCCCAGTTGCCACGATTCCTCCCCTTCTGACCTCAATCCCCGGGATCGCCACAACCTTGACGGCGGTATATTCCACGCCCGGGGCACAGGAAACTCTTGCAGCCCAGCAGACCATGGTGGCTGCCACCGAGGTAGTAAAGATGCAGGGGCTTTCCAGTTCTTTGTTGTCTCAATGTCCCAATCCATCAGATCCCCCGAAGCAAAATTGGGTGGATATTCCTGTGATGACGCAGGCGACCGCCGGCCAGGTGGTACAAACATTGATCGGCTCTTACTATTGTTTTCGGGCTCCTGTGACGGTCGAGGAGGTGGAAACCTTCTATAAAGACAAGCTGCCACCCCCTAATTGGGTATTGCAAAGCGATGCGAATGGATCAATGGTATTCGTAAGCCTCAGTCAGGCGGGTGTTCAGTACCTGTTCTTGGTTTCCGGCCCTGGAAATAAGAACGACCTGATTGTGGCAATCAACGTGACCAATCCCATGAGCGTGCCAGCTCCGAAGCCATAAAAGGGGCTGGAATTCCAGTAGAAAACAACCGGCAGGATGTCCGTGATTACTCCCGTCATGGCTCAAAGCGTCGAGGTCATCTCCCCGGCCAAATGGGGAATATTTGGATTGATAGTTGGTATCCGAAGCATCCTCCTGCGGATGCCAATAATTTTCCTGTAATTTTAGCCTGATGCATTGTTAGATGAACGTGGCACGTTTGAACGTTCAAACGTTATAATGGGGGAAGATGAAGACACACGTCATCCAGTTGGATTCCCACGACGATTTCACCTCCATACGCGACAAGATGTTGTGGTCGAAAACGGAGCGCATCCTGCTGGTCTACCCGCGTCGCTCCCGTATCCTTGGGCGGACCCTGGACCTGCAACTGCTCCAGCGGCATGCCCTCGCCCTGGGGGCACAGCTTGCCATTGTGGCCCCGTTGGAGGATATCCGTCGGGCTGCGCATGAACTGGGTATTCCGGTGTTTAAATCGGCTGCCATTGCCCAGCGGAGGACCTGGGGAGCAAAGGATGTTGTCGAAATGCCAGTCCGGCGGGAGCCGCCTCCCGACCTGAGACGCATGCAACGTGAATCCATCCCTTCCGAAGGGCGCTGGCGGAATCTGTTGGGCATCCGTCTGGCGTTCTTTACGCTGGCTGTCCTGGCAGTACTTGCCTTGTTGGTACTTTTTTTCCCATCTGCGTCGGTTGGATTAACTCCCGCAACCCGCATGCAAAACCTGACAATCTCTGCCAGTGCCAGCCCGAAGGTAACCACGATCAGCCTGTCGGGAAATCTCCCGGCCCGCTTGATCTTTACCGTCCTCGAACGGACCAAGACCGCCCCGGTCACAGGTTCGGTCATCATTCCGAATACCTCCGCGGCTGGCATGGTCCGTTTCCGCAACCTGACCACCGGGACGGTGAGCATCCCAGCCGGGACGGTTATCCAAACGACTGGAAACTCACCGATTCAATTCGCCACGACCAAGGATGGGGTCATAACTGCCGGAGCCGGCAAGACTCTGGATGTCCCTGTCCAGTCAGTGCAGGCGGGTTCCTCCGGAAACTTGCCCGCCGAGGCACTGGTCGCCATCGAAGGTGACCTGGGAACCAGCCTCGCGGCAACCAATCCCAGCCCGACGACGGGTGGCTCCGATCATACTGCCCCCATCCAGACTGCCAGCGACCGGACCCGCCTGCATGAGGCCCTTGTCACTCAGATTCTGGATGAGTGTAAATCGTCTCTCCCGAAATCCATTGCCCCGGAGGATGCGTATTTTCCAGATACCCTGGCGGTGGGACAGGTTATCTCCGAGACTTATTTTCCGGCGGAAGGGCAAACCGGAGAGACACTTTCGCTGACCATGAATCTGCAATGCCAGGCACAGTATGGCTTGGCTGCGGATGTCTATATCTTGGCTAAATTGGCATTGGATGCAAACCTGCCGGATGGCTATGAAACCGTCTCAAGTGGAGTGACGACGACAAATTCCGGCGTACCGGTGACAGACGCGGATGGGATCACGCATTGGAAAGTACAGGCCCAACGCCTCGTGCGTGCCCGGATCGATCCATTGGCGGTCATAGAACTGGTTCGAGGTCTCAGTCCTGCAAATGCCGGCCGGCGACTGGTTCAGTCTTTGCGGCTGGCTGCTGACCCAACCATTAATCTGACGCCTGCCTGGTGGCCCTGGCTGCCGGTTGTCCCGTTTCGTATTGCAGTATCCACCGGAGAATGAGCATTGGCTTCTGTCAATTGAAATCGGTCATGAGAATACTTGCAGTAGACCCCGGTTCCAAACGGATCGGACTGGCCATCAGCGACCCGACGGGTACCATTGCCAACCCGCTTATGGTGGTGCATCATGTTTCACGCCTGATGGATGCGGCTACAGTGGCCGAATTGGCAGTCTCCCGGAAAGCCGTTCTGATCATTATCGGCCAGTCATTTGCCGATGACGGAAATCCATCCTTTGAGGGCCGCCGGTCGCAGCGTTTTGCAGAAGCGCTTAAGATGCAGACAACCATTCCAGTGATCCTGTGGGAGGAATTTTTCACCACCCAGGACGCCCGGCAGGCCCGCATCCAGATGGGTACTAATCGAAAGAATCGCTCCGGGCACCTGGATGACTTGGCTGCCACGCTGCTCCTGCAATCCTACCTGGACGCCCATCTTCCAACATGAAACGTCGTCATTCCTGTTTTCCCGTGTTCTTCTTGTTTTCCATGCTGGTTGTCATAAGCCTGGTGGGAATTGCCATTCTCGAACCTGCGCTGGCTTGGCAGTCATTCGGCGCCCCGGGCCCCTCGCTGAATTCCTGGCAGCGCTTCAGCTATGCCCTCGATCTGGTGTGGAACGCGGGTGATATGACCCAAGCGCGCGACCCGGCCGGGGCCGAGCAGGCATTTGTAATCCAGCCGGGTGACAGCGTCCCCACGATATCAACCCGCCTGGAAAAGGCTGGTCTGATCCGCAACGCGCAGACGTTTCGTACCTACCTGCTTTGGACGGGGTTGGATACCGTCATCCAGACCGGCACGTACCGACTTAGCCCGGCGCAGACCGGCCGTGATATCGCCCAGACGCTGAAGTCTAGGACGTTGACTGAGGTGACGTTCACCATTCTGCCCGGCTGGCGGCTGGAGGAAATCGCCGCGAGTCTCCCGACCTCGGGGCTGGATATTTCGACCGCGGCTTTTTTGACGGCTGTTTCTACACCTGCCAATGCTCCAGACTTTTTATCCTCCGGCGTATCTGCTGAAGGATTCCTTTCCCCTGGAAAATACACGCTGCCTCGAACCACCTCGGCGGAACAATTGGTCTTCCTATTGCTGCAAAGTTTTTCATCCAAGTTGACACCTGAACTCCGGAGCGGTTTTACCAGCCATGGGCTGACAGTCTACCAGGCGGTGACGCTGGCTTCGATCATTCAACGGGAGGCGATGGTGGATAACGAAATGCCAATGATCGCCTCGGTTTTCTATAATAGGTTGGGGATCAACATGAAACTGCAGGCTGACCCGACCGTCCAATACGCGCTAGGCTATAATGCTGCCCAAGCCACCTGGTGGACCAACCCGCTCAGCCTGGACAATCTAAAAATCAATTCCCCCTATAACACATATGTCCATCCAGGATTGCCACCCGGACCGATCTCCAATCCCGGTCTGGCAGCCCTGCAGGCAGTGGCTGCCCCTGCGCAGAGCAATTACCTCTATTTTCAGGCGCGTTGCGACGGTTCTGGCCTCCACAACTTTGCTGAAACGTTGGAACAGCATCACCAGAATGATTGCCCTTAATGTAAATTCCCCCTTTATCTGTCTTCCGCCAACTCGGCGTAATCCTTCGTGATGGTTTTTTCCAATGATCCGCCCAGCAGGGTGATGAGTTCGCTGGTCCACTGAGCTTTGTCTTCAGCATCCAGGCGGCTCCAGGTACGGCTCTTGATTTCGAGAAAGTACCCCAGGTCGGGGGTTTCGAGGTGATCCAGGTTGATAAAAAATTCCTCATCCTTGTAGCGCACCAACCAGCGCAAACGGTCCTTGTCAATGAGAATCTCGTAATTGGGCTTGAAATATTCACGATAGAAGCGCAAGCTGTTGGTTGCCGGAGCAAAGTAGCGGATGCGTGACAACAGGACATCGTGAGCGAAGTCGTCCTCCCGGGAAGGACCGATCAGCGTCAGACGTCCGCGAACACCGGAAATTTGTTCATTGTCATCAATAATCTCGTCCTCACGATAGCGTAGCCAACCTTGGGCCGGATCAACAAACGTAAAGTAAGCATCGTGCTGGTGGTAATGTTTCTTGCGTAGAATCTCAATTTCGGGTCGCTTAAGAGCTGCCTGAACGGGGGCCGGGTCGGCCAGTTTGACTTTGACCTGCACTTCAAAGGACTCCTCTTCAGCGGAACCACCCAGGGCAACCAGCTTCGAGAAGACGGATTGTTCCCTTTCCATCAGGAAGATGTCTATCTTCCGGGCGTAAGCATTGGCGGCAGTCACCAATTCGGTTTCATTCAGGGTCAACAACTCTCGGTCTTGCATCAGCCATTTTCCATTGACCATCACATCGCTGACATCGGTAGCCTTGCCGGCGTAGACTAATTGTGCGTACGGGTTATCTCGGTCGCGACGGAAACGCGGCGAGTTATGGAGTGCAGAGATATCCACCATGATCAGGTCGGCGCGCTTGCCCGGTTTGAGCGTCCCGGTGACGGAACCGAGATGCAAAGCGCATGCCCCCAGGCGGGTGGCCATGGTCAGCGCAGTCGCCGCGGGGACGACGGTCGGGTCATTGCTGAAGGCTTTTGCTACGAATGCAGCCAGCCGGATCTCCTCGAACATATCCAGGTCGTTGTTGGAACCTGCGCCGTCCGTTCCGATCCCGACGTTCAAGCCCACATCCAGCATCTTCTGAACAGGGGCAAAGCCGGAGGCCAACTTCAGGTTGGAGGAGGGGTTGTGCGCCACGCCTGCCCCGGCGTGCATCAGGGTGCGCATCTCGCCCTCATCAATATGGACACAATGCGCCGCCAGCACTTTTGCGTCGAACAAGCCCTGCTTCTTGACGTAAGGGACGACCGGCATCCCGTTCTCGCGCCGCATGTTCTCCACTTCCAGGGCGGTCTCAGCGATGTGCGTATGCAAAGGTACGTCGAACTCGACGGCCAATTGGGCGGTGGCGCGCAGGATCTCAGGTGTGCAGGTGTAGGGAGCATGCGGGGCGACTGATGGGGTGATCAGGGCATGCCCTTTCCAACGCTGGATGAAATCACGTGCGGTGGCCAGCGAATCTTCATAGGATCCGGCATCCGGCGTGGGAAACTTGAGCACGGTCTGTGAGCAGACGGCGCGCAAGCCGGCCTCCGTTGTGGCTTTGGCAACATTTTCCTCGAAATAGTACATATCGGCAAAACAGGTGACGCCGGTGCGAATCAATTCGGCGCAGGCTAGTTGTGTACCCAGCCGGACGAAGTCGGGCGAGACGAATTCGCGTTCGACCGGCATCACATAACCCATCAGCCAGACGTCCAGGCGCAAGTCATCCGCCAAACCGCGCAATAAGGTCATCGGGACATGGGTGTGGGCATTGACCAGTCCCGGCATTAGAACTTTGCCCTCACAATCGATGATTTGCGAGGCGGCATAATCTTTACGGATTTCCGTCTCGAACCCAACGGCAAGGATACTGTCCCCGCTTATTGCAACTGCGCCGGGTTCGTATTGATGCATTTCCTCGTCCATGGTCAGGACGAGCGCATTGACGAGGAGAAGATTGGCAGTTTTGGTCATAGGGCCTCCTTTACTCATTGCCTCAACAATTATTTGTATTCTGCGGTAAATGCCTCCACGACCTTTTTTGCTTCTCTTAGACCAATTCTCGGTTAATGGAGCGTAATAAGATGGTTGCATCAATAACTTTCCCAGCCCTAATCAGTGTCCACATTCTGTCATTCTTTGATAATTCCTTGAGCACTTCAATATTAACATTGGTGTCAACACTCACTTTATGAAGGAACTCCTGTTTGTCCATTATTTTCCTCCTACTTCCTGGAAATTGAATTCCACATATGAATATAGATAGAGTATATAACCAAAACCCCCTGAAAACAATTACCCCTGTTTTGCTTCAACAGATCAGACATAAGGAGAAGGTTGATACTCTATGAATTTGACGCTTCGATTCCAGCAATCCGGGAATCTCCCTTAATTTTTCCAATTCAGGAGCACGTTCAGGACACGCAGGTTCATTTCGAAATCGGTGTCGGTATGGTTGGTCAATTCGAGATCCAATGAAGCAATGCCTTGGTTGGCAGTCCAATCCACCATCCCTCCAGTATAAACACAGCCGGTATCCAGGGGCGGGTAGTGGTACGTGGTCACGGCCGCCACCGCCTGTGCCAGACTCTTGGAGGCGTCGCTGGGAGGTGTTCCGCCTGGGAAAATACCTAGGGCGGCGCTGTGGTAATTGATTAGCGCATCGAAATGGTGGCTTAGGATGAAAGCCATCAGTGCCTTTGTCTCCGGTTCGGAAGCGGGGCTTGTTCCACCGGTGACGTAGGTGGTCGTCCAACAACCCGCGCGCGGCCAGTCCTTCTGCCAGTTGGCTGGCCAGTTGCGGTTCAGGTCCACGCCGTTGGCGTTGGCCCTGCCAAGATAGTTAAGTGCGCGTGCCACGCCATCCGGGTTAAGATCATGCAGGATATAGAGGGTCACGTTTGATGGAACTACCTCGGGATGTTGGCCGATGTACGCCATTAATTGCTCGGCCAGTTGGACGGTATTGTATTCATAACCTCCATGCATCCCGGCTACAATGAGACGTTCAATTGGTCCCGTTCCGAATCGGTAGACCTCCAGGGGCAGGCCCTTCACCGATTTGCCAATCGTAATGGGTCCCTCACTGAACGGGATGGTCGTCAGTGTTTCTGTGGGGGTGACAGTCGCTGTCGGGGTATCAGTTGGAGTGGAAGTGTCTGATGGAAGAATGGTCACCGTGGGAGGGAGAGTAGGGGTGGAAGCCAATGTGAGGGTTTCCGTCATGGTCGGTATGGGACTGATGAAGAATGCCTTTACTGATGGGTGCTTCCAGATCCAGGCTGACAACACCACCAGCAGGCAGGCCATGAGATCGACCACCCAGAACCCAATCACCAGGCGGCGCAATTTCCTTGTTGAGGATGAAGCTGCCATGTGCTACCTGACCTCCTGGGCGATACGGCGTAACCAGTCAAGGGATGTGTTGACAGCCCAGCGGGCGGCGTTTTTTGGATGCCCGCCGTAGGTAAGATGTCGCTCCTGCATGCCGAACGGAGTAATTGTGAGGATCGAAACATCCTGTTGTTCGCCAGAGATGGACAGGTCTACCGCCAGAACAGCGGATGGATTGAACTCTTGACGGATCGTTTCAATAGCCTGTGCCATTGAACTTAATGGGAGTTCGCACTGGTTGCCTCCACGATAGGCCGGGTGTCCCACCCTGCCGAGACGCTTCAGCAGCGCCCCATCCAGTCCACTTTCGAGGCAGGCCAGGGTCCAGCCCCGCTGTGCCAGTGCCGCAAGCGTGACACCTTCCAGTGTGTCGCTGTCGGAACCAAAAATATCATTTCCCAACCGGGCGCGCAGATCTTTTTCCACATTGGCGATCATCCGGCCTGCTTCGGCTTCGGTGCCGGCCTTGGCGGCGATGCGGATGTCCACGATGCCGGAGTGCGCGGTCAGACCGATGGTTGGATTGGTTTGCGTCTCCAGATCGCCGACCTGTTCATCAAGCGCACCTTCGCCAATTCCACCGACATGCAAGGTGCGGACTTTGATGACTTCGTTCAGATTAAATCGTTTTTGCAGGTAAGGAATAACGGCACCGGTCATCAAGGTTTCCATTTCATTCGGTACACCCGGCAGGCTGATGACTGTGCCTATCCGGGTCTCCAAAATGAAAGCCGGGGCGGTGCCGACCGGGTTTTCAATCACAATGGCGCCTGTGGGGATGTAGGCCTGGCGTTTTTGATTTTCGGTGGGCGTGCGGCCATACCGGCCGATGCGGGCGATAATCTGTTCCCAGAGTTCCGGATGAAATTCGAGCACGGCGTCGGTAGCCTCGGCGACTGCCTGACGGGTGGGATCATCCACGGTGGGGCCGAGGCCGCCGGTGGTGATAACGATCTGGGCACGTTGAAGGGCTCCGGCCACGGCTTCAGCAATGCGCCCTGCGTTATCCCCGACAGTCTGGGTGCGATAAAGATCCACTCCCAGCCTGCGCAGAGTCTGGGCGATAAAGCGGGTGTTGGTATCGGTTGTCTCGCCCAGGAGTAGCTCGGTGCCGATGGTGATAATCTCTGCCGTTGGCATAAATAGATTATATTCGTAAAACAGTCGGGGCGGCAGTTTTTCTGCCGCCCCGAATATATAAAAAACGGGTGTAGGCAGAGAATTCAACTTTAGTTATTAGTAACCGGAACCCATTTTCCGCTTTGATCAATGTTGAAAATCGGGACTGTGGCTGAACATTCACCGGTGGAATCACAGGTGATCGTGCCAGATAACCCTTGATAACCTTTTGTGGCACGGACTGCCGCCACCAGCGCAGCTCGTGGAACGTAGAGCTTGCCACCGCTAAGGACAGACACACTCTCAATGGCTTTGATCAGAACAGCCACAGAATCATAACCTGTCCAGGAGAAGGGGGAGAGCTTGCCAGCCGGCTGGCCATAGGCGGCTAAGTAGGCTGCGTCAAACTTCGTCTTGGCATCCGAAGCCGGGGGGATGAGGGAGGTGGAATAAGCACCTTCGCCATTCACACCGGTGCGGTCAAGGAAGTCCTGACCATAGGTACCATCATCACCAAAGAAGGTGACGCCCGTTAGCCCGGACTGTTTCATCTGGTTGACGATGACGACTGCTTCAGCGACATAGCCACCATAGAAGAGTGCCTGGGGTTTCTTGGAGGCAATCTCTGCCAGCGGGGCGCTGTAATCCGATTGGCCGGGAGTGATGGCCTCGAAGGCAACCACGGTGCCACCGAGGCTGGTGAACTGATCCTTGACAATTTGCGCAAGACCCTGGCCATACAACTGACCATCGTGCATGATCGCCAGATTCTTGATATTCAACTTGTTGTAAAGAAACATAGCTACAAATTTGCTCTGGATCGAATCAGTGAAGATATCGCGGTTGAAGACCTTGGAACCGGTCGTGGTGAGAGTGGAATTGGTAGCCGAGGGGGACATCATGGGGAGGCCGGCAGCTTCATAAATGGGGATGGCAGCCTGGGTCGCGCTGGAGAAAATATGGCCGGCGATGGCAACCATTTGCGGGTCGACAACCAACTTGTTGGCCACGGCTGCGCCACCTTCAGCAGTGCCGCCGTCATCTTCGGCGTCCAGTTCGAATGAGAAGCCTCGGAACTTACCGGCGTCTGAGATGGCCAGCTTTTGAGCCTGGGAAATATCCTGGCCGTAGGAGGCATTGTCACCGGTCATGGGCGCGCCCATGCCGATCTTGATGGTTTGTCCGGCAAGGAAAACTGCGCAACCGATTGCGTCGGTTTTGCAAACAGCCGGCACACCGCCAGCGCGGGCCTGGGTAGCCGGAGCCTGGGTCGCCGGAGCCTGCGTCGCAGGTGCGGCAGTCGGTGTAGCGCCGCAGGCTGTCAGGAGCATGCTGGCTGCCAGTATTACGGATAGATTGATGTAAGGGCGTTTCATAGAATTCTCCCAGGAAATACTATATTGTTGGTGATGGGAGAGGAGTTGCTCATCATGCCCTTGGAGCAACTACTTCCCCTCGATTGTATAATTAAAAGGGGGATTAATTAAAATAAATGCGATATATTAAACGGGGCATTATTATACATAATCATCCTTTGTTCAATGTCTAAGAATTACCAAATTTTCATTTATTGTCCCCAGTTCAACCATTGCAGTATGAGCAAGCACATGCTGCAACTAATGGGGAAAAACCGTGGTCAGCCACTGAAGTGGATTCACCTGGATGCCATTGACCCAGACCTCAAAATGAAGATGCGGACCGGTGACACGTCCGGTGTCACCGATCTTTCCGATCAATTCCCCGGCTGTAACGTGATCCCCGATGGAAACGAGGATTTTCGATTGGTGATAGTAGCAGGTAAAAACTCCCTGCCCGTTATCGACGATCGTGGCATTCCCGCGTACCGTCTTGAAACCGGTAAAGACCACCACTCCGTCCGCAGCGGCATAGATATCCAGGGGATGGGCCTGCGAGCAGACGCCAAAATCGATCCCGGTGTGAAAGTCTTTCAAAGCTCCGCCGTTAAAGGAGCGGCGGTCACCGAAACCCGAGCGGATGCAATACTGTTTGTCGACCGGCAATTGGAAAACACCATTCCAATATTCTTCCGGTGTCACCACAGAGGTCAGCGAGAGCAGCCATTGATCTTCCGGGCCGGTTATGGTCGGGTCGATCGTGGACGGGTCCACTTCCAGGCCTGGGTCGGTGGGAAAATTCCCGGAATTCACCAATACCATCTGCTCGAATGATTGGACCAAGCCATCTGCATTGGTGACATCGAGCCGAAGCGGATACAGGCCCGGGTCCAGCGCAGCGTAGACGCCCTGCAGTGCGACCTGGGTGTTGGCATCCGTGGCGAAGAAATGCAGCGGATGGTCCACCAGCACACCGCCAAGTGTCACTTTTTCCGAACTGACCACCTTAATTTGGGCGGTTGTACCCTGCACGAGTGGCAGCGGATCTACCTGTGCGGAGATGATAGCGGATGGCAGCCCGGAGGCGGCGACCTCAGAGTTCCCCGCCGGTAGGGATAGGGTGTCCCCGGGCAAACCGGCAGATGGTACAGCGAGATCGTTGATTTGGGCAATGCTCCAGGGGTCGCTGTTCCCCTTGACCGCTAGTTCCAGCATGGTTTCATCCTGCCCCAAACTGGCCCGGGCAGTCCAGGGTGATTGGTTTTCCTGTTGCAGGATAATCAACGCGTAACCGGCGTACAGTTCCGCCGGGCTGATTATATGATTTATTTTTTGCAGGGTGGCCGGATCGATCCGGTATTGACGGCTTAAACTGCGCAGGGTCTCGCCGAAAGGCACCGGCTGGGTGATTAAGGTACCACTTAACCCGGCCAGCCCAGGGATGATCAGCTTGTCGCCGACGTAAATATTCTGGGTGGACAGGTTGTTAATGGACTGTATATCGGCCACGGTAACATCGAAGCGGCTGGCAATATCCCAGAGCGTATCACCCGCCTGGACAATGTAAATGGGCCCGGGTGCAGGAGTGGCAGTTTGAGCTGAGACTGGAGTGGCTGAAATTAGCAGGAGGAAAGTCAGGATGAAAGCGGTGATGCGCTTATACATTTTTGAACTCGACCTGATCCCCAATTTTGAATTCATTCAACCGGCCGGGATGGATCTCCAGGATGTATCTGGCTGCCTGACGGGGAGCATAGGCGGGACGCCACGAGCGTGCCAGCACGCTATCCACAACGGTATATTCGGAGTTGATCCAGATAACCGCCAGGTCCATATATACGAACAGCATATGTATGGAAGTATCAAGACGGCTGTCACGCGCTTCGACGAGGAGCAGGCCTTCAGCCTGTGGGAGGCTGGACCGAAACATCAAGCCGCGCAAGCGGCAGAGGAAACTGTCACAATAAATCGCCTGCAAGGGTGCAGGCAGTGGCTGGTTCTTGTTTTCGATTTGGATGGTTTTCATACACAATAAAGAAACGGGGCGATAGTTCGCCCCGTTCTGGTTGGAATATATCAGGCGGTCTTCCTGCTGGAGAGTACCTTATCGACGCTGTTTAACAATTCCTGTGGACTGAATGGCTTGGCGATGTAGTCATCCACTTTGGCGATATGCAGGCCGAGGACTTTATCTATGCTCTGCGCCCTGGCTGTGACAACGATGACCGGGATGTTTTTTGTCGTTTCGTCGGCTTTCATTTGCTGGTACACTTCCCAACCATCCATATCAGGCATCATCAGATCGAGCAGGATAAGATCGGGGTGATCTTTACGGATGATCTTCAATCCTTCTTCGCCACTGTTGGCTCCACGGACATCAAATCCGCGCCGGCTGAGAATCAGACTGGATAAGGTCGATCATTTCTTGTTCGTCTTCGATACACAGGATGAGTTTTGGAATACTTTCAACCATGGTGTGCCACCTGAACGGATTAAGTTTACCACATTAATACCCGGGAGGAGTTCGCCCCGCATCGTCCTTGGCGATTTCCTTTACTAAACGAAGGCCAGGGGAGCGTTTGAAAGCTTTGATTTCCAGGGGTACGATAATTTATTAGAACTTTGTATAACATATTCTCCGAATCTGGCATAGAGTTCCATAGGTTGGTATAATCCTACCTCACGGACAGGAGGTCCAAGTGAAATCGCGTAATCAGTCGTACATTATCTACCTTCTGTTATTCATCGCAATTGTGGCAATGGTCTATTTCAATATTCAGAAACAGCCAGCGACACAGGGGCCCTTGACCATCAGCGATGTTGCACAGCAGGTTAAAGCCGGCAAGGTTGGCCGCATTATCGTTAAGAGTGACAATAGTCTGACTGTTATCTCAGCCAGCGATAGTACCATCGAGCAAACGTCACACATGGAACCGGAGACCACGCTGGTCTCACAGTTATTGGCTCTTGGTGTGACGGAAGACCAGCTTGCGAAAGTTACCGTTGAAGTCAGCCCCCCCAGTCCTTGGGCCGGTCTGCTGACCCTGGCATCCTACCTCCTGCCGGTGATCTTGTTTGGTGTCCTGTTCTGGTTCATTTTTCGGCAGGCGCAGGGTAGTAACAATGCCGCGATGGCCTTCGGTAAGTCGAAGGCACGCATGTTCACCGGTGAGCATCCCACGGTCACATTTGAAGATGTGGCCGGAATTGATGAGTCCAAGGAAGAACTCAAGGAAGTGGTCGAGTTCTTGAAGGAACCCCAGAAATTCATCCAATTGGGTGCGCGCATCCCGAAGGGCGTTCTGCTGGTTGGCCCTCCTGGTACAGGCAAGACCCTGCTCGCCAAGGCCGTCTCTGGCGAGGCAGGTGTACCCTTCTTCTCGATCTCGGGATCGGAATTCGTCGAGATGTTCGTCGGTGTGGGCGCCAGCCGGGTGCGTGACCTGTTTGACCAGGCCAAGCGCCACTCACCCTGCATTGTCTTTGTGGATGAAATCGATGCAGTCGGGCGCCAGCGTGGTGCCGGCCTGGGCGGTTCGCATGACGAACGCGAGCAGACCCTCAACCAAATGCTGGTCGAGATGGACGGTTTTGATACCGATACCAACGTGATAGTTGTGGCTGCCACCAACCGGCCTGATATCCTTGACCCGGCGCTGCTGCGTCCGGGACGTTTCGATCGCAGGATCACCCTCGATCGTCCCGATATGCGTGGACGGGAAGCCATCCTGAAAGTCCACGCACGTGGCAAACCCTTCGAGCCCAGCGTGGACTTCGGTACCATTGCACGTGGCACGCCCGGTTTTGTCGGTGCTGACCTCGAAAACTTGATAAACGAAGGCGCCATTCTGGCTGCCCGCCGCAACAAGAAGGCCATTGGCCAGCCTGAATTGGAAGAGGCCATCGAGCGGGTGGTGATGGGTCCGGAACGCAAATCCCGCCTGATCAGCGACGAAGAAAAACGCATCATCGCTTATCACGAGGCCGGCCACGCCGTGGTGGTGACCGCCATCCCGGAAGCCGACCCGGTGCAGAAGATTACCATTGTCGGGCGTGGACAGGCCGGTGGTGTAACCTGGTTCCGGCCCGAAGATGACCGTGTTCTGACTTCGCGCAAAAAACTGTTGGCGCAATTGGCGGGAGCCCTGGGTGGACGTGTTGCCGAGCAGATCGTTTTCGACGATATTACCTCGGGCGCATCCAATGACCTGGATCAGGTCACCAAGATGGCGCGTGCCATGGTCACCCGCCTGGGTATGAGCCCCGAGCTGGGTTCGATGGTCTACGGGCAGAAGGAGGAACTGATCTTTCTGGGCCGTGAGATTTCCGAACAACGTGATTATTCCGAGGCGATAGCTACACAGATTGACCGTGAGGTCCGCAAGCTGGTCGATGAGGCCTATGACCAGGCGTTCGCGATTTTAAAGAAATATCGTGAGCAATTGGATGCAATTGCCACCAAACTGCTCGAGGTGGAGTCATTGAATCGCGAGGAATTTGAGAAAATCTTCCCACCACCCTTCCCCAAGAAGAGCGGAACGCCTCAACCGGCCTAGATAAAAAAAAAGCAATAAAAGCCCTCATAACGGGGGCTTTTTATATTTTACGCAGTCCGTTTTATTTTCCTGTCAATTCCCTTTTAAGGATTTTCCCCAGCGTGGACTTGGGTAGTTCGTCCCGAAACTCGATGGTGGTCGGGATTTTGAATGCGGCCAGGCGTTCACGACACCAGGCTTTGATCACGGACTCCTCCAACGTTTCGCCGGGTTTAAGTATAACCCAGGCTTTGACCGTCTCGCCCCGATAGTCATCCGGGATTCCGGCCACGGCGACTTCGGCCACTTTTGGATGGGAGCCAATGACTTCCTCCACCTCACGCGGCCAGACTTCCATTCCGCCAGGTTTGATCAATTCCTTTTTACGGTCCACAATGTAGAAGTAACCATCCACATCCATCCGTGCAATGTCGCCGGTGTAGAGCCAGCCATCCCGCAAGGCGATCGCCGTTTCACCGGGCATATTATGGTAACCCAGCATCACTTGCGGACTCTTGAGTACCAGCTCACCGATTTCGCCAACCGGCATTTCGGTGACCTGATCTTCCAGGCTGACGATCCTGGCCTGCACGTCTGGTAGCGGCAGGCCAATGGAACCGGGACGGTTTTCCCCGCGTAATGGGTTGCAGTGTGTGGCGGTGGGTGCTTCGGACAGGCCATAGCCCTCGAGGATACGTCCGCCGGTCAGGCTTTCGAATTTCTGCTTGGTTTGTTGCATCAACGGGGCGGACCCGGAAATACAGGCCTTGATACTGGTCAGGTCGATCTTGCCGGCGATCACCGCAGGGGCGTTGTTGATGGCGTTGTAGAGCGTTGGGGCGGCCGGGAAGTAAGTGACATGCCGGGTCTGGATGGCCAACAGTAGGTCGGGTATATTGCGAGGGTCAGAAATAATCACCAGGCTGGCACGCAGGACCATTCCAAGTAACAATCCGCAAACCATCCCGTAAATATGGTAGATTGGCAGGGCCAGCAGGAAAGTTTCCTTTTCATCCTCCAGGGTGGACATCCAGGCCTTGAACTGCAGGGCGTTGGCCACCAGGTTGCGATGCCGGATCACAGCGGCTTTGGCGATGCCAGTCGTCCCGCCGGTGTATTGGAACAGGGCGATATTGTCGGGGCTGATTTTGGATTTGAAAGAAAAGAATCCAGAGGAACCAGAGCTGCCAGAAGAGTCAAATGTTGTATTTTTTTCCTGGGTGGTTTTACTTTGCAGGTTCGATTTTGCAGCCTTTGTAGTTAAGAGACTTTCAAAGTTTAAATCACCTGGCTGCGGGTACGGTTCCCTGGTCACGATCACCCGGCGGATGCCGGTATGCGGCTGGGCAGTTTTAATCCGGTCGTAGAGACTCCCGGCGCAGAAGAGCGTCCTCAGACCGGCGTCATTGACCTGGTGGATGATCTCGGGCGGTGTATAGAGCGGGTTGATGGCGACGATGATCGCCCCGGCTTTCAGAATGGCAAAGTAGGCCAGCACGAACTCCGGGCAGTTGGGCATGCAGATACCCACCCGTTCCCCCTCGCATACGCCAAGCTGCATCAGTGCGAGGGCCAGGCGGTCGGTCTGGTCGGCCAACTCGCGGTAGGTTTGGGTTTCGCCATTATAGATCAGGCAGGTACGTTCGGGACATAAACAGGCTGCTTCATCCAGGAAATGGAAGACCGGAACGGCGGGATAGTCGATGTGGGAAGCCACGCCGGGATCGTAATGGGAGAGCCAGAGCTGATTGGCCATGCGGGGAGTATAGCGGAGAGGCGCCTCGGAGTCAACCGATGCCATCGAAGGTTGTGAGGGGCATCAAAGAAAAATTTGTCGAAGGTCAGAGGAATTACAGGCACCCATTGAATTGAACAAGGAAATGTGTTATTCTTGAGTAGAAGATTTATCCTGTCCGAATAGTGGTAAAAGGAGATGGAATAAAATGAATGCAAAACCGGTCAAGTCCAGTGATGTTTCATTTTGGGCGGACACCTCTGCAGGAGCGATCCGCGCAGCCTTCGGATTGGTCTGGGCGATCGATGCCTTTTTTAAATGGCAGCCGGATTTTTACAATAATTACCTGAGTTACATCACGGGCATTGTCACCGGCCAGCCGCAATGGCTGGTTCCGTGGTTCAATTTGTGGGTCAAACTGATCACCCCGAATCCGAACTTGTTCGCTTGGATGACCCGCATTGTTGAGACCGTTATCGCCCTCGGACTGCTGTTCGGGCTGGGGCGGAAGTGGGTCTACGTGCTGGGCGGGATGTTCGCAATGGTGATCTGGGCGGTGCCGGAGGGCTTCGGAGGCCCATATGCACCCGGCGCGACCGATGTCGGCGGCGGCCTGATCTATGTTCTGGTTTTTGGCACCCTGATTGTGATGGATTATGTGCTGGGACGCTCACCCTATAGCGTTGACTTTTATCTTGAAAAGCGTTTTCCATTTTGGCGTAAAATTGTTGAATGGGCGCCGGAACCAGTGCTTCAGCAGGAGCCGCGCCATCTGCCGTGGAGAATCCAGATTGTTGCAATCATCGGAATGGTGATCTTGCTGGCAATCTTTCTGGCCATTATTACCAGTGAGTTGCATGCCGCAGCAACGCAAAGCAGTTTCCTCAACCTCATCCATATGGCTTCTTTGCTTCCCATCCCAATGTTGTAGGACTACATCCATTCGCCCCTGATCAATCGTGCTGAAGGATTCGCTATAACCATCAGCACGATTTTGGTTGTTGCGATTGGAATTATTGAGAAGGCGAATTTTTAATTGTGCGAAAGTGAGAAGTCTACTAAACTGTTCCGAAGATAAATCAGCTTTATGGATCAATCCCCATCCAGAGTAGCGCCCCCAACCCGGCAATCCGCCCGCTGGCAAAACAAGCTGTCAGCAGGTACCCTCCGGTGGGTGCCTCCCAATCCAGCATCTCACCGGCGCAGAAAATACCCGGTAGGAGACGGATCATCAGGTGCTCGTCCAGCGCCTCGAAGAGGACGCCCCCGGCGCTGCTGATGGCTTCCTCGAGCGGGCGTGCGGCCAGCAGGGGGATGGGCAAATCCTTGATGGCTGAAGCCAGTTTTTCGGGATCGGCGAAATCCAACTTCGGTACGAACTCCCACAACAGCCCGGCCTTGACACCCCGGAGGCCGGCGGATTTTTCAAGATGGCTGGCCGTGGAGCGGGATCCACGCGGACGGGACAACCGCCCGACCAGCCGTTCGTGGGTCCAGCCGGGGGCAAGGTCTAATCGGATAATGGCTTTGCCATTGGTTTCTATCTCGTCCCGCAGGAGCGCCGAGCAGGCATAGATGAGACTGCCCTCCACGCCGGTTTCGGTGATGATGAATTCCCCCCGATGCTGAAATGCATGCCCTTGCTTATTCTTAAAAGATAGAACCACAGATTTTAAAGGATTACCGGCGAAGCGGGTGCGGAAATGCCCGCTCCAGGCAACGTCGAAGCCGCAATTGGA
The DNA here is from genome assembly GCA_963842785.1 of uncultured Chloroflexia bacterium. GTDB lineage: Bacteria > Chloroflexota > Anaerolineae > Anaerolineales > Villigracilaceae > UBA877. The sequence continues at coordinate 2,926,313 of CAWJHP010000001.1, forward strand.
TGGTCTCAGCGGGGCGACCGGCACACCACGCCCGGTCAACAGTGGGATCCAGGTGCCCGTGGAACCGGTCTGCGGCCAGCTGCCGCCTCCCAGTGCCAGGACTAGCGCATCCGCCTGGATGGATATTTCGCCGGCAGGTGACTCGAAACACAGGGAACCGTCAGAGTCCCAGCCAAGCCACTTGTGACGCAAATGGAAGGTCGCCCCGGCAAGTCGCAGGCGTTCCAACCAGGCGTGCAGAATGGGAGCGGTTTTCATCCCGACCGGGAACACGCGCCCGGACGTCCCGACGAAAGTCTTGATGCCGAGCCCGCCCGCCCAAGCGCGCACCTGCTCAGGCCCAAAATTCTTCAGCATGGGTTCCAGTTGCAGACGTTTGGAACCGTAATGATCGAGAAATTGATCCAGGGATTCGGAATGTGTCAGGTTCAAGCCGCCCCTGCCAGCCACCAGGAACTTGCGACCTGCAGATGGCATTGCATCGAAAAGGTCAACCCGGGCACCGCCCTGCAGCATCACTTCGGCAGCCATCAACCCGGCTGGCCCGACGCCAATCACCGCCACGGATTTGGCAGGTTGTGGAGTAGTTGGGAGATGCGGTCTTGGATTGGTCAACCTCCCAACCACCTGGGGTAGCTCCTTTTCGCAGGTGGATTTGCCTTGAGGTTGGCTTGCACGACCGTTTCACAGAATGTCTGTGCGGCCAGTTCCGGACCCATCCTCAGATTTCCGCGGACATATTCCTTGGTGTCAGCAATAAATCCTGATACTTCCAACTCCATATCTTTCGATCGTCTGGTCACAAAGGCTTTGACATAAATCACAGTAAGTTTGGCTCCGGTTACGATCGTGCCGGAATGATCTCCATTGCGGGCCCAGATCAGCCATTCAGGGGTGAGAACGATTGCTAGATGGATCAAGTTATCCATATCGCCATTCAGTAGGGTGGCAAGTGTGCCCGGGTTTTTCTTCTCAGAGATGGTTTCACAGCATAAAAACAAACGAGCCTCCACATCTCCCAGCTGATGCGTTTGAAAATATTCCAGGATCGCTTTTGACAGGTCTGGATGGATCTGATTTACCGGGCATTCCCGGGTGGTGCGGATGTAGTCGCTCATATTATTCTCCCGGTTACCCAAGCCGCTTGATGAAGACTCTCCGGCGCTTGTGCTGGCGGGTTTCGAAGTATTTCCATTGTCCCTGAACGAGGTGGTTGGTCTCCAGCTCGGGGTTGGTTTCGATTTTCCTGACCCCAATTTTCCGGAACACTTCGTACATGCTGTTCATCAGGAGGGCATTGGCCCCCGAACCGCGGTATTCGGACTTGACCGCCACCAGGTACAGATCGGCGCGGTCGTTCTTCCTGAGGGCTCTCAGCAGGTAATAGAAACCGAAGGGGAAAAGCTGCCCGTGCGATTTTTGTAATGCGCGCGAGAGGGACGGCAGCGCAATCCCGAAGGCGACCATCTCGTTCTTCTCGTTGTAGACCATTGGTATGAAGTCAGGCGTGACAAAACCGAAATACTGGGCAATGTAGGCATCCACCTGCCTGGGGGTCAGCGGGACGGTACCGTACAGTTGCTTGTATTCATCCTCGAGAAGTTGGAACAGCTCCTTGGCATGTTTCAAAAGTTCCTTCTTGTTTGGCACTTCCAATAATTTGAATTTGTTTCTTTTCTCGACAATGGCTGCCATGCGTGCGATCTTTTCGTTCGGTACCTCTGGCATGCTGATCTCATATTCCACCCAATCGGTGTCCTTGACATAGCCAAGCTTTTCCAGGTGGGCGGGGTAATAGGGATGGTTGTAATAAGTTGCCATGGTCGCAAGCTCTTTAAAGCCTTCCACGAGCATGCCTTCCCGATCCATGTCGGTGAAACCCAGCGGCCCGTGCACGGCTGTCATGCCTTTCTCTCTCGCCCAGGTTTCCACGTTCTGAAGCAGCAGGGCGGAGACCTGCGGTTCGTCGATGAAATCCAGCCAGCCGAAGCGCATATACGGCTGCCCCCATTTTTCAATATGGGGATGGTTTAGAATGGCAGCCACCCGGCCAACGATGGAACCGTCCTGGTACGCCAGCCAGTAACGTGCTTCGCAGGTTTCGAAAGCCGGGTTCTTGTCTTTGCGTAAGGTGTTCAGTTCGTCGGAGATCAACGTCGGGACATAGTACGGATTGTCCTTGTAGAGCCGCATGGGAAAACGGATGAAGTCTTTCAGGTCCTTCAGGGTGGTCACTTCTCGGATTTGAACGTCCATGGTGATTTCCTTTCGCTGGTTTATTTATGAATATGGATGAACTTGCGTGTCTTTCATCAAAAAATAGCGGATGGTGTTTTCGATTTCTTCCAGGCTGTCCCTGCCCGCCTCGAACCAATGGATGAAAGGGTCTTCCAGCTTGAACCAGTTGGCCTGGCGGCGCACGAAGCTGCGTGTCAGCCGGCGCATCTCGACTTTGGCCAGCTCCACATCCATGAGTCCATTCAGCACTTTGACGCATTCCCGATACCCGATTGCGGACATGGTCGGGAGTTCAGGGGAATAACCCGAATTGAGCAGGTGTTGCACTTCATCGAGCAGGCCTAGGGTAAACATGGACTCTATGCGCGCGTCAATCCGTGCGTAGAGTTCTGGACGCGGGCGCATCAGCCCGATCGTGAGCAGGTGGTAGGGACTCTCAGCAATTCCGCGCTGTTCGGAGAATTTCTTTCCGGTCAGGCGGATGACCTCCAGCGCCCGGATCGTGCGCCGCACGTTGTGCGGGTCGATCTTTTCAGCGGCAACGGGGTCGAGAGCTTGCAGCTTCGCATGCATGGCCAGGTAGCCTTTTTCCTTTACCTCGGCTTCCAATTCCGCCCGTATGTGCGCGTCCGGGCCGGTGACCGGGGGGGTCCAGCCATGCGTCACGGCGTGAATATATTGTCCAGTCCCGCCAACGAGCAAGGGTAGATGCCCGCGCCCGTGGATGGCGGCGATGGCTTCTGCTGCGGCCTGTTGGAACAGGGCTAGGCTCCAGGTGTCTTGCGGGTCGGCCACATCGATCAGATGGTGCGGTACGCGCTTTTGCTCCTCCGCTGTGGGCTTGGCAGTACCGATGTCCATGCCGCGGTAGAACAGACGCGAATCTGCCGAGACGATTTCGCCACCCAGGCGTTCGGCCAATTGTATGGAAATCCCGGTCTTGCCAACCGCGCTTGGCCCGACGATGACAATCAGAGGAGCAGACCCTAAAGATCCATTAACACTTTTAGGGTCGGATGGATTACGAGATGACATTTTCAAAATGCACAATCTCAGGAGGTTCGTCGGATTTTCTCTCGATCGCGATGACATCAAACTGCCAGTTTTCGGCACAGTCGGGATGCTCCTGGAGGTAATCTTCGGCCGCGGAAAGCAAGTGGGCCTGCTTGCGCCGGGAAACGGAATCTTCCGGGTAGGCAAATGCGTGTGAACTGCGCGTTTTCACCTCGACAAAAATGAGCGCAGCCTCCTTGCTGGCCACGATATCAATCTCACCGTGCGCCGAGTGGAAGTTGCGTGCCAGGATGGTGTAACCATTACTTTCAAGGTAACCGGCCGCGGTCTCTTCGCCCCACTGGCCAAAGGCTTGCTTCTGATTGGTCATGTGCGCAGCTTTTCCACCAGGTTGCAGATGCGGTAACTCAGACCACGGCGATGGGGGGCGAACTCGGTCAAGAGTCTCTCGTAGCGTTTGAGCATGATTTGCGAGGTATGTTCAATGGCATATTTCCCCGAATTCTTGCGGGCGGCCGCGCCCATCTTGCGCCTGAGATCCCCATCCATGCAAAGGCGGGTCAGGAGGGCAGCAAAGGCGGCCTGGTCCTGACTGGAAAGGAGACCGGTGACGCCATCCTCAACCGTATCGCCCACACCGACGGAATGGATTCCTATTACTGGTAGGCCGGCTGCCATTGCTTCAACCACGGAAAGCGGATGGACTTCTGTCACGGAGGCGGTCACAAAGATGTCACACATGGACAGGGTGCGGGGCATCTCATTGTAAGGGAGCATGCCGGTGAAAAGGATGCGGCTGGCTGCACCGGTCTGGGACGCCAACTGTTTCAATGACTGTTCTTCCGGTCCACCACCGACGATCAGCAGGCGGCTGTTCTGGATGGCTTCGGCAGTCCCGGCAAAAGCACGGATAAGAAAATCCAGGTTCTTTTCCGGTCCCAACCTCCCGCAATAGACGAGAAGGATGTCATTTTCCCGGAATCCAAATTTCGCACGGCTTTCTTGGTCGGTGCGGCGGAAGAGTTGCAGATCCACGCCGTTGGGGATGACCTCAATGGGACTGCTTACGCCCAATTTCTTCAAGACTTCTCTCATTCCAGCCGAAGGGCTGATTGCCAGGTCCACGGCCTGGCAAAAAGTTGGCATGTAGCTCTGCAGGAAGGTATCACTTAACTCTTCCGGCACGAGCGGCAGGTAGACCTGGGCGTACAGGTCGTAGCGGGTGTGGTTGGTAAAGACGATTGGGATACGCAGCGGACGGCAATAGTTCAGCGTCAGACGCCCGCTAAGAAAAGGATGGTGGACATGCACCAGGTCCATGGTCTGCAGCAGGGCCTTCGCCTGGCGACTGTAACGGAAACTCAGGGTGTAGCCGGTATCTGTCAGCGGGAATCCAGGCGAACGCACCACTCCCTCTTCATCATCCATGTAGTCGAGGTCCCCGAACGTGAAGATAAACACCTCATTGCCGGCTTTCTCAAGATATGCCTTGTTCAGGGAGATGTAATGGGTGATGCCACTGACGTGTGGCTTGTACACGTCTGTCATCATGCCGATACGCATCCTGCACCTCGATAAGGATTGGACAAGTCTTATGCCCCAAAGGTGACAATCATGTACCTGGTGACTGTCACTATGGCGTACTTTAGGACACTCTGCATGGTAAGTCAAGCGAGAGGGCCTGTCAAGGTAGGGTATAATTATATTCTGCGGATATTTTTTCCCGGAAATATACCCATACGGGTAATCTCAAATCAAGGCAGGCTATGGCTGGCGTTCCTCTCTCTCTGTCTCCGGACTACTGGCAGACCTTTTCCCCTGGCAAGAAAGACCTCGAATTCATCAATACCCATCTTTTTGAGAACGAGATTCCTCTCAATGAGGCGGAACTCGTTCCCATTTTGGTTGAAGAACGCCTTCGCGATGAGCGCGAGGCGCTGGTCAAACAACAGAAATCAGGCAGTCGGATCTATTTACCCGGGGAGCGCTATGTTGCCGGGGAAAAACTGGTTTTTCCGGCGTTGAACTGGAAGAAAGGGAAAGTCACCAGTTCTCGACCCAGCGTGAATCCCACTTTGGGTGAGTTTGAGGTCATAGAGGTTGCATTTGATGGTGAGAGTTCGCGTCAGTTTGCAGCGGGGTTGGAGGATCACAAGTTAAATCTTCCGGTTGAAATCTCCGCCGATGACCAGCTGCTAAACCCGGCCAATGTCCTCAAAGCCCACGGCCAGGAGCTTGAACAAAAATTGTCGATGGCACTGGTTGCTGATAAGGGCCTTGTACAGGTTGCCGGACGCTGGTTCCCGCGCGCTCTGTTGGTGGATGTGAACGTTGGCCACCTTAACCTGGCAGAGGCAGTGCTGGATGAAGCCGGTGGCAAACCACTCCCACCCATGGCCCTGATTGAGCAATTGGAACTCCCTGGTAATGTCAATCCAAAGCTGATCGAGTTCTCGATGAACTATGCACTTCAGGAAGATGGGCGTTTTGATGAAGTTGGTCCGGCTGGAGAAGTTCTTTGGTTCCTGAAGCGGCTTGAACCGGAGGATGTAAGGCAAATACCTGCCCCTCTACGGTATACCGAAATTCCTTACCATCGTTCGGAAATGACCCGGGAAATGTTGGCGCTCGAATCTGAATTGGATGACGAGCTGGCCGAGGGCGAAGCACCCACGGCAGAGGTGAATGAAGCTATCATAAGCCTTAGTTATCCGCATTGGCGGGCGGGTACTCTCCCGGTTTCGTCGCGTGTACGGGGATTGTTCCCCAATGCCTACTACACCCCGCGCGTCCGCTTTAGCCTGGTGGATGGACTGTCCCACGAAGAGATGCCAGCCTGGGTGGTACGCCAGCATGGTTATGTCGTCGGGCTCGGTAAGTTCTATCAAAAATATGGATTGATGCCCGGCAGCCTGATTTCTGTGGCAAAAGGGAAAAAGCACGGGCAGGTGACCGTGACTGCGAAAACCCGTCGCCCGATGCGTGATTGGGTGCGGACGGTGCTGGTTGGCAGCGATGGAGGCATTGTCTTTGCCATGTTGAAGCAGAACATCACCACTGAATTCAACGAGCGCATGGTGATTGCCGTTCCGGATGTGGCTGGCGTGGATGAAGCCAGCAGCCAGATTGCCAGGAAACGCCTGCCTTTTGAACAACTGGTTGCAGATATGATGGGCGAATTGGTAAAAATGAATGTGCAGGGACATGTCCACGCCCAGGAATTGTATTCGGCGTTGAATATTATTCGCCGTTGCCCCCCGGGGCCTTTACTGACCTATCTGGCGAGAGATCGAAAATTCACACACGTGGGCGACCAGCACTTCCGGTTGGCGGATAAGGAGGGCCAGGATGAGTGAATTAAGAAAAATCTCTCTGCTCAAGCCGACCATCCAGATGCCTTTCCATATCGATTTCGACTGGTGGCGGGCCCACGATGAAAATTGGCATATTGCTTTGGGGAGCATGCTTTGTCCTGAACACCAGGAAGCTTTTGCCAACCTTCCGGAAGGCCAGATGATAGATTGGGTTGACCCGGAAACTGCCGAAGTCCGTCAGATGGACGGTTTGCAGTACACGCTTATCCAGCATTGTGCCAGGCAGGAAGGTTTTCTCGACGAACATACCGTGATGGTGGAAGCGATTTTACGCATGCTGCTGGCAAACGGAAACACTCCCATGTCGGCGGAGGAATTGGGCGCACGGCTCAACCGTCCGGCAGAGATAATATTAAAAACGATCGCCGGGCCACGTGTGTATAAAGGCCTGCGGCCTTACGTGGCTTGATGGATGCCCCTGTAGCTCAATCGGACAGAGCACCTGCCTTCTAAGCAGTAGGTTGTGGGTTCGATTCCCGCCAGGGGCGCCTGCCTCATTTTGATCTCTCCTCTGCCCCCAGGGTGACAGAGCCATTTGGTTGCATCTCCCATTGGGATGGGGGGTGGAGGGGTTGGGATTGGAGGAAGCATGACTTTCGAACGCTTTGGCATTGTTAAATTCAGAGGACAGGCTGTTACCGTCCTCGGGGCGGACCTGAAACCGGGTGAGGCTGCCCCGGAGTTTACCGTTCAAAATCTTGATTGGGCTCCTTTCCGCGGGTTGGCAGATACGCAGGGTAAGGTGCGCATCATCTCGTCGGTGCTATCGTTGGAAACAGATGTTTGCGACCGCGAGACCCGGCGCTTCAATCAGGAAGCCGCCGCTTTGAGTAAAGATGTTGCCATCCTGGTCATCAGCCATGACCTGCCCTTTACCCAGAAACGCTGGTGCGGCGCAGCCGGGGTTGACCAGGTGATCGTTCTTTCCGATCACATGTCCGCAGAATTCGGGGTAAAGTATGGTTTACTAATTAAGGAAGCCCGTATCCTGCGCCGGGCCATCTTTGTGGTCGATCGGACCGGGAAACTCACCTATGTGGCTTATATGCCGGCATTGGGAGAAGAACCGAATTACTCCGAAGTTCTGGAAGCGGCCAGGGCGGCGCTCGTGTAAGGAGGCAGGTATGTCTGTGTTGCTTGGGAAGGCAGATCCTCGAATGGAGCGTTCATTTTCCGGGTCACGCGTGATCGGGTGGCAGGTAAGCGTGCATTCCTACGCCTGGAGTCCGCCGACAGACGTCTACGAGACGGAAGCCAGTTTCGTTGTGCGGGTGGAAGTAGCCGGGATGCGTGAGTCGGATTTCACCATAAATGCCGAGGATAATTTCCTTGTTATCAGCGGCGTCCGCAGTGAGTCGCCGGAATGGAGGGCCTACCGCCAGATGGAAATCCGTTTTGGCGAATTCAGCACCTCCATCGAATTACCCCTGGGCGTGGATGTGAGCAAGGCCGATGCAGATTACAAGGACGGCTTTCTGAATGTCATCTTGCCCAAGATCATACCGACGAATATCACTGTCAAGGGTTAACTGCTGCCTATGTCTGCCTCGCGCTGGTATACCGGCCATCTGGAAGTCTCCGAATGGCTCCAGGATCCCGATAAGTCCCTGAAGGATCTGCTCCTGCCGTCCATTTTTACGCGCCTTCAGAAAAAAGAAGAACAGGAAAAAGATCTGGCGAACGGGGTTGCTCCAGAAGAGGAAGCAGCTAAATACCCGCAGGTTCTGCCCATTCTGCCGCTGCGCGGCGTGGTTGTCTATCCACAAACGGCGGTCCCCCTGACCATAGGCCAGATGCGTTCGATCAAGCTGGTGGACGAGGTGTCGGTTACGCCAGGGAAACTGATCGGCCTGGTGGCGGCCAGCAACCCGGAGATCGAAGAACCCGGTCCGGCAGATCTTTACAGGTGGGCACGATCGCGACCGTCCACCAATTGTTCCGGGTTCCCGATAATACCATCCGCCTGCTCGTGCAGGGTCTGGCACGCTTCCGCCTGGGCGAGTTCGTCCAGACCGATCCGTATCTCAAAGCCCAAATCGAAGTTAGTCCTGAGACGGTCGAGACCGGACTGGAGATGGATGCCCTGGCCCGTTCCGCACGTGACCAGTTCGAACAAATATCAGGGCTGACTACCTCCATCCCACGCGAACTGGTGGCAACCATCACTTCACTCGAAGACCCGCTCCAGACCGCCTATACCATTGCCAATTTCCAGCGTATCGAGTTGCAGGATGCACAGACGCTGCTCGAACTGGATTCAACGAAAGCCAAGCTGGAAAAACTGGTTGACCTGCTGGTGCACGAGACGGATGTGCTGTCCTTGGGTGCAAAAATCCAAAACCAGGCCCGTTCGGGAATTGAGAAAGTCCAGCGTGAGTATTTCCTGCGTGAACAGATGAAGGCCATCCAGAAGGAGTTGGGCGAGAACGACGAGCAGACGGTGGATGTGGATGAATTCCGCAAAAAAATCGATGCGGCAAAAATGCCCGAAGAGGCCGGGAAGCAGGCCCTCCGTGAAGTGGACCGCCTGTCGCGCCTGCCGACGGCCGCGGCCGAATACGGTGTCATCCGAACCTACCTTGACTGGCTGGTCACATTACCCTGGAGCCAGGGCACAAATGATAACCTGGATATTGCGCATGCCCGCACGATCCTGGACCAGGACCATTACGGATTGCAGGATATCAAGGAACGCATTCTGGAATTCCTGGCCGTTCGCAAGCTGCGCCTGGAACGCAAAGACGATAAATCAGAACCTTCGAAAGACCTTATCCGGCGTGATCGCGAAGGCGTCATCCTATGCTTCATTGGACCGCCCGGTGTTGGTAAAACTTCCCTGGGTCAGTCGATTGCACGCGCCATGGAACGCAAGTTCATCCGCATCTCACTGGGCGGTATGCGTGACGAAGCCGAGATCCGCGGCCACCGGCGGACCTATATCGGTGCCATGCCGGGACGTATCCTGCAGGCCTTGCGCCGCGTCGAATCGCATAACCCTGTTTTCATGCTGGATGAAGTGGATAAGCTGACCATGGACTTCCACGGGGACCCAGCCTCTGCCTTGCTGGAGGTGCTCGACCCGGAGCAGAATATTGAGTTCCGCGATAATTACCTGGAGGTCGCTTATGACCTTTCGCAGGTCTTCTTCATCACCACGGCCAACCAATTGGAGACAATCCCGCCTCCGCTGCTCGACCGGATGGAGATCATCCAGCTCTCTGGCTACACCGAGGGTGAGAAAGTTGCCATTGCCAAAGGCTATTTGATCCCGCGCCAGGTACGCGAGAATGGCCTGCGCCCGGGAGAAATATCGCTGACCAGCGAGGCTCTCAGGACCATCATCAACCTGTATACGCGTGAAGCCGGTGTCCGCAACCTGGAACGACGCATCGGAGCAGTTTGCCGGAAAATTGGGACGAACATTGCAGAAGGAAAAAAGCAATCGGTCCGGATCACCCCTAAGGTCGCCAAGGAATTGCTCGGGCACCCCATTTTCATGGAGACGGAGGAAATTGATGCCCGAACCTCCATCCCTGGTGTGGTCCCTGGCCTGGCTTGGACACCTTTTGGCGGCGACATCCTTTTCATTGAGGCGACGAAAATGCCAGGGGCAAAAGGTTTCCAGATCACCGGATCCGTGGGGAACGTCATGCAGGAATCGGCCCGCGCGGCTCTTTCCTACGTCCGCTCGCATGCTGAAGAAATTGGTCTGCATAAGGATTTCTATGACAAGACCGACATCCATATGCACATCCCGGCTGGTGCGCAGCCCAAGGACGGTCCTTCCGCGGGAGTCACCATGGCGACTGCCCTGGTGTCTTTGCTTTCCGGTCGCCCGGTTAAAAAGGGCGTCAGCATGACCGGTGAGATTACCTTGCGCGGGCAGGTTATGCCGGTGGGCGGGATCAAGGAGAAAATGATCGCAGCCCACCGCGCCGGTTTAAAAACGATCATTCTGCCCAGGCGCAACGAAATGGATCTTGAGGATCTGCCTGCGGAAGTCCGCAAGTCGCTTTCGTTTATTTTTGCCGAGTCGGTGAATGATGTGTTGAAGGCTTCCCTCGAAAAGCCCCTTCAACCCAGGAAAAGAGTGGGAGGAAAAAAGAATGCTGAAAGTACTTCTGGCGGATGACGACTATACCATGGTGGCCCTCCTGAAAACCCTTCTCGGTATGGAAGGCTATCAGGTGGCGACACTACTGGACAAGACCGGCGACGTACTCGAAAACATACGGACCGCCAAACCGGATATCCTGATGATTGACATTTATCTCGGCGACCGCAATGGATTGGACATTGTCCGCCAGATCCGCCAGACGCCGGACTTGAATGGCATCAAGATCATCATGGCTTCCGGCATTGACAAGACTGAGGAATGTCTGGCTGCCGGGGCGGACGCCTTCTTGCTCAAACCCTATATGCCGAACGAGCTCTTCCAGATCCTGCGTGCATAACCCTCCGGACCCTATGACCGATATCAGTTTACACATACGGGAATTCCATTACCCCGATGATTATCAATCTGCCCGTCTCCTTTGGGAAAACGCAGGCTCCGGGATACACGTCCGTCGTTCCGACGAACCGGAAGAAATCCAAAAAAAGCTCCAGCGCGATCCTGACCTGTTCCTGGTGGCCGAAACACAGGGCAGGCTGGTTGGTACGGTCATCGGCGGCTTTGATGGTCGGCGCGGACTTGTCTACCACTTGGCTGTGGAGGCGGCATTTCGCAAGCAGGGCGTTGGAAGCCTGCTCATGGATGAGGTGGAACGCCGCCTGAAAGCCAGGGGCTGCCTGAAATGTTATCTTATGGTAACAACGGAAAATGAAAATGCCATGCGATTCTATGAGCAGCGTAAATGGGAGCGCATGGATACCATCTATACCTATAGCAAGGAATTTTAACCGGAACACCCATGTCTATCCACTTTGGCATTCTTACCGTCTCCGATCGTTCCGCCCGCGGCGAGCGTCCGGACCTCTCCGGCCCGGCACTGGTGGAACAGGTTACAGCCCAGGGATGGAAAGCCGAACGGACAGCCATCATAGCGGACGATTTGATTGCCCTGCGCGAGACCTTGTCTGCCTGGGCGGATGAGGGTGAAGTGGATGTCATCCTGACCACCGGTGGGACTGGATTTGCTCCGCGCGACGTCACACCCGAGGCAACTCGCCAGGTGATCGAGCGGGAAGCACCCGGTCTGGCCGAGGCCATGCGCAGCGGGAGTCTGAAGGTCACGCCGCATGCCATGCTCTCACGCGGGCTGGCAGGCATCCGGGGCAAAGTCCTGATCATTAACCTGCCTGGCAGCCCCAAGGCCGCCGTGGAGAATTTGCGGGTGGTCCTGCCTGTCCTGCCTCATGCGGTTGAACTCCTTCACGACCATCCGGAAGCAGAAGAGCACCACTAGCCTCCCTTGCCATGCCTGCCGGGTTGGCAGTATAATCCCGCCCGTTTGCAATTCGTATAAAGGAAGAACCCATGATTGATGTAAATGAACTTCGTAAAGGTGTCACTTTCGAACTCGATGGAAACCTGTGGCGCGTGCTGGAATATGCGCACCACAAGCCTGGCCGTGGCAATGCCACGATCAAAATAAAAGCCCGCAACCTGCGCACCGGCTCCACTCTGGAAAAGACCTTTATCTCGGGAAGCCAGGTTCAGGAAGCCCGTCTCGATTTCCACAACGTCCAGTATCTTTATAATGATAGTGATAACTACTATTTTATGGATAATGAAACCTTCGAGCAACCTGGCATACCGAAAAGCATTCTGGGTGATTCGGCGAATTTCCTGAAAGAAGGAATGGAATGCAAGCTTACCTTCTATAATGGGGAAGCCTTGGACGTGGAATTACCCCTCAACGTGGACCTGAAGGTCGTCTTCGCGGAAGTTTCTGTGCGCGGGGATACCGCCACCGGCGTTACCAAGAAAGTCAGGTGCGAGTCAGGCGTGGAAGTCCAGGTACCGAATTTTGTCAAGGAAGGCGATACCATCCGTGTTGACACGCGCGATGGCAGTTACATCACCCGTGTGTAAATAGGAAACGTCCCGCAGGCCTGCGGGACGTTGAAAATATGAAAACTCCAGCCGGTTCGGAATGCAAGTATTTCTATGGTGATTACTATCGCGGCCGCGACCGCGAAGAATGTCGCCTGCTTGGTGCATCCTGGAAGCGTGCCCTGTGCAGTACCTGCCCGGTCCCAGCCATTGAACGGGCCAACGCCTGCGAATTCATGCAACTGCACGGCGAAGTGAGCCGGCCCCTTGCAGCCGCTTTCCAGCCGCGCGTCACGGTGACCGCCTTTTGCGAGAAGACCGAACGATCCGGTTTCGATCCGCACATCGGTTGCGGGGTCTGCCATCCCATTCCACCTGTATTTGAAGTGAAAAAATGATCCTAGCTTGGTGAGGAAATCCCTGCCAGTGCGGGAGAAATGTTCATGCCCATTACCCTGCTGCTTGACCTCGACGATACGCTGCTCAACACCAATATCGAGGTGTTTATCCCGGCTTATTACCAGGCGCTTTCCGCTGCCCTGGCGGACAAGATAGCCCCGGAAGTAATGCTACCGGCCTTGATGAGTGGCACAAAAGCCATGATGGTCAACCTGGATCCGGCGTTGACCTTGCGGGAAGTCTTCGATGCTCATTTCTTCCCCAGGCTCAACCTGGACCGGCGCTTCCTGCAGGAGCGTATCGATCATTTCTACGACGAAGTCTTTCCGAGGCTGGGTTCCTTGACGACGCCGATCCCGGAAGCCGTCCGGCTGGTGGATTGGGCGTTCGAACAGGGCCATCGCGTCGTAATTGCCACCAATCCGCTTTTTCCACTAAAAGCCATCCAGCACCGCTTGCGCTGGGCCGGCCTGCCGCCGGAAAAATATCCCTTTGCGCTGGTGACCTCCTACGAGACCTTCCACTTTACCAAGGAAACGGTTGCCTACTACCCGGAAATACTTGCGCAAGTGGGCTGGCCGGATGACCCGGTCGTGATGGTAGGAGACGATATTGAAAGGGAAGTCAAACCCACCCAGGCAGCCGGTTTGTCGGTCTTCTGGGTGCGGAAGACGGATGAGATTCCTGCAGAATTGGCGGGTATCCCGCAGGGTCCTCTCGCTTCCTTGCGTGACTGGCTCGAAACGGCCTCCCCGGATGCGCTCAAGGTTTCGTTTGCAGAGTCCCATGGCGCTGCTGGCGACGCTGCGTTCCACACCTGCCGGCCTGGCTACTTTGACTGCGGCTCTGCCTCCACAGGCTTGGAAACGAACGCCCGCCCCCGGTGAATGGAGCCTCACCGAGATCATCTGCCACCTGCGCGATGTGGAACGCGAGGTCAACCTGCCGCGTATCCGCAAGGTACTGTCCGGGGAGAATCCTTTCCTGGCTGGGGAAGTTACCGACGTCTGGGTGAAGGAACGCCATTGTGCGGACCAGGATGGTCCTAGAGCGCTGGTTGATTTTACTGCAGCCCGCAAGGAAACCTTGGGATTCTTGGACGGTTTACAGTCAGAATGGTCCCGCCCGGCCCGGCATGCCATCTTCGGCCCTACCACTCTTCAGGAACTGGTCGGTTTCATGGCCGGGCACGACCGGGCGCATATCCAGCAGGTCTGGAAGACCCTGCCATAGATTACCCATTTTGAAATTAGTCTGCACGGCCCGAAGGATTATCGAAAAGTAATAATCCGTGCCCGAAAACCTCCGGGAAGGTGTTTACATTCTTGGTGTTAAAAGATTTCCTGATGACCAGCCTGCATTTCCTTGACCCCAATCCTCCCGGAAGACCCGCCGTGCTGCTCTTGCATGGCCTGGGAGCGGACTGTACTTCCTGGACCCTGCAATTACCCGCGTTGTGTGAAGCCGGTTTTCGTCCATTGGCTCCAGACATGCCCGGTTTCGGTCAATCCCCTTATGATGGACATGGCTGGAGCATTCGCCGTATGGCGAGGCAGATGTCCGGATTATTGGAGCAGCTGGGAACCGGCCCGGCAAACGTGGTGGGGCTTTCTATGGGGGGCGTGGTCGCCCAGCAGTTTGCCCTGGAAAAGCCGCAATGGACAAAAAAACTGGTGCTGGTGAGCACCTTCTCAGTACTTCGTCCGGAGAAATGGAATGGTTGGGTATATTTCGCCCAAAGGACAGCCGCCGTTCTCTTCCTGGGGTTGAATGCCCAGGCGCAAATGGTTGCCCGGCGTCTCTTCCCGGATCGGCAGGATCAGGAGCTGCGCGAGATGTTCATTGCCATTGTTGCAAAGGCTGACCCGCGCGCCTACCGTCGAGCCATGTTTGCGTTGGGTCTTTTCGATTCCAAGAAACGCCTGGGGCAGATCAAGGCTCCGACGCTGGTGGTTACCGGAGCGGACAACTCAACGGTTAGCCCGGCTCGCCAGGAAATCCTGGTTCAGGGGATCCCGGGTGCACGCCAGGTTCTGATCCCCCAGGCCGGGCATGCCGTGACGGTGGATCAAGCCGAGAAATTCAACCAGGCGCTCCTGGAGTTCTTGAAGGAATAAATAACGGGCAACGATTCGGTTGCCCGTTATTCTTGAATATGTTCCGTAATGGGGAATTTCAATTCACGCTCACCGACAATGTATAGTTGACCACTTGCCCACCCACAGGGATGACTTCGATGATGTAATCCTGGCTGGAGGGCAGGCTGCCTGTCCAGGTGGTGGATTTGGCGGAAGCGCTCAAGAGTGGGCCGGTGGCGAGTCCAATCACGTCTAGGTAGGCCGAACTGGCTGGCAGATTGAGGCTGAGGGTCATGACTTGGTTGGTCTTGCAGGTGATCGCGTAGGAGAACACCAATCCATTCGGTGTGGATCCACTAAGTGCGATGGAACTTACCCCCGACGGGAAATTTACCCGCTGGGCGACCTTGGTGGTGAGCGTGTAATTCTCGGTTGCCGGCCCCCCGAAGACTTGGATGGTGTAAAGTTCTGTTTTGGGCAGAAGCCACTGCCAGTTCGTCCATTTGTTGGCGGGATCGAGCAGTTTATTGCCATCCGGTTCAGAGACACCCAATTAAATGTCATTATTGGGTGAACTGACGCTCAGGATCATTGGTTGGTATTGCCCGGCATTGAGGGTATACGCCTGGACTTGGTTGGGTTGCAGGCTGCCCTGTTCCACCGCCGCGGTTGTGCCGGTGGTGAAGACAATGTTCACGGCAGAGGGGGTGGCGGTCAGAGTTGAAGTGGGAGAGGCACTGGGAGCCGGGGTTGCGGTTGCAGGTTCCGGCGAAGCAGGCATTGGCGTGGCTGTATTCAGCGGCGAAAGCGGCGTGGAGGCAGTGGTGGGAGTGGAAGTGGCTGCCAGCAGGCTGGGCAGGTTGCAACTGATCAGCATTAACACCAGTATTGCGAGGCTCATGAGAATTGCAGGTCTCATGAAGGGGTTCAAGGGGTGTTTGGTATTCTGTTTGTTCATTCTTTCCTCTTTTTCTGGAGGGGCTGTAACCGATTATACTTTTGTGGATGGGATAAAAAAACGAATGACGCGTATTCGTTTGCGTCATCCGTAAACCAGCAATGGATATGCTTAAATTTGGGAATTGATAATAAATTGCCCAAAGTCCGACGATTTTTCTGAACTAAGCACTGGCTTTGCTTTTGGCCTCGCGTGCGTTGAAATCCATTTCGAGCAATACATTCAAACCGGTCGTAGCTGCTTGAAGAAACACGAAAAAGCCGAGCCCGGTCAAAAGCGGAATGATCAGGTTGACAAAGAGGTATGCATAAAAGGACGGTTCGTGCGCCAATGCTGCCATGGTCAAATTTTGCGTTGTCATCTGTGAGTGAAGGCTTATCAGTTGTACAATGATATCGCCAATGAATCCAACCAGGACCACCCATGATAATATGCTGGCCACATCCGAGACCAGACTCAACCGTTTTGGAGCGAAATAAATCGGTTCTTTGTCTTCTTCCAGGTCGATCATTCGATTTTTTTCAATATTCATCTTATTCTCCTTTTTGAATGCCCAAGTTTAGCATAGATTTCTGATATTTCCGGGATCTACTCGAATTCGATCTCCAATTCCTCGTCTTTTCCCCAGTCTTCCATCTTTTCAATCTCAATATCAGTAAATAGTCCCGCCTGCCGGGCGGCGACCCTGTATTGTTTGACCAGTTCCAGCAGCGCCAGGAAAGTCACCACCACTTCCAGGCGGGAGGGTTCGGAACCCAGCAAACTGCTAAAGGTCATCGTGGGGTTTTGCCCCAGACGTTCGGCAATCAGATTGATTTTCTCGCGGATGGTGATGCGTGGGGCGGAGATGACCGTCCCCAGGGCCTGTTTCTCGGCTTCCTCGACAAAGATGGCCTCTGCTGACGCTATGAGGTCAGCCAGGGTGATGTTGGACAGGTCCAGGTGGGGTTCGATTTTCAGGGGCGGAGCGACCCGTAAATAGGTCTTCAGGTGTCGGGCGGCGCGCTCATCCAGCCAGTTTGCCAGTTCCTTGAAGCGTTTGTATATCTGCAGTTGGCGAGCCAGCGCCTCGCCCAGGTCCTCTTCGCCTGGTTCCCTGACCGGGGGTCTGGGCAGCAAAGCCTCGGACTTGATCTGCAACAACTTGGCTGCCACCACCAGGAAGGCTGAAATCTCGTCTGCCGGAACCTGCATCTGGTGGATGTAGGCCAGGTACTGGTCGGTAACCTGGGCTAGTGCGACGGCAGTGATATCCAGCTCGGCATGCTCGATGAGCTGCAGGAGCAGGTCAAGCGGCCCCGCGTAGACAGGGGTGGTGACGGTGTACCCGCCAGTCTGATTTCCGGCAATGTTCAAGGCCATGGCAGGCGGGATTATATCATCCCCGCCTATGCAGCGTTGGTTTTCGCACAGATCATGGCGGTTTTTAATGAATTTAAAGACGAGGGTATAATCGGTTGCACAAAGGGTGAAATTGTCCGATTGGTAAACCTCGCCTCCAGGATAGGCACCTTCACTCTTGACCAAACTGGAAAGTCACTTGGCAATTAATGGTTTATCGATCATATCCCGTTTATCTCCGTTTATCCTTGGTTAATAATGCCTAAAGTTGTGGTTGCCCTCTCCGGCGGGGTGGATTCCTCGGTCGCCGCGGCCCTGCTCAAACAGCAAGGCTATCAAGTTACCGGCTTGACTCTGCGCCTGTGGACTGACCCGGGGCACCCTCCCGTCTCTGATTCGGAAACGGCCGCCCGCCGTGCTGCGGAGAGCCTTGATATTCCCCTGCATGTTGTGGATATCTCTGCTATATTCCTCCAGGAGATCGTACAGTATTTCCTGGATGAATATGAGCGCGGCGTTACACCCAATCCGTGTGTGCGCTGTAACCGCTTGATCAAGTGGGGGATTCTGCTCGAGCATGCCATTGCGCTAGGCGCCGATTATCTCGCAACCGGTCATTATGCCCGCAAGCGCACCACACAGGACGGACGTCAGGAACTCTTACGCGCTGTGGACCATTCCAAGGACCAGACCTATGTTTTGCATGTTCTGACACAGGAGAAACTGGCCCGTGCCCTTTTCCCGGTCGGGGCATACCCCAAAACTAAAATCCGTGCCCTTGCCACGGACTTCAACCTGCCGGCTGCGACGCGCTCCGATAGCCAGGACCTGTGCTTTCTGGCCGGGGAGGATTACCGGGATTTCATTCGCCGTAACGCCCCTCAAATTGCCCATACTGGCCCCATCCTGACCCGTGACGGGAAGACCCTCGGCGGGCACCTGGGACTGGCATACTACACCATCGGTCAGCGTAAAGGATTGGGTATCTCATCGCCTGTCCCTTTGTATGTGCTGGCGAAGGATGCCGCCACGAATACGCTCGTCGTCGGTACCGGGGTTGAACTTGGCTCGAAGGCGTTAACTGCGGATGAGGTTAACTGGATTGCCGGAGAAGCGCCCGGGGAATCGTTACGCCTGCAGATCAAGACCCGCTATACCGCCAGGGAAGCCTGGGCGATGGTCACGCCGTTGGAAGGGAATCGGGTGGAGCTCCGCTTTGAAGCGCCGCAGCGGGATATTACCCCTGGCCAGGCAGTGGTGTTCTATGATGGTGAAATCGTGCTTGGTGGTGGTTTGATCCAATAATCTGCGCATAGCCGATATATGTTATAATCAACCATTGTGAGCAATATATGACTGTTCCCGCTATTCTATTCGGCATAGTCCTATCCTCTGCTTATGGCACCGCCTTCCACTTCTGGAAGGACGGGGGACTCAACAAATTGTTCCTGTATGTCATCCTGGCCTGGCTGGGATTCTGGATTGGCCATATCCTCGGTGATTTGATCGGATGGAGTTTTGCCGCCATCGGTCCGCTTAATACCGGGATGGCGACCCTCGGCAGCGCCCTATTTCTTTTTGTCGGTGAATGGCTGAGCCGCGTGGAAGTTACCCAAAAGTAACCATGATAAATTAAAGAAGAAATTCCTCCCCGGCATGGGGAGGAATTTTTGGGTTCAATTGAGGGATTAAAGGGGTTTTACGTGAGCTGCCTGCAGGCCCTTGGGTCCCTGTTCGATTTCGAACTCAACCTGCTGGCCTTCCTGGAGGGTGCGGAACCCTTCAGACTCTATGGCGCTATAGTGGACGAAAACGTCCGGGCCACCCTCGCGTGCGAGAAAGCCGAAGCCCTTCGACGCATTGAACCATTTGACCGTACCGGTCACACGCTCTGCCATTTTATTGCTTCTCCTTACTGTGAACAAAAAAAGAATAGGATGACGGTGATAGGTATTCAGTGCGGACGAGGTGCTGCGACTATGTTTGCTTAAAAAACACCGGCCCTCGTGGATTGCTCTTGGGCCGGCTTCCTGCGAATTCCAGCACGAACACTTACCACCTGCAATCCACATTTTATCTGGCGGGTGAAATTCCGTCAAGACCTTAAAATCACATTAATGTCAACCCGTCCATCGCTTTTACAGCCTGTTCCCTGCGCGGCGGCTCCTTCGCTTTTCATGATAAGATTACAGGAAAGGATCGCCCATGCAATCGAGGATCGAACCGTTTCTCTCCGCTAGGCAGCACCTGTCTCTGCAAATTGTGGGAGGGATCGGACTTGCTTCATAAGCAGCCTTTTCGGGCGCTTGAGTTTGCACGGTCTTCATCATGGCGGCTCGCTCCCGGAACCACTCCTGCTGGATCTTGATGGGTAAAGAAGGTTTTGATGCCCTGGAATTTGAACACCACTCATTCCCAATCTGGTGACCTGGCCCTCCTGGTGGGACTGCGGCACAAGCATTTCATCTTCCCGCTTGTCCCCGGCGGGTCGTTCCACACCCATCGTGGCATTTTGTACCACGATGAACTGATCGGGAAACTCTGGGGCAGCCAGGTCTTCAGCCATCAAGGCAGCCCTTTCTTCATGCTGCAACCCTCACTGGCAGACCTGCTGGTGGATCTGAAACGCAGCACCCAGATCATGTATCCCAAGGACATTGGTTTCATCCTGACCAGTATGTCGGTCGGGCCGGGTCAGACGGTGCTGGAAGCCGGGACCGGTTCCGGCTCCATGACCGTGGCGCTGGCTTATGCAGTCGGTTCTCAAGGACGCCTCGTCTCGTACGAACGCCGCCCGGAGTTTCAATCCCTCGCCCGCAGGAACCTGGAACGGCTGGGGTTGGATGAGCGCGTTGATTTCAAGTTGGGCGATATCGCCGATGGGTTTTCCGTAACCAACGTGGACGCCGCCTTCCTGGATGTACCCAACCCCTGGGATTACATCCAGCAGGTCCGGGCTGCCCTCAAGCCGGGTGGCTTCTTTTGCAACCTGGTGCCCACTTTCAACCAGGTGGAAAAACTGCTCTATTCCCTACGCCGCGAACATTTTGCTTTCATCGAAGTGTGCGAACTCATGCTGCGTTATTACAAACCGGAACCCACCCGCCTGCGTCCCACCGACCGGATGATCGCGCATACCGGCTACTTGATCTTCGCCCGCCGCATCGAGCCCTGCGAAGACCCGCGTGCTAGCGTCTTGCTCGATGAAGAGGGCGGTCTGGTGGGTCCGAAAGACGAACCACCCGCAGATTCTCCTGAATGAATTGGTGGGATGGACACCGTCCGCTCCTTTCTTCCTTCTCTCATCTCTCTCTACCCCGTTCTCTTCTTTTGTTTTCTTGTTTTCCTTCGTGCTATTTGTGTTCCTTTGTGGTGAATCTTTTTTCGTTTTACATTTATCTCCGATTAAATTCCGGATATGGTAAATTTCCCCGCCAATCCGATTAACTTGTGGTCTGCAAAATTATTCCGAAATCAAGGTACCCAATGGAGACCGGCTGCCCATCCAAATCTATGGTAATTAATAAATCATCCGAAAGAACTGATTCTGCCATGAATCCGTTCCTTCTTAAGCCTCTTCGAATACCTTTACGAACGCATGCCCTTCTTCCATTGTCAGCCTCTCGTTGACAATGTTCAGCAGGTAGCCCTTTCCACCCAATTCCTTCTTGATATCCAGTGCGCCTTGCGTGTTCACAAAGACCTGCACCAGTTTGCCACCCGCCCGGATGCGCTGGAGCACCTCCGGCCACTCCTCGGCCATGGCTTGCCCATCCCCGGGTTGCCATTGGATGCCGCGCAGCCGTTCGATGGAAAGAAATTGATCCAGGTGGGGGAGTTCGCCTCTGCCGTCCATGTGGTAAAAGGCATAATCCAGGGCCGCGCAGACGGCCGTCAGGTCCGGAAGCACAAAGCGCTTGAACATGCGCGGCGAGATCATGTACGAGAAATCGGATTGCAACATATAACCCCTGCCCGGCGACCAGACCGGGCCCCAGCAGGCATTGCCGCGCCCGCTGGAGGCTGTAATGGCGTAAAGCTCATCGTAATAACGCAGCCACAGGGAAGTGATCTCCCGCACCAGCCGGTCCACTTGTTCGGCCTCATCGCTCAGGTCGAAGAGTAGTTTTTCGGAGCCGCGCAGGCTGGCCAGGATGTCCAGGTTGCCGCCGATGTCGGTGGTGCCCACCAGCACCTGGTCTCCCCAGCGTTCCACCGCCCTGCGGCTTGTCTCCAGCACACGCCGCCACCAGGGATTGGCCGGGTCGTAGACCGGGTGGATCTCACCCAACGTGTTCACGCCCTCCAATGGCAGGAACCAGGTGGTGTCCGGCGTATAACTGACGTGTGAACCCAGAAAGCCTGCCATGATCCCCGGCCCGTAATTGACCCACCACTTTGGGTAGGCATCCCCCAGCCAGGCGGTCGCCTCCAGGATGCCTTGGGCGTTATCCAGCACCTGGTCGACGGGCGTGTCCAGCCCCCATTTGGTAAGGTGGCTCCAGTCGTGGGCCGGGTTGGGTTCGGTGACTTCCAGCACGAGCAGCGGGCGCTCCAACTCGCCCGCCCACCAGGCATTCCAATCAACCCTGATTCGTTGCCAGTCTTCTTCGCTGAAATGGATGTTGATGGACATGCTTTATTCCTGTCAGGAATGCATCTGCCAGCCGCGCGGGTAATGGTTCTTGAGCAATCCCTGCACGCGCTTGCCCCAGCCCAGTGGCCAACCCTCCGCCGTGACCAGCGTCCAGCCGGGCGGGCCTTGGGAAGGGATGCTTTCGCCGCGCAGGTAAGCCCCCATCTCACGGCTGTCCGCCCTCAGGTCCAGCACATTCCTGGCCTGTCCCCGCCGCAGGAACAATGCCAGCGGGTGCGCCGGCTCGAAACGCTCCTTCTTGAACGTCCCCAGCCAGACACCCGGATGGAGCACGCGTAAGGATCCGAAATCGGGCAATTCTCCGGGGATGAAGTACAGGCGTTCCGCTCGCACCCGCAGCCGGTCTGCCGGTAGATCGGCCATCAACTCTTCCCCGGCGAATTCCTGCCACAAGCCCTCCTGCGCCGTGGATGGATTGGTCAGCCGGTCAGGTTTCCAGTTGGCCTGCCTCCGTTCTCCTGTACCCGTTCGCTTGCCCCTGGATTTTGGGGGTTGGGTATTGGGGGTTTCCTCATCTGGGGATTCACTCTTCTTTAACAGGCAGATAAAATGCCCCTCCCCCGTCACCCGGTGTGGGAAGAGTCGCACCGCCCCGCGCAGGCATTCATCTGTAATTTGTTCCTCGTTTGATTCCAACCATTCCGGTCTGCCCGGCATAAACCCCGGCATTTGCGCTAGCTTCACCACCTCAAATTGCGTTGATGTCCTACCTACCGGTGCATGAATCAAGCCGTTGATGACCCCTTCATCTTCCTCCGGGGCAAAGGTGCAGGTGGAATAGAGCAAATATCCGCCCGGTCTGACCAGCTTGGCAGCCACCCGCAGGATGTTGCGCTGGCGGATGGCGCAGCCCGCCACCATTTCCGGCGACCAATCCCGGCGTGCCTCCATATCCTTGCGGAACATGCCTTCGCCCGAACAGGGCGCGTCCACAAGGACGCGATCGAACGATGCCCCGAAGTGATCCGCCAACCTCTCCGGGGTCTCGTTGGTGATGACCACGTTGCCCGCCCCCCAGCGTTCCACGTTGACTGCCAGGTGCCCGACGCGTTTATCCTTGATCTCATTGGCCACCAGCAGGCCGTGCCCCTGCATCAGAGCGGCCAGGCCTGTGGTCTTTCCACCCGGGGCGGCTGCCAGGTCCAGGATGCGCATATTTTCCCGGAAGGCCTCCGGGCGCAGGGGGAAGGGCGCCCCCATGAGCAGTTCTGCAGGTGCCATCGCCGAGGCATCCTGCAGGTAGTACAACCCGGCCAGGTGGTAGGGATGGCTGCCAAAGGAAAGGTCGGAAGTCGGAAGGATGAAAGCCGGATCACACCATTCCACCCTGTCCCCGAGCGGAAAGGGGCTTAGTCTGGCAAACTCCTCCGCCGTAAGCTTCAGTGTGTTGACGCGCAACCCGCCCACCGGCTCTTCTTCCAACACCGAGGCAAAGGCCGCGTACTCGTCGCCGAGCAGGCGCCTCATGCGTTCGAGGAACAGGGCCGGGATCGCAGGGATCGGGTTGGGTGGCATCCCTGCCATTATACGGCACTTGGTTAGTTGGAAAGGTATAATCAAAAAGGTTGGCTGGCGATCTGATGGGTTACTTTATGGGCATATCGTTGGTCGAGTAGGCGCTCCTTTTCTGTCGTATCGAGACCACCAGTTTTGAAAAAACCCCAAAATTGTCAGGTGGCCATAAGGTATGGAACTTTGAAAAATAAATTCCGTGGACATCCGGGAAAGGAATGTTTATAAGTACCGGTTTAATCCTTTGGTGCCCTGATCTGAAACTACCTTTCGGAGTCCGAAGTCTCCAGACTTCGGATTCTCCAATTGAATCATAAGGAGACTGTATGCGCATCGAAGACCTGAATTGGATGGATGTCGAAGAATATCTCAAGCACGATGACCGGCTCATGCTGGTGATCGGGGCCTGCGAACAGCATGGCTACCTGTCCCTGCTCACGGACGTTAAAGTTCCGCTCGCCCTGGCGGAGGCCGCTTCGCAAAAGACCGGCGTGCTGGTGGCCCCGCCCGTGAACTTCGGCTCCAGTCCCTACTTTCTTGCTTATCCCGGCACCCTCAGCCTGCGTCTTTCCACCCTGATGGACGTCACGGAAGACCTGCTCCGTTCAGCCCATGGTCATGGCTTCAGGCGCATTCTCGTCCTGAACGGCCACGGCGGCAACACCGGCCTCAAAATGCGCCTGGGGGAACTCGCCAACCTGCTCCCCCCTCTGCAGATCCAGTGGTACGCCTGGTGGCTGTCCCGCAGCGTGGAGGAAGTCGCATTGCGGCACGCCCTCAAACCCTGCCATGCCAACTGGCTGGAAGCCTTCCCGTTCACCATCGTTGCCGATCTGCCGGAAGGGGAGAAGCTGCCCCCGCACGTCCCCTCGGATATCCTGGACGCCAAAACAACCCGTCAGGTCTATGGGGATGGCTCCTTCGGCGGCCGGTATCGTGTCCCGCAGGCGATCATGCAGGAAATGTTCGACCTCTGCCTGGCAGATATCCTGCAGATGTTAAAATTTGATTAGGATTATATTCTGGTCGTTCCGCCACTTGACGTAATATGACCAGACATGTATAATTCCCCCCGTTGAGAGATAAACTAAATCTGCGACCAACCAGCGAGCGCTTGAAGCAACCAGCTTCATAGCGCTTGCTTTTGCTTGTCTCTGGCGCTGGCGGAATTCTTAGCCAGGATGATCAGTTGCAGGTCCTATTTATAAATAAGGAGCTTGCCTAGTGGAAACCAAGGGACTTGTTTCATTACGGATTAGTCTGGCTTCGCCCGAAACGATCCTTTCCTGGTCGTATGGCGAGGTATTAAAACCCGAGACCATCAACTATCGCAGGCTCAGGCCGGAAAAGGACGGGTTGTTTTGCGAGGCCATCTTTGGCCCCACCCGTGACTGGCAGTGCTACTGCGGCAAGTATAAAAATCCCCGTTACAAAGGCATCACCTGCGATAAATGCGGCGTGGAAGTGACCCGCTCCTCCGTGCGCCGGGAACGCATGGGTCATATCATGCTGGCTACGCCGGTCGCCCACATCTGGTACACCCGCCGCATCCCCTCCTACCTGGGCATGCTGCTCGATGTCTCGCGCCGCAACCTCGACCGGGTCCTTTACTTTGCCCAGTACATCGTCAGTTATGTGGACGAGGACGCCCGCCAGAAGGCCCTCAAACGTCTCGAGGATGAGATCTCCGTCTCGGAGCGGGAACAGGCCAGCCTCATCAACAATAAGATCGCCGAGATCAAGACCGGGCGTGACAAGAAATTGGCCGAACTCCAGCAGAAGAAATCCGGACTGGAGCGCCAGTATGATGAACAGACCGCCACCAAGCTGGAACCCATCATCCAGGAAGGGCAGCGCCTGGAGCACTTCTTGCAGGAGAACAAAGGCAAGCTGCTCAATGAGGCGGTCGTCTTTGGTGACACCGGAACGGTGATTGCAGATGCCGGTATCAAGGTCGGCGCAACCCATCTGACCAGGGTGCAGAAATTCGTCCAGGGACGCTTGGATGGCATCGAGAACGAACTAAAAGACGAAAAGCAACGCGCCCTGGAAGATGTCAAGATGGAGGCCGCCAAATTCAAGGCGGAGGCCGACGAGCAGATGAACGCATTGCGCTCCGAACTCGAAGACCAGACCTCCTCCAGCCATGATGCCAACGCCCGCCAGCGTGACGAGTTGCTCGAGTTGCGGCCCTTTACCTTCCTGGGTGAGATCCGCTACCGGGAACTGAAGCAGCGCTGGGGCCAGGTCTTCCGCGCCGATATGGGCGCTGAAGCTTTCTACGATATCCTGCGCCGTCTTGACCTGGATAAGCTTTCCGAGGAACTCTGGAAAGAGGTCAGGACCACCAAGTCCAAGCAGAAGCGCAAGAAAGCCACTTCCCGCCTCAAGGTTGCCGAAGCCTTCCGTCGCTCCAAGAATCGCCCGGAATGGATGATCCTGACCGTCCTGCCGGTCATCCCGCCCGACCTGCGCCCCATGGTGCAATTGGATGGCGGCCGTTTCGCCACTTCCGACCTGAATGACCTGTACCGCCGCGTCATCAACCGCAACAACCGTCTCAAGCGCCTGCTCGAACTGGGTGCGCCGGATGTCATTGTCCGCAATGAGAAGCGTATGTTGCAGGAAGCGGTCGATTCCCTCATCGATAATTCCCAGCGCGGCAAGGCGCTTTCCCGGCGCGGCCGGCGTGAGTTGCGTTCCCTCAGCGACATGTTCAAAGGCAAGAAGGGCCGCTTCCGCCGTAACCTGCTTGGCAAGCGCGTGGACTATTCCGGCCGCTCGGTCATCGTGGTTGGCCCGCAGCTCAAGCTCTACCAGTGCGGTCTGCCCAAGGCCATGGCGCTGGAATTGTTCCGCCCGTTCGTGATCGCCCGGCTGGTATCCCACAACTATGCTGCCAACGTCAAGGGTGCCCGCCGCTTTATCGAACGCAACCGGCCCGAAGTTTATGAAGCCCTCGAAGAAGTCATCAAGGATCGTCCGGTCCTGTTGAACCGTGCTCCCACCCTGCACCGCCTGGGCATTCAGGCTTTCGAGCCGGTCCTGATCGAAGGGTCGGCCATTCAGTTGCACCCGCTGGTTTGTACCGCCTTCAACGCCGACTTCGATGGCGACCAGATGGCTGTTCATGTACCGCTTTCTGACAAGGCCGTCCAGGAGGCTCGCCGTCTGATGCTGGCCTCCAGGAACCTGCTCAAACCCGCCGATGGGGAACCGATCATTGCCCCCTCGAAGGATATGGTGCTGGGTGTTTTCTACATGACCATGCTGCACGCCCGTGACCACAAGGGCGATGGGCGCGCTTTCGCGGATATTGATGAAGTCGACCTGGTGTACCAGTTGAACCAGGTGGAGCTCCATAGCAAGATCAAGGTCCGCATGCTGACCTGGTATGACGACAAAAATGACCGTCTGCCTGAGCCGGAAACCCGCCTCATCGAAACGACCGTCGGGCGTGTCCTGTTCAACCGTATCCTGCCCGACAAGGTCCAGTTTATTAACCGCCAGTTGGAAAAAGGTGGCATTAAAGACCTGATTGCCGAAGTCTATGAACTTTATGGACAGGATGTAACCACCGAGACAGCCGACGCCATCAAGCGCATCGGCTTCGAATATGCCATGCGTTCCGGTACGACCATCGCCGTCAGCGATATCACCATCCCGCCGGAAAAGGCGGAGATCATTGATGCAGCCCTCAAGGATGTCGAGCTGGTCCAGCGCGATTTCCGGCGTGGCCTGCTCACCGAACAGGAACAGAACGAGCGCATCATCCAGACCTGGCAGCAGACCACCAACGATGTTGCCAAGGCTGTCAAGAGTTACCTCGACCCGGATGGCAACCTGGCCACCATGGCCAACTCGGGCGCCACCAAGGGTGGTTTCGGCCCCATCAGCCAGCTCGCCGGCATGCGCGGCCTGATGGCAGACCCGTCTGGTCGCATCATCCCCATGCCCATCCGTTCGAACTTCCGTGAAGGCCTGACCGCCCAGGAATATTTCATCTCGACCCATGGCGCTCGCAAGGGTCTGGCTGATACTGCTCTGCGTACTGCCGATGCCGGTTATTTGACCCGCCGCCTGGTGGATATTGCCCAGGATATCATTATCAACGAACACGACTGTGGCACCCACCTGGGCATCTGGATCCGCCGGAATGACGATGTCGCCGGCCAATCCATGATGTCACGTCTATATGGACGGCTGGTTGCCGAACGTGTCCTCGACCCGCAAACCGGGGAAGTGCTGGCTGAACGGGACGACCCCCTGGACCACGAACTGGCGCGCAAGATCTCCGTGGCCGGCGTTGAGGAAGTCAAAGTCCGCTCCGCCCTGACCTGTGAACTGACCCATGGCATTTGCGCAAAATGTTACGGTATCGACATGGCGCGTGGTACCATGGTTGAAATGGGTTCGGCAGTCGGTATTGTGGCCGCCCAGTCCATCGGCGAGCCGGGCACCCAGTTGACCCTGCGTACCTTCCATACCGGGGGTGTTGCTGCAGGTGGCGATATCACCACCGGCCTGCCGCGCGTGGAAGAACTCTTCGAATCCCGTCGAATGCCAAAAGGGGAAGCAGTCGTCGCCGAGATCAAAGGTACGGTGCGCATCGTCCAATCGGACAAGTATGCAGATATGCGCATGGTCCGTGTTGAACATAGTGAGATGATCCACGATGAATTTGACGTACCGGCCGAGTGGACGATCCAGGTAAAGGACGAGGACGAACTCAAGGTTGGCGATTTGATAGCCACCCTTGATGAAGCCACCATCGCCGCTGAACATGCTGGCAAGGTCCGCGTGGAAAATGGGAAAGTGTTTGTCTCGCACGAGCAACGTGAGGAGGTTGAACACGAAATTCCAACCACCCTGCGCTTGCTGGTCAAGGAAGGTGACCATGTTGATGAAGGCCAGCCGCTGACGGAAGGTTCGTTGAACCCGCACCGCGTCCTGCGCGTCCAGGGACGCGAAGCCTGCCAGATGTATCTCCTGAACGAGATCCAGAAGGTTTACCGTTCACAGGGTCAGAACATCCACGACAAGCATTTCGAAGTTATCATCCGCAAGATGATGAGCAAGGTGCAGGTCTTCCGGCCCGGCGATACCAGGTATCTGCCCGGTGATGCAGTGGAGCGCCTGGAGATCCAGAAAGTCAACGAGCAGCTCTTGGCTGAAGGCAAAACCCCTGCCAAATTCCACGAATTGCTGCTTGGTGTGACCAAGGCTTCATTGAGCACCGACTCGTTCCTTTCGGCTTCCTCATTCCAGCACACCATCAAGGTGCTGGCGGGGGCGGCCATCGGTGGAACCACAGACCCGCTCTTTGGTCTGAAGGAGAACGTCATCATCGGCAAGTTGATCCCGGCTGGCACGGGCTTCATCCATGGCCGCTTCGAGGTCACCGAACAGGCTCTCAAGCAGGCTGGCTCCTCCCAGTGGACGGAGATCCAGGATACCGGTTCGTTGGATTAAAGTTCCGGAAAGTTTCCTCGGGGCGGTCATGCGACCGCCCCGTTTTTATTTCTCCTTGACGCATTCCTGCTTTCCCCGTAAGATAGCCAATAGAACATAATTTCCCCTCAGCCCAAATACCCTACTTCCTGCTGGCCATTTGCCAGACCATTGAAGGGGAATGGGTGAGGGAGGGAGACTCTTATGGAACTCGGCTTCGTCCGTAAAATCGATATTGACAAGGAAATGCAGCAAGCCTACCTTGACTATGCCATGAGCGTGATCGTCTCGCGCGCCCTGCCGGATGCACGTGATGGTCTTAAGCCTGTCCAGAGGCGAATTTTGTATGCCATGTATGATATGGGCATTCGCGTTGATAGCCCCTACCGCAAATCCGCCCGCATCGTCGGCGAAGTGCTTGGCAAGTATCATCCGCATGGCGACCTGTCAGTTTATGAATCCATGGCCCGCATGGCACAGGATTTCTCCATGCGCACATTGCTGGTGGATGGGCAGGGCAATTTCGGGTCGGTGGATGGAGACCCGCCGGCTGCCATGCGTTACACCGAAGCCCGTCTGGCCGCTCCGGCCCTGGACCTGCTGGCCGATATTGCCAAGAATACGGTTGATTTTACGGATAACTTCGACGGCACACTGACCGAGCCGGTGGTTCTGCCCTCGGCCATTCCCAACCTGCTGGTCAACGGCGCCACCGGCATAGCCGTCGGCATGGCGACCAACATCCCGCCTCACAACCTGTCAGAGGTGGTGGATGCCTGCGTCTATATGCTCGGAAAATGGGAGAAACTCGACGACATCAACGTGGATGATTTGATGGAATTTGTCGAAGGCCCGGATTTCCCCACTGGTGGCGTCATCATCGAACAGAAAGGCGAGGAGGGCATCGAGGCTGCTTACGGCAAGGGCCGCGGACGTGTCACCATCCAGGCAAAAGCCCACGTCGAAGAGATGGAACGCGGCAAGAGCCGCATCATTGTCACCGAGTTGCCGTACCAGGTCAACAAGTCCAGTCTGATTGAGCGGATTGCCGAACTGGTGCGGGAGGGGAACCTGGAGGGCATTACCGACCTGCGGGATGAATCCGACCGCCAGGGTTTGCGCATCGTTATCGAGCTGACCAAGAACGTTGAACCTGAAAAGGTGCTGGCTGCCCTGTACAAACGTACACCCATGCAGTCCACTTTCAGCATCAACCTGTTGGCCCTGGTCGACAACGAGCCGCGCCTGCTGAACCTGAAACAGGCCCTGCGCGTTTATCTTGACCACCGCTTGGTCGTGATCCGCCGGCGGGCCGAGTTTGACCTGGACCGGGCGCGTGCCCGGGCGCATATCCTGGCCGGTTACATGGTTGCCCTGAAAAACATGGATGAAATCATCAGCCTGATCCGCAACTCTCCGGATGTGGAGACCGCCCGCTTAAGACTCATGAAACGATACAGGCTGTCGGAACTCCAGGCCAGCGCCATACTGGAAATGCAACTGCGCCGCCTGGCTGCACTGGAACGCAAAAAGATCGAAACCGAATACAAAGAGATGATTGCGCTCATCAAGGAACTCGAAGGCTTGCTCAAATCTCCTAGGAAGATGCGCGGCGTGGCCTCCGAAGAACTGCTCAAGGTCAAAGCCGCCTATGGCGACCGCCGGCGTACGCAAATTGTCAGTCTGAAGGGCCGCAAGGCTAGAAAGGCCCCCCTGACGGCTGCCGAACTGGTCAGAGAACAGGTGGTCTGGATTGGTATGACCACCAGCGGGACTATAGCCCGTACGCGCGATGATAAACCGCCGCGCCTTTCCGGCTCCGAAGCACCCAGGCTGTTGGTCAAAGCCAACGCCACGAATACACTCTATCTGGTCTGCGAGCGTGGTTTGGCCGCGGCCGTGGCCGTCCATACGTTGCCGGAAGCTGAAAAGTTGTCAGATGGCAATCCGTTCAATAAGCAGTCTCCCCTTCAGGCTGACGAGCTGCCGGTGGTAGCATTCTGCCTGCCTGCCCGGAAATCTGACTTACCCGAAGATACCTGTGTTCTGACCACCACCCGCGGCGGGATGGTCAAGAAGAGCCTCGTCAGTGAGTTGCCCGGCCCATCGGCGCAGACTTTCCGGTTGGTAAATATCAATGACGGCGATAGCTTGGGCTGGGCCGTTCTGACGGATGGCAGGAAGGAGGTCCTGCTTGCCACGGCACAGGGAATGGCCATCCGGTTCAGCGAGGAGGATGTCCGCCCGATGGGGCTGGCTGCCGCAGGAGTCAATGGCGTCAAACTGGGTGTCGGGGATGAGGTCATCGGCATGCAGGTCCTGCCGGTGGAAGGCGAGCTTCTTTTGGTCACATCGGATGGCAAGGGCAAGCGGGTGGAGCAGAAGGATTTTCCGGTGCAGGGACGCTACGGCAAGGGCGTGATCGGTTGGGAATTGCCGGCACGCGTAAAACTGGCTGGGCTGGCAGCCGGAAGGAAGAATGATATTGTCACCCTGCACCTTGCGAAAGCCGCCCCCAAGATGACCCGCCTGGATACCGCCCCGTTGCGCAAGCGTTCGGCTGTACGTGGCGAACTGGTGGTGGATGTGAAGGCCGGGGATGCATTATTGGGTATTACCGAGCAATGGGCGTTGGAGAGGTTTGTGACCTCTTCCCCGAAAGAAAAGAAAGCAATGAAAAAGAAGAAATAAGTTAGTGCGACGCACCTTCTTTGTGCGTCGTACTTTTTATCTGGGTGGCGTTTACTCTGCTTTACGCACGGACAGCATCAGGCTGATGCCTAGATATAAGAAACCGGCATCCACCAGCAATTCGGCGATCATGTAGAACCAGACCCAGCCGGCATTGCTGAACGCTCCACTCGGCAGGAATGTCTCGAGCAGCCAGATCACAATATAAATCACCAGGGTTACTAGGATTGCAAGAGCCATCGGGAGGGTTTGCCGGCGCTCCGTTTCGGTGGAAATGCGGGAGAACCGGTTGCTCTGTAAGGCCAACCCCACGGCGATTATGACGATCCAGATAAGATCGATCCACGACCCCGGCAGGAAGGCCGGGTCGATCAACGCGATGCAATAAAGAATGGCCCAGACGGCCACACCGATCATGCTCCAGCGGATCCATTTTGGGAAGAATTGTCCGTTTGGGAAAACGAAGACCAGCAGGCTGGCCAGGAATAGCCCGGCCCCTCGCAAAAGGCTGTAAAGCCATTCTAGGTGAGCGAGGGTTACGCCTTGAACCATCACGCTGATTGCGTTCAAGCTGTAGGGGAGCAGGACCAAAACAAAACCCGTTAATAGGAACCGAACATCTGCAGGGCGGCGCAGCAGGAGATACGCACCCAGGCAGATGAATCCCAATCCAACCAGCACGGGCAGGCTGGTTAAATATCCAGCCAGGATGCCAACCGATAGTCCTGCTTCGTCCAGTATCTTCTGATAATCCGATGACCGGACGAGATTGTAGGTCTTTTCGCTCCCATCTGATTTGCGGACGGTGATCGTTAATGGCTCACCCACCCGGCCACGCAACTGCTTGTTAATATCAAGGGTTTTACTGACTGGCAGTCCGTTTATTTTGAGCAGAATGTCAAAATTCTGCACCCCGGCTTTCTCGGCTTCATAACCCGGCATCGGGTATAGGACAACCTCACCGGCGGAGTTGGTTTCCATGGAAATGCCGACATTGCCGAGCGTGTGACTATCAATTTCAGGAGAAATCCCGTAGACCAGGAAGAACAATGTCACGGCCAGGAGCAGGCCAAAAAGGGTGCCGGTTACGATTGGCCAGGGATGTTTCAGGATGGGCGTGACAACGGGTTTAGGCTTGGTGAGGCGTGGTGACATAAAATCTCCTTGATGGATAAATAAGTTCGTCAGAAATAAATGATTATGGTTTTTTCACTAAGTAATAAAAGTGTAATCCAGGATGATTTTCCCGTTCTGCAAGACGAGCATGGTCTCCCCGGTAAGTGTTGCAGCTTTCCAGGCAAACATTAACTCATTTTCTTTCGAATGAGTATCTACGATTGCAAAATCCGTTCCGGAGGGCAGGCTGGTGAAAAAAGTGTCGAAACTGGCCTGAATGGCTTCCGTGCCATGCACGATTTGGTCCGCCCACACCTGGACGGCGGACGGGTCATACAGTTGGGCTGCCTGGGCGGCGTTTCGGTTATTGAGCGCGGCCAGGAGCAGTGGTAGGAAAACCTCCATCGGAATGGTGGGGGATTTATCCGCAGTGGGGAAGGAATCTGGAGCAGGCAGGCTATCTGGCATAATTGTCGGAGATATATCCTGCGCAGTTGTGGGTTCTGGAGCATGCAGGGTGTCCGGTGGGATAATAGGGAGCGTTTCCGTTGTGGAGATGGAATCTGGAGCAGGCAGGCTATCCTTTACATGGATGGGCCAGGCAAAGTCGGCGATCACCTTCCATATCACGGGCAGTTTAGCGCGGCAGGCTTCCCAGTCGAAGAAACTGATTGCCGGGAGCCCGAGTTCCTTGGCGGTATTCAGGAAATCGTCGATATCTGCCGCAGTCGGGATCCATCCAGGCGTATCATAGGCCGCACCGATCGGGATGGTAGGTTTGGCATTCGGCAGTGCGTCACACTGGCGCTTGGACTCACGCAGTTGTTCCCCGGCGTTGTGGGCTTGTTCCCAGTAAACCTGTGGCATGTGCAGGTCGCAGAATTCGAGGAAGCTGGACCAGGGGAAATCGGTATGATAATTGGGGAAGCGAAAAGAACTTAAGGCGATCGGGACTTTCAGTGCCGCCCGTAATGTCGTCATGAACTGGCGGGCGGCATT
This sequence comes from uncultured Chloroflexia bacterium, assembly GCA_963842785.1. GTDB lineage: Bacteria > Chloroflexota > Anaerolineae > Anaerolineales > Villigracilaceae > UBA877. Next base: position 2,960,139 of record CAWJHP010000001.1, read on the forward strand.
GGACATGCCGGGCTTTTGGTATTCCTCTCCAGCGTAAACCACGTAACCATCCAGACCGAGGGTCTGCACGCGCGTTATGGCGGTGGCTGCCTCAGCGGATGGGTCTTTGCCGTATATATACTGCCAGCCCCAGACGGCAATCCCGGCCGCGTGCAAAACCTGGACGACCGGCGCAGTAAGGTCGCTCCCGGAGGCATCCATACCCAAAACCTGCACTCCGTCGGCGATCTTGACGAATACCTGGCTCAGACCGGCGGCCTGGGCTGTCTCCAGGATGGAGCTGGGTTCCCCCTCTTCGCATCCGGATAAGTTGATGGTAAAAAAACCTTTACCCTGCAGGGTCATGCTTCCTCCAAACGTGTAACCCTATGGAATGATATTACCAACCAGCCCCAACTCTGGAGCGATTGTTCGCATGGCTAGGATGACATTCCCGACGTGCTCCCAGAGTTCGATGCCGAACTCGGCCGCGGATTTTTCAATCTCGAGCCGGTTGGCTCCGGCCGCGAAGGTCTTGTCCTTCCACTTTTTCTTGACAGAGCTGACTTCCAGGTCCAGCAATGAGCGGGATGGGCGGACGAGGGCGACCGCGGTTATCAGGCCGGTGACTTCATCGCATGCATACAGGGCCTTTTCCATGCGCGTCTGGCGTGGGATGCCGGTATGGTCGGCGTGGGAAAGTACTGCGCGGATGATTTCCTCCGGTACCGCGTTTGCACGTAGAATCGGTTCCCCCGCGGCTGGATGGTCTGCGAGTGTGGAGTGGATTTCCCAATCGAAGTCGTGCAGAAGGCCGGTGATGCCCCACTTTTCCACTTCCTCGCCAAATTTCTCGGCGTAGAAACGCATGGCGGCTTCGACCGAAAGCATGTGCTTGACAAGGTTCTCGTTTTTTACATATTCACGGACAATTGCAAGGGCTTCAGAGCGGTTCATGATTTCTCCGGGAAAATTGGTAACGGGTCGCCCAGTACGGGGACAGGATGGCCGAGATTAACATCCCACAGCGCCGCGATCGTGGCAAACAGTTCGCGTCCGTTCCAGTAGAACAGGGATGATTTGCGATAGATACTCAGGTCGGATTCAACGCCGACCGAGTCCACCCCGAGGCGGTTGCAAGTATAAATCGCACGCGGCATGTGAAAAGCCTGTGTGACCAGGGTGGCCTGGTCAACCTTGAAAATCACCTTGGCTCGGTAGCAGGAATCGTAAGTCCGTCGCCCGGCATAATCTAGTACGATCGCCTCGTTGGGTACGCCGAGTGAAACAGCCAGTCTGCGCATTGCTTCCGGTTCGTTGTGGTCCACGAAACGGTTGTCGCCACTCATGAGCAGCTTTTCGACTTTGCCAGCCAGGTAAAGATTTGCGGCGGCGGTAACGCGGTCTGCCAGCACCGGGGTGGGGGAGCCATTCCGCCACAACCCCGCCCCAAAAACGATCGCAACCCGCCTGACCGGGACAGTTGAGGCAGGATAAACCTTTCCGCGTGCGTACAACCCGGTCACCATCCGTGGTAGGAACAGGATAAGTAATCCAAGCAGGATCAGAATGAGCAGCAGTCTCAGGAGCATTTTAAGGAGGCGTTTAAACACTGGCGGGATTGTACCACGCCAAAAAGAAACCCGTTTCCAACACAGAAACGGGTTTCTTTGGGAAATCAAATAGCTTATGCCAGCCGTTTGCGCACTTCTGCGCTCAGAAAGTCCATGGTCCACACGACCGCCACGATGGCCCAGATGGCCGTCCCGGCCTTGTGGTATCCGATCATCGAGTTGATCTGGGTGCTAAGGTAATATCCTATCCCGCCACCCCCCACAAAGCCTATGACAGTCGAGATGCGGACGTTGATATCCCAGTGGTAGATGATATAGGATACGAAATCCGGGATGATCTGTGGGACGACCGAGTACATGACAGTCTGCAGGCGGTTTGCGCCAGTAGCCTGGAGAGCCTCGATCGGTCCCGGTTCTATGTTCTCAACCGCTTCGGAGAACATCTTGCCTAGCGAAGCGGTTGTGACGACCGTCAGGGCCAGGGCGCCCGGAAACGGACCAAATCCGAGCCAGAATGCAAAGACGGTTGCCATCACCAGCGGGTCATAGGATCGGATGATGTTGAAGAATGAGCGGGTAATATAGTAGACCGTCGTTCCCAAGGGACCATGGCGGGTGATATTGCTGGCAGCCAGGAAACTGAGTGGGACCGCAATGATCGTCGCGATGGATGTGGACAGCAGGGCCATGAAGATGGTGACGAACATGGCTTGCAACACATCCTTGACCGCTGGGCTTACCTTCCAATTGCCCACTGGTACCAACGAATCCACCTGGAGCAGGCTGGCCGTATTATTCGACGAGACGGCAATTTGTTTGGCGTCCAGTTGCGCCGTGAAATGCCCGCGTGCGTCGGTATTGACATAAGGCAGAGTCAGTGTGCCGATATTCGGAATCTTCCAGCGGATGGCGATCTGCGCATTGGGAGCCAGGTTGTACCCATTCAGGGTAAAGGTATCCTTGACTGCTGCACACGGCACGCTTGTACTCAGGTGTGGACCGGAAGTGGGCGGGGTGGCGTTGGGTGCCGAGCCACAGGGGATCGGGAAAGCCATCTCAATGGTGGTGGTTTTCAGGTCACGCGTAACCAGGTCCGGGGCCAGGAAAGCCAGTATCAGGTTTTTCGCTTTGGGAGCATCTTCGATTAATCGAACGAAATTGATTTGGGAAACCCGGGCAGACGCGCCCAGGATTACAACTGCCAACGCGATCAATACGGTGGTTAAAAGGATTCGCCAGGCGGAAGGTCGGTTCTTCATGTCAGACCAACCTTTCGCGGATTTTGGCACTAATGAAGTCCAGCAGAATGACCACCACGGCGATGGCGATGAAGGCTGCACTGACGGAGCGCAAATCGTTTATCTGGATCCACTGGATCAGGTACAGGCCGATGCCACCTCCGCCAACCATCCCTATGACGGTGGCGGTGCGTACATTGATATCCCAGCGGTAGATTGTGAATGAGGTGAACGGTGGGATGATCTGCGGGATCACGCCATAGCGAATCACCTGCACCCAGTTGGCGCCCGTGGCACGGACGGCCTCGATCGGTCCCGGATCGATTCCCTCGATTACCTCCGAGTAGAGTTTTGCCAGGGCCGCGATCGAATGGCACATCAACGCCAGTACACCCGCGAAGGGTCCCAGGCCGGTGATCACCACGAACACGATGGCGAAGATCAAGGCTTCCACGGAGCGCAGGATATTCAGGAAGGTCCTGACGATTACATAGATGCCAAAGGTTATCGGATTTCCACTCATCAGGTTGCGGGCAGCCAGGAAGCTGATCGGGACGGCCAGGAAGATCGCCAGGAAGGTGGCCATCAGTGCCATGGTTACCGTTTGAAGCATGCCTTGCAGGACAAAGCCGCCATTATAAGAGATCTGGATGCCGCCCGTATCCTTTGTCTGCTCGAAATGAATATGATGTTCCAGGGAAAGGGTCTTATTCGGTTGAGCGATCAGGATATTGAGGGGTACATGGATGGTGGTGGTCAGGTCGCCGTTGGCGTCCGTGCGGACCACCAGCATCTTGTCCCCATTGGTGCCACCCAGCAGGTTGGTATCGCCGATGGCCGTTTCCCACCAGACATCCGTGTCGGTGTTGGGCCACATCCCGGTCACGCTGACAGACAGGGCATCGGTTGGGCCGCCACAGGCGGGGCTGGCGGAGGCGACCCTGCCTTTGTCTTCCCGGCGGGCAGCCGGGGTCGTCCCCGTTAATGGGCAAGGGACATGCACCGGAGTCCACATGTCGTTGTCCACCGATTTCAACGCCAGGAAGTCAGGGTGCAGCATGGGGCGCGCCATGGCCAGCGCCCGGTTAAGATCCGCCGAGGCGAAATTCACACCCACCACCTGCCAGCCGATACCGTAAGCAGCTGCCAGGCCGAACAATACCGGGATCAGGATCGTGCGCGGCTTTCCGCCTGCCAGGCTGGCGGCATCCCAAATATTCCATAACCAGATCCCGATTGGGGCAAAATACCAGACCGGGTGGCCGTACCAGGCCACCATGCCAGCCACAACCAGGCTGGCGAGCAGGATTGCCACTCCGCGGTACCAGCGGCTGACGAATCCCTGCCCCAGCCCCGGGATCAAGGTCGAGAGCAGCGCCGCGAGAATTGGTGAACGGCTCGGTTGTTGTGACGTTTTCATGCCGGCGCCTCGAAGGAGGCCGCCCGCACCTCCTGGGCCTCTTCGCCGTAAATTTCCTTGAATTTCGCCCGGTTGATTTCTTCGGGCAGGCCTTCGAAGACTTTCACGCCGTCTTTCAGGGCGATTACGCGCGTCGCATAACGATGAACGAGATCTAGGAAGTGCAGGCTGCACAGGACGGTAATACCGTCCTTGTTCAATTGCTCGAGATACTGCAGTATCGAATGCGAAAGGACCGGGTCGAGACTGGCGACCGGTTCATCCGCCAGAACGATGCGCGGCTCCTGCATCAAGGCGCGCGCGATCCCCACGCGCTGCTGCTGTCCGCCTGACAGGGCGTCTGCCCGGCTGGTGGCTTTGTCCGCGATTCCCACCCGCTCGAGCGCTTTCAATGCCCTTTCCCGGTCCGACGATGTCCAGATTCCCAGCAAGGAAAGCCAGGCATTGGCATACCCCAGCCGCCCGGAAAGTACATTCGTCATCACGCTGGAGCGCTTGACCAGGTTGAACTGCTGGAAAACCATGCCGATGTTGCGGCGGATGCGCAACAGTTCTCCCGGCGATGCGGCGGTAATATCCCGGTCATCCCAGGTTATCCTGCCTTCGGTGGGATCGATCAGCCGGTTGATGCAGCGCAATAAGGTGGATTTTCCCGAACCCGAGAGTCCAATGATGACCAGGAACTCGCCATCCTTGACCTCGAAACTGACATCTTTGAGAGCCTGGGTGCCGTTCGGGTAGATTTTTGTGAGATTCTGGACACGCAGCATGGGTCACCTGTGATTCGAAAAAAAGAGGGAGGGCGAAAGCCCTCCCTCCTCATGAGATGGGATAATTATCCGTTATAGTTATTGAAGTCAAAGGGTGGGGTGAGCGATTGCAGATAGACGCGGAAATCATCGAAGAAGGAATCATCCACGGCTTTCGCACCGCCCCAGCTGTAGCCAACACCCGCCAGCAGTTTCAGCCCATCGGGCGTGGATGCGAGTTGCAGCAGGGCAGCGGTGATCTTCGTCTGCATATCGGCAGGTAGATCATTCCCGTAGGCGACAGTGTCATTCGGGATGAGCGGATCAGAAACCCAGATGGTTACGACTTTGTTCGCTACATCCGGAAAGTTCTTGCTGACATCCGCCATCGGCACATAGGTGGCGCCGAAATCGCAGATCTCGCCATTCGGGCTCTGGTAGACCGCCTTGACGACGGTTGGATGACCCTGGACCCATGCGCCTGTCTGGACCTTGATCTTATTGCTGGCCAGGAAGCCGGATGGGACCAGATAGCCGGACGCGGACAGTGGATCAGTGTAGCAGGGTTTCTTGCCTGCGAACTGGGCCAGGGCTGTGGCGGCATCTGCAGTGTCTTTGCCGGTCTTCGGATCATAATAGACCGTAAATTTCTCGCCCACATTGGCTATGAATTGGAAGGCATAGTGGTCAGCCCCATTGCGCAGGGAGACCATCGCCACGTTGGCATAGCCTTTGGCTTTCGCCACGATATAGGCAGCCGGGGGCAGCCAGCCCACCTGGGCGTTGTTGGAACCCATGGCTTCGATCAGGGCGGCATAGCTGGTCGGAACGGTGACCTTGTATTGATAGCCTGTCATGGTCGTCAGTTGTGTGGCCAACGCCCCGCCACCCGTGGTCAGCGTCTGTGTGCTGGTGGATGGCGCGAAAGCCAGGACGATCGGGTCAGCGGCAGTGCCCAATGGATTGGTGGTCGCAGTCGGTACTGGGGTGGCTGTGGGTGGTTGGGTCGCCGTGGGTGCAGGTGGCTGTGTCGCTGGTGGCTGGGTCGCCATGGCGGTGGGAGTTGCGGCAGGGCCGCACGCGGTCAGCAGCATGACAGCCGCTACCAGGATTGATACGATCACGAACGTTTTCTTCATTACATCCTCTCCTCTCGTGAAATGAAAGATTTGGCGGGGAGAACTCTCCCCATTGATAAGTTAATAATATCTCGGTTTACACGAACGGACAAGTACCTGTACCTTAAAAGTTCTGAATCCTTAAGGTTGGTGGATGATATCCAACACAGCCCAAGCATATTCCTCTGCCAGGTTTATTGGGATGGGAAAGAATATCCATATTTGACCCGCACCAGTTCTTCGGCGCGCTCAGTTTCTGCAGGAGTCAGGTTGCCCGGCTGGAGATCCAGCGCGAGCACGGACTCGAAGGCAGCCACGTAAGCTCGCGCCGCTTCTTCCCACGTGACCTGGCGTCCCAGTGCGGTTTCGACCGTTGTTGCCCGCCTGAGCAGCCTCCCGGCCGCGCGGCTGCGGGACTCTTCATCGGGAAAAACCAGAACCTGGAGGATGCGTGTCAGGTCTCCGGACAATGGCAGGGAACCGTGCTGGAGTACGCCTTCTTTCCGGCGTGCCTGTGCCGAACCGACCAGCTTCTTTCCCCCCACGGTGATCTCGTAGGTGGAAGGTACTTCGAAGCAGACCGGGTTGAGGCTCCTGGCATGTTGCGCAGAAGAATTTTTATGTATCTCCACCGGCATGCTGAGCAGGTTGAGCGCCTCCACCAGTGCCTGCGCCAGCCGGTGGTAGGATTCAAGCACTGTTCCGGCAACACGCGGCTCGTTAAGTGGCGCAATCACCGCATAGGTCAATTCATCGGTATGCAGAACGGCCCGCCCCCCGGTGGGACGGTGAACCATTTCCCAGCCGCGTGCCCGAAGGCGCGGAATATCCACGTCGGTGATCGGCTGGGCATAACCCAGCGAGAGACAGGCCGGTTCCCAGGCGTACAACCGCAGGGTCGGGAGGCTGCCTCTGTTTCCCATGGCTTCGAGGATGGCTTCGTCAACAGCCATGTTCAGGGCACCTTGGGCTGGAGGAGTAATGAGCAAACGCCAGGTATCCATTTAATTTTATTTTATCTGATTTGCACAGGTCGGGCAAATCCCTGCCCTGACAGGTCACACTGGTGGGATTTCGTCTAGATTTCGATAATACGATAGGGATAAACGTTGATGACCGTTGTCGTTCCCACCATGGTTATCGGTGACACGATATTGCTCTTGTACACCATGGTATGACCGTGCAGGAAGAAGCGTGGTTTGAAGGTTTGGATAAAATTCTTGAATGCCGAAAAGCCGACATGCGCTTGGTCGTCATCGTCGTGGATTCCGCGCGGAGGCGAATGTGCGATCAGAATATCCAGCACATTTCCATGTTGTGGAAGATACCAGAGCAACCTGGGAATGAAGGAGGATAAACGGGAATACATTTGGGATTGTGTATACTGGTTGGGGCCTCCCGGGTGGTAGCGGATGCTTCCGCCAACTCCTGCAATATTCAGACCTTTGACCGACTGCACCTCCCGGTCAAGACAATCGCAACCTTCCGCGTGAGCAGCCGGTTTTTTTTCGTCATAAGCCGGATCGTGGTTGCCAGGCACGTAAAGCAAGGGGATGTTCATCGTAGTGACCAGAAATTCAAGGTATTCGTATGGCAAATCCCCACAACCGAGTATCATCTCAACGTCGCGGAAGCGGTCAGCGACCTGCATCGAGTAGAGCCGGTCAACTACCATATCACTGATGGCCAATATTTTCAAAGGAATACTCCAAAATGTATTTTGCCCCAAAGTGCCCAACCATGCAAGGTCAGATGGGTCCGAATCAGGGCTTCACTGAATTGGAGTAGGGGTTGGTACCTGGTCTCGAAGTATGCCCGCTGCGTAAAAAGCCGTGCGCAACCACGCCAAAATCGACTTTACCCCTGCCCTGTGGCGCGGGCGAGAGGAAAGCCTCCAGCCATGGGGGTGGAGTACATGGCTTGCACCCTTTGTAAACCCGTGGGTTGCAATTCCTGACCGGGGTGGCTATAATTCGAATAGTACGGAAATGTTCAGGAGGCAACTCTGGATAAACATAAGGTTACCGCACCGGTTGTGACCGGAGCGGAAGAAGAGAATGTTCAGTTAGTTTCGGGAACAGTTCTGGTCAATCGTTATGTGATCCAGGATGTGATTGGAGTGGGGGGAATGGGATCGGTTTACCTGGCCCGGGACCAGCATTTCCCCAACGTGGTTAAATTGGTCGCGGTAAAGGAAATGATCAACCGGGCCCCTGATTCATTGGTTCGGAAGACCATTGTTCAAAACTTCGAACGTGAAGCCAATATTCTGGCTGCAATCAACCATCCCTCCATCCCGCGCATTTATGACTACTTCAGTTCATCCAATCGCTCGTACCTGACACTGGAATTTATCAATGGCAAAGATTTGGAAGCCTTGATTAATGATACACCAGGCTTTTTGGCAGAGGAGCGCGTCCTGGGTTGGGCGATAGAGTTATGCGACGTTCTCCAGTTCTTGCATAATCACAAACCCGACCCGATCATTTTCCGGGATATGAAGCCCTCCAACGTAATGGTCAATTTACAGGACCATATTGTGCTGGTTGACTTTGGTATTGCCAAGCCGTTCCTGGTGGGACAAAAAGGGACAATGATCGGAACCGAAGGGTATTCACCTCCCGAACAATATCGTGGTGAAGCCGGGCCATTGGCCGATATCTATGCCTTGGGAGCTACGCTGCACCACGCACTTACCCGCCGCGATCCACGGCTTGAGCCACCTTTCTCTTTCGGAGAGCGTGCCGTGCGAAAGATTAACCCGGCTGTCTCGATAGAGTTGGAGGCGGTCATCAATACAGCCCTGCAATATAATCCAGAGGATCGTTTCCCAACTGCTGAAGCAATGAAGGAAGCTTTGCTCGCGTCAGGACGCAAGACCGGCCTCTTGAACCGGGTTGGTACTTCGACGGCATCCATCCAATCACAGAGTGGCATCAAACCGCTTTGGTCCTTCCAATGTGAGGACGAAATACGCGGCGCTCCTCTGTACCATGCCGGCACTATCTATATTGGGTCATACGATCATAATCTCTACTCATTGAATGCGGCCGATGGCGCTTTGAAATGGAAATTTGCCACGGATGGTGGTGTAGTCACCCGGCCGGCAGTTTTTGAGGATAATATCTTTATTGGCTCTGAAGATAAGCTCCTGTACGTGGTCAGTGTCCGTACTGGAAAGATCGTTTGGACGTATTACACGGAAGGGCGCGTCCACTCGTCCCCCCGTATTGCCGAGGGGCATGTTTTCTTTGGCTCTGATGATCAGCGTATTCATGCTGTCAATCTTTTAAGTGGGAGGGCAGCCTGGCGATTCGATACGGCTGCGCCTGTGCGCTCCACCCCTTTCGTGACCCAGGACATGGTCTATGTCGGTAGCGAAAACGGGGATTTTTACTGCGTGGATTTCCGTGGTCAACTCAAGTGGCACTATAAAGCCAAAATGGCGGTAACTTCTTCTCCATGGGTGGCAGACGGGGTCGTCTACTTTGCCTCATTGGACGGTACCTTATATGCACTGGATGCGCATGCTGGTTGGGTCATTTGGCGTTTCCGTATGGGAAAAGGCTCGATTTCCTCGCCATGCTTGATGGAAGGGTTGATTTTTATTGGCTCAGCGGATGGGAATATCTATGCCATCGATATTCACACTGCCAAGGAGATCTGGCGGTTTAAGACCGATCATCAGGTGAGCGGTTCACCTGCAATATATAAAGATGCACTCTATTGCGGTTCTGTGGATGGAAATTTGTATTGCATTGAGTATCGTACTGGAAGATTGCGTTGGAAATTCACCACGAAAGGCCCCATTACAGGTACCCCACTAATATATGACGATATAGTTTATACTGGTTCCGTCGACCATTTTCTTTATGCGTTGCTGGCCTAAAGGGCTTATCCACTAAGGAGACCATTGTGAAAAAGGACATTCTTACCTTGTTGCACCTTAGAAAGGCCAGGCCCGTTGCGGCAGCAAAAGATGTTAATACCAATCCGTTACCGGAAAGTCCCGTTGACGGAGTGATGGAAAATACCCAGCCTAATGAACCGCAACAGTTGATATATGCCTGCGGGCAATCCGTTGGCAAACAGCGCGAGCATAACGAAGATTGCATTTTTGCTCTTTCGATTGCAATTGGCGGCGAAAAAAGCAGTTATCCGCTCGGTTTGTACGTGGTCGCCGATGGGATGGGGGGTCATCAATACGGGGAAGTCGCCAGTTCCACGGCGGCCCGGACGTTGGCCGGTTATTTACTGGAGCATTTTAAGCCTTATCTGGTTAACCCTTCCGCCAGCATGGATGAATCCATTCAGGATTTAATGCGTTCTGCCATAAATGAAGCCCAACGGGCTGTCACACAGGGAGCTCCTGGTAGTGGCACTACACTGACAGCTGCTCTTGTCCTTGGTCAACAAATGACTATAGGACATGTCGGTGATAGTCGTGCCTATGCCATTCATCCCTATGGCGGCGGAGAAACCCTTACGCGCGATCATTCATTGGTTAAGCGCCTGCAGGAACTCGGCCAGATTTCTCCCGAAGAAGCCGCGGTTCATCCACAGCGAAATGTTTTGTACCGTGCACTTGGACAGGGTGAAGTTCTCGAGCCGGATATTTTCACTGCCCTGTTTCCCCAATCAGGATATTTGCTGCTTTGCAGCGATGGGTTGTGGAGTGTGCTCTCTGAAAGTACCATATTCAACCTTGTCGTGTCTGCCAAGGGTCTTCAAAGTGCCTGTCAAAACCTCGTGAATGCCGCCAACGAGGCTGGCGGACCGGATAATATCAGTGTCATTGTTGTAAAACTTCTGGCATGAAATAAAAAAAATGACGAACCAGCCAGATTATTATGCTCTTCTGGGATTAGGACGCAATGCTTCACCTGAAGAAATACGTCAGGCGTATTTTGAGTCAGCCCGACGTCTCCATCCAGACAAGAATATTGCTCCGGGAGAAACGGAGTTGTTCCTGGGGGTGCAGGAAGCATATGAAGTACTTTCCAACCAGAAAAAACGCGAGAAGTACGATGCTTCCCTGCCACCCGAAAAAGTCCCTGATATCCTGGTTGAGCAGAGGATCTTTTTCAGTCGTCACAGCTTGTTGCGCTTGAACGAGCCACAGATAATCTATATCATATTCGAACTCTCCGCCCCGGTGGATATGGAGAAACGTCCTGCGCCCCCACTGAACCTGTGCCTTGTGCTTGACCGGTCAACCTCCATGCAGGGCAGTAATATGGATGTTGTCAAGGCAACCGCTGTTCGGATCATGCATAAATTAAGACCAGAGGATGTTTTTTCGGTGGTGTCTTTTAGTGATCGCGCCGAAACTGTCATCCCCGCCACTCATGTCATGGATTTGAGCAAATTGGAAGCGCGTGTCCAGATGTTGCAACCATCCGGCGGGACTGAGATATTTTCAGGTCTTGAAATGGGTTACAATGAAATCATCCGCAATGTTAGTCGTTCCCAGGTAAACCACATTATTTTGCTCACGGATGGACGCACTTATGGCGATGAGAATAATTGTGTCAACCTTGCTCAAAGGGCGGCTGAACGGGGCATTGGCATCAGTTGCTTGGGCATCGGTTCTGAATGGAACGATAATTTTTTGGATAAACTGGCTACCATTACTGGTGGTAGTAGCATGTATGTTCCTCGCCCACAAGATATTCAACATACTTTATTGGACAAGTTCAACCAACTTGGCAGGGCCTATGCCGAAGAGACCCGCCTGGAGTTTACGAACCAGCCTGGGATTGAGTTGCGCTATGCATTTCGCCTTCAACCGGAGGCTGGATTGCTTTCCTTTGAAAGCCCCACAATGATGGGACCGATTGCCTGGGATAGTAGCCTCAAAGTCCTGATGGAATTTGTCATTCAACCGGAGGCGGTACAGCAGGCGGCAGTTAACGTGTTTAATGGGAAGGTTTTCGTCCTTTTACCCGGCCAATCTCCTCCCGAGCAACCAATTCCCTTCCGAATCGTTCGTCCCGTTATGGATGGAACGAACCTGGAGCCTCCTCCTGTTGAGATAGTGGATGCGCTTTCACGGCTAAAGCTTTACCGTCTTCAAGAGCAAGCCCGTTTGGAAGCCACTGCAGGCGATTATGAACAGGCTTCCGCCCATCTGACCCGTCTGGCGACACATTTACTTGCCCAGGGCGAGCGTGGGCTTGCGAAAACTGCTTTAATGGAAGCCGAGAATCTTCAAAGGGAAAAGTCGTTCTCACAACAAGGCGGGAAAGAGATAAAATATGGGACAAGAGCCCTGTTGAAATCAGGGAGAATTGCGGAAGAAAAATGATCATTTGCCCGAATTGTCAAAACCAGGAAATTAATGGCGCCATTTATTGCAGTAAATGCGGAGCGCAATTGTTTGACGCGCAATTCAATACCCATAAAATCCAAACCGCCGAGACTCTCAGGGAGATCGAGCGGAGTACGGATAAGATCAGGCCTACCCCGGCGGCACCTCTGCAATCCTGGATTTCCCTTCATATTGTTGAAAGTGGTCAAATCCTGCCGTTGGCAGACCGGACCGAGTTTACATTGGGGCGTTCTGCGGAAGGACAGCCCATTGTTCCCGATGTCGACCTTTCCTCTTACAATGCGTATGCCAATGGGGTATCGCGCCTGCACGCTGCCATCAAGCTGGTAAATAACCGGATAGTGGTTGTGGATCTGGGCTCCTCCAATGGGACCTATTTGAATGGTGTCCGGTTGTCTCCTTATATTGAGACACCCGTTTCGCACGGAGATTTGATTTACCTGGGTAAACTCAAGATCCAGGTCTTGATCGATTAACTAGTGTCAAATCCATGTCCAATACGGTTGTTATTCATATCTCGAACGAAGACCCGGTTGTCGGTGAACTGGACGAGCTTCCTGCTGCGAACGACACGATCATTACCGTCAATAGCCCCCGCCGCCGCGATGGCAAGGATGTTCAATATCTATCCAGTGACGTTATCAAGGTCATCTGGCCGATTTCTCAGATCGCTTTTATCGAGGTCATGCCCAGCGAAGGTGAAGAACGAATCATCGGCTTCGTAAGAGAGTGAACATGGCTGAAGACTCTTTGAAACGTCGCAAGATCTTGGTGGTTGATGATGAAGAACGCATGATCCGCTTCATCCGCCTGAATTTGGAGCATGATGGCTTTGTAGTCGCAGAGGCGTTTAATGGTAAACAGGCTCTTCAACGCATGCGGGATTCCACTCCCGATCTGATCCTCCTGGATGTCATGATGCCAGACCTGGATGGCTTTGAAGTGCTGGAAATGATCCGTGAAATCAGCAGTGTCCCGGTCATCATGCTGACCGCCAAGGGCGAGGAAGATGATCGTGTCCATGGCCTGGAGAAGGGGGCGGATGATTACATCACCAAGCCTTTCAGTCCACGGGAACTGGTCAGTCGTGTCAAGGCTGTCCTGCGACGCACCGAAGGTCCCAGCGGTGGAATGCATGGTTTGATTGAGATCGACGATCGTCTGAAGATTGATTTCGACCGGCGTGAGATCTGGCTGGAAGGCAAGATAGTTAAACTCCGTCCCACTGAATACCGCCTTCTATATCACCTGGTGCAGAACGCCGGTTGGGTGATCTCGCATGATCAGTTGCTGGCCAAGGTCTGGGGATATGAGTACCGGGATGAGCCGCACTATGTCCGGCTCTATATCAACTACCTGCGTCAGAAACTGGAGAAAGATCCGGCCAATCCAAAATATATCCTCACCGAGCGGGGCGTTGGTTATCGCTTCGTGGATTTTCGGCGCGAAAAGACCGAGTAACGTTTTTTTGACTTGACAGGCGGCTTTTGTCGCCGTATACTGACTTTGAAAATTGAACGGGGAGCCCGTGTGCCGGGCTGAGAGGAGGCCAGGAGCCTCGACCCGCAGAACCTGATCCGGATCATACCGGCGGAGGGAGTTTATCATTTGACAAAACATCCTCCCCGGCGGAGGATTTTTCATTTACATGCCACGTCTCATCATCTTTGCCAACGGCATCCTGCCAGACCTCGAATCTGCCCGTCGCCTGATTCAGCCCGGGGACGTCCTCTGGGCCGCGGATGGCGGTACGCACCATGCCCTGGCACTCGGACTGTTGCCCTCCGTTGTCATTGGTGACCTGGACTCGCTAACGGAGGACGACCGGCAGAATCTGAATGCGAAAGGCGTCGAAATCCGGCAATATTCTCACGATAAGGATGCAACCGACCTGGAATTGGCTTTGCAATACGCCTGTGACAGTGGTCATCGTGAAATAATCATTGTGGGCGGGTTGGGTGGCCGGCTCGACCAGACCCTCGGCAACCTGTCCCTGATAAGCAACCCGGAGTTCACTGCACTCGATATACGAATGGATGATGGTGTGGAAGAGCTCCACTTCACACGCAGCCTGTGCCTGCTGCGCGGCAGCCCTGGTGATATTGTTTCTTTGCTCCCTTGGAGCCTGGAAGTGACCGGTGTATGCACCGAGGGCTTGCGTTGGCCTCTACGCAGTGAGAATCTCCTCCCGGACAGAACGCGTGGCATCAGTAACGAAATGTTGGGTCCGACCGCAACCATCTCCCTGAAATCCGGTCTTCTCCTCGTTATCCACCGTCGTCAACCAGTATCCTCTGCATAAAATGTTCTCTCGGTCCTCCACAATTTCTTGAGAAGGTCCGTCCACGATAAATTCCAAGGAGTAAATTATGAAACGCATTTCCATTCTTACAATCCTGGTCATGCTTTTTCTTTCAGCCTGTGCCCCCAAAGGTCCTGTCACTCTGACCGTCATGACGCATGACTCCTTTGCCGCCAGTGCACCGGTCATCGCTGCCTTTGAAAAGGCCAACAATGTCAAGGTCGTTTTCCTGAAGAGCGGCGATGCAGGAGCGGCGCTCAACAAGGCCATCTTGACCCGGGATGCCCCCCTGGCAGATGTATTCTACGGCGTGGATAATACCTTCCTTTCACGCGCCCTCAACTCCGGCATCTACGTCCCATATGCCTCGCCTCTTCTCTCGCAAATACCCGCCGAATTCAAGCTCGATCCTCAAGATCGTGCTTTGCCGGTGGATTACGGTGACGTCTGCATCAATTACGACAAAGCCTATTTCGCCGCGCACAGTCTGCCGGTTCCGGTAACACTCGAAGACCTGGCCAGGCCTGCCTATAAGGGATTGCTGGTGGTTGAAAACCCCGCTACATCTTCCCCCGGTCTGGCCTTCGTGTTGGCCACGGTCAAGCACTTTGGCACCAACGCCTACCTGGATTACTGGAAGTCGCTGCGCGCAAACGGGGTGGTGGTGGTGGATGACTGGGAGACCGCCTATTACACCAATTTCAGCGGCTCTTCCGGCCATGGAGCGCAACCGTTGGTGGTTTCGTATGCCTCCAGCCCGGCCGCGGAAGTGGTCTTTGCCACGACACCGCTGACGGATTCTCCCATTGGGTCGATCCTTGGGCCAGGAACCTGCTTCCGTCAAATCGAGTTTGTTGGCATTTTGAAAGGGACAAAACACATCAGCCTGGCCAGGAAATTTGTGGATTTCATGCTGGACCGGCAGTTTCAGGAAGACATGCCTCTGCAAATGTATGTTTATCCGGTTAATACAAGTGCCAAACTCCCGGATGTCTTTGTGAAATATGCCCAAATCCCGGTTCAGTCCACTGTCCTCGACCCGGCGGTCATCGCCTCCAATCGCGACCAGTGGGTGCAGGCCTGGACGCAGGCGGTTTTGCATTGATCCGGAGGTTTTAAAAGCCTTGCCGATGCATGATTTCCATAACGGTCCCGGGATGCCTGAACATCCGGGGTCGAACGCCTCCACACCTGCTCACTCGCACGTGGCGGGGTGGATTAGGCCGTTCTTCCCCTGGCTGGGTATTTTCCTCTTTCTGGGCGTGTTCTTCTTTTATCCCCTGGCCCGCATCCTGTGGGTGGGACTCAACCCCGCCTCGCTGCTTGCCATGCCGTCCAATGCGTTCGTGGTCATCCGCGAGACACTGGCCTTTACTTTCTACCAGTCCATTTTATCCACCCTGCTCACGCTCCTGCTCGGTGTGCCGGTTGCCTTCCTGTTTGCCCGATACGATTTTCGCGGCAAATCCTTTCTGCGAACCCTCTCGGCCATCCCATTCATGTTGCCAACCGTGGTGGTGGCAGCCGGGTTCACTGCCTGGCTCGGTCCGCGCGGTTGGGTGAACATCGCCTGGATGCATCTTTTTGGGCTGGAAAAGCCGCCGGTTGTTTTCATGGGCACTTTGGGAGCCATCCTTCTGGCGCATATTTTTTACAACACCACTATCGTCATCCGGATCGTTGGCAATGCCATCGCGCACCTCGACCCTCGCCTGGAGCAGGCTGCCCGGACTCTGGGTGCGAATCCAATGCAGGTTTTCTGGCGTGTCACACTGGCCCTGCTGCGTCCATCCATTCTGGCTGCCGCATTGCTGGTGTTCATCTTCGACTTTACCAGTTTCGGTGTCATCTTGTTGCTGGGTGGGCCGGGCTTTTCCACGCTGGAAGTGGAGATCTATAAGCAGGCAATGTCTTTCTTCAACATGCCGTTGGCAGCGTTGCTTTCGCTCATTCAATTGCTTTGTACGCTGGCTTTTTCCATCCTTTACAGCCGTCTCGTGAGGCGAACCGTCGTTAGCACCACACCACGTTTGAATGCCTCCACCCGCCCACACAGCCTGCCCCAGCGTTTTTTTGTTGGCATCTTTTCCGTATTATTATTCATTTTTTACGTTTTGCCGCTCTCTTCCCTGCCCTTGCGTTCCGTCCTGCGGCTTGAAGCCGATGAGGGCCAGCGCGGCCAGGTTCAATACGGCCTGACCGGCGATTACTATGGCGAGCTTTTCATCAACCGCAGCAACTCAGTCTTTTATGTACCTCCGTTCAACGCGATTGCTAATTCCCTGGCTTATGCTGGATTGACCGTGATCCTTTCCCTGGCGCTCGGTTTCCCGGCTGCAGCCGCGCTTGCCCGTCCCGGGCGTCTTGAACGCCTGCTTGACCCCTTTCTGATGCTGCCCCTGGGTGCCTCTGCGGTGACCCTCGGTCTGGGTCTCATTATCACCTTTAATAAGCCCATTTTCGCCTCGCAATTCGTTCTTGTTTCTTCCCCGTTGTTGGTTCCCCTCGCCCACACCATAATCGCCCTCCCGTTCGTCATCCGTACCTTGCAGCCAGTCCTGGCTGCCATCCCGAACCGGTTGCGGCAGGCAGCCGCCGTATTGGGCGCTTCCCCCTCCCGTGTCTGGTTCGCGGTGGATTGGCCGATCGTTGCACGGGCGACACTTTCTGCCACTGTGTTTGCTTTCACCATCTCGCTGGGCGAGTTCGGGGCCTCTTCGCTGGTTGTCCGTCCCGAATACCCGACCCTGCCGATTGCCATCGCCCGTTTTCTCTCCCTGCCAGGTGGGTTGAACTATGGCCAGGCGATGGCCATGGCGACAATATTAATGGTGGTTTGCGGAGCAGGCATCCTGTTGATCGAGAAGTTACGACTCCCTGGCACTGGTGAGTTCTAGTCCCAAATGGACAGATTGTTCGATGGAAAACCATGCTTGAACTGAAAAATATCTGGAAATCATACGAAGGGATATCCCTCCTGCGTGGGTTATCCTTCACCGTTGCATCCGGCGAGACCGTCTGCCTGCTGGGGGCATCCGGCAGTGGAAAGTCCACGTTGTTGCGCATCATCGCCGGCCTGGAGGCTGCCGAGCAGGGGCAGGTTTGTTGGGAAGGCCAGGACCTGGGCCTCGTTCCTGCCCACCGCCGCGGCTTTGGGCTGGTATTTCAGGATTATGCGCTCTTCCCGCACATGGACGTGCTCGAGAACGTGGCATTTGGTTTGAAGATGCTGGAACTTCCTTCTGAAGAAATGGGGTTACGTCTCACCAGCGTCTTGAAGAAAGTAAATATGACCGGATTCGAGCACCGTCGCGTCGCAGACCTGTCCGGTGGTGAACAACAACGCGTGGCACTGGCACGCGCCCTGGCACCCAACCCGCATTTGCTGATGTTCGATGAACCTCTGGGTGCACTGGATCGCAGTCTGCGCGAGCAATTGATGGAGGAACTCCGTGACATTTTGCGAACCAGCGCTGTTCCGGCCATTTACGTCACGCATGACCAGGAGGAAGCCTTCAAACTGGCGGATCGCATCCTGCTTCTGCACGATGGCGAAATCGTCCGGACCGGGACACCTGCGGAGGTCTGGGCGGAACCGGGATCGGCCTGGGTGGCGCGCTTCCTGGATGTCGGGAATATCCTGGAAGGATTTATCCGAGCGGATGGTCGTGTCGAAACGATGGCTGGTATCTTCAGCGCAGACTGCCAGCACACTCATTCTGGTGGAGAAAAGGTCAGCTTATTGGTACGCCCCAACGGAGTACAGAAAGGCTTCGTTGGCAGCCCTTCGACAGCACCCTCTGCAGGTCTGCTGGACGGCGTTGTTTCAGATGTTATCTTTCATCAGGACCGGTTCAAGGTGGTGCTTTCCAATCATTTGTATTTTTATCTACCTGAAGCTCCAAAGATCGGGGAGGAAATCCAAATTCAATTGTCACCGGCCGCGCTGGAGTGCCTTGGATGAACCGATCCATCACCGTCATCAAACGCAACCCGGCCGGTGAGGAAGTGATCCGCTATGAGGGGAAGGTTTTACACCAGAGTGGGGATGCCATTATCCTGGAAGCGAATTTTACCCGGGCTGACATGCCGTTCATGGATACTGTATTGAGGCAGGGTGACCGTTTCATAGAAACGTATTACACCGGTCGTTGGTACAACATCTTCGAAGTCCACGACCGGGAGGACGACCGGCTCAAGGGTTGGTACTGCAACGTTGGCAAACCTGCGGTAAGGAAAGGTGATAACGGGATTTCTTACGTTGACCTGGCGCTGGATCTGTGGGTTGCTCCCGATGGAACACAAACGGTTCTGGATGAAGACGAATTCGCCCTGCTTGACCTGGATGCGGAAACACGGTTAAGAGCGCGTTCGGCGCTGGAAGAAATCCAGCAACGCTTCCGGGCATCCATTTTACCTTGCAAACCTTAACATTGCATCTACGCGGACGGGCTTGGTAACCATGAATTACCCCCTGGCTCATACAATCAGTGGCAGTCCAAGGCTTACCCCGACGGGGTGGTTTCTGCCCGGGACCGTTGCAGTATCCGGAGTGCCAGGGCGCCCAGACCCAGCGGCAGCCAGAAGGTGACGGCACGGTATACCAATGCGATCAGGACCGCCGTTGGGAAAGGCACGGCCAGTGAATGAAGCACCACCGGCAGGATGCTGTCGACAAACCCTAGTCCCGAGGGGGTGGGTGATGCGTACACAAACAGATGACCGATGCTAAATCCTGCCACAACGATACCGCCACTCACCGGGGTGCCCAGCGCCAGGAAAGCCAGAGCCAGCACCAGGATCAGCAGCACTTTGTTTATTATTGTAAACACCAGCGGTAGCAACAATTGTCCGGCAGTAGCCGTGTGCAGAGCGGCCAGCCCTTCAGTCATCCCATCGGAGAGAGTGTAAGCCGACACAACCTTGAAGGCATCCCGATGCAGGAAAGGATGCAACAGACGGTTGGCCAGGCGCGCCAGCCAGGCCAGCATATTCCCCAAATCACGGGCGGACCGGTATCCCACCGCCAGTCCCGTGCCAATCGCAGCACCCAGGACCAGTAAAAAACCGGCTGCCAATAACTCGGCGACGTTTAATTTGCCAAGGTGGGCCAGCATGATGAAACCTATCGCCAGGGCCGCAAATAAGGCGACATACTCATATAAGACATACACCACACCAGCGACCGTGACCTTCCCGGAGGATAGGTTGCGCCGGTGGGCCTCGTCCAGGAACACCGCCATTCCGCCGAGGCCATAAGAAGGCGTAACCAGGTTTACGAAGGTCCCGGCAGTGACCATCAGGAAAAGGCTTCGCCCGCGTTCATGCAGTCCCACCAGCCGGTAAAGTGCCCAGAAAGTGGCAGTGGTATTCACAAGCAGTACAGCCTCTACGATAATCGCTATCCCCAGGTAAAGCGGTTTGCTCTGGCGCAATGCATCCAGGATGTTTTCAAGTTCCGTGACGCTGAAAACGATATAGGCTGCTGCCAATAATCCAATGACGACCAGGAAAAACTTTCTCATGAAGGCCGGCGTTTATTCAGGCTTTCTGGCCAGCCGGATTGCTTCCATGTAGGCTGTTGACAGGAATAAGTACAACATCAGCAAAGCCAGCCCACCTACGATGATATTGTAGGGATTGATTACGGGATCGCCCAGCAGGTGTATGGCTACGTGCCATTCCTGCTTCCCAAAGAAGAACATGGCGGTGTTGAGCAGTATCGCAATGGCGCGGGCTTCCGTGGGGGCAAGAATGCCATAGGAGAGCTTAAATTCCCCGGTCACAAAGGTGCGGAGATACACCAGCACTGACATGAGCAGAAACCCCACCAACGCCAGGCAGGCCACATTGAAACTGATATACGGCGAGATGCCCAGACCCAGGAAAAAGAACAACGCGCTGATCGAATCGGTGATGTGATCGATGAAGTATCCGTAAATTGGGCGCTCGATATGGCGGACGCGCGCCAGGGTCCCGTCCAGGCTGTCGCCATACCAGTTGATGATGAAACCGAATGTAGCCAACCAGAAAAACCCCGGGTTGGATCGACTCAGCAGGTATCCGATAAAGGTGATGGCGCTCCCTACGATTCCGATGGTCGTGTAGATATCGGGATTTATCCATTTGGGCGAGTGAACCGCCAGCCATTTTAAGGTTGGCCGTTCAAGTCTGCTTAATAGACCTTCATTGATGCGGGTATGTTTCGTTGAATTATTCAAAGTTCCATCCTGATCTTGTCCTGCACCTGTCATGGAACATCCTCGATTAAATCCGGCCACACGGGCAGGGTGATGAGCCATTGTTGCGGAGTCCGGCGGATAAAATCCTCCACCACCTCCAGAACCTTTTCTGCATTGTTCAGCAGCTCCTCCTGCCGGTTGGGCGAGGCTCGCATTTCAACCGGCGCAGATGCAAAAATATGTATTTTCCCATCCTCTTGCAGGCAACTGCCGACAACGACAACCGGCACCTGCGCCCTCGCCGCCAGGTAAATATGATGGGTTGGCAGGGCGGCTGGCAGGCCAAAAAAACGCGGCCTGGGGGTGGCATCCGCTGCGGGGTGATCGATGCCGGTCATTACCATCCCGCCCTTCAGTAAAAAACGCAATGCCTGGAGCAGTCCTTTGACTGAACCGGGCACCATCCTTATTCCCGTTTTCTGGCGGGTTTCAAATTCCAGTCGGCGGCCTCCCTGCGGATCGGGGATGGTAAGCACCAAAGGTTTAAATGAATGCATGCATAACCATTGCAAGCCCAGGTCAAAGCCGACCATGTGCAGCCCCGCCAGCACCAGGCCTTCTCGGTCAAACTCGGGCCGGGCGAAGATATCCTGAAAGGAAGGGTCGATCACAAACATCCGGTCGAGCGCTCGCGGGTGTTGGAGGGTGTGATACAGTTCGTATATCGAGCGGGCGGAATTCCGGAGGACCGCCAGGACAGCCTGATCCAGGAACTGCGGGGAGCTTTTTCGGCCTGCGATGATCCACTGGTTGGCGCGCACCGCCCTGACCGGTCCCGAATCACGCCGTGAGGAGATCCACCTTGCGATCAACCTGCCAAGGGCATAACCGGGCTGTGGGGGAGTAGCCTGTGCAATGGTGACCGCCAGCTTCAACGCTGCCTGGCTGGTGATCAATTGTTCCAAACTGGCTGCCATGGTTTATATGTATGATCTGTTGCGTATTCCAGTGAAACCGCCCGCCGGATCCGGCCATGCCATTCGGCTGCGGAAATACACTGCTGGTGAATGAAATTATACTCAATTGTTATTAGGATTTCATGTAGCTATTGTAATTGTTCCCGCAATTCCTTTTTCCGGTGAAGACCTAATAATGGATGCTATTGTTAACGATCTGTTGCCAGGGGATCAAGGTCAAGCCAAGCAGTGGCAGGACAAATGCGATGCAAAACATTGTCAAGGCGAAGATGATTCCGATCAATGTCAGAACACCTTGAAGGACAAAGTAGGTTTTCAGGCTGCCCATGGATCGCAGGAATGCTAACTTGTCACCGATCTGCCCGGCGGGCTCGATCGAAGAGCCGGCCTGGAACATGAGCACGCCCATCCAGATGGGCAGCCAGGCAAAAATGATGCCTACGATCGAGAGGGCACTTCCGACTCCACTGATGATGGACAGGACTCCCAGGAATTTCAACCAGCTGCGTGCCTGGTAAATGGGCATGCTTAATTCCTGAACCGTTTGATTTTCCGCTTGGGCTGGAAGGGGTGGAACAGCATACGGGGTGGGATAAGCCATAATTCGCCTCCAAAGGAAATTTATGAGCCGGATGAGTGCTTCCGGGTGGCTCGCCGCCAGAACCACCAGATGATCATCGCAACCAATATGATCAGGAGGATGCCAACCAGCAGGGGGATGAGGATGGAAAGAATGGAGAGTACCGTCGCAATTCCATCCTCGGCCAGGCTGACCGGGACATTGGCTGTCCCGCCTGTCGTGGCAGTCACTGCCGGGCGGATCGCGGCTGACTTGACAGTATGCACGCTTCCGGCCACCAGCAACCCGCAGGCCAGCGCCAGCAACGGATTGATACCCGTCAGGACGTGCGCGCTGGCGGCGAAAACGATGGCACCCGCCGCGGGCCGGAAGACGGTCTGGATGAGGTCGTTGATATGGTTCACCGCTGGGAGCTTGTCTGCCAGCATTTCGATGATCAGCAGCACGCAGATCAGGATCAGGATCCACGGATTTAAGCAGGTCATAGGGCGGCGTCAATTTGATCCAATTCGTATAATGCGCGATGACGCCCACCACCAGCAAGGGGATATAGGCGTTCAGCCCGGCGCTGGCCGACAATCCAAAGGCAGACATGATCCCGAAAAGTGCATCCATAAGAAACTCCAATTTACTGCTAGCCGAGCGGGAATCCGCCCCAGGTCCCGGTCAACCAGAATCGCAGCATATCGATGCCTGCGGTTTGGATCATCGTGATCGTGAAGCCGGCCAGGAGCGGTAACCACAACTGCCGTAATTTAGTAAACTTGTTATCCTGCCCGGTGATCATTACCCATAAAATGGTGTAGACCATGATCAGCAGAATTAAGACGCCCAGCACACTGATGAATGCCACCGGGTATAGTATGACCGGGCTGCCGGTCAGCACGAGCAGGTCAAGCAGGGCCTGGATGCCCAGCAACAGCCCAAAAGCTTTCCACCCCGGCAGGCTTGGACGGGTTTGATCATGATCGCTCCAGATGCTCTGGTTGAAGGCCGGGAAGAGCATGGCGGCGATGACCAGTCCCATCCCGCTGCCGGTCAGCAGTCGCAGGGTGTTGTTGGGGATGTAAATGTTCGGGATCTGGGGCAGGCTGCCCGGCCGGATTTGCTTGAGCAGGTACAGGTACGAATTGGCTCCGTCGATGCCGAAGGCCGCCACGAAGACCAGCAATACTGCGATCATGCCCCAGCGCGGCGCCTTGCTGTGCTTCCAGCCAAGGATGGATTGAAAGACCAGCCCGGTCATCGCCCCCAGGTACATGCCGGTGCAGCGTGCACACAGGGGCAATTGAATAGTCCCAATACGGAACGAGCGCTCCGCAATGCGGTGACAGACCGCGTAGGCGATGGCATCCAATTTTCCAAGCAAGCCCGGCGGCGTACTCAGGAACCAACCCGTGAAAACCAGCACGGCAGCCACAACCACAAGATATTGTGAGGCGGCTCCGATCCGTTTGAGATCGATTTTTGGCATGGTGAGTCAATTATAGGGTTGATAAGGCTGAAAAGCAAGCAACTGTATTTGGAACTTTATTGCCGATTTACCAGGATCTCTGTCATGAAAATCCTTTTCGGAGTCCGCAGTCTCCTGACTTCGGACCTCCCTTTGTCAGGAGAGGCCGGCCTCCGTCTTGAGGATTTTCATCCCTCCGGGGGACTTCGCCATGGAATTTATTAGAACAGTTTCATTTGTTCAGGCGGTTCGATCGGGTCGCCGGTGAATTCCTTGTTGAACTGTGCCCGCGTCAGCCCGTTCATTTCGGCCAGCCGGCGCAGGTGGCGGAACTTGAGCATCTGCCAGTGCTCCGCGGCAGACCTCAGGGCCGGGTCGCGCTCCAATTTGTAAGCCAGCAGGCCGGCGCGTCCGCCGGGAATGATGAGGAAGTTTTTCACGGACGGGGTGGGATCCTGGCGTAGCAGCCTTCCCACCACCGCCGAAGCCAGGAGATAAAAGGCATAGATGGTCTGCCCGTTCTCCTGCCAGCGGACGAGCCGCAGGTTCTTTTCTTCGAGTTGCAGGCTGTATCCCAGGCGGGAACACAGGGCAGCCAGGGACTGGCCGGCCGTTTCGATGTCGAGGCGCCGGGCTGCCGGGCTATCCTCCGGACGCAGGCTCCAGCGTCCGTCTGTCTCGCTTGCGTAGGAAGCCAGCACTGCCCGGATGAGCCCCAGGGAGGGGGTTAGCAGGCCCGGGAATTCGCTGTTCAGGGCGATCTCCAGCTCCCGTTGTGTGCAGGCGGGATTTTTCTGCAGGAAATGCACCGCCGCAATTTCCACCCGGTCCGGCAGGGGATCGACCTCGCCATCCCATTCTGCCAGAGCCCACAGGCCGCTTTCGGGATTCTGCCCCTCGGCGTGATGGACAAATTCCGGGCTCTCCAGGGCCGTTTGGATGGGCGCGTGGATCTGCGCCAGGGCCTCCGGTCGCCAGCGCAGGGAGTGGTCGGAGGCCATGGCAGTTAACCCGGCGGCGTGCAGGAACAGGTAGGGGGCCGGTTCGCTGCGTTCCTGCAGGGCCATCCGCATGGCTTGATGGACCGTCCTGGCGTCAATTTCGGCCGGCTGTTGATCCGCGTGGGCAAACGCACGCCGGTGCCAGAGCACCTGGGCCGGGTCATGCCGGGTGCGCAGCGCCATCCCGCTCAGCTCCAGGCCAGCTCCGGCGGCCGCCAGCAGGGCAGCCGAAAGGAAGGCCGGTTCCACTTCGGGGATCAAGGCGAAAAGCGGCGTGTTCAGCGGTAACCGGTCGGACAGGTTCTTCAGGGCGGCATACAGGGCCGCCGCGTGCCAGTTCCAATCGTAACGGCGCCGGCGCAGCACGGACTTGAACGGAGCCGCCTCTTCCCGTCCCCACAGCCAGCCCGCCCACAGCGCCGAGAGTGTCCAGAAAGCCTGGCTGGGACGCGGCACGGCCGTTACCACTGCCGCGACCGATAATTCCTGCAGGTGCGGCGCCAGGTCCCGCACCGGGCCTTCGAACAGGCATAGCCCGCCCGCTTCGGGCGGAAGCTCGGGCCACTTCACCATGGGAATGGATCTCCCGTTTCCGGGCCAGAGTTCCACCGCCCGCTCCAGGGCCAGCCAGACATTCTTCTCCAGGAAACGCGCCGGCAGGGTCAGTTGTTTCGGGCGCGGGCGTTCGGCCGGATGGGGCCACAGGGCACTGGCCTCGTCACAGGCGCTCAGGACCAGCGCAAGCAGGAGCCGCCGGCGTTCGGGACTCAACGACAAACCATCCAGCTTGTTGATGATGGTGACGAGGGCATAGACCGCGCGCGGCAGGTAACACTCCAGGGCTTCCTCGGCGTGCAACCGGTCGGGATCGTCCGGGGCGGCCACCCGTTCCAGGGCGCGCGCCCGGTGCAGACCGTCCGTGGCGGCCAGGCTGGCGGCGCGCTTCTGGTCGGCCTCGGTGACGGGATATTCCCCGGCATCTCCACACGGACAGTGATATATGCGGGCTACCAGCGTGCCGTTCAGGCGCTCCCAGACGAAGGCTTCCGCCGGGACCTGCCGCTGGCATTTGGTGCAGACGGTCAGATAGAGCGATTGGAGATGGGTCTCCAGGCGTTCGTCCCCCTTGCGGGCGGCGGCCAGCTCGGACAGGGCGGCGCTCAGGTCCGATTGGGAGGGGGGATTGGCAGCCATCCCGAGCAGGAAGGCTGTCACCGGGTTGTTGACCGCCACCAGCGTCCGATAGCCGGCTGCGGCTGTTTCGATGGCCAGTTGGGGCGAGGCCCCCAGCGGGTCCAGGATCCAGGCGCCGCGCTCCACTCCGGGCAAGCCGGAATGGCCTGCCAGGAACCTGGCTGCGACCTCCTCCGGGATGGCAGGCAGATAGCGTGCCAGCGGAGCCGCGCGAACGGGTTCATCTCCGGGGATGAAAGCAAAAGCATCCATTAATTGTTAGTATAAAGGGTTTCAGGGATTTCGGTAAGAAGGGAGAGGATGGCAAATCCCTGAGATTCGGCTTGCGCGCGACCCGTTTTACAAAACAACGAGGAACAAAAATGAAAAGGGCAGAAAAATGTGCACAGGGGTGGCAGGAAATGGCTCAAGGGTGGTATTTGTGCCATATCTGGGGGTAGGTAACTGGAATTGATCCGCGTGAATTGGGGGTTAAATGGGCAGTTTTTGGTCGTTTTTTGGCAAAAATATGGAAGATTGATGTGGGTTGTGGAGGGGGTGGAGAGGGATTTTTCCACCAGCCCGGAACTTTGGGGATCAGTTGAATCCTGAGCCTGGATTTGTGCAGGTTCCTGGCTCTACCCGAGGCGGCCACAAGCTTCCATTTAGTACCCTTCTTTGGATACCAGTTGTTTCAGCGGCGTCAGTTGCCAGAGCCGGCCCCAGGCCCGCCTCTGTGTAGGATATCTGGAAGTTTTAAAAAAGGTGACATATCAACAAAATCTCTATTTTGACTGGGTATATGCTACCCGAAATGTTGCTTCCATCTTGAGTATAGATATCTTATGCATTCTCAACCCTATTTTGTTATATCGATTGCTATTGTAAATCTTGCTTTGGAAAACAAGATTAATCAATATCTATCATGTAATTGTCACATATATATTAGAAAAAGTCTTGCCAGAGCACTTGTTCAGAATTTCTTTTTGTTGTATAGTCTAATTATGGCAATTAGCAATAAGCTGGATTGACGAGGTTTCTGCCCTCTTCAATAGAAGGATATGCACGGGGGTATGGAGTCCAACTTTTTTATTATTTTTAGTGGCTTTCGCCAAGTATACACTGTGAGGGAGGAAGCGATGCAAGATTTGTACTTTCATGGTCAAACAATTGATGATCTACTTAATTCGGTCATCGAGAATATCAACGCAAATGGTCAGCGAATAAAGCCTAGAAAAGGATGGTGCTTAGAGTTAACAGGGGTACTACTTGAGCTTACAAATCCCAGGGCGCGTCTTAGTCGAACAGAAACAAGGGGCAAACCATTTAGCTGCTTAGGTGAGCTCTGCTGGTATCTGGCTGGAAATAATAAAGTAGACTTTATCTCATATTACATAACGGAATACAAAAAATATACCGAAGACGATGTGATATACGGCGGATATGGTCCTCGATTCTTCAACTGGAAGGGCTTGAATCAAGTGCAAAACATCATTGATCTTCTTAAGCAAAACTGCAACTCTAGAAAAGCCGTAATCCAATTATTCGATTCTCAAGATCTTACGGAAGAACATCTAGATGTTCCTTGTACTTGCGTGCTTCAATTTTTGATTCGTAATGACACCTTACAGTTAGTGACTTACATGCGCTCGAATGACGTTATTGTAGGTCTACCACATGATATCTTTTGTTTCACGATGCTACAGGAGATAATTGCGAGGTCACTTGATATTGAGCTCGGAACCTATAAGCATGTTGTTGGGAGCCTTCACATTTACGATATTAATAAAGACGTAGCTCAACAATACATAGGCGAGGGGTTTCAATCTACGAGGATACCAATGCCACCAATGCCTTCAGGCGATCCTTGGCCTGCTATCCAATTGCTCTTGAAGGCCGAAGCGACCATTCGGCAAGGGAATCCTTTTGATAAGTGTGATTTAACGAAATTGGATAGCTACTGGGCAGATTTAGTCATTTTGCTTCTCGTCTATCGACACTCAAAGTATAATAATATTACAAACATTAAGGAATTCTGTGCTGGGTTATCGTCGTCAACTTATCGCTCATTTATTGATAATAAGATCGGTGATCATCAGGATCGACCTGAACAATAAGTTCCTATCCCAATAGTCAAATTACCAAGTCAATAGGATCGATAAACTTATTTACGCACCATTAACTACTTTGATTGATCGTCTAGATAGCCCTGCAATATCTGGGACCGAGGTGATTCACTGGGGCTCCCCAGTTCCGTCATTTGGTAATTTGTCAAATGCTCGGGTGGCTACGGTGGGGCTTAATCCGAGCAATCGAGAATTCATGGACGAAAAGGGGAAAGAGCTTCAAGGAACAGCTCGACGTTTTCATACACTAAGATCGCTCGGCCTCAAATCTTGGTCGGATGTAGATGCTCGTCATATACGTTTGATTATCGAGTCATGCTATTCCTACTTCAATGGGAATCCTTATGACCGATGGTTTCGAAAATTAGATCGGATCATTGTAGGAGCAAACGCATCATTTTACGATCCATTCCATGCAGCATGTCATCTCGATTTAATCCCCTTTGCAACAATCTCTAAATGGACAGAATTAACCAATCGACAGCGATCTTTACTAATATCAATATCTGGCGATACGCTTGGTCTTCTGCTTCGAGACTCGCAAGTTCGAATCCTTATATTAAATGGGGAATCAGTTGTAAAGCAATTCCAAAATATTGCCAGCGTTCATCTGGAAAGATATGATATGGCTACCTGGTCACTTCCTAGAAGACTGAAATCTGATGTGAAAGGTATTGCATATAAAGGAATAGTAAACAACTTATCAGGAATTTCACTCGGCCACAATTTATTGGTCCTTGGATATAACCATAACATACAAAGTAGCTTCGGCGTAACTAGTAAGGTCATTCACCTAATTAGCGAATGGATTGGCCAAGAATATGAGGAGGAGTTTAATTGAGGCCCGGGGATTCTTATATGGCCCAACGCCTTGATACTGGTTTGGCCATATTCGATCAAGAAAAGCAACCATTAATCGGTATCCATGATCCTGTTACCCGCAAGGTTTTTATCGAACAAATACTTGAAAGCATCCGTCGTGTCAAATATGTCTCGGTCATTCAAATAAGAAATCTGAGCGAACGAAATACTGACCCAAATGATGAGATGTTCGATCCAGTGAAAGCAGCAGTTGTGCATCATCGCCGAGGAGATATCGACGAAGCTTTTTGGATGGTCTTTCTGTTCGTCCACTTTGGGAAGAATCTCAAAGGAGAATATAGATATATCCGTGATATTTATGGCAGTCTTGGAGGTAGTAACCGTTGGGACTGGGTAAGAACGAGTGCCGATCCAATGGCATTCAGGAAATGGCTAGATGATCACCAAGCTCAATTAAAAATATCAGGTGTGCCTGGTGGTTTTGGAAATCACAGAAAATACCAGAGCTTAGACGCCTACTCTCCCCGCGGAACTGGTGCAGCAGTAGAGACTTATGTGAATTGGGTAGGTCCGACACGACAACACAAAGAATTGTTTGATCAAGCTAATATAAAAGCTGAGGGTGATCCCAAGAAAGCTTTCCACCTCTTGTATCAATCCATGGATCTAATTGCACAATTCGGCAGGATTGCCCGGTTCGACTATCTCGCCATGATTGGAAAACTTGGTCTGGCCTACCTTGAGCCAGATTCGCCCTATCTCCAAAACTCAAACGGTCCGCTCAAGGGAGCGAAATTGCTTTTTGGAGGCGAAAAAACTGCAGCCTTCAAGATTAGAGACATGGATAGATGGTTGGTTGAACTTGGCGCTCAACTGGGGGTAGGTATGCAAGTACTTGAAGATTCTATATGCAATTGGCAAAAAAGCCCAGCAGCATTAATCCGATTTCGAGGATGATAAAATCTAATCTTCCCACTTATAGCGGCGCTTAAGCCGATTCAGCTGATTTTGACCGAGTATCCCTTTATGTTGTAGTTGACCCACAACAATGCCCGGAGCAATACCTATCTGTAAAGCAAATCTAATTACCTGACGATAATCAGCATGTAGGTTGAAAAATGTTGTCTTTGATCCTGCCGGAATAAGAATGTCTTCAGCAAACTGGTTGGCTTCTTCCTCCTGGTTATTAAACAATGGTTCGGTATCCTCCAAGAATAGATTACTTTTATCGTGCAGGATTAAATGCCCAGCTTCGTGAAAAAAGGTAAACCAAAACTGATCATCCGAAAGATAACGGAAACTGAGTAATAATAATGCTTTATCTTCCGACAAGAATTTTGTAGCACCGCTAGCTCGGCAGCCGGTGGGGACCCGAACAATTACTAAAGCGACACCATTAGTTGAACAAAGCCTAATTATGTCAGGAAGAAAACGAGCCGGCTCCTTTATGTGGGTTAGTTGGCGAATATTTCCCAAGGAATTTAGGAATCGCTCCGGATCCCAAGGGCCGCATTCAATTTCAGCTGCCTTGATTTCGCCCTGCCGTAGCCATGTTGCCACAGCACCGGGATTTGAATCAAATGATGATGAGGTTCTGAATATCACGCTTTGGAGCAAGTCCGCATACTTTTCGCGCCATGCCCTAATACTTGGTACATCAAAAAACTTAAGGCATGCAGTCACTTCTTCTGATGGGCGAGGTATATGTTTGAGCCAACCAAATCTGATCATATCCCCCACGGGGATCTCATCCAACCATTCCTCATTTATCGCCTGAAGTCGGGAAATATCCCTTCTGTACTGAAAATCCCGCGACATCCAGAATTCCACAGAGGCACCAAGGACGTGTTCTAGCTTTCGTGCAATTGCCAGGGTAATTGTTGCACGACCTTGGAGTAGATTTGTTACGTCTTGGGATGAATACCCGATCTTTTGAGCAAACTCAACTTCTGTAATGTTTCGTTCTCTGAGAATATCTGTGATAGTGTCGCCTGGTGCTGATGCCCAATTGGGAAGAAATTCGTTAGCTACCATTTTCCCTCTCAATTCCTATTATCTTGATACGGCTTACCCTCCGCCAGTCTACTTTTCCAGTTTCGGTTTCGGGGTTTTTATTATGGTTAGCAGTAAAAACCATTAAATAATCATCGTATAAATTGATCACCATTTGTTGGTGATCTGAACCGCTAAGCTGGCGCGGTTGCCCGGCTACCAAATCCATTACAGACTTGGCAGCCCGCATATCCGCCAACCTGTGCTTGAGAGCTTCAGCAACCGTCGAACCCAACTCCCGTATTGCATCGGCATCGTTCTCGCAGAGTGAGCGAAGTAGCACAGAATTAAAAGCAAGTTCCAGTGCCTGACTCCTGTAATATGATCCATCAA
Source organism: uncultured Chloroflexia bacterium (assembly GCA_963842785.1). Lineage (GTDB taxonomy): Bacteria > Chloroflexota > Anaerolineae > Anaerolineales > Villigracilaceae > UBA877. Next base: position 2,991,549 of record CAWJHP010000001.1, read on the forward strand.
TAGGATTCGCATGTGGTACACAATTAAATGAGTTTGAAGCTCGGCTACCAATAATATAACTAAAACGAATTTACCAAATTTGGTTTACTGCATTATGTTAATCATTCCATCACAACATTGGTTGGATGTTGTTTTCATCATACTACAAATTTGATCACAAAGTGTCCATAGGAAATAATATTTCAGATAGATGACGGCTTATCGGATCTGCTGTACCCAGTTGTAGCCCGTAGGCAATTCGGCAGTTGTGATCTCGGTAGGCTATCCTCAGCCACAAGTCTTTCTTGCAGTTCTTCGCCTTCCCTCGCTTAGCCTCCACCAAATGAGTTTTTGGATTTGGGGGAGGTGGCCGAAGGCCGGAGAAGGCCCCACCAATAATAAAATACCTCTCGTAAGGGCGAGTGACCTATCCCCGTAAGGGGGCACTGGCCTTAGAATCTAATTTAATTCCTTATATAAATCTGCATTTTCTAGTTCCCATGGTAGGTATTGGCGCTTGCCATGGCATCGTCATCCTGATCACCCTGGTGGGATTGATCATCATGGCAACAACAGGCAAATACGATACGATCATGCGTGTGGAGTATGAAGATAAAAAGCCTGTCACGAATATCACCGGGCTCCAGGGGCGTAAAAAAACCTTTGGTGATATAGATGTGTTGGAGTATTAATATCAAGGTTGCAAGTGCGGACCAAGGAAAAGTAAATGGACAGAAAGCAAGAATGGCAAAAGGCGCATTAGCAAAGTCTAGTTGACTTTTCAACTTCCAAGTTGTATTATGACAGTACAGGGCTGACAAAGCCTATCTCGAGGGACTATGAGGGTGAGACAATGGCCGATGATTATCTTTCACAAGGGATCGCCGCGGTCAAGGCCGGTGATACAAAGAAAGCACGCCAATTTCTAGACGCTGCTATCAAGGGCTCCCCAAACGACGAACGCGGCTGGGGATGGTTCTATAATGTCTGCGAAAACGATGAAGAACGGTTACGTTGTGTCAGGGAAATTTTGCGTATTAATCCCAACAACGAAAAAGCAAAGCAGAAATATGATGAATTGATTGGTTTGGATTATCAAACGTCGGCAGCGTCTCCAAAAGCTGCTATGATCGCCGAAGTCAATAATGCAAAGAGTTCTCAAAGTGTTGATAACAAAGGAAGTATATCTACGATTGAGTGGATAATAATTGGAATATTGGGAGGAGGAGCGATACTTGCCATTATTATACTTGGAATTCTTTTTCTATTCCAGAATGTAAGATTACCTTCGAAGCAAATCCCCACTCCTCAAATACTTTCTTCTAACCAACTGGAGCGGCCTCCTGTTTATCCTGCAGTTCAAATGCCATCTTTACCTACATTGGTTATACCGACTTTGCTCCCCTTCCCAACATTCCCGCCAACGGACACGCCACCGCCCACTGTTACTGCAGCACTTCCTTTTATTCCTCAAACACAACAATTAGGCCCCATCCATGATACGGAACGTGGTACTTATTTTTCATTGGAGGTTACGGCAACTGATGTTAAATGGCTGACTTCTGATACATATCAGACACCAAAAACCGGGGATATATATTTGATTGTATATTTCAAAGCCAAAAACCTTGGGCCTGATTCGGTGCAATCTATAGGTAGTTCAGATTTTCAAATTTTGGATAGCAATGGTTTAGTACACGACTATACCTATATCCCATCAGCAGATACTTGCCAGCAGGATTCTGTTGATATGCTTCCAAATGGCGAATATGTAAGTTGCGATGGTTTTGAAGTGCCCAGAATTGGCAAATTGGAATTCATTTATGCGCCTTACAAAAATGAACCACTCAACCCTGGAAGATACCTTTCAATAACCATCAGACCATAAAAGCAGCTTTGCAAGATCTTGCAATCTAACTAGCAACAGTCATATGCCTTCAAGATTCTCACCGCCCAAGCAGTCGAAAGCCAATCCTGCCTTCCCTTTGAGAGGACGTGTGGATTCCTTAAGAGAACAAAGATAAACGAAATCTCTATTCTGGTCAGGCACACCCCACCGATCTCAATACCGAAGAAGCGCGTGCCTTCAGACACGCAACCGGCCGAGAAAGTGCAACCAGCTTATCACTTATCTCTGCTATCCTGCGGGTGGCTAAAATTCGCTCACCGCCTGCAGTGCCACCGGAGGATAGACCTGTCCCGGAACCGGCGGCATGGGATTGTAGACCCACTCCACCTCCACCACCCCGGCTTTGATTCCGCCCACGCGGCGGATGCCCTGGTAGGTGCCGCGCAGCAGGACATCTTCCATGCTGAGCGCCATGCCAAAGACCGCCAGCGGGATGCCCTCCGGGATGGCCTGCAATTCGTCCCCGTAAACCGCAGGGGAAAACAATACATGTTGGCTGTCCAGGCTTTGGGCCTGGATGGCCGGGATGAGCACCGGGTAGCCGTCTGCGCCGACATAGGACAGGAATTTCAGGTTGTCGATCTTGTCGAGGAAGGCGCGTGTCCAGCTGTTGAGCACAGGCTGTTTGCCGGGTCTGCCTCCCAACGTGCGCGCCAGCATGGACTGGATGGCGGCGAAGATGATCCTGTTCATCGGCAGCGCCGATTTGCCCAGGTGTTCGAGCAGGTCCAGGTAGTAGACCGTGTGGACGCCGAAGTAGGCATTGTAGCGGAACATCGGGACGTTATTGTAATAATCGTATTCCGGGCCTTCTTTGGCCCAGTGAGTATAGGTTGCCTTTCCTCGCCACAGGTTCCTGTCCAGGCTCATGACCAGGAAGCCGGTTTTGGGATTGGCCAGGATATGCTTCTTGGAGAAGCCTTCTGTGAACTGTCCAAAGCAGAGTTGCGCCGGACCACAGGCCATCAGCGTGGAAAGCAGCGTCACGTGCGGCAGGCCTGCGGGGGTCACGCTCGCCAGCAGGCCGATCTTCATGGCCGGTTGGGTGCTTCGAATGTCTTCCTCGGAAAAAGTTGTCAATGCTGCTGTATGCATGCTTTACTCCTCTTGCAATTCTTCCACACGGGTCGCGCCGGTGGCAAGCACAAGCTCCGGGGGAAAGCCCGAAGCCCTGGCCACCTGCTCGCAGCGCCTCAATTCAGCCTGGGACATGAGCGCTGTGCGCGCATACGGCCAGTCCAGGCCGAGACGGGTGTATTGATCGCGGCACAGGTTGTTGAAGGCGCACAGTTCCCAGCGGGAAATGCTTCCGTCCATTTGTTCCGCCAGGTGGCGACCGATGGCTGACAGGTTTTCTTCCGAAGTCGTTGCGCCGGGAATGAGCGGTGTGCGGATCCACAAGGTCAGCGGTTGCCCCTGTGTTCGTTGGTAATCCCGTAGATGGGCCAGGTTTTCCAGAATTTGCCGGTTGGATGTGCCGGTGAACTGGTGGTGCAGATCTGGATCGAACAATTTCAGGTCGAACAGGACCAGGTCGGTGTAGGGCAGCAGCCTGTCCAATGTGCGGGTCGAACACAGGCCGCAGGTGTCGAGGGCGGTCGGGATGCCCTGCTCCTTCAGGCCTCGCATTAATATCTCGGAGAAATCCGGCTGGAAGGTCGGTTCCCCACCCGAAAGCGTCACTCCGCCGCCTGATTTTTCGTAATAAGCCCGGTCCTTGAGCAGTTCGGCCAGCAGTTCATGCACCGTTACCGTTTTCCCCAGCGCTTCGAGCGCACCCGAGGGGCAGGCGGCCGCGCACTTCCCGCAGGCTTCGCAGCGTTCCCGGTCCATGACCAGGCCAGCCTCCGTCATGCTCAGGCATCCATTCGGGCAGGTCTTGACGCACGTCAGGCAGCCGATGCAACGCACGGAGAACCACTGCGTCTGGAGCCGGGACGAGAGGCTTTCTGGGTTGTGACACCAGGCACACTGCAGCGGGCAGCCTTTGAAGAAGACGGTGGTGCGAATGCCCGGCCCGTCCTCGGTCGAGAGGCGCTGCAGGTGCAGGATGCGGCCGGTGGGTTCCTGGATGGTCATGACCATATCTCGAGGCCCCGCCTCCCCCCTGGCGCCGTGTGTTGGCGAGGCAGGCAGCCTGGGAGGCTCATTTCATCTGGTGACTTTCACGGGAGATGATCTCATTCTGGAGCTCGCGCCCGATCGAAGTGAAATAGGCGTTATAGCCCGTGACGCGCACCAGCAGGTGACGGTAATTCTCCGGGTGCTGCTGGGCGTCTTTCAAAAGGCCGGCGTCGATCAGGTTGACCTGCAGGGCACTGCCGCCGTTTTCGATATAGCCTTTCAGGAAGGCCTTGAACTTCTGGCGATGCTCGGGGTCACGCAGCATGGATGGGTTGAAGGTCATGGTGTGGCTGCCGCCATTGGGCAGCAGGTTCAGGTAGTCCTCCCAGTCGCCCTTGCCATCCAGAGCCTTTCCGCCCAGCGCCTTGCCGACCGAGTTGACGTTGGCAGTCGGGCCGTTGATGTCCGCGCCGTTCGAGGGGCAGAGCGCATTCGAAAGGAACCGGCCTTGCGGTCGGCCGTCCGGGCTGGCGGGTAGGATGAATGAATCCGCCACCCAGTAGTTCCAGGACAACATGCCCGGGCGGAATTGCCGGCTGGTGGACTTCGTCTTGTACTTCCAGGTCTCCTCCGTCCAGAGTTCCATCACTTGCCGGGCCAGGGCATCCGCCGCGTCATCGTCCCGGCCATATTTCGGGGCCTTGTGCGCGGCGCGCGCCTGCAGGACCTCGTGCCCGACCCAGTTATCCTTGAGCGCCTGTACCAGTTCAGCCATGCTGCAGACCTTTTCGTCGTAGACCAGGTACTTGACCGCCAGTAGCGAGTCGACCGTGGTGGCATAGGTCACGGCTTCGATGGTGACGTAACCCAATTCCGCACCGCCCTCGGTCACGTCTTTTCCTTTCCGGGCACATCCCTTGATCAGGCAGGAGACGTACGGCGTGGGCGCATAAAGTGCCCGGATGGACTCGGATTGCTCGTACAGTTCCACGATTCGCCGGATATTGGCACGCGTCTGGGCGGCATATGCCTCCCAGAACTGCTCCCAGGTCTGGAACTGCGTCGCCTCGCCGGTCTGCGCACCCCAGCGCAGGCGCTTGTCCGTCTTGCCGGTCATCCCATCCGTGAACGGGACCAGGTCATAGCCGCCGGTCAGGGCCAGTTCGACCGCCTTGAGCAGGTTCAGGTTGGCATCCACGGTGCCGGAGCGGTCGTTGCCAACCATGGTGTTCTCCAGGCAACCGACGGAGGCGTAATCGAAGACATTGTTGGCGTTGATGAGATCCGTCACGCCGGACTTCCTGGCTTCCAGCATCATCCCGGCCATCGAGCGCTCATCGAAGTTAAGCAGGAAAGGCGAACCCTGGCTGGAAGCGATCATTTCCACCACCCGGTCGAGCAATTTCTCGGGCGAGCCGCGCTGCAGGCGCACGTTGGGCTTGGGCTCGAGCATGGGCGACATCTCGTCGATCACGTCCAGCAGGATATAGGTCAGGTCATTGGACATGTCCCGGCCATCCGGTCCCATGCCGGAGATGTTGAAAAGCTGTCCGTAGCCGGCCGTGATGCCCTGGTTGCCGCCGGTGCGGATCATGCCGTCATAGGCGGTATTGCAGTGGATCCAGAAGCACTTCAGGATCTCCTTGCCGAACTCCGGGTCCATGCCCTCCCGGACCGATTTCTCCCAGAGCGGGAACAGGTACTGGTCGAGCCGCCCGAAGGAGACGCCCGGGCCGGGGTAATTCTCGTCGGCCATGACCAGCATGTGGGTCAGCCAGAGCGATTGCATGGCCTCCCAGAAGTTCTGCGCCGGTTCCCATGGCACGCGCCTCAGGGCATCCGCCATCTGCAGGAGCTCGTTTTTGCGGAGAGGCTCCTGCTCCCTCTGCGCCAGGCGGGTGCACTCCCGGGAGTATTCGCAGGCCAGGTCGCGCGCCATCGTTGCGGCGGTCAGCATCGCCCGCAATTGGCCGGCTTTTTTGCCACTTCTTTCGGAGGGCGAGAGGGTCGCGCAGGTGGATTCCAATTCGGCATGGACGGCCTTCCAGCCCTCACGGATAATCCGGCCATAGTCGGGGATGAGATGGCCGGAGGTGGCGCCCGCGTTGCCGAAGCCGTGGTTATGGAACCACAACATGGCCGCCCGGGCTCCTTTCGGCCCATACACCAGCCGGTCGCGTTCCCGGGTTTCCTTCCGGTTGAGACAGGCCGAGGTCTGGATGTTAAAGCGTGCTCCGGCCAGCAGATCGCCCGGCAGGATCTCTTTCGGCAGGTAGTGGACCATCACTTCCCGGTTAAACCAGGCGCGCCGTTCGGGCAGCGACCACTTCCAGAAATCCGGGTGCAGCACCACAGGTCGGGCCACCTGTTTGAATGAGGAGCGGAAGGTCTGCAGGAAGGCATACGTCTCCGGGACTATGTAAAATGTCAGTTCGCTGTATTGGAAGTCCCAGTCCGTTCCGGTTGTCCAGGCGGTATATTCATTGTTCCAGCCGCGCTCGACGCCCTGGAAATAATAATCGCGCAACCATTGGATGCGCGCAGAAAGATTGGTGGGCGTTTTGATGGAATAACGAGGTTTCTCAACAGTTGCTATCATGGGCGTTCTCCTTTACCTTCTTCTATAAACCAACGGAACAGGCTGGACTTTTTCAGGAAAAGACCTGAGCCTCAGCCTGAATATTTACTGGGCGCTTCGCAGGTAGGTTTCTCCATGCCTGAGCATTTCGGTCATGCTGCGAACAGCAGCCGCCTCATCCTGCTGCTCGAATGCCCCGATCAACTGGATATGGAACTGCCGGACGGTCTCCACCACCCGCGTGCCGCAGTACTTGCGAAAGAATTCACCGGTCAGATGGGTGTAAACCCCCTTAAAGGAATTGATGATGAGTGGGTAGACCAGGTTGCCCGAAGCGATGGCGACCGAGAGATGGAAGGAAAAATCCAGCTCGGTTAAGGTCTTTGGGTCGCCACAGGCGGCCTTTTCTTCTTCGGCCAACAGGAGCCGGAACTCGGCCAGCTGCTCCGCGGTATGATTCAGGGCCGCCAGGCGGGCCGCCTCGGTCTCGACGATCAGGCGCATCTCGATCAGGCTTTGAAGGAAGGTCGGGTCCAGTTCGCCGTTGGAATGGGCCAGCAGGGAAGAGAGCATGGCCAGGGAACCGGATCGACGGTAGTCACTGACAAAGGTCCCCCTGCGTGCGATGATCTGTACCAATCCTTTGGCATTCAAGTCGACCAGCGCCTCATGCAGCACCGGGCGGCTGACCCCGAGCCGGCTGGCAAAGTCGCGCTCGGAGGGCAGGCGTTCCCCGATCTGGAGTTCCCCGGAGAGGATCAGTTCCTCCAGCCTGGCGACACAGGCCTCTTTCAGGCTCTGGATTTTGAGGGGTTCAAGCGTATTTTGCATTTTCTCTTCCAATATGTCTGGTAAAACCACCAGCCATACAACTACTATAACCCAATTATCTGGCATGTGCAATGGGGAGGATTGATTTCCATTGTTCCTCATTGTTTTTGCATGACGATCGCGTGTAAAGCATTTGTTCAAGATCATCCCTGTGAAAAATCTTTGCAATTCCTGGCTGCATGTCCGTGGTACGCAGATGCCTCTGCTTCCCTGAAACCAGAATTTTCAAATGAGTAGACGCACTTCGCAAGGGTGGAGTGGTGCAGCCGGGTCTTTGGAACCTGCTTCGCTGGAAAACAGCACATGCCATTTTCCCTCCGGAGCAGTAAAGTCCACGGCATGTCCTTTGAAATTGATCGCCACCAGCACGGATTGTTCCGGCGTGGTGCGCAGGTAGGCCAGTACGCCAGCCCGGGCCGGCAGGGGAACATAGTCTCCCCGCTGCAGGGCGGGATATTCCTTGCGCAGGCTGAGTAGTTTCCTGGTGTAGTGGAAAAGCGAATCCGGGTCCGCCTGCTGGGCGAGCACGTTGCGGTGGAGGTAATCCGGGTTCACCGGCAGCCAGGGTTGGGCGGTGGAAAAACCGGCATAGGCCTCCGCGTTCCATTGCATCGGGGAGCGGCAGCCATCTCGCCCTTTGTATAAAGGCCAGTATTTTTTGCCGATTGGGTCGAGGATCTCACTGCGGCGCAGGGTTATGTTGCGCATGCCGATCTCTTCGCCGTAGTACATGAAAGGCGTCCCGCGCAGGGTCAGCAGGAGCGCCATGGCGATCCTGGCCTGGGCGTCGTCTTCGCCACGGGTGTAACGGCTGGCGGCGCGTGGCAGGTCGTGATTGCTCAGCACGTTCGTCGGCCAGACCCCCGCGGCGTTGAAGGTCTGCTCGCGCCGGGCGACCTGTTTGGCCAACCAGTGCGGGTTCCAGGGGAAGAACAAATCATTGGAAGTGAAATCGAAGCTGAAGGCGGCATGCAACTTGTCCGGTCCGCAATAAGGAGACGGTCTTTTGCGGTGTGGCCAGGTAGGTCTCACCCACGGCATAACGTCCTGGATAGGAATCCAGGAGACGGCGCAGTTCGCCCAGCAGGGGCAGCATTTCCGGCTGGTCCATATCATGGATGTGTCGCTGGCGGTCAAAGGCACGCAGCCCGAATTTGGGCGGGTTGTCGGGCAGATCAGCATGCTTGAAATAGGCGTTGAACACGTCCAGGCGGAAGCCATCCACGCCGCGTTCCAGCCAGAACCGAAAAACCTCCAACAGTGCTTTACGCACATCCGGATTGCGCCAGTTGACATCCGGCTGTTCCCTGGTGAACAGGTGCAGGTAGTACTGGCCGGTGGTGGGATCGAATTCCCAGGTGCTTCCACCGAAGTTGGCCTGCCAGTTGTTGGGGTGGTCCTTCCAGATGTACCAATCCCGTTTCGGATTATCCCGGCTGGAGCGGGATTCCTTGAACCAGGCATGCTGGTCGGAGGTATGGTTCATCACCATGTCAAGGATCACCCGCAGGCCACGTGCGTGCGCCCCTGCCGTGAGCCGGTCGAAGTCTGCCAGGCTGCCGAAGCGCGGGTCGATCGCGCAGTAATCACTTATATCGTAACCGAAATCCTTGTCCGGGCTGGGATAGATGGGTGAGATCCAGAGGGCGTCTATGCCCAGATCGGCCAGGTAATCCAGGCGGGAGATGATCCCGGGCAGGTCACCCAACCCGTCTCCGTTAGCATCGGCAAATGAGCGTGGGTAGATCTGATAAATAACGCCGTCGCGCCACCACAAAAAGTCATTCATTGGTACTCCTTTTAAGGTTTAATGTGGATATTCTTACACGAAAAGAATCTACTACCAAAATAAAAGTGTTACAATATTTGCATGAGCGTCGCCGCGGAACGTATTTTACTCGTAGAGAGTGATCCTGATATCAGGGAGTTGATCGTTGGCCAGGCGCTCCAACCACTGGGTTATCAGGTACAGATCGCGGAGGATGCCAGTAGCGCAATTATACAGGCAGCGCAAACCAACCCTGACCTGATCATCGTGGACCTAAATCTGATCGGTTTGAGTGGAAAAGATTTATTGGTGGCGTTCAATTCCCAGGGATTGCAAGTTCCGCTTATTGTGGTCGCCAAAAAAGGCCAGGAAGTCAATGTGATCCAGGCTTTCCGCCTGGGCGGGTCGGATTACCTGCTTTGGCCGGCGCGCGAGACGGAAGTGGTGTCGGCGGTGGAGCGGGCGCTCAAGCAGGTGCGCGAGCGCCGGGTTCGCCAGCGGCTGGATATGCGCCTCAAGGAAACCAACCAGGAACTTCAACGCAGTGTTCGGGAATTGACCACCATTTTTGCAGTTGGAAAAGCTGTCCTCAGCATAACCGACCAGCGCGCACTGTTTGATAAGATCGTGGAGGGAATGGTATATGTTGCGGACGCAGATTATGGCTGGCTGTTGATCCGGGACGAGCATACACACGCTTACAACATGGCAGCCCATCGCAATCTGCCTGAACTCCTGGGCCAGGAAAATTGGCCAGCCCCTTGACGATGGTGTCAGTGTACTGGTGGCGCTTTCCGGCGAGACTCTTGCCATCAATGGGGAACCTCTCAAACGATTCAGGGTGTCCTTACTGGGGCTTTCCGTCCTGGTGGTTCCAGTAAAAATCCATCAGGAGGTGATCGGCTTGCTGGGGGTTGTCCGTAAGACGAACCGTCCGTTTGAAAGCACCGTGCAACCCCTGCTGGAGGCAGTGGCGGATTACACGTCGATCTCGCTGGTCAATACGCATTTATTTCGGGCTCTCCAGGAGGGCTCTGATACTTCACAGGCCGGCGAAAAGAAAATGGCTGGGCAGCTCCAGGAATTGCAACAGGAATTGCAATCTCTTTTGCAATCAGCCATAACCCCCATTGATTTATTGCTTGCTGGTAAAATTGGGTCAATATCCCGTGAACAAAAAGAAGCCCTGAAAACTGCCCAGTCTTCCTTGAAACGCGCGGTACAATTGTCCACAACCAAATGGTTGTCTCCATCGAGTGAAAAACCCAAACCGGGCACCAGACAATCTCATGTCAAAATCTGAAATGGTCCTTCTGGCAATTGATGACGATCAGGTCCTGCAATTATTTGAGCGGGCCATAGCTGCAGGTTCTTTTCAAACTGCCGTTGCTCGAGACCAGCCTTCGCTGAACAAGGCTTTGCAGGATTCTTCACCAGCCCTGGTAATCCTCAGCCAGGGATTTGCAAATAAAGACGAATTGGAGATAGCCGCCTCGCTGCTGGAGCGTTTTCCCACCTTGCCGGTCCTGCTTTTCATTGGGGAACCATCGCTCGAGTCGGTGAAAAAGGCATTACATATCGGTATAAGTGATTGCCTGTTCGCGCCGCTCAAGATAGACGCCATCAAGCAGACGGTGGAAAATAGTATCAAACGAGCCAGCAGGATTGGTGATTGGACCCGGCGTGAGGTCAAGATCACCACCGCCTCTCTCCAGCGGCGTGTGGACGAATTGCAGAAATTTGATACGATCATTGAACATATCGAAGACGGGGTCATCATTCTGGATAATGACCATAACATCCTGTTAATGAATGCTGCTGCACGCAGGACGTTTGGCATCTGGCAGGATGACAACGTGAGTGGAAAGAGGGTCACCGAATTACTGCCTCATCCGGATCTGAAGGCTCTCTTGAATAAGGGTGCGCATAACCCTCCCCCTCACCATGAAATTGCATTTGACGATGGGCGGGTCTTATATGCACAATATGCCCCCATCCCAGGTATTGGGATCGCGGTGACGATGCAGGATATCACCTACCTGAAACAGATTGACCGTCTCAAAAATGAATTTGTTAATACTGTCTCGCATGATCTGCGCTCCCCCTTGACCGCCATCCTGGGCTACGTGGATCTGCTGGAACGGGTGGGGACGGTGAATGAACAACAGCACGAATTCATCCACCGGGTACAGGTCAGCGTGGAGAGTATTACAGCGCTTGTCAACGATTTGCTGGAACTGGGCCGTATCGAAGCCGGTTTTGACAGCCAGAATGAAATTGTCCCCCTGGAAAGCATTTTGCGATACTCGCTTGAGATCATAGACGGGCAGATCTCGGAAAAACACCTGAACTTGCATACTGTTTTCCCGGCGGAAATTCCCCCACTGCGAGGAAATCCAATCCGCTTGCGTCAAATGCTGGACAACCTGATTGGAAATGCGGTCAAATACACACCCGAAGGGGGGGATATTACCGTCGAGATGGAAGCGCAAGGGGAGCAGATCATCTTGCGAATATCCGATAACGGCCCGGGCGTTCCGCCTGCCGACCAACCGCATATTTTCGAGAAATTCTATCGCGCCAGCAACGTGCCGAAGGGCGTGGGGGGTTCCGGCTTGGGGTTGGCCATTGTAAAATCCATTGTGGACAGCCATCAAGGCCGCATCTGGGTCGAATCCTTGCTTGGAAAAGGAACGACATTTACTGTGGTTTTGCCTCTCACTCAAAAGACCATTGCCTGACCCGGATGGATTACCCATCCCCAAAAAACGACGCAGAGCAACCGACTCTGCGTTTTGTTTTCGGAAAAGATCCAATGAGCAGTCAAGTTAAAGGCAGCCTCCGCAGAGTGGAGCTACCCTGCGGAGGCATTCGCCAAAGGAGGAGACAGTGATGAGCACGTCGGAGAAATCTTCAATATCCGTCTCCGTGCAGGATAATAAACTAATCTCAGGTTGTCAGACAGGGTGGAAAGTCATGCAGAATTCGTGATTATGTACACAATCGACTTTTCCAAGCAACAAGATCTTTTAAATAAGCAGGGAAGGATGGGTGGACTCGGCTGGTTTATCCGCCCGTACCCGCCTGCCTCCTATTAATGAGAAATCACTTGTAACAGAAAGGAACGTACGAGTTTAATCGCCTCCGCGGCATTTTGGTACGAATACACCCGAATGAGGGGATGCGAATTTCCCGTGAGCATCTTCGAGACAGCCTGGCCGGCCTGGTAGATGCACAGGACCGGCTTATCGATGCTCAATGCATATGCGACCTCATAGCCAACCCCGTGCGAAGGGGTGCTGACCTCCGCCACCAGGGCCTGGCAGGCGCTGATCCAGGCAACATCCCGCTCATAGACATCGCGTGGATTGACGATCGCCTCAAGTGCTTTTACCCCTGAATCGGCCAGATGAGCAGTCGGGACGGTATGTCCATCTGCCAGCAGTACCGCCATGATGTCCTGATAGACCGGTTCAAAATCCCGCCCGCCGGTTATGGAACATGCAAAATAGATATTCATCTTTTGGACTGTGAGAGGCTGGACAGTAGAGCAGATTGGGGAGTGGTGATCGGCTCGTGCTGGGAGTCGAGCCATGTACTGCGGAAGCCTTCCATCTCCATGCTGAACTCCATCCACTTCGGCACGAGTAGCGCCAGACGGGAGGTTTTATCCGGAAAGAAAAATGGAGAAAGGAACAGGCTGAGTACCCAATGGGTGAGCGGCCAGCCGCGCATTTCCAGCACGATTGCCGTTTGGTTGGCCAAAGGGCGCAGGAGGCTCCACCTCCAGCCTTTGTACCTGGAAATGGGAAACAGGTACTGCATTTCAACGCTGGAAACCTTTCGGATGCGCCGGTAGGATATATTCATTCGAAGGAATGGTGTAACCAGCCGGAGGTGGGTTGCGAAGGACTGGACATAGGCAGATTTGGATAGAATGATCAAAAAAACGGATAGGATAAGCGCATACCCGCCAGCCCCCACGACCGCCCAAAAAGTCAAGTCCGGCACCCAAAGGATATGATATTCCGGCAGCCGGGCAGGCAGGAGCTTCAATCCCGCTGCCAGGACCAGCAAGATGACACCCATTGCCAGCGTGGATTTCCGCCAGCGGTTGAGCATATATTTATAGAGCACCAAAGAATGACGGCGGCCATTGGGAGGCATGCTGGCTTAGTCCTCTTGCGGTGGAAGGGAAAGTGGTGCCTTTTCCGGCAACGTTTCGGATCCAGGCAACTGCCGGCTCAAACGGGCAATCGAATGTTCCAACTTTTCGCCGCGCAGGCTGAAGGTCACATCGCCACGTGTCCTCTCGATAATGGCGCGGATGATGTCAGTCTGGCGGCGCAGGCCATTGGTTATCGCATCCGGATAATCCATTGTCACCAGGACGGAGTAAATATCGTCCATGTGACCGAGCAGGTGTTCGGCCTCGGCAGAATTATCCTGACGGAGCATATCCAGGCAGCGGCGGCGCATCTCGCCAACGCTCTCAGCCAGCCCATTCAGGTAGGTATGCGGGGGCAGGTCGAGTTCTTCGGGCGAGGGGAGCGGTTCATGCCGGATGAGTGCGCATGTAATGCTGGCTTCGGCAAATTCTTTCAAGGAATCCTGCGTGTAACCTGCATAGAACAGGGCTGGATAATCCGCCAGGCCGGTTCGTAAAGCGTTGGCGAGCCGGCGGGCCTCGTCCAGGTGGGCCTGCATCACATCCGTTTCGTCACGGTGGACGGCGCGGATGGATAGGGCGCAGGCACGCGTCAGGGCCCGTGCATGCGCCAGGGCCTGGTCACGGGAGACCATCAGACCGTCAAAGGTCTGGCGGATTTGTTCGGCAATCTTTTCGAGTTTTTGCATGGAATTGTCCAAATTAGAATGGGAGGCGGATTTTGCTACTCTCGCAAATGTCCGCCTCCTCTTCGGCTATTTATCCGGTTCTTTGGGTGGATCCTGCGGGGGTTCCGGCGGGTGGGTAGGCTTGAAGAGTGATTCAGCCAGGGAAGAACTCCCACTGGGAAGGTTGATCGTCCCAAAAGTGGATTCAAAACGCGCCAGGTTCTCATTGACCGCCGATGCAAAAAGTTTCAATGCAACCGGCGACATTATGATGCGCGCTGCCACGCTGGCCTTGGAATCACCCGGAAGGAACCGGGCAAAGTCCATTACAAATTCAGCCGGGGCATGCGCGATGCGTACCAGGTTGGCATAGGCAGGCTGCAGGTCCGGCGGGATTTCGATGGGAATGCTTGTGGCAGGTTTCTGAAGTGGCAGGGCCATGAGGGCCTCTCTTTCAGGCTAGAACGGGATATCGCCTTCGTCTCCGGTCGGCGGCACACCTTCTTCCGCGGCGGCGGCGCCGCCCGAGCCGGGTTCGGCAGTTTCGCTGCGTGAACTCAGGAAGCGTACGGTCTGGGCGGAAACTTCGAAGGAGGCACGCGGGGAGCCATCCTGTCCTGTCCAGACGCGCGGGCCGCCAGTGGCGGAATCTGCCGTCAGGCGACCCTCCACTAGCACCTTGGAGCCTTTCTTGAGATATTGGTTGCATATCTCGCCGGTTTTGCCCCAGGCGGAAACCCGGAACCAGATGGTCTCCTTGACGGTTTCACCGTTGTTGCTCGTATACTGCCGGTTGGTGGCAACCGAGAAAGAAGTGACAGCCTGGCCGGAAGGGGTATAGCGCATTTCCGGGTCACGGCCTACGTTGCCAGCTATGATAATGGTTTGATACATGGGGGATCTCCTTTCAAGAGTATAGGTCCCGCCGTGGTGCGGCGGGGACAAGGTTATAAATCAATTTTACATCACATTTCCCATGTTATCAGTGGAATTTCCATTTCCGGCTTTGTCAATCCGCCATGGTGTCCACGGAACTTCTGCTCGAACTCATCCTTTTCGAACCACCAGACCGATTCGCCCTGGAACGGCAGGATGACAAGGTCTCCGGCGCGTGCACGGAAAAGCGGGGAAATGACCGGGCCGAAGGCACCCTGCTCGATCAACTCCGTCACTTTTCGAACCACGGCCCGGCCTTCCAGCCGGGAGGCCAGAAACCTTTGCGCCTCGTCCACCTGCCCGGCTTTGATGTAGAGGAAGAAGTCGCGCGGTGAGCCGGCCGGGATGATGAGTTCGCCTCGTGAGTTGGTCCCAAGGAATCGTTTGATCCCCATTAAAGCCGGTTCCCGGTTGAGATAGAGCGTGGTTTGTGGATCGGTCTCTACCTGGCCATGGTCTGCGGTCAGTAGGAACAGGACTTTCTTGTGATTGCCGGAAAGCGCCTGCATGAAGATGTGCTCCATCGTCATCAGGAAGTTCAGGATCTCGGAGGTGGTCTGGGCGGATTCCGGACCGTACTCGTGGCTGATTGCATCGATCCGGTCGAAATATAAGAAAAAATAAGCCGGCGGTTTGGCGCTTGATAGCTTATCGGCCAAATTGACCAGGGCTTCCGGGAGGGTTCTGTAGCCGATGGCCTTTGCCCCGCTGAAAAGTTTATCCGAGTAGGTGGAGGGGGTGTATTCACGATGCTGGAAGATCGTGGCAGCCACTCCCTTTTTCTTGAGCGGAAGATAGAGGTTGTTGGCCGGGTAAAGCAGGGAAGGCTTGGCGCCGGCCTGCTTGAGGGTATCCCGCTGGGAGGTTCCTGCGAAGGAGTAAAGCAGCGGGGCGATGACTTTACCCATTGCAGGATCGTAGTAGTACCACTCGAAGATACCGTGTTCGCCAACCGGCATTCCGGTATGTATGGTAGTGATGTGCGCGGCGGTGGTGGAAGGGAACTGCGAGGTCAGTTTTGTGACAGCTCCAAGGCGGGTGACTTGTTGGAGGAAGGGCTCAGCCTGAAACTTATCAAAGAAACGCCAGCCGAACGCGTCGATCAGGAAGAGCACCACTGCATCGTAACGGTTGGCTGACAGAAGCTCCAATATATACCGTGGAAGGGATGCAAATCCCCCGGAATCATAACGAGGCCTGATGAAGTTGGGTTCCATATTATTTTTTCTTGAAGGAATGCTTGGCGTATAATATCACACTGTCGACCAACTCGTGAAATGGAGGCTGCATGTTCAGACGACCTTTCCAGCGTGTCCAGGTGGGAAGCATTCCCCCGGCACTTCAACGTGCCAATCAATTGATGGTTTCCGGTCATTATTCCGAAGCAGCCAGCATCTTCGAACAGTTTGCCAAAGGTGCACTGGCCCGCAACGGCCCACGTGCCCCCTGGTTCTTTCTGCAGGCCGGGCAGGCCCGTCTTCTGGGGGGGCAGGTTCCAGCCGGAATGGCGCACATCCAGCAAGGGTTAGCGCTATTCGCAGGGCGCGGCCAGTTCCAGCGGTTGTTCCACGCCGGGATGCGTTTTGAGGCCGAGCTCAAAGCGCGCGGCTTGGCTGCCGAGGCAGCACAGATCGAGGCCTATCTCAAAACAACCCTGCCGGCCGGATTTACCCCCGGAGCCGGGGCCGGCCCGGCAAAACCCAGGCCGGTTCTGCCGACCAACTGTCCTGGCTGCGGCGGTCCCATCCGGTCTGACGAGGTCGAATGGGTAGATGAAGTAACTGCCGAATGTCCGTATTGTGGCAGCGCCGTGCGGGTGCAGGCGTAGAGTTTCAGCTGCATGTCTTCCCTGCTGACTGAAAATTTCATCATCGGACAATTACAATCCGCCTACCAACCTGGGGTGATCGCTTCCACGGATGGTTATGCCAAGCTGTATGAGAATGTAACTCTCAAATGCGCGGCAGTGTTGATTCCGCTGGCCTGGTGGAAGAATGAATGGCAGCTCGTTTTTACCCGCCGTACCGAGACGGTGGAACATCACAAGGGCCAGGTCTCCTTCCCAGGTGGTGGCTGCGAGGTGGGAGAGTCCACACCCGAGGCGACGGCTTTACGCGAGGCCAGGGAGGAGATTGGACTCGAGCCTGAGGATGTGCACCTGCTGGGCCGGATGAACGACGTCCTCACCATTACCCGCTACCGGGTGACGCCGGTCGTCGGGGTCATGCCATGGCCGTATTCGTTCCGCCCGGAACCGGAGGAGGTGGGGCGCGTCTTCACCATCCCGTTGCCCTGGCTGGCTGACCCCGGCAATTGGGATGAGCAATCCTTCAAGCCGGATGGCACATCTCGATCATTTCCGGTGATCAGGTACCACGCGTATGACGGCGAAATCCTTTGGGGGGCCAGCGCCAGGATCACCCAGAACTTTTTGAAGATTGTGGTGGCAAAGGACGTTTAAGTTCGTTTTCCCGATTTTCAGGTTTCCCCATCAAAAAAGAAAAAACCAGGGCGACCGGTTGGGTCGCCCTGACTATTGGAGAATCTGGAGGAATTACTTGGCTTCTTCCTCTTCTTCTTCCAGTTTGCCCTTCTCAATCACCTCGGGCTCCGCACCTTCCTCTACTGCGACGACCTCTGGCGTGACGACCTCTTCGACCTCTTCCTTGGCCGGAGCCGTAGCCAGGACAACCATCTCATCAGCGGCGCTCAGGATGGTTACCTTGTCCGACAGGAGGATATCCTTAACATGGATGGCATCCCCGATCTTGGCGAGGGCGGCTATGTCCACTTCCACTCGCTCCGGCAGGTCCTGCGGGAAGGCTTCCACTTCGAGTTCGTTCAAGCCATTGATCAGCATCGCATTGAAGTCCTTGACGGCAACTGAGTTACCCGTCAGCACGATGCCCACGTTGGCGCGGATCTTCTCGGTCAGAGAAACGACCTGGAAATCCACGTGGATCAGGTTGCGCTTGATATAGTTCATTTGCTTCTCGCGCACCAGCGATGGGTATTCCTTGCCATCCAGGTCAACAGTGACCAGGCTGGAGGAACTGAGTCGCGCCAGGACTTTCGCGGCTTCACGCGCATCCATCGAAATGCTAAGCGGTTCGACGTTGTGCCCGTAAATGATGCCAGGTAATTGTCCGCTGCGGCGCAAGGCACGCACATGCCGTCCGGTTGCCGTACGCGCTGTGGCTTTTAATACAACTTTATCCATCATACCCTTCCTCGAGCGCCTCTCACCCCATGTTGAGCGACGATCCCTTTCGGGGATGAAAAAGTCGCCACTACCAATTGGGATTACCTTCGCTCTACGAGTGAATTTTCCAGCAGAGCTGGATTTTCCAGCTGGGCTGGATTTTCCAGCTATGCTGGACTTTCCAGCTGGGCTGGACTCCCTGGTCTGTGCCGGGAGCGGGCGGAATTATACACGCCCTGTCATGATTTGACAAGCGGAGACCTTTCTTCTTCACGGTTATAATGCAGACATGCGCAGGTACCTTTATTTCACGGTATTTATCTCGGGCATGACCAGCCTGGCGGCTGAATTTGGGGCCGCGCGCCTGCTTGGTAACGTTTTCGGCACCTCGAATCCGGTCTGGGCGGCCATCATCGGCCTTATCCTCATATACCTGACCGTGGGTTACTTTCTGGGCGGGCGCTGGGCGGACAGGTCGCCGCATCCAAAAACGATGTACACGATCCTGGCCTGGGCTGCCTTCACGCTCGGAGTTGTACCATACGTGGCAGACCCGGTATTGCGCCTGGCTGCCAACGCTTTTGATAATTTGCAGATCGGGATACTCGCCGGAGCGTTTGCCGGTGTAGTGATTCTTTTCACCGTGCCCGTCACCCTGATGGGCATGATCTCCCCGTTTGCCATCCGGCTCACGATGAAAGATACCGGGCACGCCGGGAATACCGCCGGGACGATCTACGGCATCTCCACCATTGGTTCCTTCATTGGGACATTCCTGCCGACCCTGGTCCTGATCCCCACCATCGGCACCACCCGCACCTTCCTCGTATTCAGCTTGATCATGCTACTGGTGGCGCTGGTCGGTTTGGGTTTGAGCAGCGGGCGGCGGGCAGTCCTGCCTGGCCTGCTCATGCTGGTTGCCCTGGCCTTGCTGGGATTATTTGGGGCAGGCGGCATCAAGCAATCCAACGGTCAGATCTTTGAGACTGAATCGGCGTATAACTATATCCAGGTGTTGGAACTTAACGGGACGTATTATTTGCGCCTGAATGACGGACAGGGCGTCCATTCGGAATACAACCCACAGACGCTCGAATATGGTGGACCCTGGCAGCAGTTCCTGGTGGCTCCATTCTTTTATTCGGACCGCAGTCCGGAGGATATCACCCGCATTGCCATCGTCGGCCTGGCTGCTGGAACGACCGCCCGACAGGCTGCGGCAGTATTCCCAAACGTTACCATTGATGGCTTCGAGATTGACCCGAAAATCGTGCAGGTCGGACGTGAATTTTTCGATATGAACCTGTCCAACCTGAACGTTATCATCGGTGATGGACGCTGGGGTTTGGCAAAAAGCACGCAGAAGTACGATCTGATCTGTGTGGACGCCTACCGCCCGCCGTATATCCCTCCAAACCTGACCACTCGGGAGTTCTTCCAGGTTGCTGTCGATCATTTGAAACCGGACGGCGCTCTGGCAATCAATGTGGGTCGCGCACCCGGAGACCGGCGTTTGATCAATGGGCTGGCTACCACCCTCGGCACACTATTCTCCTCGATCTACGTGATGGATATCCCAAACACGTTTAACTCCATCGTTTACGCCACCCTCCAGCCAACCTCCGTGCAAGGCTTGCAAGCCAACCTGGTTGCTTTGGTGGTGCACCCGGAAGCCAACCCGTTGCTGGCCGATTCCATGGCGTTGACGTTGGCAAACCTCCAGCCTGCGCCACAACACACCATTGTCTTTACTGACGATCTGTCCCCGATCGAGTGGATGACGAATAATTTGATCCTTAATTTCTTGCTGCACGGGGATATGAATACATTGAAGTGATAAGGAATGAATATGAAAAACATCTATCGGATCATCGCATGGCTTGTCACCATTTTCATACCAATCGCGCTGACTTTCCTGGGTCTGCGTCTGCTGCTCACCAATGCCTTCCTGCAAGTGGAATACCGCACTCCCGGATTTCCAGCGGACGCTTTTGGTTTCACGCTGCAGGACCGCCTGCACTGGTCAAGGCTTTCGGTGGATTACCTGGTCAACCATGCCGATATTTCTTTCCTTGGCAACCTGACCTTTCCAGATGGATCCCGCTGTTTAATGAACGCGAATTGAGTCATATGCAGGATGTCAAAAATGTGGTCCAACCCGTGCTGTGGATCGGTTACGCAGTCTGGATATTGGTGATCGGGCTCGGGTTGTGGGCGCGTTTTGGAGGGTGGTGGCAGGAATATCTGCGCGGCCTGCGGCGTGGTGGCTGGCTCACCATCGGCCTGGTGGTAGTTCTCGGCACCTTTGCAGGGATCAGCTTCTGGCAATTCTTCACGGTCTTCCATGAACTGTTCTTTTCAAGTGGTTCCTGGCTGTTCCTGGATTCGGATACGCTCATCCGGTTGTTCCCATTGCCTTTCTGGCAGGATGCATTTCTGTTTGCAGGTGTGTTGGACGTGCTTGGCGGGTTGGCTCTGGGACTGGGCCTGCGACCGTAATCAAAAGAAGGTGTTAATACAGGTGTTATAATTCCAGACATCAAAATGGAGGCACAATGACCGACAACCGTTCTACCGGAAAGACTACCCTGACTCCCGACGTGCTATTGACCATCGCCCGCATGTCGGCGCTGGAGGTGGAGGGTGTCAAGTGCATGGCGCCTGTCAAGGGAAGCGTAAACAGCCTGTTCGGACATGGCTTTGAGGGGGTGAGGATGGTGGTTGAAGATAATAATGTCATTGTGGACCTTTACCTGGTATTGGAAAGCGATGTCAACATCCGCGAAGTCAGCCGGGCGGTCCAGCAAACCGTGGCGCGCGCCATAGTGGAAATGACCGGGTTGGAGGTAGGGCACGTAAATATTCACATCGAGGATATTGATTACAAGGCCGAGGAATAATTTTTTATGAAAGCACGCACCAGGGCACGTGGTATTGCCCTGCAGGCACTTTACGAAATAGATATGGTGGGTCATCCGGCGGCCGAGGTATTGCAGGAACGCCTGATGGATGAGCCACAGACGGAAGAATTGGCCGAGTTTTCCCGCCAGATTCTCTTTGGTGTGCTGCCTCTACGCGATCTTCTGGATATCGTTCTTGCCCGCTATGCCCCCGAATGGCCGCTGGACCAGATCGCTGCGGTTGACCGGAACATCCTTCGCATCGCGGCCTGGGAATTTACCGGGAAGCAGGGGACGCCGGTCAAGGTTGCCATCAATGAAGCCGTGGAATTGGCCAAGGCTTTTGGTTCCGACAGCGCCCCGCGCTTTGTCAATGGGGTTTTGGGCAGCCTGGCCGATCATGAGAACGAAGTCGTGCAATTTCTGCGCAGCAAGCAACCGGACTAGCGGCAAGGATCTCCAAGACTAAGGAGGGGTATGCGTTCAAAAATATCATGGCCTTCGCCCCGCAGACTACTTTCCCTGGTGAGTTTGGTTGTCCTATTGCTCAACGGCTGTTCTTTCTCTTTACTCAATATTCCAGGGTTTAACCCGGCCACCTCCACTGCAGTACTCCCGTCTGGACCAACCTCCACGCCGCAGCCTGCGGCAGCCATCACTTTCAACGTAACCCTGCCAGGCCCTCTCCTGGCGGGAGAGGTGCTCAACCTTTCCGTGGTCGATGAAGTCACCGGTCTCGGTCTGAACCCGGTCAATTATGCCATGCAGGGCATGGACGAGCTGCACTATACCATCACCATTCCATTTGCCATTAATACAGTCGTTAAATATCGTTACATTCGCCAGGGTAAATTACCCACCCTGGAAGACAACTCGGCTGATAAAACGGTGCGTTACCGCATGTACTATGTCACAGGTTCCGGCGAGGCGGACGACGTGGTTTCCGCCTGGGCTGACAGCCTTTTCAGCAGCCCATCTGGACGCATCGCCGGCGTGATCGTGGATTCCTCCAAGAATACTCCCATTCCAAGCATCCTGGTTGTTGCGGGTGGCCAGCAGACTTTGACCGACTCCAACGGCAAATTCAACCTCGAAGACCTCCCGGAGGGTACGCTTAACCTGGTGGCGTATGCCATGGATGGCAATTACCAGACCTTTCAACAGGGTGCGGTGGTCGTGGCCGGACATACCACGCCGGTGAATATCTCGCTGACCCCGGCGAGCATGGTCAACGTGGTCTTTACCGTGTCATTGCCAGCCAACACCATGCAGAACGTGCCGGTTCGCCTGGCGGGCAACCTCTACCAGTTGGGCAATACCTTTGCCGACCTGCAAGGCGGCCTGAGTACGGTCGCCACGCGCATGCCGATGCTTGCCCCCCTGCCGGATGGCCGGTATACCACCACCCTGTCCCTGCCGGTCGGGGCGGATATCCGATACAAATATACCCTGGGGGATGGTTTCTGGAATGCGGAACATGCCAGCGATGGTGCATTTACCGTCCGGCAGTTGATCGTTCCAGCTTCGCAGGGTCCCGTGCAGGTCCAGGACGCCGTCCAGACCTGGCAGTCGGGAACCTCCGCACCGATCCTATTCGAGGTAAACGTCCCGGCGAATACCCCGGTCGGGGATATCGTCTCCATCCAATTCAATCCGTATGGCTGGACTGAACCCATGCCAATGTGGCCGCGCGGCAATGACCAATGGGAATACCAACTTTTCAGCCCGCTCAACATGCTGGGTAATTTTCAGTACCGCTATTGCCGCAATGACCAATGCGGCGTGGCGGATGATATACAAACTGTCCCCGGAAAGCCCGGGCGCCCGGTTTCCACCAGCCTGATGCCGCAGGATTTGCAGGATACCGTGACCGGCTGGAGCTGGTTCCAACCGGTTGCGCCGGCTGCTTCACCGGGTGCTCCAGTGACGGGTCGACCGGCCGGTTTCTGGGCCGGGGTGGAATTCCTTCCACAGCAGGACCCGACCTGGCAGGCCTGGATGCCGCTGGCTATTCAGGACGTAAAAAGCCTGTATGCCAACTGGCTGGTGGTCAGGCCATCCTGGACCTTCAGCCTGACCAACCCGTTGGTCTTTTCACCTGTCCCTGGTTCCGACCCGCTCTGGGCGGACATGGTTGACACCATCATCCATGGGCGGGTTTCCAATATGAGCGTTGCGCTGTTCCCGACTGTTAATTTACCGACCGATCCGGCGGCCTGGTGGCAGGCCGCGCCACGGGACCCGGACTGGTGGAATACCTGGTTCGATCTTTATGCGTCTTTCGCGGACTACCACGCCGACCTGGCAACGAGATCCCATGCACAGGCACTCATCCTGGGAGGCGACTGGCTGGCTCCGGCCTTGCCGGGCGGCCAGATAAATGGGACCAATTCCGGGGTCCCGGATGATGCTGAGACGCGCTGGGAGGCCATCCTGGCGGATGTCCGGCAACGCTTTGGGGGACAGGTGTTGTGGACAGTTTCCTACCCCGGCGGTTTGCAGTCTCTTCCGGCTTTTGTAAGCAGCCTGGATGGGGTTTACCTGCTCTGGTACGCGCCGTTGAGCGGCAGCAGCGTGGATGATCTGAAAGCTTCCGCAGGACAGTTACTTGACAAGGATATTCAGCCTTTCCAGACGAAATTGGGAAAACCGGTCATCCTGGCGGCAGCCTATCCTTCGGTGGATGGCGCAGGCGGTGCGACCTTCCCGGCGCAGGCGCTTTTCCAACCTGGGACGAGTCAGGGCCCGGTCAACCTGCAGGCGCAGGCGGACGTGTACCAAGCGTTGTTGCAGGCTGTCAATGAACGACTGTGGGTGGGTGGTTTTATCAGCCGGGGCTATTACCTGCCATCAGCGTTGCAGGATGCTTCGGCCTCGGTGCATGGCAAACCGGCTGAAGATGAGCTGAGGAACTGGTTCGGCGGGTTCCTGGGAGTGGTGCCTTGAGTTGTTACTGGTAGTCCCATGGGAAATGAGAGGTCTCCTTTTCGGGGAGACCTCTTTTATTTATTATGCTCAAATTTACTGGTGGCTTAACGATTGTCCGGAGACCAACTTATCCCGGCTTATACCCCAATCAGGTGGCAATGGAGAGCTCCCGGCAGAAAGGGGCCAGATACATGCCTTGGATGAAAAAATCGTATTGGATTTTACGGCTGATCCGTAACCGCCTGGATCTTTTCCATCACCAGGGCGTCGCCGCCGTCATTGTAGTATTTCGTCCAGGTACCCACACGCACATACCCTTCCTGCTCATACAGCCGGATGGCCGGGGTATTGTCCAGGCGCACGCACAAACGCAGGCGGGAGGTGTGCAGCCGTTTTTCACATTCCAACAGGAGCAGGCGCGCGATGCCCTGGCGTCGGTACTCCGGCAGGACACCCAGCGTGGCGATCCAGGCCATGCCTTCCGTGCGGCGCGGGTCACCGGCGATGAAGCCGACCATGCGCCCGTCTACGACCGCTTTCAGGCGGATGACCTCCGGAAAGGTCAGTACCGCCATCAGGTCCAACAGGGGCCAGGCGTCCTTGGGGAAACAGGCCTGTTCCACGTGGCGTAACTGGCCAAGATCTCGGAGGGAGGCGGGAAGGATTTCCATGGGAGAGAAGCTAGACGGTATAGGAAGAAGTCTCCCGCCCTTCGCGGGAGACTTCCATTTTACCCTTTTCTTATTGCTTGTTACTACTTTCCGCTGGTTACTCTTTTCCCTTGACGAAATCGGCCAACATGCTGGTGAACTCCATCGGGAAGATGAACTTGGTGGAGGCGCCCAGGCCAACACTCTTGAGGGTTTCGAAGTATTGCAGCGTCATGGTCTTCTGGTCAATGGTCTTGGCGGAGGCAAAGATCTTCTCCAGGGCCACGGCAAAGCCTTCGGCCTTGAGCACCTGGGCCTGCTTCTGGCCTTCGGCCTCCAGGATGGCGGCCTGTTTTCCGCCCTCGGCTTTCAAGATGGCGGCTTGCTTCTCACCCTCCGCCACGTTGATGGCGGCTTCGCGTGTACCAGTCGATTCCGTCACCACGGCGCGGCGGATACGCTCGGCGGACATCTGCTTGTTCATGGCGTCCTGGACGTCCTTGGGCGGGATGATCTCGCGGATCTCGACGTTGGTGACTTTGACACCCCAGCGCTCGGTGACTTCATCGAGCTTGACGCGCAGGGTCTGGTTGATATTCTCACGTTGCGAGAGGACTTCATCCAGGGGGATGCCGCCAATGACCGAACGCAGGGTGGTGGTGGCCATGCCGGCGGCGGAGAGTTCGAAGTTACCCACGCCGACCACGCTGAGGGTCGGGTCCATCACCTTGAAGTACCACAGGAAGTCAATCGAGATGGGGGCGTTATCCTTGGTGATCGAGACCTGATGCGGGACCTCACGGATCTGCTCGCGTAGATCTGCTTTGACAGGGCGGTCAATGATCGGGATAAGCAACACCAGGCCGGGTCCTTTTGTCCCGATGCAGCGTCCCAGACGGAAGACCACCAGGCGCTGATATTCGTTGACGACACGGATGGCGTTGAACAGGAAGATCACCACCACAATGACAACGAAAGCAACACCGCACAACAAATATGTAGTATTACCCATTTGTTCCTCCTTAGAGAACTGAATATGGATCGATCATTTTTTTGACTGGTCGTCGCGCTCGACGATCAGAGTGAAGCCTTCCCGGCTGACCACACGGACCCGGCTGCCAGTTGGAATGGGTTGCTCACTGCGGGCGCTCCATAATTCGCTGGCCACCTGCACCGAGCCTGCATCGAAGATCTCGGTCTTGGCCTGACCGGCCTTTCCGATCAAATTCTGAAGATCCTGCAGCGGGCGGGCCCGAATGGCCTGCACGCCTTTCCGGACGATGAACCACAGGAAGCCGGCGCTCAGCACCGAAGTGACCACTGCCAGGACCGGGTTGACGGCCGGTAAAAATCCTTCCCCGGGAAACATGTAGATCGAACCAACAATCACAGCCAGGATGCTTACCGCCAGGGCCCATTCGCGGCCGGTTTTTCGGATGGAGTATATAAATGGGACGAGTGCCAGGACCAGAATGACCAACGCCCACCAGTTGAAACCCAGGATATAGACCTCGTAACCAGCGGCAGCCAGCATGAGCAGAGCTCCGCCTTCCAAGAAATGCGTACCTGGTGTCAGGATGGCCATCATCAACAGGATGGAGCCGAACATGAGCAGGAGGTAGGCAATATTCGCATTGACAAGTGTATTCATGAGGGAATCCTTTCCGGAGTCACCAAAATGATTATACAACAAGCTTGGGTGGATTGTATTAACTTCCTGTTAGATATACGTCTCATTGGAGAGGCGGTTGTATTCCATGGATAAGAATATACTTTATTCACCATGCGACCTGAGTCATCAGATCCTTCTAAAGCTTGTCGATCACCCTGGTATAAACCGCACAAGCCTCAACAATTTGATCCACTTCACATTTTTCATTGCGCATATGGGCCAGCTTATCTTCGCCGGGTCCAAAACCGATGGTGGGGATTCCCAAACGGACCAAAGCCACCGCGTTGGTGCTGAAATCCCAGAAAGCGAACTTTTCCGGGGAATGCCCGAATATTTCATCATACGCCCCAACGAATGCCTTTGAAAGATCATGCTGCAGATCGATTTCCCAGGCCAGGTGGAATGGTTCGTAGGTTAATTGCTCGCCAGTCCAGGTCGTCCGATGAAGGGTTCCAATTTCCCACGTGGCATTTTTACCCGCAATGATGCTCTCCATTTCCTGTTGGATGGATTGTTCGGTTTCACCAACGACCATTCTGCGATCGACATAGACTTCACAAGCTGAAGGTACTGCATTCAGGGAAACGCTACTACTGGTAATACGGGATATGACGAGCGTGCTTTTCCTGCCCTCCTTTTGCATGAGATCCAGATTGGTTTGTTCGACCCGTTGAATGATCTCGGCCATCTCGTAAATTGCATTCAAACCCTTTTCAGGCGCGGAAGCATGGGCTGAGATTCCTTTTGTCTTGATGATGATCTGGGCTTTGCCTTTGTGACCGGTGACAATTGCATTGGATGAGGGTTCGCAGATGACTGCATAGTCCGGCTTGATATTGCACTCTTTCAGCAAATGCCTGAGCCCTTCCCCGTCACAATCCTCCTCAAATACCGTACAAGATACATAAACTGTCTTTCCGGAAGCCAATCCTTGGCTCTTTGCGATTGCCGCAGCATAGATCGAAGCAGCCATCCCGGATTTCATATCGACTGAACCACGACCCCAGAGATAGCCATCCGCAATTTTCCCACCAAATGGCGGCATGTCCCACAGCTCCTCATCATTTACATTTACTGTATCCGTGTGGGAATCGAAAAGAATGCCCTTCCCTCCGTTGCCAATTCTTCCCAGTACATTTCCGAAACGGTCGATCTTCACCTCGTCATAACCCAGGGCTTCCATTTTGGAGGCGAGGAACCTGGCAACCTGCTCCTCCTGGCCGGAATAACTTTTGATCCGCACCAGATCCTGAGCAAATGACAGCAAGTCATTGGACACGTCCATCCCATTCATCCTCAGAATATTCACAATTCTTCTCCTCGGAAGCGATAATGAGTCTACGAATGCTCTGCATGATTATAGTGATGTGTTCAAGCGGATGGAAGGGGATATGTTGCGGTTCATCCTCGGTCGCTGCACTCCTTTTTAATAGAACAGGGGATTGCTTACCTGTGGGTACGATGCCAGTCACTCTGCTCCTTCGCAATTACAATTGCCACCGTGACATTAAATATGGCATAATGGGGGTGGTTATCTTCGGCACTTTTCAGACCGGTTCCACGACCAGAGGAGCATGCATGTCAGTTGTCCACCCGACCGGACGCCAGATCCGCCTGACGAGTTATTCGAACTGCGCGGGTTGAGCATCCAAGCTAAGCGCGGAGACGCTGGCGCAAGTTCTGCGCCCGGTTGAACATATCTTTGACCCGCAAGTCTATCCGGATTTGCTGGTCGGCCTCGACCAGCCCGACGATGCGGCGGTCTGGAGGCTGGACTCGCGCCGTGCCCTGGTGGTCACGACGGATTTCTTCACGCCGGTGGTGGACGACCCTTACGATTTCGGCAGTATCTCGGCGGCCAACAGCATTTCGGACATTTACGCGATGGGCGGCACACCATTCCTGGCGCTCAATGTTGCAGCTCTCCTCCCGGATCTGCCGCCTGAGATCAACGCGGAGATCCTGCGGGGAGGTGCGGAAAAATGCCGCCAGGCAGGTGTTGTCATCGCGGGCGGACATACCATCCAGGACAAAGAGCCGAAGTATGGCCTGGTGGTGCTGGGTTTTGTCAATCCGAAAAAGATGCTCACCAAAGGCGGAGCACGCCCGGGAGATGCGCTCATCCTGACCAAGCCACTCGGCTTTGGCGTGACAACCACTGCCTTGAAGCAGCAAAAAGCCTCCCCGGAAGACCTGGCAGAAGTGGTCGATTGGATGAAACGGCTGAACAAAGATGCAGGTGCCATGGCGGTGGAGTTCGGTCTGCGGGGCGGCACGGACGTGACCGGTTTCAGCCTGCTCGGACACGCTCTGGAAATGGCAGAAACCTCGCAGGTCGGAATACGGTTCTTCGTCGAGAAACTGCCATTCGTCTCATGCGCCCATAAATATGCCGGAATGAACACTTTTCCCGGTGGCATGTTCGATAATCTCCAATACTTCGGTCCGCGAGTCCTGTTCGCCCCGGAAGTTACCGAAGAGACCCGCAGGCTGCTGTTCGACCCGCAGACCAGCGGCGGCCTGCTGCTGGCTGTTCCCAGGAGAAAACTGGAAGCTTTCCTCGAACGGGCGAAACAGGTCAGGCAGCCGGCCTGGGTGGTGGGGCAGGCGTTCAAAGGAGAAGGCCTGGAAGTCAGGTAAATAATGAGCATCGGATTGGATATTCTCATCATTTTCCTGCTGCTGCTCCTGAACGGTCTATTCGCCCTATCGGAGACCTCCATCCTTGCCAGCCGCAAGGCGCGCCTCCAGCAACGGGCCAATGAAGGGGATGTCAGGAGTCGCAAGGCATTGGATCTGGCGGAAAATCCCAATCGTTTCCTGCCGACCGTCCAGATCGGAATTACTCTCATTGGGGTGCTGACGGGAGCGGTGGGCGGCGCGGTTTTCGCAGATTCCCTGGCTGCAGAGATGGGCAGGATCCCGGCACTGCTGCCCTATGCACACTCTGTCAGCTTGGCCATCGTTGTCATTTTGATCACCTTCTTTTCCATGCTGGTCGGCGAACTGGTTCCCAAACGGCTGGCTTTGCATGACACCGAAAGAGTGGCAGCCGGGATCGCCGGCTTTATGAGCTTTATTTCCACGCTCTTTTCACCGGTGGTGTGGTTGTTGGAAAAATCCTCCGACCTGGTCCTGCGTGTGCTGAGGGTCAAGCCGATTGATGAACCACCTGTGACAGAGGAGGAATTGCTGGTTCAACTTGATCAGGGCACCCAGGCGGGCGTATTTAAAGAAACAGAACAGGATATGGTGGAGGGCGTCTTCTCTCTCTCCGATCAACGTGTGAATGCCCTGATGACCCCGCGTAACGAAATCGTCTGGCTGGATGTGAACGATACGGTGGCGGAGATCCGCCGGAAGGTCCAGGAAAGTCCCTTTTCGCGCTTTCCTGTCGCGGATGACAGCCTGGATGCCGTCCTGGGGGTCGTCAAAGCCAAGGACCTGCTCCTGGCTGATTTGAAGAACGGGAATGAACTCAGGCAAATCGTCCGTCCACCCATCCATATACCGGAAACGGCTTTCGGTTCGCGCGCCCTTGAAATGTTCCGGGAAAGCAAACGTGAACTCATGCTGGTTGTGGACGAGTTCGGCGTGGTGCAGGGCTTGATCACCCTGGCCGATATCCTGGAGGAAATCGTGGGTGCATTCGAAGGCGGACCACAGGCCACCCAGCGCCAGGATGGTTCCTGGTTGCTGGATGGGATGCTCCCCAATGATGAGTTCAAGGAGATATTCAATCTTCGCCATCTGCCGGATGAAGAAGAGTTTGAAACCTTGGGCGGCTTTGTGATGCTGCAACTGGGCCGCATCCCACAACCTGCCGACCAATTTGAGTGGAACGGCTTGTGTTTCGAGGTCATGGATATGGATGGCAAGCGCGTGGATAAAGTGCAGGTGACCAGCATGCCTGCGCGGCCGTCTGTGCCCGCTAATAAGACGTGAGGAGGATACCCAATGGATCCACTTATCTTATCCCGCTGGCAATTTGCAATCACGACCATCTTTCACTTTTTCCTGGTCCCGCTAACGCTGGGGCTCTCGATCCTGGTGGCAATCTTTGAAAGCATGTATGTCGCGACAGGAGATGAGAGCTATAAACGCATGGCCAGATTCTGGGGCAAGGTCTTCCTGATCAATTTCGCGGCCGGCGTGGTAACCGGCATCGTGCAGGAATTTCATTTCGGCATGAACTGGTCCGGGTATGCCCGTTTCATGGGGGATATTTTTGGAGCTCCGCTGGCGATCGAAGCGTTACTGGCATTTTACCTGGAGTCCACTTTTATAGGATTATGGGTGTTTGGCTGGGACAGGCTCTCGAAGAAATTGCACCTGGCGGCTGCCTGGCTGGTGGCAATTGCGTCCAACCTGTCGGCCTTATGGATTCTGATTGCGAATTCCTTCATGCAGAACCCGGTCGGGTACGCCATTGAGAATGGCCGGGCTGTCATGACGAACTTCTGGGCCGTGGTGACGAACCCGAATTTGCCCTACCAGTTTCTGCACGTGTTCTCGGCCGGGATTGCCACGGCGGGTTTCATCGTGTTGGGCTTCAGCGCCTGGCACCTTTTGAGGAACAGGCAGTCTGCCCTTGAAATCTTTCAACGCTCCTTCAAATGGGCGGCGATCTATGCCCTGATCGGGACGGCAATGGTCGGGGTGGTTGGGGATGCGCATGGAAAATACCTGGAAAAGCAGCAACCCATGAAAATCAGCGCAGCCGAAGCCATCTGGAATAATGAGTCGCCGGCGGATTTTGTGCTGGTGGCAAACATTGATGAAAAGAGTGAAAAGAATTCCTTCGAGATCCGCATTCCAAAAGTCCTGTCCTTCCTGCTTTACAGCAAATTCGAAGGGGCAGTGAAAGGGCTGAATGAATTGCAGGCCGATGCGGCAGAAAAATATGGGCCGGGGGACTATATTCCACCGGTGGCGATCACCTTCTGGGCGTTCCGTATCATGGTCGGGGTCGGTCTCTTAATGGGACTGCTGGCATTACTGGCTATCATCCGTCCAAAGGTAAAGTTATTGAACAAGACCCCGCTTCTATTGAAGGTTCTGTTACCGGCGATGGCTCTGCCGTATATTGCGACCACTTCCGGCTGGATATTGACCGAGGAAGCCCGCCAGCCGTGGATCGTCTATGGACTGCAAAAAACTCAGGATGCGGTATCGCCCAACCTTACCACCGGGGATGTGCTCTTCTCGCTGGTGGTGTTCATTGTGCTCCTGTGCGCTTTGATCGCCGTCACAGGCTGGCTGATGTACAGCGCCGGTACGGCTGAACCAAAAGCCGAAGAAGCCGTTGAATAAAGGAAAGGAGCGGAAAAATGGACCTCAACACCGTCTGGTTTATTCTGGTTGCCATTCTATTTACCGGTTTCTTCTTCCTGGAAGGGTTCGATTATGGTGTCGGCATGTTGATGCCGTTCCTGGGCAGGGACGACCTGGAACGGCGCGGGATCATCAACGCCATCGGCCCGGTCTGGGACGGGAACGAAGTCTGGATGATCACTGCCGGTGGGGCGTTGTTTGCTTCGTTTCCACAGGTGTATGCCACCCTGTTCAGCGGATTCTACCTGGCATTCTTTCTGTTGCTGGTGGCACTCATATTGCGCGGCGTGGCTTTCGAGTTCCGCGGCAAGCGTGAAGATAAAGGCTGGCGGACTTTCTGGGATTGGGCGATTTTCACTGGCAGCCTGCTCCCGGCCTTGTTGTGGGGCGTAACGGTGGCGAATTTGATGCACGGCTTTGCAATCCAACAGGATATGAATTATTACGGCGGTCTCGTGCCGTTATTAAGCCCCTACGCGTTGCTGGGTGGGTTGGTGTTTGTGGCTTTGTTCTGCATGCATGCTGCCAATTTTCTGGGTTTGAAGGCCCCGGAAGAAATTGCGCAGCGGTCCAGGCAGGTGGCATTTACCGGCTGGATCATCGCGACCGTGTTGACCGTGGCTTTCGTGGTGTGGACGCTCTTCGCTACCGATATCCTGACAAAACCCGGTCTGAATGGCCTGCTCCCGGCGGTACTTGCGGCAGCCTCCCTGCTAATCACCGGTTGGCTGGTCAGGATCGGGAAGGGCGGTTGGGCTTTTGTCACCGGGGCGTTGGCCATCGTCTTTGCGACGGTCATGGTATTTGCAGGCCTGTACCCGCGCATCCTGATCTCCACTCTTAACCCGGATTGGAGCCTGACGATCATCAATGCCGCCTCCAGCCATTACACGCTCAGGGTTATGACGATCGTGGCAGCCATCTTCATGCCGATCGTGCTGGCTTACCAGGGCTGGACATACTGGGTCTTCCGCAAGCGCGTGGAGGCCGGACCTGGGAAATTGACCTATTGAATTTGGTGTATACAAGATTTCCCTGTTGGAAGACACTTCCTGAGAATGAGTTTATAAAGTTAAATAAGTAATGGAAACGCCCAAGCCCGTGATTGTGGCAGCACTATTTCCGGGAATTCATCAAGAGCTGATATCTCTCCTGAAAAGTCTTTCCGCAGAGGATTGGCAGAAACCTACCGTTTGTCCAGGGTGGTGTGTAAAGGATGTTTCCCTCCATATTTTAGGCGGCGAAATTGGTAATATTTCCAGGCGGCGGGATGGCTGCGAACCGGATGTCTCGATCAACAATTGGGAAGAATTGGTAACATTCATAAATGTTTGGAATCAAGGTTGGATCGAGGCAGCGCGTCGCATCAGCCCCCGCCTGTTGATCGATATACTGGAATTGACGGGCGCCCAAATGTGCGCCTACTATCAGAATCTGGACCCATTTTCGATTGGCGGACCAGTGAACTGGGTTGGAGCACAGCCAGTGCCAGTCTGGTTGGATCTGGCTCGAGAATACACTGAACGCTGGCATCATCAACAACATATTCGTGATGCGGTCGGTCGCCCCGGACTTAAACAACCCAGATATTTCTCCCCTGTGCTGGATACCTTTATTCGGGCTTTACCTCGAACCTACGAGGCAACCAAATCGGAAGAGGGAACGTCTGTGAGCATTTCGATTTCCGGGGATGCGGGCGGACGTTGGTCGGTTTTGCGAGAGAAAGGGGTCTGGAATCTTTATACGGGTTCTCCAGACAAACCAACCGCCGAAGTGGTTGTGGACCAGGAGATTGCCTGGCGATTGTTCACACGCGGCATTGACCAGGATATAGCCCAAAACCAAATGATTTTCCGTGGCAATCAGCGCCTGGCACATAAAGTGTTAGGCATGACCTCCATAATTGCATGAGGGAAATCATAGCTTTACTTCCAGCCTAGCGTAGAAATTTAGCCGCGCAGGTGCGAAGTGCGTAGTTCAATGAGCATTAATGAGAATTGTCTTCCTTTGGGCTCTTCGTTTCCAACTGGTTTGAAATAATCTATGCATTCAAGGTAAATAGGGAATGACAATACTACAAGTCGTTATATTAAACGGACTTGTTCGGCAATTTTGCGAACCTTATATTTAACTTCTTCTTCATCCAGGGTGAACATCTGCCGGTTCTGCATTACCATTTTGCCGTTGATCATGGAATGGCAAACGTCCGATGGAGATGCAGCATAAATCAAATGAGAATAGAGGCTATAACAAGGGGTCAGGTTGATTGAATCAAAATCCAGCACAACCAGATCCGCTAGCTTGCCAACTTCGAGGGACCCCACCCGGTCTTCCAACCCCAGGGCACGCGCACCTTTGATGGTCAGCATGGAAAAGACTTCATCCGCTGGCATGACTGTCGGGTCACCCGTGATGCCTTTTTGCACCAATGCTGCCAATTGTGCCTCATGAAATAAGTCCAAGTCATTGTTGCTCGCAGGACCATCCGTCCCGATGGATACATTGACCCCCGCCCGGACCATATCTGCCACCCGTGCTATTCCGGAGGATAGCTTGAGATTGGAGGACGGGCAGTGAGCGACCGAGGTCTTGGTCTCTGCCAGGCGTTCAATCTCGGCATCGGAGAGATGAACACAATGAGCCAACAAGGTTTTTTCACCCAATAAACCAACCGAATCCAATACCTCGATCGGGTTTTTTCCATATTTCTTGCGAACGAGTTCAAGTTCGCCTTTCGACTCAGCCACATGGGTGATGAAGCCGATATTTTTTTCTTTTGTGATACGTACAATATCTTCCAACATTCGTTGGCTGGTCGTGTAAGTGGAATGCGCCTGCATGCGCAAATGAATCAGCGGAACCCCCTGATATCGATCCAAAAAATTTATTGCGGTTTTGTAATTCATATCCTGGTTTGATTCAAAGCCGGGAATATCAGCAAAGCTGGGGCCATTGACCACCCGGAAACCAGCACGGCGGGCGGAATCGCAGGATGCAGGGTAATGCCAGTACATATCCGCTGCGCAGGTTGTTCCGGAGCGAATCATTTCGATCATCGCCATTTCAGCCCCTGCAATGACAGTCTCTGGCGAAATGACTGCCAATTCGACTTTCCAAATCCTGTCCAACCAGGCTTCAAGGGTGAGGTCGTCCACCAAACCCCGAAAAAGGGTCATAGCCCAATGCCCATGGGTATTCAGCATGCCCGGGATGATCACCTTATCACTTACATCCAGGGTTTGGGCGGGTTCGAACTGGTTGCCCTCTTGATCCTTGGCACCAATCCAAACGATTTTGGAATCCTTAACCGCGATAGTTCCATTTTGAATTACGTTACGTGCAGCATCCATCGTGACGATTGTTCCGCCACGCAGGAGAAAATCGACATTAAGAGGCTGCATCTTTCCCTCCTTCCCATATTAGAAAAAGGTGAGTACCGCAAGGGTACTCACCTTTTATGAACTGCAAAAAAACTTATTCTTTGTCCTCAACGAATTGCTCGCGACCGGAAAGCATGAATCCAGCGACCACGATCAGAATGAGGAAAGGAAGCACAGTCAACCAGACCGAAACCTGGCCCTTGCTGCCGGCGGTGAAATTGAGCGCCTGTCCGGCAACGCCCATGGCGACCAGTAATCCAACGATCAGGCCGCCCAGAGAACCTACGACCATCAGGATCGAGCCGAGGTTAATGGCAAAGCCTTTGGCTACATCATCCACCTTCATGATATCGGTCCAGATCAGACCCCAATGCTTCACACGCGGGTAAAGCAGGACAAGCAGGATGGGCCCGATGATAAAGGCCGCCAGGAAGTTATTGAGGGTGATGGTAACAGAGAGGACCGCAAATGGGACTACATTGGTAAGATCCAGCCACCAGGCGATCACGATGGCGCAGGCAGCTGAAGAGACCAGGGCCACGATTTCGAAGGCAGCTATTTTCCTGCCAGTATTGGTGTTCTGATCCATCTTGTCCTTTGTGATCAGCCCGAAGCAGGCTCCCCACATTTTATAGGGGATGTAGCCGAGCAGGAAGTTGCCCACAAAGCCAAAAATGGAACCAATACCCAAGGTGCCACCGAATATATCGCCAATCAGGTTACCGATGGCTGAACCCCAGGCTCCAGCAGGGCCAAAAAGAAGGCTGAAAACCGGGGGAAACACATTGGCGGGGCGGACTTCTGTAATTCCGGGGATGAGGACGAGACCACCCTTGAAGACGATCAGAAACGCAGCATAAATCGCTGCAGAGAGGGCCACCAGGATGATCATCCGGGTGTTTTTCCACATTGAAATTACTTCTTTCATTGCCATTCTCCTTTCAGAAATAGATATTGAATGAAATTTCCGCACGGTGAAGAATAAAAACCGGGATGGATCTGTCTTATGGGCGCCTCCTTAGTCTGGTGAAAAGAAAAATAAACTCAGGTTGCTCATTCTTTCGGCGGGTGCATGACCATGACCGCATTTTCGCAACTGCAGTCAAGCGTTTCCAACTCCTGCAGGGCCTGGACCAAGAGAGAGACCAGCTTTTGGCGCGTTTCTGCCATGTCTCCGCTGACGAACTCCAAACTTTTTTCCAATCCTGCTGCCCAGTTTATGGAAAAGGCAACTGCAGCAAAGTGCATGTTCAACTCGCGTGCCAGAACCACCTCGGGCACTCCAGTCATGCCAACCACATCACCACCGAGGTGGTCGTACATGCGTATCTCAGCGGGTGTTTCAAAGCGCGGGCCATTTGTGGCTACATACACGGACTTTGAGCGAATTATTAAATCAAAACAGGGAGCCAGCTCGAGAATTTTCCGACCCAGGGCCGGGCAATAAGGCACATCCATACTGGTATGTGCCAGGCCGGTCTTGCCGCCGTCAAAGAACGAAAGCGGGCGATTGTTGGTGAAATCCAAAAAATCAGATAATAATGCCAGTCCCCTGGGAGGAATCTCACGATTGATCGATCCAACTGCATAGGTTGCCAGAACACGTTTCACGCCCAGAATTTGAAGCGCCTTGATATTGGCGCGGTAATTGATGTTGTGGGGTGGGGTAGTGTGATCCAACCCATGGCGCGCCAGGAATACGAACGCAAAGTCGTCTTTCCGACCAATATTCGCCATTGCCGGGCCATAGGGGGTATCGACCTGTTTTTGTTCAAAAGCAAAGCCTGGGATTTCGTATATTCCCGTTCCGGCGATGATGGCAGATTCCATCCGGGTCTCCAAATCTATCCAAAATAGCGGCTTAAATCATAGGGATTAAGAATACCGTACTCAGTGATCACGCCCGAGACAAGATGGGGTGGCGTGATGTCAAATGCCGGGTAGTAGGCATCGATGGCTGGATCAGTTGTGGGAACTCCCTGGCACACTTTCATCTCGCCCGGGTCGCGTTCTTCAATTTCTATCGAGGCGCGATCTGGTTTCAATTTGTCGGGTCCCCATGAAAAGACGAAGAAGGGAATACCGTGATAATGGGCTGTGATCGCATTCTGGAACGTGCCGATCTTATTGACGACATGACCATCCAATGTCACCAGGTCTGCGGCAGTAAAATATTTTTGTATCTTGCCCTGGGACATTACATAGGCGGGCATGTTGTCCCCAATGATTTGCACCGGAATACCCAATTCATGCACACAGGGAGCGGTCAGCCGGGCCCCCTGCAGGTATGGGCGGGTTTCGGGAGTGAAAACATGGATATTCCTGCCGGCTTTCTTAGCAATCGCCAGGGCTAACAGGAACGAGGTTTCTGCAAAGCACATGGTGAGAATGCCGTCGCCCTCCTCGATCAGACTGGCCCCATATTCCGCCGCGCTGGCATATTTCTGGTAATTCTGGTCACGCATTTCTTCGATCCAGTTCAACAAGGTTTGTTCGACATTCGTCTTCTCAGCCAGGGCGGATTGGATGATCTGCATGGATTTTTCAAGCCTGCGGGCCAGGGCGGTATTGGTCGGCCGGGTGGCAACCAATCGGCGGCGGGCAGCTTCAAGGAATTCAACCTGACGACTGGCAGGGCTGCTGGCGCACTGGCGCGCTGCCAGGGCCATGGCATACATGGCAGCATTGGCAGGCCCGCCACCCTGCGTGACCATTTCTTCTATTGCCCGAGCTACACCCTCCACATCAGTGCAGCGGACATAAGATTTTTCAAATGGATACTTCCGGCGGTCGCCAATCACCACCACGCCATCCTCATAGCGCGCAACATTTTCCCGGCGCAGTAAAAAGGGAAGCATTGCATTGATTTCGGAAATATTCATCTGCCCTACTGGAATTAGAAATGGATCAAGCCAGGGATCTGACCGTATCCCAGGATGGATAATGTGATTGAAGCGATCATGAATATAATGGCGAATGCCAATACCAGATAATCAGCGGTTGTCATCTCCAGCTTCAAATAATATGTGCGTTTTTCACGGGCGCCAAACCCTTTCGATTCAAGTGCCATGGCAAAAATATTGGTGGTGCGAATGGCTGAGATAAAGACAGGTACGAGCAGCGGCAGAAATTTCCGTAAACGCGCAATCAAGTTGCCCGAGTCCAGGTCGAGGCCACGGCTGCGCTGCGCCTGGCTGATTGTCAGGGTGCTGCTAGTAATGGTTGGCACCAGGCGAATGGAGGTGGAAATGGCGAAACCAACCCGGTACGGCATTCCCAGGCGGATCATGCCCAGAACCAGTTCTTCATTACGAGTTGTGCTGATCAGAATCATCCCTGCGAAAATCATCAGGATGATCAGCAAAGTGCGTGCAATACTATAATAAACCGATTGCAGGTAAAAAATCCACCATAAATGGGTGACGCCGCGGGCAAATAAATTCCATAGGATCAGACTGGAAATCGTCAGTACAACCAGGATGTAACAAATCCGGAGCAGGTTCTTGATCGATCCCGAAATAACCAGTTGTAGAACAATCAGGAAGGCCACCGGCAGCATCCAAAGGGGGTTTTGGAAAAGAAGGATTGCCACGAATGAGAGCAGGAAAACCACAATCTTGGTGCGTGGATCCAAGCGATGTATAAAGGAATTGTTGTCAAGATAAAGCTCTGCATCCATCAGCCCTGCACTCCTTCAATGCAATTAAACATTTCTTGTGGGGTTAAAAAGGTATGACCAAGGCGGTTGCTGAATTCCACAAAATGTGGAGGGCGCAAGGAAGCGGCTTGCAGGTCGGCACCATGGGAAAATACCTCACGGGTGGTGCCTTCCAGAAAGATTTTTCCTTCCTTCATGACAAATACCCGCCGGGCATATTCCGCCACCACCCACATGTGGTGGGTTACGAAAATAATCGTACTGCCGTTCTCATTCAATTTACGAACCATTTCCATCATACTGCGCTGCTCTGCATAATCCAGACCGGTGGTTGGTTCGTCCAAAATCAATACTTCCGGCTGGGCTGCCAGGATCGAAGCAACTGCCACCCTCTGTCGACCGCTCTTGGTCAGCGCAAATGGATCCTGTTCATCAAAACCTGTCAACCCAACTGCGGCCAGCGAGTCCTGGACCCGAAGTTTGACTTCCTCCAATGATAATTTACGCAGGCGCGGGTTGAAAGCCACTTCGTCGAAAACTGTTTCGGAAAAGATCTGGTGATCGGGGTTTTGGAAGACATATCCGACGGTTTGCCCGAGTTTGAAAACGCCCTGGTCACGTGTGGGCAGACCGTTAACCAAAACATCTCCGCTGCCGGGCATCAGCAAGCCATTGAAGTGTTTTGCCAGGGTGGTTTTACCGCTGCCGTTTTGACCCACGATGGCAACCATATCCCCCTTAAAAATATCCATGCTGACGCCATCCAATGCTTTAACCTGTTTGTCATAAGAGTATTCCAGATCGTGGCACTGAATAAGCGGCTGATCGAGTTTCTTCACCTGTGCATGCTCTTTATCCACAATATCCTGATAGGCAGGCTCAGAGATTTTCCAATCGGTTTTCTGAAAAGCTGCCACCCCTTCTTCGGGCGTCAGTGGTAGATCCCTTGCACCCATCTGTTTGAAAAACTTGGGGATTCCCAGGGGCATCACTCCAAGATCTTCCAGCATATCTACATCACTCAGAATTTCGCGAGCCGGTCCAACCTTTACCAGCTTTCCCCCCTTGATCAATCCAATGCGGTCCGCAAATAATGCTTCTTCAGTTTCATGTTCTATGATCATCAGGGTCAGGTCATCGCGTTTGCACAGTCGGTGGGTAATTTCAAACACACCCATTTTGCTGATCGGATCCAGATCTGTAGTAGGTTCATCCATAACCAACACGGTGGGTTTCAGCGCCAGGACTGAAGCAATGGCGAGTTTCTGCTTTTGACCACCGGATAGAGTGGAAGGGGGACGGTTTCGAAACCCATCCAGGCCAACGTAATCCAGGTTCTCATTAATTCTTCGCCCAATTTCCTCCCGGTCAATTGCAAAGTTTTCCGGACCAAAGGCCACTTCCAGCTCAACATTTGTGGAAAAGAGCTGTGCTTCAAAATCCTGGAAAACCATACCGACAATTTCAGCCATCTGTGCGACCGTGTTCTCCTGCGTATTGCGATCCATCACGGTGACAGTGCCTTTCAGCTTGCCATTATGAAAATGGGGAATCAATCCATTAATGGTTGCAGCCAGTGTGCTTTTCCCGGCTTCGCTCGGGCCCATAATGACCAGAAACTCCCCTCGTGCAATGTCCAAATTGATCCCATCCAGGGCATACCCTTTTTGACCACGATAATGAAACTGGAGATCACGTATCGACACGATCGGCACCGCCATTTATCCTCCAAAATAGATTTGGTGTAACTCTCACCGGTCTTCAATGAAATTTAGGCATTCGGGCTTTCCACATCGCCAGGGCATGTCTAAACGCTTGAACCTATAAATTCATCCATGGTTAACACAGGCACTGATTTCCCAGTAAAAAAACCGTCTGGTTTTGCAAGTTAAACCCAGACGGAGAGGAAGTTCAAACAAATTATGCATAATAAGTTCACATGTACCAACCCAGTTGATCAGGAGAGATCGGGCTTTGATCAACAAAACCGGATGTCTCTCAAGGGTTTCTCCGTTGAAGAACCATGGTAAAGAATCCCCACAAACCACAACATGTTGTGGTTGATCCAAATCAATGCTCACCGTTGAAGCACCCATTAGGTTGAAAATTTACATCCTGCGACGGGAAATTTTGTACTATATATATAATTTATTCTAGTGATATTTTATGACAAAGTCAAGCACCATTCATCAAAAAAAACAACACAAAATAAGTCATTACGTTACGGTTGTCCCAGGATTGCCCATTACGCCCGGTTTGAGGCCTTAAGAATAGGGGAAAGCACAATTAAAGTGTTCAGATTGTCTTGTTAGAAGAGAGAAATCGCTCCGAAATGTATTAGAGATTACCGTAGTTCTTGAACTTCTTTGTGACTACCGCCATTTCGTCATCAGAAAGAATCACCGGATTGCCAATGCATTTCGCCTGGAAATACAACCGGCTTACCAGCTCGATCTCTTCGGCAGCAGCGAAGGCAGTACGGATATTGGCGCCTACCACCACCAGGCCGTGATTGGCCAACAGGCAAGCGT
Organism: uncultured Chloroflexia bacterium; assembly: GCA_963842785.1. Classification (GTDB taxonomy): domain Bacteria; phylum Chloroflexota; class Anaerolineae; order Anaerolineales; family Villigracilaceae; genus UBA877. The sequence goes on from CAWJHP010000001.1 coordinate 3,032,705, forward strand.
TGTAATTTCCAATGGACTTGATAATGTTCTCTGAAAGCTCTTTGGAACCATAGGTGGCGTAAGGTGCCAGGGGTACCTTGTTGCCTGCTAATCCAATCAGGTAATGCACGGCGGGAAGTTCCCAATTAAGGCAGGCGAGGGTTGTGGCGTAGACCTGGTGGGTATGAATTACGGCGCATATATCTGTGCGGTATTTATACAGATCAAGATGGAATCTGGTCTCGCTGGAAGGCTTATATTTGCCATCCACGATCTTGCCGTCCAGATCGATCACCACGATGTCAGATGGGCCCATATCAAAATAGCCAACCCCGCTGGGTTTAATCGCGACGAGGCCTTCTTCACGGTTGTAAATGCTCAGGTTTCCCCCCGTTCCGGTAGTGAGCTGGGCGTTGATCAGGTTTCTTCCATATTCTACGATGGATTTTCTTTCCGCTTCCAATAGCATGATGACCTCCTTTATTGAGAATGGAATTCTGAGATTGTAGATATTAACAATTTCAATCTGAGGGAATGAGGAGGGTCTTTTTTTCCTGATAAAGGTTCTATTCTTTTTATTGCCTATCCTTTAAATCCTTCCGGCATATGGGTTTCGGATCCGTTCACGCTCAAGCGGATAATATCGCTGGCGAGGAGCGGATATTGCGCAATTAAATCTCCGGCAATGGCTGCTTCAAATCCTGAACCAGTGAAACCGGGTGCCATCGTGCAACCGAATATTGCATACCGTCCCCCGGATAACAGCGAACCGGCCTGCCAGGTATGGGCAGGAACTACAAATTGAACCTTTTCGCCATGCATTAAATTTTGCCCCATTAAAATTCTCTCGCTCGATCTGCCCTGATGCAGCAAAATCAGCTCGAAAGCATCCCCTCCATACACATGCCAGATCTCGTCATAAGGCAAGCGGTGAAAACAAGAGACACTTAACGGTTGGTTGCAATACATCCCAATCATGGCAGTGCCAAGCGGGGTTCCGTCACTGGTTTCCTGGGTGGACCGGTACGTGCTCTTAAAAAAGGTGCCTTCCACCGGCAACCGGTCAAACTCGAAATGTTTGAGCATCGCCAGAGTGTCTGGATGCATTTTTTCTTCTTCAGCCTTTGAAAGTGGGGTAATCCATTTCTTCATAAGCATATTTCCCGGAATTCTTCCTAATAGCCAACCTTGACCCAGACAGAATTGTTATTCGCACTTTCGTAAACTGCTGTACATACCAGGGAATTAACATACCCATCATAAAATGTTGGATAGGCGTGAATTTGAGAAGGGCGAGTCAATTCAATATCCTGATATACCGTTTTGAAAAAAGCTTTAAATGTGTTCGGGAAGCCCCCTCCAAATGCATTGGTTTGAGCTTTTACCCCTGCAAGTTTTTGACTCGTGCATAGCTGATACGGATCTTCCGAATTCCACCAGATGGATTGTTTTGTGCCCGTGACTTCGATGGAAAGACGATTGTTTCTTCCATGGGAAACTTCGGAGAGAAGCAAATTTCCAATTGCACCGTTTGAAAAACGGATGGAAATTACTGCAGCATCCTCTGTCTCCACAAGTAGATCTTTCGAATTCTCCTTCGGCTCCAAAAACATAATCCCGTTTTCTAAGAACCGGTCCGGTGTAAACTTTCCATAATTGGCGGATACTTCTGCAATCTCCAGACCAGTCCAAAAGCGAACAAGGTCAATCCAATGGGATCCGATTTCGGTAGTGGCACGCATCCGTCCAGCGAATTCCGGTTTGTATCGCCATGAATACTCATCCGGAAGAGCGTGAAATTCTTGAAGGTAGGAACCATGAATAAGGCAGATTTTTCCAAAATCAGGAGTCGAAATGAAATTCCTGGCTTGCTGGCAGGCCTCATAAAACCGCACATTGAAATTTACTGCATTGACCAGATTTTTTTCCCGGGCAATATCCACCAACTCTCTTGCCTCCTCGGAATTCAGACAGAGAGGTTTTTCACAAACAACGTGTTTTCCGGCGTTGAGTGCATCTCTTACCATGGAGTAATGGAGCATCGGAGGAGTACAAATATGGAGACATTGGATGTCTTCTTCCAAAGCCATTGGAAATGACGCCCCAAAACGCTCTGCATTCCAGCATCGGTAGAAAGCCTGTGCTTTGTCTTCTGACGAATCAATCACCAGGGCGAGGGTGTGACCCAATTCCTTTATTGCCTGGGCATGGATATTTCCAATAAAACCGCATCCGACAATGGCTGTCCGCATATCTAAGATCCTTTATGAACTGTTATTATATTGGCATCATTATAATTCCCAAAATCATCGATTAAGAATAGATGTCCCGTCTGCTCATCCCTGGCTTTCTTTCGCTTTTGGCTGGTATCCATCGGCTTGTCTTGACCGAAGAAACAGATAAAATATTTTATAACGCGAAGTCCATCACACTGACTTTGGAACGCCTTTCCCAAAATTATCTTGAATTGGTTGGGAAAATGGCGCATCTTCGTTTAGAATCAGATTGGAAGTCCCCTCCCATTTTTTCACCTTTGTTTGGTTCTTAACCTTCGTGTTTAGGCTTTTCCCGGCTCAAAAGGAGATCCCCATGACAATCAACTTTTCGATGTGGAAGACGGCCATTTCTGGCCTGGTCAAAATGGACAGCAAGGAGGAATGGGACAAGCTTGATTTTATCTCCAAATGGCTGATCGCCACCCGTTCTGCCGTCACCACGGTGACACTGTACTCCTGTTTAATCGGCGGGCTGCTGGCCTGGCGCGACGGTCATTTCGCCTGGCTGCCCTGGATCATCATCACGCTCGGATTGTTTATTGCGCATGGCGCCAACAATTTCCTGAATGACTACACCGATTTCAGCCGCGGGGTGGATAAGGATAATTATTTCCGCACGCAATACGGGGTTCATCCTCTGGTGCAGGGTTTTTGGACAAAGCGCCAGCAACTGACCTGGTTCTTCGTCAGCGGCGTGCTGGCATTCCTGTCAGGTGTTTATGCGCTTTTCTACACCAACTTTTCCCCACTGGTCATCGGACTGTTTGCCTTCGGGGCGCTGGTATTGTTGTTCTACACATGGCCGATCAAGTATCTGGCGCTGGGTGAGCTGTGCATTTTCCTGATCTGGGGCCCGATCCTGGTGGCGGGTGTGTACAGCGTGCTGGCGCGCGGCTGGACGCCGAATACATGGAATGTCGCCCTGGCGGGTGTGCCTTTCGGATTGAGCGTTCTCAGCATCAACCTTGGCAAGCACATTGACAAATCCACAGAGGATAAGAAAAAAGGCGTCGGCACGCTGCCGGTCCGGATGGGTGAAAAGGCCGCCCGCTACCTCAATATGGCAGTGCTGGTTCTGATCTACCTGGTCATCCTCTACCTGATCTTCGTGCCGCGTTTTTTCACGCCGGTCATGCTGATCGTTTTCCTGGCGGGGAGGCGTCTCCTGTACGCCGTGGGCGTGCTGGCGAAGCCGCGCCCGGCCGAGCCGCCCAAGGAATGGCCGGGTTGGCCGACTTGGTTTTCCGGTTTCGCCTTTTACCATAACCGCCTGTTTGAAAACCTATTCGTGCTGGGTGTGCTGGTGGATTCACTTCTGCGTGTATTTACCAATTTCTGGCCTGTGAGGTAATTGCCCCGGGGATTTTTTCTCATGAACCGCCGCCTGTTGACGCTCGCCCGCGACAGTCGCCTGGCCCTGGCGGCGACAGTTCTGACCGGATTCCTGGCAGGACTGCTGACCATCGGGCAGGCTTCGGCTCTCAGCCAGGTGGTGGAGAGGGTTTTCCTGGAAGGGCAGAACCTGCCTGAGGTTGGGGGACTTCTCAGGTTCATCCTTATCATCGTTTTTTTAAGGGCATTACTGGCCTGGGGGAGCGAAGTCAGCGCCAACGCCGTGGCGGTGCGTGTTAAAAGTGACCTGCGTCAGCAGCTTTTCGATAAGATCCTGCGTCTCGGTCCTGCCTATACCCGTGGCGAACGGACCGGGGAACTGGTTAACGCAGCCATGGAAGGTGTCGAGTCCCTGGACGCCTATTTCAGCCAGTATTTGCCGCAACTGGTCATCGCCACGCTCGTTCCATTAAGTATCTTGATTTTTGTTTTTCCACGCGACCCACTTTCCGGCCTGATATTGCTCTTAACTGCTCCCCTCATCCCGATCTTCATGTACCTGATCGGCAAGACTGCCGAAGCGCTGACCAGGCGCCAATGGGACACGCTCAGCCGCCTGAGTGCCCATTTCCTGGACAGCCTGCAGGGGCTGACGACGCTCAAAGAACTGGGCCGCAGCCAGGAGCATGCCCGATCGGTTGCAGAAGCCAGTGAGCGTTTCCGGGATGGCACGCTGAAGGTGCTGCGCGTCACCTTCCTGTCGGCGCTGGTGCTCGAACTGGTGGCAACGGTCAGCACGGCTCTGGTGGCTGTGGAGGTGGGGCTGCGTTTGCTCTACGGGCAAATGGCTTTCCAGCCGGCCCTGTTCCTGTTGCTTCTGGCCCCGGAGTTCTATATCCCCCTGCGTATGCTCGGTCTGCGCTTCCATGCCGGGATGGCCGGAACCAGCGCGGCACGCCGGATTTTTGAAGTGCTGGATATCAGAGAGCAGAGAACAGAGAGCAATCCTCCGGTGGATAACGATATTCCTCAGTTCTCTAATCTCTGCCCACCTTCTCTCTCACTATCTAATCTCTCCTATACCTATCCCGGTGAAACCGAGCCGGCCCTGAAGGATTTTTCGCTGGACATCCATGCCGGGGAACATATCGCCGTGATTGGCTCTAGCGGGGCGGGGAAGTCCACCCTGGTTGCGTTGCTGTTGCGTTTTATCGAACCCGCGGCTGGACAATTGACCATGAATGATCGATCAGCCACCGAGATCCCGCTCGAAACCTGGCGTCGGCTGGTTGCCTGGGTACCCCAAGATCCGTCCCTTTTCCATGCCACAATAGCGGACAACCTGCGCCTGGCAAAACCGGAGGCCGCGCAGGCTGAACTGGTTCAGGCGGCACGCCTGGCGCATCTGGACGAATTCATCCAGTCCCTGCCGGATGGCTTCGAGACGATAATCGGCGAGGCAGGCGCACGTTTGAGCGCCGGGCAGGCGCAACGGCTGACCCTGGCGCGTGCCTTCCTCAAGGACGCTCCCATACTCATCCTGGACGAACCGACCTCCAGCCTGGATCCGCAGCAGGAGGCGCTGCTAGAAGCTTCCCTGCGCGACCTGATGCGGGAGCGAGCCACCCGTGGTGAGCAACGTCGAACCATTCTCACCATTGCCCATCGGCTTAACACCGTTTTCCAGGCGGATCGAATTGTCGTTCTGGAAGAGGGTCAGATCGTTGAATCCGGCACACACCACGAACTGCTGGCGAAAAAGGGAGTTTATTCAGATTTGGTAAACCCCGCCCTTGCCGAAAGTGGAATGTCAAATGACCAGGCTGCCACCCGTTTTTCAACCCTGGACTCTCTACCTCCAACAAGTCCTTATTTCCCGATCTCCGATCCGCAAGACCAAATCCTCATTCCTCAATCTGCAACCAGTTTTCCTCATCCGTCCCCGATCCTGCGTCTTTTGGGCTTCCTGCGTGGTTCCTGGGGTTGGGTGGCCCTTTCGGTTTTACTGGGCGTACTGACGGTGGGCAGCAATGTCGGTCTGATGGGCACTTCGGCTTTCCTGATCGCCTCGGCCGCATTGCATCCGGAACTGGGCGCGCTGGCGGTTGCCATTGTAGGCGTGCGTTTCTTCGGGATCGCCCGCGGGGCCTTTCGCTACGCCGAGCGCCTGACCTCCCATGACGTGACCTTCCGCTTGCTGGCGCGCCTGCGCACCTGGTTTTACCAGAGGCTGGAACCGTTGGCTCCGGCCCGCTTGATGCAGTACCGCTCCGGCGACCTGTTGAGCCGGATTGTGTCGGATGTGGGGACGCTGGAAAATTTTTACGTGCGTGTGGTCTCCCCGGCGCTGGTGGCAGTCCTGATCGCGGCGGGGATGACAGTCTTCTTCGGCTTGTATTCTTCCGGGTTGGCCTGGACATACCTGGCCTTTCTGCTCCTGCTGGGTCTGGGCCTTCCACTGCTGGCTGCCAGCTTGAGCCGGTATGCCGGAGCGGAACTCATCTACCGGCGAGCCAGCCTGCAGGCACGCCTGGTGGAAGTCATTCAGGGTCTGGCGGATGTGCTGGCCTTTGGTCGGGGAGAGGATTATGCCTTACGCATGCAGGCGGAAGGAAGAGCCTACGGCAATATCCAGCGGCGCCTGGCTGCCCTGACCGGGGTTTCCAGCGGGCTGACCGTTCTGCTGGTCAACCTGGGGTGGTTGTCGGTGCTGGTCCTGGCCATCCCGCTCGTCCGGGTTGGGCAGATCCCCGGTGTGATGCTGGCTGTGCTTGGCCTGGCCGCGGCAGCCGGTTTCGAAGCTGTCATGCTACTGCCACAGGCCGCCCAAATGCTCTCCTCCAGCCTGCAGGCCGCAGAACGCCTTTTCGAGATCGTAGACACTACACCTGCCGTGGTGGATATTGTTGCAGATGGTGGAGGGAAGAGGAAAGAACATAGTCCAATGTTCTCCACTCTCTCTGTCTCTGCACTCTCTTTCACCTACCCCGGCCAATCCCAGCCGGCCTTGCAGGATATATCCTTTCAACTTGCACCCGGGCAAAAGATCGCCATCGTCGGCCCGAGCGGGGCGGGCAAATCCACCCTGGCGAACCTGCTGTTACGCTTCTGGGATTTTTCCCAGGGCCAGATCCTCCTGAATGGGCGTGACCTGCATGCATATCCCCAGGAGGATGTGCGAGGGTTGTTCAGCTGCCTCTCCCAGCGTACCTATTTCTTTAACGACACTCTCCGCCAAAACCTGCTGCTGGCCCGGCCCGGTGCCAGCCAGTCGGAGATCGAAAGCGCCACGCAGCAGGCGCAGATCCACGACTTCATCCTCGGGCTGCCGGATGGTTACGAGACGGTCATTGGTGAGCGCGGTTTTCGCCTGAGCGGCGGTGAACGCCAGCGGCTGGCGATCGCAAGGCTCTTGTTGAAAGATGCCCCCATCTTCCTGCTGGACGAGCCAACCGCCAACCTCGACCCGCTGACCGAGCGCCGTTTCCTGGATACACTCTTTCCACTGGTGCGCACCCGCTCGCTCCTGCTCATCACGCACCGGCTGGTGGGATTGGAATGCATGGATGAGATCATTGTCCTGGATGATGGCCGGATCGTCGAGCGCGGCACCCAGGCCAAATTACTGGCTGGAGACGGGCTCTATCGCCGGGTATGGGATGTGCAGAACAGGATGTTGAGGGATTTATGACTGCCATTCGTCCGTCATCCGTTTTCCATAATCCTACCAGTGCGCCGTTTCAATCCACCCAGGAGGATAAAACATTGGTTGTACAGGGTATAATTGAAATATGAGCCACGCCACGTCGAGGAAATTAAGAGTGGATCGCACCACTTTTTCAGTCGCTTCCCTGACCGATATATCAGACGAGAAGGAGTATTGGTTCGCGCAAACTCCCTATGAACGCTTGAAACAGGTGGAAATCCTTCGCAGAATCAATTATGGATATAGGGCTGCCCAACGACTTCAAAGAGTTCTTGAAGTTACTGAACGAGAAACAAGTTAGATACTTGTTGATTGGGGGCTATGCGGTTGGGTATCATGGTTATCCCCGCGCCACTAATGACATGGATATCTGGATCGCGCTGGATCCTGATAACGCAGTACATGTGGTGATGGCACTTCGGGAATTTGGATTCAATCTCCCTGAAGTTCAACCGGAACTGTTCTTGAAAAAGAATGCCATCATTCGCATGGGCATTCCTCCAATGCGGCTTGAGATTACCACAGGGATTTCAGGTGTGGAATTCGACGAATGTTTTTCGAGCCGGATTGTGGATTTACTGGATGGTATGCAAGTCAACATCATCGATTTGCATCATCTTAAGATCAACAAGAAAGCGGCTGGCCGTTTGAAAGATTTGGCTGACCTGGAAAATCTTCCGTAATTTGACTTTATCACCTCGAGGCAGGTTGCTGGCAGAGTGTTTTTTTCCCTGAGGCGCAGCCGCTCGCTCCTGCTCATCACGCACCGACTGGTGGGTCTTGAAAATATGGATGAGATCATTGTCCTGGATAATGGCCGAATCGTCGATCTCGGCACGCAGGCTGAATTGCTGGTTGCAGGCGGGCTCTACCGCCAATTATGAGATGTGCAGAACCGGATGCTGAGGAATTGATGGTAATGGCGAGCTGTTAGCAGTATGCAAAAAGACAGGAGAAACGCTTACTCGAAAGAAACTCTAGATTGTCCGTCAAAGATGTTAGAAAGAAGAAAACAGCAAATTGAAAAGTATTTCTTCAGATTAAGGAAAATATTCGCCAACCCATTTGCTGGCTTCTTACTCATTTCTTGTAACTCATGTATAAGTCCCGCGAGGTGATTTATAATCAATGAGCTAGAAATTTCTTAACATGGCAATAGTATAGGTATTGGAGTTCTTATGAACAATTGGATTCGACATAATATCTTCAAGTTGATCATTATTGCAGGCGTCCTGGTATTTTTTCTGCCAGGCAGCACAAACCAGGTGGCCGCACAAAAAGGCGCGCAAGCGTTGGCTGCACCCGCTAACGTTCCCACCGACCAGATCATCCTCCAGTACAAAAGCTCCTCCCAGGCCTTCCAAAACCCTGCCCAGCCTGATCAAATGGGACGCTTGAACAACGTGGCGGGACTTGTTTTCAGCTACCTCCGCCGGATGTCAGGCAATGCCGATGTGATTAAACTACCGGCCTCCCTCCCGCTTGACCAGGTGCAAAAGATCGCCGATCTGCTGGCAACTCTGCCGGAAGTGCAATATGCCGTCCCCGATCAGCGTCGTTTTGCAGTACTCTCCCCGAACGATACGTACTATGTCGCCGGCGACCAATGGGATATGAATGACCCCACCGGCGGGATCGATGCGCCGGCGGCCTGGGACATCACCACCGGTACATCCGGCGTGGTCGTGGCGGATGCCGACACCGGCCTCACCAACCACGTCGACCTGGCCGGACGCATGGTTTCCGGCTCGGTGGCCACCTCCGGCTATGATTTCGTCAGTAATGTGACCATAGCCAATGATGGCGACGGGTGGGATTCCAATCCGAGCGATCCGGGTGATTGGGTCACTTCTGCAGAAAGTAAAAACAAAAGCAGTGTTTTATATGGATGTCCTGTTTCGAACAGTTCCTGGCATGGCACCCACACTGCCGGGACGATCGGGGCGGCCAGCAACAACGCCCTGGGTGTCGCCGGCATCAACTGGGTTTCCAAGCTGTTGATCGTGCGGGTTTTGGGGAAGTGCGGCGGTTACGACTCGGATATTATCGACGGCATCGAATGGGCGGCCGGCTTGCCGGTCAGCACCGTACCAACCAATGCCAATCCGGCGAAGGTTATCAACCTCAGCCTGGGTGGCACTGGTGCGTGCAGCTCGGCCTGGCAGAATGCCATCAACGCCATTAATGCTGCCGGCGCGGTTGTGGTGGCGGCGGCCGGGAACAGTAGTTCCAACGTAAGCGGCTTTACGCCGGCCAGCTGCAACGGCGTCATTGCGGTGGCAGCCACCGGACGGACCGGTTCGCTCAGTTATTACAGTAACTATGGATCAGGGGTGGAGATCAGCGCGCCGGGCGGGGATGATAAAGTTGATACAGGGGTACTTTCCACCTTGAATACCGGCACCACCGTCCCTGTGGCCGATACTTATGCGTATTACGAGGGTACCAGTATGGCCACGCCGCACGTCACCAGCGTGGTTTCGTTGCTATTTTCGGTCAACCCCTCCCTCACGCCTGCCCAGGTGCTCTCGATCCTGCAGAGCACGGCCCGGCCCTTCCCGGCCGGGAGTACCTGCCTTGGCACCTACAAAAACGAATGCGGGGCCGGCATCCTGGATGCCGGCGCGGCTGTCAGGGCTGCCATGCCACCGGTCACTTTCAACAAGACCTCGCCCGCCAATGGCGCAACCAATCAAGCATATAACCCTACCCTGAGCTGGGGAAGCGCCAGTGCTGCGACCAGTTATGATTATTGCATCGATACCACCAACAACAGCACCTGCGACGGAAGCTGGGTAAATACCGGCAGCAATACCAGTGTCGCTCTCAGTGGCTTGACTCCTGGCGCCACGTATTATTGGCAGGTTCGCTATACCAATGCCGGGGTTTCGCCGCAGGCAGATAACTATGCCTGGTGGTCTTTCACGACAACCCCGTGTTATGCTTTGACCATTACCGTTACCCCCAGCGGAGCTGGGACGGTCAATGCGGATACTCCGCCCAATTGCAGCAGCGGGACGCTTTATAACAGCGGGACGGTGGTGAACCTGACAGCCAAGCCTGCCTCCCCAGCCAACTTTGGCAGTTGGAGCGGAGGCGGTTGCTCCGGCACGGGCACCTGCACGGTCACCATGAACGCAGCCATTTCCGTGACAGCCACATTCAAGAAAAGGGTACACGATGACTATGATGGGGATGGCAAGACCGATCCGGCCAAATTCGTGACGTCAGCGGGTGCGCTCTGGTACCTGGCCTCCAGCAACGCCACCTGGCAGGGAGTCTATATGGGGCCGGGCACATACACATATGTGAATGCGGCCGACTACGACGGGGATGGGAAGACGGATCCGGCGGAGTTTATATCCAGCTCGAATGCATTGTGGTACCTGGCCTCCAGCACGGGGACATGGCAGGGGCTGTACATGGGGCCAGGCACATACACGTTGGTGAAAGGCTCGGACTATGATGGGGATGGGAAGACGGATCCGGCGTTGTTCGTGTCGGGAGCGAATGCGTTGTGGTACCGGGCGTCGGGCACGGGGACGTGGACGGGGGTATACATGGGGCCGGGGAGCTACCAGATGGTGCCTGGGTCGGACTTTGATGGGGATGGGAAGACGGATCCGGCGCTGTTCGTGACGGGTTCGAATACGCTGTGGTATCTGGGATCGAGCACGGGGACGTGGACAGGAGTGTACCTGGGGCCTGGGAGTTACAATTATGTAGCGGGCTCGGATTTTGATGGGGATGGGAAGACGGACCCGGCGGAGTTTCTGGCGAGCACGAACACGCTGTGGTACCTGGCATCCAGCACGGGGACGTGGACGGGGGTATACATGGGAACCGGTACGCTGACGTATGTAGCCGGTTGTGATTTTGATGGGGATGGGAAGACGGACCCGGCGGTGTATATTGCCAGCACGGAGACACTGACGTGGATGAATTCGAGCACGAGTACCTGGAGCAGTGTCAACATGGGGACAGGTACCTTCACTGTGGTGAATGGGCTATAGGGAATGCCGGGATAGACAGGGTAAACCTTTTCGGAGCGGCTTCAATTGACCTATAATGGAAGTCGCTCCGCTTACCAATTCAAACATTCCGCCCTTTCAGAAACCGCTTGCAGCTCTCCCACTTGCGTGCTATAATCCCATTAGTGTTTTGCTTGACTTATTTCAGTCAAGATGACAAATTGAAATTCTTGAGCCCTTACCCAACCCCTTAAAATCGAATATAAAAACAAGCCTGGTCTGGGGGCTTGTCTTTGTCTCATTCCCATCATTTCAGTAAATAACATTGAGAAAGCACTATGAACATTCTTGAACTGGAAAATAAACCCCTAGCCGAATTGCGCAATATCGCCGGGGAGTTCAACGTTGTCAATGCGAACCGCCTGAAGAAAGAGGCATTGATCCTCTCCATCTGCCAGGAGGAGGCTGCCAAGCAGGGCATTGATATGCGCGGCGGGGTGCTCGAGATCATGAGTGAGGGCATCGGTTTTCTACGCTCGGCGCGTTACAGCATCAGCGAAGACGACGTCTACGTTTCACAGGCGCAGCTCCGGCGCTATGAGATGCGGTCGGGCGACCTGGTTATTGGTCACGTCCGCCCGCCGCGTGAATCGGAACGCCATTGGGGCTTGATCAAGGTGGAGTCCGTTAACGGGATCGACCCGGAGGAGGCCCGCCGCCGTCCCCGCTTCGAAGACCTGACCCCGATCTTCCCCGACCGGCGCTTTGACCTGGAAACCAAGGGCGACATCCTCTCCACACGCCTGATCAACCTGATCGTTCCGATCGGGCGCGGCCAGCGTGGTCTGATCGTCTCACCGCCCAAAGCCGGTAAAACCACCATTTTGAAGCAGATAGCCAATGCCATTTCCACGCAAAACCCGGATGTACACCTGATGGTGGCCCTGATCGGCGAACGTCCGGAGGAAGTTACGGACATGGATCGCTCGGTGGATGCTGAAGTGATCGCTTCCACGTTCGACGAACCGGTCACCTCGCATGTCCGCACGGCCGAGATTGCGCTTGACCGCGCCAAGCGCCTGACCGAGATTGGCCGTCACGTCGTCATCCTGATGGACTCGATCACCCGCCTGGCACGCGCGTATAACCTGGTGGTTAACCCATCCGGACGCACCCTCTCCGGTGGCATGGATCCCTCTGCGTTGTATCCGCCCAAGCATTTCTTCGGCGCGGCGCGCAACCTGGAAGAAGGCGGCTCGCTCACCATCATTGCCACCTGCCTGGTGGAAACCGGCTCCCGCCTGGATGATGTGGTCTACGAAGAGTTCAAAGGTACCGGCAACATGGAGTTGATCTTGACACGCAAACTCCAGGAGCGCCGCATCTTCCCATCCGTGGACATTGAGCGCTCGTCCACCCGGCGGGAGGACCTGTTGCTTGGCCCGGATATTCTCCAACGTGTTTGGATCATGCGCCGTATGTATATCCAGATGGTTTCCCCGCCACCACAGGGGGCGGGCATGGATTCATCTGTGGCAACCGAAGCGCTATTGCAGCGTCTCAGCAAGACCCGCAACAACCAGGAATTCTTGGAGACTTTGACGGAAGGCTTATAGTCCTTATGGGTAAGATTTCCAGGTCTCCCCGATTATTTACCGGTATCTCGTGGGGGGTGACCATCCTTATTGTGATTTCCCTGCTTGGTTATGGGTTCTGGCGCGCAAATCCGTTCTCTGTCTCTGCGGCAGCAGCAACGGCTACGCCTCCTGGAGGCAAGGCAGTTACGGCTGTTCCGATCGGGGGAAAAGTCATCATTCTTCCGACCGCGCTTGCTCCGGCGGGAGAGGCGCAGGCCATTGTCCGGCAGGTGGTCCTCAAGACTGACATTCAATCGAAATTCTCTTACGCGGTCAGTGAATATACCGTCCAGCCCGGGGATGCCCTGTTCAGCATCGCCGCGCAGTTCAATATCAAGCCCGAAACCCTTTTGTGGGCCAACTCCAGCGTTCTTCAGGACAACCCCGATAACCTGCTCCCCGGCCAACAATTGGTGGTCCCGCCGGTGGATGGGGTCTATTACCAGTGGAAAGAGGGTGACACGCTGCAATCGATTGCAGCGAACTTCAAGGCCAATGTGAACGATATTTTGAACTGGCCCGGAAATGATATCGACCTGACCAATCCCACCATAAAAGCTGGAACGTATGTCATGGTGCCCGGCGGGCAGCGGGCGCTGGTAGATTGGATCCGTCCCCAGGTGGCACGTGGTCCCTCCGGAACGGCTGGCTTGAACGGTGCGACCTGCAGCGGACCGATAGGATCGGGAAATTTCATCTGGCCGACCCAGAATCACTATCTCTCCGGTTACAACTTTTCCTCCACCCATCTGGGGATCGACATTGCTGCCGGTTTGGGCGCGCCCATTGTTGCGGCCGACGCCGGGGTGGTCGTGGTGGCCGGTTGGAATACTTCCGGTTATGGCAATGTTGTCATGATCGACCATGGAAACGGTTTCCTGACAGTTTATGCCCACCTGAGCCAGATCAATGTGGTCCTGTGCCAGGGAGTGGCGCGGGGGCAATTGATCGGACTTGCGGGTGCCACCGGGAACGCCACCGGTCCTCATTTGCACTTTGAGATCCGCTACAACGGTGGTTACCTCAATCCGTGGTCTTACCTGCCGGCTCCGTAGAATGATCGACACCCGGGTTCCTGGGAAATCGGTTGTCTTCCATTATGGACGAACGCACCCTTCGTAAAGCCCTTTCCAAAATCCCCCTGGGCGGCCTGCGTTATTATGAGAAAACTGGTTCCACCAATGACGTGGCTCTTGCGTGGGCTGCGGCCGGCGCTCCTGACCTGGCGCTGGTCTATGCCGAGGAGCAGACAGCCGGCCGCGGGCGGGGCAGTCACGGCTGGTTTACACCAGCGGGGGCAGCCCTGGCATTCAGCCTGGTGATCCGACCTGCACCCGGCCAGGAGCAGGCGACTCCACTCTTTTCGGCGTTGGGCGCCCTGGCTGTTTGTGAAGTATTGACGGCGCAGGGCCAGAATCCTGAAATTAAATGGCCCAACGATGTTTTGCTTAACCGCCGCAAGTTTTGCGGAATTTTGGCCGAATCAGTCTGGACAGGGGAGAAACTCGACAGTATCGTATTGGGCGTTGGCCTTAATGTCAGACCCGAAGCAGTTCCGCCCTCCTCCCGGCTTGATTTTCCAGCAACCTGCCTCGAGGCCGAATTGATCCTGTCTCAACCTGGCATCCAGGTCATTGAACGGGTTGTCCTTTTGCAGAAAATTCTCCAGGCTATGTTATGTTTGCGCGATCGGGTAACGACTGGTGACTTCCTGCAGGCCTGGGAAAGACGGCTGGCATTCCGAGGGGAAAAGGTGCAGATCTGGGTGGATGGGCAGGTTGTCAGGGAAGGGCAGGTGGATGGCCTGGAACCGGATGGGAGTCTGCGTTTGCTTTCCCCTCAGGGACAGGTTTTCACGGTACAGTTTGGAGAAGTGCACTTGCGTCCGGTTGTGTGATATACTTTTTAATGTGAGGTGACCCATGCTCGATAATTTGCGAAACCAGGCGACTTTCCAGCCGGATGAAGATGAGGAAGGTTCCGGCCGGTCCGAACAACCCAAACCGGAGAAAACCCACAGCTCTTTTGACCGGATAACAGGCACGACAGACAAGCAGCGTCTCCTGCTCGCAGTGATGTTGTTGATAATCGTTGCCATGCTGGGAGTGGTCCTTTTGGTGGCATCCGGGAAGGTGGTCCTGCCAATTTCATATTATTAACGAACTCCCGACCTTTTTATCAGGTCGGGAGGCTTGATTACAGTCGAAAAAATCCATTTTCAGCGTCAGGTGACAATTATAGGCAAAGTGATTGTCACCTGACTGCTATTTAATGGGTAATTCAAATTGTGTGCCCGGCTCCAGGGCAGGTTCGGCATTGTCATTCACACCGACTTTCTTAAGTTCGGCAGCGGCTATCCGGGCGATCGAAGCCACCCGATCGCCGTCCTTGACCTCCATAAGATGCACACCCCGCGCCGCCCGCCCGGCTGCCCTCACATTCTTGACTTTGGTACGCAGAACCATGCCGTTCGCGGTGATGATTGTCAGATCATCCGCTTCCTGGACAACCCGGGCGGATGTGATGATGCCGATCTTTTCAGCAGCATCCCGGGCAATGGTCTGGACGCCGCCGGTGGCACGACCCTTGACAGGGTACTCCGTCAACGGAGTCCGTTTGCCAAAACCTTGTGTGGTTACCAGTAGCAAGTCCCCGCCGTTTTCAATGACCTCCATGCTGGTGACTTTGTCTTTCGTACCCAGCCGGATGCCGGTCACGCCACCCGCCGAGCGTCCCATCGAGCGGACTTCCTGCTCTGCAAATCGTAAAGCCTGTCCCTGTTCCGTGACGAGGATGATCTCGTTATTGCCGTTTGTCAGGCGCGCCCAGCCCAATTCGTCCTCGTCTTCCAATCCAATTGCGATGATGCCGGAGGGACGGACAGCCGCCAGCTCGGAAAGGGCCATGCGCTTCACCTTTCCATTCCGCGTTGCCAGGGTGATATATTCTGCAGCGTCGAAGTTCGGCACAGAAACTGCCGCAGTGATAAACTCGCCTGCATCCAGTGACAGGACATTTACCAGGGGTATGCCTTTGGCAGCCCGGTCGGCATCCGGGATCTGGTAAACCTTTTCAGAGTAGACCTTGCCCTTGTCAGAGAAGAACAGCATGGTATCCAGCGAACGGGCCGGGATGAGGGTCAGGATTTCGTCTTCTTCCTTGGTCAGGTGGCCGGTCACACCCTTGCCACCCTTGATTTGCGAACGGTAGGCGCTTGCCGCCACCCGCTTGACGTAACCCTGGGCCGTGAGCGAGATAAGTACGGCCTCGTCCGGTACCAGGTCCGATTCGCTCAGGTTTTCGACGGCCTCCGTCGCAATGTGTGTCCGCCGCTCGTCGCCGTATTTCTCGGAGAGTTCACGCAGATCCTCCTGGATGAGACCCAGGATCTTCCTGGGGTGGGCAAGCAGGTCTTCAAGGTGGGCAATCTGAAGTTTGACCTGTTTATATTCGTCCTCGATCTTCTGGCGTTCGAGTGCGGCCAGGCGCCGGAGTTGCATATCCAGGATGGCCTGGGCCTGCAAGTCGGATAGTTTGAAGCGCCTCATCAGGCGCTCTTTGGCCACATCCGCATCCGGGGATTCCCGGATGGTCTGGATGACGGCGTCCAGGTTGTTCAGGGCGATGGTAAGGCCTTCCAGGATATGAGCGCGTGCACGTGCCTTTTCCAATTCAAATTGGGTGCGGCGGGTGAGCACGGTCTGCCGGTGTTCAATGAATATTTGCAGTGCCCGCTTGAGGGGCAAAAGACGCGGCTCGCCGTCTACGAGGGCAAGCATCTGGACACCAAAAGTGGACTGGAGGGCAGTGTACTTGTAGAGCTGGTTGAGCACTTTCTTGGGTTGGGAGCCTCGTTTCAATTCTATGACGATGCTCATGCCGCGCCGGTCAAACTCGTCCCGCAGATCCGAGATGGAGTCGATTTTTTCCTCACGGACGAGGTCGGCGATGCGTTCGATCAAGGTGGATTTGTTGACCTGGTACGGGATTTCGGTGATGACGATGCGGAAACGGTTGCCGTTCATCTCTTCGATGTGGGCCTTGCCGCGCAGGACGATGCGCCCCTTCCCGGACCCATAGGCTGCCTGGATGCCTTCCGTCCCGACGATGATCCCGCCGGTGGGGAAATCCGGCCCGGGAATGAACTTCATCAGGAATTCGATCGGCACCTCTTCCATGGTATCGTAATTATCGATTAGGTAGATGAGAGCCGTGGCCAGTTCTTTAAGATTATGCGGTGGGATATTGGTCGCCATCCCGACAGCGATACCCGATGACCCATTCAGCAACAGGTTGGGGAGACGGGAGGGCAGGACCACTGGCTCCTTGAGGGATCCGTCGAAGTTATCGGTGAAGTCCACCGTGTTCTTGTCAAGGTCGGCCAGCATTTCCTCGGCCATTTTGTGGAGACGCGCTTCGGTGTAACGCATGGCAGCCGGGGCATCGCCATCCACCGAGCCGAAGTTGCCCTGGCCATCCACGAGCAGGTAGCGCATGGAGAAATCCTGCGCCATGCGCGCCATCGACTCGTAGACCGCCAGGTCACCATGCGGGTGGTATTTACCCAGCACTTCGCCGACGATACGTGCGGACTTCTTGAAAGCAGTGTTGGCACGGATGCCCATATCCTGCATTGCGTACAGGATGCGCCGGTGGACGGGTTTTAGACCATCCCGGGCATCCGGCAGGGCACGTGCAACAATGACGGACATGGCATAGTCCAGGTAAGCCGTGCGCATTGTCTCGTCGATGTCTGCCGGATGGACAGTGCCAATGCTGGGTTTTACAGGTTCCGGTTCAGTGCCGGTTGGTTCGGGTTCTACCATGATTTATTCCTTACGCGACAAGGGCACAGCACAGCTGTGCCCTCTTGGGGTGGTCAAATGGACAAATGGATTATACCGCAAACGGCTTGTCAAATTGAGGTCGGACAGTTATAATCCCGGCTTGCTTGTTCGGGGCGTGGCTCAGTCCGGTTAGAGCGCTGCGTTCGGGACGCAGAGGTCGGCGGTTCAACTCCGCCCGCCCCGACAATTTCACCGCCGAACCAATCAGGTCGGCGGTTCCCCTTTGGAGGGACGGTCGCAACACGGTTCGCCCCGACAGAAAAAGACTCCCAGATTTGGGTGTCTTTTTTGTCAGGGCCAATGATAAATAAAGAGCAGCCGGTTGGCTGCCCAGATCACATTTACTTTGCTTTCAAATATTCTCCGATTGTCCTGGCGGCTTTCCTTCCGCCTACCATGGCAGTGACCACCAGGTCCGGCCCGGTGACTCCATCCCCGGCAGCGAAGACCCCTTCCCGGGTGGTGGCGTAGGTCTCTTTATCCAGCACACTTACCAGGCCATAATCATGGGTTTCGAGGCCGGGCGTGGTCTTGCCAATGATCGGGTCGGGCCAGTAGCCGAGTGCTTTGATGGCCGTATCCACTGCAATGGAGAAGTTGGAACCTTCCACTGGGACCGGTTTTCGCCGGCCTTTGGCGTCCGGATCCCCCAATCTCATTTCGATGCACTCGACGGCAGCCAGGTGGCCATCCTCTCCGGGGATGAATTTTACCGGTTGGGTCAGGAGGCGGTATTTGGCTCCTTCTTCTTTTGCCATCTGGCGGTCCTTTTTCCCGCCGGGCATTTCCTTCTCGGTACGACGATATAAACAGGTTACTTCTTCCGCCCCCATGCGCAAGGCGGAACGCAGACAATCCGAGGCCGTGTCGCCGCCACCGATGACAACCACCCGTTTGCCAAGCGTCGGACGTTCGCGCTTGTTCTCGGGAAGAAGATCCGGTTCTGTGTTGGCGCGCATCAGAAAATCGGTGCCTTCGTAAACACCCGGCAGATCCTCACCCGGGACTTCCATTTTGGCGTCAATGCCGGTTCCCACACCGACAAAGACTGCATCGAAACCTTCTGCAAATAACTGGTCGATCGTCTTGCTTTCGCCAATGGTGGAGTTCCCAACGAACCTGGCGCCGGCTTTTTCGTAATCCCCCCAGCGACAAAAAAAGACTTCCTTGGCAAGTTTGAAGTTCGGGATGCCATAGACCAGCAAACCGCCGGGGGCAGGCTTGGAGTCGAAGAAGGTGACAGAGTGCCCCTGCTCCAGGAGTTGCTCGGCGCAGCCCAGGCCCGCCGGTCCGGCACCCACGATGGCGACCTTCCTGCCGGTCGGTTTTCCGACCGGGATGGCCACACCGGCCGTTTTGCGTTCGAAGCAGGTCACAAAGGTTTCCAATGGACCGCACAGGACCGGTTCCAGGGTCTTGTTAAGCACGCAGGATCCCTGGCAAAGTTGTTCGTGTGGGCAGACACGTGAGCATATTTCCGGCAGGGAGGAAGTCTGGCGGTAAAGCTGGGCAGCCTCGATATAATGGCCCTGTTCGATCAGCCACATCGCCGAGGGAATGTCATTATGGCAGGGGCAAGCCAACATGCAGGGGGCCGGGTCGGGGCAATGAATGCAGCGGGAGGCCTCCAGCATGGCCCTGTCAGAATCAAGCGGGATGATCACATCCCCAAAATCACAGACGCGTTCGGTGGGGGAACGCAGCGACAGGTCCTGGTAGGGCATGTAGACGCGTGCCTTGCGGTCAATTTCCAAATGCTCACTTGGAATGGCTTGCATGGGGTGCCTCCGGACAAAACCGACAAACTCACACTAATTTGATATGTATAATACCCAATCTTGGCCTGTCCACAAAGGTTACTATGTCATCATTGCCTGCGACGATTATCACAATGTAAATGGTGCAAAAAGGGCATGAATTTATATTGAATTCGGTTCAGGAGTATGCTACACTATCCAATGTTGGATATTTATTAGGTTCTTTAATTTTATCTCTTAATACTCGTGAATCAACTTGCATGCCCGTGAAGGGAATTCCATGACTGCCGGATCCAACCACAAATTTCAAAAGTTCCTGATTGGTATTTTACTGGCAGGGATGATCCTATCCCTAAGTCTTGGAATAAGTGGCTCATCCATTGTTCTTGCCCAGGCAGCCGTCACTCAAACACCCGCCTCCAAGGGAGGTTCGCCTGTATCCGCTCAGGCCACCAGCCAGACCAGCCCGTATTTCTCTTCCACGACGATCACTGCCAAGGATGGAAAACAGATCGAGGAGGTCGTCATCCATGGCCCACCGCAACCTCCTCCAGGTTATGCCCGCCCACCTGTGTCCCTGAGCGGTTCCATCTCGCCTCAGAATATTGTTTCCTTAACAATTCCCGCTTATGAATGGTCGTTCGGCTGTTCTGCCACTTCCGCTTCGATGATCGCCGCATACTATGATCGGAACGGGTACCCGAACATGTACACCGGTCCCACGAACGGCGGCGTGATGCCACTGGACAGCAGTTCCTGGCCGGACTGGACCGATGGGGTCGGTGACACCTATGCCCAGTGCCCGTTGACAGCCTCCCGCAATGGGCTGGATGGCAGGTCGACGCGCGGCTCCATCGATGACTACTGGGTCTCCTACGAGAGCACTGCTCAAGACCCCTTTATAAATAATTGGACGGAGCACACCTATGGGGATGCCATTGGTGACTATATGAGGACCAGCCAGTCCAATTTTAATAATGTTGATGGTTCTACCTCTTTCTGGTGGTTCTCTGATGGCTCACCGTTGCCTTGCAGTGCCATGCCTGGGTATAAAATTACCAGCGATGGCACCTACGGGCGGGAACTCTTCTATCAGGCCAAAGGCTACACGGTCACCGATTGTTACAACCAACTGACGGATAACCAGAATTCGAATGGGTTCACCTTTGCCATGTACAAGGCGCAGATCGATGCCGGCCGGCCTGTGATGATAAATCTTGTCGGGCATACCGTCGTTGGTGTTGGTTATGACGACTCAAGCAATACGGTCTATATACACGACACTTGGGATTACCTGACCCACAGCATGACCTGGGGCGGCAGTTATTCAGGCATGGCGCTCGAGGCGGTCAGCATTGTCAATCTGGCACCGCTTGTTACGAATACACCGACCTCCACACCGAGTATTACACCAACATATACACCCAGCAATACACCGACTAAAACCGGCACCCCGACCATCACACTTACTAAGACCAATACACCCACCAATACGCCAACCAGTACGCCTTCAAAAACCCTGACGCAAACGCCAAGCAACACACCCTCCAATACGCCCTCTAACACCCCGACGCAAATGCCAAGCAACACACCCTCCAATACGCCCTCCAACACCCCAACTTATACTTATACCCCGACCCGCACTTCCTCACCGACGAATACACCAACATACACATTCACGCCAACCTACACACCGACATACACGTATACTCCGACCCGCACTTCGTCACCAACGAATACACCAACGTTCACATCCTCTCCAACCTACACACCGACATACACGTACACTCCGACTCGCACTTCCTCCCCGACGAGTACACCAACATTCACCTCCTCGCCAACCAACACGCCAACTTTAACGTTCACTCCAACGAGGACGTTCACGCCGACATATACGCCAACGTTCACATCCTCTCCGACCAACACACCGACATACACGTACACCCCGACGACCACGTTCACGGCGACGAATACGCCTACCTTTACTTCCTCGCCGACCAGCACATCGACAACCACGCGTACTCCGACCAGCACGCCCACCTTCACATCCACCCCGACCAGGACGGCGACAGGCCATGCGAAAGATGACTATGATGGGGATGGCAGGACCGATCCGGCCAAATTCGTGACGTCAGCGGGTGCGCTCTGGTACCTGGCCTCCAGCAACGCCACCTGGCAGGGAGTTTATATGGGGCCGGGCACATACACATATGTGAATGCGGCCGACTACGACGGGGATGGGAAGACGGATCCGGCGGAGTTTATATCCAGCTCGAATGCATTGTGGTACCTGGCCTCCAGCACGGGGACATGGCAGGGGCTGTACATGGGGCCAGGCACATACACGTTGGTGAAAGGCTCGGACTATGATGGGGATGGGAAGACGGATCCGGCGTTGTTCGTGTCGGGAGCGAATGCGTTGTGGTACCGGGCGTCGGGCACGGGGACGTGGACGGGGGTATACATGGGGCCGGGGAGCTACCAGATGGTGCCTGGGTCGGACTTTGATGGGGATGGGAAGACGGATCCGGCGCTGTTCGTGACGGGTTCGAATACGCTGTGGTATCTGGGATCGAGCACGGGGACGTGGACAGGAGTGTACCTGGGGCCTGGGAGTTACAATTATGTAGCGGGCTCGGATTTTGATGGGGATGGGAAGACGGACCCGGCGGAGTTTCTGGCGAGCACGAACACGCTGTGGTACCTGGCATCCAGCACGGGGACGTGGACGGGGGTATACATGGGAACCGGTACGCTGACGTATGTAGCCGGTTGTGATTTTGATGGGGATGGGAAGACGGACCCGGCGGTGTACATTGCCAGTACGGAGACGCTGACGTGGATGAATTCGAGCACGAGTACCTGGAGCAGTGTCAGCATGGGGACGGGCACCTTCACTGTGGTGAACGGGCTGTAGGGATTCCCAAGATAAGCAGGTAGTACCAATCGGAGTCTTTAAGGGAAGGTACGAGTGGGATAGAATTCGGATTGAATTCCGAAGATGGATTTACATTTAATTTTTTCAGAATATGGTAGGATGATGACGATATTCCGCCACCTTGTCATCAGAGACTTGAGAACCATCGATTGTACGCGCGGAGGAAATGAGATGAAATTCATACCGGGCCGGCAGATTCGCAAATACTTCATTGGAGTATTGCTGGCTGGATTGATTCTGTTGCTATGTTTTGAATGGAGCGGCTCACCGGTCGTTGATGCACAAGGGGCGTTTACTCGGACCCCGACCGGGATTGGTGCACCACAAGCTGCTGCGGTTCCATCCACGACTTCCTTTACATTGGATGGCGTCATGATTTCCGTTCAGGCCGCAGCCTTCCCCTTCGGTGATTTTGTCGTGGCCGCACCTGGTTCTGCCAGCCAGGTGGCGACCGCGGTCACCTGGAGGCCTTTTCGAGAGTTCACCGTCGTCGCCATTCCGTTTGGAACAAAACCAGGCACGGAAACCCTGCCTGTGGCAGAACCCGGGATGAAACCAGCCTACGAGGCTGCACTTCGTGATTATCGCCTTCAACAGGGCGGGACCGTACAGGCTGCCCCCACCGTCACTCTCTTTGGTCAACAGGTAACCGGTTCACAGACTTCCGTAAATCTGCATGTGGATGGTCCTGTTGCAAAACAGGTTGTAATTGAGGAATGGGTCGTGCAGGCCGGTAACCGTCTTTGGATAGTCCGGTTCAGCCAGGAACAGTCCGCCACGGTAACTTCCATGCAATCCGGCAATTTTCCGGGGAATCTTATTCTCTCCAGCGATACCCTCGACTCTCCTTCGACAGTGGATCTACACCCGGCAAAGAATTCCGGCAAGGTTTCCAGCCAGGGCGTCCAGGCGGCAGACTTTCCCACACCTGCCTGGTGGAAAGGTGACTGTGACTACACCACGTATTATGATGGGTCGGATGGATACACATCCTTCCGGCTGGGAGCGGTCTATCTGGGCGTTCCGGCTTGCGGACCTCGCCCGTATTATGATAGTGCGCCGGATGTCCTGGTCCATTTCTTTTCCGGTGCCTGGGGGGAATATGAATGGGAATGCGTTGAGTATTCCATGCGTTTCCTATACCTGGCATATGGGATCAATCCGTACTCGGCGAACGGTTCCCAGGTGGTCTGGAACTATTCCGGCAGTCTGCTGAGCAAGGTTTCGAATGACACAAATGGCCAGGCACCCCAACCCGGGGATGTATTGAGTTATGGCGCCACTTCGAGTTCCGGTCATACCTCTGTGGTGACTTCATCAAGTGTGGATGCAAATGGTAATGGAACTATCACTGTAATTGAGGAGAATAATACCGTTACAGGCAGCAGTACGCTTCAGGTCCAGGCCTGGACAGTGCTGGGGAATGCAGGTTCGGTGAGTGGCTGGCTCCATTCTGCAACGCCCCTGCCAACCAGTACGGCGACCTCCACACCCAGCAATACGCCAAGCTCCACACCGAGCAGAACACCAACTTCCACGCCCAGCAATACAACCACCAGGACATCAACCAATACGCCAAGCAGGACAGCGACCCCCACCAG
Source organism: uncultured Chloroflexia bacterium (assembly GCA_963842785.1). Classification (GTDB taxonomy): domain Bacteria; phylum Chloroflexota; class Anaerolineae; order Anaerolineales; family Villigracilaceae; genus UBA877. Next base: position 3,056,749 of record CAWJHP010000001.1, read on the forward strand.
CACTCTGACCGCCACGCAGACAATCACCCCGACTTTCACGCCGACCAACACAGCGACCTCCACCAGCACTCTGACCGCCACGCGGACAATTACCCCAACACTCACGCCGACCAATACAGCGACCTCCACCAGCACTCTGACCGCAACGCGGACTTTCACACCCGACTCTCACGGCAACCAGCACATCGACAACCACGCGTACTCCGACCAGCACGCCCACCTTCACATCCACCCCGACCAGGACGGCGACAGGCCATGCGAAAGATGACTATGATGGGGATGGCAGGACCGATCCGGCCAAATTCGTGACGTCAGCGGGTGCGCTCTGGTACCTGGCCTCCAGCAACGCCACCTGGCAGGGAGTCTATATGGGGCCGGGCACATACACATATGTGAATGCGGCCGACTACGACGGGGATGGGAAGACGGATCCGGCGGAGTTTATATCCAGCTCGAATGCATTGTGGTACCTGGCCTCCAGCACGGGGACATGGCAGGGGCTGTACATGGGGCCAGGCACATACACGTTGGTGAAAGGCTCGGACTATGATGGGGATGGGAAGACGGATCCGGCGTTGTTCGTGTCGGGAGCGAATGCGTTGTGGTACCGGGCGTCGGGCACGGGGACGTGGACGGGGGTATACATGGGGCCGGGGAGCTACCAGATGGTGCCTGGGTCGGACTTTGATGGGGATGGGAAGACGGATCCGGCGCTGTTCGTGACGGGTTCGAATACGCTGTGGTATCTGGGATCGAGCACGGGGACGTGGACAGGAGTGTACCTGGGGCCTGGGAGTTACAATTATGTAGCGGGCTCGGATTTTGATGGGGATGGGAAGACGGACCCGGCGGAGTTTCTGGCGAGCACGAACACGCTGTGGTACCTGGCATCCAGCACGGGGACGTGGACGGGGGTATACATGGGAACCGGTACGCTGACGTATGTAGCCGGTTGTGATTTTGATGGGGATGGGAAGACGGACCCGGCGGTGTACATTGCCAGTACGGAGACGCTGACGTGGATGAATTCGAGCACGAGTACCTGGAGCAGTGTCAGCATGGGGACGGGCACCTTCACTGTGGTGAACGGGCTGTAGGGATATCCAGGCCAGGCAGGGCTGAACCAACCAGGAGGAGAAACAATGGATGACTATCCATTTCAGACCCCCAAATTCTCTATTGCATCTGAAATCCATGGAAATAGGCAACCTAGGATCGTCGTGATTGGCAGCGCCAACACGGATATGATCGTCAAGACCGGCCATATCCCCAGACCTGGTGAAACCGTCCTGGGGCTTGATTTTATGCAATCCAGGGGTGGAAAAGGGGCCAACCAGGCCTTCGCGGCGGCCAGGCTCGGGGCACAGGTTACTTTTGTGGCCCGGCTGGGGCGGGATCACTTTGGGCAGGCTGCTTTTGAAGCCTGTGAAAAGGAGGGCATCCTGATGAAATATATTGTCTGGGATGAGGTGGCAGCCTCCGGAGTGGCGTTGATCATGATGGATTCCACCGGTGAAAATATCATCTGCGTGGCTCCCGGAGCCAATGGGAACCTTTCACCGCAGGATGTCTTTAAGGCGGAGGATGCCATTCGATCTGCCGATTGTATGCTCCTCCAACTGGAAATCCCCATGCAAACAGTTGAATCTGCCATCCGGCTCGCCTCAAAATATCACGTCCGGGTGGTATTGAATCCCGCTCCCATGACCACCCTTTCGCAGGACCTGCTCGAATTGGTCGATGTCTTTACCCCGAACGAAACGGAAGCAGCCACACTGGCAGGGATTCCTGTATCTCATCCCCGCGACCTGGCCCCATCATTGTCGCGGAAATTCGGCATCCGAAATGTTGTTGTCACGTTGGGAAAAGCCGGTGCAGTCATCTCGGGTTTGAACAACCCGGACCCTCTTGAAGTCCCTTCCTTCCCGGTGGTATCGCTCGATGCGATTGGGGCTGGCGATGCATTTAATGGTGGTTTGGCAGTTGCGCTGGCGCGTGGTGATGATCTGAAAGAGGCGGTCCGCTATGCCAATGCGGTTGGCGCACTGGCAACCACACGTCCTGGTTCCCAAAACTCCTTGCCGACCGCCCGGGAAGTGCAAGCTTTCCTTAATAAGTTTGAGGGAAGCGTTGTCTAACCCGGAGAGCATTCGGAATCTTCGTTACCGCGCTGGAGGTATTATCCTGACCCCGATCCGGGTACCCTCCCGGTGAAGTCTGCCGGGTAAGTTGCCGGATGCATTGGAACTAAAAAGAGGAATTTGTGTGGTTGGGTGTCTGGTAATCGCACCCGCAGGAACGCCGCAGGATGATCTCGGTTGGCAGGAGCACTTTCTGCTCGACCGGTAATCCCTGGATCATTTTCGATAATTGCACGGCGGCAATCCGCCCCACTTCTTCCGTGGGCGCCCGGACAGTCGTGAGCGGGGGGTTCAGGAAAGGGGAAAGACGAAAGTCGTCGAACCCGACCACCGAGACATCCTCCGGCACACGCAAGCCGTTTTCTTTTAGGGCGGTCAAAATTCCGACAGCTGAATCATCGTTCCCGGAAAAAATGGCATCAAAGTCGCGCAGGCCTTGCGCCAGATGATCGTGCAAAGCCTGGTAGGCGATCTGGTGTTCGAACTCCCCCCGCAGGATCAGGTTGTCGTCGATGAGCAGACCATGTGCAGCCAGGGAAGCCCGGTATCCCATTTCGCGCCAGTGTGAATCCTCCTGGTCTTTGGGTCCCTTGAAATACATGATCCGTTTTCTTCCATGCGCCTCGATCAGATGATCGATGAGTTTCTGGCTGGAAGTCTTGTTTTCCACTGTCACAGACGGGATCTTGAGGTTGGGAGGCGGGGTACGGTGGAGCAGGATTACCGGGAACCCGGTTTTGCACAGCCCTATTAATTGTTCTTCCGTAAGACTGTTGGCAAAAACCAGGGTACCATCGGTGTTATGCGGGCCAATGGGGGAGGGCACCGCTTTGTCCCGCATCTCGGGTTTGGATATGGCCACCAGCAGGTTGTAATTATTGCCGGTGGTCACGGAAAAGATCCCATTGACAAGGGGAGAGAAAAATTCGTTCATAACATTGGTGATCAACAACCCGACTGCCAGGGTGCGCTGGGTGGCCAGTTGGCGGGCAACCATGTGGGGGGTATAGTTCAACTCCAACATTACCTGCGAAATGCGTTCCCCCGCTTCCTGCGATACTGGTCCACTGTGGTTCATATATCGGCTGACAGTGGCGACGGATACCCCCGCATACTTGGCAACATCCCGGATGGTGAGTGTGGATGATTTCTTAGTCATTTGGCAGCAGACCTGCGATATATCCTGGTGTCATGGCACCTGTTGGTGAGGAAAAACTAAAAAAAGCCGGATATTTCAAACCGCTCTTCACCAAGCCTTATATTTCGAATTTCTCGCGCAGGTTCCCGATAAAACCCGGCGAGACCACCCCGGCTTGGATGGCTTTATATAGAAGATCTATCAATTGCTCTTCCGAAAGCGTCAGAGTCCCCGCTTGGCTCTTGCCTTTCCCAACGGCCGATATCCGGATGGTTGTCTGCCCAGGCCCCCCGGAGGATAGCTTTTCGATCCTGGCGGTTTTTTCAGCCAGGTCAACCGAAGCGGAAGCAATCATCTTTTCTGATGCGCTGGTTTCCATATTGACCATCCTTCATGGTAATGGTGGACAAAGTATAACACCAAGAACCCCCATTATCTTTCTATATCAAATGGATTCACACTGACCCATCACTGCTCGATCGTGACCGAATCCACTATCCCCACGATTACCGAGATGACGCACGCATCCGGATTGTTCAGCACCTGTCGTGCCCCATTTCCCTCCCGGTTGACCAGCACGGTATCCCCGATGCCGGCGTGCGTGTTGTCCAGCGCCAGGAAATCCTCATCGGGTTTTTCGCCTTCCAAAAACATGGGTTGCACCACCAGCAATTTCCGGTTCTTGTAATCCGGATGGCTGAGGGTGGTTACCACGTTCCCTATGACCTTTGCAAGGATCATACGTCTCTTTCAGGCAAACACATTCCGCCCGGGCTTCAGGGTAAAATCGAACTCCCCATCCGGGTGCACGTCCAGGTCATCCACCACGCCGACCAGCGCCAGGTCCACGGGCACGAACTTGACCTCCGGCATGGCCAGGGCGGCTTCACGGGAACGCACCATCACGCACAGGTCGCCCGGCCCGGCATCCACCACGTCGGCAGCCACCTGTAACGTGCCGGTCGGCTCCAGCCTTTTGTTCAGAGGCTGGACGACCAGCAGCTTTAGTCCCTGGGTTCCGGGGACCTTGAGCGTGCAGATGGCGCGGCCTTTCACTCTTCCGAACAGCATCCGGTTACTGGGCTCCCGTACTCTTGAGAACCCGTTCTATGATGACATCCAGCAGGGCCGGATCGATCTGCGTCCCCAGGCGCGCGTTGACTGCCGCGCGAATGCGGGCTGGCAGGTCGGCCTCCGCCTGGGGGGCCGGAGAGGCAGTCGCCTTGGCAGGTTTCGGCAAACCGGAAATATATGGACGAACCGGGGCAGCCGGCGGATCGACCGGACGTTCGCGTAGTAACTGCATCCCCAGCCGGTTAGCCTTCTCGTAAGCCAGTTCGGTCAGGACGACATTCTCGTTGACTTCCAACGACAGAATGCCGCGCTTGAACATATCCTCAATATCCCGTTCGGTATAAAACTCTTTCGGCATGACCAACTCCTTTCGGTCTCCTTTACGAGGCGGCAACTCAGGCGCCCGGGCGGCCCTCCAGGCTTTCCAATGCCCGCACCGCCGCATCCTTTGCCGTCATGATCTCGGCTTCCGTGCCCGAGAGCCACATGCGCCCAAACCGTCCGACCGAAGAGACGTGGATCAGCTTGATGCTGGCGGTCTTCTCTGCCTCGTTGCAGGCAATGTTGATGTAGGCCGCCGGCGCGCACTCCAGCACCAGCATGGTCTCGCCCGCCACCAACATGGAGCCGCGCCGGAAGCGGTTGAGCAGTTGCGCCTGGTAAGGGTCGACGCGCGTGATGACCTGCGTCGAAACCACCTGCGGTTTGATCCGGTCTGGCACGTTCAGACCCAGGCGCTCCAGGACGACTTGTCCAGCTTCAATGACAGCCGCCTGGTTGGGCGAATGCACTTCGAACATCCCGAACTCGCGTTCCACGATCTGCGCACCCGGCCGGGCTTCGGTGGCTTTTACGGCAATATCCACCATCCGGAAGACTTCGTTGCCCGGCGACATCTCGACGTACAGCGCCGCCATGTCCTCGGTCGGCAGGTCGCCCTGGGTGACCGTCCCGACGAAGGACGCAAACTGTGGCTGCATCCGGTCCAGGTAACAATAACAACGCAGCGAAAAGGTATCAGCCATGTTTTTTTCTCCTTGCTCCCGGCCCGGATGGGAGGAAAATCTCCAGTCTCCCTGCGAACTCTCTGCAGGCAAGCGCACAGGAAGATTGTTTCCACCCAGGGCGGGATTTCAGCCAGGCTTGACAACCGCGCTGGTGCAGTATGGTTGCACCACCGAGCAACCCATTCCTGACTTATTTGGATTTGGCTTCGGCCGTGTGCCCGCCGATGCTGCCCTTGCTCGACTTGGGCAGGATCATTTCCACATCCGAATGGGGGCGGGGAATGACGTGGACCGAGACCAGTTCGCCCACGCGCTTGGCCGCCGCTGCGCCGGCATCCGTGGCCGCCTTGACCGCGCCCACGTCACCGCGCACCATCACGGTCACATACCCGCCTCCGACGTACTCTGAGCCGAGCAGGATCACGTTTGCAGCCTTGACCATCGCATCGGCGGCTTCCACCGCACCCACCAGGCCTTTTGTCTCGACCATGCCGAGAGCAATTAAAGAGGATCTAGAGCCATTTTGTTCCTTCCTTTCTTATATGTTGTATTAATTATCTGCTTTCCAAAATTTCATTCACAACCTGCCGGACCATGTGCTCGATTTCCTCGGGCGCCGGCCCGGCCGGGCTTTCACCACGTGAGAAAGCAATTGCCGGGGGTGGGACTGTCTCGTAGGCCAACCGCTTGATGTTGATCAGGTGATAGGCCGTGACGTTGTCGCCGGTGATGGCGCCGCCCAGGCCGCCTGGTCCAAGCGTCAGTGAGGGCATCACGCCGGTCGTCATGCCGATCGCACCCAGTGTACCCATCGTATTGACCAGGATGCGAAAGACCGGTTTCTCCAGCCCGAACGCCATGATGACTTTTTCATCATTGGCGTAAATGATCTGGGTGTGACCCAGTCCACCTGCCTGGATGACTGCGATCGAGGTCTCGCAACTCTGCTCCCAGCCATTCACCCCATACCAGGCCAGCACGGTGGTCATCTTCTCGTGCGAGAGCGGCTCCTCCCGCCCGACCTTTTCCAGAGGGGTCACCAGGATGCGGGTGCCCGCCGGGATGTTGAAACCCGCCATGGCAGCCACAAAATCCGCCGGCTTGCCCACCACGGCGGTATTGGGACTGCCGTTTGGGGAAAAGACCGTCCTGCGCAGGGCCTCGGTCTGCTGCGGGTCGGTGAAATATGCGCCTTCGGTCTGCATCAGTTCTTTCAACCTGTCTGCGATAGGCAGGTCTGCGATAACTGCTTGTTCAGTGGCGCAGATGGTGGAATAATCGAAGGCCTTCGAAGCGACGATGTAACGTGCAGCCTTTTCCAGGTCCGCTGACCGGTCAACATAGACAGGCACATTGCCCGGGCCGACGCCGTAAGCCGGTTTTCCGGTGGAGTGCGCTGCCCGCACCATGCCTGTGCCGCCGGTTGCCAGGATGATGGAAGTCTGTGGGTGCGTCATCAGTTCTTGTGTGCCGGGCAGCGAGACTTCCTGGAGGCAGCTGATCAGGCCTTTCGGCGCGCCGGCATTTTCGGCAGCCTGGGCCATGCAGTGGGCGGCTTCGTAGATGCAGCGCTTCGCCGAGGGATGTGGTGAAATGACGATGGCATTGCGTGCCTTGACGGATATCAAGGATTTGAAGAACGTCGTTGAGGTTGGGTTGGTCGAGGGTACCAGTGCCGCCACCACACCCATCGGCCAGGCAATTTCGTACAACCTGTGGGCGGCATCCTGACGGATCACTCCGACCGTCTTCAGATCCCGGATGGATTCCCAGACCATGCGCGAGCCAAACTCGTTCTTGAGTTTCTTGTGCAAGGCCACGCCGTAACCGGTCTCTTCCTGGGCCAATCGCCCCAGGCGCTCGGAGGCCTGCCAACCCGCCTCGGCCATGGCTGCGCAGACGCGGTCCACCTGTTCCTGGGAGGCCCTGCTCCAGATTTTCCAGGCATCGTGGGCCGCATTTACCAGATCACGCGCTTCTTGTATGGATGCAAGATCCTTGTCCATCGCTTCCATCCTCGCTAGGATTTGCGGAAGACCACTTTGCCTTCCACTTCCAGCGAATCGATCACCCCCATGATGACGGCATCCACAGGGGAATCTTTGGTAGTGCTCGTCTGCCGGGCGGACGAACCGGCGCAGGTCAGCACAAGGTCGCCGATGCCGGCATCGACCGTATCCACTGCCACATAGGGTTTCCCGGCCGGACTGCCTGCCTCATCCGTCTGGCGCAGGATGAGCAGTTTACGCCCGCTCAATTTCTCGTCCTTGATCGTCGAGACGGTGGTTCCGATCACTCTGGCTATTAGCATAGTCTTTCTCCTTATGTCATTGCAGGCAGGGCGGGGCCCTACGAAGCACTCTCCAGGTTTGGGAAGGGATTGCCTGCCCTGCGGTTAGGAAGTCAGGCTGGGTCTCTATTCGCCGGGAACGCTCTTGACCCTTTGCCCTCGCGATGACACCAAATTAATTATTTCTTCACAGCCTCCAGGCTGGGGACGGGTTCCCTGGCAGGGCCCTGGATGATCTTCACCCCGGCACTTGCACCGATCCGGGTGGCTCCGGCTTTCAGCATGGCTTCGGCATCCTCGTATGTGCGCACTCCGCCAGCGGCTTTCACACCCATCTCCGGGCCGACCGTCTTGCGCATGAGCGCCACGTCATGCACCGTGGCTCCGCCACTGGCAAAGCCGGTGGAGGTCTTGACAAAGTCCGCCCCGGCTTCCTTTGCCAGCAGGCAGGCAATGGTCTTTTCTTCATCCGTCAGCAGGACTGCCTCGATGATGACCTTGACGATGGCGCCCCCGGCATGTGCTGTGATAACCACGCCATGAATGTCCTTCGCGACCAGTTCAAGATCACGCGCTTTCAGGGCGCCGATGTTAATGACCATGTCGATCTCGGTCGCTCCCTGGTTAAGGGCGGTTTGTGTTTCGAAGGCTTTCACTTCCGGGGCGGTTGCTCCAAGCGGGAAGCCGATCACGGTGCAAACTTTCACCTGCGAGCCCTTGAGCAACTGGGCGCACAATTCCACCCAGGTGGGGTTGACACATACCGAGGCAAAGCCGTACTTGCGCGCTTCGTAGCATAATTGCGCGATCTGGTCTTGGGTGGCGTCCGGCTTAAGCAGGGTATGGTCGATCGTCCTGGCCAGGTCGATGTTGCCCGGGATGACACCCAGTGTGGATGAGAGCCGCTCCGCCCCTGCGCTGACCACGTTCCCGGCCCGGTCGAAACAGGTGCGCACGCACAGTGAATCGCTGCAGTTGAGCTTGCACTGCCCATCCTGCTGATTCTGCAACTTTTCCTTCCGTTCCAGCATGGCCACCAAAACCTCATGGGTGATGATCTCCACCAGGCTTTCTACTGTATTTGGGTCTGTTTTCAAGTCTGTCAACATGGCTTGCCTCTATTTCAGGTACTGTTTTTCAACTGCCGTGATCTTATCAATACGCGCGATATGCCGCCCGCCGCCGAATTCCGTCCCCAGCCAGGTTTTGACGATCTGTTTGGCCAGGTTCACTCCGATCATTCCCGCCCCCAGGGTTAAAACATTGGTATCGTTATGATCGCGGCCGTTCACCGCGGACGAAAAGTCGTAGGCCATCCCGGCCCGAATACCCGGCACCTTGTTGGCGACGATGCAACTGCCGATCCCGGCGCCGTCGATCATGATCCCGCGCCAGGCTTTGCCAATGCTGACCAACCGGGCCACCTCGTGTGCAAAATCAGGGTAGTCCACTGCGCCTTTGTTGAAGGCACCCACATCCCTCACGTCATAACCCAACTCATTCAAGCTGGATTTAAGTATCTCCTTCAGCTCGAAACCCCCGTGATCCGCTCCAATCGCAACCACTTTTTTTGCCTGTGCCGGGGCGGTGTTCCCGGAGGCTTTTTCCGTTGGAAGCGGGGCAGGCAGGCAGGCCTCCGCCGGTCGGGCTGGTCCGGTGAACTGCGACAGCACTCGCTGCACCATTTGATGAATTTCCGCATCATCGATCGTGTTCATGCAGGTAACTTTTCTAACTTCAATGAACTGGTAGTGACCACATTACCATTACACCGTTATATTAGCACGAGGTATCCCAAATGTCAAGGTTATCCCCACTTAATGAAAAGATTTTCAAAAAGGAAGGATTTGAGGCGGCTGTTCTTCAAATTCTCCTTTTTCACATTTCCCATTTCCATCAGATCCCACCCATGGGCTGAGATTGGAGGAAAAACCCCAGCCGTGGGGGTGGGCAAACAATGGCATTTCAATTTCATAATAGTCGCCTCTTTTTGGAACACAGGAAAATGAAAAAGTATTACAATCGATGAGGTAAAACTCCATGTATCAAGAGGACAGCCTGAGCCTATGAGCAAAGAAGCCGAAACCCAGGCCGCGTTTAAACATAGCGGGGCTATTTTCATGGCATTTGTCTGTGCCATCAGCCTCCTGGCGGTTACAGGCTGGTTGTTCAACCAGCCTGTCTTGGCCTCTCTGCGGGCCGGATATTTTCCCATGGCGCCCGCGACTGCGTTGATATTCCTGGGATTGTGTGGTGCCTGGCTCATTCACGTATATTTTTCTGCCAGGCGTGCATTGAGGATCGTGGTACAGGCCGGCCTTGTGGGGATGTTGATCATCGTTCTGATCATCTTTTTCAGATATTTATTCGGGGTTGGACCTGATCTGGAAAAATTACTCTACCCCAACTCTCCCCTATTCGGCCAATTTTCAACTGCGCGTATGTCTCCCCTGGGCATCCTGGGTTTCTTGCTGGCGATCCCGGCCTTTCTTTTGCTGTCCAGGAACAAGCCCGCTACGACCGCAAAAAATGTTTCCACCTTCCTCTTTTTTATTCTATTCATCATCAGTGGTTTGGTTATCCTTGGTTACGTATATGGAGCCCTGCCATTTTTTGCCGGCTTGCTCATCCCCGCCTCGTTGACCAGCGCAATTTCCTTCTGGTTCCTCAGCCTGGGAATGGTAATGACAGCCGGTCCCTCCAGTTGGCCGGCCAATGTATTCACAGGTCCTTCTCTGCGCGCGCGCTTGATGCGGGCTTTCATTCCGGCTTCCATCTTGATTATCCTGCTCCAGGGCTATTTGAACGAGGTGCCTGCTTTGGGATGGCTCCATCCAGCCTTGAGAGTGTTGGTTGTGGTGTTTGTGGCGTTGTGTGTGTTCATTATCATCATCACCGTCATTTCAAGGAACTTAAGCGCTGAAATTGAATACGGCAGGCAGGCGCAGATCCTCCAGGAGGCAGTCTACCAGATCGCTGCGGCTACCGAAACGACCACCTCCCTGGATGAACTCTATTCTCAGATCCACCAGATCATCTCGTCGGTCATGCCGGCTGAGAATTTCTATATCACGCTATACGATGAAGCCCAGGACCTGCTGCGGTTTCCCTATTTCAAGGATGTGGAGGATGAGTCCTTTCTGGGGGGTATCCAGCCGGGGAAGGGCTTGACCGCATATGTTCTGCGGACCGGCAAATCCCTGCTATGTACCCAGGCGGTGCACGACGAACTGGAACGGAAAGGGGAGATAAAACTGCTGGGGGTGCCATCTGCGATCTGGCTGGGGGTGCCGCTGTTACTGGAAGGCAAACCCATTGGAGCGATGGTGGTACAGCACTATTCTGATCCGAAGGCTTATGGGGAGCGCGAACAGCACATGCTGGAGTTCGTCTCCACGCAGGTGGCCATTGCGATCAACCGCAAGCGCGCCGAGGCGGCGCTACGCGAGAACGAGGAAAAGTACCGCAACCTTTTCGACAATGCTGAAGTGGGCATGTTCCGGACTCGCTTGGATGGGTCGGAGATCCTGGACATGAACGAAAGATACCTCGAGATTTACGGTCGCTCACGAGACGAGATGCAGGGTTCCTCTTCGGTGCTTTATTGGGTGGATCCGCACGAGCGGGAAGTAATGGTGCACCGGCTTGAAGCTGATGGTCGTGTGACCGATTATGAGTGCGGCATGCTGAACAAGCAGGGTCAGGTGCGAAGATGTCTCCTATCCATAAGACTCAACCGGGCCCAGGGCATTCTGGAAGGATCAATCCTGGATATCACTGATAGCAAGCAGGCACAGACCCTCCAGGAGGCAGTCTACCAGATCGCTGCGGCTACCGAAACGACCACCTCCCTGGATGAACTCTATTCTCAGATCCACCAGATCATTTCGTCGGTCATGCCGGCTGAGAATTTCTTTATCACGCTGTACGATGAAGCCCAGGACTTGCTGCGGTTTCCCTATTTCAAGGATGTGGAGGATGAGTCCTTTTTGGGGGGTATCCAGCCGGGGAAGAGCTTGACCGCATATATCCTGCGGACCGGTAAATCCCTGCTATGCACCCAGGCGGTGCACGACGAACTGGAACGGAAAGGGGAGGTGAAACTGCTGGGGGTGCCATCTGCGATCTGGCTGGGGGTGCCGCTGTTACTGGAAGGCAAACCCATTGGAGCGATGGTGGTACAGCACTATTCTGATCCGAAGGCTTATGGGGAGCGCGAACAGCACATGCTGGAGTTCGTCTCCACCCAGGTGGCTATTGCGATCAACCGCAAACGCGCCGATGAAGCCTTGCGTCAATCCGAAGAGGAGTTGCGCGCCCTGTTCGCATCTATGCACGATGTGGTGATGGTGATCGACCACCTTGGGACGTATCTAAAGATCGCACCCACCAATCCCGAACTGTTGGTTAAACCACCTGAGGAATTGCTCGGGAAAACTCTGCAGGATGTTTTTCCACCGGATCAGCCGGAAAAATTTATTAGTGCCATAAAACAGGTCCTGGAAACAAAACAAACCCAGCAGATCGAATATGAACTCAAGATTGGCGAGCGGAGCGTGTGGTTCTCGGCCTCCATCTCGTTTATGGCGGAGGACAGGACTTCTCTGGGTTGCACACGATATCACAGAGCGCAAGCGCTTCGAATTGGTTCAGAATGCTCTGTACAGGATCACTCAGACGGCCATAACCAGTGAAGGGATCGATGAACTCTATCGCTCCATCCACTCCATCCTTGGAGAATTGATTCCGGCGGAGAATTTCTTCATTGCTTTGATCAACCCGATCACCGGAAATCTCAGCTTCCCTTATTATATTGATCAATATGATGAACAACCGCTTTCCCCGACCCCGCAACAGGGTCTGACCGGATATGTCATCCGCACCGGACGTCCCTTGCTGGCCACCCGGCCGGTCTTCGACCGGCTCGTTCAAGAGGGCGAGGTGGAACTCGTCGGGACGGTTGGTGAGGACTGGATGGGTGCGCCGTTGAAAGTGGAAGGGCGCTTGATCGGAGTCATGGCAGTGCAAATATATACAAAGGGGAGCCATTATGACCAGGAAGACCTGAACCTTCTGGAATTCGTCTCCACCCAGGTGGCCCAGGCGATTGAACGCAAGCGCATGGAGGAGGAGATTCGCAGCCTGTCATTGACCGATGAACTCACCGGGTTGTACAACCGCCGGGGCTTCACCCTTCTGGCGGAGGGGGAGATGAAGATGTCGCGCCGGACAAAAAGGAAAATGTTGTTGTTCTTCGGCGATGTGGATGACTTAAAGGTGATCAATGATACGTACGGACACTCCCATGGCGACCAGGCATTGCAGGAGATAGCCTCCGTCCTGAAAGAAACCTTTCGAGATGCGGATATCCTGGCCCGTTTCGGAGGGGATGAATTTATCGTTCTGGCGGTGGATGCCTCTCTGGAAAGCGCAGATATCCTGACAAATCGCATTCAATCCGCCCTTGAGAGACGCAACCGGGTGGCTATCAGGCCTTATCAAGTTACCCTTAGTGTAGGCGTTGACACCTATGATCCTGAGACTTCCATGAAAGTGGATGAATTGATAGATCAGGTTGATCACCTGATGTACGAGCAGAAACAAGCCAGGAAAATCAGGCAGTAACCCCCGCTAATTTCCCCGCATTCATTTTGCGCCCGAACGGCTACCTGGTCAACTTGGCGATGTACCGGTAGCGATCCCCCCGATATAAAATCTTGACAAATTCAATCACACGACGAAATTGCGAATAAGTGGTGCGCTCACTCAGAAGCAGCGGGCTGCCAGGGGGGATCTGTAGCAGGGCCGCCTCCGGTGGAGTGGCGAGAGTCACCTCCAGCGTTTCGTCTGCTTCGGTCGGAATGAGATGGAATTTCTCCTGGAGTAGTCTATAGGTGGAACCTACCTCTTCCAGCTCTGCCCGGGTGATGGTCTGTCCTTCCGGGAGCACATAATAGGAAGTTTGCAATCCCATCGGCACTCCATCCCCCAGGCGCAGGCGCTCGATGCATAGCACCTGCCCGGAGTTGGCTGGCAGTTCCAGGTGCGCCCGGACCTGTTCGGAGGGTTGGATGTAGCCGATCTCCAGGATCTTTTGTCCAGGTACAAGCCCGCGCTGTTTCATATCCTCCGTGAAACTGGTCAGTTCTGAAATGCCTTTTTGCAGTTTTTGCGGAGAGACAAAGGTGCCGCGGCCGTGGGCGCGGTACAGGAAACCCTGGCGGATCAGCAGATCGATCGCCTGCCGGATCGTCGTCCGGCTGACGGAATACAGGCCTTCCAACTGGCGCTCGGAGGGAATGGGCTGGTGTGCTTCGAATTTCCCATTCGAGATGCTCTCGCGCAGGATATTCGCCAGTTGGTAATAGCGGGGTAAAAAATCATCCGGGTCGATCATGGCAGGCGTGGATTTGTTGTCCCGAGGGTCAGATCAAAACATGTGGTAAGTACCACCTGGATTATCGTTTTGTTCCCACCGGGTGTCAAGACGCTTTTCAAGCCGGTTTCTTCAGAAAGCCGAATTCCACAAGTCTTCTGTTGTCCATTGCATGCCTCCCTTATTTCCGGTACTGGTGCGCCGCATCGATGGCCGTCTTCAGGTTTTCCCAGGAGGTCTCGCTGGGAACGGTGCAGTCAGCTGCCAGGATGAACCGCTCGGGCGCATTCTCCAACACCTCTCCCACCACCTTGCGGATGGCTTGAGGTTCACCGGTCGCGATCACGCCCTTTCGTTCCAGGCCGCCCATGAAGGGCCGCCCAAACAAATCGGAGACTTCCCTGGGTGTCATGCTCCGGTCTCCCAGGTTCAGGCTGCTGTTTACCACCTGGCCGGGGTAATCCAGAAATGGTGTTAGGTCCGCGTAACCGCCTTCATAATCGCAAATATGCAGGATGTTGAAGGGGCAGGACTTGACTTCCTCCCACACGGCCAGGTCGGTCGGTTTGATATATTTCCGGAAGAGTGCGCCGTCTGCAAAGCGGAAGGCTTCACCGCCCTGGGTCGAGACATAAAAGCCATCCACACCCAGGCGCTTGCAGCCCCGCACCAGCCGCAGTACGTTTTCCGTCATGATCTCCAGCCCCTTTTTGACGGCCTCCGGGTTCTCCTGCAAATGATTGCCAATAAGCGCCCTCTGGTCAAGGTGGGCTGCCCACATGAAAGGCGAATAGACCGTCATGATCACCAGGGCCGCTTTACTGGCAGGTCTGACCAGGCCTTCGACGACGTTGAAAGTTGCTTCGAAAAACTCGTTGCCGATTGGTGGAACGTGCCTCCAGTCTTCCGGTTCTATGATAGGCAGGCTGGACGGAAAACCCTGTTCGTACTGGATCTTGACGAAATCCATGCCGGTATACTGGAAGAATTCCAGGTGCCTGTCAATGGCCGCCTGGCCTTGATGGTGGGCGCTGTCGAAATGCATGAAAAAGGCGGCTGGTATGGTTTCATATGCGCCCTGGTTCTGGATCAGGTTATGCAGGATATCCCGGCGATTCACCTATTTATCTCCTTTCATCCTCAACCCTGCATGCCTCATGGCGAGCCCCGGATGCCCGGCATGCCAATAATGGTTACCTGGAAATTGCTCCCGGGATGCACACTTCTGACTGCCCCCGCCTGCCTGAGTATTTTTGGGACAAGCGAGCGGTGGGGGAGTGCGGGGTGCTCAGGCTTCATGGCACGGAGGCCGGTCCGGGTGGCGGATTGGTCGGCAGCACCAGCGGGGCACGCGGCGACTGGCTGAAGTCGAAATCGCTTAACAGGTCGCCTAGCTGAGGCACATTCTCGCGCACGGTCGTGCGGGGATCCGGGCGGCCGTCGTTGGCCGGGTCAAGCCGCTGACCATTCAGGAAGATATCCTCGATCAGCTTGAGATAGGCGTCGAAGCTCAGGGTTTGATCGTCGATATAGCCCTTCTTTGCGTAAGGGCTGATGACCAGGCCGGGCACGCGCAAGCCATAACCATTGATGTCCACGTGCGGCGGCGCCACGTGGTCGTAGAAGCCACCCCAATCATCCCAGGCCAGGAAGATGGCCGTGCTATCCCAATCCGGCCCCTGCATGATGGCGTTGATCAAGCCGGTTACATAGGTCTGGCCTGCCTTGATGCTGGACGGCGGGTGCTCGCTGACTTTTTCCTCCGGCACGATCCAGGCAACGGCTGGC
Organism: uncultured Chloroflexia bacterium; assembly: GCA_963842785.1. Lineage (GTDB taxonomy): Bacteria > Chloroflexota > Anaerolineae > Anaerolineales > Villigracilaceae > UBA877. Next base: position 3,072,563 of record CAWJHP010000001.1, read on the forward strand.
AGGGTGCCGGCCTTGGCGGCGGCGTAGAATTGGTCGACCAGCTGGATGTTTCCCAGTTGATCATCCTGCTTGACGGTATCGAAGGCCGGCAATGGATTCCAGATGCCGGGGACTTTTGCGTTCAGGGGTCTGACCTGGCAGAGCATGGCATCGTCTTCGCAATCCGGCTCGCTGCCGTTGCTCAGGTAGTATGCCCACGAAATGTTGTCCCTGTGCAATAAATAGGTCAGGTCGGTCCAGGCATAATCGTTCTTGCCAAGGTCAGCCGCATTGACGCCACCCTTCGGACCATCCAGGGCATTCACGCAACTGAATGGATCGCCGGGTTTTGAACAACTGGCCGACCAGGCCGAGACCATGAACAGGTGGGCGGGCAGGCTCCACGAGGCGTTCGGCTCGAACATCATATCCTGCAGGACGAAGTTCTCGGCATAGGTCCAGTAGTTCGGGATCTCACGCGCGTCGTGCCAGCCCATCACATCCGGGGCCTGGCCCATGACACAGCCGGGGACATTGGGATTCTTGCAGGCTTTCTGAGCGGTCCGGAAAGCCGCCACAAATCCATTCATTTTCCCGCCGGCCATGTCAGTGACCGCCGAGGCGGCCGCGTGTGGGCCGCCCGAATTGACATCGCTGGAGTTGTGGTAGGGCTGGATGCACTGCCCGGTCTTGGGGTCGGGCGAGCAGACGGTTGGCACGCCATTTTTCATCGGGATTCCGTTTGCACCGGGGTAGGTGCCAAAGTACTCATCAAAGGAACGGTTCTCCTGCATGATGACGACGATATGCTTGATCTTGTCACGCGCCTGTGCCAGCGTCTGGGAGGCTGTTGAGGCAGAGGTCGCGGCTGAGGAGGTCATCGGGGCAACAGTTGAGGACACATCCGTTTGACCTGTTCTCGAAAGCGTCAGTTGCACGCTCTCGAAAACTGACTGGGTGTAGTCGGGATACGCTCCGGTGGGGAAACTGCTGAAATAGATGCGCGGCGCCGGTCCCGCCACGGTTGGATCGCCGGTTTCGCCGATGAAAGTGGGGTAATACGTGGTGTGACCGGCTTCGTGGTAGGGCGTGCCGATCGGCCCGGACCAATGCAGCAGGTCGCTCGAGGCTCTGACAGTGATGCCTTTACTGCCGTTAAAAAGGGCCAGGTATACATCAAAAGTCTTATCGTAGATCACTTCGACACCGCTCGGTTCATCTGTCACGAGTGGCGCATACGTGCCGGCGGTGCCCGACATGTCGGGTGTGTCGCTGGTGGCAGGCTGGCTCCAAGGATCCGGGCTGGCGCCGTCGTACTTGTGGAAGACCTTGGCCACCTGGTTCGGGTCGCCGGAGAGGGCGGCCTGGATCACCTTGGCATAGGGGGCGCGTGCCACTCCCAGGCAAAGTTGGGTGGCACAGATACCCGGAGCTTTGGGCCACAGGTCGGTGTAGAAAAGATAGAAGTAGGCGTCATTGGGATGGGCGGGCGGGTTATCCAGGTGCCTGCCGTTGGCATCCGCCACCACCAGCGAGCCGTAACCGACCATCATGTTCTGAGCGCTGCCGGTGAAAGCGCTCATCGGCTGGCTCGGCTGGAGGATCTCTCCGACCACCTTGAAGGTCTTGCCCTGGTCGATTGATAATGCCAAGCCGAGTGACGAGTAGAAACAGGGTACAGAAGAACCTCCATTGACGGCGCACCTGTGATCTGAAGTGTTCGGGTTCTGCCAGTGGATCTCACTATGGAAGGGCATCAGGTAGCCGCTCTTTCCGTTCAGGGTGAAGAGCACCACCTCGCCGCCGCCGGCATAATTCTTGTCGAAGATCCAGCCTTTCGGACCATCGCCCTTGCCAAACAACATGCTGCAGCCATGACTGCCGGTGACACGCTCAAGTGTCCCGGAAAATGCGTAGGTGCCGGCGGAGTTCGCAGGGGTGCCTGCACAAGAGGAATTGGAAGCGGCGAAACCATAGAAGACATAGTTACCATCCCCAACGGGGATCGCCCCGAACTGGCCGTCCGAAGGACCGGCGCTAAACCCATAGCCCGCCAGTTCCGCGTGGGTGGCGAAGGTCTCGGGCGAACCAAAGATGCCCTGAATGCCCGACCCGTTTCCGGCCGGCTGCGATGTGGCGGTCGAGTCCGGACTGGTCGAAGAGGGGAATTGTGTGGCGAGGGAGGGGGGACTGGTATGGGTCGCCAATGCGGAGCCGTTGTTCACGGGGAGATTGCAAGCGGACAGGATGAGAATCAGTCCCAGGGAAATGGTAATGCGCATTTTTCTCGCCTTCTTCCAATGGATACCATAGGACATTATCGCGCAGAAAAACCCGGCTTTCAATAGAGTTGCGAGAAGAGAGTGGAGAATGGAGAACCGGTGGTCAGGTAAAAAGGGATCAGGGGACAAGGATGGACGGTCTGGGCGCAACCGTCATGCAGAAACAATGAGGAACAATGGAAGAGGGCAGGCAGGAGCAGCCAGGAGGTAGCAGAGAACAGGGAAGAAGGGATCGGAGGACAGGGAAGAAGGGATCGGAGGACAGGGATGGACGGTCTCTGCGCAACCGTCATGCAGAAACAATGAGGAACAATGGAAGGGGGGATGCAGGTGCAGCCAGGAGGGATGATCGAGCGAGGGAAGAGCAGCAGGAGAGCAGCCAGGCAACTGGTCAGGCGCGCAGCCTGGGTCCGGAGGGAAAGGCATGCCGCCGGTCCGTTTTCATTGTAAAATAAGGCAATCCTTTTTTTGCGTTCCGGTTGCCTGCCTTCACCCGGCACTTTCGGGTGCCCCAATTCCAATGGGGTTCGCCAGGGTTCGATCCGCGATAATTAAGTTGCGCATAGGCAATCTTCTTTTATTACTTGTTCCAGTGAAGCCGTGAAAGGATATCCATGAGCCAGAATGACGCAGCCATGCACTATGTTTGCACCCATGAGAAAGCCCGGGATCTTATCAAGGCGCACAGCCCATTCTGGGTATCGAACTGTGGTTGCCGGGAGAGCCGCGGCGGATGCGCACGCTCGCGCATGGATGTCTGCCTGATATTCAACCCGGATGATCCGGGAAGCGGCACCGGCAAAAAACCAGTCTCACTGCGCGATGTGATGGGGATAGTACAGGAAGCGGAGTCCAAGCACCTGGTGGCACGGCCCTATCGCAACGCGGCCAGAACGGACACGGACGGGATCTGCTTTTGTTGTGATGACTGCTGCAGCTATTTTTTGGACCCCGGTGAGCGCTGCGACAAAGGTGAATTGGTGGCAGTGACCGATCTTGGCCTGTGCAGCCAGTGTGGGGAATGCGCGCAGGTGTGCTACTTCAAAGCCCGCAGGATGATCGAGGGTGAACTATGCGAGGAAAAAGAACTCTGTTACGGCTGCGGTCTTTGCCTGGAGGTCTGCCCGGAGGACTGCATCCAGATGGCCGGGAGGGACTGAGGGCGGACCCCGAAGGGGCAACAGTACCGTAGGGTTGAAGGTGCAGTATTCGTCCATGGAAAATTAGAGATAGGTAGAAAGTGGGGAAAATGAAGCAATGTATAATGAATAACGTCAAGACCGAAGGAGGAAAGCAAATGGAAACGACCGAGTGGAAATGGAAAACCAATGACGGCCTGGAAATGTACTCGAAAGCATGGCTGCCTTCGGGAAAAGCCAGGGCAGTTGTCTGCCTGGTGCACGGTGTGGGCGAACACATCGGCCGGTATCAGGCTGTCGGTGAAGCCCTGGCAGGAGCTGGTTACATCCTGGCAGGCTTTGACCTGCGCGGGTTCGGGAAGTCAGAGGGTCGCCGCGGGCACACGCCCAGCCTGGAGGCGTACTTTGACGATATCGATTCGTTCCTGGTTGAAACTGCCCGGTGTTACCCCGACCTGCCGCGGTTCCTGTACGGTCACAGCATGGGAGGCGTCCTGGTCCTGGCATACATCCCGGTCCGCCAGCCTGAGGTTATCGGGGCGATCGTAACCGCCCCCAGTTTGAAAACGGCTCTCGAAGAGCAAAAATTAAAGGTTTTGCTGGCAAAACTAATGGGGAATCTCCTTCCGACATTCACCTTAAAAAGCGGAATCGATTCACAATTGCTCAGCCGGGATCCCAAAGTGAGCGATGAATATACCAAAGACCCGCTCGTCCATCCCCTTGTCACAACAGCCTGGGGAAAATCGATGCTCAAGGGAATCGACCTCGCCTATGAAAATGCCCCCCGTTTTCCCCTGCCCTTATTGCTGATGCAAGCGACCAAGGATGAGATCGCCTATCCCCGGGGAAGCCAGTTATTCGCAGACCTGGCCCCCAAGGATAAAGTGACACTGAAAATGTGGGAGGGATTCAAGCATGAACTGCATACGGATCCCGAAAAAGGGGAGGTATTCAAAACGATGATCGCCTGGATGGAGAAGCATTTGGAAGAAAAATAGATAGCGCGTGGGCTTATTAGAGAATCTTCCTGGCGCACTGCCAAAGCCTGTCTCCGGCTGACGGCGACCCCGCCGCACACGATCAGGCATGGAAGCGGGCACCGGCAGGGTGCGGGCGGGAGGCAGAATGGTGGCAAGCCATGCTGGATATAGAATGATCGCGATGGACCGGTGAGACCCTATCGGGTGCACGTGAATGACCACCCGGTGAGATCCTATCGGGTGCAAGGAAATCACCGCCCGGTGACACCCTATCGGATGCGCGTAAATCACCGCCCGGTGACACTATCGGGTGCATATGAATCGTCGCCCGGCGATGAATCACCGGGCTATAGAAAACACGCCGGATAAATCCGGCTAACCCGCTTCAGCGGGTGTCAACCATAGCGCGGGGATTCATCCCCGTGCGGATCAGGGAAAACAAGAATCGAGGGTCACATGCCCTATTGGGAATTGTTCTACCACATCGTCTGGGCAACCAAAAATCGCGAACCACTCCTGACTCTGGAAGTGGAGCGAATTATTTACGGCTTTTTACGCAACAAGGCCCTGGGTCTGGAGGCGAACGTTTATGCCATAAATGGCAACTTGGATCACGTTCACATCGTGACTTCCATCCCGCCCAAGATCTCCGTTTCTAAATTCATTGGGCAGATCAAGGCAGTTGCTTCGGTAAAATATAATCAATCCAAGCCGGGTGCAGCGCGGTTTTATTGGCAGGAGGAATTCGGCGCGTTCAGTTTCGACCGGAAGCGCTTGCCGAACTTTGTGTCTTATGTGCAAAGGCAGAAGGAACATCACGCAGAAAAGAAAATCATCCCGGTTTTGGAACGAGATTTCGTTGAAGAAACCCTACGTGAATCGCCTCTCATTTACGGGATGGCGGAGGCAGAATGGTGGCAAGCCATGCTGGATATGGAATGATCGATATCATCCGGTGAGACCCTATCGGGTGCACGTGAATGACCACCCGGTGAGACCCTATCGGGTGCACGTGAATGACCACCCGGTGAGATCCTATCGGGTGCAAGGAAATCACCGCCCGGTGCCACCCTATCGGATGCGCGTGAATCACCGCCCGGTGACACCCTATCGGGTACACGTGAATCACCGCCCGGTGATTAATCACCGGGCTATTAAAACACGCCGGATAAATCCGGCTTGACTGGCCCAACCTGTCCTGCCTGCACCTTGACGCAGGCACAGGTGGACGGACAGTCCAGGGTACCCCAGGTACAGGTGATGCCGGCTCATCCGAGCCTCGGCTAGTGACGGGCAGGCGGGATCCTTTTTGCGAAACAGTTATATACATTAGCGCATCTCCCGGTTCAACCCAGGCCTGGATGTTCAATGACGATTTTGTTATTAACGATAATCGATAAAATGATAATAACATATTTTCTTATTCACAAAATCAACATTAAGTGATAATATGATATTGCCTTATTAACACTTGGCCTTTGGGAGTACCAATGAACCCAGAAGAATTCCGTGCAAGCAGCTCAGGCAAAGTAATCCATACCCAGCGAGGGTATTGGGCCTTCGTGCCCAACCCACTACCCCCAGATCTCCCCTGGTCCTTGGCAGTTATTGCTGCATTATCAGAAGCGGACCGAGATTTAAGTAGGTTGAATACACTTGCCGGTGCATTTCCGTTCAACCAATCTTTGAGCATGCCTTTTATTCGCCGAGAGGCGGTTTTGTCTTCTCGCATTGAAGGCACCAGGGCTTCACTGGTTGATCTGTATGCCTTTGAAGCCGGCCAACTGTCTTTTCTGGAACCAGTAGAAGATGCCCAAGAAGTGTTCAATTATGTTCGGGCACTGGAATTTGGGTTGGAGCGAATAAAAACACTGCCAATCAGCCTGCGACTAATCCGGGAGATCCATGCCCGCCTGATGGAAAATGTACGCGGTGGACAGCTGACACCTGGTGAATTCCGGCGCAGTCAGAACTGGATCGGGCCAGCCGGCAGTACGCTGGAAAACGCCACCTATGTACCGCCTCCCGTAGACGAGATGCTGACTGGGCTTGATTCTATGGAAAAATACGTCCACACGCCTTCCCAGGTGCCGGCTCTCATACGAACGGGGCTTTTACACTACCAGTTTGAAGCGATCCACCCATTCCTCGATGGGAATGGTCGAATGGGCCGGCTGCTGATCATCTTGTTGCTTCACGAGTGGCATGTTCTTGCACAGCCAATGCTCAATCTGAGCGTTTACATTGAAGCCCAACGCCAGGAATACTATACTCGACTTTTAAATGTGAGCCAAAAAGGGGCGTGGGAAGAATGGTTGTTATTTTTCTTGACCGGCGTCAGTGTTCAAGCCAACAATGATGCATCCCGGTTGGAAAGCTTGTTGAGCCTGCGTACCGATTATCTGGAGCGAATTCGGGCTGGCCGGCGGCACGAATATATTGAACGTGTCTTGGATCTGGTATTCCAACGGCCAATCCTCAATGTCCGCCAGGTGGAAGCTGCACTAGGAATTCCTTACATGACCGCTGAGCGAAGTATTGATAGGTTGATGGAGATGGGAATATTACGCGAGGTCACTGGAAAGGCTCGCAATCGAATTTTCCGGGCTGATGAGATTTTAACTGTGGTTGAGAAGTAATTTGCAGGAGAAAGCGATGGTGAAAAAAAGGATGAAGTGGTCAATGTGGAAAGGAGATGATATGCCACGGCCCGGTAACACCCTATCGGGTGCACGTGAATCACCGGGCCAGTAAACACGCCGGATAAATCCGGCTTGCCTGCGCCAACCTGTCCTGGGACAGTCTAGGGTACCGCAGGTACAGGTGATGCAGGCTCAGCCGAATCTCAGTTAGTGTAGGCCCGCCCGAGTTGCATCAATAAGACGCCAGGGCTGCCTCCAGGTCAGAATGGATCTCGAACAGGGAGTCGAACCTGGCCACATACAGAATTTCCGCCACGGCGGGCTGCGGGGCAAGCAGTTTTACATGCACCTGAGTGCCACCGCCACGATCCCGGTCGATGGCGTGATAAGCTTCCCAACCCGATTCTTCCATTGCAACGGGTTGACCCAGGAAGACCAGGGCAGTCTTATGGATGGCGGCCATGCCGGCGCTGCTCAAGAAGGTCAGGCTGCGCAGGTCGATCAGCAGGTCACGGGCGCCGTTGGAGTAGACCTGTGCGGCTGATTCGATCAGCTGAAAATAGTTGGAACCATCCAATTTTCCATACAGTGACAGGACGGTGACAGGCAGGCGGGATCGTTTTTGTGAAACAGTGATATGCATGGAGGCGTCTCAGGGTTCATGCCAGGCCAGGGTGGGACCAATTCCAAACGCCAGTCTGGTTGACAGACCATAATGCGTCCGAGAGAGCCCGGTAATTCCTGTGTTCTTCTTCCGCCAACCTGATAAAGAATTGGTGGGCATGCGTACCGGCAAGCTGGACGGCGTAGAGGGCGAACACTTTTTCGGCCTGTTCCTCCAACTGCATGGCGTCAGAAATGATCTCCACCATGCTCTTATGCGCAGGTTCATCCGTAACGCCCTTTTCGAGAATGCGAGGCAGGATGAACTGTTTGCCGGGATAACGATTGAGATCCCCTTTTTCCTGGAGGGATCGCTCCAGGAGCACCAGGCGGGCATAATGGACTCTCTCCCAATCACTCAACTGCTCGAAGATCGGGCCTCTCACAGCGTCCATTCTTTTGGCGGCCCGGGCGTACCTTTCGGCAGCCCGGCTGATATTCTCCTTGACGATGCAGAGCACGGTTAACGGATACGAGGTTTTCATTCTTGCTCCTTATGAGAAACTGGATAATCCCTGCCCGCAGGGTGTCGAGAGCAGCAGAGTGGAGCGGGGAAGGGCATTGAAAGCGGACAGAGATGATATTATTAGGATATATTATATCATATTTATCATATATGTACATGGTTTTTACATAGGTTTTTGGGGCAGAAACCGCGTGGTGGAAGTGGAAAGGGAGGCATGTGCGACAAGACTGTTTTGGTTGTACAATAGGTTATCCACTTGTTTGGGGAGCCTGTTCATGCCCGCGCCTGACATCATCCACCAACTCGTACAACGCTTCGAAGATAACCGCCCTTCATATCGCTCCGGCAATTACAACGAAGCGCGCTTGCGTCTGGAATTTCTCAATCCTTTCTTTAAAGCGCTGGGTTGGGATATTGACAATGAGCAGGGGTATGCCGAAGCCTACAAGGATGTTGTCATCGAAGATTCGTTGGAAGTAGAGGGAGCTTCCAAGGCCCCGGATTATGCCTTCCGGATCGGGGGAACGCGCAAGTTCTTTGTCGAAGCAAAGAAACCCGCCGTTAATATTGAATATGATATACATCCGGCTTTCCAGTTGCGCCGCTATGCCTGGTCTGCCAAACTGCCTCTCAGCATCCTGACTGACTTCGATGAATTCGCTGTTTACGAAAGCCGCAGCAAGCCGGACAAGAGCAATAGCGCTGCCACCGGGCGGGTGTTGCTGCTGAATTACAGGGATTACCTGACCAGGTGGGATGAGATCGCCGCAATCTTTTCACGCCAGGCCGTTCTCAAGGGATCCTTTGACAAATATGCCGAAGGGATTAAGGGCAGGCAGGGCACCACGGAAGTGGACGATGCCTTCCTGGAAGAGATCGAACATTGGCGCGATCTGCTGGCGCGTAACATTGCCCTGCGCAATTCCGACCTGAACGTACATGAATTGAATTATGCCGTGCAAATAACGATTGATCGGATCATTTTCCTGCGTATCTGCGAAGACCGGGGCATAGAACGCGAAGATCAGTTACAGGAAACTATTGAGGGCGAAGACATTTATGTACGCCTGTGCCAACTCTTCCGCCAGGCGGATACCCGCTATAACTCCGGCCTGTTCCACTTCTCCGAGGAAAAGGGCCAATCCAGCAATCCGGATGACCTGACCCTGCGGCTGAATATCGATGATAAGGTTCTTAAAGAGATCGTCAGCGCCCTGTATTATCCCGGCCCGTATGTTTTCAAGGAGATCCCCGCCGACATCCTGGGGCAGGTCTACGAGCGTTTCCTGGGCAAGGTCATCCGCCTTACCGCCGGACACCAGGCCAAGGTGGAGGAAAAGCCCGAGGTTCGTAAAGCCGGCGGTGTGTATTACACGCCCACCTACATCGTGGATTACATCGTCAGGAATACCGTCGGGAAACTCCTGGAAGGCAAAACCCCGAAGGAAGCCGCCAGTCTCAAGATCCTCGACCCGGCCTGCGGTTCCGGTTCCTTCCTGTTGGGTGCCTACCAGTACTTGTTGGACTGGCATACCAGGTGGTATTCAGAACACGAGCCGGAAACCTGGGCAAAAGCCAAAACGCCTGTTATTTACCAGGTCCAGGGTGGCGAATGGAGGCTCACCACCGCCGAGAAGAAGGCTATATTGCTCAACAATATTCACGGCGTGGATATTGACCTGCAAGCCGTGGAAGTGACCAAGCTCTCCCTATCTCTCAAAGTATTGGAGGGCGAGAGCCAGGAAAGTATCGGGGCGCAATTGGGGCTGTTCAAAGAGCGCGCCCTGCCGGATCTCGGCAGCAATATCAAGTGTGGCAATTCGCTGATTGGACCGGATTATTACGAAGGTCGCCAGTTGAGCATGAATTTTATGGATGAGGAAGAACGTTACCGCGTCAATGCCTTCAACTGGCAGGCGGCTTTCCCGCTAATTTTTTCTGTAGGCGGCTTTGATGCCGTGATTGGCAATCCTCCGTATGTGAGGCAAGAATCGATAAGCGAGTATAAAGATTATTTTCAAGAACATTACAATGTTTTTAATAGCATCGCTGATTTATATGCTTATTTTATAGAACTTTCATTACGGATTACAAAGACTGGTGGGAAATTCTCTTTTATTGTCTCAAGTAAATTTGTACGATCTGGCTATGGAGCGCAATTGCGAAAGTTTATTCCTTCGCAATCTAAGATCGAACAATTCCTGGATTTTGGTGATTTACCAGTATTTGAGGGAGCAACAGTCTACCCTTGCGTTTTTGTCTTGCAAAAAGAAACCGACGCCAATAAAAGAGATCAAAACAAAATTATCGTGTGCAATGTTCAAACTTTGGATTTTGGAAACCTTGATGAATATATAGGTCGTAATAGTTTCTTTATCCCACAAGACAGGTTCAAAGATGGCGAATGGCAGCTTTATCCGAAAGAACAAAAAGATCTTTTACACAAAATATCTGCTGCCGGAAAATCTTTAGCACAATATTGCGGTAGTGATCCTTTACGAGGAATTCTAACAGGGTTGAATGAAGTCTTTATTGTTCGTGATAACAATATTATTAATGTCATAAAAGATCGGAGTGAAGAGCGCGATATTTTCTTCCCTTATTTACGGGGTCGCAATGTGCATCGTTATTTTTATGAGAATACTGGTGAGAACCTTTTATTCAGCGATGGAATTACAGAAGCAAGCCATCCTAATGTGTTGGCTTACTTGAAAATGCATAAAGAAGCTCTAGAAGCCCGTACTGATATTCAAGGTACATCTAAGAATTGGTATGAGTTGCGCCCTTGTAAGTATTATGACTTGCTTAGAAAGTCGAAGATCATTTATGCCAGCGTAGCGCAGCGTGGTACATTCGTTTTGGATGAAGCAGGAACGTTTGTTGATAAAACCTGCTATTTCATTCCAACTGGTGATAAATACCTTTTAGGTTTACTCAATTCAAAACTGATATTTTATTATTTCTTTCATATCGCGGTTCAACGGCGTGGTGGATACTTTGAATATCTGACGATTTATGTTTCACATCTTCCTATCCACCTGATCAACTTCTCCGACCCCGCAGAAAAAGCCGCACATGACAAAATGGTTATGCTGGTGGAGCGCATGCTGTCCCTCCATAAGCAGTCCGCCCGCACACCCCAGGAAAAGGAAATGCTCCAAAGCGAGATCGAATCCACCGACCAGGCGATTGATTCCCTGGTTTATGAGTTGTATGGTCTGACGGAGGATGAGATCAAGATTGTGGAGGGAAAAATATGAATAAGAAAATAATGAGCGCCGTTAACCCGGATTTGGGAGAACTGGTTCTGAAGATTGGAACCGAAGGCGGCTCCCTGAATATCCACAGGCACCGCCTCCCGGATGGATCATGCAAGTTTGTACTGGTCGTTGACGAATCAATCATGGCAGAGTTACTTCCTGGGCAGGATCAAATGGATTTGGTCAAGAAAATACCCCCGGTGGATACCTTTGAAGAAGCCATCCATTTGATGAACAAATATCCCTGGCATGAGATGGTTCTGGTTTCAGTTCATCCGGAGTATGCCGAGTACGTCCGGTCTGAGAAGGAAGAACGCTCTACATTGAAAAGGAGAAAATTCATGCACGCACAAGGTCCATTAACTACAGCAGTCGCCGGAGCCATTACGAAAGAAATGAATGAAAGGGGGTATGATGTATATTCTGATCACGACCAAGCCGGAAAATTTGTGGGGACGATTGCAGTTTCAATTGGAGAAAAGTTGAGCAGGGAAAAAGAAATAAGTCAATTGGATATTGCGGTTATAAAGAGGAATTCAAATAATAAAGTAATTGCCCTGGTTGAAATTGAAGAAACCACCGATAACCCCAAAAAATTGATTGGCGATATATGGGCGGTATTAATGGGAAATTCCACCTGGCTTCCGGGAGGGGGAAAAATGTCTGTGGGACCATGGACAAGTTTGATAATTATTGGCAAAGGGGAAGGTCACGATTATCGAAACAGGCGTATCCAGGAAATGGCAAATAAGGCCAGGTCCGCTTGGGGAACGGTTAATTCAAGAATAGGGAATGTTGTCATAAGATCTTTCGCCGAAAATGATGATTTGAAGAAAGTCTTGATGAGACAAATCAACCGTGCCATCTGAAGCAATGCATAAAGGCAAAGGAAGAACGACCAAATACGATATCATTAATCAAAAATGAAATTTTATTCCTCCCCCATTTCATAGAGCAGAAATGGGGGAGATAGGAGGGGGTCGCATACACAAGCGTACCACTCCATAAACATTCGGGTAGTTCCCCGGAAGTTCTGGTGTTTGAGGAGTTATACAAATTAGTTCGATAAGCAATACCTTTGCCCATTTTGGTCACGGTTTTCACAAACTCTAAATTTCTTAAACCACCACACCCTTTATCCCCCGCCATGAGGCAGATCGACGCGGCGGGTATTCTGGATATGGCAATAAGCAGAACCACTGCAACACTGCTCGCACACCAATGGGAAAGCGCATTGTTGGTGAATTTGTATAACAACACCTTACAACGGTTGCTATCTAGTAAAGAAGCAATGGATGCCCTGATGAGCATTGAAGGATATAGGAACTTAAATCAGGATATTGAACCGATTATCAATAAATCAGAAGCAGTGAAAGAAGTAAAGAAGGAATAAAATGATGACCAGATGACCCCGGAAGAAAAGAAAGTGCTAACGGAGGAAGAAAAGAAGTATAAGAGCCTCCGAAAGCAAATTCAAGAGAAGGTAATCAAATTCGCTACCAGTTTACCAGTATTTATGTATCTTACCGATTACCGGGAACGAACACTCAAGGATATTATTACGCAGTTAGAACCTAGCCTTTTCAAAAAAGCGAACGGCTTGACCATAAAAGATTTCGAACTATTAGACAACTTTTAGGTTTTTAATAGCGCCTTGATGAATGACGCCGTATATAAATTCAAGCGTTACGAAGATTCCAGTCTAATTCATACGGGCGTGAACAAACACGAAGGTGAGAATGTGGGTCTATTCGATACGGTGTTGAGCACGAAAGAGTATACGGCGATATTTGAGAATGTGGGGGATCAGAAGCATAAATAGTGTATAATTAATTTTCAATTCTATATTCTCTATGAAATACCAAAGGAAATAGATTATGTCTCTTGGAATTGCTTTCAAAGGTCCTGAAGGCATTGTCCTTGCCGCCGATAGTCGTGTAACAATTAACGCTGAAAAACGTATAACAGATAACCTAACCCTTGTTCTTCCTAATACCTTTGACAATGCTACCAAGCTGCTGAAAGTCAATGGTTATGATAATGTTGGAGCAGTCACCTATGGCTTGGGAGCAATCGGTGTAAAAGAACCACGAACTGCCCATAGTTTTCTCCCTGAATTTGAAATCTGCCTTTCCAAAAAGGACAAGAATTGACTTTCTGTCGAGGAATTTTCTAAAGAATTGTCCGATTTTTTCATGATCCAATGGAAAGAAATGATGCCAGTTGAGTATACGGGTGAACCTTTAATTTTTCTGATCGGCGGATATGATGAGGGGGCTCCCTATGGGAAAGTATTTCAAGTGATCATTCCCAATCAGCCCAATCCGGAAGAACAAAGTGCCGGTCAAGGCATATTCGGAATAACATGGGGAGGCCAATATGAAATTCTTACCAGAATCCTATCTGGATACGATCCGAACCTGACCTTGGCAATCAAAGACAAGATAAATTTGAATGATCAACAAAAACAAGAACTGGACCAAATTTTAAGGCAAACCTTTAATCTCCCAATACCTTATCAATTCCTGCCCCTTCAAGATTGTGTTGATCTTTCGATTTTTCTAATAAAAACAACAATCGAGTTGCAAAAATGGATGATAGGGATCCGTGGAGTTGGTGGAGTCATAGACGTTGCAACAATAACACGAACGGAGGGTTTTAAATTTGTACAGAGGAAAGAAATAAAAGGAGAAAAAAATGATTGAGACCAGAACTATAACTTCCCAAGACAATCTTCTTGCCTACTATGATGCCAAAACCATCCTTTGTATTTGCTTCTCCCGTGAGCACTATAACAATTCATCCAACGGTATTAAATGTTTTCTATGAGATTAATGAGATTGATGATGAAATGCGCGCAATAGAAAATGCCGCCATGGTGGATTTCTGTAAGATTTGAGGATTTGGATTGAACTCATGCGAAGGGGCGATGTTGTTGAAATTGATCTAAACCCTATAGCTAGTGGAGGGCATGAGCAGACAGGAAGAAGGCCCCTGGTTGTGGTTTCTTTAGGTGATGATGACCCTGGAAACCCGATGATTACTGTCATTCCTTTCACAAAGAAAATAAATAAATCAAGGTATCCTCACACTTTGGTTATTAATCCTTCTCCAGCAAATGGGTTGACAGTGCAGTCTGTATTAATGGCATTTCAAATTGTCTCTTATGATAAGACAAGAATGATTGGTGTAATTGGTTCTCTTGAACTACCTTACATGAAGCAGATTGATCAAAAATTGCGAAATCTATTGATGATTTAAGCTAATGACAATTCATAGGACTAATATTAATTATTATTGCCTCGAATAGGATTTGGATCTCGAACCGCTAGGTTCTGTAGGTCCAAAATCCTCGACGAGGAGATTTTATCCACCTAGAATGCGCACTTTCAATATAGTGCGCATTATTTTATTGTGTATTCCGATGATATCACCAGTGAATCCGGGTCATGTCGTCCAGTGAACAGAGCGAAGCGACGCCGGTGAACACATCATTAATCAAGTGTACGGCATGAATGCCATCCATTTTGAGGCCACTTTTTGCCACCTTCGTAAGATCCGGTAAGTGCCAAAAAAAAACGGAAGAACCGATCCTTCCGTATCACCTGCTTTTATTATACGCGCTTTCGGAACGAATTTCAATTATCGAATATCCTCTCTTTTTTGTATCCTTTTACCGGATTGACCAGCCTGCAACAAATGGTATATTGCATGGGTGTTTCCAACCGGCATCCCCACAGGTGGTCTGAGCAATCACAAAAAAATAAGGGATGATAAGGAGATATTATGATTCCTGAAGCAAAACAACCCGCCATGAGACGCGCGCTGCAGACAGCGTTTGGCGTGAATGCATACGAAGATATTCGCCGTTTAACTGGAGGACTGAGCACAGCCCAAGCCTTTCAGATCGTCGTGAGAAAAACCCCCTACCTCCTGAAAATCCTGCGTACGGAGGTGATAAGCGATCCCAGGAACGAGTTCGCCTGCATGCAAATTGCTGCCGAGGCCGGCATTGCCCCCCGGATCTGGTATGCAAATGTGGAAGACAGGCTCCTGATCACGGATTATGTGGAAGCCAAGCCTTATCCGGATGATCTGCTGCCGTTGATCGTTCCCACCCTGCGCAGGCTGCATTCCCTGCCTCATTTCCCAAAGGTGGTGAACTACTTTGAGGCGATCGACGGATTCATCCGCCGCTTTCAAGCGGCAAATATCCTGCCGGAAAGCGCAACCGGGGAACTGTTCCGCCGCTATGCGGAAGTGCAAAAAGTGTACCCGCGCCATGCCACTGACCTTGTCGCCAGCCATAACGACCTGAAACCGCAAAATATCCTCTTCGATGGAAATCGCATCTGGCTGGTTGACTGGGAATCAGCCTTCCTCAACGATCCATATGTCGATCTGGCCATCGTGGCGAACTTCTTTGTCAAAGATGAGGCCCAGGAAGAAGGATTTTTGAGCGCATATTTCGGCGAACCAGCCGGCGAATACCGGCGTGCGCGCTTCTACTTGATGCGCCAGGCTGTTTCCATGTTTTACGCAACCTTATTACTGCTGGAGGCTTCCCGGGCCGGCCTTACAATCGATGGCGATGCACCGGCACCAGATTTCAGAGGTTTCCATCAAGACCTGATATCGGGCAAGGTGGACATGGCGAACGCCGAGGCAAAGGCAAAGTACGGAATGATCCATCTGCACGCGGCGCTGCAAAACATGCGTACCGCGCGCTTCGAAGAGGCCGTGGCCAGGGTGAGGGATTTTCACGCCAGCGGGTAGATGTGGCTGAGGGCATGCCAGGCAAAACCACCGGAACCTGATTCCTAGAACGGGGGGTTATGAACGTTATCGAGGGTGACCTGCGGGCTATGGATATCGCACAGGAGGAAGAAAATAATATTAGATCGCGGGTTTAAAAAAACACCCCTAACTGGTTGAGGGGGGCAACCAATCAAGGGCATCATTATTATGACATGCCGTTGTAACCAACCGGTGAGCAAAGTGTGTTGATATTATGTAAGAGCGAGGGGCGGGGCCGGGCTTAAGGGACAGCCGGCGTAGGCGTGTTCAGCAGGGTGTCCCGCATGGCAAAATAAGCCGGTTTTGGGTTTAAGTAAGCATCGAACATTAAAGGCTCGGCATCCGGGTAAGTATCCGAGCACCAAAAATCATTACATTCAAGCCAGGATTCTGGATCAGTGACGCCCCAGGTTATAAATTGATCGCAGACCCCGGATTCGATGCAGGCGGTCAATGCATCCGCATATATGCTCGCCTGGAACTGCCACCTTTCCGCCTGGGTGCCGGGCCGGTTGTGCAGGTCCACATCAAATTCCGTGACATATATCCTTACACCCAATGCTGCAAAGGATTGCATGGTTTTCACCATGGCTGCCACCTTGGGGGGAGTTTGACTTTCCCATGGTACCAGCATGTGCATCTGCATGCCAACCACATCGATCGGCACCCCTTGCGCTTTTAGGTCCCGCACGGTGGCAAGCATTTCCTCAATCACTTCGGCTGATACTGTATCTCGGATGCTGTCATTGCGTGTGTCGTTGAGGATCAATACCCCGCTGGGATCGGCTTCCCTGGCCCAGCGAAAAGCCATTCCAATGTAATCGAGACCGATCTTTTGCCTCCAAAAATCCTCGGTATCCCCCCCGACATAGCGACTGAACACTTCGTTCGCAATGCTCCACTCCTGCACCCTGTCCTTGTAGCGACCGACCACATCCTGGATATATTGCTCCAAAATGTTCATGGTTTCAGCGCGGGTAAGATTGCTGTTTCTGAGCCAGTCTGGTACCGCGGGACCCCAGATAAGGTGGGAGGCTTCAATAATATAGCCGCGTGAGTGGAAGTAATCCACTTCCTGGTCAAGCAGCGACCAATCATATTTCCCCGGTCCAAGCCACCAATCCTTATTTGAAAAATTACCCAATGCCACCACATTAAAATCCCTTTGGACAATGCCGCAATATTTCTTTTCCAGCATGGCACCCACGGATAAACCCACTCCTATCCTCAGATTATCCTTTTTTGCCAGTTGAGCCAGGCCGGGTTCCAAATTGGGTTGGTTACTGGCTTTCCCATCCGAGGGAACGCCCGCACTCAGACCGATCATGTACATGGTTGCACCAGAGGGCATGCTCATTCCAATTTGAAAGTTACCCCCCGGGAAAAGACCGTCCGGCATGTTCAGCCCCAGGGATTCCAGGTCTATATGACGCACTTCGGTGCCATTTCCATCCTGCACACTAAAGCTTTTCCCATCCACCTGGTCAAAAATGATCTGGATCGTCATTAGATCACTGATGCCCAGATCGGAGATTTCCAGTTTTATCGGCAATGAATAACTATCTCTGAACCCCAAAATATAATATCCATTTTCAGACCAAATATCCATGCGGGTTTGCTCCCGCCATCCGAAAATTTTGATGGATCCTGAACTACCATATGTGTAAGACAGCCCATCCAGCCGTATATGCAAAGGAGCATCGAGGTGAATTTGATTCGTGGCGATATCATTGCTGCTGGTCAATCTGGTAGTCCGGGTGGCTGGATCATATACACCAGGCGTGCAGGCAGGACTATAGAGTGGTTTCCAGGGGACCTGATCACTTTGCAGGATAGGGATTGTGGAAGGCAGTGCTCCCAACGCTTTTTTCAATAGATAACCGGTAACCTCACTCCCGTTGACAACCGCCATTGCTTCTACAAAATCAACATATGTCCCCAATGGGAATATTTCTGAACCTGCCGGAAGGGTTGCAATGGGATCAAAATCGACATCACCCGGGCCGGAATATAGAACGGCCTCTTCCGGCAGGATAAAATGAGGTTGCTCTGTGAGCGTGGCAGGTATTGCACTGGGAGTGGTTGTTGGGGTAATCACCCTTTCGGTGGGTGTGAGGCTGGCTGTCGCTGGAGGCAAAGGGGCTGACGAGCAGGCAGCCAGGAGAGTCGCCAGTATAAAAGTAATGGATACCGTTATTTGAAATTTCATTTTTCCTCAGTCCTGAGAGAACCGCCGATAAAGTACCCCAAAAGTATAGCATGCCCGCGCAAAGCGTACAATGCCTCCAAAGTTGGCAGACCCAATGCTTCCAAGATCCTTCCTCCTGTCTCCAAAACCCATATCAATCTTCAAAATTTTGCCAAAAAACGACCAAAAACTGCCCAATTAACCCCCGATTCACGCGGATCAATTCCAGCTTCGTACCCCCAGATATGGCACAAATACCATCTTTTAGCCTTTTTTTGCCACCCCTGTGCACATTTTTCTGCCCTTTCCACTTTTGTTCCTCGTTGTTTTGTAATTTCGGTCGCGCGCAAGCCGAATCAGCCGGTACACCGCTTCTACCGGGAGGCGCCTGCCCGGAGGCTGGTCTGGTCGCCTGAACGGTTATAATCGCGTGCATTGGTCTTCCGATATGATCGAATTAACCACTTACCAGGGAATGGGAACCGATCCATGCAAATAAAGGGTGTCAGTTATGACGTGGGGCGGGTAATGGCGGGCAACTGGCGGCCGAGGTTCGACCCGAAAGTGGTCCGGCGGGAACTGGAGATCATCCGCGCTGACCTGCATTGCAACGCCGTGCGGATCTGCGGGCTGGACATAAGCCGCCTGGTCACGGCGGCGGAGATCGCACTGCAGTTGGGGCTGGAGGTCTGGCTCTCGCCCGAGATGTGGGACAGGAGCCAGGCGGAAACCCTGGCGTACATCACGCAAGCTGCTGAAGCGGCGGAAAGGCTGCGGAGGGAGTGGCCGGAGCGCCTGGTCCTGCTGGCCGGCTCGGAACTGACGCTGTTCATGCAGGGCATCCTGCCGGGCAGGAACATCCAGCAGCGCATGCGGCATCCGTCCTTTTGGGAGAATGCCCGGGCCGGCAAACACAATGCTCCGCTGAACGCCTTCCTGGCAAGTGCGAATACCGCCGTGCGGGAGGTTTTCCATGGTAAAGTCTCATATGCCTCGCTGGTCTGGGAGGCGGTGGATTGGGGTCTCTTCGACTTTGTGGGGGTTGACCATTACCGGGCCGCCCGCATCAAGGAGCGTTATGTCGGGATGCTGCAACCGCTCTTCGCGACCGGGAAGCCGGTGGTCATCACCGAGTTCGGCTGCCGCACCTACCGGGGGGCGGATGCCGGCACGGAAGGCCTGGCTGGGGACATCCTGGACTACACTCCCAACGTGAGGGTGGCATTGACCATGATCAGCAATGCGATCCGTTCGGCGCTCTTCCACGTGCCACTGCCGCCGCCGCGCATGCGCCTCAAGCCGGGCAATTATGTCCGCGATGAAGGGTTGCAAGCCCGTGAACTGAGCGATCAATTGGGCGTGCTCGACCGGGCCGGGGTGGCGGGCGCTTTCATCATGACCTTCATTTCGCCCACGGCTCCCACCGATGACAACCCGCGCAATGACCTGGACATGAACAGCTACAGCCTGGTCAAAAGCTATGCCGGCAAGCAGCATGGCCGCACGTATCCGGACATGCCGTGGGAGCCGAAAGAATCTTTTTATACGGTCAGGGACTTCTATAAAGAATGATCCCAGCGGCTTTTCCCGATTAAAGCGGGTAAAATTGCACGGTTTTAAACACGAATGGCACGAATGGACGAATTACACGAATTTTATAAAGGAAAGTACACGAAAAATTCGCGGCTCTCGTGGAAGGTGCGACCTGTAAGGGAATGTGTATTGATTTACACACGAATGGCACGAATGGACGAAATACACGAACGTTAAAATAATATTCGACAAATTCGCAGCTTTCCCGGGGTAAAGCAGGGATAGCCATACCGTTTTAAGCACGAATGGCACGGATGGACGAATGACACGAATGTTATAAAAAAAAAGTAGTCGGAAAAGGAAAACAAACCGGATGGATAATCATTCCAATGGCCGCACGGATGAACAAATACGGGAAGAAATGGCCCAAATAAATCAACCAAAAGAACCTGCCATCTCCTTCAAGTCGGTGGCATGGGGGCGCCTGTTCTCCTACCTGAAACCCTACCGGGGCAGGATGGCGCTGGCGATCCTGGCGTTATTGATCTCGAGCGGGTTCGGGCTGGCCTTTCCGCTCATCATCGTGCGCCTGCTGACCTCCGTCACGCAGGCTAAAACCCTGGCACCGCTCAACAACCTGGCCCTGATCCTGGCGGGGGTCTTCCTGGCACAGGCAGCTTTCTCGTTCCTGCAATCCTACCTGCTGGCCTACGTGGGCGAGCACATCGTCTACGACCTGCGTACTTCCTTATACGAACACCTGCAAAACCTGTCGCTGGATTTTTACGCCAACCGGCGGGTCGGGGACATTGTCTCGCGCCTGTCAAGCGACGTCACCCAGATGCGCAGCATGCTGACCAGTAATTTCACCACGTTGCTCAGCCAGACGGTGACCCTGATCGGGGCGATCGTGATCGTGCTGACATTGAATGCGCGCCTGACGTTGTTCATCCTGGCATTGGTGCCCATCATACTGCTGGTCGCTTTTCTGTTCGGAGGACGCATCGAAAAAGGCAGCACGCGCGTGCAGGACCAACTGGCTGCTTCCACGGTGGTGGCGGAGGAAGGCCTGCAGGGCGTGCGCGTGGTGAAAAGTTTCGGGCGCGAGGACTATGAGTCCAGGCGCTATGGGAACGCCAATGATAAAACGTTCCATTTATCCCTGCGCATGGCGGTGTACAACTCGGCCTTTGGGTCGCTGATGATGTTCCTGGGCTTCGGTTCGATCGCAGCGGTCATGTGGTACGGCGGGCGGGAAGTGATCGCCGGGCGGCTGACACTGGCCATGATCACCGGCTTCCTGATGTACTTCATCACGATCGCCGCCAGCCTGGGCGGGCTGGCCGGGCTGTATGGGCAGTTGCGGACAGCCATCGGGGGTGTCAGGCGCGTCTTCGAACTGATCGACACGCACCCCTCCGTGCAGGATGCCGCGGATGCGGTAGCTTTGCCGGTCAGCCAGGGACGGATCACTTTCGAGAAGGTGTGTTTCTCCTACGAAGACGGCACCCCGGTCATTCTAGATGTATCCCTGGACATCCAACCCGGAGAGATCCTGGCCCTGGTCGGTCCGAGCGGGGCGGGCAAGAGCACCATCTTCAACCTGATCCCGCGCTTCTACGATCCGAGCGAGGGGGCGATCTGCATCGACGGGCAGGACCTGCGCACGGTCACCCAGACCAGCCTGCGGGCGCAGATGGCGATCGTTCCGCAGGAGACGATCCTGTTCGGCGGGACGGTGCGGGAGAACATCCTGTACGGGCGGCTGGATGCGAAAGAGGAGGAATTGTACGCAGCCGCACGGGCCGCCAATGCCCACGATTTCATCATGGCTTTCCCAAAGCAATATGACACGCTGGTGGGCGAGCGCGGTGCGAATTTGAGCGGCGGGCAGCGCCAGCGCATCTCGATCGCACGGGCGATATTGAAAGACCCGCGCATCCTGCTGCTGGACGAAGCGACCAGCTCGCTGGATAATGAATCCGAGGAACTGGTCCAGGAAGCGCTGGACCGGCTGATGCATGCCAGGCCGCGCACGACGGTCATCATCGCCCACCGCCTGAGCACGATCAAGGTGGCTCATCGCATCGCCGTGCTGGATGCAGGGCGAATCATCGAACTGGGTTCGCATGTACAACTGATGGAACAGAACGGCCTGTATGCCCGCCTGTACTCGATGCAGTTCCGCAACCCCGAGGAAGAACTGGCGGCCCTGCTGGCCAAAGCCAGGGCGGAAGGCCGCCTGGCTGAAAGTCTGCCCGAAAAACCGGGCGGGTTCCTGGATCTGCTGCGCGGCAGGAGGTAGGAGAGCCCGGCTGCCGTTGGTGTATCCGAAGCCGGGAGACTTCGGACCCCGACAGATAATAAGACCTCCGGGTTCTTCGTGAACACGGAGGTCTTGACTGCCTTCGGCTTACGGGTCGCGCTCTGCGAGACGACTTACGGCAGCGTCAGACATAGCGCGTACGAATTGGACAGTGAGGCTGACCCGGCAGTGTTCTGCGAGTCCACTTCCCAACTGCTGCCGGAGGCGGTTTCGGTAAAGACTGACAGGGAAATGATGCCAGCATAGCCGCCGCCGGTCAGGTAAGAACCGGATGGGCAAGCTGCCAGGACGTGGCCGGGGGAGTTGGCCGGGACGCTGACCTGGCTGAACACCTGCTGGGTTGACCCCGAAGTACCTGAGAGACAGATGGCGTAGGAGTTGAGCAGCTGGTTGGAAGCGGAATTGTTGGTGGCAGCCACGACCCAGCCAGATGAGTTGAATAAAGTGGTGAAAATCGACAGGTTGGTCGAACCGGCAAAACCGCCGCCCGTGAGCACGCTGCCGGATGGGCAGGCCGCAACCGCACTGCCCGATGTGTTGGCGGCAATCGTCGACTGGGAAACCACCTGTGTGATGGTACCGGAAGAATTGACCAGGCATTCGGCATAGGCGGAGAGAGGTTGGGCAGAGGCGGAGAGGTTTTGGGCATACACATTCCAGCCGTTGCCGGTGGCCGAATTGTCGGTGACCAGCAGGTTGGAATTGCCTTTAAATCCGCCGCCGGTGACCACACTGCCGGAGGGGCAGTTCACCACGGCGTGCCCGATCCCGCTGGCCGGAGCGGTAACCTGGGCGACCACCTGGCTGGTGCCGAAAAGATGGATCGGCAGCGGCTGGATGGGCAGATGCAGGATCGGCCCGGATGACGTGGCGGTGGCTGTAGCGGTTGGGGCGACTACGTTAATCACGATATAGAATGGGCCGTTGCTGAGGCCCAGACCGAACAAGACGCCCGAGGCGTTACGCAGGGTCCAGGTGCCGGTGTAGGCACCCGGGGTGGCCGGGGCCTGCATATTGACGGCCACATCCACTTCCTGCCCGGGGAGGACGTTCCCGCTCAAGGGTACCGACGTGGGGGCATTCATGGCATTGCCGCTGACGAAAACGACGGCATACGCGCTGGTCCAGGTGCAGGCGCCGATATTCTTCAGCCGCCAGGTCTTGGTGAAGGGAACCCCGGCAATTTCGGTGGTGCCATCCGGGATGGTCTCGGAAATGAATTGCGCGCTGTCACAGACCTGGGTCGGTGGGGGCAGGGGGGTGTCGGTGGAGAGGGCCAGAGTAGCGGGTGCGGAAGTATCCGTGACCACGCTGACAGTTGTGGAGGCGGGGGTGTCGGTGGCCGGGCTGGCGGGTGCGGGAGGCTGCACCAGGGCTGTGACGGTTTGCGCCACTGCGGTGCCGGCTGCCCCCGGATTAACGACCGGCGTGCCGGCTGCCTGGAAATTGCAGGCCAGGATGGCCAGAACCAGCAAGGAAACGGCGAACAGATAAGAGCGATTTTTTGACATAATCCCTCCTTCCTGAACAGTGCTATTGTAACCCTAAATTGCACACTCCCGTTGATCCATTGAGGAGTTGCGTGATCTTACCGCCGGCGGAACTCACTCATGGTACGCAGAAAGTTGATCAGGTCGCCCCGGCCAAGCATACCCTGGATCTCAGCGCCTGCCATGACGGGCAACTGGTTGACACCGTCACGATCCATTTCGCCAAGCGCATCCATCAGGTCTGCATCCGGCCGGATCCATTTCATTTTATCGAAGGGTATCATCACCTGGGCGGCGGTTGTGGTTGGCCACTCCGAGGATGGAATGGCTTTAATATTATGAAAGGTCAGCAAGCCAACCACCCGCTCAAACTGTTTAACCACCAGGCTGCGCTGGCCGCCCCCCAGGATGTGCTGGTTGATCAGCTCCTCCAGGGCGCAATCCGGGGAAATGGAAGTGAAGTCATGCCGCATCACGTCTGCCACATGGTGACCGGCCAGCAGGTCGTGGATGGTTTGCTGGTGGATCTGAGAGGAGGCGGCGGATTCCAGGAACCAGCCGATAAAGGCGATCCATAAGCCGTTGCCGAAATTGCCCGTGAATATCTGCCACACTCCCAACAATATCAAAGCAAAGGCAATAAACCGTCCCACATTGGCAGCGATGAGGGTGGCCCTGCGCAGGTTGTGCGTGGCTCCCCAAAGGATGGCACGGAAGACCCGCCCGCCGTCCAAAGGGAAACCGGGGATCAGGTTGAAAAGACCCAGCGTCCCATTGATGTATGCCAGGTATTCGGCAATTGCCAGCAGAGGGGCAAGGCTGCCAAGCATGGATCGCAGCAGGTAAAAGAAGGCTGCCAGGAGGAAGCTCGTAACCGGGCCGGCAATGGCGATCCAGAACTCCGAAACGGCGCTGGGGGGTTCGGCCCCGATCTGGGCTACGCCGCCAAATATGAAGAGGGTAATGCTGCGCACAGGGATCTTGTAGCGCAAGGCCACGACCGAATGGCCCAGCTCATGCAGCAGCACACTGCCAAACATGAATATTACCGTCACTGCACCCACGAGCCAATACTCGGTCACGGGCCAGTTGGTAAACTGCACCGGAAAATAATTCGTGGCGAGCGACCAGGTGAGCAACGCAAAGATCAGGAACCAGGAATAATCCACCCCGATCGGGATCCCGAGTATGCGTCCCAGGGAAATTGTGCTGCGGTTCATTATTTACTTGCCTCCTTTTTTTATCCTTTTTTCCTGAGCGCTCCTGATATAAGAATTCCTATCGGAGTCCGAAGTCTCCCGACTTCGGATTCTCCAACATCAGGAGACGTTGGATTCCGATGAAAAGATTTCCATGCCGGGCATTCAGGCATTAAGAATTATGAAAGTTTCTCCTGGTTATTTTCTTGATCATGAGCCAGTATGATTTCGTCTCACTAAATTCGGATAGGTTCTAGGTTCCCCGGCGGAACTGGGTCTCGTACAGGCGGGCATACAGTCCGTTCTGCCCGAGCAGAGATTTATGCGTGCCGCGTTCGACGATCTGGCCGCGATCCATGACCAGGATCAGGTCGGCCGCCTGGATGGTACTGAGCCGGTGGGCGATGACGATGCTGGTCCGCCCGGCCATGACCCGCTTCAGGGCTTCCTGGATGAGGGCCTCGGACTCGCTGTCGAGCGAACTGGTGGCCTCGTCCAGCACCAGGATGCGCGGGTCCTTGAGGATGACGCGTGCCAGCGCCAGGCGTTGCTTCTCGCCGCCGCTCAAACGGTAACCGCGCTCACCGACGATGGTCTCGTAGCCACCCGGCAGTTCCATCACGAAATCATGAATGTTGGCGGCCCGGGCGGCTACTTCCACCTCGGCCTGCGTGGCGGAGCCGCGTGCGTACAGCAGGTTGACCCCGATGGTATCGTGGAACAGATAAGTCTCCTGGGTGACCATACCGATCTGGTTGGTCAGGGAAACCAGGGTCACATCCCGCAGGTCGTGCCCATCGATCAGGATGCGGCCGCTGGTCGGGTCGTACAGGCGTGGGATGAGATAGGTCAGGGTGGTCTTGCCGGCTCCGCTCGGTCCGACCAATGCCACCAGCTGGCCGGGCTCGGCCCGGAAGGAAACATGTTCCAGCACCTCGTCACGCGCCTGGGTGTGGATGGCCATGACCGTATCTTCTTCATTCTCACCGTTGCGGGGCTTTTCCACCTGGTCACCCGACAGGACTGCCTTGACATCCTGCATCTGCCCGTGGCGGATGACATCTTTTAACAAGCCCCTCTCATCCATCGTGTAACGGAAGTTGACATCCTCGAACACCAACCCGCCGCGCACCGTTTCGAGCGGGTAAGCCCCGGGCTTTTCGGCGATCTCGAGCGGCAGGTCGAGCACCTCGAAGACCCGTTCGAAACTGACCATGGAGGTGGCAAAATCCACCGGCGCGTTGGTCAGGGTCTGCAGAGCCCCGTACAGGCTGCCCAGGTATGCCCCCAGGGCGACGATGGTACCGATCGTCATGGCCTGCTGGATCACCAGGTAACCGCCGATGCCATAAACGAGCGCCACGCCGATGGAACTCATCAATCCAATGCTGGCAAAGAAGAGCGTACCGGTGACCGCCCGCTGGATGTTGCTCTGTCGCACCTCGGCGGAGCGCGCATTGAAGCGTGCGTCTTCCTCGACCGTCCGCCCGAACAGCTTGACCAGCAAGGCCCCGCTGATATTGAGCAGCTCGTTCAGGACGGCATTCATTTTTGCATTGAAATCCAACTGCAGGCGGGCAATGTCGCGCAGGCGCCTGCCCAAGTTGCGTGAGAGCACCAGGAAGAAAGGCAGGATGAGGATGCTGATGATGGTCAGGCGCCACTCCAGCGTGAACATCACCACCAGCAAGGCAACCGCCTGGATCAGGCTCGTGACGATGTTGACGAAGGTGTTGCTGATGGCGCTCTGCGCGCCGACCACATCGTTGTTAAAGCGGCTGATCAGCTCACCCACCTTGGTATGCGTATAAAAGCTCAGTGACATGCGTTGCAAGTGCGAGAAAAGCTCCCCACGCAGGTCGTAGACCACGCCTTCACCCACGCGGGAGTTTAACTGCCTGAGCCAGACGTTCAACCCGCTGGTCAACAGGGGAATTGCCAGCATTGCAATGACCAGCCACAACAGCCGGTGCAGATCCTTGTCGGGCAGGGTCCGGTCGATCAGGTCGCGCAGGATCAAAGGAGTCAGCAGCGACAACCCGATGGTGACCAGGGTTGCGATCAACATCAAGAAGATCAACCAGAGGTAGGAGCGCGAATAACCCAGAACGCGCCTGAGGAGACTCCAGGTGACCCGGGGTTTCTCCTCCGGTGCATTGATCATCAGACCGAAACGACCACCGCCTCCGCCATAACCACCACCTCCGCCGCCTCCACGCATCATGTTATTTTATGGCTGATCGCCTTTCCTTTCTTTATTTTTTTAAAGTCATCATCCATTATTTCTTGCCTGGCGATAGAACAAGCGCTTGGTCAGTTCCGCGGAAAGGAAGTAGAGCACCACGATCCCAAAGATGATCAGCAGATACGGCCATGAAAGCGGCACAAAGCCCAGCAAGCCTGCCAGCGGCGAGTAGGGCAGCAACAACGTAACCAGGATGACCGCCCCGGTGACAGCCAGCATGAGGTGGCTGGGACGACTGTGCGTGAACGGCAGGCGCGTGCGCACCGCAAATACCACCACTCCTGCTGACAGGATGGACTCAATGAACCAACCCGTTTGAAAATTCTGCTGATTGGCTTTCATCAGCCAGAGCAGCACACCAAAAGTGGCGTAATCGAAAACGGAACTGAGCGGGCCAAAGATCAGCATAAAGCGGCGGATGAATTTGATGTCCATGCGGTGCGGACGTTCGACAAACACATCATCCACGCGGTCTCTCGCAATGGTCATCTCGGGCAGGTCGGTCATGAAGTTGATCAGCAGGATCTGCTTGGGAAGCATTGGCAGGAATGGTAGGAAAAGCGAAGCCCCGGCCATGCTGAACATGTTGCCAAAGTTGGCGCTGGTCGCCATAAATACATACTTGAGAGTATTGGCGAAGGTTTTTCGCCCCTCGACGATGCCTTCGCGCAACACATCCAGGTCCTGTTTGAGCAGCACCAGGTCGGCGGCTTCCTTGGCAACATCCACGGCATTTGCCACCGAGATGCCCACATCCGCGCTGTGAAGGGAGGGTGCGTCGTTAATGCCATCGCCCATGTAACCCACCACGTGCCCGCGCTTCTTGAGCGCAAGAATGATGCGCTCCTTCTGGTTGGGGTCCACCCCGGCGAAAATGGTGGTCTGCTCCACCGCATGCCAGAGGGCTTCGTCGTGCATGTCGTCCAGTTCCGCACCGGTCAGGACCCTGGCATCCCCCAGCCCCACCGCCTGCCCGGTATGGCGCGCCACCAATTTATTGTCACCCGTGATCACTTTGAGCCGGACGCCCAACTTTTCCAACGCCAGAATGGTATCCTGCACGCCTGCCTTGGGAGGATCGAAGAACAACAGGAACCCGGCGAAAGTCATGCCGGTTTCGCCTGCCTTGGAAAAGGGATGGACCTGTCCACCGACGGATTTGAATGCCACCCCCAGGACCCGGTAGCCCTGGGCGCTCCATGCCTCGTATTTTTCCTGGAGGCTGGCCTGCTGAGCGGCATCCAGGTTTTTTTCCTCGTTCCCGACCTGGATGCGCGCACATGCCGCCAGCACATTCTCCAGCGCACCTTTCGTGAGCATGGTTGGCGCTGAACCATTCTTCTCAACGACCACGGTTAATCGTTTGCGGATAAAGTCATAGGGGATCTCATCCAACTTGGTGTACGCATCCGCTCCCGAGGCGCCTGTTTTTACAATTGCTTCATCCAGCGGATTGGGCAGCCCCGTCTGCATGTGCGCATTCAGGTACGCGTACAAACTTACTTGATCAGAGGGTGCGCCGTTCACATCCAGCGCACCATCCAGATGCACCACCCCCTCCGTAAGTGTGCCGGTCTTGTCGGTGCAAAGAATATCCATACTGCCGAAATTCTCGATCGATTCCAACCGGCGCACAATGACGCCATGTTTCGCCATGTCCTGCGAGCCCTTGGATAGGTTAATGTTAATGATGGCAGGCAGAAGTTGAGGCGTCAACCCGACTGCCAGCGCGATCGAAAAGAGCAGCGAATCGAACACCGGCTTATGCAAGAGCACATTGAAGAAAAATATGCCCAGCACAAGGATGAACATAACCTCGGTGAGTAAAAAACCCAACTTGCGGATGCCGCGCTCGAACTCGTTCTCAGGCGGACGCAGGGTCAGGCGACCGGCGATCTGACCGAAGGCGGTGTTCAACCCGGTTTCAACAATGAGAACCCTAGCGTCGCCACTACTGACATTTGTCCCCATGAAAACCACATTGGTACGTTCAGCCAACCCGGTGCTTTCAGGGAGTATGCCCGGCATTTTCTCCACCGGGAAAGTCTCGCCGGTCAGCACGGCCTGGTTCACGAAGAAATCCCGGGCTTCGATCACGAGCCCATCCGCCGGGATCAGGCTGCCGGCTGCCAGCAGGACCACATCACCGGGAACAACCGCATCGGTCGGGACGGAAATGGTTTTTCCATCCCGCACAACCGTCGTCTTGAAGGAGACCTGCTCCTTTAACTTCTCGGCGGCATTGTTGGCATTGTATTCCTGGAAGAAACTGAGCAGGGCGCTGCCCATCACGATCAACAGGATGATGATGGCATCCGCCCAATCCTTGAGAAAGGCCGAGATCAGGGTGGCAAATATAAGGATGAGGACGATGGGGCTTTTGAATTGATTGAGGAACAGTCCCAACGGCGTGACCCGTTTTTTGGATTGCGTGCTGTTCGGTCCCACCCGTTGCAGGATTTCCCGGGCGTTTATTTCGCTCAGGCCTGTGATTGAGGAGTTCAAGCCCTGGGCGATCTCATCGACCGGTTTCGACCAAAATGGGGTACCTGGCATGGATTCACTCCAATCGTGTCAGCTCATTATACAATGGACTTCTTCCAGAATTGGTTCGATCGATAGCAGCCATGCAATAACCGCCTCCAATACAGGAAAACCAGGTATTTAATTGTCCCTGGAAGGTTTGATCCCAGCCGGACAGCATAAAAGGCTGACCATACGGAGCGGAGAAATTCCTGCGGGGACGACTCAAAGGCCCGCCTGGACGGCAGGCCTTAAAAATGGCACAGGTCTCAAAATGAATTTGTGACCTGTGCAAGAGATGATAATTTTGGCTCAATCATCGCCTTATCGACGGCGACCTGTCAGCCGGAGCACGAAGAGGAACATGTTGATGAAGTCCAGGTAGAGTTTGAGCGCTCCGAAGATGCCGAACTTCACTTCGGCTTCGCCATTCATGCTCATTTCGGCTGCCATGCGGCCGATGCGCTGCGTGTCATAGGCGGTCAGGGCGGTGAAAATCAGGACACCCGCCATGCTGATGAGCGTATCCAGCAGGCCGCTGCTGACGAACAGGTTGATCAGCATCGCAATTACCAGCCCAATGACGGCCATCATCAGGTAGGTACCCAGCTTAGATAGATCCACCCTCGTGGTATACCCGATGATGGACATCACAGCGAACAGGGCACCTGTTGCGGCGAACGCCAAGAAAACCGATTCTATGCTGAAAGCCAGAAACACCAGCGAAAGCGTAAATCCGTTCAGCGCAGCATACAGCATGAATAGCATGGCTGCCGTGGCTGAAGAAAACCGGCTGAGGCCGCGACTTATTCCAATCACCAGTCCAAATTCAGCGATGATCGCGACCAATAAAATAATCGGGTTCGCGGCAAGATTGATCAGAGCCGTACTCACTGTGAGATAGGCAACACCCGCGGTCAGCAGCATACCCAGAACCATCCAGGTATATACCTGGCGCATGATGGACTGCAAGTCGATCCCACCAGCCAGAGGATAATAAAGATTTCCGTTTCGATTCATGACGCTCATATTGACAACTCCGATAAAAATTGAAATTCCGTGTAACAAATAGTGACCTTCATGCGAATACCCTGGATGAAGGAAATTCGAGCAAGAAAAGCAGATGCCCAACCGGACATCTGCTCAAGTCTTGTGATTAATGTCCCAGGAGGCGGTTCTTTTCGCGGGTGAACTCTTCGTCGGTCAGGACACCCTTGTCGTGCAACTCACCCAGCAGTTTGAGCTGGGCCAGGGTATCCACGCTGGTCGGACCCGCCGGGGCGGCCTGCTGCCCCTGGTTGGCCGGCATCATCTGCACCACCTGAGGGTTCTGTCCCTGATTGGCATTACTGCCCAGCATGTAACCCAACCCGCCTGCCATCAGGCCGGTAAATAATGGGCCCATTCCAAAGCCGCCCATCCCGATCAAAGGCATGCCGATCCTTCTCATCCCAAATCCACCGCCTCTAAAACCGCCTCTGAAACCACCACCAAATCCTCTAGGCATTTTTACCTTCCTTTCCGGCTGCCAGTTCAGCACTGACATGCGCCAACACTTCATGCGAAACCATTCCTCCGGAATAGACCACTCCGCCACCCTTGCGGACCGCTTCCGTCAGCCCGATCACCCAGGCATGTTCGAACAGGATCACAAAGGCTGACCTGTCGGGGGGAATCTGCCCGGTCAGTTGATCAATATCCTGCTTCGTCAACAATCCCATCAGGTTGCCGGCGACGTTGCCGAAAACCCCGGGGGCCTCCTCGATCAAATCGCTCATTTCCCGCATCGTCACGGACTCATCGGCTGCTTTCGTGACGAAGATCAGGTCAACCACATAGATCTGACCAGATTCCTGGATCGCGTCCAGTTCCGAGATCAACCCACTGGTCAATTTCTGATCCTGCACACCAATCACCACGTATTCAAGAGGACCTATTTCCATGTATTTTTCCTTTCCTTTGATCAATCTTTTGGCTCAAGCAATTGGATGATACGGAAACCCAAATCACCATGTTCGATCATCAGGACCAGCGCCTGTGAACGGGGAAGGTCGGCAGGGACTCAACCTGCTTCTTATCGAGTTTCAGGTAAACAATATTGTCGAGGACATCACCCATTGCAGAGACGGGAATGATCACATCCTTCCGTCCCCACAGATATCCTTCCCGCATCACCACGTGGGTAATATGGCCGTTCTGGGGGTTGACAACGAATTCGTCAACGTTTCCAATATAGCCATCCGTAGCCTGCACGCGCGTTCCACGGTTCACCACCAGCTCTCCCGGCGGGATCTGTTTATGCTCCACGGAGACTTTCACCGTCATCTCAGGGGTTACATATGGTATGAAGTAGTACGAGCCCAGGCCGTACATTCCAGAACCAGATCCATAACTGCTATATGGTATCTTCTCTTCGATAAAAGTCGTTTTTATAAATGGACGCATTTTCTTCAGCCTGGCCTGGCTGCAACGCAGCTGGATCGTACCGGATATGGTTTCGGACACAAATTCAACCGGTACAATGTATTCCTTGCCGGACGAATCCTCACGCACCACCAGGTGGGTGACCCCGTCAACAACCGGATTTATCAGCACATAGACGGAACGCCCACAAACACCGTCTGTACACTCAACCAGAGCCTGTAAAGGAATTTCCATTTTCAGCCTCGTTTAGAAGTGCCCGGTTTACTTAAACCATCCCGGGAAGAGGATGATCCAATGAATGGGATGGCAGCGATGAAAGATCAATGTGAGGCACCATCACGGTCTCTGAAAAGAATATTATCATTCTTACATTACAATTTTATTAAATATCCGCAATATTCACATTTGATTTGCCTGGACCCTTTGGCTGCCTGGCTGTTGACCGGAGCGCCACAGCCCGGACATTCGGCCGGGAATTCGGTTTTGGACATGGAAGCCAGGATCTCCTGGGAGACGGCGATATCCATGATCTTGACTTTTTCAATTTTCATGCCCAGGTTGGGACCGATCTCACCATTCAGTTTGTCAGATACTTCCGCCCCCAGCTCATCCCTGGCGGACAAAACCTGGTCGAGAAAGCGCGCACTGACCGTTTCCTTGAGCGTGCTCGATGCGAGATGAACGAAATCCTCCCGATGCAGGCTTATTTGCGAGGAATATTTTACCGGATCCATCACCCGGCTGTAAACGATCATGTGGATGATGACAGAGGCCTTGTCTTTTGTAATGCAGATCTGGTCCTGGATATTGGTAGGCTGCTCCCCCACAGGAACTTTTTTAACCTGGTCGATCAACGGGATCTGAAAAAACGTGCCAGGGCCTTTGAGGCTGGTCTGGCCCAACCGGGAGACAATCCATTTCTCGTTTTCGGGAACTTTTCTAATGGCGGAGACCAGGAATATGACAAGGATCACAAAAGTAAAAAAGAGCAGGCAACCCAGGGTGGATAGAACCGTGGTCATGCGATTACCTTAACCTTTCGTTCTTGAAAGCGAGTATAGCACAGGAGCCATGCTCATCACAAGAAACCATCAGAGAGTTGAACTGAATGCATGCAAGGCTTGCGCACAGGCCGACCAAGATGAAAATCCTGTCAATGGAGTCATACGTCTTGTGAGGGTGGAAGGTTTCCGGTAAGGGAAGGCTTATCCTACACTCTGCTGGTACCACCTATAGAATTGGGGCTGGAGGCGGGTAGATTGAGCATAGTAGTACAATCCTGGTGCGAGACAAGCGCCGGACCATGCGCCCCTCATGGAAAAGGTGAAATATCACTACAATCTTCATATCTTAAAGAGGCAGAAGTGACCCTTGCGAGGCAGCATAGATGATCTCTTCAATTAGCGGATACGCTTTACTCGTGATCTATTTCGGCCTGGAACTCTTTATGCGGAGGGGCAGGCGGGCCAAATCCCTCAAGCCAAATGCCTTTGACCAGGGAACGGCGATACTCATCGGGGCTGCCTACCCGATCGGGATTTTTCTTGCCCCAATCCTGAATCACTTCTCCCTGGGCAGGTTCCCGGCTGCAGGGGTTGCCAGCGTGGTGGGCATCACCTTGATGATAATGGGTCTGGCAATCCGGCTGTGGTCGATGCAGACTTTGGGGCGCTTCTACACGCGCATCCTTACCATTTCGGAGGGTCAGAAAATAGTCGAGGAAGGGCCTTATCGTATCATCCGGCATCCGGGCTACCTTGGGACGCTGTTGGTCTGGATAGGGCTGCCGGCCAGCCAGGCAAATTGGATGGCGGTTTGCCTGGTGATACTGGTGATGGGGATGGCTTATGGGAGGAGAATCAAAGCCGAGGAGGCGATGCTGGTCAGGGAGTTCGGCGAGGAGTACCGAAAATATATGAAAAGGACGTGGCGCCTGCTGCCATACCTGTTGTAATGAATTGTGTGTGGGTGAAGAAAGAACATGGAAATGCGTGGTTGATTTTTGGGAAAACCATTCCCAATGCCGCCTGAGGCTCTTGCAAAACCGCAGGCACGTGGTAAAGTAGGATGGTCATGTTGACTCAAATACCATTCACCCGAGGCCAGTAATGAACAATCCCCCTGACGAAGATGATGTGCAAAGTTTTGAACGCCGTTCCAGCACTTATGAAGATCTATTGTCCCAGCGCTTTTTCTTCGACCGCATCCACCGCATCGCGCTGGATTCGGTCCCGAAAGGTCTCACGCCTGAGGATATCCTGGATATTGGCTGCGGAACCGGCCGGCTGTTGCGCATGGCGGGCGCACGCTGGCCGGCCGCCCGGCTTACCGGCGTTGACGCGGCTGAGGGGATGGTGAAGGAAGCCCGGCGCCTGACCCCGCAGGCGCAATTCCACGTCAGCATGGCGGAGGCTTTGCCGCTCCCGGATGAATCCGTGGATGTGGTCCTGAGCACCGCCTCCTTCCATCACTGGCAGGACCAGTTGCAGGCCCTCCGGCAGGTGAGGCGGGTGTTGCGTCCAGGTGGGGTCTTCGTACTGGTCGATATTTTTCTCCCATTCGGGCTGAGGAGACTCCGCCGGCATGGCAGGCAGATCGAGCCTGCCACGGTGCGAGAAATGTTTGCCCAAGCCGGGCTGAGGGTTCAACTACAGCGCCGCCGCATGAGTCGTTTCATGCTGGTGACGGTGGGCAGTCGGGAGATGTAAAAGGCTACAAGGGTTTCCTGAAAGTCAAGCAGTACAACTCTCCGTCACAGATTTCCACGGCGTTAATCTCCTGCATCTCTTTCGGAAGCGAGTCCAGCGGGGCGGCAATAACCCTGGGCCGGTTGCCGTAAAACACACCTGCCGCAGCGGTGTTCTCATAGCGTTTTGCAACTTTTTCAGTCTCATCCACGATGACAAATTTGGTACCGGGCCTGGCGACCCGTATCATCTCGCGCAGTGCCTGGGGGATGTCGTTGAAGAAATTGATCCCGCCCATGTGCAGGACTGCATCGAAGGAGGCCTCCCGGAAGGGCAGGTGCTCCGCCGCACCCTGGAAAAGATCGACATCCAGGCCCCATCTCCTGATATGGCGCTGGCACTGCCTGAACATACCCATGGAAATATCCAACCCGAAATAACGTGCGGTGTGTGGGAGAAATTGCAGGTTTGCACCTGTGCCGACCGAAACTTCGAGAACGGAATCGCCCAATTCGATTTCCATTTCCCGCAGATATTCCATGCGGCGTTTTTCCAATCCGCCGCTTTTAAAGCGGGCATAGAGCTTCCCGATAAGATCATAGAGCGGTGCAATGCGATCATAGAGGACCTGGTAACGCTGATTCTCCCCGCTGACGTCGGCCTGCTCCAAGAATATGGCAATCCCATCCCGGACGGGGAAGGTTTTCCCGGATACAGGGTTGACCAGGCAATGCTGGTCCAGCTGCAAGGGTTCATGCGTGAACGGATCGCATAAGCGGGACAGGGTTTCAGGTTTCATTTCAAGGTTCATTGCATTCATCTCCAGGATGTCAAGGTTTCAGGGGAAGAGAGCAGGATCGACAGGCGGGCCTGGGATCTGCCAGGCAACCATCCAGGTTGCATTCTAGCCCCAACCCTTTGAGAAAGCAATCCATACTGGTGGTATAATCGTTAGCAAGAATGATTTTCCAAAGAGAATAATTATCAAATGAATTATCCCATAAACGACAACCCAACACGCTACGAACAACTGCTCGCAAAACTCCACCAACGCTCCTATCGCATGACCCCCCAGCGGATGGCGCTTGTCAGGCTAGTCGCGGCCAGCCAGGATCACCCCAGCGCAGCGCAATTGTATGAGCAGATCCAGGTCCAGTTCCCCAGCATGAGCCTTGCCACTGTTTACAAGACCCTTGACCTGTTGAAGGAATTGGGCGAGGTGTTCGAGATCTCTCTACGCGACGACAGCCATTTCGATGGCAGCCGCCCGTTTCCCCATCCCCACCTGATCTGCACGAACTGCCAGAAGATCGTGGATGGAGAATTGGATACGCCGGTGCGCCGGCTGGTGGCTGAGATGCAGCAGTTTTCCGGTTTCCAGATCACCCGCCACCAGCTCAATTTTTACGGGCTGTGCCCGGATTGTCAAAAGATCATTTTTACAGAAAAGGAGAAAATTGCATGAGAAAAAAAAAGCAATTGACCACTGCCGGTGGGCAGCCGGTGGGCGATAATCAGAACTCGCTGACAGCCGGCCCGCGCGGCCCCATCCTTCTGCAGGATTATCAACTGCTGGAGAAACTGGCCACCTTCAACCGCGAACGTGTGCCGGAACGCATCGTGCATGCCAAAGGCTCGGGTGCGTTCGGAACGCTGACCATCACCAATGACATCACGCACTATTCGAAGGCCAAGGTTTTCTCCAAAGTCGGCCAGGAGACCCCCTGCCTGCTGCGCTTCTCCACGGTCGCCGGGGAACGCGGCGCGGCGGATGCCGAGCGGGATGTGCGCGGCTTCGCCATCAAGTTCTACACCGAGGACGGCAACTGGGACATGGTGGGCAACAACACGCCGGTCTTCTTCATTCGCGACCCCTTAAAATTCCCCGATTTCATTCATACCCAGAAACGCGATCCCAAAACCAACCTGCGCTCCACCACCGCCATGTGGGATTTCTGGTCGCTTTCGCCCGAAAGCCTACACCAGGTGACCATCCTGTTCAGTGACCGCGGCCTGCCGCAAGGCTACCGCTTCGTAAATGGCTACGGCAGCCATACCTACAGTTTCATCAATGCCAAGAACGAACGCTTCTGGGTCAAGTTCCACTTCAAGGTGATGCAGGGCATCAGGACCTGGACCAACGCCGAGGGCGCGGCCGTGATCGCGAAAGACCGCGAAAGCTCGCAGCGTGACCTGTTCGAGGCGATCGAGCAGAGGGATTTCCCCAAGTGGAAGTTCAGCGTGCAGATCATGCCCGAAATGGAAGCCGAGACCTACCATCTCAACCCCTTCGACCTGACCAAGGTCTGGCCTCACGCCGATTATCCGCTGATCGAGGTTGGCATCCTGGAATTGAACCGCAACGCCGATAACTATTTTGCCGAGATCGAGCAGGCTGCCTTTGAACCCTCCAACATAGTCCCCGGGATCGGTTTTTCCCCCGACAAAATGCTCCAGGCGCGGCATATTCTCCTATGCCGATGCGCACCGCTACCGGGTGGGTGTGAATTACGCCGCCCTGCCGGTCAACCGGCCGCTCATGGAAGTCAACAATTACCAGCGGGACGGCAACATGCGCTTCGACGGCAATTCCGGCGGTGCGATCAACTACGAGCCGAACAGCTTCGGCGGCCCGGTGCAGAACGAAAAATTCCTGGAGCCGCCGCTCAAGATCTCCGGAGATGCAGATCGTTACGACCACCGGGCAGGTAATGATGACTACTCCCAGCCCGGGGCTTTATTCCGCCTGATGGACACCAACCAGAAGGAACAGCTATTCAGCAACCTGGCCGAGGCCATGCAGGACGTACCGGAACGCATCCAGGTACGCCAATTGGTGCATTTCTTCAAAGCCGACCCGGCTTATGGACGTGGCGTGGCAGCAAAACTTGGCCTGGATATAAACAAGATCGTTCCCTGGACGAAACTGTCACTGAAAGAACTGTTCGAGAAAACATCCGAAGAAAACTACGGGCACTAATATTTCACAAACAAAGAAAGGAAATTTTCCCATGAAAGGCAATCCGAAAGTCATTGAAACTTTGAATGCGCTGCTCGCCGACGAACTGACCGCAGTCAGCCAGTACATGGTCCACTCTGAGATGTGTGACAACTGGGGCTACGCGCGCCTGCATAAGGCGGTGGAGGGCCGGGCGAAGGACGAAATGCGGCACGCTGAAATGTTGATCGGCCGCATCATCTTCCTGGAAGGCAAATCGACTGTCAGCAAGATCAACCCCATGCATATCGGCACCACCGTTGAAGACCAGTTGAGCCACGATCACGAATCCGAAGCCGGGGCGGTTGCGAACTACAACGCTGCAATCCAGCAAGCCGGGGAGTTGGTCGATCACGGCACGCGGGACCTGCTCACCTCCATCCTTAAGGAAGAGGAAGGTCATATTGACTGGCTGGAAGCCCAGAAAGACCAGATCTCCCAGATGGGCATCCAACTCTATCTTTCCCTGCAGGTGAAGGAATAGCATTCCGACAGACTCATTACCTAGAAATAACCACGCAAGCCCTGCAATGTTATTCCATTGGACCCAACGAATACCCTCTTCACCATTAGATGGAAGAGGGTGTTTGCATTTCTCTTATTAAATTGATTACAATCACATAGATTTTATCCAGCCTCAGGCGGGGTGCAGAAATGAAAGCACGCCAGCCGATGAAGTGGAGCACCGATCAGGCAGGATGGTGGGATAATCACGGAGCATGCACCAGCCTGGCCGGTCGTGCTGAATGAATATCCGGGACAAACTTTCAAGCATGGAGATTACATTGTCGCAATTCATCCTTCCCCTTTCTGATCCGCAAGCCAGCCTCGAAAACGTGGGAGGCAAGGGCATGTCGCTCGCAAAACTCTCGCGGGCCGGGTTGCCAGTGCCGGGCGGTTTCCATGTGACCACGCAGGCCTACCGGCGTTTCGTCGCGGAAAACGGGCTTCAACCGCGGATATTGGCAGCGCTCAAGGGAGCCGACCTCGAGCATTCTGAAAGTCTGGAATTAATCAACCGGCAGATCGATATGCTCTTCGCCGCAGCGGTGATCCCGGCAGAGATCCGCGCGGCTATTTCAGCCGCGTACGCAGATCATAAGGATGCTGCCGTGGCAGTCCGTTCCTCCGCCACAGCAGAAGACCTGCCAGGGATGTCGTTTGCCGGCCAGATGGAGACGTATCTCAATATCCGCGGGGAAGCACAGGTCCTGGAGGCAGTCAAACGCTGCTGGGCTTCCTTGTGGACAGCCCGGGCGATCGGCTACCGCGTGCTGAGAGGCATTGAATTTGAAGGGTTGAACCTAGCGGTGGTGATACAGGAACTTGTTCCGGCCGAAGCAGCCGGGATCATGTTCACTGCGGATGCACTGACAGGCCGGAGTGACCGGGTGACCATCAACGCGGCGTGGGGGCTGGGTGAAGCCGTGGTGGGAGGAAAGGTCACACCGGATACTTACACGGTGGACAAGATCAGCGGGAAAGTCGTCCAACAGCAGATCAGCCAGAAAGATAGGATGAGCGTGCCCAACGTAAAAGGTACGCAAGAGCAGCCAGTGCCGGAGGACCAGCGCAGCCGGGCAGTCCTCAAACCCTCCCAGGCTGCAGGGCTGGCCCGCATGGGAGTGAAGATAGAAGAACTTTATCAACAACCGATGGATATCGAGTGGGCTCTCGAGCATGGCCGGTTCTTCATTCTGCAAGCCCGCCCGATCACGCGCCTGCACGGGCACAACCCGGCGGAGGGGGAGTGGAACGACAGCCTGACCGGAGATTTCCTGTGGACCCGCTCGAACTATGGCGAGGCAGTCCCCGATGTGATGACGCCCTGCACCTGGTCGTTCGTAAAAATCCTGCTTGACAATGCAGACCCCTCCTACGGCCCCCACCCTTACGGCAACCTGGCCGGGCGGCTTTACAAGAACTTGAGCGAGGCGGCTTCACTGGCGGCTGCCTTTGGGGTCAGCCCGAAGAGTTTCGCAGGGCTGGTCGAGACGGGCTTCGGGAGGCTTCCGGAAGGTGTTGAGATCCCAATCGTCCGGTTATCGCCCTGGTGGGTGCTGCGCCGGGCCCTGCCGCCGGCGCTGCGTGACCTGTCCCACATGAGCGCCAACCTGAAGCGCCTGCCTGTGTTCCTGAGGGAGGCGCCGGAGCGCTGCGAGGAGCTCAAGAGGCGCATCCAGACGGTTTCCGACCCAGCCGGACTGGTGGCTCTCTGGCAAGCAGACATCCTGCCTTTCTTCGTGGAGTGCTGCCGGATGGTACAGGCCTCCGCGAATCAAGGCGGGGCAGCCATCCTGACAATACCGCGCAACCTGCAGAAGCTGGTGGGTGAGGACGACGCGAATGCATTGCTGACGGGGCCTGGGCTCAATTCCGGTCCCCTGGCAAGTCTCGGACCACTGCTGGGGCTGGCGCAGTTGGCCAAAGGCGTGATCGACCGGGAAACATTTATGCGGCTGTATGGCCACCGCAGCCCGCACGAGGCGGAAATCTCCATGCCGCGCCCGGCGGAGGACCCGGAGTGGATCGACCGGCAGCTGGCCGACATAGGCCAATTGAAGCAAAGTGCCACAGAACTGCTCGAACGGCAGGCAGCCACCCGCCAGGCAGCCCTGGAGTGGATGCGGAGGCGTTACCCGCGCAAGGAAAAGTCACTGCGGCGGCAGATCGAACGCTGGTCAGCGGTTGCCCACGAACGCGAGGCGGCGCGGACGGAAATAGTCCGGGCCATGTGGGTGCTGCGCGTCTTCGTCCAGCGCGCAGGTGCGCTGACCGGGCAGAGCGAGGACATTTTCTTTCTATCGATCGAGGAGATCCTGAGGGCACTCGCAGGTGACCGGGGCTCCTTCATCCATATCCCGGCCCGGCGGAAGGCATACCAGCGTTATTGCGCCCTGCCGCCGTACCCCGTGCTGGTGCGCGGGCAATTCGACCCATTCCAATGGGCCGCAGATCCTGCACACCGCAATGATATCTTCGATGCACAAGGCGGTAATGCACCAGCCACTGCCCTCATCACCGGCTTCCCGGGAGCGGCTGGTGTTGTGGAGGGGCAGGTGCGGGTGATCGCCAATTACGAAGAAGGCGACCAGTTGCAGGCAGGAGAGATCCTGGTGACAAATGTTACCAATGTCGGCTGGACGCCGCTCTTCCCGCGCGCTGCGGCAGTGGTAACCGACGTGGGGGCGCCGCTATCCCATGCCGCCATCGTGGCGCGCGAGCTGGGGATCCCGGCGGTGGTGGGCTGCGGCAATGCAACCCTGCGGCTTAAGACCGGCGAGCGGGTGCGCGTGGATGGTGGCAGGGGCTCGGTGGAAATCCTGGAGTCCATCCAGCCATTTATCAGATAATTAATTTTTCCAATAGAGGAGATGCATGTCCCAACCCATCCCTGAGAAGCCAGGGTCTACCCC
The DNA here is from genome assembly GCA_963842785.1 of uncultured Chloroflexia bacterium. GTDB lineage: Bacteria > Chloroflexota > Anaerolineae > Anaerolineales > Villigracilaceae > UBA877. The sequence goes on from CAWJHP010000001.1 coordinate 3,113,803, forward strand.
TGCCAAAGTTTCGAAGATCTCCCTGTTGATTAATCTTCTGGGGGTCATTCTCATCCTGGCGGCGCTCCTGTTCCTCCCGGCCGGCCGGTTGGACTGGCTGCAGGCCTGGTTGTTCATAACGGCCTTTGCGGCGTTCCTGACCTTCTATGGTTTGTGGAGCCTGCGTAATGATCCGGGGCAACTCAACGAGCGCAGCCAGGTCGGACAGAATACCAAAAGCTGGGACAAAGCCATCCTTGGCATATATACCCTGCTCCTGGTGGGTATGTTGATCCTGGCGGGGTTGGATGCCGGGCAATTCGGCTGGGCGCCCGCCGCACCGGCCCTGCAAGGTTTGGGTTGGGTGGGGGGAGCCTTGGCCGGTTTCCTGGTCTGGTGGACTGTCTCCGTGAACACATTTCTCTCCCGCACGGTGCGCATCCAGGAGGAGCGCAACCAGCGCGTGATCGATTCCGGCCCATATCGCCGGATAAGACACCCCATGTACCTGGGCGTCATCATTCTCATTCTATCCATACCGCTCTTGCTCGGTTCGCTCTGGGCGTTGGTTCCGGGTGGGCTGATCGGCGTATTGTTCATCCTGCGGACCGTCCTGGAAGACCGTACGCTTCAACAAGAACTGCCGGGCTACGAGGAATATGCCAGACGGGTTCGCTTCCGTTTATTGCCGTGGATCTGGTAAGCACCAGCTTTCGTTATCCGGCGTGAAATAAACCGGCAGGTTCCCTCTCAAACAACCCTAGCCTGAACGATCCGCTCGCCTGCGAACACGACCAGGTTCCGCCCTACTGGCTGGAGATATTTTTCCTGATAATCAGTTTGCCCAACATCTGCAACCAGGGCAAGCTGAAACGGTTTCAAGTATGCCGGTAAATTGGAAGGTTCCAGCCCAAAGATCCAGGGGGCAGTTTTCGCAACTGTATCCAGCAGATGGTCTGCACCTGGAATATCGGAGCGGCGCTCGAGGAGGCTTTTCAGGACGTACGTAAATATGAGAATGCTTCCGGGGGCGCATCGTCCAACAAATGCCAGTGTCTGTCGGACGGCTTCTGGCTGGATGTATTGGGTGACGCCTTCCCAGATGAAAACCGCTGGCCTGGAACAGTCGAAAGTCACCCCGGCAAACACGGTTTCCAGGTTCTGGGTGTCGAAGTCGATCGGAATATAGATGATGTTTTCCGGCAATCCCCCCAGTTTTTTTTTGATCTTCTTCTTTTTATCCTCCTGCACTACCGGCAGGTCAACCTCGAACACCTTTACTACATCCATCCCGGGCAAGCGATAGGGCCGCGTATCCAGACCCGCGCCCAGTATCACCACCTGCCCGATCCCCCGGGAAAGGGCGGTCTGGAGTAGGTCATCGATATAACGGGTGCGGCAAATTTGCACACCAAAAATTCCCCGGGCGACAGCATCCGTCTGCCGGACCGTATAATTCCGCAGCCAGGCGAACTGCATCATCAGCCGGATGGGAGCGCCGACCAGCTCTTTGACCACCGGGTCGTTAAACAGGCGCGTCTGAGCGGGTTGGTACTGTTCGATCAACCGGCATATGGCTGTGCCAAGCGCCGTTCTGCCAACATTTTGTTTTGCCATATAGAATCTCCTTACACCAGGAACACTGCATGCAGTTCGAATTGGGCCGGGCACCTATTTTCGGTGTATTAAATTTTTGGGACCAGCCCACCCGTTTTTTTCATATACTCGCGGTACGCATCCCCGAAGGCATCCAGCAGCATCTGCTCCTCCGCCCGTACACGCAGGAAATAATACGGGATGAAGAAGAGCAGGTCGAGCGGACCTGCCAGCCAGTTCTGCAACAGCAAGATCTGGGCGATCACCCAGATGGACTGGCTGAGATACATCGGGTGGCGGATGATGCGATAGATCCCGTCTGTCACCAGCGTGTGGTCGCGGCGAATCTCGAGCGAAGGTGACCAGTTGGTTTTCAGGTCCCTGTGGGCGCGCCCGAATATGAATACGGAGAAAACCAGCAGGAGCATGCCGCCCACGCCCATCCAGGCTGACAGGTGGTAATTGGCAAAATCCAGCCAGGGCGTCAGCGAATAGACCAGCGGGATGACCAGGGCGACCAGCGTCATCAGGGTCAGCAGGATGGTTTCGGTGCGCGAAACACGCTGATCGGTCTTCACGCCTTCCCTGGCAGTTTTCTGGTAGGGATAGCGGATCACCACCTCGGCGAGCATGCCGGCCCAGTAAACAAGTTTATATAATAAGGTCATACCAACCCACCGTATAACGACTGGTAGCTCAGGCGCCTGGCCACATCCGATTTGTATCCAATAATTGTAACAAAAAATCCAAAACCGGGATTAAGCATCCACTCGCTAAGCCTTAGCAAAGTCGCTTGCAGCCGCGTGTTGGGCCTGAGACTTATTTTTCAGTAATTTCACAAATAATTCATACCCTGATTCCGGGTTTTGCCAAGGAATTGCATGCATGCCCACATTCTGTGCTCCTATAATATTTTCTTCTGTATCGTCCATGAACAGACATTGTTCTGGTTTTACACCCAATTTATCACATGCCAAAAGATATATTCTTGCATTCGGTTTTCGAACCCCCTCTTTGCCAGAAGAGACAAAAATATCGAACTGTTTGGAAATATGATACTTTTTCTCAAAATAAGGATATGTGAGGTAAGTACCATTATTAATAATCCCTAATTTGTAATGTTTCTTTAGTATAGGGAGGATCTTCCATAATGGAAAAAAGGCTTCATATTTTTCTGCGATGCATTGTATGATACTCTGAAATCCATCGTCATTCAGGTGAAATTTTTCAATTATTATGCTTCTAAATTGTTTATCATTTTCAACTTGGCCTATTGAATTATCGATCTCGTCAAGTAATTCATTTGATAAATAGTCTTTCCTTTGAATTAGCAGAACTCCAACTAAATCAAAAAACAAAGTATTAATGTCAATATACGTACAATTCACTGATGGTTGCATTCGTACTTCTAATTGTTATTGGAAAGCCCAACTAATGATTCATTTCGGAGCCGAGCCGGACTCTACAAAAGGGGAAGGGGAAAAAGCGCCTGGGGGGATTGGGCTACAAGTGCCCCACTTACTTAAAGGACTTCAATTTCACTCCAATGTATATCGCAAAAAAGACGGCAATGACAGTCCCGACAACGATGGAGAAAGTTTGCTTGAAAGTATCGACCGGATATAAACCTGCCAATATCATGCCAACGCGCCCGATCACATCCCCACACAGCAAAACGATGGCAGTGATGGCTGCCCATTTCTTCATCGTCAAGAGCAGCCCGCCGCCAAGGAAATAAAACAACCCGAGCATCACACCCAGAAGCGTGGAAAGGTTGCCCGCAGTCGTGCTGACCACTCCGATGAATTTGTGCGTAAATCCCGTCCCCACTTCCGCAAGCCCAAACAGGATCATCAGCACCGCAACGATCAGTATACCAACATGACGGCTTCCGCTTGCCGCCGATTTGCCAGGAAGAACTTGACCTATGCTTTTCTCCTTATCGCTTTTCGCATTTTTTCTTTCTCCCCCCATCTCCTACTCCCGGCGCTTTCCCGTCACTTGCTCGATGGAAATGCACCAGACGCGGATCTGGCTGAGCAATTCGGCATCAAATGTCCATTCCCTGCCCGAATAATGTTGCACGATCTGATTCATCGCAACGATCCTGGCCTGTGCATCGGTCAGCTCGTGCACCCGGCCGAAGCCAATCACACTGGAAAACGCCTGGCCCCACTTGCAGGCAGACTGCTCATCCCTGATCACCCTGACATCCTGCTCCATCTCAAAACAGACCTGGTCATTGGCGGTCATGTAATCGATCTTCATGCCTTCGCCGGCCGTATGGAAGAAAATGGCTTTCCCATCATATCCAAAAGACACGGGGACAACATACGGGCGGTCACCCCGGCTCAACCCCAACCGGCATACCCCGGCACTCGCAATGATCTGGTCGATCGCTTCCCTGCTCTGGATTTCCCTGTCGGTTCGCCGCATCTTCACTCCTTGTTTTTTAACTAAATCTTAAAGTCCATCCGACCTGTCAGACCTGACAGGGCTACATCGACCAGGGCTCGGCCTGCAGGTCGAATTCATCCGACCACCTGGATTGCAAGGCCAGAATTTCCTGCATTATGTCACCGGAGAGAGGTCTCAACTCTTCTGTTGCATCAAGGAACGCATTCAGGTTCTCGACCTTGCTGGTGGAACCCACCGTCGCCCTGACCTGTGGAAGGCTGTGCGCAAACCGGACGCAGAATTCCGTCCAGTCCGGTATGCCCGACCTTTCGAATATGGGCGCCACCTGCTTGGCACGTTTCCGCAGGTACTCTTTCCAGGCGAAGCCCGGTACATCACGTAGGAGATGCACCGGTCCGCCCGAGATGGTCCGCAAGGCGATCACCGGTTGGTTCCTTGCCATAATTTCGTTCCATAGAACGTTGGAGGCAAAGCGTTGCAGTGGGTTCAGGTAAAAGATGAACCCGTCCACAATGCCTTCGGTGTAGCCTTGCTGCAAGGCTTTTAATGACATCCAGGATGTCCAGGGGAAGACCTCGACCACGTAGCCTTGCACCAGTCCCTCATTTTTTAATTCCTGGAAGACCTTGTAGCAATTCCCGCCGTTGGCGAAATCCTGTGCCAAATCTCCGCTCAGGCAGAGTTGCCCAAGCTGCATCCCCTGCAGACCAAGCGGGCGCAGGTTTTCTTCGATGACGCCACGCAGCTGGCTGATATTATCCCAGCCGATCTTAATAATCAGCCGGGGAATTTTTGCCGGCGCCTCCTTAAACGCTTCCCCAAGTACTTCCAGGGCGTCGCCATATACCCTGGAAGTATGAAACCACACTTCTGCCTGCAATGCGGCACGCGCCACCTGGAGCCTGTCTGCGTGGGGGAGGCTGAGGTCGCCAAGCCGGGTCGTCCCACATATGTACGGGGTAATTCCATTCAAAGCTGGTTTGTCATCGGTCATGCCACGCACCTTTCCATAATTAAGTTATTTTTCTGTAAAATCGCCTCATCCCACCTTAAAAGGGAAAATCAGAAACATCATTAATCATACCCCATAACCCACCAAGCGTTCCTTCGACCTTTTTCCTGGTAACTCGCAACTCATAAACAGTGATCAAAAAATTCCCTGCCTTAAATTCTTAAGTGAAGGGCAGATACTTCGAGTGATCGCAATTAGTGCCGGAAATCCTGCAGCCGCATTATAATGGCGCAGTGGATCCGATCAAAAAATCCTTCGTCGCCTGAAGTTGAGATTTGAAACCGGTGATCCGATCGAGAAGAGCCCCATCCAGCAGCCCTTTGGGATCCGGTTCACACCTTCCAGGCAGCACGTAGAGGGCGTAACGGCGACGACCTGATAACGACATGGGAGCGAGGAAGTATGGAACGGTTCCGGTTCTTTACTCTGATCTTCTTAATTGCCCTGGTGGCATGTACCACGCAACCTGCCACCTCTCCTGCCGACACAGCTGTCCCGCCCACGATCGTACCGACCGCCACGGCCATCCCAACGCAGGTCTCGCCATTCAGTTATGATGCGTCGGTGCCGTTCGACACCAGCATCATCTCGCAAACCGAACAGGATGGCGTGACCGTCACGGAATTGAGCTATGCGGCCTACAGCCCCTCCTTCGCCCCCAATATGGGTGGGAGGTCGGTGGCAACCCTGGTCAGTCCAAAGGGCAACGGCCCGTTCGCGGGGATCCTGTATATGCACATGTTTGGTACCGACCGCCACGAATACCTCAACGAAGCACTAACGATGGCACAACATGGGGCGGTCAGCCTGCTATCGCAGGGGTATTTCCCCTGGACTGCCAATCCCACCGGGACCCAGGCCGACCGTCCATTGATCATTGGCCAGGTGATCGAGTTGCGCCGGGCGATTGATTTCCTGCTGACCCAACCCGGCGTGGACCCCAGGCGCCTGGGATACGTTGGACACACCTTCGGTGCCACTTACGGCGGTATACTGGCAGGAGTGGATAAACGCCTCAAGACCTTTGTTCTGATCGCCGGGTTCCCCAGTTTTGCAGTCGGGTTCACGGGTTGGGGAGTATCGATCGACTATTATCTGGCCCAAACCCAGGACCTCGATCCGGTCAAGTTCGTCCCGAATGCGGCGCCCGCCAGCCTGTTCTTCCAGTTTGCGAAAAATGACACACTTGGCATCACAGAAAGCCTGGCCAACCAGTACTACAATGCTGCCAGCCAGCCCAAGAAGATCGCATGGTATGATGATAGTACCAACATGGTCACCGCTCCGGTCGTGGCAGACCGCCAGGAATGGCTGATCGATCAGCTCAATCTGGTGCCTTGATCCAGGAAATTGAATTTTGATATTCCCTGAAAGTGAAATTCGGCGGATGAAAAAAAACATCTGCCGAATGTATTCTGACCATATGATAATTATCGCTTCCTCAATTACGGGAGAACCGAATTTGATAACCGTAAATAATATTGGATTCCCATCATTCTTAATCCTATCCGGAATACGGCCGGAAAAGCCTGCAGTGCCACCCCTGGATCCATAAACTTCGGATCGGTGAGTTCATAATCCTTATTCCTCCATTTGAGGGAACAGCCCCCTTTTGCCTTGACATTTTCGTACCAATCCACTTTCTTTCCATAGGTAAGCGCAATGACAAAGCCATTATCGACCGGTTCGACGATGATAGGTATCTTATAAGATTTTCCGCTTTTTCGACCAACATGGGTTAATACAGCAAAAAGCCCGATATCCGTCCCGGCAAGGTGGATCAACAGTTTATTGGTCATGTGTTTATTCACAACCCTGATGCGGTCGAGCATGGCTTGATTGATGGACATATCTTCCTCCCGGCCTTTCGCATGGCAGTTTAACCTTAATATTAGATTTGGTAATCATACACTGCCTCCGCAACAACATTCCTCATCTGCGAATGGCAAGGGATAACACCTTTCTTAATCTGGTTTCCAAGGCTTCAACCTTGGAATCCACCTTGGGACATTTTTCTTGTATTCCCGGTACTCCTCCCCGAAGCGCTTCTCAAGTCCCGGCTCTTCCGAGCGTAAGAAGTAAACGCCATTGATCACAAAATTCAAGACCGCCAGCACGGCAATTCCATAGGAGGCGAAGAACAGGGCTTCACCAGCCAGAATGATGATCAGGCTCAAGATGATGGGATTCCGGACAAACCGAAAACTGCCTGCAACGACCAGTTTGCGGGTTGGATCCCAAGGCATGATGGTGCCCTTGCCGATCCGGATAAACACCCTGACGGAAAAAATGAACAGAAGCAACCCCACCACGCTGATAACCAGGCCGGTCAGCAGTTGAACGGCTGAAGAAGATATCATCAGGCTGATGTGATGTTCAAAGAGGACGATCAAGGGCGGCAGGACCAGGCACATCACAAGCGGTGCAATGAAGGAACTGAGCTGTCTTAAAATATTTTTCATAACCACCCGTCCAAATATTAAAGCCACTTCTCCAGGAATGCCATGATCTCCGAACGCATGAGAGCGGTCTCCTGATGTCCGCTCTCGTAGCGCTGCATCTGCCATGCCTCGTTTGCTCCCAGCGCTTCGTAAATCTGGCGTAATTCCCTGTCGATGCGTTCCAGCCCCTCGGGTGGAGTGAGCGGGTCGAGGTTGCCAGCCAGGCTCAAATGCGGGCGCGGCGCGATCAGCGCGTTAATCTGCCCAGTGGAGAAATGCTTGAGAAGGGATGGCACAAAGTAGTATATGCCATGTCCATCCAGCCCCCCGGCGGCGATCAGGGCCGCATAGTCCGTCATGCAACAGATGTCCACGCACACTTTGACCCGGGCATCCAACGCGGCAATCCACCAGGCCATGGTGCTTCCCATGGACATGCCAATGGTACCGATCCTTTCTCCATCCACGTCGGGCCGTGCAACCAGATAGTCCAGTGCCCGCAGGCTGTCGTACACCATCCTCCCCCAGAGCACCTGACCTTTCCAAAGCATTTCCTTGAAGACTTCCGACTCCGTTCGCCCGCTGCGTTCGCCAAACAACCAGGCATCCAGGCACAGCGCCCCCCAGCCCCGGGAGGTGAGCGCCTCTGCGTAGGGAGGCACAAACAGCTCCGGCCGCCCCAGCAGCAACTCATCCTTTCCGAGTTGGTAGTTGCCCGCATGGGCATGATTATAGAGCAGGCAGGGGATGCGTCCGCGGGATTGCCTGGGTTTGACAAAATAGGCCGGAACGGATTCGCTGCCGTTCAGGTCCAGCAGAAGCTTCTCCACGACATAACCAGCGCGTGCGCCCTTTTCCACCAGGCTCGAGTGGATCGGGGCATGCCTGGGTGGCAGGTCCCCCAGCAGGGCATACAAAACCTGTCGTTGCCTGTCCTGATCCGGCAACATTTAACCAAACTCCGCCATGGTCGTGTCGAATGCCCGCCGGCTGAGCTCCTCCAAAGACAAGGACGCCAGCTTCTCCGCCATGACCTCCACCGCCCAAGGACCGGCATAACCCATGTCCTGCACACAATGGATGAAGCCAGGAATATCGTAATACCCTTCCCCGCAGAACCTCCGGCCGGATGGGTCAACATCCAGGGTTCCGGGCAGAGGCCCGTCGTTAAGCTCCACATTCATCAAATATTTGAGAGGTATCCGGCGGATATCTTCATACGTCCAACCTTGATGCACCACCTGGTAAATGTCGATGATCAAGCCGCCATTCCTGGCCCCGGTTGTTTCCACCAGCGAGATGGCGTCCTGGATGTTGTCGATCATGGCGCAGCCCATGATCTCAAAACCAATGCTCGCATGGTAGTTTTCCGCCTCCCGGCATAACCCCGAGAACGCATCGACGAGACGTGACATGGGAACAACCGAATTGTAAAAGTCCCCGACCTTGATGTGTTTGGCATGCAGCGCTTCAGACGCCTCGAGCATCCTGCGCTTGCGGCTGTCTGATTCGCCTTTCCGGGCGCCCTCCAGGAACCAGTCCGTCAGGAATTCCAGCTCCACGTATTTCATGTCGTTGTCGTCCAGGATCTGCTTCACTTCCTTCAGGGTTCTATGAACGAGGATATGCTCCAGTTCGGTGTGCCAGATGCCGATGCCCTTAAAACCGGCCCTGGCAGCCGCTGCCACCCTGTCCTTGAAATCGAACCGGCTGATCTCAGCCTGCCCCGGGAACACCCCGGCGGTCGTCCAATATAAACACGTCAGTTCCACAGCATTTTCCATATTCCTATCCTTGGTAAACACAGCCTAGTTGGTACAAATAATTTTACGCCAGAATTCATTAAACTTGTTCCCGTCGATTTTGGTAACCACCTTCGTCGGTTTTCCCGATGAATCAATTTTCTCGCGGAGCCAGCCAGCCTCCATCTCCATCTTCAGAGGGATTTCACTGACCTCCACACCTTCATTCCAACCCAGAGCAATAGCACAGGCGAGTGGATCATGTTGCCAATTGATGATATCTTTTGGCAAACCCGCACAGTTTTCCCCGAATTTTCTTTCATTCTCCTCATCGACGGCAAATGCCTCAGCCTGTCTTGCAATTAATTGCCCTACTGCTCCGGCCATGCGCAGATCATCCAGATAGGCTCTTCGCAAGGCGGTTTCCACTGTAACAGTTAGAGGAATGAGGGTTGGATGGGAATTTTCGAGAACATGGCTTGCAGACCTGACATCCACCTGGATATTCCAATCCATATTATTTCCCCACTGCGGAAATCCAGACCGGATCGGATAAACAAAGCCGCCCATCAGAAACAGGCTGGCTTGTTCCAGAATTCCAGGATATTCAAGGTCGAGCAGATATAAATTCGTAAAAGGTCCAATCCCAACAATTGTGGCTCCCTGTTCAATGCTTTTCTTTAAGAGGCTGATGGCATCCCCAGCAAAGTTCGGGCTGGATGGAATTGGTTCCGGCCAGTATCTCTGCTCGGAAGGATACCCAAGCTCGGCATACCGGTAAAACCCCTGGGATACCTCCGCTCCTGCCGCTACTGGGATGGTACTTTTTCCTTCAAGTCCCAGCGTGTACCGGACATACCCGGCTCTTCTTCCCCCTGCCTCGGCAACCGTCGTAATGCCAGTGAGATGTATATCTCCCGGCCATCGGAGCAACATGGCCAGCGCACAAAGATCATCAATATCGCCGCCCAAATCGGTATCGAGATGAATCTTCAAAAGTTCACCTTCTTATGTATAAGAGACATTTGCGACTTGCGCGAATTTCCGGATGGCCTGGATATGCTCCTGCGGGGTGGTGAACCCGCTGCCCATCGTGTTGAAGGAAAGATGCGTGGCTCCTGCTGCCTGCCACTCCTTTACGGACGTCTCCCAAGCGCTGGGATCTCCGCTCTCGTAAGAGATGCGCGCCTCCAGGCCCAACTGACTGCGCGTTCGCCCGGCTTCCTCCAGGAACCGCTCCAGCATTGCCAGGGCGGGTTTTGCGAGGGCAGCGCTTTGGTGCAGGGCGATCCAGCCATCCGCCAAACGGGCGATGCGGTGCAGAGCCGCTTCGGCGCTCCCACCAAACCAGATCGGGATCGGTTGCTGGACCGGCAGCGGGTTGAGGCCGGCATCCGGGATGGTGTGCCACTTTCCTGTGTAATCGACCAGCGGCTCGCACCATAATCGCCGCATCAGCAACACCTGTTCCTCGATGCGTTTGCCGCGGTTGTGGAAATTTTCGTTCAATGCGGCATATTCGACCTCATTCCAGCCCAGACCCACACCCAGGCGCAAGCGGCCGCCACTCAGCACGTCCAAAGAGGCGGCCTGCTTTGCCACCAGGACTGTCTGCCGTTGCGGCAAGATGATGATACCGGTGGCAAGTTCCAGTTTCCGGGTCAGGCCAGCCAGGTAGCCGAACAAGACGAATACTTCGTGGAAAGGCGTCAGATGGGTATAGGGACCGGACCAGCCGCCCGGCCGTTGCGGATTGGCGCCCAGCACGTGGTCATAGGCCAGCAGGTGGCTGAAACCCAGCCCCTCAGCCGTCTGGGCATAATCGCGAATAGCCGCCGGGTCGTTACCGATCTCTGTTTGGGGAAAAACCACGCCAATTCTCATTTCCACTCCTTTCGCTCTACTTCTCACTTCCTGCCTCTCCCCCGTCGTCGGGGGCGATGATCCTTTTACGGATCGTGGATACCAGCGAATTGTGATGCATGTTTTCCTCCCAACGCTGATTCAGGTCCGCTTCGCTAAAACGCTCCTCGCCGCGCGGGTGCAGCGACTTAACATCCGGCATTTTCCCGCGTTCCACTTGCGCCATTTCCCTGCCTGCCAACGTCGCCAGAACGTTTTTTAACTCATCCATCTCCCTGTTCTGATTTTCCAGCGTCTGCATGATCAGGTTGTGCATTTCCACCACATGCTGGTGATCTTCCATCGCCCGCTTTTCCTGCATCTCTGCAATTTGCTTCTGCCGGACCTCGGAGAGGGTCGCATAGAGCAGCACGATCGAGCTGACGGCCACGCTCATGACGTTTAGATAACTATTCACAGCCAGCACCAGGTTGATCCTATCCGCATAGATGAGCAGGGGAATAAGCAAGGCCATGGTGACCAGAATCACGAAGCGGTACGTGAGGAAACGCACCGGCCAGGGCAGTATATAGCGGTCCAGCAGATCGTTGACCCGGTCGAGCGCTTTTTTCAATTTTGATGTCATATCGATTTTATCTCCTATGCTCTTTCCTCATTCCTTTTCCGAGATCACCTGCCCACCTTCCCCCTTTTCGCAAAGGCTTCACCAATGGCCTGAACTGCGTGAGCAGCGCCGCCCAGCAATTCTATCCTTTTGCCCAATATTTGTGCATGTGCGGCGTACTCGTTCCACTGTGCCATGCCTTGTCGAAGCCATTCCACGTTGAAATCCGTCAGTTCACCCATCCTGCCTGCACCGGCTTCCTGGACTTTGCGGGCGTTGAACCGGCGTTCAAAAATGGGTCCCGGGAAGACCAGGAGGGGTACTCCATGAATCAAGGATTGGATGATGGTATTCTGACCGCCATGACAGATGGTCCAATCGCAGTGCGGCAGCAAAGCTTCTGCAGAAATGTAAGGGTGAAATTCCACGCCTCCCAAATATTCCGGTTTCGAAATATTGACCCCACCCACAATGACCTTCAATGTATCATTGTTGGAAAGCAAAAGCGGCAATACATCTCGCAATACAGATTGTGCGATGGAACCGGTTCCAACATAGACAAATAAATAGCGCTTACCTGCTTCCGGTTGGAAATCATCCTGGCTGCCTGCTTTAATGGGTCCCAACAGGTTGCCAACATAACAGATGTCAGCACGGTTGGGGTCAGCTCCATCCAGCTCAGGGATCGAGGGGATGATCTTAAATACCCGCGGGCCAAAAGCCAGCTCTTCCGGTGGAATGACAGGTCTTGCATAAGTTCTTAAGATCCCGGAGGTGGCGCGACGGATCATATTCCATGCAAATGATCCTCTCCCCTCCGACATGATCTGCTGATATGCCGTTGCAATGGGAAGCCCGCTTATCTCAGATGTGAGGTATGTGGCGAGATCCAGGTCGGTTACCAATCCATCTGCTTTAAAGTCCTGTACGGCTGCCAACTCTGCTTTTACCAGTTGCCGCAGAAAGCCGGCCCGCGCCATGCCCGAGAACATCCATACGAACCAGATGTTCCCAATGGATTTGCCAGGCTTAAAGGGAAGAGATACGTTCTGGGAACGGCTTTCCATCAAGCGTGAGATGGGCGCAGGAAGACCAAGCAGCGTTGGTGAAGGTGTGGAATACACTTGAAAGCCATGTTCACGTAAAGATTTTTCGACATAACCCGAAGCGCAAAATGCCACATCATATCCAACCTGCCGGGCAGCACTGGCAATCGCCAAAGCACGCGTCAAGCCTCCCCAGGTACCCGTGGCTGGCGAAAAGAGTGGAATTAAAATACGCAAAGGAAGGGAGGCGCTCATGGCTGTTCTGGGAAGAAAGGCTGCGGAATTGCAAGCGTTGCGTGGAAGATCCGAATTTGGCTATTATACGGCAATCTGCAAGACTTCTGACCTGGATGGAACGGACATGTTCACCCTTTTCCATTTTTTCCCGGCACGGAGAAGCAAAGCAGGCTTGTTCCCTTATCCATTTAGATATAAAATACTTCCATCCATCAAGGAGAAATCATGCAGAAGAGTCGCACAACCCTCTTTACTGTTTCGGTACTGGTCCTGGCCCTCGCAGCCTGCAACATGCAACCAGCCGGTGTCTCAGCCTCCAATCTGAATGCGGCTGGCACCGCCCTGGCGCAGACCGCAACGGCCTTGTCCCAGCTTATCGCACCCACCAGCCCGGCCACAGATACCCCCATACTCACCAGCCTGGCCACTGCGACCGACACTCCCATGCCCTCACCGACCCAGATCTGTGACAGCGCGCATTTCGTCTCCGAGACCGTCCCGGATGGCAGCCTCGAAACGGCCGGGGCAGCCTTTACCAAGACCTGGCGGCTGCAGAACATCGGCGCCTGCACCTGGACCAGCGCATATGCTGTCGTTTTCGTCAGCGGCGATGCCATGAATGCCCCCAGCTCGGTTCCCTTGAGCGGGGAGGTTGCTCCCGGGCAGGAAGTGGATATCAACGTCAATATGCAGGCTCCAGCCAACCCTGGCGATTACACCGGCAACTGGAGCCTGCGTAACGCCTCCGGAGCAGTATTCGGCCTGGGAGCCAGCAACAACCTATTCTGGGTCAAGATCAGCGTCCCGTCCCCCACCGACACTCCCGTGCCCACTCCAACCGGACCAAACCAACCTGTGCCTGTCAACCCCAGTCTGCCTGTCTCCATCAGCCAGGTGGAAGCCGGGATCACAATTCCGGTCGCCGGGAGCGGGCAAGCCGTGGTGACCTGCCCTTACGGCAGCATTGTCACTGGCGGTGGTTTTGCCGGCAGTTCCAGCCTGTGGATCTACACCAGTATGTCTTATGCCAACGGTTGGGAGGCGGATGCCCAGAATCTGTCCGGCACCGACCAGCCGCTCAACGTCTATGCCGAGTGCCTTTCCAATACAACCGGCCTCACGGCGCCGGTTCCCACCCAACTAACAGTTTCCACCGGCGGCGTGGTACATGCGCTGGTTAATTGCCCGACCGGCAGCGTGGTCACGGGCGGCGGCTTTGCAGGAAACTCCAACCTGCTGATATATAACGATCAGTCCAATGGCAATGGCTGGCAGGTGTATGCCCAGAATCTATCCGGTTCCGCCCAGTTGCTTAACGCGTACGCCGTCTGTCTCTCGGGCACTTCCGGCTCCATCCAGCAAGTGCAATCCAAGGGGAGTGCTTCCGGGAATGGCTCCGGGCAGGTCGAGTCGGCCTGTCCATCCACAACCTACCTGACCGGCGGTGGGTTTTCCGGCAGCCTGAACCTATTCTTCTTCAGCAGCCTGGCAGACGGAACCAACTGGCAGGTCGAAACAAAAAATACTGCCTCGGCCGCCCAGGCGCTGAATTCGTACGCGATCTGCCTGACGTTGCCGTAGGGTGCTGCGATTCAGAGAATAGTAACTTATATTTATTCGATCTCCAGCACCATCCCCAGTCCGTTGGTAATTTGATGCATCAGATGGGTATCCAGCACTCCAGGTGCTTAAGGCACCCAGTGCTGGCCGCGAATGAACCTGGTAACCAACGGGACGTCGAAATATTTTCCCTGGTAGGCCAGGATGGCCGGCCAGATCAGCAGCAGCCACAGGACCGGCATAATGCAGCCCACCAGCCCGCACAGCCCCAGGGTCAGGTGGCTGAACAAGCCTCTGAGGATGCCAACGATGAACTCGAGGATTATCAATGCGACCCACAAAGCAAGGGCCTGGACCGCGTGGAACTTGATGAATGGCCGGTCCTTTTTTCCCTGGACGAAAAGCATGATAAGGGCAATGATGCCGATCGGGTACCCAAGCGCGGCCCACAGTTTATCGTCACTGGTGATTTCGGAATTGAGCGGTTGTTGTGTCATATGTCTCTCCTGGTAGTGTGAAATTTGGATTTATAAAAGATATTCTACGAACCAAAGGGACCAGACCTGCTACCAACCCTGCTCTCCCGGTAAACAGGCCTGACCGGCAGCATTCCTTGCCTGCCGTTACAATGAGGATTATCGCGCTTTTCTACCCAGTGTGCAACAACCTGAACCAAATAAGTCATTGCGATTGGACTGCGCGACATCATACCCGGTGGTTGAGCAATCTCTTTGCCAGACCAGCGAAACTCTCTGCAATGGGTGCTTGCGTTATTCGATGTGCCCATCACCAAAAAACAGGGAGGCTGTAGCAATAACATGGACCGAATATGTAGAAAGCATGTCTTCCAAGCCAATCACCATCACCATTTTGGGTACATTGGAGTATGATAAGTTGTCTGAGTTGATTTACCCAAGGAGAAGAAATGTCCAATAAAACGTACGGGATCATCCTGGTTGTCGTGGGCGTGTTGATCGTCCTCTTTATCTTTCTGGCTGCCCCGCTGCATTTAGCCAGCGCCGGCTTCGGGCTAAAGAAGATAGCTGCTTTGGTGGTCGGAGTGATTGTCCTGGTTGCCGGCCTGCTGCTTACTTTTGGCAAGGGTGGCAAAGGGGCGGCTGTCAAAAAAGAGTAAGGGTTTCCCTCTCCAGATCGTGACTCCATGTAAGAACTGCCGGTAATCGGATCGACCACGGCTCCGAAGGCCCGGGAGTCATTTTATTTAATAAAAGGTGTCTGCATTGATTCTGACGAGTGCTGTATTTAACCTGGATTGCCCTGCTGAAAGCGAAAAGATCGAAGGCTTTATCCGGAGTGAAATGCTTGAGCTGCACCGCGAGGGCATCGTGGTGGCGATCTCGGGGGGAGTGGATTCGAGCACGGTGATCGGGTTGTGTGTACGGGCGGTGGGCGAACGGAAGGTGACCGGACTGAACCTGCCGGAGAAGAGCGGCAACCCGGATGCACTGCGATTTGCCCAAATCCTAAAAGGCAGCCTAGGGTTCAAGACACACACCATTGACATATCCAAAATCCTGGCGGAAGTGGGGACATATAATTTCCTAGCAGAGCAAATCGGGTCCCGCGCAATGGTAAACAAGTTCATCCAGGGCTTTCCCCCACAAGCGATCCGATCGTTCTTTCTGGGTGGGATCAAGGGCACCAACAACCGCCTGGTGCGCCAGGGAATCGCCTCGACGTATTCGAAGCACCGGATCCGCCTGGTGGTGACCTGTAAATATGCCGATGAGAATAATTTATTGGTGGTCGGCTGCGCCCACCGATCCGAGGACCTGCTAGGATTGTTTTCCAAGTTCGGCGTGGACGATCTGGCGGATGTGATGCCGATCAAGCATCTCTACCGCAGCCAGATACTTCAGCTGGCAAACTATATTGGCGTGCCGCAGGAGATCATCGAACGCAGCCCCAACCCGGACATGTTTCCCGGGATCGAGGATAAATATTTCGATGTGCTGGGGCTTTCCTCCGAGAAGGCTGACCTGGTGCTGTACGGTCTGGAACATGCCCTGCCGGTTGAAGAGATAGCTGACCAGTTGCATTTGAACCGCGACAGGGTCCAGGAATTAAAGGACCTGGTGGGATTCTCCGCTCATATGCGCCACCATTCGATGAGCCTGATGGATGGATGAGAGTATGGATTTATCCAAAGAAATTCGCGACGCGGTAATGGCTGCCTCCGACCTGGATACCAGACAAAAGGTCTCAAGGCTGGTACCCGGGGCAAAAGTCCTTGGCGTGCCTGTGCCAAAACTGAGGCAACTGGCCAAGATCTTTCGAGGCCAACATGCTGATCTCAGCCTGGCAGATGCCTGCAAATTAATGGACG
The DNA here is from genome assembly GCA_963842785.1 of uncultured Chloroflexia bacterium. Taxonomy (GTDB): domain Bacteria; phylum Chloroflexota; class Anaerolineae; order Anaerolineales; family Villigracilaceae; genus UBA877. The sequence continues at coordinate 3,130,648 of CAWJHP010000001.1, forward strand.
AATTGTGTGATGAAAAGTACCGCGAAGAGATTCTGTTTGGGATATTCTTACTGGGCGGTTACGGCAGGAAAGTGAGTGGCCTAAAGTGGGATCAACTGGCGAAATGGATGGACGCATTGGACAACTGGGAAACGTGCGACCAACTGGCCAGCCTGGTGAGCGGTCCACTGGTGGCGGCTCATCCGCAAAATGTCGATAACCTGGTCGAACTCACCCAAGCCAGCAGCCTCTGGAAACGTCGATTTGCCGCCGCTACGGTGTCAACTATCAATCACAAGGGCAGGTCGTTTCCCGCAGAGACCTTTCGTGTCTGTCTTCCCTTACTATCGGACCTGGAGCCCATGGTACGGAAAGCCGTCGCCTGGGCGATCCGGGAAATCAGCCGGAAGGAAGAATCAAAGGCATATACCTTTCTGCTTGACAACCGCTCTTTGATGCCGGCTGGTTTATTGCGGGAAGCCTCCCAAAAACTCACGCCAGAGCACAGGCAAGAGTTGCTTGGTCGATAATGGAGAGGCGGTTCATATTTTAAAAAAGAGCCTTTTTCACAAAATGTAACGGCATCCCCGTTTATTTGGGGAGGATTTTTTTATCATCTTATTGTCTTGAGAATACCCAAATCCACCCAATTGCCAGGGCAGATGAGCCCAGACAGGCAGGTTTTTTTACAAAATTATCCATTTATCCTGCGGGATCATGTAACTGGAAAACAGGGAAAGCAACAATCCGCCGTTTTAGTTCTTCCGACCTCTACGGTTTTTCAGCAATCCATTCTTTGACTTTTTGCCCGATCTGGTCACGCACCTGGCGGAACTTTACCAATTTTTCTTCTTCCGTGCCAATAAAAGCAGCCGGATCCTCGAAATGCCAATGCAGTCGGTTGCTCACACCCGGCCAGGTGGTCGGGCAATTCTTCTCAGCCTCGTCGCAGACAGTAATCAGATATTGGAACAGCATCTTCCCGAGATAGATTTCGAAGCCCTTGGAAGTATGGCCGGATATATCCACCCCGATTTCTTCCATTACTTTGATGGTCAAAGGATGCACGGCTTTCGGCTCCAAGCCGGCGCTGTGGGGCTCGAACCGGTCACCGGCGTATTTGTGTAAAAAGGCTTCCGCCATCTGGCTGCGGGCGGAGTTGCCGGTGCAGAGAAAGAGAACACGTGTTTGGGACATGGAAACCTCCAAAGAAATTGAAACCATTTTATTTTAATCCAGGCTGGTTAACAAGCGATTAAAGTCTGGTAATGGATGGGTAATTAAATATCCGGAAATTGACCTGTCTGATCCTTGTTAAGGTCAGATAAGTGTACTGTAATTCGGTGACAAATATCATATTCTCAATTCTGAATATGAAGCTATAATACATTCGAGATTATGAATATGACCAAGACATCCGCCGATCTCGAGAAAGTAAGTAATTTACTGCAAGTCATCAGCCCTGAAGCCCGCCTGGAAATCCTGCTCGCCATTGGAGAAGGCGAAACCTGCGTCTGCCATTTAGAAGCCACTTTTGGATGGCGGCAAGCCTATCTGTCCCAGCACCTGATGGCACTGCGCAAGGAAGGCCTGCTGTTGATTCGCCGGGAGGGGCGTTATATCCATTACCGCTTGAGTAACCCGCGTATTCTGGGTCTCCTGCGCCAGGCAGCAGAACTGCAGGAAGTCACGCTTCCTGATCTGGCCCCTTCCCTGAACTGTACCTGCCCCAATTGTTGCAAAAAAGAACACCATGACTAATACCTCCCTCCGGGTCCCAATAAAACAAGCCTGGCGGATCTACCTGGTCGTTCTGCTGGCTGCAGTGGCTTGGATTGCGGCCTACAATATAATCCTGCCTCTGGCGAATTGGTTGGCGTACATAGCGTTTCAACTTGCACAGGGCTCCCATCTGGGGGATTCCGTAGCATTCTTCCTGTATGATATTCCCAAGATCCTACTCCTGCTCTCCGGGATGATCTTCGTGATTTCCATTATCCGCACTTTCTTCAGTCCGGAACGGACCCGCGCCCTGCTGGGCGGTAAACGCGAGGGCATCGGCAATGGGCTGGCGGCCATGCTGGGCATAGTCACTCCATTCTGCTCCTGTTCGGCGGTGCCGCTTTTCATTGGTTTCGTCGAATCGGGAATTCCGTTGGGCGTAACCTTCTCGTTCCTGATTGCCGCGCCGACAATTAATGAAGTGGCCATCGTGATGCTGTTCGGCATGTTCGGTTGGAAAGTGGCCGGACTATACATTGCATCGGGACTTGTGATCGCATTCATTGCAGGGTTGATCATCGGTCGGCTTAAGTTGGAGCGCTACGTGGAAGATTTTGTCTGGCAGGTCCATTCAAGCGGGGTCGAGGCAGAGAAATTGACCTGGCCAACCCGTATCGAACGCGCCTGGGGCTCGGTGAAAGACATAGTAGGAAAAGTCTGGCTATACGTAGTGGTTGCGATCGCGATTGGGGCTGCCATCCACGGGTATGTCCCGGCGAGCGCCCTAGTGGGAATCATGGGCAAGCAGACCTGGTGGTCAGTGCCAGCGGCTGTCTTGATTGGAATCCCATTGTATTCCAATGCTGCTGGGATGATCCCGATCGTCAGCGCATTGATCGAAAAAGGCGCTTCCCTGGGTACGGCATTGGCATTTATGATGGCTGTGGTGGGATTGAGCCTGCCAGAAGCGATCATCCTGCGGCGCTTGCTCAAACCACAACTCCTGGTAATTTTTTTCGGAACCGTTGCCATGGCAATTGTTATTACGGGTTACCTTTTCAATTGGATCATCTAACCCAATCATAAAGGAGAAAAAATGCTCACCATCAAAGTGCTTGGTCCCGGTTGTGAAAACTGTAAAAAGCTGGCAACTCTAACCGACCGGGCGATCACAAACCTATCCATCGAGGCGAAGATCGAAAAAGTAACCGATTACGCCGAAATCATGAAGTATCCGATCCTCTCGACCCCCGGCCTTGTTATCAATGAGAAGTTGGTTGTTTCCGGACGGGTTCCATCAGAAGCGGAAATCACCACTTTTCTAACCACGGCACTGATGGAGTCCTGACATGGCAATAGAAACAGGCACCACTAAAAAACTCTCCTTCCTCGACCGTCTCCTGACCCTGTGGATCTTCCTGGCCATGGCGGGAGGGGTGGTCATCGGTTATTTCTTCTCGTACCAGGTTGCCCGAGCCAACGTGCTTGTTACAGTTGGAACAACCAATATTCCAATCGCCGCCGGCCTGATCCTGATGATGTACCCCCCACTGGCGAAAGTCCGCTACGAGGAGCTTGGTGACGTTTTCAGAAACTGGAAAGTGCTCGGCCTGTCGCTCGTTCAGAACTGGATCATCGGTCCCATCCTGATGTTCGCACTGGCGATCATTTTTCTGCGCGGCTACCCCGAATACATGGCTGGCCTGATCCTGATCGGCCTGGCGCGCTGCATTGCCATGGTGATCGTTTGGAACGAGCTGGCAAAGGGTGACAGCGAGTACGCCGCCGGGTTAGTCGCCCTGAACAGCATCTTCCAGGTGCTTTTCTACAGCTTCTACGCTTTTATATTCATTACTGTTCTGCCGACCTGGTTCGGGTTGTCCGGCAAAATAGTGGACATCACCATTGGCGAAATTGCCAGGACCGTATTTATATACCTGGGCATCCCCTTTATTGCCGGTTTCCTGACACGCTTCATGCTTGTGCGCCTCAAAGGCAAGGATTGGTATCACAAGGTCTTCGTTCCCAGGATCAGCCCGTTGACTCTGATCGCCCTACTCTTCACCATCGTGGTGATGTTCTCCCTTAAAGGCAATACCATCATCCAGTTACCGCTGGATGTTGTGCGGATCGCCATCCCGCTGCTCATTTATTTCGTTATCATGTTCCTGGTCAGTTTCTTCATGGGCAGGGCGGTTGGCGCGGATTACTCGAAGACGGCCACGCTCTCCTTTACCGCCGCCAGCAACAACTTTGAGTTGGCGATTGCAGTGGCAGTCGGCGTCTTTGGCATTAACAGTGGTGCGGCCTTTGCCGCCGTCATCGGACCCTTGATCGAAGTGCCGGTGATGATCGGGTTGGTAAACGTGGCATTCTGGATGAAGAAAAAACTCTTTGCCCTGGATGGCACGAACATTCAAGTTAATTGAAAAAAAGGAGAAATACGATGTCTGACGAAACCTGTGATTGCAAGAATGGCAACTGCGAGTGCGAAAAATGTTGCGACTGTGGCTGCGAATGCTGTGGCGGAGATGGCCGCTTACAGCGCCGCTACCAGACCAAGGCCGAGCAAGCCGCCGAGCTGGAAACCTACCTGGCCGACCTCAAGCTGGAGGTCCAGGCCGTCGAGGAACGGCTGGCTGATGTAAAAAAGTAAGCCAGCAAAATGGCCGGCGTCAGAACGGTAATCCTGGCGCCGGCTTTTAAGAAGAGGAATCGATTACCAGGCAGCCGATGGACTTCGCTGGCAGGATTTTCATCCTTCAAGATGAATCAAGCCCAGCAATATTTAATTATACTGACCACCCGTGGCGGTAGAACCTGCTGAATTCCCTGGGAAATAATTTGTACCACCCCCATTGACAAAGATATCACCATTGCATGTGGCACTATACCTGGCTCCAGTGGCGGAGCCGGAATACGTCATGGAAATTGCATTAACAGATCCCAGATTGGTTGCACAGGCGAAAGCAGCACTAAAGACCGGAGTACCGGAAACGGTAACAATGCCACCACTAAACTTAATAAGACCTGAAGTATCGGCATCATAATGCGCACCTGCACCACCCGAAATATTATAAGAGACAGGACAAGTAACCAATCCACCAACACAAGCATAGATATGGACAAAAGAACAAGCGCCAAAATCAATCTTACCGGATACATAAATAACACCTCCTGTATCTGCATAAAGACCAACTGAAGAAGATCCACCTGAGAATTTGAGACCTGCGACATACAAGACACCACCATACGAAACATGCAGACAGATACCGGCCGGATTAATAACCACATTGGCCGGCGTAGTGACATTCCCAACGATAGAGACTCCACCACTGCCAACGAACGGAGCCGAAACGACCATGGAACCGGTATAAGTACCATCTGCGACATTGATATAAACTGGATAAATTGACAGATCCAACGCAGCCACCACATCCAGGGCATGCTGGATAGTCAAAAACGCCCCAGAGGATGAATTTGTCAGACCATTATTCGCATCATTCCCATCGGTACGGACATAATAATTCCGGCCGGCCGTGAGAACTTCCCGATTATTAGAAACCGATTCAGCCAGAGACTGGAGATTATTAATACCTGGATTAGTATTTACCAGCGGAATATATGCCCCGGACTTCTCCACCGAAGCAGGCAACGAACCACCGGCCACATTGGTCAGCCACTCAACCTGGCTGATATCCAAACGCCAGGGCATGGACTTCTTGGTCAAATCCAGGATCTCAACGACCTCGGCACATGGCAGATCATAAAAACCACCCTGTGCAAGAAGGATCCGGATGAAATCAGAACTCTGATATTTGAGATGGACCGGAAACGGATCAAACTTAGGCATGGCCGGCTGAAAATAAGCACCTGGCTCGGCTGCCGTGGACGGCATAAATCCCAGATTATGGACCGCTTCCAGATCTGCGCCGGCATTGAGCGAGCGATAGACATAAGCATGCGGACTGGTACCGGCCAAAAGACTTCCATTCCCAAGCGCCAGCATGGAACGGATGGCAGTCTCCGAACCCATCTGCCCGATCAACGACCAGGTGACACCATAATCGAGCGAGCGATAGATATAACCAGTGGGATACGAACCTGCAAGAACAACACCATTCCCCAAAGTTGCCAGGCAATAGATAAAAGTCTCCGGACTATCATACTGCTGGGACCAGGTCGAGCCATAATTGATAGACTTATAGATCTTGCCACTGCCACGCGTCCCGGCCAGAGCCTGACCTGCACCCAAATTAATCAAACAATATACACCGGCCTCCGAACCGAGCTGGCCGACGGAAGACCAGGTATTGCCATAATCCGTGGAACGATAAACCAGACCGGTATTATAGGTCCCAAAGACCGCATAGCCTCCACCCAGATAAGCCAACGAAGTGATCAGAGTATCGGCAAAGGATTGTTTCAGCACCCAGGTCAGACCATAATCGGTGGACTTATAGATCTCCGTGCCGGAACTAGAAGCCTTATTGTGCGAAAGCAACATCACCCCACCCCCGCAATCGACCACATTCATATTGGAATCATTGCCGGTGGCCGTGAGAACGGTCCAGGTGACGCCATAATCGACCGACCTGGCAATCCAACCGCCATTCCCGCCACAAGCCACCACAACGCCGGCAGCCGGCGAAGCGAAGCCATAGACCGAGACGCCATTCTGATAGACCTGCGTCCAGGTGACACCATAATCCGTGGAGCGCATGATATTACCCGATTGCGCCTGGCCGGAAAGAACCCGGCCATCCCCCAGGTCGATGAAAGCAATCAGATCGGTATCAGTCCCGACCGGCTGAGACAACTGAGCAAAAGTCGGGCTGGTGGAATGATAGATCGAATATTCATCCCTCCACAAATACTGACGCTTCTGATCGACGTTGTAATCCAGGGCAAAATGATAGCCCTTGACGGTGTACTGATAGGCAGAGGCATAATGACTGAAACCTGCATAGAACAGGATCTGATCGTTGCCATTATCACAGGCGAAGATAAAATACTTCTGCCTGAGCAAGGCAAAGAACGCCTGGGCATTATTCAAAACCACCTGCTTATTGGTGGGAAGAAAAGAATAATTCAGCCAGGCAGCAGCCGCATCCAGGAAGACGGCCGTCTTGTTGAAGGTGGAACAAAAGATGCTGATGGCCCCCTGGTAATTCTGATTGGCCGGACCGACATAATGAGATTTTGGGATGAGATGGCAATAAAACGTCTGGAAATTACCATCCCAGGTGGAAGTGATGATGGAAAAGTTGGAAGTCTTTAAAACATAATGCGAACCGGCAATGCTGACGCCGCGTTCCAAATAAACGGATGTTCTATAAGTCGGCACATCCAGGAATGCCGGCATCCTGACCGTGACCTCGAACTCGAGATCCGACAACTTGTACCCGATGGGCTGAGCCTGGACATAATTATTAAGAGTATATTTATCCTGAATGGTGACGAGGAAATACGGGTCATAATTCCCCGCATCTATGGCAGTGAGAAGAGTAGCATCGAGAGAACGCATAAGAACCTTTCCCCACGCAGCAAGGTTCACGCAGGAAATACAAGCCGGTAAAAACGTTAGATGAACGCGCCAGAAGTTGTTGCCACGTTTTGGTGATCAGCTATTTTTGCCTGGAGAGAAGGTCTGCGAGTTGCTGGCGGATATGCATGACTTCCTTGTGCTCTTCCAGGAGCATCGAAAGCAGGAAGACTTCGAAGGGCAGGGCGTGCGAGGCGTACTGCGCGGCGGCCAGGTGCTGGCGGGCGCTGGTGAACAGGTCATCCAGAGCCAGCTGGTCGGTGCGGCGCAGGGCGCGCCGGAAGCGGGTAAAGGCGGCTTCTTCCTGCAGGAAAACCTGTGTGGCGGATGGAAGGGTACGGCCCATGTGCAGCAGCTCGGGTCAGAATAACCTGAGCGGTTCGGGAGCCGCGGCGGCTGGTTGGACAAAATAGGTTTCCAGCGCGGCGGCCTGGAGCCGGCCGAGCAGTTCAACGGCGGCCTGGCTCGGGACGGCGGGTGGGTGCACGCTGACCACTCCACCCGAGCTTTGTTCGAGACGATGCAGGTGGGTGAGGCAGGCCTGCAGCAGGCGCTTGCGCTCCCCGGCCTGCACGGACTCATCATAGAAGGTGCGCAGCAGATCCAGGACAACAAAAGGGGACTGTGTGAGGGGCGTGCTTTCCAGCAGCGCGAGCACCTGGTAGCAGGTGAAGGCACGCGAGGCCGTGATGCGGTTCAAAACTTCCTGCCTACCGCGCGCCGCACGCGCGACCGTGTAGGCGTTGAAGCAATTACCGCCATCCAGGACGCGCACCGGCCCGACCTCTCCGAGGCGGGCAATGGCAATGAGCATGTTGGTGTTCAGGCTGTGCGGGCCAACCAGCAGGATCCAGCTGCCGGTTTTGGGTTCAATCCCCGTTCCGGGTACGATGCCCGTTCCGGGTACTTTGGATGTAGTCATACCGATATTATAGAATATTTGTTCTATAAAAAACATCCCCCCATGTGAGGGCAGCCTGGACTGCACATGGGGGGAGCCACCGCTGGGGGTTGGGTCGAACAAGGGCTTATCCCTGGGATTTTGGACCCCAATTGTTGAAATCCCAGTTGCTGAATTTCATTTGTATCTCCAACTTGCTGTGAAAGTTGAACTTTTCCAGGATCTTGCGGACATACCAATTTACGGTGAGGTTCGAGATTTGCATTGCCGCGGCGATCTGCCGGTTGGTATACCTCAGGCAGACGAAAGCAATTACGTCCTGCTCACGCCTCGACAGGGTTTCCCAGCGTTGCCCGAGTTCTTCGGATTTTTGCCGTTTTGCCAGGCCTGATTCCAAAAGGTACCTATATAGATCTTGCGCCGGCACCTGTTCCCGTCCGGCCTGATCCATCAAAGCCGCGTACAGGTTCGCATCCAGTGCAAAGGAGTGCGCCCGCCTCGCCTGCTTCCCTCCCAATCGTTCCAGTAAGCCATCAAATTGCTTGATCATCATGCATGATTATACAGAACATCTGTTCTGATGTCAAGCCCCAGCCGCGTGGCAATCCCACATAATTTAAACATAAAATGCTGATTGAATAGTAACAACCCAGTGGCATAATATTATTGCCCTTGATTGGCTGCCCACTCAGCCAAGCCAGGGGCACTATTTTTAACCAACCTTTCCCCTTCAGAGTCCACACTCCCTTTTTAGATAATCCACCAGGAGGGGGATCCGCATTCGGCCGCGGGCAAGACGATCGTCAGCATTGTTTTGCAGCGGGATCCCACTCGCTGAAGTCCCATTCTGAAAGGGCCATGCGGAGTCCGGCTTTGCTGTGCAGGTCGAATTTGACCAGGAGGTTGCTCATATGGGTTTTGACGGTCTCCACGGAGACCCCCAGGCGGGCTGCCACCTGCCGGTTGGTGCAGCCCAAGCAGGTCAGGGCGGTCACCTGCTGTTCGCGCCGTGACAGGCTGCCCCAGCGCTGCTCCAGCGCCTCAGAGTTTTTCAAGCGGGCCAGCCCGGCCCTCACAAGTTCAGCCTGGACTTGTTCGACGGGGCGCTGTTCCAGGTGGGCATGCTCCTCCAGGGCGGTGTGCAGGCCTTCATCCAGCTCGAAACAGGGCGAGGTGGAACCGGACCGGGGGTGGAAAAGCGTGAGCAGGCGCTCCCGAAGTTCGATCATATGCGGGATTATACAGAACAAATGTTCTTATGTCAAGTTCCTGACCATGTGGGAATATTCAGTCGAAGTTCTGCTTGACTTTTCGTGCAAGTTATGCAACAATTAGGTTGCCCTTGATTGGCTGCCCCCCTCAGCCAGTCAGGGGCATTTTATTATGCCCTGCGTAACCCACTACGATCAGCCGGGGGAGGATTTAAGCTTTTTATAGGTTGAGAGCAGAAGCAGCAAAAAATCGATATCAATGGGTTTGGTCAGAACGGTTCGGATGCCTTCGGCCATACCCTGCTGGATGAACTCGTCGGCAGCATAGGCGGTCATCAGAACGGTGGTGAGGTTCGGGTAGGGATGGCGGGTCCGCCGGTAAAGATCGACTCCATTCATCTCCGGCATAATGACGTCGGTCAGCATGACGTCAACGGGGTGGTCGTGCAACACCTGCAGGGCTTCTGCTCCCGAAGAAGCCACATGGATCTCATAACCCTTCACAGTCAAAATATCGGCCATGGCGCTCGCCAGGGAGGGGTTATCATCGACCAGGAGGACAGAGAAGGAATTGTCCATTGGTTCCCTATGGGGAATATGCCAGTGCGCGGCGCGTCCTGCTACGAACTCTCCTTCACGGGGAGATAAAGCGTGAATGTGGAACCCTTGCCAGGCTCGCTCTGCACCTCGATGCGGCCAGCGTTGGCCTCGGCCAGTTTCTTGCTGACCGCCAGGCCCAGGCCGATGCCCCGCAGCTTGGTGGTGAAAAGAGGTTCGAAGAGTTTTTCCATATTCTCGGGGGTGATGCCGGTGCCGGTATCCTTCACGAGGATGGCAACCAGGTCTTTTTTCAGGTGGGCGGAGAAGGTGAGTTTGCCGCCGGTTTTCATGGCCTGGCAGGCGTTGGTGGTGAGATTGCCGAGCACCTGCTCCACCTGGACCGGGTCGGCGTAGAGCCTGGGCAGGCTGAGGGGGAGCTTAACCACCACCTGGACGGAGTCGGGCACGGGGAAACGTGCCAGGACATGCTCGATCAATCCGGGCAGCGCCACCGGCTGCCGGTCCGGGGAGACGATGCGGCCGAAATCGAGCAGGTCGTTGATGATCTGCCCGGCGATCTGCACCTCCTGTTCGATCATCAGGTGGTAATGCTTGATCTTCTCATCCACATCCGGTTGGACAAGTTTCAGGTAATAGACGGCGCTATTGATGACGCCGAGCGGGTTACGCAGTTCATGACCCACCCCGCCAGCCAGCTGGCCCAGCACGGCCAGTTTTTCGTTGCGGACGAGTTGCTCCTGGGCGGACTGCAACTGGCGTGTGCGCTCCCGGACGCGCTGTTCCAGGCTGGCATTCAGTAGACGGATTTCCTCTTCCGCCCGTTTACGCTCGGTGATGTCACGCAGGATCGTGAGTGTATGGGTTTCATTATTGATCTCGACCATATCGGCCGAGGCCAACACGGCCATTACTTTCCCTGATTTATTTCTAAGCGTAAATTCTTCATTGCGGATGCTGCTGTGGTCCCGGACCATCGACACAAACCTTTGACGAGATTCCGGACTATACATGTTGAAATCCATAACGGAATGCCCGACCAGTTCATCATGCGAGTAACCGGAATATTCTTCAAAAGTTTTGTTGACTTCAACGATCTTTCCGCTGTCGAGATCTGAAAGAAGAACTGCGTCCGGGCTGGAGTGGAACAACTTGGAAAATTTATCTTCCGAGGCGCGCAGATTTTCTTCCGCCTGCTTGCGGTTGATGGCAATGGCCACCTGGGTGGAGACGAACTCCAGCATGTGCTGCTCGCGTTCGCCGTACGCCTTCGGTTCGGAGTAGTGCTGAACCACCATCGCACCGATCGTTTTACCTTCCAGTATCAGCGGCACACCCAGCCAGATCGCAGATGGCACCCCCAGCAGTTTTATCTCCCCTTTCCGTTCCAGTTCGTCGTGCACCGCCTGCGTGCATAGCAGGGACCTGCCTGTTCTCAACACATAGGCAGATAAGCCCTTTCCGGGATGGATGCCCCCCAGAAAGGCCTCATCCTCAACATCCTTGAAATAAGGAAAACGCAGGAGGTTCTCTGCCTCATCATAAAGCGTGATAAAGAAATTCTCAGCCGGCATGACCGACGAGATGATCTGGTGGATCTGAGGATACAGTTCATCCAAAGAAGTGGTTCTTTCGGCAGCTGCGGCGATCTGGTAGACTGCCTCCTGGAGCATTTGGGTCTGCTTGCTCCCGGTGATATCAACAAGTGAAACCAGGACTTTTTCCAAGGTATTTTCAAAACCAGGCGCGGCCGACCATTGCAGGCTGATGTTCAACTTTTCGCCGTCCAGGGTGTAGTTGACGCCTTCCCAGGAAAATTCCGTCTTCCCTTCTGCAATGCTTACAAATTCCTCCACAAAACCCATGCTGGTATCGATATGAATAATCTTCTGCAGGTTTCCGATGAGCTGGCTTTTACTGGTTGCCCGCATCATCGCCAGGGTGGCCTGGTTTACGTCAAGCACCTTGATCTCATTTGCGCATTCGAGCAGCACATCCGGGTGACTTTCAAAATATGCACGAAAATAAGTGACTCCTTGCTGCTTGAGCTTATCGATATGGTGCTTCACGACCGAAAAATCCTCCTCCCAGAGTGCCACGGGCGAATTCTCGAACAAACCGCGATAGCGCGTTTCACTCTCGCGCAAGGCTGCCTCGGCGCGTTTGCGGTTAATCGTAAGCGCCACCTGCGAGGAGACGAATTCGAGCATGTGCAGCTCGCGTTCACCGTAGGCTTTCGGATCGGTATAATGCTGGACAGCCATCACGCCAATCGTCTTGCCTTCCACATTCAGCGGTACGCCCAACCAGATGGCGGATGAGACCCCCTGCAGTTCGACTTCACCGCGGCGTTCCAGATCAGCCTGCACTTCCGCCGTATATAACAACGGTTTCCCGGTCCGTAGGACATAAGCGGTGACCCCATGACCAGGAGGCACCTCCTGCATGAAGGGCACATCCGCCACATCCTGGAAATAGGGAAACCGCAGGATATTGCGGACTTCATCGTAAAGGGCAATATAGAAATTATGAGCCGGCATGACCGACGAGATGATCTGGTGGATGTGAGGATACAGTTCATCCAGGGAAGTGGTGGTTTCGGCAGCCGCAGCGATCTGGTAGCCGGCTTCCTGGAGAGATTGCGTCTGCCGGCTCTCGGTGATGTCGATCATGAAACCTTCGTAATAGAGGACTTTCCCCTGCTCATCTTTCACCGCCCGGGCATCGGTCGAGGTCCAGATGATGCTGCCGTCCTTGCGGTAATTCTGATTAATGAAATGGGATATTTGTCCCTTCCGATCCAGAGTTCGTTTGAATATCTGTCTTTCGGCCGGGTTAACATAGACCTGATGGGCGATGTCAGTGATGCCGGCAAGGGCCTCTTCGCTGGATGCGTATCCGTACATATGGGCCAGGTGAGGATTGATCTGAAGGTAGCCCCCCTGCGGAGTGGATTGAAAGATGCCGACCGGAGAGTTTTCGACAATGGAGCGATAGCGCTGTTCGCTTGCGCGCAGGGCGGCTTCTGCCTGCTTGCGCTCGGTGATGTCCTGGACAATGCCGGTAATTGTTTCCGAATTGCCGTCCTTGTCCAGGGTGAGCTCGCCGGCCTCGGCCCATACCACTCGGACAGTCCCATCCGGCCAGACGATGCGATACTCCAGGGGGACCGGATGCCTCTCCTGGATGACCGTCATGTTGGCCTGCTCCACTTTGTGACGGTCATCCGGGTGGATGGCGTGGGCGATCACCTCGTTCAGGTCGCCGGTGAAATGCTCTTTCTGGAGGCCGAAGATATGGTACATCTCATCCGACCATTCCAACCTATTGGATTGGATGTGCCAGACCCAGGAGCCAACATGGGCGACGCGCTGGGCCTGCTGGAGGGCGGCTTCACTCTGTTTGCGGGCTTCGTTCTCGGCGTGCAGGTCTTCCAACAAGTTCAGAGTAGCCAGGTGGGTCTCTTCCATTTCCCGGGTCCGCCCGGCCAACTGTTGAGCAAGCTGCTCTTTTTCATCACGCAGGTGCAAAGTGGCGTTCTTCATCATCTGCATGGCCCGAACATTGGTGACCAGCTTGGTTTCGTTAACCGGCGTGGCTAGGAATGTCTCTGCGCCGGCTTCGAGGCTCTGGAGGCGTACCTTCCGTTCGGTTCTTTTAGGAGCCAGGAAAATCACCGGAGTGGAGCGGGTTTCCGGGGCGGATTTCAACTGCCGGCAGACTTCAAAGGCGTCCATATCGGGCAAGTGCACATCCAGCAGGGTCACGTCCGGGTCCTCGGAAACGGCCAGAGCCAGACCCTGTCCACCAGTGCGGGCGGTCAGAAGTTCCAGTCCGGGAAGGCGACGCCGGATCAGGTCTGCCAGATGGGCCAGATCGGCCGTATCGTCATTGATGAGAAGGATTTTATTCTTGAGGTTTTCCATGAAACACCTGAAAAGGCTAAAAATAAACTGTTGAGGGTTGATGAATTATAAAGAAGTATTCATGAACGGAATTGACCATGCAGGATTGGGAATCCTGTCAGTGGAGTCGAGCCGCAACTGAAATTGGAGAATCCGAAGTCTGGAGACTTCGGACTCCGGTGCCACAGGCTGCTTAATGCGAGAGAGGTTCATCCGGTTTCTTTTCCGAGGGCAGAGGATATTCTGTCTGGAGACTTCGGACTCCGGTGCCACAGGTTGCTTAATGCGAGAGAGGTTCATCCGGTTTCTTTTCCGAGGGCAGAGGATATTTTGCGGGGAGGCCGGCCTGGGCAAGGAGGGCATTGATCTCCTTCTTCATTTCGATCATCTGCAGCTCGCGCCCGACGGTGAGGCGCTGGAAGCGCTGCAGTTCATCCATTTTTTGCAGCAGGGCCTGCTCAGCGTGCTTGCGATCACTGATGTCCTGGGAGATCACCTGAATTCCAATGATCCTTTTCTGCTGGTCACGAACAGGCAGGTAGGACGAACTCATCCACTTTCCGCCGGAAGGAGTAATGAATTCAGTCTCAAAAACTTCTGCAACATCTGAATTCAAAACACGTTGCATGCGCTCGTTCACAAGGGGACCCTGCTCCGGGCCGAAAACCTCCAGGGCGGTTTTGCCGTGGGCGTCGCCGGAAGGAACCATGGATTGATAATAATTTTTAGATAAGGTGTTCTGCAATATCACGCGGCAGTCCATATCAAAAATTGTGTTGGACGTGCCTGAATTTTCAAAGACCAATTGATACCTGGATTCACTTTCCCGCAGGGCAATTTCAGCCTGCCTGCGCTCGGTAACATCACGGGCCATGCCGCGCACGACCGGCTGCGCCAGCGCTTCAGCACGGACCGTATTCCGATATTCCCAAACGCGTCGCTCGCCGTTCCGGGTCTGTACCTCCAAAAGCCCCGAGGCGGAACCTTTGCGTTTGAGCCGTCTGAGGTAAGGATCGAAAAATTTGAGCGCTTCGGGTGCAATAATGTCACGAAGATCCATGCCGATCAATTCGTCCTGGTCGTAACCGAGCAGGCGTGCCGCGGCAGGGTTGACCGAGAGGACACGCCCGGCAAAATCGTGCGTGCAGATGATATCCAGACTATTCTCCACCAGGTCGCGGTAGCGGTCTTCGCTGAGGCGCAGGGCGGCTTCGGCCTGCCTGCGCCCGGTGATGTCCGTGATGAAAGCCAGGTTGGCCGGTCCATCGGATAATTGTACGGTACCAACCGTCACCTGGATTGGAAACTGCGATCCATCCGGGTGTAGAGCAAAGGCTTCAAATTCGGTCGGCACCGGGAGTCCATCTGCGCGGCGGCGGGAGCGTTCCAGACTCGCCTTGCGGGATTGCGGGGCAATATAGCGAACAACCGGCTGGCCGGCCAATTCTTTGTAGCCAGAAAAGCCAAATAATTCCTGAAGTTTTTGATTCGAATACAAGATGATCCCATTGCGCGAAACCAGGATAGCAACGGGAGCTTTTTCAATTAAAATCCTGAAGTGTTGCCCGTTTTCACTCAGAGCCAGTTCAACTTTTTTGCGGCCCCTGCCACCCCGCACAGGCCGGGCGGGAAGAGGCGGTTTCTTTTTTTGTGAGGGGGTGGGCGAGGCTGGGGCGGCTGATTTTTTTTGAGGCATGGCGAATCTCCTGGGGGAGAGCGGCATCCGGATATAACCCTGAATCTACTGATGGGATGCCAGGTTAATTGTACACCTGATGAGGTTTTGTAGTTTTATATTTTTGTGGTTGGGTGAACATGGTTGAAGGCGCGATGAGAGGATGAAATGCAAAAACAATGAGGAACAATGGAGGAGGAGCAGGGAGCAGGGGCCGAGGAATCAGGGTGAAAAAAGAAGAGGGAATATAGGAGTTATCAGGCAGGATTTGTATTGTTATTTTGGTTGGAAGAAGGGATGAGATGAATGCCGAAAGAGGAGGATAAAGAAGGCAGGTGCAGGCAAAGGAACAAAAAGAGCCAAAGGAGCCAAAGGGATCAAAGGAGCCTGAGGAACCTGAAGTACCAGAGGAACCACCTGTACCTGCCGTCTCGCACCGGCGTGCCGCCGGTGTTCGCGGCACGAACGGTTCGGTACTGGCGCAGGCAGGGCAGGCAGGCGCAGGCGGTAACACGAGGAGAAGAGGGATTGCTTCGGGCTTACGCCCTCGCAATGACACGAGGAATGGGGGGATTGCCAAGCCGCCTAAGTGCGGCGGCTCGCAACGACACACCTGCGAGGGGATTGCCACGTCGGGCGAAGAACACCTTACGGGTGCGAGACGCCCTGCGCACCCCAATTTATGATGAACCATCCAGGAAAGGCTGGGGCGGGAAATGACAAGAGGAGGAGGGGATTGCTTACCCTACACCCTTCGGGTGCAGGCGGGATGCTCCGCGGTCGGCAAAGAACGCCTCGCAACGACACAGGGAGGGGGGATTGCTTCGGGCTTACGCCCTCGCAATGACACTCAAATTGAAGCGGCCTGGGCGGATTCGGTAATGATCTTCTGGTGGGCCGAAAACAGGAGGAAAAGGAATTTAATATCCACAGGCTTGGTGAGGACCGTTTTGATGCCTTCCACCATGCCCTGGCGGATCAGGTCATCAGCGGCATAGGCGGTCATGAAAATGGTAATGAGTTTGGGGTAAGGCTTCCTGGTGAGGCGATAAAGTTCCAGTCCATTCATCTCCGGCATTTTGACATCCGTCAGCAGGATGTCAACGGGATGCTCCCGCATGATCTCCAGGGCCTCCGCACCGGAAGTGGCGGCGTGGACGGTAAAGCCCCGGGCGCCGAGGATATCCGCCAGGACGGTTGCCATATCCGGATTATCATCGACCACAAGAACAGTTATCGTTTCGCTCATAGGGTGCAGTCCTGCGATCAACCATTCAACTACTCAACCACTCAACCACTAAACCACCCGGCTCCGAACGGTTAATGGGTAAATAGACTGTAAAGGTGGTGCCTTTTCCTGATTCACTCTGCACTTCGATGCGACCGCCATTGGCCTCGGCCAGTTTTTTACTGACGGCAAGACCCAGCCCGATGCCGCTGGCCCGGGTGGTGAAGAGCGGCTCGAAGATCTTTTGCAGGTTCTCCGGCGGGATGCCGACACCGGTATCCTCGACGCGGATAATAACGCTGCCTGCCTGCAGCAGAGCCGAGATGGTCAGCCTGCCGCCGCCTGGCATAGTGACCAGGCTCGCCGTTTTCTTCAAAGATGGTTCCGTCATGGCCTGGCAGGCATTGATGACCAGGTTACCCAGGACCTGTTCGATCTGTTTTGGGTCGACCAGGATCATCGGCAACCCATCCGGCAGATCGAGTGCCACCTGCACTGACGGGGGCACCGGGAAGCGGGTGAGAACACGCTGCACCAGATCAGGAACGTCCACCGCCTGAGGTTCCGTCCCACTGAGGCGGGCGAAATCCAGCAGGTCGGTAATGATCTTCTCGGCAGTAAGTGTCTGGGAGGCGATCATTTCGTGGTATTGCCGGACCTTTTCATCCGCATCCGGTTGAACCATCTTCAGGTAATAGATGGCGCCGCTGATAATTCCGAGCGGGTTGCGCAGTTCGTGACCGACACTGCCGGCCAGTTCGCCCAGCACGGCCAGTCTCTCCTTGCGGACGAGCTGCTCCTGGGCATCGCGCAGTTCGCGGGTGCGTGCCTCCACCTGCTGCTCCAGGCGCAAGTTGTATTCCTGCAAGGTTTGTTCCATTTTCTTGCGCCCGGTGATGTCGATCAGGGAAAGCAGCACCTTCCCCAGGGTATCTTCATAGCCGGGAGCAGCGGACCATTTCAGGATGACGTTCAACCTTTCGCCCTCCAGGGTGTAATTGATGCCCTCCCATGTAAAATCATTTCTCCCTTCGGCGATGTTGACAAATTCCTCCAAAAACCCGATACCGGCATCTATACGAACGACCTGCTTCAGGTTCCCAATGAGCTGCTCCTTAGCGAGGGCGTGCTCCATTTCCAATGTGGCCTGGTTCACGTCCAGCACCCTGATCTCATTTATCCATTCGAGCAGCACATCCGGATGAGCATTAAGATATTCACGAAAATCCGTGATGCCCTGGTGCTTCAATTCATCAATATGAGCCTTGATGGACGAAAAATCCTGCTCCCACAGCGAAACAGGCGAATTCTCAAACAGGCTGCGATAGCGCGTTTCACTGGCGCGCAACGCATCCTCGACCTGTTTGCGTTGGCTGATATCGCGGCCGATGCCCACCAGGCCGATGATCCTTCCCGAGTCATTCCGTAATGGCATCTTGGAAGACAACACCCAGACGGGATCGCCGTGGGAATCAAGCCCGGGCTCTTCCCTATTGATGACCGGCCGGCCTGTTTCGATGACCTGCCTGTCGAGAGCCCAAAAAGCCTGTGCCAATTCAGGCGGATACGTTTCCAGGTCCGTCTTTCCGATCACATCCTCCATCACCTTTCCCCCGGAGGCCTGCATGTCGGCAATGTTGGACAGGAGCTTCCGGCCGTGCACATCCATGACATAAATCCGGTCAGGCAGATTGTCGATGAGCGTCCTCAGGAGGATCTCGTCCTGCCTGAGCTTTTCCTCCGCCCGCTTGCGTTCGGTGATGTCCTGGATGAATCCCACGGTCGCCGGGCCATCAGAGAAGATCAATCTGGCCAAGTACAAGAGGACCGTGAACCTGGCCCCATCCTTTCGGAAGCATTCCGCTTCGTAAGAGGGCGGTACCGGGAGACCTTCGACACGACGGCGAATATTATCCAGGATAAGTGGACGAACCTCCGGGCTGAACAGCTCAAGCGGTGCGACACTTTTCAGTTCTTCCAGGTTGGAAAACCCGAACATTTTCAGGTAACTTGGATTGGCATAAGTGATTTCTGTGCCACGTGTGATATTAATGGCAATCGGAGCGGATTCGAACATCATTTTATAATGCTCTTCGCTTGCACGCAGCGTCTCTTCCGCCCGCTTGCGGTCGGTGATGTCGTGGTTAATACCCACAATTCCCGTAATTTTTCCCTGTGGATCGCGCAATGGCACCTTGGTCGTTAGGAGCCATCTTTGATTGCGCTCCTGATCGACAACCGGTTCTTCCCGATCGATCAGCGATTTACCCGATTGAACAACCCGTTTCTCATCGGCTAAATATGAAGAAGCCATTTCCCTGGGGAAGAAATCAAAATCCGTCTTTCCCACAACCTGCTCCAGGGTGGTTGTTCCCAATAGATGCCGGTGCGCCATATTATCCAAAATAATCCGGGAATCGGCATCCTTAACAAAAATAGTATCTGGCAGGTTGTCAATCAACGTTTGAAGGATGATCTGCTCTTTTCCCAGTTTTTCCTCTGCAAGCTTGCGCCCGGTGATGTCGCGGATGATCATACTGGTCTTTTTATCACCGTTTTTATCAACAAAGATCGATGAGGATATTTCCACTGGAAACTTCGACCCATCTCGTCGAAGCATCGTAAGTTCACCTCTGGCCTTACCGGTCCGAATCCTTTCTTCAAGCAAGACTGGCAGGCGTGGGTCTTCTTGATCAACTAATCCATGCCTGCCACTCAGGCGAATCTCTTCTTCAGTCATTCCGAACATTTCACAAGCGGCTTGATTCGCAGTAATAATCGATCCATCTGGCGCAGTGAGAAGTATGGCATCCATGCTATTCTCTTGAACAAGACGGTAGCGCTCTTCGCTCTCGCGCAACAACTCTTCCGTATTCTTGCGCTCGGTGATGTCAGATGCGAACACCAGGAGATGCCGTTCGCTTGCGGAAGTGAAAGGCGAAAAGCTGAAGTTCACCCAGATATCTCTCCCGAAAGTCGTCACGATATGAACTTCCAATGATTGTTCGATACCAGTGTCCAATGCCTGGATGGCTGCCTGATACATCCCTGATTTCTTCCAGGATTGAATTTCATGAAAATTTTGTGTCAAAAGCTGCGCCAGTGTGCCCCCCGTTATCCTGGCAGCAGATGCATTAGCCGAGACACACTGGCCTGACTCCTTGTAGGTCAAGATGCCAATGGAAGAAGAATTCAGGATTTTCTGGTTGAATTCCAGCGCCTCGGAAACCCTGTGCTGGTTATCCCTGAGGACCTCTTCCGCCTGTTTACGCTCCGTGATGTTACGGATATTGCATTGGTAAACATTGGCTCTATCCATTAAAAGACATCCGCGGGAAAATGCCCGCCCCGGCGGGTGGGGATGATTATATCGACCAAACCGAAACCGCCCTGGTCTTCCAATTCCAAAGATACCTTTTTGAATTGCTGTTCGTCCTTGAAGATGCCCAGGTCCCAGAGGTTCTTTTTCTGAAGGGAATTTCTGGAATAACCCAGCATGTCCTGCGCAGCCTGGTTGGAATTTACGATCTGCCCACCAGTCTTTTCGATCAGCAGCATGCCGTCATGGGCGGTCTCGAAGGCCTGGCGAAAGCGCTGCTCGGAGGCCTGCAGGAGGCGTTCCAGGCGCGTGCGTTCGGTGACATCTTCAAAGGCCAACAGGATCCATTGGGCTTCCTTCGGCGGGGCGGGGATGCGGCGGGCATTCAGGAGCAGGGTGCGATTGCCGATGAGGGGAAAGTCGTGTTCGACATTGAAGTCATTGAAGACGGCTTTTTGTGGCAGGACGGTTTCCAGCAGGAGGCGCAAGCCGGGGATATCCCACTGGCGGTCTCCGAGATCGTAGACTAGGTGACCGAGCGTTTCCTTTTGCTTCACCTTGAAGAATTTATAGAAACTGCGGTTGGCTGCGAGGACGCGCAGGTCTTTATCCAGCACCAGCAGAGGGTCACGGAGGGTGGCGACGATATCCTTGAAGTATTCAATGCGGGTGGGATCGGATGGCAGTGGTGGTTTTTGCTGCCGGTGTCCCTGCGGGGACAAGATCCCCTTCGGGGACGAGGTGGGGAGGGTGCTGACCGGCCGGCCGACAGGTTTCTTTTTTTCGTTCATAGATCTTTTCCATTCCATGGAAGCGAATATATGGATGACCAGACGGCAGTTGAGCTGCGTTGTCCCATTCCCCCGGACCTGGATGCGGCCGCGGTTGGTCTTGATCGTGAATTGTAACAAATATAATCCCTATCCAATTTATAGGCAATACCCTTTGTCTCGATATGGGGGGAAAGGACCCCCTCCCAGCCTCCCCCAAATTCCATGCCTGCTGGAATTTGGGGGAGGAGAATTTTTCGCTGGTCTGGATATAGAGGGATCCCATAAGAACATTGGGACAGGCCCCGAAAGAACAGCGGGACAGGTTACGTCACCTACCCGACCAGCACGACGGCCAAAGTCGAGAGGGTTGAGATGGTCTACTTTGTCAGCGACCCAGGCCACCCAACAGTCCGAAGCATTGGATACCCCACCCTCCAACCTGCCTGGTGAGGGTGGGAGGTTGTAAGTGGCCTAAAAGAGGAAGTAACCAGCAGATTAAATTCAATTAGTAGCAGGCGCGATATAATCAAAAAGTTACCCATTTAAAGTTCCTGCAAAGATCCATTAATACAAGAGATATTTCGCCCATTTGCCAGGGTAGATTTTTAGAACCTCAAAAAGGAGATGTACATTCCCTTATTGGGGTACTTCTGAGGATAGGTGGTTCGGTTTTGAATACTCTAAAAGATCAAGAGACAAAGCTTCAACGAATAATCGCATTTTTCAATTTCGGAATATTCGATGGGAAAAAACTAAAGAGAAGAGAGCCCATTTTTATTGCTCTATTCCTGATACTTTTCGGAATATTTGCATTCATTTTGATGTTATGGATCACACCTTACGGATCTGGTGTAGGCCCGGACTCCGTTACCTTTATAGGAGGTGCGAAAAGTATTTTATCGGGGAAAGGATTTTCCATTTATGGCAGTCCACTTATCAAATTTCCCCCACTCTTTTCATTATTCCTGGCTGCAACGGGTCTTTTGGAAAAGAACCTTGTTCAGGCAGCCCGTATACTGAACGCCCTGCTCTTCGGCATAAACATGGGGCTAATCGCGTTGGCGGTGTATTTGATTGCGGGGCGCAATTTTTTGACAACCACCTTTGCCATGGTTTTCTTCTTGTCATCAGCAGAATTCATTGAGTTGCATGCAACGGCATTGTCAGAGCCTCTTTTCATTACACTCTCCCTTGCCTGCGTCATTCTTCTTTGCCTGTATATCCATAAGCCAACATTGTCCTTGCTTATAGCATCATCGCTATGCCTGGGGTTTGCAATATTAGCAAGATATATTGGATTGGCTTTCATTCCAGCATTATCGATTATTGTTTTCTTCAGTGAAAATGGCCGCCTTTTTGGACGAAGATTTTGGAATACCATTATCTGCCTAGTACTAGCCTGTGCTCCCATTGCAGTCTTCTTCGTAAGAAACATGATATTGGCGGGATCGGCGACCGACCGCAGCTTTGCGGTCCATCCGATGTCCATAGTGCAGTATGTAGTGCAAATAATTAAAAACACAATCACTTTTATTACATCTGCCTCACTTCCAGGAGAATCAAGGATAGCCATATTTGGGTTAATTGCAGTCATTCAAATTGGCTTAGTCGTGATATACATTAAGCGGCATATCAGAGAGATCAACTGGCGTTCGATAAACTGGCGTACGATGGATATCGTAATGCCAATAATATGTCTCCTGTTTTCCATATCCTATATTTTGTTCCTGTATATATCGATCTCATTCTTTGATGCCTCAACGCCAGCAGACTCGCGTTTATTGTCACCAGTTTTTGTACTATTGATCATAGGGGTTTTTTCAACACTTTGGACTGTGTCACAAATGCTGAAAGAACCCATCATATGGTTGTTCTTTCTATTATTTGTAGTCATAACCATATTACTGAAAACGCCTGAAGCCATTCATTCCGCGATGTCCATACAAGATAACGGCTTACAGTACACATCACGACAATGGCAAAACTCAGAAACCGCCGCGTTTGTCAAATTGCTCCCGGAGGATGTGAAAATATACTCAAATATTGGAGTAAATTTGCAGTTTCTCACTGGAAAACCAACAGAACCCACGCCTGAAAAATATAATACACATACGATGGAAGTAAATTCTCTTTATAACGAAGAGGTGGACAGCATGTGCAAGGATATTCAAGAGAAAAGAGCATTATTGGTTTATTTCACTCAAAATACTTCCACGTATCGAGCAACTCTAGAAGAGTTAATGTCGACTTGCATGCTTCCCGTTCTACACAGGTACGCAGATGGAATAGTGTTTGGTGAAATATCCAAATGAGCCTGAAAAAATTTGAAAGGATCGTCTGGCGGGTGACTGGCCTGGTTGTTTTCTGATAAATTATTTTCCAAGGTTTCTCTCACACCATTTGATCAAAGCCAATGTAAAGGGGATCAAGAAATACCTGGTTTTTTATCCAATATGTAATTACGATTTGACCGCCTCAGGTGGCCAACTTTTCAATCTTCTCTTTGCCCAGGCCTGGATCTGTTCAGCGCAACAAGGGCATGTTTTCATGCCATTATCCAAGTTCAGTTTGCAATTAAAGCATCGCGCAATTTTTCCAGAGGAGTTATTCATTTTGGCGGATCTATCCAGCATTGCCCATCAATGGAAAATGTGCCGGTTTTCCAGCCCAATTCATGTACGTAAACAATATATCTTGCAGAATAAAGTTTGCCATCTGTTTTTATGTAGTTCACGAAGATGATTTGTGATTGGGTGTTTATATATAATTTTTCGGGAATGGTATAAGAAACCGATTGCACACCTGGTAAATGGCTCACATATGCTTGAAGTTGGATCATTATTTTTGAATTGTCAGAGTAATCCATGTTTGTCAACGGTTTGCATATGGAATCTTGATATTCTGGAGTCGGGGTCCAAACAATCACCTTTGTAATGACGAGGGCAGGTAGTGGGGTTTGAGTGGGGTAAGGCGTTTGAGTTGGAACGGGGGTCCATACCGCCTGGGTTTGAGCAATAGCGGTCTGGATAATTTGTGCCGATGGGGCACAGGCAACCAGGAGGCAGAATGATAAAGTTAACGCGATAAGTCTGGTCTTATTCATTTTTTATAACCTCCTCCAATTGGTATTTACATTATCGCGCAAGTTTTTACCTTTAAAGCATACATTTTGGTAAGCAGTAAGATCGACAAGCTGGATATATAGAGCAGAACACGACACCGAACCACCGTATGGCTTAGAAAAAAGGTCGGTTTGGGCGGATCCACTCGATGCAGGCGAACGCGACCGACCAGCGGGTCTTGATACGGCGGGTCCCGGAAGAACATCGGGACAAGCAATGACAGAGGAGCGAGGGGATTGCTTCGGGCTTACGCCCTCGCAATGACACATAGGTTAGGGGATTGCCACGCCGGGCGAAGAACGCCCTCTCCCCATAGAGCGGGGACTACGTCGCACGTGTGCCTGTGCTACCCTGGACTATTCGTCCAGGGCAGGCTAGTGCAGGCAATGACACGGGAAATTGCCTCTTGACAAATTAGAATAAATGTTCTAATATTAGAACAGGCACGGCAAGGCGCACATCTTGCCGTGTTTCTGTTAACCCAGGAAGCCTTGCCGTGCTGAATGGAAATGCGTAATGAGAGAAAGGGATGAGGGATGAGTGACAAGGAAGAAGGAAGAAGGGACGAGTGACACCATCCGCCCACAAGCCTGCGTGCAATGAGATCATCGTGCTGAAAGAGAAGGTGGCTGCGCTGGAAGCGTGGAGGACATCCACCGAAGCGGACCTGAAGGAGATCCGCGAGATCATCAGCCAGGTGAAGTTGCTGATGACGCTGTCGATCGGCGGGGGCGGGTTGAGCATCCTGACGCTGGCGGT
Organism: uncultured Chloroflexia bacterium; assembly: GCA_963842785.1. GTDB lineage: Bacteria > Chloroflexota > Anaerolineae > Anaerolineales > Villigracilaceae > UBA877. Next base: position 3,155,345 of record CAWJHP010000001.1, read on the forward strand.
GACATTAATCCTGCTGGTGACAGGGAAACGATGACAAGCATGGAGAAGACGGGTACCAGATGGCCGGCGCACCCAAAGGCAACACGAACGCTCTAAAGCATGGTTTATATGCCAAGCATTTCAGGCCGGAAGATAAAGCCGAACTCCGCCGCATGGCCTGGAATGATCTTCTCTATGAAATCATGGCCGGCCGCAATATTGCAGAAAGAGCAATGCGGATCATTGATCAAGAAATGGGATTTCCTGTCGTGGATACTTTAAAGGCATCCATCGCCATAAAGGTTTTTATGACCGTTGTTACAGGCATCGGAGCGCTGGCCACCCGGCATGGAATTCTCAATGGTAAGGATCCAAATCTCAATGATTCTTTTGTCCAGGCATTAAGCGAATTGCCGGCATTTGCCGAGGAGGATGAGAGTGACCCCCGTTAGAGGTACGACCCGCATGATCAAGTATCTTCTTCGCCGGCCGGCAGAGTTTGCCTTGCAGTCGGGGGATATCGCCCTGAGGCCGTACCAGGCCGCAGCGGTCGAGGCGGTGATCAGCAGCGTTTTTCACCAAAGGAGTTTGGAATTCGTCTGGATCTTTCCCAGGCAGAGCGGCAAGGATGAAGCCCTGGCAAATCTGGTTTTGTATTTCCTGACCTATTACATGACCAAGGGTGGGGAGATGGTTTTCTTCAATCCCACTTTCAAGCCGCAAACCGAGACCAGCATGCGCCGTCTGGAGACCAGACTGCGAACGAATGTTTTGACAAGGGGCAAGTGGAAGCGTCTTTCCGGTTATATCTATACCATGGGGCAGGCGTTCTGCACTTACATGAGCGCCGATCCTACCGCCCATGTCGTCAGCGCCACGGCCAACTTGCTTTTGTTGGTCAATGAGGCCCAGGATATTAGTCCGTTCAAGTATGACAAGGATCTCGAGCCCATGATTGCCAGCAGTAATGCCACCAGGTTGTTTTCGGGCACCAGGTGGACTTCGGATACTTTGCTCGAGCGGGAATTGCAACGCTGCCAGGCAGCCGAGGCTAAAGATCACGTTAAACGTGTGTTCTTCTTCACGGCCGAGGATGTCCGCAAGGTGCTCAAAGTCTATGGGCTTTTCGTAGATGGGGCGGTAGCCAGGTTGGGACGGCAACATCCGCTTATCAAGACACAGTATTTTTGTGAGACCATCGACGCGCAGGCCGGCATGTTTCCGCCTGGACGCCAGGCGCTGATGCGGGGTGATCACTCCGCCAGGCTCGATCCGGAGCCAGGGAAAACGTATGCCTTTCTCATCGATGTCGCGGGACAGGATGAAGCCAGGTCCACCGGCGAAGTCATCCTGCAAAATCCGGGGCGGGACAGCACCGCCCTCAAGATCGTTGAGATCGATCGTTCCAGTATCGAAGTGACCGGCAAGCCCATCTATAAGGTCGTCCTCCGCAAGGAATGGACCGGCGAGAAGCACGTCAGCGTCTTTGGGGCGCTGCGGGCCCTGGCAGCCGCCTGGAGGCCGATGAAGATCGTTATTGACGCGACCGGTGTGGGAGAAGGGTTGTGGAGTTTGCTGGATAATGCCCTGGGTGAAGATGTGGTTATTCCGGTCAAGTTCACACCCAAACTCAAGAGCGATCTGGGTTATGGTTTCATCGGTATTATCGAGAGCGGTAGATATCGGGAGTATTCGCCGTTTCCTGAGAGCCTCACAGAGCAGTTGAATAAGTGCCGGGCGGAGATAATGCCCGGTCCATCCAAATTGATGCGCTGGGGCGTCCCGGATGGTGTCCGTGACCAATCCACCGGTCATCCGGTCCATGATGATGACCTGATCACCGGCGCATTGTGCTGGATGTTGGACCAAATGGATTGGTTCACGCCACTGCCAACCACAATTATTCCAGGTATAGATCCACTGGAAGAAATGGATAAGGTGTTCTGATGCCAACATTGGCAGATAGATTTTTTGCATCGGTTCTTAAGACAGCCGCAGGTAAGCGCCTGCAGGCGCAGCTGGCAGCCAGCCCCATCACGGACAGCAATTTCTTTCCGGCCGGCCTGAGCGGCCATTACAACGATCGCACCAGGTACGATCGAAGTACCGTGCTTGGAGAATGTCTGCGTGCCTGGCGGGTCAATCCGACTGTCCGAAGGATTGTCAAACTTTATACGCAGTTCGTGGTCGGGGAAGGTATCGCCGTCAAGGCCAGTCACGGCGCAACGCAGAAGTTTGTTTCCAGGTGGTGGGACGACGATCAAAATAATCTGGACGACCAGGTCCCGGATTGGATGGATGAACTCACCCGTACAGGTGACCTGTTCATCCTGTTCAGCGTCGACCAGGTCAGCGGGATGAGTTACGTCAGAGCAATTCCGGCCGAGCAGATCAAGGATATCGAAACAGCGGAGAACGATGTGCGTCAGGAAATATCTTTCATCCCAACTGGCTTGAATCAGGATCCTTATCCCGCTTATTCTCCTGCTTCCAGCCTTCAACTTCCAGCTTTTGTTGTGCATTATGCCGTCAACCGGCCGGTGGGTTGCAAGTTCGGAGAGCCGGATCTGGCCCCGCTGCTTCCGTGGGTCGGACGGTATTCGTCCTGGCTCGAAGACCGGGCCAGGTTGAATCGCTTTCGCCAGGCGTTTATGTATATTCTGCATGGCAAGTTCAGCAATAAGGCCGAGCGGGACGCCAGGCAGAATGAGTTGATGGTCAATCCGCCGCCACCCGGATCCATCATGGTCACGGATGAGAGCGAGAAATGGGAGATCCTGGCTCCCCAGCTCAGCTCGTTCGAGGCCGGGGAGGATGGTCTTGCGCTCAAGAAGATGATCGCCATCGGGGCAGGCTTGCCCATCCATTATCTGGGCGAACCGGAAAGTTCCACCAGGACCACCGCCGAAGCAGCCGGCACGCCCACATTCCGAGGGCTCGAACAGCAGCAAAAGGCTTTCCTGCGCATGATCACTAGGCTGGTAAAGATCGCCGTGCGGATCAGGAAGGCAGCTGCGCCGCAGGATCATCTCAATCCGGAAGTGGTGGAAGTCATCGGCCCTGATATCACCGAGCGGGATAATGCCGTCCTGGCTCTGGCAGTCGCCAGAATTTATCCGGCGTTGTCAGACATCTTTGACCGGGGTGGCATGGATGAGGCCGAATTGTTGAGATTGACCTATCGCATGGCCGGTGAGTCGTTCGAGGAAGATGCGCGCGTCCCGACCATGCTCAAAAAGAATATTCATCAGCCCCCGGCCACAGTCGGCGGGGGCGTATCAGCGCCGGTCGACCCGGCTCATAATCCGCCGGTCGATCCGGCAAAAAAACCTTCCAAGGATCCGGATGAAGCCGGGCCGGTGTAAATCGTAGGGGCGGGTCGGTGACCCGTCCCAGGAGACCAACCATGAAAAGTTATCCACAGGTTCTGTACAGTTTTCCACAGGTTGACGCCGAGTTATCCGTAATAAGGCCGCCAAGGTCGGAAATGTTGGCAGCTATAAAGGCCGGCAAGATCGAATGTCTTGATTTCGAGGCCAGGGTCTTTTCCACCAGCCCAAATGAAAATCATTATGCGTTTCCGGCTGACAGGTTGAGCCAGTTCGCGGCTTCCTTCGCCGGCATGCCGTTCCTGCGAAACCATGATACTTCCGATATCGGTTCGAGGGATGGGACGATCAAGTCCTCCAGGTTGGATGGGGAATATTTCCGCCAGGTGATCAGCCTGACCACCCGCCGGGGCATGACAGATTTCGTGGAAGGCAAGATTGACCGGTTCTCCATTGGGTGGTTTTATAAAGATGTCCAGTGCAGCATTTGTGGCAAGTCGTTCTTGTCCGCAGGTTGCAAGCATCAAATCGGACAGAGTTATGAGGGCAAAGTGGCTGAGTTGCTATTCACTGAGCCCAGGGGCAAGGAGACCAGCGCCGTCAACGCCGCCGCATGCAGCGGCACCGGCATTGATGCCTTGCTTAGTTATCAACTTGAGATTATCGGCGTGTCACCCGCCGAAGTTTATGCTCTGCAAAATTCGTTGCAGGCAGAAGCCCGTTCGAAAGGAGTACCAAAAATGAGTGACCCCGTTTTAAGCGGGCAGACGCCCGCCCAGGTGGATCCTGCGGTTGCACAGCTCGAAGCCAACCGCCAGGCCGCCGCCGTCCTGCTGGGTGAAACCCAGCGCCAGGCAACACTTGATGCACAGTTGCAATCCTCGCAAGAGGTACTTGTTGCTCAGTGTGCCCACCTGCTTGACACCGGCCTTTCGTCCAGCCGGCTGCCGGAAGTCGTGCAGGCCCGTATCCGCAAGTCCTTCGAAGGCAAAGCCTTCAAGGCCGTCGATTTGAATGCCGCCATCCAGGAGGCCCGGGATGAGGTCGCCGCATTGACCGCCGCTCGAACCGTTCAGGGTCCCGGCCGGATCAGTTCCGTGTACAACGGGGCGGATCAGATCACGTTGGCAATCGAGGATCTTCTTGGCGTCCCGCGTACGGCGCAGAACAAGGATGTCAAGGTCGCCAGGCTCAGCGGTATCCGTGAAGCCTATATTGCCCTGACCGGCGATCGGGAGTTCGTGGGTGGCTTCTTCCCGGAGTTCAGCCTGGGCGATACCACCACGTTCCCCATCATCGTGAAGAATGCCCTCAATAAGCGTCTTGAGAATGCCTGGACCAAGTACGGCCAGGCCGGCTATGACTGGTGGCAGAAACTTGTCACGGTCGAGCATTTCGATACGCTCAACCAGGTGGATTGGCTCATAACCGGCACGGTCGGCCAGCTGCCTACCGTCGCAGAGAAGGGCGAGTACACCGAGATCCCGATCGGTGATAACGGAGAAACTTCCTCGTTCGTCAAGTATGGCGGCTATATCGGGCTCACGCTCGAAGCCATCCTTCGGGATAACGTCCGTGCCTTCGTGCGCCTTCCGGATGAGCTCGCCATGGGCGGTATCCGCAATATCTCGGCGCAGATCTCCGCCATCTTCACGGCCAATAGTGGAGTGGGTCCGACCCTGTATGATACCGGGGCGCTGTTCAATTCCACCGCCCAGACCACCCAGGGCGGCCATAAGAACCTGCTCACCACCGCCCTCGGTACCGATCTGACTGCATGGAGGGCCGTGGAAGCCGCCATGTATGTTCAGCCCATGCATATCGGCAATATCGCCGGCCAGTACGGCCTTGGCAAGAATCAGGCCGTCAAACCCAAGTATTGCCTGCTTCCCATGGCGATGAAGGGCCAGGGTGATGACCTGTTCCTGAAAGGCTGGAATTCCACCGGTCCGAATATGGTCTATGGCTATGTTGAACCGCTGGTTGTCCCGGATTGGACGGATGTCACGGATTGGGCCGCCGTCGCAGATCCGGCCATCCTGCCGGGCATCATGCTCGGTGAGATCTTCGGTGTCATGCCGCAGATCGTCCTGGCCGGCAATGAGAGTGATCCGGCCATGTTCTCCAATGACGAGAGCCGCCTCAAGGTCCGTCAGTTCTTGACCGTTGGTATCGCCAACTGGCGGGCTCTCAGCAAGAATAACGTCGCCGGTTAGCCAAGGCGACCACAAGTCGCCATCGGCTATATCTGCGACATGAGTCGCAGATAATAATTCTCCTGGACGGGCGTAGCCCGCCCGTCCAGAAATATTCTACGCAAAAAGGAGACCAAGCCATGCGTAAATTCTTCAGCACGATGTTCGTTTTCTTTGTCCTATCCTATCAGGGTCTTGTCAATGCCTGGGTCAAGAATGGTTCCCTGGGTGGCTATGTCCATGACACGGCCATGGCTCAATTCATCCCTTGTACCATGATGCATTTTGTCACTGGCACATGGACCCAGCAGGCCGGTTCTGTTTCCGGTACCATCGCCATGTCCAAGTCGGCCGCAGCTGAGACTGCTGTGATCAATATCCCGATCACCATTCCTTCTAACTCGGTCGGTCTCAAGGGTGCCTACCTCAAGACCATCGAGGTTGATTATGAGATCCTGACCGCAGCCGCCACCAGCGTGACCGCTTCACAGAATAAGGTCACGCGTGGGGCGGATACGTCCGGCTTGACGGTTTCAGCCGTTACGGTAACGCAGGATCTGACCGCAGCCACCGCCGCCGCCAGCGCAGCCAAGCATAAATTGACTGTCACGCTCACCACGCCTGTCTGGATCCTCAATACGGAATATCATCTTTTGGTCCTGACGGTTGTCGCCGCCGCCACCAGTGTTTTCAAGATGAATTCCGCCGTGGCAAACTTCACCCTGAGGGCGTAAGGCAAGTCGGGCCTCCAGCCGCCATTTCCAATCCCTGCGCCCTGAGGCGCAGGGGTATCCTGTAAATAAGGAGATCCTATGTTTGATGAAAATGTTGATTTTCCCGTTCAGGACGATCCTAAATATGCCCAGGCTGCCGAGCAGATTGCCTGGAAGCATGGTGATCATGCCTGGTCATGGAGATTGCGGGCAGATGGCAGTCTGTCCGTGGTCATGACCAATGGCGTCAAGGTTTATGGACTACTTCCAAAGAGCGCCGCAGTGTACAGTAAGGGTGACTGGCCGGTGGGTCACCCTAAATCGTCTGCCCATAAATCTGGCAAACGTAAGTAAATCCAATGGCAGCCCGGGGTCAGTGCTTTCCCGGGCTGCCAATGTATCTTAATTACAGAAAGAAGGTGATCCATGTCGCGTGGTTCTCATCCGGTTTATAAGTCCGGTCCGGTTGGTAAGGTCAAGTCGAAGGGTATGCCCAAGGGCCATACCCACCAGGTAGGCAAGCATCCGATGAATCCAAAGCCGAATGGCAGTAAATCCCATTCGCCTTATCCTCCGGCTCGTCTGCCCAAGCCTAAGCAAATGTATACGGGAGAGTGATCATGTCTGATTTAACTTCATTGCTCGCCGGCGGCATCCCGCTGCTGGTGGTGATCTTTGGCCTGGTCGAGTTTGTCAAATCCTTCGGCGTAAAAGGCCAGGCGTTGACGGCGGTCTCCGCGTTCTTCGGGTTCATTTTCGGCATGGCCTACAAGATCTCCCAATCCGGCCTTCCGGTCGATTTCTCCAGCTGGTTCGTTACGATCGTGTTCGGGATTGCCCTTGGACTGGTTGCCAGCGGCTTTTATGACTTTGCCGATAGCCGGTTCCCAAAGATAGGGCCATAACCAGGGATTTCCTGCCAAAGCTCTCGCCTCGGGGCATCGGCAGGTATCTACAGGGGCAGAGGTCAGCCTCCGTGATTTCTGTCCCTGTTTTTTCTCTTTCCAGAAAGGATCCTTTTATGCGCAATCATCCGTTGGGAATAGGGGATGCGTCTGAGAACGATACCAGTTTATTGACTGATTGGGGTGTCGTTGCAAAGCGTGGTCTGGAGTTTGGCATTGTCAGGGCCACGACCACCGGCGCCTGGGTGCTGGGGCGGCCACAGATCAGGGAAGACAGTATGTTCTCGGCCAATGCGCTTCGCATGACCACGGCCGGGATCAAGAGAATGTCGTATGCGTGGTTCGATCCACGTTTCAAGGTCTGTCCACCGGTCGACCAGGCCGAGATGTTCCTGGCTTCGGTGGAAAAACATGGGGTCGGTGAGCTGGGGCCGATGATCGATATCGAGGATGCTCCATCCGCCGGCATTTATTCGTTCATCGGGGTCGGCCAGTATATCAAGATCTGGCTGGATGCGGTCGAAGCGGAGTTGAAGGTCAAGCCCAGGATCTATACTAATCTTAGTTTTGTGCAAAGTTATCTTTTCAATGGCTATATTCGTGAGCCGTGGTTGGGTGATTATGGTCTGGTTATTGCGAATTGGGCTCCGCTGGCTCCGTACGTCCCGCAACCCTGGGGACCGACCGCCTGGGATGCCTGGCAATATACCGCCAGTGCACCCGGTGATTATTATGGTTTCCATGCATCCATTCCCGGCAAGGCAGCACCATCAATTTGCCTGGCTGTCTGGAATGGCCCGTTACCTGGCTAAAGGAGAAATATGACTCTGACTTTGACTCAACTCACCGCGCAATTGCAGGCTCTTTTCGTGGATGATGGCACCAGGTTCACCGCAGCCATCTGCACCGCCGCCTTGCGCCAGGCGCTCAAGGATTTCAATGCCGAAGCGCCCAGGCATGAAGCCACTGTCCTTCCTGTCGTTGCCGGCAAGTTTGAATACCAGGTTTCGGATCAGACTGCATTAACGATCGTGGATGTGCTCAAGCAGGGGACGGATATCCAGGGTGAGAATAATACCGAATTGCCGTTCAATGCTTATTTCGAGGACAATTGCCCGTTCATCCGGTTGCAGTCTCCCGAAGCCAGCGGTTATATCATTGTGCGCTATACCACGCCCCACACGGTCAGCGGGTTGGATGGTGCCAGTGATAGCACTTTGCCGGCAAACTTTGATTCTATTCTTTTGGATGGTGCCTGTTATCGGGCGGCTTATGCAAGAGCAGCCGGCCGGGTGGAGGAGATCAATCTCAATCAGGATGTCACTAAACTCTGGTTGTCTATAGCCGAAGAGTATAAGGCGGCCTTCGAGGTCGGTCTGATTATCGCAGCCAGGCAGGGCATGCCTTCCCAACCCAGGATCAGCGGCTGGAATGATGCGTTTCACGATCCGCAGGATGATTTGCCGGGTTCTTCTCTCAATCTGTATCCTCGGACGGCCTGATTGCCATGACTGAGACGATTTCCGGCTGGCTCCTGGATGTTTATCCGAACGAAACGAACCTGACCCTCTGGATCATCGGAGAGGACGGGAAGCGATATCGCTTCGTCCAGGATTTCAGCGCGACGATCTATGCGGCGGGACCGGCAGCCCGCCTGCGCGCACTCTGGAAGTGGCTGAACGGGCAAGCCATCCCCGTGCACCTGTCACGGACCGAGCGCAGGGATATCCTTACGGGTACAGGTACCTTCCAGGAGGCTCCGGCGCCACATCCCACGGGGATACCCTTACAGGTACAGGTGAAGCTGCCCCGGCTAGCAACCGTCCTGGCGGTCGAAGTCCTGCAGCCCGTAAAACTGGATGAGTTATTCCGGAAGATGGCTGGCCGCCTTCCCGGACCTGACCTATTACGACGCGGATATCTCCATCCCGCTGCGGTATGCGGCCAGGTTCGATATCTTTCCGCTGGCACGCGTCCGGCTGGAAGTGCGCGGCGAAAAGATCGTCAGCATCGTTCCGCTGGATACTCCCTGGGAACTCGAACCGGAAGCCGCGCCGCTGCGCATGCTCTCGCTCGAACCGGACTGCGACCCGAGCCGCCGGGAACCCACGCAGATCATCGTATCGTATCCTCGCAGCGGGAACCCGTATGAGAGCGTCCGGTATTCCCTGCCCCTGGACAAACCGCTCCCATTCCTGATCGGCCTGCGCGCCGACATCCGCCGCTATGACCCGGATGTGATCCTGGCGTCCTGGGGCGATACCTGGCTGATGCCGTATCCTGCTGAAACTCTCGCAGGAAAACGGGGTGTCCCTGCCCCTGAACCGGGATGAAAGCCAGGCTGTGGTGGAACGCAAGGAGCGCACCTATTTTTCATACGGCCAGATCGTCTACCGCGGCCGGCAGGTGCTGCTGCGCGGGCGCTGGCACCTGGACCCGCACAACCTGATGCTGTGGAGTGATTATGGCCTGACGGGCGTGCTGGAGATGGCACGCGTCACCCGCCAGCCGGCCCAGGAGGCGGCGCGCCTCTCTCCGGGCACGGGCATCTCCTCCATGCAGTTCGTGACCGCCCTGCAGAACGGCATCCTGATCCCCTGGCACAAGCAGCAGGCAGAAACGCCCAAGACCGCCATGGAACTGATGCGGTCCGACATGGGCGGCATGGTCTACCAGCCGACCGTGGGGCTGCACCGGGACGTGGGCGGGATCGACTTTGTCTCGATGTACCCGGGCATCATGGTGCGGTTCAATATATCGCCGGAAGTGCCGCGGGCGGGCTCTGACCTTGAACCGGGGCCGGGCGCACCGGGCATCATCCCGCTGACGCTGGCACCCATCCTGAAGAAGACGCCTGAGCGCTCAAATCGGCCCTGCTGACGCCTGAACAAGTACGACTGCCGCCGGCCGGTCTACCAGGCCATGGCTTCCGCCGAGAAATGGCTGCTGGTGACCTGCTTCGGCTACCTGGGCTACAAGAACGCCCGCTTCGGGCGGATCGAAGCGCATGAGGCCGTGACCGCCTACGGCCGCGAAGCGCTGCTGCGCGCCAAGGAGGCCGCCGAGGACATGGACTTCGAGATCCTGCACATGTACGTGGACGGGTTGTGGGTGCACAAACCCGGCTGCAAGGAGCCGGCGGATTTCGAAGCCCTGCTGGAGGAGATCACCGATCGGACCGGTCTGCCCATTTCCATGGACGGGGTCTACCGCTGGGTGGTCTTCCTGCCCTCGCGCGTGAATGAGCGTGTGCCGGTGCCCAACCGCTATTTCGGCGTCTTCCAGGATGGCTCGATCAAGGTGCGCGGCATCGAGGCGCGCCGCCACGACAGCGCCCCTTTCATCGCCGAGACACAAATGGGCTTGCTGGAGATCCTGGCGCGGGCGCCGGATGCGGATGGGTTGAAGGAGGTACTCCCACAGGCGCAGACATATGCCCGCAGGCAGTGGCAGGCGCTGCGCCTTGGGAGGGTGCCGGTGGAGAAGCTGCTGGTATCGCAAAAGCTCAGCCGCGAGCTGGGCGAATATTCCTCGCCTTCGCCGGCGGCGCGGGCCGTCCGGCAGATGCAGGCTGCCGGGAAGGAGGTCCGGCCCGGTCAGAGGGTGCGCTTTCTCTACACGCTTGGGAAGCCGGGGGTGCGGGCCTGGGACGTGCCGGACCAGCCGGATCCCCGCTCGATCGACATGGCGCGGTACCGCATCCTGTTCGAGCGCGCCGTCCAGACGGTGCTGGAGCCGATCCAGAGAAGCGTGACCGGCGGAGTGGATGCCGAGAGCCTGTATCTGTTCCCGATAATGCCAGCCAAAAGTTGAAAGGTGAAAGGTGAAAAAGGAAAGGTGAAGGATGAAAGCTCAAAGTTCAAAGCTGAAAGATGAAGGCGTAAAGATTAAAGGTGAAAGGCGAAAGATGAAAGTTGAATGATAAAAGATGAAAGGTGAAAGAGGAAAGATAAAAGCTGAAAGGTGAAAGGTGAAGGCGAACGCTTTTTTGAATTCGGTTACCACCATGATAACGAGATACTGGATCAAGCTGTACATCGAGATACTGGACGATCCGAAGATGGGTCGCCTGCCAAACCATTTGTGGAGGCGTGCCGTAGAGCTTTTCCTGCTTGCGGGCAGGGAAGGGAACGACGGTGCACTACCGCCCGTAGAAGAAATGGCATGGATACTCCGCCAGTCGGCAGACAAGGTGCTCGAGGATCTCCAGGGCCTGGCAGAAATCGGGGTGGTGCATGCCTGCGACCGTAGCGCAGGGACTAGTGAAGCGAAGCCCGGGAAATGGATGGTCACGAATTTCGTGAAAAGGCAGAGGGCGATCCCGGACGAGGAACGCTCCCGGAAATACAGGGAGCGGGTCGCAGGTGCAACGAAGAATGCAACGGAAGGTCACAGAGGCGTGACGAAAAATGCAACGGAACGTTACGGAACATGGAACGAAGCAGAAGCAGGCGCCTCTGCTTCTCCTCCTGCTTCTGATTCTGAATCGTTAAGGAGGAGGGACCGGGCCGGGAAGTTGCGCGTAGCCAGACTAGCCTGTGTAATGCGGAGTCGCCCGACCTGCCGGGCTCCCCGGTGGAAGCCATGCTGCACCCGGACGTGCGCGTATTTACGGCGGTGACCGGCGGCAGGATCCCGGGGCTGGCGCAGTACCGGTCGGTGATCGAGGCGGTGCGGTTCCTGCGCAGGCGCGAGAAGTTGGATGAGGCGGCGCTGGCAGAGTGGCTGAAACCGTACTGGCTGGCGTGGTCGAGCCGGAAGCGCCTGGACGGGAGGCCGTATGATCCGGGCAACATCACCTGGCTGGTGGAGTGGGCGCTGAACAAATCAATCCCGCCACCAGGAGGCCTGAAGGAAAGCGAGGCTGCTCGACCGACGGTGCCTTCGCCGGAGGAGACACGGCGCATGTTGAGGGAAAAGGAGGAAACAATGAAGGGGGCAGTGCCGATGCCGGAGGAAGTGCGGGCAAAAATACGCGGGCTGGCCCAGCAGAAGAGGGTAAAGGACATTCCATGAAATCGAGGAGAGCGACTAAGAGCGGAGGACAGATGCAGGAGCGTCTGTGCCGCATGGCGGAGCTGGCCCGCCGGCGTGACCGCTTGCTCGAATCAGAGTGGCTGGATCTGAAGGAACTGCAGCGGCTGGTCGAGGATTATGAGGCGGCTGATATGATCTGCGCGGAGGAGGACTTGAGGAGGAGGTTGGAGTGGTACCAGGCTAAAAATGGAAACAGCAAATTGGAGTGAAAGACATATTTTGTATAGGATTTGACACCACTACGGGTGCTTTACCCCTATGGGGTGCTTTACCCCTATGGGGTGCTTTACCCCTATGGGGTGCTTTACCCCTATGGGGTACTTTACCCCTACGGGGTACTTTGCCCCTACGGGGTACTTTGCCCCTTCGGGGTACATCCCTCGAACCAAGCGGATGGAGGTTCAAGTCCTACACAAGGTATAGATAACGGTGAGCGTACCATTCTGATGTGTGGTTTACTACTAGGGCCTTATGCTAGTTCGGTCCTGAGCTTCGGACGTAAATTCGGTATCAACTCAATAATTCGGGGTAACTGCCCACCATGTGTTTAAAATTGCCGCCAAGTATGGCAAAAAACATTTGGTTTGCCGTATTTTTGGAAAATGTGGGGGTTGCCATTTTCCGGACCCCCCATTTATTGAGATGATACTAAATTCGGACACATGTAATGACAAACCAGAGGAACCCTTCGAAACTTGTAAGGCATCCAAACAGTATGGAAGGTTTCCAAATTCAAGTGTCCCAGCTTATGCCGTTTCTGCAGACTCTTTTGATGATCCAGAGACCGCTCGAAAAGCCCAAATGATTCTGACAGGTTTGCTCTCGGTCCGCTCGCTGCGCTTGTGCGAGATTGCCCGGGAGACGAAGGTCAGCGAGACCGCCAATTAAGAGCCATCCAACGTTTTCTGAGGGGCATGGATCCTCAGAATGTTGTGCTGAGTCTGTTTGGTGTAATCCAGTATCCCGTGCGATACGGTTGAAAATGGGAATTTGTTCTCTTTTTTGAACAATGTGTCCGCTCGTCATTCCCATCTAAAATAGCGCACCGCCAGATAGCCAAATACGACCGTGTAAGCCATTAACACCAAAAGCGACTGCAGCGAAGGGAACGACCCTTGCATTGCCCTTTGGAGAGCATCTACCGATGCGCCAAGCGGCGTCCAGTTGCTGATATTGATGAGCACGGGTGGCATCAGCGGGCGCGGAATCCACAGGCCTCCGAAAAACAGCAGCGCAAAGAACAGAATTCCCCCAATCCCGTTCGCCACCGAGTCACTCCTGACAAACGCGGCGATGCAAAGTCCTACGGCGAACAAAGAAGTAACGGTTAGTAAATAGGCCAACAGAAACCCCAGAAAATTCTTAAGGAGCTCAAGACCGAAAGCGGTTACTCCAGCTGCGGTCAAGATAATTAGTCCAGCTACGGCAATTGCCAGGTTGATCAGGATTTGGGCGGCAAGCAGCCACCCCGGCAGCACGGGCGTGACGGAAAGACGCCGCAGAATGCCCGTTTCCCGGTATGTGATCAGGCTGCGGGGCATCACCTCGATGCTCACCGTCAGAATGGTCAGCGCGAGGAATATCGGAAAGGTAAGGGCAAAATACGATTCGCCGCCGAAGATGCTTTGCGCTTGCCTCGTTCCAGGGAGGATGGAGAAAATGACGAGCAGCAACAAAGGCATTCCCAGCCCCATCCCTATACCTATTGGGATACGCCAGGCCAGCCGGCTTTCATTGAGCAGCAGTTTGCCAAAGGCAGCCCGAGGTGTTTTTATTCTGGTGTTGTTCATGCTGATTTAGCCTCTTTATCTTCGTGTATGTGCCGACCGGTCAATTTGACGAAAGCGTCTTCCAGGGTTGCACCTTCCGATTGAATGTCCAGCGCTTCGATGCCGCTTTGGGCCAATGTCTGAATAATGGCATTGACGAGCTGCCCAGAGCCCACGACTTTGACATGCTTTCCCTGGTATTCAACGGTTTTCACTTCAGGCAATGCTTTGAGCAATTGAACATCGAATGGTTGGGATGGCACGAATCGCACCTGTTTGCCGCTGGTAACTTTTTCAGCCAATCCGTCGGGGGTATCAAGGGCTACGATTCGGCCGTAGTCGATCAAGGCCACCCGATCGCAAAGCCGTTCAGCCTCTTCCATGTAGTGAGTTACCAATATGATCGTGGTTCCCTGGCTGCGGGTTCTTTCTATGAGTTCCCAGCAATCGAGCCGGGCTTGCGGATCAAGACCGGTCGTCATCTCGTCGAGCACCGCCACCTTCGGCCGGCCTACGAGCGCCAAAGCGACTGACAACCGTTGTTTCTGTCCGCCGGAAAGAGTTTTGTAATAGCTGCCCAGTTTCTCGCTGAGTCCAAGCGCCCGAGCCAGCTCTTCTGGATTTGCCGGATTCCAGTAGAAGGACTGATACATGTCTAGAATTTCGCCGACTTTCAACTTGTTGGGGAAAGTGCTGGATTGCAATTGAACGCCGACGACAGGGTGGAGCGCGTCCCGGTCGGCCTGCGGGTCAAGGCCAAGTACAGAAATAGTGCCTCCGTCAGGGTGTCGCAAGCCGGTGATGCATTCGACGGTGGTTGTTTTGCCGGCCCCATTCGGACCGAGCATTCCGAATATTTCGCCTTCGCTCACCTCGAACGACACGTCTTCAACCGCCTTGACATTGCCATACGTTTTTTTGAGATGCGACACCGTTATTGCTGTTGTGTTTGTATTTTTTATCATGTCCTATATCCAATCGTATTAACATCCAAAAGGTGGAAAACAAAAAAGGCGAATTGCAGTTCAGTTGAGATTCTGCCCTGGTTTCGGTTCATGAGAGTGGCACATTGGAATTTGCAATGTGGGTCTCATAAGGAACCCTATGACGCAGTAGGGCAGGACTAAATTCAGGTTCTTCCATAGTTTCTCGACGAACCGGCTTCTATGTACTTTACCCGTTCCGGGTACTTTACCCATTCGGGGTACTTTGTCTCTTCGGGGTGCTTTGCCCTACGGGGTACATCCCTTGAACCTAGCGGATGGAGGTTCAATTCCTACAGGAGGTATAGATAACAGTGAGCGTTACTTTTGGGTAAGCGGTTTACCAATATCATAGAGATGGCTTAATTCAAGGGCATAATGAATGAACTCGAAAGTGTCAGTCACTTCACCCGGGTCGGCTACCAGCCGTACCTTGAGAGAGGGATTCGGGCGTTCCTCCCACGCACGTTGAACAAGACCAGCCCAATGATCATCCAAATTGCCTTTCGCCCATTGCACTCCAGATAATTTCGATGCGATCCTTCCGGTCTGGATAGTGTGCAGCATGCGGCAGTAGTGCAAGACTGCGAATGGTTGCGCCCAGCGATTGTCCATTTTCCATTGACTGGAAAAAATCTCTTCCGCCCAGGCATGCATAGTTGCCAATACTTCCTGGCGCAGGTCGTAAGCAGATACAGGGTCGATCAATTCCCTGGAGTCAACACCTGCCAACGTAATTCCATATTCACGTACCACCCAACGAACGACCAGAGTATTATCGTGGTTTGATAGGATCAATTTGTCGTGCGTGTTGTTAAGATACCATAGTTCCTTCCTGGAAGGATCAGCGCTTTTCAAAATCAGTTCAGGAAAATAAGACCCATCAAGATGTTTAGCCCATTCAGATCCAAGAGCGTAGATCCTGAGGTGCATGGCCTGTAATGCCAATAATTCCGCTTCCGACACGGCCTGCCCGGTAACAATTGTAAAGTCAACGTCACTGTCATTGTCCCAATCACCCATTGCGAAAGAGCCTTGCAGGCAAGAAGAAATAAAATTATCTCCCAAGACTTCCTGAAGGCTGGTTACAAACTCATGCAGGACGAAGTTCAGTTCCGGAACAGATGTAGGATTATTCACAATCAATCCTTATGGCTCAAAGAACGGGCCACCCCGGCGAGAGGAGCGCAACCCACCTTGTGGCATTTCGTAACAACTTAGGGCGACACGTAGCGTCTGTACCGCGCGTGCGCGTTCCCGGGACAGCTCCTAATACTTATAATAAGGGTCAAGAAGATATTTCTGCATATCCTCGATCGGGACAGCTTTGTTCTCGGCCGGGATAAAAACAATGACATCGCGCTTGCAAAAATATAATTGTTCCCAGCGTTCTTTGGCGCGCTGATACGGCCCCAATTGATCGCGCTCATAGGCCTCTTTCTTATCACGGTAATTGGCCATATCACGATCAAAACGGCGCTTGATAAAGATACCCAACCAGACCAGCAATCCCAACAGGATCAAACCGACAATAAGAATAGCGATGCCAATGACCACGATCAGGATGGTTCCATTCGGACCACTGAAGACCCCAGGAAGGGAGGTGGGATCTGACAATACTACTGGAATGAGGATGACCAGGGGGATCACTGCAAAGGGGCATGCACTTGCCAGGAGTATGACCGCTATGGCGATGCCGATCCCATACCACAAGCCTGGACTACGCGGCGGGTCGGGTTCCTCCGGGGGCTCGAGTTTGAGTCCCAATTTCGTATGGGCCTCATGCTGGACCTGGCGATCTTCAATGTGACCCCAAACATCCATGCCAAGTTCTTCTTCAGACCATTCCTGCGTGTTGGCATCATAAACATTGGTCAATTTTTGCACCTGGTCAGCCTGTTTGCATTTTGGACAGATGGGAACAGGATTCGATGCCATGATTTCCTCCAATGCAAAGACCTAATTTCGCGGTTGAGAGTACACCGGAGACCCGAACAGAATTAGAAATCCCTTAAAAAAATGCTCTTATAGAGTTTGCCCAATCATGCTCCAATATAACCATAACATGCAAGCATGCATGACAGATGAGATTGCGTGAACCATCCAATTGGATACCAGTTACATGGCTTAGCGCGGTCCAGCCAATCACAGGCGAGACCAGGTCCAGGTTTTTAAATTATTCAGCGACCAATATGCATCCATGAGAATACGATGATGGTTGTGCTCTTCTTCAGATAGTCTCATGAACATTTTTATGCCCTGTGGATCAGTAGTTTGGCCTGCCAAGTCGGCATACGCTTTTTCCGCCTGTTTTTCGAGATCCATGGCATCAACAATAATGCTTATCACACTTTTTGTGTTGGGTTCCTGAGCAGCTTTTATTACGAACATCGGTGGGAGGGGAAATTCTTTCCCTTTATAATTAATGAACTCGTCTTTTTCCTTCAAGGAAGTCTCCAGGACAGTCAACTGTTCGTAATGAAATTTCTCAAATTCACACAATTGCTCGAATAACTTCCTGCCAACTGGATGGCTTATTTTTTGGGAAGCATCAGCGTAACTTGCTGATGCCATCCTTTCATTTTCTTTGACAACACGGATCGCATCCAACAAACTCGGAGTGCTCATTTGTTCCTCCTTGAAATTGATTGGGAAAACTTTTTAAATTCATCTCTTGAGAACGAACATTGCCATGAAATATACTGCCAGCAGTCAAACCTGCACAAATTTATTTAGCCTCTTATAAAAGAGGTTGTGATAAGTTCCCAGTGTATCCCAACTCATTGCTTACATCAATAGTGTTGCGGCGTACCCAGGTGTTCAGCCGCCGACAAGCAGCATTAGATTATGGAGCAATTTTATTGTATAAAATTTTGCGGGAAAACGCACAAACGAAAGCACCCCCTTATGGGCGACTGAAAGGTGGCGGGGGAGCGGCGTTGCGAAGCACGCGTACCCGGAAGGGCATGCCCGAAGGGAGCTGCCTGATGGCCAGCCTCCGCCAGTCCCAGCTCTCTTAGGGCTCTTTTGGGGAACCGGGGTTGGGCGGCTCCAAATGGGATAACGCGATCACCCTCACGTTGGGTAGAAGCTGAATGCCTTATCGGGCGCTCTCCGGTTCATTACTCTGGCGAAAAAGACACTTTCAGACTTTTGATGCAAGTGGAATCAGGCGCGGAAGTGGGATCGGCGAGGAAAGCGCCCAGCATGCCCAGTGCGCAACTGGCTGCCGAGCTATCTCTATAAATCAGCCAATGGGATGCCCACGGGAATTCAAAGTAATAGGAATGGCTCAGGTTCTTGGCGGTCGATTCAGCCCAGGCTGGAGATGTTACCGGATCATCAGCCCCTGTCAATAACAGGGTGGGAATATCACTAACCACCGGTTGATTTTCAACCGCTGCGGCTGGGTTAACCTTCCAGGCAGGACACATTGCAAAATACCAGCCTTGATCGACGGCCTCTGCAAGGCGGGGTGAGACGGAGGCGTTGGCTGCACGGATAGCCTGGGCGGAACTAAAACTGGTTTCTTCGCCGCATTGAACAGATAGTCTCATTCCTTGGCTGGAAATTTCGTTGGAAAAAGTAAATAAATACATATAGCCGGTAAGCATAAAATCACTCGCGGCGGTTCCATAATGGAACTCATAGATCCACTTGGGGATATACGGCAACATATCGTCAAAATGAAGCAAGTAGATAACCAAGTTGATCATGCGGTCACCGTTGATCAACTGTGTGACTTTCTTCTGAGTCTGTTGACTAACCTGATCGAACGATATTGGATTGGTATCCAACTGCCTGGCGGCATCGTAAAAGACAGTCTTCAAATCCGGATAGGCCGCATCACAATTGGTGTCGGCAGCGCAGCTGGCGAAGAGTAGATCGAGCGCCCGCCCGGCGTTGCCCGCCGCCTCGGTATCCAAGTCCGCCTGCGGGGGATAAACGGAATCGAGAACCACACTGCGCACCCCTGCCGGAAAATCACGCATAACCGTCAGGGCCAGGCGGGCGCCATAAGACCACCCATAGAGATTCACTTTTGCAACCCCCAACGCCATGCGCAAATCATTTACATCTGCCGCACTGGCCGCGCTGGAGTAAGCGGACAGGTCGATGCCTGCCTGCACCAGACGATCATGGCAAGCCTGGTATGCTTTAAAACCATGCGCCTGCTCCTCTGCCGGGCCAAGGTTTTTGGGAGCATCCAGTAAAGCCTGGTTTTCCACTTCCGGGCATTCCAGGGCAGGCTGGGAATAGCCCACGCCGCGCTGGTCAAACACGATCAAATCCCGGTTGGGCAGGATGCTCTTAAAGTAGGAAGCCAAAGCCGTGGTACTGTCCAAAATATGGCCGCCCGGTCCACCATACAGATAAACAACCGGATCGGGAGCCGGGTGCGGGTCTGAGCTCCGAATGATCGCCACCGCCAGCTTGATCTGGGGACCATCTGTTTGGGAGCGGTCTTCAGGAACAACCAGGTAGCCGCAATCTATCCCGGTTACGTCGCCGAACATGCAAGCGGCCGGTTCAAAACGAACACCGGCAGGGGTCGAGGTTGGGATCGGCGTAGCCGGGGCGCAGCCGTCCAGGATCAATACCACAAGGAGGCTCACGGACAAAAAAGGTTGGAACTGCAGTTTGTTCAACGTTCGCTCCATGGTATCGACCATTTTGCAGGATAGTGACAGAAGCTTCCCTCTGTATGTTTACAGCAGCGGTCCAATGATTTGGCTCACCCTATTGCATGCCCATTCAGGGTACTTTACCCGTTCCGGGTACTTTACCCGTTCCGGGTACTTTACCCGTTCCGGGTACTTTGCCCGTTCCGGGTACTTTGCCCATGCTGGGCATTTTACCGGATTTACGGGCGATCCCCCGGATCGCCCCTACTGTGAGACCCTTTTCATTTTCTCGGCATCTCTGGCAAAGAATGCCGATTGCCAGCTACGGAGCCAGAGGTAAACCGCAACACATTAGAATTCTTAGTTTATCCATTTATGGCAGCATTACGCCCGAATTGTTGCGCACTGAAAAAAACGTGTGCATAGAACTGCATATGGAGCTTCAAGTCCGTGGAGCTTGGCTCCTTGAATTTGGCAGTCAATTGTCACGTCCTGTATGACCAATCGGAAGTATTTTTTTAATAATTTTAATCCCAAATCGGGTTTATCGGGATTCCATAACTTTCCACGAATACGGTATGATCCGATAACCATATCTGCGGTAATCAGACTTGTAAATTTGTTTTGCTTTACCAGATATGTCGTACTGGCTTCATCCCGTGGTATGAAAGCAATAGAATTTTGGATATTAATGACCCAGTCGGTCCCCAAGTCATCGGTTGTCACCAAGTTACCTGTATCTTGAAATTGTGTCTCAGTGAGAAATACTAAATCAACGCCAGGCTCATAAATATAGTTATGTTCATAAGCTTTAAGAATATAAGGATCCGACCGAGTAACATCCGTAATCGGATCCGTTAAAATTCTCCCTTCAAGAAGAAAATCAAGGGTCAGTACTTGAATTGTCCAAAGGTCTGCCATTTTATTTCCTTTCTTCCAAATTGCACAAGGCTTTTGCATGAAAGGTGGGCCTGGCAAAATTCGGACCTGCGACCAAACGTATTCAGGTTCCAATCCAGGCAGGCTACAATTCCATTTCCGCTGAAGACGGTCAGGCTGAGCCACTGCCCGCTGGCCTGCCCCCCCTCGTTGGGGAGGCGGGGTTGGGACTCTTCATGATTTGGACGGAATTTACTCACATTTCACCATAATCTTTTCGATATACGAGAACCTCTTGTATCACCTGGAAATTAAATGATTCGTACAACTGAAATGCGGTGTTCCGAAAATTGTCCGTTTCAACAAAGATATTTCGCGTCCCAAGAGATTGAAGGCGATGCAGCCCTTCCGAAAGAGCAACTCGGCCGAGAGCATAGCGTCGGAAATCCTTATGGCAACCTAATGGTTCAATTCGCCCATCTTGGGAATACTCATCGAGCCAACAGATACAAAAAGCGACCAGACGCCCATCAGGGGATTCAACAACGATATCCAAATCAGGCTTGTAATCAGGATGTTGAAGCGTGCGCATGCGCCAATCTATTGTCATGTTTTTAGTTTCAAAGACGGATTGGTGAAGTTCGACATAATCCTGTACTTCGTTTGCTCCTGCAAGCGAACGAACGATGAAGCCAGTAGGCGGTTTGTATACTTTTATAGGAGTTTGAACAGAACGCCGCAAGAGTACTTTTGACAATAAATCAGCGCTGACATCCGATTGACATTTGAACCCTGCTTTTTCTAAATCATGGATACGATTAGCTTGCCCTGAAAAAACATTGATAAACCATGATGGATGTCCATAAGAGGTGTTGTTTGTAATCTGGGCACGCAGGTCTGCCCAAGCAAGGATTTCTTGATGTAAATCTACTTCAGCATTCGGGTGACAAATATAATCGATCTCCCAAAATGGAGATTGAAGCACCGACCAGGCAACAAGTTGCTGATTATCATCAAACCATAAACGAACATTATTGGGATCATCGAGCGCCCACGAACTTAACCTGTAAGGCAAGTCAGTTACATGAAGATTGTCTGCTGGATATTGTCGAGCTAGCGCAGACATCAGGTGTTTATCTTGGTCGTTTGATAAAGGGCGCTGAATTATCGTCATAGTATTATCGACTTTTCCATAGACATTTCTTTCTGTGAAGTAAACCGTCCAACTATATGCTCAGCCATCGATTGGCGGCTCAACAGCTTATGGACCGTTGTGGTCGAATCGCCGAAATTCATATAGACATTAGGCAGCGGCGGATTTGGGGAGAACCCTTCACATTTTAAGCATTTCCAGCCGGGAGCATTTCTACCAGCGGCGGAGCCGCTGCCCGCTGGCCTGCCCCCAACTCGTTGGGGGAGGCGGGGTTGGGCAGCTTTTCTCCATTATCATAATAAATATTGAAGTGCTCCCAATGACACCATCTCACAGATATTCTCCACGAATTTTATATTATCCAGATCTTCACTGGCAATGGAATTCCGAAGAATTATCGGATTCAAGTCCACATCTCTAGCCCCTCGATAAGTAGATAGAACACAATATTCCGCACTATATCCTGTAAGGATGAGAGTATTTATATTATTTTCCTGTAATATTCTTTGAAGGTCTGTTTTTATAAATGCATTACCATGGGTTTTTTGAATTCTTATATCTGAAGGCAATAGATTGACCGTTTCAGGTATTTCAAATCCATCCAATCCCGGAACCAAATGTTCTTCTTCTTTAATCAATTGAATTCCTATTATTGGCAAACCCCTTTGTCTAAACAAAAGAATTGCAGAATTAATACATTCAATGGCTTTATTGATAGATCGTGAGGCAATCGAATCTGTTTTTAACGGTTCCTTCTGAACATCAATTATCAGCAAAGCTGCTTTCATATCAATTCCTTTCACTTGGATCGTGCACCAACGCCTGACATCTTTGACACTTCGCAGCCTTCATATTTCATTTAACATTTTATCAAGAAATTAATGATGTAGATTAATTGTTCTCCCCTCTTGGCCGGGCCGAGATGATCGCTGGAGCGGGTTGGGCGGCTTTAATACCCGATAACCACATTATCATTCGATGCCTTATCAAACTCAACAGCTCTCTCAATCGGGCCATTTGGCAAGTAATTGGATTTTAGATATATAAGCGATTGATATCGATCTTCCCCCGCTTGATCTGATAAAAGGATTTGTTCGCAATATATCGCGATATCTTCAATAACACGTTCACAGCGATAATATGCAATCGCAATTTGATTTATTTTCGTTGGTCCATATCCTTTAAAGAACATTGTTTCTTCTTCCTGAGGCGTATATCCACTATTACCAAGACCGCTACCTATGAACATTAAATCACGCTCCTTGGGAGCAAATATTAACGTATCCCAATCAACCATGAAAAGCGCGCCATCAGAATCAATTAATAGGTTCCACCCATGAATATCTGCGTGACATAAAATAAAATCGGGGAGTTGTTCCTCCAGCTTTTGTGCAAACCATTCAGCCCGTTCGACAAGTTCAAGTGTTTCTTCTTTCCTGGTCTTCAAAAAAGTGGCCAGTTCTGCCGCAACAGGTTCAACAAAAGTCTCTTTTTCAATCCGGTCAAGGAACATTTTTACTTTATCGCGCCATTGAGGAGAGAAATTTTCACGCTGGATATTGCCTGTTATCGCTAAGGGGATATTCGCGCTGTGAAATCTTTTAAGGCTGCACCAAATTCGACCCATTGCTGGTACGACAAGTGTACTTCGAAGCCATTGTGCCCTTCCACAAAAGGATAAAGTATCACTTTAAAAGGATCCAGATTTGCCCAAAGTTGTCCCGTTTAAGTCATAAGAGACGGAATTACCTGCTTGAACCCTTGATCGCTTAGGAATTTTGGAACCATTATTGAAGCTTCATTAAAATCCCTGCTCCTTAACTTTACAAAGTAAACCGTTCCAGCGTTGGTTGCAACGCGATATACAGCCGTATTCCGATCAGCACCGAGGGGAAGAAAAGAGATCTTTTCAACGGATAATCCAAATTCATCCCGCAGACAGTTAATAATTTCTTCGTCTTTGAGTTCAGGTTTTTCCAGCATTGATTCGATAATTCCTGTATTTGATTGGATGACCGATCCGGACAATGCCTTTAGCCGACCAACTCACTTACCGTTGAGAAGAAATATCAAATTAGAATCAATATTGTCCAAATTAATATATCTAATAGATGTAGTCACCGGCAACAGGCCATCACCATACTTACGCCCTGCTATGTTTCCGCCTTTTCCTGATGGGCTTCTTCAAATGCCTCCAAGGTCTCCCGTATGAGCCAAACAAGAAATACGAGGGCGGCAATGTACTCGACCCACCACAAGCCAAAGAGCGTGTTGAGAACAAGCCCTGCCAGGACGGTACCGGCCATGGCAGCACAGGTGAAGGAATTGGTTCCATCCGCTGAAAGAGCCGCACTATCGATCCGCTTGGAAATTCGGCGTTTAGTCACGGCAAGATAGGGCATGATCACCAAGGCTGCCGCGGATACACCAATCCCCAAGAGGGAGCCCCCGGGCTTTGCATGGATGAACAACCCGTAGGCAGAAGAGATCAACACATAGACACATAAGAGGCCCAGGGTAACAGCTACCATCCAGGTTGCCCGTCGTTCAGCGCGTTCAACGTTATTGAGGTCCTCGCCCCGGCTTTCGATTGAAAATCGCCATAGAAGGATGGATCCGCTCACCAATTCGATCAAGCTATCCAAACCAAAGGCGGTCAGGAGAACACTACGTGCTGCAATTCCCGCGCCAATCGAAACAGCCATTTCAATTACCATCCAGATGATGGAAATGACCTCAATTCGTACACCCATTTTAATATCATAAACCCGTTTTGTTGTATTCATGTCATTGCATCCATAAATTATAAAGGGTGTCTGGAATATACTACCATTTCTTTCCCGGGTTGAACCGATAATCACCTGGTCAAAGGTTTATCTCCGATTTTCCGAATTCAAAGACTGCACGTTCAGAGGTGTAACGTCTTATAATAAATACATATATGTGAGTATTCGGAAACTTACACAGAAACCGGTTATTTCACGCACATTTTTCCAGTCGTGAACGGTCCCTGGCGAGGAGAGTATTTAGCCAATTCGAACGTCATAGAACCAAAGAATATGCTACACTCGAGAAAGTCACTTTGACATCCTTTATCTCAAAGGAACTGATGCTACAAAACACTTTTATTGGTCGGAAAACCCAACTACACCTTCTGGATGATTTCCTCAAGAAGGCCGCCGGTGGACAGTTGCAAGTCGCCTTCATTTCAGGTGAAGCAGGGATTGGAAAATCAGCCCTTGTGGAGGAATTCATTCGCAGCCGCGAAGAAGCAGATCCCACGTTCATCACCGCGCTCGGTGAATGCAACGCACAGACAGGCTCCGGCGATCCATACCTTCCCTTTCGCCAGGTATTAACATCTCTGACCACGGAAATTGAAGAGGAAAAATCAGCGGCTGAGATTTCCAAGGCAAAAAGAACGACCCGGCTCAAAGAATTTGTGCGCATATCGAGCCAGACATTGATTAAGATAGGACCCGATCTGATTGGTATTTTCGTCCCGGTTGCAGGCCTCATGACACGCATTGCGACCGAAGTTGCACTCAACAGCGGTCTCCTTTCAGAACAGGCCGGCAAAAAAACCGGGAAAGAACTGGCGAAGATCAATCCCGCACTCGATCAGGAAAAGATATTCGAACAATATGCTTCCGTGTTGCAGGCACTGTCAAAAGACCACACGCTCATTCTTGTGCTGGATGATCTTCAATGGGCGGATAGCGGGTCATTGAACCTTTTATTCCACCTTGCCCGCGAACTAAAAAACAGCCGCATCCTGCTGCTCGGCACCTATCGCCCAGACGATGTGGCGCTGGGCCGTGAGGGTGCGCGTCATCCCCTTGAGTCGATCTTGAATGAACTAAAACGTTACAACGGCGATATCATAATTGATCTTTCGAATTCCAGTCCGGATGAAGGCCGGACTTTTACAAACGAGTTGATCGATTCCGAACCCAATCATTTGGATGCCGCCTTCCGCGAGCAATTGTTTGCCCATACCGATGGGCATGCACTATTTACCATTGAACTGTTGCGCAATCTGCGAGAAAGCGGCAACCTGCTCAAGGATAAAGATGGCTGCTGGATTCAAGGGTTAACCCTGGATTGGGGCACATTGCCTGCACGTGTCGAAGGTGTGATTGGAGAAAGAATCGCACGTCTGCCGGAAGGTTTGCGCGAGACCCTCACCATTGCCAGTGTGATGGGCTATGACTTCATTGCACAGGTGGTGGCGCGCGTTCAAAAGGTGCAAGAGGGCGAGCTGGTCAAAGACTTATCGCGTGAATTGGAGAAACGCTATCTTCTGGTGTTCGAACAAGGTGAAACAAGAATCGGAAAACAGTTTCTCTCCAACTATCGATTTTCACATGCATTGACCCAGCAATATCTTTATGACGAACTCAGCGCAGGAGAACGGCGCATGCTGCATGGGGAAATAGCCGAAACCCTGGAAGCCATATCAGGTGATCATAGCGACCAATTTGCCTTGCAACTGGCGCGCCATTATGACGAAGCAGGGAATACTGAAAAGGCCATCCCTTATTGGATCATGGCAGGAGACGCAGCCTTCCGCGCTTATGCACAGAATGAGGCCATTGCAGCCTACACGCGTGCACTCGAACTTGGCAAAGAGAGCGAAATAAGCCCGGAACAGCTGCAACATCTCTACACACGGCGTGGCCGCTGCATGGAATTGATCGGGCAATTTGAGCAGGCCTTGAAAAATTATGATGAAATGTTAACCAGCGCGCGCGAGGGCGTTCAGCGCCGGATGGAATTGGAAGCACAGGTGGCGGCCAGTACGCTTTATTCCACTCCCACCGCTGTGATGGATGCAGAAAAAGGCCAGGCATTATCCGAGGAAACGCTCAAACTGGCCCAGGAGTTGGGAGACCAATCCATTGAATGCAGGGTACTATGGAATTTACTTCTGGCGAATTTGCACGGAAGCAAGACAGACCAGGCCATTGACTACGGGGAGAGATCCTTGAGTCTCGCACGTGCCTTGAACCTGCGCGAGCAGATCCCCTACACGCTCACCGACCTGGGCCGGGCTTATAACGTGACGTGCCACTTCGAAGAAGGCGAAGCGCGGTTGATAGAAGCCGCCGGCTTATGGCGCGAGTTAGGCAATATGACCATGCTGAACGATAACCTGAACACCTTGCTGCTTAATCTCGTTTGGTGCGGAAAATACGAAAGAGCCCTTGAGGTTGCACAGGAAAGTCTTGAGATCAGCCAAAGTAACGAAGAATGTCTGGGCTCAAGGTTGGCCGCATCATTTGCAGGGTCAGATTTGGTTCGAATACGGAGAGATTGACAAGGCTTTGGATGAGCTTGATGCGAGTGTTAGCCTGGCAGTGGAAGCCAATGCGCCCATCCACACAAAGTGGTACGGCGCCAACCTGTGTTGGGCGTACATCCAGATCGGAGCCATTCAAAAAGGGATGGACTTGTATCGCACCACCCGCGTTCCAAACCAGGAGATTCCCGCGGCCTCGGCCTGGACTCCGACGGCGGTCTCCTATGCACTTTGTGAGATTGCAACCGGGCAGCTCGATCTGGCAGCCTCCACTCTCAGCGCCCGCCGAACCAGCAACACCATTACGGACTATGCGCTGAAACTGGCCCAATGCAGACTGGCCCTGGCTCGTAAAGAGCATGCCCAAGCCATCGCAATCATTGACCCGGTTGTTAAGAACAGCCAGCAATTCAAAGTCGGCCAATATCTTCCTGAGGCGCTTTTCCTGAAAGGCGAGACTCATTTGATGAACAGCGAACATGACCTGGCCAAAGATGCATTCGAGCAAGCACGCCTTTCTGCAGAGGCCATTGGCTCCCGTCGATTACTGTGGCAAATTCTCTCTGCAATGGCTGAGATCGAGTCTGATCATGAGAAATCCGCTCCTTTGAAAAAACAAGCGCGTGACAACATACAGTTCATTGCTGATCACATTAGAAGCGACGAACTCCGATCTTTATTCCTGCAATCAGAGGCAGTAAAAACGTTAATGGCCTGAAGCAATCAACCAGACCAATAGGTTGTGGCTGGATGGCCTATTTTTGTCCTATTATCGAACATAACTGAAGATGAAAAATTAATTCCCGACAAGGAGAGACACCTATGAAAAATGGCCAATGCCCAAATTGCGGTTCAACAAACATATATAGAAACCCAAATGGTGTTGATTATGGAGGTGATACCTATCAAATCGAGTTATGGGTCGGCAGCGAAGATGACAGGTCTGCTCTGCAATCAGATTTTATAAGCCAAATATGTGCTGATTGTGGGTATTTTGAAAACTATATCACAGACAAGGATATTCTCAAGGAAATTCAAAAAGAGTGGCATAAAGTAAAGAGTTGAAAACCGGGGGAAAATCCCCGCCCGACCAGCGGCTCCAGATTACATCGGCTCACACGCTCGTAAACCGCAGCGCATTCCCAGATTCCCCCATTCTTTGGTGATCTCCCATCTTCCATAGTCAAAAACTGCACGTTCAGGGGTTCATCACCACGACCAGTTGGAAACTGGCGGAAATATCAGCAGACCCTGCCCGGGCTGATCGTTGCAACGATCAAGTCCACTTTGCATAGGCAGGTTTCGGGGGAAACAGCATGAATTGAAAATGGGATCGAGAAGTGCCCGGCTTTTTACACCCAGGCTATGCATCGGTAGATACCAAAATTGCCCCGGCTTTCTCAGGGTCAAAACCCGCAGGCCAAATTGTATTCCTGGTATATTTGGCCCCCTTGAAGTCAGGCTCGTTCGTATATGCCAACGTGCCAAGGTTCGCCCCTCCCATATTTGCATCGCTCAGGTCAGCCTCTCTCAAGTCGGCGCCAGTCAGGTCAGCGAGGTTCAAGTCTGCATGGTTCAGGTCAGCACTGCGCAGGTTTGCCCCGCCCAGGTCTGCCCGCTTAAGATTGGCTCCATGCAGATGAGCCCCGATCAGTTTGGCAGACCCCAATAAAGCCTCACGCAGGTCAGCTTCGTTCAGGTCAGCCGTGTTCAGGGTGGCATCCTCCAGATTAGCCCAGCGCAGATCAGCCCCGGTCAGGATGGAGTTGTACAGATTGGCCCTTTTCAGGGAAGCCCCACTCAGATTTGCCTCTTTCAGGTCCGCCCCAACCAACCATAACGGGCCTGGCCGGTTAATTATTTCATAAAGTTCTTTATGGGTAAATTCCATTGCATGGCACCTCCAGGGCCTTTTTCAAGATTATACATGGTTTCAGACCACCTGCATTTCATGGAAAGACAGAATAAATGGGAACGAGAAGTACATGCCTTTACGTACCGAACTTTACCACGTTACCGCCAACTTAATCAATTCAACCCCGGCAAAGCGCAGCGGTTTCCAATGAAGATAAATGCCACTACCATAAAGTTCAACCGGTCAAATTCTTACACATGCCTTCATCTCCGGCGATTACCAAAATTGGCGTAACTACATTGTCAGCAATGCAAGTTACGCCAATTTGCGCGGTAATTGTCAGGATCGACTTTAATTCATCTAAGGGAACTGACGAAACCCAGTGATGTTCCCATCTGTGTCTTTTACAGATGCGACCAGCAGACCGCCACCCACATCCCTAACTTCCTGTTGCACCTGCGCACCAGCGTCCACCAGTGACTTCAATGTACTCCGGATGTCACTTACGTCGAAATAGATAAGAGGCCCTGCCAGGCCTTGCGCGTGGCCGTTAGGAATTAATCCTATTTCATGGTCTCCCACCTTGTAGCCAACATAATATGGCCCATCGGCATACGGTTCAACACCCAGCATTATGCCATATACCATTTTTGCCCGGGCAATGTCTGTGACGGGGTAAGTAAATAGTTTGATACCTTGAAGCTTGTTCATTACAGTCAGCCTCCTTGCTGAAGGTGATCGTCAATCCCTAAAAAGGATTGAACTGGTTGAGGAAGACATATTCTATTCTCCCAAAATGAGAAGATAATAAGTTTCGATAAGCGAATTTGAAGGCGGATGAGAAAGCACGAGCAGGAGCGGATCCGCCCCTGCGAGGACCGGATGGAGGCGATGTTGACAATAATTGTTGCGGTGGTATTATGGAAGGTAGGACGGCAGCAAGTATGGAAAAGGAAACTCCCATCCATCCCCCGTCATGACCAATTTGTGGTCGGTACCTTCGCAAGATAGAAAAACAACCGAATGAGGTGCAAACAATATGAAAAAGAATACAACGACCAAAGGCGAATCCCCTTCCCAGCTAATCGACGCGAGGAGCAAGGAACTGGACGACTGGAGGGGCAAGACGCTCTCGCATGTCCGCGCCCTCATCAAACAGGCTGACCCTGAGGTGGTCGAGGAGTGGAAGTGGGTAAAAGAATCATCACCTGGCGTTCCGGTTTGGTCTCACGACGGAGGGATCTGCACCGGCGAGACGTACAAGAGCGTCGTGAAGCTGACTTTCTTCAAGGGCGCTTCGCTCAAGGACCCTTCAGGACTATTCAACTCCAGCCTGGAAGGTAACGTCAGGCGCGCCATCGATTTCCATGAGGGTGATGAAGTAGATGAGGAGGCCTTCAAGGCGCTCATACGCGCCGCTGCAGTCCTGAACGAATCAAAGGCCCGATAGTCGAATCCGGTGCTGCATTAGTTGAGGCGTATACCGGCCGATGCGAATGCCGTTGCTACGACGCCTGCTCCCGCAAAATAAGCCAGGTGATCGCCTGCTCAAAGTCGGTAAACGCTTTTAAACGGGCACCGCGGTTCTGGGCCACGGTTTCGAAAAAGTGTGCATTATCCAAGCGAGTCATCGGGCCAAGAATGGCGATTTTGCTGTGCTGAAGAGAAGGGTGGTCTGCCAGTGCCACACCTATTTTATAAAATTCAATGATGGACAGCAATATTTCTGCTCCACGGGTATCTATTAACAACTCATATTCGCCGGGTTTCTTGATCTGGGAGGCGATGTCAAGAATGGCCTGTTCGCTTGCAGCGAAATCGAGGTCCCCCGTTGCAGTAGTCCTGATGAATTCTTTTGTATTAATCACTTTCACGTTGACTGGCATTGAAACCTCCGATCCTTATCGGTTTATCGCTGCTTAACGGTTTGACTCACCCCTGGCGGGGGCAAGTCGCCACTTCGTGCCATTCTGGGCACTTTGCCCATTCTGGGCACAGGTGGGGAAGGCTGGCAGAGGCGGGAATGGCGAAGGCTACAGTTTATTATCGCGCAATTTCTCTTTAATTGTTCATTCCATTGGCTGATAATCCCGGCCGCGGATTACAAAGGGGCCGGCCGGAGGCGGGGGCCAGTGGCGAACCCAGTCCTCAGCTCACCGCCTTCTTCACGAGGGCGGCGATGCTTGCCTCTTCGGTGAGGGTCAACTCCTTCAGCGCGTAGGCGACCGGCCACAGGGCGCCTTCGTCGAGGTTCGCCGTGTCGCTGAAGCCGAACGTCGCGTACCTCGTTTTGAACTTCTGAGCGCCCTGGAAAAAGCAAACGACCCTGCCATCCCTGGCATAGGCGGGCATACCGTACCAGAGTTTCGGCGAGAGGGCTGGCGCGCTGGCTTTAATGATCGCATGGAGCCGCCTGGCCATGGTACGATCCGATTCCGGCATCCCGGCGATCTTCGCGAGCACATCGCTTTCCCCGTCCGCTTTGTTCTTGTGTGCGCCCGCGGCCGCCTTCAGCTCCTGGGAGCGCTCCTTCAGTGCGGCGCGTTCCTCGTCGGTGAATCCCTTGGACGTCTTGCCGATCGCGGTGGTGCTCCGGGCGGACTTCTGCGTAGTTTTCCTGGTGGTGCTTTTACCTTGGTTCATGAGAATATCCTTCCATTTATTTGAATTAGTATGCCGCAAGATACCCTGGTAGAAATAATAGCACACATGTTCCAAAATTCCAGCAGATCTGATAACAATTGCCAAGCGCCCAACGGTTTGGCTTGCCCCATTTCATGCCCATTCTGGGCACTTTGCCCATTCTGGGCACTTTGCCCATTCTGGATAAAGGGGGGTCAAATCCATCTAGCGAGTGCAGGCCGGTAAAAGTGGGAATGGCGAAGGTTACAATTAATTATCGCGCATTTTCTCGTAAATGGTTCATTCCATTGGCTGATAATCCCGGCCGCGGATTACGAAGGGGCCGGTCTGGTACGCGCGGCTGGATGCGCGGCAATCGAAAAGATTAATAACAAGGGGAGTGCGCAATTCACGTTGGCCATTCCAAAACGTGATACAATTGCAGTACATTTAGAGAAACGGAGCGATTGTATGGCAAAGACTGCAACCATCACCGTGCGCCTGGACCCCAAGGTAAAAACCGATGCCCAGGGAGTGTTCGACAAACTGGGACTGACCACCACACAGGCTGTCAGCCTGTTCCTGAACCAGGTCAGCCTGAACCAGGGACTGCCTTTTGACCTTCATATCCCCAATGCAGAAACGGCGAAAGCCATCGAAGATGCTCTAGCAGGACGCAACCTGCACCGCGCTAAAAATACCGAGGATTTGTTGGCCGGATTAAAATCAT
This sequence comes from uncultured Chloroflexia bacterium, assembly GCA_963842785.1. Classification (GTDB taxonomy): domain Bacteria; phylum Chloroflexota; class Anaerolineae; order Anaerolineales; family Villigracilaceae; genus UBA877. The sequence continues at coordinate 3,187,421 of CAWJHP010000001.1, forward strand.
GAGTTTGATCCCCGTTTACACAACGAGGTTCAAAAAAGACTTCAAAAGATTGGAGAGACGCGGAGCTGATCTGGAGAAGCTGCTGCGCGTAATCAGACTGTTGCTGGCTGGAATGCCACTGGAAGAGCAGTACCGGGACCATCCACTGCGAGGTAAATTCGCGGATGCGCGGGACTGTCACATCGAGCCAGATTGGGTGCTGATATACGCCGTGGTCGGAAACGAGTTACGATTGATCCGCACTGGCTCTCACATCGATCTATTCAAATAAACTGCCACTGTTTGTTGAGGGTGTTGTCAGAGGTAACAAGCTCCATAAATGACAAAACCTGGCTTCGGTCAGGGTTTTATGCAAATAAAGGTGGTTGACTGCCTCACCTGTACTATTGCACAAAGGTGGTCTTTACGGGGTCCCAGCTCGCATACCCCCGATTTATGGGGGATTAGGGCTCTTATGGGGGACCCGCGTAAGTGCTTATGAATTGGGAGAACTGCCGAAAAGGAAAACCATCCTGCAGAAAGTCGCTACTCCCCGCTGCGATTGTCCTGGAGGCTTCCCTTGCAATAATTTATCTCCGAAAAGACCACCGCACAACTCGATCCGGTTGGTGATTGCGCCGAAAACCCCATACGCAGAGAGGCCAAATGCCCCAAGGTAAAGTAGCGGACAAATTGCCAAAAGCGTCCATCAAGTGAATAATGGAAAGCCAATGTCTGCAGGGTGCGCGCCACGCGCAGATAGACCTCCGTACCGCCAATCTCGACCGAATTACAATCATCTGATACCCCGCGTGTCACAACCGAGACGATCATGGGGCGATGCTGCGGGGAATACTCAAAACACAATTTCGCCCACCGGTCATCTGCCACCCGAATTTGAAAGGCAGCGGCATCAAAGGCGGAAGCGAACGCCACCGAGACTTTGGCGCTGAGAAGGAAATTGTCATCCGACAAGGTTGCCAAAGCGCAGGGAGCATTATCCCTAGAATAGATCCCGGCAGGATCAACGAACCAGTCGGTCTGTGCTCCGGCCAGGATGGACAAACCTTTAGAAGGTTCATAGTTCCACTCTTCAGGGGGGATATGCCACTGAAATTCGCCCGGAATGGGTGGCAAAGTAAAAGTTTTCATTGTTCCACCTCCGCTGGAAATCATTGGGATCGATCACAACGGAAACCAAGGTTATCACCCCCGGGGCCAACAAACCAGGTACGATTAGTAGCACCAACCCTGGGAGTATCGAAGTACCACGAGCCGCCGCGAATTCCATGCATCGAGCCGGAAGCCGGACCGGTGGGATTTTGGCTGGGGGAGTTACTGTAATAACTCTCATTGTACCAATCCCAAACCCACTCCCACACATTGCCGGACATATCCAGGGCTCCAAAGGGGCTGGCGCCAGCCGGATAACTGCCCACCCTGGTTGTGTCGCCCACGCAATTGCCATTCTGTAAGCCGAAATTCCCCAATGCGCAGGTGGGGGGTGTATTTCCCCACGGGTAAACCCGCGCATCCGCACCACGGGCGGCCTTCTCCCACTCGGCCTCGGTGGGCAGCCTGCGACCGGCCCACTTGCAATAGGCCTGGGCATCGTCCCAACTCACCCAGACAACCGGGTAATCAGCGTACTGTGCGTCCCCATAATAGGAATCGTGAGAATGTGAGTGGGTTGAAATCGGGGGCTGGCAGGCACCTGCCTGCACGCATACGGAGTACATGGCATTGGTCACTTCGGTCCGGTCGATCCAGTAGGCATCCAGGTAGACCGTATGCTGGGGCTTTTCGTCCGAAGAGGCGGTCAGGTCTGAATCAGAGGAACCCATCAAGAATGCCCCTGCCGGGACATAGACCTGCAGCATGCCATCCTTAGGCGAAGTTTCCGTTGAGCCAATTCCCAATGTTGGCACACTTGTAGCCGTAGGAGCAACAGTGGCTTTGGTTGCAGGGGCAGGTGCAGATAACTTTTCCGGCCCACAGCCTGACAAGGTCAAACTCAGGACCAAACCAAGAAGCAAAGGTCGTTTTTTCATAATTTACTCCTCAATCCTGTACTTTCATCTTTGTTCCTGGAGGCCTTTTATGAGGAAATCTACCATTGATTTACCAATTTTCCATACCATGCCCAACTGTGTGGCTCACAGGTGGGGTGGATTGGCGGGTCGACACGATCATTATGACACGAAACTCAGACAACGCGCCGCAGTTTCGCGGGGCGTCAGCCACGTCCGATGGAGCCGATGTTGGGCTGTGTTGAGGTCTCTTCTTTGCCCAAAATCGTATAACTTATCGTCTCAAGCAACTGATAATCCCATATCTGTATTTCGAAATTGATATGTTGCGCCTTATACTTTTGATGGATTTGTTCCACCATCGAAAATGGGAAGACCTTGTTATGGTCTTTAAAAACAACATGACTATTCCCATCTCCCCGGCACGTTATTCCAGATCCCATTGCCCTTTTCCAATATGCCGTGTGACTGTCGTTCAAGGTAAATGTTATGTTTTTTATGTCTTTGATATCCTGTATTTTCACCATCAATATATGAGGCTCCATTTCACCATGTCTCAATCTTTGCTGTCCCAATTCCACGGCCTACTGCTTTGTAATATTGGGATAGAGATAAAAATATACAGGGATTCTTTCCTTCAAGCTCCCGTATGCTTGAGTGTAGTCTTCATACATTTCTTTTTCGACGAATAGTCTTCTCTGTAAATAATCATGACGTTCGCTTTTAGCAAATCTTGGCCAATACCACCCTTTTTGGGATGAAATCTCATTGCAAATTTTATCCACCTGGGAAATTCCTGCCATAGTGATCGTCTTGAAAAGGTATTCCTTGTTATTGAAGAAATGAACAAGAAATTGCAGGTCATCATCCATAGTTTTCACTATCCCATATTACACAGCCCAACAGGTGGTTATTCGGCGGTCTACTGGCTTAGAGGCGGCCCAAATAACTACCGAACCATTTAGGCGTTTACACGAAACAAACCAATGAATTTGCTTTTTACAGTATAGGTAATATCTGGGGCAAGGTCAAGTAGTCTGGCAGTGAAACGATAAATATCCCAAATTGTGAAGATTTCTTTTAATGGCAGCCAGTTCCTGTTTCAAAAGCGATCAGGATGTGCAATCCAATATCAGGACTGGTACAATCATTGGAAGGTGGTCAAGCTTGTGAGATAGAAATCTTGTTCCTGTTGAACTTTTTTCCCTGGGATTTGTTGCAAGGAGACTGGAGGCAGGCATGTCCAAAAGAAAACGTTTGATCTTTCCCTTGTTTTCGTCTCTCATTCTCCTGCTGGCTTCCATCCTGACATGTAATTTCCATTTCCCCTGGGAAAATCCCATCACTGAAGGAGACCGCAGCAAACTCAGCACCGCAGTGGCCAGGATGTCATTGACCGTTACCGCCGAATCTGCTGTAGGCACAGCACAAGCTGCGAATACGGCATATGCCAGTACCATCCATCCAACCGATGTAATGCAGGCACTTTTCATCGATTCGGATTGCCCCGGCGAAGCCTTTCCGGGTCTGACCACGAGTTGGGGTGCTGGATCGCTGGACTGCACCTATCACTGGACAGGCCATTTTGGCGTCAACAACCTGGAAATGAGGATCATGCAATATCCCGACCATTCCCAGTACCAACAGGTGATTTCATCTGACCTGGCAAACTACCGGACCATCGTCACCAACGATAAAGCCACCCAGGCCGCCCCGGGGGTGCAAACGAAAAAGGACTTGAATGTCATCGAGGATGATACCAATGGCTTTATTTACATGGAGACCTATAACCGCCCTCCTTCGGCAACCGACTCTGAGACGGCGCTGTGCGGCTATGGCTGGGGGGTGCTCGGTGTGGATGACAAGTTTGAAGTCAGCCTGTCCTTGACGGATGCCTGTGATATCTCCACCAGTGCCGACGTTTACAGCCTGGCAACTTTACGAGATGCCGCCCTGGCGGCGATCAAGCGCGCCGAGGCCAACAAGGCGCCCTGATAAAGGGTGAATCTAAGGAACCAAACAGCGTAAAGCCAGGAACCCTGAATTAGCCACCTGCCCTGCTCCCTTCATTTTCCAGGCGTAAATTCGACCAATTCCAGCTTGCTCTGGATGGGTAAGTTATAAAAACCCCCATGCAGAGAGGCAGAGGTGACCTCCGCGCGCATAAGCCCGATGTAAGGTTCATACCACTGGGTCATGCTGATCTTCAGGCTGTCGCCGGTGCCGGATCCGCTGCCCAGGGATGTGAACGTCACGGGCAGGGATACATCCTGAGTGATCTTCAGGGTCTGTGTGAAATTACCAGCGGGAACTGTGACCGATTCCCGCAAGCCGTTAAGGATAAAAGACAGGTCAATCCGGGTGTTGACCGGGATATACAAGTCAGCCTGCCCGGAGGGGTTCCTGATATAAGCTTCATTTTCTGTTAAATAACCAGCCTGCCAGTTCATTACCCAATTGTCTTGGATGAGGGATTGATAATTGGGAGCATAATCGCCGGATAAATGAGTAGCGGAGATATATTTATCCAGATAAGTCGAAAAAAGCATGTTCAGCAAGAAGAGTGGATAATTCACGATCGCCCCAGTCTCGCAGATGACCTGCTTTGAGATGGTGAGGCTGTTCTTCTGGTCCGTATATTCAACCAGGGCCGTAATGTTCGCGCCGTTCTGAATTCCAAGAGTGGTGAGGCTGAATTGTGATTCTCCCGTCGCGGTTGTGACCTGATAGGTCCATTGATCGCCCACCCGCAACGGAACAAGCGGGTTATCGCAAGGGCCATTGGGGACGGGAGTGAGGGTGGGAGTGGGTGTGGGAAGGGGGGTGTTGGTCGGTGTGGCGGTATCGGCGAGCGTGGGTGCAAGCGTTGAGGCCAAAGTGGGTGATGAGGTTGGGGGAGGCGTGGGGCTGAATGACCGACCTGGAGCGCAGGCGCTGATGGATGCAAACAAAATCAATGATGCAACAATGAAGAAATTTCTCATGATTTACCACCTTGAAGAGAATGAAACGGCATTACCAATTGTACCCCTAGAGACCTGGAAAGCCCGGTTGGTGAAAGGCACATGCGCCGAAGAATGCCCTTTTTTACGAATTTATGGATCCCGACAGAAAGTCCCGGGCAGATGTCCAATCGCAACCCGGAATGGCATACACGAAAAGAGGTTCATGCGGCGGGCTACAGCCACGTGTCGGGATTTTTAGATTATAAAATTGTTTGATTGAATCGGAGCAATTTCCAGCGTTTTACGTCTTCCTGGAACTCGATTTCAGTAATTCCACATAAATCCACTGTAAAATCACCACGATGGAAGACAGGCAATCCCAATATATAGCACATACAAATACGAATTAGCCCATCATGACTTACAATTATAATATTTTCACTTCCATGCTTTTCCCGTTTTTCTTCAAGGAAACTTCCCATTCGAATGCTGGCTTCCTGTCCTGTTTCGCCCCCAGGAAATCGAAAATCTGCCGTCCTAGCGATATATGCTCTCCATTCCTTTGGATATTTTTCCTTAAATTCTTGCTCATCCATATCATCAAGCAATCCATTATCAAGTTCATTCAACCGTGCATCTTCGATGGGCGATAAATGATGTTCCATTGCCAACGATTTTATCGTTTGTAAAGTACGTTTGTAAGAACTAACATAAATAGCCGAAATAACCCTCTTTGAAAAATATGGTCTTAATTTTTCAGCCTCTTCCTTTCCCCGGTCACTTAATGGCGAATCTTGATGACGGAGTTTTGGATTGAAATACTTCCCGGGTTCTTTATGACCGTGCCGGATGATATAGAATGGCATACTCGTAACCTATGAAAGATTGTTATTACATTAATACTTTTACAAAATGCCCAGCGGCAGGGCTCAGGCGCAGGGTTGGGGCGGGCAAACCACCATTTCCATTATTATGAATTTCAGGCAGCGGTGCGCACTCTCAATGGCAGAGACACTCTCCGCGGGTTGTCCCGCGGCTAGGCACGGAGAACTTTGCAGGGCCGGTTGCTTTCATTTTCCAGGTGTGAATGTGACCAGTTCGAGTGTGCTCTGGATGGGGATGGTCAGTTTCCCCTCGAGAATTGCGTTGATCTGTGCACGAACGAGGCCAATATAGGGTTCATACCACTCGCCTATGCCGATAAGCAGGATAGTGCCAGGCACGGTCATGGATAAAGTCTGTGTGCTTTTCAGGGCCTGCGGGAAAGTACCGGCAGGAACAGTGACAGATTCCCGTAAGCCGGAAAGTACAAAAGACAGATCCATCTGGGTGTTGGCCGGGATAACCAGGTCAGCCATGCCCCAGGGATTGCCAAGTGTAATCCCTTCCCGGGTAAGATAACGGGCCTTCCAGTTCAATACCCAGTTGTTCTGAATAAGGGATTGATAAGCGGGAGCATAGTCACCGGATACATGCGAGGCGGAGACATATTTATCCAGAAAATCTGAAAATAGCATGTTCATCACGAAGAGTGGATAATCCACGATCGCCCCAGCCTGGCAGAGGACAGGGTATTGAACGGTGTAGTTCTTCTTCCGGTCCGAATACGCAACCTGGGCAAGCGTGTTCGCACCATTCTGCATTCCGAGAGTGGTGAGGCTGATAGTTGATTCTCCAGTCGAGGAGGTGACCTGATAGGTCCATTGATCACCAGCCCGCAACGGAACAAGCGGGTTATCGCAAGGGCCATTGGGGACGGGAGTGAGGGTGGGAGTGGGGGTGGGAAGGGGGGTGTTGGTCGGTGTGGCGGTATCGGCGAGTGTGGGTGCAAGCGTTGAGGCCAAAGTGGGTGATGAGGTTGGGGGAGGCGTGGGGTTGAATGAACGGTCTGGAGCGCAGGCGCTGATGAATGCAAAGAAGATCAATGATGCAATAATGAAAAAATTTCTCATGATTTACCACCTTGAAGAGAATGAAACGGCATTACCAATTGTACCCCTAGAGGCCTGGAATGCCTGGCGGATGGAGGCCGCATACGTAGAAGAATGGCCCTCTCTTTCTACCATATACGCACGCCGGTAGCCTCGCGGGAGGATACACGGCGCATGATGAGGAAAAGGAGGAAAAACTGAAAGAGTCGGTTCCGCCCCCAAAGGAGCTGGTCAGAAAGATCCGCGGGCTGGCGAAGCAGAAGAGGCTCAAGAGCGCCCCATGAAATTGGGAGCGCCAGGTGCAGCCATGATTGACCGCCTCCCCATGGATAGATCACATCAGCTCATCGCCTGTACCAAACTTATGGCAGCAATTCGGATCCGTTCAACATTCGGCAGCGTCTGGTCTTCCAGGTTACGGGCATATGGGATCGTCGTCCGGGTGCAGACGCGCGCGTATTTAAACGGAATGCCCGCCTCCATCACGACTGCCGCCAGCTCGCCCGAAAGGCCAAAGTTCTCATAATCTTCGTCCACGACAAGCAAATGACCTGTCCGGGCGACCGCCTCACACAGCGTGGCTTTGTCGAGCGGGGAGACAGTTCTCAAGTCCAATACCGAGGCTGTGATCCCTTCTTTTTCCAAGAAATCTGCTGCTTCAAGAGAACGGTGTACTCCGACGCCAACACTGACCAGAGTCACATCGTTGCCTTCCCGACGAAGGACGGCTTTGCCAATTGGGATTGGTTTCCATGTATCAGGTACAGGGCCGCGCGCCCCTTGGGGAGGAACGTCGTAATGGACCGTACGACGCCCGCCTGAGCCCAGGAATTCCAGGCAGGATTCAGACAGCAATTTGTGTTCAAGGAAGATGACCGGCCCGTCATGCTGCAAGGCTGCGAAGATCAACCCGCCTGCATCGGCTGGTGTGGAAGGCACGAGGATTGCAAGACCGGGGATATGCGCCAGCCAGCCCCAGAGGGACTGCTCGTGCTGCCCGCCGTCGCCGTAACCACCACCGCAAGGCGCACGCACCACTACAGGCGCCGTCCATTTGCCGCCCGAAAAGGCTGCGAGCTTGGCAGCGTGATTCAGCAAGGCATCCATCGCAACGCCCAGAAAATCAATCATGTAAAGTTCGACGACCGGCCGCAAACCGGCCATGGCGGCGGCGACACCTGCCCCCAAAAAAGCGCTCTCGCTGATGGGTGTGCCCCTGACGCGTTTCGGACCAAAACGAACAAGCAAATTACGCCGCAACATCGGGACATCTTCGCCGAAGAGGATGATGCGATTGTCAGCACGCATGGCCTGGGCGAGAGCGTCGTCGACGGCTTCGGTGAAATACATGCTCTTCATGCAGCCGCCTCCTGCCGGGCAGCGGCGAAAGCTGCAGCGATTTCAGCCTCGATGCTGTCATCCAATTCCTTCAATCTCACAGGGTCCGACATCAGGGCAGTTTCCACCCTTATGACCGGATCGTTGGTGGAATAGCGGCGCGGGTCGCGCAAGGTCGCCAGAATGGCGGAAAGGATAAGCCGAACTCCTGCCAGGCGCTCAGGCAGTGACCCGCCACCTGGACGCAGAAAGGATCGAATAAGAGGTCCAGCGATAGCCGGCAGTTCCCGCAGTGGATTCCGAAGCATGCGGAGAAGGACCAAGCCCAGGAAGTGGCCCCCCAGGTGGACACAGCGGGCGCGGAGAAAGGTCGGGCCATTTCCGAGGCGCGCCCGTTGGATGGCTTGATGGGCAGCCTGCCAGACCTGTTCGACATCCAGGCCATCAACATCAGCGAAGTGAGCGCCCAACCCGCGCACCCTTTCTCCCAGATCGCCGCCGGTCGATGCTCCGGGTTTGGTGGTGATGGCCCAGCCGTCGTCCTTGCAAATGAATAAAACCGGAAGATTCCAAAGAGCTGCCAGGTTTATGGATTCCATCAGCATTCCCTGGTTGATGGCCCCATCACCAAAAAAGGCGACCGCAATCATTCCGGGGCGAAGGTATTGAGCGGCCAAGGCGAATCCGATAGCGGCCGGTCCCTCCGCCCCGACAATTCCCGAACTGGCTGCCAAATGCTCCCTGGAAAACAGGTGCATGTGACCGCCCTGACCGCCACACAGCCCATCAGCGCGGCCAAGCATCTCGCGCAGCAACAGGACGGGATCAACACCACGCATGAGGAAGGCGGCGCTGCCACGATGATCCACGGCCATGGCATCTCCAGGACGCAATTGAGAAACGACACCTGCGATGATCGCCTCTTCTCCGGTTCCCAGGTGCATCTCGCCTGAAATCAAGCCGTCCTTCCATAACTGAGCGACCGCTTCCTCAAACCGGCGGCTTTTCTTCATGAGTGAATAGAGTGACCACAAATCCATAGACATTATCCAGACAGATTTTTTAGTTGGCGAGGACGGTTTGTCTCAACCCCTGGCTGGGACAGGTCGGCAGCGGCGAGATCAGCGAGAGGTTACATTTATTATCGCGCAATTTCTCATAGTTGGAGTGAAAGAAACGGCATTGCCACTTGTACCCCCAGGGACCCGGAATGCCTGGCTGATGGAAGTGGCATACGCCGAAGAATGGCCTTCTTTTACGAATTTATGGATCCCGAAATTAAGTACCGGGCAGGCACGGGAACGCAACCCGGGTTAATCGAATAACGTATACTTCCATAACAGGTGATAAAAAGAAGAGGAGAACCAATGACCACAGAAACGAGCCCAACAGAACAAAAACACCAGAAACCAAAAGGAAACCCTCCACGGGGCGCTTCAGAAGCCGTGTATGGATTTGGCATGATCGGCGCCTGGGTATATTACTTCACGCACGCGGTCACCTTCTGGCTGGGTGTGCTGGGGTTCTTCAAAGGCATCGTCTGGCCCGCCATGCTGGTCTACGAGGCGCTGAAGTATTTACATATGTAGCAAGAGGCCTTACCGAAAATCCAGCCGCCCGCCGCGTTCGCCGAGGCCGGTATTGGATGTTTTATGTTCCTGGAATCCTCCAGCGAATTGGCAAGAACATTGGCGTTTTCTGGCGATAGATTTCATATTCATCCCCAAAATCCTTTTTGAGTTCGGTATCCTCTTTGCGACCCAATAAATAATACATCAGCAGCAGGATGGGATACATAACCAGCGTGAGGGTGGTCTCCCAATGTAAAAGCCAGCCGGTCATGAGCAAAAAGAATCCCGTGTATTGCGGGTGGCGGATATATTTGTAGAGCCCCGTGGTCACCAGCCCTTTTGCGCGATGGATCTGGTGCCAGCCGATGGCCATGATGATCATGCCAATCAGCGTCAGCCAGACTCCCACGACGGCGCCGGTCCAACCAAAGATCAACGGATCATTCAGCCAGCTGCCCGGCTGTCTGGCATAATAGGAAATACGCATGACCGGCGACAGGATGAAAAGCAGGAGAGGGATGCCAAACATCTCAGCCATCAGGGCCAGGATGAATGCCGCGAATGTACCTTTTGAACGCCATTCCATCTTGGTCCGATAGGGCAGAAAGACAAGGAAGAGGATGAAAATCCCAGCGTTCACGGCGATGGCCCAGGCAGGTCCCAGTTGGTATAAGAAATTGATGATAGTGGGAGGCAGCCCTTCCATACCCAAAATGCGCGGGAAGTGAAGGATAATGAAATCTGCGATGGCTGGTCCCATTTGGTAGAAGACATAAAAAATACCTGGAGGCAGCCCTCTTATGCCCAAAAAACGGGGAAAATACAAGAGGATAAATCCAGTTATGAGCAACACACCCAGAATATAGAAAACAACTTCCTTTAGGATGGATGGTTTGCCTGATCGAGGATGCATGGTTTTCCCTGTGTCCGGAAACATTCTTTATCCCATGGAGCGGCTGTTACTGAGGCCATTATTGGTTTATGGCCGGATCACTTTACCGATGTAAATGTGTTGAGTTTTTTTTATTGCTCAAGATCAACAGCTAATTCCCATTTTAGCGAATTTCGAGGAAAGGGTTCGTTCCGTCCGGGAAAAATAGTCATCGGTCATTTTATCCTCCAGACCGTATTTCCGGTACACCCAATCCGCATAATGATAATTCAGCCTGTCCAATATCACCTTGTCAACCTTTCCCGCAAGGATTTCGGCGAGATCTTCCGCCCCGGGAAGCATCGGTGCGATCATGGCGTAGGTCCGCATCCCGGCGTGATGTAATTCGTCCAGTGCTCTGAGCCTGGCTTCTATTGGGGGAGCATTGGGTTCAAATATTTTTCTGATCCCATCATCGGCGGTGGTGATACTCAAGCCGACTTCGAAATTCTTTCCTTTGCTTAAAACATCCAAATCACGCAGGACCAAAGAAGAACGTGTCTGGACAGTGACCGGCCAGTCATTTTGTGCCAGAATTTCCAGACATTGCCGGGTAAGCTTGTATTTTGCCTCGAGCGGTTGGTAAGGATCACATACTCCACTGATCCAAACCCGGCCCCTTTTTTTTCGGGTAATTTCCAACATTAACAAATCAGGAGCATTCACCTTCACATCGACAAATTGCCCCCAGGGTTCCTTGTGCCCGGTAAATCTTTTCATAAAATGGGCATAGCAGTACGAACAATTATGCTGGCAACCCGTGTAAGGGTTGATGACATAAGGGTAGACTTTCGATACGGATAGAATACTTTTTGACTGGATTTCCTTGATGATCATATCCAGATCACCCTTGCTCTTTCCTACCAAGCAGATTTGGATTAAATCCGGCCGTATTTCCATGCGCAGACATATTGCCCTCTGGTGTATTTGAGATTGGAGGCGGACCCGCCAGGAACCGTACTTTTAGACTGGCAGGTACTTGCCGGCCTGAATGCCTCTCAATGCGCCGATCTCCCCGGAATGGATCAAGGCGTGATTGACCACGTGAATGAACATGGTGGCCACGCTGCGCTCCCCGCGGGCGGATTTCACCACACGATCGAGCTCAGCCGGGGTCAGTTTATCCAGGCAGGCATCCGTTGCGAGGCGCACGACCTGCTGGTACGCCAGCATGGGTTCGAGGGCCAGGGTCATATTCTTGACCTCCTCCCAGCCGCCACTGTACCCAGGCGGGACCTTCACACCCGTTTTTTCCGCCCAGCCGCCTGTGTCCCAGAGCTTTGGTTTCTCCTGCATGAGAGTCTGCACGAAGGCATCTTCCGAGTTCAGAAAGTGGACAAAAATGGCGCTGATGGGGTTGGCGGTGCCGGGCGGCGTCCAGTTGAACTGTTCGACGGTTAAATCTTTCATGGTTTCGTCAGTCTGGTAGCGGACCGCCGCGACCAATTGCCGGATGAATTCAATGGTGTCCATAAATTGCTCCTTGGGATTGGTTGGATGATTTTATTTTACCCTTGTTTCAAAAAGAAAACTGATAGCAGGGTTAATGTTGCCGCCGGTCTGATTCCCAATTTTCCGTGTCACGTTCAGGGAATTGTCTTTATCCCTTCATTTGACGGGTGTCAGGATGACCACAGGGATGACACGGGTTGTCCTGCGTTGGTACTCGGCAAAGCCGGGCATCATCGCAACCATCTGGTCGTACAGGCGCGTCCGTTCCGGTTCCACTGCAATGGATGCCCGGGCCTGGAATTGTCCGGTGCCGATTTCCACGCTGACCAGCGGATGGGCGAGCAGGTTGTAATACCAATCCGGGTTGGTCGGGGCACCGCCTTTGGAGGCAATGATAACGAATCGCCCAGCATCCTGGATGCAGGCGACCGGGTTAATGCGGGGCTGCCCGCTCCTTGCCCCGACGGTATGCAGGAGCAGCAGGGATTTGCCGAGGAACGGACCGCCGACCTTGCCGCCATTGGCCCGGAACTCCCGGATGATCAACATGTTGCGTTCATTTGCTTCACTCATTTGAATCTCCTTTCAAACGCACATTCATATGATAGCCGGTTCCCATCCCAGTCTCCCATGCGTGGACATGGCAGCATTGTCCGTTGACCCGCCCCCGCCTGCCCTTGTTCTCTCAGGGCTCCCTGGGGATGCGGTGTCAGGCGGCGTTTATTGCCACGGTTATTATCGGTCCGGCCGATCCTTTTTCTTCGCCAATCACCTTGAGGCCATTTCCATACGCTTCGATATCATGTGGATCATTCATGCCAAAAACCAATGGAACATTCTCAAGACCCCAGGTAATCCTGGCTTCCAGGCGAATAAAAAATTTCCATAATCCCTGGGTGTATTTCTCAGGGACCACATCCAGGACAAGCTGCGATCGAGAAAACCTTTCTCCCATTATCTTAAGAAGCCTTTCAGCCTCTGGTCGAGGTAAATACGGGAATAATCCTTCGGCAAGGAGGAGGAAATCCGTGTTCCGATGCATGGTTACTTTATCGATCCAAGAAGTGTCCAAAACCGAACCACCAATAACTTCGTATCCGAGCTGGTCCTTCAGGAGCTCTTTTTTCAATTCGATCACCCCTGGGAGGTCCGTTTCAATGTAGTTACACTTTTCATTTGTGATCCGCCAGAATCTCGTATCAAATCCACAGGCGAGATTAATCACTGTGCAGTTTGGATTGTCTGCGATGAAGCGATTGGCAGCGTTGTCGAAAGACCTGTTCCTCCGCACGCCGGCTTTTGCATCGCGGGAGTGGAATCCTTCATAAATGCGTTTCTCCCTGATGATCCAGCGCCTGTCCTCTTCCGATGCCATGGACATCAGTCTTTTCAAACAAAGCACTGCCATTGGGTCATGGAATACCGGTTTATCCTTTTCTGATTCAATGGCACGACAAATCAATAAAATAATGGCTGTGCGTGATACCTGTGACAGGTCCATGATTAATCTCCTTTGCCATCATGAAAAAACGGTAGAGCGAACGCGGCAGAAGGCTCTTTGGGGGGGGCGTTGTTGGACCGCTCAATATCTTGAATCCATGATTGAGAGACTATTCTCTTGGAGAACGCCTGTCCAGGAAGTCTTTCAGCACCCGGGCGCTGTTGTGTAGCTCATCGCGCGTGGCGTACACAAACGTCACGGTCCCTTTTTCCAGCAACAGGCCCTGCAATTGCGGGACAACCGGATTTCCGCGCAATTCGTCCAGATAGCGCAGTTGAAAATCAACCCACTTATTAACATCATGCCCGTACCATTTACGCAAATCCGGGCTGGGGGAAATGTATTTAAGCCAGAGATCAATGTGAGCAGCCTGTTTGGAAAGACCGCGAGGCCAAAGGCGCTCCACCAGAATACGGAAGCCATCGTCGCGGGTTGGCGTTTCATAAACTCGTTTCAATATAATCATGCTGTCTCTCCTGTGTATTGCAGAATAGATACCTAAAAAAAGTAACAAACATGCATAGTTCCCAAGACCAGGCGGCTTCCTCTGCCAGAGAATCTGCATCTCTATTGCCAGGATCCAAGACTGCTGAAACCTGGTTACCGTTACGTACCACCCAGACCTGCTCCAACCACCATGAAGGTGAAAATTAGTGCCAGCGGGATTACCAGTACCGCCGCCAGGATGTTCAACAAAGACCGCTCTCTCCATCGCCACAGCACGAGAATATTCAAGATGGCCGCCAGATCGATGAGAACCGTTCCGATCGCAGGCATCAACCAGGTGTCCGTGATGGGATAGATGGCACGAAAAACCGTGGTGATGACAGGGAATACGACCCAGGATGCCAGGCCGACGACTGAGACTCCCAGTGCCCACCAGCCGATGGTCGTGTTTGGCAGGATAGGTCTGTGGGAACTTACTGGTTTCGTGGCTTTGTCAGACTTCCCGTTGGAAGCCGGCTTGTCATTGCTATTTTGACTGTTCATCAATCCATCTCCTTTCAAGAGTTGCGTGTAGCAGTAATCCGGCCAACCGGTCAGATGGCTGCATGACTGGGCGGCCGGGGAAGTCCCTTTTTGGTTCCGGGGCTGACCAACGGCTCAACTTCGTGAAATACCTCCGAAGGAAGCCGTGGCATGCCCCAGCGGGGGGCTCTTGGGGACAGCCGGCGTTTTTCATTGCTGATAAACCTATAACCCCTTACCAACAATGAGATGGTAATAATTGTCCTCGTCTCCTTCTTTTAGAAATTTAAATCCCATTTTTTGAGACCACTCCTTGACCTGTTGATTAGTCGGATGGTAATGATAGACAAATTCGTCCGGCCACTCTCCATACACAACCGGTAGCCCAGCTTCTTTAGCTTTCTTGAAGGCTTGCTTGATCTCGTCCTCATTTGCTGCAGTTTCGATTGTTTCGGCAGTGAAATATAGGTAACCATGTTGTTTGAGCGCCCGGTGGAAGTTGTGGAGAACAAGAGGCCAATCTTCAGGACAAATATTTTCCATGGCATCCGTGCAAATCGCGCCGGCAAAACATCTTGATAAGCCATTTCCTGCAAACCAACTTTCTCGAATTGAACACCAGGGAATTTGGCTTTGGCACGTGCGAGCATACCTAGTGATTGATCAATCCCCACAATGGAATGCTTTTTCTCGAGAAGATAAGGCAAATACCTACCAGCCCCACAAGCTGCGTCAAGGATCATGCCATCTGGAGGAAGAAGGCTTAAAAATTCCCGTATGAACTGCTGGTGAGTGGTATTGCTGTACAAGCCCCATTTCTCGCCGTAGAGCGGAGCCCAGCGAGTATCATATTGCTCTTCACAATCATGCCGCATTTCCTTTAGCCAAGTGATCCTATCCATCATTGTTGTTCCTGTTTCTGCATAACGCCCAACTATGATTCGGTAATGAAGACTTATCAACCATACACTTTTAGAATAATATATGATTCTTCCCGGGGTGGTCAACAGCAAAGAATAAGCAAAGAGAGATTTATCCCTAGATCATATTCGGGAGTAGAACCATCAGGCAGAATCCAGAAGGCCCTGAAGGAGCATGCGGATATTTGTCACCACAAGCCCGCGGCTTTCCGCGTCCCTTGCGAAGACCTCCAGCAGGTTGAGGGTCTGATCCCTGGTCTTCAGATAATGGAACTTGAGATACTTTTCCAGGTCGAAAGGAAAAAGCAGGGGCAGGAGCAAGGTGACGAGGAAGAACCCTGTCGATGAAATAAGGACACCAAGCAACGCCCGGTTGAAAATATTGCTCCCAGGCAGCTGGCTCAAGACACCTTCCCGGGAGGCACGGGCAGCCCGCTGGAGCCAGTTACTCTTTCGATATGCCCGCAGGGACCATCCGGCGAGTTCCAGCCCGGCCACAAAAGCCGTCATCACGGCGGTCACGGGAGCCAGCGTGTTGGGGGAACCCTGCTTTTGCACAGCCACCCGCAGCCCGCCTTTTTTCAGGAGCTGCGCCACTTCGACGCAGGCTGTTTTCGTCCCGGTGAGGGGGATGCCCAGCAGAGAAGGCAGCCAGAAATTCACACCTTGCGCCCGTCCCCCGCCACCGCCATTCAGGTCAGCCTGCCAGGCCATGAAGATGATGCCTCCGAAGACCAACCGGTCCTTGTCCATGTTTTCCGGGAAAAATTCAGAACGTGCCCCCTCGGGAGCGAAACACACCACCCTTTCCGAGGGAACCTGTTGCAGAAATTCCCGGAACCAGGCAGAGTAGTAGACGGGCGAAGGAGTGGCAAACCAGATCTGGTCCGGTTTGAATTGCCAGCACTCCGCCACATCCATTAACACCTGACAGTTCTCCAAACGGTAGAGGCGGGGAGCCTGTCCACGGGAATGGGAGATCTGAAAAAGAGGCAAGCCGCCCTGTTCCAATGCCTGTTTCAATCTTTCAGCGGTTGCCGGACGGTCGTATAGACCCAGCTCCACGCCGGCCTTTTGCAGGAAAAGACCGAATACCTGTCCCACGGCCCCACAACCCACCATGAGTACTTTCATCATTTACCATCCTTTTTCGACATTTCTTCACCGGCAGCCTGAAGAGGGTAGGTGGGTTCGATCCGATCGATGGACTGATCATAGATGAATTCCATCACACCCATGGCCCAGGGAAAAGGCAGGACCTTTCCCATGAGAACAGCCAGTTGATTGGTGAAGCCCGGGACGATGACCCGTTTTCCCTTGAGGATGGCCGGGTAGGCTATCTCCGCCACCTGTTCCGGGGTCAGCATGGTTTTCCGGGCGAACTCCCTGACCTGTTGACCGGCGAGTGGGGGGAATTCCGTCAGGACGCCTCCGGGGTGAATGGCGCTGACCTGGATGTTGCTGCCATGATACTCGTGATAAAGCAGGTTGGTGAAAATCCGGACATAGTGCTTGCTGCCTGTATAGACGGAAAACCTGGGAAGGGGGGCGTAGCCTCCCACCGAACCAACATTGACCACATGACTGGGTTCGGCATGGGCCAGCATGTGGGGCATGAACAGGTAACAAAGTTCCGTGAGGGACTGGATGTTCAGGGAAAGGATCTGGTGAAGGTGCTGATGATTGAGTTCATGAAACTCCTGGTAAGGGCTCATCCCGGCGTCGTTGATAAGCACATGCACCTTCCCGAAAAGCCGGATGGCTTCCTCAAAAAGCGCCTGGGGGGCGCCCGGTGAGGTGATATCCAGGGCCAGGCAGTGCAGCGTGACTGCGTGCTTTTCCGCCATCTCCTGGCCAAGTGCCTGGAGGCGGTCCTCCCGCCTTGCGACCGCGAGAACGGCGTGCCCATGGCTGGCAAAGATTTTCGCCAGGGCCCGGCCTATACCCGAGGATGCGCCGGTGATGACGACATGCATGCCGGGGTTTCCATTTGAATGGTCTCCAATGCCAATGCTTTTGTTTTGGTTCTCCATATGTTGACACGGTCCTTATTAAAAAAATTACGATTGTATGTTGTATATTTTATGCCGGATGTTTTGGCTTCGCGAAAATCTTACGAAGGAAGCTGCCACGACCGGGTCCCCGACTGTACAAGTTCATCTGTACCTCAGGGGAAGGGGAATTCATTGACCTTCAGGATAATGGTCATACGCAATGCCGGTGGCATACGTTTCCAAGGCCTGCACCATATCCATGGCAGCGTCCTGGCTGGTGTCTTTAAGATCACCCTTGAAAAGGATAACAAAGTGATCACGGTAGAGTTCCACTGCAGTAAAATCAACACTTGCGGTGGGATCACCAATTTTTTTAGTCACCTGTATCTTATACAGTTCATAAAAAGAGTTGGTGACGATGTCATAACCGGGATAAGAAGTTTCAATGTTCTTCCGCCACATGTTGTAATTATTGGTTGCATCATCCGCCTGATTAGAATAATCCAAGGATAGGTATACTACGCCATTCACGTTCTTTCCAGAATGAAATGGACAATAGATGCTGGTGGGATAAATTTCCATTTCGGCGGCGACGGGAGGCGGAAAGCCCGGGATATCGCAGTCTTTGGCTGTGAAAGGTCCGGGAGCGCTGCGGCTGCCGTTGGTAGCGTTATTTGCCTCCTGCATGGTACAGGCCAGCACTGGCAAGAGCAGAACAGCCAGAACGGAAAACGGGTTGAAATGGCGATGGGCTGAGCGCTTGTTCGAACAGGATGAGATGGTTACGTGATCTGTCTTTCGCATGCAACAGCTCCCGGGAAGGATCAACGGTCTGACATGATCTTCCCTGCAAATCTCATTATCGATGATCAGAACCTAATGGATGTCAAAGTTATACAGGATCACGTCCATTGCAAGTTGCGGTTGTCCGTAGAAGAGGGTCAACTTACCGGTGCCTTTTTTACCAGCAGGGCACACTACGAATTTATCCAGACCCAACTTGGATGAGTCAATACTGCAGACCTGCTGAGCAGGACCGTATGTAGCGGTTGTATTGTCGTAAACATGCATCTGGCTGACCAATGCATCCGCCTGAGACCGGTTCGCGGTCGGCACATCTACCATATCTGCATCACCAGTCTGTAGCTCGGCAAAGCGTGTGCTCCATTCGGGAATGACCTGGATGACGACACGTTTCAGGGAGGGCTGCATTTTCCCCTGACCACCCCAATAGGTGGGATTGGCGGTCAGGACGATCTCCTGTCCAGCCGTCCAGTGGTCCAAAACGTAGGGGCCGGTGCCGTTCATGATCTTGGTGAGCGGATCGGTATCGTTGGATACACCGTAGAACTTCGCCCAGTCATCGCAGGAGCCATCCCAGGTCTTGTTGGCGATATCCCATTTCTGCTCGGTAATAGCGCCCCAGGTCTGGGCAATGGTGGGCAGGAAGGGACCCCACGGCTGCGCCAGCGTCATTTGGATGGTATTGTCGTCAACAACCTTAAAGGCACCCATCACCTGCTGGCAGGCGGCCGTCAGCTTGGCCGGATCGGCTTTCAACAGGTCAGCCTGGTCGTCATCCAAAGCACCGGTGGGATCGACCACTTCGGCGGGATCGTTCACGGAGGAGCCCAGGAAGGCTTCGGTCATCAGCCACTGCGGGGAGTCAGTGCCACCCTGCAGGAGACCGCGCTCGAACGAGTAAGCCACATCCGCGGCGGTCATGGGATCGCCGTTGGCAAACTTGATGCCCGGGTGCAGGTGGAAGGTATAGGTCTTTCCATCCGTAGACATATCATAGGAATCGGCCAGCATCGGGACAAACTTGGCAGGCTGTTCGCCATCGTAGAAGATGAGCGTCTCATAGACGTTCTGGATGATCTCGCCGCTGGCGGTATCGTACGCATAGGCCGGATCCATTGTAAGGGCATCGCCGATCGTGGCATACGTGAAGGTGGTATCGTCCTTGCTGCCCTTCTTGACGATCGGATAGTAATAGATTCCAGGGAATTCCGGATTGCGGACCACGCCGCTCACCCAGTTTTGCTGGAAGCCATGGGCAGTCTGCAGTACCAGCGGGGCACCAACGGCCTGTTCGTAGTACAACTGGTTGACCTGCTTGTAGACCGCTGTGCGTGCATCCGGATCCGTCAGGGCCGCACCCTGGTTCAGCAGGGTGGTGAATTGGGCTTTCAGATCATCGGGCAGGCCCTGGCGGCCGCCATAGGCGCCGATCGTATAGGGCTGATACCAGTCATTTGGATCATGAATATCTTCCTGCCAGCCGCCGGTCATGATCGGGATCTGATGGGCGCGTTGGGCGGCCAGGTAAGCCGGCCAGGGCAGGCCGAGGATCTCGACCTGGAACTTGGGGTTGATCTGGGCCAGGTTGGCAGCCAGAATTTCAGCCACGGTCTGGCGGTTCAGGTTGCCCTGGTTGTAAAGCATCTGGACCCGGAAGCCGACATCCCAGACTGACTTGCCGTCGGGGGACTTCAGCGTGGAGGCCTTGAACGCATCGGCCGCCTTGGTCAGGTCCATTGTATAGTGCGGGGCATTGGCATCGTAGCCGGGCATGCCCGGCAGCGGGATTTCCAGTGACTGGACGGCTTCACCCTTATAAACATCGTTGATGTAGGTATCCCAGTCGAAGGAATAGCTGAACCCTTTACGGATATTGACATCTGCAAAGAAATTCGAGGGAATGCCATTGCCATCCAGTTTGCCGGAGCCAACATATGGATTCGGCGCAGAGGTGGGGGCGGCCGTCGCGGGGGCGGCGGTCGCCGGAGCAGCCGTCGCCGGGGCAGCGGTTGCCGGGGCAGCCGTCGCCGGGGCAGCGGTCGTCGCCGCAGCACCGCAGGCCGAGAGCAGCATGCTCGCGACCATCAAAAAGCTTACAACAACCAACAACTTACGCATAATCTCCTCCTCTAATGATTGATTGACCAGCTTTCCCTGATGGGCATGTCCAGGACCGGGATCGGTTCATCCGGTAATCAGTTCATATTATCATTCAAGTACTGCATGATTATGATTGCGGAATTATTGATATATGGATTTGACTCATAGATGTGCAAACTCAATTGCTTGCTCCAGAGTCAGCTTGCGTCCTTCCGACCAGGCTGCGTTGAAAACCGCTTCGCCGAGTTTTTCCCGCACGGCGGCGATGATTGGATCATATGCAGCATGGTCAAAATCATCCATTTTTAAATCGATCCTCTCAGCAGCGGCTTCTGAGGCTCCAAACAAACGCGCGGCGAGTTCAGCCCGCCCGGCATTGCCAGCGGCGCCGGCAAACCCAGCCAGGCAGTGTACCTGACTATCTTCCATTTTCAGTTCTTTGGATATCACCAGGCTCTCTTCGAACAACTTACTGGTTTGGACGGAATCACCTTCCTTCAACAAAACCTGACCTAATTCAATCAAGGTTAAGGCAAGCTGCTCCTTCTCCCCAATTTGTCTGCGAAATTGCACGCATTCGATTAATAACTCTTCTGCCTTGGCATTATCTCCCTCCAATATTGCCACCCTGGCCAGTGATCTGAGGGCATTTCCAATCACCGAAGGAAAATTCTCCTGCCGTGCCATTTCCAGGGACTGCTCAAGAAACAGCCGTCCTGTCATTAAATCACCCATGCCACGAACCGCTACTCCTAACTGATACTGTGCGGCGGTGATGCTAACCTTGTCGCCCAGTTCCTGCGAGACTGCCAGAAGTTTTTCTGCAAAATCCCGCATCTTTACAAAATCATCCTCACGAGAGCTGAATGCCGCCAGGTCACGCAATATATTTTTTTCCAGGTTCTTATCGCCTAATTCTCTCGCCATTTCCAAGCCGGCTTCCATCAAGACTTGTCCTTGTTGATGATCTCTCATCGCCACCGAGATACCATTACCAGCATGCCAGAGCGCCATGGTGCGCATTTTTCCGGGTGGCCAGGTTTCAGTCAAGGCAAGAATGCGCATTGCCCAGCCATACGATTCTCTACTCCGAGAAGTGTTACCACAAAACCAGTCCAAAGGATATTCAAACAGGATGGCTGATTCGGGTTGATAGGCAATGGCGTACTCCATCGCAGCCCGCAAATTATCAAAATCAGTCTCAAATCGTTCCATCCAGGCTGGCTGGAAAATTCTTACCCCGAGCTCTCCCTGCTGCGCGAGCTTGAGGTAATATGCCAAATGCCTTTCCTGAAGGATCTGTCCCTCAGAGGTTGCCTGCAACTTCTCAAGGGCGTACTGCCGCACTGTTTCCAAAAGTATATACCTGGCCTGTGCATTTCTCTCCTGCACCATTACCAGAGAGTGATCGACCAGTGCGCCAAGCAGATCGAGCACCTGGGAAGGCTGAATTGCACGATATTGCATTTCGATAACATTCTCATTACTGCAAATAACTTCTGCAGATTCCAAGGAGAAGCTACCGGCGAAAACAGCCAACCGGTTGAACAGGGTTCTCTCAGCCTCGCTCAGCAGATCATAGCTCCAGTCCATCGCGGCGCGCAGAGTTTGCTGGCGCGGCAGGGCCGTGCGGCTGCCGCCTGTCAGCAGGTTGAAGCGATCGCCGAGCCGGGCTGAAATTTGATCAGGCGACAGGAGTCGGGTACGGGCGGCAGCAAGCTCGATGGCAAGTGGGATACCGTCCAGATGAGTGCAGATCTGAACCACGGCGGAGGCATTCTCATTCGTTATGCAGAAGGGTGGCTGCAGAGAGGTTGCGCGTTCGATGAACAAACGTATGGCTTCGTACTGCACAAGGGCAAGTGCTGGCAAGGATCGCCCAGGATCGGGAAGTGCAAGCGGCGGTACGGGATAAATCACTTCGCCAGGCAAATTCAAGTGGACGCGGCTGGTGGCCAGTATTTGCAGACCTGGGGCGTTCCGTAACAGCTGACCGGCAACTTTCGCGGAGGCTTCCACCACATGCTCGCAATTATCCAGGATGAGCAGCAGGTGTTTCTCGCGCACATTCTCCACCAGCAGGTCAGATAAAAGGCAATCAGGTCATTCGCGCACATCCAAAACCGAGGCAACCGTTTGTTCCACCAGTGCAGGATCACGCAGCGGTGCAAGCTCGACGAACCGGACACCACCTGAAAATTCATCGATCAAGTCCGCAGATACCTGAAGAGCAAGGCGCGTCTTACCCGTTCCACCAATCCCGGTCAGTGTGAGCAGGTGTGCGGCAGCCAGCAATTTCCTGATCTCGCCGATCTCCCGCTCACGCCCGATAAAACTGGTGAGTTGCACGGGCAGATTATGCGGGTGGACATCCAGTGTCTTGAGGGGAGCAAAGTCGGACTGGAGACCGGCCACGACCACCTGGAAGATCTGCTCCGGGTGGATCAGATCCTTGAGGCGGCGTGCACCCAAGTCGCGCAGAGTAGTTTCCTTCGGTAAATGATCGCGCACCAGTTCGGCGGTGGCAAGCGAAAGAAGAATTTGCCCGCCATGCCCGGCGGACAGCAAGCGGGCGGCTCGACTCAGCGTCAATCCTGAAACATACTCCCCTGACGTATAGTCCCCCACCTGTACTTCTGCTCTTCCAGTATGCAATGCCATCCGCACCCGAATGGCCCCAGTTTCTCCCCATTTTTCGGTTGCCAATGAGCATTGCGCCTCAATAGCAGCCTCAAGTCCATCGTTTGCATTAGAGAAAGCTGCACAGAATGCATCCCCGATGATTTGGAATACATAGCCGCCATGGGCAACGATGGATCTATTCAGCAGGGAATGATGGCGGTTTAACGCCTCAGTCATCGTGTCGGGATGCTGCTGCCAGAGCTTTGTACTTCCTTCGATGTCTGTAAATAAAAAAGTGACCGTACCGGCGGGCGGTTGAACCATCGTCATGCCTTTACCCATTGAACCAAGCAATCCCAGTCACTTTGCATGCCTGGATTATTTCATTATACATCCAGCCTTGATCAAAACTATAACCGTACCCGAATGCAGCAGGTATTCTTTTCGTCGAAAGCGGAGATTCCATTATAAACGCGGATGGAATATCCATTTCAACAAAATATCCAATAAAATCCCCATCTCTTAAACTCGGTAAATGGTCACGGCCATCCCCTGGTTATCGTTCCTCCGCATCGTAGGTTTGGCTGCTGGCGGTAGTGTCGATCTATGTACTTGTTCCAATCAAGCAACCATATTGCAAAGCGGTTCTGCCTGCGCAATAATACCCTAGATATATGAGCGGGAAATCATCAACACATCCGAGTGGTATGCAAGGAGGAATAAGCATGCAACGGCAAAAGTACTCGCGGGTTTGGATCGTTCTCTGCCTGATGGTGACAGCGGGATTGATCGAGACATGCAGCCTGGCGCCAGCGACGCCGGCAGCCACGTCACAACCAGCCATTAACAACAAGGCCCACGCCACAAAGCAATTTCAGAGATTGGCAGGGAAAGGTTTTGCGCCAAAACCTTTTTCCCTGCGCTATTGGACATTTTGCGGAACCCCCAACTTAGAAGAGCTTGACACGAGAGAAATATCTGGCTATTATAGTTTTGCTGCCCAACATTGATGAGGAGAGGAGAACATCATGAATTGCATCCGTTGTGAAAAACCCGCCCATGCGGTCTGTCGTTTCTGCGGAAGAGCCGTGTGCAAACAGCACATTCAGAAAATGAATTACATCATCACCGTCTACACGGGGGCCGGGCAGGTGCCGAAGGCGCTGGTTGTGGCGGATGCAGTTTATTGTGGCATATGCAAGCCGCAGCCTGAACCACTCGAGATGCCGTATCTTGCGTAAAGCAGCTGGCAATGATGGCGACCCAAGATATTTCACCGGACGAGCGGACCGAATGCGGGTTGCTGCGTTGGAAGGATGACGACCAGGTAGAAAAAACCTTTCATCTGCGGGAGGGGGACACGGTGCAAATTGGCCGCGTGCCCGACAACAATGTCGTCCTGAACAACTCGCATGTCTCCCGGCATCACGCAGTGCTGGTCTGGCGGGGGGAAGGCTTTGAACTTTCGGATCTGGGCAGCTCAAATGGCACGTTGGTAAATGGAGAACGCATAACCCAGCCCCGCATCCTGCAGGACGGAGACGTGATACGACTTTATACCATCGATATCAGCTACCAGGAAATTAAGAACGAGGCTGCTCAAACCATTGAGAGCGTGGAAGAAGGTAAAACATTTGTTGTCCTGTCCTCCACACCGCAAGCCAATCTAACCGTCAGCGCCGGACCTCAAGAAGGCCTCAAAATCCCTCTGCATGCCGGTAAAATGATCATCGGACGGGCGACCGTCAAAGACAACTGGGATATTGCACTGCAAGACCGCGCCATATCGCGACCGCAAGCCCAATTGGAGCAGGTAGTGGATGGCGGTTTTGTGCTGACCGACATGAAAAGTGCCAACGGCACGCAGGTAAACAGCAACTTCATCGCCGAGCCAACCCTGCTGCGCGACGGTGATGTGATCGTGGTGGGGGAGACCAGCCTGCTCTTCAGGGAAAAGTGAGCGGGTGGAGAGCCAACGATGGGTGTCTGGGATAAGCCAATAACAAAGAATGGCAGCGGCAACAACGTTTGGAGCTCGTTGGATATTGATCTCCAGCAGCGGGGCAATCCTGAGACAGGGCAGGGCATCTGGGCACTGATCAGCAACCAACCAGGTGGATTGTGGGGTCAGGCCCAGGAAGAAACGATGCTGCTCCGGACGAAGGGGACCAATATCTGGCAGGCGGCGAATGACGAGACGTTGATCCTGCCACGTCCAAATAAGATTAATATCTGGCAGACCGCTGGAGATCAAACGGATAAAACTGCCATTCAGGGCGAGAAAAGGAAAGACCTGTGGGAGGATATCCAGGAGGAAACCCTGCTGCTGGGTCGCCCGGCTGCCAACGTTTGGAACCTGCCCAAAATCCGTGATCTGAGGGGTTATAAACCAAACCGCGCGACAGGCTGGGCGTTGAAGAAGCTTGAAACTGCAAAAGGCGAGCAATATTATATTTTAAAGAATTTACGCGACGGCACCTACATGCGCTTGAACGAACAACAGGCCTACCAGTGGAACTTAATGGATGGTTCACAAAGCGTCCAGGATATCGTAGTAAGTTGCTTTTTAACCTTCCAAACTCTTTCGATCAATTCGCTGATTGGCTTCCTCGATGAGCTTCAGTCGAAGGGCTTTTTAACTTCCAAGTCGGTGGACGCATACCAGGGAGCCAGCCTGCAGATGGAGCGCCGGAGCCTGACCAACTGGGGCCGACGGATCGTGATGTTCCTGATGGAATCAGAATTCTCCCTCAAGACTGTAGACCCTTTCTATACGGCTTTATACCGGATATTCGGATGGATATTGTATACGGTACCGTTGCAAATATTGATCCTATTGGTCACCCTGGCGGGCGTGCCGGCCTTCTTTTACGTGGCAACGCGAGGGAATCTCTCCCTGCTCACCGGAGCGGGCAATGCGATCGGGTTGGGGGTGGTGTTCCTGTTTATTGCGGAGATAATTTCCATCTTCTTCCATAAATCGGCGCATGCACTTACCGTCAAGCGATATAAGCGCCAGGTGCGCAGGGGAGGCGTGGGCCTTTACTTCGGAATGCCGACCTTCTTCATGGATACAACCGATATCTGGATGGAGCCACGCGGCCCGCGCCTGGCTGTCACATGGGCAGGCCCATATTCCGGTTTCTTCCTTGGAGGATTGGCCAGCCTGCTGCTATTGATCAACCGTTCATCTGTTTGGAGTGCCCTGGCTTATCAGTTCGCGACCTTTTGCTACCTGATCTCTTTTACCAACCTCAATCCGCTGCTCAAACTGGACGGCTATTTCCTGCTGATGGACTGGTTGGAAATGCCCATGCTGCGGGAGCGATCCATGGCTTTTGTGCAGGGCAAGCTCTGGGCCAAAATGCATAGCCGGGAGAAGTTCTCGCACGAAGAGCGCATCTTTGCCGTTTTCGGCGTGCTGGCGATGCTCTGGACAGCGATCGCGATTTATTCCATGGTCGACCTGTACGGTGGAGCGATATTTGGCTTTATCGCGAAAATCGTTGGACCTGTGGTCGCATGGATCATCATAATTGTTCTGATAGGGAGCCTGGCAGGTTTGTTCCTACGCAACTGGTGGGTGGCCCGTTCGAGAGCACAACCGACCGAAAACAGTGCCGAGTAAGAGAAGTATAATCAAAGGAAATACAGCCCCAGGCGACTTCACTCATTCTTTTTTCATCCATATTGAGGATTAACCAGAAACCCAGAAGGAGGTACGCATGTCTCAAGAAGGAGTAAAGCAAGTGATCGGCCACGCGGTGGTTGATGCCGAGTTCAAGAAATTGCTTGTCAGCAACCCGGTCGAAGCGCTGCGAGGTTTTGACCTGACCGAAGAGGAATCGGCAGGATTAAAAAAGTTACAACAGGCTGATTTCGACAAACTCCTGAGCGATGTGGAGACGCGGGTCTCCAAAGCCGGATTAAGACTCTCCTGGGAAACACACGAGATCAAGGTGTAGAGGTGAACATATCAATAGTGTTCAGAGGAATAACCAAAAATTTAGAAGGAGGTACGAATGTCTCAAGAAGGAGTAAAGCAAGTGATCGGCCGCGCCGTGATCGACGACGAGTTCAAGAAATTGCTTGTCAGCAACCCGGTCGAAGCGCTGCGGGGTTTTGACCTGACCGAAGAGGAATCGGCCGGATTAAGAAAGTTACAACAGGCGGATTTCGACAAACTCCTGAGCGACGTGGAGACGCGGGTCTCCAAGGCTGGAATTATCCATGCAACATTCCCTAAATGATTAAAAATACTATAGCAGGTAAATAGTTATCGATATTGCAACCGGCGCGAGGCTGTTCCAGAACCTATACTGAAGAACTTGGTGTAACCCTCCTGGAGAGGAAGGTTCTATTTGTCTTGTGATCCCATCCAAGCAGCTATGATAGGGAAATTTGTCATCCCACCTCGAGGTGGCATTCGACAAGGATTACCCGCCCGATCATAGCTGAGGAATTCCGGGGCTGGCTGTTTGATAAACCGGCGATGGCAGTTTGCGGTTTCAAGCTGGCGTAAGCAGAGCATGAGAATCTAAAAAAGGTTGAGCAAAAGGCTCTTGGATAAACATCAACGCTCACCACGGTGTCACCCGGATATTCAAAAATATCACCCAAGGATGCCAATATAATTTATAGGATCAACCATCATGACGATTGATCAAGAGGAAAAAGTCCTCACACAAGCCATTTTCCATCCCGAGTTTCGGGATTTACTTTTTCACGACCCCGACCAGGCGTTGGCAGGATATTCCCTGACGGATCTGGAAAAGAACAGGCTGTGTTCCATTACTGCCGAAGTGCTATACCGCATCGTGGGTGAGTTGCTGGCCTACAGGCTGATGCCCATTCGCGCCAGCCGCCGCTTTGTCACGGTCTTTTCCGAGAACGAATATAACCCCGAACCCGGCACCCAACCAATTATATTGGGCCCGCAGCCTGCCTTTGGGGGTGGCCTCCATGAAACCACACAACTCTGCCTGGCCGCCCTGGAGGAAACAGTGCGGCCGGGCGCATCCGTCCTCGACCTTGGCACCGGCACTGGCATCCTGGCGATTGCCGCGGCGAAGCTCGGGGCGGCATCCGTGCTGGCGGTGGATATTTCGCCGGGGGCGGTAGATGCGGCGAGCGAAAACGTCCGCCTGAACGGCGTGGCGACCGTTGTGTGCGTTGAGCAAGGTTCGCTCGAGCGCGCGCTGCATCCACCCGGCGTGGCTTCACCCCGACAATTTGACCTAGTTTTTGGCAACCTGCTTACTTCAATCATTATCGATATGCTCCAACAGGGCCTGGGCCGCAGTCTCACATCAAAAGGCAGGCTGATTCTTTCCGGCGTACGGATCAGCGAGCAGATGGAGATCAATGCCGCTCTCCATCAGAATGGTCTGGCGGTAAGGGAAGCACAAATATCCGGCGATTGGGTCTGCCTGACGGCATGCCAAATGGAATGTCAAGAGCAAGCGATCCTGTAAATCTTTCATCCGGTACATGCTCTTTTCCAATGCTTCCACCGACCTGGTTTCAAAACGCACCAAAAAAATGTCCCCATGGAACCCACCGGTTTTACATTCCGGCGGAGACTTATCTGGCTTTAGCACTTCAATAAGGAGAAAGACATGTCAAAAGAAGCGATTGAATCCATCATTGGCAAAGCCATTCTTGACGCTGAATTTCGCAAGGTGCTGCTTGAGGAACCCGAGAAGGCTCTGGCCGGCTACGACCTAACCGAAACTGAGAAGGCGCAGCTCAAGGGTCTGGAAAGTGAGACTTTGGACCTCATGAGCACCACGCTGGAAATGCGGGTTTCCAGGAGTAGTTTCGCTCTTCAAGCTGTGAACCCGACGCGAACCCCGGCGAAATTGCAGAACCTGGTGAACAAAGCCTCCGGCGATCCGCATACAAATTAACCGCCCGGTAGGGCAAGCCTGAACCTTCAGGCTGCATTCGAAAAACTTGTTCTTCTCCCGGCTCAGGCTGGGGGGTAGGGCATGGACGGCGCGATAACCATGAACGATGTGTTGCTGTGTTCAATGCCTTTCGGCTCAATCCAGGCGCCCTCTTTGGGATTGAGTTTGTTGAAAGCTACGCTGGCGGAGACCCCTTATTCTGCCACCGTTCGCTATTATTCCCTATTGTTTGCCGAGCAGATCAGTTATGGCGCTTATCAAAGGGTGACGTACTGGCAGGCCAATCCTTACCAGCAATTGGGAGAGTGGTTGTTTGCCGCCGCTGTATTCACCTCTTCGCCTCAAGACACGCAAGCCTATGTGGAGCGCTGTCTCCGGTCACCCAGCTCGGAATCACGTCCATTCTTTCAACCCAAGCCAGAGTGGTTCAACGAGCTGGCGCTGGCTGTACGCCGACAAGTGGAGCCCTTTCTAGACAGGTGTCTGCAGGAGGTATCGCAGATCACCCCCCGGCTGGTGGGCTTTTCCTGCATGTTTCAGCAGCGGCTGGCTTCGCTGGCGCTGGCTCAACGCATCAAGGCACGCTGGCCGCAAACCTTCGTTGTTTTTGGCGGTCCGTTGTGCGAAGGCCTCCCGGGCGTCGAACTACTCAGGCAGTTCCCCTATGTGGACGCCGTGGTCTCTGGGCGGGGTGAGGCTGTTTTTCCTGAAATCGTACGCCGGGTCATGGACGGACGAGCCGTCACCGGTCTCACCGGCGTTTACACCCAAGCCCAGCGGCCGCCGGCGGCAGGGACATCGCCCTTCCCCAACGCGCCGACCCTGGCTGGCCTCGACGAAATCCCCTATCCCGATTTTGATGACTATTTCGACCAACTCAAGACATCGGGTGTGTCCCTCCCGTGCTTGCCTGCGCTTTCACTCGAAACTTCGCGCGGCTGTTGGTGGGGCCAGAAGAGCCAGTGCACATTTTGCGGCCAGAATGGGTTTGATCTCGCCTATTCGGCCAAATCCCCCGGCCGCGCCCTGGCCGAACTGGAATATTTCGCCCGCAAGTATCCAGGGTTGGACATCTATGCGACCGACAATGTGCTCTGTGAAGCCTATTTCGATGAGGTCCTGCCCGCACTGGCCCGGCGCCGCCTGGGAGCCAGGCTGTTTTATGAAGTCCGGGCCACGCTCTCCAAAGCCCAGATCCATCTCCTGCGTGAGAGCGGCGTGGAGATCCTTCAACCCGGCATCGAGAGCCTCAACACTGATCTGCTGAGGCGCATGCACAAGGGGACAACTCTCTTCGACAATCTTCAATGCCTCAAATGGGCCCGGGAATTCGGGCTGAGTGTGAGCTGGAATTTTCTTTATGGTTTTCCCGGCGAGCCGCCGGCCACTTATGCGGGCATGGCCGAACTGGTGCCGCTGCTGACACATCTGCCCCCACCGGCATTCATGATAGCGGTCCTGGTCGAGCGCTTCAGCCCGCTGTTCAACCAGGCGGGCAAATTCGGCCTAAAGAATATCCGGCCATCGCCCGCCTTTGCGTATATTTTCCCCTTTAAAGAGAAGGTGCTGGCCAACCTGGCTACCACCTTCATCTATGATTTGGAGACTCCCCAACCGGTGGAATCCTACACACAGGGGTTGAACTCAGCACTTGAGATGTGGCAGCAGGCTTATCCACTCAGCACGTTGGAGATGGTGGATGAGGGCGGGCGCCTGTGCATCCACGACGAGCGTCCAGTGGCCGTGCAAGAAATGACCATCTTCACCGGCCTTCAACGCGACCTATATCTGGCGTGTGACGAGGCGCAATCCGTTTCCCAATTGCAGCGGCGGGTGACGACGCACACCGGGCAAGCCGCGACCCCGGAAGAAATCGAGCACTGGCTCCAGCCGATGTTGGCCAATAAATTGATGCTCCAGGAAGGGCAGCGTTTTCTCAGCCTGGCCATTCCCGCCGCTGACTGCAAGGTGTAGTAACTGTGGCCTCCGGTGGTGATGAGAATGCCGCCACGCTGTAAGGCAGCGCCCACGTGCCCGGCAATGGGCCCGATTATTGTTATTTTCGGGAGCATGGCTGGATTGTTATTACGCATCTGGTGGGTGGCCCGTTCGAGAGCACAACCGACCGAGAACAGTGCCGAGTAAGAGAAGTATAATCAAAGGAAATACAGCCCCAGACGAATGTACCCATTCTTTTTTCATTCCTATTGAGGATTAACCAGAAACCCAGAAGGAGGTACGCATGTCTCAAGAAGGCGTAAAGCAAGTAATCGGCCGCGCGGTGATTGACGACGAGTTCAAGAAATTGCTTGTCAGTAATCCGGTCGAAGCGCTGCGGGGTTTTGACCTGACCGAAGAGGAATTGGCCGGATTAAAAAAGTTACAACAGGCGGATTTCGACAAACTCCTGAGTGACGTGGAAACGCGGGTTTCCAAGGCAGGAATAATGCAGGCATCGTTGCAGCTGGGTGGAGCCAATGCCAGAATAATGCATACATCGTTGAATATGGCAGCTCCCAACAAACTATGAGATTAGCGAGCAGGACATCCGTTTTGCAGCCTGCAAAGGGTGGTTCCAGGAAAATTTATAAGATAGAACAGTCCGAAACCCACATCAAAAGAGTGGGGCAATCCTTGTTGATAAGGAATATTGTGGGCTGGGCCAGCCTCGACGAGGAATTTCGGTTTGCCAGCCAAGAAACAAGCAGGGGAGCCGGGTAGTTTTAAAAATAAAATAAACAGAACATTCGGGCCTGCACAAGATAAGAAAACAAGACTTCTGATTAAGCAGAAAGCGGAGTGGGAGAACGAACCTCCAGAGCAAGGATCAGCCCGGGTGGAGAAGCGGGATTGTTACGTAGAAAAGGAAAAAATGAAGGTAGTAATCATTGCAGTACCAATCATGGACCAGCGCGGTCAACGGTTTTATCCCATTGAACAGGATGCATCTTTGAACTGTACACCCTATGGGTTGTACCTGCTTGTCAATGTTCTCCGTCAACAAGGTCATCAAGTGACCATGGTGGATCTTAACGCACTCGGCACGCGCAGCCTGCGCAAGTTCGAGGTAGTCATTTGCGAGGCAGATCTGATCGGCATCGGTGCGAATTCAATCTCCTGGCCGACTGCTCTGGATGTCATCCGGCAAGTGCGAAAAATAAAACCCAATATTACCCTAGTTCTTGGGGGTATCCATCCCAGCATGTTCGACCAATATATCCTGGAAAAATACCCGGTAGATTACATCGTGCGCGGGGAAGGTGAATTGGCATTCCCGGCACTTTGCGAAGCCCTCGAACAAAGAACAAGCGTACACACAATCCACAACTTATCATGGAAAACCTCCGAGGGAAAATTCATCAGAAATCCAATTGGCCCGAAAATTGATCTCTCCAGATATGATTTTCCTCTTCCGGCTTATGAGGATCTGCCATCCGGTGTCTACCATCGTATTGCCATAGAGTCCTCACGCGGATGCGCCTTCGACTGTGCCTTTTGCTCCACTTCCTACCGCAAGAGTTGGAGAGAAATGAGGCCTGAAATATTTGTTGAACGATTGACAGAGGTTATTCCTCATCTTCCTCTTACCATTGCCCATACCATACAAATCATTGATTTTGAATTTTCCACCAACCCCAGACGTGCAATGACCATTTTCGATATCCTTCGCAAGAAGGAAATAAAAATCGGACTCCTTTTCGAATCCCGCGCGGATGACCTCCTCCAGGATGGTTTAATCGAGAGTATGGCAGAATACACATACGCATTTCAAGTCGGTGCGGAATGCGGTTATGACGAAGGGTTGCAATTGATCGGGAAAGGGACCACTTGTGAAGAATTGGAGGCGGCGGCGAAAAAGCTTTCCGGTCATGGAATTGCAGACCGAGCTTATTATTCATTTATTCTCGGGTTACCTTGGGAAAATAAGAAAGAGATCGAGCAGACCATCAAATTTGCCGTACGCTTATCCAATGAATATGGCATCCACATCATGCTGCAATGGTACTGGCAATTTCCAGGCTCAAGGTTATGGGAAAAATCACGAAAAACCGCCCGCGTGACCGAGGCAATGTATGACGAATATGGTTTTTTTCGCAATCTTCATCTATGGCATAGTTCCCACCGGATCACGCCCAAGCAAGCCTGGGAAATCGAGGAGATGATCCTTACATACCAATGGCTGGGTCTTTTTGCATATCCGGATACCTGTTTGATCATGCACGCGATACCAGAGCAATTAAAAACCTACTTTCCTCGAAATATCCTCTCGCCAAATGGATATTCCCAGGATGCCTTGAACAGTCTTTGTGAAATATCCGACCCACCTGGAAAAGCAATGTAATTACCGGGTTGCCTTGAGAAGATCCTCCCTGACCCTGGTTATGGATCCGAAACCGGCCTGTTCCAGGAAGCCCTTATAGTCCGAAAACGAGTAAACATCGCCCCTGGCTGAGACAGCGAACAGCCATGGGCCATCGAGCACCGCCTCTTCATTTTCGCAGTGCCCTTCATCACTGAGGGGCGCTTCGATCACCAACATCCCGCCGGGAGCCAGGGCTGTGAAAACCCGCTGAAACAGGGTCACCAATTCATCCGGCCCAAAAAAGTAGGTGACATAGCCCAACCGGGCAATATCAAATCCTGCCCTTCCAAAGTCCACGGAAAACATATCACCGGGAATCGTGCTGACCTGTTGTTCCACCCCCAACTTTTGGGCAACTTCATGAGCGATAGCCAGCATGGCGGGCCAGTCCTGGAGAACCACGTGAACGCCAGGGTGCTGCTTCGCCAGTGCCAGGGTGGCAATCCCTGCTCCGCAGGCAAGGTCGAGCACCTGCAAGCCCTGCCGAGGCTCAACCTGCAAAGCCTGCCAGTAACCAGCATACCGAAGGATGGAACGTTGCGGCGCCAGGGCGCGAAGGGCATAGAACGGTCTAAAATGATTGACAGACTCAGCCCGGGTGACTTCAGGAATGATCGGATGCTTTCCGTTGCGAATGGCATCCGCAAGCTGACCATTTCCCTCCCAGGCAAGCCATTCGAGCACAAAATCCCCCAGGTAGGTTGGCCTGTCCGGCAGGAGGTAATATTCCGCCCAATCCGGCAGGTGGCAAAGCCCAGATTCCTTATTAAGCAGCTTCATTACAGTCAGGACGTCCAACAAACGACGCATGCCGTCCGGATCGGCTCCCGCAGCCAGAGCAATTGCTCCGGCGGTTTGATTGCCCGCTGCAATCCTGGCCCATACCTGCAACTCCACACCTGCCCGAAGAACCGGCAATTTGACAAACGGGGTCGAGACGCTGCCGAAGAGCATGTCCATCAATGGCTGCGGGGCGGGTGCTTCCTGGGGGATGGGAGGTTGAGCGCTCATGATGTGTCTCTCCTTTCTTACCCGACTGCATTGAACGCGGGGAGGCGGCCTACTTGTTGCAGGATCCGAGTGGCGTGAAGGGATACCCAACGATCGGTTTCCTCCCGATCCCCCAATTCAGACCAGGTGGGTTGCCGGAAGGGACTGCTGCCAGACCAGCGGCCTTTTCTTCGTATATGAGACCGCCTGCGCGTACCCTGGAAGGGGGGCGGTGGGGACAGGAACGATATACTTGATCATTCATCCTGATCCTTCAGGGCGAAGGCGACGGCTTCGTCAAGGGTCATGGACCTCCCGGCAGCCCGGGCGGCCTGCAGGGCGGTCTCATCCAGATGGACACGGATGAGGGCGAGATCACGATCGACAAAAGCCTGCTCATTCGGAGGACGAGGACCGCCAATCGTGGTGCGCATTTCATCCGCCCAGGCAAAGAGGGAGGCGGCGTGTTCCGTCTGGCTTTCCGCGACCGCCAGGCTGGCCAGCCCTTCGATTACAAAGACTGTTGCAGGCATGCCTCCATGGTTATGAGATCGGTTGAGACTGTCCATGAATTCGAGGCGGGCCATGGCAAGTTCCCCCTGCCGCAGAAGTACATAAGCAAGGAAGACATGCGCCCAAAATCCCTGCGGGAATTGACCGGTTTCTTCAAATAATGGAATACTTTCCTCGAAAAGGGCACGTGCTTGCTGCCAATTACCCTTCCAGAAGGCCAACTGCCCAGACACAAGTACGCTGTACGGGATCGCTCTTTTGAGGCCCATTTGGCGTTGCATGGGCAGGGCTTCCTCGATCAATTTCCGGGCGGCTGCATAATCCTCATTCTTGATGAGATAATTAGCCAGGTCGACCATCTGTGCAGAAGCATTGATCGGGTCGCCCAACTCCCGGCATAGCATCAGGCTTTCCTCCAAAAGCGCGCGGGCGCGTTTGGCATCGCCCTCATATGTGAAGACTAATTCGTCCAGAGCACGTGCCTGACCTGCCTTGTCTCCCAACATTCGATACAAGGCCAGGCTTTCTTCCAAAAGACTGCGCGCCAACTCTTCTCCTTGGTGAGCCCATGAAAGTATAGACAGGCTATATGCTTCGCCCTGCCGGTCCCCGATCTCACGCGACAGCGCCAGACTCATTTCAGCACAAGCCTGACCCTGGGCGAGGTCTCCCAGCGACTGCAGGTCAGCGGCTTTCATCCCCAATGCGCGCTCGTTTAAAAGGGGATGAGCCTGCGCCTCGGGCCGGTCGAGCAGGCGGGTGAGCCAATCACAGTGTTCACGCGTGCGACCCGATTGCTCCCAGAATTTCCCTATGGGGGTGACCAGGCACAGGCCAGCTTCCACATTGTTCGCCAGGGCCCATTCCAGGGCCAGGCGCAAGTTGTCAAGCTCATCCTCCAGCCGCCTCAGCCAGGTCACCGAATTCGCACCCTCCAGGCCGGGTGCAGCCTGTTCGGCCAGGGAAACATAGTACGCCAGGTGCCGGTCCCGGGTTGCGGGCAGTTCGCCCGCATCCAGCAGTTTCTCCTGCCCATACTGCCGGAGGGTCTCCAACAGGCGGAAGCGCAGTTCCCGACCCTTCCGGCGCAACACCTGCGCAAGGGATTTGTCCACCAGCCGCCCCAGCAGATCCGGGATATCGGCCTCCGGGAGGGCCTCATCCACGCAGACGACCCGGGCGGCTGCCAGGCTCCAGCCGCCAGCAAAGACAGATAAGCGCCTCAGCAGGGTCTTTTCGACCTGGGTAAGCAACTGGTAGCTCCAGTCAATGGAGGCGTGCATGGTCTGCAGGCGGGGAGGCGCGGTGCGATCCCCGCCGCTCAGCAGGCGGAAGCGGTTCTCCAATTGGGAGGCGATCTCATCTACATCCATCACATGGAGGCGCGCGGCGGCCAACTCGAGCGCCAGGGGAATGCCGTCCAGGTGCCGGCAGATGCTGGTCACGGCTGTGTCATTCGCCTCGTCCAGCTCGAAATCGGGCAGGGCCACTTCGGCCCGGCGGGTGAAGAGGTCAATGGCAGCAAACTTGGTGAGTTCTTCCGGAGAGATCTTTTCGCCGGGTTGGGGAAGGGAAAGGGAGGGGACGAGATAGGTCCGCTCGGCCTGGATGCCCAAGGCTTCGCGGCTGGTGGCCAGGATGTGCAGACCGGGACAGCCCAGCAGCAAGGAGTTGGCAAGGGAGGCGCAGGAAGCCACCAGGTGCTCGCAGTTATCCAGCACCAGCAGCAGGTTCCTGCCATGCAGAGCATCCACCAAAACGGCGAGAATGGGCTGGCCGTGTTGCGGGTGCAGGTCGAAGGCGCCCGCCACCGTTTGCGGGACCAATTCCGGGTCGGAGAGGGAGGCCAGCTCGACCAGCCAGGCGCCCTGCGGGTAGTTACCCTGCAGTTCATCCGCAGCCCGCAAAGCCAGGCGGGTCTTGCCCACCCCGCCCGTACCCGTCAGTGTGAGCAAACGGTAGACCGGGTCAGCCAGCAACTGGCCAAGCAGTTCCAGTTCGGTCTGCCGGCCGACGAAAGGCGTCAGGGCAGCCGGGA
Organism: uncultured Chloroflexia bacterium; assembly: GCA_963842785.1. Classification (GTDB taxonomy): domain Bacteria; phylum Chloroflexota; class Anaerolineae; order Anaerolineales; family Villigracilaceae; genus UBA877. Next base: position 3,224,321 of record CAWJHP010000001.1, read on the forward strand.
GGCTGTGGGATGGCAGAACCGGGCCGGTTTTGTTTTCCAGCAAGCCGAGTTCGCGAGCGCGCCGGATGGCTGCTTTGCGGCTGTTGACCCCCAGCTTGGCATAGATCTGGCGGGCATACCATTTGATGGAATTGGGGGAAAGGGTGAGGAGGTCGGCGATCTCGTGAATGTAGAGGTCGGCGGCGAGGTGCGCCAGGATCTCGCGTTCCCGATGGGTGAGGGGTTCCACCATGGGAGCAGGGCGATCAACAGGCAGACCGACCGAGGATGGTCGCGTGGTTGCAGCCGAAATATGTTGGTTTTTTACGGTCATGACGCCAACCCTGTTTGAAAGACAAGCATTCCATTCCGTATATCCCATCCGATTATAAACCTGTAATCAGGAACTGACCCACCAATAATCCCTCCAAAAATCCCTCCCTGGAGGGTGGGGACAACGAGGGTGGATATGAGTATCCTATCACCATACCAAATCTTCTTCCCGCCGCGCGGCGGGAACCAATCCAAATGACAGGAGGTTGATATGATACTCGTTGCAGGTGCAACTGGAATGGTCGGCAGTAAGATTTGCCGGCTGCTGGCATCCAAAGGCATGCCCGTGCGCGCCATGGTGCGGGACAGTTCGGACCCGGCCAAGGTGGAACGGCTGAAGGACCTGGGGGCGAAGATCGTCAAGGGAAACCTGTGCGATCCGAATTCGCTGAAGGCGGCCTGCCAGGGCGTCGAGGCGGTCATCTGCACCGTCTCGGCCATGCCGTTCTGCTACAAGCCGGGGGTGAACGACATCCAATCCGTGGACTTCGAGGGGGTCAACAACCTGATCGATGCCGCCGGGGCGACCGGTGTGAAGCAGTTCGTCTACACTTCCTTTTCCGGCAATCTCGACCGGGATTTTCCCTTGCGGAATGCCAAACGGGCGGTCGAAAAGCATCTGAAGGAAAGCGGGCTGGTCTACACCATCCTGCGCCCGAGCATGTTCATGGAGGTCTGGCTGTCTCCGGCGGTCGGCTTCGATGCCGCCAATGCCAAGGCGACCGTTTACGGTGGCGGGGATCAGCCGATCGCCTGGATCACGGTCCCGTATGTGGCCCGCTTCGCGGTCGAGAGCCTGACCAACCCAGCCGCCCGCAACGCAGTGCTGGAGCTGGGCGGACCGCAAAACCTCAGCCCGCACCAGGTGATCAAGCTCTACGAGTCAGCCAAGGGCAAGTCCTTCGAGGTGACACACGTACCGCCCGAAGCCCTGCAGGCCCAGTATGAGGGAGCGACGGATCCCATGCAAAAATCCTTCATCGGCCTGATGTCCTGCTACGCGGCCGGAGACCCAATCGAGATGAGCGGGATCCAGAAGAGCTTTGGGTTCCAACTTACCCCGGTGGAGGAGCAAATAGGGCGCCCCGCCTGACCGAGTGGTTCCAGCCTGTCCTTTATTCAGGGATCCCCAACGGTGATCCCAACAGATACCAGAGGCTGCCCATGCGGCAGCCTCGAAAGGAGAAAAAAATGAAACACTTATGGTCCATCCCACTCTGTCTTTTGTTTGTCCTGGCGGCGTGCGCTTCGCAACCCACGGCTGCCCCCACAGCCACGGCCATCCCTGCCACTGCCGTTCCCCCAACTGCCGTCCCCCCAACTGCTGTTCCCACGCCGGCCTCCCCCTTCGACTACAATGCCAAGGTGCCGTTCGATACCAAGATCATTTCGCAGACTGAACAGGAAGGTGCGACCGTCACGGAACTGAGCTACGCCGCCCATGATCCATCTTTTGCGTCCCTTTTTGGTGGACGGATAGTGGCAACCGTGGTCAGCCCCAAGGGCAACGGCCCGTTCGCGGGGATCGTGCACATGTTTGGTGATTTTTGCTTTACCCCCCCCGCTGGCAGCCAGGCGTACCTCGGCGAAGCACTCACGATGGCCAGCCATGGCGCGGTCACATTAATTCTCAAAAATTATTTCCCCTCGAGTGTCAATACCTCCGGGACCGAGTCCGACCGTCCCTTGATCATCGGCCAGGTGATCGAGCTGCGCCGGGCGCTCGACTTTCTGCTGTCCCAACCGGGGGTGGACCCCCAGCGGGTGGGATATGTGCTCCAGGACTACGGTGGCAGTTACGGAGGCGTCCTGGCAGGCGTGGATAAGCGCGCCAAGACCTACGTCCTGATCGACGGGTACCCAAGTTTCTCAGACGCGCTTTGTGGTGAAGGCTGTCCTCCCGACAGTTCGTACGACACGATCCTGCCCTACGTCAAGGACATCGACCCGATCAATTTCATCCCGAATGCGGCACCGGCCAGTCTCTTCTTCCAACTCGCCAAGAATAACCAGCGCGGCTTGACGGAAGACATGGCCAACCAATACACTACAGCCGCCAGCCAGCCCAAGAAGATCGAATGGTATGACGATTCTTATCTCATGTCCACCGATGCGGTCTTGAAAGCGCGCCAGGCCTGGCTGATCGATCAGCTGAAGCTCACTCCATAGTTCGGGAAACGATGGTTTACTTCAATACCGTTCGGGTCTGTTCAAACGACAGCCCCGAAGAGTCTTAACCATGAAATGACATTGATTTTTCACAGGGGAAACATTGCGTGTCTCCCAGACTGCAGATTGAAATCGACTTTGAAAAAGCCGGTATTACCTGCCCCTGCTTTCCGGGTGAAGGGAAAACCGCACTCGTGTTTGCCAGGCACCGCTGGAATTATCCATCCATGCGACGGAATCCACCCTGGCATGGAATGGCAACTTAACCTTCGCGGCCGCATGGAAGTCAGCTGTGATTTCTTTCAATTGTTGGAGATCGCATCCCTGTGCGACGGTGAGATGCGGAATGATTTCCTTGAAAGCTCCACGGTAGGGGGGTGTATCCGGGAAGACCCTGACGACGGTTTTGGTCAGTTGCCGGAAGGGCTCAGAGGGCTCCGGCGCGAGATAAAGCGCATCCGGGAATTGTTGGATTCTGGAAAACAAAGCCGTAAATCCGGGCTGTTTCGAGAACAGTTCCCGCAAGGTTGTGGTCAGGTTGCCTGTGAGTTCATCGGGGGGCTTAAAGGGATACAGTACCGTCACATGGGCAGGTACGCCCATGGCAGCAGAAGGATCAAAGCGTTTGCGGAAACTTTCGACCAGAGGTTCCGCTTCGGGGATCAACACTACGAGGGCAGATTCGATGGGCATGGGAAAGGTATCCTGACCAAAAGGCCATATCTCGAAAAGTCCGGCTTATGGATCGGCTTGGAGATGTACTTCCGAAGGAAGCGGTGGTGTGGTGGGATTTCTGGTTTATTATCGTGCAAATTCCCGTATTTCTGGAGAGCGGGTTCCACTGGAACAGCGGTTTATCAATCTTTTTTCGCCGAAGCATCCAACTGCAACTGTCCCTGCCGGTCCTCCCTGCCACGCACGAGCGAAAAGCCCGCCGCAACCAGGCAAAACACAGCGGAGACCATGAAGGCGCTCCGGATGCCGGTGACGAATGCCTGCTCCACCTGCGAACCGAGCGTGATGTTGGTGCCAACAAAGAGCGCCATGACCACATTCCCCGGCAAACTCCCCGCCGCAACCGCCAGCGCCAGCGCAAAACTGGTCACCATGCCAGTCTGCCGCAAGGTGGCAAGCGTGGCCGAGGCGATGCCGAGCCGCGACCTTGGCGCTCCGTTCATGGCTGCGCTGGTATTCGGCGACCAGAACAGCCCTCCACCCAGGCCCATTAACGCCAGTCCCACGGCGATCTCCCAATACGGCGTCACGGGAGACAGACGGGTGATAAACCACCCAAGGGCAGTGGCTTGCAGCACCAACCCAAGCGTGGCGGGAATCCTCGCGCCAATGTGGTCAGCTAGCAATCCGCTCAACGGCCCCACCACCGCGCTTACAATGGGAAGCGGAATGAGCAACAGTGCCGCGGTCAACGGGCTGTAGCCGCGCACCGCCTGCAGATAGTAAATGATCAAAAAGTCAACGGCGAACATGGCCAAAGACTGGAGCATTGCCGACAGGACAGAGAAATTGTAGACACGATTTTGGAAGAGGGAAAGATCGAGCACGGGGTTGGCCGCCCGGCGCTCCCAGACGAAGAACACGATGATCATCACCACGAACAGAGCGAAGAGCGACAGGATGGGCAGCGAGATCCAACTGAATTCGATGCCGAGGGTCAGTGCGACCAGCAGCGCGACCAGGCTGAGGCTGAAGGTGGCCGCGCCAAGCGGGTCGAAGCGCTCCCCCTGCTTCGCCTTGGACATTTCATGCAGGGCGCGGTACCCCCACAGCGTACCGATGATCCCGATGGGCACATTGATATAGAATATCCAGCGCCAGCTGGCAGCCGCGAGGATGAAACCACCCAGGATCGGGCCGGCGATTCCCCCGAGGGCCCAAGTGATACCGTTGATGCCAAGCGCCCGCCCGCGCTCGTTCACCGGGAAGACCTCGGTGATAAGCGCCGGGCTGTTCACCATCATCAAGGCAGCGCCCGAACCCTGAACGAGCCGGAACAGGATCAATTGGGTTGCGTTCTGCGAGATCCCGCACAAGGCGGAGCCAACCGTGAAGACGACAAAACCCAGGTTGTACATGCGCACGCGCCCAAACATGTCAGCCACGCGCCCGAAGGTGAGTAAAAAGACAGTGCTGATCAAAATGTACGCCATAATGACCCAGGTCATCTCGATCAGGTCGGCGTGCAGTTTTACCATCATATCCGGCAGCGCCAGCGTGACGATGGTACTGTCGATAGCTGCCATCAAGGAACCGATGGTCGTCACGCTCAGCACGATCCATTTGTAATCGATGCCCCGGTGTGCGCCCGGATGCGCCCCTTGCAGATTGTCCTCTGGTTTGTCCGTATGGCTACCCTCTGGAAGTTAATTTTCAAGGCTTGCATTTTACTGCAAACGGAGTATTCCGGTCAGATGCTTTTCATACCGACGATCCTGAAACTGACCGGAATATTTAATTGTAGCACTATAAAACCTCGTCATTAGCAAGAGAGGTTTCAGGCATTAAAATGAGGTTCTGCAATTCGGGAGAAAGCTGCAAACCCTTGATTGACTTATAATGCAGGTACTGCTAATATGAAAGTAGTCGAAAGCATAACAAGGAAACCTTTCGAAAGATGCAATTCTGAAAATGATCTGGCGCTGCAGTTCCATTGGTTCAAAGGCTGGAGTCCTGACAACCTCCACGGGCAGGTCGCATGAACTGCGTGAAGTGTGGTCATGAAAATGATGAAGACGCCGAATTCTGTGAAAAATGCGGGAGTGCGTTAGAACGCGTCTGTCCCCAATGCGGCAATCCGATAAAACCCGGAGCCAGTTACTGCAAGAAATGTGGGGCTCCTGTTGCTTTGCAGCCTGCTTCAGCCGGGGAGAAGGAACGCCTTGCGGCGCTCCAACAAGCCGCACCGTCGGATCTCAAAGAAAAGATCCGGAGCTCTTCCGCACTGATCGAAGGCGAACGCAAACCTGTCACGATCTTATTTAGCGACATCGTCGGATCCACTTGCATGGCCGAGAAACTGGATCCGGAAGAGTGGAGGGAAATCGTCTCGGCTGCACACGAGCGGGTCAGCCAGGCAGTATACAAGTATGAAGGAACCATTGCACAATTACTGGGGGACGGTGTGCTGGCGTTCTTTGGGGCACCCATCACGCATGAAGATGATCCCATCCGGGCCGTGCATGCCGCCCTTGATATTCAACAAGCGATCGGCAAATATGCCGATGAGTTGAAAGGTTATGTCGATCATTTTCAAGTACGCATCGGTTTGAATACCGGGACGGTGGTGGTCGGCAGCGTGGGCAGCGATCTGCACATGGAATACCTGGCGGTGGGGGATGCGGTGAACCTGGCAGCGCGGCTGCAATCGGCTGCCCAGCCCGGCAAGGTGCTCATCTCTGAGAGCACAGCCCGGCACGTCAAGGCGACCTTTGATCTTCAGGACATGGGAGAAATCAGCCTTAAGGGAAAAGCCGAACCGGTCATCGCTTTCGAAGTGATCAAGAGCAAGGCAGCCCCCGGCTCCGGGCGCGGTTTTGAAGAGTTATATTCGCCTTTGGTCGGTCGCGGCGGCGAGCTGGCAGTGCTGCGGGAGGCGCTGGGGGCTTTGGTTAAAGGACACGGGCAGATCGTCAGCATCATCGGCGAAGCCGGCATTGGAAAGAGCCGCCTGGTGGAAGAAGCCCGGCGGGAGGGACCGGGCTGCCAGGACGAGGCGCATTGGATAGAAGGGCGGGCGTTATCCTACGGGCAGACGCTCTCCTTCTGGTCGATCAACCAGTTGATCTACAACGACCTGGGGTTGTCAGATGGCGACCCAGAAGTGAGAGTACGTGCGGCGTTGAAGCGCCGGTTGAAAGACCTGTTCGCCGGGAAAGATAGCGAGATATTGCCCTACCTTGCACAACTGCTGGGCGTCAGGCTGGAGGGCGACCTGGCTGAACGGGTGCGCCTGTTGGATGGCGAGACGCTCAAGCGCCAGACCCTGCTTTCGATCTGCCAGTATTTTCAACGGCTGGCAGAGAGCCAGCCCACCGTGGCGGTGCTTGAAGACCTGCATTGGGCAGATTCCTCCAGCCTGGAGGCGCTCGAAGAGCTGCTGGCGGTCACTGACCGCGCACCGCTCATGCTGGTTCTACTTGCGCGTTTGGAGCGGGAACACGGCTCCTGGCGCATCAAAGTGAAGGCGGAAACTGACTATTCCCACCGGTATACCGAGATCCTGCTTAAACCGTTATCACCGATGGATCAAAACCTTCTGGTGGATAACCTGCTTGCCATCTCCGACCTGCCAGAATCCATCCGGCTTTTAATGCTCGAACACTCTGAAGGGAATCCATTTTATTTGGAAGAAATTGTGCGCAGCCTGATCGACCAGGGAGCCATCCTGCGGGAAGGGGAAAAATGGCGAGCAACCCGGGACCTGACCGATATTAACATCCCCGAGACATTGGAGGGCGTGCTGTTGGGGCGCATCGACCGGCTGCAGGAGGACGTGCGACGCACGCTGCAGATGGCATCGGTGATCGGCAAGAGCTTCCTGTATCGCCTGCTGGAAGCCATCGCAGCAGCCGAACAACAATTAGACCAACATCTGGCACAACTCCAACGTGTAGACCTGGTGCGGGAAAAAACCCGCCTGCCCGAGCTTGAATACATGTTCAAGCACTCGCTGACCCAGGAGGCGGCTTATAACTCGCTCCTGCTGGAACGGCGGCGGGAATTCCACCGGCGGGTGGGCGAGGCACTCGAGCAGCTTTTCGCTGACCGAAAAGATCAATACCTGGGTCTCCTGGCTCACCATTTTGAGTCCGCCGGGGAGCATGCAAAGGCAGTCAGCTATTTGATCCAGGCAGGCGATCGCGCCCGCCTGACCGATGAGCACACCGAGGCGATCGGCTATTACCAACGAGCTCGGGAACTTCTGGAGGAACAGCAGGATGAAACCCGCCTCGCCCAGGTCTGGCTGAAGCTGGGCTTGATCTACCATGCCAACTTTCAATTCGAAGCGGCACACCAGGCGAATGAAAAAGCCTTTGCTTTGCAACAAAAAGCGATGCCGCAAAAACAAACCGAACAGGCTGCGGAACCGGCCAAGCTTCGGTTCTGCCTTATCAGTTCTCATGTCACCCTCGATCCGGGTCGGGCGGGTTGGGGGCAGGACATCGGGCTGATCCTCCACCTCTTCTCCGGGCTGGCAGAAATCAACGGGGAACTGGATGTGATCCCGGCAGTTGCCCGTTCGTGGCAGGTGCTGGATGAAGGCAGGCGTTATATCTTCCATTTGCGAAACGACGTGGCATGGACGGATGGCACACCGGTGACCGCCCGGGATTTTGAATGGGCGTGGAAGCGCAATCTCGATCCTGGTTTGTTTTCGCCGACTGCACAATTCCTGTATGATGTGAGGGGTGCCAGGGACTACCACCAGGGGATCAATCAAGATCCTGACAGCGTGGGGGTGTGCGCCCTGGATGATCACAGCCTGGAGGTCCGGCTGGTGGAACCGGTGGCTTATTTTCCTTTCATTATCACGCTACCAATCACTTACCCACTGCCGCGCGCGGCCATCGAAAGTTTCGGGGAGACCTGGTGGAAGCCCGGTCAGATCGTATCCAACGGTGCATACCGCCTGGTGGAGTTTGATGCCCAACACGGCGGCGTCATGGAGCGCAATCCCGGTTACTACGGCATATTCCCGGGAAATGCTGAGCGGGTGGAATGGAGGGTGTCCACCGAAAGCAAAGAAGAATTCAATGCATACCTGAAAAACCAATTTGACCTTGCTCTTTTTGGGAACGCGAAGGTTCCAGATGCCATTCCCCGGGAAGAATTATACGAAACCCAGGAATTGGGCATCTTCTTCCTGGTTTTTCCTTCCATCACAGCGCCTTTTAATGACGTGCGCGTGCGCAAGGCGTTCGCATTATCCTTTGACCGGCAAAGGTTTTTCGACCAGTTCAGCCAACCCATTGCACGCGGAGGCCTGGTTCCACCCGGGATGCCCGGACACAGCCCGGATATCGGATTGCCCTTGGATGTGGACCAGGCGCAGCGGTTGATGGTCGAGGCCGGCTATCCGGGAGGCAAGGGCTTTCCGGTTGTAAAAGGGATAGCCCCGCGCGGCAGCGGAGCGAGATTGGCTGAATTGACCCGCCAATGGCGTGACAGCCTGGGTGTCGAAATCTCGTTTACGGAGGTCGATCCCGGGGAATTAACGGTATGGAAGAAGGAAGATGGCTGCAAATTACTGGTCATAAATGGATGGCTGGCGGATTACCCTGATCCGGACAATTTTCTGCGGCATTCGGATGCCATCTCCCAACTCCATGCACTGGGCTGGCAGGATGCAGCTTATGATCGGTTGGTCGAGCAGGCCAGCCGAACCCCTGACCGGGCAAAACGCATGGCGATGTACCGCCAGGCGGATCGCCTGCTCGTGGCAGAGCAAGCCCTGGTGTTGCCCCTCTTTTATTTCGTGGAAAACGAACTGGTCAAACCCTGGGTGAAAAAGCAGCGGTTAAATTTACTCGGCTTCTGTCAATTTCAGAAGATCATCATCGATGAGCATTGAAAAGAAGTTCGTATCCTCCTGAACTGTCCGAATGGGATACTATCCCTGATCTTCCTTTACCCCGTACATCTGATCAGGCCCAAGAATATCTGGAAATCGTGCACGCATTGCCTGGCGGGCTTCACAGCACAAATGACATGCATCGGCGTAGGCCTGCCTGCACGGAAGTCCATAATGCCGAACCAATGCTGCAGGACCTCCTTGGAGCAACGGGCCTGTAATAGGATGCGCCTCAGGGATATATCGCTCGCAAATCTCCCTTAATGGTGTACGAAAGAGATTACCGAGCGAGATGCCCTGGCAAATGTGGACCAATCCAAGCGGATCTACATGAAATCGTTCGGGCTCACGAAGATCTTCATAAGGACAGGTGGTGAACTGCTCCCAAGGTTTCAGGTCGGCGGGGCGAACGAGCTTTTTGGCAGCCCGACCACGGTACATGAGCACCGATTCGCCAATGGGCAGTTGGCCAACAGCCGGGGAAGCATCGCCTGCCTCCGGCTGGGCAATGCTGATCAAGCCGATGGGAAGATCCAATTTCTGGGCTGCACTTATAGCATTCTTTGCCTGTTGTTTGAGTGCTTCAGTCCAGTGATATGAGTCACTGCTGATGGATACATCACCCACCAGCCCAACAAAGGGTCTCAACCATTCAAGAGCATCCTCCATCCCGGTTGCCCAATATCCATTTGTGACAAGCCCTACTTGAAAGCCAGAGGAAGCGGCCTCTTGAACTGCCTTGAGCAAGACAGGATATTACAGAAAGGGTTCTCCCCCCTCGAAGTAAATTGATTTGATCGTCTCAATGTCTTTGGCCTGTTCCAGAATATGCCGGATATTCTCCAAAGTCAACGTGCCCGTTTGCCACGGGCTTCCCCACACGAAGCAATGGTCACACTCAAGATTGCACTGATACGTCATCAGCAAATGCAGGCCGGATAGTTTCATCTCGATGACTCGGATTCTTTCTTTCTTTGAAACTTCAGCAAATACCTCGAAGAGCAGTTTTGTTAACCATTTTCACCCTTCTCGAAGACCATCCGCATGAGCCTTGTATCCTTCGTTAAAGGCTCTTTTTCAAGATCGGAAAAACCACCCAAAAAACGAAATCCAATGCCTGCGAGAATATTCTTCATCTCATGGGCAGAATACAATCTCCAAGAACCTCTTTTTGTAACAATTCCATCCTGCTCATATCTTTGAATGACAAAGTTATTTCTACTGGTCAGGGGATCGAACTCTCGTCTCTCAATCACCCGGATATTATCCAGCATGGTTTCTTGAATTTCCACATAGTTCTTTAAGATCCAGTCTTTATTCAGAATTTCGATAAGGAACCTGCCTCTTCTTTTAAGGCATCAAATACTTTGCTTAAGACCAATTTATCTTCGCTGTCGCTAAAGTAACCAAAACTCTGAAACATGATGATGGCTGCATCGTAATCTTTCCCAAAATCAATATAGCGAACATCACCTTGAATGAAATTCGGGGCATTGGCAATTGTTTTCCCTGATTGCCTGCCCAATTCCAAATAATCAGGGTTTAAATCCATCCCGGTAGCCAAATATCCCCTTCTTGCGAGTTCAAGTGAATGCCTGCCAGAGCCACAAAACAGGTCAAGTACTTTCGCTCCTGTATGTAATTCAAGTACATCGCAAATGAAATCCACATCTTTCCTTGTCTCTTCATATGAAACGCGCCCAAAGCCCATCCTCATCCTGAATTCGTCATACAGACCCACAAACCAATCCATATTTGTTGTCCTACTTTCTATTCCGCCTCGTTCGAAAAGGGGAGGCAGGCCGGCTGAGGGTTAAGCCCATGCCATTTCTTTTTAACCGTCTTCTTCCTCCCCGACCGGTTCGCTGCCAGTACCCACATAGCCATATTTCTTGACCGTATCGAAATACAGATAAAACGGCTGTTCTTCCTTCAAAATGGTCATTACATCTGTAAAACGGCTCAGACGGTAATGGAGGGTGATCCCATTAAGAGTGTCCTGATTCTCCGGCATGCGCATATTGGCCGGGTAGAAATAGAGAATGCCCACCCGTTTCCCGTCTTCGCTGAAGCAGTCGATCTCGGCCTCCTGTGCGACGCCTGTCGCCGGGGAACTGCCGCTGATGTAATAAACCACATACTTGCTGAATTTCTTTTGCAGGGTTGCCATCATCTGCTCCTTTCAAAACGCTCCTGGAATTTGATCCGTAGCATGGTTGGGGTGCCATCCCATTTCGCCGGATCGGTTCACCTGCTCCTACTATACAGGAAATCCGTCCATAATTCAACCCTCTTTCCGAAAGTCTTTGATTTCATAGTTGTGCATATCTGTCACTTCCTCTTTACGGGCCCTCAATACGGCCCGCCTTACCCCCTATATATAGAATCGTTCCGCATTGATTTACAAATTTTAAGCTCTTGAGAGTCTTTTTCATTTTGGCAACCCATTTTCCACCTGATCCAGCCCAAACCCGGTAAAATAGCAGGAAGTATCTTATTTTTTCAATAACGAAAAGGTGACCGCATGGATCCCAAAAAGCCCCCTTCCTACCTCAATACATCCCTCCCATTCGAAGAACGTGTCGATGACCTGATCCAGCGCATGACCTTGCAGGAGAAGATCAGCCAGATGCTGAACGAATGCCCGGCCATCCCACGCCTGGGCATCCCGGCCTACAACTACTGGAGCGAAGGCCTGCACGGCGTGGTGGGGAATGGACGCGCCACCGTCTTCCCGCAGGCCATCGGCCTGGCAGCCACCTGGGACACCCACCTGATGTCGCGTGTGGGAGGCGCCATCAGTGACGAAGGTCGTGCCAAGTATCATGCTGCCCTGAAACGACAGGGTTACACTGCCCAGCTCCAGGGACTGACCTTCTGGGCGCCCAACATCAACATCTTCCGCGACCCGCGCTGGGGGCGCGGCCAGGAAACCTACGGCGAAGACCCATACCTGACCGGTGAAATGGGCGTGGCGTTTGTGCGCGGCATGCAGGGCGACGACCCGAAATACCTGAAGACGGCCGCCTGCGCCAAGCATTTCGCCGTCCACAGCGGACCCGAAGCCGAGCGGCATGTCTTCGACGCACGCGTTTCCCAGCGCGACCTGAACGATACCTACCTGCCAGCCTTCAAGCGCCTGGTGCAGGAAGCCCGGGTGGAAGCAGTGATGGGCGCCTACAACCGGGTCAATGGCCAGCCGGCGTGCGCCAGCCAATTCCTTCTGGAGGAAACCCTGCGGAAGAAGTGGGGCTTCCAGGGGCATGTCACTTCCGACTGCTGGGCCTTGACCGATATCCATGCCAACCACAAGGTTGCGGCGGATGCCGTGGAAGCCGCCGCCATGGCGCTGAAGGCGGGTTGTGACATCAGTTGTGGTGTGACCTATGACAGGCTCGAGGAAGCCATCCAGCGCGGTCTGGTCAGCGAAGCGGGCATCGAGCGCGCCCTTCGTCGCACCCTGCTGACACGCTTCAAGCTGGGGATCTTCGACCCGCCAGAAATGGTGCCCTACGCCCTCATCCCGCAGAATGTCATCTGCAGCCCACAGCACCGACGCCTGGCACGCAAAGCGGCCGTAGAGTCGATAGTGCTGCTGAAGAACCAGGGGAACATCCTGCCCATCCGCCCGGAGGTGAAACGCATTACGATCGTTGGTCCCAATGCGGCCAGCATCGAAGCGCTCCTGGGCAATTACAACGGATACAACGAGAGCCTTATCACGTTGATGGAAGGCATCGTCGGGCGGGCCCCGGAGGGCGTGCGGGTTGGCTATCGCATGGGCGCCCAATTGCACCAGGCCAACCTCAACCCGATGGATTGGACCAGCGGGGAGGCGGCTGCTTCCGACCTGACGATCGCCTGCATGGGCTACTCACCCCTGCTGGAAAGCGAGGAAGGCGATGCCATCCTCTCGACCGAGAAAGGTGACCGTGCTGATATTAGCCTGCCACCGTCCCAGGTTGATTTTGTGAAGAAACTGGTTATCGCCGGGGCGCGGGTGATCCTGGTGCTGTGCGGGGGCAGCCCGATCGCGCTGGGCGAACTGGAGGAAATGGTGGAAGCAGTCGTTTTCGCCTGGTACCCGGGCGAGGCGGGCGGGCAGGCGCTGGCTGACATCCTTTTCGGAGACGTTTCCCCTTCGGGAAAGCTGCCGGTGACATTCCCCAAGTCTACTTCACAACTTCCCTCCTTCGAAGATTATCGGATGGAGAACCGCACCTACCGCTACAGCAGCCTGGAGCCGCTCTACCCGTTCGGTTTTGGGCTGAGCTACACCCATTTTGCGTTTTCCAACCTGAAATTGGAAGCTGAGCGTATCCCCGCTGGAAGAGCGCTTTCCTTCTCCTTCACGCTGATGAACCTGGGTGACATGGATGGCGATGAAGTGGTGCAGGTCTATTTGAGCGACCTGGAAGCCTCTGCCCCGGTGCCGCTGCATAAACTGGTCGGGTTCCGGCATGTGCATATCCGGGCGGGCGGGAGCAGAACCATTCGGTTTGATCTATCGCCCGAAGCAATGATGTTCGTCTCTGAAAACGGCGAACAAACCCTCGAGCCAGGCGAGTTCCGCCTGACGGTGGGGAGCTGTTCTCCGGGTCAGCGCGGGATCGAACTCGGTGCGCCCAAACCCGTCACTGCAATTTTCAGCCTGGAATAGGGTGGATTTTAGAAAACCACCATTTGTGTTCGAATTGTCACAAGGCGGTAGTGTCATTTGTCACTTGAATCATGCTTGATAAAGTTGTAATAATTAATATGTTGCATTTATATACAAAAGCATGAATAATCAAATGGGTGTGGATCAAAGTCTGGCTCGCAAGTACAACAGCGCGGCGATACTGGATCATCTGAGGCTGCATGCTCCCATTTCACGTGCCAGCCTGGCAAAAACCACCGGCCTGACCCGGAGCACCGTCTCGAGGATCGTGGACCAGTTGATCTCCGAAAATCTGGTGCATGAGGTCGGGTCGAGGCCGGAAAAAGTTGGCCGGCCGGGGACCTTGATCGAGCTTAATCCGGCGGGGGGAGTCGCAGTTGGCGTCGAGCTGGGAGTGGGTTATGTGTCCATCATCCTGACAGACTTCATAGGCCGGATCCAATGGCGGAAACATGTCAGCCTGCCGGATGAATCAGATGTGGTTTCCTATCTGAAAGTGGCTGAAGGATCGATCGGCGAAGCAATAACCATTTCCAAAGCGGACGGATTAACGCTTCTTGGGGTAGGGGTGGGAGTGTGGGGCCTGGTCGATATCCGAAAAGGGGAGGTCCGGTTTGCGCCAAACCTTAAATGGCGGGATGTTCCGCTCAAGGAAATCTGGGAAAGTCGTTTTGGGCTGACGGTTTACGTGGAAAATGACGCCAATGCAGCAGCCATGGGTGAATACTATTGGGGTTCGGCAAAAAATGTGGATGATTTCATATACCTTAGCACCGGCATTGGCCTGGGTGGTGGGATCATCAACGCCGGCCAATTGTTCCGGGGATGGAATGGCTATGCGGGTGAAGTGGGGCACATGACCATTGTTCCGGATGGGGAAACCTGCATGTGCGGAAAACGGGGTTGCTGGGAAACCCTGGTTGGGTCGCGTATCGCGGTGCAGAACTACAAGAAGCGAACCGGCAAGGAGATCCCGTTCGAAGAACTGGTGCAGCTTCTCAGGAGGGATGATCCGAACAGCGTGGAAATATTCACCAAAATGGCCCTGGCGCTGGGGATCGGGATCGGCAGCCTGGTCAATATTTTCTCACCACGGTGTATTGTGGTGGGAGGGGCGCTTGAACCGGCCTTTGATTTTCTTCTGCCCATCGCCAGGGATACTTTTGCAAAGGACAGTCTTTTCCAACCCCAAAAGGAAATCCGGGTCATTCCCGCCACATTGGGAACAGACAGCTGCGTACTGGGGTGTGTGGCGCTGGTCATTGACGAAGTAATCCGGCAGCGAACCCAAATCTGAGGTATTATTGCATGCAACCCGTTTTCATAAATCTTCCTGAATTTATGGTCCGGAAAGGAGGTCAAGATAAAAAAATACCGCATATATCATACATATTCCGTCTCATCCTATTCGAAATTTCCTCACAAATCTAAAAGGAGCTGAATGATGTCTCGCAAAGTTTTGTACATCGCAATTCTGGTGGTGTTGGTTGCCAGCCTGGTAGGCTGCGCCGCCCCCAAGGCGGCCACCACCACAGGTAAAACCATAGTTGGTCTTTCCTTCTCCGACTATGCGACCGAACGGTGGCCAATTGAATCTGCCCAGATGACACAATTGCTGCAGAAACTGGGCTACCAAGTGATCGCACAGGAAGCCGACCATGACGTCAAGCTGCAAAGCGACCAGATCGATAACATGGTCAGCCTGGGCGCCAAGGGCCTGATCGTCATCGCAGAAGATGGCGCAGCCGCCGTCACCCCGGTGGAAAAGGCTGTTGCCGCGGGTGTACCTGTGATCTCCTATGACCGCCTGATCAAGACCGACAAGATCGCTGCCTACCTGTCCTTCGATAACGTCGAAGTCGGCAAGCAGGAAGCGCTGGGCGTCATGACGGCCCTGGGCCTGCCCGGAAGCACAACCTGGACGAAAGACAACCCCGCCAAGGTAGTCCTCTCCGGTGGTTCCCCGACCGATAACAATGCCGTCCTGGTCCGCCAGGGCCAGATGGAAGTAGTCCAGCCCTACATCAACTCGGGCGTTGTCAAGATCGTGGCCGACCAGTGGGTCGAGAACTGGGATGCCGCCAAGGCCGAATCGATGATGGAGAACATCCTCACCGCGAACCAGAACAAGATCGATGCAGTGGTCGCCTCGAATGATGGTACTGCGCTGGGCGAACTGCAGGCGCTGGCTGCCCAGGGATTGGCCGGCAAGGTGCCGATCTCAGGCCAGGATGCCACCGCGGATGGCTGCAACAGCATCGTCAAGGGCTTCCAGACCGTGAGCGTCTTCAAGGACACCCGGCTACTGGCCCCGAAGGCCGTCAACATGATCGATGCCCTGATCAAGGGTCAGGCACTGACCGGTTTAACCAGCTACACACTGGCTGTCCTGACCGGCGATAAAACCCTGACGGGCAGCATCCAGGCCGCCTTCCTGCCGGTTGTGCAGGTCACCAAGGCGAATGTCTACGATGTGGTTGTGAAGAGCGGATTCCAGACCTATGACGCGGTCTATCGCGGAGTTCCTGCGGATCAGCTGCCTCCCACGCTGACACCCTAATCCATAACCTTTAACCCGATTCCCGGCCCTCCGGCAAATTTCATTTGGGGGGCCGGGAATTATAAAAATTCTCTGCAATAATAATCTGAACAAGAATAACACGAATGAACGAACACCACGAATTTAATGAATATTATTCGTATAGTTCGGCTTGTTCGCGATAGGTGCGCCCGACAAGGTAATATTTCTCCGCATATAAAACCTGTACAATAGCCTGTTGACCATGCCCGCCGGGACAGCCTGTATCCGAAGGAGTTCGCAGTGGATAATGATATTATTCTCGAATTTAAGCATATAACCAAGCAATTTCCAGGCGTGGTTGCGCTGGATGACGATTCTTTCGAAATACGCCGGGGTGAAATCCACGGCATTTGCGGGGAGAATGGCGCGGGCAAATCCACGCTGGTGAAAATCCTTTCCGGCGTCTATCCGCATGGGACCTATGAAGGCAGCGTGATATACAATGGCAAGGAATTGAACCTGAGTCAAAGCTCCATCCGGGAGGCGGTCGAGGAAGGCATTGCGATCGTTTACCAGGAACTGACGCTGGTGCCAACCCGCTCGGTTGGTGAAAACGTCTTCCTGGGCAAGGAGCCGGTGGAGCGTGGGTTGATCAACTGGAACAAGTTGTACGCGGACACGCGCGAGATATTGACAAAGTATCACCTGGATGTCGATCCAAGGGCGGTGGTCAATAGCCTCGGGGTGGGCAAGATGCAGATGGTCGAGATCGCCAAGGCGCTCTCCGAAAACGCCAAGGTACTGATCCTGGACGAGCCCACCAGCGCCTTGAGCAGAGCAGAAGTCGAACAATTAATGGATATTCTCAGGGGGCTCAAAGAGCATGGCATCACCTGCATCTACATTTCCCACCGGCTGGAGGAATTTTTCCTCATCACGGACAGGGTGACCGTGATGCGGGATGGCCGGATCATCACCACGCAACCAACCAAGGATGTAGCCCAGAGCGACCTGGTCAAGTACATGGTCGGCCGGGAGATGAAAGAGCGCTTCCCGAAGGGAAACCGAAAGCCAGGCGAGGTGATATTCGAAGTTGAAGGCATTGAAGCAGTGGACCCCTACAATAGCACCCGCAAAGTGCTGGATGGGATCAGTTTCAATGTGCGCAAGGGTGAAATACTGGGGATCGCAGGTTTGATGGGTTCGGGCCGCACCGAGCTGGTGCTGACACTCTTTGGCGAGTATGCGAAAATCACGAAGGGTAAAGTCCGGATGGAGGGGAAGGCCATCGAGCCAAGAAGCGCACGCAAGGCGATCGATGACGGTATAAGCCTGGTGCCGGAGGACCGGAAGAGGATGGGCCTGGTGCTGATCCAATCGATCCTGAGGAACATCTCCCTGCCCAACCTGGACCAATTCTCCAAATTCTTCAGCATCGATGCCAATGAAGAGAGAAAAGCCAGTTTGCAGCAGGCGAAAAGCCTGACGATCAAGGCGTCCAGCCTGGATGTGCAGGCGCTAACCCTCTCGGGTGGGAACCAGCAGAAGGTGGTCATCTCCAAATGGCTGCTTTCCAAACCGAAGGTGCTGATCATGGATGATCCGACACGAGGGATCGATGTGGGAGCGAAGTTTGAGATCTACAAATTGATGAACGAACTGGCCGAGAGAGGCGTGGCGGTGATCATGATCTCCAGTGACCTGGAGGAAGTGCTGGGAATGAGCGACCGGGTGATGGTGATGTGCCGGGGTCATTCCACGCTGACACTACCGGTGGCCGAGGCCAGCCAGGAACGCGTGATGGCATTGGCCACAGGCATTGCCACTGCATAAAACCAAATCAAGAGAATAAAGCGAGGTGAATCCCATGAGCTCTTCAGTCACTGACATTAAACCAAGCTCAAGCCTAGGATCCAGGATATTCCTAGCCGTGAGACGCAACATCCAGACCTATACGCTGATCATTGCCGTGATCGTCATCTGGGCGATCTTTGCCATTACCACCACCGGCAAGTACCTGGACCCGCAAAACATCTCCAACCTTTTCCGACAGATGTCCGTGACGTCTTTCCTGTCGATCGGCATGGTGCTGGTGATCGTGACCGGGAACATCGACCTGTCGGTGGGCAAACTGGCGGGTTTTGTTTCCGTGGTAGTGGCATATCTGCAATTCAATACCTGGTACCATTTATTCCCCAACCAACTATTTCTTTCCGCCGTACTTTCGGTCATCTGCGGCCTGCTGGTGGGTGTGCTGGCGGGTTTACTGCAAGGATACATCATTGCCTTCCAGGGATTGCCGGCGTTCATCGTGACCCTAGGCGGCATGTGGCTGTTCAATGGGCTGCTTTTGCTGGTGACCCAGGGTAAGACCATTGCGGCTGACCAGCCGGTATTCTCCGACATCGCCCAGGGGTATATCCCGGGCATGTGGGGCTGGGTGATATTCGCGCTCATCGTGGTTTTCCTGGTCTGGAACGTGTGGAGCGGCAGAAGGGGCAAGCAGAAGTACGGGTTCCAGCTACGCCCGCTCTACCTGGATATGCTGGGGGCAGCCATCCCGGCGGTATTGATCGCTCTCTATCTCCTGAGCGTCAATGCGTACAAGGGCATCCCCGTCCCCGTGCTAATTCTGGCAGTGGTGGCGATGGCGATGGTATACATCGCCAACAACACCCGTTTCGGCCGTTATACCTATGCGATTGGCGGAAACCGGGAAGCGGCGCGGCTCTCCGGGATCAACATCACCAGCGTGCTATTCAGGGTTTTCATCCTGATGGGCTTCCTGTGCGGTGTGGCGGGCGTGGTGCTGGCCTCCTACGTGGGATACGGCA
Source organism: uncultured Chloroflexia bacterium (assembly GCA_963842785.1). GTDB lineage: Bacteria > Chloroflexota > Anaerolineae > Anaerolineales > Villigracilaceae > UBA877. The sequence goes on from CAWJHP010000001.1 coordinate 3,243,406, forward strand.
CGATCGCGGCCGGAACCGGTTATGAACTGGATGCGATCGCGGCCTGCATCCTGGGCGGCACTTCTCCATTGGGCGGCGTCGGGACTGTGCCGGGGGCGCTGATTGGCGCGCTGATCATTGCCAGCCTGACCAACGGCATGCAGATGATGAATTTTGCGCCAGCCTGGCAGTATGTTGTGAAAGCCATCATCCTGGTATTGGCAGTGCTTCTGGACGTGTACTTCAAGAGGAGCCGCTAACTTTCTGATCGATCAAGCCACTTTGAAAAGGGACGTGCAGGCAGTGCACCCAGGCATGTCCCTTTTTCTGACAGTGTTTTTATGAAAGGATAGTGAAATGACCAGAGCATACGAACCCAAGCCTGAAGATAAATTTACGTTTGGCCTGTGGACGGTCGGGAACATCGGCCGCGACCCGTTCGGAGGACCGGTGCGGGAAGCGAAGACACCGGCTGAACTGGTAACCCTGCTGGGGGAGGTGGGGGCGTACGGGGTCAACTTTCACGACAACGACCTGATCCCGATCGATGCGACGCCGGCGGAGGCCGAGCAGATCAAGAAGGAATTCCGCAAGGCACTGGATGCGACCGGGCTTAAAGTGCCCATGGCAACCACCAACCTGTTTGCCGACCCGATCTTCAAGGACGGGGCGTTCACATCCAACGATCCAAAAGTGCGGGCGTACGCGCTGCAGAAGACGATGAAAGCGATCGACCTGGGGGCGGAGTTTGGGGCGAGATTGTACGTCTTCTGGGGAGGGCGCGAAGGCACCGAAACGGATGCGAGCAAGAACCCGGTGCAGGCGATCCAGCGGAACCGGGAGGCGATGAACTTCCTGTGCGAATACGTGCTGGACAAGAAATACGAGATGAAACTGGCGCTGGAGGCCAAGCCGAACGAGCCGCGCGGGGACATGTACAACCCGACCACCGGACACATGCTGGCTTTCATTGCGACGCTGGAACACCCCGAGATGGTGGGAGTCAACCCGGAAGTGGCGCACGAGCACATGTCGGGACTGAACTTCATGCACGGGGTGGCGCAGGCGTGGGAATCCGGGAAACTCTTCCACATCGACCTGAACGACCAATATCCCGGGCGATATGACCAGGACCTGCGGTTCGGCTCGCGTGACCTGAAAGCGGCCTTCTTCCTGGTGAAGTTCCTGGAAGATGTGCGTTACCTGGGCAGCCGGCACTTCGACGCGCACGCCTACCGCACGGAGGATTACGAGGGGGTGAAGGACTTTGCGCGGGGTTGCATGCGGACCTACCTGATCCTGAAGGAGAAAGCCGCAGAGTTCAATGCGGATAAGGAGATACAGGCGATCCTGGACGAGGTGAATGCCGAGGACGGGAGCATGAGCGCCTACTTCGGCAAATATACGCGGGCCAAGGCGAATGCCTTGAAGACGCAACCCTTCGACCGGGCGGCGATCGCCAAGCGCGGGCTGCAGTACGAGCGGCTGGACCAACTGACGGTGGAACTGCTGTACGGGGTGAGGTG